>NZ_JAEUWW010000001.1:0-2437500 GCF_028895185.1 Thermoanaerobacterium sp. R66
TAAAAGAAGCAGAAAACTTGATAAAGCCTTTGACATAATAGTAGGTAACAGTGGAAAATTGAAAGATGCATTGACGGTGGCATCTAAAGCGGCAGAAACGGATTCTAACGTCATAATACGTGGTGAAAGCGGGACAGGAAAAGAATTAGTTGCTAATGCGATACATTATTCAAGCAAAAGACACGATAAACCTTTTATAAGGGTAAATTGCGCTGCTATACCAAGCACACTTTTAGAAAGTGAGCTTTTTGGTCACGAAAAAGGAGCGTTTACTGGCGCAATAATGCAGAAAATAGGGAAGTTTGAACTTGCTGACGGAGGGACGATCTTCCTGGATGAAATAGGAGATATTCCAATTGAAATTCAAGCAAAACTTTTAAGGGTTCTTCAAGATAAAGAGTTTGAACGAGTTGGCGGGATAAGGACTATAAAAGTAGACGTAAGGATAATTGCGGCAACAAACAAAAATCTTGAAGAAGCCATGAAAAATGGCACATTTAGGGAAGACCTCTATTACCGGTTAAATGTTATACCTGTATTTTTGCCAGCCTTAAGGGATAGAAAAGAAGACATTCCCGTTTTGGTAGAGCATTTTATAAGAAAGATGAACAAAAAACTTGGAAGAAATGTTCAGTTTATTACAAATACAGCCATAAAAGCCTTGATAAAGTACGATTGGCCGGGAAATATAAGAGAGCTGGAAAATCTCATTGAAAGATGTATTACATTAAGCGATAAAGAGTACATTGACTTCGATGATCTTCCATCGTATATAAAAAATGTGAAAGACAGCAAAGACGATGAGGTAATATATTTAGGCGACAATTACGATATTGAAAAGATGGAAAATTATGAGTATAAAATAATCAAAGCCGCATTATCCAGGTATAAAAGTTTTAACAAAGCTGGAAAAGCTTTAGGATTGACACATAAAACTGTAGCTGCAAAGGCAAGGAAATTTCATTTGGTTGAAAATTAATATCAAAATGTATTTATGATTGATACTTTTTACCAAGAAAAACAAAAAATCTTTTCAGTTAAGTGGTCATATGCTGATATTTTCATCTGCATATGACCTTTTTTATTGGCATAGAATTTGCAATAGATATAAAAAAATAAAAAAATATGGGGGTTAATATCATGAAAAAGCTCATTAACAATCCTGAAGAAGTTGTAAAGGAAATGGCGTCAGGACTTCTTTACGCATATCCAACTTACTTGAGAAAGCTTGATAATGTAGATGTAGTAGTAAGGAAGTCATCTCCTGTTGAAGGGAAAGTCGGGCTTGTAAGTGGTGGTGGCAGTGGACATGAGCCTGCACATGCAGGGTATGTGGGGAAAGGCATGTTGGATGCAGCTTGTTTAGGTGCTGTTTTTACGTCGCCAACGCCTGATCAAATCTATGAAGCTATAAAAGCTGTAGATGGAGGAAAAGGTGTTTTGCTCATAATCAAAAACTATACAGGCGATGTAATGAATTTTGAGATGGCAAAAGAGATGGCTGAGATGGATGGTATAAAGGTTTCAGAAGTGATTGTAAATGATGATGTGGCTGTTGAAAACAGCACATATACGCAGGGAAGGAGAGGTATTGCTGGCACTGTTTTCGTTCATAAAATAGCGGGAGCTAAAGCTGAAAAAGGGGCTGAGCTTGAAGAAGTCAAAGAAGTTGCGGAAAAGGTCATAAAGAATTTAAGGTCTATGGGAATGGCATTTACACCATGCATTGTGCCTGCAGCAGGAAAGCCAAGCTTTACGCTTGATGAAGATGAAATTGAGATAGGAATTGGAATACACGGTGAACCTGGCACACATAGGGAGAATATAAAGAATGCGAAAGAGATAGTTGCAGAACTTATGGACAAAATTGTTTCTGATTTGCCGTTTAACGACGGTGATGAAGTAGCATTGATGGTAAATGGCCTTGGTGCTACACCTCTTTCAGAGCTTTTCATAGCAAACAAAGAAGTGAATGAATACCTTATGGGAAAAAATATCAACATTTATAAGACTTTCGTTGGTGAATACATGACATCCCTTGAGATGAGCGGATTTTCAATAACACTTTTAAAACTTGATGATGAGCTTAAAGCGCTTTTAGATGCATCAGCCGATACACCTGCATTTAAGCAATTATAGGATATAAGCTGAAAGGGATGATGATATTGTTGTTGACAAAAAGTGATGTAGTAAACATTTTAGATGACATAGTAAAGATAGTAGAGGACAATAGACAATACCTTACGGAATTGGATGCTGCAATAGGAGATGCTGATCACGGCATAAACCTTGATAGAGGGTTTAAAGCGGTGCGAGATAAGATGTCACAATTTTCAGACAAAGACATAGGCGCAATACTTAAAAATGTTGGCATGGTCTTAGTTTCTACTGTAGGTGGAGCATCTGGACCGCTTTATGGAACATTCTTTATGAGAATGGGCAATGTAGTATCAGGTAAAAACACATTAGATGAAAATGATATTGTCGCGATGTTTGAGGCTGGCCTTTCTGGAATAAAAGAAAGAGGAAAAGCGCAAGCTGGAGACAAGACTATGATCGACGCGATGGAACCTGCCTTGAATGAGTTAAAGAGTACATTAAGTGAAGGACGCGGTTTAAAAGAAGCTATAGAAGCGGCGGCAAATGATGCATACAATGGTGTTCTAATGACTAAAGACATTGCTGCCAAAAAAGGCAGAGCAAGTTATCTTGGCGAAAGAAGCATTGGACACCAGGATCCTGGAGCGACATCGGCTTATTTAATGATAAAAACTGTTGCTGATTATGTAGATAAGTTGCAACAATGAGGAAAGGATTGGATCTAATGGTAGGTATAGTTATTGTGTCTCATTCAAAGAAGGTGGCGGATGGCTTGTACGAATTGGCTGACCAGATGACAGGAGGAAAAATTAGAATAGGTAGATCTGGAGGCACCAAAGATGGGCGATTAGGCACAAATGTAGACGAAATCGTAGAAGAAATAAAAAAGTGCGAAAGCGGTGACGGCGTTTTAATTTTAGTTGATTTAGGAAGTTCTGTCATGAGTGCTCAAATGGCGTTAGAATTTCTTGACGAAGAATACGCGGGAAAAGTTGAGATAGCAGATGCGCCTCTTGTTGAAGGAACGATTGCGGCAAGCGTAGAAGCTTCAATAGGCAGTGACATATTAAAAGTTAAAGAAGTGGCAGAAGCAGCTAAGAATCTTGTTAAGATTTAATTGCCTGGATGAAACCAGGCTTTATTTTTTTGTAGAAATTTTTATAAAAAAATATTAAAATATATAATATACAGAGGGGGGTGAAGCCAATTTACGATCATATAGTTTCTGAATACGATACCAAGCTTAAAGCATACGTAGAAGAAAGGAGGTATATGGATGCGTATAAATACATTTTCAAACAAAAGAATCTTGTCAGCGATCTCGATAGAAGTATTTACTTATACTTAATTTTATGGCAAGTTAAAGTTGAAATTTATCTCGGTATTATTGAAGATGCGAAAGAGCACTTTTTGAACATTTTTGATAATATTATTTTATCTAAGAATAACATACCATTATTTATTGAATGTGTGCTACTGCTTGACATGTTTGAATTGTCGTTAAAAAAAGATGGCATATATGAGCAATTGATAAACTATGATGAAGAAAATAATTGGATAAATTTATATATTTTTATATTAAGTTTTAAAAATAAAAGCAGGAATTATTCAATTGAGGACGAACTACTATATATGGCAGAAAAAAATACTGACAGATTTTTTCGGTCGTTAATACATACTGTATTGGCAGAGGCATATAAAGATGATGATGATGCGAGATGGCACATTGAATTGAGGAAGGCTTATGAGCTTAATCACGACAATTTGAGAATGATTAGGCTTATGATACAATGGGGCGTCAAAGGAGATGATGAGCTTAGAAAGGTTAAATATTTTAGGTATTTTCCTGAAAATAAATTTATTTTAAAGAAGTATTACCAGCTTTACAGCGAAGTAGATGGTAAAGGTCGTGATTTTAATCTGTTTAAATTTAATTTATTAGAAGGTGGTGGTACAGGTGGCAGTAGTTACTTAATAACGTACGATGATGTCAATGTATTATTAGATTGTGGCATTAACTTTAAAGATGATAACGTATATTATGATAATTTAAAAAAAATTGGCGTTGATATTAAAGATATTGATTTGCTCGTTATTACCCATTGTCATCTTGATCATTGTGGAGGAATTGTAAACCTTATAAAAAGCGGATTAAGCTGCCCTGTAATCATGTCTTATGAGACAAAGTATATATTGAACGGATTTTTTTCTAAAAACAGCAATATGCAGGATTTGAACCTAAATGATGCTGATTATAAGTTGCTGAATAAAATAAACAGCATGACATTGACCGATTGCCTTTTTGACGAATCTGTGAAAGGCAGAAAAGTCTTAGTGAAACTTATGCCGTCTGGACATATATTGGGAGCTTGCGGGGCTTATGTAGAAATCGACGGTTTTTCGGTGTTTTATACAGGTGATTTTACTGTAAAAGATGTTGAGACAAATAGTGGTCTTACGATTCCAGATGGAATGCACGCTGATGTGCTGATTACTGAAGCTACGTTTGGATATACGTCAAGCTTTAGCGTATACGATAAGGCAATTCAAGATAAGTTGATTCTGGAAGTGATAAGGGAATTAGCCAATCATGGCGTTGGCTTTATACCTGCATTTGCTGTAGGAAAAGCTCAGGATCTATTGATTCTTATGAAGAAAAACTTTGAATACATGCCGTACAATGTGTATGTAGATGGAGCATTGTCACATATAACCATGCTATATGAAAAATTAATGGGCCCCATTTACGGAAATGGCGTGTTAAATGCAAACGACATAAAATTGTATGATAGCAAAAGGGAATTCATACGAAAGGAAATCTCTCTTGGAAATTGTCTGGTAATGACCAGCTCGGACAATCTAACCGAAGGCAGCACTTCTTTTGTGTACGGACGGGAGTTGATGTCATTTGACAATGCGATTTTGCTTAACATAAGCAACAACATAAAGAAACCTATATCTATGTTGCAGGAGAATATTCCTATTATAAATCATGGGATACTGCAGGATATTTTAGAAGTATTTTTGAAATTGACGCCTAAAAAGGTTTATATTGTTCACAGAGGAGCAAAGACAAATAGTACATTTAATATTGAGGAGATTTTGAATTTGTTTGATGATGTAGACGTTGTGGCTCCTTAGTGTGTCTAAATTTATTTTACCATGAGGGAGTAAAGGAGGAAAAATGAAACCATATATTGGCATTGACCTTGGGACTACTAATACAGTTGTAGCGTGTGCTGATTATATAGAAGATGGCAATGTGAAGATTGATATTTTAGATATAGAGCAAATTTCCGATAAAAACGGCAGTATAACAACAAAAAAAACGTTGCCATCCTGCATTTATGTGGATGATAATGGGAATGAATTTATAGGCCAATTGGCTAAGAATATGAAAAACATTGAATATGATCGCGTAATCTACAATAGCAAGAATTACATTGGTAATAGGAATCATGTTTGGCAAATTGACAGCAAAAAATACACTCCAGAAGATGTGGCGGAAAAAATTTTGTCTGTTGCTAAGGCAAGCGTTGAAAGATTTTATGGTGAAAGAGTAGACGGTGCTGTCATAACAGTTCCGGCGTCTTTTAATCATGATCAAATTGAGTCTACTAAAAATGCAGCTAAATCGGCAGGATTTTTAGAGGATCGGCTTATCTTTATATCAGAGCCTACAGCGGCATTATTGGATCTAATTTATGAAGAAAAGATAAGCGATAAACGATACGCTATCCACGATTTTAGCAAGCCAAAAAAAGTTTTGGTATTTGATTTAGGTGGAGGCACTTGTGACGTATCCATAATGAATGTGGAAATAAATGGTGATGATTATAAAGTTGAAGAATTGGCAATATCTCCACATACACAGCTTGGGGGTGTTGACTTTGATATATGTGGTGTTTTGTATTTATTGCACAAGTATTCTATTTTAAACGATATCGACCATAAGCGAATGCCGCATCATGTTGATGCAAAGAGATATATATTTAGCGTATTGTCGCTGGAGATTGAGAAAGCCAGAATCATGTTTTCAACTATAGGCAGTGGTTTAACAGGTGAAGAATACGGCGATGTAGTGTATAAGAATAGTTTGAAAAATTTCTATAGTGGGCAGTCATTTGAATTTGAAATAAGTAAAAAAGAATATGATGAGTGTATAAAGCCTTTACTTACAAAAGGAGGCAATTTAGGATTCAATATAATAGATCCCATAATTGATACTCTCAATAAAGCTAATTTAGGCAAAGAAGATATTGACGAAGTCTTCTTAGTTGGAGGCATGACGGCTTACAGCACTGTTAGGGAAACGATAGAGAACTTTTTTGGCAAAAAAACTATAAGCTACTTAGATCCTATGTATTCGGTAGCAAAAGGTGCTGCATTGTATAATTATTACAACGAAAACAAAAAGAAAATTGAAAAAGGGAAAATCATCATATATCCCGTGGTAGCAGAGAATATTTACCTTGATGTGAAAAATAATTTGCCAGTTCTATTAGTAGGACAAGGAACGAAAGCACCTTATGAAAAAGTGTATGAAGGCATTGTGAAAGTAGACAATGCTACAGGAATAAAGCTTGACATTTTATCAGGGAAAAGCATTTACGATCCAAAGATGAAAAGGCTTAAATCAGTTCAATTGACGTTTACTGACATTATAAAGCCTGGTACGCCTATTTCTATAAAAGTGACTTTTGACAAAAACAGGATATTGCATTTAGAAGCATGGGTTACTGGAAATTTTAAGCAGAGAATAGATGTCACATTTGATAAAGAGGTGTTGTATGATGGCTGTTAATTGGAGAGCTTTGCTTCAAGAAAACAGAGATTTGTTTTTTAATATACACAATGAAGAAATCAAAGAAGGCAAAGGATATTTAGGAGCTGCTGCAAATGCTGAAAAAGTGGAATCAGTTAAAGAACAGGTTTTTGAATACTATATATCTGATGTAAATGCACGGCTTATCTATGAAAAAACGCTTAAATTAGGTGCAACAAGCGAAAAAGGAGTGAATTTAATAGAAGTTGAAATCATAGATTTATTTAAAAGCATATTAGAGGAAGGGCAGAACCCTATCGAAATGTTTTTATACTGCACTAAAGCACTGAATTTAAATGATAGGAATATTTACCAATCTATATTGAGGATCTTAGTATCTGTGTGCAATTTAAGCAAGGCAGGGAGAGATGCTCTTATAAGCGTATTAAAGAGTTGGTCATGGGATATTCAGATGAAAATAGCAATAGAAGTCATAAGAACTATTAAGGAGAAGTCTGCTTTTGATACGCTTTTGCTTTTGTTTGACAATGAAAGTTTAAAAATCGAAGCTGCGGAATGTCTTTTGGACATTGGTGATGAAAGATGTGTAAGGCCTATTTTAAACATGGTGAATAAATTCAATGGGTTCAGTGTGAATGAAAGAAATGTGGCATTTAGACTCATAGATAGACTTTCGCGATTTGGAGAAGATGCACTGTCTGAAATTTTGAAGTGCTACATGAACAACGAGAATAAAAGCCTCAACACAGTCTATTCAAATGTTATATCTCGTTCAAAGGAGATGGCGATAGAAAGCTTGTCGAAGATGCTTTACAATGATGAGTACAATCAAAAAGCCGCTATAACATTAGGAAAGATGAGGATTGAAAGTGCAACAGATAGGCTTATTGAGGCATTGGAATCTCCTTTGATAGAAGATAAAATAAATATCATCATAGGTTTAGGATATACAAAGGACAAAAAGGCTGTAAAATATTTAATGAACATGCTGGAGAATGAGAATTTCAAAAGTGATGTTAAGGCTTGTATCATAACGTCATTGGCAAATTTGGAAGCTTTTGAGGCAAAGGACATAATCAAAAAGTATATGAATGACAAGGAGCTTAGAATAAATACTATGTCTGCATTAGTGCAGTTAGGTGAGATAAAATACTTAGGAGGCTTATTTGAATATTTGATATCTCCAAATAATTCTTATAGCGATATATCATGTGCAATCAAAGAGCTTAAAAGGCTTAAGGGTTTTAAAGACAGCAAGATAAGCAAGGAAATAACCAATGGCGTCAGATACTTAATAAGAAATAATGATGGATTTGCATGCTTAAATGCATTAAGGATTTTAGACACCAACATTGATGATAGCATGGCTGAAGAATTGATTTTAAAGCTCAAGACAACAAAGAAAGAGGAGATTCAATACACTATTTACAAAATTTTAGGCAAGAACACAGGTTTATTAAGTAATATCATAAATGAGAGGATTTTTATTGATGCGTCATTTAACGATAGCACCAGAATCAGATATCTTGCACAAAAGATTATTGAGAGGAATTACAAAGGAAAAGATAAACTTATAAAAGCATGAAGGGAAGATGTGCCTTGTTAGACAAAAATGGAATAGATATTGCCAAATGTTTAGATATATTTTTGTATTCTTTACCATACAGCGTATTGATAAAACCTTTTAATAATGACAAAAATCTCCAGAAGAAGCTTGCCGGATTTAGACTAAACGAAAAATCCAGCCCTCCATCAAAAATCGTTCCTATACTAAGGCAAGAAATATTAAAAGGAAATTTTAACTATGATGAGTTGATAGATGCATGGAAGGTTCTAAAAAAAGATCTTTATGAGAAGATAAGCCAGATGGATGTCGACGAAATAGGAGAAAACATCGTTGAGTTATGCCGCAATTATGGACGTGAAAATGTCGTTTCTGCACTTCTTATTGACAATAGGTGGGAACTTGGTGATATAATTAATAAAGCCATGGAGCTAAATGTGGATGTGGCTGATGAAAAATTGGTAGAAGACGATGATAGAATAGTGAATCAAAAAGATAGCGTAGACTTACTCAAAAAGGTCAAAAAACTTGAAAGAGAAGTAGAAAAATTGCAGGACAAATTGATAAAAGAAGAAAAAAAGAATATAATTGAGGTGGACAATTTAAAAAAGGCGTTGGAAAATAAGGACAAGGAAATAGCATCTTTAAACAAAAGATTGGAGGATTTAAGACAGGAAAAAAGGCATTTGGAAATGACTCTGGAGCATATAGGTGTAGAATTCGATAAACACGTAGTAAAACTCATTAATGAAAGCATGGCTAAGGAGAAAAAAAGTGAAAATTTAAAGGTTTCTTTAAATAAAATATTGATGGATTTACAACAAGACAATCAGGAAATAAAGAAAAACTTCTCTGAAATCAAGGAATTGATATTTAACATTGAGAAGAAGATTGCATCTAACTATGGAGGAACCGCTCACTTGCAATCGGCAGTAAGTTTAGAAGACGATGATTACTCTTTGTTGGACGATCTATCAAAAATGCTTAAAAATTCATAATTGCGAGGTGTAACAATGCATCATGATGAGATTCAAAAACTTAAAAAGATACTAATTGAAGATAACAATGATGAAACTAATATTTCGAGAGCTCTTAAAGAAGTATTTAAAAGGCAAAAAAGCATAATCATGACAATTTGCGTCTTAGAACTTATATATGAATCTGTATATCTATATGACATCATTTTAAAGAGAAGTGGTGTTTTAAAGTTTATAAAAAGTGTAGATAACCAACTGTACGTTACTGTTGAAAGTTACAGAGATATTGTCAGTAGGATTAGGCATTATAGACAGATAGACATGAAGATTAAAGATAACATCATAAAAACGCTTCAAGAGGAAAAGGATAAGTTAGAAGCAGATCTTGAAGTGCTATTTGGGTATTTTGTGGAAGCAAGGTATTGCAGTGATGTGTTTAATGACAAATTAAAGATTTTTAATCAGAATGAAATTAATATAAGCATTGATGAGTTTTACGATAAAATTAAAGAGTTTGTATTTGAAAATGAAGATGAGAAATTTGAGAGGATTCAGGAAGTCATATCAGCTATACCTTTTGCCCTTTCCAGAAAGAGGTTTTTTGATTACATGAAAAGTGGTTTGATCCATGAATACACTGGCTACGAGAAACTTTTAGAGAGCATTTTTGAGATAGAGGAAAATTTTTATGGAAAATTGGTAGAAGGTTATGGGGATAAATTTGCAGAGATAGCCAACAAGATAGATGAGCTTCAGACATTGGACTTAAAGAATGCTGCAAAAGATGATTTGGAGATGTATTTAAAAGATACAATATTGCTTTTAAGCAAGATACAGGATGTAAGAGAAATAGTTTATTCGCTCATTAGGATCGTAAATAGACTTTTAATATTTTATAAATCAGACAAAAAGATAGAAGATATTATGCATGAGGAACCTAAAATAAAAATCTTTTTTGACATTTACAGCAGTATATACGAAGAAAGATATACAAAAAAGAAAGTCAAAGACTTTTTAAAGATGTTGAACGAAAATATTTCTAATTGGTATTTTGAGCTTTACAATTACAATAGACTGTTAAGTGATGTGAATTATCTTGAAAATGAGATAGATACATTGATAGATGAAGATATACTGAATGATATAGAAATTTTAGCTGAGTACGAAAATCTGATGAATGATGACAGCGACGAATTTGACGACATCACAGGCGATATAATAGATGGAAGCATTGTTGAAGACGAAATAAATAACCTTGTTTCCATGATAGATGATATAATAAAGTTCATGAATCCTGATTACAGAAAGGTGCGCATGAGGCGACTTTTAGGAATTATACCTGTTCCTGGGAATTTTGAAAATGAGTTTTTAAACTATTTAAAAAGCTCTTTGGAGTTTGAGACGACGTCAAATGTTAAGGCTGCCATAATGGAAAGTGTCGACAAAAGGATAAAGTTGTACAAGGACATGAAAAACAGCAAGCTTTTGTATGAAGCTCTTTTAAAAAACGTCAAGGAAGGATTGTAGTGAATGAAAGTTACAAATAAAACTGTATCTATAATTATGACTGTGCTTTTATTTTTGATTGTCTTACTTTCGAATTTGCAGTACTTGGCGTTTAATTTGAATTTCTATATAAATGAATTTGACAAATACGGTGTTAAGTACGTTACAGGTATGGATAAATCGCAATTAAGCAAAGTTGCATTAAGAATTCAAGATTATCTTTATGGGAAATCTGAAAACCTTCAAATAGACGCTGTAATAGATGGACAAAATCAGAAGGTTTTTAACGATAGGGAATTGGAACATATGAGAGATGTTAGAAAGCTTTTTGAGAATGGCTTTTTGATTAGAAACTTAATGATATTTATTTATATTTTGGCTTTTTTGTTTCTGTATTTTAGAAAAGAGGATGTTTTTTATCATACATATCGAGGTATGCTTTTTGTGATATTGTTTTTATTCGTTACAGGAGCCATAGTTTCATTGGATTTTAACAGATGGTTTATATATTTTCATCACATTTTTTTTGACAACAATTTATGGCAATTAGATGTAACTCGAGATAGGTTAATTCAGATGCTTCCAGAAGGTTTTTTCAGTGATATATCGTATTTGACTTTCAGGAATTCAATCATTACATACATTATAATTGGATTTGTATCTTTTTTATTAAAAGGGAAGAAAGACAGTAAAATAGGCCTATAATGAAGGCCTATTTTATATGCACATTTGTTTTTCGTCTTTCATCAATTCGTCTATTTCTTCTCTCGTTATCGTCTCGTTAGACAGTAATCTATCTGCAATCAAAATTATCTTGTCTTTTTTCTCTAAGAGGATTTTCTTTGCATTAGTGTAGCAGCTATTGATTATTTTATTTACTTCAGCGTCAATTTTATCCGTTGTTTTTGTCATTCTAATGTCATATATTCTGTGACCTAATTCGCTCATGCCGTAATTGCAAACCATTTGATATGAAATATTTGTAGCTTCCTTTAGGTCGTTTTCTGCACCAGTTGATACTTCATTAAACATTATCTCCTCAGCGGCACGGCCGCCTAAAAGCATGGTTATCTTATTTTTTAAATCTGTCTTTGTCATCAAGAAGGCATCGTCTTTTGGGAAATTTAAGACGTATCCTAAGGCTTCTCCTCGAGGCACGATGGATATTTTTTCTACTGTGCTGGAGTTTAATATTTTTCCGATTATGGCATGACCTGCTTCATGGTGTGCCGCAATTTTGCGCTCTTTCTCCAATACTTCTGGATTTTTCTTTTGAAGGCCTGCGACGACCCTCTCTATTGCTTCATCAAATTCTTCTCTTCCTATTCTCTGCTTGTGCCTTATTACAGCGAGAATGGCAGCCTCATTGCATATAGACGATAAGTGTGCGCCTGTCATGCCGTGAGTTTTTTTAGCAATTTCATCTAACGATATGTCAGTGTCTAAAGGCTTATTTCTCGTATGTACTTTCAGTATTTCCAATCTGGCTTTTACGTTTGGATTTCCTATGTGAATAGTCCTGTCAAATCTTCCTGGCCTTAAAAGGGCTTCATCCAGCATGTCCAGCCTGTTTGTAGCACCTATTACGATTATCCCGTCATTGCTGTTGAACCCATCCATTTCAACTAATAGCTGATTCAATGTTTGATCTTTTTCAGAATTGTTGTCGTTATTTCGCTTGCTTCCTACTGCATCGATTTCGTCTATGAAGATAATGCTTGGTGTTGATTTTTTAGCTCTTGCAAACAACGCTCTTATGCGGCTGGCTCCAACGCCTACGTATTTTTCAACAAATTCTGAACCTGATGCAGATATGAATGTAGAATTTGTTTCACCTGCTAAAGCAGTTGCCAGCAAGGTTTTGCCTGTGCCTGGCGGACCGTAAAAAAGTATTCCCTTTGGTATTTTAGCACCCATCCTGTCATACTTTTCAGTGTTGTTTATAAAATCGATGATGATTTTAAGCTCGTCAATAACCTCGTCAAGTCCTGCTACATCTCTGAATGTAATATTGATCTTTTTGCTGGATTCCTTTTCTTTAGGTGGGAATTCATTTTTTAGGTTTACAGGCATCATTTCAGATACTTTGTTTTTGTAAAGCATGTACCCTATAAGCAAAAGGGTCAGCATTGAAATTATTATAAGCGCTGAATTTCCATTTTTGCCATGCAACATGCCTAAAACAATGTTTATTAACAGTGATAGTGTCAATAATATTATATATAAGTTTTTTTTCATAGCCATCGCCCCCAGTGATTTACTAACAATAGTTTTTGCCCACAATTGTAAATTATGCGTAAATAATAATTATAAAGATTGAGGGTAATTTTGGATATATAGTAAATTGTTGCAAAGGAGGTAATTTAAATGGATGTATACATGGGAATAGACGTCGGATCTGTCAGTACAGATGTGGCATTGATTGACGCAAATAATGAGGTTATTGATTATATTTATATTAGAACACAAGGACAGCCGATTAAAGCAGTTCAAAAGGCTTTGATGGAAATTAGAGACAGGTTTTATGGTGATGTAGATGTAAAGGGAGTCGGTACGACTGGAAGTGGAAGACAGTTGACAGGTCTTATGGTAGGTGCAGATATCATCAAGAATGAGATTACTGCTCATGCAATTGCGTCATCCAGCTTGATACCAGATGTTCATACGATTTTTGAGATAGGTGGTCAAGATTCTAAGATAATTATTTTAAGGGATGGTATTGTAGTCGATTTTGCCATGAATACTGTTTGTGCCGCAGGTACAGGTTCGTTTCTGGACCAACAGGCGTACAGGCTTAATATACCAATAGAAAGATTTGGAGATTTGGCGTTGGAGTCAAAAAATCCTGTAAGGATAGCAGGCAGATGCGGAGTGTTTGCTGAGTCTGACATGATACATAAGCAACAGATGGGATATCCGCTTAACGATATAATAAACGGTTTGTGCGAAGCATTAGTTAGAAATTATTTAAACAATGTAGGGAAAGGGAAGGATATAAAAGAACCGATTGTATTTCAGGGAGGTGTAGCGGCCAACAAAGGCATAAAGGCTGCCTTTGAAAAAGCTTTAGGCATGAAAGTATACGTGCCAAAATATTATGGAGTGATGGGTGCAATAGGTGCTGCGATACTTGCCAGAGAAGCTGTAAAGAAAAAAGGATATACACAGTTTAATGGATTTGAAATTGCCGATTTTGATTATAAAGCGCAGGGGTTTATATGTTCTGGATGTTCAAACAATTGTGAAGTTGTTGAGTTTATAAAAGACGAAGAAGTCGTATCACGCTGGGGAGACAGGTGTGGCAAATGGTCAAATTCAACAAACAAAAATATCTTTTCACAAAGTGTATCGTGATGCTTATTATAATATAAGGGCCGAATTTGGCCCTTATTATCAAACAAGTATTTCTATTTTATCTCCTTTTTTTAAGATGTCCGTATACGATGCTTTTTTGCCGTTTAAGGTCATTTCAGGGATTTTGTTTTTAGGCATGTCGAAGTCTACAGTGTTAAATATATCCACAAAAATATATTGTTGTTTACCTGTGAGAATTTTTTTATCGCCATTTATGTATACGTAAAAGCAATCTTCTTCATCTATGATTGTTTTAATTGCGTCCCCATCTTTTACCATATAATCGTCATCTACAATTTTATCATTGACAGTGACTTTAGATGCGTTGTACTTTTCTTTTATTTCTCGAATCGAGATAGATGCATCACTGCCATTTATGCCACTTTCGACAACTATTTTGTCTCCGTTTTCAACTTTAGATTTAAGATTTGCGACTTTGCCATTTTTTAAGATTTTAGCTGGTATTCCTATTTGACCTTTTATGATTATATTTTCACCGTTAAGGGAAAATGACAAATTTTTACCTGGCTTTGCGATTAATCTTTTTGAATCAAAGTTGGTTTTTAAAAGTACGTCCATTATTGTCATTTCTTTCAGGTTTAATAATTCTAATTTTTCGTCATTGAAATAAATTGTTATGAAATCTTTTTTTCTGTCCATCATAGTGGAGTATGCTATGCCTATAGGTGTTATGTACTCTGGACCTTTTAATTTTTTGCATTTGTAATCTACGATGGCAATAGTGCTGGCATCTCTTACTGAAACTCTCTCTATCGGTATAGATAGATTTTTTGCTATTTCCTCTGCTATGTTGGGAAGATTGCTGCTGCCTCCGACTAAAAATACAGCAGATGGACTTTTTCCATTGTACTTTACGATTTCATCGCAGATCTTCTTTGCGAGATTTTTGACAACAGGCGATATTAAATCTAAAACATCTAAGCGGGATATTTGGTGCTGCAGCCCTATGACGTCTTTGAATTTTATATCTTTTTTAGATGTGGTTTTGATTTTTTCTGCTGTATTAAAGTCAGTAAGGTAATGTTGCTGTATGGTTTCAGTTACTTCATCGCCTGCAAATGGAACCATTGAGTATGATATGATATTCCCGTCTTTTGAAATGGCTATGTCAGATGTACCTGCTCCAATATCTACAAGCGCTATGTTAAGCATTCTAATTTGTGGCATTATTGCAACGCCGATTGCAGCAATTGGCTCCAATGTAAGATACGCCACTTCCAAGCCTGCTTTTTTTGCCACTGAGTATAAGCTTTCTACTACATCATACGGTAAGAATGTAGCTATTATCTCTACAGAGATTTCCTTACCTGTATGGTCTTTTAAGTTTGTTATAGGCAGGCCGTCTAAATAAAAGCTTTTTATGGAGTATCCTACCATATGGTACTTTAAAGTGTGGTTTTCCTGAGATATTTCTTCTTTTGCTGCATTTAATGCAGACAGTATAAGGTTATCTATGTCGCTGTCTTTTACTATGTAATTTTCTTCAATGTTTTTTTCGACTCTTGCTATTTTAGTTTTCAGCGATCTTCCTGCTGCAGCAAGGCTAACGTTTTTAAGCGTTATTCCAAGCTTTTTCTCCAGTTTTTCTTTTATCTTGGTTGCAACAGATGCCACTTTGTCTATGTCGTGAACTTGTCCGTCAAACATAACTCTATCTGTATGCTCCATTTGTTCGACAGCCAAGACTTTCAGCTTATCATTTTCTGGCACGCCTACTATGCCTACTACAATTCGTGTACCTATATCAAGTGAAAAAATCAAATTATCATTCATCAAAATTCCCCCGACAAATATATCGTAAAACAAAAATATATTTTAAATAATTTTTAGATAAATGCATTATTTTATATTATACATTATACAATTTTTTTATTTAGCTTAAAAGTAATTTTTATAGAGAATGAGATAGGATATGATTAAAGAAGATGTCATTAAAGCGACAAAGAAATAAGGAGTACAACGACTCCTTATTTTATCACTTTCTTTATATCGCTTAATAAACTGCTTAATTGGTCTTTTGATATATACAATCCAATCTGAGTTGTATTCATTTGCAAATAGTATGTGGCATTGTCATCAGTCAAAAATTTGACTTCTTCACTTTTATTTCCGTCAGATATTGTCAGTGTAAAACTTGAATTGTTTCCAACAATTTTTTTGTTTGGGTCGATGCCTGTCGGATTCAACAAAACAATGTCATTAAGAAGAGCTTCTGAATTATCGCTGCTTATTTCTTTGCCATTGTACATCCATTTTCCACTTTTGTTTTTTTCTATATTGTAAGTCCCAGTGGAATCTGTGTATGTTATCCTTGAAATCTTGTCCTTTGATATTGTGTACACGTCTTTGTCCAAATAATTAAACAAAGTATCGTTGCTGGTTATCTGCAAATTTTCTATTGAGCTGGCATCTACAACGTATATATAATTAGAATTCTTAAGCTTTGCATAGTACGAATCTCCAACAGGCGATTTGTTTCCTACAATCAAGTCTTCTTTTTTTCCATCATTAGATGATACAGATATTGTAAAATCAGATTTATCTAAACCGTATTTTTTCACATCAGTATCAGTAAATTTTCTGCTGTATTTAAGGCCTGAAATCGAATTAAACAGATCATCTGTGCTGGTACTATCTGCTTTATAACTGACAGGCTTTATGACGTTGTAGGTGCTGCCACTCTTTTTAATAGCCAATTCATTGCCTGCATCTTTTATGTCTATAGAGGATATTTTGCTTTTGCTTATGCTTATTATATTTGTAGACGGCGCAGGCTTTTTCGTCGCTTTTGCGTAGTAATAGTATCCTGCAAGTACGCCGAGAATGACCAGCATTATTATAGTGTTTCTAAAAGTCTTCATAAAGCTCTCCTCCTGAAGAAGACGTAGCCGCCTATGATCCAGATAACCAAAGGTATAATTATAACTGTGACTATGAACATGTAGTCAGCTTGTTTTCCTGTCATGAACAATGTTGCGTAGTCGAGAGATTTAGGACTTATGGAAATCTGCACCGTTTTGTTTGTAAGCCAGTTTGCGCTATTCATAAGGAGATCTCTATTTCCTTCTAAACCTATAACTCTATCTGTAGCCATAAGGTCGTTGCCCAGCACCACTATCTTCATGCCTGTTTTGCTGTCAGATATGGTAATGCCTAATGTCAAAGGCCCTTTTATGTCGTTTTTGTCGTAAGATGCTTGCTTGCTGTTGAAATTCGTCTCTCCCCATGCTTTATCGCTGGTGGTCAAGAATGATTGAATCGAGATGTTGCTGCTATCTGACGCCTTGTAAGTTATGCTTCTGGAACTTGGAGCAACAGTTGCCAAATTGGCTGATTCCAGTTTGTCAGTGATGTCATGGTATCCATACTCTGGCACGGGTGATAAAGCGTCCATGAAGTAGTTTCTTGAAGGGTCAACAACTATGTCATTGTCGATTTTTACATTCCAATTTGACAAAATATCATTGATCGATTTTTCAGTAAGAGGGCCATTTTCAGCTCCCATCATGATGAAGGCCTTTCCGCCTTTTTTCAGATAATCCATTATAGCATTCATTTCTTGTTGAGTGTAATCTGACTTTGGATTGGCAATGATTATAAGCCCAGCATCTTTTGGTATGCCACCAGCTTGACCAATATTAAGGTCGTTTACGCTGTAACCTTCACCTTGCAAAGCCGACTTAAACGTAGTAAGTGAATCTGTGCTGTTTACTTCATTATGGCCTTGGATGATGTAGGCGTTTGTCTTGTTGACTTCGGTGACATTTATTATGGCCTGTGTAAATTGTTGCTCACCGCTAAAGATATTCTGGCCAGTTTCTTGAGACTGTGTGAAAATGTCGTATGAATTTACGATCTGTCTCTTGCTGTCGTCTTTGCTGTTTAAAAACAGCGTTGTATCGTAATCTGTAATTCCGTACTTTTGCGCGAGCGATGGATTTTTGTCAGGATCAATAAATTGCACTTTTATCCTTCTTGACAATGCTGTGTATTCATCTAAAAGATTTTGGACTTGCGTCTTTGCACTGTCGTTTTGGAAAAAAGCGTAGACTGTCACATCTGTCTTCAGATTTTTCAATACTTGTTTCGTCTTATCAGAAAGTGTATACTGTTTTGACTTGGTGAGATCCCATTTTACAGGTTTTTGAGCTAATACTAAATTGCCAAAGATCAATATGCCAAGTAAAATAACGATAGATAAAACCATGTTGCTTCCGTATTTTAATCTGAGTTTGTTCAATAGAATTACCTCCTAACTCCAGCGTCTTTTGTCAACTACCATTATGGTTACAAAGACAAAGAAGATTATCACACTCAAGTAGAAGACAACGTCATTTAAGCTTAAAACACCGTTTTGAAAATTAGTGAACCTTTGTAAAAGTGAAATGTTGTCTACAATATTTTTTGCTGTTCCTTGGAAAACATCTCCAAGCCAGCTAACTATCCAAAAGAGCAGTAATATTGAAAAACCTATGACGCCTGCAATTAACTGGTTTTCAGTTAAAGATGAAGCAAAAATGCCTATTGCAATAAATGCTGCACCCATCAAAAATGTCCCAATATATCCTGTCAGGATTGGACCAAAATCGGGAGTGCTGTATATTTTAAGGTACAAAGGATATATTAAAGAAACCACCAAAGATAATGTATAAACAGTCAATGCAGCAAAGTATTTTCCCAAAACCATGTCGGTTATTCTAAGAGGTGATGTCATAAGCAATTGGTCTGTACCATTTTTCATTTCTTCTGATATTAGCCTCATGGTCAAAATAGGGCTTATAAACATGAATACAAACACCATATTTCCAAAAACTGGTGACATCAAGGCGTACTGCGTCGAAAGGACAAATGTCGCAAAGAAATATCCAGATATAAGCAGCAAAAAGCCTACCAGCACATACGCAAGAGGCGAAAGAAAGTAGGATTTAAGCTCCCTTTTGTATATTGTCAGCATTTTCATTATCATTTACCTCCTCATCTGTTGTAAGCTGTAGGAAGACTTCTTCTAAGCTGTAGTTTACCGGCCTAAATTCAATGATAGGCAAACTTTGATTCGCAAAGGAAAAGAAAATCTCTTTTCTTAGGTCATGGTCTACATCTGTTTCAACATCTACATCGATGCAATTTTCTTTCGAATTTGCTTTTGATTTAAAGTTTTTGATTCCATTTATTCCTCTTAAAGTAGTTGATATTTTTTCTACAGAACCTATTACTTTTAGGAAATATCTTTTTGATTTTCCTATGGTGTC
This sequence comes from Thermoanaerobacterium sp. R66, assembly GCF_028895185.1. Classification (NCBI taxonomy): domain Bacteria; kingdom Bacillati; phylum Bacillota; class Clostridia; order Thermoanaerobacterales; family Thermoanaerobacteraceae; genus Thermoanaerobacterium; species Thermoanaerobacterium sp. R66. Next base: position 19,558 of record NZ_JAEUWW010000001.1, read on the forward strand.
TGTCAAGTTTTCAGTGGAATCTATCGCTACAATCTTGCCTTTGTTTATGATTATAACTCTATCGCATATCATGCTTACTTCCGGCAAAATATGCGTACTTAAAATTATTGTATGTTTTTTTCCTAACTCCTTTATGATGTCTCTTATCTCTTTGATTTGTTTTGGATCTAAACCTACTGTCGGCTCGTCCAGCACCAATACATCCGGATCTCCTACTATCGCTTGTGCCAGACCTACTCTTTGTTTGTAACCTTTTGAAAGGTTTTTAATGATTCTTTTCCTTACGTCTGCTAAACCAACCTCACCTATGACTTTATCTACTGTGGCTTTTTTCTTGTCATTGGAGACTTCTTTCAATTCGCAGACAAAAGCCAGATATGCTTCAACAGTCATATCCAAATACAATGGTGGAACTTCCGGAAGATATCCAATATGTTTTTTTGCTTTTATAGAATCTTCTATAATATCGTATCCGGCAATTTTTATTGTGCCTGATGTTGGTGGCATAAAACCAGTTATCATTTTCATTGTCGAGCTTTTTCCAGCTCCATTTGGGCCTAAGAACCCTACGATTTCTCCGCTGTCAACAGAAAAGCTTATGTTGTCGACGGCTTTGCGGCTTCCGTAAACTTTGGTAACGTTGTTTACTTCAATCATCATACGCGGCTAAACCTCCTTTTTGTATATACTACTTAATTATAACCAACTTTTATTAACAAATTGTTAATAAAATGTAAGAGAATTTTAAAATAAAAAAAGCATAGAGCTTTAAAAAGCCCTATGTTATGCCGCCAAAAGAGATGATAACTTTTACTACATCGTTTATCTTATCGTCACTGACTTCTACGTTAAGCTGTATATTAGCATCAGCGGTTTCATCGTAATAGCCCATTCCGCTTATCATGGGATCTGACATCAACAGAGGACTTTTTCTTATGTCGAAAGTGTATCCAGATTTTAAGACAAGTGATGCCAGTGTAGGCCCTGTTTCTGTGCCGGCTATGTTTTGCTTGTCGTTATAAGTATCTGCGTATTTATCGATAATGTCGATGTACGATTTATATCCCATGCTTTTTAAATAGGCGGAAGCTTTATTGGCCTTTTCTAAACTGTAAAAATATCCATTTATTTTCATAGAATCACCCAAATATATTTTGGGCTTAATTAAGATAAATATGTATTATGAAAAATACCCGGTTTTACCGGGTACATTAGAATTTCGATTCAAAACTTAGCAATGTTTATGCTTTGAAATCGGATCTTCTATCAAGGTTGCAAAGACGAATTTATGATAGTGGTCGTCATCAACAGTAGTCTTGCCTTCTACAAAATGGACATGCTTGCCGTCACCCACTTCAATAGCCGGCCCAGTTATTACACCAATTTCATGATGATGATCTTCATAAAAATCTGTACTTACTAATATTGCATGGACATGACTATCGCCATCTTTTATCACTTGGCTTGTGACACCAGCAAATCTGTGATTGTGCTCCTCTTCTTCGTGTTCACCTGCTAACATGGTGCTTCCTAAAAATTCGTGGTTATGAGTTTGACCTTCATCTTTTTTATTGTTGTAAAGATCAAAATAGTTTTTAATTTCTTCAATTGATAATTCCATAAATTCAACCTCCAAAAATTATTGAGTAATGACAATGATATAATATGCTTGTGGTATAAAATGTGTGATATTAAAATTAAAGCCTATAAAGAGACTTTTATGAATTCTTTAGAAGTTTATGTTAACGAAATGGTCAATAATGGTAGAAATAGTATATTCTAAATTTGCTATTTTCAAGTATTCTGGTGCGCCTGACAGGAATCGAACCTGCGACCTCCCGGTTCGGAGCCGAACGCTCTATCCACTGAGCTACAGGCGCACAAACTTCATATTACATTATATCCTTTTTAAAAGGCATAAGTCAACCGTATTAGCTGACATAAATTTGATATTTCTGCTGCATAGTGCTATAATTAATTAAAAATTGAACAAAATAAATACGAAGGAGGAGAGACAATGCAAAATGTCGAACTTGAAGCTGTATTGAGAACACCGGGTAAGAATGCGGCCCGCAAGCTGAAGGAAAAAGGCTACATTCCTGCCATACTATACGGAAAAGGCATGGAGAGCATTCCACTAGCTGTTGAAACCGGTAAGCTTCGCACAATAGTACAAAAACACGGCAGGAATGTCCTCCTCAATTTGATAGTTAACGGTGCTACACATCAAGCAATACTGAAAGATGAACAAAAGGATGAATTGACTGGAAAGCTGATACATATAGATTTTCAGCGAGTATCTATGAACGAGAAGGTTGAAGCAGCAGTACCGCTTAAATTTGAAGGTGTAGGCGTTATTGAAAGCAAAGGTCTTTTAGTGCAGCATCAGAAGTGGGAGCTTAATGTTGAGGCTCTGCCAACGGTTATTCCAGAAGAGATTGTAGTAGATGTATCTAATTTAGGAATAGGAGATACGATACTTGTAAAAGATGTAGTTGTACCTGAAGGTGTTGAAAAGGTAGATGATTCTGACGAAGTCATATTGACAATAGTAGCGCCAAAGAATGCTGATGTGGAAGTAGAAGAGTCTACGGAAACGGCTTCTGAAAATGAATAAGAATATTTGATAAAAATTAAAAGGAGCATTTGCTCCTTTTAATTTTTCAATAGTTTATGATCTTTTTCTTTTCACTTAAAAGTCTTTCTGGTATTACATCATTTTTGATTAAGTCATCATATGTTTCTCTGGCTACTATTAAATCTGATTCACCATTATTTAGAAGTACAGCAGCAGGGCGGGGAAGGCGATTGTAATTGCTTGCCATTGAGTAATTGTAAGCGCCTGTACATGTGACAGCTATTATATCGCCACTTTCAAGTTGTGGCAAATCTATGTCCCATATAAGCATGTCACCAGATTCACAGCATTTCCCTGCAATAGAAACTTTCTCAAGATTTATTTTGCGAGCTTTATTAGCCACAATTGCATTGTATTTAGCACCGTACAAAGCTGTCCGTATATTGTCAGCCATACCGCCGTCAACTGAGACGTATTTTCTTACGCCAGGGATGTTTTTTATTGCTCCAACAGTGTAAAGCGTAGTGCCTGCATTGCCAATTATAGAGCGACCTGGCTCTACGATTATGTGAGGCCTTTTTATATTTAATTCTTTTGAAAATTCTTCAACTGTCTTCATTATCTCGCTTGCTATTAACTCTATAGGTTGTGGGTCATCTTCTTCAACGTAAGCTATTCCAAATCCGCCACCTAAATCCAGATTTTCGACTTCCCAACCTGTAGTATCTTTTACTTTTTTGAGGAAGTTCATCATTATATCTATTTCTGCCTTATACGAATCATAGCTAAAAATCTGTGAACCTATATGGCAGTGTAAACCGGTTAGATTTACATTATCCAGCGTCAAAGCGTACTTTATGGCATCGAGAGCATCCCCGTTAAAAAGAGGGAATCCAAACTTAGAGTCTATTTGACCAGTTTTAATGTATTCGTGGGTATGGGCTTCTACACCGGGTGAAATTCTCAAGTATATATTGGGTTTTTTGCCCATCTTTAAAGCCAGTTCGTTTAGCATATTGAGTTCAAACCAATTGTCGACTATAATGCAGCCTATGTTGTATTCCAATGCCATTGTTAGCTCATCCATTGATTTGTTGTTACCGTGGAAATATATATTTTGAACAGGGAAATCGGCTTTTAGCGCTGTATAGAGTTCACCACCGGATACTACGTCTAATCCTAAATTTTCTTCTTCTATGATTTTACATATAGCTGTTGTCATAAATGCCTTGCTGGCATAAATCACTTCATTTCCTGGATAATTTTTCTTAAAACCGTTGTAGAAGGAACGGCAATTTTCTCTTAGTAGTTCTTCATCTATGACGTAAAGGGGAGTACCGTATTGCTTTGCTATCTTTACAGTATCACACCCAGCAATTTCTAAATGACCTTTTGAATTTATACGCATGTTCTTTTGAAACACAAAACCATCTCCATCACTTTATTAATTTAAAATATCAAAATCAATGTATAAATAAAAACAGCTAAGGTATTTTCTTTAGCTGTGTATCAATAGACATAGAAATACCTCCTTTCCCTTAGCGAGATAGCTCATCACAAATAGTCCGGGTTAACTACTTGTGACAGTCCTATACATCTTATGCATAGGCCCAGCTGTGTAGATATTAAGGTATCTACACGCTTCGGCGGATTTATCCCTTTCACATGCAATCATCGGCTCCTTAAAACCTATTACATGTTACTCTTGATGCTCCGCTCCTCTACCTCACCTTCAAGGAAGATGAGGTACATAGTATTTATTTTTTAATATGATATCATTAAAAACTGAATGTGTCAACATATTTATAAATCATTGAGGGAATAATCAATAATGAGACTTTGAAGGGGTGATGTTATGCAGTGGTTGATGACTTTTATAGCATCTTGGTTAATTTTCATCTTGCTTATTGATTTTAAACAGATAAAATATACGATATGGGCAGGAGTCATGGCTTCTATTTGTCAGTTAATAATTGACAATATGGCATTTCACTTAGAATTATACGATTTTAGGCACGATATTTTAAAAATTTTCAATTCATCATTCTTTTTTACATTTGGTGCGCCATTTACGATAGGCATATTATACGCACAGACTTATCCAGAGAATAGAATATTGAGGCTTATAAATGTTTTTGTGTCTACTGCTTTGTTTTTTGGATTAGAGTACGCATTAAAATTGTCTGGTGCTCTTAAATACGTGCATTGGCATTACTTTTACAGCATTACGATAGATGTCTTGGCATTGATGTCTTTAGGCAATCTGATTACAATATTTAGATTGGCACCGTGGATGAGAAATGAAAGATAATTGAATGGAGGATAAGCGTGCTTAAATTTATCTTAATTGTTTCTATAGATTCAATACTTGTTTACATGTGGTTTAGATACTTAGATGGCTTGAGAAAAAACAGATGATTAATAATGTACAAAAAAAAGATGTAAATATCATAGGTATTGTATATTTGAAATACTGAAAAATAATATTATAATATAAGTATCAAACGTTTACCATTTAAGGGGGATATCGAAAGATGGCTGATGTTATTCTTAAGCATGTATACAAAACATATCAGGGTGGAGTGACGGCTGTTAAAGATTTCAACTTGGAGATTAAAGACAAAGAATTTATAGTCTTAGTTGGACCATCTGGATGCGGAAAATCTACTACATTAAGGATGGTTGCTGGTCTTGAGGAGATAAGTCAAGGAGAGTTATATATTGACGGGAAATTAGTAAATGATGTGCCACCAAAGGACAGGGATATAGCGATGGTGTTCCAGAACTATGCTCTGTACCCACACATGACAGTCTATGACAACATGGCTTTCGGCTTAAAGCTTAGAAAAGTGCCAAGGGCAGAGATAGACCAAAAAGTAAAGGAAGCAGCCAGGATACTTGGCATAGAAGATTATTTAAAGAGAAAGCCAAAGGCATTGTCAGGAGGACAAAGGCAGAGGGTTGCTTTAGGACGTGCTATAGTTCGTAATCCTAAGGTGTTCCTCATGGATGAGCCTCTTTCAAACTTGGATGCAAAGCTTAGGGTTCAGATGAGGACAGAGATTGCAAAGCTTCATGACAGATTGCAGACGACATTTATATATGTAACACACGATCAGACAGAGGCTATGACGATGGGATCAAGAATAGTCGTCATGAAAGATGGCGTTATACAGCAGGTAGATAAGCCGCAAGTAATATATGAGCATCCTGATAATTTGTTTGTTGCAGGTTTTATTGGAAGCCCACAGATGAATTTCATAGATGCAAGGCTTGAAAGTGAAAACGGAAAAGTTTATGCATCTTTCAAAGGCTTTAAAGTTGTGGTTCCAGATGGAATCGTAAAGAGGTTAAAAGATGAAAGCTATATAGGCAAAGAAGTTGTATTGGGCATAAGGCCAGAAGATCTGCATGACGAGGAAGTTTTCCTTGAAGCATATCCAGATAGCGTTATTGAGACTAAAGTAGATGTTACAGAGCTTATGGGTTCTGAAACATATCTCTACCTTGATTTGCAAGGACAGCCGCTTACAGCGAGAGTTGATCCAAGATCGACAGCAAAGGCTGGCGATATAATCAAAATCGGTCTTGATACAAATAAACTCCATCTGTTTGACAAGCAGACAGAGCAGACGATATTAAATAGATAAAGCAATAAAACCCATAGGAGAGATTATTCTTCCTATGGGTTTTATTTATGCATACAGTTTTCCGTACGGTCTATGACCTGCAGGATGCAGCTTTATAAACTTGTGGTTCATGATTTTATCGTAGTCGTACTTGAAATACGATGAAAAATTTTTGATGTATTTGCTTATTTCCTTTAAATCTTCTTCTGTCGCTTCTTCTTTTATTACTTCTTTTCCAAGCTTGTAATCTTCTACGTCGTTGCACCTTAAATATATGACACCGCCGTGCATTCCTGTTCCGCAGTATTCACCGACGATATCTTTCTTGTTGCTTAAATTTAACACTATCATGCATCCACCTGCCATGTATTCACCAAAGAAGTCTCCCGGCGTTCCACCTATTACGACTACTGGAACTTTGTCTTTGTACTGCTTCATGTGGATACCTACTCTGTATCCGGCATCGTTTTTTATATACATGGAACCGCCTCTCATGCCGTATCCAACAACATCTCCAACGTGACCGTGGACTATTATGCTTCCGTCGTTCATGGTGTTTCCGATGGCGTCTTGGCCATTGCCAAACACTTCAATCGTCAATCCGTCCATAAATGCGGCTAAGTCATTTCCTGGCGTACCTTCTATGTTTATTTTTGTACTGCCATTTAAGTTATCTCCTATATACCTTTGTCCGTTTACGTTTTTTAAGTTTATTACATCTTCTCCTGCATTGACTAGTTCTTTTATCATTTCGTTTAAGTCTTTGTAATGCATATCTTTTGCATCGATTGTCTTCACATTAATGCACCTCCAGATCCAACATTTTTGACTTTCTTAAGTCTTTAGGGAAATACACGTATCCGAAATCATCTTTCATAAGATGATCTTTAAATGGCGAAACATCGATTCTATCTCTTATTAGTCCGGTGTATATTCCTGCTCTATCAGCATCGTTTATCAGTATGAAGCCTACAATATTGTTACCTTTAAGCACAATTTTTTTATAAGAGTTTTTGTCATAATCAGCTTTTGTTATCACATCGTAAGAGCTATCTGGAGGATTTATGATTCCGGCTGTAATGATGTAGGTATCTTTGTATCCTATGGAATTCATAGGGAATGTACCTTTTGTGGTACTTTCAACGCCTACCATGTTTAGACCAGCTATCTCTCCTTGCATGTATGCACTGGGCCATATGGGCACGACTCTATTTGAATCGATAAGCATATCGTATCCTTCAGCGACATCTCCAGCAGCGTATACATCGTCAAGATTAGTCTTCATATTTTTGTCTACCAATATACCCCGGTTGACTTTTATAGCTGTTCCTTTTACGATGTCTGCATTTGGAGTTACGCCTATTGCAAATATGAGATGGTCGGCAGGCAATGTTTCACCATTTTTTAGATGGACTTCTTTTACATAGTCGTCACCTATGATTTCATCTACTGTTGTGTTTAACTTGATCTTTATACCGTCGCCTGTAAGCCTCTTTGTTACTATAGACGCAGATTCATTGTCAAGGATAGTGCTTAAAATTCTATCGGCAAGCTCGACGATAGTGACGTCTGCTCCTAATTCATGAAGTCCTTCTGCAGCCTTGAATCCTATAAGTCCGCCTCCGACGATGACCACTTTTGAGTTTGGTTTGACGCTGGATTTTAAGCTTTTTGCTTCGTCAAGTTTTATAAATGTCTGGATGTTCTTCTTTTCAAGGCCGTTTATCGGAGGGACGAAAGGTTTGCCACCTGTTGCTATAAGCAATTTATCGTACGATACAAAATCGCCATTTTCAAGCATGACATTTTTTTTATTCTCATCAATAGATACTGCTTTTACACCAAGAATGGCTTTCACATTGTTTTTTTGGTAAAAATCCTTGTTTCTGTAAGCCATTTTTTCTTCTGTAACTGTTCCTGCAAGGTAGTATGATATTAAAGGTCTGGAATACACGTGGTATTTTTCATCAGATATGACGGTTATATTTGACGTTTTGTCGTACTTTCTGATGGCTTCCACTGCTCCAACCATTGCAGCGGAGTTTCCGATTATTACTATATTCATCTATATACCTCCTTCATAGACGAGAGCTTCGTTAGGACAGTTTTTTACACAGGCAGGCTCACCAGCTTCTGCACACAGATCGCACTTTGAAGCAATTTTATTGTTTGTGTCTCTTACGATTGCTCCAAATCCACATACGAGGACACATGTCCAGCATCCTACACACTTATCGGTATCGCAAGTTACAACACCTATTACAGGATCTTTTTGCATTGCACCTGTTATACAAGCCTTTACACATGGAGCATCATCACAGTGTCTGCATTGCAGCGAGAAGGATAATGGACGATTTTCTTCTACAACGATTCTTGGAGCTGGACGGTTGCTGTCGAGTTTGTATGCCTTCAAAACATCTTTATACTTGGAGTGGGATGTTATACAGTATACCTCGCAAAGTTTGCATCCGACGCAAACTTCTTCCTTGGCATAAACCTTCTTCATATATTTCAATCCTTTCATTCAATATGATAGATTAATAGTTGATAAATGTAATATTAAAAGATTTTATTCTCCGGCTGCCAGTATGCCTAATACATCCAGTTCTTTCTGTGTCATGCCTATTCCTCTTAGCATAAGCCTGTTGCCTTTTAGGCTTTCAATGTCGTTTATACCCATACCGCCAAGCATCTCCTGTATCTCATGGCCCCAAGCTGTAATGAGGTTTATAAGCCTTTTGTATCCTATTTCAGGGTTTAATCTTTTTACGAGATTAGGATCTTGAGTAGCTATTCCCCAATTGCATTTTCCGGTGTAACACTGTTGGCACATATGGCAACCAAGTGCAATAAGTGCTGCAGAACCTATATAAACGGCATCAGCGCCTAACGCAATTGCCTTTACTATGTCAGCACTGCTTCTTATGCTGCCTGCTGCGATGAGGGAGATGGTGTGCCTTATGCCTTCTGAGCGAAGCCTTGAATCTACTGATGCGATGGCAAACTCAATTGGAATTCCTACATTATCCCTTATGCGCTTTGGAGCCGCACCTGTACCACCTCTAAAGCCATCTATAGCGATGTAGTCAGCACCGGCTCTTGCGATGCCAGATGCTATGGCTGCCACATTGTTGACTGCAGCTATCTTTACACCGACAGGTTTTTTGTAGTCTGTTGCTTCTTTTAGCGAATATATCAACTGACTTAAATCTTCAATTGAATAGATGTCATGGTGTGGCGCAGGCGATATGGCGTCGCTGCCTACAGGTATCATTCTTGTTTCAGAAATGTCCTCGCTTACTTTTTCACCAGGCAAATGACCACCAATTCCAGGTTTTGCACCTTGACCAATCTTTATCTCAACTGCTGCAGCAGTTTTTAAGTATTCTCTATCAACTCCAAATCTACCTGATGCTACTTGAACGATTGTATTAGGACCGTATTTTCTAAAATCCTTATGAAGACCGCCTTCACCAGTATTGTAGTATATGCCCAACTCTTTTGCTGCTCTTGCCAGTGATGCATGAGCATTGTAGCTTATTGAACCATACGACATGGCAGAAAACATTATAGGGTAATTTAATGTTAGCTGCGGAGGCATTTTTGTCGTTACGTTTAAATTTTCGTCCAATTCTATTTTATCTGGCTTTCTACCTATGAAAATTTTTAACTCCATTGGCTCTCTTAATGGGTCTATAGAAGGGTTTGTAACCTGACTTGCGTTAATCACCATCTTATCCCAGTAAATAGGATATGGCCTGTCGTTGCCCATGGCCGATAGAAGAACTCCCCCTGTTTCTGCTTGTCTGTATATATCTCTTATGGCATCGTAAGTCCAGTTGGCGTTTTCTCTGAAAACTTGAGGATGTTTTACTATTGTTAAAGCGTGTGTAGGGCACATTACGACACATCTTTGGCAATTTACGCATTTATAATCGTCAGCTACCATTTTGCCTAAGTCTTCATCGTAGCTGTGTACTTCATTTGCACATTGTCTCATGCAGACTTTGCAGTTTATGCATTTATCGTAATCTCTTATCACTTTAAATTCTGGCGTAAGGTAATTAAGGCTCATGCAGTAACCTCCTTTTTATTGAAAATCTCAGATACGTTTTGCTGGTCGATCTCTGCAATTACAGGCTCTCCACCTTTAGGTATCCACACTCTATCAGGATTTTTGCAGACTTGCCTTATAGCTGATTCTTCGCTTGCGACGTAAATTACATCGCCGTGGCTTGCGGCTGTTAATGGTCTTAATTTTATCCTGTCATTGATGGCGATGAAACCATTATCGTATGTTACGATCAACGAGAAAGGACCATTTAATAAAGCCTTGCTGTATATTATTTTGAGACTGTGATAAAGCTCTTTTTCTTTTAAAGACATGCGTTCTACCTGATTCCACAGAGGTGACGCTACGACTTTTGCTGCCAAAGACACTGGGAGATTGTGCTTTCTCAACAGCAGGTCGAAGATGTACGCAGCGACTTCAGTATCTGTCTGGAGCGTGCAAGAATATCCGAATTCTTCTAAGTACTTTCTATTCGTGTCATAGGAAGAAAGCTCGCCGTTGTGCACTACTGAAATGTTTAAAAGATTGAAAGGATGTGCACCGCCCCACCATCCAGGAGTGTTAGTAGGAAATCTGCCATGAGCTGTCCACATGTAGCCATTGTAAGTTTCTAATTTGTAAAACTCAGCTACGTCTTCTGGATAACCAACTGCTTTAAAGACACCCATGTTTTTGCCGCTGGAGAAAATATACGCTCCATCCACGTTTTTATTTACATTGAAGATAAATTTAACGACGAAATCTTCATCGGTAATTTCATTGGCATTTAACACTTCAAGTTTAGGCAATGCAAAGTATCTGTAGATAAGAGGAGCATTTTTTATGCTTTCTGTTTTTCTTGTAGGTATTTTTTCCTCGTAAGCTATGACGAAATTTGCTTTAAGCAATTCTTCAGTTTCCTGTTTTGCCTTTGTGTTGTCGTAAAACATGTGGAATGCGTAATGCTCTTTAAACTCAGGATAAATGCCATAGGCAGCAAAACCACCACCAAGGCCGTTTGATCTATCATGCATCGTTGCAATCGAATCGGCAATTATCTGGCCAGAAAAAACCGCTCCAGATCTATCTATTATGCCGCTAATAGCGCACCCAGAAGGTATCCTTATATTTCCTTCTTTCAACATTTTATAACCCCCTTAAAATTTTTTATGTGCAATATTTTTTTTGTAAACTGCAATTTTTAGAAAAAGTTTACTGCAGCATATTCTTACAGTAAACCGTTTGAAGCCAAATTTTTAGCTCGATAAGAGTGTTATCAATATTATATTACATTTTTTGAAAATTGCAATACAAAAATGTAGAAATTCATAAAGTAGTTTTGTCAAAAAACGCTTGTGACATTTTACGGCAAAATTTTGTTAATTTCTACAATACCTATTTTTTCTACTACAAAATATTGTATAATTATTATATACTTTATATTAAGGTGGTATTGTATGAGTATTTACGATAATATTAAAAAAGCCGTTAGAGATTTTCAAAGATATGTAGATGTTCCAATATATCTCATCGATAAAGATGGCAAGTTGATCTTTTCAGGTGAAGAAAATTCTTTAAAAAAAGAAGGAATTTTTGTCGTAAACAGAGAATTTATAGATAAAAAGGATGTATACGAATGTCAAGCCATGACTTTCTACAACATATTTGTAAACGGATGGCGTTTTTTGACTGTCGGCGTTAAAGGTACTGGTGAGAAGGCTCGAAACATTGTCATGCTGTTGTCAATGAGCTTTGAACACATGTCAAATCAGTTGTCGAAAGATGACTTGCTTTTAAAGCTTCTTTTAGGTGATTTAAAAGGCGATGAGATGGAGTATTACTTTCAAAAATTTAAAATCGAGGAAAAAGAACTTTATAGAGTTATAATAATTGAGTCAAGTGAGCAGATTTATGATGCCTATAAGATGGTGGGGCACATATTTGAAAAGAACAGCTATCAAACCATCATTCTAAGTGAAAATAGATTTGCTGTTTTGCTTTTAGAGACAGCTTTAACGGATATTGATATGGCTGCAAAAACTTTAAAGGATACAATAGAATCCGAAATATATATTAGGATAGATATGGGTGTTTCAAACAAAGCCTACAATTTTAAAGAGATAAGCAAAGGCTATGATGAAGCGTCTACAGCATTGAAATTTGGGAAAAAAATTGATAACAATGAGAAGGGGATTTACTTTTACAGAAGCTATGCCTTAGAGGAGTTGTTATTGAAGCTTTCAGATGATGACATTAAGAGGTTTCTTATGGCTTTTACAGATAGCAATTTGGATTATTTCAATGACGATGAACTTGTTACGACTCTCAATGCTTTTTTCAGGAATAGTTTGAATTTAAGTGAGACATCAAGAGATTTGTACATCCATAGAAACACTTTAGTTTATAGATTAGATAAAATACATAAGTTGACAGGATTTGATCCTAAACAGTTTAATGATGCCGTAATACTTAAGGTTTTAATGACGTTTGCGAAATTTTTGCCATAGTAAAAATAATTTCGAAAGGAATGTTGCAGGAAATGATTAAATTTGTTGGGGTTTCAAAGAAGTACAAAAATGACATTATCGCTGTTTCAAATATCAATTTTACGATTGACAATGGCGAGTTTGTCTTTTTGGTGGGGCCAAGTGGTGCGGGGAAATCTACGATATTAAAGCTTCTTTTGAGAGAAGAAATTCCTACTACAGGAAGTATCTTTGTAGATAAAAAAGATATAACAAAGTTGAAAAGAAAAGAAGTGCCGTATTTAAGGAGAAATATTGGCGTAGTGTTTCAGGATTTTAAACTTTTGCCGAATAAAACAGTGTATGAGAATATTGCATTTGCACTGCAGATTGTGGAAGCTGAGCCTAAGTATATAAGAAGAAGGGTACCGATGGTTTTGTCTTTAGTTGGATTAAGCGAAAGAGCCAATTCATATCCGCAGCAATTGTCTGGTGGCGAACAGCAGAGGGTGTCAATTGCAAGGGCGATTGTAAATGAGCCTTCGATTCTTGTGGCTGATGAACCTACGGGTAATTTAGATCCTGATACGTCATGGGAAATAGTAAAATTGCTGTCTGAAATCAATAAAAGGGGAACAACTGTAATAATGTCTACACATGCGAAAGATATTGTTGATTCGATGAAGAAAAGGGTCATTGCTCTTGAAAAAGGGAATATAGTAAGAGATGAGATGAGAGGTGTTTACGGATATGAAGCTTAATACTGCAGCATATTACATAAAAGAAGGTCTTACGAATGTCAAAAGAAACAGAGCGATGACAGTTGCATCTATTACTTCTGTTACGGCGGCACTGCTGATATTAGGGCTGTTTTTGATAATCATACTTAACGTGGATTCTATGGCCATCCAAGTTGAATCGCAATTGGAGCTTAAAGCATTCATAAATGATAATTATGATGCTGCTAAAGTGGCAAAAGTGGGTGAGGAGATAAAGGCAATAAGCGGTGTAAAATCCATAACGTTTGAGTCTAAAAAAGACGCTCTTAATAATTTTAAAAAACAGTTGGGTGACAAAAGCTATTTAGTAAATGGCTTGGAAAATGACAATCCGATGCCGCAGTCTTTTATAGTCAAAGTGACAGATGCAAACATGATGAAGCAAGTTTCAGAAGAGATAAAAAAGATTGACGGTGTAACGCAGGTAAGCTATGGACAAGATGTGGTAGATAAACTGCTGGGAATTATAAAGATAATAAGGATTGTTGGCCTCTTTGTGATACTTATTCTCTTTATAATTTCAGTTGTAATAATTTCAAACACAATTAAATTGGGAGTGTTTGCACGCCGCAGAGAGATTAACATCATGAAGTATATTGGCGCTACAGATTGGTTTATCAGGTGGCCATTCCTTGTAGAAGGCATTGTGTTAGGGCTTGTCGGTTCAGTGCTGGCTATAGCTATATTGGGCTTTATATACGGATATGCTTCAGACCTTGTGAACAACAAATTGATTATATTTACGCTTCTTCCTGCAGGTGTCGTGATAAAGCAATCACTTGTGTACTTTTTGGCTATGGGTTCCTTAATAGGCGCCATTGGCAGTGGCATATCTATAAAGAGATTTTTAAATGTCTGAGGAGGTATATTATTGAGGGAAGGAAAATGGAGGAAGATAATTTTTACATTATTAATTTCAGTGATGCTTCTTACGACATCATTTCCCAGAGCTGACCAACTGCAAGACGCAAAAAACAAATTAAACAATGTTCAAAGTGCTATAAATCAAAACAAGGCTAAGCAGAACCAGATTGCAAGTCAAAAGCAGGATATACAAAAGGAAATACAAGATCTCGACATGAAGTTGAATGATACCACAAAACAGCTTAATGACGCAGAGGCGAAATTAAACGATGCGATAGCGAAATTAAATATAGCACAGCAAGAGCTTGATACGGCCAAAAAGACGGAAGAAAGTCAAAGGGATATATTGAAAGAAAGAGTAAGGGCCATGTACATAAGCGGTGGAGAAACAGGTTATCTTGATGTGCTTTTAAGTGCAAAAAGCTTTGCTGACTTTGTAACAAGGCTTGATTTAGTAGAAAGGCTTGTTGGGTTTGATGTCAATCTCCTAAATTCGTATCAGCAGCAGAGAAAGACTGTTGAAGAAAAAACGAAACAGTTAGCTGTGGCAAAGCAGGATGCAGAAAATTACAAAAATCAGGTAGAGGCCAGAAAAAGAGATATTCAAGTTGCCTTGTCATCAAGGGAAGGATTCATGAGAGATTTAGAGAGGCAACAAGAGCTATATGAGGAGCAGGAAAAGGCTCTTTTAGAGCAGTCAAAGCAATTGGAGAGCACCATAGCCAAATTGCAGTCCTCTAACACAGTTTATACAGGGGGAAAGCTTGGATGGCCTGTTCCCAGCAGTTCAACAATAACATCGCCGTTTGGCACAAGGTATCACCCTATTTTGCATGAATATATAATGCATACAGGAATCGATATAGCCGCATCATATGGAGCAGCTATAGTTGCTGCAGCAGATGGCAAAGTCATATACGCAGGATACTATGGTGGATACGGAAACGCGGTAATAATCGATCATGGCGGTGGCATAACTACTTTATACGGTCATAACTCTGAACTTTTAGTTACAGTCGGTGAAACGGTGAAGAGAGGCCAACAAATAGCAAAAGCTGGCAGCACTGGACTGTCGACAGGACCTCACTGCCATTTTGAAGTAAGAAAAAATGGAGTACCTGTAAATCCTATGGACTGGTTAAAATAACCGGTCTATTTTTTTTGTCATCATATTATTGTATAATAAGATGTAACATCATATAATTTAGAGAACTGTTTTGATATTTGGCAGTTTAATATTTTGGCTTTAAAGAAAGGAATGGATAAATATATGAATAAAAAAAGAATGGTTGCTGGTGCGGTTTTACTTGTATTTGTAAGCAGCATAATGACTTTTT
The DNA here is from genome assembly GCF_028895185.1 of Thermoanaerobacterium sp. R66. NCBI lineage: Bacteria > Bacillati > Bacillota > Clostridia > Thermoanaerobacterales > Thermoanaerobacteraceae > Thermoanaerobacterium > Thermoanaerobacterium sp. R66. Next base: position 35,261 of record NZ_JAEUWW010000001.1, read on the forward strand.
ACCTCACAAGGCTTGTACCACTTGCATACGGTGGTTCGGTGATTGTACCGAGAGAAGAGTACAACCTTATTAAGCAGTACAGCAAGCTTTTTCAAGTTGAGAACATACTGACAAATGATTATGTCGATAAGATAGATCAATCTAAACTTGTGGATGGATCGATAAAGGGGCTTGCCAGTTCCCTTGGAGATCCATATACAGTTTACATGGATAAGAAAGATTACCAAGATTTCACGACACAGACGACAGGTTCTTATGCAGGCGTTGGTATCGTGGTTTCAGTTGACAAAGATGGGCATATTGTAGTTGTTTCACCGATGAAAGGGACGCCGGGAGAGAAAGCTGGAATAAAATCTGGTGATATAATAGTATCTGTAGACAATGTTAAGGTTAATGGAAATAATTTAGATAAAGCTGTTTCTTTGATGAAAGGCCCTCAAGGCACGAAGGTTTCACTTGTTTTGATGAGAGACAATAAGCTTATTACTAAGACTTTGACGCGAGAAATAATCAAATTGCAGACGGTAAGCAGCACTATGCTGCCAGGCAACATAGGCTATATCAAGATGACGATGTTTGATGAAAACACATCTGCTGATTTTACAAAGGCTCTTGATAGTCTTAAATCGCAGGGATTAAAAGGACTTATCATAGATTTAAGAGATAATCCAGGCGGCATATTGGAGCAATGTGTCAATATCGCTAATGAACTGTTGCCAAAGGGCCTTATAGTATCTACAAAAGGCAGACAAAGCAAGGACAACCAAGTGATATATGCAAAAGGGCCAGGATTGCAAAAGCCAATAGCTGTCCTTGTTAATGGTGGAAGTGCCAGCGCTTCTGAAATACTGTCAGGTGCAATAAAAGACAGAAAAGTTGGAGTGCTTGTGGGCACAAAGACATTTGGCAAAGGTTTGGTACAATCTGTCATAGATTTTGGCGATGGTACTGCTCTTAAGTATACATCTGCAAGATACTATACTCCAAGCGGTGTAAACATCCAAGGGAAGGGCATTGAGCCAAACTACGTTGTTGAGCTTCCAAAAAACTATGTCGTGACGGATACACCAGATTTGAAAGGCGATACACAGCTTATAAAAGCATACGACATAGTAAAATCAGAGATCAAATAAGGTGTTTATATGATATATATTAATTTAATATGGCTTATAATTAAATCTATTGCGTTGATGATCTTAAACCCTTTCGTGTGGCTTGTCGTCGCTTTTATCTACTTTCAGTACAAGAGGAATGTAGAGATTGAAAGGCAGATGGTGGGAAAAGAGCAAACATCCCTTAAAGATCAGGTTTTGGATTCTGTCATATATGGCTTTTTGATAGGCATTTTGGGTAGCATAGTGATAGTTTTTTTAGGAATAACAATAGATAATATTGGCATAGAGTACGTATTTCCGCTTGCAATACTGCTTATGCTGATAAATCCGAGGTATATATGCTTTTCTTACGCTGGTGGGATTGTATCACTTATTAGCTTGATGATTGGATATCCAAACGTAAATGTATCGGGGCTTATGGCTATAGTAGGCATTCTCCATCTCATGGAAAGCATACTCATTTACCTGGATGGTTCAGCAAACAGCATACCTGTGTTTGTAAGGCTAAAAAACGGCAATGTTGCCGGTGGATATACGATGCAGAAATTTTGGCCTATACCTTTTATTGCCTTGTCAACGACGACAGCCATATTAGGTGGTGCATCATCCATAAACATGCCTGATTGGTGGCCTCTATTAGGGCCTTCTTCGAATCTGAAAAATATCGTATTTATCATGATGCCTGTAGTTGCTGCACTCGGATATGGAGATATAGCTCTTACAGAGATGCCTAAGAAAAGAGCCCATAGATCGTCCATAAGGCTTCTGGGCTTTAGCTTAATATTAATAGGCTTATCTCTTTTAAGCATTAAAATATATATTTTCAAATGGATTGCGGCTATCTTTGGACCATTGGCGCACGAGTTAATCATTATAATTGGGCAGAGGGAAGAAAAGACGAAAAAACCGCTTTTTGAATACCAAGATACTGGTTTGATGGTGCTGTCTGTAGTAAAAAATTCTCCTGCTGAACAAATTGGGATAAAGCCAGGCGATGTAGTTTTAAAGATAAATGATATTCAGATTAACAGTGAAGATGACATTAAAAGACTGCTTTCAACAAATCCAACCATATTGTTTATTACAGTAAGAGAGACTGATGGCAGTTTTGTCAGATATGAATACAGAAATTGTAAAGGGATAAATTGGCTTGGACTGCTTATCGTACCGCAGTATCCGGATAATTTATACAGCATAAGTGAGATGGAAAATGGAGGTTTGATAAAAAGCTTGTTGCGGAAGTTTACGAAAAAGCATTAGGAGGTAAAGCGGATGTTTGTAGAAACTTATGAAACATACAATGCTGTTTCTGATAAAACATTGAAAGGTAAATTGGTGGTTGTGATAGATACGCTTAGGGCTACCAGTGTCATAACGACAGCCCTTGTCAATGGTTCAAAAGAGGTCATACCAGTAGCAGATATTGAAGAAGCTGTAAACCTGTCTTACAATTTTGACAAAGATGAAATATTATTAGGTGGGGAGAGAAATGCCGTCAAAATCGATGGGTTTGATCTTTCCAACTCGCCTTTGGAATATTCAAAAGATGTTGTAGAAGGAAAAACTATCATATTGACGACTACTAATGGTACGAGGGCTTTAAAAAAAGCTTCTTCATCAGATGATGTCGTTGTTGGGTGCCTTTTAAATGTTTCATCTATTGCAGAATACATCCAAAGAGAAGATAAAGATGTAGTAATCATCTGCGCTGGCACCGAGGGAAAATTCTCTATCGATGATATTATAACTGCTGGCGCTATTTTGCATAAGCTTAAAGAACTAAAGCCGTATGAAAGCGATGATTTGTCAAAGGCGTCATATTTTCTATATGAATCATTTAAAGACAATGTTTTAGACATAATGAAATACGGTTATCATTTAAACAGGATAGAAAAATTAGGTTATCATGATGATGTGGAGTTTTGCACAACGATAGATATGTTTTCAATTGTTCCCAAATACATAAATGGTGTAGTAAAGATATGTTGAAAGCCGGCCCGTGCCGGCTAAAAACATATGTTTGTGTTGATTTTTTATATATGGTATAATATTATAAAATGCTTGGGAATGTTTATAGAAGGTGTTTGTAATGAGTGAGTTCAAACTTGTATCAGATTATAAGCCTACAGGTGATCAGCCGGAGGCAATAAGAAAATTGACAGAAGGCGTAAACATGGGCCTTAAGTGTCAGACGCTATTGGGGGTCACCGGTTCTGGCAAGACATACACTATGGCAAATATCATAAAGAATGTCAATAAACCTACACTTGTAATTGCACATAATAAGACGTTAGCGGCTCAGCTTTGCGCAGAGTTTAAAGAATTCTTTCCAGAGAATGCTGTAGAATACTTTGTAAGTTACTATGACTACTATCAACCAGAGGCTTATGTTCCACAGACAGATACTTATATTGAAAAAGATGCATCCATAAATGAAGAAATTGATAAACTTAGGCATTCAGCTACTGCAGCCCTTTTCGAGCGAAGAGACGTGATTATCGTTGCCAGTGTTTCATGTATATATGGATTAGGTGATCCGGAGGATTATGAGGAGCTTATGCTTTCTTTAAGGCCTGGCATGATAAAAGATAGAGATGAGATTTTAAAGAAACTTGTTGACATTCAATACGAACGGAATGACATAAATTTTGTAAGAGGCAAGTTTAGGGTAAGAGGTGATGTAATAGAGGTTTTCCCAGCATCATCATCTGACAAAGCAATCAGGATCGAGCTTTTTGGCGATGAGATCGATAGAATCACAGAAATAGATGTATTGACTGGCGAGATAATCGGCGAAAGAAGCCATGTGGCTATCTTTCCAGCATCACACTATGCTACATCGAAGGAAAAGTTGAAAAAAGCCATAGAAAGCATAGAAAAAGAGCTGGAAGAAAGGTATAAAGAGCTTAAAGATCAAGGGAAAATTTTAGAAGCTGAAAGGCTTAAACAAAGGACCAATTACGACATCGAGATGCTTCAAGAAGTTGGCTATTGTTCCGGTATAGAAAATTATTCGAGGCACATATCAGGCAGGGCTGCTGGAAGCCCACCTTATACGCTATTAGATTATTTCCCTGATGATTTTTTGATGTTCATCGATGAATCCCATGTTACAATACCGCAGATTAGAGGCATGTACAATGGTGATAGAGCAAGAAAAGAGTCTTTAGTAGATTTTGGATTTAGGCTTCCGTCTGCATTTGACAATAGGCCTCTGAAATTTGAGGAATTTGAAGAAAGGATAAATCAGCTTATATGTGTTTCTGCTACGCCAGGGCCATATGAATTAGAGCACTCTGAGAGGGTTGTTGAGCAGATAATAAGGCCAACAGGGCTTGTAGACCCAGAAGTAGTTGTTAAACCTGTTAAAGGGCAAGTAGATGATCTGCTAAGCGAGATAAAAATGACTGTTGAAAAAGGATACAGGGTATTAGTCACGACTTTGACGAAAAAGATGGCTGAAGACTTGACAGATTATTTTAGGGACATGGGTGTAAAAGTGAAATACCTCCATTCGGATATCGAGACGATAGAGAGAATGGAGATAATAAGGGATTTGAGGCTTGGCAAGTTTGACGTCTTAATCGGAATAAATCTATTGAGAGAAGGCTTGGATTTGCCTGAAGTTGCTTTGGTTGCCATTCTCGATGCAGATAAAGAAGGTTTTTTGCGCTCTGAAACTTCACTTATACAGACTATAGGACGTGCTGCAAGAAATGCAGAGGGAAGAGTCATCATGTATGCAGATGTTGTAACGGAATCTATGAAAAACGCCATAAATGAAACCAATAGAAGAAGAGCCATACAGATGGAATACAACAAAAAGCACGGCATTACGCCAAAGACGATTGTAAAAGGCATAAGAGATGTGATAGAGGCTACAAAGGTAGCTGAAGATAAGGGCACTTATAAAGTGAAGAAGGCAGAAGTAATAGACAAGGTGTCTATTGAGAAAATGATAAATGAGCTTGAAAAAGAGATGAAAAAAGCTGCAAAAGACCTTGAATTTGAAAAAGCCGCAAAACTCAGAGATAGGATTTTCGAACTCCAAAAGATGATGAAAAATGCTATATGATTGCTATTGCAATTTTTCACACACATGAAAGGAAGAAGCAAATTGGCAATAGATAAAATCGTAATTAAAGGTGCAAAAGTCCACAATTTAAAAAATATAGATGTTGAAATACCCCGAGACAAATTTGTCGTTATAACAGGGCTTTCTGGCTCAGGAAAGTCGTCATTGGCATTTGATACGATATATGCGGAAGGACAGCGGAGATATGTAGAATCTTTGTCAGCCTATGCGAGACAATTTTTAGGACAGATGGACAAACCAGATGTGGAGTACATCGAAGGTTTGTCACCTGCAATATCCATAGATCAGAAGACTACTAACAGAAATCCTCGCTCAACAGTAGGGACGGTTACAGAAATATACGATTATTTGAGGCTATTGTATGCAAGGATAGGTATACCACATTGCCCTAAATGTGGCAGAGAGATCTCCATGCAGACAGTTGATCAGATGGTAGACAGAATAATGAAGTTGGATGAAGGCACAAGGATACAAGTCCTTTCGCCTATCATAAGAGGACGCAAAGGCGAGTACCAGAAGCTCATGGAAGACGTAAAGAAAAGCGGATACGTAAGAGTGAGAATAGATGGTATAATGTACGATTTAAGCGAAGACATAAAATTAGAAAAAAACAAAAAACACACTATAGAGGTTGTTGTAGACAGAATAATTGTAAAACCACATATCGAGTCAAGGCTTACAGATTCAATAGAATCTGCACTAAAGCTGTCAGATGGAATCGTCACAATTGATGTCATAGGGCAAGAAAGCTTTACGATGTCTGAGAAGTATTCATGCCCTGACTGCAACATAAGCATTGAAGAACTTTCTCCAAGGATGTTTTCTTTTAACAGCCCTTATGGTGCTTGCCCAACGTGTGCTGGATTAGGTGAATTTATGAGAATCGATCCGGATTTGCTGATAAGAGATAGAAGCAAGTCGTTAAAAGATGGGGTGTTTTCTGGATTTATCGTATCACAGGAAAGTTACACGTATCAAAATATTTTAAACCTTGTAGAAAGCTATGGATATAGTGAGAATACTCCATTAGAAGCGTACAGCGATGATTTGATAAATGTATTGTTGTATGGGAAAGATAAAAACGGCAAAAGGCATGGATTCGAGGGAATAGTAAATAACTTGGAGAGACGGTATAATTCTACTAATTCAAGCTTTATGCGGGAAGAAATAGAAAAGTACATGAGGCCAATCGTATGTCCTGACTGTCATGGTGCACGTCTAAAACCCGAAGTGTTGGCTGTCACTGTAGGTGGCATATCTATAAACAAGATGACAGATTTTTCTGTGACAGAACTTCTGCAATTTATGGATGAGCTTAAATTGACAGAAAGAGAAGAGTTTATTGCACATCAGATAATTAAAGAGATTAAAGCTAGGCTTAATTTCTTAAAAGATGTAGGATTAGATTACCTTACTCTTTCAAGAAATGCAGGTACATTATCAGGTGGAGAGTCTCAAAGGATAAGGCTTGCCAGCCAGATAGGTTCAGGATTGGTAGGAGTTACTTATATACTTGATGAGCCCAGCATAGGGCTTCATCAAAGAGATAACGAAAGGCTTTTAAATTCCCTTAAGAAGTTGAAGGACCAAGGAAATACGTTGATTGTGGTTGAGCACGATGAGGATACCATGTTTGCTGCAGATTACATCGTCGACGTAGGTCCAGGTCCTGGAGAGCACGGAGGTAAAATCGTTGCTGCAGGAACAGTGGAAGATATCATGGCATGTGAAGAATCCCTTACTGGTCAGTACTTAAGTGGGAAGAAAAAAATCGATGTTCCTAAGACGAGGAGAAAGCCTAATGGTAACTACCTGACAATTCGCGGTGCGGCTGAGAACAACTTGAAAAATATAGATGTCACGTTTCCGCTTGGCATACTGATATGTATAACAGGTGTATCTGGGTCAGGCAAAAGTACCCTTATAAACGAAATTCTCTACAAAGCGCTGGCACAAAAATTGTACAAAGCAAAAGACTTGCCTGGGAAATATGCTGCATTAGAAGGAATTGAGAATATAGACAAAGTCATAAACATCGACCAGTCTCCTATAGGAAGAACCCCCAGATCAAATCCAGCTACGTATACTGGTGTATTTGATCCTATTAGAGAACTATTTTCAAATACGCCGGATGCTAAGATGAGAGGCTATAAACCTGGTCGCTTTAGTTTCAACGTTAAAGGTGGAAGGTGCGAGGCCTGCAGTGGCGATGGTATAATAAAGATTGAGATGAACTTTCTTCCAGACGTGTATGTGCCATGTGAAGTATGTAAAGGCAACAGGTATAATAGAGAAACTTTGGATATAAAATACAAGGGTAAGAATATATCTGATGTCTTAAATATGACGGTGGAAGAAGCGTTGGAGTTTTTTGCCAATATACCAAGGATAAAAAGCAAGTTGGAGACATTAAATGATGTGGGATTAGGTTATATTAAGTTAGGGCAGCCTTCTACGCAGCTTTCTGGTGGCGAGGCCCAAAGAGTCAAATTGGCGACTGAATTATCAAGGCGTTCTACAGGCAAGACGGTTTATATACTTGATGAGCCTACTACAGGTCTTCACTTTGCAGATGTCGACAGGCTTTTGGATGTGCTAAACAGACTTGTAGATGGTGGCAATACTGTAATTGTGATAGAGCACAATCTTGACGTAATTAAATCTGCTGATTACATCATTGACATGGGACCTGAGGGCGGAGACAGAGGAGGAACTATTGTGGCTACTGGAACACCAGAGGAAGTGGCTGAAAACAGCCTATCGTATACGGGGCAATTTTTGAAAAAAATTCTTGCCAGATAATGAGGTGTTTTTATGTATCAACTGGCAGCAAACATATTAAAATATGTATTATTACTGCTTATATATCTTTTTTTGTACAGAGTTTTTAAGATTATTTACCTTGACATTAAAGGTGTAAGAAAAGAAAGAGAGATTACAAAGGCAAAGTTGGTTTCTCTTTCAGGTATGGGTAGCTTTAACCTTTTTGAAGTGACAACAATTGGCAGAGCCGATGATTGCGATATAGTCGTTGATAATCCTTATGTATCCAGTAAACATGCCATGATCAGAAAAAAGGGTAAAAAATACATCATACAAGATCTAAATAGCACAAACGGGACATTTGTAAATGGTAGGCGTGTAAAAAACATTGCCAGATTGAAAAATGAAGATGTGATAAAACTGGGGAATGAAGAGTACAGATTTTTGATTTAAGGTGGTATCTGATGGAAGAGTATGTTAAGACTGGCTCGAAGGCTATGAAAGATGTTTTTTTGATATTTGTAATCGCCTTTATGTTGCTTTTTATATATCATAAGCCTAAAGGGTTTGATACGATTTACTTTACGATAGCCTTTTTGCCGCTTATTTACATTGTTTATTATCTGCATGTTAGGCTTTTTCCCATGGGAGAAATTCAGCTTATTATACTAAGCTCTTTCTTGGCAGAGATGGGCCTCATAATGATATACAGAGTGGCGCCTGATTTGATATTGAAGCAGATTGCTTGGATATTTATAGGCTTTATTTTGTACTTTGCTTCATCATACGCTTCTCTCCATTATGATTTTTTTTACAAGGTTAAGTACGGAGACTACGTGTATTTAGCAATATCCTTTATTTTGTTGTTTTCCACATTTATATTTGGAAAGGAAATAGGTGGTTCTAAAAACTGGCTTACGTTTGGTTCCGTTTCAGTACAGCCATCTGAAGTGGTTAAGATAATTTATATAATATACCTTGCAAGGTATTTAAAAGACCATAAGACCACAAACGACATAATAAAAATAGGCGCAATAACAATTTTGATTGTAGGGGTTTTAGTGATTGAAAAAGACCTTGGTACTGCACTACTGTTTTACCTTACAACGATGTTTATGATATTTGTGGCGACTTCAAGCGTGCTTTACACAGGCGTAGGTGTAGCTTTTTTAGGAATTGGAGGCGTCATTTCGTACTTTCTTTTTAATCATGTTCGCGTTAGAATACAGGCATGGCTAAATCCATGGATGGATGTACCTGGGAAGACATACCAAATTGCTCAGTCTCTTTTTGCAATAGGTGCAGGAGGCTTTTTTGGCACTGGTCTTGGCATGGGGCATCCCGAATATATTCCGGTTGTGGCCAGCGATTTTATTTTTTCAGCCATTAGTGAAGAGTTTGGGATGTTGGGAGCTGTTGCTATAATCTTGGTCTACTTTGTGATAATGTACAGAGGCATAAAAGTCGCTTTAGAGGCCAAAGATGAATTTGGCGCTTTGATTGCTATAGGACTTACCAGCATATTCAGTTTACAAGTTTTTACAATAATAGGCGGCGTCATAAAATTCATACCATTGACAGGCGTGACACTTCCTTTTGTAAGCTACGGCGGAAGTTCAATGGTAATGAGCTTTATAACATTGGGCATGTTAAACGGCATCGCAGTGAGAGAGGATGAGGATGTTGAACAGTATGAACCGCAACATTAAAATACTTTTTGCCGTCTTTTCAATCCTTTTTTTTAGCCTCATAGCGTATCTTTCTTACTTTCAGTTATATGAAAAGAATAAACTTATCACAAGTTCATACAGCGTCTATAACAAAAGGCTGATTGAACAGGAAAAAAAGATTTTAAGAGGAAGCATTTATGATAGAAATGGCAATATCCTGGCAAAAAGCACTATTGTAAATGGTGAACAAATTAGGCAGTATCCTGATGGGGCGCCTTTTGCAGATATAATCGGCTACAGCAGGAGGATATATCAACAAGGCAGTACAGGTATAGAAAACACGTACGACAGAGAACTGCTTGGAATGATCAATACAGATCCTATGACTTTTTTAAGAGAGACTGTCTTAGGAAAAAGTCAGGTTGGCGATGATGTGGTACTGACTGTAGATAAAAAACTGCAGGATTTAGCATATAGCCTTTTGGGTGGCAGAAAAGGTGCTGTAGTGGCTTTAGATCCAAAAACAGGTGCAGTGTTGGCGTTAGCATCGTCCCCGTCCTACGATCCAAATACTTTAGGCGAAAACTGGAGCAGTGTGATGAATAGTCCTGATCATGTCGTCTTAAATAGAGCTACACAGGGATTGTACCCTCCAGGTTCAATATTTAAAATCATAACGGCTTCTGCCGCTTTGACGTACAAACCGGATATTTACAATCAAACATTTAACGATGTAGGATATGTAACGGTTGATGGAAACAAGATAACAAACTATGATAGTATAGCCTATGGAACTATAGGATTTCAAAAGGCATTTTACGTTTCTTCCAATACTTCTTTTGTAAAGATAGGACTTCAATTGGGACGTTCAGACTTAGAGGCTATGGCCAACAAGTATGGAATTAATGACAGCGTTCCATTTGACATACCTGTTGAAAAGAATCAGTTTCCATCAATTCCTCTGATAAACGGCGAGGTTCAATTGGCGGAAAGCTCCATTGGTCAAGGCAAGATTTTAGTCACGCCGCTTACAATGGCTTTAATGGCTTCGGCACCTGCGAACGGTGGGGTTATCATGAAACCATATCTTATGGATTACGTCAAAAATCCAGTCACTGGGGAGATATTAGAAAAAACGACACCAGAAAAATATCTAAATCCGATAACAAAAGATGTAGCTGATAAGATAAAACAGCTTATGATAGGGGTTGTGCAGCAAGGTACAGGTACGGCTGCGCAGATACCAGGTATTACTGTTGCAGGCAAAACAGGTACCGCAGAAAATCCACATGGGCAAGCACATGCTTGGTTTGTAGGATTTGCACCTGCTGACGATCCAAAGATCGTCGTCTCAGTGATCATAGAAAATGGCGGTGCTGGTGGGGCTACTGCTGCGCCTATTGCCAGAGAAATCATGAAGGCGTATTTAGGCTATTGATATAGTGTAAATATACCATTTAAGGTGATGATATGATAAATATTGAAGAAAAATTAAAATTGTTGCCTGACAAACCAGGCGTCTATATAATGAAAGACTCAAGCGGCAAGATTATTTACGTTGGAAAGGCTGTCATCTTAAAAAACCGCGTAAGGCAGTATTTTCAAAATCAGTCAAATCAGCTTCCAAAAGTCAGAACAATGGTAAAGCATGTTGCAGATTTTGAGTACATTGTGACAGATACAGAATTGGAAGCCCTAATATTAGAATGCAACTTAATAAAAAAGCATAAGCCTAAGTACAACATACTGCTTAAAGACGATAAAAACTACCCTTATATAAAGATAACTGTAAATGAAGACTATCCAAGGATCGTATTCACCAGAAGAGTTGAAATGGACGGTGCTAAGTATTTTGGACCTTACAGCAGCGCGTTTGCGGTAAGGGAGACGATAAAACTTTTAAGACATATGTTTCCTTTAAGGTCATGCAACAGAAACATAGAGAGAGATATGGGCAAAGACAGAGAATGTCTGTATTATCATATCGGATTGTGCTCAGCGCCGTGTACAGGCCGTATAACAAAAGAGGAATACAAAAAACTGACAGATGATGTCTTGATGTTCTTAGAAGGCAAGCGGGATGTGCTGCTTAAAAAGCTAAAGGAAGAGATGGAAAAGGCAGCGGAAAACATGGAATTTGAGAAGGCTGCAAAATTAAGAGATCAAATATACGGAATTGAGAAGACATCAGAGAAGCAGAAAATAGTTTCTGCATCTTTAGAAGATCAAGATGTAATATCTATGGCAAGAAGCGCAGAGGATGCTTGTATTCAAGTGTTTTTTATAAGAGATGGAAAAGTAAGCGGAAGAGAGCATTATTTTATGAAAAATACTGATGACATGGATAGAAGTGAAATTATGTCATCTTTTATGAAACAATTTTACGATAGTGCACCGTATGTGCCAAAAGAGATCATATTGGATGTGGATATGGAAGAAAAGGATGTTTTGATGGAATGGCTTTCTGAAAAGCGTGGAAATAAAGTGTCTATCGTCGTTCCATCAAGAGGCAAGAAAAAAGATCTGGTTGATATGGTATATGAAAATGCCCTTGAAGCTTTAAAAAATGACGTAAACTTAAAGATGGAAAGGCAGAAGAACGATGCCGTATCGGAGTTATCCAATCTTATAGGAATTGACTATGCCGAGAGAATTGAAGCTTTTGATATATCAAACATAAGGGGAACTGATAATGTAGCGTCGATGGTCGTATTTGTAGATGGAAAACCTCATAAATCGTCCTACAGAAAGTTCATCATAAAGACGGTGGAGGGGCAAGATGATTACGGTAGCATGAGAGAAGTCATTTCAAGGAGAATATCTCACGGGCTTAAAGAGCAAAATCAGATTGAGACTGGTGAACGTAAAGAGGATAAGGCTAAGTTCCACATTATGCCAGATCTCATTCTTGTTGACGGTGGATTGGGGCATGTCAAAACGGCAATAGAAGCGCTACAACAATTAAATGTTGAGATTCCTGTGTACGGTATGGTAAAAGATTCAAAACACAGGACAAGAGGATTAGTTTCACCTGATGGAGAAATAGATATGCCTATGACAGGCAAGGCTTTTAGGCTTGTGGCTGAAATTCAAGATGAAGCCCACAGATTTGCCATCACATTCCACAAAGATACAAAAAGCAAAAAGTTAAGAAGCGATCTCTTAAACATACCAGGCATTGGTGAGAAGCGGATGAAAGCATTGTACAAGGCTTTTAAAACAATTGATGGCATTAAAAATGCCACAGTCGATGAGCTTAAAAAAGTTGAAGGAATGAATGAGAAGGCTGCTAATGCCGTATATGATTATTTTAGAAGTCATTGATAAACTAAATTAAAAACATTGATAATTTTCCATAATCATTAGCAAAAATTATCTATTCTATGGAAAAGGTGATAAATAACTTTTACTTTATGTTAGTGAAGCCTCTCCATCTAAGCATGAAATGTTATAGATGGAGCTTCCTACTGCATTAACAGTAGAACTGCCTGTCATAAATACAGTCTAATCACGCAATATAATCACAATTATGATTACATAGCTTTAACTAGACTAATTAATGTAGACAGGGTCTGCCGACTTCTCGCTGCAATCTCAGGAACTTTTGCCTGATACTGCAACCTCTCCTTTTCAGAAAGAGGATTTAATATTTCTCTTATAAAATATCTTGCACCTATATTGTACGATGCATTTAAATCCGCATGATATTTCTTGCCTGTTGTGAACTCACATATATCTTTTTTGTTATTCCTTATCACTTTTCCTGTACCATCAAACGCTAATGCTGATGAGTTTTTAGGATTGATCCACGATACTCTTATTCCATAGCTGTGTGCTATGTCACATACTTTTTCCTGTATTTTTTGTTTTGCCCAGTATTGCAGTTTTATTCTCATTCTTCGTGCATAATTGCCTTTTGATTTTAATTTTCCTAAATGCTCAAATACTATTACATCGGCTTTATATTTTTTTGCAAATTTTATTATTTGATGGACAGTATCATTAATAATCTGATTTTTGATGTTGTTTATTTTTCTCCACAGGTTAGGCTTTCTACCAATGCCTGATATTTTTTGTACTTTTGCTAATTTGTTGATTTTATGGTAAAGACGGTCTTTTTCTATAGGCTGGTTTATGAATATCCTTCCCATGACAGTTCCGTCATATTTCATTGCACTGCATACGGCAGAATTGGTTAATCCTAAATCAACGGATATTATTGTTCTGTCTTTAAGTGGAACATTGTTTAATTTAACTGTCTTTTTGTATGTGAAATGAAGATAATATTTTCTTCCGCTTTTTACTAATGTCGGATTCATTTCTTTGAAGTTTGTCATGTCTCTATGCTTAAGATTTTTCGTATTGAATTCTACATCGTGCCATACCCAGTCATTGTTTTTGTAAACTTTAATTTTTGCTGTATTATTTCTGGTACGCTCAAACATATTGTCTTTATAAAACACTGGATATGAATATCTTTTTGTTCCTAATGTAGGCATTTTACCTTTTAGTATTTTCCCTTTTTCCTCGTACTCAGCTTTTTTCTTAAGATAGTTTTCGAGATTTGAATAATAGCTTTTTACTGCACCAAGTGCTTCGGCTGTAGCTGCTCTCCTTAAGTATGAAGGAAACTTGTAGAATTCATTGTCAAAATCGTATTTTGCTTTGTTTCTCTTTGTATTGTGTATTAATTTTTCTATGAAGTTTAACTGATCTTTCACAGATGGCAGTGTTGATATGGTATTCCATTCAGCATTTATTATACTGATTATATACGATAATACTTTATTGTATATGGCTATAGTATCAATGAAAGATTTATCTGTTATTTTGATTTTAAATTTTACTGTTTTAATGCATTCCATATCAACACAACCTTTACAAATTCTTCTTATTATCAATAATATCATAAATTTATTTTGAAAAACAAATGATTTGGTACTTTATTAGTCTAAACTTTTGTTATAAGTGGAAAATAGGGTTACTGCTTATATATTCAATAAACAAATAAATAAAAGGTTCTATCAAATGTTAATAAATTCGACTAAAAAAAATTGATTCTCCAGTGTGTAACGCGTATATTTGAAAATATATAAAAATATATATTAGACGTAATCAGCTATACCTCTTATCGATACTTCACCAGATGTTATCGCTTTTTTTTCGCCGTTTTTAAACATGACGATGAGATTGCCGTCATCGTCTATGTCAATAGCTTGTCCTACATATTCCTTATTGTTCATAATGACTTTTACATCTTTTTCCAATGTCAACGAGTATTCTTTGCACAGATTTCTAATGCTGAAAAATCCTTCATCAAGGAATGTACGATAATACTTTTCAAAATTGTTTAGTATAGATGCCGTTAAAAGCTTTCTATCTATTTTTTCTGAAGCCTCAATGAAAAGGGATGTGGCCTTATTTTGCAAATCAACCGGAAAACTGACAACATTGACATTTACTCCTATGCCTACTACTATAAAATTTATCTTATCTATTTCGCCATTCATTTCTGTCAGAATTCCACAAGCTTTTTTACCATTTACGATTATGTCATTTGGCCATTTTATGTAAGATGTCAAATTTGTCGTTTCTCTTATTGCGCCTACCAATGATACTGCTGCGACTTGTGTCAGCTTAACTGCGTCATTAGGTGCTATATCCGGTTTTAGTATAATAGACATCCATATACCCTGCTTTTTGTAAGAGAGCCACTGCCTGCCAATGCGACCTCTTCCAGATGTCTGTTCTTCTGCAACGACTGTCGTTCCATCAGGAGAATCCGAAGCTATTTCTTTTGCATAGTCATTTGTGGATGATATTGTATCGAAGTACAGATAGTTTCTTCCTATAAATTCAGTTTTTAGATGTGGAGATATTTCAGTGTAATTTATGATATCAGGTTCTTCCATAAGAATGTACCCTGATTTGTGTTTGGAATCTATGATGTAGCCGTCTGACTTCAACTCATTTATGCACTTCCACACTGCTGTCCTTGAAACATTTAACTTGTCGCACAAATCTTGACCTGATATGTATTTTCCTTTATTTGATTTCAAAATCAACAAAACATCATTTTTTAGCAAAGCTACTCACCCTCAATTTTAGATTCAAGTCTATTATACAAGAAAAATAATTTGCGACAAATAGTTTTGTTGATAAGGTAATTTATTTACATATTTGATATAAAATAATATAATTAATGTAAAGGTCAGCAGTGCCGGTTAGGAGGTAATAGATTTGTTAAGTGTTTCTGTTGAGGATTTAATTAAAGATCTGAACTTAGAAGTCATAGTAGAAGCTAAGGAAAAGATCGATATAACCACAAGTGATGTAAACAGACCTGGTCTTCAATTTTCAGGATTTTATGAGCATTTTGCTAAAGAGAGAGTTCAAGTTATAGGGATGGTTGAAACAGCTTTTATAGATGGAATGCCTCTCGATTTGTTAGCAGAAAGGGCTGATAAATTTTTTGAATACCCTGTGCCTTGTGTAATCGTCACAAGGGGATTGAATATAAAAAGGGAAATCGTAGATGCGGCACAAAAGCATGGCCGTTATCTATTGAGGACAAAGGAATCATCTACAAAATTCATAAGCAGACTAATTAATTATTTGGAAGAAAAATTGGCACCGCAGATTACTATTCATGGAGATCTTGTAGATGTGTATGGTGTTGGTGTGCTTTTATTGGGAGAAAGCGGTATAGGAAAAAGCGAGACAGCCCTTGAGCTTATAAAAAGAGGCCATAGGCTTGTGGCTGACGATGCAACGGAGATAAGGAAAATCAGCGATTACGTCTTACAAGGAAGTTCACCTGATATAATACGGCATTATATAGAGATAAGAGGAATAGGAATACTTGATATAAAGACACTTTACGGTGTCGGTTCAGTAAGGGACAACATGAACATCGACTTGGTTATACAATTGGAGGAATGGGATGAGGATAAATACTATGATAGGCTAGGACTTGATGACGATTACATAAAGTTTTTAGACATAAAAGTTCCAAAGCTGACTATACCTGTAAGGCCAGGGCGAAATCTTGCTATAATAGTGGAAGTAGCAGCCATGAATCACAGGCAGAAACAAATGGGTTACAACGCTGCCCATGAGCTTAATAAAAAATTGTTGAAACAGATTTCCACATAAAATATAATTGTTGTAGTGATTATTTTAATTTTTATATTTGAAAGGGATGCAAAGTCTGATGAACCTTTTACTTGATACACATACACATACGGTAGCAAGTGGACATGCGTACAGTACAATAATGGAAAATGCCAAAGCAGCATCTGAAAAAGGTCTTAAGCTTATCTGCATGACCGATCATGGGCCTAAAATGCCTGGTGGACCACATATTTTTCACTTTGGCAATTTAAAAGTAATGCCGAGAGAAATATATGGCGTTGAAATACTAAGAGGCGTTGAAGCAAATATAATCGATAGAGATGGAAGTCTCGATGTTCCAGATGAAATCTTGAAGAAGTTGGATGTCGTTATTGCCAGTCTTCATGATGTGTGTTTTCCTTATCGCGATGTAGAATCAAATACTGAAGCTATTGTTAATGCGATGAAAAACCCTTATGTAGACATCATTGGCCATCCTGGCAATCCTTTGTTTGAAATTGATATCGATAAAGTAATAGAGGCGGCATTGGAATACGATACATGTATAGAGATAAACAACAGCTCTTTTGTGTCTTCCAGAGTCGGAAGTTATGACAATTGCCTTTTGATAGCCCAAAAAGCTTCGATGAAAAATGTGAAGATTTGTGTTGGAAGCGATGCACATATATCGTTTGATGTAGGAAGATTTGACAAGGCATCGGAAGTAATTGAAAACGCAAATATTAGAGAGGAAAATATTTTAAATACAGATGTAGGTAAGTTTAAAGCATATTTAAAATCAAAGGGAAAACTTAGAAATTAAGTTAAGGAGGAGTGTAATGTGAGGATTGGCGTTGATATAGGAGGGACAAACATAGCTGTTGGTTTAGTTGACAAGGATGGGAAAATAGTAGCGACAGGATCGAGACCTACAGAGCCTAAAAGAGGTTATGCTGCTATAGCTAAAGACATTGCTGAAATTTCATTGGAGCTTGTGAAAAGATGTGGGCTTGACGTATCTCAAATTGAGGCTATGGGTATCGGCGTTCCTGGTGTTGCTGATAATGAAAAAGGCATTGTTTTAAGAGCTGTAAATCTCTATTGGACAAAGGTGCCATTAGTAAAGGAAATACATAAATACATCGATGTGCCTATAAACATGGATAATGACGCAAATGTAGCGGCGCTTGCTGAAGGTGTATTTGGAGCTGGAAGAGGTACGAACTCGTCTGTTACCATAACTTTAGGCACAGGTGTAGGTTCTGGATTTATATTAAATGGCAAAGTGTTTAACGGTTCGCACCATTTTGCTCCTGAGTTGGGGCACATTGTAATTGGTGACAATGGGGTTTTGTGCAATTGCGGCAAAGTCGGATGTCTTGAGACTTTTGCGTCTGCTACGGCTTTAATCAGAGAAGGCAAAAAGGCTGTCATGAAAAACAGCGATTCTCTCATACTCAAATTGGCAGGCGGTGAGATTGAGTCCATAACGGCTAAAAATGTAATTGATGCTGCAAGACAATTTGACGAAACGGCAATGCTTATATTTAATGATTACGTAAAGTATCTAGCAATAGGAATTGTCAATATCATAAACATACTTGATCCAGAAGTAGTCATAATAGGTGGTGGCGTTGCCAATGCTGGTGATTTCCTTTTAAAGCCGCTTAAAGAAGAAGTAAGCAAAAATATACTTTTTAAAGATCTGCCTTATGCTGACATTAGAAAAGCAGAGCTTGGGAATGATGCAGGAATAATAGGTGCAGCAATTCTTTAAGAAAAGGGGTTTTAATGTGAAGATTTATGAGTTTTTTGAGAAAAACACAGGTTTAAAAGATCACGTTGCGATAAAATTTAAAGGTGAGACAATAACATACAGCGATTTGCCAAAGTACGTAAATAGTTATGCAGCGTATCTTCAATCTTTAGGCGTCAAAAAAGGGGATAAAGTCATACTCAGTATGCCAAACTGCCCTGAATTTGTTTTTGCGTATTTAGGTTCTGCTAAAGCTGGAGCTATTACAATTCCTTTAAACCTTATGTACACGATGGAAGAAATCCAGTACGTTGTCAAAGAATCTGGAGCAGATACTATCGTTGTGCATCCCGTCGTTCTTAAAAATGTGGATGTATCTGCTTTTGGCAAGCTAAATTTAAAAAACATAGTGGTCTTAAATGATGATACAAAGCAAAAGATAATGGAACATGACGATTTTAAGCAAGTTGAGATAGATGATGATGAGGTCTGCACATACCTATATACGTCAGGAACGACTGGCAAGCCAAAAGGTGCTATGCTTACACACAGGAATTTTGAAGCTGATGTAGTGGCGATGGATGAAATATCTGATTTAGGTCCAGATGACAACTTTTTGTGCGTGTTGCCGCTTTTCCACAGCTTTTCATGGACGGTAAATGTGCTGCTGGCACTATACCTTGGAAGTACAGTTACTATTAAAGATAGCTTCATGCCAAAGGATACATTGGAGACGCTTTTAAATGAAAATATAACAGTATTTTGTGGTGTTCCATCCATTTTTGCATTTTTGATTAGGATGGTAGAAAAAGGACAGTTTAAAGCTTTAAGGCTTGCTATCTCAGGCGGTGCGCCATTAGCACCAGAAGTGCAAAGGGGATTTGAGGAAAAGTTTAATTTTCCGCTTGTTGAAGGATACGGATTGTCAGAAGCTGCGCCTGTAGCATTGCTGAATCCCCTTGGAGCTGATGAAATAAGAAAGCCAGGTTCTATAGGGCTACCTCTTCCATGCAATGAAGCTAAGATAGTAGATGAAGACGACAATGAAGTGCCAGTTGGTGAAGTAGGTGAGCTTGTTTTAAAAGGTTCTAACATAATGGTAGGATATCACAATATGCCTGAGGAGACAGCAAAAACTTTGCAAAATGGATGGCTTCATACAGGTGATCTTGCGAAAAAAGACGAAGATGGCTACTATTACATAGTTGATAGACTTAAAGACATGATTATCTTGGGAGGATTTAATGTATATCCCAGAGAAGTAGAAGAAGCCCTTATGGAGCACCCTGCAGTAAGAGAAGCAGCAGTCATTGGAGTTGGCGATAAATACAAAGGAGAGGAAGTAAAGGCATTTATCGTGCTGGAGGATGGAATGACTGCAGACAGAAAAGAACTTCAAAGCTTCTTGCACGACAAATTGGCAAAATATAAGATTCCTAAGATATTTGAGTTTGTCAATGAACTTCCTAAGAGTCCAACTGGAAAAGTGCTAAAGAAGTTGCTTAAATGAGTAAAGCCACGTCACGAGCGTGGCTTTTATTTTTAGGACAAGTTTCAATTGTGTAAAAATAGAAGCAAATAAAAGTTATTTGAAGGTAGATGCATCAAATTGCTGGAAATATAAAATTGGAAGCGGCTATTGAAATTGACATGATGGAAAACTTGATTTATGATATTAATGTAATCCGTTACGTAAAATATTTTTAGTAAGGGTTATTGATAGGTTAAAATCAAGGAAATTTCACTTAAAATTATAGTAATCAATTACGAAGGAGCTGCTATGATAACGATAAAAGATGTTGCTAAAGAAGCTGGCGTATCTGTTGCTACAATATCTCGGGTTTTGAATAACAGTCCTGGAGTCTCGGATGAGACGAGAGAAAGAGTTTTATCTGTCATAAAAAGGCTAAATTACAATCCTAATCTTTTAGGGCGCAATCTTCGCAGGATGGAGACTAAGATGGTGCTGGTGTTGCTTCCAACAATATCAAATCCATTTTACGCAAGAATAGTAAAAGGCATAGAGGATGTGGCGCAAAAGAATGGGTATGGCGTGATGCTTTGCAACACAGATTCTAACATTGAAAGAGAAAAGATGTACCTGGAGCTTTTAAAGAACAGGTTGTCTGACGGCGTGATTTTTATGGCGCCTGAGATGGATAAGGATGAGCTAAACGAGATAGGAGAAAAATATGCCGTTGTGCAGTGCTGCGAGTACAAAGAAGGCGCAAATGTTTCACACGTCTCTATAGACAACTACAAAGCATCGTACAAGGCGGTAAAGCATCTGATTGGATTAGGGCATAAGCACATAGGACTTATTAGCTGCAAAAATAATTTTTTGTCCACAAAGCACAGAGAAGAAGGATATAAAAGTGCTTTAGAAGATTCAGGAATCTCATTTAATCCGGATTACATAAGGTATGGCGATTATTCATTTAAAAGCGGCTTCAGGGCAGCACAAAGTCTCTTAAATGATCACAAAGAGATTACAGCGATATTTGCCATATCAGACATAATGGCTATTGGGGCAATTAAATCATGCTATGAAAACGGTTTGAAGGTACCTGACGACATTGGCATTGTTGGATTTGACAATATAAGTTTTGCTCCCATGTACAATCCGTCTCTTACAACGGTGTCTCAGCCAAAGTACGATATAGGTTGTACTGCGATGGAGCTACTCATAAAGCAAATAGAAAATAAAGGAGGTAATAAAGAAAACATAGTTTTAGAACATGAATTGATAATAAGGCATTCTACTGTAAAATGAAGGAGGAAATTTTTATGGGAGAGAAAATAAGAGTTGGAATAATAGGATGTGGAGGCATAGCAAATGGCAAGCACATGCCGTCCCTATCAAAGCTTGACAACGTAGAAATTGTTGCTTTTTGCGATGTAAAAGAGGAGAAGGCATTAAAGGCTGCAAAAGATTACGGCGTAGATGGAGCTAAGACATATAATGACTACAGAAAGCTTTTAGAGGATAAAAGCATCGATGTAGTGCACGTGTGTACACCAAACAAATCACATTCAGATATAACAGTTGATGCATTAGAAGCTGGTAAGCACGTCATGTGCGAAAAACCTATGGCGAAGACTGCTAATGACGCTAAAAGGATGCTGGATGCTGCAAAAAGAACTGGGAAGAAGTTGACCATAGGGTATCAAAACCGCTTTAGACCGGACTCTCAGTATTTGCACAAATTGTGTCAAGATGGTGTCTTAGGCGAGATATACTTTGCAAAGGCACATGCTATAAGGCGTCGCGCTGTTCCTACATGGGGAGTATTTTTAAACGAAGAAGAGCAAGGCGGAGGGCCTCTTATAGATATTGGCACACATGCCCTTGATTTAACCCTTTGGATGATGAACAACTATAAGCCTAAATACGTTGTCGGAAATACATACCGCAAATTAGCTGAAAGAAGAAATGCAGCGAATGCTTGGGGACCATGGGATCCTGATAAATTTACGGTGGAAGATTCGGCTTTTGGCTTTATAACAATGGAAAATGGTGCAACGATCATTCTTGAAACCAGTTGGGCCTTAAATTCTCTCGATGTGGATGAAGCAAAGACCACATTGTGCGGGACAGAAGGTGGAGCAGACATGAAAGATGGGCTTAGGATCAATGGAGAGATGAATGGACGATTGTACACTACAAAAATCGATTTAAGTTCAGGTGGTGTGGCATTTTACGAAGGAAAGGCAGAAGATGCTGCTGACTTAGAGGCAAGGTTGTGGATAGAAAGTATCATCAACAATACGGAACCTGTTGTAAAGCCAGAGGAAGCATACGTAGTATCACAGATATTAGAGGCGATATATACATCTTCAAAAACTGGTAAGCCAGTATATTTTAATGAAATCGGGTGATTTATATGGATTTGCCGTTGTCACTGCAGCTTTACACAGTGAGGAATGAATTGAAAGACGATTTTGTAGGAACTTTAGAGAAAGTGGCAGAGATAGGGTACAAAGGTGTTGAATTTGCTGGATATGGTGGTTTAAAGGCAAATGAACTAAGAAGACATTTAGAAGGGCTTGGATTGACCCCTACTGGAAGTCACATAAGTTTAGATGTGCTAAAAAACAATCTTGACGAAGAAATAGAGTACAACATTGAAATAGGAAACAAGTACATTGTATGCCCTTGGAACAAATACGAGGGGAAAGAGGATTTTATTGAAACTGCGAAACTTTTTAATGAAATTGGAGAAAAGTGTGCAGAAAAAGGATTGATTTTTTGCTATCACAATCATAATCATGAATTCGTCGAGTTTGACAGTAAATACGGATTAGATTTGATCTATGAAAATGCAAATTCAAATTTTTTGAAGGCGGAGATAGATACGTATTGGGTCAAATATGCTGGAGAAGATCCTGTAAGTTACATTAAAAAGTATAGTGGTCGTGTGCCTTTGGTACATCTAAAGGATATGGATGAGGAAACAAAGGATTTTGCTGAGATTGGCGAAGGTATTATGAATATTAAGGAGATTGTAGACGCTTCACTTGAGGCAGGTATCGATTGGTTTATAGTTGAACAAGATGCTTGCAAAAGACTGCCCCTTGAAAGTGTCAAGATAAGCTTTGATAACATAAAGAAAATGTGAGGAGAGATAGATTATGCATCTTGGATTTTTAACAGTTTGTTTAGGGAATATGCCACTTTTGGATAAGGCAAAGTGGGCATCAGAGAATGGTTTTAAATCATTAGAAATCGCTTGCTGGCCACAGCTAAACGACAGAGACTATTCCAGTTGTGACATAGATGTAGAGACGTTGACAGAAGAAGAAGCTCAAAAAATAAAAGAATACATGAGGGATTTGGGCCTTTCTATATCGTCTTTGGCATACTATGACAATAATTTGCACCCTGATCCTGAAAAGAGGGCATTTATAAACAATCACACCAAAAAGTGCATTGATGCTGCAGCAATGCTGGGTACATCTATGGTTGGAACTTTTATAGGGAGAAATCCTGAGAAAAACTTAAAAGAAAACTTTGACGAATTTGAAAAAATTTTTGGCGATATAGTAGGCTATGCAGAAAGTAAAGGCGTAAAAGTGATAATTGAAAATTGCCCGATGGAAGGTTGGCAGAGAGAAGGTCTTCCCGGCACAATATCATTTACTCCTGAGCTTTGGGAAGAGATGTTTAGAAGGATACCATCTATGAATTTTGGACTTAATTTGGATCCGTCCCACCTTTTATTTCAGCTTATAGATTATGTAAAAGTTGTTCCGGCATTTAAGGACAGGATATTTCATGTTCATGCGAAAGACGCTGAAATTTTCAAGGATAAGCTTGAATGGTATGGCGTATTTAACAGGCAATTTCATAAAAAAGGCGAAACAGGCTATTGGAGATTTAGGATGCCTGGCCTTGGTCAAGTTGATTGGAACAAGTTTATAAAAGCCTTAAAAGATGTAGGATACGATGGAGTTATAAGCGTTGAACATGAAGACCCACTGTATGAAGGCAGTGAGGAGAAAGTAAAAGAAGGATTGAAGTTAGGATATGATCATTTGAAACAATTCATATAAATACTTCAAATAGGCAAGTAGCTTAATCTACTTGTCTATAAAATGTTTTTATTTAATCACGTAGGAGGTAGAAAGATGCCAGTTAAACTTGGAATAATAGGCTATGGTGGAATGGGAATGTGGCATCATAAAAACGCCCCAAAAGTTAAAGGTGTAGATGTAGTAGCGGCGTACGATATTGATGCATATCAAGTTGATGTAGCAAAAGAAGCTGGGCTTAGAGGATATGATAAGTTGGATGAATTTTTAAGTGATGAGGAAATAAATACCGTATTAATCGCAACTCCCAACGATGTGCATAAGGATCTTGCAGTGGCGTCAGCAAATGCTGGAAAGAATGTCATAGTTGAAAAGCCTGTTGCAATGTCGATGAGGGAAATAGATGAAATAATAGAGGCTGCAGAAAAGAATAATGTAGTGTTTACAGTACATCAAAACCGCAGATGGGATAAAGACTTTAACAAAGTGAAAAAAGCTATAGAATTAGGTATAATTGGTGATGTCTATACAATCGAAAGCAGGGTACACGGTGCAGGTGGATTGATTTACGGTTGGAGGAATAAAAAAGAGTGCGGTGGTGGTATGCTTTTAGATTGGGGCGTCCACCTTATAGACCAGATTCTATATATGATTCCAAATAAAGTAGTTAGAGTATACGCTGAACTATTTAGCGTATTAAATAAAGATGTAGATGACTATTTTAAACTGTTGATGAAATTTGAAAATGGTTTATCTGCACAGATAGAAGTTGGAACATTTTGTCTAAAGCCATTGCCAAGATGGTTTGTGGGCGGAGATAAAGGAACATTGGTAGTAGATGATTTTGAAGGACATGGTGAAATTGTCAAGCTAAATAAGCTTGCTGACAAATTTGATGCGGAAATAGTAGAGACAACAGCAGGGCCGACTCGCACATTTGCACCGAGGCCAGAAGAAGTAAAAGATCATTTTGAACTTCCAGTTGTAAACTCGGAATGGATAGAGTTTTATGCAAATGTCCGAGATACGATCGAAGGAAAAGCGGAGCTTATAGTAAAACCAGATGAAGTAAAAAAGGTTTATTCAATAATAGAAGCTGCGTTTAAATCAAACCAGCTAGGAAAAGCTGTTGAGCTATAAAATAATATATAAATCATGAATAATATGTACAAATAACAAATACGATAAATTTTGATGGGAAAGGAGGAGACACATGGAAAATCGCATTTCATTAAATGGCACATGGCAATTTAGAGAAGCGACTTCATATGACTGGCTTGAAGGTAAGGTTCCTGGATGCGTTCAGCTTGATTTAATGACTCAAAACAAGATTAGCGATCCGTTTTATCGCATGAATGAAATTGAATGTCACAAGTTAGAGGATAAAGAGTGGATTTACAGAAAAGAATTCGATTTTGAATTTCCTGATGAATTTGACGAAATCAAGTTGGTGTTTGAAGGCATCGACACGTTGGCGGACATTTACTTTAACGGAGATTATTTAGGTACTGCTGAAAACATGTTTATTTCCTATGAATATGATGTGACAGATTTGATAAAAGAGAAAAACAATGTTTTAGAAGTGTATTTTCAATCTATAACAAAGGCGATAAGAAGCATTGAAAAAGACAGCCCTCTGAAGCTGGAATCATCGTTTGAATCGGCAAGACCATACATTAGAAAAGCGCAGTATTCATTTGGATGGGATTGGGGCCCGAGATTGATTCAAGTTGGGCTGTGGAAGGATGCATATATATCTATCATAAAAGATGCAGCAATTGAAAAACCGTTCTTTTACACAGAAAAGTTGAGAGATGGCGCAGCATATGTAAGGGTTTCTGCCTCTATATCGTATTTTGCTGATTTTGACTTAAAGGCGGAAGTCACTATTTCATATGATGGAGAAGTATGCGGTAGAAAAGTTGTCTCAATTACATACGGTGAAATTGATGCGGCGTTTAAGATAGATGAACCAAAGCTATGGTATCCAAATGGTGTAGGACCGCAAAACCTTTACGACATTTGCATAAAGCTTACAATGGCAGATGTGGTTGTTGATGAGTTAAATTTCAGATCAGGTATAAGGGTTGTAGAACTTCTTCGTGAGAAAGATGATATTGGCGAAAGTTTTATCTTTGAAATAAACGGAATAAAGATTTTTGCAAAAGGGGCTGATTGGATACCTGCAGATAGCTTTTTGCCCCGAATAACCAAAGAAGATTACTATACATTTATAAAGCTTGCTAAAGATGCTAATATGAACATGCTAAGAGTCTGGGGTGGCGGCATTTACGAGGATGAGGCTTTCTATGATGCGTGTGATAAAATGGGTATAATGGTTTGGCAGGATTTTATGTACGCTTGTGCTCAATATCCGGATCAATTTGATTGGTTTCAGCAGATGGCTGCAGAAGAAGCAGAGGATGTACTTTTAAGGCTTAGGAACCATCCATCCATCGTATTGTGGTGCGGCAACAATGAAAACAACACTGGTTTCTACTCTTGGTGGGGAAATGGTGATCCGAAGTATCTAGGAAATTACATATACAAAGAAATATTGCCACAGATTTGCGAAAAGTATGATCCATCAAGACCCTATTGGGTATCAAGCCCATACGGTGGAGTAGATCCCAACAGTGAATCAGAAGGTGACAGGCATCAGTGGAATGTATGGAGTGGATGGACTGATGTCAAAGCCTATTTAGCTGATAAAAGCAGATTTGTAAGCGAGTTTGGCTTCCAGTCAATGCCTGATTGGAAGACGGTATTGTCGTATACCAAAGAAGATGACAGATATATTTTAAGCCCTGTAATGATATCTCACAATAAACAGATTGATGGAATGGAACGCCTGATAAGGTACATGGTAAGTGAATTAGGTTTTCCAAAAGACTTTAAAAGCTTTGTGTATTTGACACAGTTTAATCAGGCAGAGGCAATAAAAAAAGGTGTAGAACACTGGAGAGCTCGCAAATTCATGACGGCAGGAACACTTTATTGGCAGTTTAATGATTGTTGGTCAGTAGCAAGCTGGTCTTGCATAGACTACTACAAAAGGAAAAAGGCTCTTTACTATTATTCTGGCAGGTTTTTTGCAAATGTTTTGCCATATATCGCAGAGGAAGATGGTGGAATAACGATTTACGGTATAAGCGATTTGCAGCAGGATGTAGAAGCATATGTGGAAGTATTGTGCTACAGCTTTGATGGTGAAAAGATGTGGGAGAAAAAGTTTAATACAAGATTGATTGCCAACGATGTTGTAAAAATAGCGCATTATGATGAGCGCCAGATTGCTGAAGAGCATGTGCCTCATGTGGTACCTGTTGATGCATCCCATTGTACACTTCCTGTTGAGAAAAATTGGAAACTATTAAACAGCGTCGTATACGTAAGGATGATTGTTGATGAAAAGATATATGAAAATTACTATATTTTTGATAAATTTAGGAACCTTAAACTTACAGAACCTAACATTACGTGCCATGTCGAGGGAACTGACATAATTCTTTCAACTGATGTACCTGCATTTGGAGTGTTTGTCGACACAGAAAACGACGTTTCTCTAAGTGACAACTTTCTTAACATGATACCTGGTGAAAAGTACACTTTAAAATGTTCAAAAGAGCCGGGAGATATAAAAATCATAAATCTTATAAATTCTATTTTAAAAATATAACTATTGATGGAAAGGTATGTGTTTTGCAATGTTTTTGCTATACACATACCTTTTTATATTTTTAAAAAATGATATAATTAAAGAAAGAATAATAAATGGTGGTGATAAAAATGTCAAACTCAATTGATAGATTAGATAATATAATATATGAGAAAGTAAAAGCAATGCCTAAAGATGAACAGAAAGAAGTTTTAGATTTTGTAGAGTATCTAATACAAAAGAGGTTAAAGATTGTAAGAGATATGTTTGAAACAACGAAGGAAACTAAAAAGGTATTAGAAGGATACGGTTATTCAGAAGAAAATATTTCTGATTTGGTAAAAGAAATAAGGTATACAAATGATTAGAGCTGTAATTGACACTAATGTATTTGTATCAATATTGTTTAGTAGTCCCATCATGGAAGAACTTTTTGAAAACTGTGCAATGCACAAATTCACGTGGGTAATATCTGAGAATATATACTATGAATATAGAAAAGTTGTGGAATATAAAAAATTTCATTTTCGTAAAGAAATCAAAGAAAAAATGTTTTATTTTATTGAAAATCTTGCAGAATTTGTGCATGTTACAAGCAATGTAGCGATATCTCGGGATAAAGATGATGATAAGTTCATTAACTGTGCAATTGATGGTGATTGCAATTATATAATATCCGGAGATAAAGATTTGTTAGAAATAAAAGAATATAAAGGAATACGCATTGTAACAGTTAAAGAATTTTTACAAATTATAAACAATATGTACAATAAGCACTGAAGATTAAAACGATGGCATAAAGGTTGTGATATTTTTATCTATAATGAGTTTTTAGAAGAAATTAACATCAATATGATATGAAAAATCCCCTATGCATATAATGCACAGGGGATTGTTCATATCATATTGAAAAGAGCATCTTTTTCTTGGAAAAACCTCATTATATAGCATATTTCATCATCTGGTATTATTATAGAATATTTTGTGTTTAAATGTGTCAATGCTTTCTTTACTGCGTTGTACAATGATTTGTTGCTTTTAATATACTCCTCTTTCCCTATATACTCAATGCTTTTTTCTCCTTTTTTGATTCTGCTTACCATAAAAGCAAAGTGAAGTATTATGCCAAGTAGCATGTCATCATCAAAGCAAATCGACAGCGTGTCGCAAAGTTTCATTATAGTGTTTTGTATGTCGATGTAGAGTTCCTCTCCATCAATGTTATGAATGTTTTCTTTCAGTACATTGCCCATCTTGATGAGGGTTGTCTTAATATCTACTATCTCCTGCAATTCTTTTATGACTTTCAAGCTTAAGACATCATTCATGCTGTACTGTTTAATATTGGTGTCCAATGGGAAAGACGATACGATAAAAGCTATTTCCATGTTTTCCTGGATTTCGTTTATTTTTTTCATTGTCATGTGCTTATCAAGGCTGTCAATTGGTATTATCTCAAATAAATCTTTGTCGTACTTTAAGTTGTTTTTCAAGAAGCTTTTAATCGCAACAGAGGCGCCTTCACCAGTGAGACATGCTGTTATAATTGCGATTTTCTTTTTGTCGCTTATTGGTGGGGCAAAATCCATGTTGTTCTCCATATAAGAATTTATG
The DNA here is from genome assembly GCF_028895185.1 of Thermoanaerobacterium sp. R66. NCBI lineage: Bacteria > Bacillati > Bacillota > Clostridia > Thermoanaerobacterales > Thermoanaerobacteraceae > Thermoanaerobacterium > Thermoanaerobacterium sp. R66. Next base: position 64,578 of record NZ_JAEUWW010000001.1, read on the forward strand.
GACTGTACGCTCATGTAAATATTGTTAAGAGGCATGCCTAATAGCGCTTTTCTGGTAGCTTCAATGACGTGGAGTGTTGAAATAAGCGGTATGACTTTTACTGGCACATTAAATTCCTTTTCGATTGTTTCACCAAATGTCGTAAGTGATCCCATGTCTACCAGTAAAAGGTATCCTGCTTGGTTCATATCATTTCGCACATAATCTTTTAGAGTTTCTAAGACTTCAAGAGGACTTTTGTCAAGGTGGGCGTCTAAACCTATTGCATAATTTTCACCCAACAATTTATTAGCCACATCTGCCATGGATGTAGCAGTAGAATTGCCATGGGCAATTATTATCACCTTGACTTTTTCGCTTTGCTTATTGATGTATTCCTTGTCGGACATGAGAAATATTGCGATAAATCCAGCTTCATCTTCTGGAATCGAAACATTCAAATATCTCTCAATGATTTTTTTAGCTTCAATAGCAACTTCAAATTCTCTTGGGTACAATTGCTTTATTTTTGACAGTTGAGGATTTACAATAGGTTTATTTTTGTTGACCCTTTCAATAAGCGTATTTAAGTGCAAAGCCAGTGCAGTATAGCTGTTTTGGCTGAGATCTTTCCCAAGTAGTTCGGATACAAGTTCTGCGATCCTATCTGTGATGCTTATTATGTCTTCTCCTAAGATATGAATCAAATTCTGCTTGTTTTTCTCCTCAGTTATACCGTATATCTGCTTGTGGAAGTACTTTGCTATGTCTTTCTCCAAGATTGATTCAATGTCTATATCAGATATACCTTTTGCTTTAAGCTGCCTTAGTCTGTCGTTTATTATCTCGTAAATGCTGTTATCGTTAGATGCAGTTGGAATTTCCTCTATTTCATTTGTAGGAGAAAACTTAAAGAATTCTATATCGTCACCTATGACTTCATTCCAAAGCATCCTATGCTGTTTATCTGTGTATAATCCTTTCTTTATATAATCAGGCAAGTCTCTGCTGCAGATCCTTATGTCGCTTTCCTTGTTAGTCAAAAATTCTGAATAGACCTTTGCGCATATAAGCTTGACATCACTTTCTAATTGACCGATGTTGTTTGGACAGTCATATGAACAAAACGCCCTCATGGAATTAAGGGACACGAATATATCTCTGTTTAGCTTTATGCTTTCATGTTTAAAAAATCTTTTTAAAAGGTAAAACCTTTCTTCTAAAGTCCTTTCTCTAAGTGGCGGTATTTTAATTATCATCGGTATTCTTCTGGTAAATGTATTTAAAAGGGATGAAGAAGGATCCTCAGTTGTAGCTGATATGATTAGCACATCAGATGTCCTGTTTTCTACATCGCCGACTCTTCTAAAATATCCAGTATCGAGGAAAGTGAATAAGATCTCCTGTCCTTCAGGCGGTAAGCGATGGACTTCATCAAGGAATAAGATTCCTCCATTTGCCTTCTCGATTAACCCTTCTTTATCTGTATCAGCGCCTGTGTAAGCGCCTTTTTTAACCCCAAATAGTTGCGCTGTCAAAAGCTGAGGATTGTTGCTGTAATCTGCGCAGTTAAATGCTATAAATGGAGCGTCAGGCTTTTTTACCCCCATATCTATGGCATACTTGTGCATTATTCGCGCAAAAGTGGATTTTCCCACACCTGTTTCACCTAATATTAAGCAGTGTATTCCTTTAGGAGGATATAAAATAGCGGCTTTTGCCTGTTCACCAGCTTGTTTTAGGCTTATATTGTTTTTAATAAGCATGTCCAGTTCGTACAATTTGCTGTCACTGGAATTGCTTTTTGTGTTTTCAAACACTGGTGAAAACATCACTGGCCTGCCATCTGACTTTACGACTTTTCCTTCCTTGCACAAAAGATTTAACTCATGACTAACGTTTGCTCGCGACATATTTAGCTCATTTGCTAACGTCATGGCATCTACGCCGTTTCCTCTATTTAGCTCTATCAACTTTTTTAAAATTAATTCTTTTCTTTTCAACTTAAAGATCCCCTTTACCACAAATAACTTTCTCTACCTATATTTTATTATATATTTCGCAATAAGTTTTTCAATAGTGATTTATTGGATTAAACACTATTTAAACATTAAAACACTAACAAAAAACAATAAAACAATATGCAGATTTTTATTAAACACTAAGAAACACTACTCGCTTTAAAGCGCATGGACGGCATAAATTGCGCAGTTTAGTGTTTTGGCATGGTTTTTGCATATATTATTTAGTGAACCCCAAAATAGATAAAACCAATTCAAGGAGGAAAATAATATGGATTTGCAGCAAATAGTTATGGAAATCATTATACAATCAGGTGAAGCAAGGGCATATGCACATGAAGCGCTTAGAAAGGCATATGACGGCGAATTTGAAGAAGCTGAAAAACTTATGTCTCAGGCTAATGAGGCTATCGAGAAGGCACACAATGTGCAGACCGGCATGTTGCAAAAAGAAGCATCGGGCGAAAAATTAGATTTTTCTATATTGTTTGTGCATTCACAAGATCATCTTATGACTGCTATATCAGAGAAAAATCTCATATCAGAGATTATTGAGCTTAGAAAGATGTTGGAGCCAGTTCTTCATACATGCGTGACAAAATAAAAATCAAACACTAAATAGGAGGATAAAATGATTAAAGCGGTACAATTTTTAAATCAAGTTCAAGCAGGATACGGAACAGATGAAAAAATGAATATGGAACCTCAATCTCAGTTTGGTGCTATAGGATTGGGGATGCTTTTGAAAAACACCATGATGAGAAACGGCGGTGACATAATTGGCACCGTAATATGTGGTGATAACTATTTTCTTGAAAATAAGGATGAAGCTATTGAAAAATTATTAAGCATGATAAAGGCGTTTAATCCAGATGTTGTCATATGTGGCCCTGCATTAAACTACAAAAGATACGGTGATTGTTGTGGATATTTGACAGAAGCCGTCATAGAGAAATTAAATATTCCTGCATTTGCGGCCATGTCGAAAGACAACACAGGTACAGAATTGTTCAGAAAAAAGATATACATCATAGAGACTCCCAACAGAGGCGGTATAGGACTAAACGATTCATTGAGAAAGATATCAAAGTTTGCAGTAAAGTTGGCTCAAGGACAGCCTATAGGATCTCCTGAAGAGGAAGGATATTTTCCGCAGGATTAAGGGGTGATACCGATGTTTTTGGATTGAATACTTTTGCTTTCAAGGGATTTCCCTCTTTTTAAGATGTTTTAATAGTTCTTGTCTTGATATGTAGTAGGGAAATCCTTGAAGATAAAACGCAAAATTGCTTTTACAAACAAAGCTTTTTGAAAGGAGGGAAAACGTTAATGCTTAAGATTATTCTATTTTGCTCTTCAGGTTCATCCACAAGTATGTTGATTGGAAGAATTGAAGAAGCAGCAAAAGCAAGAGGCATAGAGGTTGCTGTCGATGCATACCCTGAGGCACAGATGGAAAAATACGTAGAAGAAGCGGATGTGGTTCTTTTAGGTCCGCAGGTAAAATTCATCTTGCCAAAAGCAAAGAAAATATGCAGTGAAAAAGGTGTGCCTGTGGATGTGATAAATCCAGTCGTCTACGGCATGATGGATGGGGAAAAAGTGTTAGACCAAGCTTTAAGCATGGCTAATAAATAGTTCTCATTTATAAGTTTTAAAACCAAAAATCCAAATTTAAGATAAGGAGTGTTATAAAATGAGTAAGTTTACAGATTCGCTTGAGGAAAAATTGATGCCTATAGCGGGCAAAATCTCTGAAAATAGGTACTTGACATCAATTCGTGATGGCTTTATGCTTGCTGTTCCACTCATTACAATAGGTGCTGTTTTCTTGTTGCTGGCGTTTTTGCCGATACCTGGATATTCTGATTTTATGGCAAAGGCTTTCGGACCAAACTGGAATACATTCTTTATGAGGCCCTTTGAGGCTACAATGTCAATAATGAGTATATTTGTAGTATTTGGCATTGCATACAGCCTCGCAGGGCATTACAAGATTGATGGTTTAAACACGGCTGCAACTGCACTCGTTGCATTTTTGATATTTACACCGTTTATAGTTAATTATACACCTGAAGGAGCTAAAAAAGCAATTCAAGTAAGCGGTGGTATACCGGTTGACTGGATGGGCTCAAAAGGTCTGTTTGTAGGCATTTTAACGGCAATACTGTCAGTTGAAATCGTAAGATTTGTTATAAAAAGAGGCTGGGTAATTAAGATGCCAAAAGGTGTTCCACCTGCAGTTGAAAAGGCTTTCTCTGCGTTGATTCCTGCGGCTATAGTTGCTATCATCATCGATGTTATAAGAATGCTGTTTGCTATGACATCTTACGGTACAATACATCAATTTATCTACACAGTATTGCAGATACCTTTGACAAGACTTGGCGATACACTGCCTGCTACGTTGATTGCAAACTTCTTCGAAGGACTTTTCTGGTCGTTTGGTATACATGGCGCAAACGTAGTCGGATCTGTTATGGGACCAATATGGTTGGCGCTTGCAGCAGAGAACTTACAGGCATTCCAAGCTGGTCATCCAGTTCCACACATCATAACACAGCAGTTCCACGATATGTACATGCTGGTAGGTGGCTCAGGCAGCACATTAGGACTTGTACTTGCTATGCTTTTCTTCTCAAAATCAAGACAGGTTAAGACTGTTGGAAAACTTGCTATAGTTCCTGGTTTATTCAATATCAATGAACCTGTAATATTCGGACTTCCAATTGTTTTAAACCCAATAATGGTAATACCATTCATATTGACGCCGATGATCTTAGCTACTTTGACTTACATCGTCATGTCAATAGGTCTTGTTGGGCATCCAACAGGTGTCGTAATACCATGTACTACACCACCTATCATCGGAGGACTTTTAGTATCAGGTTTTAGCGGTGCTGTATGGCAAATAATCGAATTAGTGATTTCATTCTTCATATACTTGCCATTCTTAAGAGTCGTAGATAGACAGTACCTTGAGCAAGAGCAAGCAATGGCTGTTGAAAGCCAAAAAGGCTGATATAATTGCAATTAGGCGGTTACAGTCGTAATCGTCTAATTGCTTTAAACATTTTAAAAGGTGTAAGGAGATAAAATTTATGGGTGTTTTGGAAGAACTAAAAATAAGCCTTTTTATGCCTCAAAATTACAAAAGATTAAAAGGCGAATCTATAATAAAACTTCTCAGATTTGACCTTATCTTGACGATTTTTGGTGTTATCTATTTAACGCTTATAAAACTTATAATATCACTATTTACAGGCAATTTTTCAGTATTTTTAAATAGCTATTTAAAACTATCAATAAAAAATATTGCATCTTCACTAATATTTCTATACATTGGTTTGATAGCGTCGTCACTTGTACTATCACTTGTCTTTTATGTTGTGGCACTTATAAAGAAACAAAAAGAATTGAATTATTACGATTTGATAGTTTATGCGACGCATGCACTGGCAATATGTATTGTATTAGAAGAATTCTTTGGCCCCTTAGTGATAGTATTTTCCATAGGTTATTTTCTAATATCATTAGGTGGGGAAAAACTTATTACAAGCTATGTGACTAACAAAGCAAGAGGAGGAAAGAAAAATGGCAAAAGAGTATAAATTTCCAGAAGGTTTTTGGTGGGGTTCTGCCACATCTGCAACACAGATAGAAGGTGCTGCGAGTGAAGACGGGAAAGGAATGAATGTATGGGATTATTGGTACAAGCAAGTGCCGAATCGCTTTTTTAACGGTGTAGGACCCGAATTGACGTCTGATTTTTACCACAGATATAAAGATGACATAAAATTGATGAAAGAAATAGGACACAATTCATTTAGATTCTCTATATCATGGTCAAGACTGATTCCTGGTGGAGTAGGAGAAGTAAACAAAAAGGCGGTAGATTTCTACAATAACGTCATAAATGAGCTTTTAGAAAATGATATTATGCCTATAGCTACTTTATTTCACTTCGATATGCCGATAGAAATGCAGCACATTGGAGGATTTGAAAGCCGTCAAGTTTTGGAGAATTATAAAAACTATGCTAAGACATGCTTTGAGCTTTTTGGAGACAGAGTAAAAAGATGGATTACCTTTAATGAACCTATAGTTCCAGCGGAGGGAGGATACCTTTATAACTTTCATTATCCTGATATTGTGGATTTTAAGAAAGCTATACAGGTATGTTTCAATACAGTTTTGGCAAGTGCTATGGCGATAAACGAGTTCAAAAAGTTAGGCATAAAAGATGGAAAAATCGGGATTGTACTAAACTTAACTCCATCATATCCTCGCAGCAATCATCCTGCAGATCTTAAGGCAGCAGAGATAGCTGATCTTCTTTTCAACAGAAGCTTTTTAGACCCATGTGTCAAAGGAGAATATCCAGATAAACTTGTAGAACTTTTAAAAAGTTACGACCACTTGCCAGTGTATACTGAGGAAGATCTTGAGCTCATAAAAAATAATACGGTTGACTACCTTGGAATCAATTATTATCAACCTAGAAGAGTAAAAGCAAAAGAAAACATGCCAAATCCTTATGGTGTATTTACACCTGATTGGTTTTTTGATGAGTATGTAATGCCAGGAAGAAGAATGAATCCGTACAGAGGATGGGAGATATACGAAAAAGGAATATATGACATCTTGATAAATGTAAGGGACAACTATGGGAATATTGAATCGTATATTTCAGAAAACGGCATGGGTGTAGAAGGAGAAGAACGCTTCATAAAAGACGGTATAATCCAAGATGACTATAGAATAGACTTTATCAAAGGTCATTTAAAATGGCTTCATAAGGCGATTGAAGAAGGGTGCAATGTAAAAGGCTATCATCTTTGGTCTTTCATGGACAATTGGTCATTCTTAAATGCGTATAAAAACCGCTATGGGCTCGTATCGGTTGACATATCAACACAAAAGAGGACCATCAAGAAAAGTGGATATTGGTATAAAGAATTAGCAAAAAACAATGGGTTTAGCGAGTAAAATGTTCCCTCTTTATGAGGGATTTTTTTATTTATTATAGAAATTGTTATCTATAAAATTATTTTCTTAACAAATGTTTCAAAATAAAGGCAATAATGATGATACGGTTAATCTGCGATTTGCTACGTTTTTAAAGATAAAAAATTTTTTTGTAACAAAGCAGGAATTTTTAAATTTTTGTAGAATAAATATTATAGTATAGAAATTGATTACTATGGAGGTATTTGATTTGGAAAATGTAACGATAAAAGATGTTGCAAAGCATGCACAAGTGTCAATAGCAACTGTCTCAAGAGTTCTAAACGAAAATTATCCTGTCAGTAAAGAGACTAAGGAAAAAGTTTTAAAAGCAATGAATGAGTTAAATTTCAAACCTAATAGTATAGCCAGAAGTTTAAAGAGCAATATTACTCATTTAATTGGTGTAGTTCTCCCTGACATTTCTAATTCGTTTTTTATGGAAATAATAAAAGGGATCGATAGTGTTGTCAGTAAAGAAGAATACAGTTTAATTCTATCATACACAGATGAAAATTTTGAGAGAGAGTTAAATGTTCTTAAAAGATTGTCACAAAAACGTGTTGATGCAATAATTTTGGCATCTTCAAATACGGATAATAAATATGTTGATGATCTAATTAAGGAGAATATTCCTGTTGTATTGATAGATAGAAAGATTAAAAACAGCAATGTGGACGTTATTGCAAGTGATGATTTTGGAAGTGCTTATACATTGACTAAATATTTAATAGAAATGGGACATAAGGATATTTGCATTGTAAATGGCAATTTAAATGTTAGCACTGGTATAGAAAGGTATGAAGGGTTTAAAGCTGCAATGATGGATCACAATATTGAGATTAAAGATGATTTTATCCTCAATGGGTATTATTCTTGGGAAAAAGCATATGAAGAAGTAAAAAAGTTGATTGTGGATAAAAAGATTGTACCATCAGCTATTTTTGCAGCTAATAATAGGATGGCAGAGGGTACGATGCTAGTGTTAAAAGAGAATCATTTAAAAATTCCTGATGATGTTTCACTTGTGACTTTTGAAGAAATTGAAAATCAGAAGCTGATAGAACCAAAACTTACTTGTATTAAACAAAATGCTTTGTTAATGGGGAAAAAAGCCGGACAAATGATTTTAGAGAGAATAAAGGATAAAGAAGCGAATCCTAAAGAAATAGTTGTAGTGTCTGATCTCGTTATTAATGGTTCTGTCAAAAAAATAAATTAAATTAAACTATAGGTGGTGAATATAATGCCTGGAACAAATAGCATTTTAGTGGTATCAAAAAATCAGCTTAACAAAATCAACACTTGGATGTTTTTGCTACGTGGATGTGCGATTCTGATTTTGATATCAACATTTATTCCTGCATTGAACCCAGCGATGGTCAGTGGTTTGATTGATAAGAATTCTGCTTTATTTACTATGGCAGTGTCTTATAGTTCGCTTGTAGAAGGATTTACAAGAGCAATAAACAGAGGATGGGTTAATAGTGGTACAGTGCTAAATATATATATTTCTTCTCTTCTAACCTTTCTTAGTGTTACTGCAATTGTGGCAGGTTGTTGCATGACGCTGGGTAAGTTGAAATTGCAAAGATTAGGTATAAAAATTATTATTATAGGGTGTGGAGCAGCTATAATTTCTTTGCTTCTTTTGTTTCCGGCGTATTATGCTCTTTGCGGAAGTGCTAACCTTAACGCAGTTCAACCTATTATATCATATTCATATTTGATTTTTGATATTTTTTTAATCGTTTGTGCTATATTAGGGTTTGTTAATATAAAATTACTGCCCAAACCTTCGGAAAACGATAAGTATGAAATGGAAGCAAAGTACAAGTTGTTTTTAATGGCGCTTCCGTTTGTAATCCTTTGCTTTTTGTTCTCGTATTTGCCTCTTTGGGGATGGCGTTATGCATTCTTTGATTATACTCCAGGACTTGGATTAAGCTGGAATAACTTTGTTGGGCTTAAATGGTTTGAATTTTTGTTTAAAAATGCGGCTAGTAGAGCTGATATCATAAGGGTTATGACAAATACTCTTGCGATGAGTGGAATTGGCATCGCAACGTCATTCTTACCAATGGCTTTCGCAATTTGCCTTACAGAAATCAGATCACTAAAATTGAGAAAATCAATTCAGGTTGTTACAACGATACCGAATTTTATCAGTTGGGTCCTGGTGTACAGTTTGGCTTTTGCTATGTTTTCTACGGAAGGATTTGTCAACACAGTTTTGATAAAATTAGGATTGGAAAAAACGGCCACTAATTTTCTAATGAGTGGAAGTCATATTTGGCTTAAGATGTGGTTATGGGGGACATGGAAAGGTCTTGGATGGAGTGCAATCATATACATAGCAGCCATCTCAGGTATAGATCAGCAACTTTATGAAGCAGCTACTGTGGATGGTGCAGGACGATTTAAGAAGATATGGCATATTACTATACCGGGTCTTATGCCAACATTTTATGTGTTGCTTCTCTTGAGCATTGCAGGCATTCTTTCAAATGGAATGGACCAATATTATGTATTCAGGAATGCGGCAAATCAAAATTCAATTGAAGTGTTAGATTTATACGTGTATTTATTGGGGCTTGGCAGTGGTGGAACTGGAAATATACCGTTGGCAACGGTCGTTGGCATGTTGAAATCTGTAATCAGTATTACGTTATTAATGGCTGCAAATTGGTTTTCCAAATTGTTACGTGGTGAAAGTATAATTTAGGGGGATTAATAATGAATGCAGATAGTGTAAATAAGACTAATTTGCCATCAAAAAAATTTAAGATATTTAAGGTCAGAAGTGATAGAGGTCTAGGTGATATAATTTTTGATTTCTTTAATCATGTGTTTTTCATATTATTTAGTTTAATTTGCTTATTTCCATTTTATTATCTTTTCATAAACACTATAAGTGATAATAATTTAGTAAGTTCAGGACAGATATTATGGTATCCTAAAGGAATTCATTTTGATAATTATTTAGCTTTGTTACAAGTACATGATCTTGCAACTGCAACATTTGTATCTGTAGCCAGAACTATTATTGGAACAGCATTGATGGTATTGGCATCGGCTTTTGTTGGATATTTAGTGACAAAACAAAAAATGTATGGTCGTAGATTTATTTATCGCTTTATAGTAATTACCATGTATTTTAATGCCGGATTAATTCCTTGGTATTTAAATATGTCTATGTTAGGTTTAACTAATAATTTTTGGGGCTATATAATTCCTGGAATAGTGTCGCCGTTTAACATTATATTAGTAAAAACGTATATTGAGTCAATACCACCAGATCTTGAAGAAAGTGCTGAAATAGATGGGGCAGGATATTTCACTATATTTTGGAAAATTATTTTGCCGCTATCTAAACCTATTTTAGCTACGATTGCTATATTTGGTGCTGTTGGTAACTGGAATAGCTTTACTGATTCTATGATATTAATGTCTGGAAATCCATCCTTATACACATTGCAGTATAGGTTGTATATATATTTGACAAGTACGTCAGATTTAGCGACTTTGATGAATTCAGGAGGATCGGTTTCTCAAAACGTCATAAATTCGGTTATGAATATGAGGACGATGAGAATGACAGTTGCAATGGTAACTCTTATTCCAATTTTACTGGTGTATCCATTTATGCAACGATATTTTGAGAAAGGAATTATGATTGGTGCTGTTAAAGGCTGAAATTAAGAGTTAAGTTGTGAAAAATTAATATTTTTAACAAATATTAATTTTTATAAAAAATTATAAATTAAGGAGGTTTTAATGTGAAGATGAAGAAAATTATAGCCGTCTTAGTAACAAGTGCCATGATATTATTTACACTGGCCGGTTGCGCACCTAAAGTCACTCAAACAAAAACAAATAATTCAAATACTGTTTCAGCCAATGCAAAAGAAGGCGACATAGCGTCAATAAGACCTAAGAATCCTATAACCCTTACTGTTTATAGTCAGTTGGCAAATTTTCAGGGTGAACAGACAGGATGGTTTGCAAAAATTCTTTTGGATAAATTCAACGTAAAATTGAACATTGTCAAAGATGGCGATGGTGTTTTTGCTACAAGATTAGAATCAGGTAATCTTGGCGATATAGTGGTATTTGGAAATGACTCCACAGATTACCAGACAGCTGTAAAAGCCGGTGCATTGTTGGATTGGAACAAAGACAATTTACTCGATGATTATGGTCCTTATATTAAGGCTCACATGCAGATGGCTTTAGAAAAGAATAAATCTATTTCCGGTGGACATGTATATGGTTTTGGACATGATGTTGGCAGCACTGCTACAGAGCATTCAGCTCCATTCTATGGTCCATTCATCAGATGGGATCTGTATAAGCAGTTAGGATATCCAAAGATAAACACATTAGAAGATTTTATTCCTCTCTTAGAAAAAATGCAGCAATTAGCGCCAACATCTGACACAGGGAAGAAAACATATGGAGTCTCTTTATTTAAGGACTGGGATGGAAATATGGTTATGTTTGTAAAAGCTACGGCAGCTCTATATGGCTGGGATGAATTTGGATTTGGATTGTATAACGTGAATACAGGAGAGTATCAAGATGCACTAAAGCCGGGTGGAGAGTACTTGAGGATGCTAAAATTCTACAATACTTTATATCAAAAAGGGCTACTTGATCCAAATTCCATGACACAAACTTTTGATGACGTAACACAGACTTATAAAACAGGTGGTGCATTCTTTAATATATTTGACTTTATGAGTAGTGCAATATACAATACACCAGATCATCTGAAGGCAGGAAAAGCTATGATGCCTTTAGTGGCTTCCGATCAAAAGAATGTGGCTTATGGTTTAAATATGTATGGAGGGAATCGCGTTTGGACTATTGGCGCAAAAACACAATATCCTGAATTGTGCATGGCTATCATAAACTGGCTATCCACACCTGAGGGGGTAATGACAAATAACTATGGTCCAAAAGGTATAACTTGGGATTATGATAAGGAAGGCAGACCGTATTTGACAGAATTAGGTGAAAAAGCCATGAGTGATGGTAATACAGAACTTCCCGCTCCATACTCGGGAAAATTCAGCGATGGCGTTGATGAAATAAATAACACTACTTGGGCAATAGATTCGAAAAATCCAGATGCGAAAAATGGCGATACTTACAACTACAAATTCTGGGAGACGCAACAATCACTGCCTGTAAGTTCAATTGAACAGGATTGGAGAGACAAAATGGGCGTTCCTAACTTGGATCAGTACTTAGTAAAAAATAATCAGTTAGCAATTTCACTGGGAACTACTTATTCTGCTACACCTATGTCTAATGAATTAACTACTACCTGGAACCAAGTAAAGCAAATAATTGTAAATGGTTCTTGGAAAGCGATATATGCAAAATCAGATGCGGAATTTGACTCAATTGTAAAAGATATGACGAATCAAGCATATGCACATGGATATGAGGACTGCATCAAGTATCAACAGCATGAAGCACAGATACGCAAATCATTAGATGACAAAGTAAGAAGTAAATAAGCAGTATTGGGGTCTTACGCTTATTTGGTAAGATCCCAATTTTCAATCAATCTAAACGAAAGGAGTATTTTTCAATCGTGAACATTGAAGGAAACAACCGTTCACCAGATAAAGAATTTGGTACAAAGAGTTATAACAATTTTAAAGCTGCAATATACTGTCCTGTCGGAGATTTAATAAGCATTACAGATATAGAGCTATTTGCAAAAAAATTTGAATGGATCGAGAAACATATAAATATAGGAAAAGTCTACTTGGAAACATATCGACAAGGCGTAATTATTCCTAAAGATCAAATTGTAAAGCTAATAGATTTTTTTAAAGAAAAAGGAATTGAGATTGCAGGAGGAATTACGACTGACAGAGCTCCAAATGAGGAAGGAGGTTTTAATCCACTATGCTATACCAATCCTGATACAGTTCAATTTCTAAAAGATGTGGTGAAATTTACGGCTTCACTATTTGATGAAATAATTTTAGATGATTTCTATTTTACAAATTGTAGATGCTCATCATGTATCAAAGCAAAAGGAAATAGATCGTGGAAAGATTTTAGATTAGAGTTGATGAAAGAAATCTCTGAGAAAATAATAGTTGGTGCGGCTAAAGCGGTAAATCCAAATGTCAAGATGATCATAAAATATCCAAATTGGTATGAGCATTATCAGGAGACAGGTTATAATCTTGAAGAAGAACCAAAGATTTTTGATGGAATTTATACAGGCACAGAAACGCGAAATCCTATGTATACTCAGCAGCATTTGCCAAAGTATTTAAGCTATTTTAATTTGCGGTATATGGAGAACGTAGCACCTAAGCGGAATGGTGGTGGATGGTATGATCCATTTGAGTGTTCATACAATCTTACATCATATGCAGAACAAGCCTACCTGACGCTGTTTGCAAAAGCAAAAGAGGTGATGATGTTTAGTTTAGGTTCATTATTGGACCCAGAGTTTTCACTATGTGTGCCTTTAAATGGCCAAATTTTTATGGATTTGGATTCTTATTTGGGGGATATAGGTGAACCGACTGGTATTGCTACGTACTTGCCATATCATAGCCATGGGGAAGACTATTTGCATAACTATATAGGTATGTTGGGAATTCCACTTGAGCCGTATACTAAATATCCCGAAGATGCCAAAACAATATTTTTAACAAAAAGTGCAGCTATGGATAAAGATATTGTATTTAAAGTGGCTAAAAGCTTAGAAAATGGTGCAGATGTTATAGTTACATCTGGTTTTCTTGAAACGGCTACAAACCTTGGGTTTCAGAATGTATTGGCAAACGTTACAGTAACAAATAGAAAGGCAAGTATTAACAATTACGCTTACTCAAATGATGGAGGAATTGCATTTGGCGGTTGTGAAGAATCGACAAAATCAATTGAAATACCACAAATAGAATTTCAAACTAATGATACGTGGGAACTTATTGCAGGCTTTGGTGAAGATAACAACTTTCCTATATTGTTAAAAATAATTTATGGAAATGGTCATCTATATATACTTACTATACCAGAAGATTATGGAGATTTGTATAATTATCCCAGAAAAATTCTATATATAATTCGATCTATATTTTTGAAAAATAGTCCTGTAATGTTAGATTCAGTTTCGAAGATAGGATTGTTTCTTTATGATAATGACTGCTTTATTTTGCATTCTTTTATACCGTGGTACGATGAAGTCTGTTTAATATTGAGGAATGGGTACACGGCTGTAAAAGATTTAGTAAGTGGAAAGATTATAAAGTCAGAAATTGAAAAAGGAAATTATGTTATAAGATTTCGCATTCCTCCTGGAATAAATAAAGTATTTAAGCTTATAAAAAATGAATGATGTTATCAAATGTGAATTTATATTCAAAGTTGATAAAATGGAGGTTTTGTTATGGCAATAAATAAAATAAAATCCATTGATTGGTTTACAAATGCCCGCTTTGGTATGTTTATACATTGGGGATTGTATGCAATTCCTGCACGAGGTGAATGGGTACGAAGCCAAGAAAGAATATCTAATGAAGATTATGAAATATATTTTAGGGAGTTCAATCCTACAAATTATGATCCTCAACAATGGGCTCAATTGGCTAAATATGCAGGTATGAAATATGCTGTAATGACTGCGAAGCATCATGATGGATTTTGCTTGTTTGATAGTAAATTGACTGATTATAAGTCCACAAATACGCCTGTTAAGAAAGATTTAATAAAAGAATACTTAGATGCATTTCGAAAGGAAAATTTGCGTGTCGGATTATACTATTCGTTGCTTGATTGGCATCATGATGAATATCCAGCATATAATGATCCATATCATCCGATGAGAGGAAATGAATTATTTAAAAACAAAAATCATGATTTTTCAAAATACATAGATTACATGCACGGTCAAGTAAGAGAACTTACAACAAATTATGACAAATTAGATATTATATGGTTTGATTTTTCTTATGATGATAAAACAGGCGATGTATGGCGAGCATCAGATCTTGTCAAAATGGTTCGTTCTAATCAACAAGAAATATTAATAAATAGTAGATTAGGTGGAAATTTAAAATCAAAAAATCCTGAAATATATGCAGGTGATTTTGCAACACCTGAGCAGATGATTCCAACAGAAGGTGTTTTTGATGAATTGGGTAATCCTGTGCCATGGGAAGCATGTATAACAATGAATGACCATTGGGGGTATTGTGCAATAGATAAAAACTTTAAATCCTCAAAACAGATTATAAGACTTTTAGTAGAATGCGTAAGCAAAGGTGGTAATTTGCTTTTAAATATTGGTCCAAATGCTAAAGGGGAAATACCAGAAGAATCTGTAGAAGTGCTTTTGCAAATAGGTAAATGGATGAATAAAAATAGCGATAGTATATACAATTGCGGGTCATCTGAACTGCCAAAGCCAGAGTGGGGAAGGTATACGAAGAATGGGAAAAAGCTATATGCGCATATTTTTGAAAGAGGTTTAGGACCGATAGAATTGAAAGGTTTAAAAGGGAAAGTGAACAAGGCCAGATTGCTATCTGATCTCTCGGAAATTAAAGTTACTGATTATTGGCATGACAATTTAGGTGGTCAAGATTGTGCATTCCTCGATGTTCAATGGGCAGGACTTCCTGATGAAATTGATACTGTAATTGAGCTGGAATTAAAATGACAAAAATATGTTTTAACTTTAAGTCTAATGGAGGTAATTTTATGGAGAGATATAAACCAATAAGTGAAAAATATCCACACTTTTTTCATGGTGGAGATTATAATCCTGACCAATGGTTAGATTATCCTAAAATTTTAGATGAAGATATAAGATTGATGAAATTAGCCAATTGGAATGTGGTAAGTTTAGGCATATTTGCTTGGGCAGCCATAGAACCAGAAGAAGGCAATTATCAATTTGAATGGCTAGATCGCATAATGGACAAGTTGTATGATAATGGAATATATGTCATACTTGCGACACCTAGTGCTGCACCCCCGGTATGGCTTGTTGAAAAGTATCCAGAAGTAACAAGGGTTGATTCAAATAGAGTAAGGCATTTCTTTGGAGGGAGGCAGAACCATTGCTTTACGTCTCCTATATACAGAGAAAAAGTAAAAAATATTAATGAAAAACTTGCAGAGAGATATAAGAACCATCCAGCTTTGATTGCTTGGCATGTATCAAATGAATACGGAAATGACTGTCATTGCGATTTATGTCAAGAAGCATTCAGAAATTGGCTTAAGAAAAAATACAATAACGATATAAAAAAATTAAATCATGAATGGTGGAGCTACTTTTGGAGTCATACATTTACAGATTGGTCACAGATACAAACGCCTTCACCAATTGGCGAAACAACTATACATGGATTAAATTTAGATTACAAGAGATTTGTAACAGATCAGACGATAGACTTTTTTAAAAATGAGATTACACCTTTAAAAGAGTTAACACCCAATATACCTATAACAACTAATTTTATGGGGACTTTTCCGGGACTTAACTATTGGAAATTTGCAAAACATCTTGATGTCATATCATGGGACAGCTATCCGACTTGGCATGGAGATGAAGAGGATTGGGTAGTTGCATATAAAACAGCATTTGTTCATGACATCAATCGCTCACTTAAAGGTGGGCAGCCTTTTATGCTGATGGAAAGTACACCAAGTGTTACAAATTGGCAGCCTGTTTCAAAATTAAAAAGACCAGGAATGCATGTTTTATCATCAATACAGGCAGTTGCCCATGGAGCAGATACTGTTCAGTATTTTCAATGGAGAAAAAGCAGAGGAGGATTTGAAAAATTTCATGGCGCAGTAGTAGATCACTGCGGACATGAAAATACAAGAGTATTTAAAGATGTTAAAGAAGTAGGAAAAATACTAAAAAGGTTAGATCCGATTATAGGTACATCTGTAAAGCCAGAGGTGGCTATAATTTACGATTGGGAAAATAATTGGGCAATAGAAGATGCAAAAGGCCCAAGGCAAGAAAAAAAGGATTATCTTTTGACATGTCAGTCACACTATAGACCATTTTGGAGTAAAGGCATTCCGGTAGATGTAATCGACATGGAAAGCGATTTTAATAAGTACAAATTATTAATAGCACCGATGCTTTATATGTTAAAGGATGGTGTAGCTGAAAAGATAAAGCAATTCGTAAAAAATGGCGGAACTTTTGTAACGACTTATTTAAGCGGCATAGCAAACGAAAATGATCTTTGCTATTTAGGTGGCTTTCCTGGACCGCTGAAAGAGGTATTGGGGATTTGGAGCGAAGAAATAGATGCATTGTACGATAAAGATGAAAATTATGTAGTTTTCGATGAAGCTAACGAATTAGGCGTTAGAGGTGAATATAAAGCAAAGGAGCTTTGCGAAATTATTCATCTTGAAGGAGCAAGAGATTTAGCCAAATACAAAAAAGACTTTTATGTAGGTTATCCTGCTGTGACAGTTAATAATTACGGCAATGGGAAGGCATATTATATAGCATTTAGAAATAACGATGATTTTGTCGATGATTTTTATGGCAAGATAATAGAACTTTTAGATATAAAAAGAGCGATAGATGTTGATTTGCCAGTTGGAGTTACTGCTCAATTGCGGACAGATGGAAATAGAGAATTTATATTCTTGTTAAACTTCACAGATGAAGAGAAAGCATTAAATCTAAAAGACACTGAATATATAGATATAGTAGATAATGGCATATTAAGCGGAAAAGTTGTATTGCCGCCTTATGGATTTAAGATTGTAGAAAAGAGAAAATAAAGGGGTTGATAGACAATGAAATTTACAGATGGAAATTGGCTTGTAAAGAAAGAATACAACATTTTTGGAGCTGTAGAAGTAAATGATTATGAGATTAGTAGTAATAGTGTAATTTTATATGTACCTACGTTTCATGTAAACAGTAGAGGAAATACATTAGGTGGTCCTCTTTTGACTGTAGAAGTGAGTTCGCCGATGGAAAATGTAATTAGTGTTAAATTATATCATTTTAAAGGCAAGACAAAAAAGAGTCCTAAATTTAAAATAAACAGAAAAGAAGACGTAGAAGTAGATATAAAAGAAGATGATGGCTATATTGCTTTTACAAGCGGAAATCTTACGGCGAAGATAAAAACTAAAGGAGATTGGTCAATTGATTTTTTCATAGGTGATAAGCGTATTACTGGTACAGGTTTTAAAAACATGGCATGTATAACATCGCAAAGTGGAGATACTTACATGCGGGAGCAATTAGATTTAGGTGTTGATGAATATGTATATGGCTTAGGCGAGAGGTTTACGTCTTTTATTAAAAATGGTCAACAGGTAGATATATGGAATAGGGATGGTGGTACCAGCAGTGAACAAGCATATAAAAATATACCACTTTATGTAACAAATAAAGGATACGGTGTTTTTGTAAATGATACAGGACTCGTTTCATACGAGATAGCTTCTGAGAGGGTTTCAAAAGTACAATTTAGTGTGATGGATGAAGAGATGGAATATTTTATAATCGGCGGAGGAACCATAAAAAACGTACTTATAAATTATACTTCTCTAACAGGGAAGCCATCATTGCCTCCTGCATGGTCATTTGGATTGTGGCTTACAACATCTTTTTTAACAAATTATGATGAGAAGACGGTTAGCTTTTTTATAGATGAAATGCTAAGGAGGGACATACCACTTAGTGTATTTCACTTTGATTGCTTTTGGATGAAGGAATTTCAGTGGTGTGATTTCGAATGGGACTCAAGATACTTTCCTGACCCTGAAAATATGTTAAAGAGGTTAAAGGAAAGAGGTGTTAGGATATCTGTTTGGATAAATCCATATATAGCCCAAAAGTCGAAGCTTTTTGATGAAGCATCAGAAAAGGGTTATCTTCTGAAAAAGGCAAATGGGGATGTATGGCAATGGGATCTATGGCAGCCTGGAATGGGAATAGTTGATTTCACAAATCCTCATGCGTGCCAATGGTTTTCGTCAAAATTAGAAAAACTTATTGACATTGGCGTAGACTGTTTTAAGACGGACTTTGGCGAAAGAATACCAACAGATGTTGTTTATTACGATGGTTCTGATCCTGAAAAAATGCACAATTATTATACATTTTTATACAATAAAGTGGTTTATAATACACTTGCCAAAAAACTTGGAAAAGACAAAGCGATTGTTTTTGCAAGGTCAGCTACAGTAGGTAGTCAACAGTTCCCAGTTCATTGGGGCGGTGACTGCAATGCCACATATGAATCAATGGCAGAAACCTTACGCGGTGGTCTTTCATTAAGCATGTCGGGATTTGCTTTTTGGAGTCATGACATAGCTGGATTTGAAAGTACAGCTACACCAGATATATATAAACGGTGGACAGCTTTTGGGCTTTTATCTTCTCACAGTAGACTTCACGGCAATGCAGCATATAAAGTGCCATGGTTATATGGTGAAGAAGCCGTCGATGTTCTAAGGCATTTTACAAGATTGAAAAACAAACTGATGCCATACTTGTATTCAAAAGCGTATGAAGCATCAATTACTGGAGTGCCTGTCATGAGACCGATGGTTGTGGAATTTTTAGATGATCCAACTTGTGCGTACATTGATAGACAGTATATGCTTGGAGATTCTTTAATGGTTGCTCCAATATTTAACGAAGAAGGAATTGCAAAATACTACTTACCAAAGGGAAAATGGACTAATTATTTAAATGGCGCAGTCATAAATGGTCAACAATGGATTCAGGAAAAACATGGCTATATGAGTATACCTCTTATGGTTAAACCAAATACGATTATCGCAACAGGAAATATCGACAGTAGACCTGACTATGATTATTTAGACAATGTAACTTTTGAGATATTCCAGTTAGAAGATAGATTAGAGGCATCTACAGTAGTTTATGGAATAAACGGAGAAGATCAAGTAACCGTAATTGCTAGAAAAGATGGAAATTCAATTGTAGTAAATGTAGATGGTGCCAAAAAACCTTGGAGTGTATTGCTGGGAGGAATTTATAATGTAAATGAAATAGTAGGTGCTTCATATGAGGAAGATGAGTTGGGCATAAGGATAATACCTGAGAAAGATAGTTCAAAAATAAATATCATATTGTTGTAAGATATTATTAATAGATAAAAGGTTTCCACTAATAAATTGATTAGAGGGAAGCCTTTTATTTTTATAAAAAAGTAAAAAAATTTTTAAATCAAAGAAGGAATTTTAAAAATGACGTCGAATATATTATAACAAGATGTACGTACAATGATAAAAACATATATAATTTATAAGCACGTAAGATGAATTGCCTCACAGTTACTGATAATTCAAGGGAAAAAGTTAGCATAAAAAATTTTTTTAAAAAATTTTAAAATGGAAGGAGGAATTTTAAAAAACATGTAGAATATATATTAATATAAGATGTACGTATAAATTTAAAATATCATCTTAAATGTATATATAAGTAGTATCTATAGATAGTAAATGAATTTTAATATAAAGGAGCATTTATATGTTAGCTAAAATCGTTATCAATGCAGATAACAAAAAAGGCAAGATCAGTAAAAATATCTACGGCCATTTTGCAGAGCATTTAGGAAGATGTATTTATGGTGGTTTTTGGGTTGGAAAAGATTCAGAGATACCTAATATAGATGGGATTCGGAAAGACGTTGTTGAAGCATTAAAGAAGATTAAGATACCTGTATTGAGATGGCCTGGTGGATGTTTTGCAGATGAATATCACTGGAAAGATGGCATAGGACCTTATGAATCAAGACCCAAGATGATCAATGTACATTGGGGTGGTGTAATCGAAAACAATCACTTTGGTACGCATGAATTCTTTGAACTATGTGGTCTATTGAATGCAGAGCCATATATTTGTGGCAATGTTGGAAGTGGCACAGTTCAAGAGATGAGAGAATGGATAGAGTACATGACATTTGATGGAGAATCGCCAATGGCAAATTTGAGAGCCTCAAATGGTAGAAAAGAACCGTGGAAGCTTAAATACTTTGGCGTTGGCAATGAAAGCTGGGGCTGCGGTGGTAATATGCGCCCAGAATATTACGCTGATGTATATAGAAGATATTCCACATATGTCAGGAATTTTGGCAGCAATAAGATATTTAAGATTGCTTGTGGACCCAATACAGACGATTATAATTGGACAGAAGTTTTGATGAGAGAAGCTGGAAGACTGATGAATGGTCTTAGTTTGCATTACTATACAGTACCAGGCACATGGGAAAGAAAAGGATCAGCCACAGATTTTGATGAAGAAGAATGGTTTATCACGATGAAGAAAGCGTTATACATGGATGAATTAATAACAAAACATTCCACTATTATGGATAAATATGATTCTGAAAAAAGAGTTGCATTAGTTGTAGATGAATGGGGCACATGGTATGATGTAGAACCAGGTACAAACCCTGGGTTCTTGTATCAACAAAATACAATGAGAGATGCTTTGGTTGCAGGTATTCACTTTAACATATTTAATAAACATTGCGATAGAGTCAAAATGGCTAATATTGCGCAGACTATAAATGTTTTACAAGCAGTAATTCTTACTGATGGAGCCCAAATGGTACTTACACCGACATATCATGTATTTGACATGTACAAAGTTCATCATGATGCAGAGTTATTAGATTTTAATATTGATACGCCTGAATATAATGTAAATTCGAAAGAAAGTATTCCTCAAGTAACAGCTACTGTTTCTTCTGATGATAGCGGAAGAATTCATATTTCTCTGTGCAATCTAAATCCTGAAGAATCGGTAACAGTGGAATGTGAATTTAGAGGAGCAAAAGTAAGCAAAGCAACAGGTACAATTTTAACTGCTGATGAAATGAATGCACATAATACTTTTGATAATCCTAATAAAGTTGTACCAAAAGAATTTGACGGTATTAAAATTGCTGAAAATAAGATAGTCGTAACAATGCCTAAGATGGCGATTGTAGGGGTAGAAATTGATGGGTAATGGAAAATTTGAAATTGAAATATTGTAAAAGCTATAAAAACATAAGCGATGAAAATCCATACAAAGTAAAATTTTTGAGGATATTAACATAAATTTACGTTAAAAACTAAAAACATAAAGTTAAATTAATTTAATCTGATAAAGACAAAAATAATATTAAAAACTTGTTGATGCTGATATATGTAGGGTTTAATGCTTAATAATGTTATCAAGATACTAATTTGACATAGAAAGCATGGAATCCTACATATCAGATAAAAATTTACGGTGATCAGAAAAAAGCATATCTTAAAAATAGCCTAAATCAAAGCTATTGAGATGTGCACAAGTCTAAAACTTATTAAAAAGAGAGGTGATTGTTTTAAAAAAAATTTTAAGATATTAAATTTATTTTGTTAGGAGGGGAAATGATGAAAGGGAAAAAATTATTTATTTTAATTCTGACGATTGTAATGGTTATCTCAGCTCTCTTGACAGGCTGCAGTAACACAAAAACAACCAGCAATAATATAAGCAAAAACACATCTAGCAATAATACTAAAGAAAAGAAGACATTCACACTTTTCTACGATACATCAACAGCTACGCCATACGACTATACAAAGACACCTGTCTGGAAAAAGCTTTCTGATTTAACAGGTGTTAATTTACAAGTAAGTTATCTTGTTGGTACAGATGAAACATCAAAAGCGACACTTATGATAAGTGGTGGCGATTTGCCTGATTTAATTGTGGCAAGTAATAACACATTTGAACTTTTTAGAGAAGCTAATGATCTAGTGCCTCTTGATGATTTGATCGACAAATACGGAACAAACATTAAAAGATGGTATTCTCAAGAAGATTTAAACAAGATGAGAGACCCAAAAGATGGACATATTTATTATTTGACACCGGCAAGAAAAGCACAATACCTATATCCATATTCTGGTTTCTATCTTCCATTAGAGGTTTTAAGAGATGCTGGATGGCCTAAGAAATTAACGCTTGATCAGTATTTTAATATAATCGAAGATTATGTTAAAAAGCATCCGACATATAATGGACAGCCAGTAGTAGGATTTACTGCTCTTACTGACAGTTGGAAGATATTTACGTTAACTGGTGTTCCAAGTTACTTAGCTGGGAATGCAAATACAGGCGATGTATGGGTTGATGAAAACAATAAAGCACATCCATTTGCAATAAGCCAATGGGCACATGATTATTATAAAAAGTTGAACGAAGAATGGAACAAAGGCATACTTGATAAGCAGATGTTTACTAGAAATTATGATTCATATCTATCTTTGATTTCATCAGGAAGAGTTTTAGGATTTTACGATCAACGTTGGGATATCCAAAATGCAATTAATTCACTCGAACAGCAAAAACTTTATGACAGAGTACCTTTTGCTTTGCCTGTTACCTTCGATGGTGTTACAAAAGAAGACTATAATAGCATGAATATGACAGGAAATAGTGCAGGCATTGTTATAACAAAGAGCTGCAAAGATCCTGTTGCTGCATTCAAATTCTTAGATGCTATGTGCAGCGATGAAGCTTTGAAGCTTGAAAACTGGGGCATCGAAGGCAAAGATTATTCAGTAAAAGACGGAAAGATGTACATGACACCAGACCAATTAACTCAATATAAAGATAGCAATTATACTAAACAAGAAGGAATCGGACAATATTGGTATTTCCCACATCCAAATGACGGTGAAAAACTTGCAGATGGAAATTTTGCATCACCGCAAGATACTCCAGAATATATAGCAAGTTCATACAAACCATACGAACAAGAAGTATTAAAAGCATATAATATAACCAATTTGTCGCAAATGATGGCACCACCAATTGAAACACCTTATGGCTTTGTATACGATATAAGCATACCGGATAGTGAACAGCAGATTAAGATTGCAAACCAAAAAGCATCTGACCTTACAAGAAAATATGTAGCACAAATGATACCAGCAAAACCAGATCAGTTTGAAAGCATTTGGAAAGAGTACGTTTCTGAAATGCAGAAAGCCAATTACGATCTTGAAGTGCCATATATCCAGAAGCAAATTGATTGGAGAATACAGCATTGGGGCGCGAAATAATAAATCAATATAATTAAAATAATTAAAAAATCTTGTAATGAAGTACGATTTTCGTACTTCATTACGCTTAAAATATTATTTGGAGGATTGAACATGGCTGTTACAGATGCTAGAGTAGAAGTTTTATCAGAAGAAAAGATGGTAAATGATAAAAAAGACAAGAGAAAGAAGTTTTTTAGAAAATTAGCTCAGCAAAAGGAACTGGTATTGATTGTAATACCGTTTCTTGTATTGCTGATTATATTTAGCTATGTGCCGTTGTGGGGATGGATAATAGCATTTAAAAATTTTAATCCAGCTGTTGGAATAAACCAATCTCCTTGGGTCGGACTTGAAAATTTCAAAATGTTGTTTGAAGATCCAACTTTTTATCAATCAATACGAAATACGTTAGGAATTAGTATTTTAAAATATTTTCTTGGATTTTTTTCTTCAATAACATTGGCGATTCTGATAAATGAAGTTAGAAATGTGAAATTCAAAAAGACGGTGCAAACTATATCATATTTGCCTCATTTCGTTTCATGGGTTGTTGCAGCAAGTATCGTCCTTGATGTCTTATCACCAGATGGAGTTATAAATCAACTACTTCTAAAATTTCACATTATAAAGCAGTCTATAAACTTTATAGGAGTTCCACATCTTTTCTGGCCCTTGATGGCGCTTTCAGATATGTGGAAAGAAGTTGGATGGAATTCAATAATTTACCTGGCGGCAATGACTGCCATAGACAGTGAGTTATATGAGGCGGCAAGTATAGATGGAGCAGGCAGAATAAGAAGGATTTTCTCCATAACATTACCATCAATAGTGCCAACCATAAAAATACTTTTAATATTAAATGCAGGATGGATATTAAACGCAGGATTTGAACAAGTATTTCTATTATCAAATCCGATGGTTATAGACTACTCACAGACATTGGAATTGTATGTATACAATTATGGTATACCAATGGGGAGATTTTCATTTGCGACAGCAGCCGGTATATTTAACTCAGTTGTTTCTTTAGCAATGGTTACATTAGCAAATAGAATATCGAAGGCACTTAGTGGTGAAAGTGCATTTTAATCTAATTTACAAAATTTCAGGAGGTTATAAAGTGGCTAGAAATAATAGAATAAGGTTGAGTACAGAAGACATTGTATTTGACACAATCAATTACATTATTCTCACGATTGTAATAATAGTCACCCTGTATCCATTTGTACATGTATTAGCAGTTTCATTTAACGATGCTATAGATACAGTGAGAGGTGGAATTTATCTGTTTCCAAGGAAATTTACGACTTTTAATTACGTTTCAATTTTAAATGATTCTGAGATTTACAATGCAACGATAATCTCTGCATTAAGAGCTATCATAGGTTCTGTTTTAAATGTTATTGCAAGCATAATAGTCGCATATGCCATAAGCAGAAGGGATTTTGTTTTAAGAGGAATCGTTTCGAAAATTTTTACTTATTCAATGTATTTTACAAGTGGCTTAATTCCATATTACTTGTTGATCAGAGACTTACATCTTATGAACAATTTTTGGGTTTACATCTTGCCAGGGATAGTAAGTGCATGGAATATAATGGTTGTAAGAAGCTATATTGATGGTTTACCAGCTAGTCTTGTAGAATCAGCGAAATTAGATGGTGCAAGCGAACTAAGAATAATATTTTCTATCATATTTCCACTTAGTGTACCAGTATTAGCGACGATAACGCTTTTTGTTGCAGTTGGACAATGGAATTCATGGTTTGATACAATGCTTTTTTGTTCAATGAATCCAAATTTAAGCACATTACAGTATGAATTGCAGAAAGTTTTGCAGTCGACTCAGCAGTTTACACAGCAAGCATCATTTGATATGGGACTAAGAAACAATTCCAATACAGTTACCCCAGAAAGCATAAGAGCAGCTATGACGATAGTAGCGGTTGTTCCAATTATGATGGTTTATCCATTCTTGCAGAAGTATTTTGTGAAGGGTTTAACTATTGGCAGTGTTAAGGGTTAATATGTTTTTGATTTATATAAATCCTGAAAGGGTGAAAAAATGTTATGGCCAAATTTGATGATTTATCTAATCTGTTAAAAAAATTTGTAGATGATGGACTTCCAGGATGTGGTTGTGCAATTGCAAAGGATGGAAAAATTTTGTATGAAGGATATTTTGGGTATTCTGATTTAGATAAGAAAACACATATAACTGAAGACAGTGTTTTCCGTATTTTTTCTATGACTAAGGTAATAATCTGTACTGCTGCTTTGATACTTTTTGAAAGAGGAAAGTTCTTATTACATGAGCCAATTTACGAATATTTTCCAGAGTACAAAGATACTAAGGTATTTGTTACAGATTCTAATGGGAATGTGCATGTGGAGAGAGCAAAGAATCCTATGTTAATCAAGCATGCTTTTACTATGGCGGTAGGAATGCCGTATCCATTTTTAGATGATTCACCGACGGCAAATGAAATGAGAAGAATAAAAAAAGAGTTAAGCGAGAAGTATGGGAAATATGATATTGTAACAGAAGTTAAAGCGATGGGTTCAGTCCCAATTGCTTTCGAGCCAGGTACTCATTGGCTATATGGATATGGACATGATATAATTGCGGGGTTAATTCAAGTAATATCTGGGAAATCTGTAGGAAAGTTTTTATATGATGAGATATTTGGTCCCTTGGGTATGGATAGTACAGGATACCGTTTCCACGATGACATTGAAGAAAGAATGGTTTCTTGCTATAAGAAGAATGAAGATGGAACATTAGAGAAGGCTTCGGGGATATTTGATGAGTATCATCAGCCTGATGCTATTTATGAATCTGGAGGTGCGGGTCTTTATTCTACAGTAAGGGACTATTTAAAGTTTTCACAAATGCTTGCAAATGATGGATGCTACAATGGACAAAGGATCATCGGTAGAAAAACTATAGATTTGATGAGGGCAAACCAGTTAAATGAACGACAGCTAAAAGACTTTAATTTTAATAATCCTTATTTGGCTGGATATGGATATGGTTTGGGAGTTAGAACTTTAATGAATCCTGCTGAAGGCAATTCTAATGGTTCAATTGGAGAATTTGGGTGGACTGGAGCACTTGGGACTTATGTCACAATCGATCCAAGCGAAAGATTTTCAATGGTTTATATGCATCAAATGATTCCTAATATGGAAGTGTACCATCATTTACGTGTAAGAGCAGTTGCAAATGGTTGCTTGGTATAATGTGACGGAATATATTGAAACAATAGAGATGTTTACCAACTGAAAAATGGAAAAACGCATAGGACGGAAGGATAAAAATTTAATTTTGTTAGAAGCGTGATGATATTGAGAAGATTGTGGTACAGAAATCCTGCAAGGGATTGGAATGAGGCAATTCCTATTGGTAATGGGCGCTTGGGTGCCATGGTTTTCGGAACAATTGAAAAAGAACACTTTCAATTGAATGAGGATAGCATTTGGTATGGGGAACCTATTGATAGGAATAATCCTGATGCCATTAAATATTTACCTAAGATAAGGGAATTGATATTTAGTGGTAAGATTTCTGAGGCAGAAAAGTTGGCAAAGCTTGCACTTTCTGGTACACCCGAAAGCCAGCGCCCATATCAAACTATGGGGGATCTTTATCTTTACTTTACCCATCCAGACGAAGAAGTAAAAGAATATGTACGAGAACTCGATTTGCAGAATGCTGTTGCAAAAGTACGATATACTTTAGGTTCTGCAAATTATATTCGCGAATACTTTGCTAGTGCAGTCGATCAAGTTATAGTTGTGAGAATCACATCGGATACGCATGGCGGTATCTCATTTACCGCATGTTTGCGCAGAGGTAGGTATCTCGATGCAGTTGGGCGATTGTCTTCAGATACTATTTTTATGGATGTAAGTTGCGGTGGTGGTAAAGCTGTTCGCTTTCGTACATTGGTTCGTGCAGTGGCTGAAGGAGGTACTACTTATACAATAGGGGAGAATCTTATTGTTGAAAAAGCAGATGCTGTTACGATATTTATTGCTTGTGCAACATCATTTAGACATGAAGATTATCAAGTGATGTGTTTGCAGCAATTGGCGAATGCGTCCCAGAAACCATATGCTGAATTGTTAGAAAATCATATAAAGGACTACTCATCATTTTTTAATAGGGTAGAGCTAAAACTTTGCTGCACGGAACAAGAGTGTGAATTTGATAAGATTCCTATCGACGAGCGTCTGGAACGGTTAAAAGCTGGTTTCGAAGATTTGGGGTTGATCAGTATTTACTTTCAATTTGGACGTTATCTGCTTCTCTCTTGTAGCAGGCCAGGGACATTGCCTGCAAATTTGCAAGGCATTTGGTGCAAGGACATGACGCCGCCGTGGGATAGCAAGTATACGATTAATATTAACACACAGATGAATTATTGGCCTGCCGAGGTATGCAACCTGGCCGAATGCCATTTGCCGTTATTTGACCATATTGAACGTATGAGAGTATCAGGACGAAAGACCGCCAGAGAGATGTATGGTTGTCGAGGGTTTACTGCTCACCATAATACCGACATCTGGGCTGACACCGCGCCGCAGGATATCTTTGTTCCTGCGACATATTGGCCAATAGGAGCAGCCTGGCTCTGTTTGCATCTGTGGGATCATTATGAGTTTAGTCAGGATGTTGAATTCCTGCAAAAAGTTTATCCCACAATGAAAGAAGCTGCGGAGTTTTTTGTTGATTTCCTCGTGGAAGATTCGAAGGGCATACTTGTTACATGCCCTTCAGTGTCGCCTGAAAATACTTATATCCTTCCAACCGGAGAAAAAGGATCTCTCTGTGCTGGTCCTTCAATGGACAGCCAAATTTTGCAACTTCTTTTTGCTTGCTGTATTAAAGCAGCTAATATTCTGGGTATTTCAGATGAATTTACCGATACCATTAGGACAATGTTGAGAAAACTTCCAGCACTACAGATCGGAAAATTCGGCCAGATTATGGAATGGTTAGAGGATTACGAGGAAGCTGAGCCAGGGCATCGACATATTTCACATTTGTTTGCATTATATCCTGGTAATCTTATTACAAATACGACTACACCTGAACTTGCTCAAGCGGCAAAGGTTACATTAGAGAGGCGGCTTGCCCATGGCAGCGGGTATACCGGCTGGAGCAGGGCGTGGATTATTAATCTGTGGGCGAGGTTGGATGATGGTCAAAAGGCGTATGAAAATTTACTTGAGCTATTGAAAAGTTCTACATTACCTAACCTTTTCTGCAATCACCCTCCATTCCAGATTGATGGGAATTTCGGAGGTACAGCTGGGATTGCCGAGATGCTATTGCAAAGTCATGCGGGATGGATAAGCCTTCTTCCTGCATTACCATCGGCGTGGTCAGATGGGTATGTAAAAGGTTTACGTGCTCGAGGAGGAATAGAGGTGGACATTGAATGGGAGCAAGGGAAGCTTACTAAGGCACGATTGAAGGCGTCTTGTTCGGGAAAATATACCATACGGTATAGAAATTTAAAAACATTAGTTGATATTGAAGCTAATAGTTTTGTTGTCATTGATGATCAGCTTCATGAAATTTATTGAAGAAGAATGTTGCTTTTAGAAATGATTAGAAAATATTTTACAAATAAATTGATGGAAAGAATTCTTTAAATACTAATTGCTAGTTTACTTATTATATCAACAAATATGGCTTTGCAAAGTTAGAGAACTAAAAGGTAAATATTAGTTACTAAATGTTGGTGGGATAAAAAAATTATTATAATACATTGCTTATGGCTTTTGATGTGAACTCAAACCTATTATATGTGCTTTATATCATATAGCGGAGTATTTTGAAAAATAGGAAATATAGAAATAAAGAAAGGGTGTTCTTAAGCATGAAAAAATTTATTGTTGATTTAAATAGTGATAAAATTGACTTTCCACATTATTTTGAAGAGTGTGTTGGAAGTTGCCATGCGGCAACAGCACTTAGAGAGGATTGGAGAATTCAATTAAGAAAAGTTAAAGAAGAGTTGGGATTTAAATATGTGAGGTTTCACGGATTATTAAATGATGATATGAGTGTATGCTCAAAAGAAGATGGTAAGTATATTTATTCATTTTTTAATATAGATTCAATATTTGATTTTCTTTTAAGTATTGATATGAAGCCATTAGTTGAATTGAGCTTTATGCCTGAAGCATTGGCATCTGGTGAAGAAACAGTTTTTCATTATAAAGGCAATATAACACCCCCCAAAGATTACAAGGAATGGGGAAATTTAATAGAAGCACTGGCTAGACATCTTGTAGACAGATATGGCATTGAAGAAGTTGAAAAATGGTATTTTGAAGTTTGGAACGAACCTAATCTTAAAATGTTTTGGTCCGGTACGAAGGAAGAATACTTTAAGTTGTATAAGACAACTGCACATGCTATTAAAAAAGTTTACAAGAATTTGAAGGTAGGTGGACCGGCCACAGCCTGTGATGAATGGATACCAGACTTAATTAATTTTTGCAGTACCGAAAATGTTCCATTAGATTTTATATCCACACATCATTATCCAACCGATGAACCTTTAGGACATGGTCTTAATATGGAAGAGGCATTGGCTAAAGCTCCTCGTGGGATTACTAAAATAAGGGCTGAAAAAGCCAGAAAAGAAGCTGGAGATTATCCTTTGTTTTATACTGAGTGGAATAGTTCTCCAAGTTGCAGAGATATTTATCACGATGAGCCTTTTGCAGCTGCCTTTGTAGTTAAGTCAATATTTGATAATGTTGGGCTTGTAGATATATATTCTTTTTGGACATTTTCAGACATCTTTGAAGAATTGCCTCAATCTTCAATGCCTTATCATGGTGGATTTGGCCTTTTAAACATTTATGGCATACCAAAACCGACATATAGGGCTTTTGAACTTTTACATCGAACGGGAAATAAATTGCTTACTGTAAATCAAGAAAAAGATTCTCTTGTTGAGCTTTCTGCTGTAATTGATGATAAAAAGCTTATGTTATTTATATATAACCATAATATGCCATTAAATCCTATAGAAGATGTGGAGGTTAGTATAGAAATCAGAGGTTTGGATAGATGGAAGTGCGCATATGCAGAAAGGATAGATGAAGATCATGCAAATCCAAAGAAAGAGTGGATTAAAATGGGTTCACTTGAGTATCTAGATCAGGATATGATTAAAAAACTTATTAATAAGTCGAAGTTGGAAAAAGAATGCGTGGGAATTTCTAACGAAGGAGACAAAAAAATTATAAAACTTTTTCAGCCTAAACATGGTGTTACTGCAATTACTATTGAGTTTTAAAATAAATCTTGAGTTTATTGAAAATTTCATATAATTTATGATAAAAGTTACTATTTTTTAAAGAATAATTTATTTGCTGCAAGTAAGAAAACTAGACGGACAAAAATGCAAAAATAAGTTGGAATATAGTTATGAATAAAAGAAGAAATTTTACACCAGAACAAAGAGCATAAATTGTATTATAGGTATAGAGAAGAAAAAACGTTTAATGAAATCGCTGCTGAATATGAAATAAGTAGTAGTTACTTCAGCAATAGGAAGACCAGACAAACAATCAATAATAATGTGATTTTTATATCCTCAATAAAACTCATAATTTTTATTAGAAGAATCATTAGAAACAGTATGAACACAAAGTTTACAATCCTTTTAGTAATATCAAAGCCGCATAGATGAGCAATAATAAGATTATTACTAAGATAATCAATGAGATCAGAGATTTCGCCGAATTTTTCAGCTTTTATAACAATGATGGCTCTAAAGAGAGCGTGACGAGAATAATCCGTAGGACCAAATTTAGAAGGCGGGAATTCAGGAATAGAAGATAGATCAAGATTACTAAATAAAGAAGTATAAAAATCAATTTTAAGCTTAGAAGTAAAAGGGTCAATAATGTTCAAAACTTGTTGAAGCTGGTACATATAGGGTTTCCTCCTTTAATGTTTAATGATGTTAATAATACAGTAGTTCGACATAAAAGTAATGAAATCCCACATATCAGATAAAAATTTTTAGGGTGATAAGAAAAAAGCATATCTTAAAAATAGCTTAAATCAAGGCTTTTGAGATATGCACAAGTCTATATATTAATTCAATAAAAGCGGGGGAAAGCCTTTGAAAATATAATGCGAAACATCAATATTTTAGAGTTTTTTGGGGTTTGGCAATAGTCTAAAAAAATATAGGGGGTATTAAAAATTAATGATAAAGTTGCTATGACACCGCCAATGGGCTGGAATAGTTGGGATTGTTATGGCGCAAGTGTTACAGAAGATGAGGTAAAAGGGAATGCTGAATATATGGCAAATCATATGAAAGAATGTGGATGGGAGTATGTTGTCGTTGACATACAATGGTATGAGCCAGGAGCAAAGAATTCAATTTATAGACCTTTTGTTCCATTACAAATGGATGAATATTCGCGTTTAATTCCTGCTCCCAACAGATTTCCTAGTTCAAAAAATGGGAAAGGTTTTAAACCATTAGCAGACTATATTCATGATCTTGGACTAAAGTTTGGCATACATATAATGAGAGGTATTCCAAGACAAGCTGTTCATGCTAATACACCGATATATGGGACAGAAGTAAAAGCAAGGGAAATTGCACATATGAATTCTATTTGTTCATGGAATACAGATATGTATGGAGTTGATCCTACTAAGGAAGGTGCACAACAATATTATGACTCTCTTTTTAAATTGTATGCTGATTGGGGAGTAGATTATGTTAAAGTTGATGATATAGCTTATTCAGATATAGGGTATGAGCAATATCATAGTGGAGAAGTAGAACTAATTCGAAATGCTATAGATAAATGTGGTAGAGAAATGGTATTAAGTTTATCACCAGGTCCAGCGTTATTAGAATATGCTGATCATTTAAAGCAGTATGCTAATATGTGGAGAATATCAGGAGACTTTTGGGATAGATGGGATGATTTGTATAATACATTTGAAAGATGTAACCAATGGAGCAAATATGTGGGACCAGGACATTGGCCAGATGCTGATATGTTGCCAATAGGGCATATAGGCATTAGATCATGTGAGCATGGCTTAGGTGATCGATGGACTCGCTTTACAAAAGATGAACAAATGACATTAATGACATTATGGTGTATATTCCGTTCTCCACTTATGGTTGGCTGTGAGTTGAGAGATAACGATGAATGGACTCTTTCTATATTAACTAATGAAGAAGTACTTAGGGCACTTAAACATTCTCATTCAGGACGTCAAGTTTTGCGTTATGGACAATATATTGTATGGTCAGCATTGGATGAAGATGGTAGTTATTATCTTGCAATTTTTAATATTGGACCAATTATAAGCAATTTAGTTTTCCAATTAAATAAAGCAGATATTCCATCAGGTGATTACTTAGTTAGAGATTTATGGAGGCATCAGGTTATTGGAATAGTAAATCAAAACATGAATTTAGAAATTCCATCCCATGGAGTGAGACTTCTTAAGCTTATAAAGAAATAAATTAAAAATGATTATTTTTGATTATCATTTTAAAGTAACAATTAATAAACAGGAGGAGATTTGAATGCAGAAGAAAGCAAAAATGATTTTGGATAAAGATTTTAAAATAAGTAAGGTGGATAAACGTATCTATGGATCGTTCATTGAGCATTTAGGACGTGCAGTTTATGATGGAATTTATGAACCAGATCATAAAAAAAGCGGATGAAATGGGTTTTCGAAAAGATGTAATAGAATTAGTTAAAGAATTAAAAGTTCATGGCGCCAAACAATTTACTATCCTTATTTACATGCTTCTACTTATGGCAGAGGGGAAGTATTAGCATCTGTTATCGACTCTCCCAAATATGATAGTAAAGATTTCAGCGATGTACCATTTTTAGAATCTACTGCCGTAACAAATGATGAAAATGATGAAATTACAATATTTGCTGTAAATAGAGACAAAGATGATTCGATGCTTTTTGAATGTGAATTAAAAGGTTTTGAAAACTATAGATCTATCGAGCATATAGTACTTGAAAATAATGATATAAAAGCAACTAATACAAAAGAAAATCCAGACAATGTTGTTCCTCATAGTAAAAATGATGTTGTAATTGAAGATGGATTGGTAAAGGTGATTTTGCCTAGATTATCATGGAATGTTATTCGGTTGGGAAAAGTTAAAAAATAATTTTTTATGGATAACCAAAATAATAATGTTTTTGGTTATCCATAAACTAAAGTTTGTAAAAAGGTATGGTGGCGACAATGATTAATAATCAAAATTTCATATCATTGAAACAGATTTCAATTAATAAAGGTTTTTGGTCATATTATATAAAACTGATAAAAGATGCGATGATACCATATCAATGGGAAGCATTAAATGATCGTGTTCCTAATGCTGAACCTAGCCATGTTATTAAAAATTTCAAGATAGCAGCAGGTGAAATACAAGGTGAATTTGCTGGAATGGTATTTCAAGATAGTGACTTGTATAAATGGCTTGAAGCAGTTAGCTATAGTTTAATTGTATTTCCGGATACGGAATTAGAAAAAACTGCTGATGAAGTTATCGATTTGATTGCAAAAGTGCAACAAAGTGATGGCTATTTAAATACTTATTTTACAATTAAAGAACCTGACAAAAAATGGACGAATTTAAGAGATTGTCATGAGCTGTATTGTGCTGGACATTTGATAGAAGCAGCAGTTGCTTATTATGAGGCTACAGGAAAGAAAAAATTGCTTGACGTAGCTTGTCGTTTTGCCGATCATATAGATTCAGTCTTTGGACCGGAACCAAATAAGAAAAAAGGTTATCCTGGACATGAAGAGATTGAATTAGCATTAATTAAATTATATAGAGTAACTAACAATGTAAAGTATTTAAACTTAAGCAAATATTTTATTGATGAACGAGGTAAAAGGCCACTCTATTTTGAAATTGAAGCAAAAGAGAGAGGAAACACAAATTTCTTTGATTTATGGGATAAATTAGGACCTAAATATTTTCAAGTGCATTTACCTGTGAAAGAACAAACTACTGCTGAAGGACATGCTGTTAGAGCTGTTTACTTATACTCAGGTATGGCTGATGTTGCATTAGAGACAGGGGATCAATGCCTAATTGATGCTTGTAAAAGATTATGGGACAATTTAACGAAGAAGAGAATGTATATTACAGGAAGTATTGGCTCTATGTCGATAGGGGAGTCTTTAACTTTTGATTATGATCTTCCTAATGATACTAATTATTCAGAGACATGTGCATCCGTAGGGCTTGTGTTTTTTGCATATAGGATGTTACAGATTGATGCTGATAGACAATATTCTGATGTAATGGAGAGAGCTTTGTATAATACAGTTATAAGTGGAATGTCATTAGATGGTAAGAAATTCTTTTATGTAAATCCACTTGAAGTATGGCCGGAAGCTTGTGAAAAGAATAAAGTTAAATCGCATGTGAAATATACAAGACAACCATGGTTTGGATGTGCATGTTGTCCACCTAATATTGCGAGATTGCTGACATCGTTAGGTAAATATATATATTCTAAGAAAGACAAAGAGGTATTTGCTCATTTATATGTTGATAGTGAATTAAAAGAAAAGATTTCAGAAAGTCAAGTAAGTATTAAACAGAGCACCCAATATCCATGGGATGAGAAGATAGATATAGAGGTTGTTTGTGAGAAAGAAACAGAATTTACATTGTCTTTGAGAATACCTGGTTGGTGCAAAGAGGCTAAAATCAAAGTTAATAATGAAGAAATTGATTTAAATAATGTTATGATAAAAGGATATGCAAAAATCAATCGCATATGGAAACATGATAAGGTAGAAGTATATCTTTCAATGCCTGTTATGAGGATAAAAGCTAATCCTAATGTAAGGGAAGATGAGGGTAAAGTTGCTATTCAAAGAGGACCGATTGTATATTGTCTTGAAGAAGTTGATAATGGTAAAAATCTAAATAATATCGTATTACCAACTGATAGTAAGTTTGAAATAAAAAAAGATAAAGATTTAAATGATGTATGCGTTATTGAAACGGATGCTTTTAGAGAGAAATATGATGATTGGAATGATGAACTGTACAAATCTGACGTAAAAGTTTCTTATGAAAAAACAAGAATAAGATTTGTGCCATATTTTGTATGGGCAAATCGTACACCTGGTGAAATGGAAGTTTGGGTACGAGAATGATAAGAAGTTTTTTAATTAGCAGGAATTTTGGATGTGATGTAGAATATAAATATTATAAATGTACGTACATTTATAATAATGGATAGATATATCCGAATGTATGACATTATTTTAATCCAAAGGAGTGATTATTGTGTACAAAGATGAAAAGCCCAGGATAGGCTTTCTAGGTATTATGCAGGAGTTATACGATGATATGTTACCGGGTATCACCGAAAGGCAAGAGATGTATGCACAACAGGTTATAGGCAGATTAGGTGATATTGCGGATTTTTATTTCCCGGGCGCTGCAAAAAACAGAAATGATATAGAAAGGATAGTTAAAGAATTCAATGATAAAGATCTTGACGGAATAATGATCGTGATGCTGACATACGGGCCAGCCACGAATCTTGTGAATGCTTTAAGAAATAATAGGCTTCCAATTATGCTGGCAAATATACAGCCAGAAAGCACTGTGACAGACGATTGGGATATGGGGGACTTGACATACAATCAAGGTGTTCATGGTGCGCAGGATACTTCAAATATTATCCTGAGAATGGGCATAACTTGTCCTGTTATAACAGAGGATTGGCATTCTGATGCATTTAAAGATTTTGTGAATGATTGGGCTAAAACTGTAAAGACAGTAAAAGCTTTGAGGAATATGAAGATAGCACAATTTGGAAGAATGCATGGCATGTATGACATAATGGGTGATGATGCAGCTTTTACAAGAAAATTGGGGCCGCAAATAAATCAAGAGTATATTGGCCAAGTTTTTAGATACATGGAAGAAGCTACCGATGAAGAAATCGACAAAGTCATAGAGGAAAACAAGAAGAATTTCTATATAGATCCTAAATTAAGTGATGAGAGCCACAGATATGCTGCAAGGCTTCAAATAGGATTTAAGAAATTGCTTGAGGAGAAAGGATACGCTGGCTTTAGCGCCCATTTTGATGTGTTTAAAGGCGATGGAAGGTTTAAACAGATACACATGATGGCGGCATCAAACTTGATGGCAGAAGGATATGGCTATGCGGCAGAAGGCGATGTAGTTACGGCAAGCCTGGTGGCAGCAGGTCATGTTTTGATAGGCGATGCACACTTTACTGAGATGTATGCGATGGATTTTAAGAGAGATTCAATTTTGATGAGCCACATGGGAGAGGGCAATTGGAAGATAGCCAGAAAAGATAGACCTATAAAATTAGTCGATCGAGAGCTTGGAATAGGAAAGCTTGATAATCCTCCAACAGTGGTGTTTATGGCTCAACCAGGTATTGCGACACTGGCATCGTTGGTGTCATTGGAAGGCGAAAAATATAGACTTGTTGTTTCAAAGGGAGAAATTTTAGATACAGAAGAAGCAAAGAATATAGAGATGCCGTATTTCCACTTTAAACCTGAAAGTGGAGTTAGAGGATGCTTAAACGGTTGGCTTAAAAATGGTGGTACGCATCATCAGTGCTTGACATTAGGTGATGCTACTAAAAGATGGAAGCTTTTATGCGAGTTATTAGATATCGAGTATGTTGAAGTGTAAAGGGGTTGGTAACATGGCAAAATTTTCAATAGGTATCGATTACGGCACAGAATCTGCAAGAGCATTGCTTTTAAATCTTGATACGGCAGAGGAAGTAGCTTCTTCAACGATGAACTATCCACACGGAGTTATGGATGAGAGACTTCCAGATGGGACAGTATTACCACAGGATTGGGCATTAGAGCATCCAGATGATTATATTGAAGTTCTAAAAAAGATAATTCCAGATGTGATAATAAAGTCTGGTATAAATAAAGATGATGTTGTTGGAATTGGCATAGATTTTACAGCATGTACGATGCTTCCCATAAAAAAAGACGGGACGCCTTTGTGCGATTTACCAGAATATAAATCAAATCCCCATGCGTATGTCAAACTGTGGAAGCATCATGCAGCACAGCCTGAGGCAAATATGTTAAATAAAATTGCATCTGAAAGAGGAGAGGATTTCTTAGCAAGATACGGTGGGAAGATTTCCTCCGAATGGCTGATACCGAAGATATGGCAGATTTTAAATGAGGCTCCAGATATCTATGAAGAAGCAGATAAATTCATAGAAGCGACTGATTGGGTGATATTGAAGCTTACTGGCAATGAAAGGAGAAATAGCTGTACTGCAGGCTATAAAGCGATTTGGCACAAAAGAAAAGGATACCCTTCAAAGGAATTTTTTAAAGCATTAGATGAAAGGCTTGAAAATGTAGTAGATGAAAAGCTGTCAAGAGACATATATCCGTTAGGTACAAAAGCAGGTGAATTAACTGAGGAAATGGCTAATACGATCGGCTTAAACCCTGGTGTTGCTGTTGCGGTAGGCAATGTCGATGCACATGTTTCGCTGCCGGCAGTAGGTGTAGCATCCCCGGGAAAGATGGTTATGATAATGGGCACGTCTATATGCCATGTAGTCTTAGGCGACAAAGAAGTTGAAGTTCCTGGTATGTGTGGAGTGGTTGAAGACGGCATTGTGCCAGGATTTTATGGATATGAAGCTGGACAGTCAGCGGTAGGGGATATATTTGCGTGGTTTGTAGATAATTGTGTTCCAGATGATTACAAAAAAGAAGCCGAAGAAAGAGGCATATCTGTACATCAGCTTTTGACAGAAAAAGCTTCAAAGTTAAAACCGGGGGAAAGCGGACTTCTTGCACTGGATTGGCTTAATGGAAACAGGTCTGTCCTGGTTGATGCGGATCTTACCGGTTTGATTTTAGGATTGACACTTAGGACGAAACCTGAAGAGATATACAGAGCTTTGATAGAGTCAACAGCATATGGTACACGTATGATAATAGATACATTCAATGAGTATGGCATAAAGATAGATGAGCTTTACGCATGTGGCGGACTTCCTGAAAAAAATCCGATGCTTATGCAGATATACGCTGATGTGACAAACTTAGAGATTAAAGTTTCCAAGTCCAATCAGACGCCTGCATTAGGTGCAGCAATGTTTGGTGCAGTGGCGGCAGGAAGGGAAAATGGAGGATTTGACAGCATATTTGAAGCAGCTAAAGTCATACCAAAGTTAAAAGATGAGACGTTCAAGCCTATTTCTGAAAATGTCGAAATTTACGAGAAACTCTTCCAGGAGTACAAACTGCTTCATGATTACTTCGGGAGAGGAGCAAATGATGTGATGAAGAGGCTTAAAAACATAAAAGAGGTGGTTTCAGATGTTAGAGAACCTAAAACAACGTGTATATAAAATGAACATGATGCTTCCTAAAAACAATTTGGTCACAATGACAAGCGGCAATGTCAGCGGAAGAGACCCTGAAACAAATCTTGTTGTCATAAAGCCCAGTGGAGTTTTGTACGATGACATGACGCCAGATGATATGGTAGTCGTGGATTTAGATGGCAATGTGGTTGAAGGTAAGCTAAAACCATCTGTTGATACTGCTACACATCTTTACGTCTACAGACATAGAAGTGATGTGAATGGAATTGTCCATACACACTCACCCTATGCTACAAGTTTTGCAGTACTTGGCCGGTCAATTCCGGTTTATCTTACAGCCATTGCAGACGAGTTTGGATGTGCAATTCCTGTAGGACCTTATGCAAAGATTGGTGGAGAAGAAATAGGGAAGGCTATCGTAGATTATATAGGGGAAAGCCCTGCAATACTTATGAAAAATCACGGTGTTTTTACCATTGGCAATTCACCTGAAGCAGCTTTAAAAGCCGCTGTTATGGTAGAAGATACAGCTAAGACAGTGCACTTATCACTGCTTTTAGGCACACCTGATGTGATACCAGATGAAGAAGTGAAAAGAGCACATGAGAGATATATGACGAAATATGGTCAATGAAAAATATGATGTCAGTTTAATGAAGGAGGATTTTGCATGATAAACATACCAGAAGTTAAAGTAGGAATTGTAGCTACCAGCAGGGATTGTTTCCCTATCACTTTAAGTGAGAAAAGAAGAGATGCGGTAGTAAAAGCGTGTATTGAAAAAGGCATATCTATAAGTGAAATCACCAAAACTGTAGAAAATGAAATAGATGCGATGAATGCACTGAAAGAAGCTTACGATTTAGGCGTAAATGCGCTTGTCGTATACCTTGGGAATTTTGGCCCTGAAGGACCAGAGACGATGCTGGCCCAAAAGTTTGATGGTCCAGTGATGTTCGTAGCCGCAGCGGAGGAGACGAAGGACAATCTTTACGATGGGCGTGGAGATGCATATTGCGGAATGCTTAATGCATCATATAATATAAATTTGAGAAATTTGAGGGTTTATATACCAGAATATCCAGTAGGATATGCAGATGAAATAGCTGATATGATATCCGATTTTAAAGATATTGCGAGAGTGGTACTTGGACTTAAGAAGCTAAAAATAATGAGCTTTGGTCCAAGACCGCAGGATTTCCTCGCTTGCAATGCCCCCATAAAGCCTTTGTACGACTTAGGGATTGAGATAATGGAGAACTCAGAATTGGATCTCTTTGAGGCTTACAATAATCATAAAGATGACAAAAGGATTCCAGATGTCATAAAAGATATGGAAAAGGAATTAGGTTCTGGCAATATGTTTGGTGGGATATTGCCGAAGCTTGCACAGTATGAACTTACATTAAAAGATTGGGTAGAAAAAAATATAGGTGCATCGGAGTACGTTGTGTTTGCAAATAAGTGTTGGCCAGCATTTCAGACACAGTTTGGATTTGTGCCATGCTTTGTGAATTCAAGGCTTGCAGCAAATGGCATACCTGTGGCTTGTGAGACAGACATCTATGGAGCACTTAGCGAGTATATCATAACATGCGCTACAGACTTACCAGCTACGCTTCTTGACATAAACAATACAGTGCCCAAAGATATGTACGAAAGCAATAAGGAAATCATAGGCGATTATAAAAATAGCGATCTTTTTATGGGATTTCACTGCGGCAATACCAGCAGTTGCATGATGAAAAATTTCTCTATGAAGTATCAGAGAATAATGCACAGATTGTTAGAACCTGATAAAGAGCCTGATATAACAAGAGGAACATTGGAAGGCACGATAAGGCCTGGCGATATAACTCTGTTTAGGTTGCAAAGCACTGCAGATACTAAGCTTAGAAGTTACGTGGCCGAAGGTGAAGTGCTGGATATAGATCCTATGTCTTTTGGAAGCATTGGAGTGTTTGCAGTTAAAGAGATGGCTCGCTTCTACAGGCATGTATTGATAGAAAAGAATTTCCCGCATCATGTTGGAGTCGCATTTAAACATGCAGGTAAAGTCTTGTACGCTGCTATGAAGCTATTAGGCGTAGATGATGTTTCATTTAATCAGCCAGCTTCAATGTTGTACAAAAGCGAGAACCCTTTTAAATAAGATGTTTTTAAATTATCACCTGTTAAGATGATTCAGGTGATAATTTTATTACCCATTACTTAAAAAAATAAAATAATTGTGACGAATATTTAATAAATATTTTGTCAGATTTGAAATTTAGTTATATTCTAAGTAAGCGATATAATTATATATAGGTAGATATGATGTGAGGGGGGATGTTCTATTTTGGAAGAAAATGTGCCAAAATATCAAATAGTAAAAGACTATATTACCAATTTAATAATAAAAAACAATATAAACATAGATGATCCACTGCCGACGGAAAGCGAATTAATGGAAATATTCGGTGTAAGCAGACATACTATTAGGAAAGCTCTTGATGACCTTGAAAATGAAGGGTGGCTTTACAGGAAGCAAGGTTTGGGGACTTTTTGTGCTGATAGAAATTCTGTGAAAAGCTATGATAATAAAAATATTGCAGTTATAACAACGTATATAAATGACTATATATTTCCTAGGATCATAAAAGGAATTGATCAAATATTAGCCAAAAACGGATACTCTATATTGCTTTTCAATACGAATAACCGCATTGAAACTGAAATGGACATATTGGAGAACGTCTTGACGAAGGACATTAGAGGACTGATCATCGAGCCTACAAAGAGCGCACTGCCCCATATCAATCTAAATTATTTTGATGAGTTAAAAAACAAAGGGATACCGTACATTTTTATCAATAGCTTTTATGAAGAATTAAATCCATCTTACATCATTCAAGATGATGAAGGTGGAGGATACATGGCAACAGACCATCTTATAAAGCTTGGACACAAAAACATAATAGGCATATTTAAAAGCGACGATAACCAGGGGCTTAATAGGTACAAAGGATATGTTAAAGCCTTAAGGGAACACAATATTAAAATCAAAGAGGACAACATAATCTTTTACACGACAGAGGAAATGAAGACAAAGCCAAGGGAAAAAATATACGAGATATACTCGAAGTGGGTCAATAAACCGACGGCTATTGTCAGTTACAACGACCAAATCGCCATGTGGATATTGGATCCAATAAGAGAATTGGGCTACAGTGTGCCTGATGACATTTCAATCGTAAGCTTTGATGATTCTGATTATGCAGAGCTTTCCAATGTAAAGCTTACGTCCATCATACATCCTAAAGAAGAGATGGGAAGGCTTGCTGCTTCAACACTATTCGACCTTATAAAAAAAGGGAAAAAGGCTTTTGCAAATCCTGTTAATATTTGCATAAAGCCTGAAATAAGGATTAGGAATTCTACTAAGGAGATCGAATTGGAGGAAGTGCGATGAATGATGGCACAAAGATAAAGGAGATAGAAATCTGCAGTGGTGCCTTGTATGATGTTCCGAATATATTGAATAAAGTAGGTATAAATTCTAAAGTATTGCTCGTATGCGATAAAAATACTTACGAAGCGGCAGGATTGACTCTAAAAGATGTATTAAAAGATAAAAAGTACGATGTATTGTTGTGCAATCTGAATAGAAGTGGAAATTTAGTGCCTGATGAAAAAGCAGTAGGTGAAGTGCTGATACATCTTAAAGATGATATCGAGGCTATGATTGCTGTTGGAGCAGGCACAATAAACGATGTTGTGAAGTTTGTAAGCAGCAGAGCCAAAATACCTTATGGCATTGTTGCAACAGCCCCATCGATGGATGGTTATGCGTCATCTGTGTCGCCTCTTATCGTAAATGGCTTTAAAAGGACTTACGATGCTACGTATCCCATATTTATTGTGGGTGATACTAAAGTGCTTAAAGATGCACCATATGACATGATTGCATCAGGATTTGGAGATATAATCGGTAAATTCACCTCATTAGCAGATTGGTATATAGGTAGCATCATAACGGGAGAGGACTACTCTGAAGAAATCGCAGATGATGTAAAAAAGTCCCTTTATAAATGTGTGGATGTCAGCAAAAGCTTAAAAAGCAAAGATGAAAGTGCTGTAAGCAAGCTTATGGATGCGCTAATTTTGTCAGGCATATCGATGCTTAAGTTTGGAAATTCCAGGCCTGCATCAGGTGCTGAGCACCATTTGTCACACTTCATCGAGATGAAAGAACTTTCAAACGGAGAAATTCGTCACTCCCATGGTGCAAAGGTAGGCATCATGACGAAAATTGTTGTCAAACTTTACAATACTGTATTTTCTTTTGACAAAGATGATATTATTGAAATGATGAAGGAAAGAAAAAGTGAATCAAAGGAAGAGTTTGAATTTAGGATAAATAAAAATTTTGGAAACTTATCATCGGAGATTTTTGACGATATAGGTTATTACTATTTGGATGAAAATGATAGAAAGACGAGACAGGAAAGGATTTTGGACAACTGGGATAAGATGCGGAAGTGGGTATCAGAAAATGTGCCGACGGTGGAGTATGTTGATGAGCTTTTAAATGATGCCGGTGCACCAAATGATATCACCTATCTTGAGCTTAAATATGATGAACTTAAAGATGTTTTATTGAATGCAAAAGAGGTAAGAAAGAGGTACACCATATTAAGGCTTGCTGAAGATATAAATATTGACAAGATATTTGACATAGCGATAAAGAATTGAGGCCAAAAGCTCTCAATTCTTTATTAAATTCTGCTAATTATGCCGGAGCTTACAAGTACGATGAGCCAATCCATAAGGCTAAGCCTTGCATTTCCAAATATATTTGCAATAGGGTTTACGTATATGGTTGTCAATAGCGTTGCAATAGATATTGCCACAGATGGCACCAATAATTTATTTTGTGAAATCGGTGTAGCCATTTCTGTACGTCTTGCGTCAAATACATTGAACATCTGTGCCATGACTAAGTTTAAGTATGCCATAGTTTTGGCGATGGCTGGATTTCTAAATGCTTCACCGTATTTAAACGCAAATAGCGTCGTAAATCCTATTAAGGAGCCTCTTTTGAGTATGTAGTTGTATAGTTTGCTGTCAAGCAGTTGTGCATTTTCATTTTTTTTAAGTTTTAATGATGATGGTTCTACGCCTAATGCCAGTGCAGGTATTCCTTCAGTGACGAGATTTATGCTTAAAATCTGGCTTGATGTCAGTGGCATCTCCATGCCTGTCATGGATGCCATGGCTAAAGCTATTATTTCGCCAACATTTCCTGACAAAACGTATCTTAGAAATTTTTTTATGTTTTC
Organism: Thermoanaerobacterium sp. R66; assembly: GCF_028895185.1. NCBI lineage: Bacteria > Bacillati > Bacillota > Clostridia > Thermoanaerobacterales > Thermoanaerobacteraceae > Thermoanaerobacterium > Thermoanaerobacterium sp. R66. The sequence continues at coordinate 109,441 of NZ_JAEUWW010000001.1, forward strand.
GTTGATGCCGCGACCTTCTTTTATAGCAATGACAATTGTAGTGAAATTGTCATCAGCCAGTGTTATATCAGAGGCATTTCTTGTAACATCTGTTCCGCCTTTACCCATTGCAATGCCGATATTTGCTTCTTTTACCGCTGGTGCATCGTTGATGCCATCTCCTGTCATGGCAACGATGTACCCTTTTTTTCTCAAAGCTCTGACGATCTTTAGCTTGTGATGGGGTGAAGTTCTGTAAAATATGTTTACATCATCTATAAGGTTTATTAACTCATCGTCATCCATTTTATCAAGCTCCTGACCTGAAATTGCTTTTTTGTCCTTTAAAAGTCCGATTCTCTTTCCTATTGACATAGCAGTGTTTTTTTGGTCTCCTGTTATCATGACGACGTTAATTCCACTCCTAAGGCATTCTTCAATAGTCTGACTGACTTCATCTTTTGGCGGATCTTCCATGCCTATAAGACCGGCAAATATAAAATCACTGTCAACGTTATTGTCTTCATCGTTTAAAATCTTGTAAGAAACAGCTAAGACTCTTAATGCTTTGTTAGACATTTCATCGTTTTGCTTGATGATCTTGTTTTTGTTTATTTTTCCTAATTTTATAGCTTTGCCTGACCTTAAAAAGTAGCTGCATTTATTTAAGATCACATCAGGAGCCCCTTTTGATATGACCAATTTGTATGAAACAGCATCGACTACGACAGTCATGAATTTGTTTGATGAGTCAAAGGGTATCTCATCAATTTTTTCGTATTCCTCACTTTCAATGCCAGCTTTTGAAGCTGCAACAATTATAGCGCCTTCTGTTGGATCACCAGATACTGTCCAATCATTTCCTTTTTTTATTAATTTTGAATTGCAGCATAAAGCACCATACTGCAAGATTGAATATAGGTCTTTATCATCTTTTGGATTTATCTTAACATTATCGTGATAAAAACCACCTAATGGTGAATACCCAATTCCTGAGATGGTCCAGACTTTGCCAAGGGTTCGTATTTCTTTCACGGTCATTTCATTTTTTGTAAGTGTTCCAGTTTTGTCAGTACATATTACATTAGCTACTCCCAATGTTTCTACAGAATTAAGTTTTCTCACGATGGCATTTCTTTTTGCCATTCGTTGTACACCATAAGCTAAAGCTATTGTCACGATAGTAGATAGGCCTTCGGGTATGGCACCTATGGCAAGGCTTATGCCTATTCCAAGCATCTGTGAAAAAGATTTGCCTTTTATTATGCCGCTTAAAAAAATGCCGAAACTGATTGTTATGATTGCTATTGTTATGTTTTTCCCTAAGATTTCAAGGCTTTTTTTAAGTGGTGATAAAGCATTTCTTTCTTCGTTCAACATTTTTGCAATTTTGCCTATTTCTGTTGACATTCCGGTTGTGACTATGATAAGTTTGCCATATCCTTTAGTTATGTTTGTTCCCATGTAAACCATGTTTTTTCTCTCAGCTAATGGAATATCATCTTTTAATATCACTAAATCATGTTTTGATGATGGGTGTGACTCACCCGTTAGACAGCTTTCGTCGCTTTCTAAATTTTTACTTTCCACTATGCGACCATCGGCAGGGACAATGTCACCTGGTTTTACAATCACTACATCGCCTGGTACAAGTTCTGATGAGCTTAACAATGAAATCTTACCGTCTCTTAAAACAGATGATCGGGGTGATGTCAACTTGTGCAACGATTCTAGAGATTTTTCGGCATTGTACTCTTGAAGTACGCCAAGGCTTGACTCTAATATGACAATTGATATTATTACAATAGAGTCAGCTATATCTCCAATCAACAAAGAAATGCCTCCTGCAAAAAAAAGTATCTTAAAAAGGTAGTTGTTCACCTGATTTAGCATCATTTTAAAGAAAGATGGTTTATTACCGTTTATCAGTTGATTTAAACCGTATGTACTTAATCTTTTTTTAGCTTCAACTGTTGATAGTCCATTGTCAATATCTGTGTTTAGAACTTTTTCTATTTGCTTTTTTGTCATGATGTGCCAAGGGTATTGAGCTTGTTGCTTCATAGGGAAATTATCTTTAGCGTCTCTTATATTGAACTTTATTTTGTATATTTCTTTTTTGATGTCTTCAGCTTTTAATCTGTCATCAAAGGCAATGATGATGTTTCCTGTCATTGGGTTTGCTGTTACACTTAGTATTCCGCTTTTAAGAGATAGATTTTTTTCCAATCTTTTTGCCAATAATTCGTTTCTGTATAGGCCGTTTACAGAAAATCTGATTCGCTTCGTATATGATGTATATTTTCTTATGAGTTCCATCTTCATACCTCCAGAATGCTTTATAATAAAAATATTTTGTCCCAAAATTTTTATTTTAGAGAAGGAAAAATTATGAATGACATAGCGATGGTTTTATTAATATTATTTGCAAATACAGGTTAAAATAAATAAAAACAAACAGGAGGTTTTTAGTATGAGCAAAGAATTTTGGATTGGCGTAGGTGTATTGGGATTAGCATTTTTATTGGCAAAACCGGCAAAGAGGTTAGCGGTAGGTCTTGTAGGTACTGCCATGATTATTGCTGATAAAGGCAAAGAATTGGCTATGAATGTAAAAGAGGAAGTAGAAGATATAATAGCCGAAGCTCAGTATCAACATACTCAATCAAAAATAAATACACAGCCTGAAACAGCAGATAATCCCTCATAAGAGGGATTATGCACGTATTTGGAGGATTTAACATGATAAGAGAGATTTTTTCGCTGACTGGATTAGCACGATTAAGCTTTGATGCACTTTACAAAGATAAATCTATTGAAAATAAGATAAACCATTATTTAAAAAGTTCTAAAGGAATCAAATATATAAGTGCCAGCAGTGTTACTGGAAAAGTGCTTGTAAAGTACGAAGGCAAGACCATAGGAGAAATAAAAAGAGAAATCATAGATACGATTTTCAAAGATGATGTAGATGATGAGATAAAGCCATATGAACCAGAAGATCTTCCATTAAAGACTCAATTTTTTATGGTGTCTCTTCCAATGGTTGCTACGATTTACACTGTGTTAAAGCGCATATTTGCTGGCAAATCGCCGCTAAGCGGTCATTATGGACTACTAAGTATATCGTCAATTGTATCGATTGTTGCTGGATATCCAATATTTAGAAGCGGTATAAATACACTGCTTAAGGAGCGCAAAATAAATGGAGATTTAATGATAACAATTGCTACTACTATAACGCTTCTTATGAGAGAAAGCATATTAGGACTTGTGGTTATTTTTCTGGTCAATTTAAGTGTCTTTATTCACTCCTTAAACATACACTATAATAAAAAAGCACTTGAAAGTTTCCTTAAATTAAAACCGGGGAAAGTGTGGATGGCATTAGAAGGGAAAGAAATAGAAGTACCTGTAGAGGAGCTTAATGAAGGCGATGTGATTTCGCTCAAAAAAGGTGATGTGGCGCCGTTTGAATGCGAAGTAGTAGAAGGCAGTGCAGTCGTGGACGAAAAGTATATACGAGGAAAAGTGAAATACGTTGAAAAGAAAAAAGGAGATAAAATAATTGAATCATCTTTGCTGATAGACGGGGAAGTAAAGGCCAGAATAACTGACATTGAGGCAAACGAGAGCATAGAAGATCTGTACAAAATTGTGGAATTAGAGTCAAGGGAGAAATATATTACAAATACTGCTGACGTATATATTAACAAAGTTATACCGCTGTCTTTTATCATAACGGGGCTTGTGGCATTTTGTACGAAGGATATATTAAAAGGAATATCATCCATGCTTGTTTTATGTCCATGTACTTTTGCACATGGTTCTACTGGCGTCTACGGCATAGCTGTCAAAAATGCTGCAAAGAGAGGCATATTGATAAAAAGCTCATCTGCAATCGAAAATATGGCAAAAGCCGATATGTTGATTTTTGATAAAACGGGAACACTTACGGAAGGCAGACCTATTGTAAGTGAAATTTTACCGTCATCAAGTACTGACAAAAATCATATATTAAAGATAGCTGCGTCTGCAGAATCTGGTGTCGTACATCCTGTAGCATTGTCTATAATTAAAAAAGCAGATGATATGGGAATAAAGGTTGAGGATTTTTCTCATGGCAGAGAAGTCAAAAGCATGGGTGCTTTTGCTTATGTAGATGGGAAACAATTGCATGTTGGCAATGAGAGATTTATGGAGATAAACAACATTGATCTACATGATGTGGAGGATCTTAGCAATGTTTTAAAAAACCTAAATAGAGGTGTGATATACGTTGCTGTTGATGGAAATGCTATTGGAGTCATCGGAATGAAAGACGTGCTTAAGAAAAAAAGTAAAGCTGCAGTAGAATTTGCACGATCGTTAGGCTTTAACGATGATAGCATTTATATTTTATCAGGTGATGATAAAGAGCCTACAGATAGAGTTGCTTATGAGTTAGGTATAATCAATGCGTTTAGTTCAGTATCGCCTGAGGAGAAGAAAAATTTTGTAGAATGGCAAAAAGATTATGGCAAAACCGTCATAATGGTTGGTGATGGGCTAAATGATGTTAAGGCGATGAGAAGCGCTGATGTTGGAATCATTTTAGGAAGGCCCATAAGTAAAAAAATATTAAAAGCGCTCGATGTGGCTGTAATCGACGAAAATCCTTTAAAAATAACGTATTTAATAGAGCTATCAAGGTATTCAAAAGAAGTGATAAAGCAAAATCATGTTATAGCATCGATGATGAGCTATATAGAATACATCATGACACTTTTTGGCGAGGTGAATCCATTTACGGCTGCAATGCTTCACAGCATGAATCAAATCATAATATTGGCAAATTCGCTTAAAGTTTATAAATATTCATCAAGGAGGATTATTTCTGATGGAAGAAATGAAAAAAAGATTTGAAGAAGCTTCGAAAGTTTTAAGACAGACGGTTGACATATCTTTTACAGAGTATTCAAAGGATAAATCGACTAAAAACGAAATTGTAAAATTGTGGCAAGAAACAATTAACGATTTTTTACAGTATGCTGTAAAGATGAGCGAAAAACACCAAGCTAAAGAGCTGTATAAATCTATTGCAAGGGCACTCATTTTTGGAAAATAGCGATTTAATAATATATTTTTTTCGGGATAAAATAATAGAAGAACCTATGAAGGGAGGAAACTTCAATGGGTATCGCTAAAACTTTAGGAAGTAGAAGCTTTTTCTGGGGAATTGGTGTTGCTGCATTAAGTTATATCCTATTTCCAAAAGCAAAGGAAAAGGTAAAGCCAGTCCTGGTAAATGGCGTTAAAAGCACTTATGATATGGCTGATAAGGCATCTTCAGTAATTAATAAAGGCAAAGATAGAATAGCAAAAATGTTTAATGACAATGAAAGAAATAACGTTGAAGATGAAAATTTATATCAAAGCGAAATAGACAGCTTAGAAAAAGAGAGAGAGAAGGCAATAAGAGAAGTAAATGAGCTTAAAAGCAGGATAGAGATGTTAGAAAGTGAGTTAAGCAGATTAAAAACTGCTGAATGATTAATAAAACCCAACTAAACGTTGGGCTTTTTTTAGTGTAATCCGAATTATTGATGATCTTTTGTATTATATCCTATTTTTTTAACAGTAAAGTTTATTATATGTTCCGCATCATTTATGGCTTTAAGTACATCACTTTCGTTTATTTCAATTTCAAATGGATATCTTGGCTGCACACCATATACTGTAAGGCTTGAGCAAAACTTACTTATTTCATCGAAATCATTGTCAATACTTGAACACGTTTTGCAAAGCAATCTTAAATCATGAGTTCGCAATGGTTCAACATCGTGATAAATTAAATATGCTTTTAAAACTTTTTCTACAGCTTGTTGGCAATGGTAACATATAATTTCAAATGGAGCTGGGTGCATGTTTAAAAGAAATTTTGCGCTAGAGAAGTCCTTATTTGAAAAGTCAAGCCATTCTTTTACTATGTCTATTTTTTTCATATAATAATATCCCATCTCTTGCAATTTTTCTTTCAAGCGTAGGTAAGCGTCTGCGACTATTAAAATCGCTTGATTTAGTCACAATTAGATCAACAGGTCTTGTCTGAACTTTATATAATAAATCGCCTAAAAGCTGCATAGCTTCTATTGGTCGAATGCTGTTGTCAGGTATAATTACAAATATGTCATAATCACTTTCTTCTGATGGTGTTCCATAAGCATATGAGCCAAAAAGATATATTTTATCAGCATCAATATTACTGAGTATTAGATTTTTAATAATTTCTAGCTCGTCTTTATTTTGAATATTCATTTAATCACCTGCTATTTTTCATAATCACTATTATTATTTGACAGTCTAAATAGATATTATGACGGATATATTACATTTAATAATGCCCTCTATAAACATTATAGAATACAACTGTACTTGAAGCAAGCAAATAAAATTATCAAATAGGAATTTTCATAAAACCCAACTAAACGTTGGGCTTTTTTTAGTGTAAATTAACTTTATTAAAATATTGAAAAAAGTTAAAGAATGTAGTATCATGTTATTAAGATGACAATGAATGTGAAAGGAATGTGTGAAATGGATGTTACTACTGCTTCGCTAAAAATCGAAGAACTGCTTTTATATGCCTTAAAGCATGGCATAATAGAAAGTACAGACTATATCAAATGCCGCAATTCACTGCTGGACTTATTTGAGATACAAGAGCCGTACGATGGTATTATAAATGATGTTGATTTAGATGATCCACATGAGATTCTCAATCCTCTTTTAGATTATGCATACGAGAAAGGTTTTATCAAGGAAAATACGATTACAAACAGAGATCTTTTTGATACGCGGATCATGGGCTTGTTGATGCCGAGGCAGTCTGAAGTGATAAAAAAGTTTGATGACATAAAAAGGTCATTAGGCATTGAAAAAGCCACAGACTATTTTTACAGCTTATCAAAAGATTCATATTATATCCGGATGGATAGGATAGCGAAAAATAAATATTGGAGGACAGATACAGAATACGGCAGTTTAGAGATTACAATCAATCTATCAAAGCCTGAAAAGGACCCAAAAGACATAGCAGCAGCCAAAGCATTAAAAGAGACAAATTATCCCAAATGCCTTTTGTGTATCGAAAATGTAGGTTTTAGCGGCAATTTGAACCATCCAGCAAGACAAAATCACAGGGTAATACCTGTCACTGTTGCGGGAGAGCAATGGTATTTTCAGTATTCACCTTATGTATACTACAACGAACATTGTATATTGCTTTACGAAAAACATGTGCCGATGCAAATATCAGAAAAGACGTTTATCAGATTGCTGGACTTCATAGACCAATTTCCACATTATTTTATTGGTTCTAATGCTGATTTGCCGATAGTAGGTGGTTCTATCTTATCACATGAGCACTTTCAAGGTGGTCGTCATGTATTTCCTATGGAGGAAGCAAAGGTAGAAGAACGTTATAAAAGTGAAATGTTTAAAGATGTGGACGCTGGAATCTTAAAGTGGCCTTTATCAGTAATAAGGCTTTCAAGCAAAAATAGAGATGAATTGATTGAGGCGTCATCCATAATTTTAAGAGAGTGGAGAGATTACAGCGATCCATCTGTTGATATAATTGCTTACAGCACAATTGGTGGTGAAAAAGTACCCCACAATACCATAACACCTATTGCAAGGAAAAACGATGAGGGCATGTATGAGATGGATTTAGTCTTGAGGAACAACAGGACTACCGATGAATACCCTTATGGTATTTTTCACCCACATGAGGAACTTCACCATGTAAAGAAGGAAAATATAGGGCTGATTGAAGTGATGGGTCTTGCTGTTCTTCCTGGAAGGCTAAAAAAAGAACTTGATGAAATAGAAATGATATTATCAGGTGATAGAAAATACGATAAAGATGAGATTTCTGAAGGTGATCCGCTTTTTAAACATGTACCATGGATTGATGAGCTTGTCAGTAAATACGGTGTGAATCTCAAAAAGGAAGAGGCAGAAGTTGTAGTAAAAGATGAAGTAGGGGAAATATTCCTAAAAGTATTGCTGGATGCAGGCGTCTTTAAACGTGATGAAAAAGGAAAAGAGGCATTTGACAAGTTTTTAAGCAGCATACATTTTAAAAAAATTTAATAAAGGAGAGGAATTAAATGGCAACAAAGGTTGTAGAAGAATTTAAAAGAATCTATGGCAGTAGCGAGGGAGTAAGGCTATTCTATTCGCCAGGTAGAGTAAATTTAATAGGGGAACACACAGATTACAATGGTGGATACGTATTTCCATGTGCCCTTGATTTTGGGACGTTTATGGCGATAAGAATGAGGGATGATGAAAAGATATGCCTTTCATCTTTAAACTTCGACCTAAAAGTTGAAGCAGATATAAACGAATTAGTTTATGACAGAAAAGATGACTGGGCAAATTATCCAAAGGGCGTCTTAAAAGTTTTGCAAGATGAAGGCTATAAGCTAAGAGGGTTTGAAGCGCTATACGAAGGGAACATACCAAATGGAGCAGGACTTTCTTCTTCTGCATCCATAGAACTTGTGACTGGTGTGGCTATGAATGAAATTTTAAATTTGGGAATTGATAGAGTTGAATTAGTTAAAATGTGTCAAAAAGCTGAAAATAATTTTGTCGGCGTCAATTGCGGTATAATGGATCAATTTGCTGTAGGAATGGGCAAAGCTGACTATGCTATATTTTTAAAATGTGATACAATTGATTATAAATACGTTCCACTTAAATTAGATGGTTATAGGATAGTTATATCGAATACAAACAAGCGAAGGGGGCTTCAAGATTCTAAGTACAACGAGAGAAGGAGTCAGTGTGAGGCTGCATTAAGCTACCTTAAGAAAGAATTGGATGTAGACAATCTTGGGCAGGTTACACTGGAAGAATTCGATAGATACAAATACTTGATACCGGATGATGTATTAATAAAGAGGGCAAGACACGTTGTGACAGAAGATGAGAGAGTTTTAGATGCTATTGAAGCGTTAAAAAATAATGACATTAAACGATTTGGTCAACTGATGGTACAATCTCACAATTCGTTAAGGGATGACTATGAAGTTACCGGCAAGGAATTGGATGCTTTAGTCGATGAAGCGCTTAAATTAGATTACGTTTTAGGCTCAAGAATGACAGGCGCAGGATTTGGTGGATGTACCGTCAGCATCGTCAAAGAAGAATTTGTAGAAGACTTCATTAGAGAAGTGACGAAAGGATACAAAGAAAGAATAGGTTATGAGCCATCAATGTATGTGACGGGTGTAGGAGACGGAGCAAAAGAAATAAAATAGAAAGGGGTATATATTGTATGTCTATTTTAGTGTGCGGTGGCGCTGGATACATTGGCAGTCATACTGCCTATGAGCTTTTTAAAAGAGGAGAAGATGTAATAGTAGTTGACAATCTCATAACAGGCCATGAAAAAGCGGTAATTGGAGGCAAGCTTTACGTTGGCGATCTTAGAGATAGCGAATTTTTGGACAAAGTTTTTGAAGAAAATGACATAGAAGCTGTCATAGATTTTGCGGCATTTTCTCTGGTGGGAGAAAGCGTCGGTAAACCTCTGGACTATTATGAAAACAATGTGTATGGGACGATGTGCTTATTAAAAAAAATGGTTAAATACGGCGTTAGGAAGATAGTTTTTTCATCAACTGCTGCCACATATGGAGAGCCTGAAAGAATACCGATAAAAGAAGATGACAAGACATTTCCTACGAATCCTTATGGCGAAACTAAATTGGCTGTGGAAAAGATGCTAAAGTGGTGTGACAATGCTTATGGGATAAAGCATGTTGTGCTTAGGTATTTTAATGTGGCTGGCGCCGATGAAAGTGGAGTCATAGGAGAAGATCATAATCCTGAAACACATCTTATACCGCTAATATTGCAAGTGCCATTAGGGAAAAGAGAGTTCATAGAAATCTACGGTGATGACTACGACACAAAAGATGGTACTTGTGTAAGAGATTATATACACGTTACAGACCTTGCTGATGCCCACATCTTGGCATTAGATAAGCTAAGAAGGGATAGCAGTAGTGCAATATACAACCTGGGAAATGGAGAAGGGTTTACAGTCAAGGAAGTGGTTGAAACAGCAAGAAAGGTGACCGGACATCCTATACCAGCGAAAATTGCCGCAAGGCGACCGGGAGATCCTGCAAAATTGGTAGCATCATCGGAAAAGATTATAAATGAGTTAGGCTGGAATCCTAAGCACAATTCACTTGAGGAGATTATAGAGTCTGCGTGGAAATGGCATAAATCAAATCCTTATGGATTTGGCGATAAATAGAGGTGGTAATTTTGGCAGATTTGATTCCAGTAAGTTACAAATTATTAAAGGGCATGAATGAAAGTCTCATATTGAATGTGATACGTCACAACAAATACGTATCAAGGTCTGAAATAGCAAAGATAACGAATTTGACGCCACCTACAGTTACGAATATCATAAACAAGCTTTTAGAGGACGGACTTGTGAAAGAAGACAAATTAGGAGAATCCAGCGGTGGAAGGCCGCCTGTCATATTGAAGATAAACAATGAAGCTTTTGATATAATCGTTATAATAATCGGGACAGATATAATGGAAGAGTACCTGTTGGACGCTGAACTTACCATAAAAGAATCAAAAGTTGACAACATAAAAAAGGAAGATTCGGAAAGCATATTCAAGCTTTTATTCGATAGAATAAGGCATTTAAAAGATATTTCAAAGAAAGAGATAGCTGGGATCGGCATAGTAGTTAGAGGTCCTGTAAAGTCAAGCGAAGGTATATCCGTATTTTCTCCTAATATAGGGTGGAGAAATGTGCCTATAAAGGACATGATAGAAAAAGAATTTGGAATTCCTACGTTTGTTGAAAATGACGTCAGAGCCATGGCTTTAGGGGAATTCTACAACGGAATTGCTAAAAATGTCGGCAATGTTGTGTTTTTAAAAGTAGGACATGGAATAGGTTCAACAATAATATTGGATGGCAAAATATACAGAGGAATTAACGACATGGCTGGTGAGATAGGACATACTACAATCGACGTTGCCGGTCCTAAATGCAGTTGCGGCAATTACGGATGTTTTGAAGCTTTGGCATCTGAGAAAGCATTGGTAAACAATGTGGTAAAAAGAATAAAAGAGGGATCTTATTCTCTTGTGTCTGAATACGTCAACGGAGACTTGGAAAATATAACAACCAGATTTGTGTACAAAGCCGCGGAAGAAGGGGATGAAGTTGCTTTATCTGAGTTAAACAAAATCGCCATTTACTTAGGCATAGGCATTGCAAATATAGTCAATGTCTTTAGCCCTGAGCTAGTGCTTATATCAGGTGGGATAGTAAGAGGTCGAAAGTTTATAGAAGACGTTGTATTGGAGACTATTAAAAAGAGATCTTTTGAAGCAAATTATTCATCCTGCAGCATTGCCTTTTCAAATCCAGATTATAATACAGCCTTGATGGGTATATCAAATATAATATTAGATAGTATTTTGTAATGCTATCTAATATTTTTTTGTCATTGAAAATTCTCAGCATACCATTTATAATTGAATTATAGACTGATATAGGAGAGGTAAACGATGTTTGGAAATTTTTTTAATAGAATGTACTATGGCGATCCATATAGACCCGATTTAAAAGCTGATGATATTCCTAAGAAGGGTATGTCTTTGTTTCTTGACATTTTAAAAAACAACTTCTGGCAACTTATAAGCCTTAATCTTTTATTGATTGTGTCGTGCATACCTATCGTGACGATAGGACCTGCTTTGGCTGGATTCAATAATGTGCTTAGGAATCATGCACTTAATAGAAATGTATGGCTTTGGAATGATTTCAAAGACGGGTTTGTTAAGAATTTCAAGCAAAGCTTTATAATTACGTTGATAAACGCTTTAGCAGCTTTTATATTAATCAATAATTACAAAATTTATTCTTCATACAGTACAGGCTTTATAAAAATTGCGGGCAGCTATATTACCATATTTATTGGCTTTATACTTGTTCTCATGAATGTGTATATTTATCCTTTGATGGTTACGTATGATTTAAAGATAAAGCATATATATAAAAATGCTTTGATATTTTCAATCATAAAGTTGCCTCAGACGATAGGCATAGTGCTATTAAGCTTATTATTGTTTGGACTTTGCATTTTATTTGCGTTCATTCCGCTTATTGTCATCGGATTTAGCTTAGTTGGGCTTGCCATAAACGTATATGATAGAGGTGTGTTTGAGAAGTACATTGACAGCAGAGTCAACCAAGAAAACAAAAAAATGGAAGATGAACCTGAAGATCAGTAGGACGTATAAAACCTTCCATAATGGATAATATAACTAACGTTAGCTTATATTACACATTATGGAAGGAGCAAAATATATATGGAAAATAAGGAAAGCTTAATGAAAGTTTTATCAGATGGCATAAGCAGTGAATCGCTGGCGATTGAACAGTACATGGCTGATTTAGACAAGATTCGCAATCCTTACGTGAGAAATATCTTTAAGAAAATCTTGTCTGATGAGAAATCACATCAAAACAGCTTTAAGAGAGCTTATGATTTTTTTGGTAAGACTCGCAACAATGAGCTTACATGGCAAGATAATGTATCGATGAGATTTAAAATGTTAGGCAATTTTATGGGTACAAATACTACAAAAGGTTTTTTATTGGGGATAAGTGCTGCTTTTATACTTGCATCTATAGGTCCAAATATAAAAAGGGCTTTGAAGCCAGTAGCTGTTGGTGCTGTCTCTGGTGCAATGACATTGTCTGAAAAGATGAAGAATTTAGCAGATGCAGCGAAACAGAACATCGATGGCATAGCAAAAGATGCTGTAAAATACAAAGAGGAGCAGTTGTCAAAAATGAGAAGTGATAGCGATGAGATTGCAAAAAGCATCATAGAAGAGCTGCAGAATCAAAGGGATGCAGCCTTAAAAGAAGCACAAGATTTAAAAGCCAGGATGGATGCATTAGAAAAAGAAATAAGTGAACTTAGTAAAAATAAAGAGTGATATGGAATGTTTAATGTGAATATAGATAGAGTAAGAGGTGAATCTTATGAAAAAGCCTTTTGCTCTTTTTTTAATTTTATTGATTGTTGTTTTTTTAGTCACATGGCCATATTACATGTACTTGTATGAAACAGGCAAAATAAACTTTACACAGACAGATGATGAAGATTACAGGGGGATAATTACATTTTGCGATTTTCCCCATTGGTCAACTGATGATCCTATTGGTTTTAATTTTATAAAGAAAAAGATACAGGATTTCGAATATTTGCATCCAGGGGTTATAATTGAATTTGAGCCAATTAGAAATGGAAATTTTTATTATGATGTCAATGATATAATTGGCACGGATAAACCTGATATAATCCCTATAACTTCAGACAGTCCATTTATTTACAATGATAAATTAGAGCCACTTGACAAATTTTTTGGTAAAAGTTATAAGAATTCATTAAAAGAAGATGTCCTCAATGGATTTATGTATAATAATAGTGTTTATGGCATTCCTTTAGGGATGTACACAAGTGTCCTTTACATAAACAGCGATTTGTTCAGCAAAAAAGAAGTGGAAGTTCCTCAAAATGGAGAGTGGAGCTACGAAGAGTTTCTAGATGATATGGCTAAGCTTACATATCAAGAAGGCAAAAAAGAAAAAAAGGATTTCTATGGAATAACTATGTATATGGAAAGAAGCTATAATCTTTGGGGGTTTTTGATGGCAGACGGTTTAAATATAATCAACGATAAAGGGATAGTTTCCTTTAAGGGGCTGCAGGCGGAGTCTGGCATTAAAAAATTGATAGAATTGTACGCAAAAAGTGCGATAGATCCTGTGTCTTTTGGTGGTGATTACAGCAAAGTGTGGGATAGTTTTACAGTCAATAAAGAAAGCGCTGTCTTGGTCGATGAAAGTTACAAAGTCCAATACCTCAAATATCTTGAAAATAAGAATAAACTTTTTCAGTTTGATATTGCGTTGTATCCAGAAGGAGATGGCGATGTGCCTATCACAATATCTCCAAAAATTTACGGTTACGGCATTACAAAGCAGAGCGACAAAAAGAAATTGGATATGGCGTTTAAATTTGTAAAATTTATTGCAGATTCTCAAGAAAGCGTAGAGAAAATAGGGTTTATACCAGTCATAAAGGATGTACCTATAACCGACGAAATTATGAAAAAAATTGACATGGCAGTGAAATACACTGATAATATACCGAAGAATTGGCATGACAAAAATATCATGTTTAATAAAGCATTAATAGATGGATTAAAAAATAAAGAAAGCGAGAAAATGATTTTGGAAAAAATCCAAAAAGCATTAAATTAGTAGCGGCTGTTTATCGTCTTTTTCGTAATCAAAACCATCTTTGCCGTGAATTTATTGTTGCGAAGCCGCTTAAATCCTTCAGGGTGAAATATGCCCAAAAGAAAGCTTTCATAATGGGTTATTATGAATCTTTCAAGAGGTGATTTCATGTCCATTACTTCAAAGCCAAGCATTTCCACACCTTGATTGAAAAGTGTGTATCCCATAAATACATTTACATCTTCGAAATCATGATTTTCATTGATGTAAGCTTTTAATGCTTTTAAAGATTTTTTAAACCTTTTTAGTGCTATGATGCCAATAGCAATAGGTGAACTGCTGCTGGAGGTTATTTCTGTAAGGACTTTATTGTTTAAGTGAAGCTCAGCAAATTTATCGCCTCTATCTAAAACTGTGCCATCTTTCAGCACGATCCTCTTACCTCTGTATTTTTTTAATGCGATTCTTATTTCAGAGTCGTCTCCACCTACTGTATGGATATTATTTAATTTTGCAAATACAAGTTCCCACAAAGACCAAATGTACATAAAAATCTTCTTCATAATGATTACCCCGTTTACGAAAAGATAAATTTATTTATGTCTACAATCTCTAAGTTCTTCTCTTTTATTCCACTTATTATCTTATCAAGAGCTATAAGCATTGTCTCAGGAGCTTCTTTGTCTGACCCTATGTTGTCGCTGCTGTCGTGAAATATTAAAATGTTTCCGCCCTTTACTTTGTTTAATACGCGATTTACTATCAGATTTGGGTCTTTTACTTTCCAATCCCAGCTCATGTAACTCCATAAAATTATTTTGATGCCTAATTTTTTTGAGTACCGGTAGATAAAAGTTGTAAACAATCCCCATGGTGGTCTATAATATGAAGGATACTTTCCGGTAATCTGAGAGATAATTTCAACCGATTTTAATAATTCCTTGTACGTAGCAATAGGTCCTAAAAACCAGTTTATGTGATGCTTATAACCGTGTATGCCTATCTCATGACCTCTATTTACGATTTCTTTGGCTAAATCTGGATACTTCTCAACTTTGTCTGCCAACAAAAAAAAGCACGCTTTAACATTGTATTTATCCAGAAGGGACAAAAGTGTAGGCGTGTACTCGGGATCTGGGCCGTCATCAAAAGTAATCGCTATCCATGGCACTTTCTTTTTTCTGCTTGTATATATGACATTATAATGGAAAATACGGCCCAGCATGGTAGGAAGCAGTGCTACTAAGACTAAGTAAAGTATGTAAATTTTTATCATGAATTTTATCATTCCGCTAATTTCCCCCTTACAATAAGATTATATACGTAAAAAATGAATCTTACAAGTTTATAGAGCTTGAAATGAATGCTAATGCTATTTTGCTTGAAGAATTTAGAAAAAAAATTTATAATAAAAGAGGCGAATTTAACTTAATTGAGAGGATTGTTTAGATGATGAATCATTTTATAAAAAAATTTGTAGCAATTATTGTGACAATGCTTATCTCTGTATCCGTTGTAGGGTGTGGCAACAACGATCAACAGTATACACGTACTGATTTTATGATGGATACTGTCATGCAAGTTACTGCATACGGCAGAAATGCCAAAAAAGCAGTTGACGAGTCCATGAACAAATTGAAAGAAATCGACAACCTTATGAGCAGCCAGAAAAGCGGTAGCGACATACAAAAGATAAACGACAATGCTGGTGTAAAGTATGTGAAAGTAAATCCAGAGACATTTTACGTCATAAAGACGGCTTTAAAGTACAGCAAAATAAGTGGTGGATATTTCGATATAACTATCGCTCCGTTGGTGAATTTATGGGGTATCGGCACTGATCATGCCCATGTTCCGACGGAAAGCCAAATTAAGGATGTCATGAAATACATAAACTACAAAGACGTCTTGCTGGACGAAAAGAACGATGAAGTTAAATTAAGCAGAAAAGGCATGGCAATCGATTTGGGAGGAATTGCTAAAGGCTTTGCTGCTGATGAACTGGAAAATATCATGAAAGAAAATGGTGTAAAGCACGCGCTTATAAATTTAGGCGGCAGCAGCGTATACCTTTATGGTTCAAAGCCAGATGGCTCCAATTGGAATATAGGCATACAGAATCCTTTTGGAGATAAAGGTACGTATTTCGCCATTGTTTCAGGCAAAGATATGCTTATTGACACATCTGGCAATTATGAAAGATATTTTATTCAAAACGGAAAAAGATACCATCACATATTAAATCCTTTTACAGGGTATCCTGCAGAAAGCGGCGTCGTCAGTACAACAATAGTTTCTACTAATATTAAATCTATTGATGCTGATGCGTTATCTACAATCACCTTTATTTTAGGTGTTGATAAAGGGATGAAATTGATAGAGAGCATGCCTGGTGTTGATGCGATTTTTGTTACACCGGACTATAAGGTATATGCAACATCAGGACTTAAAGGTAAATTAAAGATAACAGATTCGAGGTTTAAGCTGTATGAAAATAGGTGATAAGATTTTAATAGGAGTGCTTTTGATTATTTCTTTTGCTTCTGCCTATTTTACTTATGACAAGGCGCTATCAAGAACTGGCACAGATGTTGTAATTGAAGTAAATGGTTCTAAGTACCAAGAATTGCCTTTAAATGTTGATAAAACAGTGACAATTCACAATGGCCAGCATTTAAATGTGGTTGAGATAAAAGATGGTAAGGTAAGAATGGAAGAAGCCAATTGTCCAGATCAGATATGTGTCAAAACAGGCTGGATAGAAAAAGAAGGCCAGCAGATAGTATGTCTCCCTAATAGAGTAGTGGTGAGAGTTACAGGTGGCAAAAAAGGAGAAGTAGACGACGTAGTATATTAAATAGCCGCACACTTTAAGATGTACGGCTATTTTTTTATCATTAGATATCTTAATGTGTTTGAGAGTATGTCTTTTACAACAGGTGCTGCAATTTCGCCACCCATATGGCCATTTTTAGTAGGATTTCTTATGACCACTAAGACGGCTACTTGAGGGTTGTCCACAGGTGCAAATGCAGCGAAAGATGCTGTGTATTTACCGGGTGAGTAATTTTCAGTTGTGCCTGATTTTCCTCCTACAGTAAAGCCAGGTATTTGACATGCTGTTCCTGTACCCTCATCGACGACTTTTTTAAGCAGTTCTTTCATTGTGTTTGACGTGTCCTGCGATATAACTTGTCTTATGACTTGAGGTTTAAATTCTTTTATGACTTTATCACCTGATTTTATTTCTTTTACTATATTTGGCTTCATCAAGTATCCACCATTTATAGTTGCTGAAAAAGCATCTATCATTTGAAGTGGTGTTACTGCTATGCCTTGTCCAAAAGACATGGATGCAAGGTCTACAGGATGAACGTTTTTCTCTGGTATTATCATGCCAGACGCTTCCCCAGGAAGCTGTATTCCGGTTGGGCTTCCAAATCCAAAGGCATTTATGTACTTGTACAATGTATTTAATTTAAGCCGTTCTACGATTATCTTCATGAATACTGTATCGCTGGACATTGCAACTGCTTGTGAAAAATCGATATTTCCTAATTTTGTCCAGCTATTTATCCTGTGGCCTGATACTATGTAGTAACCTGGATCGTAAAATTGCTCATTTGGCGTGACTAAAGATTCTTCTAATGCAGCAGATGCTGTTACTACTTTAAATACTGATCCTGGTTCGTACAGATAAGACACAGCAGGATTTGACCATGTGTCGATGGAGCTGACCTTATTTGGCTCGTTTGGATCAAAATCAGGAATATTTGCCATGGCTAAGATATCGCCAGTCTTCGGATTCATCACGATTGCTGAAATGCCGTTAGCTGGACTGTAAGTTTCATAAGCTTTTTCTATGGCCGTTTCTGCATATCCTTGAATAACCGAATCGACAGTAAGGACTAAGTCATCGCCTTTTTCTGGTTCGTACAATTTTTCGGGAAGTCCTATTACATGACCTACTTCATCAGTTGTGGCTACTTCTAATCCCGATGTTCCTTTTAAATATTTATCAAATGAGTATTCTAAACCGTATAGACCATTTCCGTCTACACCAGTGAATCCTAATGTCTGTGACAATAGACTGCCGTCAGGATAGCTTCTAATGCTGGTATCTTCTACGTATATGCCTGCAAGGTTTAACTTTTTTATCTTGTTTACATTGTCCAGTGAGACATTTTTTTTAAGGACAGTCCACTCAGAATTTTTATTGCTTAGAAGCTTATACAGTGAATCTTTTTTCATGCCTAATAAGCTGTACAATTTGTCTGCGACTGCATCTGGGTGTGTTATATTTTTAGGCGCAGCATATACATCGCCGCCGCTTACATTAGTGGCCAGGATATTTCCATTTGCATCGTAAATAATTCCTCTTTCTGGCTTTAGTACTATCTTGGATGTGGTTTGATTTTTGACGGCCAGCGAATACTTTGGAGCCATTACAATCTGTAGCCATATTAATCGTGCTAAAAGACATGCGATTAAAAATAAAAATGTAATTAGTACCAGCAAAATGCGCTTTTTATTTATTGATGCCAATTGAAAGTATCCCCCTTGTACGTTTATAATTTTATTTTAAATCAATAATGTGCACATTTCAATTAGTTTACATGAATCTGCATTCGATGGGTTTTACATCTAAAGCAAATTCTAAGAAAGATGGTGCTCTCATTTTGAAATTTTCTGACCATTCCATGAATTTAACCTTACATACAATAAAAGGCATTATCCATTGAACATTGTTAATGGCAAGACCGTAAAATTCAGGGTTGACCTTCAGATCATTGGCAACCTCTAAGAACGATGATAATTCTTTTTGCGATATTCCAGATTCTACATTTCCAATGTGCACAAGTTTGTCATCCTCGTTGTAAAGGCCCAAGACTAACGCCGTTTTATCTACCTTATAACCCAATATTACAGCGTTTAGTACTATGTGATGTTTGAATTTTTGCCATAGATTACTTCTTTTTCCTAAGTAATATTTTGAGTCTGCCTTTTTAGCCATTACTCCTTCCAATTGTTTTTTACCAGTTTCCGCAAATAAAGTTTTGCCGTGTTCAAAAATATAATCAGATATCCTTATTAGATTGCTTTCACTGACGATTTTACTTAAGATTTCTTTGCGCTTAATAAGTGGGTAGTTTAATAGTTCTTTTCCATCAACATATATTACATCCCATGTTATAAATATTGCGGGATTGGATTTACTTAAAAGTTCAATTTTTAGTTTGTTTTGCTGGTGTTTTCGCATCATTATGTTTCTGTAGCTTGGTTTATTGTCTTTTATAACGATTAGTTCGCCGTCAAGTATGGCTTCATTTGATTTTAGACATTTATTTACATCTATAAGTTCTGGGAATTGGTGGCTTATATCTACAAGCCTTCGGTCTTGAAGTTTTGTATAAGATGAAAGAAATGCTATTGTCCTTGAACCATCCCATTTGATTTCATATACCCAATTTGGATCGTCAAATACATTTCCTGATACAGCCAGCATAGGAGGGATTTTTTCATCCATCAGGGACATCTTTATGCACCTTTTTTCTTTTTTGATTTTTTTGCCGTGTTTTCTTCTTTTACTGATTCGATGCTGGCTTTTAATGCGCTTACAAGGTCCAGGACATTTTCTTCCTTTGGCGATTCAGGTATTTCAATTTTTCTATCTTGAATTTTCGACTCGATTATTTCGATCAGGGCTTTTCTGTAGTTGTCATCGTACTTTTCGGGAGAAAAATCAGATGTCAGAGTATCTACAAGCTTTATAGCCATTTTCACCTCATTTTCGTGAAGATCTACATTACGGATAGGTGGAAGTTCGTTTGTGCTTCTTATTTCATCAGGGAAGTGCATTGTTTCCATTACCATATAGTTGTCATTGAAAACTCTTATGCAGGCTAAATCTTGTCTTGATCGTATGACGACTCTTGCAACTGCTACACGGTTTAATTTCTTCATAGAATCTCTTAAAAGTACGTATGGTTTTGCACCTATTTCATCTGGTGCGATGTAGTATGTCTTATCGAAATATATGGGATCTATTTGACTTAAATCTGTAAAATCGATAATATCTATCGTTTTAACTGTTGACTTTGGAATTCTCTCTAAGTCTTCTTCATCTATGATGACAAATTTTCCTGGTTCATATTCGTAACCTTTTACGATTTCTTCATCAGAAACTTCTTTATTGCACACAGGGCAGATCTTCTCGTATTTTATGGGTGATTTGCAGTCTTTGTGAAGCTGTCTAAAATGTATAGAGTTGTCTTCTGTGGCTGCATACAGTTTTATGGGGATGCTGACAAGGCCGAAACTAATGGCACCTTTCCACATTGAACGCATTTTTTCACCTTCTTTCAATATTCATTAATTAGTATAACCATGAGAAACTCACAATCTTCAGGTAATTTATGGAATGTGGTTGACTTTGATACAATTTGCCTATATAATATTAATTAATTATTAAAAATATAAATTTTTTATTAAATTTATTAAAATAAAATAAAATATGCCTAATCGAAAGAGCGGGGGATATCTTTGGGGTGAATCCGCGTATGCGGTAGGGTTGCTCTTTACCGAACCCGTCAACTAACCTCGTAGGCATAAAGAGAGGATGAATGAGTTGAATTACAAAAAAATAGTGGCAACAGCAGTAGTGTCAATAACACTTATGCAAGCGCCAAGTGCATTTGCAATGGAGCTTTTGAAATATGGTTCAAGAGGACAAGCGGTGGTTAGCTTGCAGCAAACGTTAAACAGGCTTGGCTATAGCACAGGTGGTATTGACGGAATATTTGGTAGTATGACAAAGAACGCAGTGATCGCACTGCAGAGAAGGTACGGACTATCTCCGGATGGAATTGTAGGACCAGCTACAGAGGCTGTATTAAATAGGACGACTGTAACTGGCGTTTCATCAAGGGGTGGCTATGAGCGCCCATCAAATTTTGACGTAGTAAGCATTGCAGAAAGATATCTTGGAGTGCCCTATGTTTTTGGTGGTACTACACCTGCAGGTTTTGATTGCTCTGGATTTGTTCAATACGTGTTTAGGCAGGCTGGAAAAAGCATTGGTAGAACTACGTATGACCAGTATGCAGGTGGTAGAGCTGTAAGCTTATCTGATCTTCAGCCAGGCGATATATTGTTTTTCTCTACATCAGGCGGTGGCCCTACGCATGAAGGCATATACATAGGTGATAACCGCTTAATACACATGAGCGATTCACTTGGTAAGGCTGCTATTGCGGATTTTAGCGGTTGGTTTAGGACGTATTATATTGGTGCAAGAAGGTATTATTAAGGTTAAAAGAGAGCATCTATATAGAGGCGTATATGTTTTTTGATTTAACATATGCGCCTCTTTTATTTTTAGAAATTCAATAAAGTCTTAAATGGAAATCTTTGTTTTGCTGACAAGTAATATCACAAATAACTGATTATTATAAATTTTCTGCGATGACTTTTTATAACTCGCAATTACCAAAACATTTGTTCGTTTAATATAATTAAAGCACAGTGCTGCACTGAAAGGGACCGGTCCTCACTTTATGTGAGGTGTGTAGTAGATGATAAGTTATAATGAACTGTGCTTTAAGGCTAAAAGTGGTGATAAAGATTCTGTCTATGAGATTTTAAAAAAGTTTCATCCTCTTTTGATAAAATTAGCAAAAAAGTTTCCATACGACAGTTTTGATGATATGCTTCAGGACGGAAGAGAAGTGCTTATTGCTGCTATCTATCAGTTTGATGAGAAAAAAGGCAAAGAATTCATAGCATATGGAAGTATGCAGCTTAAATTTTACTTTTTAAATGCCTACAGAAAGAAAAAATCTTTTCTCTCTTTGAATGCAAAGGCAGATGATGATGAAGATGAAATCATCGATTTGATGGTAGCCGATGAACTTACTCCGGAAGAAAAATTTTTTAATGATATCATGAGAAATGATTTAAAGGAAGCTTTGAATGGCCTTACCGCAAAGCAGAAAAACATAATATTGCTTTACTTTTTTGAAAGAAAAACACTCGTTGAAATATCAAAAGAATTGGGAGTAGGTTACCAGAGTGTTGTTAAACTTAAAGACAGGGCTTTGGATAGATTAAGATTTTTGATAAAAAATGATATAATTATGTAAAATGGCTTGAAAGGATGATGTATACTTGGAAGCTAAAAATCTCGGCATAAATGAAGAATTGTTCAAAGAAATTATCGTGTTGAATCAAAAAGCTCAGTTTCACAATTTAATTGGCATGGAGATTGCTGAGCTTGGCAGTGGTAGAGTGACGATGGAAATGACGATTTCCGAGAAACATCTAAATATCTTTAAGATTGCTCACGGAGGTGTACTTTTTTCTCTCATGGATACAGCTATGGGAATTGCCGCAAAGACGATGAGGAAAAACATGGTGACTCTGGAGATGAATATAAACTATATAAAGCCCTTAAAAGCCAAAGACAGAATCAAGGCAATAGGGAAGATCATCCACATGGGCAAGACGACTGCTGTTGCAGTATGTGATGCATACAATCAGGATGGCAAGCTTGTGGGATCTTCCCGCGAGACATTTTACTGCATAGATTAAATGGTATACAATAAAAATAAGATGAAAGGAGGCTGTGAAAATGAATTTTGATAGCTTTTTGTACAATACAAGACCTTTTTTAAATTATTTGTTTGATTTTTATAGCAATTTAGATGACATGAAGTTAAGCACCGTCATAAAAGATGCTGGAAGTGCTGACAATGTGTCGATTATCGTCGTTGACATGATAAACGGTTTTTGCAAAAGTGGGGCTTTGTCAAGTCCTCGAATAGGAGGGATTATAGAACATATAAAGAGCCTCATTAAAGCTTCGTACAGGATGAGCATAAAGAACGTGATGTTTGTAAATGATGCCCATGCGAAAGGTGCAACAGAATTTGCTGCTTATCCAGAGCACTGTATCAAAGGAACAGATGAAAGCCGTATCGTAGAGGAGCTTTTAGAGGTAGTCAAGGACAAGCCAAATGTGTACGAGAAAAATTCGTTAAATGTGTTTTTCGGCGGAGAAGATGGTGATGGAAATAAGTTCTTGAGAAAGATATTTGATATGATAAAAGGAGGCAAATCTACATTTATTATCGTAGGAAATTGCACTGATTTGTGTGTATATCAGACAGCGATTTCTATAAAGATGATTGCAAACGCCAATAATTTAAGCGCCAATGTGATTGTGCCTGAAAATTGTGTTGAGACTTACGATATAAGCGTGAAGACAGCGGAAAGGCTTAAAATAGTTCCACACGATGGTGACTTAACGCATACTATGTTTCTATACCACATGAAGCTTAATGGCATAAATATCGTAAAAGAACTGCTGGAAGAATAAAATAAAAAGTTTTAAAGAGCTCTTTAACGTATAAAGGGCTCTTTTTATTAATAAATATTTATAAGATATTTATATTTTATTTATCAGTTGTAATGCTTTTGTAATATTGATAATATATAATGGATTTATAGAAAAATGGCTGTTTTAGATGAATGATGAAGAATTTTGTTGCAAATTGCTTTTTATTGTGAGGGATCTTAGGAGGGGATTTCAGTGCCAAAACCTTTAAACGAAAACGCAAGATACATGGCAGGACTTGATGGGCTGCGGGCTTTAGCTGTGCTTGCTGTCATTGGATATCATCTTAATCTGACTTTTTTGCAGGGTGGTTTTTTTGGCGTCAGCATATTTTTTGTGTTGTCAGGGTACTTGATAACAAATATAATTGCATCAGAATGGGAGAAAAACAATAAAGTTGATTTAAAAAATTTTTGGAAGCGCAGAATGTTGAGGTTGTTTCCAGCTCTTTTTATTATGGTAATTGTAGTCGTCTCTTATGTTACGCTTTTCGATGCTTCAAGGCTTTCATCTATTAAAGGCGACGCTATAACAAGTTTGCTTTATGTCAACAATTGGTGGCTTATATTTCATAAAGTATCTTACTTTGCTAAGTTTGGACCACAATCGACGTTTGGCAATCTATGGTCACTGGCTGTTGAAGGACAGTTTTACCTTATTTGGCCGTTAGCATTGATTGCGGCATTTAAATATATAAAGAAGAAAAAGTATATCTTTGTTATCACTTTGCTGCTTTCTGCGCTTTCTGCTTTGGCAATGGGTATGATGTACATTCCAGGAATGGATCCCAGCCGTGTATATTATGGCACTGATACGCGCGCTTTTGGGCTTCTTTTAGGCTCAGCTTTAGCCTTGATTCTACCCAGCAACAAATTTTCCAGCAATGAAGCTAAAAGAAAAGTATTGATTTATGATATGATTGGCTTTTTGGCAATAGTTTCGATTTTTGCTATGCTTATGTACGTCAATCAATACGATCCGTTTGTATATAGAGGTGGTATGTATTTGCTATCTGTAATAACTGCTGTGGTGGTAGCTGTGTCAGCACATCCTAAAAGCTTGTTGGGAAAAATATTAGGATGCGCTCCATTAAGATGGTTGGGGGCAAGGTCGTACGGAGTATATCTTTGGTACTTTCCGGTGCTTATTTTGACGACACCAACTGTGGACACGAAAGGCTTTGATCCTATTCGGGCGCTGCTGCAGGTATTTATGATCATTGTTATTTCTGCCTTTTCATGGAAATACGTGGAGGATCCAATAAGACACGGCGCACTTAAAAAAATCATAAACGACTTAAAATCATTGAGGTTTGAAAAAGGGAAAATACTACCTACACTTAAAACATCTGCTTTAGTTTCATTATCCGTATGCTTAATGAGCACTTTTATTGCAGGTATGAGTGGAATCATACCGGCCAGCGCATCAGTTGCATTAAATTCAGGTTCATCAAATATTGCATCAGATTCACCATCTTATGTAGGAAGTAGTAGCAATATTAGCAGTGATGTGCAGGACTACAATGATAATTTGCCAGATAATAGGAGAGATATTAAGTACTATCCGTATAAAGGCGGAAATTCAAACTCAGCAGTATCAAATAGCGGTGATTCCACAACCAGCCCTGTACAGGATGGAAAAGGCATAACCATCATAGGTGACTCAATATTGATAGATACAAAGCCTTACTTGGAAGAGATGTTGCCGGGAATCACGATTGATGGCAAAGTAGGAAGACAAATGTATCAAGCAAAAGATGTCGTGAAAAACCTCAAAGCGAAAGGAAAAATAGACACATTGATAGTTGAGTTGGGGACAAATGGGCCTTTCACTGAAGACCAGCTTTTATCGCTTTTAAAGAGCGCAGAACCTGTAAAACGCGTAATATTGGTAAATGTCCGCGTCCCACGCCCTTGGGAAAGCATCGTCAATGAGACGTTGTCAAAAGTGTCTTCAGAATATCCCCACACTACTTTAATTGATTGGTATAAAGCCAGCTATGGACATGATTCATTCTTTTCACCCGATGCGGTTCACTTAGAGCCCAGTGGTGCGAAGTATTTTGCTTCACTTATAGCAAATGCGGTAAAAGAAGAAAATTAAAACGATGTAAAAAGGCTGCATTTTGCAGCCTGTAATTATTCTAAGACTTTTCGAATCTCGTTTAGCTTTGAGTTATTTTTGTACTTCATGTATATATAGAAGGGTATGCCGCACATAAGCATTATAAATCCGTACATGACAGTCTCGGCTCCAGACCCGTATATTGTCCACATGGCGTATGCAAAGCCTAAAAGTGGAATAATGGAATTCTTTATAAAGCCTAATACGCTGACGTTTTTGTCTCTTTTTATAAGAAGCATCATTTCAGATGCGGCTGTAAAAGCGTACACAGGTAGGAAAGACAAAGTTGCCAGCAGTATTATAAAATTAAACGCAGAAACCAGAGATTTTGTATAGTTCATCAGCAATAGCAGATTTACAAGCACCGATCCTATGATCAATGATACGTGAGGAGTCTTGTATTTAGGATGTACTTTTGAAAAAATCTCTGGAAATAGACTGTCTTTACCAGCCGCATAAGCCACACGAGCTGTAGATAAAAGCCATCCGACAGTTGTGCCAAGCACACTTACGACAGAGCCTACTATTATGACATTCGCAATGTTTTTTCCTAAAAACTGTTTGAGGATGTCGGCTATTGGAGAAGCACTTTTTGCAAGCTGGCTTTGTGGCATTGCACCCATTGCCGAAAGGTTTATGGCAAGGTACATCACTACAGCTATTAATATTCCGAATATGGTGCTTAACTTTACGTTTCTTTCAGGGTTTTTAATTTCTTCAGCGGTTATTGACGCAGTTTCAAGTCCTACAAACGCCCACAGCGTTGAAGTTGCTGCTGCAGACAAAGTATTCATGCCTTTTCCTGCAGGGAACAATGGCATTACATTGCTTGACTTGAAATGTACTGCTGATACGATTATGAAGAATAAAAAAAGACATACTTCAAACACAGTTATTGTTGTTTGAGTTGAGCCAGCCTTTTTTACACCTATTATATTGATTATCGTAAAAATCCATAAGATTCCACTGGTGTACAGAAAAGCGGCTAAATGATTTTGCGATAAAATCGGGAATAAAGCGCTTGAGTAACTGGCAACTGCAATGACAACGGCAGCGTTTCCGATCCATGAACCATTCCAGTATAACCACGCATTGATAAAACCTATAAAGTCTCCAAAAGCTAATTTTGAGTATTCATACGGGCCACCGGCTTTTGGAATCCTTGAACCTAAATTTGCAAATGATAATGCCAACAATATTGATCCGATGCCTGTAACAAGCCATGCCAGTATTGTTGCGCCAGGACCTGATTTAGATGCAAGTGTAGCAGGAAGCATGAATATGCCGGAACCCATCATGTTACCTGTCACAAGTGCTGTGGCGATAAATAGGCCAATGTCTTTTTTGAGCTTTTGTGTTTTGTCCATATAGTACAATTCCTTTCTATAAATTTTTGAAATAGCATAATTAAATTAGCACAGGAAAGTGAAAAAGTCAATGAATAATTTTGCAAAAATGATATAAAAAATGCAGGATATAAAATCAAGTTTTATAACCTGCATAAATCATATTTATTCAATTGAATTCACATCGTATGGTGTTTTTTGGTATACATAGTAATTTAACCAGTTAGAAAACAATAGATTTGCATGGCTTCTCCATTTTACAATTGGCTCATTGTTAGGGTCATCTCCCGGGAAATAGTGTTTTGGTATTTTTATAGGAATGCCTTTTTTTAAATCTCTTTCGTATTCAGATTTTAGAGTCAAAGGATCGTATTCAGAGTGACCTGTCACAAATATCTGCCTGCCAGATTTTGATGCAACTATGTATACGCCTGCCTCATCTGATTCAGAAAGTATTTCAAGGTCATCTACAAGCTCTATATCTTCTTTTCTGACTTCCGTGTATCTTGAATGGGGCGCATAAAATTCGTCGTCAAATCCCCTTAATAAGTCGACATTTTTTTTGGAAACCTTATGCAAAAATACGCCAAACATTTTTTCTTTCAGTGGGTATTTAGGAATCCTATAATGGTAATAAAGACCAGCTTGAGCACCCCAGCAAATGTGAAATGTTGAAAATACATTGTGTTTGCTCCATTCCATTATTTCTTCAAGCTCATGCCAATAATCAACATCTGAAAAGTCCAAAGTTTCCACTGGTGCTCCGGTTATTATGAGACCGTCAAATTTTTCATGTTTTACGTCATCAAATGTTTTGTAAAAAGCTTCTAAATACTCTGGCGCAGTGTTTTTAGATTTGTGTGATGCTGCATAGAGAAATTTTAGATCGATTTGCAGTGGATTGTTGCTAAGTAGCCTTAATAGCTGTGTTTCTGTCACACTTTTTGTAGGCATCAAGTTTAAGATGGCGATCTTAAGAGGGCGTATATCTTGATGAATTGCCCTTTCTTCAGCCATTACGAATATATTTTCTTTAGCTAAAATATCGATGGCAGGTAGGCCATTTGGTATATTGATGGGCATTTGCAAACCTCCTTCAATGTAAAAAATAAAACGCCTCAGAGATGAGGCGTAGATAATCACATCTACTCATCTCCCAAAGCTATAAGCTTTGCAGGAATTAGCACCATTTTCATAAAATATGACGGTTGCCGGGTTTCACAGGGCCAGTCCCTCCACCACTCTTGATGAGTTTTGATTTACGATATTAAATTGTTAAAATAATTATATATTTATTGAAGTTTGATGTCAATAATATGAAGGACACTTTTCGCTAATTCTTATATTGACAACTGTTTGTTTATGAATAGCTTAAAATAATCCAATTTGTGGCTTTTATTTAGTATGTTTTGCAATTATAATTGAATTTAGAGGTGAAAGAAATGTATGATGCAATAATAATAGGTGGAGGACCTGCAGGATCTACATTAGGAAGAAAGCTGTCTAAAGAAGGATATAAGGTATTGTTGATAGAAAAGCATGTTTTTCCAAGGTACAAAGCCTGCGGTGGCGGAATAACGAAAAGGTGTTACAAATTATTAGATATTGATATAAGCCAATACGTAGAAGATATTACCAATGAAATTATCTTTAAATTTCCTAACGGCAAACAGACTGTTTTGCAGACTGGTGAGCCTATAATATATCAGGTAGATAGGACTAAATTTGACAAATATTTAATAGATAAAGCAGCTTATTATGGGTGTGAAATACATGATGGTGAATTATTTTATGACTTTTATCAGCATGATAAGGGACTTGTCGTTGTGACAGACAGGAGTGAATATGAGACAAAGGTTTTAGTAGGTGCAGACGGAATAAACAGCAATGTGGCACATAAAGCGAACTTAATAAATGGCAAAAAAGGCATAGCACTTGAAGGTGAAGTATACGTCGATAATAGCTTAATCGATGGATTAAAAGGAAAAGTTGTGGTGGATTTCAACGCAATAAGATATGGGTATGGATGGGTATTCCCTAAAGGTGATAGATTGTCTATTGGTGTCGGGACTTTTTTAAACAAAGTTTCAGACATAAAAGAAATGTTATCTAAAATGATAGAGGAAAATGTGGACGGAAATATAAAAGACTGCAAAATTTACGGGCATCAGTTGTCGTTTCCTGATGGGAGCGATGGTGTATTTAATAACGATAGAATAATATTGATTGGAGATGCTACAAGGCTTGCTGATCCATTTACAGGCGAAGGAATATACAATGCTTTGCTTACTGCAGACATATCATTTGATGTTCTAAAAAAGCATTTCAGTGGAGAATGTGGATTGGATGAATACACTCTTAGACTCAATAGAGAAGTTGTGCCAGATGTTGGTTGGGCATATAGATTAGCGCAATTTACGTACAATAACATGGATTTCATAGAAAAATCAGTAAGATATTTTCCTAATGTGCTATCATACTTTGTAGATATAATGATGGGTGATAATACATATAAGAATTTTAAATTAAAAGTTCCAATGTATTCACTGCGGGTAATGACTTCTAAGACGAAAATTAAAGTAGAAAAAAACGTGTCATGAAGTAATTGACTTTAAACTGTAGTTAAATTAAACTATTTATAGGTAATACCCCTTATGAGTATATGAAAGGAGAGATTAAATATGGGTTTGTTTGGTTCAAAAGGTGAAACTGTCACGATTGATGTCAGAGGCATGTCATGCAACCATTGCAAAATGACTGTAGAGAAAGCATTAAAAGGTCTTGATGGAGTATCAAAAGCGACAGTAGACTTGGATAAGGCTAATGTCACTGTAACATACGACCCTAAAAAAGTTACTATAGATGACATGAAAAAAGCGATTATTGACGCAGGATATGAAGCTTAATATTTTCATGTATGTTTAACCGCTAATGCGGTTATTTTTTTATATTTGCTGTATAATAAAGTTAAAAAAATGTTATTTACAAAAAGCTTTTTTTGCTATATAATAATTACATAAAATCCAATCGGAATAGTATAATTTAAAGGAGAGGATATAATGTCAAAGATTGCAAAAAGCCTTACGGATTTAATAGGCAATACGCCGCTATTGGAATTATCAAACTACAATAAAGAAAATAATCTTGAAGCAAAGCTTATAGCAAAATTAGAGTATTTTAATCCATTAAGCAGCGTAAAGGACAGAATCGGATATGCTATGATCAAAGATGCAGAAGAAAAGGGGCTTATAAACAAAGACACTGTTATTATTGAGCCAACCAGTGGCAATACAGGAATAGCGCTGGCTTTTGTTGCAGCGGCTAAGAAATACAGATTAATATTGACTATGCCTGAGACTATGAGCATTGAAAGGAGAAATTTGCTTAAAGCGCTTGGCGCTGAAATAGTATTGACGCCTGGCCCAGAAGGCATGTCTGGAGCTGTAAAAAAGGCTGAGGAGCTGGCAAAGCAGTACGGAAATGCATTTATACCGCAACAGTTCAAAAATCCTGTCAATCCAGAAATACACAGAAAGACGACAGCAGAAGAAATATGGAGAGACACTGATGGCAATGTAGATATATTTGTTGCAGGCATTGGCACAGGTGGGACAATTACAGGTGTCGGTGAGGTTTTGAAATCAAGGAAACCTGATGTAAAGATTGTAGCAGTTGAGCCTGCTGATTCTCCAGTTCTATCAGGTGGAAGACCTGGTCCACATAAGATACAAGGTATAGGTGCAGGATTTGTACCTGATGTTTTGAATAGAGAAATCATTGATGAAATATACCAAGTTAAAAACAATGAAGCATTTGAGACATCAAGAGCATTGGCAAAATCTGAAGGATTATTAGTTGGAATATCATCAGGTGCAGCCGCATTCGCAGCGACTCAGATTGCAAAGAGACCAGAAAACAAAGGCAAGACGATAGTCGTATTGCTTCCTGATACAGGGGAAAGATACCTTTCCACATCATTGTACCAAGATTGAACAAAATACTTTAATATGTAGAGAAATTAAATGGTATAATATCCTGACTTTTACACCAAAAACTCAAAAAGTTTATAATACATTCTAAATGAGAACTTTTGGGCTCTCCGATTTTGCCAATAATGCAAAACAATGTCAAAGTTGTAAGTGATGGAGTATGCTCAATATTGGCTTTAATTTTTATAACTATCTTTAGAATAGAAAAGTAAACAAACTATAAATCAAAGTATGGTTTACACATGAACCATACTTTATTATTTTTGCTTTACAGTTAAAATGATATAATATATTAAGAATACATCGGCAATT
Organism: Thermoanaerobacterium sp. R66; assembly: GCF_028895185.1. NCBI lineage: Bacteria > Bacillati > Bacillota > Clostridia > Thermoanaerobacterales > Thermoanaerobacteraceae > Thermoanaerobacterium > Thermoanaerobacterium sp. R66. The sequence continues at coordinate 140,938 of NZ_JAEUWW010000001.1, forward strand.
ATTTAGGTTGGGTGATATTTATGAATTATTTATTAATACTCAAAGAATTTTTCAAAGATAGAGAAGATATTATTATGGCTTTTTTATTTGGCTCTGTTGCAAAAGGAAAGAGCATGAAAGAGTCTGATATAGATATTGCGGTATATTTTAAAAATTATGATGAAAAGTTGGTATTTGAGTTGTGGAACGATTTAGAAGATTTGCTCACAAAAGATGTCGATCTCGTAGTGCTAAACATTGCAAATGCTATAATCGCATGGGAAGCATTAAGAGGTAAAAAGATAGTAGTAAACGATGAAAATTTTTATTTAAATTATATGCTTAACGTATCTATGGAAGCTGAAGATTTTAGAGAAGTAGTTTTAGACATATATAAAATAAGGCAAGAAAGAAGGAAAAACAAAATGGAGTTATGTAAAGACATTTATAACAGATAAAATAAATGATGTCTATAAATTTATCGACGCAGTAAATAAATATATAGAGATGTGATGAGTGTGGATAAGAGAACTGTTGTCAATATACTTAACGAAATAGGGCTTTTATTGGAATTAAAGGGTGAAAATCCTTTTAAGTCGAGAGCGTATTATAATGCTGCTCGTACAATAGAAGTCCTTGATGACGATATAGAAAAATTAATAAAAGAAGATAGATTAAAAGATGTAAAGGGTATAGGTGATGCTCTTAATAAAAAGCTTACAGAGCTTATTACTACAGGTAGACTTGAATACTACGAAAATCTTAAAGCATCGATACCTGAGGGCCTCATTGAGATGTTAAAAATACCAGGTCTTGGACCTAAAAAGATAAAAACATTGTATGACAAACTTGATATAAAGACGGTTGGCGAGCTGGAATATGCCTGTATTGAAAATAGACTTGTAGAATTGCCTGGATTTGGTGAAAAGACGCAGAAAAAAATCCTTGAAGGTATACAATTTATAAAACAGTTTAGTGGCAAGCATTTATTTATGGATGCATATTTAGAGGCTTCGTCATTAAAACAATATCTTATGGATAGCGGGTTGACAATAAGATGCGAGATTGCTGGAAGTTTAAGGCGAAGAAAAGAGATAGTGAAAGACATAGATATTCTTGCTACGTGTGATAATCCTGAGAAGCTTATGGATGTATTTACAAAATATGAAGGTATAAGGGATATTGTCGCTAAGGGTGAAACTAAGACCAGCATAATATTGAAATCTGGCATAAATGTAGACTTAAGGGTTGTTAAAGATGAAGAATATCCATATGCATTGCACCATTTTACCGGTAGCAAAGAGCACAATACAGCTATGAGGCATAGGGCAAAGCAAATGGGAATAAAGATGAACGAATATGGTCTATTTAAAGATGAACTGCCTATTAAATGCCGTGATGAAGAAGAGATATTTAACAGTCTCAATTTATCGTATATTCCTCCAGAACTTCGTGAAAATATGGGTGAAATTGAAGCAGCGGAAAAAGGGCTACTTCCAGTATTAATAGAGGGAAAAGACATCAAAGGGGTTTTTCATGTACATACGATGTACAGCGATGGTGCAAATACACTTTCTGAGATGGTCAATGCGGCAAGAGATCGTGGCTATAAAGTTATCGGCATTACGGATCACAGTAAGTCTGCCTTTTATGCAGGAGGACTTAAAGAGGAAGATGTTTTAAGACAGCTAGATGAAATAGATGAGTTGAACAACAAATACAGTGATATAAAGATATTAAAAGGTATAGAATCCGATATATTAAAAGACGGTTCACTTGATTATGATGAGGATATTTTAAAAAGATTTGACTTTGTCATTGCATCTGTTCATTCCAACTTTAAAATGAGCAAAGAAGATATGACAAAAAGAATAATAAATGCTATAAAAAATAAATACACGAAAATTATTGGACATTTGACCGGAAGACTTCTTCTTGCAAGAGATGGCTATGACATTGATATATATAAAATTATTGATGTTTCTGCTGAGTATGGCAAGATAATTGAAATAAATGCAAGTCCATACAGATTGGACATTGATTGGAGATATATAAAATATGCAAAAGAAAAAGGTGTAAAATTTGCAATTTGCCCGGATGCACATAGGATAGAAGGACTTGATGATATAATATTTGGCATTGGAATTGCGCGAAAGGGTTGGCTTGAGGCCAAAGACGTGATAAATACTTATGATGCTGATGAGCTAAATAAAATTTTTAATAAATCTTAAATTAATCCCCCTCTTTATTACAGGAGGGGGATTAATTTTTAGTTTGAGAAGTCCATGTTTTTATTGAAGAAATCTTTAAAAAAAGCAATTTTTTTATTGACATTTTAGAAGAAGAATGGTATTTTAATTATAACCAAGTAATCATATCGGAATACTATAAATTAGGAGGTGCTATATGAACTATATAGAATATTTTGACAGTATAGCGGGAGAATGGGATGAGATTAGGAAAAAATACTTCGATGATGATATTCGAAATATTGCAATTGAAAGATCTAACATAAAAAATAAAGGCGGTTTAATTGTTGCAGATATTGGTACAGGGTCAGGATTTATGGCTTTGGAATTATCAAAATATGCAAGAGAAGTTGTTGGGATCGACGTTTCAGATGAAATGCTTAAATATGCAAAACAAACTGCTGAGAATGCTGGCATTAATAACATAATTTTTTTAAAAGGAAGTATGGAGCAAATACCAATAATTGATGATTCTATCGATGTAGTTTTTTCAAACATGGTATTACATCATGTAGAAAATCCGTTTAAAGGCATCATGGAAATACACAGGATTTTAAGGCCAGGCGGAATGTTGATCATAACAGATGTTATGAAGCACAGTAGTGAGTGGGCAAGATTCGAAATGTACGACAGATGGCTTGGATTTAATTTAGAAGATATAGAAAAATGGCTTATTCATAGTAACTTTAAAGAAATACTTGTAAAAGAAACAGGACTTTATGCAACTGCAAAGTCATCTAAAGGAGAGATGGCAAAAACAGGAATATTTATAGCAAAAGGAATTAAAGAATAAGGAGGATTTAGGATGAGAAAGGAGACAAAATTAATTCATGGTGGTATATTTGGTGATGAAAAAACAGGTGCAGTATCAACACCTATATACCAAACATCGACGTTTAAACAGGATGCCGTAGGAAAAGATAGAGGTTATGAATATTCAAGAACAGGTAATCCAACACGAGAATCATTAGAAAAGCTTATTAATGATCTAGAGGGTGGAAAGGGTGGTTTTGCCTTTGCATCTGGCATGGCAGCAATATCGACAGTTTTGATGCTTTTTAATGCTGGTGACGAGGTAATAGTTTCAAATAATGTTTATGGAGGAACATTCAGGGTACTTGAGAAAGTTTTTAAAAGGCTTGGCATAGTTTCAAAATTTGTAGACACGTCTTTAAAAGATAATGTTGTAAATAGTATAACAAAAAATACAAAGGCAATATTTTATGAAACACCTACAAATCCTCTTATGACAATTACAAATATCAGAGAAATTTCAAGAATAGCTAAAGAATATAGCATACTTTCGATAGTTGATAATACTTTTATGACACCATATTTCCAAAGACCCATTGAATTAGGTGCAGACATAGTTGTTCATAGTGCAACAAAATACCTTGGAGGCCATAGCGATGTTGTAGCAGGCCTTGTCGTTGTTAATAGTGAAGAATTAGCTCATAAAATTCATTTTCTGCAAAATGCAGTTGGTGGCATTTTAGGACCACAGGATTCTTACCTTGTGATTAGGGGAATAAAAACACTTAGCGTTAGAATGGAAAGACATGAGAAAAATGCCAAAGAAATTGCAAATTGGCTTTTGGAACAACCTGAAGTTGAAAAAGTTTATTATCCTGGTTTACATACACATCCAGGATACGATATTGCAAAAGAGCAGATGGATGGCTTTGGAGGCGTGATTTCATTTGAGTTAAAAAACAAAGATATGGCATTAAAATTATTAAACAATGTAAAACTTATTACACTTGCGGAAAGCCTAGGCGGATATGAAAGCCTAATTTCATATCCAGCAAAAATGACACATGCGTCTATACCAGAGGAACAGAGATTGAAGCTTGGCATAACCGATAAGTTAGTAAGACTATCAGTTGGACTTGAGAATTATCTGGATTTAATTGATGATTTAAAAAATGCAATAAGGAGTTGAAATCATGAAATATGCAGAGGGAATCAGTGATTTAATTGGCAAGACACCACTTCTAAAAATAACTCATTTTGATATACCTCCATATGTAAACATCTTTGCCAAGCTAGAAAACATGAACCCTGGTGGTTCTGTAAAAGATAGAACGTGCTATTACATGATAAAAGATGCTGAAGATAAAGGGTTAATAAAAAAAGGTTCTACTATAATAGAGCCTACTGCTGGGAATACGGGCATTGGCCTTGCACTTGCAGCATTGAATAAAGGTTATAAAGTCATATTTGTTGTACCAACTAAATTTTCAGTAGAAAAACAGATACTAATGAAAGCTTTGGGTGCTGAAATAGTAAATACGCCTAAAGAGCTTGGAATGAAAGGAGCGATGGATAAAGCATATGAATTAGCAAAGGAGATTAAGGACTCATATATTCCAAACCAGTTTAAAAATATGGCAAATGTAAAGGCTCATTATGAAACAACAGGACCAGAGATATATGATGCTTTGGATGGAAATGTAGATGTGTTTATTGCTGGAGCAGGTACTGGTGGAACGTTCACAGGTGTAGTTAGGTATTTAAAAGAGAAAAATCCTAAAGTAAAAGGCGTGCTTGCTGATCCTATTGGTTCAATAATTGGTGGAGGAGATTTAGTAAAGTGCTATAAAATAGAGGGCATAGGTAATGATTTTATACCTGATACTATGGATGTAAGCTTAATAGATGATGTCGAAAAGGTAACTGATGATGAAGCCTTTTATTATGTTAAGGAACTTGCAAAAAGAGAAGGATTATTTGTAGGATCATCATCGGGCGCTGCCTTTGCTGCGGCTATAAAACAGGCTAATAAGCAAAAGGAACCAAAAAATATAGTTGTAGTATTTCCTGATAGATCTGATAGGTATTTTAGTGAAAATTTATATAGATTTTAAATTTCAACCTGATAAATGTCCAAGAATACCTATTGACATTATTGATTTAAAGTGTTAATATAATTAGCAATATAAAGAAAATATCGAACCTCTTATCAAGAGTGGTGGAGGGACTGGCCCGATGAAACCCGGCAACCGGCATATATTATGCGTCTGGTGCCAAATCCTGCAGGGAAACCTGAGAGATGAGAGGAGCGGCGTAAATTTAGCCCTCTTCTACATCGAAGAGGGCTTTTAATATTCTAAAAATAACGAAAAGAGGTGAATTATAAGAATAACTTTTAATTTTTTTAAACTAAAATTATGAAGAGGAGAGATTTAGATGAGTGAAGAAAGAAAATTAAAATTTGACACATTGCAGGTACATGCGGGGCAAAAACCGGATCCAACGACAGGTTCAAGGGCTGTTCCAATCTATCAGACAACATCATATGTTTTTAAAGATACTGATCAAGCAGCAGCATTATTCAATCTTAAAGAGGCAGGAAACATATATACAAGAATTATGAATCCGACAAATGATGTATTTGAACAGAGAATTGCCGCACTTGAAGGAGGAGTAGGGGCAGTTGCAACAGCATCTGGTGCTGCAGCTATAACATACTCTATATTAAATATAGCAGGTGCAGGTGATGAAATAGTATCTGCAAGCACATTATATGGTGGAACATACAATCTATTTGCTTTAACATTGCCTAAACTTGGCATTAAAACGACATTTGTAGATCCAGATGATCCTGAAAATTTCAGAAAAGCAATAACAGACAGAACAAAGGCATTATATATAGAGACAATAGGAAATCCCGGGATAAATATACCTGATTTCGAGGCTATAGCAAAAATAGCGCATGAGAATAAAATACCGCTAATTGTAGACAACACATTTGCAACACCATATCTTTTCCGTCCGTTTGAATATGGCGCAGATATAGTAGTACATTCAGCGACAAAATTTATAGGAGGCCACGGGACATCAATAGGCGGAGTAATAGTAGATTCAGGAAAGTTTGATTGGGCAGGAAGCGGAAGGTTCCCTGAATTTATAGAGCCAGATCCCAGCTATCATGGGATTAAATATGTTGAATCATTTGGACCTGCTGCATATATCACAAAATTGAGAGTACAGCTTTTAAGAGACACTGGTGCATCTTTAAGCCCCTTCAATGCATTTTTATTTTTACAAGGATTAGAGACTTTGTCATTAAGAGTCCAAAGACATGTGGAAAATGCACAAAAAGTAGCAGAATTCTTAGCAAGCAATCCAAATGTGACGTGGGTAAACTATCCTGGACTTAAAGAAAATAAATATCATGAGCTTGCAAAGAAATACCTACCGAAAGGCGCTGGATCAATATTGACATTTGGAATAAAAGGTGGAATAAATGCTGGAATCAAATTCATAAACAGCCTTGAATTATTCTCATTGCTGGCTAATGTTGGTGACGCAAAGTCTTTGGTAATTCATCCAGCAAGCACGACACATTCGCAATTAAACGAAGAAGAATTGTCATTAGCAGGTGTAACCCCAGACCAAATAAGACTTTCAATAGGCATAGAAGACATCGACGACATATTGTATGACCTTGACCAAGCACTTAAAAAAGCAGCAGAATAATTATTATAGAGCTCTCTTCACAATAGAAGAGGGCTTTTGACATTTTTAAAATAATTTACTAGATATTTGTTTAATATAATGTTATGGCAATAATATTTAAATTAATAATAGAAGCACATAAATATGTATATTCCGATTGACTTTTGTGTAATTAAATGATATCATATAAACATAAACCCAGTATAGGTATAATGTATCAAAGGAGGTGTGAAAAATGGCTAAGGATCCAGTGTGTGGAATGGATGTTAAAGAGGATAATGCTGCAGCTAAAACAACATTCAATGGAAAGGAATATTTTTTCTGTTCGAAAAGTTGTAAAGCAGAATTTGAAAAGAATCCAGAAAAATATGTAAAAAATGAAAGTGATGGAGGACATCATGGTGGGCACAGTCATCATGGTTGCTGTTAATTTGGTCTGACGTACATGATCTACTAAAATGCATTATAAATTTCTATTTGATTAATTTTTACTTGGGTTTGAACTATCATTCTCTAATTTATTTAGAGATTTGATATTTTTCAGACCCTTTTTATTTGGCATGATTTTTGCATTATAAATTTCTAGATGGTACTAAGGTTTTATTATAGTGTATCTTTTTCTTGAGTTAATTTTAGACCTTATATCATTTTTTATTATATCGTGCGTTAGTGATAGATGTGGAACGGAGGTTATAATATATGGATGCTATGGCGGTAATAGCAATATATCGGTGTAAAACATAAAGACAATCTTTTATAAAATTTTTTAAAGCAGAGAATTAGTGCCTTTTAGCACACTGTTGTAGCAATTGATACAGTAATTTATATATCTTTTTGAAGAATGAGTATGAAAGTTAATATGAGAGGAGATTTTTCATGACAGTACCTTTGTTTAATATTGGCGGTTTCACTATATATCTATTTGGAATAATGATAGCGATAGGTGTTGGCACAGGGTATATTTTGGCATTAAAAGAAGCCAAAAGAAAAGGCCTTGATGTTGACAAAGTTTCAGAATTTCTCGTGTACCTTATAATAGTTGGTATAATAGGGGGAAGGCTTGGATTCGTTTTGACATATCGACCATATTTTTTCCTGACACATCCACTTGAAATATTAAAAATACATGATGGTGGGATGGCTATTCATGGTAGTTTAGTTGCCGGGATTTTATTTAGTATATGGTATGTTAGAAAATATAAATTAAATTTCTGGAAAATTGCAGATTTAGCGTCGCCAGGGCTTGCTATAGGACAAGCAATCGGAAGAATAGGATGCGACATATTTGGGTATGCAATGGCACGTCCATGGCCATGGGGAATAAAAGTAAATGGACAATTATTGCATCCTGTACAAGTTTATGAGTTTTTACTTGACTATATTATGTTTTTTGTGCTTTGGAGAAAAAGGGACAAAATAAAATACAATGGACAATTATTTATCATATATGTTATTTTCTTCAATATAAATAGATCTATTGTAGAATTTTTTAGAGCCGGAAATCCTATGATTTTACCACCATTTACAATCGCTCATCTTGCTAGTGCTATATTTATCGCTGCAGCTTTGATAGCGGCACATTATATTAAAAAATACAATACTATTGAGAAAGATGAGATGCCGGTACAAAGTAAAAAAGGTTTTTTAGATATTGCGGTGGTAGTTTTGTTAATGGCAATATCGACGGTTTTCTTTTACTATATTCATTAGTTGAATAAAAATTTTATGAAAGGAGTGTCACAGATGAAGTTTTTAACAACTATTTTACCGTTTTTGTTTCTACTGTTGTGCCCATTAATGCATTTATTTATGATGAAAGGTATGCATAGTCATAATCACAGCCATGAACAAGATAAAGGCAATAGGCAAATCGAAAAACCTGAGGATGACGCAACAGAATAGGTATTGTAACATACCTGGTGAAATTCATACCAGGTATGTCGATTATATATAGATTTCTTAGGGGGATATTGATGAAACGTAAGATGACTATTTTTCTAATTATCATTTTTATTTTTGCATCTGTTTTTAATTATGGATATTCATCTAATTTAACTGACAATAAAAAGAGACTTGAAGACTTAAGCATTCAAAAACAACAAACTCAAAAAAAATTGAGTGAAAATTATCAAAAACAGCAATCTGTAAAAAAAGAACTATTAGACATCGACAAACAGCTATCAGAAACTCAAAAAGAATTGATTGAAAATCAGAGGAAATTATACTCAATTGAGCAAAAAATAAGTGAGACACAGAAAGAACTAGATATAGCTCAAAAAAGATATGACTCTCGTAAGAGTTTGTATAAAGAGAGGATAAGAGCAATATATATGAGTGGTGATGCAGGATATATTGAAGTTTTATTGGGTTCAAAAAATTTTATCGATTTTATATCACGACTTGATAATATAAAAAAATTAATGGCTTTTGATATAAGAATTTTAAATGAAATAAAAAACACTAAAAATTTAATAGCGAAAAAAGAAGAAGTCTTAAAAGAAGAAAAAAATAATTTGCAATATGTTACAGCTCAAGTGGAAGAGAGAAAGAAAAGGATACAAGTTGCCATGGTATCAAGAAGTGGTGTCTTGAGAGACCTTGAAAGACAACAAAAAAAATATGAGGAAGATCTTGAAGATCTAGAAACTGCATCAAAGCAGGTAATGGATATCATAAGAGCTCAAATTGGTTCGACAAACACGAATAATAGCAATGTAAAATATGCCAATGGAAAGTTGGTATGGCCTGTACCAGGATATTACAGTATAAGTTCACCATTTGGATATAGAATACATCCTGTTTACAAGACAAAGAAGTTACATACAGGTATAGATATACCTGCACCATATGGAACAATTGGTGTTGCAGCTGGTGATGGGACAGTCATATATACCGGATGGATATCAGGTTATGGAAATTCTGTGATAATCGATCACGGTGGAGGTATATCTACATTGTATGCACATAATTCCTCTATATTAGTTTCAAAAGGTAAAAGTGTAAAAAAAGGCGAACCTGTTGTAAAACTTGGGAGTACTGGACTTGTTACAGGTGTTAACCTTCATTTTGAAGTTAGGATAAACGGTACACCAGTTGATCCAGAACCATATGTAAGATAAAGAAATAATAAGATTATTATAAATAACAGCAAAGGATGGGTTAGATGATTCAAGAGAAGGGAAAAAGCAAATTATTGCTTTTGTTTGGAATTAGTTTTTTATCCATATCAATGTTTATATATCAAGTAATATTGACAAGGGTTATTTCTGCTATTTTTACATATCATTACACATTTATAATAACCTCATTTTCAATTTTAGGACTCGGTATTGGAGGAATAATTGCATATAGACAATTAAAAAACAATAAGACAAATAATCAATTTTTAAAGGACAACTTAATTAAGAAGATAGTATTGATGCCAATTTCATATATATTTGTTCTAGGATTATTTTATATATTACCGTTTTCTATCAATATATTAGTATATATTATACCTGCGATGGTACCTTTTATAATAGGTGGTTATATTTTATCATCAATTTATAGTGAATTTAGTGATATAAGCAATAAATTGTATTTTGCAGATTTGATTGGTTCTGGACTTGGCAGTATTTTAGTTTTATTTTCACTTAATTATTTAGGTGTTATAAAATCAATCATATTGATATCTATAATCTCATCTATTGCTGTAATATTCTTTGTAAATTTTTTATCTAAGAAATACATAATTGCATATGCAGTGTTAGGTATGTTTGTTGTGTCAATTTTTGTGCCGCAAAATTATATTAGTGCGTTGGAGAAAAACTTTGGCAGCATAATTACAAGTAAATTAAAAACATTTGGTAGCATAATTAGTTCGGGAGATAAAGCAGAGATTGTATACACTAAATGGAATGCTTTTTCAAGAACGGATGTTATAAGAGTCGACAACGATCCGAACGAGATGATTGTAACAATTGATGGAACGGCAAGCTCTCCTATGTATAAATTTGATGGTAAAGATGGCAGTTTAGACATATATAAAAAAGATGTAGAATATTTACCATATACATTTGGCAAAAAAGATAATGTATTAATAATTGGCCCTGGCGGAGGTAGGGACATATTGTACGCTCTTGCTGGAAAAAGCAAAAATATAATAGGTGTTGAAATCAATACATCTACTATAGATGCTGTTAGGCATTTCAAAGATTTTAATGGTGATATTTATAATAAAGCTAATGTTAAGATTTATGGTGAAGATGGTAGATATTTTATTAATAGATCAAAAAACAAATATGATATTATCTATTTATCTATGGTAATGACTAGTTCAGCTTTACAAACTGGATACGCTCTCAACGAAAATTATATATATACCGTTGAGGCATTAAAAGCTTATATAGATCATTTATCACAAAATGGCAAGTTAGTATTTTTAGCTCATGATGAAGAGGATATGAGTAAAATTGTAGCAACAGCGATTGGTGCATTAAGCAGAAACGGTGTTTCAGTAGAAGAAGCCACAAAATATATAGCGGTTATAAACAAAGATTCTACAATGACTCACAATCATGGTGGCAATTCACAAATAGATAGTCCATTGGTAATCATTAAAAATAAGCCATTTACAATAGATGAGAGTAACAGACTTGAGATGGAAGCAATGGCTGGGAACAATAAACCTTTATATATCCCAAATTCATTTGAAGTTGGTCCTCTTTTTCATCTTGAAAAAGGGCATTTAACGTTTAATAACTTTTTAAGAGGTTTTCCATTTATTATTAAACCAGCCACAGACGATAAGCCATATTTTTACAATTTTAACAACAATGCATTAATGCTGTTAATAATACTTCTCTTAGTAGTTCTGTTAGGTATATATTTATTGTTTAGACCTATGTTAAAGCAAAAAAACACTGCGAAGGCGCTAATTTATTTTGGCGCTTTAGGAACAGCCTATATGCTTATTGAGATATCATTGATACAAAAATTCATTTTGTATTTGGGACATCCAATAACATCATTTACCTATGTCCTTGCCGCGTTATTAGTTGGAAGTGGTATTGGCTCTATACTAGGCAATAATAGTACATTTAATAAAGATAAAAAAATATATATGCCACCATTTATTGTAGCGGTAATAAGCATAGTTTTTGTGGAGATATTAGACGTAATATTTAAATATACTTTCAGTTACAATTTGATAAATAAAATAATCATTTCATCAATATTAGTTATGATACCAGGCTTTTTTATGGGTATGCCATTCCCAAGGGGAATCAGATTATTAGGTACGGGTGATAAGAATGTTATACCGATTGCTTGGGGTATCAACGGTGCAATGTCAGTAATCGGTTCGATTCTATCTGTAATAATATCTATGATATTTGGCTTTAAAATAACATTGATAACCGGTGCTATTATATATGGTTTAATATGTTTATATAATAGAGACAGATTGATTTTATGACAGGAAACACGTGTAATAAGCAGAAAAATCGCACTAACATCTAATTTAATTGTATGTTAATTTTGCACATAAATTTTCTATAATTGAAATTAAAATAATAGTTAAGGTTTCACAAGATCTTCACATTTCTGAGGTAATATTAGAATATAAAATTGTAAAGGAGAGATTAATTATGAGTTTAGTAAAACGCATATCTAATATTTTTAAAGCTAAGGCAAATGACATAGTAGAAAAGATGGAGGATCCTGAAGACACTTTAAATTACTCATTAGTAGAGATGAGAGAAAATTTATCTAAAATAAAGAAATCTATGCTAGATGTGGCAACATTAAAGAAAAAATTAGAAAATGAATTAAGCGACATCAATATTAAAATATCAGAATACGAGAAAAATGCTGAATTAGCTTTAGAAAGCGGTAGAGAGGATTTAGCAAAAGCATCAATACAAAATAAAAATGATTTAATAGAAAAAAAGACAAATCTTGAATCACAGATAAAAAGCATAGAGGAGCAGCTTAAGAATATAGAAAAAAGTAAGGAACAAATGGAAGACAATTTAATAAAATTACAGAGCAAAAAAGAAGAACTTATTACTATGAAAAAAGTATCGGATGCACAGGTAATGATAAAAGAAACGTTGACAGGTATTGCAAATGATACAACTGATTTAGGTGAAAGAATAAGAAATGCAGAAGAAAAAATTAAAGAAAAATATGCAAAATCACAAGCTATTGATTATATGGTTGATGCAGGCATGCTTGATAACATATTAGATGATGAAGATAAAGTAGAAAAAGAATTAAAAGAAATTGAAAAGCAAAAAAGAGCTGGAGAAGAATTTGAAGAACTTAAAAAGAGAGTAGCTGCAAAAAATCAAGCAATTAAGGAGTGAGTTATAATGGGATGCGGCGGAAGAGGTTTTTATAGGTTCTTTGACTTAATTGATGATTTTGGATGCTGCGGAAATAAAGGATTCTATCATGAAAGACATTACGAATATGACAAATACGATGAGATGATAACTGTAATAGATAGATTGTACGCAGAGGGTAAAATAGATACTGAATACTACCAAAGATTGAGGAAGGAAGCTGCAATTGGCAATCTAACAATGGACGATTTAATGAGAATTGAGATAAATAGCCAAAAGAAATTAAATCGTGAATACAAAGATATGGATCCCGAATTAAAAAAATATTATGATAAATTAAATCAAATTGATAAGGCCAAAGAAGAATCAGAGAAGATAAAAAATGATTTATTATCAGAGATTGAGAATTTGAAAAGAAAATCTGAAAGCCTCGAGAAAGCTGCAGAAACGATGATTTCTGTAGACGAGGCTTCAACAAAAGATTATATTAAGGAAAAAATAGAAATTGAGAGTAAAATATCGACTCTTGAAAAGAGAAAACAAGATCTTGACAAAGATATTTCTGATATGGACGAACTTAAAAATGAATTAAATCTTAAAATCCTTGAATTAAAATCATTAAAGCAAAGAGAGAGGCTAAATGACCTAAAATTTGATATAAAGGGTATGAATAAATAGAACTCTAAAAGGGTTCTATTTATTATTGCAGTATAAGGAAATATATTATATAATCTAATTGAGAATGAATTTCAAAATCACAAGAAGACTGTAAAAGTCAACAAAATTCACATTTCTCATGTTGTACCAAGTTTCAGAAAAACTAATATAGAAAGGGTGCTTATATGTCATTAAATGAAAATGAACTTACACTATCCAAAAAACTTGAAGGATCAAAAAAGAAAAAATCTGCTATTTTATTACTACTTGCAACAATAGGCCCAGGACTCACTGTTATGTTAGCAGATACTGATGCAGGATCTATTATAACATCGGCACAGTCAGGTGCTAGATGGGGTTATAGCTTGTTGTGGCTGCAATTTTTGCTTATACCAATTCTGTATTTTGTGCAGGAACTTACAACACGTATTGGGATAACAACGGGTAAAGGTCATGGTGAATTGATCAAGGAAAAGTTTGGTGCAGGTTGGGCATGGTTTTCAGTTTTAACACTTGTGGTTTCTGCTATAGGTGCTTTAGTTACAGAATTTTCTGGTATTGCTAGTGTTGGCTTATTGTTTGGTATACCAAAGTGGATAAGCATATCTCTTGCATCAATTTCTTTAATATTAATAACAGGCTTTGGACGTTATACTATTGTTGAACGCATAGCTATATTTATTGGACTATTTGAATTAAGCTTTATACCAGCGGTTATACTGGCACATCCCGATACTTCATCAATAATAAATGGGATTATCGGACAGAAGCCTTTCTACGATGAATCTTATAGACTTCTTATAGCAGCAAATGTTGGAGCCGTAATAATGCCTTGGATGATATTTTATCAACAAGGTGCTGTGATAGATAAAAAATTAACTGAAAAATCAATAAGATTTAGCCGCATTGACACTGCTGTCGGTTCAGTTGTAACTCAGATAATTATGGCGGTTGTACTTATATTAACGGCAGCAACTATTGGACGGATAAATCCAAATGTTTCACTTACGAATATTCAGCAGATTGCTGATTCACTTATACCATTTGTAGGTCAGGTTGGTGGTAAAATTCTATTTTCGGCTGGTATTATTGGTGCTTCTTTGATAGCAGCTGTCGTTGTTTCATTGGCAACTTCATGGTCTCTAGGTGAAGTTATGGATTTTAAGCGAAGCCTTAATTCATCATGGAAAGAAGCTCCAATATTTTACGGTTTATATGCTGCAGGTATCATTATTTCCGCCATTATCGTCTTATCAGGAGTACCCCTTGTTACATTGACAATTTCAGTTGAAATAATGAATTCATTGCTTTTGCCAATTGTTCTCGGATTTTTGATAGCGCTTGGATGGAAGGCATTACCTGAAAAGTATAAATTGAAAAATTGGGAAAAAACCATACTCGTAATAATATATGTACTTGTATGTTCTTTGGGAATTTTTACATTATTTCAGATATGATTATAGATGCGAATTAACTATGTATAAAAAGGAGCCATTTGGCTCCTAAATTAAATTACTTTTGCTGTCCATTAATTTCATTTTTTAATGAATTTGTGCATGCATTTAACATATTTTGTGCATCTTTTTCATCTATATTTCCACCCATCATATTTTGCACATCTTTTGCTGTCAGGCCTTTCATGTAGTTATACATCGCATTATAGTTGAAATTTGAACCCATCATGTTAAAACCATAGCCGTTATTAATTGTATCGGCTTTTGCTCTTAATGCAGGTATTTGCGTAAATGCTATAGCACCTATTATTAGCACACCTGCAAATATAGCTATAACTTTCTTTCTCATTTAAAATTCCTCCTTGTTTTTTTTATTGTGATTTTATTATACAATGCAATTATAAAGATCTTATGAAGATTGAGAAATTTTTTATAGAAATTTTTTATTTCACATATCGACTTTTTTATTTGCCTGCAATTATAAGTTTCATTATGTCAAGAGCCAGATTTTCTTCTTTAAGTATTTTAAATCCTGAAATCTTCAAATTTTTTACAGTATCTCTATTTATGTTTGCACCCCATGTGTTTACTGTAAGAGGATTGAGGATATCCATTAGTGTACCTAAGATTAGTTTTTTGCTTCTTACGTGCTCAAGCATAAAAAGCTTCCCATCATTTTTTAATACTCTTTTTAGCTCTTTTAATCCTTTTATAGGATCCGGCACAGAACAAAACACACAGCTTGTTACGATAGCATCAAATGTATTATCATTAAACTCAAGGTTTTCTATATCCATTACTCTAATATCGACATCTTTGCCATACCTTTTGGCTTTATCTTTTGCTATTTCTACCATTTTAGGTGAAAAATCAATACCATAAATGTTTTTACCTTCAGGATAATATAAAATATTACTGCCAGTGCCAATACCTGCTTCAAGTATAGTGTTTCCTGAAACCTCGGACCAAAGCATCTTTCTCCACTTTTTACCGCCTGAAGACTCCATAAGGCTTTCCATCAGATCATAATATTTTGCAATTCTTTCATATCTTCTTTTAATAATTTCAGTTCTATTCGCTGAGCTTCCCATATTGAATCAACTCCTTCATGTAATATTATACCTTAAATCTTAAAATGCATTATTAACGATAGTATCAATAAATGCTTATACTATTTTCGGATTTGGTAAGTAATATATTAAAAGCTGTTGAATTATATCAACAGCCATTATTGTGCGACTTATTTGTTTTCAAATTCCTTTGCACAGGTTTCACTACAGAAATAATATCTTTTTCCATTTATAACTTTTGTTATGGCTTTATCAGCGGGTATGTGCATGCCACAGACAGGATCTTTTACCATTTCTATATTATTCATGTTATTATCTCCATGATGATGTTCCATATTTCCATTTTTCTCATAAGTGTGATCATTATGGTTGTGACCGCCGCAACATCCCATGCCGCCTTTATTCATTAAATACATTATCCCGATGAATAATAATATATATAATATAGTACTCATGTTATCCCACCTTTTATAATTTATCCTTATTTTATAAAATATTAAATTTACATTCCAAAGGGAAGCTTATAAGGTATTATCTTATTAAGAATACCAACTATATAAGAGTATCTATCAGTTAAAAGAAGGATTCCGAATATAATCATAATTGTACCCAAAATATTTGATATTGTTCTCATATATTTACTAATCTTAGTTAATCCAAAAAGTATTTTATCCATAAATAATCCAACAAGTATATATGGCACTGCAAGACCTATAGAGAATATAAACATGATGAGCATTCCTGATGCAGCAGAACCGGTACTTCCCGCATATATTAATATCGAATATAAAATAGGACCTATGCAATGAGAGCATGCAAATGCGAAAAACAGACCTATCAAAAAAGCTTTGAAAGTTCCAGTTTTAATTCCAAATATCTTATTTTCAGGTAGATTTATGCTTTTGAAATTGATATTTATAACCCCAAGTAGGTTTAGGCCGAACAAAATCACGAAAATACCGCCTATAATATTTAGTAAATATAAGTAGTTTTTAAATAATGATGCAATCCATCCTGCTGTACCGCCTGCAATTGTAAAAACAATTGTAAATGCAAGAATAAATGCAAATGTGCTTGATATGACATTTAATTTAATTTTTTTGTCTTTTATATTTTTAAGCTCTTCAATTGATAAACCTGTTATTGTTGTAAAATAAACAGTTATCATTGGAATAATACATGGCGATATAAATGATATTATACCTGCTATAAAAGCTATAAAGTACATTAAAATCACCTCATCTAAGCTCATTAGACTGCCATACAAACTCTCTTGTATTCGCACCGCCTATATTTTTTATGACTAATTTTATCGATTTTGTTGAGTTATCAAGGATTTTTTTTCCATTGATGTTATTTTCAACACTTAATATGCCTGATACATGATGACCGGAACCTTCTTCTTTCCAATTGAATCCATCTTTTATTGATAATCCTTTATCATTTACTAATTCTACGGATTTTGATAAATTAAGATCTGATAAATCCATCGAATGATTGTTTAACATCACCTGAAATTTAAGTATTTTATCACCTTGTTTATTTGGATTTAGAAACATTACATCTATGGAAATACTACCTTCATTATTTGTTTTTATGTTTGAATTTTCTGCTACATTGTTGTTATATGTACCATTTGGTACAGCAGTTGTGTTTTTTCCAGCACCTCCTTTTAAGATTATTGGAATTGATATTGCCGATACAATAATAACAGTTGCTAAAAGAATGATTAAAATTTTTTTCATACTTGTATTCCTCCTTTATTCACGTCTACTGCAAAAATCGTGCCAATTTTATTTGATTAGCTCTACAGTTTATTTCGCATCAGAAGCCATAGGTGTTTCTACATTTATTACTTTCAGCAATAGTAAACTTCATTAAATTGGCATAAAAATTGCATGAGATTATTAATGTACACCTTCACATACAATCTAGGATCTATTGTTATAGATCCAAATTTTTTAAAGGGTGATTAATTATGAGAAACTGGTTAAATAATTGGTATTTATCATGTGGGTCTGGTATCTACAATTTTATGGATTTATTTATATTGGCAGGTATTTTGACGATTATTGTAATAACTGTTTATGGTGTTAAGAAGTATTTAAAAAATAGATATTACTGTAAAGTGTGCGGGAATAAAATTGAAAAGGACTGGATCACATGTCCTTATTGTGGTAGAAGTCTAAAGAGGTGATAATTATGTTATTAATATTTATAGTAGCCGTAATATTTTTAAGCTTAATATTATTTGATGAAGATAATAACAATAAAAAAGATGCGCGATGCCCTAATTGCAATAGCAAAGTAGGAGAAAATGATATATTTTGTGCTGTATGTAAATCGAGATTAATGGTAAATTGCAAAAGTTGTGGTAAAATAGTAAATGCAAGATGGTCTTATTGTCCATATTGTAGTAAATCATTGAAGTAGGTGTTTTAAATTTGGTTTATAGCAGTGATAAAATTTTTATTGCAGTAATGACAATGGCAATTGCCTTTTTGCATTACTTTACTAAAGCAACAGCAATAGGATATCATGAGTTTTATACTTTATTATATTTTATACCGATTGTTTATTCAGCTTTTAAATATAGATTAAAGGGAGGGCTTACAGAATCTTCAGTTGTAGCAGTACTTTATTCACCACATCTAATGATTTATATGGGCAAATTCACAATTGATATTGTAAATCAATTTATAGAAGTTGGGTTGTTTTTTGCTATAGGTATTATAACAGGTACTCTTGTAGAAAAAGAATATAAAGAAAAAAAGCTTCTCGAAAGCCAGCTTAGGAAAACAGCTTATATTGAAGACTATTTAAATAATATTTTAGAGTCAATCGTTAATGGTGTTGTAGCAGTCGACAAAGCTTATACTATAACTGCTATAAATGGATATGCGAAAGATTTAATGGATATTAATTCTGACATAATTGGTGCATTTATATACAAAATTATTCGAAATGGCGAGGTTTTGAAAAGAAAAATTGATGAAGTTCTAAAAAATAAAAATTTAATAAGAGGATTTGAATTTGACATTGAAACACTTTTAAACAATAAGAAACCCGTCAGATTACACATATATCCGTTAAAAAGTGAGATGAAATTTGACGGTGCTGTATTGGTTTTTGAGGATTTAAAGGAAGTTAAGGAAATGGAGAAAATAATGAGAAGAGCTGATAGGCTTTCAGCGCTTGGAGAAATGTCAGCGGGCATTGCTCATGAAATAAGAAACCCTCTTGGTATTATTAAGACAATCGCACAGACAATTTTATCTGAATCAAAACAAGACGATAAAGAAGGTCTTGAGATAATAATTGGGGAAGTTGATAGAGCGGACAATGTAATTAAAGGGTTGCTAAATTTTGCAAAGCCAGAGTCTATTAATAAAGTAAGCAAAAATATTAATAATGTTTTAGAAGAAACTATTAATATTATAAATAAATACTCCATAAAAAGTAATGTTCAAATAATATTTGATAGATTGCCTGATGTTGAAGTACTTGTCGATGATACATTAATAAAACAAGCATTTATAAATATAATGATTAATTCAATACAGGCCATGAGTACTGGTGGAATATTACATTTATATGGCAATAAGGACAGCGAATTTTTAAACATCTATTTTGAAGATACAGGAATTGGCATCGAAGATGATAAAATAGATAAAGTATTTAATCCTTTTTTCACAACTAAAAGTGAGGGAACCGGCCTTGGATTATCCATAACTCATAGAATAATAGAGGAACATGGTGGTTATATATCATTATCAAGTATCGTTGGCGTAGGGACGAAGGTTTTGGTAAGGTTACCACTTCTTTAAGAATAATTGTTCGATAAAAAGAAAGGAATGCAGGTTAAAATGAGACATATTTTAGTTGCAGATGATGAGAAAAATATGAGATGGGCTTTGAAAAAAGCACTTTTTAATGATGGATATGTAATTGATGAAGCTGAAAATGGTGCAGTAGCTTTAAATAAATTTGAAAGCAGTATATATGATCTCATTATACTTGATATAAAGATGCCTGAGGTAAATGGCATAGATGTTTTAAAAACAATTAGAGAAAAGGACAAAGATATACCTGTAATTGTCATAACAGCGTATGGTGAAATAGATACCGCTATACAAGCGATAAAACTTGGTGCTGTAGATTATATTCAAAAACCCTTTGACATTAACGAACTGAAGCTAACAATAGGAAAAGCACTGGAGATTACAAATTTAAAAGAAGAAGTGAAGTTTTTGCGAGAAGAACTAAATGGCAAAGAATTTGATATAATAGGTGAAAGTTCTAAACTCAAAGATGTTTTAAATATAGTTAAAAAAGTTGCACCAACAGATGCGACTGTTTTATTACTTGGTGAAAGCGGTACAGGTAAAGAGCTCATTGCAAAGGCAATACACAATTTAAGCAAAAGAAAAGATGGGCCATATATAAAGGTCAATTGTGCGGCATTACCGGAGAATTTACTTGAAAGCGAATTATTTGGCTATGAGAAAGGTGCATTTACAGGTGCACTATCGCGTAAACCTGGCAGATTTGAAAGGGCTAACGGCGGCACCATATTTCTTGATGAAATAGGCGAAATATCACCCTCTATTCAGGTTAAAATGCTGAGAATTCTCCAGGAGAAGGAATTTGAAAGGCTTGGAGGCATTGAGATTTTAAAAGCTGATGTAAGGGTTATTGCTGCAACAAATAAGAATCTTGAAAATATGGTTAAAGCAGGTGCTTTCAGAGAGGATTTGTTTTATAGATTAAATGTAGTTCCGATACAATTGCCACCTTTAAGAGAAAGAGTCGAGGATATTCCAATTCTTATTGATTATTTCTTAGATAAATATAGTAAGAATCTAAGACTTGAAAAATTTAAAATAGACAAATCTGCAATGAAGTTTTTAATGGAGTATTCTTGGCCAGGGAACATTAGAGAGCTTGAAAATTTAGTTGAGAGAATGCTGATTTTAAATCATGGATCTGTTATAAAGAAGGAAGATCTACCACTTGGATCAAACAAAATGATAAAAGATGTTGATAAAATTGTCTTACCTCCAAATGGGATTTCAATCGATGAACTTGAGAAAAATCTAATAGAACAGGCACTTGAGAGAACGGGCTATAACCAGACAAAAGCAGCAAAACTTCTTGGGCTTACAAGGCATACACTGATTTATAGGATGGAGAAGTATGGGATTAAGGAGCGTAGAGATAGTGACTAAATATGATAAATTTTTAATAGTATTTCTTTTAATAATTTCTGCCTCTAGCTTATTTCTTTTACCGAAAATAATGGCTAATAAAATCACTACTATGAATAATGTAGAAATTAAGGTAAATGGGAAATTAGTAAAAACAGTAATAGTAAATCGTAAGTCGCAACCCCAATATATAAAGTTTAAGTTTGGCAAAGCAACAGGCATTATAGAGACGAAAAATGGCATGGTAAGAATGCTTCCAATGGATAAAAAAATATGCCCGCAGGGCATATGTTCAAAAACGGGATGGATAAAAGAGTCATACCAATCAATTGTTTGTCTCCCAAACAAAATAGTTGTATCATTTAGTAAAAGCAATACCGATGTTGATGGTATAGTATATTAAGGTGATAAACTGATAATAGGAAGTTTTGCAGAAAATTAAGTGAATAAAAGAAAGCGCTGTATATCCGCTTTCTTTTAACAGTAAAAATAATAGAAGATAGACTATTTGCTATCTTGACTTAAATGTTGTACATTCAGTTTCTGCGCTGGTCTTTGCTGTCGGGGTCTTTGGATTTACTTCGATTGATTGTGCATGGCATCTCATATCTTTCCAATATGTGCATGTGTTAACACCGCATTTTACTACGCTTTCTGCATTCATTAAAAACACCTCCAATTGATTTTAATCAAAATTATTATTTGCATATAGGATGTAGTTATGCATAAACTTATGAAAAGTTATCAAAATAATATTGACATAAACATATCGGAATTATATAATAACATTAAAGATACCTATAGGGGGTATATTAAGTGTTCATGTAATGTGATAAATTTTTAGGAGGTGGGAATATGCAGATAAGCTTTTTATACTTCGAAGGATGTCTTAATTCAGATTCAGCATTAAAATTGTTAAAGGAGGTTTTATCAGAAAAAAATATTAAAGAATGATATAGACATAATAAAAATAGAATCTCAGGAAGATGCATATAGATATAAATTTTTAGGTTCGCCATCAATTCATATCAACGGAGAAGATATTGAAAAAGAGAGAAGGAATGATGAACCTCTTTATGGTTGTAGGGTATATAAAACTATAGATGGATATTCAGGTATACCTTCAAGAGAAATGATATTATATGCCATTAACCAGGCTTTAATTCAATAATAAATTAAGGAGATGAACTATATGCCAGAAAAAGCTACTTTAAAAATATCAGGTATGTCATGCGCATCATGTGCAGCCAAGATAGAAAAAGGCCTTAAAAATATGGATGGTGTTGATGAAGCAAATGTCAACTTAGCGATAGAAAAGGCAACAGTTGTATATGACCCGACTAAAGTTAACATAGATGATATGACAAAAAAAATTGAGGACTTAGGATATGGAGTCATTAAAGATAAAGTAGAACTAATACTAATAGGTATGTCGTGTGCATCTTGTGCCGCAAAGATAGAAAAAGCATTAAACAATTTACAAGGCGTAAATAGGGCTACGGTTAATTTTGCAACTGAAACGGCAACAGTTGAATTTGATTCAAGCAAAGTAGATGTAGCAGCAATGATAAAAGCTGTTAGAAATATCGGCTATGATGCAAAAGAAAAAACTGGCATAGGAATGGATACAGAGAAAGAAGAGAGAGAAAGGGAAGTTAAAACATTAAAAAGGCTAGTTACAATTTCTTCTATATTGACAATCCCATTACTTATATCAATGTTTGGAAGGATATTCGGTTTTTCTGCAGGGATTTTGGATAATCCGTGGGCGCAAATAATAATATCATTTCCAGTCCAATTTATTATTGGATATAGATACTATAAAGGAGCTTGGCATAATTTAAAAAATCTGTCAGCAAATATGGATACATTAATTGCAATGGGAACAACTGCAGCATATTTTTATAGCTTGTATAATGTATTTACAAAACCTATGTCAGAGATACACAATTACTTGTACTTTGAAGCGCCGGCAGTTATCATAACGCTTATAACTCTTGGTAAGCTGCTTGAAGCTATAGCAAAAGGTAAAACATCTGAAGCAATAAAAAAACTTATGGGACTTCAGGCGAAAACTGCAAGAGTCTTAAGAAACGGAGAAGAAATAGACATACCTATTGAAGAAGTAAAAGTCGGAGATGTAGTTATAGTAAGGCCGGGTGAAAAAATACCTGTAGACGGTGTAATTGTAGAAGGAAGTTCTGCTATAGATGAATCTATGATAACAGGAGAGTCTATTCCTGTTGATAAAAATGTCAATGACGAAGTAATAGGTGCTACAATAAATAAAACGGGCACATTTAAGTTTAAAGCGACTAAGGTTGGGAAAGATACTGTCTTATCACAGATAATAAAGATGGTTGAGGATGCACAGGGCTCAAAAGCGCCTATCCAAGAGATTGCCGATAAAGTGTCAGGAGTTTTTGTACCTGTGGTTATAGGAATAGCAGTAATCACATTTTTGATATGGTATCTTGTTTTAGGAAATCTTAATGCAGGTGTAATAAGTGCTGTATCTGTGCTTGTAATTGCATGTCCTTGTGCATTAGGCCTTGCAACACCAACCTCTGTTATGGTAGGTACAGGCAAAGGAGCAGAAAATGGCATACTTATAAAAGGTGGGGAATATTTGCAAAGAGCAAAAGAGATTAATGCTATTGTATTAGACAAAACTGGTACTATTACAAAAGGCGAACCAGTAGTCACTGATGTCATTTCCTTCAGCCAATTGAAAGAGGATGATTTGCTGTATATTGGTGGAATAGCTGAAAAAAATTCTGAGCATCCGCTTGGTAAAGCAATTGTGAATAAATCAAAGGAAAAATGCGAAAAATTGCCAGATCCGAGCAAATTTGAGACTATACCAGGCTACGGTATTTGTGCTATAATTAACGAAAAAGAATATTATATTGGCAATAGAAGGTTGATGGATAGGCAAAGTGTAGATATATCTGACATAAAACATTATTTAGAAGATCTTGAGAGCGAAGGCAAAACCGTTATGATTTTATCATCTGAAGGTAAAGTTTTGGGTGTAATAGCGGTTGCGGATGTGCCTAAGGAAGATTCAGCAAAGGCTATACAAGAATTAAAAGCTTTAAACATAGATGTATACATGATAACTGGTGACAACGCAAAAACTGCTGAGGCCATTGCAAAGCAAGTAGGTATTGCACACGTGTTAGCAGAAGTTTTGCCAGAAAAAAAGGCGGAAGAAGTCATAAAATTACAAAAACAGGGTAAAATAGTTGCAATGGTTGGAGATGGGATAAATGACGCTCCAGCATTAGCACAGTCAGATTTAGGTATTGCTATAGGCACAGGGACAGACGTGGCTATAGAAACATCAGACATTACACTTATAAGTGGCAGTCTCATGAGTTTGGTGACAGCCATAAAATTAAGCAGAGCTACTATGAGAAATATCTACCAGAATCTGTTTTGGGCTTTTATTTACAACACGATAGGAATACCATTTGCTGCAGCAGGTCTTTTGAATCCAGCTATTGCAGGGGGTGCAATGGCATTTAGCTCAGTATCAGTTGTATCAAACGCCTTAAGGCTGAGGAGGTTCAGATCAGCTAAGTAGTGAGGTGAGTTATATGGAATGCCCAAATTGCAAAAGCACTAATGTGGGCAAGATAGGCAATAACCTATATTTTTGTAGGGATTGCAATTGTGAGATTAAGATTAAGAAATGTACGGCTGTTGTTAGTGTTTATGACTCTGAGGGCTGCATTAGTAAAAGATTTAAAGTATGTTACAATGTTTGATGAAGGCTTACAGGCCTTCTATTTTTTTGTCTTTTTTATGTTTAAAAAAAGTGTTATACTCTTAAATGGAAAACAAAATGGAATTAAACATGATAATAGTTGATAAAATATTACTGAATGAAGGTTTCCTGTAAATACATGTAGGGAGTTGATATATTGGAAAAGATTGTAGAAACATTAAGGAAAGTGGTTTCGGATGAGAATATATATATAAATGAACCTATGTCAAGGCATACATCTTTTAGGATTGGTGGTCCGGCGGACGTACTGATTATACCTCAAAGCGTGGATGAACTGATAAAAGTTATGGGTTTAATAAAAGCTGAAAATATACCTTATTTTATACTTGGTAACGGAACAAATATCATAGTCTCAGATAAGGGAATAAGGGGCGTGGTTATAAAACTGACTGCTATTAGGAAAATTTCTGTAGACGGTGAGATAATTGTGTCGGAGGCTGGTGCATTGCTTTCAGTAATTGCCAATACCGCTCTTGACAATGAGCTTACAGGCTTTGAATTTGCCAGCGGGATACCAGGCACATTAGGTGGTGCTATAACTATGAATGCTGGTGCTTACGGCCCTGAAATAAAAGATGTAGTTGAAAAAGTAGAGGTTATCGATAAAGATGGTTCTATATATGAAGTGAAAAATGGCAATATGAGGTTTGGATATAGAAGCAGTTTAATACAGTCAGATAATCTGATTGCAATAAGAGCGTGGATTCACCTTAAAAAAGGAAATTATAAGGATATAAAGGCAAAAATGGATGAATTGAACGGATTAAGGAAAGTGAAGCAACCATTGGAATATCCAAGCGCTGGAAGTGTATTTAAAAGGCCAGAAGGATTTTATGCAGGGAAATTGATTCAGGATGCTGGACTTCAAGGGTATGCAATCGGTGGTGCACAAGTGTCTGAAAAACATTGTGGTTTTATAATAAATAGAGGCAATGCGACTGCAGACGACGTTTTAAATCTAATCGCACATATAAAAAAAACAGTCAAAGATAAATTTGGCGTAGATCTGGAGACGGAAGTAAAAATAATTGGTGAAAGGTAATTCAATGATGGAAATTTTTGCTGATTATCACACACACACTGTATTTAGTCATGGAAAAGGTACAATCGAAGACAATGTAAAAGCTGCGATACAAAAAGGACTTAAAGAAATTGCTATCACTGATCATGGACCGAGGCATATATTTTTTGGCATAAGAAGTCGCAATTACAGGAAAATAAGAGACGAAATAGATAGAGTGAACGATAAATTTCATGATATAAAGGTTTTAATGGGAGTAGAAGCAAATCTTATAAGTTTAAATGGTGATATTGATGTCGATGATGAGCTTTTAAAATATATAGATATACTGCTTATGGGTTATCACACAGGTGTTTCGCCATTTGATTTCTATAACCTTGTCAATTTGTTTGGGAAAAATGCAGCCAGCAAATATTTTATATCTTTAAAACCCGTCGTTAGAGAACAGAACACAGATGCGATGATAAAAGCCATAAATAAATACGATATAAATATAATTACACATCCTGGAGCAAAAATCGATATAGATACTAAAAGACTTGCTTTGGCGGCTAAAGCAAGAGGAACGGTTCTTGAGATAAACTCAAGCCACGGATATATGACTGTAGAATACATAAAAATAGCAAAATCTGTTGGTGCAAAATTCGTAATTGACAGCGATGCACACACACCATCGAGAGTTGGCGATTTTGCGAGAGGAATCGAAATTGCGAAAAAAGCAGGTCTTACAACAAATGATATAATAAATGCTAAGGAGTGATACAAATGAGATTTGTGATAATTACCGGTCTTTCGGGCGCCGGGAAAAGCCAAGCATTGAAATCTATGGAGGACATTGGATTCTTTTGCATTGACAATTTTCCTCCAGCGTTGATACCGAAGTTGGCTGATCTCTTTTATGGTTCTAAAGACATAGATAAAGTAGCGCTCGGTATGGATCTTAGAGGTGGACAACTATTTAAAGATATTTTTTCTGCTATAGACTATTTAAAGAAAAATAAGTATGATTATGAAATAATCTTTTTGGAGGCTTCAGATGAAGCTTTGATAAAGAGATTTAAGGAAACAAGGAGACGACATCCACTCACAGATGGTGGCTCAATAATAAACGGAATAAAAGACGAAAGGCAAAAACTTGCGGAAATAAGAAAAATGGCAAACAGCATCATTGACACGACGAATTTAACTGCAGCTCAGCTTAAACAAGAATTGTACAATATTTTCATCGAAGGAAGAAAATTCAAAGGTTTAATTGTAAATGTAATGTCATTTGGATTTAAATACGGTATACCACTTGATGCCGATCTTGTATTCGATGTGAGGTTTTTGCCGAATCCTTATTATATAGATGAACTTAGACCACTTACAGGAAATGATAAAAAAGTAATGGATTATGTCATGAAGTGGGAAGAAGCAAAACAATTTTTAAACAAGTTGGAAGACATGATAGAGTTTTTACTGCCATTTTATATAAGGGAAGGAAAGTCACAGCTTGTAATAGCTGTTGGGTGCACAGGCGGTAAGCATAGATCTGTGACTATTGCAAATGCACTGTACGATCTGCTTAGAAAAAGGGATTACACAGCTATAATAAATCATAGGGATATTAGAGAAGAATAAGTGATATTTTCATTTATATGACTTATTGCAAAGGGGTTGCTCGTATGAAGAATTTTGCTTACTTAAATGGGCCAAAAGTCGTGGTTATTGGTGGTGGTACAGGATTATCAACAATGCTTAGAGGACTTAAGAAGTACACCCATAACATTACTGCAATTGTAACAGTTGCAGATGATGGAGGAGGTTCTGGTGTATTAAGAGAGGATTTAGGCATGTTGCCGCCTGGTGATATAAGAAACTGTATACTGGCGTTAGCAAATACTGAACCTACAATGGAAAAGCTTTTACAATACAGGTTTACTGATGGTATGCTTAAAGGGCAAAGCTTTGGAAATCTTTTTTTAGCTGCTATGAATGGCATATCAAATAGTTTTGAAGAAGCTGTAAAGAAAATGAGTGAAGTTTTAGCTGTGTCAGGAAAGGTTTTGCCTGTCACATTGGATGATGTCAAACTAAAAGCTAAGTTAAAAAACGGTATAGTCATAGATGGAGAGTCTTTAATACCGAAACTTCAAATGAAAGAAAAAAGCCCGATAGAAAGAATATTTTTGGAGCCGAAAGATGCAAAACCAGTAAAAGAAGCCTTAACAGATATCATGGATGCTGATGAAATTATATTAGGCCCTGGGAGTTTATACACCAGTATAATACCAAATCTATTAGTCAATGATGTGTGTGAAGCAATAGAAGATTCAAAAGCAATTAAGGTATATGTGTGCAATATAATGACACAGCCTGGTGAGACAATTGGCTACGATGCCAATGCACACGTTGATGCGCTTTTTCTGCATGGGTTAAAATCTCTTGACTATGTCATCGTAAATAATGGTGAAATTCCTTATGAGTACAAAGATAGATATAAAGAAGACATGTCGCAACCTGTAAGTTATGATGTAGAAAGCTTTAAGCAAAAGGGAATAAAAGTCATCGAAAAAGATGTGTTAGCAATAAGAAACAATTATATAAGGCATGATGAGCAAAAGCTTTCAGAGATACTAATGGGACTAATTGAGTGATAAAAATTTGTTGTAATTTAATAAATAAATCTATTGACTTTTGTGCTCAAAGGATATAAAATATAATTAAACAAGCGCAACCGGTTGCAAATTTTTCGCGAGTTTTCTAATGGAAATTATAAATAAAAGGGGGTATGGTCCATAATTTTTGATAATCACATGAAAACGCTTATATACAAAATAAAAAATAAAAAGCGAGAAGCTTAAAATTAAAAGTTATATGGCGATTAAACTTATTCAGATGTGTAAATTTTATAATTAAAAATCGCATAAGTCAATAGAAAAAAATTGGCTTATTGAAGAGGAGGATTTTGATTATGAGGAAAACCTCAAAAGTAATTGTGCTGCTTTTAGTGCTTTTAATGGCATTTTCAGTGCTTATAACAGGATGCGGAAATAGTACAAAATCTGATCAAAGCAAAACTTCAGAAAATAGTTCAACTCAAAATAAGACTGAGACTACAAGCCAACCTGTAACATTAGATATTTTCCAATTTAAAGTTGAAATAAAAGATGCCCTTCAAAATGCTATAAATACTTACATGAAAGAAAACCCTAATGTTAAAATCAATTTAGAAACTGTAGGCGGAGGACAAGATTACGGTGCTGCATTAAAAGCTAAATTCAATTCGGGTTCAGAGCCAGCAATATACAATGTAGGTGGACCACAGGATGTTGCTACATGGAAGCCAAAATTAGCTGATTTGTCAGATACAAAAGCTGCAAAAGCCGCTCTTCCTGGTACTCTTACTGGTGTGACGCAGGACGGTAAAATTTATGGTTTACCATTTGATTTAGAGGGATATGGATTAATCTACAACAAACAGATATTCAGCAAAGCAGGTATTGATCCATCCAGCATTAAAACTTTTGATGCATTGGTGAATGCTGTAAAAACTTTGGATTCAAAGAAGAAAGAGTTAGGCATCGAAGCTGTTTTCGCATTCCCAGCAAAAGAAACTTGGGTTACTGGACTCCATCTATCTAATGCATTCTTGTCACCAGAATTTGATGGAGATGTCATGAAAGCATTTAATTCTAAGACAGTAGACTTCAAATATGGCGATGCAATGAAGCAGATGATTGATCTTCAGAATAAGTATTCAGTACAACCTACAGCAAGTCTTGACTACAGCACGCAAGTTGAAAAGCTTTTTGGAACTGGAAAAGTTGCGATGATTCAGCAAGGTAACTGGGTATATCCTACATTAGAGTCACTTGATAAGAACTTTGCACAAAATGATATTGGCATGTTGCCATATCCTGTTCCAGGATATAAAGAAGACTCATATCCCGAAGGTGTCCCAATGTATTGGGCAGTTAACAGCGACAAACCAGCAGATGTTCAAAAAGCTGCTAAAGATTTCTTAGATTGGCTGTACACATCAGATGAAGGAAAACAGATAGTTACTCAGCAGTTTAAGTTTGTCCCAGCATATACTGGGTACAATTCAAATAGCATATCTGATCCACTTGGAATGCAGCTTTTTGTGGCAGCAAGTCAAGGCAAGACATATGGATGGGTATTCATGGGGTATCCAAACAATTGGGGTCAAAATGTCCTTGGTGCTGATATACAGCTTTATGTGAATGGTTCATTAAGTTGGGATAAAGTGATTTCACATGCTAAACAGGCCTGGGCAGATGCGAGAAAATAATTAAAAATTGTAGTGGGAGAGTATAATTGTATTCTCCCACTTTGCAAATATGAACAAGAAGGAAGGTAATACAATGGCAAAAAAAGCGAAATTTTTTAAAAACGGGATTTGGTATTGGCTTTTTATAGCTCCAACACTATTGTCACTTATTATTGTCGTATTAATACCATTTATTATAGGAATATATTATTCATTTACAGATTGGAATGGAATAAATCAACCTGTATTTATTGGATTAAAAAATTTCATGACACTTAGAGACGATGCTGAGTTTTGGAATTCAATAATTTTTACAGCTAAATTTGCAGTCGCGTGCATTGTGATTATAAATGTGGTAGGCTTGAGTCTTGCCATGCTTGTAACAAGAAAAATATTTGCCAGAAATTTCATGCGTACAGCATTTTATTTGCCTAATCTAATAGGTGGACTCATATTAGGATTTATATGGAATTTCATTTTTGTGGATGTGTTTCAAACAATTTCAGACGCTACACATATTGGATGGCTTGGAGGCTGGTTATCCACAACTAATACTGGCTTTTGGGGGCTTGTGATTGTGACATCATGGCAAATGATAGGCTATGTTATGGTGATTTATATAGCATATATTGAAAGCATTCCTACTGATTTAATAGAAGCTTCAAAGATTGATGGCGCAAATTCATGGCAACAATTTAGGAATGTCGTATTTCCGCTTATAGCGCCAGCGTTTACAGTGAGTTTGTTTATTACGCTTTCAAATTCATTTAAACTATTTGATCAAAACTTATCATTAACTGCTGGAGCGCCTGGCAATACCACACAAATGATAACACTTAATATATACCAAACGGCTTTTTCAGCTCAGGAAATGGCTGTAGGACAGGCAAAAGCGGTAATAATGTTCTTAATAATTGCTGTTATTTCTGTCATTCAAGTTTACTTGACACAGAAAAGAGAGGTTGAGATGTGATGAGAAAAGTTCATGTTCAAAAATATTTATTGACATTTTTAGGAATTGTGCTTTCGCTTTTATGGATATCTCCTTTTTATATAATACTTGTCAACTCTTTTAAGACAAAATTAGAGCTGTTTACAAATACATTGTCACTTCCAAAAAGTTTGATGCTGGATAATTATAAAACGGCAGCCGCAAATTTAAATTTAAGTGAAGCATTTTCAAATACATTAATAATAACTGTTTTTAGCATTTTGATTATTGCAATATTTTCATCTATGACGGCTTATGCACTTCAAAGGGTAAAAAGAAAAAGCAGTGTGATTATATATATGATTTTTACAGTGGCTATGTTGATCCCGTTTCAATCAGTTATGATTCCATTAGTAGCGGAATTTGGAAAATTTCATTTTCTTACAAGGTCAGGGCTTGTATTTATGTACTTGGGATTTGGTTCAAGCTTAGGAGTGTTTTTATACTATGGTGCATTAAAAGGAATACCGACATCTTTAGATGAAGCAGCATTAATAGATGGTTGTAGTAGATTTAGAATTTACTGGAATATCATATTGCCTTTATTAAATCCTACTACGATTACTTTGGCTGTATTGGATATCATGTGGATATGGAATGACTACTTATTGCCATCTTTAGTCATAAACAAAGTGGGTTCCAGGACTCTCCCATTAATGATTTTTTACTTCTTTAGTCAATACACAAAGCAATGGAATCTCGGTATGGCAGGATTAACTATAGCAATTTTACCCGTTGTAATTTTCTACTTCTTGGCACAGAGAAAATTGGTCACAGCTATAATAGCTGGTGCTGTTAAACAGTAGGTAAAGCAAAATTATAGTTTAGGAGGTGATATTAAAATAGATATTTGATAGAAATTGAATATGATTATTGAAGGAGGTGGGAGCTATTGGTAAAGTAAGATCTTATTAAAGTTTTTGGCAGCAAAAAATAGTACTTATATTATTTTTATGGTATGATGGGAGGGAAAATAAAAATAAATGATTGGAAATTTTAAAAGGTTGGGTCGAAAATTGTTTTTGACATTGTTAATGGCATCATTAATTTTTGTATCTTCTATAGTGACTGCTAATGCAAGCGTAGCACCAAATTTCAAAGTTTTTGTAATGGGACCATTAGAAAAAGTCACAGATTTTAATGCATTCAAAAATCAATTGATAACTTTAAAGAATAATGGTGTTTACGGTATAACAACAGATATTTGGTGGGGCTATGTTGAAAATGCAGGTGAAAATCAATTTGACTGGAGTTATTATAAGACATATGCTGATACCGTACGCGCTGCGGGATTGAAGTGGGTTCCAATAATGTCAACGCATGCCTGTGGAGGTAATGTTGGTGATACAGTGAATATACCTATTCCGTCGTGGGTATGGACAAAAGATACTCAGGATAATATGCAGTATAAAGATGAAGCTGGGAATTGGGATAATGAAGCAGTAAGTCCATGGTATTCTGGTTTAACTCAACTCTATAATGAATTTTACTCATCTTTTGCATCAAATTTTAGCAGCTATAAAGATATAATTGCAAAAATATATATATCTGGAGGCCCCTCTGGAGAATTAAGATATCCTTCGTATAATCCTTCACATGGATGGACATATCCTGGACGCGGTTCATTGCAGTGTTATAGTAAGGCGGCTATAACAAGTTTTCAGAATGCTATGAAGTCTAAATATGGAACTATAGCAGCAGTTAATAGTGCATGGGGTACAAGTCTAACTGATTTCTCTCAAATTAGTCCACCTACAGATGGTGATAATTTCTTTACAAATGGTTATAAAACTACTTATGGCAATGATTTTTTGACATGGTATCAAAGTGTTTTGACTAATGAGTTAGCTAATATTGCTTCTGTAGCTCATAGCTGCTTTGATCCAGTATTTAATGTTCCAATAGGAGCAAAAATAGCTGGAGTGCATTGGCTATATAATAGTCCCACTATGCCACATGCTGCAGAATATTGTGCCGGTTATTATAATTATAGTACATTACTCGATCAATTTAAGGCATCTAATCTTGCTATGACATTTACCTGTCTTGAAATGGATGATTCTAATGCGTATGTAAGTCCATATTATTCTGCACCTATGACGTTAGTACATTATGTAGCTAATCTTGCTAATAATAAAGGTATAGTCCACAATGGAGAAAATGCTTTGGCTATATCCAACAACAATCAAGCTTATGTGAATTGTGCAAACGAATTAACAGGATATAATTTTTCTGGATTTACGCTCTTAAGACTTTCAAATATTGTAAATAGTGATGGATCTGTGACATCAGAGATGGCTCCTTTTGTAATTAATATAGTTACACTAACGCCTGACGGTACGATACCAGTTACATTTACAATAAACAATGCGACAACTTATTATGGACAAAATATATATATTGTTGGTAGTACATCCGATCTCGGAAATTGGAATACAACCTATGCTCGTGGTCCTGCATCATGCCCTAATTATCCTACTTGGACAATAACGATTAATTTATTACCTGGCGAGCAGATACAATTTAAAGCTGTAAAAATTGATAATTCAGGAAATATAATTTGGGAAGGTGGTTCGAATCATACTTATACTGTGCCGACATCTGGGACTGGTAGTGTCACCATTACATGGCAAAATTAATCAATAAAATGTTACGCATAGAGTGCAC
Organism: Thermoanaerobacterium sp. R66; assembly: GCF_028895185.1. Taxonomy (NCBI): domain Bacteria; kingdom Bacillati; phylum Bacillota; class Clostridia; order Thermoanaerobacterales; family Thermoanaerobacteraceae; genus Thermoanaerobacterium; species Thermoanaerobacterium sp. R66. The sequence continues at coordinate 175,086 of NZ_JAEUWW010000001.1, forward strand.
TGGAAACACTGGAATATATTCCAGTGTTTTTTTTATAAAATTTAAGAAATATATTAACAGAAAAAGATAATAAATAGAGTAAAAGGTATACTGTCAATAGTAAGGTACAAATGTCATCTAGATGCGATTTTTTCAAGAGGTTTAATATATTTAAAATTTGCTTTTCATTAAAAAAGCTATAAGTAGTAAAAATAGCTGCAACTTTGTATAATAATATTAAAAGTAAATTTACTTTTGCAAGGTAAAAATTGAGTGGATTTATTGTTAAGCTGTTTAAAAAATCTTTTTTATTGACACACTCGAATTGTATATTGACAATATTTGAATCTGGAGATACAATTATATTAGATGTGGCGCAAGCGATTGCAAGTTTTATTTGCAGTCAGGCGCTTTTAAAAATAGCGTCAAAGAAAGCGATTGCTGTAATTTAATAGTAATCATCAAGGGGATGATGCTAGTAAAAGATTATGATTGTGAAGTTTGTCTACAGCATTTTTAGTTAATGTACATCAATTTGTCATTATGTTGAAGAAAGATAAAGTGCGTTGTCGTTTTATTTGGTTGTAGAACTGATATGTAGAAAATCTATGTAAAGAAGTGACAGATATGCAATAACTACACATGTAAACATTGTAATAAAAACTTATATTGAAGTTTGAAATAAAATTTTGGGATATACCCAAAAAAATCATAAAATTTTATTTTGTGAGGAGGATTTACATGAAAAAGTACACAAAAATTTTTGCAATACTTACTGCCATGGTATTGCTATTATCAGTTGCTTTAACCGGATGTGGAAGCAGCAAGACAAATGAATCAAAGTCTTCAGATAATAGTTCTAATAACACTGCTCAAACGCAGCAAAAAAAGGAGCCAGTTGAATTAACAGTATGGTCACATTTGACAGATCCTGAAATAGCTAAGGTACAAGAAATCGCTAACAAATGGGCTCAAGAGACAGGCAATAAAGTAAAAGTATTGGCTGATCAGAGTGATTTCCAGGCGTTTTCTACGGCAGCTCAGAGCGGTAAAGGGCCTGATATTATGTTTGGATTGCCCCATGATAATCTTGGAACATTCCAAAAGGCTGGGCTTTTAGCGGAAGTACCTGATGGAGTAATTAATAAATCTGATTACGTCCCGATGAGCATAGATGCAGTTTCATATGATGGGAAAATGTACGCAATACCATTATCAATGGAGACATACGGACTTTTCTACAATACAAGCAAAGTTCAAACTCCTCCAGCTACACTTGACGACTTGATTAAGCTTGGGCAGCAAGTTGGATTCCAGTATGATATAAATAATTTCTACTATAGCTTTGCATTTATGGCTGCTTATGGTGGTTATGTATTTAAAAATAATGGAGGCGCTCTCGATCCAAATGATATAGGGTTGAATAATGATGGTGCGAAAAAAGGTTTGTCTTTGATAAGGGATTTTGTAAAAACTTATAAGTTTATGACTGCCGATATTAAAGGCGATATAGCTAAAGGCAATTTCCAAAACGGAAAGATAGGACTTTATATAAGTGGTCCATGGGATGTTGATGGGTTTAAGAAAGCAAATGTTCCTTTTAAAGTAGCTCCATTGCCAACAGTCGATGGAAAGCCGATGCCTTCATTTGCTGGTGTACAGGCAGCTTTTGTAAGCGCTAATTCTAAACATCAACAAGAAGCATGGGATTTATTAAAATATCTTGCTCAAAACACAGCATTGCCTCTTTTTGAAACAGGTAATAGAATCCCAGTTCTCAATTCTGTGTTAAACAATGATGAGGTTAAAAACAATGATATTTTAAATGCATTTGCTGAACAAGCTAAGAATGCTATTCCTATGCCAAACATTCCTGCTATGACAGCAGTTTGGACACCGGCTGGTAATGCACTGCAGCTTGTAACATCAGGTAAGGCTACTCCTGATAAGGCCGCAGATGATATGGTCAATCAGATAAAGCAAGGTATTGCTACTCAGCAATAAATAAAGGGGCTAAGTGCCCCTTTCCAATTATTTTAGAGGAGGACATTTTATGAAGACAGGAACAAAAATTCGGGACAAATTGACACCTTATGCGTTTTTGTCACCTGCAATATTATCAATGACGGTATTAAGTTTCTTACCTATTGCATATACTATATATATTGCGTTTACTAACTTCAGCTTAAATCATTTTAAACAATATCAGTTTGTAGGATTTAAAAACTTTATAGATATTATCAATGGTCCGTTAAGAACGGTTTTTTTGCCAGTGCTTTTATGGACGGTGGTTTTTGCAGCGATAGCAACATTGGCTAATTATGTTATAGGTTTATTTTTAGCGGTTTTACTCAACAACAAAAATATGTGGGAAACGAATATTTATAGAGCCATACTCATAATTCCATGGGCATTGCCATCAACAATTGCAATATTAGCTTGGCAGGGTCTATACAATCAAGATTATGGTGGAATAAATACTTTGTTAAGTTACTTGCATATTTCAAAAATACCTTGGCTTACGGATCCATTCTGGGCAAGAGTGGGAATAATAATTGCCAGTGCGTGGATGGGATATCCCTTTATGATGAATGCATCTTTGGGTGGATTACAAGCTATACCACCAGAATTATATGAAGTAGCAGATTTGGATGGTGCTACTTGGTTTCAAAAGTTAAGACTTATAACACTTCCTATGCTTATGTCATCGGCGTTGCCACTTATTATCTCATCATTTGCTTTTAATTTTAATAATTTTGGTTCTGTGTTTTTGATAACTGGTGGAGGTCCTCCAAGAACAGATACAGCTTTTGCTGGTACTACAGATTTACTTGTAAGTGCGGCTTATAAAATGACTATGCAATTTAATAGATACGATTTAGCATCAGCATTGTCAATAATTATATTTTTGATAATTGGGACATTAAGCTATGTAAATATGAGGATGACGCATGCATTTGAGGAGGTGGACTAGATTGATGGATTCAGCTAATGCAAATATGAATAAAAAGAAATTAAAAGAAGATCGAAAAATGCGTCCAAATGAGAAAGTTACTTTGTGGGTTAGCAGAGTTATAATCTGGATTTTTATTGTAATAATTCTTTTCCCTGTAGCATGGGTTGTAGGTGCTTCGTTAGGGACAGGTGATGCTTTCTTCTCTGGTACGATTTTTCCAAAGCAAATAAGCTTTCAAAATTATATAGACTTGTTTCAGAAAACACAACTATTAACATGGATAAAAAACAGCATGATTTTGTGCTTTGGTGTGGCGATCATACAATCTATTTTAACATCTACTTCCTCATATGCATTTAGCAGAATGAAATTCGTTGGAAGAAAAAATGGATTAATGACCCTTTTGATTTTACAGATGTTTCCGACATTTATGTCTTTGCCAGCGATATATGGAATTTTGGCAAAATTAGATTTGCTCGATAATTTATATGTATTTGTTTTGGTGCTTGCAGGTGGTAGTGCTTTTAATATATGGCTTCTAAAGGGGTATATAGATGGATTGCCAAAAGAACTTGATGAAGCGGCACTGGTTGATGGTGCATCATATTGGCAAATATTTATTAGGATAATATTGCCACTTACTGCACCTATGCTTGTTGTAATATTTTTGTTTAGCTTTATAGGGACATATAGCGAATTTATATTATCGAGTGCTGTACTGAAATCACCTGAGAGTTATACTGTAGCACTTGGACTGCAAAGATTTATTACAAATCAATTTTCAGCCCATTGGACATTATTTGCGGCAGCGTCTGTTATAGCATCATTGCCTCTTGTAATCATATTTATGGCGTTGCAGAGGTATTTGCAGCAGGGACTTGCAGCTGGTGCTGTAAAAGGATAAAATGTTACACATGGAACAAATTGTAAACACTGGAATACATTCCGGTGTTTTTTTGTATATTATGGTTGTTTAATGTTAAAAATAATAGTGTTTTGATTTTATTAAAATACTTGGAGGTAAGAGATGAGTAAAAAAGTTGGTATTCCAAAAGGGCTTTTATACTACAACTTTTATCCTATGTGGAAAACATTTTTTGAAGAACTGGGTGCTGAAGTGGTTACTTCCAGTGATACATGTAAAAAAATAATTGATGATGGCATCAAGACTTGCGTGGATGAAACCTGCCTTCCTGTCAAGACATTTATGGGTCATGTGATTGATTTGAAGGAAAAGGGTGTTGATTATATATTTGTTCCAAGAGTCATAAGCGTAGAAAGGCGTAGATATCTCTGCTCAAAATTTTTAGGTTTGCCTGACTTAGTGAGAAATCTGATTTCTGATTTGCCACAAATAATAGATATGAAGATTGATTACTATCGTGGAGAAGAGTTTATGGAAAGAGAAATTTTGAGAGTTGGCAAACTGTTTGTTGATGGCACAAGTAAAATTAAAGACGCATACGAAAAATCTTTAAAAAGGCAAAGGACTTTTGAATGCATTATTAGAGAAGGATTTTCAAATACAGAAGCAATAAAAATTATGGAAGGGAAAAAATTAGACGCAAATACAAAAGGGGATTTAAAAATAGCCTTATTAGCTCATTCCTACGACATAATGGATGATTATTTATCTATGGGGTTGATAAATAGACTTAAGAATATGGGAGCTTATGTGCTTACGACAAATATGATAGAAAGAGATAAAATTGAAAAGGGCGCCAGCAAACTTCAAAAAGATTTATTTTGGAATTATGGAAGGGATATTTTAGGTGCAGGTAAATATTTTATCGAGAGTGAAGACGTGGATGGTGTAATTTCTGTTTCAGCATTTGGATGTGGACCAGACTCTATTACTGAAGATCTTTTAGAAAGAGATTATAAAAGAGATGGCAAGATTCCATTTATGTCCATAACCATTGATGAACATACTGGTGAGGCAGGTTTAAATACTAGGTTAGAAGCATTTATTGATTTATTAAGATGGCGCAAAGGAGAGATTATGGCATGAAAATAACATATCCACATATGGGTTCGTTAAATATGATATTAAAGACGATGTTTGAAGGAATCAATGTAGAAGTTGTGGAGCCGCCACCTGTGACTAATAAAACCCTGTCAATTGGAGTAAAATATTCACCTGAGTTTGTCTGTCTTCCATATAAGATAAATCTGGGGAATTTTATAGAAGCACTTGAAAACGGTGCTGATACTATAATAATGTTGGGTGGCATAGGACCTTGCAGGTTTGGCTATTATGGGCAAGCACAAAAAGAAACATTGATAGATTTAGGGTATAAGTTTAACATGATAATATTAGATCCGCCTCATGGAAGGTTAGTTGATTTTTTAAAAGAACTTTCATCGTATTTTCCAGACGTATATTGGAAAGATGCTTTGAAGGCTTTTATTTTCGCTGTTCAAAAAATGATAATTGCTGATAAGTTTGAAAAAAAGCTTTTAATCTTAAGAGCACATGAGAATGAAATAGGAATTACGACTAAAATTTTTGAAGACTACATGGAAAAAATAAAAAATGCGAAAAACAAAAAAGAGCTAGATAGCATTTACAAAGAAGGCTTGGAAAAGTTGAAACAAAATGCAACCATAAAAAGGGAAATTCAGCTTAAAGTCGCTTTAGTAGGGGAAATATATCTTATGCTTGAACCTTTTTCTAATTTAGATATTTTAAGATCGTTGAATGAATTAGGCATAGAAGTTACTAAAACTGATTTTCTCTCTGATTATTTAATAAACAGTGCTTTTAAATTGCCTCAAAGAATGGAATTTAAAAAATATGCGCATGGGTATTTAGAAAGGGATATTGGTGGTCATGGTTTAAATACAGTTGCAAATACTGTAAAATATGCAGAAAAAAATTACGATGGAATAATACAGATTTTTCCTTTTACTTGTACGCCTGAAATTGTCGCACAGGGAATAATCGCCAAAGTAAGCAGTGATAAAAACATACCGGTTATGTCACTAAGCTACGATGAAAAAACCGGTGAAGCAGGGTATCAGACGAGATTAGAAGCGTTTAAAGATTTATTGGAGAGACGGAGATTGAAAAATATAAAAAAATATTAAATTTTTTATCTGGATATCGAAAAAATTATAAATTATTGGTATACTTATATTTGTATATAAATAGATTATTTTTTATGGAAGATCGACGATGAGGTGATTTTATGAATGAACTTGGTGATGTACTTAAAAATGCGAGATTAAAAAAAGGCATGACACTTGACGATCTTCAGGAGATTACGAAAATTCGTACGAGATATTTGAAAGCTATAGAAGATGGTGACTTTAATGTAATACCAGCTTTAGTTTATGCAAAAGGGTTTGTTAAAAGCTATGCAGAGGCTGTAGGTTTAGATGCTGGTGAACTGTTAAAAAAATATAGCTATCTTTTTGAGGAACCTAAAGAAAAGGATGATGTAGTACAATATGTGACTACACCTTTAGAAGAAGAAAGCTCTTTTGATCTATCGGCACTCCTTAGAAGGTTTATAAAGCCATTTATAGGGGTTTTAGTGGTGTGCCTTTTTGCCTTTGGCATATATTACATGGTAAGCCAGATAAATAAAGGACTGGCGCCTCTTCCAAGTACAGAGCAAAGCACGAATAACACTACGCATAAGTCACAAAATCAAAATAAAAATAATATTACTTCAAATGATGTTTATAGCAATAACGAGAAGACAACTACGTTTAACTTGGTAAACAGCACAAAAAGCGAATTCGATTATAAAGTTTCACCTGTCGCTGATTCATACAAAGTCGATCTATCTGTACCTGGACAAAAATGTTGGGTTAGTGTGAAAGTGGATGGTGTCAATATCTATCAGTATTTGATGACATCAGGCATGATAAAAACTTTTGATGTCAAAAACAGCATAGAAATCTTGATGGGTAATCCGCCAGATGCTAAAATAACGGTAGATGGCAAAGAAATACCACACATTGATATTCCAGCACCAGTGACTGTAAAACTTGAAAAATGAGAAAGGGGTATTGTATGATAAGACAAGCTGTATATCATAAAAGTGATGTTCCGTTTGCATATCCTTTAAATAAGGATGAGCTTCATATAGTCTTGAGAACTGCTTCTTCAGACATGAAAAAATGCTACATTTTTTATCGTGACAGGTATGATTGGATGGGTAAGTTCAAAGTAAAAGAGATGTTTTTAACTCAATCAAATGATTTATTCGATTATTATGAAACGACTCTTAAATTAAACAAAAAATTTGTATACTTTTTTTACCTAATATCTAAGATGAATGAAAAAGTCTTCTATACAGAATCAGGTTTTTATACGAAGAGGCCAGAAAAAAGTTTTCATGGATTTTTCCAGTTTCCTTACATATGTGATATGGATGTTTTTTTTGCGCCAAAATGGACAAGCGATTGCATTGTATATCAAATATTCCCTATTTTTTGGAGGAGATATTCAAGGGATTATTGATAAAATTGAATACCTTAAGGATCTGGGAATTAATGCAATATACATGACGCCAATATTTTTGTCACCGTCAACACATAAATACAATACATCAGATTATTATAAAATAGATCCTCATTTTGGTGATACTAATAAGGCTAAAGAATTAATTGATAAATGTCACAAAAATGGGATAAGAGTTATTTTTGATGCTGTCTTCAACCATTGTGGCTATGACTTTTTTGCATTTCAAGACGTGATTAAGAATGGGAGAGATTCAAAATATTGGGACTGGTTTAATGTTTATGAGTGGCCTATAAAAACAACACCTGTTCCAACATACGAAGCTTTTGCGGATCATGAATGGAGAATGCCGAAGCTTATGACTAAAAATCCTGATGTACAGGAGTATTTGCTTAATGTTGCCGAATATTGGATTAAAGAAGTTGACATCGACGGTTGGAGGCTTGACGTTGCAAATGAAATAGACCATCATTTTTGGAGAAGATTTAGGGAGATTGTGAAAAAAGCCAAGCATGATGCTATAATTGTCGGTGAGGTTATGCATGATGCATCGCCTTGGCTTTATGGTGACCAGTTTGATAGTGTCATGAATTATCCTTTTAAGAATGCTCTTGTTGACTTTTTTGCAAAGAGAAATATAGATGCAAAACGATTTAATACTATTATGACTGAACAATTGATGAGGCATATGGATGGTGTTAATAGGGCTATGCTAAACCTAATAGGAAGCCATGATACAGAGAGATTTTTGACAATGTGTAATGGCATGGTAATGCGGATGAAGCTGGCATTGGTTTTTCAATTTACATATATTGGAGTTCCATATATATATTATGGAGATGAAGTTGGTATGGTTGGTGGTTATGATCCTGATTGTAGAAGATGTATGATTTGGAATGAAGAAAAACAAAACTTAAAGTTATTTAATTTTTATAAAAAGCTTATTTCTTTGAGAAAGGAAAATGAAGAACTAAGATATGGAACATACAAGACACTTTATGCGAGAGATGGAATTATAAGTTTCAAAAGGGAATACAAAGGTAAATCGATTATTGTAATAATAAATAATAGCAGCAAAGAGCATTCAATATTATTAAATGGTGTACAAGGGAAGATAGATATTTTAGGAATGGGTAAGATAAAAATAAAGGGTAAAATTATATCATTAGAGCCAAACTGTGCCTATATTTTGAAATAAATTAATGAATATTTTAAGTTAATCTTTATGGAATAAAGCCGGACTATTTGTCCGGCTTAAATCATGGGATATTTAATGTTTTACATACATTAATTCGTAGTATTCTTTAAGCATTCTATTTGCTGAAAAGGCATCATAGGTTGTTTTAATGCTTTCTCTCATCATATTTTCCCATTTTGCTTTATCGTTGTAATATGTTGGTACAACTTTATTTAACAATACATTGTACAAAGCTTCTAGGTCATGTTTATCTAAAATTTCCACATCATCAGATTCAAATCCATCGCCAAATTGCCAGCCATTTAAACCGTCAATGCAAGCTTCAGGCCACCAACCATCTAAAATACTTAAGTTTAATACACCGTTCATAGCAGCTTTCATGCCAGATGTACCACTTGCTTCCTTTGGCCTTCGAGGATTGTTAAGCCAAACGTCTGAACCTCTTGTCAACATTTTGCCTATTGTCATATCGTAATCTGGAAGAAATACGACACTTTCTGGGTATTTTTTGGTCATTTCAATTAGTTTTGCTACGATTTTTTTTCCAACATCGTCTAAAGGATGTCCTTTTCCGGAAAACACCATTTGTATTTTTCTTGATTTTAAGTATTCACCTATAACTTCATCATTTGTGAAAATAAAGTCACTTCTCTTGTAAGGAGCAGCTCTTCTTGAAAAGCCTATTAATAATTTATCAGAATCAAGTTTTACACCAGTGCGATCATATACAAAATCAATTAATTCTTGCTTTATTATATTATGTGTTTTCAGGAGATTTTCACCTTTATTGTACGCTTCCGTGATTCTACTATCTACCCATGTTTTTCTATCAATACCGTTTGTAATTGATATGATTGGAGCTGCATTATCAACATGTGCCCACATTTTATTTGCGGTTTGTCCGTGTAATTTTGCCACACCGTTTGCAATTCGTGAAAGCCTTAGCCCCGCAACAGTCATATTAAAAGGAACTCCGCCTATTTGAGCCATTTGCTCAATTGTTAGACCGTTGTTTGCACCCATGTACATGAGAAGCTCTATGTTGTGAGATTCGTTTCCTTCAATTACAGGTGTATGTGTTGTAAATACAACTTCTTGACGTGTTGCATTCCAAGCTTCATTAAACGTCATATTTTTATTTTCCATTTTCTCCCGTATGAGTTCTAATGCTGCTAATGTTGCATGACCTTCATTAAAGTGATAGACATCGACGTCAATTCCCAACGCTCTTAAAGCCCTTACGCCACCGATTCCAAGCACGATTTCCTGTGCAACTCTTTCTTCGCCAAACCATCCGTAAAGTTGTCCTGTTATCCATCTATCTCCATTCTCGGGTATGTCTGTATCTAAAAGATACAGTGGTGCATTGTCAAAGCTATCTACAAGCCAGACTTTACAGTATACATCTTGATTTCTAATTTTAACTTTTACTTTTACACCTGTATCTTTTAGAAAATCGTATTTGTAGTTATGATATGCATCATAAGGATAACCGTCTTCGCCTATGTGTTGTTCTGTATAACCTTGTTTCCATAGGATGCCGATGCCTACAAGAGGCATGCCAAGTTCTTTTGCGGCTTTCAAATGATCACCTGCTAAGATTCCAAGGCCTCCAGCGTAAAGTTTAAAATCCGAATGAAGTCCGTATTCCATGCAAAAGTATGCTACTCTTGGAAGTTTTCCTCTGTCCATTTTATACCTCCTTATAAAACTTTTAAGTATATTATAATATTAAAAAATTAGCAATGCAATGGGTTGCACAAAATTTCATAACCAAGGTATGCTAAGTAACCTTATTTGAGATTTGTGAATATTATGCAGTATATATTAAAATATGGCTAAATGCCATCTTTCCATATTGTAATTGGGGTGAGATTATGGAGGCAAATGGGAGATACGGAAGAGATTATCACTACTATAAAGAGTACGAAAAGCTGTATGGAAGCCTTGATATTTTTAGGTTTTTAGCTGCAAAAAGATTAAATGAACTTGGAGAATATGAAGAGTGGAAAGACTATAAAGAATTCAAAGATTGGCTTTCATCAAGAGAAATATCTGACTGGAAAACCTCGAAAGATTATTTAGAATGGGAAAGAAAAAAGTTAGATTTTTAAATTATTTTCAAACTCCTATAAAAAATTTATAGGAGTTTTTTTAAAATTATGTAGTATAATAGATATAGGACCCTGCGAGGTGATTTATATGTCCTTTTCGTCTATCACAAAAAACGAGTTATCGAGAATATACCCCGATGATAGCTGTTGCAAATTGGCTGAACTTGCTGCTTTGATAAGAACAATAGGCTCAATATCTATATATGGTCATCAGAGAATTAGTTTAAGCCTTGTAACTGAAAATGCTTCTGTGGCAAGATTAGTATTTAAGCTTTTAAAAGATATATTCAATGTTGTAGCAGAGGTGATGGTGAGGAGAAATAGCCAGCTAAAAAAATCCTTAAGCTATTTGATTTTAGTCTCTGACAAAGATGCAGCCGAGAACATATTGAGAAAGGTTGGACTTCTAAAGTATGACGGTGAAGGCAGTAAGTTAAATTATGGCATAGACAAAAGCATTGTCAGCAAAAAGTGTTGCAAGAAGGCATATATTAGAGGTGCTTTTCTTGGAGGTGGTTCGATCAGCGATCCGGAAAAGGCGTACCATTTGGAATTTATAACGCACAATTTAGATCATGCTAAGGATTTAAGCAAATTAATAAATAATTATCATTTGCATTCAAAAATTATTGCAAGAAAAAATAATTATGTAGTATACTTAAAAGAGGGAGAACAAATAGTAGATGTCCTAAACATAATGGGGGCACATAATTCCTTATTGAACTTGGAAAATATACGCGTATATAAAGACATAAGGAATAATGTAAACAGGCTTGTTAATTGTGAGACTGCCAATCTTACAAAGACCATAAATGCATCATTGAGGCAGATAGAGAATATAAATTATATAAAGAATAGCGTAGGGCTTAATTACCTCCCGGATAATTTAAAAGAGATTGCAGAAAAAAGGCTTAAATATCCAGATATAAGCCTTAAAGAATTAGGTCAAATGCTAGATCCTCCTGTTGGAAAATCAGGAGTCAATCATAGATTAAGAAAAATTGAAGAAATTGTATCAAAATTAAAAGAGAGGAGAGTCAATAATTATGACTGAAAAGACAGTAGAAATTAAAAATAAGACAGGTCTTCATGTGAGACCAGCAGCTTTGTTTGTACAAGCGGCAAGCAAATTTTCATCACAGATTTGGGTGGAAAAGGAAAATAAGAAGGTAAATGCGAAAAGCATCATGGGTATTATGTCATTAGGAGTTGCACAGGGGAATACAGTGAAACTTATCGCTGATGGCAGCGACGAGCAAGAAGCAATTAAGACACTTGTTGATTTAATTGATTCAAAATTTGGAGAAGAATAATCTAAAAAGGTTTCTTAGGAAACCTTTTTTGCATGAAGGATGATTTTTTTATGACTAAAAATGAGAGGGTGCTGGAGTATCTTAAAAGCCTGCCAGAAGGAACGAAAATATCAGTAAGAAGTTTGGCACAGGCTTTGAAGATAAGCGAAGGCACTGCGTATAAAGCCATAAAAGATGCAGAAAGCATGTACATTGTGACAACTATTCCGAGAGCAGGTACCATAAGGACGAAGCCTAAGAATAAACTGTTTGACAGACTGACGTACGAGGAAATAAAAAATGTCGTGGATGGGACTGTCTTAGGAGGAGAGAATGGGCTCAATATAGAGCTTAACAAGTTTTTGATAGGTGCCATGACAACGGAAGAAATGGTAAAATACATTCAACCAGGTGATCTTATTATACTTGGCAATAGAGATAATGCACAGATGGCAGCATTAAAAGCAGGTGCTGCCGTCCTTATAACAGGTGGATTTGATGCTAAAATAGAAGTTAAAACTTTGGCAGATAAGCTTTCATTGCCATTGATCTCAACTACGTATGATACCTTTACCGTGGCAACCTTGATCAATAAGGCAGTAAACGAGAGGATGACAAAGAAAAGAATACTGCTTGTAAGCAATATCATGTCAACTAACCCCATCTACATGACGACAAATCAGACAGTAAATGATTGGAAGGCACTATTAAATAAGACAAGCCATACGAGGTATCCTGTTGTAGATGAAAGCGGTACTTTAGTTGGAATAGTTACCTCCAGAGAAATAGCTAAAGCTGACGATGATGATAAAATAGGAGATATAATGGCCAGAAATCCAATATATGTCACTGAAACTACGACTGTAGCGTTTGCGGCCCATCTAATGATATGGTGGAATATAGAAGTTTTGCCTGTTACTAACAATAAAGAACTTGTTGGCATCATAAGTAGAGAAGACGTGATAAAAGCCCTTCAATACATGGCAAAACAGCCTCAGATTGAGGAAACCATCAATGATACATTGTTAAAAGACTTTCATGCTGAGAAAACACAAGATGGGATGAAATTTTATGGAACGATACCGCAAAACATGGTAAATCAATTAGGAACGGTCAGTAGCAGCGCCCTCATGATGCTTATGAGCGAATGCGGCATATCGTCAGTGACGAGAAATAAAAGATTTGATGCTGTTGTAGATAACTTTTTAGTTTATTTTATAAGGCCTCTACAGACAGAAAAGACGATTGAAGTAAATACTGCTATCATAGATTATAGCGGCAATTTCTGCAAAGTTGAGATATCAGTTTTATACGAAGAAACAATGATTGCAAAAGCACTGATGTCTTTGAGGCTTTTAAAGAACAAAAAACTTTTTTAAGGTGATTGTAATGTTTGTACATTTGCACGTTCACAGCGAATACAGCCTTCTCGATGGTTCATGTAGGATAAAAGAGCTTATAAAGAGGACGAAAGAGCTTGGAATGAATTCCATAGCTATTACGGACCACGGCGTCATGTACGGTGCCATAGATTTTTACAAAGAGGCCGTATCTTATGGTGTAAAACCTATAATTGGGTGTGAAATTTACGTTTCTCCAAGGTCTTTGTACGATAAAGAATACGGCATAGATAATTTAAATTATCATCTGATTTTGCTGTGCAAAAACATGACTGGATATGAAAATTTGATGAAAATTGTCTCAAAGGCATCTATCGATGGTTTTTACTATAAGCCGAGGGTTGATCATCAATACTTAAAAGAACACAGCGAAGGCTTAATAGCGCTTAGCTCATGTCTTGGCGGCGAAATACCATCGTATCTCCTTTCTGATGAATATGAAAAAGCTAAAGAGACTGCTATTTTTTATAACTCCATTTTTGGGACAGGCAATTTTTATCTTGAGCTTCAATACCATGGTTTAAGCCAGCAGGAAAAAGTAAATGCGGAATTGATAAAACTTTCAAAAGAGCTAAACATACCTCTTGCGGCCACAAATGATGTTCATTATCTTAATAAAGAGGATCATTTGGCACATGAAGTCCTTTTGTGCATTCAGACAGGCAAGAACATGGATGATGCTGATAGGATGTCATTTCCGACAGATCAATTTTATCTAAAATCCCCTGATGAGATGTATGATATGTTTTCGTATTGCAAGGAAGCTTTGGAGAATACCGTAAAAATTGCCGATATGTGCAATCTGGAATTTGAATTTAATAAGACTAAGCTTCCAAAGTATGAAGTGCCAGATGGCATGAAGTCAGATGAATACTTGAGAAAACTTTGCATGGATGGGTTGTATAAAAGGTATCCAAATCCAACCGATGAAGTGATAGAAAGGTTAAACTACGAGCTTTCTGTAATAGAAAAAATGGGATATGTTGATTACTTCTTAATCGTGTGGGATTTTATTAAATTTGCCCGCGACAATGGAATAATGACTGGTCCTGGGAGAGGCTCGGCTGCTGGGAGCCTTGTGGCATACTGCCTCGGCATAACAAAGATTGATCCTATAAAGTACAATCTCCTTTTTGAAAGATTTTTAAACCCTGAAAGAGTAAGCATGCCAGATATAGACTCTGATTTTTGCTATGAAAGAAGACAAGAGGTAATTGATTATGTAGTCAAAAAGTATGGAGAAGACAGAGTGGCTCAAATAATAACATTTGGTACGATGGCTGCAAGGGCTGCCATAAGAGATGTTGGCCGTGCTTTAAACTTTCCTTACGCTGAAGTTGATGTCATTGCGAAAATGATACCTTTCGAACTTGGAATGACTATAGATAAAGCAATTGAATTAAATCCAGAGTTAAAAGATAAGTACGAAAATGACGAAAAGATTAGGCAGTTGATTGATATTTCAAGATCTCTTGAAGGACTTCCACGTCATGCTTCAACGCATGCTGCAGGCGTAGTTATATCAAGCGAACCGCTGGTAAAATACGTTCCATTGCAGAAAAATGAAGGTTCTATTGTCACGCAGTTTACGATGACGACTTTGGAAGAATTAGGCCTTTTAAAGATGGATTTTTTGGGTTTAAGGACACTTACTGTCATAAGAGACACTTTAGATATTGTAAAAGAGACCAGAGGGATAGATGTTGACATAGACAATATTGACTTTGAAGATAAAGAAGTTTATGCATTAATAAGCAGAGGCGATACTGAAGGTGTATTTCAATTAGAATCATCTGGAATGAAACAGTTTATGACAGAGCTAAAGCCAGAAAAGCTGGAAGATGTAATAGCAGGTATATCGCTTTATAGACCTGGTCCAATGGATCAAATACCCAGATACATAGAAAATAAAAATCACCCTGAAAACATAAAATATGAACATCCGCTTCTAAGGCCAATTCTTGATGTCACTTATGGCTGCATGGTTTATCAGGAGCAAGTTATGCAGATAGTGAGGGATTTGGCAGGGTACTCGTTGGGAAGGTCTGACTTGGTTCGCCGTGCCATGGCGAAGAAGAAAATGAAGGTTATGGAGGAAGAGAGGAAGAACTTCATCTATGGAATCAAAGATGAAAATGGCAATTACATCGTACCAGGAGCTGTAAACAAAGGTGTTGATGAAGATACGGCCAACAGGCTTTTTGACGAAATGATTGATTTTGCCAATTATGCATTCAATAAATCTCACGCTGCAGCTTATGCTGTTGTGGCTTTTCAAACGGCGTATTTAAAGAGATACTATCCTGTTGAATTCATGGCTGCATTGCTTAATAGCTTTGTTGACAATACGGATAAAGTGGCTTTCTATGTACAAGTTCTAAAAAAGATGGGTATACAAGTTTTGCCACCGGATATAAACGAAAGCTATTCCTACTTTACCGTCGCCAATGGCAAAATCAGATTTGGTCTTGCTGCTGTTAAAAACGTCGGCTTAAACGCTACATTAGAAATTGTAGAGGACAGAAAGAAAAACGGCAGATATACATCTATCATAGATTTCTTTGAGAGAATAGACGAAATGCAATTAAACAAGAAAGCCGTTGAAAGTCTCATAAAAGCTGGTGCATTTGATTCATTTGGCGTCTACAGATCTCAATTATTAGCAGTTTACGAAGGCATAATGGAAAGCATTCATAGAAGCAGAGAGAGGAATATAAAAGGGCAGATATCATTATTTGAAAGCGATGCGGAAAGCTATAAAATCGATTATTCGCTTCCAGACATCAAAGAATTTTCTAAAGACGTAATACTTTCTATGGAAAAAGAAACTATGGGGCTTTATATTAGCGGACATCCACTTGATGAATATCAAGACGATATACGAAGAATAGCAAATTGTACAACGAGGGACTTGAAAAATAGCGATGACTCATTTGCAAAAAAAACGGCCTTTGATGATCAAGATGTTGTTTTGGTAGGGATTGTAGAAAGCAAGAAAATAAAGTTTACAAAAAACAATAATATGATGGCTTTTGTAAATCTTGCAGATCTGTACGGTACCATCGAAGTCATCGTATTTCCTGCTGTGTACGAAAGATACTCAAAATTTTTAAGTGAAGATTTGCCTGTTGTAGTAAAAGGCAAAGTAAGTTTAAGGGAAGATGAAGAGCCAAAGATTTTATGCGATGAAGTTAAGCCGCTTACACACATGATACGAGAAAAATTGTGGCTTAATGTGAAGGAACAAAAGGATGTGGAAAAGATTAAAGGAATTTTAGTCAAATACAGAGGAAACATTCCTGTTTTTATAAGATATGCAAATAAAAATCTGGCAGCTCAAAAAGATCTTTGGGTAAATGGTGCAAATGAGCTTTTGGACGAACTTGCAAGTGTACTGGGAGAAGAAAATGTTAAAATTGTATAACGTGTAAATATATATTGATATTATACAAAAAATAAATTAAAATAGTAGTTAGAATATTCAAGGAGGCCTTTTTATGTGGACTGTTATATATATGGCGCACAGCATGGAAGTTGCAGAAAAGGTCAAAGATGTGCTGACAAAAGAAGGCTTTTTAGTGAAATTAAAACCATTGAAAAAAAATGTAGACAATAACGACGGCTACTGTGAAGTTATGGTTCCTAATTCAGAAGCTCAGGATGCACAGAATATTATTATTGAATATGGTCTTTAATTACCCCTTATAAGGGGGACTTTTAATAAAATGGGACATATAATGACCCGGTTGGTAAGGAGGATATATTATGAGAACAATAGGAGTTTTAACAAGTGGTGGAGATGCACCAGGCATGAATGCTGCCATAAGGGCAGTGGTAAGATGCGGCATATATAACGGGCTGACAGTAAAAGGCATCATGAGAGGCTATCAGGGGCTTATAGACGACGAGATAGAAGACATGACATTGTCATCAGTAGGTGACATAATTCAAAGAGGCGGTACAATACTTCGTACAGCCAGAAGTGCAGAATTTAAGACAAAAGAAGGAAGAGCCAAGGCTGCAGAGGTATTGAGAAAGCACAATATTGAGGGGCTTGTGGTCATAGGCGGAGATGGCTCTTTTAGAGGTGCACAGCTTTTAAGCAATGAACATGGTGTTAATACGATCGGTATTCCAGGCACTATCGACAATGACATACCGTGTACAGATTATACAATCGGTTTTGATACAGCTTGCAATACGGCTATAGATGCCATCAACAAGATTAGAGACACGGCAACGTCACATGAAAGAGCAAATATCATAGAGGTAATGGGAAGAAATGCTGGGTACATAGCGCTTTATGCAGGACTTGCTGGAGGAGCAGAGATTATAATAATACCGGAAGTCAAATTTGACATAGATGAAGTGTGCGAAAAAATTTCGTACGGCATAAAGAGGGGCAAGCTGCATCACATAATTGTACTGGCAGAAGGCGTAATGAGCGGTCTGGAGTTATCAAAGATGATTCAAGAGAGACTTCCTAAGCTTGATTTAAGGCATACGACTTTGGGCCACATACAAAGGGGTGGCGCACCTACTGTCATGGACAGAGTTATCGCAAGCCAAATGGGATCAAGAGCTGTAGAGCTTCTATTAGAAAACAAATCTCAAAGAATAATAAGCATAAGAAATAACCAGATTGTGGATGATGATATAGACACTGCTTTGGCAATGAAAAAAGAGTTTAATTTAAAGCTTTATGAACTCAGCAAAATATTATCAATTTAAGGAGTGAAGATATGCGTAGAACTAAGATAATATGCACGATTGGTCCTGCCAGTGAAAAATATGAGATATTGAAAGAGCTTATAGAAAGCGGCCTTAATATTTGCAGGTTGAATTTTTCACATGGGGATCATGAAGAGCATGGAAGCAGAATAGACAATATTATAAAGATTAGAGAAGAACTTAAGCTGCCTATTGCAATTATGCTTGATACAAAAGGGCCTGAAATAAGGACTGGCAAATTTAAAGGCGGTGTTGCAGAGCTTAAAGAAGGCCAGACATTTACGATAACATCAAGGGAAATTGAAGGAGATAACACTATTTGTTCTGTTTCATATAAGGGGCTTCCTCAAGATGTGGAGAGAGGTTCTCGCATATTGATTGATGACGGATTAGTATCATTGAAAGTCAATGACGTAAAAGGTGAAGATATAGTATGCACTGTGGAGAATTCTGGTACAATAGGTGACCACAAAGGTGTAAATGTACCTGGTACAAAGCTTAATTTGCCTGCCATAACGCAAAAAGACGTGGATGATATAGAGTTTGGAATAAAAAAAGGAATCGACATGATTGCAGCGTCTTTTGTCAGAAAAGCAGCAGATGTAATTGCCATAAGGAGATTGTTAGAAGACAATGACGCTGGCCATATACTTATCATATCAAAAATTGAAAATCGCGAAGGTGTAGAAAATATTGATGAAATAATCAAAGTCTCTGATGGCATAATGGTAGCCCGCGGCGATTTGGGTGTCGAAATTCCTATAGAGGAGATACCTATCGTTCAGAAAAGGATAATTGAAAAATGCAACAAAGCAGGTAAACCAGTAGTTACTGCTACACAGATGCTTGACTCTATGATAAGAAATCCAAGGCCAACAAGGGCAGAAGTAACAGATGTAGCCAATGCTATATTGGATGGCACTGATGCGATAATGTTGTCTGGTGAAACAGCGCAAGGCAAATATCCTGTAGAGGCTTTTAAGACGATGTCAAAGATAGCTGAAAAAATTGAGACGTATATAAATTACAAAGAAAATTTAGATAAAAATGTGGATTACAATATTTCTATGACAAATGCCATAAGCCATGCTACGTGTACTACCGCGAGAGATATAGGTGCAACTGCCATTATTACATCTACAATATCAGGTTATACTGCGAGAATGGTGTCTAAGTATAGACCGTCAGCACCTATAATAGCAGTGACGCCAAACAAAGATGTTGCGAGAAGGCTTAGCATCGTGTGGGGTGTACATCCATTGATATCACAGGAAGTCAATTCTACAGATGAAATGATAGAAGTATCAGTAAATACGGCTTTAAATGAAGGATTAATTCGAAATGGCGATATTGTAGTAATATCGGCAGGAATACCTGTCGCGACTACAGGGACAACAAATATGTTGAAGGTTCATATTGTGGGAGATGTAATAGTAAAAGGTACAGGCATAGGTACTAAATCAATAAGTGGTGTTGTTTCCATCATAAGAGATCCATACAAGGACAAAGATAAGTTCAGAGAAGGAGACATCATCGTTGCTCAAAAAACTGAAAGGGATTATATGCCTATAATTGAGAAGGCTTCAGCTATCATAACAGAAGAAGGTGGACTAACGTCCCATGCTGCAATAGTTGGATTGAACTATGGATTACCTGTCATTGTAGGCTGTGAAGGAGTAACTTCAAAGCTTAAAGATGGAATGACGGTAACTCTCGATACTGCCAGAGGATTGGTCTACAAAGGCATAGTGAATATAAAATAGGACAGGAAGTCATCTTCTTGTCTTTATTTTTTGAGGTGATAATACATGTATACTTACGACGTAAAAGTAAGGGTAAGATATGGCGAAACAGATAAGATGGGCATAGTGTATCATGCAAATTATTTAAACTGGTTTGAAATAGGCAGGACAGAATTTTTCAGATCTTTAGGCATGACTTATCGAGAATTAGAACAGAACAATATAATGCTTCCGGTGATAGAAGCCAGTTGCAAATACTTTTGGCCTGCAGAATATGATGATGTAATAATTATAAAGACAAAAATAGGTTTATTGAAAGGCTCAAGGATAAGATTTGAGTACGATATAATGAAAGAAGATGGAAATAAGCTTTTGGCACAAGGCATGACAGAACATCCATTTACGACACTTGACAGGAAACCTGTAAATATAAAAAAGGCTTTGCCGCATGTTTACGAAATGTTGAATAAATGCTTTGAAGGTGTATAAAGTTTGAATATAATTCAATAAATTGGTTATAATGGTATTGGTAACCGATTATATCAATGGGCGGCATTCGCCCTATTTTTTTGCCTTTATATAAAATCGGTTGCACAAACCTCAGATATAATGTAAAATAGTATTGGAGGCGATGAAATTGAATAGAAAACTTATAAAATACCTACCTGTATTATTTCTTGCATCCAGTGTGCTAAGTGGATGTGGAAACAATAATATATCAAGTATGAAAATTGAAAGATTAAATAATATGCAAGCAATAAATGGTCCGGGAGAGGCCGATACATGGGCAAAAGCTCAGAAACAAGGTGTAGGCACTGCAAACAATTATACTTCCAAAGTGTGGTTTACCCTTTCAGACGGAGCAATATCTGAGGTTTACTATCCCACTATAGATACTGCTGACGTAAAAGATATTAAATTTTTTGTGACAGATGGAAAAACGTTTGTCTCTGATGAGACAAAAGACACAATGACCAAAGTAGAAAAGTTCACTGAAAAATCGTTGGGATATAAAATCATTAACACAGATAAAGATGGGAGATATAAGATAACTAAAGAAGTATTTACTGATGTAAAGCGAAATTCTCTCATAATTAAGACGAAATTTGAAGCCTTAAAAGGCAATGTTGATGATTACAAGCTTTATGTAATGTGTGATCCTCATGTAAAAAATCAGGGCAAATACAATGAAGGATACGCAGTCAAGGCAAATTGCAATGTTGCGTTAATTGCTGAAAGAGATGGGATTTATACTGCATTGTCGTCTGATATAGGCTGGAAAAAGTATTCGATAGGGTATTATAAAGTAAATGACATTGAGACCGATCTTTATAAAAACATGCAAATGACTTACAATTACGATAGTGCAAGAGGCAACATCATAGAAGGTGCTGAGATAGATCTTAAGAAAAATACTCAATTTGAAATCGTATTGTCTTTCGGACAAAGTGAAAACGAGGCAGTAAGGACAAACATGGAAACTTTAAATGGTGATTATGGTAGTTTAAAGAAGGCGTATATAGACGAATGGGAGAAGTATTGCAATAGCCTTAATGATTTTGGCGGAAAAGCAAATTCACTGTATTTCAATAGCATGATGATATTAAAAGCCAGTGAAGACAAGACAAACAAGGGTGCTTATATAGCATCGCTATCAATCCCATGGGGTGATGGCCAAGAAGATGACAATATCGGTGGTTACCATCTTGTATGGTCAAGAGATCTGTATCATGTGGCGAATGCATTTATTGTTGCTGGCGATACTGATTCGGCAAACAGAGCGCTGGATTATCTAGTCAAAGTAGTGAAAGACAATGGAATGATTCCACAAAATACATGGATAAATGGAAAGCCTTATTGGACAGGCATACAGCTTGATGAGCAGGCGGATCCAATAATATTAAGTTACAGGCTTAAAAGATACGATCTCTATGAAAGCCTTATTAAACCTTTGGCAGATTTCATTGTGAAAATAGGCCCTAAGACGGGACAGGAAAGATGGGAAGAAATAGGCGGATATTCACCAGCGACGCTGGCTTCAGAAGTAGCAGGACTTACGTGTGCTGCCTATATAGCTGAAGAAAATAAGGATTTTGAATCTGCTAAAAAGTATCAAGAAAAGGCGGACAACTGGCAAAAGCTTATTGACAGCCTAACTTACACAGAAAATGGTCCATTGGGAGATGGTCAATACTATATAAGGATAGCAGGACTTCCAGATCCAAATGCTGATTTCATGATAAGCATAGCAAATGGCGGTGGTGTATACGATCAAAAAGAAATCGTGGATCCAAGTTTTCTGGAGCTTGTAAGGCTTGGAGTAAAATCAGCAGATGACCCTAAAATACTAAATACGCTGAAAGTTGTAGATGAAACAATAAAAGTCGATACGCCGAAAGGACCGTCATGGTACAGGTATAATCATGATGGATATGGTGAGATGTCTAAGACAGAACTATATCACGGGACAGGGAAGGGAAGATTGTGGCCACTGCTTACAGGTGAGAGAGGCATGTACGAGATTGCTGCAGGAAAAGATGCGACATCTTATGTAAAAGCCATGGAGAACTTTGCAAATGAAAGCGGCATAATATCTGAGCAAGTATGGGAAGATACTGGGCTTCCTACAGATTCAGCATCACCGCTTAATTGGGCACATGCCGAATACGTAATATTGTTTGCATCGAATATAGAACATAAAGTGCTTGACATGCCAGACATAGTTTATAAAAGGTATGCTTCGAAGTGATACACAGATTTTCCGGGTGACTATATCCGGGAAATCTGTTTTTCATTGTTTAAATAGAGTATAATTGTGTATGTGAAAATATTAATTTGGAGTGATAATTCTTGCAAAATTTAAACATTGGCGATATATACGAAGTATTCATTGACAATATGGCGCATGAGGGCCAGGGCGTCGGAAGATTAGATGGAATTGCTGTTTTTGTAAAAGGCGCTTTAAAAGGAGAGAAGGTCTTAGCCAAAATTGATGAAAAACATAAAAATTATTTAAATGCACATGTAGAAGAAATATTAGAGCCATCACAGGAAAGAATTATGCCTAAATGCCAATATGCTGATAAATGTGGAGGTTGTATGCTTCAACATTTAACATACAGCGGACAGTTAGAATTTAAAAAACATATTGTTGAAGAAAGCTTGAAAAGAATTGGGAAAATTGATGCTTCTGTATTTGATACGATAGGCATGTCTGACCCACTGCATTACAGGGATAAAGCGGAATATCCATTGAGCTTTAGAAATGGCATGGTAGAAGGTGGATTTTACGCATCTAAATCACATGAAGTGATCGGCATAGATTCCTGCATGATTCAAAATAGCGTCAGTGTCGATGTGATGAAAACCGTTGTAGAATGGGCAAACGACTATAAGATTGCAGTTTACGACAAAAAAACTGAAAAAGGGATTTTAAGGCATGTGATAACAAAGATTGGTTTTGCAACAAAAGAAGTCATGGTTATCATTGTGGCAAATGGCAGAGACATTCCATACAAGAAAGAACTTGTAAGTCGGCTTAAAGGAAATATTGAAAACTTAAAAAGTGTTGTTTTAAATGTAAATAAAAGCAATGGAAAACAAGTCATGGGTAACAAAAATATTGTCATATATGGTAATGATTATATTACTGATTTTATTGGGTATAAAAAATTTGAAATATCTCCTTTGTCGTTCTTTCAAGTAAATCCGGTTCAAACCAAAGTATTGTATGAGAAAGCGTTGGAATATGCAGATTTAAAAGGCGATGAAACCGTCTTTGATGTGTACTGTGGCATAGGCACGATATCGATATTTTTTGCAGAACATGCGAGAAAAGTGTACGGAATAGAGGTAATACCAGATGCTGTAGAAGATGCGAGGCGAAATGCAGCCATAAATAGAGTAAATAATGTAGAATTCATCGCTGGAAAAGCAGAAGATGTCATGAAAGAACTATGTAATAAAGGTTTAAAGCCAGATATCGTAGTGTTTGATCCTCCGAGGAAAGGATTAGACAAAGATGTTGTAGAAGCATCGATAAAGATGAATCCTGAAAAAATAATTTACGTTTCCTGCAACCCGACTACATTGGCAAGGGATTTGAGGATTTTTGAAGACAATAGATATAAAACAAAAAAAGTGCAACCAGTCGACATGTTTCCATATACTTATCACGTGGAGACGGTTGTTCTGCTGTCCCACAAAAACTCCAGATGATTTTATCTGCGTAAAGATAGATTTTACTGGCAATAGACAGAGGATGCCTGACCGAGTTACATACAAGTTGATACAACGATATGTTGAGGAGCATTACGGATTTAGAGTGCACACTGCTTACATAGCAGAGGTAAAAAGAAAGCTGGGTTTGCCTACATACCCAGCTCCCAACGCAGTAGAGAAAAGAAAACACCACTACTATTCAGTTCCACCTTATAAAGAAGATGCTATAATAGACGCCCTTAAATACTTCAAGGTTATTGATTAAAGTCCTCTTTGACGGTTTTATCCGTCAAGGAGGTTTCTTTTTATCCGCACCCATAAAGAGTCAATAAAGCTCTGTATGCATCAGGGTCTCTATTATCGAGCCATTCCTCTAGATTCATTATAATAACTCGGCGGTCAAAGTCAACCACATCATCGCTGCAATCTTCCTTGGATGCCAGTAAGCACAACCTAAAGCTGTAAATCTCTTGTATGTTTCACTAGCAATGTCCACATCCTCATACACGAACCAGTCGTAAGGTAAGTCCTGAAAAAGTGTCGGTGGGTAATTTTTAGTAAATTCGATACGAATTTTAGTCGTTTTTCCTACATTTTCATCGTCAGTGTAGCAGCATGAGTAGCTTACATTAAACCCAAGTTTTATCAGTCTTTCGACTACACCGATTATTGAAAGGTCAGTTGGAACAGCTTTTGTCTTGCATTTAGGGCAAGGTATGGGCCAAAGCTCTGGGAATATTTCAAAGCAATTCGGACAAATAAGCA
This sequence comes from Thermoanaerobacterium sp. R66, assembly GCF_028895185.1. Lineage (NCBI taxonomy): Bacteria > Bacillati > Bacillota > Clostridia > Thermoanaerobacterales > Thermoanaerobacteraceae > Thermoanaerobacterium > Thermoanaerobacterium sp. R66. The sequence continues at coordinate 199,958 of NZ_JAEUWW010000001.1, forward strand.
TCATACGAAGTTTCCCTCCTTTACAAGTTTATAGAATGTTGTTCGTTTCAAGTTTAACTTTTTCATTGTCTCTGTGGCGGTCTGTTTTCCGGACTTCCATTTTTGCAATTCCTCCACAAAGCCGTCAGGAGCTTCAATTCTAGGCCTGCCAAATTTGACTCCTTTTGCTTTGGCTGATGCTATACCTTCGGCTTGGCGAGTCTTAATTTTAAGCCTTTCTTTTTCAGATAAGTAAGCTAACAATTCAAAAACGATGTTAGCAATGAGCTTCTTCTCGAGGTCACTTTTATCGGCTGTGGAGACTATGGGCATATCGAGGACTACAATATCCACACCCATCTGTTGTAAGTCGTGCCATTCAGTCTTTACCTGCTCATAGTTACGTCCGAGCCTGTCTAATTCTTTGATGACTAGAGTATCTCCGGACCTCAAAAGTTGATTTTTTAAGACTTGGTAACCGGGACATTCAAAATCTTTGCCAGAGCATTTGTCTGTGATTATGTAGCGGTCCTCAACTCCGTAAGCCATTAGAGCTTCTAGCTGACGGTCTAAATGTTGCTCTGTGCTGCTTACTCTGGCATAACCATATATGCGTCGCATAGTCAGCACCTCCTTTTTTATTCGCAAAATCAAACTTTAACGAATAATCAAAAATATACTTTTGCTTTATTCGTAAAAGATATATCGGCCTATTTACGAATATCCGCAAATAAAACATACTTTTACGAATATCTGTAGATACAGTTATAACTTGACCATTAACCTTTAGTCAAGCATTTTATTCGGTGCCATCGGGCTTCCTGCGGTATTTAGCTCTTTTACCGCTTTATCATAAAATCTATATAAAATTCCTGAGCGTAACAATTTAAGTTCACCTTTGTTGCCCATGACCTACTTAAAGCAAATAGAAACCTTTGGAACAAAAACTAGCCAATTCTTGCAATTGTTCGCACGTTGGAATATAATGAATTCATGGACTTCCTTGATGGAGGTGTTTATAATGGATTATTTATCAGCAAAGGAAGTAGCTGAGAAGTGGAATATTTCAAGACGGAGAGTTCAGATACTTTGTGAAGAAGGCAGAATACCAGGAGCCTTCAAGCTTAGTGATGTTTGGGTTATACCCAAAGATGCGGAAAAACCTGCAGACAGACGTAAGTCTAAGAAAAAAACAGCGAATGGAGAGGTTGATAAATTAGTGTCGGGGGATTGATTATATGAGACCACCTAAGGTTTTAGATAATAAAAAGTATAGGGTTATAGATGAGTTAAAGGCGGAATTACGAAAAGGTTCAAAGTTATCAATTATATCAGCTTACTTTACCATCTATGCTTATGAAGAACTTAAAAAGGAACTAAGTAAGATAGATAGCATGAGGTTCATTTTTACCGAGCCTACTTTTGTACGCAAGGACCAAGAACTTTATAGGGAATATTACATAGTGCGTAATACTGAAAAAAAGATATCTGGCAATGAATTTGAAATAAAGTTAAGGAATGAAATGAAGCAGGCGGCTATAGCCAAGGAATGTGCTCAGTGGCTAGAAAAGAAAGCAGAAATAAAATCTTTGAGATGGCCAAATCCTGCTCAGCCAAGGCTGGTTTATATAGAAAATCCGGAAGATAATGTGTCGATAAATGGCACTGTGGACTTTACTACTGATGGTCTAGGCATCACTTCATCCAATAGATTAGACAGTAACGTGTGCTTGTATGGTAAAGAGTATACTATTGGTTTTTTACAAGCCTTTAATGAATTGTGGGAGGATGATACTGCTGTTCAAGATGTTAAAGAAAAAGTTCTTGAGCAAATACGAATCCTTTATAAAGAAAATACTCCTGAGTTCATCTACTTTGTTACTCTTTACAATATATTCTATGATTATCTTGATGAGCTAACCGAAGATAATATTGTTAAAAGCCGTACAGGCTTTAAGGAGACCCTAATCTGGAATAAACTATATAAATTCCAGAAAGATGCTGTTATGGGAGCAATTAACAAGCTTGAGAAGTACAATGGCTGCATCATAGCTGACAGTGTGGGACTTGGAAAAACTTTTACTGCACTGGCTGTAATTAAATACTACGAACTCAGAAACGACAGGGTTCTTGTACTAGTGCCCAAGAAACTTCGTGAAAACTGGACCATTTATACTCAAAATGATAAACGCAATATTTTTGCTGCGGACAGGTTTAATTACGATGTTCTAAACCACACTGACCTTAGTAGGACAAGTGGCTATTCCGGTGAGATTAACCTTGCTACTTTAAACTGGTCAAACTATGACCTTGTCGTAATAGATGAGAGCCACAACTTCAGGAATAATCCACCGGTAAAAGGACGTATAACTCGTTATCAGCGCTTGATGAATGATATTATAAAATCCGGCGTTAAAACAAAGGTGCTTATGTTGTCAGCAACCCCTGTGAACAACCGGATGAATGATATCAAGAATCAAATCGCTTTTATAACTGAGGGCAGGGATGATGCCTTCAAGGATGTGGGTCTGGATAGTATTGAATTTATTCTTCGAAAAGCACAAACCGTATTCAATAGATGGTCTGAACTGCCTGAAGATGAAAGAACAACTGAAACATTTGTCAATATGATGGATACAGATTATTTTAAGCTCCTGGATACGGTAACTATTGCCCGTTCCAGAAAGCATATAGAAAAATATTATAACTTAGAGGGGATAGGAAAGTTTCCCACCAGACTACCACCTGAGAACAGATATCCTGCAATTGATGCCAAAGGCGAATTCCCGCCTATAGAAGATATCAATAGACTTATAAAAAAACTTACCTTGTGTATCTATTCACCTTTGGCCTATGTACTTCCTGAAAAAAGAGCTGCTTATGAAGAAAAATACGATATGGTAGTAGGCTCAAATAAAAGCATCTTTAAGCAGATAGATAGGGAGCAAAGTCTAGTTGGACTTATGCGTGTAAATATTTTAAAAAGATTGGAAAGCTCCATCAACTCATTTTCAATAACTGTTGAGAACATTCTCCATAAAATAGATAAGGCACTGGAAGCTATAGAACAAAGGCAATTTGACTATGATGCGGAATTGGATATCAATGATATTGATATAGACGACCCAGAGCTTGAAAGCCTCATGTTCGGCAACAATGTAAAGGTATTGCTCCAAGATATGGACCTTATTAAGTGGAAACAAGACCTACTGGCAGATAAGGACAAGCTGGAAACCATTTTATTGGAAGCTATGATTGTTACGCCAGAAAGAGACGCTAAGTTAATTGAACTTAAAACCCTTATAGAAAACAAAATACAAAATCCAATAAACCCTGGGAACAAAAAGGTTATCGTATTTACTGCTTTTGCTGATACAGCCAGATATTTATATGAGAATTTGGCCGATTATTTTGCTAAGAAAGGTATTTATTCTGCTATTGTAACAGGAAGTGGTGATAATCATTCTAATTTACCTATACCAAAAGAATTGAGAAAATCGATTAAGATGTCAGATATAAATACTATATTGACCTTGTTCTCTCCTATCTCAAAGGAGTGTTCCAAGATATATCCTGAAGTTAATGAGTATATAGATATACTTATTGCTACGGATTGTGTATCTGAAGGCCAGAACCTACAAGACTGCGATTATTTGATAAATTACGATATTCATTGGAATCCGGTTAGAATTATACAACGATTCGGGCGTATAGACCGTATAGGTTCAATTAACCAATCTGTCAAATTAGTAAACTTTTGGGCTACCAAGGACTTGGATGAATACATAAACCTCCAGCAGCGTGTCAGAGGCAGGATGGTTTTATTGGATGTGTCTGCCACAGGGGAGGAGAATATTATAGAAACAGACTCTAGCAAAGAGATGAGAGACCTTGAATACCGTAAGAAGCAGCTTGAAAGGCTGCAGAAAAAAGTTGTGGACTTAGAAGATATATCGGGAGGTATATCGATAACAGACCTGACCTTTAATGATTTTAAGATTGAGCTTATGGAATATATGAAAACCAATAGAAAGCTTTTAGATGAGGCGCCAAATGGAATGTATGCAGTTGCAAAGATAGACGAAAGCGTAAAAGATATTATAAAGCCAGGAGTGATTTTTACCATTAGACAAGTCAAAGGGAAACAGCAAAGCAAAGAGCAGAACCCTTTATTTCCCTACTATATGGTTTATATCGCAGATGATGGGGAAGTAAAGCTATCCTTCCTTCAAGCCAAGAAGATATTGGATTATTATAAAAAGCTATGTTCCGGACAAAAAGAAGTATTTAAAGAGTTGGCAGAGGAATTTAATAAAGAGACCAATGATGGCCGTAAAATGAAACATTATTCAGATTTGTTGGAAGCTTCTATTGAAAACATTATAGGCAAGAAGCAGGAGATTGGAGTGGCCAGCCTTTTTAGCAAAGGAGGTACCATCATGCCGAAAAGAATCTTTGATGGTATTGAGGATTTTGAACTAATTACATTTTTAGTCATAAAGGGTTAGGGGGAGTAGCTATGGATGATTATAGTTTTTTAAACATCCCTGATAGCTGCTTTATCGGTAGCACTATATATAAAAAGCTGTTTTATGAAAATGCTAATTTGTCTTCCAGTGATAAGTATTTGTTTACAGATATCATAAACAAGATAGTATGGCTCTACTGCCTTAAACCTGAAACAATAAACATACCGGCCTATAAGGATGAAGTGCGGGAATATCCGGAGATTGAAGTTATAGAAGTTATTGTAAATAAAGATTATGGGCTTAACAGAATAGCAGAGATTATTATGAGGACTATCCCCTACCCTATGTTGCTGATTTTTAAGCTGGAAGATAAAAGACGGTTTTATGTGGCTCACCAGAGGACAAGCCAAAGTGACAGCAGTAAGAATACCGTTGAGGAATTTATCTCTACTGACTGGTTAGAGAGCGATAGTGCTTTATTCTCTAAGCTTGATATAAAGCAAATGAGGTTTACAAATTTTTATACACTTTATAGTGATATTGTAGATGCTATCAGTGTTTATAACCTATCAACTATTATGCCGATGGATGACACTATAACAGGTACGGAGGCAAGAGAGCTTACGGCTAAGATAGAAGACATAGAACAAAAAATAATAAGTCTGAGGTCTAAACTAAAAAAGGAAACTCAGTTTAATTGCAAGATGGAGCTAAATATAGAGATTAAGAGGCTAGAACAGAGTAAAAATAAATTACTTGGAGGAGATAACGAATGATAGAAACAACACTTACGGGCAAAACCCCTGACATAGCAGAAGAAAATATCAAGAAGTTAATGACTATGTTCCCTGAAGTTGTTACAGAGGGAAAGGTAGATTTTGAAAAGCTGAAACAAATTCTAGGGGAATATGTAGATGATAGTAACGAACGCTACAACTTCACTTGGAACGGTAAAGGGCGTGCCCTGCGTTTATCCCAAACACCTTCACTGGGAACTTTAAGACCATGTAAAGAAGAAAGTAAAAACTGGGATACGACACAGAACCTTTACATAGAAGGCGATAATCTGGAAGTATTAAAGCTTTTGCAAAAAAGCTACTATGGAAAGATTAAAATGATATACATAGACCCGCCCTACAACACGGGAAAAGACTTTGTTTATAAGGACGATTTTCATGATAACATTGAAAACTACAAGAGAATTACAGGACAAGTAGATGGCAATGGTAAGCCAATAAGCACAAATACAGAAACCAGTGGTCGATACCATACTGACTGGCTTAATATGATGTATCCAAGATTGAGATTGGCTAGGAATTTGCTGACTGATGATGGGGTTATTTTTATTAGCATTGATGATAATGAAGTGGATAATCTTAAGAAAATTTGTAATGAGGTGTTTGGGGAAGATAATTTTGTTAACAAGATTGCGTGGATAAACAATATTACTGGTAGACAAATTTCAGGATGCGGAGCGGCTAAAACCTACGAATTTATATTAGTCTACGCTAAGGATATTAACAATCTTTCTACCTTTACAATTCCTATTAAGTTTGCAAAAGAGGCAATGCCTGACGCTTATAAAGGATTCAATAAAGATATACGAACAGATGAACGAGGCGAGTTTGCAGTTGGAGACACACTTTATAACCATAACCGCATGTTTAATGAGGAAACAAGACCAAATCTTGTGTTCTCTATTTACTATAATCCAGATACTGGAGAACTGATACCTGATGACATAGGTTTAAATAAGGCTGGATTTATAGAAATAGAGCCACACAAGAACGATGATGGTACACACAAATATCATGCTTGGAGATGGTCACGCCAAAAAATAGTTAACGAAAGTTATAATTTGATTGTGTTAAAGACAAGGTCTGGTAGCTATGAGATATATACGAAAATCAGAGATTTCAAAACAACTGTTCTTAAGGATATTATCACGAATATTTCGAATGGAGATACAGAGTTAAAACAGTTATTTGATGGGCGAAAGTACTTTGACTATCCTAAGTCAACTAATCTACTTAAAGCTCTAATAAGAGCTACACCAAAGAATGAGAATTCAATAATTCTTGACTTTTTTTCTGGCTCAGCAACTACAGCCCATGCTGTAATGCAGCTTAATGCCGAAGACGGTGGCAATCGTAGATTTATTATGGTACAGCTTCCAGAGCCTACGGATGAAAATAGCGAAGCCTACAAAGCCGGCTATAAGAATATCAGTGAGATAGGTAAAGAGCGTATCCGCCGTGCTGGTGAAAAAATCAAAGAAGAATATAAAGATAAAGAGAATATAGAAAACCTTGATATTGGCTTTAAGGTGTTTAAGCTTGATACCTCTAATATACGAAAATGGCAGCCAGATTATGATAATTTAGAGTATTCTTTAATGGATTATATAGACAATTTTGTAGACGGCAGGACGGAACTTGATGTTGTTTATGAGATAATGCTCAAATATGGCCTTGACCTGACTTATCCAGTTGATGAGTTTACAATTGCCGGTAAGAAAGTTTATTCTATTGGTTTTGGTATGCTTATGATTTGTCTTTATGACGAAATTACAACAGAGGTTGCTAGTGGTATTTTAGCAAAAGTAAAAGAATTATCACCTGAAAGCAGCAGAGTTGTATTTAAGGATAATGGATTCAAATCAGATAGCAATAAGACCAATATCAAGGAAATACTTAAATCCGGCGGAATTGAGGAATTTATAACTATATAGGGAGGTATGGTCCAAATGAAGCTAAAATTTGAAAAAAACTTAGGATACCAACAGCAGGCCATAGCTTCCGTTGTGGATTTGTTTAGGGGCCAAACACCTATGCAAACCAATTTTACTGTATCTGCTTATAATGGACAAATAGGCCTGTTTGATACAGAAAACGGTATAGGCAATAGGCTTGAACTGGATGAAGAAGAGATACTTAAAAATTTGCAAGAAGTCCAGCTTAGAAATGGCCTACCACAAACAAAATTCCTGAAAGCTGGAGAATATGACTTTGATATAGAGATGGAAACCGGTACAGGTAAGACCTATGTCTACTTAAGGACAATCTTTGAACTCCATAAAAACTATGGGTTTTCCAAGTTTATTATTGTTGTTCCGAGCATTGCCATTAAAGAAGGTGTGTATAAAACCTTACAAATTACAGAGGAACACTTTAAGGAATTATATGATAATACAATTTATCACTACTTCATATATGACAGCAGCAAGCTGGAACAGGTAAGAAGTTTTGCGGTGAGCGATAATATTGAGATTATGGTTATAAATATTGACGCTTTTAGAAAAAGTTTTACAGACCCTACTAAAGAAACTAAAGCCAATATTATTCATAGGACAAATGACAGATTAAACGGTATGAAGCCAATTGAGCTTATTCAGGAGACCAGACCCATCGTTATTATAGACGAGCCGCAATCGGTAGACACGACTCCTAAAGCCAAAGAGGCAATTAAGTCCCTTAATCCTTTATGTATATTACGTTACTCAGCAACTCATGTGGAAAGGCACAATCTGGTTTATAAGCTGGATGCAGTAGACAGCTATAATTTAGGTCTGGTTAAGCAGATAGAAGTTGCTGGGTTTACAACTAAAGACTACCACAATAAAGCATATTTGAAGCTTTTATTTGTAGACAATAAAAAATCTCCTATAACTGCAAGAATAGAGATGGACGTCAAAAATAAAAAAGGTGTGGTCGAACGGAGACCAGTAACAGTTAAGCGTGGAGATGACCTTTATGAAAAATCCGGAGGACGTGATGTATATGAAGGATATATTGTTAGCGAGATTTATTGCGAAGTTGGGAATGAATATGTCGCCTTTACAAGCAAGCCGGATATTCTACGTATAGGAAAACCTATAGGAGATGTGGACGACCTGGCCATTAAAGAACAGATGATTAGAAAGACTATTGAGGAGCACCTAGATAAGGAACTGGTATTAAATAAGCTAGGAATAAAAGTCTTGAGCCTGTTCTTTATAGACCGTGTGGCAAATTATCGTTACTATGATGAAAATGGGAATCCTCAAAAGGGTATCTATGCAAAGCTCTTTGAAAAACATTATAACGACCTCATAAGACAGCCTAAGTATAATACGCTGTTTAAAGATATTGATTTAGATACTGATGCAGAAGAAGTCCACAATGGCTATTTTTCAGCAGATAAAAAAGGTGTCTTAAAAGATACCAGTGGTTCTACGCAAGATGATGAAGATACTTATAACTTGATTATGAAAGACAAGGAGCGTCTTTTATCCTTTGATACTAAACTTAGATTTATCTTCTCACACTCAGCATTACGTGAAGGCTGGGATAACCCCAATGTGTTCCAGATATGTACCCTAAATGAAACGCAGAGCGAGGTCAAAAAGCGTCAAGAGATTGGTCGTGGCTTGCGTCTTTGTGTTAGTCAGGAAGGAGAACGTCAGTATGGTTCTTTTGTAAACACACTGACGGTTATCGCTAATGAAAGCTATGAGGAATTTGCAGCTAAGCTCCAGAAAGAATACGAAACTGAAAGCGGCATACGATTTGGCATTATTGAAACTCATTTATTTGCTAATATTCCGGTAAAGCAAGAGGATGGAAGTATAAAGTATTTAGGACAGGAAGCTTCTGAGGCTATATTCAAAGCATTTTTAGATAATGGCTATATTGATGAAACAGGTAAAGTGCAGGATAAGCTGAAAATTGATATAAAAGATAACAAGCTAAATGTACCGGAAGAATATGAACATGTAAAGACAGAGATTACGGCTCTTGCCAGAAAAGTGTGTAGCGGACTTAATATCAAGAACAATAGTGATAAAAAAGCTATTAAGCTTAATAAGCAGGTCTATCTTGACCCTGAGTTTAAAGAGCTATGGGATAGGATAAAATACAAAACTACCTATTCTGTAGATTTTGATAGTGGAAAGCTAATTGATGAATGTTGTAGAGAGATGCAGAAAAGCTTATTTGTAAGTTCTCCAAAGCTTATATATATGAAAGCAGGACTTGATATTAGTGCCGGTGGGGTCGTTGCGGAAGAATCAGATAGATATGCTGTTGCTTTGGATAACCAACAGGAAAATCTACCTGATATCATTGCCTATCTCCAGAATGAAACCAATTTGACAAGAAAAACTATTGTGGAGATACTAATAAGAAGCAATACTCTCCACCTTTTTAAGAAGAACCCTCAAAAATATATGGAGCAAGTAGCGCAAATTATCACTGCTAAAATGAGGTTAATGATAGTTGATGGCATTAAATACACAAAGATTGGTAACGACGAATATTATGCACAAGAACTTTTTGAAAGTGAGGAACTTATCGGCTACTTGTCCAAAAACATGATGGAAAGTAAAAAGTCAGTATACGAATATGTTGTATATGATAGCGCCAACGAAGAGAAATTTGCTAGAAGCTTTGAAAACAATAGCAAAGTTAAGTTGTATGCAAAGCTTCCCGGTTGGTTTACTATACCCACTCCACTAGGCAGCTATAATCCTGACTGGGCTGTACTAATCGATGCGGACGGTAAAGATAAGTTATACTTTGTACTAGAAACCAAAGCTGATACTATGTTTGATGCCCTAAGACCAACGGAAAGAGCTAAAATTGAATGCGGAAAGAAACACTTTGAGGCTTTAGGTACTGAAGTAGGATTTGAAGATATAGATAGTTTCGAAGAATTTATAGAAGAGAAAGTAGTAGTAAAGTAGGGCTTTTAATATGCGCTGCGATAAAAACAATAAGCATATAAGAATTATAAAGTGAATTGTGAATTTTTATTGAGGTTTAATCTTTTTAAAGTCATAAAAACACCACTTAGCAGTCAATTTTGCTAAGGGGTGTTTTTTAACCATTATTTTTCGAGCGTAAGCAGCCCTTCAAAAGGTTTTTATACACTGAGTCGACCAAAACTTCAAGAGTAAAATCTCAAAGCGATTGTAAAGCGATTTGAAGCGTACAAACAGTGTTTCAGCAGTTTATGCGCAAGCGATGACTACGATAGGACATGGGAGAGATATATCATGAGAAAGCTAATACCGGTTTTATTGGCAAGTTTTCTCTTAAGTGTTTGCGCAAGCACTGATGCACCAAAAAACAGGATTATTCATCTGGACGACGAGGTAGTGTCAAGAGGCCTTAGCACATTGCGTTTCAGGACACCGACCATATTTACGCAACACTCTTTATATGAGTGTTGTAAGGTCGATAGCTTTTTCGTTTGCATCTTAACGACATCTAATTTTATCCGATAGCAAAAGGATTTCTGACTATCGTAACCACTAAAATTAGTAAGCTAAAAGTAACTTCGATAAAAAATACAGTATGACAAATTGCTGGTTTGTTTATCATATGATAAATAATAACTTAAAAACTTATATGCAATAGATGAGTTTTTTTGATCTTATTGCGTATCGGAAACTAAATTATGCCTTGCAAATATTTATAATGGGTATAATGCAGGTGTGGATGCTGGAGTGAATGTGTGGAAACACAGGAGTAGTTTACACAGATGGATGCGTAAGCCTGTCACGCAAGGTTTTATCGGACATCTTGCAGCGTTCCATACGATGTGAGAATCTACACCATCTGTAAGGTGAAGCTACGATTAATGTCGTCCGTAAAATGTTTGAACATCAAGTTGCTGGAAAATCCCTCAATTACGGGATTTTCCAGACGGACGCATACAAACGATTATGCAAATGATTAGGCCGATTTTTGTTTTGGTAGTTACAAAGACCTCATTTTTTCCGTAATCATCTGCATTATCATCAATGAATTCATATTCAAAGGTAAACATATTAATAATCAACCTCATTCTTTATAAACGAGTTTTAAATTTTTATAGATTTTTATTCTCAATATGAAAACAAACTAGGCCTTGCAATATTTTATAATGCGACCAATGCATGTGTAGGTGACATGAGTGTGAGTTGGAGGAAGGAGTGGCTTACGCAGAGGGCGTCGTAGGCCTACGACGTCAGGTTTTATCGGCGTTCTCGAAGAACTGACGCACTCTTTTCTTCGTAACCTTAATTGCGTCTTCGGCCACATCGCAAGCTATGATCTTACGACCACCTAATTCCAGGGTGGCTATGACAGTCGAGCCACCTCCGCACATAGGGTCGCATTCGACGTCTCCGTTCTTACTTAACCTACGCAGTATATCTTTAATCCCTTCTACGCTCTGCCCCCCCAGCGATGATAGGTTATATCCGTCCCATCGTCCGGGGGAGCTTCTATAACATCGTAAACCAGTTCACCTTCGCAAATCCCTTTTACAAGCCATATCACGTGCTTATAGGCAGTTACAACTTTTCTCGCATGTATCAGAGGCGATTCTCTTTTACAAATGTAAGCTAAATCCCAATTAAATCGAAGTCTTTTATCCGATGTAAGTTCTTTCATGGCTATATCAAGGTGTGCTCCACCGCACATGACTACGAGTGAGCCGCTTTCTTTTAATATTCGTCCGGCAACAGACGCAATATGACGGTATAGTTCTTTGACAGCTCGTCCGTCGTAAGGCGCGGGTTAACAAAAACTAAATCAACGGATTCGTCCTTTATTTGAGGTAGGCCTGTCCCATATATCGTCAACGAACACCTTGACGTCGTCCTCCGTAATTTTAACGGAGGCAGTTTTATTCGCCTTACGCATCTGATACAAAAGCCTTTGACAGTATCGGGGAGATTTACTTCCCCGCTGTGCCATCAGGTCCAATACACCGGGGGCTTTTAGTGCTCTCAAACTTCTTTCCGAAATATTTTCTAAAATCTCCGGATGTGCTAAAAGATAAGGGTGTTTAGTCCAGTTATAATCATTTGTGTCCGACTGTCCATTTTGGACAGTTTTATCCGATAATTCCCGTCTTACAGAGCCGACAGTTGTTGGAGAAACCCCCAACATCATTGCTATTGCTCTATCTGATAATTCGGGAGTAATACGCAGTCTGTCTTCGATAAGCTTACGCTTTTCCGCCCTCGTAAGCTGCTTTATTTGCTGCTTACGCAATCAATCACCTCCTTACGCAGTGTGAGCCGATACTATTTTATCATAAATTTTTGAGGTTTTATCTGTGCAAATGTGTGCATTGCATAAATCCTCTCAAAAGTGATTGGGAGGTTACATATATGAATCAAGAAAAGATAAAAAGAAAATTCACAATTCATTTAACGAATATGATTGAAAAATACGGACAGTCGGTTATTAACGCAATAGATGATAAGAACAAAGATAAAGCCGGTAAATAATTTGAATAGATGTTTTCAACGGACTACCAATGAAGGTAGTCTTTTTTATTTGCCCACAATTTTTCTGTGTGATATACTACTTCCGAAGGACGGTGGCTATATGGTTGAAAAAGAAGTAAAGAAAAAAGTAGTTACATATTTGCGAGTATCGACAAGTATGCAAGTCGAAGGCTACTCGATTGATGCACAGCTTGCGTCAATCGAGAGATATGCCAGAGCCTACGATATAGAGATAGTTAATGTTTATAAAGATGAAGGTAGGTCTGGCAAAAGTATAGCTGGGCGGGACGATTTTATCCACATGATTGAAGACATCGAGTCAGGCAAACTTAACGTTGATTATGTAATGGTTTTTAAATTATCACGTTTTGATAGAAATGCAGCCGACGTATTAAATTCCCTACAAAAGTTACAAGAATATAACGTAAATCTTATTTGCGCAGAGGACCGGCTGGATTCATCCACAGGTAGCGGCAAGCTGATGATGACGATTTTATCGGCAGTCGCTGAAATAGAGCGTGTTGTAGAAAAGTTTAATAAAAAGTGGTATTATATATATTGTGGTGTATTATTGCTAGACATATGTTAAGTGTACATTATGGATATATTGGAAATCTGAATATTACAGCAACAAGTTAGTATTATAGGGGGTAAATATTATGAGCAAACGAGTTTATATTAGTGCAGATTATTCAGAAGATAGCGGCGACCGTAATGTTGTTGAAACACTCAATAAATGGGGCACTGATAATCTGCATAAAGTAGACTTCATAGATATGTCTAAAGTGGTTTCAGGTAGCGTTTCAAATGATCCCGATTGTCGACCTTGTGACTTGAAACAAGAGTTTAATCGACAGATAAATGCATCTTCCGCTGTTATTATTGTAATTGGCGATAAGACAGCATCACGTACAGCGGGCAGCAGTTGTTCTCGAGCGACAAAAGACCAGATAAATTGCAGTTGTACTCCATATAAGCAAAATATTAATGGTTCCAAGCCTTGTAAGGTATCTATGACTTGTTCTCCCGGAGCAGATGATGATGTTGGTAACATAAATGCGTATTCTTATCTCCGGCACGAGTTTGAACAAGCAAAAAAACGTAAAAAGCCCATCATTGTTGTTTATAACTCGTTACAAAAGGAAACAAACTGGCTTCCTTCTTATATGGCAGATTATGAATCGGATGCGCAGCCTTTTTGGATAAAGAATAATTATGGTGAGAAAGTTGGCAATTATGCTTACGTAAAACAGGTGCTTGGATATGAATAAGTTCTTAAAAATAAGTTTCACTTGGGCATTGAGTATAATTTCTATGGTTTTTACGTTTGTCCCTGAAGCGAGTTTTGAAGGATGCAAACTGATAAAGGATGCTTCCAACAAAGTGAATGTAATATTAAACCGTCTTTTGACTTTTATTACTATATTCGTCATAGTAGTAATAGCTCATGCTATTTATCGTTGTGTTAGAAGGAGCATTTGCATAAAAGGACACGGTTATAGCATTGTGATTGAATATGGGGACATACTTAAGAAAGAAAACTGTAAAAGAGTTATTAATTTTGACGAATGTTTCACAACGAGTGTAGGAGATGAGCCTTCGGATGTTAAACGCAGTTCTATCTGTGGACAATACCTTACAGCAAATCCAATACATAACATGCAAGCTTTGATTGAAAAAGCTCAGCTAAAGCCAGCTAAGGGGAAGTCAAGATATCAAGGCAAAGTGAGGTATGAGTCAGGAAGATTGGTGCCAAACGGTGATGACCTATTGATGGCATTTGCTAAATTAGACGAGGATGGACGAGGATGTTTTTTCTCACGTGAAGAATTCCTTGATTGCCTATCAATACTGTGGAATGAGATTGATAAGTATTATGGGCAAAAAGATGTGTGTATTCCTATATTGGGATCGGGAATTACACGTTTTGAAGACAAACTACTGACCAAGCAGGAGCTGTTAGACATAATAGTAGCATCGTATAAATTGAGCTCACATAAGATAAAACCACCATTTCAATTGCATATTGTGTGCAAAAAGAGTGATGATTTTTCTTTAAACAGGATTGGCGAAAAGTTGTGATGTATAAACAATATGAAAAAAGTGATTATCTGGTGTGAGTTTGTATGATTTACCAAATTACTCTAAACTAAAGCTTTTAAATCAAGTTGAAACGGAATTTACATGGATAATTATTTCAAGCAACTGATATTTACAATCAACATTATAAATGAAATATATCAATTGCTTTAAGGACTCAAAGCGTAGTAGTAAGTTCATTGGACATGTTTCCCCGAACGACGTTTTTTCAAAAATGGCCGAAAAACCCATTGATATGTTCCTTCGAACAGATACTATAAAAAATGGCCCACAGACATCAATTCCATCAACTCGATCCATACAGAATGCGTAGTGTTGATAGATAAGGAATAGCTTGAAATCAAATGTGGAAAAATATACAGGTAGAGAAGGTTTTGTATCGTATAGAGAAACTTATAGCTTTGTAAATGATATGGAAGATATATTGCGAAAAGCAAGGAATACCGATGATATATTATTAACTTTGGATATTGCATTTCTTCTGCTTAACGAGTCTATAAGAATTTTTCAATACGCTGATGATTCCAATGGCGAAATAGGTTTCCTTGTATCTGAAACTATAGACTTAATAGGAGATATAGTAACAGATGGTAGTTATTTAGATGATGATTTAAAAGAGGAGATATTTAATAAATTGCTTAGGCAAATTGACAACGAAATTTTCGACGAATGGAATGATTATAAAATTGATCTTCTTAGATTATGTCTTGAATTTGCAGATATCGAAAAGCTAAGGAATGAGCTTATAGCGAAAATAAAGTCTATTATTGCCATGAATTCGGGTGATGAGTATAAAAGATACAGCAATGAGAAGATGCTGCAAATATTATTTGAAATAATTGATACTTATGGTACTTATGAAGAAGCTTTAGAGTTTATAGAAAAAAATTTAAATTATACCTCATTTAGGGAGTTACTCATAAGTAAGTTTATGAAAGAAAAAAAGTTTAATAAAGTTATAGAATTAGCTTTAGAAGGCGAAAAGAAAGACAAAAAATATGCAGGATTGGTATTAAAATGGAAGAAAATAAGATATGAAGCATATAAAAAACTTTCTCTAAAAGAAGAACAAAAAAAGTTAGCCAAAGAACTTCTTTTTGAAGGCAACTTTGAATATTACAATGAACTTAAAGAACTAATTACAGGTGATAAGGCAGAATTTTACAATAACTTAAAACAAGAATTAAGAAAGAATGATGGATGGGTCAGTAGGAATATTTATCTTAAGCTTATAGTGGAAGAAAAAGATCTTGATGAGATAATGGAGTTTGTAAAAGAAAATCCAAGTATCATAGAAGGATATGCTGAAATGTTGCAAGAAAAGTTTAAGGATGAGGTGATTGAGGTATATAAAAAGCATATAATGGCAGTTGCAAATTCATCATCTAATAGAAAAGAGTATAAAAAAGTATGTGAAGTTGTTAAAAAGTATAAAAAGATAGCAGGCAATAAAAATATGGAGGAAATAGTTGATAAGCTAATTGCTTTATACAAAAATAAGCCAGCATTTGTAGATGAACTAAATAAAATCAAAAAAATTAAAAAATAAGGGGAGGAATTACTTTGATAATTATTTATCTACTTGTATATGTATTTATCATTTTCTTTTTTTTCATTGAAAGAAGACTTCGCAAAGATAATGATGCTAAGACACTTGAAAAATCTAAGCACGATAAAAGAACTACTGATATTATAGGACTTTCTTTTCTCGTGGCAATATTGCTATTAATAATTACACCATTATTTAACTATTATAAAATTGGATTTATTAATTCTGGCTTACGATTTAATTTCGTTGGTCTTGTTATTATCCTTACAGGTCTTATCATAAGGATAACGGCTTTCATTACACTTGGAAGATTCTACACAAGGACATTGAAAATAACTGAAAACCATGTAGTTGTATCAAATGGAATTTACAAATATATTAGGCATCCTGGATATTTAGGAACTATTTTGCTCTTTATTGGTGCGAGTATTTCTATGGGTAATATTATTAGTATCATAATAATTTCTGCATGTATTTTACCGACATATATTTATAGAATAAAGACGGAAGAAGAAATGTTAATTGAAGCATTTGGTGATAGATACAAGATTTATGCTAAAAAGACAAAAAAGTTGATACCTTTCATTTGGTAATATATTTTATTGTAGTGGAGATACATATAGGCTCTGTATTGTTTTATAAACTATGTGTATTTAAACCTGCTTTTTAGAGGCAGGTTTTTTATATTGTTATGAGAAATGTTATTAAATCAGGTGGTTAACTTTAAGCATTTTGATGGAAGTAATTTGATGGACGCTGCCATGTAAGTGATTCTCATAAAAATTGTGTTATATGAGTGAATTTTATGTTATTGACCAAATCGGTTAATGATGTTATAATATTATTAACCGATTTGGTCAATACATTTGTGAGGTGATGCTTTTGGATAAATTATTAGATTTACCTGTGGAAAAACGACGAAAAATAATCGATGCTGCTATGACATGCTTTGCTGTTAACGGATATAAAAAAACATCAATAAATGATATTGCCAATGTTGCTAAAGTTTCAAAAGCATTGATATTTCATTATTTTGGATCGAAAAAAGCCTTATACTTATATTTGCTAGAATTGTGTGGCAATATTTTTCTGAATGAAATAAATGAAAAATTCGATGACACTATTACTGATTTCTTTGACAGAATTAAGCATGTTACAGAAATAGAAATTTCTATTTTAAAAAAATATCCTTCTATGCCTTCTTTTTTAAAGAGTGCATATTTTGAAAATGATGACGAGGTAAAGGACGATATAAAGGCTATTTTATCTAATAAAGAACTTGAAAATTTGAGAAATAAAATTGCTTTTGGCGTCGATACTTCAAAATTTAAAGATGATATTGATCCAAAAATGATTATGAAAATATTCACCCTATTAACAGATGGGTATTTAAGTAAATTACCTGCAAATGATATTGATCTTGATGTATTATGTCATGAGTTTTATGGATATATAGATCTTTTTAAAAAGAATTTTTATAAAGAGGAATACACTCGATTTGCTCAAAACTGATTTGTTAAATTAAGATATGTTCAGATAGAAGGGAGAATATGTATGAATCCATATGTCCTAAGTTTTCAAGAAATCGATAAAACCAAACTTGCACTTGTCGGTGGCAAAGGTGCAAACCTTGGAGAATTGTCAAGAATCGATGGGATACAAGTGCCAGAGGGCTTTTGTGTTACCACCGAAGCGTATAAAGAAATTATTGAGGCTAATGAGGGGCTTCGTTTACTGTTGGACCAATTGTCACTTCTAAAAGCAGATGACAGGAAAGGCATCGGTGAAATCAGTGCTAAAATCCGCAAAGTCATCGAAGGAATATTTATACCTAAGGCAATAGACAATGAGATTGCCGGTTATCTTGAACAGCTTGGGGAGAAAAATACCTATGCTGTGCGTTCCAGCGCCACAGCGGAGGATCTGCTGACAGCCTCATTTGCAGGTCAGCAAGATACGTATTTAAATATTATTGGGAAGGAAGATATTATTAAGCATATTCGCAAATGCTGGGCATCGCTGTTTACAGATCGTGCTGTGACCTATCGTATTCGAAATGGTTTTGATCATCGTAAGGTTTATCTGGCTGTGATTATCCAGAAGATGGTCTTTCCAGAGGCGTCTGGGATCATGTTTACTGCCGATCCTATTACTGGAAATAGAAAAGTTTTATCTATCGATGCAAGTTTTGGGCTTGGTGAAGCGCTGGTTTCTGGGCTGGTAAATGCGGATAACTATAAAGTACGGGAAAGCAGGATAGTTGATAGAAAAATTTCAATCAAGAAATTGGCTGTTTATCCTATAAAAGATGGAGGTACGGAAAAACATCAGATCGAGACCGAACGACAGAATATGCAGACACTTACAGACGAACAAATATTGCAACTTGAAAAAATTGGCAGAACAATTGAGGCTTATTTTGGTTGTCCACAGGATATCGAATGGTGCCTGCGTGAAAATAAATTCTTTATTGTCCAGAGCCGTCCCATAACCACTTTATACACTATTCCAGACGTACAGGATGGGAAAAACCATGTGTATATGTCTTTTGGTCATCAGCAGATGATGACTGATGCTATGAAACCATTGGGATTATCCCTTTTTAAGATATTGTCCGACGAGTTTCCACTGATTGAAATCGGAGGGAGGCTGTACTTCGATATCGCGCCCGATTTGGCTTCCTTCACGGGACGAAAGACCGTGGTCGCAGCCACGCGCGGTATGGATCCTCTCATGCACAGTGCGATCATGAATATAATAAAGCGAAAAGAATTCATGAAATCATTGGCACATGGTGTAAAGGCCTTTAGTATGAAGGGGTATTTCTCATGGTCGATACCCATTCAGTTTATCAAGCTGTATCGCAGCAACGACGTGTCCATTGTTCGAACCCTGATGTCCCGGAATGAGGCAGTTGTTAGAGAACTACAGCAAAGGATCTCAAACCTGTCCGGAGACGAACTGTTTGACTTCATTTTAAAGGCGATTAAACAAATAAAAGAAGTCATGTCGCAAGGTATGGGCGTGGTTTTTCTCGGAATATATGCAACTAGTTGGATTAACAAGAAAATGGAAAAATGGCTGGGTGAAAGAAAGGCGGCAGATTCACTTTCTCGATCGGTAGCCAACAACATTACCTCTGAAATGGGGCTGGAGCTGCTTGATGTAGCAGACATCGTCCGTCAATATCCGTCAGTCATGGATTATTTAAAACACGCAAATGATGAGACTTTTTTTCAGGACATGGCAATGTTGGAAGATGGCAATGTTGTAGGTAAATCCATACGGGCATATCTTGAAAAATATGGATTTCGCTGTCCAGGTGAGATCGATATCACCAGGCCTCGGTTCAATGAAAAGCCGACCGCCCTTATCCCTATGATTCTTAGCAACACCAAGAACTTTGAGCCGGGTGCTCATAAAGCTATATTTGAACAGGGCTTAATGGAAGCAGAACAGAAGGAACAAGAACTCCTGACTCGTTTAGAAAAATTGCCTGGTGGGAAACAAAAGGCAAAAAAGACAAAGAAAATGATAAGCATTTTGCGTAATTTTATTGGATATCGGGAGTACCCGAAGCACTTGATGATGAAGTGTTTCTGGATCATCAAGCAAGCTTTGCTGATGGATGTCGCCCAGCTCGTGCAAAATGGAGTTATCCGTGAGAAGGAAGATATTTATTATCTGTCTTTTGATGAACTCTGGGAAACCGTTCGTACAAATCGCCTTGATTACAATATCATAGAGAAGAGAAAAGAGGAATATAAGTTATTTGAGGGATTAATACCATCCCGTATAATGACCTCTGAAGGTGAGGTTATATCAGGTGAATATGATACTGCTAAAATTCCTAAAAATGCACTGGCTGGTATACCAGCTTCATCTGGTATCATTGAGGGTCGAGCGCGTGTTATTTTAAAAATGGAAGATGCTGATCTAAAGGAAGGAGATATTTTGGTCACTGCTTACACTGATCCAAGTTGGACGCCAGTATTTGTATCTATAAAAGGCTTGGTAACAGAAGTAGGTGGAATGATGACCCACGGTTCTGTTATTGCAAGAGAATACGGCTTGCCTGCGGTTGTAGGTGTAGAAAATGCTACGAAGCTTATTAAAGATGGGCGAAGAATACGAGTTAATGGAACGGATGGATACGTAGAAATTTTATAGTGGGGAAGATGTTTTCTTCCCCACCCATTTGAAATGAAGTAGATTAATATATTGAGAATAAGATGCTATAATAGAAAAAATGTAATTATTTTACATCCAGTCTATTAATGTGAAATGTTTCATCTAAAAAATCAAAGCCTTGTTCTTTGAAAAAGTTCCATATCCATTGATTCATGCCTATCATTTCTATAGGATTGTAATGAAGACCGAATAATTTTTGTGCTGGATTTATGTAGCCGTTTTTTTCAACATTTGCTTTTACTTTGTCTGCAAAGTCTTTTCCATTAACCATTGAAGCGATATTATAAAGCTCATCTATCAAATAGCTGTTTTTGTCATTGATGAACGTGTTGTTGTTTTGATATTTTTCTCTATAATATCTTTCGATTTCATCATCGCTTAATTTATTGTACTTCTCGTCAAAAATGACTGCACCTTTTTGAAGCTTTCTTCTCGTATTTAGTGTACCTTTTATATTTCCAAGGCACATAGCGAGAACAGGTATAGTGAGCTCTGGCAATTCTAAAAGATCTTTCATTTCTTCATAGCGTAAATTTGGCGTACCCAAATAAACACTGCCTATACCTTTTAAAGTACATGCACATTCAATGCTTTGTGCAACACACATTACATCCTGTAAAGAGATGATAAATTCTAAAAACGATCTGTTTCTCCCGTAAGGCGCTACATTTATTTCACACCATCTTTTCTGCTTGTAAAAATCCAAAAGAAATACTAAAACAGTATCAGATTTTTCAATGAAATTTTGGCCAAGCAGATCTTTAAGTTTTGATTTTTTATTTTTGTCCCTTATCTTAATTATGGTACATGGTTGAGTATTGCCTCCGCTGGCAGCATTTAAACCAACTTCTAATATGTCATTTAAAACGTCATCGTCGATAGGGATATCTGAAAAATTTCTACAGCTTTTTCTATTTTTCAACAATTCTATTGCATCCATTTGGCAGTCCTCCTATTATCTTTGTTAAATGGAAATTATCCTACCATACTGTACTTACCATATAGTATTATATTAACACTAAAGTCAAGTATTTTCTTTAATAAGTTTTTATAGACTAACGGTCGGTAAGAAAGATAACTATTTAAAGACTGACTTATTACATGGATTTCATGATTTGAGAAGATATTTTAAATTGACAAAGATCATAATGAAAAGTATAATTTTTGTACAAGATAAAAACACAAGTTTGTACGCAATTTGTTAGTGGTCTTTATAAAAAGGAAGGATAATACATGATAATAAGTGTCAGCAGAAGGACAGACATACCTGCATTTTATAGTGATTGGTTTTACAGTAGAGTCAAAGAAGGTTATGTTTTAGTCAGAAACCCATTTAATTATCGTCAAGTAAGTAAGATACCTTTAACACTTGACGCTGTAGATTGTTTTGTGTTTTGGAGCAAAAATCCTGCAAATATGATTGATAATCTTCAAATTATTGATAGATATCCGTACTATTTTCAGTTTACATTGAATCCTTATGATGATAAGATTGAGAAAAATGCCCCAAAGAAATCGAGAATAATCGATACATTTAAAAAATTGTCAGACAAAATAGGACCAAATAGGGTCATCTGGAGGTATGACCCCATCATCATAACCAAAGCTGTTAACGAGGAGTACCACTATAAATATTTTGAAGTATTATCATCGAAGCTTCAAGGTTACACATCAAAGTGTATCATAAGCTTTGTGGATTTTTACCCTAAAGCAAAGAAAGGCCTTGAGAAGATAGGCGCTTTTGAGATTAGCGATGAAGATAAAGTAAGGATAGGCAGGAGGCTTGGAGAAATTGCGGAGGCATGTTCTATCAAAATTGAAACGTGCGCAGAAGAAATAGATTTGTCTCAATTTGGAATAGAGCATGGAAGATGCATCGATCCCCATTTGATTGAGGAAATTTCCGGTCGCAAAGTCAAAGATGGGAAAGACAAAAATCAAAGAAAAGCATGTGGTTGTGCTGCTAGTGTAGATATAGGAGCTTATAATACGTGTATGCATGGGTGCGTTTATTGCTATGCAAATTACAGTAGTAGTGTCGTCGATGGCAATATGACTTTATATGATGTTAATTCTCCATTATTGTGCAGCAGTATAACAGATGAGGACGCAATAACGGAAAAAACAGTTAGTTATTTGACACCAAGCCTAAAATTCATTCAAAAACAGAACCCCATTTCATATTTCTGGCTTTCTTATAAATATCTCCATCGCTTTTTTTGACTGTGACTTTCTTGATGCCATCATTTGTGCACAAATCCAGTATTATGTGGCCTTTTCTTATCTGTGGGTGCCTTATGATTCTGCCTTTTATCGTTTTGCAAGGCTTCTTTGATACACAGATGTATGAGAATTTTTCATCTTCATACGAAAGTTGTCCGTTTTTGACTTTTCTGTGTATGCTTGCCCGTTGTATGCGGGATGAAAAGTGACACCAGTCATCATCATTTATTGGACATCCATTAGCGTGAGAACACGGGGATATTACATGGGCACCAAAGGATACTAAAATTTCCCGTGCTCTTTTTATATTAGAAAAACCGATTTTAGTTCCTGGCTCTATGATGATCAGCATGTCATTAGCACTTTCCCACAGTTTTTTTATTATTTCTCTCTGTACATCATCATTCATTTCACCTATGGAGTACGAAGCAATTACCATATCGTGTTTAGACAATACAGACAAATTTTCCAAGTCTACTTCCATCCAAATGGAATTCTTAATAGAGTTATTGTTTGAATTTGCTGACAGGTTTTTGCCAATTTTTATCATGTTCTTGTTTTTTTCCAAAAGCGTTATTTGTTCAACATCATTCCATATTGAGGTTGCTGCCCACATTGCAGTACCTGGGCCTGCGCCTACATCCAAAATTGATTTTGGATTAATATTACTGCATATATCTTTTATATCTTTTAAAACTGCATATATAGCGCCAAATGTAGCAGGCATCCTGTATGAAATGTATGCAACGGCTTCTTCGTATGTAGAAATGTATTTGTCATCAGTATTTCTGTATCGATTAGAAATGTCAGAAACTAAAGAAATCAATCTATTTACGGGTATTCTGCTTGATTCTTCTTCTATGCCATTTAAAAGTTCTGCTGGTATTTCCATCAAAAGAACAGCCCTTTCTATGCGTATTTACTCATATATTATACCATCTTAAATGAATTTATGTTATAATTCAATTCGAGAAATTTTCTACTTCCATAGATGTGTTAAAGGACTTGATGCGATGGTTAAGGAAAAGATAAAGATTTCGGTCAGAGATTTGGTTGAATTTATATTGAGGTGTGGAGATTTAAACAATGAGTTTTTAGGCAGCAGCAATTTAAGGGCATTGGAAGGGACAAAAATTCACAAGAAAATTCAAAGTTCCAAAGGCGAGAATTACAAAAAGGAAGTAACGTTAAGGTATGAAAGAGAATTTGATGAGTTTATCATTGCTATAGAGGGTCGTGCGGATGGCATCATTGTAGATGACGACAATGTGGTAATTGATGAGATAAAGACTACGAGTGCTAATTTAGATGAAATAGATGAAGGCTATAATCCTTTGCATTTAGCACAGGCAAAATGTTATGCATACATTTATTCAGTTCAAAATGGCTTGAATACCATAGGCGTTCAACTTACGTATTATCAAGTCGACAATGATGAGATTAAATATTTTAGATATACATATTCTATAGATGAGTTAAAAACTTTTTTTGATGACCTTGTTAAGAAGTATTGCAATTGGGCAAGCATGTCATACAATTGGATAAAGGAAAGAAACAGCTCTATAGAAAAAATTGATTTTCCATATAAAGATTTCCGAAAAGGGCAAAAAAAACTTATGGCATCTGTCTACAAATCGATTGAAAGTGGGAAAAAACTTTTTGTTCAAGCTCCAACAGGGATAGGGAAAACCATATCTACAATATTCCCATCTTTGAAGGCGATGAAAAAAGGGTTAACTTCAAAGATATTTTATCTTACAGCAAAGACGATAGCCAGAACGGTGGCAGAGGAGACATTCAATACGCTGAGAGGCAAAGGGCTTAAAGTAAAGACATTGGTTTTAACTGCTAAGGAGAAAATATGCTTTAATGAAAAAAACGAATGTACGCCTGAAGCATGTGTGTATGCAAAAGGTCACTTTGATAGGATAAACGATGCTATAATGGATATATTTTTAAATGAAGACAATTTTAATCGTGCAAAAATTGAGGAATACGCCCAAAAACATATTGTATGCCCCTTTGAGCTATCACTTGATTTGTCTTTGTGGGCAGAAGTCGTAATCTGTGATTACAATTATGTCTTTGATCCAAACGTTGGACTTAAAAGGTTCTTTCAAGACAAAACTGATTTTACACTTCTTGTGGATGAAGCCCACAATTTAGTGGATAGATCAAGGGAGATGTTTTCAGCGGAATTATACAAAAAAGATTTTTTGTCGTTAAAGAAGGAGATTAAAGGTAAAAGCATCAAGCTTGAAAGGGCATTGTCAAAAATCAATTCAGCGTTTCTCAAATTGAAGAAGCAGTGTAACGAAAATAGCTATCTTGTGACTAATGAGATGTTTAGCGATCTAAATGGATATTTAAGACAATTTATAAGGGAAGCGGAGTTGTTTCTTTTAAATGAAATAAAGCCGATTGTTAAAGATGCAATCATTGATCTGTATTTTGAAGTGATTAGATACTTGAAGGTTTCTGATATGTATGATGAGTCATATACGACTTATGTTGAGAAAAAAGGCGATGATGTGAAAGTCAAATTATTTTGCTTAGATCCTTCCAAGTTGCTTAGTGAAATACTTGAAAAAGTGCGAAGTACTGTGTTTTTTTCTGCAACGCTTATTCCTATAAAGTATTATATGTCTTTATTAGGTGGTAGTCGAGAAGATTATGGTGTTTGCCTTGATTCGCCATTTGATACTAAAAACAGGATGGTACTTATTGCGAATGATGTGTCTACAAAATACAAGGATAGAAAGAAAACCTTGGAAGAAATAGTTGAGTATATACATACAGCAGTATCAAAGAGAAGCGGAAATTATATTGTGTATTTTCCATCTTATGAATATTTAAACATGGCGTACGAGATTTACAAGGAGAGGGCTACTGGCTATTTACTTAAACAGGAAAGTACAATGAAAGAAAACGAGAAAGATGATTTTTTGAGAATGTTTGAAGACAGTCAAAATGGTGTTTTGGCCTTTTGTGTACTGGGTGGAGTTTTTTCGGAAGGCATTGATTTAACAAAAGACCGCTTGATAGGTGTTATAATAATTGGTGTAGGCATACCGCAGATATGCCTTGAAAGGGATATTATTAGAGAGTATTTTGAAAGGAAATATGGACTGGGCTATGAATTTGCTTACCTTTATCCTGGTTTTAACAAAGTCATGCAGTCAGCAGGGCGTGTCATAAGAACTGAGGAAGATAAAGGTATAATTTTACTTATAGATGAAAGATTTTTGCAAAAAAATTACATTAGGATATTTCCTAAAGAATGGTTTCCATATACAAAGGTGAATAAATGCAATTTGGGATTTCATCTTGATAGTTTTTGGAGGAATTTTTAATGGTAGATGTATACGCTGTAAAAGTAACGAGAAATATCGAAGAATATGAATACAGTAAATTGTTAGCTTTTGTCTCAGAAGAAAAGAGACGAAGGATAAGCAAGATTAAAAAGCGTGAAGATGCTGTAAGGACGCTTTTGGCAAATGTAATGCTTAAGATTATATTGATTGAAAAATTTGGATTAAATAATGAGGATATTGTAATTTATAATAATGAATATGGGAAGCCTTTTTTGAAAGACAAAAGCATATTTTTCAGCATATCCCATTCATATCAATGGGTATCTGTAGCCGTTGATAGAAAAAACCTTGGCTTAGACATTGAAAAAATTAGAGATGTTAACTTGAATGTGGCTAAACGGTTTTTTTCCTGTGATGAGTTTGAAGACATGTTGAGGGCACCGGATAAAATAGACTATTTTTTTACTCTTTGGACTTTAAAGGAAAGCTATGTAAAGATGTTAGGAGTGGGGCTTCATATACCGTTAAGTTCTTTCACCATAAAGATTGGCGATGAAATTAAGCTTTTAAGCGAGAAAGATAATAAATATCATTTTAAACAGTTTTGCGTAGATGATGACTATAAAATGGCTGTATGTGCTGAAAGTGATTTGTTTTGCAATGAAGTTAACATTGTAAGCATTGATGAAATTTTAAATTTTATATAATTTATGGTATAATTTAGAAAAAAGAGAGGTGATATTATGCAAAAGTCAGTTGAGCTTACGTATGGATCTAAGACATTGAGAGGTATGATGCACATTCCTGATAGTGCAAGCGGAAAAGTACCAATGGTAGCTATATTTCACGGCTTTACTGGCAACAAAGTAGAGTCCCATTTCATATTTGTAAAATTGTCGAGAGAGCTGGAGAAGGTAGGCATTGGCAGCGTCAGATTTGATTTTTATGGTTCTGGAGAAAGTGACGGAGATTTTATGGATATGACATTCAGCGGTGAAGTAGAAGATGCAAGGCATATCTTAGAATTTGTCAAAAATCACCCGGCTACAGATGTTGATAATATAGGAATATTAGGACTTAGCATGGGTGGTGCGATAGCTGCGATTATTGCAAATGAGCGCAAAGACATCGTCAAGTCATTAGTGTTATGGGCCCCTGCTTTCAACATGAGAGATATAATTATACTCCAATCTCAAAGCGAAGCCGGAAATTTGCTTAGCCAACATGGATTTGTGGACATAGGAGGTCTTGCCTTAGGGAAGGGATTCGTATCCGATATAATTGACATCGATATTTTCCAATCTGCAAGAGGATATGACAAAGATGTACTTATAATTCATGGGACTAAAGATGAAGCTGTTCCATACACCGTATCTGAGGAAATTTTAAAGACGGTTTACAAAGAAAAAGGTCATAGAGTATCAATAGATGGTTCAGACCATACGTTTAATAGGCTTGATTGGGAGAAAAGAGCCATAGATGAGTCTGTAGCTTTTTTAAAAGAGAAATTAAGCTAAAAGGGCCAGTTATTGGCCCTTTAAAATTATACTTCCGCTACAAGTTTTACAATATTCAATATTACTTCCACAGCTTTTTCGATAGCAAAAGCAGGTATGTATTCGTATCTGCCATGGAAATTGTGACCGCCAGTGAAGATATTGGGAGTAGGAAGGCCCATGTAAGAAAGCCTTGCACCGTCTGTTCCTCCTCTTATTGGGGAAATATTAGGCTTAACATCAGATAGTTCCATGGCCTTTACTGCAATATCGACTATCCTCATATCTTTTTCTATTATTTCTCTCATGTTGTAGTATTGATCTTTTAAATCTATTTCAACAGTATTTTCGCCGTATTTTTCATTTAAGTTGTTGATCAAATTTATCAGATAATTTTTTCGGTTTTCAAAGTTTTCTTTGTCGAAATCCCTTATTATGTATTGCATGTGGGTTTCTTCTACGTTTCCATCAAAATTGGTCAGATGATAGAAGCCTTCATATCCTTCCGTATTAGCAGGTGTTTCCTCAAGTGGAAGCATGGAAGCAAGTTCTACCCCGATCAATACTGAATTTTTCATCTTACCCTTTGCCATACCTGGATGGACGTTTCTACCGTGTATTGTTATTTTGGCTGAAGCAGCGTTAAAATTCTCGTACTCTAACTGTCCAATGCTTTCACCATCGATTGTATATGCAAAATCTGCTCCAAATTTTTCTACATCAAATTTATCAGCACCTCTTCCAATTTCCTCGTCTGGCGTAAAGCTTATTTTTATCGTGCCATGTTTTATTTCAGGGTGCGAAATAAGATATTCACAAGCTGTGATGATCTCTGCAATGCCTGCTTTGTCATCAGCGCCTAATAGAGTCGTCCCATCTGTTGTAATCAAAGTTTTTCCTATGTACTGCTTTAATTCAGGAAAATCATTTGGCGACAAGACTACATTAAGATCTCTATTTAGAACTATATCATTTCCATCATAGCTTTCTATAATCTGAGGATTTGCATTTTTTCCTGACATATCAGGACTTGTATCCATATGAGCTATAAATCCCACAACAGGCACATTTTTATCAATGTTTGATGGTATCACGCCCATTACATAGCCATTTTCATCAACAGAAACGTCTTCAAGCCCTATGAATTTCAATTCGTCAGATAAGACTTTTGCAAAAGCCATCTGGCCTTCCGTGCTTGGGCATTTCGAAGAGTTTTCATCAGATGTCGTTTCATATTTTACGTACCTTAAAAACCGTTCAACTGCAGTTTCCAATATTACCCCTTCTTTCACAAAATATTCTACAATTTAATTTTATCACTTATAAAAAAATTTTAAAAGAATTAAAGCCTGGACTGTCACCAGGCTTAATAAAACTCTACTAATAAATGGTCATCAATTTCTACAGGAATTTCACTTCTTCTTGGTAGTTTAATTAATTTGCCTTCCATTTTATCTACATCGACATTGATATATGGTGGAATATTATTTCTGCCTATGCTTTGTTTTATAATAGGTATATTTTTACTTTTTTCGTTAACAGAGACGATGTCTCCGACATTTACCTCATAAGATGGGATATTCACTTTTTTGCCATTTACTAATATATGGCCATGCGAAACGAGCTGACGTGCAGAGTATATTGTAGGAGCAAAGCCCATCCTGTATACAATATTGTCAAGGCGCCTTTCAAGAAGTGAAAGAAGTTTTTCACTTGTCGGTTCCTTGCTTTTTAGTGCTTTTTCAAAATACCTTCTATACTGTCTTTCCTTGACGTTATAGATTGATTTGAGTTTTTGTTTTTCAAGGAGTCTTCTACCGTATTCAGAAAGCTTTTTGCCTCTAGCTAGCCCATGCTGTCCAGGAGCGTACGGCCGCTTTAACGAAGGACACTTTGGGCTACCGCATAGGGGATGTCCTACAATTCTGCACATTCTATGCTTTGGTGTTACTACTCTTGACAACTGCTCACCTCCATTTTATAATGATAATCATTATCAATTAACTACATCCAAATTATACAGTATGGAATAAAATTTATCAAGTATTTTCTCAAGTATATTTTTTATCAAAGAACTAAAAAATATGCAAAAACCCGGCATTAAGCCGATTTTTTTAAAACTTCTCCCAATGGATTACATCTTGCAATGATTTTTTGTTTCTTGGGGCCGGATTGTCTTGACTGTATCCTAATGGGATGATGGAAATCATCCTTAGATTAGAAGGAACGTTTAGCCGCTCATTAATGTCATTTTCGTAACTGCGGTCATATCCAGCGACCCAGCATGAAGAAATGCCGTGTGCCTTTGCTGCTAACATTATGTTTTCTGTTGCGGCTGCTCCGTCTTCCAGATGATGTCTATTGTCTTTCTCGCAGTATACTACGACACATGCTGCCGCATCTTTTATAAATTTGCCGTATGTAGCCTTCTCTGATATAAACTTTAGAGTCTCTTTATCAGTGACAACCACAAAATGCCATGGTTGAGCGTTGTTTCCTGACGGAGCCAATCTTCCGCAATCGATTATGTCCTCTAAAATATTTTTTGGTATTGGCTTATCTTCAAAAGTTCTGACAGCTCTTCTTTGTTTTAATACTTCTATTGCATCCATTTAAAACACCTCCATCTATATTATAACCACAATAAATTTGATTTCAAAATTTATAAAATATTTATTGACGATAAACTATCATTATGCAAAAATAATAGTAAGATAAGGGGGAGATATGTGATGGGTAGCATTGAAGGTAGAATCGGCGGTGTATTTGCAGGATATGACATATATGCGCTGTTAGAAGATGGAAATGTTAATGGAAGAATTGGAGGTTCTGTCATTGGTGATGATATAAACATAAAGTATTCTTTGACTGATGGTACTATCAATGGAAGATTTGGGGGAGCGATTTTTGGAAAAGACATATCTGGCAATATCGGAAGTGATTTTGTAGATGCCAGGATTGGCGGTAGTATTGATGGGCATGACCTGAAACTGAAACATGAAGGGAATACAGTTTATGGCAGATGCGGAGGCATTGTTGATGGATTTGACGTTCTCATAAATTTTCAAGGGTCTACCGCAACAGGCAGATTAGGCGGCACATTCGATGGTTTTGACGTTGAGTGCCAGTGTGTAGATATAGAGCCAATAGTGTCAGCTGTGATAATTGCATCAGCATATTATCTTTACAAGAAAAAACAGAATCACGGTTCTGCAGGTGTAAATACTAATTAATTGAATTCAATTAAATTTATGGGAGATGATTTTATGTCAAGGCTTAAATACATCATTGAGCTTAAAGAATATTATGGCATTGACTTAAAGAGGATAAATCACGCATTGAAAGTGCTTAATTATGCTGACAGGATTGTTTACGGTGAGAATATTGCAGATGAAAAGATGAAAAAGGTCATATACATAAGTGCAATTTTGCACGATATTGGCATCAAAAAGGCTGAGGAGAAGTATGGCAGCTCATCTGGCAAATATCAGGAGATAGAAGGGCCACCGATTGCAAGAGAAATAATGCTAAAAAATAATGAAGATGAGGATATTATAGATAGAGTTGCATACATTATAGGTGGACACCATACGGCGTCTAAAAATGATGGAATCGATTTTCAGATAATATGGGAATCAGATCTTTTAGTCAACATCGAAGAAGACGAATTGTACAAGGATAAAGAAAATGTGGCAAGTATTATTGAGAAAAATTTTAAGACACAGACAGGCAAGATGATTGCAAACGATATGTTTCTAAGCTAAAGCTTGATAATATGTATTATATGGTATAAAATATGAGATGTAAAAAAAGATTGGAGGTTTACATATGACAAATGTATTGAACTTTGATTATTCAAATGCGCTAAACTTTGTCAATGAGCACGAAATATCATATCTTGAGAAGCAAGCGCTTCTATCATTAGATATGGTGCTTAACAAGACAGCTCAGGGAAGCGATTTCCTTGGATGGGTTGATTTGCCTAAAGATTATGATAAGGAAGAATTTGCTCGCATTAAAAAAGCTGCAGAGAAGATAAAATCAGATTCAGATGTACTTGTGGTTATCGGTATTGGTGGTTCATATTTAGGTGCAAGAGCAGCGATTGAGATGCTTACACACTCATTTTACAATGTTTTACCGCAATCTGTTAGAAAAGCGCCAGAGATATACTTTGCAGGAAACAGCATAAGCTCTACATATCTTCAAGATTTATTAGAAATATTAGAAGGAAAAGATGTTTCTATAAATGTAATATCGAAATCTGGCACTACTACAGAACCAGCTATAGCTTTTAGAGTTTTCAGAGATTTCCTGGAGAAAAAATACGGAAAAGAAGAAGCAAAGTCAAGGATATATGTTACGACAGACAGGCAAAAAGGTGCCCTTAAAAAACTGGCTGACGAAGAAGGATACGAGACTTTTGTGATTCCTGACGATGTAGGTGGAAGATACTCGGTTTTGACGGCTGTAGGTCTGCTTCCTATAGCGGCTGCAGGAATAAATATCGATGAAATGATGAAAGGTGCATACGATGCATCTATAGTCTTCAAAAAGCCGGACATCAAAGAAAATTTAAGTATGCAGTATGCTATTGTAAGAAATGCTCTTTACAGAAAAGGAAAATCAGTTGAAATTTTAGTCAACTATGAGCCAAGGCTTCACTATTTTTCAGAGTGGTGGAAACAGCTTTTTGGTGAAAGTGAAGGAAAAGATCACAAAGGAATATATCCTGCTTCAGTTGATTTTTCTACAGATTTGCACTCAATGGGACAATTCATTCAAGATGGCAGCAGGATAATGTTTGAGACTGTCATAAATGTTGAAAGACCACTTAAAGAAATAACTATAAATGAAGATAAAGATAACATTGACGGGCTTAATTTCTTGACAGGCAAGACAGTTGATTTCGTAAACAAGAAAGCTTTTGAAGGTACGGTGCTTGCTCACAATGACGGCGGAGTGCCTAACCTGATTGTGAATGTGCCTGAGATATCGGCTTACAATTTTGGATACCTTGTATACTTCTTTGAGATGGCTTGTGGCATAAGCGGTTATTTAAATGGCGTTAATCCGTTTGATCAACCAGGCGTTGAAGCGTACAAGAAAAACATGTTTGCACTTTTAGGCAAACCAGGTTATGAAAAAGAGAAAGAAGAATTGGAAAAGAGGCTAAAGAGATAGTTATGAAAGATATGCCGATTGGCATATCTTTTTTTGTCAGAATGATTTCATGTATAATATTATATATGAGAATTGTTTTTGGATGGTGATGAAATGGAAGTTGGCATATCGACGGCTTGTTTTTATCCTGACTATCTTACAGAGGAAACGATTCCTATAATAGCTAAAATGGGCATAAAGAGTGTAGAAGTTTTTTTGGAATCTTACAGCGAATATGATGAAGATTATTGCAAAGCTATGAGGGATGATTTAGATAGATACGGCATTGAAGTTAATTCAATACATGCTATAGGCACTCAGTTTGAACCGCAGCTTTTTTCAGCAACTGAAAGGCAAAGGAACGATGCCTCAAAGATGCTTATTAAAGTCTTGAAAGCAGCAAAGATACTTAAGGCAAAAATATACGTTTTTCACGGACCTGCTGTTAAAAAAGATACGACGCCTAATATTGATTTTGACAAGATTGCGAAATATGTGGATTATATAGCTGATACATCAGGAGAATATGGGGTTAAATTTTCTTGGGAAAATGTCTATTGGTGTTGGTTTGCATATCCAGAATTCGCTACATTCATAAGACAGGCTGTGAAAAGCAGAAATGTTTATTTTACATTGGATATAAAGCAGGCGATGAAAAGCAAGAAAGATCCATTTGAATACTTAAAATCAATGGGAGATAAACTCGTTAATGTCCATTTATGCGATTACGATGATTGCGGCAGTTTGTACCTTCCAGGCAGAGGAAGTTTTGACTTTGCAAAGCTTAATAGAGAGTTAAAAAAATTGGATTACAATGGATCTATCATAATGGAAGTCTACAGAAACAACTATAAGGATATTGATGATTTAAAAGAAGGCATTGAATACCTAAAAAGCATCTTTGAAAAATAAAGATAAGGGAAGTAAACCCTTATCTTTAGACTTTTCCTGGCACCATCTGCTTTATTCCGCTTGAATCTAAGGCGATGCCATAGCCATACGCCTGCGTAGAGAAATTCAGTTCAGCTTGTTGCAATGGTATGCCTTTGATAGTGACATTTTTAAGCTCACCTGTGCCTACACCTCTTTTAGCACATTGAAACAAGTAGTTGACGCCTTGAGGCATAAGTCCAAACATTCTGGCACCTACTGTATCTGTTGCTACAGGATCTGTTCCTGCTATTATCATGTTTGCATTGATAGGCTTTCCTTCTGATGGCCCTGTGCCTATCATCGCTTCTTGACCGCTTAATATTGTAAGATCTATAGATATTTTTTCAGCCATGGCCCTTATGAAATTGTGAAGGTCATCGTGTATGCCTAAATTTTTTTTGGGAAATCCGTGTATTTCTGCGGGAGGCCAGCTTAAAGCTATGTTTTTTATTCCAAGCGATACTGTAGCTTCTTCGTGCATTTTCATTTGAGTGAATGAAATTAGTACATCCATTTTTTCATAAAGTTCATTTACTTTTGTTGATTTTAAAAGACAGTCGTCCAGCAGCAATTCTACGTAAGGACCGTAATTTAGATCTACAAATTCTACGCCTTCTTCTGAAATGACTTTATCAAATCCATTGTCAGATAAAACTTTAGGCGTAGGATCTCCACCAGAGCCGGCGGCAATCACAATCCTGCCAGGATTTTTAGACTTTACGTATCTTATAAGGGCTCTCAATGTATCTGGTCCTACTATCGTACCGCTTTGAGGAGGCTTGCTTTTAACGAAATTTGGCGTTATTACAACGGTATTACCCGTTTCGATTAGATTTTGCAAAGGTAATAAGTTTAAAGCGGTATTTAAGTTTTGTATCTCATCAGGGCCAGATGCTATTGCTACTACTGGTTCTACAATTTTTCTGTACCTCATAAAATCACCTCATATATATGATTTGCATTTTATCAAAAATTAAAATATCTAAGCAAAAAGCCTAAGTAATTTTAACATTTCAACAAATATTTCATTGACAATTGTACCAGAGGACGGTATCATATAATTTAATAAATTAATATAGTAAACTCTTATCAAGAGTAGCGGAGGGACTGGCCCTATGAA
This sequence comes from Thermoanaerobacterium sp. R66, assembly GCF_028895185.1. Taxonomy (NCBI): domain Bacteria; kingdom Bacillati; phylum Bacillota; class Clostridia; order Thermoanaerobacterales; family Thermoanaerobacteraceae; genus Thermoanaerobacterium; species Thermoanaerobacterium sp. R66. The sequence goes on from NZ_JAEUWW010000001.1 coordinate 234,758, forward strand.
GCTCGGCAACCGGATATCACGGTGCCAATTCCAGCAGCATATCGCTGAAAGATGGGAGCAAAAATATCTCTTCTTTTGGCGAAGAGTTTTTTTATTTTAAGGAGGGGTCGTTTTGCGAAATTCTGAAAATTTGTGCCAGAAACTTAAAAATAAGCAATTTGTCATAACCGTGGAGATATCGACGCCAAAAGGAGCTGATATTTCGAATTCTATTGAAGAAGCGAAAAAATTATATGGAATAGCAGATGCATTAAATATAACTGATTGTCCTATGGCAAATATGAGAATGAGCCCTATTGCATTGGCACATCTTTTGCAAAATCATCTAAATATAGAAACCATATTTCACTTAACGTGTAGGGACAGAAATCTTATTGGCCTTCAAGCAGAGCTTTTGGGTGCGTATGCTCTTGGAGTCAGAAATATCCTTGCCCTTACAGGAGACGATCCAAAACGAGGTGATGTGCCACAGGCAACAGGCGTGTACGACGTAGATTCTGTAGGTCTTGTGAAGATAGCAAAGTCGCTAAATGATGGCTTTGACTACAACGGAAATAAGTTGGAATCATCTACAAATTTCTGCATAGGGACAACAGCAAATCCAAATGATTTAAGACCTGAATCAATAGAAAAATTAAGGACGAAAATAGAATGTGGAGCATCTTTCATACAGACTCAGCCTGTCTACGATGATGAGATTTTATACAGATTTCTTGATGCCGTAGAGCAATTTGATATTCCGGTTTTAGTAGGGGTGCTACCCCTTAAAAGCTATAAGATGGCTGTTAACTTGAACGAAAAGGTGCCTGGCATCGAGATACCTGAAAAAATAATAGACAGGTTGAAAAACGGTGAAAAAGGTGAAGGGACAAAAATTGCAATAGAGTTTATAAACAAGATAAAAAATAAAGTGGGTGGTGTTCATATCATGCCACTTGGCAAGACAGATATAGTTGTTGACATTGTAAATGGCGTAAAGAACATGAGACAAAATGATATAGAAGAAGTATTGTAGTCATCATAAGGAGATGTTGCAATTGGATATTTTTAAGAATTTAAAGAATAGCATAATCGTCTTTGACGGAGCAATGGGCACTATGCTTCAGAAAAAAGGACTTAAAACAGGAGAATGCCCTGAATATTACAATCTCTTACATCCGGATATTGTGTACGAAATCCACAAGTCGTATATTGATGCAGGGGCAGATGTTATTGAGACAAATACATTTGGCGCCAATAGGATAAAATTAAAATCTTACAATCTTTCAGATAAATTGCCTGAAATAGTCAAAAGCGCAGTACAGATAGCCAGAAAAGCTGCTGGTAATAAAGCCGTTGCTCTTTCTATAGGGCCTATTGGCGAACTGATGGAACCTTTTGGCAAGCTGACATTTGACGAGGCTTATAGTGCCTTTGCAGAGGTTGCTGTAGAAGGGGAAAAAGCCGGTGCTGATTTGGCACTTATTGAGACTATGTCAGATATATTAGAAGCGAAGGCGGCTATTCTTGCTGTAAAGGAGAATACTAATTTAAAGGTAATTTGTACCATGACGTTTCAAGAAGATGGAAGGACGCTTATGGGGACAGACCCTGTTACAGCAGTAGTAAGTCTTCAAGGGCTTGGCCTTGATGCCATAGGTGTCAATTGCTCTACGGGACCTGACATGATGGCAGACATAGTGAAGAAGATGGCTGAAGTTTCAAGGATACCAATTTTGGCGCAGCCAAATGCAGGAATGCCTCATTTAGAGGATGGATTGACTCTTTACGACATTACGAAAGAGAAATTTGCCGTCGAGACAAAAAAGCTTTTAGAATGCGGGGCATCTATTGTTGGTGGTTGTTGTGGGACGACTCCAGAATTTATTAAGCTTTTGAAAGCTGAGATACATGATACAGAGAAAAAAACTGCCGTGAAAGAATACACAGCAGTTTCATCAAATACAAAGACTGTTTTCATAGGCAGCGATTATCCTGTGTGTGTAATCGGCGAAAGGATAAATCCTACAGGAAAGAAGAAATTGAGTGCAGCTATCAAAGAAGGCAATTATAATCTGATCTACGATGAAGCTGTATCGCAGGAAAAACTTGGCGCAAGCGTACTTGACGTGAATATTGGTGTGCCTGGCATAAACGAAGAGGAATTGATGCCTAAAATCGTTTCGCAGGTACAGAACATCGTCAATGTGCCATTGCAGATAGATAGTAGCAATGTAAAGGCGATTGAAAAAGCGGTAAGGATAGTCAGAGGTAAGCCTATTATAAATTCTGTCAGTGCAAAAGAGAAAAGTTTACAAGAAGTATTGCCTATTGTCAAAAAATACGGCACAAGTGTTATAGGACTTACAATAAGTGATGACGGTCTTCCTAAAAATGCAGATGAAAGGCTTAGAAACGCTGAGAAGATTGTAAAAGCCGCTTTAGAGTATGGAATACCAAAAGAAGATATAATAATTGACTGTATCGCACTTACAGTGTCATCTGAGCAGACAGCAGCAATAGAAACATTAAAAGCCATCAATCTTGTTAAGTCTAAGCTTGGAGTAAGTACGGTCATAGGACTTAGCAACGTATCTTATGGATTGCCTGAGCGGCAACTTATAAATACTGCATTTCTTGCGATGGCGATATCATACGGCTTAGATGCTGTTATAGTCAATCCAAATGATAAGATAACAATGGATATATTGAACGCTTCGATGGTCTTATCATCAAGGGATAAAAGATGCGAAAGATACATAAATACATATAAGAAAGATGATGGGATAAATAAGACGCAAGTATTATCTGTAGGGAAAAAAACAGATAGTAATGCAAGCGAGATGCTTTACAGAAATATATTAGATGGCAAAAAGGCTGATATAGATAGATTAGTGATGGAAATACTTAATGAAGGATTAGAACCATTAAGCATAGTAGATAATACGATAATACCTGCGCTTAAAGATGTAGGAGATAAGTATGACAAAGGGATATATTTTCTTCCACAGCTTTTAAATTCAGCAGAAGTCGTTGAAAGTGCTTTTAAAGTTTTAAAGGAAAAGATGCCTAAAGGTATGGGCTCTAAGGGTAAAATAATACTGGCAACAGTTGAAGGCGACATACACGATATAGGTAAAAATATAGTAAAAGTACTGCTTGAAAATTATGGCTATGAAGTTATAGATCTTGGGAAAGATGTTAAACCATCTATAATTGTAGATGAAGTAAAAAGGACAAATGCGAAGCTTGTAGGGCTTAGTGCACTGATGACGACTACGTTAAATAATATGGAAAAGACCATTGAAGTGTTGAGAAACATAAAGGACCTAAAGATAATGGTAGGCGGTGCTGTCCTTACAAAAGATTATGCATTGAAGATTGGAGCCGATTACTACGGAGCCAACGCGCAAGAAGCTGTAAGGATAGCAGATAAAGTGTTTAGTGAATTAAATACGAATTGAGCAGACAAAAAGCCGGTATAGCCGGCTTTTTTAAAATATTTTTTTGCTTCTTAGATGTTCTTGCACCAGATCCAAAGTCTCTCCGAATCTCTGGAAGTGTACAATTTCCCTTTCTCTTAAAAACCTTAATGTATCTTTTACACAAGGATCGTCAGTTAGATTTATAAGGTGTTCATACGTTGCCCTCGCCTTTTCTTCTGCTGCCATGTCTTCGTGAAGATCTGCGATTACGTCGCCTTTTGCTTGGATATATGCAGCACTCCATAGCATACCTGTCGTATCGCTGTAGAAAAGAGCTCTATCGTGTTCTGTGTACTGTTCTCCAAGGCCTTCCTTTTTAAGCTCCTCTACTGGCACACCTTTCAGTAACTTAAAGACCAATGTGGCAATTATTTCCAAGTGCCCGAATTCTTCTGTGGATATGTCTGTCAATGTTCCCTTTGCTTGGCCTGTAGGCATTGTGTATCTTTGAGTTTGGTATCTCAATGCCGCCGCTAATTCACCATCCGGTCCACCATACTGTGCAATTAAAAATTTGGCCATTTTAATGTCTGGTTTACATACATTGGCAGGGTATTCTAACTTCTTTTCATACACCCACATAATATCACCTCTTTAATATTGGATTTCCCATGGCCATGGATCATCTACCCATTTAAACCTGTTGCATTGTGAAGGTGTTTCGCCAAAAGACATCAATGGACCGTAAAGCTGCTCATATTGCGCCTTTAGAGATCTTGACTGCTGGCTATAGTAGTTGTAGTCTCTAAGTGCTTTTTGGTCATCAGGATGTGTGTCAAGGTATAGATTTAAATCGATACAAGCAAAATCCAGTTCCATTATTCTTTTGATGAGAGCTACTTGATTCGCGTCCATTGTTAGTACCCCCTCATTTTTTCTTCCATGTAAGGTTTATCTAATTCTGGGAAGATAGTTCCGCGCTTTAAACCTTGTTCAGGAGGATATGATGATACATATCTTTGCATTGGAATATACGCTTCAGCTAAACCTTTTTGACCTACGTCATAGCTTTGTATATAAAATCCATTATACTCATACATATATAAAACCCCCATTTAATGTTTTCGATATATAATATTCAAAAATATATATTTGTGTGATAATATGCGGATGCAGGTTGTTTTGACGTATTCTGCTTTGTATGGTATATATATTGTATATAAATTAGGTTAGGAGTAATGCGATATGAAGAAAAACGATGAGGTAATGATTTATATAGATGATATGAATTTAGATGGTTATGGATTATCACATTTGGATGAAAATATCATTAAAGTGAGAGGCGCCGTTAAGGGACAGAAAGTAAGGGGAAGAATAAAAAAAGTAAAAGGCAAAGAAATTGAAGCAGATATCGTAGAGATACTCGAGAGATCACCTTTAGAACATGATAATGTATGCAAACACTTTGGCAAATGTGGTGGCTGTGCATATTTAAATATAAATTATGAGAATCAATTAAGGTTAAAAGAAGATTATGTAAAAAAGCTTCTTGATGAAGCAGGCGTAAAAGATTTTGAATTTTTAGGAATTGTAGGGAGTCCAGATGTTTTTTCGTACAGAAACAAGATGGAGTACACTTTTGGAAAAGATGACAATGGCGCGGCACAATTGGGACTTCATGTAAAAGGCAGGTATTACGATATTATAACGACGGATGACTGCAGGATTGTAGACAGCGATTTTATTGCATGTTTAAAAAATGTTTTAAATTATACAAGGCAGCAAGGTTTACCATATTATAATATAAAGACACACGAAGGTTATATGAGAAACTTAGTCATTAGAAAAGCAACAAATACAGGTGAAATCCTCATAAATATAATTACAACATCCAAGATAGAACACGATTTTAGTAAACTAATAGATGAACTTAGAAGTATAAAATTAAATGGTAAACTTGTAGGCATATTGCACACTGTAAATGATAGCTATTCTGATGCAGTTAAGTGTGAAAAACTTACAGTTTTGTACGGCAGAGACTATATAATGGAAGAAATACTTGGTCTTAAATTTAAGATAAGCGCATTTTCATTTTTTCAGACTAATTCAAAAGGTGCAGAGAAGCTCTACAGCATAGCAAGGGAATTCGCAGGTGAAATATCCAATAAAGTTTTATTTGACTTGTATTGCGGTACTGGGACTATAGGGATAATAATGGCTCCATTAGCTAAAAAAGTAGTAGGCATAGAACTTGTCGAAGAAGCTGTCGATGCTGCACGTGAAAATGCGCGATTAAATGGGCTTAGTAATATACAGTTTATAGCAGGCGATGTCGCACAAAAGATAAGGGAAATAAACGAAAAGCCAGATGTGGTTGTGCTAGATCCTCCAAGACCAGGAGTAAACCCAAAAGCTATAATGGACATCATAAAGTTGAACCCAGAAAAAATAATCTACGTATCTTGCAATCCTGTGTCCCTGGCGAGAGATTTAAAGATGCTTACTGAAAGACAGTACAAAGTGGAAAAAGTAAAATGCGTTGACATGTTTCCTCACACACATCATGTGGAGACGGTGGCGCTGTTGACAAATGTAAAAAACAAATAAGCACCTAAAAAATGATTTAAATACAGGTTTTTTCCGTGATTTGCCATTTGCCGAAAATGTGCTTTTTGGTGGTGGAGATACAGAGAAACCATGTATTTTTATGTGTATCTCCAGGTCCTGTGGAAATAAACTAAAAAATTTACATTGATTCATCTGTTTTTTTATCCTTTTAAAACTGCAAAAAGTATTTTGGATCAGGTAGGACTTAAACTTGAGTGAGTTTTGCCCCCCCTCCCTGAAAACAAGCCAAAAGGAGGCTTTTAGATGAAAGAAACATATATTTATCCTGCTATATTTGATTATGCATCTGACGGTATTTCTGTCAGTTTTCCCGATTTACCTGGCTGTTTTACATGTGGAGATAATGAAGAAGAAGCTGTAAGAAATGCAAAAGAGGCTATGGCACTTCATATTTCAGGTATGGAAGATGATGGAGATGTTATACCAGAACCAACTCCTATTTCTAAAATAAAAGTAGAAGATAATCAAATTGTTGTTCCGATAGAAGTATGGATGCCATACTATAGAAGTAATATTAAAACTGTTTATGTAAAGAAAACACTGACAATACCATCATGGCTCAATAGTATCGCCGAAAGAAGCAAAATAAACTTTTCACAGGTGCTTCAAGAAGCTCTTAAAGAAAAATTAGGGATTAGAGAATATAAGCAATAGGCACTCTAAAATGGGTGCTTTATTTTTTTATGATTATTCACTATTAAGAGATTATCACAACAAAATAATTTTCATAATTTTCATAGAAGATGGCTACAAGATTTTAATAATTTCTTGAGGCGTTTAAAAAAATGAAAAACATCTTGACTTAGAGTTGACTCAAAGGATTATCATGATATTAACATGTAACAAATGATGTACCTATAAATGTTTTTGTAGGCGGAGCACCTGCAAAAAATAATTAAGAAAATATAAAAGTATTTAGGAGGGAAGTTTTACGATGAAAAAACAGACGGCAGGCAGAGATGCCCTTGGCTCATTTGCCCCAAAATTTGCTGAATTAAACGATGATGTTCTTTTTGGAGAGGTTTGGTCTAGAATGGAGTGAATTTTATTATGATAGAAATGAATTAGAAAAGATATCTGATTTTCCATTAGGTGAGAAATGTAGCATTTGCACAATATTTTACTGGAAAGAGCTATTAAGCCTCTTAAATGATAAAGAAGTAAATATTCATAATGTTACGTTCGAACCTGGATGCCGAAACAATTGGCATATACATCATGGCTGTGGTCAGATACTTATGTGTGTTGGTGGGCATGGCTTATATCAAGAAGCTGGGAAAGATGCACGACTATTAAAAAGCGGCGATGTAGTATATATACCACCGGAGATTAAGCATTGGCACGGCGCTGTCAAGGATGAAGGGTTTGCACATCTATCATTAACGGTTCCGACGGAAGGAGCAAACACTGAATGGTGTGAACCGGTTACCGATGAAGAATATGACAAATTACTTTGAAATTTTTAAATAAAGTGTTTGTTTCTGAATGCATTAAATGCAGACTATGATTGGAATCGACGAATGGTTGTTTGTGATCCTAAATGTTGGGAAGGAAAAGCCATCCGGTGAGCTAGATGGCTGAAGTCTTATATGCTTTTCAGAAAGTCGCCGGGTAATACAGCTCTGACTGGCGAGTTGACGAAGTCCTTAATGTTCCGGGTAATGATGCATTCCATTTTCCTGCGCTTGGCGCATGCGGCAAGCAAGGCATCCTCATAATCTTCCATGGGCAGCTCAAGCGCCTTCTCACAGTCGGAGCCAGTGACGTCAAGGATGTTGAAGATTTTTATGATTTTATATATTTCCTGCTTGCACCGCTTCTTGTCGTGCAGATATTTGTGTAGAAGGTAATAGATATCCGTAATGGAGCTTGCGGTTATATGCACGTTGATTTTTTCCTCGGCGGCCATAATAAACAATTTTTGCGCGTCTTCAGCGAAAGGCGAGCGGGAAAGCATGGCGTCCAGCACGACGTTGGTATCAATTAATACGTTCATGACGGCTCAAGCGCTCCTCTCTCGCCTGCTCCAAAGAAGCATCGGCAGGCAGTATACCAAACAAGGATTTTGCCATTTCAACTTTGTCCTGTTTTGTGTTTGTAAGCTTGGCAATGGCTTTGCCGTTTTTTGTGATATATATGTCCTCTTTGGAGGCAAGGGCGAGATACTTTCCAATATTGTTCTTAAATTCGGTTGCTGTTATTTGCATAGTGATACCTCCTTGTACAAAATTTATTATTTCAATTTCCTAATATTATTATACAAAAATAAGATTAAAATTATCAACAATAATCGAACAATTTTATTTTTACAATCGTACAGTATATGTGATCAAAATTTCATTAGATATGTTTCCTACAATGAGTGTGGGACATGCACAAAAAACTAGGTATATAACATATCATAAAAATTATTTTTTTATGATAACTCAAAGAATATTTGTTGAAAACCTCTTGACTTAGAGTTAACTCAAAGGCTTATCATGATAGTAATACATAATTATACGATTAAAGTATTGTTTTGAGGATGTGAGTAGAAATGAATAAATTTAATGACAAAAAAATTTTAATAGCCTATTTTTCAAGAGAGGGAGGCAATTATGTCAGTGGTCGCATTGTGAATTTGTCGGTTGGAAATACGGAAGTTGTAGCTAAAATGATTCAGAAAATAACCGGCGGTGAACTGTTCCGCATTAACACGGTAAAAAAATATCCTGATGATTATACAGAAGCTACAAAAGTTGCTCAGCAAGAATTACGTGATAATGCAAGACCTGAGCTTTCAGAATATCTTGATAATATTGACGACTATGAAATTATCATATTATGCTATCCCAATTGGTGGGGAACTATGCCTATGCCTGTATTTACTTTTCTTGAGAAATATGACTTTACCGAAAAAACCATTCTCCCGGTCTGTACACATGAAGGAAGTGGTTTGGGACACAGCGAAAGGGATATAAGAAAGACTTGTCCAAATGCAAGGCTTGAAAAAGGGCTTGCTATAAAAGGTAGCAATGTACATTCAGCTCAGCCTGAGATTGAGAAATGGCTGCAAAAATTCATAAATAATTTTGAGGAGGAAAAGTAAAATGGAATATTTAAAACTAGGAAATTCTGATATTCTTGTTTCTCGTATTTGCGTAGGTTGCATGAGCTTTGGTGACACGTCAAGTAATTTTCATGCATGGACACTAAACGCTGAAGATAGTGAAGCAATAATCAAACATGCTCTTGATCTTGGCATAAATTTTTTTGACACTGCAAATGTATATTCTAGCGGTACCAGTGAAGAATATCTTGGCCGTGCCATAAAGAACAATATAGCTCGTGATAAAGTAGTTATAGCTACTAAGGTTTATTTTAACGAAGGCAAACTTTCAAAAAAAGCGATACTTCGTGAGATTGATGGCTCACTAAAACGGTTGGGTACAGATTACGTTGATCTTTACATTATTCATCGATTCGATTATGACACACCGATAGAGGAAACGATGGAGGCATTTGACAGTCTTGTCAAGGCAGGAAAAGTGAGAACTCTTGGCGCTTCAGCAATGTACAGCTACCAGTTTTACAATATGCAGCTTGCTGCCGAGAAGAACGGTTGGACAAAGTTTGTTTCAATGCAGAATCACTATAATCTGCTTTACCGTGAGGATGAGCGGGAACTTATTCCGATTTGCAAGCAAATGAATGTTGCACTTACCCCATACAGTCCACTTGCTGCTGGAAGGCTTTCACGTCTTGAATGGAAGGCAGATACGAAACGTAGCCAGACAGATAAAATTGCAGTTTCGAAGTACGATAGTACCCAAGAGACAGACTATGGAATAGTACTTCGCGTAAATGAACTTGCCAAGAAGTATGATGTAACAATGACGCAGATTTCTCTTGCATGGCATTTTGCTAAGGGAGTTACAGCGCCAATTATCGGTGTAACAAAGGCAAAGTATTTAGACGACGCTGTAGGGGCTCTCAATGTAAAACTTACGGATGACGATATTGCCTACCTTGAGGAACTGTATGTTCCGCACAAAATAGTCGGTGCGCTTTAATTCTCGATTTTAAATTAATGTATGTGAAAGGAGCATTTGTATGCAAAAAGTAGTTTTAAATAATGGTGTAGAAATGCCGATCTTAGGATTTGGCGTTTATCAAATAAATGATGCTAATGAGTGTGAACGTTGTGTTTTGGATGCAATTGAAGCAGGGTATCGTCTTATTGATACTGCTGCATCATACGGCAATGAAGAAGCTGTAGGAAAAGCAATAAAAAAGAGTGGTGTTCCGAGAGAAGAACTTTTCATTACTACAAAACTTTGGGTTCAGGATGCTGGTTATGAAAAAACCAAAAAAGCTTTTGAAAAATCGCTTAAAAATCTTCAGCTTGATTATCTTGACCTTTATTTGATTCATCAACCGTTTGGCGATGTCTATGGCTCATGGCGTGCTATGGAGGAGCTGTACCGTGAGGGGAAAGTCAGAGCAATTGGAGTAAGCAACTTTTACCCAGACAGGCTTGTTGATTTAATCCTCAATAATGAAATACTTCCTGCGGTAAATCAAGTAGAAACGCATCCATTCTGCCAGCAAATTGACAGTCAAAAAATAATGAAAGAATACAAGGTACAAATAGAATCATGGGGTCCTTTTGCCGAGGGCAGAAACAACATGTTTCAAAATGAAGTGCTGGTATCGCTGGCCCAAAAGCACGGTAGATCAGTTGCTCAAATTATATTGCGTTGGCTTGTACAAAGGGGAGTTGTTGCAATTCCAAAATCAGTGCGAAAGGAAAGGATTATTGAAAATTTCAACATATTTGATTTTGAACTTTCTGCAGAAGATATGGATAAAATTGCAGCATTGGATAAGAAAGAAAGTGCATTCTTTTCACACAGGGATCCTGAAGTCGTAAAATGGATTTGTTCATTAAAGAGATAAGCTATTAAAGCAGGTATTGCAATATAACTTTATGCACGGGAAACACAAAGGATATAGCAAAAAAGATTAATAGGATTAGGAGGAAATAATGTGAAAGTATTGTTAATTAATGGAAGTCCAAACAATAAAGGATGTACATATACGGCTTTGAGTGAAGTAGCAAAAACTTTGACAGAGCAAGGAATTGAAACAGAAATTATCCATGTGGGGAATAAGGACATCAGAGGATGTATCGGATGCCGCAAATGCAAAACTGTAGGCAAATGCGTTTTTGATGATATTGTAAATGAAATAGCACCTAAGTTTGAGCAAGCGGATGGCATTGTAATTGGATCGCCTATATATTATGCCTCGGCAAATGGAACGCTTATATCTTTTTTAGACCGTCTTTTTTATAGTGTGCCGTTTGATAAAACCATGAAGGTAGGAGCCGCAGTTGTTTCGGCCAGGAGAGGCGGATGCTCAGCAACTTTTGATGAAATCAATAAATATTTTACAATTTCAGGTATGCCAATTGCTTCAAGTCAATATTGGAACAGTGTTCATGGATATACGCCAGATGATGTCCGAAAAGACGAAGAAGGACTACAAACAATGCGCACACTAGGCAAAAATATGGCATTTTTAATCAAGAGCATTGCATTAGGGAAAGAAAAGTTTGGATTGCCAGAAAAAGAGCAGCGGATTGCTACCAATTTTATTCGATGAAAAAATTAAAAAGAGAAATGAATGTGATCGCTATGTAAGAATATATAAATGGACAAAAGTGAGTTTAGCATTTAATAGGAAGATTAAATGATGGAGGTTATTATCGATGGAAAATTTTGTTTTTGAGTATGCAACAAAGGTTTATTTTGGCAAAGGTGCTGCAAAAGAATATCTGGCAAAGGCACTTTCAGCTTACGGAAGAAATGTCATGCTTGCCTATGGTGGCGGTTCTATTAAGAAAAACGGCATTTATGAAGAACTGATAGGCATTCTGAAAGATGCTGGAAAAACTGTGACAGAATTCTCCGGCATCATGCCGAATCCAACTTACACAAAGGTGCAGGAGGGTGCTGCACTGGCAAAAAAAGAAAAGATTGATTTCATTCTGGCTGTTGGAGGTGGCTCGGTCATTGACTGCTGTAAGATTATCGCAGCACAGGCAATGATAGACGATGACTTATGGGAAATGGAGATAGAGCGACACCAGCTTCCTTCCGTCCAGCCGATTCCTATGGGAGCGATTGTTACTGCCTCCGGTACCGGTGCAGAAATGAATGGCGGTGCAGTAATTACCAACCAAGAAAAGAAAATCAAAACAGGACTGTTTTCCGCTCCACCACGCTTTGCAATCCTCGACCCGGAATATACCAAGTCCGTGCCACCTATGCAGGTGTTTTCTGGCGCTTTTGATACGCTGAGCCATGCCATGGAAACCTACTTTGGACGCTCTGACAGGGACAATGTGTCCGACGATGTGGCATTGGCGATTATGCGGAATACGGTAATCAATATGCGTCGTCTGCTTATAGACATCAATGATATGCAAGCACGTGGTAATCTGATGTGGGATTCTGCTATGGCGGAAAACGGTATTCTCAAGGTGGGCCGTCTTACAGATTTTCAGGTTCATCAGATTGAGCATCAGCTTGGAGCTTTTACCGATTGTAACCATGGTCAAGGGCTGGCTGTTATTCACCCTGCCTACTATCGCCATATCGTGAAAGATGCGGAGGAAAAATTTACCCGGTTTGCAAAGATCGTGTTTAATGTTGATAATGCTAAGGCAGGTATTGACGCTTTGGCCGACTTTATCAGGGAGTGCGGATTGCCAACAAAAATGGGGCAATTGAAATCTAAAGTGGAGATTACACCGGATGTGCTGCGCAAAGTAGCCGATACTTGCAATATTATAAAATGCAATCCACGTGAACTGAGTCGGGATGAAATTTATGAAATTTTGATGGAATGCTTGTGATGAATGAATTTTATGTCATCAGAGCGAATGTTTATCCTTAGTATGATATTGAATATACTTGTCCTAATCAGAAACAATGGAGGCATTTGACAGTCTTGTCAAGGCAGGAAAAGTGAGAGCTCTTGGCGCTTCAGCAATGTACGGCTACCAGTTTTACAATATGTAGCTTGCTGCCGAGAAGAACGGTTGGACAAAGTTTGTTTCAATGCAGAATCATACAAGGAAAAAATGAAAAAGCTGAATGACTGATTAATTATCATTCAGCTTTTTTGCATTACAGACTGACTTTAAACATTATAATATGATATAATGTTGGTTATTAGGAGGTAAAAATTTATGACGATTGCAGAAGTAAGTGAAAAATACGATATATCACAAGATACACTTCGCTATTATGAACGGATTGGATTGATTCCTCCTGTGAACCGCAATAAAAGTGGAAACAGGGATTATACGGAAGAAGACTGTAAGTGGGTTGAATTTATCAAATGTATGAGGAATGCAGGTCTTTCAATTGAAGTATTAATTGAATATGTTTCGCTGGTGGAAAAAGGTGACGAAACTATTGAGGCTAGAAAAGAACTCTTAATTGAACAACGCAATTATCTAATAAAAAAAATAGAAGACATGAGTAAAACTTTAGAGCGTTTAAACTATAAGATTGATGTGTATGAACGATTGTTGGTTGAGAAAGAAAAAGAATTAAAAAAGTCGGAAAATTAATAAAAGGAGATTTGATTTTATGAACAGTGATTTACGTGAAAAAATAAAAGAGTTGACATTGATTTTACTGTACTTAACATCGTGGGAAGAGGAATTATTAGATATGAAATATCGAAGAAGCTGGAAAGGATATGACTTTGGCATATTGGATGAGCTTGCTGATGATGACTTAATTAGCGGTGGACACAGATCAAAATCTGTTGCAATTACTGATGCAGGAATAAATAAGGCTAAGGAATTATTAAAAAATACAAAATAGAATTTGATTAAAAACTATGGAGGTTTAAGAATAATGAGAAATGAAGCTACTTTAGATGAATGGAAAGAGTTGTACGATATTGCGATTAAAATAAAAGAGTTAAAGCCATGGGAGCATTTATATGATATGGATATAATAACAATATTACTGCCTGGTGCGGATGAACCTGTCTATTGCAGTATAATGGGAAAAGCTGGAGAATTTTTCGGTATTGGCACTTATGTGGGATTTGATGCAATGAACAATTTTTACACGATGGCTAAAAGAGATGATGTGCCTAATATACAAAAAATAAGGTTTCAAGACGATAATGTGCTTATGTGCCACTTTGGGAATAGGGAAGAATTGACAAAGGAAGAGTTAAAGCTTGTAAAAGATTTGGAGCTTAAATTTCGCGGCAAAAACAACTGGATTTATTTTCATTCGTTTAAAAAAGGTTATGTACCATATTTATTAGATAAAGAAGAAGTATTGTTGGAAACGGAAATATTTAAGCAATTATTTGAAGCGCTTAAAGATTATGTTGATGGAAATGTGAAAGTCAATTTTGAAAAAGGCAATACTCTATTTCGCATGTACAATAAAGCGAAAAACTTGTGGACTAATCAAGAAGCGCCAATTCTTTTACCTGAGCCTGACTATCCACAGCTTGTTTTACAGGATGAATTGCTTGTAGAAAGGATTAATAGACAAGAAGCCAATAAAAGCAAAATAGAAATTGACATAGCTTATTTGACTGGTGCTATAAGAGATGAAAAATACGATGTTCCTGTCATGGAAAGATTATGTATTTTGGCAGAAAGCACATCAGGACTTATAGTAGATCAGGATTTTATTTTCCCAGACGATAACGAAATAGAAAGCATATTTAGTATGACGGTTAATTATATTTTAAATTATGGTAAACCTGATACTATCGTTGTAAGAGATGACTATGTATTCAATTTATTAGACGATTTGTGTAAGAAAACCGGTATAAAGCTACAAGTCAAAGGAAAATTAAAAGTTATTGATTACTTTGTAGAAAGTTTTTTAAGATACAGATTTTAACACTGGCTTGCTGTAAATACAGTTATTTTAGAGTTTTTTTATTTGGAGAAATTGCAGTCATATATTATAATGAAGAAAAAGACTTCTGTCTTTTGAATGTGTTTTAGGAGGAAATTTATGTTATATATAGGATGTCACTTATCGGTTTCAAATGGATATAAGGCTATGGCGGAAGAAGCGTTAAAGCTTGATGCCAATACGTTGCAATTTTTTACGAGAAACCCAAGGGGAAGCAAGGCAAAGGATATAGATGAAAATGACTGCAATTCATTTGTAGAAATTGCGAATAAAAATAATTTTTCTAAAGTTGTCGCGCATGCACCATATACTCTAAATCCGTCATCACCTGACGATAGGACGAGAGAGTTTGCTAAAGAAGTCATGGCAGACGATCTTATGCGGATGGAATATCTTCCAGGCAATCTTTACGATTTTCATCCAGGGAGCCATGTGAAGCAAGGCGTTGATGCAGGGATAGAGTATACGGTAAATATGTTAAATCAAATATTAAAGCCAAATCAGTCTACAATCGTGCTTTTAGAGACTATGGCAGGAAAAGGCTCAGAAATAGGAAAGACATTTCAAGAATTAAAACAGATTTTAGATAGAGTAGAATTGCAAGAGAAAATGGGTGTGTGCTTTGATACATGCCATGTTTATGATGCAGGTTATGATATAGTAAATAATCTTGACGGCGTATTAGAGGAATTTGACAAGATCATAGGGTTAGATAAACTTTTTGCTATACACTTAAATGACAGCAAAAATCCGATTGGTAGTCATAAAGACAGGCATGAGAAGATCGGCAAAGGTTATATAGGAATAGATGCTATAGCAAGAGTCATAAATCATCCGAGCTTAAAACACCTGCCATTCATATTGGAGACGCCTAATGACCTTGAAGGCTACGGAGAGGAAATAAAGCTCTTAAGAAGCCTTTACAATGATTGACTTTTGACGATTCGGAGGACTTTATATGTTTGACGTATGCTTATTGGGTACAGGAGGTATGATGCCTGTACCTGGCAGAAATCTATCTTCACTCATATTGAGGTATGGCGGTGTTTCTATATTGGTGGACTGCGGTGAAGGTACGCAAGTTCCACTTCAAAAATTAGGGTGGGGCTTTTTAAATATAGATACGATATTTTTCACGCATTACCATGCAGACCATATTATGGGGCTTCCTGGCATAATATATCAGATGATAAACCAAGAACGGAAAAATAAGCTTAATTTAATGGGCCCTGAGGGAATAGACGTATTGAAAAATCTTTTAAATGTTCTTTTTGTGGAGATACCGTTTGAAATTGAATATACTGAATTAAAAGATGGAGATTCCTTAAATGTCGGAGAAATAACAGTAAAGAATGTCGCAGTTCAACATACATCGTTGTGCCTTGCTTACAGCTTCGAAGTTAAAAGGCTTCCAAAATTTGATGCGAAAAAAGCAAAGGAATTAAACATACCATTAGAGTACTGGCATAGACTTCAGCATGGCGAAAGCATTATAAAAGACGGCGGTGTAATCTTCACGCCTCAAATGGTGTTAGGTGAAGACAGAAAAGGCTTAAAGGTAAGTTATTCTACTGATACTCGTCCTACAAAAGACCTTATAAAACTTGCTGAGAATAGCGATCTTTTCATTGGGGAAGGGATGTACGGCGATCCGTTAGATGAAGAAAAAGCGATAAAAAAGTACCATTCCACGTTTTTAGAGACAGCTTTAGCGGCAAAAGAAGCCAACGTGAAAGAGCTTTGGCTGACTCATTTTAGTCCATCATTAAAAAATCCAGACAAATATCTAAAGTATGCTAAGGATGTATTTGAAAATAGCGTTGTCGGATATGATATGATGACAAAAGAATTGCGCTTTAAAGACGCGTAAAAATAGTTTCATTTATGTTAGAAAATGATAAAATAAAGCCAGAGATTTCGCATTTAAAAATTTTTAGAGTGATAGACACGTTGATTTATAAAATTTAACTAAGAGCAGCTAGAAATATGTGATTTTCCGTTTTTTACTGGAAATTGAAAGAAAAAATTTGCAAAATAAAAGCATCCTTTCTATAATATGTTTTGCGATAACCTAAATAGAAAGGATGCTGATAAAATGAACAAAAGTTATTTAAAACAAATGCTTATCTACTTCTCTAAGATATACCATCTTGGAGAAAAAATCAATACCCTAAAAGATAAAAGAGCAAAATCTTCAGTAAAAATTTCAACAGTTACCTTTGTAGTATTATTTGGATTTATACTTCAAATAAGGAGTTTTAATAGGTTGGAACATTGGCTTAAAAAAGGTAAATTTAAAAAAGTATTACCTAAAAAGACTAAAATTCCTCGTATTGACACTATTAGGCGTGTTTTAAGTAATTTTGATTTAGATGGCTTAAATGAACTTAATAATAGTATAATCAAGACAAGTACAAAAAATAAGGTTTTTAGAAAAGGAACTATAGATGGACTAAAAGTCGTTGCAATAGATGGTGTAGAGTTATTTGAAAGCACTAATAAGTGCTGTGATAATTGTCTTACACGAGTCCAAAAGGACGGGATTACTCATTACTTTCATAGGTCAGTAATATGTGCAACTGTAGGTTCTGATCCACATCTTATCATAGGTCAGGAAATGCTTGAACCTAAAAGAGATGCTTCAGATAAAGACGAAGGAGAAATCACAGCAGGCAAGCGTCTAATTAGAAAATTGCATAAAGAATTTCATCATTTTGCAGACATTATAGTAGCTGATGCATTATATTGCAAATCTACTTGGATTAAAGAAGTATTATCAATAGGGATGGATGCAGTAGTAAGGGTTAAAGATGAAAGACTTAATATAGTTAAGGATGCACTTGGTTTATTCAAGTGTCGAAAAGCAGATAAAGAATGGACTGTTAAGAAAAAAAGTAATAATTATATTAAAATAAAGGCCTGGGACGAAGACAATTTTCAAATGCCTAATTCCGACATAGAAGTAAGGTTTATAAAATTTATAGAAGAAATACATAGCTCAGGCAAAGTAGAAATAAAAGAATCATGGATAATAACTACCTCTAAAGTTACTTCAGTAGAAACCCTATGGAAAATAATACATAAAAGATGGGAAATTGAAAACAATGCTTTTCATCAACTAAAAACAGAATGGCATTTAAATCACTGTTTTCTGCACAGTCCTGAGGGTGTAGAAACTGTGTTAATGTTTATAATAATAGCATTTAATTTGATGCAATTATATTTCTTCAGGTGTATAAGAAATTTTAGGGAAAAGCATATGCTTCAAATAGATATTATTGAAGATATAAAAGATGAGATATTTATCATAGAAACTGGATGGAGTAATCCACTGTTTGTGAAGACATAATTTGAAACAAAACTGGAAATTCATTATTAAAATTCATGGGGTAAGGGGAAAGTACAACTTTTTTAGCATCTAAATGGATTTACTATTACCATATATTCAACTAGATGTAAAATATAAAAATTCTTGTAAAGATAAATTTTTTGCTGGAATTTTGATGCGAAATCTCTGAAATAAAGCAGAGACATTTGCTTAAAATAATTTTTATGATATAATAAATAGAAGTTATTAACGCAAACAAATGAATAGGAGGATTTACTTAATGAGCAGTAATCTTAAAAAAATAGAGAACAGTGTTGCAACAATCGAGTTAAATATTCCAAAGGAAAAATTTGAAGAAGGATTAAACTTTTCATACAAAAAAAATGTAGGTAGATTTAACATACCAGGTTTTAGGCGCGGAAAGGCTCCGAGGATTATCGTAGAGAAGTACTACGGTGAAGGTGTGCTTTATGAAGACGCTATAGAGCACGTATTTCCAGATGCATATCAAGAAGCTATTGACTCTTTAAAACTGGAACCTATAGACAACCCAACAATTGACATTTTACAGATTGGAAAAGGCCAAGATTTAATCATAGAGGCAGTAGTGCCAGTATTGCCTGATGTAGAGCTTGGACAATACAAGGGTATAGAAGTTAAAAAAGTAGAGTATAATGTTAAAGACGAAGATATTGATAATAGACTTGAACAGATGAGAGAGAGGAATGCGAGAGTAGTACCAGTGGAAGACAGAGCAGCTCAGATGGGTGATATAGTTGACATAAGCTTTGAAGGATTTTTAGATGGTGTGCCATTTGAAGGAGGCAAAAGTGACAATTATTCATTGGAGTTAGGCTCTAAGACATTTATTCCTGGATTTGAAGAGCAAATAGTTGGACACAACGTCAATGAGGAGTTTGACGTAAATGTAAAATTCCCTGAAGATTACAGAGCTGAGGAGTTAAAAGGAAAAGATGTAGTATTTAAAGTAAAAATATTTTCAATAAAGCACAAAGAATTGCCAGAGTTAAATGACGATTTTGCAAAAGACGTAAGCGAGTTTGACACTTTAGATGAATTGAAAGAAGACATAAAGAGAGAATTGCAAGAACAGTATGATTTAAGCGCTAAAGAGGAAATGAAAGAAAATGCAGTAAAGGCAGTTGTGGAAAATTCTAAAGTTGACATACCAGAAATAATGGTAGATAGACAAATTGATATATCTTTAAGAGACCTTGATTACAATCTGAGATATCAAGGATTGGATCTTGATAAATACTTAGAGATAACAGGAAAGACAAAAGAAGACTTGAGGAAAGAAATGCACGATGATGCGGCTTTGAGAGTTAAGACACAGTTAGTCATCGATAAGATAGGGAAAATAGAGAATATAACTGCAACAGATGAAGAAGTAGATAAAAGACTTAGTGAAATGGCAACAAATTACAATGTAAAATTAGAAGATTTGAAGAAAGAGCTGACTGAGTCGCAGATAAACAATATAAAAGACGATATAGTCTACTTTAAGACGATTGACTTTATTTTTGAGAATAGTAAAATTATAGATAAAGAGGAGTGATATTATGAGCTTAGTGCCTATAGTTGTAGAGCAAACAAATAGAGGAGAGCGCTCTTACGACATATACTCAAGGCTTTTAAAAGACAGGATAGTCTTCTTAGGAGAAGAGATAAACGACGTAACTGCAAGCCTCGTCGTTGCTCAGCTTTTGTTTTTAGAGGGAGAAGATCCTGATAAGGATATTTGGCTTTATATAAATAGCCCTGGTGGTTCCATAACATCTGCGTTTGCCATATACGATACTATGCAGTATATAAAACCTGATGTTGTCACGATGTGCGTTGGCATGGCAGCATCGGCAGGTGCATTCTTGCTTGCTGCAGGTGCAAAAGGCAAGAGATTTTCTCTTCCAAACAGCGAGATAATGATACATCAGCCATTAGGCGGCACGCAGGGTCAAGCTACAGACATAAAGATTCACGCTGAGAGAATCATAAAAATGAAGCAAAAACTAAATAAGATATTGTCTGAGAGGACTGGACAACCATTAGAAAAAATTGAAAGAGATACAGAAAGGGACTTTTTCATGGACCCAGAAGAAGCAAAAGCTTATGGGCTCATTGATGAGATATTAGTTAAGAGAAAATAGGCCCCGGAAGAGGTGAAAAAATGGCTAAATATGATAATCAAAAACAGTTGAAGTGCTCTTTTTGCGGGAAGTCACAGGATCAGGTAAAAAGATTAGTTGCCGGTCCAGGCGTATATATCTGTGACGAATGTATAGAGCTGTGCCAAGAAATCATCGATGAAGAATTTGAAGAAAACATCGATGTAGAGATAGGTGAACTTCCGAAGCCAAAGGAGATAAAAGAGTTTCTTGACCAATATGTAATAGGTCAAGACAAGGCAAAAAAAGCGTTAGCAGTAGCGGTTTACAATCATTACAAGAGAATCAATAGCAGAGTAAAATCTGACGATGTAGAGCTTCAAAAAAGCAATATCCTAATGTTAGGTCCTACTGGTTCTGGTAAGACGCTTCTTGCGCAGACATTAGCAAGGATGCTTAATGTGCCGTTTGCAATAGCAGATGCTACATCACTTACGGAAGCGGGTTATGTAGGCGAAGATGTGGAGAACATCCTTCTTAAGCTTATACAGGCGGCAGATTATGACATAGAAAAGGCAGAAAAAGGCATTGTATACATTGATGAGGTTGATAAGATAGCCAGAAAATCAGAGAATCCGTCGATTACGAGGGATGTCTCTGGCGAAGGTGTACAGCAAGCACTTTTAAAGATTTTGGAAGGTACTGTGGCAAATGTTCCACCTCAAGGTGGACGAAAACACCCTCATCAAGAATTCATACAGATCGATACTACGAACATCTTGTTCATCGTTGGCGGTGCATTTGATGGCATTGAAAAGATAATAGAATCCAGGATAGGCAAAAAGTCATTAGGTTTTGGATCAGAGATTCAAAGTAAACAGGAGAAGAAGATAGGCGAAATCTTAAAGAATATCATGCCTGAAGATCTCTTGAAATTTGGCCTTATTCCAGAGTTTATCGGAAGGCTTCCGATTGTTGTGACACTTGATTCTCTTGATAAAGATGCTTTGATACGAATACTGACAGAGCCTAAAAATGCACTTACAAAACAGTATGAAAAGCTGTTTGAGCTAGATGGCGTGAAACTTGAATTTGACAAAAAAGCCTTAAGCGTTATTGCTCAAAAGGCAATAGACAGGAAGACTGGTGCGAGAGGATTAAGATCAATACTTGAAGAGCTTATGCTTGATGTGATGTATGAGATACCATCCAGCGATAATATCGAGAAGTGCATCATAACGGAAGAAACAGTCTTAAACAATGCTCCACCTACGATTGTTTACTCAGAGTCCCAAAAGACAAAAAAGAGAGTCAAGAAATCTGAGTCTGTATCGTAGTTAGTAAGTATATAAAAACCTCCTTCTATCACATAATATCAGATGTAGAAGGAGGTTTTTTATGACACAAAATACTGCGATGCCATATGAAGAGAGGCAAAAATTCATTCAAATGCATCTTGATGAACCTCTTAAAGAAAAATGCCGGGTGCAAAAGGTTGATGATATTTTAGGACAAGATGAAGCTGTACTAAAAATATTAAATAATTTGCGTAGCCAAAATCCTAAAAGCATGGTGTTAACTGGTCCAGGCGGTTCGTGGAAAAAAGATATTTTAAGAACGTGCTTTAAGGAGATTAAAAGTAGTGAAGAAAGCTTCTTTAAAAGTGGAGAGTTTGTAGAATACTATCCTGATAGAAAAAACAGCGATATCTTTATTGGCAATTCATTGTTTGGATACGCATATGAAACTGATTTTGGTTTTTATAAAGTAAAAAAGATAAAGATGGGGCTTGTCACAAGGGCAAATAAGGGGATTCTCTACATTGATAGTTTAGAAAATTTGACGTCGGATAACATTTTGAAACTTTTAGATGCGATGAAATCGAAAAAAGTGTACTATGAAGACAGCTTGATTTTAAATGCTCCAGATCATGTGAAACGTTTTTTAGAAGAGGGACTTCCGGCAGATTTTTGTCTTGCTGTTAATGTAGATGATTTTGCACTTTTACCAGATGAATTGTTAGATTTATGCGAAATCATTCAATTTAAGGAATACGATAAAAGAGTATTGGCAGATATAATCAAAAATGCTGCCAACAAGGGAATGTTTTATGTAGATGATGAAGTGTGTATAAAAATTGCTGATGCTGCGAAAAATGGAGAAGATGCTATAGGTATGCTTCAGCATCTGGCTATTAAAGCGCTAAAGCATGGGAGAGATGAAATAACTGCAGATGATTTGAAAAGTGTGATTTCATAGCTTTTGAGATTAGGATGTTTTAATGTATAATATATTTATCATAGGGCAAATAGGCAAAAGAGGTGACTTTATGGACAAGAAATACATATTACCGATGGTTCCATTAAGAGGCATAACAGTGTTCCCGTACATGGTCATGCACTTTGATGTAGGAAGGGGAAAATCCGTTAAAGCTATTGAAGAAGCAATGCTTAGAAATCAACTTGTCTTTTTGGTTACGCAAAAACAAGCTGATATAGACGAACCTTCAATAGATGATATATATAGAGTAGGCACAATAACAAAAGTAAAACAGATGCTTAGACTTCCAGGAGAAGTCGTAAGAGTTCTGGTGGAAGGCATCTCCAGAGCAGAATTAAAAAATCTTATTAGCGACGAAAGTTTTTATGAAGTGGAAGTTTTAGAGAAGATAGATTCAGAGGTAGAGAAAGACAGCGAATTAGAAGCGCTGATGAGAAGTGTAACATCGGCTTTTGAAGAGTATATAAGCATTTCATCAAAAATACCGTTGGATAGCATTTATAATGTCGTGACGATCGAAGAACCTGGGCGGTTAGCTGATGTAATAGCAGAACATTTAAGCTTAAGTCAAGACAAGAATCAAGAGCTTTTGGAGTGCTTTGATCCAAAAGAGAGGTTGGAAAAATTATTAGGATTTATCTTAAAAGAGCTTGATATACTGGAAATTGAGAAAAAGATCAACATGATGGTTCACAAGCAGATAGACAAAAGCCAAAGAGAGTACTATTTAAGAGAGCAATTAAAGGCAATAAGGGCAGAACTTGGCGAAGCTGACGAGATTGATCAAGAAATAGACGAGTATGAAGAAAAAATCGAATCAAAGGATTTGCCAGATTATGTAAAAGAAAAAGCGAGAGAAGAATTAAGAAGGTTAAGCAGAATGGGACCAGGCTATCAAGAGGGCTCTGTCATAAGGACGTACATCGATTGGCTTTTAGACCTGCCGTGGAATGAAGAAACGAAAGATGTGCTTGATATAAAAAGAGCTGAGAAAATATTAAATGAAGACCACTATGGATTGAAAAAAGTCAAAGAGAGGATTTTAGAGTTTTTGGCAGTGAGAAGTTTCCACGAGAAGATGAAAAGCCCGATTTTGTGCCTTGTAGGGCCTCCAGGAGTAGGTAAGACTTCTTTAGGAAAGTCAATTGCAAGAGCCATGAACAGAAAATTTGTAAGGATGTCTCTAGGCGGCGTGAGAGATGAAGCCGAGATAAGAGGGCATAGAAGGACGTACGTCGGCGCTATACCAGGCGGCATAATAAATTCTTTGAAAATCGCTGGTTCAAAGAATCCAGTGTTTCTTCTTGATGAGATCGATAAAATGAGCTCTGATTTTAGAGGTGATCCGGCATCGGCCATGCTGGAAGTTTTGGATCCAGAGCAGAATTCCACGTACAGAGATCATTATATAGATTTGCCATTCGATTTGTCGAAAGTGTTATTTGTGACTACAGCAAATACACTTGATACGATACCGGCTCCACTTTTGGATAGAATGGAAGTCATATACATTTCTGGATATACTGAAGAAGAAAAGTTGAATATAGCTAAAGAGTATTTGATTCCAAAAATTCTAAAAGAGCATGGTGCTAATGAAGATATCATAAAGATACAAGATTCGGCAATTGTAGGCATAATCTCTGAGTACACCAGAGAAGCTGGCGTAAGGTCGCTTGAGCAAAACATTGCAAAAGTCGTGCGAAAATCCATAAAAGCTATAGTAGAAAATAAAGAAAAGTCTATAAAAGTAGGAAAGAAAAATCTGCAAAAATACCTTGGAAAGCCAATATACAGGGTAGACAAGGCCAATCTAAAAGATAAAGTAGGCATGGTGACAGGACTTGCGTGGACGAGAGTTGGCGGTGACACGCTTACAGTTGAAGCGACCACGATGCCTGGAAGCGGGAAACTTACACTGACAGGTCAGTTGGGAGACGTGATGAAAGAATCAGCGCAAGCAGGTTTTAGCTACATAAGATCAAATGCAGATGCTTTGGGTATAGATAACGATTTTTACAAAAATTTAGACATTCACATACATGTGCCTGAAGGTGCGATACCAAAAGATGGTCCATCAGCAGGCGTAACAATGGTAACTGCTATGGTATCTGCAATAAAGAAAGTTCCTGTAAAAGGCGATATTGCCATGACAGGTGAGATAACTCTTACTGGTAAGGTTTTGCCGATAGGTGGCTTAAAAGAAAAAGTGTTGGCGGCGCATAGGGCAGGCATTTTTAAAGTAATTGCGCCAGAAGACAACAAAAGAGATTTAGATGAGATACCGCAAAGCGTCAAGAAGAAAATGGAATTTAAGTTTGTATCAAACATAGACGAGGTCTTAAAATTGTCGTTAGTAGGTGATGAACAAATATGAAGGTAAAGTCTATCGAACTTAAGATTTCAGCATACAACAAGACACAGTATCCGAATGATGGACTTAAGCAAATTGCAGTAATAGGTAGGTCCAACGTAGGAAAGTCGTCTTTTATAAATGCAATAGTAAACAGAAACAATTTTGCAAGGGTAAGCCAGAAACCTGGAAAGACACAAGGTATTAATTTCTATCTTGTGAACAATTCTTTCTACTTAGTTGATCTTCCGGGTTATGGCTATGCAGAAGTATCGAAAGAGATGAAAAAACAGTGGTCTAAAAATATTGAAACCTACTTAAACACATCAGCATGTTTGGTAGGTGCTATAATGTTGGTTGATATAAGGCATAAACCTACAGACGACGATGTTTTAATGGTTAACTACTTAAAAAATAGAAATATAAATTTTCAAGTAGTTGCTACAAAGTCAGACAAGTTGAAAAGATATGAGATGCAGATGTCTTTGAAAGTCATATCTGATACGCTTTCGGTTGATAAGGAGAAGATCATACCATTTTCTTCACTAAAAAAGACAGGTGTAGATGATGTCTACACCTACTTAGATTCAATTGTTGAAGCCAATGGAACGATAATTGAGTAAAATTTTTAATAAAATTATTGTTTTTAATAACAATAAATATTAAAGTATATAAAATGATTGACGATATAATGATTGAGGCGAAAAAGCCAGAATTTTTGTTTTGATTAAGCATATATAAGTAAATAGGCGAATAATGATAAAGAGAAAAAATTCATTTTAAATTATTGCATGAAAATAGGATTTGAAATTTACATCGTGAAGTATTATAATTGTATTTATCAATGAGCGAAAGGGGTGATATAAGTGGAAATAGGACAATCGGTAGTGTTTACGATCCCCATACTTGGAGGCATACCTGTTACAACTACAGTCGTAGTTACGTGGATAATAATGGCCATATTGACGATAGCTTCTCTCATCGTCACAAGAGGTTGGAATCAAGTTCCTACTGGCGTGCAGAATTTTGTCGAGACCATCATAGATGCATTAAACTCTTTCACAAAAGATGCATTAGGAGAGTACTGGGCATCATTTGCGCCGTACTTAGGGACTGTTGCCTTGTATCTGATACTTGCAAACACTATCGATTTATTTGGTTTGACACCTCCTACGAAAGACTTAAGCGCAACCTCAGCTTTGGCAATCATGTCTATCATAGTCGTCATAATCGCGTCGATTAAAGCCAAAGGATTGAAAGGCTATGCAAAATCATTTTTTGAACCGATGCCATTCTTTTTCCCGATGAAAATTCTTGATATGTTTACAAGACCACTGTCACTTGCAGCCAGGTTGTTTGGCAACATCATAGCAGCCTTTATAATCATGGGCTTAATAAGCAAAGTAGTACCAATAGTCGTACCAGCCATATTCAGCATATACTTTGACTTATTCGATGGTGCATTGCAGATGGTGGTGTTTGTATTTTTGACGATGCTTTATATTGAAGAAGCAGTTGAATAGTAATATAATTTAATTTAAAGTGATTTAGCTGATAATTGAAATATCTTAGCAAAAAATATAATTAAAATTAATTTAAAGGAGAGATGAAAATGAATTTATTGGCTATAGGAGCAGGAATAGCTGCGATTTCAGGTATTGGTGCAGGAATAGGTATAGGTATTGCTACAGGAAAGGCGGTTGAAGCTGTATCAAGACAGCCAGAATCAAGAGGCAGTGTAATGCAGTTTTTACTCCTTGGAGGTGCTTTGTCTGAAGCAACAGCTATTTATGGTCTTTTAGTTGCCTTTTTGATAATATTCTTCATGAAACCATAATGATACGAAAGAAGGTAATAAATTGAGCCTTATAAATCCGTATACTTTTATTTTCACCATCATAAATCTTGTCGTCTTGTACTTGATATTGAGAAAGTTTTTGTTTAAACCAGTTACACAATTCATGGAAGAAAGGTCACAGAGGATAAAGAATTCTCTGGACGAAGCAGATAGAAAGGTTCATGAAGCTAATGAATTAAAAGCACAATACGAAGAAATATTAAAAAAAGCAGATGATGAAGGAAAGGCCATCATCGACAGGGCAGAAAAGTATGCAAAAGAAAAGGCAGAAAAGATTATAGAAGAGGCTAACATAGAAGCAAAAGCCATAATAGAAAGGGCAAAAGAAGAAGCTGAAACTGAGAAGATAAAAGCTATGCACGATCTTAGGGTTAGCTTGTCGCACCTTATAATAGAAGCTGCATCAAAGGCTATTGGCAATATCAACATCGATGATGATAAGATCATCAACGAGGTGGTTAAGGAGGCAGGTGCATCTTGGAACAAGTAATAGCAAAAAAATATGCACGTGCTCTTTTTAACGCAGCCATAGAAAATGACAGCATAGAAAAATACTACAGTGAGCTTAAAAGCATATCTGAAATGTTAAAAAATAGACAAATATACAAAATTATTACAACGAGAGGCATCTACATCAAGCAAAAGATGAGCTTGATAGATGACATCTTAAATGGTTATGATAAAGAAGTCATAAATTTTATAAAGCTTATCATATCAAAACACAGGGAACACATCTTTCAGGAGATTTTTAATGAATATGAGAAATTGTATTTAGATTACAAAGGTACCATAAATGCCACATTAATTTCTGCACACCCGCTTGACTCAAAGACGCTTGACGATATTAAGAGCAGATTGGAGTCGAGTTTCAAAAAAACAGTCAATTTGAATCCTACAGTTGATGAGTCTATACTTGGTGGATTGAAGATTTTAATAGGTAATAAAGTCATTGATGGCTCTATAAAAGGAAAACTTGAAACTATGCTTAAAAATCTAGTAAGTGCAAGCTGAAAAGACTTTAAAAATAGAAGGTGAATATATGGATATAAAACCTGAAGAAATCACATCAATTCTTGAAGACAAAATAAAGAATTTTGATTTTGCCATTAAAACAGAAGATGTAGGACGCGTTATAACAGCCGGAGATGGTATAGCGAAAATATACGGTCTTGACGAAGCCATATACGGTGAAATGGTAGAGTTTGAGAGTGGTGTATACGGCATGGTTATGAACCTTGAAGAAGATAGCGTAGGCGTAATTGTCTTAGGAGAGCCTGAGTCCATAAAAGAAGGTACAATGGTAAAAAGAACAGGAAAAGTTGTGGAAGTGCCTGTTGGATACGGCCTTTTAGGCAGAGTTGTAAATCCATTAGGACAGCCTTTGGATGGGAAAGGCCCTGTAAAAAGCGATGGCACAAGGCCTGTGGAGTATCCAGCGCCACCCATAATAAAGAGAAAGTCTGTTGATACGCCGTTGCAGACAGGTATCTTGGCAATTGATGCCATGATTCCTATAGGTAGAGGGCAGAGGGAACTTATAATAGGAGATAGACAGACAGGAAAGACTGCTATAGCAGTAGATACTATAATAAATCAAAAGGATAAAGATGTCTACTGTATATACGTCGCAATTGGCCAAAAAGCTTCTACTATTGCTGGACTTGTAAATACATTAGAAAAGTTTGGAGCTATGTCATACACCACAGTAGTGGCGTCAACTGCTAGTGATTCAGCAGCGCTTCAATATTTGGCACCATATGCAGGTTGTGCTATGGCAGAGCACTTTATGTATGACAAGAAAGATGTCCTTATAGTCTACGATGACCTTTCAAAACATGCTGTGGCATATAGGACGATTTCGCTTCTTTTGAGAAGACCACCAGGAAGAGAGGCATATCCTGGAGATGTATTCTACCTCCATTCAAGGCTTTTGGAGCGTTCGGCTAAGCTATCCGATGACATGGGTGGTGGCTCGATTACGGCATTGCCGATAATAGAAACACTTGCAGGCGATATTTCAGCATACATCCCTACAAACGTCATATCAATAACAGATGGTCAGATTTATCTGGAGTCGGAGCTTTTCTATTCAGGTATAAGGCCTGCCATAAATGTAGGTCTTTCGGTATCACGTGTGGGTGGTGCTGCTCAGAAAAAAGCCATGAAAAAAGTATCTGGAAGAATGAGATTGGAATTGTCGCAGTACAGGGAGTTAGAGGTTTTTGCACAGTTCGGATCTGATCTTGATAAATCTACTCTTGATTTGCTAAGACAAGGTGAAAGAATTGTTGAGATAACAAAGCAGCCAAGGTATCAGCCTATTTCAATGGAAGATCAGGTTATAATGATATACACAGTAATGAATAAATACCTTATGGATGTAGAGCTTCAAGATGTTAAGAAGTTTATAAAAGACTTGTTGGAGTTTATTGACATAAATCATCCAGATATAAAGAAAACTATACGGGAGACAGGAAAATTAGAAGATGATACTATTGAAAAGTTGAAGGCGGCTATTGAGGAGTACAAGAGCAAATACGCATCGAAAGGTGATGCATAATGGGAAAGCGAGACATTCAGCTTAGGATAAAAAGTGTAAAAGAGACCCGCAAAATAACAAGAGCTATGAATCTCATATCAGCCGCAAAGTTTAGAAAAGCAAAAGCAATGCTGGATAACGTGAGACCTTACTATGAAAAGATACAATCAACTATGGAAGATATACTCATTCATAGCGGTGAAGCAACTTCACATTATTTTGAAAGACAGCATGAAGCAAAAGGCACAAGGAAAAAGGCAGTCATCGTCATAACTGGTGACAAAGGCTTATGCGGTGGATACAATCACAATGTCATAAAAAAAGCAGAAGAAGTCATAGATGGTGATACGCAAAATTTAATGGTAATTGGTGAAGTGGGTCGCAGTTATTTTCTTGAGAAAGGCTACAATGTGGATGTGGAATTTTTATACACAGCTCAAAATCCTACCACATCAGCAGCAGGTGAAATATCTGATTTATTAGTTGATATATACGACAGAGGAATAATAGACGATATTTACGCTGTTTATACTGAGATGGCGGGATTAAGGCAGATTGTAAAAACGGTAAAAATCTTGCCTTTAGATATAAAGAATTTTAACAGCGATAAAGATGTCAAAATTTTAAGCGATATGATATACGATCCATCGCCTACAAAAGTTTTTAACCTTTTGGTTCCTGAGTACATCAAAGGCTTGGTGTACAGCTTTTTGGTAAATGCTTTTGCATCTGAACATTTTTCGCGGATGGTTGCGATGGATGGAGCTACATCAAATGCTGACAAGATGATTGCGAAGTACACATTAGAGTACAATAGATTGAGGCAGGCTTCTATAACGCAGGAGCTTTCGGAGATAATCGGAGGTTCATCCGTTTAAAGGCTTTGAAAAATTTTTAAATTGAATGGAGGCTAATATGAATAAGGGTTATATAACACAGGTAATAGGACCGGTTGTTGATATACGTTTCGACGAAGAATTGCCGCCAATCAACAATGCCATAAGAATCCCATTTAAAGGTGATGAGATAATTGTAGAAGTATCTCAGCATACAGGCGATAACACCGTAAGGTGTGTTGCAATGTCATCTACAGATGGACTAAAGAGAGGGATGGAATGTTTTGATACAGGCGGGCCAATTTCCGTACCGGTAGGCGAAGGAACGCTTGGCAGGATGTTTAATGTGTTAGGCAAGACGATGGACGAACTTGGCGAAGTAAAAGCAGACAAGTACATGCCTATACACAGAGATGCCCCCAGCTTCGAAGAGCAAAGTCCAGTGACAGAAATCTTGGAGACCGGCATAAAAGTCATAGATCTCCTTACACCTTATGCAAAAGGCGGTAAGATAGGCTTGTTTGGCGGTGCTGGTGTTGGCAAGACGGTTTTAATCGAAGAGCTCATAAGAAATATAGCGACGGAGCACGGTGGGTATTCCATTTTTACAGGTGTCGGTGAAAGAACACGTGAAGGCAATGATTTGTGGCATGAAATGAAGGAATCTGGCGTCATTGATAAGACAGCGTTTGTCTTTGGACAGATGAATGAGCCACCAGGAGCCAGAATGAGAGTCGCTCTTACAGGTCTCACTATGGCTGAATATTTTAGGGATGAAAAACATCAGGACGTGCTTTTGTTTATCGACAATATTTTCAGGTTTGTTCAAGCAGGTTCAGAAGTATCCGCACTTCTTGGCAGAATGCCGTCTGCAGTTGGTTATCAGCCTACACTTGCAACAGAGTTGGGCGCACTTCAAGAGAGGATAACTTCCACGAGAAGCGGATCAATAACATCTGTACAGGCTGTTTATGTGCCTGCAGACGATTTGACAGACCCTGCACCTGCAACTACATTTACACATCTTGATGCAACTACGGTTTTGTCAAGAAGCATTGTTGAGATGGGCATATACCCAGCAGTTGATCCATTAGATTCCACGTCAAGAATATTGGAGCCAAATATAGTTGGTGAAGAACATTACACTGTTGCAAGGCGTGTTCAGGAAATACTTCAGAAGTACAAAGAGCTTCAAGATATAATAGCAATACTTGGCATGGATGAATTGTCAGATGAAGACAAGCTTACAGTGTACAGAGCAAGGAAGATACAGAGGTTTTTATCACAGCCTTTCTTTGTTGCTGAAACATTCACAGGCATACCAGGTAAATATGTACCATTGAAGGAGACAATAGAAGGATTTAAGAAGATCGTCAACGGTGAAATGGACGACATACCTGAAGCAGCATTTTTCATGGTAGGAAACATCGACGAAGTGTACAAAAAGGCCGAAGAAATGAAGTGAGGTGCATAACATGGACAATAAGTATCACCTCGAAGTATTGACTCCATATCGCAAATTTTACGATGGCGATGTGGAGGAAATCATTGTTACTACAAGTGCTGGTGAAGTAGGAGTTCAAAAAGGCCACATTCCGATGACTGTCGCATTAGGAATTGGCACGCTTAAAATAAAAAACGACAACGAATGGAAAGAAGCCAGCATTTCAAATGGCTTTATGGAAGTAAAGCAGGACAATGTCGTAATACTGGCTAATGCTGCAGAATGGCCTGAGGAGATAGACATAAAAAGGGCTGAAGCAGCTAAAGAGAGAGCCGAAGAAAGGCTAAGGCAAAAGAAGAGTCAGAAAGAGTATCTTCTCGCTAAAGCAGCATTGAGGCGTGCTTTAGTGAGAATGACAATTGCAAAAAAATACAAAAATATATAAAAGTTACCTCCACCATTGTGTATAAAAACATCCTATTTAGACCAAAATCTAAATAGGAGAAAATAGTGGAGGTGTTTTTATATGAAAAAATTAATAGCTTTTGTATTTGCATTCATAATTTTGACAGGAATATTTAATGTTTATGCAGCAGAAAATTCACCTGTTATTTCAAAAGAAGAAGCCATATCTATAGTGAAGGAAAAATTAGGAGTCATAAAGTACGACAGTGAGAATATTCAATACAGAGAATTTACAAATAAAGACTCTGTATGGATCTTAAGCTACACAAAGAACGACGTTTTTGAGAATACAACTGTCACTGTAGATGCTAAGACAGGTGAAATAATAAGGTACAATTTTATCACTGATTTTAAAGGCAACAAGAATATAAAGCGAAGCGATGCAAAAAAGATAGCAGAGGAATTTTTGGACAGAGTAAATCCTAAGAACTTGGGCAAATACAAGTATGATGCAAATTACAAAAACGACAGTTACAATGAATATAGCTTTAAATGGAAAAGAGAAGAAAATGGCATTGTGTTTTTGTACGACACAATAAATGTTTCTGTAGATAAAAAAACAGGTTTAGTCACTCATTACACATATGATTGGACAGATGGGGACTTGCCTACACTAAAAAACGTGATCGATATAAATGAGGCTACAAAGCTTTTTAAAGAATATCTAAAACCTAGATTGGTCTATACGGTAATTTACAGTAGAAATAAAGGCGATGTAAAACTTGTATATGTTTCACCATCGCCTCAATACATGATAAATGCTTATACAGGCGATATAATAGATATAAATGGAAACGCAGTAAAGCTAAGTGCTCCAAGCAATGCAGATATTAAAATGGATATGGAGATTGTATTAAGCAAAGTATCTGTAGACAAAGATGAAGCATTTAAGGTAGCAGCAAAATATGCAGGAAGCGATTATGAATTAAAAGATACAGCTTACATGGAAAAATACGGTGGGCTTAATTTAAAAGTATGGACATTCTCATGGAACAAATTAAATGGAGTAGGATATTTGCACGTCGCTGTAAATGCAGATACGGGAAATGTAGTTGATATTTTAAAAAGCACTAAAAGCGATTTTAATTCATCAATTTCCCGGGAAACAGCTCTTAATAAAGCAGAATCATTTGTAAGAGAAAATTTCAAAGAAGTATTGCCGTATATTGATTTTGGATTTAATGATGCTAATAATATGAATAGCAATATCTATGGATACCACTTTGTCTTCCCACTAAAACATTACAACATACCTTTTATAAACAATGGCATAACAGTAGATGTTGATGGAGATGGAAATGTATCTGCGTATACTTACAAAAACTACGATATACCTTATCCAAAGCCTGTCAACATTATGAAACAAGATGATGTTACAACTAAATACCTGAAATTATGCAATTTTTCACTGAAATACTACAAAACTGCAAATGGCATAATACCGGTGTACACAGTGGACGATCCTGTTGAATCAAGCTTAATAGATGCAAAGTCGGGTGAAATAATAAAACCATATTAAAAAAGGGCTTTTTAAGCCCTTAAATTATCTTTAGACGGCATTTCAGATAGAATCATGCTTATTAGCATGAGAAATCCTCCTATGATGGATCGCAATGTCATGATTTCTCCAGATACTAAATAAGCAGTTATGGCTGAAAAAACAGGCTCTAAAGAGAATATGATGGCAGCATGTGTGGCAGATGTATTTGCCTGCATCGTATTTTGAACTGCCAATGCAAACGCCGTTGCAAATATGCCTGTCAATATTAGGGCAAACCAAACGGTTTTATCAGTTGGTATTATAGGTTTCTCGTATACAAATGAAAGAATACCACTTAATAGTGTTACGACGAATATCTGAATTATTGCAAATGATACGGTATCTACTGATGGCGCGTATTTTGCTATCAAGACTACCTGAAAAGCAAAAGATACGGCACAAAGGAGGGTGAGAAAGTCTCCAAAGTTAATTTTTAAGTCAATATTGGCCGTCATGAGAAATAACCCAGCAAGTGCTAATAATACGCTTAACCATGATGTCTTTGACAATTTGGCTTTTAAAAAGATTGATTCTAATATAGGAACTAATACCACATTAAATCCAGTAATAAAGCCAGACTTCGATGCGGTCGTGTATTTTAAGCCTAATGTCTGAAAAGCATAACCTAAAAAAAGCATTATGCCTACAATGATAGAGACTGCAAATGTCTTTTTATCAATGTGAAGCAGCCTCTTGCCAAACATTATGACAAGCACGATAAGTGCTATGAGAAATCTTAAAAACAAAAAATTATAAACTGGCAATATGCTTGTAGCATTTTTTACTACGACAAATGTAGACCCCCAGATGACAGTTACTAAAAGTAGCATTATATCGCTTTTTAAATTTTTAGACAATATTTAAGCCTCCCTTAAATCATGGTCTGAAACGTTGTGCAATTGGCATTCGCCTTCCTACGCCAAATGCTTTTGTGGTGACTTTAAGACCTGGCGCTGCTTGCTTTCTCTTGTATTCAGCATTATTCACCTTCCTTATCACATCTTTTACCAATGCTTCATCATAGCCTCTTGATACGATCTCACTTATCGATTTATCTTCTTCTATGTACAGCTTTAATATATCGTCAAGTATCTCGTACGGTGGTAGAGAATCTGTGTCTTTTTGATTTGGCCTAAGTTCGGCTGATGGAGCCTTTTCTATAGTGGATATTGGAATTATTGTTTTTTCCTTATTTATATACTTTGCAAGCTCATACACCATTGTCTTTGGAACATCAGATATTACAGCAAGTCCGCCGCTCATGTCACCATACAGTGTGCAGTATCCTACGGCTATTTCTGACTTGTTTCCTGTTGTCAACACCATGTGCCCTTCTCTATTTGATATGAACATTAGATAATTTCCTCTTATTCTTGCCTGCAGATTTTCTTCTGCAAGGTCACCTACAGCATCGCCATTTCTATTAAAAATTGATATATAGCTTTTAAAGACATCTTCAATAGGTATTACTCGGTATTCGATATTTAAGTTTTGAGCAAGGTCTCTTGCATCATCTTTGCTGCCTTCTGAGGAATACCGAGATGGCATAGAAACTCCAAGTACATTTTCACGCCCTAAAGCCTTTACTGCAAGGGCGCATGTGACAGCAGAGTCAATTCCGCCGCTTAAGCCTACCACTGCTTTTTTAAAGCCGGTTTTCCTGAAGTAGTCTTTAAGTCCTAAAATCAGTGCATCGTGTACCCACGATATGTCTTCTTTTACATCTTCTAGAGGTGAAAGATATTCAAGCTCATCAGTATCGATAAAAGCGAGATCTTCGCAAAAAGCCTTAAGGTTTGATACTCTTTCGCCATTTGAATTTATTACGAAACTATTTCCATCAAAAATCAGCTCATCATTGCCGCCTACTTGGTTTACATATATAAGAGGCAGCTTGTATTTTTTTGATATTTGCTTTACCATTTTGACCTTTAATTCATGCTTTCCAAGGTTATATGGTGATGCAGAAATATTTATAAAAATGTCTGGATTTAAGCTGTACTGTTCTTCTAATACGTCAATATCGTACCTTGGCCTCTCCCAGAAATCCTTGTCGTTCCAGATGTCTTCACATATATTAACTGCAAGCCGCATTCCTTTAAAGTCTATGCAAGCACGCTTTTTAGCTGGCTCAAAATACCTTTGCTCATCAAATACATCGTAATTTGGCAAAAGGGTCTTATCTGCTTGTCCTACTATTTTGCCATTGTAAAGGAGAAGCGCTGAGTTATGAAGCAAATAGTCTTTCTCATCATCTCTTGTAACGGTTCCTACAATGACGCCGATGCCTTCTGTTTCAGGCAATATCATATCATTAAGAGCTCTATCTGCAGTTTCTAAAAAATCAGGGTTGTATAACAAGTCCTTTGGGGGATATCCGATTATAGACAATTCAGGAAAGACGATGAGATCCATGTTGACTTTTTTAGCCTCTTTTATATTCATGATTATCTTTTCACAATTGTTTTTTATATCGCCGACAGTTGGATTTAATTGTGCCAATGCTATCTTCATTTAGTATCACCTCGAATTATTTTCATAAAGATATTTTAGCACATAATAAAAAAAAATACACCAGCATAAGCGGTGCATAATATAAACTACTGCCACTTGATGATTTTCTTTTCGATGTAGACTAATAGCAGGTACATAAGCGCGGCCAGGATAGACAGTATAAGGACGCTTGTCATTACTATGTCTAATTTGAATACTTGCCCTCCATAGACGATAAGGTATCCCAATCCTGCTTTTGATACCAAAAACTCTCCTGTTATGACACCGACCCAAGACAAGCCCATGTTGATTTTTATGGCAGACATGATAGTTGGTATGCTGGCAGGAAGTATACATTTTGTCAGTATTTGAAATTTGGTGGCTCCAAATGTCTTTAGAAGTTTTATCTTATCTTCGTCTACTTGTTTAAAACCTGTCTCGAGGCTTATAATTGTCACAATCAGCGATATTGCCAAACCCATCGTTATAATTGGTGCTTCGCCATTTCCCATCCAGACTATAAATATTGGCCCTAAGGCGATTTTAGGGAGGCTGTTTAAGACGATCAAATACGGTTCTGCGACTTTTGAGGCAAAGTCAGACCACCAAAGCAGTATAGCTATCACTATGCCAGAAACTGTTCCGAGGGCAAATCCGATAAGTGTTTCGCTTAATGTGACCCATATATGCGTAAAAAGTGAGCCGTCTTCACTTAAGTTTATGATGGTCTTTATCATGCGAGAAGGTTGGCTAAATAGAAACGGATCTATAAGCTTTAGCCTTCCTGCTATTTCCCATAAGGCGAAAAAAGCAATGAGTATGGATAATTGAGTGATTTTGATGGCGGTCTCTTTTCTTTTCACTTTCTTTAGAAATTCTACATGTTCCTTTGACATGTTTTGCGATACTTCATACATGCACATCAAGCTCCTTCCATATTTCGTTGAAGTATTCTTTAAATTCAGGTGCTTTTCTGCATCCTATAGGTGATCGGTCATCACACGTAAGATGTATCTCATATATGTTTTTTACGACTGCAGGCCTTTTGGACAAGACTACAATCCTGTCACACATTGCTATGGCTTCGGAAATATCGTGGGTTACTATTACTGCTGTCTTTTTGACATTTTTCAAAATAGTCCACACTTCATCAGATATGGCGAGCCTCGTTTGATAGTCAAGGGCCGAGAAAGCCTCGTCGAGAAGCATGATATCAGGCTTTAAGGCCAATGTCCTAATTAGCGCTGCTCTCTGTCTCATTCCGCCGGATATTTGATTAGGATAATGGTACTTAAATTCTGATAATCCATATCTTTCTAATAAATCTTCTACGTTTTTTATAGAGTTTTCATTTATAGCGCCTTGTATCTCAAGGCCTAAAAGGACGTTTTGCATGATGTTTCTCCACTCAAAAAGATGGTCTTTTTGAAGCATGTATCCTACTTTTCCGTTTACAACGATACTTCCATTTGACGGCTTTAAAAGACCAGCAATGATAGACAAAAGCGTGGATTTACCGCATCCAGAAGGGCCTATGACGCCTACGAATTCTCCTTCATATACGTTAAATGTTACGTCTTTTATAGCTTCCGTCTCGCCTTTTATCGTATGATAGTTTAAAGATATGTTTGAAAGCTCAACCATTACTTTCCTCACCAGATGCACCTCCTGTCATATTTTGAGCATGCTTACAGGGGACAATCTTTCGGTTGTCCCCAATTTATTATTTCTTTATTGTTGCGACAGCCTTGTCTGCAAAAGTGTTGTCGATTAAAGCGTTTGGATCTACTTTGCTGTCGATTTCACCTGCGTTTAATAAGACATTCTGAAGAGCATCAAAATCTGATGGCTTCATCTGTGGCGTGGTGCCCCATGCGTCTATGCTTTTATACCTGTCGATTACCTTTGCGATTATATCAATATCAGTATCTGGGAAAAATGACTTTATGTCTTCAGCCACTTGTTTTGATGAATGAGACTGCACGTACAGCATGCCTTTGTAGACTGCATTTGTAAAGTGCTGGATGATATCAGGATGCTCTTTTATATAGCTTTTTCTTGCGTTAAATGTTGTATAAGGCACATCGTGTCCAGCGGCACCTACAGATGCCACGATGTATCCACCTTTTTCGCTTTCCACTTGCGATGCAGTTGGCTCAAATAGCGCTACGTAGTCTGCGTCTGATCTCATGAAAGCACCTGCTGTCGCTGTGAACTGAAGATTTGTCACGAGATTTACATCTTTTTTAGGGTCTATACCATGCTCTTTCAGTATATATTCAAGAGTCATTTCTGGCATTCCACCAGGTCTTCCACCTATTATCTTTTTACCCTTTAGATTTTCCCACTTGAAATTAGGCTCTGGTTTTTTCCCAACTAAGAAAGAACCATCTTTCTTAGTAAGCTGTGCAAAATTTACGAGGTAATCCTGTTTTCCTTCCTTGTACACGTAGACGGTGGTCTCTGGACCTTGTAGTCCGATGTCAGCCTGACCTGATACAACTGCCGTTGCAGCTTTGTCGGAGCCTTGTGCGGTTGTTATCTCTAATTGCAGGCCTTCTTCTTTGAAAAAGCCCTTGTTGACGGCTACATAATATGGCGCGTAAAAAATCGAATGTACGGTTTCAATAAAGTTTATCTTTGTAAGCTTTTGCTCTTTTACTTTGCAACCGGTGAATAAGAAAGATGTAAGTACAAATATGAGTATAAGGGTGAAAACAAGTAATTTTCTGCCTCTCATGTGGATACCTCCTATTTAATTTGATTTCAGTTTATTATATTCTATCAATTGGAAATGGTGATTGGATAAAGATGAAGTTTTTTTCACGCTGTATTTTGTTAAATGATTTCAAAAGAAGGAAATTAAGTTTTTTTGTCGAATATGATTATTTGTGCATTTTTATAAAATATATAAAGGAGAATCGATATGGCACAAAAAGCAGCAAAAAAGAACAAGGTCACCATTAATGTTTCTAAAAGAAGCACAAATTACACAAACGTGATGAATATTGTATTTTATATATCGTTGCTTCTTCTTATAGCTTTACCGCCGTATTTCCGCGGCATGTACTTTGACAATGAGTTTTTACCTACTATATGTATTACTTCAGTTGTGGTCGTAATATGGTCATTGATGAAGATTATAAAAAAAGAGCCTATAATCTCTGAAAGATTGGATTATGCCGCAATATCAATAATAGGAGCATATCTCATCTCTACGTTTTTTGCTGTAAATATAAGGTCTGCAATAGGAGAAGTATTAAAGTACGTCGATTATGTGTTTGTATACTTTTTGGTCAGCAGACTTGCCAATGACAAGAAAAAGATATGGATACTTTTGAATGTGCTCGTTTTAAGCTCATTTGGAGTAGCTTTAGTAGGCCTTTTGTCTGCAGCGGGATATGTAAACTACAATGGCTCATGGGTTGGAGGAAGGATTAATTCCACATTTCAATACGCCAATACTGCTGCATCGTTTTTGATGGCATTTTTGTTTGTGAATTTTGCACTCATATCGTACACGGAAAACAGGTATTTAAAAGCACTTTACGGTGTAGAAGTTTTTATGCAGCTTTATGCTTATGTTTTTACATTATCCAGAGGCGCTTGGGTGATGTTTCCGTTTCTGTTTTTGTTCCTTATAATAATGATGCCAAAAGGAAAAAGGGTAGAGCCATTCATTTACCTGATAGGTATAATCGTAGCGTCAGCATTGCCAATACTTAAATTTAATTCTGTCGTAAATGGACCTAAGCCTCACAATTTGGTTATGTGGATACTTGTGGGATGTATCTTATCATTGTTATTTACATACATTGTAAGTTTTTTGGTAGAAACGGTAAACAAGATAAGCCTAAAAATAGGTATATCCATAATCGTCATTGTTGGTGTGCTATCAATCGTATCAGGTTATATGGTATTGACGACAGAAGTACCACTTACGCTAAGTCATAGCCAAAACGAGGCGGATAGCGGCAAAAGCGTCACAAGGTTTGTCGATGTCGATGCAGATAGAATATATGTGTTGAAATACGATGTCATGTCAAAGAATAGTGATAATAAGGATTGGGCGTACGACATTACCATAGAAAGCAGAAATGATCTTGATCAGCCTACAAAGATAAAAGATGTGTACGATAAAGAGACTTTCAGTGGTGAAAAGACGATAGAATTCTCTACTTTGAAAGATACGAAAAGATTAGCTATTACTTTTACAAACTACTTTAAAGGTACCTCTGTGACATTTGACAAGGCGTACATCTATCCTAAGAATGACCCGAATGCTGTTCAAAATATAATGCTTAAATATAAATACTTGCCTGAAAATGTGGCATCAAGGATACAAGACATAAGCTTGACAAGCCACAGCAGTTCTGAGCGAATGCAGTTTTACAAAGACGGATTTAAGATTTTTAAAGATTATCCGCTTTTTGGTGCAGGTGGAGGTGCTTGGGCATCACTTTACTTCAAATATCAGTCATACCTGTATTGGACGACACAGACACATAATTACTTCATGCAGGTTTTGCTTGATACTGGTTTAGTCGGAGCTTTAGCCATGATATTCTTCTTGGTTACATTGATATTGTCAGTTATCAAGCTTTATAAGGCTGAGCTGGACGTAGAGGAGCGTGTTTTATTGGCTGCGGCAACAGCGGGCATATTGAGCATATATGCTCATGCCGCTATGGATTTTGACCTTTCGCTGTCTGCTGTGACAATAGCCTTATATTCCCTTGTCGGTATAATAAACAGCATGAGCTTAGGTAAGGTACATAAAAATATAGCTGCCGCGAAAGGGAGAAAATCGTACAGTGGATTCTACAGTTTTGGCATTTTGATAGTTGGCGTAGTTGTCATGTTTATGTCTTTTTCACTTTCCACTGCATTGAGATATGCAGAGAAAGGAGACCAATTTGCAAAGACTAACAATGTTCCTCAGGCTATGCAGTATTACAAAAGCGCTGTTTCTTATGATCCGTGGAATGCAAAGTACAGGATGTCTTACGGCCAGACATTGGCAAGTATAGCAGATCAAACTAAAGATGTGGCAACGTATCAAGAGGCAATGACCCAAGAACAAAAAGCGGTTGATTTAGAGCCGTTTAATTCTCAGCTTTTAGCACAGCTTGGAGCATTCTATCTATCACATGGGCAGATAGATAATGGGCTTAAGTATGTTAAAAAAGCCGTCGATGTACAGCCTTTAAGACCAGAAAATTATCAACAATTGGCAGATGCTTATAATAAAGTAGGGATGTTTTACCTGCAAAACAATGATAAAGCAAAAGCGAAAGAATATCTTGAAAAGGCTGTAGATGTTGAAAACTTGTTTAATAAGGCTAATTCAAAGTCAGAAGAGCCAAAACCCATGACGGATGTTACAAAGCAAATAATACAAAATTCAAAAGAAGTATTGAAGGGGATACAGTGATGTATCCTTTTTTTGTATCCATATTATTTTTTAATATAAATGCTTTTTTCGTAATGTGAAAATGTTATAATATAGATAAGCTAATAAGATTTAACATATGTTAATATCGGGAGGCTTTTATATGACTGTAGA
Organism: Thermoanaerobacterium sp. R66; assembly: GCF_028895185.1. Classification (NCBI taxonomy): domain Bacteria; kingdom Bacillati; phylum Bacillota; class Clostridia; order Thermoanaerobacterales; family Thermoanaerobacteraceae; genus Thermoanaerobacterium; species Thermoanaerobacterium sp. R66. The sequence goes on from NZ_JAEUWW010000001.1 coordinate 276,566, forward strand.
GGAAGTAAAAAACATAATACAAAATGGCGAAAATTCTTATATAGAGTTTAAAGAAGAGGAAATTAAAGCCAAAGATCTTGCCGAAGAAATTGTTGCTTTTTCAAATTCAGAAGGTGGTATAATTCTTATTGGAGTTGATGACGAAGGAAATATAAAAGGGATAAAAGACAGTAAGTTAGAAGAAACGGTAATGAATATATGCAGAAATAACTGTATTCCAAATGTTATTCCTTTATATGAAAGTATAAAAGTAGATGGCAAGACAATAGCAATTATTACTGTCCCTAAGGGACTTAATAAGCCATATTATACATCTGACCATAAATACTATATACGAGTAGGTACTACAAAGAGAATTGCATCAAAAGAAGAATTGCTACGGCTCTTTGAAACAAGCGGAAGTCTTCATTATGACATATCACCGGTGGAAGGGACATCGATTAATGATTTAAACATTGATATAATTAGAGACTATTTTATGAAATATAATACATTTGATTTATTTGAAGAGTCCAGGGAATCGGTTGAAAGGATACTTTTAAATGCAGATATACTAAAAGAATATGATGGGAAAAAGGTTTGTACTGTTGGAGGGCTATTGGTATTCGGCAAAAATCCAGAAAAGTACCTTCCACAGAATGGAGTAAGTTTTGCTCATTTTAATGGTAATGAAATTACAGATGAATTAATCGATAAAAAAATAATAACAGGAAGAATACAAGATGTAGCAGAGCAGTTAATGGTTGTGATTAAGAATAATATGCTTACCCCGTCAGTGATTAATGGATTAAAAAGAGAAGAAAGAGAAGAATACCCTATTATTGTCATGAGAGAAGCTATTGTAAATTCTCTGGTTCATAGAAATTATAGTATCAGCGGTTCAAAAATAAGAGTTCTTATGTATAATGATCGTATAGAGTTCAGGAGTCCAGGAAGACTGCCAAATACAGTGACAATAGAGAAAATGAAAATAGGAGTATCGTATGCGCGGAATCCTTTCCTTGTTAAATACATGGAAAACATGAGGTACATTGATCAACTTGGAAGAGGTATTCCAATGATACTTAAAAAAATGAATGAATTAGGGGCAAGAGAGCCATTACTTATGGAACAGGGAGAGGAATTTATTTTGATAATTTACAGGCCAGATTTTTAACAAAAGCTTGAAAAAAGTCTCCCATCATCTATAGGTGGGAGGTGAATTTCTATTGTTTTCCATAACATTATATGTTATAATATTATCAGAAGTAAAAAGCAAAGTGGTGATATAATGCTAATATTAGATAATAATAATCATTCAGTATTCTTATTGTATTATCATCTTATAATGGTTGTAAAATACAGAAGAAAAGTAATAGACGATAACATATCAAATAGATTAAAGGAGATATTTGAGAATATATCATCCAATTATAATATATCACTGCAAGAATGGAATCACGATAAAGACCATGTACACATACTTTTCAAAGCAGAACCTAATTCTGAAATATCAAAATTCATAAATGCTTATAAAAGTGCATCATCTAGACTCATAAAAAAAGAATATCCGCAGATAAAACAAAAACTTTGGAAAGAATATTTTTGGTCAAGAAGTTACTGTCTTCTTACAACTGGTAGTGCACCTATAGAAGTTATAAAACAGTATATAGAAAGCCAAGGTGAGAAAAGATGATGACATGTCAGCATTTTTTCATAGAACCCACAAAAGAACAAGAAGAAAAGCTTTTTTATACATTGTATTTATGTCGCAAATTATACAACTATTCACTGGATCAAAGAATAAAACATTACAAACAATATGGCAAAGGACTTACATATAAAGAACAGCAGAACATGCTTCCAAAATATAAAAAAGAACATCCAGAATACAAATTAGTACAGTCGCAAATATTACAGGATGTGTTGAGAAGATTAGATAGAGCATATAAAAACTTCTTTGACAAAAGAGCCAAATATCCTAAATTCAAAGATAAATATCACTACACATCAATAACACTTCCACAATGCGAAACAAAAAGAAACTTTGGGAAAGAAGGATATGTATACATAAAAAATATAGGGCATATAAAAATCAAAGCACATAGAAACTTTGATCCAACAAAAGTCAAAACAATAAACATAAAATACCATGCAGGAAAGTGGTATATAAATCTGTCAGTTGAAGTAGAAGAAGAAAAAGAAAAAACAGTCATAAGAGAAAAAGCAATAGGAGTAGACAAAGGAATAAACTCAATAGCTGCAACATCAGATGGAGAGTTATACTCAAATCCTAAATGGCTACAAAAATCAGAGAAGAAACTAAAAAGACTGCAAAGACAATTATCAAGAAAAAAGAAAGGAAGCAAAAACAGAGAAAAGCAAAAGAAAAGATTAGCGAAACTTCATGAAAAAATAGCGAATCAAAGAAGGGACTATCTACATAAGATAAGCTATAACATAGTAAAACATAATGACATCATATGCGTTGAAGATTTGCAAGTAAAAAATATGATGAAAAATCATAAACTTGCAAAATCGATAGCAAATGCAGGATGGGGAATGTTAGACAAATATCTCCAGTATAAAGCAGAAAAAGAGGGAAAAATCTTCGTAAAAGTAGATCCAGCATATACATCACAAAGATGTTCAAGATGCGGGAAAATAGTAGAAAAAGACTTATCAGTAAGAATACACAAATGCGAGTGCGGATTAGAGATAGACAGAGATGTAAATGCAGCAATAAATGTACTATATGAAGGATTAAAACAATTAGGCATAGCAGCATAAGAGTAATAATTTTGTAGGGAAGGTTCCTCCCGAAGTTACGCCTATGAAGATTGTGTAAGACCTGCTGTGAATAGCAGTAGGCAACGGTCTATGAAGTAGGAAGCTCCACCCTCTATAGGATGGAGTAGGTTCACTGAAAGTTTGAAATAAGAAGTTATAAATATTAAGGTACACATATGTGTATCTTTTTTTGTATCCATATTGTACTGATTGACATGTTCTTATTAAATAGATACAATTGATATAAATTAATAAAATTGTTATATAAAAATAGGGGGAATAAGTACAATGAATGAAAGATATGAGTTAAACAAAAACTTGGCACAGATGTTAAAAGGTGGAGTCATAATGGATGTTACGACGCCTGAACAGGCTGTAATTGCAGAAAAAGCTGGTGCTGTTGCGGTAATGGCACTTGAAAGGGTACCTGCTGATATAAGGGCACATGGCGGCGTAGCAAGGATGTCAGATCCCAAAATCATAAAAGCGATAAAAGAAGCTGTGTCAATACCTGTTATGGCAAAAGTCAGGATAGGACATTTTGTGGAAGCACAGGTTTTGGAAGCTTTGAAGATAGATTACATCGATGAGAGTGAAGTGCTGACACCTGCAGATGAATCATATCACATAAACAAATGGCAGTTTAAAGTTCCATTTGTTTGCGGTGCAAGAAACTTAGGTGAAGCATTAAGGAGAATTGGCGAAGGTGCTTCAATGATAAGAACTAAAGGTGAAGCAGGCACAGGAAATGTTGTTGAAGCAGTAAGGCATATGAGGACTATCAATGCTGAAATCAAAAAGCTTACGACTTTAAGCGAAGAAGAGCTTATGACGGCAGCAAAGGAATTGCAGGCACCTTATGAATTAGTAAAATATGTAGCAGAAAACGGAAAACTGCCAGTTGTAAATTTTGCAGCAGGTGGCATTGCAACACCGGCAGACGCTGCGCTTATGATGCAGCTTGGAGCAGATGGAGTCTTTGTAGGCTCAGGGATATTTAAATCAGAGAACCCTCAAAAGCGTGCTGAAGCAATTGTAAAAGCTACCACATATTACGACAAACCAGAGATAATAGCAGAAGTATCGGAAGGATTAGGAGAAGCAATGAATAGCATAGATATAAGGGATCTTTCAGAAAAAGATCTATATGCAACTAGGGGTTGGTAAAATGCGTGTTGGTGTTCTTGCTATACAAGGTTCTGTAGAAGAACATATAAATAAACTGAAAAGATTAGACAGTATAATACCAGTAGAGGCAAAAGATAAAGAAACTTTGAAAAACATAGATGCACTTATACTACCTGGCGGGGAAAGCACTGCCATAGGAAAAATGCTTAATGACTTTGACTTAAAAGATACCATAATAGATCTTTACAGATCGGGTGTGCCTATATGGGGAACATGCGCAGGCATGATACTGATGGCTAAACACATCGTAAATGATGATAAAGTTCATCTTGGTATTATGGACATAAAGGTGCGGAGAAATGCCTATGGAAGTCAGCTTGATAGCTTTACTGCAAAACTTAGTATGCCTGATGTATCAAAAGATAAAATAGATGCAGTGTTTATAAGAGCGCCTTATATTGAAGATGTGGGAGAAAATGTAAAGGTGCTATCTAGATACAATGGGAAAATAGTGGCTGCAAGGGAAGGCAACCTTTTTGCGACTTCATTTCATCCAGAGCTGACCAACGATTTAAGCTTTTACAAGTATTTTTTGGGGCTGCATTAGATGCAGCCTTACTTTATATTTTGCATACTTCAAGCTTTTGTTAAAAAATTTGATAAATAAAGAAGGATTTTTTTTAGTTTATGTCGAATAAATAGAAAGTAGTAATAATATCCAGTAACATTTATGCTGATGTTTCGGCACTCATAAATATTACTGGTGATCATAGAAGCTTTATGAGCGGAGGCAGTGAATTTAATTCACTGGTGTCCGTATGGCGAAGCTATACCTGTTTTAAGGGAAATGTGATATAATTTAAGGAGAAAGAAATAAAATGAATGATTGGCATAGCCGAAAAAACTCATGTCATTTTTAGAAGAACATAAAATTAGATTAGATAATTCTGATAATGGCATTTATTATATAGACAATGAATGGATACCGGTGCAGATAATAGTATTGTCAGAGTTAGAAAACGTAGAGAAAAATTATCCTTTGATGGTTTTATCAAATAACATTTATTTCAAAAATGCGATAGAGAAAATATTATCCGATATAAATGGAACAAAAGAATACGACAATAAAATAAGGTTAATTGAAGCGGCATTTAGAATAGATCCGAGTAAAGTTTCGGAGGTGATTAAGATGTATGCAGACAGATTAAATGAGGAACAGATGAAATATGTAATAAACAACCTAAAGGAAGCAAACTTCAAAATATATACTGAGGAAGAATTAAGAAAGAGTATGGAAAAAGGTATGGAAAAAGGTATGGAAAAAGGTATTGAGAAAGGTATTGAGAAAGGTATGGAGAATCTCGTTATAAGATTGTTGAAGAAGAAATTTAATAATATACCTGAGAAATATATAAAGTTAATTGAAGATGCGGATGAGAAGACATTGCTTCAAATAGCAGACAACATATTTGAAATTAATAAGATAGAAGATATAGAGAAATATATTGTAAATTAACATTATTGATAAGAGGAGAAAAAGAGTGAAGGATAATAATTTAGACATATCTTATCAGAATAACGATATAATATTAAAATCAATGGCACAAGAGTTTAAAGATAAATCGCTTAAGTTTTACGGGATAAATGTACCTAAAATAGTAACAGTTATACCGGCGGATTTGCCGGTAATTGAAGTCAAAGAGGATAGGCTAGATTTTATATTTCTTTTAGAAGATGACTCATTGTTGCACATGGAATTTCAAACGACAAATAAAAAAGCTGATATAAAAAGATTTTTGCAGTATGATGCAAGGCTTTATGGCAAATATGAGAGAAAAATAAGAACTGTTGTAATATATTCTGGTAAAATAGAAGAAGCGATTAACAGATTAGACATTGGATCAATAATATATAAAGTAGATCAAGTATTTTTAGCAAAATATGATGGCGACAAAATATACAAAGAATTAAACGAAAAAATTGATAGGAAATTACAACTAACAGATATAGATAAATTGAACTTAATATTTTTGCCGCTGATGGGAAGCAAAAAAAGCAGTGATGAGATGGCAATAGATGCGGTAGAACTGGCGAAAAAAATAGAAGATGAAGATGAAAAGACATATATAATCGGTGCATTGATAGGAATAAGCGATAAATTTCTGACTGAGGAATATAAAAATAAATTGAAAGGAGCGATAAAAATGACTAAGATAGCCGAAATGTTGATACAAGAAGGTAAAGCTGAAGGCAAAGCTGAAGGTAAAGTTGAAGGTAAGGCTGAATTGATTATTAAACTTTTAAATAAAAAATTTAACAAAATACCAGAGTTGTATGTAAAAAGAATGTACGAGTTAAATATAGATAAATTAGAAAAGATAGGTGAGAATATATTTGATATAAAAAAGATAGAAGACCTAGATAAATACTTTAATGATAATTAGATCGATAAAGGTAATTAAGCCTTTTATTTTTTTATGCATGAATATCCATGGCAAATTGAAGGAATTAGAAAAACTTTAGGTGGAGCGGATCATGTCTTGCCGCAAATATTAAAAAATTTGATAAATAAAGAAGGATTTTTAAGTTTTATGTCGAATAAATCTATATTGTAAAGTAGTAATATTATCCATCAATATTCATGAGGTTGTTTCGGCACCCATGAATATTGATGGTGGTAATATTCCCATGTATAAGCGGAGGCGGTGAATTTAATTCACTGGTGTCCGTATGGCGAAGCTATGTCTGTTTTAAGGAAAATGTGATATAATTTAAGGAGAAAGAAATAAAATGAATGATTGGCACAGTGATTTTGTAACAGCCATAAGAGAAGAGCTAAAAGATGAAAAAGTAGAAATAAAACAAGAAGAATATCTATCAAAAGAGCCATTAAGAATAGATGTCATAATAATAAAGAAAGAAAAAGACGGGAAAATAAATAAAAGAGTAGGGCAAATATTTAAAAGATACAATATAATAGAGTATAAATCTCCAGATGATTATATATCAATAGATGATTATTTTAAAGGTTTAGGTTATGTATATCTATATAAATCAATAATGAATGCTTACGATAAATCACGAAAAGAAGTTGATGACATAAAGATAGATGAATTAACATTGACATTTGTATGTAGCAATCTTCCCAAAAAACTCATATCATTTTTAGCAGAACGTAAAATTAAATTAGACAATTCTGATAATGGCATTTATTATATAGACAATGAATGGATACCGGTGCAGATAATAGTATTGTCTGAGTTAGATAATGTAGAAGAAAATTATCCTTTGATGGTTTTATCAAATAACATTTATTTCAAAAATGCGATAGAGAAAATATTATCCGATATAAATGGAACAAAAGAATACGACAATAAAATAAGGTTAATTGAAGCGGCATTTAGAATAGATCCGAGTAAAGTTTCGGAGGTGATTAAGATGTATGCAGACAGATTAAATGAGGAACAGATGAAATATGTAATAAACAACCTAAAGGAAGCAAACTTCAAAATATATACTGAGGAAGAATTAAGAAAGAGTATGGAAAAAGGTATGGAAAAAGGTATTGAGAAAGGTATTGAGAAAGGTATGGAGAATCTCGTTATAAGATTGTTGAAGAAGAAATTTAATAATATACCTGAGAAATATATAAAGTTAATTGAAGATGCGGATGAGAAGACATTGCTTCAAATAGCAGACAACATATTTGAAATTAATAAGATAGAAGATATAGAGAAATATATTGTAAATTAACATTATTGATAAGAGGAGAAAAAGAGTGAAGGATAATAATTTAGACATATCTTATCAGAATAACGATATAATATTAAAATCAATGGCACAAGAGTTTAAAGATAAATCGCTTAAGTTTTACGGGATAAATGTACCTAAAATAGTAACAGTTATACCGGCGGATTTGCCGGTAATTGAAGTCAAAGAGGATAGGCTAGATTTTATATTTCTTTTAGAAGATGACTCATTGTTGCACATGGAATTTCAAACGACAAATAAAAAAGCTGATATAAAAAGATTTTTGCAGTATGATGCAAGGCTTTATGGCAAATATGAGAGAAAAATAAGAACTGTTGTAATATATTCTGGTAAAATAGAAGAAGCGATTAACAGATTAGACATTGGATCAATAATATATAAAGTAGATCAAGTGTTTTTATCAAAATATGATGGCGACAAAATATATAAAGAATTAAACGAAAAAATTGATAGGAAATTACAACTAACAGATATAGATAAATTGAACTTGATATTTTTGCCGCTGATGGGAAGTAAAAAAGGCAGTGATGAGATGGCAATAGATGCAGTAGAACTTGCGAAAAAGATAGAAGATGAAGATGAAAAAACATATATAATCGGTGCATTGATAGGAATAAGCGATAAATTTCTGACCGAGGAATATAAAAATAAATTGAAAGGAGTGATAAGAATGACTAAGATAGCCGAAATGTTGATACAAGAAGGAAAAGCCGAAGGAAAGGCTGAAGGTAAAGCTGAAGGTAAAGCTGAAGGTAAGGCTGAATTGATTATTAAACTTTTAAATAAAAAATTTAACAAAATACCGGAGTTGTATGTAAAAAGAATGTACGAATTAAATATAGATAAATTAGAAAAGATAGGTGAGAATATTTTTGATATAAAAAAGATAGAAGACCTAGATAAATACTTTAATGATAATTAGATCGATAAAGGTTATTGAGCCTTTTATTTTTTTATAAAAATATTAAAAGAATTATACGAAATCATAATTTCGGATAATTATGGAGAGGAAAATGGATGAAAATAATTTAGAAGAGGATTTTAAAGATTTTTATTTTAACTTTAAAATAGCGTTACGAAAAATAAAAAGTATATATATTAATATACCCATTTTTAATAACGAAAATAAAGAAGTAATTATACATAGGGAACGAGTTTATTGTTATGAATTATACCACCAATTAAGATGTCAACTGAATAAAATACATAATAGAAACTATGTTTTATTCGGTGAAGAAGATAAGAGAGGTGTTTATACAAAAGATGAGTTGAATAAAATTCCTGATTTTATTATTCATATACCCGGTAGTAATTATAATTTGGCTATTGTTGAAGTTAAATCAATTATGGCCAAAACACATGATATTATAAAAGATTATAATAAAATTAAAGATTTTATACAATATAATAACTATAAATACGGCATTCTTTTGTTTTTTGGAGAAGATAATAATAAGATACCAAAGGCAGTACATGAAATAAAAAGTGAAATAGAAAAAGATGGAACAAGAAATATCAAATTAATATGGCATAAAAAAACAGATGTTGTGGATGAATTATTAAAATCTTAATTTAAATTATAAATTACTTGCTACTGATATAATATTTTTATTATGTTATTTACATATTTACATAAATTCATTATAAATTGTAAATTTGGCAGTATATAGACGGAGGCATATTATGCAAGAAATTAACTTATCTGAACTAAGAAAGATACAAATTGATATACTTAATGTGGTTACAGAATTTTGCGATAATCATGGTATTAAATATTTTTTATGTGGTGGAACTTTAATTGGAGCTGTACGTCATCAAGGATATATTCCATGGGATGATGATATTGATATAGCTTTATTAAGGAATGATTATGAATATTTTATTAATAATTTTAATAGATATAATACTTTATATAAGGTTTATGAACCTAACAATACAGATTGGTATCCATATCCATTTGCAAAAGTTTCATATGAAAATAGTATTATAGATGAAGATACTGATAATATGCCTTATAATATAGGTATAAATATTGATGTCTTTCCTATTGATAATTTACCTGATAGTAAAAATAAACAAAAAAAATTATTGGAAAAAATTCTTTTGCAAAGAAACATATTAATGTTAAAGTTAATTAAAATAAATAAGGAAAGAGTATTTTACAAAAATATTATTTTATATCTTGGCAAATTTATATTTAAATATAAGAAAACAAATACTATAGCAAAAAATATTACAGAATTAGCAACTACTTATATAAATTATGAAACAAATAAAGCTGGAGTGATTGTTTGGGGATATGGTGAAAGTGAGATTGTTGATAAGAGTATATTTAACGAAACAATCAAAATGAAATTTGAAGATAAAGAGTATAGTGTTCCAAGAGGATATCACCAGTGGTTAACAAGTATATATGGTAATTATATGGATTTGCCTCCTGTCGAAAAACAAGTAACTCATCATGTTTTTAGAGCGTATATTAAATAATATTTTATATAATTCAAAATAAATAAAATCACTAAAAATATATGTGGGGGTAAAGATAAATGAATATAGCATTAATAATTGCTGGTGGTAATGGCCAAAGAATGCATCAAGATATTCCTAAACAGTTTATTAATGTATATGATAAACCTGTAATTATATATACATTAGAGGCGTTCCAGAAGCATCCTGATATTGACGCGATTCAAGTAGTTTGCCTAGATGGTTGGCATGAAATATTGATAGCCTATGCAAAGCAGTTTAATATAACGAAATTAGTTGGTGTGGTCTCTGGAGGAGAAAATGGTCAAGCTTCAATAAGAAATGGGGTTTTTGCTATTAAAGAAAAGTTTAGTAATGATGATATTGTTTTGGTTCATGATGCAATTCGACCAATGGTTTCAGAAGAAATAATTTCTGATTGTATAGCAAAATGTAGATTATATGGTTCTGCTGTGGCAGCAATTCCGTGTGCTGAGGCAATGTTAGAGACTGATAATAAGAAAACATCAAACTCTATTTATGATCGTGATAAATTAATGAGAACTCAGACACCACAAGCTTTTCCTCTTGGAAAACTTGTGTGGGCACACGAGGAAGCAAAGAAAAAAGGGATAACAAATTCAGTAGCTTCTTGTACTTTGATGATTGAGTTAGGAGAAAAAGTATATTTTTCAGCGGGATCTGAAAAAAATATAAAACTTACAACCACTGATGACATTGAGATATTTAAAGCACTTCTATCTGTTAAAAAATCTGATTGGCTTAAGTAGGTGTAAATATGTATTATAATAATAGCATTTATAGAGAAGATTTGAAATCTGTATTGAATAGTAATATTCAATTTGAGAAAATTAAAGGCAGTAGCATTCTAGTTACAGGCGCGTCAGGGATGATTGGCTCATTTTTAGTAGATGTATTAATGCTTTGCAATGATCTATATAGTTTAGATATTGATGTTTTTGCTATGAGTAGAAATAAAATATCTTTAGAGAAAAGATTTAAAACGCATTATGGGAATCCATATTTTCATATATTGCAACATGATGTTAACAAAGAGCTTCCTGAATTAGGAGATATTGATATTATTATTCATGCTGCAAGCAATACTCACCCTATTGCATATGCATCAGATCCAATTGGTACAATAACGACAAATATATTGGGAACATATAATTTATTAGATTATGCATCAAAGCATAACGTATGGAGATTTGTTTTTGTGTCTAGTGTTGAAATATATGGAGAAAATCGTGGAGATGTTGAAAAATTTGATGAATTGTATTGTGGATATATTGATTGTAATACACTTAGAGCAGGGTATCCTGAGAGCAAAAGAGCTGGAGAAGCACTTTGCAATGCATTTATGAAGTCTCATGGTATAGAAATTGTTATTCCACGACTTTCAAGAATCTATGGACCAACAATGCTTTCAAGTGATAGTAAAGCAATTGCGCAATTTATTCGAAATGCAGTTTATAATGAAGATATAATTTTAAAAAGTAAAGGGGAACAATATTATTCATTTTGTTATGTATCTGATGCTGTATCAGCAATATTAACAATTTTATTAAATGGAAGATCTGGAGAGGCGTATAATGTTTCAGATGAGAACTCCGATATAACTTTAAGAGAACTGGCAGAAACAATTGCTAGGCTTTCTGACAGAAGAGTGATTTTTAGATTACCGGATGAGATAGAGTCAATAGGATTTTCAAAAGCCACAAAAGCAATTCTTGATAATTCAAAATTAAAGAGTTTAGGATGGAGTGCTAAATATGATCTGAAGAATGGTTTAATAAGAACCATTGAAATTCTTAAGCAAGTACAAACAAGAAATTAGAGTTAGGTGAATAGATATGTTAGAAGAACTAAAACAAAAAGTTTATGAAGCTAATATGGAATTACCAAAAAGAGGTCTAGTTAAATATACATGGGGTAATGTGAGCGGAATTGATAGGGATAAAGGATTATTTGTAATTAAGCCAAGTGGTGTAGATTATGATTTATTAAAACCTGAAGATTTAGTTGTTATGGATTTAGAAGGAAGGCAAATTGAAAGTAAATATCGTCCTTCTTCTGATACAGCTACTCATTTGGAACTATATAAATCATTTATCCAAATAGGAGGTATTGTTCATACTCATTCAACATGGGCAACCATATGGGCACAAGCAAAGAGAAGCATACCTTGCTATGGAACAACACATGCTGATTATTTTTATGGAGCTATACCTTGTACACGGGAATTGTTTAAAGAAGAAATTGAAAAAAATTATGAACGAAATACGGGACTTGTTATTGTTGAGACTTTTAAAAATAAAAATCCACTTTATTTGCCAGGGGTTCTTGTAGCTTTCCATGGTCCATTTACGTGGGGAAAGGATGCTGCAGAGGCTGTTCAAAATGCTGTGATAATGGAGGAATGTGCAAAGATGGCTTATTATACAGAAGCATTGAATAAAAATAAATTACGAGTTTCTAATGTTCTTTTAGATAAACATTTTTTTAGAAAGCATGGAGAAAATGCCTATTATGGACAAAAGTGAAAAGAGTAATGTATAGTTATAGAAATTAAGTATAGTATCTAATCAAATTGTCAAATAGAACTTATATCATATGTTAAGAAATAATGATGACTTGAGAAAAATATATAGATTAAAGCTTTTGAAAATCCAGAGTCTATATTTTTATCTCTGAAATTAAATATATATTGATAAAAAATCTTCCAAATGTTAACATAAAACAGTTTCCTTTATTATATATAAAAAAGGATTGAACAAAATGGATATCGCAATTATAACCAATATAAGATCTCCTTATAGAAAATTACAAATTGAAGAATTTACAAAGATACCAAATATCAATATAAATGTATATTATACTAATAAGGATATTATAGGCAGAAAATGGAATGTTGAAGCAATTCAAGGTGTAAATGAAAAAATTCTTAATGGTTATAAAATATTCAAAAAATTCGGTTATATTAATGTCTGTATAATGGGGTTAAATCTCTCAGCTTAAGCTGAAACCTTTAGGTCAACAAAATAAATATTCACTTCTAGTAAAAAATAAACTAGAGGTGATAAATATGCAAAATTATAGAAAGTCGTCGCATGCTACATATGACCTAAAATATCATATAGTATGGATAACAAAATACAGAAAACCGGTATTGGTTGGGAGAATAGCAGAAAGAACAAGAGAACTAATAAGAATGGTATGCAAAAATAACGAAGTAGAAATATTATCAGGGCATGTGTCAAAAGATCATATACACATACTAGTGTCAGCACCACCACATTTGTCAGTAAGTAAGTTAGTACAATATATAAAAGGATACAGTTCAAGAAAGCTGCTGATGGAAAATAAGGAGCTTAACAAACAATTTTGGGGACAACATTTGTGGGCACGAGGATACTTTGCAGCAAGTAGTGGCAATGTAACAGATGAAGTGATAATAGAATATATACAAAATCAAGACATAGAAGAAAATCAAAAGAATGATAATTTTACTTTAGGCGAGTTTTAAGCTGCTTAAGCGGCATATCCAACCCACCTGCTTTAGCAGGTGGTGGTTGAGTTATGGTTTGATTAATATTGTAAAAAATAATGATATTATAGTTATTGGTGGCTATGAGCAACCTACGTATATTTTATTAAGTTTGCTTTGCAGATTTTATAATAAGCCATACATAATTATTTTTGATGGAATATCACCGAAAAAAGTAGATGAAGCAGAAAACCCAGCTAAATTTTTATTAAAAAGTTTAGTAATAAAGCATGCAAATTCAATATTTGGGAATGGTTCTATAAGTAAAATGTATTTATGGAAGGGTATAAATTAAGCAATGTGCAAATAAGAGAGTGGCATAAAAGTTAAAAAATTTTATGTCTGTTTTATTTACACAATTTATTTTGTTATTTTTAGTAATTAATTTAAATAAGTGGTGATTTATGAATGAATTTTAATATTAAAAGGGAAATTGAGATAAAGATGTTAAATTCGAAATTTTCAAGAAAACATTTTTCAATAAGTACAAAAGCAGCTTTTGAATATCTAGTAATTCTGATTTCTTTATGTGTTTTTTTATTCAGTATTATTATGAATGATCAAAAAATAAGTATGCAATTGATTGCATTGTCTACACTTTTTTTATCAATATATCTCGCTATTAAATATAAGAATAATATTGGATTATTTATAATATATGCTTTAATTGCATATTTTAACTATAGTATTATTATGGTAGATTATATTAAAATACCAGTTAATAGTTATTTCACATCATTTGCAAATGATCCTGTGTCGTATTTGGGTTTAAATATTCTGTTTTTATTTACTTTGCTTTTAGTAATTTTTTCACCTATAGATATTAAACAAACATATTTTGGCAAATATTCTTATATTAAAGAAAAATATAGCAATGTTTTTATTATGACATTTCTTATTAGTTTTATTTTGCTTTATATATTAATTTTTCAATATAAAAGACCGGCTACACTCGGTGTAAGGGGTAGTCCAACTCCAATATATGAATATAGCATTATATTTTTCATAATAGGTTTTCATTTTGTAGGAAATTTTAAGCCATCAAGAGCGATATTATCAGTTTTGCTAGTTTTGTTTATATTACAAAATTTTATTTTTGGTGGAAGAATAATTGGATTAGAACTTCTAGTTTTATATTTTTTAATGTTTTATTCTTACAAAACAAAAATAAATAATATAATTCCACTTTTAATAATTGGATTTATTTTTATGTCGTTAATAGGAATGCAAAGAGCATCCATTAACCTATCATATGATAAAATAAAAATGGTTATTGAAAATATTAAATTAAAAATGGGTACATTAGATACTTCCTATTCGGCATATTTTACTTCATTAACATTTTTAAAAGTAAAAGATAAAATTTCTCTAAATACACAAATTGAATTATTAAAACAATTTATTCTTTCAATATTCTTTGGAAGTAAGATTGAAAATAGCAGTTTGCCTATTTATACAAGAAATTTTTATGTTCATTATAATGGGGGATTATTACCATATTATTTTTATTTTTATTGTGGTTGGATAGGTGTGATTATTTCAGCTTTGTTTATAAATTTGTACACAATCATTATTAAAAGTAAATTATCAAAAAACGGTGGCTTTATTAATTGTCTAACCGTATATTTCGTGTCTACCACATTTAGATGGTATCTGTATTCACCCATTACAATTTTACGCGGTGTTCTTTTATTAGGAATTATTTATATGCTATTTGATTTTATTTACAAATTAAAATATGATAAAAAGATTGATGTCAATATATAAGTATGGACGAAAAAGTATAATAAAGTAAAATGCATTTACGAAAAGCGTTGATTAAACAATGCACCAAAATGGTTTCCAATACTTGTTTAAACCTGTTGAATAGAAAAAGATTATTTCTGGTGTTAGTATATAATTGTGGACACGAAAAGTTTAACACAGTAAAATGTATCTAAGAAGGGTGTGTGTTAAACAATGTCCAAAAACGGTATTCGATACTCTGAAGAATTTAAACAACAAATTACTGAATTATATCAATCTGGTCAGTCAGTATTAGAGCTAAGTCGTAAATATGGTGTAACAACAGTAACTATATATAAGTGGATAAAGCAGTTTTCTCTTGTCCAAATATCAGATAATGAAGAAATAACTGCTAAAGAATATCAGGCAATGAAGAAGCGCATTGCCGAACTTGAAATGGAGAATGAGATATTAAAAAAAGCTACCGCCATATTCGCAAGAAAACGATAGATGAAATTGTTGGTTTCATTAAAAAGTTTAAAGCAAAATATACTGTCAAACTTATATGCAAAGTCCTAAAATTTCCAAGGGGTACCTATTACAAGGCTTTATTTGAGATACCCTCAAAACGACAGAAAGAAGCAAATAAACTTAAACAAGAGATTCGTACAATTTATTTCGAAAGCAAATATCGTTATGGTGCTCCTAAAATCCAAAAGGCTTTAGAAAGCCGTGGAAAACATATTTCTCTCAAAAGAGTACAGCGCTATATGTCTTCTATGGGACTTTACTCTATCGTGGTAAAGAAATTTCGTCCTTATTATTCAAAGCCAAGCTTAGAGGAAAAGGCAAATATTATCAATAGAGATTTTAATGCTTCAAATATTAACGAAAAATGGTATACCGATATTACATATATTTATACAATTAAAGATGGATGGACTTATCTTGCTTCTGTTATGGATCTTTATAGCAAAAAAATTATAGGGTATGCATATGGTACTTCTATGACCACAGAATTAGCAATTAAGGCGGTAGAAAATGCCTGTCTTAATGTTAAAGACGCAAAAGGCATTATCTTGCATAGCGATCTTGGGACGCAGTATACAAGCTTAAAGTTTGAGGACTATCTATCCTCTAAAGGCATAGTTCATTCCTTCAGCAGGAAAGGCAATCCATATGACAATGCTTGTATAGAATCATTTCATTCTGTATTAAAGAAGGAAGAAATTAATCATCACAAATACTATGATTTTAATGAAGCTCGAAGAGCAGTCTTTGAATATATCGAATCTTGGTACAACCGAAGAAGGATTCATAGCGCTATTAATTACAAGACCCCACAAGAGGTTTATGAAACTGCTCTTTAAATGGCATAAAAAATTAAACTTTTTGTGTTTACTCTATTGGCACAAGTCCAGAAAAAGATTTATTATTAAATAGTGATATATTTATTTTACCAACTTATTATCCAAATGAAGGGCAGCCTATTTCGATTATTGAAGCTATGGCTGCCGGCTTGCCTATAATATCAACGGATACAGGATGTATTGCAGATATGGTGATAGATGGGTATAATGGCTTTATAGTACATAAACAAAAACCTGAGGAAATAACTGAGAAAATAATGATTTTAGCTAATAAAAAAGGTTTATTATTAAACATGTCTAATAATAGTAGAAAATTGTATTTAGAAAATTATACATCTGATATATTTATTAATGGACTTGATAGCATTTTTAAACAATATTTAAAGCGTTAGGGTGACATTATGCAAAGTAAAATTGATTTAAGCAAATATGATCAATCTTGGTATTCAAGAGGAAGACCTAATTTGTATATATTACTTTGGTGGTTTATTCAAGGAACAATATTTAGATATTCCATTCACAATATGTATGGGTTTAGGCGTTTTATACTGAGATTATTTGGTGCGAAGATAGGTCGAAATGTGCTATTTCGGATAATTGAATTTAATTAAAAAGTTATATATTTGTGCTATTCAACAACTTGATGTTATATTTTCCAGCCTTATTGGGGGTGATAGAATGACTTATTTAAAAATAAAAAGATTGATGGATATAGTTCTTTCGTTATTAGGGCTAATTTTATTTTCTCCAATATTTTTGATTTTAATAATAGCAATTAAAATTGATTCTAAAGGCCCAGTACTATTTAAACAGAAAAGAGTCGGAATTCATAAAAGTTATTTTAATATATTAAAATTTAGAACAATGAGAGTGGATACTCCCAAGGATATACCAACACATATGTTAGAAAATCCTGACCAGTGGATTACTAAAGTTGGAAAGTTTCTTAGGAAAACAAGCTTAGATGAGTTACCGCAGATGATAAATATTTTAAAAGGTGAAATGAGTATTATTGGACCTCGTCCTGCTTTATGGAATCAATATGATTTAATAGAAGAAAGAGATAAGTATGGTGCTAATGATATTAGACCAGGCCTTACTGGTTGGGCACAGATAAATGGTAGAGATGAACTGCCCATTGAAATTAAGGCACAACTAGATGGAGAGTATGTTGAAAATTTGAGTTTTTGGATGGATGTAAAGTGCTTCTTTAAAACAATCATAAGTGTTATTAAGAGTGATGGAGTTGTTGAAGGCGGGACTGGAAGATTAAAAGTTGATAATGAAAAATCAGCTAGCAAGTCTACATAGTTGAGGTGAAAAAATGCTATTAGTTACGGGCATTACAGGTCATAGTGGGAAATATTTCTTGAAGGAACTTATTAAAAATAAATATGAAGGTCCTATCCGTTGCATTGTTAGAGAAACATCTGACACTTCATTAATAGATAGCAGTGGACTTAATATTGAAAAAGTTGTTGGTAACTTAAACGATCAAGAATTTATTGACAAAGCTATGGCTGGTGTAGATACTGTAATACATATAGCTTCTATTTTTTATTCAGTCAACATAATTAAAGCGGCAGTAAAGTATAATGTGAAGAGAGCAATATTAGTTCACACAACAGGTATTTATTCAAAGTATAAAAGTGCATCAAAGGAATATAAAGAAATTGAACAAACTATTGATAAAATTATCAAGCAAAGTAACTCATCAATTGGTCTTATATATCTTAGACCTACAATGATTTATGGATACATAAATGGCAAGAATATGATCGTTTTTATAAAGATGGTTGATAAACTAAAATTATTTCCAGTTATTGATCATGGGAAAAACTTACTTAAACCTGTTAATGGGCGAGATCTTGGTAAGGCTTATTATCAGGTACTTACAAGTTCAAATATAATGAATGGTGATTATATATTATCTGGTGAAAAACCAATATCAATGTTGGAGATGTTTAATTTAATTAGTAAAAATTTAAATAAGAGAACAGTTTTTATTAGTGTACCTTTAGGGTTAGGAGTATTTTTGGCAAGATGCCTTAAATTATGTACTTTTGGAAAAGTAGATTATATAGAAAAAGTACAGCGTATGGGCGAAGATAGAAGTTTTCCTCATGATGCTGCAAAAAGAGACTTTGGATATAGACCAATGACATTTGAAGAAGGTTTGAAAATAGAAGTTGATGAATATTTAAAAACAGTTAAGAGTAATGTAGGTGCATAATTGATATGAATATATTAGTTGTATGCCAGTATTATTATCCTGAGCCATTTAGAATAACAGACATATGTGAAAGCCTTGTAAAAAGTGGTCATAATGTAACTGTTTTGACAGGTCTTCCTAATTATCCAGAGGGTTATATACTTGATGATTATCGTCATGGGAAGAAAAGGAATGAAATAATAAATGGTGTTAAAGTTATAAGATGTTTTGAAATAGGCAGGGGAAAAAGTAAGCTAAAATTATTTTTAAATTATTTTAGTTATACTATATCAGCAACTTTAAAGGCATTATTTATAAAGGAAGAATTTGATGTTATCTTAGTAAATCAGCTTTCACCTGTTATGATGGGAATTCCGGCCATAGCATATAAAAAAAAGCATCATAAAAAGATGTTACTCTATTGTTTAGACTTATGGCCTGACAGTTTAGCAGCAGGAGGAATTAAAGAAGATTCAATAATTTATAAAATATTTTATAATATTTCAAAATGGATTTATAATTCAGCGGATACCATATTGGTTACTTCCAGCATGTTTAAAGATTATTTTAAAGATGTACTTGAAATAACTAATATCGAGATAAAACACTTACCACAATATGCAGAAGATTTGTTTATTCAAAACGAAAATGAGTCATCTGGTTATAGTGCGGTTCAAGATGATAGTAAGCAATATAATTTTGTCTTTGCAGGCAATATTGGTGATATGCAAAGTGTTGAAACAATAATTAAAGCAGCTAATGAGTTACGAAAATATTCTAATATATTGTTTCATATAGTTGGCGATGGTTCAAAGTTAGATGATTGCAAGCAACTTGCTAACCATTTAAAACTTTCTAATGTAATTTTCTATGGCAGACGTCCACTTGATGAGATGCCGGAATTCTATGGAATGGCTGATGCCATGCTAGTAACATTAAAAGATAATAAGATTTTATCATATACATTACCAGGAAAAGTTCAAACTTATATGGCAGCAGGAAAACCTATTATTGGTTCTATTAATGGAGAAACGAAACGTGTTATAGAACAAGCTGGCTGCGGTTTATGTTGTAAAGCGGAAGATCATAAAGGGTTAGCTGATTTGATATTAGAATTTTGCAATGATGATAAAAAAGATAATATGGCAATGAATGCTAGAAAATATTATTTTGAAAACTATAGTAAAGAAAGATTTATGTCTATATTAGAACATGAATTAACAAATATGGAGGCTTAAAAATGTTCAAAAATAAAACTTTATTAATAACAGGAGGTACTGGTTCTTTTGGAAATGCTGTACTTAAGAGATTTTTAAATACTGATATAAAAGAAATTCGTATTTTTTCTCGTGACGAGAAAAAGCAAGATGATATGCGAAAGTTATATAAAAATGATAAGATTAAATTTTATATAGGTGATGTTAGAGATATAGCTTCTGTAAAAAATGCAATGCATGGAGTAGATTATATATTTCATGCAGCAGCATTGAAACAAGTACCATCATGTGAATTTTTCCCACTTGAAGCCGTAAAGACTAATGTTATAGGAACAGATAATGTTCTAACAGCAGCCATAGAATATGGTGTTAAAAAGGTTATATGTTTATCTACAGACAAGGCAGCTTATCCAATAAATGCGATGGGCATTTCAAAAGCTATGATGGAAAAAGTGCTTATTGCAAAGTCCAGAACTGTATCACCGGATAGAACGGTTATTTGTGGCACAAGATATGGCAATGTTATGGCATCTCGTGGATCTGTTATTCCTTTATTTGTTGAACAAATTAAAAGTGGACAGCCAATAACAGTAACTAACCCTAAAATGACAAGATTTTTAATGAGTCTTGATGAAGCTGTAGAACTAGTCATATTTGCTTTTCAGCATGCACAAAGTGGAGACATAATGGTTCAAAAATCTCCGGCATCAACTATAGGTGATTTAGCACAAGCAATTAAAGAATTATTTGATGCGGATAATGAAATAAAAATAATTGGTACACGCCATGGTGAAAAATTATATGAAACACTATTAACAAAAGAAGAATACTTACATGCAGAGGATTTAGGGAATTACTTTAGGGTTCCTGCAGACAATAGAGATTTAAATTATGATAAGTATTTTGTTGAAGGAGATGTAAAGCTCTCGACGGAAATAGAATACAATTCAAATAACACAGAAATTTTAAATGTAGAACAAATTAAAGAAAAACTATTAAAACTTGATTATATTAAAGAAGAATTAGAAAAGTGGCACGCTGCCAAAGAAGCGGCAGCTAATAAATTATCATAATTGAAAGGCAGGAATAGCCATGAAAATTCTTGTTACAGGTGCAAGAGGTTTTATTGGCAAAAATCTCGTAGCAGAGCTTAATAATAGAGGATATAAAGATATATATGAATTTGATAGAGATACAGATAAATTACTGCTTGATGAGTACACAAAAGATTGTGAATTTGTATTTCATTTAGCAGGGGTTAATAGACCTAAAGATGAAAAAGAATTTATGGAAGGTAATTTTGTATTCACATCAGAACTTTTAAAGTTATTAAAAAAGCACAATAATGAATCACCAGTTTTAATTACTTCATCTATTCAAGCTGAAAGGGACAATCCTTATGGCAAAAGTAAGAGAGCAGGAGAAGAATTATTATTTAACTATAGCAAAGAAACAGGAGCAAAAGTTTTAGTATATAGATTACCAAATCTTTTTGGGAAGTGGAGCAGACCTAATTATAATTCAGTTGTAGCAACATATTGCTATAACATAGCAAGAGGTTTAGATATACAAATTAATGATCCTGAGACAGAACTTACTTTATGCTATATAGATGATGTTTTAGATGAATTTATAAGAGCATTAGAAGGCAAAGAAACTAGAAATGGAGAATATTGCTATGTTCCAGTAGTACATAAGATTAAATTAGGAGATTTAGCAGAAACAATAAAAAGCTTTAAAAAAAGCAGAAAAGATTTGAGTATTCCTAACATGGATAATGAATTAATTAAAAAACTTTATAGCACATATTTAAGCTTTTTGCCGGAAAATGAGTTTTCGTATGATTTAAATATGCACTGTGATGATAGAGGTTCATTTACAGAGTTTATAAGGACTCCAGATA
This sequence comes from Thermoanaerobacterium sp. R66, assembly GCF_028895185.1. Classification (NCBI taxonomy): domain Bacteria; kingdom Bacillati; phylum Bacillota; class Clostridia; order Thermoanaerobacterales; family Thermoanaerobacteraceae; genus Thermoanaerobacterium; species Thermoanaerobacterium sp. R66. The sequence continues at coordinate 298,698 of NZ_JAEUWW010000001.1, forward strand.
GAGGACAACTTTCAATAAATATAACAAAACCGGGAATTACTAAAGGGAATCACTGGCACCATACAAAAAATGAGAAATTCTTAGTAGTAAGTGGTAAAGGAATAATTCGTTTTAGGAAAGTAGATTCGGACGAAATTATAGAATACAAAGTTAGTGGAGAAAAACTACAAGTTGTAGATATACCTACAGGTTATACCCACTCAATCGAAAATGTTGGAGATACAGATTTGGTAACTATTATGTGGGCTAATGAAGCGTTTAATCCTGAAAAGCCAGATACATATTATTTGGAGGTTTAATTGATGAAGAAGCTAAAAGTAATGACGGTAGTTGGAACAAGACCTGAGATTATAAGATTATCTGCTGTTATAAACAAATTAGAAGAATCAGAGGCAATTGAACATATATTAGTACATACTGGTCAGAACTATGACTATGAATTAAATGAAGTATTTTTTAAAGATTTCAAATTAAAAAAACCAGATTATTTTCTAAATGCTGCTACTGGAGCAGCAATAGAAACTATAGGAAACATTCTAATAAAAATAGATCCTATTTTAGAAGAAGTGAAACCAGATGCTTTTTTGGTGCTTGGAGATACAAACAGTTGTCTTACTGCTATAGCGGCTAAAAGAAGGCATATACCAATATTTCATATGGAAGCTGGAAATAGATGTTTTGACCAAAGAGTACCTGAAGAAACTAATAGAAAAATAGTAGATCATATATCGGATATAAACTTAACCTATAGTGATATTGCAAGAGAATATTTAATAAGAGAAGGCTTTCCACCAGATAGAATAATAAAAACTGGAAGTCCAATGTTTGAAGTCTTAAATTCAAGAAAAGAAGATATTGAAAAATCAAATGTCCTAGAAAGATTAAATTTAGAAGAAGGACAATATTTTGTGGTATCAGCACATAGGGAAGAAAACATAAATTCAGAGAAGAATTTTTTAAATTTAGTAGATAGTTTAAATACAATTGCGGATGTTTATAAATTGCCAATTATATTTAGTACACATCCAAGGACAAGAAAAATGATTGAATCAAAAGAAATAGAATTTAATCCATTGATATCACTTATGAAGCCTCTAGGATTCAACGATTATGTTAAACTTCAAATTAATTCAAAGGCAGTTTTAAGCGATAGTGGAACAATAAGTGAAGAATCTTCAATACTTGGTTTTAAGGCACTTAATATTAGAGAAGCTCACGAAAGACCAGAGGCAATGGAAGAAGCATCAGTTATGATGGTGGGACTTGAGAAAGAAAGAATATTACAAGGGCTAGAAATATTGGAGACACAGCAAAAAGACACTTTAAGAAGAGTAGCTGATTATAGTAAGCCTAATGTATCTGAAAAAGTGCTTAGAATAATATTATCTTATACTGATTATGTGAATAGAGTGGTGTGGGGGAAAAACTGAATGAAAGTTTTACAGATAAATTCTGTTTGTGGTTATGGCAGTACTGGTAGAATAGTCACAGATATATATAGAATATTAGAAGAACAAGGTCATGATTGTTTAATTGCATATGGTAGAGGAACAGCACCTGAAGATATAAAGACTATTAAGATAGGTACAAATTTGGATACTTATATGCACGTTGTAAAAACAAGGCTATTAGATAGACACGGATTTGGATCCAAAAAAGCTACAAGGCAATTCATTAAAAAAGCTAAAGAATATGATCCTGATGTCATACATCTTCATAATATTCATGGCTATTACATAAACATAGAACTATTGTTTGATTACTTAAGAGAAGCAAATAAGCCAGTTGTTTGGACACTTCATGATTGCTGGGCTTTTACTGGGCACTGTGCGTATTTTGACTATGTTGGATGTGACAAGTGGGGAAAAGGATGTAATAATTGCCCACAAAAAAATAGATACCCAAAGAGTATATTTATAGATAGTTCAAAATCAAATTACGAAAAGAAAAAAGAATTATTTACTGGTATAAAGAATATGACTATTGTTACACCTTCAAAATGGCTTGCTGGTTTAGTAAAAAAATCATTTTTAAGGGGATATAATGTTAAGGTAATCAATAATGGAATAGATTTAAACATATTTAAGCCGACTGAAAGTGACTTCAGAGCGAAATATAATTTAGAAGATAAATTTATAATTTTAGGTGTGGCGAGTATATGGGATGAGAGAAAAGGCTTAAAATATTTTCTTGAATTATCAAAACTAATTGACAATAATAGCAAAATAGTTTTAGTTGGATTAAATGACAAACAATTAAAAAGCCTTCCCCAAAATATTATTGGCATAAAAAGAACAAATAATGTTAGGGAACTTGCAGAAATATATTCAGCAGCTGATGTTTTTGTTAATACCACGTTAGAAGATAATTTTCCAACAACCAATTTAGAGGCTTTAGCATGTGGTACTCCAGTTATTACTTTTAATACAGGCGGAAGTGTGGAATGCATAGATGAAAGTTGTGGGATGGTTGTTGAAAAGGGAAATTTAAATGAATTATTAAATGCTTTGCAAATAATAAAAGAAAATGGAAAATCAATATATATGGAACATTGCATTAGACTAGCAAATACAATTTATGATAGAAGTGAAAGATACAATGATTATTTAAATTTATTAAAAAAGATTCTTGTCTATTAGCAATATTTTTATATTGAAAATAATGATGATATAAAGGTGATTTTATGAACATTGTTCATATAGAAGATTATTTTGATCCAACAGCAGTTTATCAAATAAATGAGTTATTAATAGCTAGTAAAGAATTTAATGATAATGTTTTTCTTATTACATCTACAGATATGTCACCATTTCATAAAATGGTTGATGTAAATAAGGACAAGGAGTTTGAACAAAAAACTGGAGTTAAAATTTATCGCTTAAAATAGCCCTGAATTGATTGGGGGAAAAATTAAGGTTACTTTTATTGAAAATGAGTTTGCTGATGCTCTTCTTGGACTGTCGTTGATTGGATATGAAAATGAAAAGGGCAAGGTTGAAATGATTCCAGCATACCAAGAGGACTTAAGCCGAGATACCACGTCGAAAGAAGAAAAAAGAAAATGGGAATATAGATTTAATAAGATGCGAGACAAGTTGGAAAGAGAGATTAGAAAAGTAAAGAGATCTAGGTTTATAAAAAGTAATGAAATGATATAGATGAAAGTTTTTTTTTTATGGAAAGGAATTTAATATTTTATGTAGAATATATGCTATAGAAATATAGTTATCAAAATTAGCTTTTAAAATATTTGAAAAAGAAGGGACATTATTATGGAAAAGAATATAAGAAAGTATCTACTTATCCTTATAGATGCATTGTTGATCAATATTGCTTTTTTTATGGCCTTTTTCTTAAGATTTGATTATCGTATAGTAGAGCCTTACTTTACATTATATAAGCAATCATTTATAATTTTTACATTAGCAAACATAGTTACATTTATATTTTTTAAGCAGTACCATAAGATATGGCGGTATGTTAATTTAAAAGATTTGATAGACTTGATGGTTGTTATAACAATAGGAAGTGCTGGATCATCGCTTATATTATTTTTATTGCAGATACATTTGCCAAGGTCTATTTACCCATTAAGCTGGCTTTTAAATATTATATTGATTATTTCCAGCAGGTTGTTTTATAGATATATAATGAGCAATTCTAAAGTAAAAATAAAAAATATAGTATTTAGAAATACGCTTATTATAGGTGCTGGAAGTGCTGGGCAAATGTTAATAAGAGAATTAAGAGCACACCCTGAAATAGGATTAAAGCCAGTAGCGATTCTTGACGATGATAGATCAAAGATATATAGGAGTATGGAAGGTGTCCCTATTGTAGGTACACTCGATGATATAGTTAAAGCAGTCAAGGAAAATGAAATTGATGAAGTGATATATGCGATTCCTTCTGCGTCAAGGACGGTATTGAGAAAAGTAATTGATAGTCTAAGTGAATTACATATGAAAGTAAAAACTCTTCCAGGAATATATGAACTAGTAAATGGCAAAGTATCTGTTAATCAGTTACGGGATGTGGATATAAATGACTTATTAGGAAGAGATCCAATAAAGATAGATTTAGACGAAATAAGCAGTTATATAAAAGATAAGAAGGTAATGGTAACGGGTGGAGGTGGATCGATAGGTTCAGAATTATGCAGGCAAATAGCGAAGTTCAATCCATTCCATCTTATAATTCTTGATATATATGAAAACAATATGTATGAAATACAACAGGAATTATTAAGAAAATATCCAGATCTAAGAATGACATGTCTTGTAGCTAGCATAAGAGATGAGAAAAAGTTAAATATCATATTTAAAGAATATAAACCTGAAATTGTTTTTCACGCTGCTGCACATAAACACGTTCCATTGATGGAAGATAGTCCACATGAAGCTGTTAAAAACAATGTTTATGGAACATTAAATCTTGTAAGATGTGCAAATGCATATGGTGTTAAGCGCTTTGTCATGATTTCGACAGATAAAGCTGTTAATCCTACAAGCGTAATGGGTGCAACTAAGAGGATTTGTGAGATGATAATTCAATCATTTGATAAGGTGAGTGAAACAGAATTTGTTGCGGTTAGGTTCGGTAATGTTTTAGGCAGTAATGGCAGCGTAATACCATTGTTTAAAAAACAAATAGCAGAAGGTGGACCTGTAACAGTTACACATGAAGATGTAAAAAGATATTTTATGACAATTCCAGAAGCGGTTCAATTAGTTATACAGGCAGGTGCTATGGCAAATGGTGGAGAGATATTTGTACTTGACATGGGTGAGCCTGTAAAGATTATAGATCTTGCAAGGGATTTAATACGCTTATCTGGTTTTGAACCAGATGTGGATATTTCTATTAAAATTACAGGTCTAAGACCTGGTGAAAAGTTATTTGAAGAATTGCTTATGACAGATGACAAATATACATCAACAAAACATGATAAAATCTTCATTGAAAAGCCAGGTTTCAGCGACTATGATGGTTTAGTCTTAACTTTAGAAAAATACAAATCAAAAATAGATGATATGGATACATATGAGATAAAAGAATTTATAAAATCGATTGTACCAGAATATAACTCACCAGATCTTGAGACTTTAGAAGAAGTTGTTGTCACAAATGTGAATAATAATAATTTATGATAATTGTCTATATGAATGAATTTATAGTATTTATAAGAATTAAAATTAATAAGCAATAATGCATGAAAGAAGACGTATTTGAAGGTGAACATTTTAATTAACATTAGCTTGTAAATTGTTTTTTATCCGTTATTATTATTTTATTTTGAGGCACAAGGCTTGAAAATTAATCAAGCCTTTGTGCCTCTATCACAAATCTATAATTATCAAAAATATATAGATTTCGATAGAGGCGGTATATATGAAAACAACTGTTCCCATATATAGCACCTCCTCACTATATTATTTTCATAAATATTATATTATAAAATCTATATTTTATGCATGATGTTTGAGAAAATTAAGATATTTAATATATTAGGATAAGAAAGATATGAAAAATAATGTATATGGGATAAAGCAGGACCAAAAGGAGATAATGAGATTATAAATATAAGTACAAACAAACCTACAACTATAAATGAACTTGTTAACATCATGAATAAAATCATGAATACTTCTTTAAAACCTATTTATGCTAGCCTTGCAAAAGAAATATAGTACATATTTATATTGATAATAAAAAAGCTTTGGAGGCACTTGGCCGGGGGAATATCAGCTTGAACAGGGTTTAAAAAGAGATGATTGAGTATTGCAAGGAGAAATAAAGTATAAAAGAAGATATGGTAACAAAAGCGAATTAGGAAAAATATTTATTTATTTTTTTTAATTTAAAATAGTAATGCTGAACTGAAAAAACCTATTAGGTAGGTGTTAAGTTTGATTTAGATAATATAATTTATGTATATATAAATTCGGAATAAAATATCCAAGGTATTTTGAAGAATTAACATATATAATAAATAAATGCGAAGAAAATTATTTTAGAATGAGTAGATTTTCTTTAAAATAAAGAGATTTATTTAGGATAATGAGTGAGAAAGTAAGGTAACCAGAAAGAACTACAAAAGAAGAATATGAAAAAATGAAAAATTATATTTATAATTTAAGGCGTATGGAACCTGAGGTATTTGAAAAAATTTCTTTTAATCAAAAAGTATGTTGTTGGTAATGAAAATGGAATTGGATATAGTACATTTGCAGAATGCATACAAAAAGTGATTGAAATATTAATAAATAAATTATAAAAGAAAATGAACATTTAATAAAAATAGAAGAACTCGAAAATAAAATTACAGAATATATTGCACAAAATAAATTAAATTAAAAGCTAAAATTATGTTAACAGGCTTTATATTGCAAAGGTCATGATAAAAATTGCAGTTTAAAAGCATATTATAACATTGAGTCGAACTTTCTTGTTTAATTTTTTAGAAAACATGACGAAATATATTGTAACAGGATATTTAAGCAATGATAAATAAATAATTAAAAACTATTAGATAGCTTTATCTTTATTTATAAAATGGGTGATAATTTTGAAGGCTAATGAAATACAATTTTATTTTGCAAGGTTACACATAATTGGGATAATTACAAGTAAATATGATTATTTACAAAATACATTTAAGAAGGGCAAAATATATACAAAGAGAAATTGTGAATGGGGATTCTTTAATATAAATGAGTTAGAAAATGAAAATCTTAAAATTATTTTTGGGCAATTAGTTAAATTTAAAGAAGAGAAAGATGAAGATATTGTTGACACAGTAAATAGAAAATTATCAAAAACAATGATAGAAAATAGAGTCATAGCAACGAGTATTTTTTTTATTCATCCAGATAGTGGTATTGTTGCTTATCACCCTATAGAAGGAAAAATTGGATATAAACAGTTTATAGAAATTTTTCCGCAATTAATAATATATAATAATGATAATATGTTTATTGAAGCTGATATGGATTTTATAAATAGTGAAATATCAATATCAGAAGCTATTGAAAGTTTTGATAAAATATTTACTTTAATAATTAGTCTGAAACCATCAAATCCGAGTTCACGAAGTATATGGAAAAGAACAGATGATAAACTACATAATATGGAGGCTGAATATTATAAACAAATATATAAAAGCAAAAAAGGTTTAATATTAAAACCAAATGGAGAACCATATGGAGATATAATAATGGCGAGTGATGGATATGGTAGAGCTACTTTAAAGGGGATTAAAAATAATGAAGAATTTATTGTTAGTACAGATAGAATGCCTATGACAGCAAAAACATTAGAAGATAAAAATCCATTAATAATGTTTAATAATATTAAAGGAAAATTTTATGAGGTATTGAAGAGAATTAAAAATGATAAAGATTAAAGCAATTATATTTTGTTGGGATTTTATTTTTTCACTAATAATATCATTATTTTTATTATTTATATTAAAAGGAAATTTAAATGGTACATTTTTGAAAGATATATATAATACAGGAGTTACAGTACTTTCAATTTTATTTACGATTTTTTTTGCTGCATTGGCTATAATAATTTCTTCTTGGAATGACGACTTTATAAAATTGCTTGAAGAAGATAATGATTTTATAAATTTATTACATAATTTCAGATATTCTCTAAAAGTTACTTTTATTACTTTGATTATTACGATATTTTTATATACTTATACGAATTATAATATAATAAAAAATAATAATTATGTTCAGATAAAATACATACCAATAATTTTTAGTTTTGTATTTTTTTATTCATTATTTACAATATTTAATTCAGCTTTGGACTCTATTAAATTTGTGGAAAATATGGTTAGATATATCAAAAATAAATTTATTAGTTAATATTTTGTTATTAATTATTTGATGCAAATGAATTATTTATATTACGACTAGTATTATTGCATATGATAAAATTTATTCAGCGTATATTTTTCGTGTTGTAAATGGTAGCCAAATTATTCTTGCATTATATTAAGCAATATAAGATGAGCCTGAATTTATAGGTCTTGCAGCGTTGCATACAGAAAGGCTTGATAGAGATTCTATCATGGTAGTAGTGCCATCAGATCACGTAATAAAAGATGAAGAAACCTATTTAGGAGTATAGAAAATAGCAATAGAAAAAGCAAAAGCAGGAGACAATCTTGTCACAATAGGCATAAAGCCGCAGCATCCAGAGACAGGATATGGATATATAAACTTTAAGAAGATTACAAATGAGATATTTTATAACAATCCTGTACATAAAGTAGAAAGATTCGTAGAAAAGCCGGATTATGATACAGCAGTAAAATATGCCGAGAGTGGAGATTACCTGTGGAATAGCGGCATGTTCATATGGAAGACATCTGCAATACTAAATGCGATAAAAGAATATATGCCACAATTATACAGTGCATTAAATGTTATAAAGGAAAACTTTGATTCAGATGAGATAGAAAAAATCTTATACGAGGAATACTCAAAGCTTGAAAGCATATCGTTAGACTACAGCATAATGGAAAAGGCCAAAAATGTATATGTAGTGCCGGGAGATTTCGGTTGGGATGATGTAGGAAGCTGGACATCAATGGAGAGATTGTACGAAAAAGACGACAACGGCAACGTCATAAAAGGCAATGTCGTAAGCGTAGACACAAAGAAATGCATCATAACAGGAAGCGATAAACTCATTGCAACACTTGGTATAGAAGATGTAATAATCGTAGACACAGAAGACGCACTTTTAATATGCTCAAAAGATAAAGCACAAAATGTGAAAGAAGTATTGAAAGAGCTAAAGGAGAAAAAGAGCGAGTATTTGTAATATATTTTTTAACGAAATATGTCGGAATATTGTCAATAGTAAAATTTATTAATCTATAACTTTTTAATTATGGGAGGTGTGATGTATGGGGTGATTGACTGTGCTTCTCTTGAAGAAAGCGATAGATATTTTGAAAATTTGCTTAATCAGTCTTCAGTAAAAGGCATTTTAGGCTATATTGAGCTTAATAACGATGAGATAAGTCATATAGCTGATTTAATTTCAAAAGAAGTAATCAAGTCTTCCTTTGAAAATTCAGAGTCATTAACTGTATCAATTTTTCTAGTTTGGATAGGTATTTTATACTATAAAGATGGCGATTTTTGGTCGCATGTTTATGATATATTAAATATATCATCAGATAAAATCCAGTTACAGAAATGTCTAGGTGAGATTTTTCTAAAGACTGTCAAAAAATATAAGTTGATAGTTTTTAAGGATAAACTTCGCTATATTATGCCAATACTTGCTCATGGCTTTATTCCCAATTATTATCTTAACGACTATTTTTCAAATATCATACTTCGGATATACCGAGAAAGAGAAGAAGCAGGTTTAAATATTAATTTTGATGAAATTAGGCACATTGTTTCAAATTGGAGAAAAGAATATAGGCTGTATGTAGAAAAAGAAGATATGATACGCAGCCTTAATGAAAAAGAAGAAGAATTGCTGATTGCAAAGGATGTGTTTTTAAATTTTAAAAAGCTTTACGATCTCATTAAATTAAGAAGGCTGATAAAAAAATCACATTATATAAAGGATTTGTTGCAAATTTCCGATGGATGGCTTGATGAAAAAGAAGCTGAAAGAAAAAGATTAAAAATGAAATTGGATGAACTCCGTGGCATATATAAAAAACGCATTGATTTGGAAAATAAATGTAAAGAATTAGATAATCAAATAAATATTATAGAAAATGAATTATTTGATTATTTTGATGATAAATCTATAAATGCTGTTTTAAATATTTCTTTTGATGATGTAAGAAATCTTGTTAGAAGCATTAAAAATAATGAAAAGAAATTTTTGGGCTTTATAGGACTTATTTTTAGGATTTTTATGCATAAAGAGTATATGATGATGAATGACGATAAAAGAAGATTAGCTAATATGTTTAAAAACCTTTCAATAAAGGATGATTTTTTTAAAACCTTAGATGAGAGATATATCGATAGATTAATTTATCTTCAAGATCTTTTAAAAAAGAAAAAAATTTTTGAGGCTACTTTTAAAGAAATAGTTGAGACGGAAAGAGAAGCTGCAGCATCAATAAGTGATGTCTCTACAGATAATGTTGTAACAGAGTTAGAAAAAAAATTAGAAGAAGTAAACAATGAGATTGCAACGTATAAGAAGAATTTGGTCATTTTAGGGAAGGGTAGATTAGAGGATGGAAAAGAGGAATTAGATAAGCAGAGAAATTTAAGGAATAAGGTAAAGTCAATTAAATCTGAAATTGTCTCTTATTACGATGTAAAAATACTATTAAAAAATTTGCCACTTAAATTGAAGTATTCCAATGTAGACGAAGTAGAAAAAGAGCTAGAAAAAGTTCGTGAGAAGAAGAAAAAAATTGAAGATAAATCTAAAAATTATACAAATCCTTTATATTTTATAAATGAATCTTCACGTGTCTTTATTTGTCAAGGAGGAGATGTAGCAGATCAGTTTATATTTGAGTCTCTTTTACTGATTCAAAATTTGGAAAACGGAAAAGAAGATACCATTGATATCTTGTTACCAACTAGAATAAAGAAATCTATGATTGATTGGTGGCATGAAAGTGGCAAGGCTTTACTTACAGATGAAAGGAAAAGAAAAGAAAAAGAAGTTACTAGGGTACCGATACATAAACCGTCAGTAGAATTAGATACCATAAATAGAGAGATTACAGTTTGTGTACCGCAACAATCAATTGAAAATCATGTAAATGCTATTTTTACTTTATGTGAAGAAAATGATAAAAGAATAGAAGTTAAGTTGGATATAAGAAAGATTAATGACAAGCAATATTGTACTTTGCCAGCTCGTTTTAACGTTGGACCTTTTAAACATTATAATTTTAAATTATCAATTGACGACAAAATCTTTGAGTGGAAAGTAAATGGTATAGATGATGATAAATTTATGTTTTTTACAAATGAAAAGTATCTTATAGAAAATCTTTTGTATCTACCTGATGACGGATTATATGTTGTTGCTCCAAAAGGATGCAAGTTCATTCCGAATGAGATTGTAAAAGAAAGGGAAAGAATGAGTGGTGATTGGTCATCGTATGAATTTGTCTATATTGATTTAGAAGAAAACGATGCGTTTGTCATTGAAAGTAAAGGAAGGCAGTATATTTATAAGAAAAAAATAAATATAAATCCGCATCTTTTGAATGGAAATGTGATAGATGGTGCATATTCTGAAGGGATTATGGTGTGTAATGGTGAATTGCCTGATTTAGTTTTTCCTGCAATTGATGATATATCTTATTACGGCTTACGATTTGATTATCAAGGTAATGCCACTTTTAAATCACTTGAAGGTTTAGATATTACAGGGAATGGGAGTGCTGTTTTAATTAATTTAAGTGCTATTTGCCATGATGTTTACGGCAAGTGTAAAGTGTCGCTGATTTATAAGGGAAATGTTATTTGGACTGATGATATTGTCGTTTTACCTGATTTAAACATATTGTTTGATAAAAAGTTGTATCCTCCTTATGAAAGCGGAAAAAGACAATTAGGAATCTTATACTTAAGTTCAAAATATCCATTGAAAGTTCTTAATTATGCGGATATCAGTGTTAAAAGCGAAGGGGAGAAAATTTACGTAGAATTTGATACATCAAATGAAAAAATAGATTTGTTATTGCAATATTTTTTAGATATAAAAATCGATATTTATTTATCTATTGATATTCCAAAGGTTTATTGGAGAACTAACAGTGGCGAAATGTGGCAAAGCAGTATTGGAGAAATATGGTTTGAAGATATAGGAGATTTGTATATAAAGATACCTCAATCAATTTATCCGAAAGCTAAATTAATATTAGATGACAATGTTCAAACAATTGTACCAAATATGAGAAAAGGTGAAATAATATTTGATTTGCGTAAGTTAAGTGACAGCATAAGAAGTTTAAATAAAATACTTCAGGATTTGGTAATTTCATTTGAAGACAAAGATATTTCTCCAATTTTGATTTGTCGTATTCGTCTGTATTGGCAGGTAAAAGATGTTACATTCAATGACATGATATACAATGGTAGAAGGATAATTAAGATAAAGTGGAGTGACCTTGGAAGGGAATCTAACAGAGTTATTCGATTATGGCCTTTAAGTGAGGAAGATAGAGGCATGATTCAGTATAATATTGCAAATGGTACATCACAAATAGAAATATCTGATGATATAAAAAATCTTCCGGCTGGTTTATATAGATTACAATTTGATGTTGATGATCCTTGGAGCGATGATAATGAGGTTTTATTGCCAAATAAAGACCATGAGAATTGCTTAGATGTGATATTAGGTGACAAAGATGAGATATTGCAAAATGTTATAAAAAATGGGTTAGATATAATCGCATTTGATGTTGGTGGAGAGAAGATCATATCTGAAAGAAAATATTGGATTGATGACATTAAGATGTATTCTGAATTTGAAGGTGAGGAAAGGCTTACGGGAAATATATATACATTTGATGATAATGGTAACATTATTTCTGTTGAGTACAATCCAGTAAGTTTTTATTTTATATTAGATCCAAAATATTTTACAAAACTTCCTTTTTTGATAGATAGAGATAAAGATGGATATACGTATTGCAAAAGGTGTAAAGTATTGTTTTCGGAGATAGCCCATCTTGAATGCAAAGACAATGTGATACTACCAGATGGTATTTTTGTAAATATAAGGAGGGGATGATAAAGTGGCAAGACTAGACCCGCTTTCTGCAACTGAAAGAATTGTAAATAGATATTTGAGTTATCTTGGGACTACATTTTCATTTAATGATGCAAATTTACAAAAACAATTGAAGGAAGAGCTAAGGAAAATAGATAAATTTTCGAAAGGACCAATATTAGAAGCGACACCACCTTTTGAAAGTGGCAGCTCTATAGAAGATTTAATTAAAGAAGATATTTTATCAAGTGAATTTAGAAAACTTTGTACTGATGAGCTTCCATTAGCTCGCAATTTGTATTTACATCAGAAAAATGCAATTTATAAATTAGTTAAGGACAAAAGAAATCTAATCGTTGCAACGGGTACAGGAAGTGGTAAAACTGAGACTTTTTTAATACCTATTCTAAATCATTTATTTAGAGAAAAAGAAAATGGAGATTTAGGGCCAGGAGTTAGAGCTTTACTATTATATCCCATGAACGCCCTTGCAAATGATCAATTAAAGAGGCTGCGCAGACTTCTCAAAAATTACCCCGACATTACATTTGGAAGTTATACAGGTGAAACTGAAATAGAGGAAAAACGTGCTGTAGAACAATTTAAAAAGTTGTATTCAGAAGAAGAATTGTTGCCAAATGAAATATTGTCAAGGGAAAGGATGCAGAATACACCGCCAAATATTTTGCTTACTAACTATGCTATGCTGGAGTATTTGCTCCTTAGGCCTAACGATAATGTGTTCTTTGATGGCGAATATGCAAATAGGTGGAAATTTATTGTTATCGATGAAATACATATATATTCTGGAGCAAAAGGTATTGAATTGGCCATGCTCTTAAGACGACTTAAAGATAGGGTAGTAAAGAGCCAACATGGTGTGCTAAAGTGTATAGGCACAAGTGCAACACTTGTTGGTGAGAGCGAAAATGACTATAAAGGTGTTACAGAATTTGCAGAAAGACTATTTGGAGAGGAGTTTCAGTGGATTAAAGGTGATCCAAAACATCAAGATGTTGTGATAGGAACTAAAAAGAGACTTGTTATTTCTAAAGAAAGTCGATATAAACCTGATTCTAGTATTTACAATATATGGTCTGAAATAGTTGAAAGAAATGATGCAAATAAAATTGAAAGATTAATTGAAGAAGGGCTGAAAGCAGGTATACCTGTTGATGTTTTAGATGAGGCCAAGGAAAAATCAGATGGAGATTGGAGAAAGTTCATTTATATTGCATTAAGTTCTGATAGTCGATTAATTACACTGCAAACTAAGTTAGAAGAAAAGCCTCAGTATTTATCGAAAATTGCTGATATCTTGTTTGAAGATGAAAGCAATAGGCAGCAACTTTTAGTTTCATTAGTCCACTTGGCAAATAACGCAAAAATGGGTATAAATGAACAGCCTTTGCTTCCTGCAAGGTATCATCTTTTTGTGCGTGCCCTTGAAGGAGGCTTTATTTCTCTTTTTCCTGAAAGACATTTATATTTAGAAAGGCATGAATGGATAGAAGATGAAAAAGGACAGGGATACAGAGTTTTTGAAATTGCAACTTGTTTTCAGTGTAATTCTATATATTTAATAGGCGAAATTGATAGAAAAAACAACATGAAAATTTTAAAACAACCTGGATATCATTATTTAGAAGATAATAGCAATCTAGAATATTTTTTACTGATTGAAAACAAAGAACTTGTACCGGAAAACGAAGATGAGATAGTTTCATCTGGTGAAGATGTAGATTTTTCAGAAAAAGAATATGTGCTTTGCGGTAAGTGTGGAGCTATAAGAGAGATAAATGAAACAGGTGATTTTTGTCATTGTGGTAAAGAATATGAAGTTCGTGTTGTAAAAAGCGATAGCAAAAAAGGTTTGTTGCATAAATGCCCAGCTTGTGGAATGATGAATACGATAGGCTCGGTAGCAAGAAGATTTGTCATAGGAAGTGAAGCTGCTACAAGTGTTTTATCAACGGCTCTTTACCAAGAGATTCCGGATGAAGATATTGATAAAAAAGATGGCGATAAAAATGAAGATTCATTGTGGGATGATGATATATCAGAAAGTGATGTAACTGAGAGCAACCGTAGAATGCTTATATTCTCTGATAGTAGACAGGATGCAGCGTTTTTTTCTACGTATTTACAAACGTCTTATAATCAAATTTTACAAAGACGCCTTATCATTATGACATTGGAAAAATATAAGGACAAAGCTATTAATAATGAATGGAGGATAGAGGATTTAGCTCTATATTTAAAAAGATTTTTAAGCGATTTAAAGATTTTTGATTTAAGTCAACAACAATTGGAAGAAGAAGCTTGGAAATGGGTGCTTTACGAGTTTATGGGAAGGGGCGGTTCAAACAGTTTGGAGTCCCTTGGACTTTTAGGGTTTATCCCTGACGTACCACCCGATATACATTTTGCAAGAGGATTTAAAACTGATCCATGGAACCTAACGGATGATGAGATGTCTGGTTTGATGATGGTTCTTTTAGATAGCATAAGGAAAAACGGCGCTATTTGCTTTCCTGACAGTGTAAGCCCCAAAGACCAATTTTTTGCACCATTAAATAGAGAATTTTATTTTAAAAATAATTATGCGGTACCTGGTTATATATATAGCTGGATACCTTATTCTAAAGGAAGAAACAATGCTATGAGGAACAATACGCGCCTTGATTTTCTGATGCGCTTTTTTAGAGCAAAGGGGAAGGATATTAACCGCGGTGAAATAGAAAAATTTTTAAAAATACTTTGGGATAAATTATTGGCAAATAATAAATCGCTTTGGAGTAAATATCTATCAAATCATTTTGAGCGTAATGGTATTGGACAAGTATATAGGTTAAATTTAGATTATTGGAAAATTGTACCTTCTATAATAGATGAGTCAATAAAATGGTACAGATGTACTAAATGCAATAGACTTACGTTACACAACGTTTTAGGAGTTTGTCCCACCTATAGGTGTGATGGCCATTTAATTGAATGCGATCCAAAGAATATATTTAAGGATAATCATTATAGGAAGCTTTATACAGATATACTTCCGTTGAAACTAAAGACAAGTGAGCATACTGCACAGCTTACCACCGAAACAGCAGCAGAAATTCAAAGAAAATTTGAAAAAGGTGAGATCAATGTTTTAAGTAGTTCTACTACATTTGAATTAGGCGTTGATGTAGGAGATTTAGAGACGGTGTTTATGAGAAATGTACCTCCGACGCCTGCTAATTATGTGCAGAGAGCAGGACGTGCAGGTAGGAGGACTAGTGCGACAGCATTTGTACTTACGTTTGCACAAAGGCGATCGCATGATTTTACCTATTATTTAGATCCGTTAAATATTGTCAATGGAAAGGTTCAAACACCTCACATTGAGATTAAAAATGAAAAGATTATAAAAAGACACATTTATGCCGTTGCATTAGCAATGTTTTGGAAATTAAATCGAAATTTTTTTGGGGAAGTTAATAAATTTTTTGTAGAAGATGGAACACCTATTACGACGATAATAAGTAATTTTTTGGCGGAAAAACCAATAGAATTGAAAGAAAGTCTTTTGAGAATTGTGCCGGCTGATTTACATGATGTACTTGGTATAAATGATTGGAAATGGGTTTATGGTTTGCTTGATGATAAAGAAGGCGTATTGAAAAAAGCAGAGGCAAATTTATTAAATGATCTTAATGAATTGAGAAATATTGAAAAGGAATGCGTAAATGCTAAAGATTATTCAAAGGCATCGGAAATTAACAGAATGATAAATACTTTAGAACGAAGATATATTCTCAATTATTTATCGCAAAATAATGTCATTCCTAAGTATGGATTTCCTGTGGATGTTGTAGAACTGAAAGTCGATCATCATGGTGATGAAGCAAAAGGATTGGAACTTACTAGGGATTTAAAAATAGCTCTGTCGGAGTATGCTCCAGAAAGTCAGATTGTCGCTGGAGGAAAATTGTGGACTAGTAGATACATTAAAAAATTGCCAGATAGAGAACCAGTCAAATATAATTATGCTATTTGTGATTATTGTGGAAATTATTATAGCAATATTGCAGATAATCAAAATGATCTTGATACTTGCAAAGTTTGTGGGCGTAAGATTGGAAATAACCGCGGAATATTTATCACACCAGAGTTTGGATTTATAGCAGGAAAGCCTCAAAAGCCAACATTGGTAAAACCTGAAAGGACATACAGTACAAGGAAGTACTTTGCAGATGAAGGTGAAAAAATAGAGGAAAATTATGATTATGAGATAGGTGGTTTTCGTATTAATGTAAAAGCTGGTGATGGGAAGCTAGCAGTGATAAACAGCGCAGGTAAGAGAGGCTTTAAGGTATGCGAAAGTTGCGGTTATGCAGAAATTAATACTGGCAGTCCTATAAAGTCACATAAAACTCCAATGGGCAAAAATTGCAAAGGCAAATTATCGCGTTATTCCCTCGGATATGAATTTAAAACGGATATATTAATGCTGAAGATCATGGATTATTCTAATTCACAAGAAGGATTTTGGGAGTCATTATTGTATGGTTTGATTGAAGGAGCTTGTCGGGAACTTGAGATTGAGCGCCAAGATATTGATGGTACTTTATATGCGTATTCTAAAGATTCTTTTAGTCCTGCTATTGTGTTATTTGATGATGTCCCAGGCGGAGCAGGACAAGTAAAAAGGATTGCTAATAGAAAAAACCTTATAAGAGTCTTAAATAGGACATTAGATCTTGTTTTAAATTGCGAATGTGGTGGAGAAAGAGCTGATACAAGCTGCTATGGATGCTTACGCAACTATACGAATCAGTATTGCCATGACAAATTAAAGAGGATCTATGTAATAGACTTTATCAAAGAACTTTTAAATAAATAAGATAAAAGCACAAGTAGACTGTTCTGTTGCACAAAAAGGCTGAGAATGGTAATGTAATTATTATAGATATAGAAGATGAACTTTTGTATATGCTCAAAAGATAAAGCACAAAACATGAAAGAAGTATTGCAATAGCTTAAAAATATGTATTATCATAGTGAATTTCAAAAATCAGAATTAGAAAATTTACCGATTGAAGATAAAAATGCTGTAGAAATAAATTATAAGAAACTGTAATTTTCAATAATTTATGACAATTTTTTTGTAATAAAAATGTTAAATGCCGAAAAATTATAAAAATCAAGATTTAAAATTTTATAACTATAAAAGGGAAAATTTGTTGATTACGCTATTATGAGTTTTTAATAATTATTAATATGAAAGGCTTGATATTTTTTTAAGATTATATTTATGATTTAGTGAAATAAAACGATATAATAGTGAGGAGTACCATTATGAAAAAATATTTTAGAGATCCAATATATAATTTTATTATAATTAATGAAACTTGGATCTTAGATTTGATAAATAGTAAAGAGTTTCAAAGATTAAAACAGGTAAAGCAGCTTGGAACATCAGAGGTTACATATTATGGTGCCAATCATACTAGATTTTCACATTCTATAGGTACTATGTATCTAATGGATAAAGCGTTAGGACAATTGAAAAATGTAATTAATATAGACGAAGAGACGAGGAAAATAGGATTAGCTGCGGCTTTATTACATGATATTGGTCATGGACCATTTTCTCATGTATTTGAGAAAGTAATGAGTACAAATCATGAACAATGGACAATTGACATTATACTTGGTGATACTGAGGTAAATAGGATATTAAAAACTGTTAATAGTGATTTTCCTCAAAAGGTCGCTGAAGTAATTAAAAAAGAGTATGAGCATAAATTTGTTAGTTATTTGTTATCAAGCCAATTGGATGTAGACAGAATGGATTATTTATTACGGGATAGTTATTATGTAGGTGTAAAGTATGGGCTGTTTGATGTAGATATGATTATAAAATCTATGTTAGTGTGTGATGATAATATAGTTATAGATTATAAGGGATTGTATGCCGTAGAGCAATATGTACTTGCTAGACATTATATGTATTGGCAGGTATACTACCATAAAACTACAAGAGGATATGAATTGTTGCTTCAAAATATTTTAAAAAGAGCAAAATACTTATATGAGCAAAATTTACTGGATATTAAAATAGATTTATTGATTCCAATTTTTAAAAATGAGAAAATAAATGTAGAAGAATATATACAATTGAACGATAGTGTTATTTTATATGCGATATTATCATGGAAAAATTCACGAGACAAGATATTAAGAGATTTATGCTGTAAATATTTGTATAGAGATTTATATAAGGCCTATGAAATTGAGCAATCTTTTCCTTTTAGTTTAGATGCAATAAGAGAAATACTAAAAAATCAAAATATGGATGCTGAATATTATCTTGCCCTTGATAGACCTAGTAATGTGATATATGATTATTATGTTGAAGGGGAGGAGGGAGAAAAACCACCTATATTAATTAATAGTATGGGCAAAAATAAATCTATTACTAGATTTTCTGAATCAATAAAAGCTATATCAGGCAGCCAAAAGATTAAATATTATCTATATTTTCCGAGATATAATTATGATGGCGTAAATATAAGTGATGATATAATTAAATATTTGGAGGAATTAAAATGAGTGATACATTGAATGAATATGCTAATATTATTGAGTTATTAAGTATCGCCGGAGAAATTGATGGCCGTAAAAAGATTCAAAAAATAGTATATATACTAAAAAGCTTAGGAGCAAATTTTGTGGAGAATTTTTATTTTCATTATTATGGTCCATATTCGGATACTTTGACAATTGAGCTGGAAGAGCTTAAGATGATGAATATAATTGAGGAAGAGAAAAATGATAGTGGGTTATTTCCAAAGTATAGATATAAATTAAAAAAAGAAATAGATATACAGTATAATCTTGACAAATATAAGGATTTAATTGAAAAATTAAACAATCAAAAATCCAGATTTTTGGAATTGGTTTCAACAATTATATATTTTGAACATGAAGGATATCCAAGAGATAAAATTGTTAATAAGATAAAAATCGTAAAATCTGACAAAAATTATACTGATGAGGAGATAGACTCAGCGTTCAATTTTTTGAAAGTAATACATGACGAATATGGATTTGATGATGAACGAATCAAATGAATTTATAAAAGAATATCTACTCAACGTGGTTTTAAAACACTAAGATTATATAGACAAATTTTATACGTGTTAACTTTTTAAAGCTTATAGGATGGTGTAATAGATGAATAATTTTGCTGAAGAATTGGCATATTGGTATCTTCGCTTTAATGGCTTTTTATTATTGCAAAACTTTGTCTTACATAATTTAGGAAATGGAAATCAAAGAGGTTCAGCAGATTCTGATTTGTTGGCAATTAGATTTTTGGATGTTTATGAGAAAGTTGGTGGACAAGACCAAGATTGGGACAAAGAAAAATTTTATGATTGGGGTATAGACATTGATAAATTTAACTTGGCTTTTATTACTGAAGTAAAGTCGTCAAAAGATTTAAGGAAATGCTGTTTACAGAAGTCTTTTCTTTTTAAAAGGCTAGAAAGTGCTCTTTATCGGTTTGGAATTTTTCCTAAAAAAGAAGTTAGTAGTATCGCAAAAAAGTTATACAATGAAAAATATATAACGATTAATTCGTGGATTATAGCTAAGTTGGCAGTAACAGAAAAACAAATTGATGGTCCCTGGATAATTTTAACACTTAGTGAAATAGATGAATTTATTCAAAAAAGAATCAAATCTTATCAAAAAGATAAGTATGCAGATCGTATATATTTTCCCAGTTCTCTTTTACAATATTTGACCTGGAAGTATGGTCATTTTTCAATTGGAGATTTTTAAGATTACAAACTTAATTTGTAAATAGAAAATGTTAAGATGAAGAGAGATTTTGTGCAATAAGCTGGTGATGATGTACTGATTTTAATTTCTTTTTATAAATAAAGTGCCACATCATGTCCATAACATTTGATAAAATAAAAGTTAAAATATGCATTTGACTAATTTAAAGACCAGTATGTATTAAATTATGTTAATGGAATGAGGTAATAATATGAATCTAACTGCTATTACTGCAACTTTAGGAAAATATAGATCAGACGATATTGAATGTCTTATAGAAGAATTGCCTAGAATAAAAAATGATGAACAAGGATATGTAGTATATATGATATTTGATATTCAAAATAAAAAAATTTATTTTGAATCAGGAGAACCTGTGAGGGATGATACCGCGAAGCAATTCTTATATTTTGGAAATAATTCAGGCAGTGGTTTTCAGTATTACCTTAATAGGGATGCTGAATCTTTACATTATCTTTTAACTAGTGCTATAAGTGATTTATACAATATGCTTTGTAAATACGGTATGCAGAGTGAAAAAATGGCTTTGATTATTAAAAAGATGGAGGATAGTGGGTTAGTCACTTTAAGTAAAAAGAAAGGGGCTGGCAGTATAAATTATAAGATGTTTTTATTGCCAGACAATTATTTGATTAAAGGTCTTACTGAAAATACAAACAAGGCTAAAATAACATTATCAAAGTCCACTGAAGATGGTGATAAAGTTGTATCTCCTGAACAATTTATTAGAACAGGAATTGGAGAAAAAAACAAAAAAAACCGGCTTCTATTAGTTGTACCTGTAGTCCTACAGGAAGATGAGCAACGTGCTGTCTTATCTGAATATCCTGAATATATAAAACTGGTAAAGTTAGATAAAAATATTGAAAAGCAAAGTTTCACTCCTTCTTTGCAAAGTAAAAAGGTGTGCTATATATGCCATAAGGAAAAAGATGATGTTAAAACCGAAGATTATATAAAAAATTTTGATAGAAAAGGGATAAACAAGTTATTTGAAATAACAACTAAGAATACATCTCAAATCCTTGATAATTTCAACTATGAAAATACATATTCCATATGTCATGATTGTTATTTAGATCTTCTTAATGGGGATAAGAAAATTCAAAAAATGTTTAGAGGCAAGATAGCGGGCGAGGATGTTTTTATATTGCCTGAAGGATTAATTAAAGATTTTGATTACAATTTCTTATATAAGCTAAAAAGAGAAGTAGATCTTGCTTTAAAAGAAGATAATGCAAATAATTGGCTTCAAAGCATTGAAGCGCTTGCCAGTGTAGATGAAATTGTTTATTATAGTCTGAACTTTGTAGTATATAGAACAGATGGTACATCATTTAGTGTATTGCAGACTATAGAAGATGTACCTACAGTACGTTTTAAAAAGATAATGGAGCTCATTGGCCATAATGTCAGTATGATGCGGCAACATATAAAATACATGTCTTTTGCTAGTATTTATAGCTTAATTCCAGTATATCAAGATAAGAATAGCAATAAATGGACAGGTAAGGTATTATCACTTTACAAAGCATTATTATGCGGTGAACAGATTGATATGAATGAGTTATTTAGCTATGCGTGTGAAGGCCTTGATAAGGGATTAAATCAGCTTAAAAAGGATGAAGTAAAAAATTATTTCAATATGGGTCTAGCTGAATATAAGAAAAATTATAAAGATTATGCAGACGACTATTTCATAAGAAATTTAATAATAGGTTATTTAATCTTATTTAATGTGTGTAGGCAACTGAATATTTTGATAAATGATAAAGCTTGCCATGATGAGAAAAAGGAGGTGAGCAATATGCAAAGCGTAAAGACCGCATTAGAAAATGTGAATAATTCTATAAACGATATGGAAAATTTTCTTGCTATTCAGCAATATACTAATGAAGCTAAAGCATTATTTTATTTGGGTGTATTAATAAAACGAGTAGCGATATATCAGATGGCAAAAGAACATAAAACAAAACCAATCCTTAAAAAGATTCAGTTTCAAGGTATGACTGATGTTGAGGTCTATAAGCTTTACAATGAAGTGGTAGAAAAGCTTAGGCAGTATAAAAGGCTAAATATTTTTACTGAGGCAGTAATGAACAGATTTCATTATTATTATGGATGCATAAAAGAAAAAGACTCATGGAAATTAAATGGACATGCTAATGTTTTTTATATAATGTCTGGATATGCGTATATGATAAGTAACAGTATGCCTGATGCTACAGAAGAAGAGCAGGAAATAGAAAGAGAAGAAATTATAATAGGAAAGGAAGATAATGATTGAATATTTTAAATAAAAATAGAGATTTTTTATTTGGCTTTGAAGCAAATATGACAAATCCTAATGGGGATCCCGACCATGAAAACAAACCTAGGATGGACTATGAAACAGCAACTCTTTTAGTAAGCGATGAACGACGTAAGAGAGACTGTAGAGATTTCCTTAAGAATAAAGGATATGAGATATTTGTTGATACATTAGATGATACAAAAGTTACCATGGAGACTATGTTTGAGAATATAATGAATAAGTGGCTTAGCAACAAAGATAAAATGGATACTCTTTTTAAGCAAAATGATATGATAAAGCAAAAGTGGGAACAAATATTCGGAAAAAATTGTGATAATTATAAAGCGGAATATGACTCGAAAAAGCCCAAATCAAAGAATAAAAAGAATTATGATTTTATCAAGTTTAATAATATTTTGTTGACAGAGATAGTAAAACAATCGTTAATAGATATAAGACTATTTGGAAGCGCAATGGCAGTAGAAAATGTATCAAAATCATATACTGGGCCAGTACAAATGAATTGGGGATATTCTCTTCATCCAGTAGAAGAAGTTAAATCTAATTCTATAACTTCTATAATGAATGATGACAGTTCTACGTTTGGTAAAAAAAATAAGATATATTATGCATTAGTTGCTCACTATGGCACTATGAATAAGTATAGCGCAAAATATACCGGGATGACAGAAGATGATGCCTCTATATTTAGAAAAGCTTTAGTGCAGGGTATTATGGCTAATCAGACAGATAGTAAGCAAGGGCAACAGCCTTTGTTTTACATTGAAGTAGTGTATAAACCTGATTTTGATGTATTTCTAGGAGATTTGAGACGACTTTTAGAGGTTTCTTATCCTGATGATAAACCTATAAGATCACTTAATGATGTCAAAATAGATTTTAAAGATCTTAAAAACGTTATAGAAAAAATGAAACAAAAGGGATATGTAGATGAAGTAATTGGCTGGGTATATCCATATATCGATACCAGTAAATCTCTTGTAAATATGCCTTTATATAAAGAAGTTGATTTATTGGCTCCTATTTCCAATAAGGTGGTTGGTTAGATTATGAAAGTAGTATCATTTTCAGTAAATGGTAAAATGGCGCATTTTAGGAAAGTACATTCCAATGCTTCGGCCCTTTCATATTTTTTACCTCCTAGAACTACAATATCTGGTATATTGGCTGGTCTATTAGGCATGGAAAGAGATACGTATTATGAGACATTTTCTATAGATAATTGTAAAATTGCCGTAGCCTGTCAAATGCCAATAAAAAAATGTATGCAAAAGCTTAATCATCTTATGATAAAGAGCAAAAACGATTTAAATGGCTCGGCTGAGAATCACAGTCAGGCGGCTACAGAGCTTGTTATACCGCTTAATATACGAACTGGATATGTAAGCTATCAAATATGGATACACCATTTTGATAATAATATTATGGAGAAATTAGAATGGATAGTAAATGATATGCCAATGTACTATACCCAAGGTATATCAGTGGCACTTGGTACTGCTTTTAATTTGGGATGGATAGAAAAGAAAGGCGTATATGAAGCAGAAGAAGTATATAAATCAGATGTTGTTGACATGTATTCTGCCATACCGATGGAATATGTAGATGATATAAAGTTGCAAAATATGACAGATAGATGGTATAGGTTAATAAAAGAAGAAGTGCCATTGGAGTTTACTAAAGGTAGAAAAATTACAGAACGTGGACTTAAAAATATTTTAATAAATATTGAAGGAAGCCCTATAAAAGTAACGGCTAAGCAATATGTAAAATTAGATAATGGATTAAACATTATGTGGATGCAGTAAGTAAATTGTAAAAGGTAGTGGTTTTATGGAATATCTTGCTCACTTTGATAAAGATAAAAGATATGGACAACCATTAAATGAACATCTGAAAGCCGTTGCAGAGATGTGTACGGAAATAGTGCCCAATGTAGTAAAATTTAAAGATATGGACATTGATATAATAAAATGCTTAGCATATAATATTGGCTTTTTCCATGATATAGGTAAATACTCGAAATTTTTTCAAGAATATTTAATAGGTAATTACAAAGGTTCCTATAAAAATCATGCTCATATTTCTGCTTGCTTTTCTTATTTATTTTTATTTGATAAAATTAAAATGATATGCAAGAATGAGAATTTAATGTATATACTTATGTATCTGTGCTATATTGTTGTGCGAATGCACCACAACTCTTTGACATTGGAACGGTTGTTTACCATTGAAGGTCAAGATGTAATGTGGCAAGAGCTTAATGTAATAAGGCAGAATCTATTCGAAAATCAACATCAGATTTTAGATGATTTATCAAGTATTGCTCCGAATTTAAAGGATCTTGATTTTTCAACATATCTTGATTTAGAGAGATTAAAGGGAAACAAATATTTTATGAATATGCCTCAACTTTTAAAAATGGGACGATTTGCTGATGAACAATGGTATTTTTTTCTTATATATATGTTTTCATTGCTTGTAGATAGCGACAAACTAGATTCGGCTGAGCTCGTACATAGGTCAGGAAAGTCTATTTCACATAGTAGAGTTGCCAAGTATTTGGCATTTAAGGATAAGGGTAGTGCTGATAAAACATTGCTTTTAAAAAGAGAAAATGCTCGTAGAGAGATGATGAATAATGTAGATAATTTAACAGATGAACAGATAAAAAACAGCAGATTTTTCATTATTACTGCTCCTACCGGAATTGGTAAAACTTTATCTTCTTTACAATGTGCTTTAAGATTACAGCAAAGAATACAAGATATAGAAGAATATGTTCCAAAAATAATAACTGCTATTCCATTTATCAATATTATCGAACAGACACGTAAAGAGTATGAAAATGTTATAGGAGATCAGGCAAGTTTGGTTGTGCATCATAGATTGGCTGATATTGCATCTAATATAAAATCTAGCGAAAATATACCGATAAGCAAAGCTTTACTTGAGATAGAAGCTTGGGAAGGAGATGTAATTTTAACAACATTTGTCCAATTATTTCAATCCATATTCACAGGTAGAAACAGTGCACTAAAAAAACTTAATAAATTGGCGGGAAGTATCGTAATATTGGATGAAGTACAAGCAATACCAGAGAAATATATGCCTCTTGTTGGTGCTACTTTGCAGAAAATATCTGAATATTATGGTACTCGATTCATACTTATGACAGCTACTCAGCCGAAGATATTGGAATTTGGTGATCGGTTACTGAATAGTCATGAATATAGTAGTAAGAAAACAATTGATTTGTTTCCTTCTTCAGAGACATACTTTGCTCAATTGAAAAGGACTAAATTTGTACCAGTTTTGGAAGAAGAAATGAATACGGACAAATTTGTAGAATTTTTTATTGAAAAATGGAATCCACGTAAATCGGCTGTCATAGTTGTAAATACTATAAAAAGAAGCATAGAGGTATATTATGCATTAAAGTCAGAACTCAAAGGACGAGGTATTGATACTCCTGTGTATTATTTATCGACTAACATAATACCAAAAAAGAGGATGTCGGTTATTCAGGAAGTTGACAAGCTATTGAGAGCTAATAAATCCGTTATTCTGGTTTCTACTCAGACCATAGAAGCAGGAGTAGATTTAGATTTTGACATGGCTTTTAGAGATTTTGCTCCATTAGATTCATTGGTACAGACGGCTGGCCGTGTGAATAGGAATAGTCAAAAAGGCGAACACTTGCCAGTTTACATTGTGAAATTAGCTCATGATAGTGATTATATATATCACCTTTTTAATAGGAAGTTAACAATGGAACTGTTGAGAGAATATAAAGAAATTTACGAATGGCAATATAATAAAATTATAGATAGGTATTATGACAAAATATTAAGTTTAGGCATACCTCAAGAATCGAAAAATATATGGAATGAAGGCATATTGAAATTAGATTTTAATAAGATATCAGAATTTAGGTTAATAGAGGATTTGTCGTTCATATGCGATGTGTATGTGGAGAAGGATGAAAATGCTACTATTTTAGCTAATGAATATGAAAATATTATTTTAGAACGAGGTGATTATGCACATTACAATTCATTTGAACGCAAGGCGTTATTAAGGAATATTACGGCAAAAGTGAATGATTATATAATACAAGTTAAAGAACGAAAAGTTGAAAGCAATTTGTTGCAGAATTTTGAAATCAGAAATGGGGTAAAGAGTTCACTACGGTGGATTTCACCAAAAGATGTATCTAAATTATATGATGAAGAAACAGGTTTTAAATTTGTTTAAAAAAATATATTGTTGTAAACTATGATATTCTAATAAGATGGGGTGCTAAATTAAAATGTCTTCTAATGATGTATCTTCTATAATAACTTCTTCATTTTTTAAAGGAATTTTAATAGGATTAAAATGCTTAACTTAAATATTTGTTCAAAATTGCTTAAAATTAATTTAACTATGGAAGGCGTATTTGTTGGAAATACTCAAAAGTTAAAACAAGAGGATTTTCTTGACATGCTGGAGTTAAATGGCTTAACGACACTTTCTCAGTTATCGCGGGCATATATTTTAACTGTTACATCTCTTTCTGGAATAAATCCACCAGTAAAATTGCCTATGGTAAATATTTTTAAATTAATGCAGCAGAAAAAGAATAATGAAGCAAATAAAAAATAAACAGGAAATAAGGAATTTGCTTATAGTTTTAAAAACAATTATGTTAAATTACTGTTTTTGTTTGACTATGACCACGATTTTATGTATTATTGAAAATGATCATGTATAAGGTGTGATAGGTTATGTTAATACAATGTACAAAAAAGTTGTTAGATGTGCTGGAGAGAAAACCCGTTACGCATGAAGAAGAAAATTTGTTATTTTCTTGGCATGCGAATTTGATTACATTGAATCGAAGAAAAACAATAGTTCTTGTAAATGATAAAAACAGGTATGTGGTTGTTTTATATGGACTTAAGGCAAAGGATTTTAAAAGACTTGATGAAGTTATTTTAAATGCTATTCGTCTGGTGTTATTAGATGAGTGTATTGATGAAGAAATTGTTGAAGAGTATATAAGACAGGCGGGAAAAGTTGTATACGGAAAAACAAAAAATAGTATTTATGTAGGGAAAATGAATGCTGCTTGTAATGTGGTGTACTTATATGAAGATTTGCTTTTGGACAATACAGTTTATCAAACTTTTGTAAGCAAAGTAGCAAGCCGTTATTGGGTAGGCAAACAGGAAGAAGGATATACATCTCCAAGTAAAGAAATGTTTAAAGATTTAGAAGATTTTGTTGGTAGACCCATTTTTAAATGTAGGGCAGTAGAGTTAAAAGTAACACTTGAGATAGAAAATCATAATATTTGGCGCAGGCTTGTTGTTCCTATAAATACTACATTTACACAGCTTCACAAAGTACTTCAGGCTGCTTTTGGCTGGCAGGATTATCATCTTCATGAATTTTTCATTTATGGCAATGAACGACAGGATGTCTCATTTATCAATTATCCTTCTTACAGTAAAGATGGATATAAGGCGATTGTAAATTTAGTCAGCGATGAAGAAGCTTTTGATTATCCGAACGAGAGCGACATAGAAATGATTTTTGAAAAAGGTATTAAGTTATCAAAATATATTCCGCAATATAAAAGGTTGATGTATGTTTATGACTTTGGAGACAATTGGCAGCATTATATTGAAGTTCAAAAGATCATTGACAATTATGATAAAAATTATGCTGTCTGTATTGATGGGGAAGGAAATGCCCCACCAGAAGATGTAGGCGGTGAATATGGCTATGATGAATTTTTAGAAATAATTTCTGATAAAAACAATCCGGAATATGAAAATATGATGGCTTGGGGAGAAAATCAAGGGTACAAAGAATTTGATATTGAGGAGGTAAATAAAAAGATTAGTTTATTCTATAATTAAGTTGCTAACTATGGAATGTTTATTAAATTAGGCAAAGTTTGTAAGGAAACTAAAAGGACACAAAGTAGTTGTTTATGCATGTATTATTAGTAAAATAATTGTAAATATTGGTGAAGAAGTTGGGCTTGTGTCTACTCTATTGATACAAGCCAAGTTTTTTAGTCATGCCATTCCTTCTGGCGATGGCTATATGGATATGGAACCTTTCAGGAGAGTAACAAAAAATTACATATGATTGAAATGGAGGTATTTTAGTGGATGATCATGTGATAGAAGAAATAAAGAAGACTTGTGACAAACTCCTGACAGATAAAAAACTATTGCCTCTTGAACAATTAAATCAGGGATATAATATATTTAATGAATTCAATGTGTGCATTGTTTGGACCGCCTGTAAATTATTTTAGGATTGGCACAGGTGATAATGGCAATAGCTATTGGGAGGATATGAAGTCGAATTCATACGTAGGTATAGGCTGGGCAAAACTGGGTAATTTGACTTCATACGATGAAAGTAAAGCGGAGCAGCAGTTTTATTTCCTAAATTTTTTAATATATTAATCTTGAAATTTTCTAAAAAATGTGTTAAAATTGCACTAAAATACCCGCTTTGTATATTAATAAGCGTATGTTGAGGTGCAAAAATGATTAATATAGATGTTATTCAAAAGGAATTTAATAAACGTGGTGGCGTGCTTAAAACTTCAGAGCTTAATGCTCTTGGAATTTCAAGCCGCAAAATAAAAAAGCTTCTTGAAAAAAATATAATTAAAAAAATCAAACGTGGCTATTATGAACTATCAAATAGTATCAATCCAGATGAAGTCATTATAGCTAGGCTATTTCCTAATGCAGTTATTTTTTTGGAAAGCGCACTTATTTATTATGGCTATACTGATAGAATACCCTCAGCATGGCAAATAGCAGTTGATAAAGACAGCGAAAAAAGCCAATATAAAATTGAATACCCTCCAATAGAGCCTTATTATCTTGAACCAAAATTTTTAAAGATTGGAGTTGATACAATACAAGTTGAGGGTGTCACTATAAAAATTTTTGACCGTGATAGGACTATATGTGATGTTCTTCGCTATGAAAATAAGCTTGAAAAAGAAGTATTTAGCAATGCAGTCCAGCGCTATGTAAAAGACCAAAAGAAAAATATAAGAAAGCTGTTTGAATACGCTGAATTGTTTAATATCAAAAATAAGGTTCAGACCTATATAGGAGTGTGGATATAATGGCTGATATCGCTGCATCAATTTTGGCTAGGTTAAAAAATAAATCAAAAGAAAAGGGAATTCAACTTCAACAGCTGTTAAATCTTTTTTGCCAAGAAGAGTTTATACGTAGGTTGTCACAATCGAAATACAAAGATAATCTGATTCTCAAAGGCGGTTTTCTTTTATATACAATTAGTGAATTTACTACT
Source organism: Thermoanaerobacterium sp. R66 (assembly GCF_028895185.1). Taxonomy (NCBI): domain Bacteria; kingdom Bacillati; phylum Bacillota; class Clostridia; order Thermoanaerobacterales; family Thermoanaerobacteraceae; genus Thermoanaerobacterium; species Thermoanaerobacterium sp. R66. Next base: position 328,951 of record NZ_JAEUWW010000001.1, read on the forward strand.
AGACCGACAGTTGATGCAGATTATCTTTTAAAGAACTATTCAAATGATATACATTCGGTAGAGATGCTTGTCCGCGAAATCATTTCTACACCTAGCCAAAATGACTTTATTAGATTTGAGATCCGAGGGTTAGAAGTAATTAGCGAAATAAAGGAGTATCATGGTATTCGAGTTAATCTAATGGGTTTAATTGGAAATACTAAGACACCTTTTAGTATTGATTTTGGAGTTGGAGATATTATAGTTCCTTCAGTGGTGGAAAGAAAACTGCCGGTCCTTCTTTCTGGGTTTGAAAGGCCTGAAGTATTAACATATTCGTTAGAGTCTACTGTGGCTGAGAAATTAGATGCTATTATATCATTAATGAAAGCTACAGGGCGTATGAAGGATTTTTATGATATTTATTATTTAGCGACGACATTTGATTTTGAGGGTAGAAAATTACAAGAGGCTATTTACGAAACTCTTTCTAATCGTGGTACACCATATGAAAAAGATTCTGTTGCTATAATATCACAATTAGCTAATGATGATGCAATTCAAAAACGATGGATCAACTTCTGCAAAAAAGTATTGAGATTTGAAATGAGTTTTGATTCAGTTATTAAGGTCATTATTGATTTTACGTTGCCGCCTTTTATGGCAATAATAAGTGAAGATGAGTTTTTTGGTATATGGAGTTCTAAAAAACGAAAATATTTATATAAGTAAATTGATAAAATATCAAATTTATGGTAGGAATATTAAAATAAAAGGCGAAAATCCTTCTAAATAATTACTTTGACAAATTTTATAAAACATTAAAAATTTTTTGATTTTTGCGATATTGAAAACAAATTTTGATATCGTTTGCGGTAATAATAAATTTATTTCATTAGCATAAGTTATAAATTTTTTATTGCAAAAGGGCTGTTAAAGGTTGGGGAAGGTTGAGATAGAAATATTATTAAAAATGGCAATTAAACTATTTATATATAAAAGATTCATATTTATTAGAAATAAACGTTAATGAACGTACTATAACACATAGATTAGCTATGTATTTACAGATGCTTTTTACTGATTATGATGTTGATTGCGAATATAATAGAGATTTTAGAGATAAAAAGAATATAAAATTTAACTCAAGAAGAAGTGGAGAAAATGTTATCTGAAATTAAAGCACCATTTAAAGAGAAAATTAAAAAATTTTTAGAAGAAGATAATGAAGATTATTTAGAATGTAGTGTTTATCCTGATATAATAATACACAAGCGGAATTCTAATAATAATTTACTTGCAATTGAAGTTAAAAAACAATACTCTAATGAAAAAGATGATAAATTCGATGATCAGAAGTTAAAGAAATATACCCATGGTGACGGGTTTGGTTATAAGTATGGAGCATTTATCAAATTAGGTAAATCATGTGAAGAAATTGATATTATTTGGTATAAAAATGGAATGCCCTATAATTATAATATAAATCCAGGTGATTGTATAATGAACATAAAAATAAGAGAAGCATTATTTAATGATTATGAATCTATAAGTATTCTTGTTAAAGAAGTGCATAGTTTACATGTTAAAAATAGGCGGGATGTGTATGCTGATGTGGAGAACCCATTTACGGAAGAAAGGTTTAAGGAAATATTAAGTGACGGTAAAACGAAAGTTTTTGTGGCTGAAGATTGCAATAATGAAATAATAGCTTACAACATTATAGAAATAATGACTGCGAGAAATATTCCAATTCTTAAAGAGAGAAAATTTGTCTATATAGATGATTTATGTGTTAGTTCCACTCATAGAAGAAAAGGCGTAGGGAGAATGTTATTTAAGCATATTGTTGATTATGCAAAAAAATCAGGTTATGATGCACTTGAATTAACTGTATGGGAATTCAACAGCGATGCGATAAAGTTTTACGAAAATTTAGGTATGACGACAAGAAATAGAAGAATGGAATTGAAGATTAATTGATTATTTTACTGGAAAATAGTAAGATTAAATTGTAAAAAGTCAAATATAGAAATTAAGAATAATTCTGGTGTTATATGATGAAACTTCTTATAAAACTTACTGCATTGCTAATAACTTTTGTCGTGCTTTTAAATATTATTGCAGAGTTACAGGTGATTACATTTGCATATAATGCAAAACCGGTAAAATCTAATGCTATTATTGTCCTTGGATGTGCAGTTTACGGGAAAAATCCCAGTCCTTTTTTTAAGGAAAGATTAAATGAAGCTATAAAACTTTATAAAGAGGGACTTGGTAAGTACATTATTGTATCTGGTGGTAAAGGACCTGGCGAGGATATATCTGAGGCAGAAGCAGGGAAGGAATATCTTTTGAAAAATGGTATAACTGATAATGTTGTATTAATGGATGACGGATCGTATTCAACATTACAAAACCTTGAAAATTCTAAGAAAATTATGGATGGAAAATCGCTAAAGACAGCAATAATTGTATCAAACAAATTTCACCTGAAAAGGGCAAGCATGATTGCAAAAGAAGTAGGCATAAATGCAAGCTATTCAGGAGTATTTGTAAAAAGTTATTTTTATGAAGAGGTATACGGCTTTTTACGGGAAGCACCTGCATTATTGTATATGTATTTTAGAATGCTAATAGATTGAAAGGCTTTCCTTTTGTCATAGGAGAAGGAAAGCCTTTTTTGGTGAAAGCGCACTTTATTTATTCGGTTGGTTTTATCATAAGCCCATTGTTGAAGTGGTTTAAACCGCTCATTAGATCGATTACTGATAAAAGCTCAACTATTTCTTCATCGGTTACGCCTGCTTCTTTTAATTTTTTGGTGTATGTGGTTATGCACATCTCACAATTGTTTAGAATTGACACGGTTAAAGCGACAAAAAGTTTTGTTTTAGAGTCGATTTTCCCCGGTCCCATTGCCACTTGAGATTTTTGAAGGAATAGCTTTAAATATTCTGGTTTATTTGCCATTGCTCGCATTGTTGGAGGAACAAACCCCATCTGATTTTCTATTTGCTCGAATATTTGCTGTACTTCTGGGTTTGCCTCTTCCTTGCTAACTAATTTAACACCTATAGCCATACTATCACTCCTAAAAATGAAATAATATATACCCCCCTCTATGATGGGGTACAACATAATGATACTACTATTCTATAATGAATGCAAGTACGGTGAAAATTTCAGCTTATGTAAGCTTTTAAACAGCTAAAGAGATATCCGACATATAAGTTCCTGTTATGGTTTCTATAAATTTTTATTATTATACTCGTTAAATATTTGATGTTATAATTATATCAAAATATGTTAAATAATTTTCAATTTTCAAAGGAGGAGAGAACTTGGGATATCTAATTGAGAATAAAGATTTTGACGATATTTTAAATCTACTGAAGAAAGATTATAAAATTTATGCACCGAAACGTTTTGAAAAGCGTGGCCGGTATTCTGACACAGATCTTATAAGATACGATGAGATAAAATCTTTGAAGGACATTGTATACGATGAAAAATCCGATTTTTCACCAAAAGAAGTTATATATCCAATAACACAAGCTTTGTTTTATTTTACAGAGGATGAGTACAGAGAAAGCAAGGTATTTGATAAAAAAATACTATTATTTGTAAGAGCTTGTGATATAAATGGCATAAGAAGACTTGATACGATTTTCCTCCAAAATGGTGATACAGAAGATATTTATTACAAAAGACTCCGTGAAAAAGTAAAATTCGTTTTGATGGAATGTAAAGATGGCTGGGATACCTGCTTCTGCGTTTCCATGAACTCCAATAAAACAGATAACTATAGTCTAGCGATAAGATTTAATAATGATAATGTAATGGTTGAAGTTAAAGATGATGAATTTATTGACATATTTAAAGATAAGAAAGAAATAGATTTTAAGCCTGAATTCGTAAAATCAAATCCGAAGGTTGTCCATGTTCCAGAAATAGATAATACAGATCTACTTAAAAAAGTATATGATCTTGACATGTGGGAAAGCTTTAATTCCCGCTGTATAAGCTGCGGTGCTTGTACTGCTGCTTGCATAACATGTAGCTGTTTTAATACAGTTGATTTAATTTACAGTGAAAATGCAAATGTTGGCGAAAGAAGAAGAGTGCAGGCAAGCTGTATGCACAAGGATTTTACAGAGATGGCGGGTGGTCATGTATTTAGAAAAACTGCCGGTGAAAGGATGAGATTCCGTACACTTCATAAAGTATATGATTATAAAGCTCGCTTTAAAACGGAAAACATGTGTGTCGGTTGTGGTCGCTGTGATGAAAGATGTCCAGAGTTAATATCCTTTTCGACAACGATAAATCGCTTATACGATGAAGTTGAAAAGTTGAAGTCGGGTAAAGGAGGCAGCATAAATGAATAATATTTTCATGCCTAAGCCATATAAGATACTTGAAATAGTTCATGAGACGAATTTGGAATACACATTTAGAGTTGAAGTTGATGTAAAAGCAGAGCATGGGCAGTTCTTTCAGATTTCCATTCCCAAGATAGGTGAAGCACCTATATCGATAAGCGCTATGGGTGACAATTGGATGGAATTTACTATAAGAAAAGTAGGAAAAGTAACAAATGAGATATTTAACTTATCTCCTGGCGATAAGATATTCATGAGAGGACCTTATGGTAATTCATTCCCTGTTAACAAATATAAAGGAAAAGACTTAGTTGTTATAGCTGGTGGTACAGGTGTATCGCCTGTTAGAAGCTTACTTAAGTATTTTTATGATAATTCGGAAGAAATAAAATCGCTACACTTTATAGCAGGATTTAAAGATGAAAACAGCGTCTTATTTAAAGAAGATTTAAATAATTTTAAGACAAAATTTAACACTATATATACTCTTGATAAGAAAAAAGTCGATGGATTTGAAGTTGGCTTGGTGACAGAGCATATAAGTAAAATACCATTTGATAGCTTTGATGATTACAATGTCATTGTCGTTGGTCCGCCAGTAATGATGCATTTTACAGCATTAGAATTATTGAAAAATGGGGTACCAGAAGATAAAATTTGGGTTTCCTTTGAGAGAAAAATGTCTTGCGGAATTGGAAAATGTGGTCACTGCAAGATAAACGAGACGTATGTTTGCCTCGAAGGTCCTGTGTTTAACTACACAAAAGCGAAGGATTTACTTGATTAAATGTGGAGGTGTATGTAATGAACTATGATATAGATGTAAAAAAAGTCCGCAGAAATTGTTACAGGCAATCGAAAGTCCGCGGTGAATTCATGGTGCAGATGCGCGTTCCAGGCGGTGTAATGGATGCTAAATATTTGTCATATGTAGAACATATTGCAAAAACATGGGGAAATGGACAATTTCATCTTGGCGTTAGACAAACTTTATCAATACCTGGAATAAAGTATGAATATATCGATGAAGTCAATAAGTATATAAAGACGTTTATTAAAGAGATAGAAGTAGACCTTTGTGGTGTTGACATGGAAGTAGATGACAATGGATATCCAACGATAGGTTCTAGAAACATTATGGCTTGCATAGGAAATAAACATTGCATAAAGGCAAATATAGACACAACATCACTTGCAAGAAAAATTGAAAAAATCATCTTTCCAAGTGATTATCATATAAAAGTAAGCATAGCCGGATGTCCTAATGACTGTGCAAAGGCTCATTTCAACGATTTTGGAATTATAGGCATTACAAAAACAGAATATGATTACGATCGTTGTATAGGATGTAAGAAATGTATCGAGGCGTGTAAACAACATGCTACAGGTGTTTTATACATGGTAAATGGAAAAATCGAGAAAGATTCGTGCTGCTGTGTTGGCTGTGGTGAGTGTGCACTTGTATGTCCCACAGGTGCTTGGTCTAGAAATCCTAAGAAATTCTACAGAGTCCTCATTGGTGGCAGAACCGGAAAACAGACACCTCGCATGGGAAAGATTTTCTTAAATTGGGTAACAGAAGATGTAGTGCTGGGCATACTTAAAAATTGGCAAGATTTCTCTGCGGAAGTATTGAATCATAAACCAGTATATCTCCATGGAGGTCACTTGATAGACAGGGCTGGATACAATAAATTTAAAGAGCTTATATTAAAGGGTGTAGAATTAAACCCTGAAGCTATGGTTGCAGATAGAATATTTTGGACAGAAACTGAATACAGGTCAAACATAAATGTTAAGCCTGTTTGTGATATTAAATAATTAGATTTTTAATCCCGATTACCTTTACAATTTTAGAGTTTTAAAGTATAATTAGATTAAATTTAATACTTGTAAAATTAGTTTGCGGGGGAACCATTTTGGTTGAGAAGGTAAAACCTGACCCTTAGAACCTGATGTAGTTAATACTACCGTAGGGAAGCAAGCTTTCGATTATAAAGCTTTACCATGCGGTAAGGCTTTTTTTATTCAATATTTTCGAATATAACCTTCTTCCTCCCTTCATTTTACAAGTATCAAAACAAAATAATTTATGAAAGGATGACTGCGATGAATTACACTACACAATTAGATGCGGCAAAAAAAGGAATTATTACAGAAGAGATGAATGTTGTGGCAGCAAAAGAAGACATTGAAGTGGATTTATTGCTGAGCAAGGTAGCTTCTGGTGAAGTAGTCATACCAGCAAATAAAAACCATGAAGCACTTAGTCCAGAAGGCGTAGGGACAGGGCTTAGAACAAAAATAAACGTAAACTTAGGTGTATCAAGGGACTGCAACAATGTGGATGCAGAATTAGAAAAGGCAAAAAAGGCGATAGAAATGAAAGCAGAGTCTATCATGGATTTAAGTTCATATGGCAAAACTTTCGAATTTAGAAACAGATTGATAGGTATTTCTACAGCCATGATAGGTACTGTTCCAGTATATGATGCTGTAGGATATTATGACAAAGATTTAAAAGACATTACTCCTTCAGAATTTATAAAGATCGTCGAAAGGCATGCACAAGACGGTGTTGATTTTATGACTATCCATGCAGGCATCAACAGAGAGACGGCGGAAATTTTCAAAAGAAATGAAAGACTTCTAAATATCGTTTCTCGTGGAGGCTCTTTGTTATATACGTGGATGGAATTAAATGATAAGGAAAATCCTTTTTATGAGTATTTTGATGATATTCTTGACATATGTGCTGAGTACGATGTAACGATAAGCCTTGGCGATGCATTGAGGCCAGGCTGCATAAATGATTCCACAGATGCATGCCAAATAAAAGAACTTATAACCCTTGGAGAATTAGCGAAAAGAGCTTATGAAAAGAATGTTCAAGTGATTATTGAGGGACCTGGTCATATGAGGCTAAATGAAATCGAAGCAAATGTTTTGTTGGAGAAAAAGCTATGTCATGGTGCGCCGTTTTATGTATTGGGCCAATCGTAACAGATATTGCACCTGGATATGATCATATTACAAGTGCAATTGGTGGTGCAATTGCTGCAGCAAGTGGAGCGGATTTCCTGTGTTATGTAACACCAGCGGAACATCTGAGACTTCCAACGATTGAAGACATGAAGGAAGGCATCATTGCTTCTAAAATAGCTGCCCATGCAGCAGATCTGGCAAAAGGTATACGCAATGCAGAAAAATGGGATAATGATATGTCTTATGCCAGGAGAAAGCTTGATTGGGATGAAATGTTTAGATTAGCTATAGATCCTGAAAAGGCGAGAAGGTACAGGAGTGAATCTCTACCACATGATAGTGAAACATGTACAATGTGTGGAAATATGTGTGCTGTGAGAAACATGAATAAAGTTATTACAGGAGAAGATATAAGCCTGTTAAAGTAGGATTTTTAAAAATTGGGAGGATTGTAAATGAATATAAAAAAGATTACTTATTCAGCTATGCTGATTGCAATCGGCGTAGTCTTTGCAAATTTTGTATTTTTCCCTGTAGGTGTTTCGAAAACGACCCCTATACAGCATATAATTAATGTCATATCTGCAGTGATACTTGGCCCAGGATATGCAGTACTAATTGCGTTTTCAATATCCATAATCAGAAACATAATGGGCACTGGAACACTATTGGCTTTTCCCGGTAGCATGATTGGCGCTTTATTGGCAGGAATTTTATATAAATTGACAGGGAAAAAGATTTTAGCTGCATTAGGGGAGGTTTTTGGTACAGGGATAATAGGAGGTCTTGTGGCATTTCCAATAGCCAAATACATCATTGGTAAAGATGTGGGAGCATTTTTCTTTGTAACTCCATTTTTAATAAATACAGTGACAGGAAGCATCGTAGCCCTTATTTTGCTTGAGGTTTTGGATAAGTCGAAAAAGGTCTATAAATAAAATATGGTAATTCGGTAAATTCCTAATTTTGTGATATAATGAACTTACAATCAAATAATAACAAATAATAATAAAAAGGGGGCTATAGTATGCCTGATTTTGGTACTCCATTTGCTGGACTTGCAAATAAAAACAAAATGACTCACGAAGAGCTTATAAGAGCTATACGATTTATGGTGGCAGCAGAGTATGAGGCTATACAGTTATACATGCAGCTAGCAGAGTCTACAGACAATAAATTAGCAAAGGATGTTTTAGTAGATATAGCAAACGAAGAAAGAGTGCATGCTGGAGAATTTTTGAGGCTTTTGAAGGAATTATCTCCAGATGAAGAAAAACTGTATGAAGAAGGAGCAAAAGAAGTAGAAGAGATGATTGAAAAAAATAAATAAACTTTTATACATATATTGATATTTCAATGGAGGTTGTCTTTTTTACATTATGTAAAATGTCACAGCCTTTTTTCCTTATGTATTTACTTGAATATAATAAGCAATAATGTAATAAAAAGCTGATGCAAATGTACCAATTTGTAACAACTTAAAACTATGAAATAAAATATGATGCTTCTAAGTTTTATAAAGGATGGAGGGAAAAAATTATGGCTTTACCTGATGAAAATAAGACGTATACGTATCGCGATTATAAAAAATGGAAAGATGATAGACGCTGGGAGTTAATAAATGGGAATCCATTTCCCATGGCTCCGCCTTCAAGAATACATCAAGAGATCTTAAGAGAGATATTAACTATTTTTTCTGTGTATCTGAAAGATAAATCATGTAAAGTCTATAGTGCTCCGTTTGGAGTGAGACTTCCTAAAGCAAACGAAAATGATGATGACATAGAAACGGTTGTAGAACCTGATATTGTAGTAGTGTGTGATAAGTCGAAATTAGATGATGAAGGGTACAAAGGCGCACCGGACTTAGTTGTAGAGATTGTTTCACCTTCTACAGCCAGAAATGATAAAATTAAAAAATTTAATCTATATGAGATGGCAGGAGTAAAAGAGTACTGGATAGTAGAACCGGATAACAAGATTGTAACTGTTTTTACGTTAGATGACGATAAAAGGTATGGAAGGCCTGGGATATATTCTGATGAAGATAAAATTAAAGTTTCAATTTTTGAAGATCTCATCATTGATCTAAAATCTGTTTTTACATTTTAGTTTAACCATCAAGACACAAGTGAAAACTCTCTTGTGCCTTATTTTTTTAACCTTAATTCTGTTTTATTTTTCCAGAAAAAATTTTTTTAAAACAAGAAGGATTTTTGAAATTTACGTAGAATATATTATAATATAAAAGCAATATATTAATATACTAGTATACAAGTTCAAAAATTTAAAGTGATTTTTACTTGACTCATTACGCTTTATGTCCCCTATGAATTTTTTAAACGGAAGAAAAATTAAATAAAAAAAGAAGGAATTTTAAAAATGATGTCGAATATATAAGGATATGAATATTAATATGCTAGTATACAAGAATACAAGTATTAAAATAGGGGATGTGAAGCGATGGGATTAGAGCTTTTGGAAAACAATACGTATGAGTCAAAAAAAGATTACATCTACAGAATGATTAGAAAGAATATAATCGACATCAATCTAAAGCCTGGAGAGGTTATATCAGAGAATGATATAGCTAATGCATTTGAAACCAGCAGGACGCCTATTAGAGAAGCATTTACGAGGCTGGCAAATGAAGAACTGATTGAAATTTACCCACAAAAAGGCACGTTTGTTTCTTTGATAGATATAAAACGTGCTCAAGAAGCAAAATTCATGAGGGTAAATCTTGAAAAAGAAATCGTGAGACAGGCTTGTAGAGAATTTCCAGATGACATCTTGTTTCAGCTTGAAGCGAATATAAACCAACAAGAATTTTGTGTCATGAAAGAAAATTATATTACCATTTTTGACTTAGACAACGAGATGCACGAGCTTATATACAGAGGATGTAAAATGGATAGGATTTGGTCAGCCATAAGGTTTATAAGCGGCGATTATGACAGGATAAGGACATTGAGATTGTCGTCTGATACTGATTGGGATGCTATCATAAGCGATCACAAAAATATTGTAAGTGCCATAAAGGAGAAAGATGAAGAAAAAGGATTAAAGATAATAAGTGAACACTTGACGATGATAGACAGAGATGTAGTGCTTTTGAAAGAAAAATATCCAGAGTATTTTAAGCAATAAATTACATTGCAATAAAAATCTACAATAAGGGAGTAAGATATATGAAGATGACTTTTAGATGGTTTGGCGAAAAAGATGACAGTGTGACACTTCAGCAGATTCGCCAAATACCAGGTGTCTATGGGATTGTAGGGGCTTTATACGATGTACCCGTAGGAGAAACTTGGCCGATTGAAAAAATAAGTGAATTAAAGACAAAAGTTGAGTCCTACGGCCTTAAACTGGAGGTGATAGAAAGTGTAAATGTTCATGAAGACATCAAGTTAGGGCTTCCGACAAGAGATAGATACATTGAAAATTACAAGAAAACAATAAAAAATCTTGGCAAGTTAGGGATAAAAGTCGTATGTTACAACTTCATGCCTGTTTTCGACTGGATACGCACAAATCTGAATGAAAAATTACCTGATGGATCATATGTAATGTCATACGATGAAGATATGTTAAAAGGAAAAGATCCGCTTAAGCTCATTGAAGACATGGACAATGGCTCAAATGGCTTTATACTTCCAGGTTGGGAACTTGACCGCTTAAAAGAATTGAAGATGCTGTTTGACATGTACAAAGATGTTGATGAAGAAAAGTTATTTGAAAATCTTAAGTACTTCTTGGAGAATGTAATACCAACATGTGAAAAATACGATGTAAAGATGGCTATACATCCAGATGATCCACCATGGTCATTATTTGGACTGCCAAGGATAGTCACTTGTAAAGAAAATCTTGAAAGGATTGTAAACCTTGTAGACAGTCCTTACAATGGATTGACGCTTTGCAGTGGCTCATTAGGTTCAAATCCTGAAAACAATATACCAGAGCTTATAAGGCATTTTGGCAAGATGGGAAGGATTCATTTTGGCCATGTAAGGAATATAAGGTTTATAGGCGAGAGGAAATTTTACGAATCAGCGCATTTATCAAGTGAAGGATCGTTTGATATGTTTGAAATCATGAAAGCTTATTATGATATAGGTTTTGAAGGATATATAAGACCGGACCACGGCAGGATGATATGGGATGAAAAGGCAAGACCGGGATATGGACTTTACGACAGAGCTTTAGGTGTGACGTATTTGAATGGGCTTTGGGAGGCTATAAATAAGATGTCTAAATGAACTATTATAAGAAAACAGTTGACAGTATTAAAGACCAAATTCAAAGTAATTTCTGTTTTACTGGGAAAGGAGAAAAAGCATATGGATTCTGCATTGGTTAATAAAGGTGGGGGTAAGGAGGCTAAACAAGGGAAAAATAGGGATTTTAAGAAGACGTTAAAAGCTATTAAAAAAGACTGGCAATTATATAGCCTACTTATACTACCCATAGCATATTACATCATATTTAGATATGTGCCTATGTACGGCAATATTATCGCTTTTAGGAGATTTGTTCCGGGTGGACCTGTTTACGGTACAGAATGGGTCGGACTTAGGTATTTTGACATGTTTATACATGATCCATCGTTTTGGCAGGTTTTTAGAAATACGATAATTTTGAGTGTTGAGTATTTGGTAATAAGCTTTCCATTTCCGATAATCTTTGCTTTGCTTTTGAATGAGATCAAAAGCAATTGGTTTAAGAGATTTACACAAACAGTATCATATTTGCCATACTTCATATCGACGGTTGTTGTGGCAGACATGATAATGCAGATACTTGATCCATCATCAGGCGTTATCAATATGATTGTAAAACATTACATTGGGCATACTATCAACTTTTTGGCAGAACCGCAATGGTTTAGGACTATATACATCGTCTCAGGCATTTGGCAAGGCATGGGCTGGGGCGCTATACTGTACCTTGCAGCGCTGACAAATATTAACCCGGAATTGTACGAGGCGGCTATAATAGATGGTGCCAGCAGATGGCAGCAGACAATATATGTGACTATTCCAGGTATATTGCCTACGATAATGATACTTTTGATACTAAACATTGGCGGACTTTTGTCAGTAGGATTTGAAAAGATACTGCTTCTGTATAATCCTCTGACGTATTCTACGGCGGATGTCATATCTACGTATCTATACAGAATGGGACTTGTATCAAATAACTTTAGCTATGCCGCAGCAATAGGCATGTTTGAAGCAGTTATAGGTCTTACATTAGTTTACACTGCAAACTACTTGTCAAGAAAATTCACAGAATCCAGTCTATGGTAAGGGAAGTGATGATAGATGAAAGAGTCAAAGCAATATAAAATATTTAAAGTAGTAAATACGATAATAATGATTTTAGTAATATTGGTGACATTGTATCCTTTCTGGTATCTATTAAGTGTGTCTTTAAGCGGCGAAAAATACGTTTATGCAGGTTTGGTGTCTTTATATCCAAAAGGTTTTACATTAAAGACGTATCAAGTTCTTTTGGCGGAAAAAGAATTCTGGACCAGCTATAAAAATACGATTATTTACACTGTTGTAGGTACGCTTGTTTCATTATTTTTGTCGACGCTTTTAGCGTATCCGTTGTCTAAAAAGCGATTAAAAGGTAGAGGAATTATTTTAGGCTTTGTGGTATTTACTATGTTTTTCAGCGGTGGACTTATACCGACTTACCTTTTAGTAAACGCTTTAGGCATGAGAAACACTATATGGGGTGTCGTGCTACCAGGAGCGGTCAGCACGTTTAACGTAATGGTTATGAAGACGTTCTTCGAAGGAATACCAGCGGAGTTAGAGGAAGCTGCAGAAGTTGATGGAATGAGCACATACGGCATCCTTCTTAAAATAATACTTCCGCTTTCAAAACCTATAATGTACGTTATGGCGCTTTTCTACGCAGTAGGTGTTTGGAACAACTGGTTTGGACCATTTATATACCTTGATGATAGCTCAAAATTTCCTGTCGCATTGTACTTGAGAAATATTTTAGCAGGTGCACAGCAGACGGCAGTTAGCAGCACATCTGACCAAAGTGAATTGGCTCAAATATCTGCGACTTTAAAATCAGCCAGCGTCATATTGACTTCAATACCAATAATGATGGTATATCCATTTATACAAAAGTACTTTGTTCAAGGCGTAATGATTGGCTCATTAAAAGGCTAAAAGGCATCATATTAAATTCAATAAAAAGGAGGGACTATCTGAGATGATTTTTAAGGGGGTGGTGGTCACATAAAAAATAAATTTTTATAATCATAAGCTTTTGATTTAATTAATTAAGAGGAGGATATTTCATATGAGTAAAAATGCAAAAAGATTGTTGTCGTTTTTGCTAGTTGTAGTTTTGGCTGTAGGTGTTTTGCTATCAGGCTGCGGAAATAAAAATTCTTCATCCAGCAGCAACAATACAAGCAAACAAACTCAGACTGCCACAAATAATAACGATCCACAAAACTTACATTTTAAATCAGATAAGCCATTGGAATTTACAATGCTGTATAGCGACCATCCAAATTATCCTTATAAATCAGACTGGCTTTTGTGGAAAGCCATAAAAGATGCTACTAATGTCACGCTAAAGCTTACTATAGTGCCAATGAGCGATTATGCTCAAAAGAGAAGCCTTCTTATTAGCTCAGGACAGGCGCCAGAGATAATACCAAAGACATATCCCGGGCAAGAAATACCATTTGTTTCATCAGGTGCTATACTTCCTATAAGCGACTATATAAATCAAATGCCTAATTTCTCAAGAGAAGTAAAAGAATGGGGACTTCAAAATGACATCAATTCATTAAAGCAAGCTGACGGAAAGTTCTACGTTTTGCCAATGTTGCATCAAACTTATACAATGCAGTACTCGTTGGCAATAAGACAAGATATATTTGAGAAAAACAATATACCGATTCCAAACACATGGGATGAATTGGAATCAGCATTGAAAAAATTAAAAGAGATATATCCGAACACATATCCATTGTCAGATAGATGGCAAGGTAAAGCTTTAATAGGTGAAGCACTGCCGACATTTGGTGTGCCGATTGCAGGTAGCGATGGACTATTTGATTGGACACAGACTTCAACTGTTTTGTACAACAGCGCAAAGGATGATTGGGAATTCTATCCAACTTCACAAGAATACAAGGATACATTGACGTACTTCAATAGACTTGTAAAAGAAGGGCTTCTTGATCCAGCCAGCTTCACACAGACAGACGATCAAGCAGTACAGAAGTTTGTAACAGGTAAGTCATTTGTCATCATGACAAATACGCAGGAAATCCAGAATATGATCAATCAGATGAATCAGACATTAGGAAAAGGTAACTTTAAAGTGACACAGATTTTGCCATTGGCAGGACCAAAAGGTGGAGTTATTGCAGGCAACCGTCTTGAAAACGGTATAATGATTTCAGCAAAAGCTAAAGACGATCCAAACTTCCCACAACTTCTTAAGTTCGTAGACTGGTTGTGGTACAGCGAAGCAGGTGAGACCCTTACAAAGTGGGGCGTTGAAGGCGTAACGTATCAGAAAGTCAATGGCAAGTTCCAGCTTATGCCTGACGTAAATTATATGAATCTGAACCCAAGTGGTACAAAGAATCTGCAGAAGGATTACGGCTTTTCTGGTGGTGTGTTCTGCTTATTGTATGGTGGACCAAAAGATCTTGCTGAATCAATGATGACTCCAGAAGTAGCAAATTTTGAAAACCAAGTGAATACTCAAAGAAAACTGTTACCAGTTGCACCGCCTGTGCCGTTTACTGAAAGCCAGAGAGAGCAAGCTAATATGCTTAGCCAGCCAATTTCTGACTATGTAGAACAGATGATGTTGAAATTCATAACAGGTGTTGCATCTATCGACAAAGACTGGAATAGCTATGTACAACAGGTCAATGCTAAAGGTGTAGATCAATTAGTTAAACTTACAAACGATGTATACAAAAGCAGCAAAAACAAATAATGGATGATGTTTATTCTATTTTCCCTTTGATGGCTTACGCCTTCAAAGGGAAAAATGTTAGTAAGGTAAATTTGATTAAATGTTCAAAATAATGGTATTATATTATATAATTGACTTGTGGAGAGTGATATTATGATTAGCGATAAGAAATTTGTTGGCAGAATGTATGACTGTTGGCTTAGGTATGAACTTTGCGATGAAAAAGTGCCTGATGGATATGAGGATTATTTTAAATATATTGTTGTTAAAGGCAATAATAGGATTATTAGTAATGCGGTTAATGAGCTAAAAAAAGCTTTATCGAATATTAAAGATGTCGACATAGAAATAATCGAAAATATACCAAAGTCAAATTGCATTTTTATAGGCACACTGGATGATTTTAAGGCAGAAGGATTAAAAGTGGATTTAGAAAGAGAACTTAAAAGTGAAGGCTTTGCATTAAATGTTGTAAAAAAGGATAATCACAATGTACTGTCTATAATCGGTGGAAGCGAAAAAGGCGTTTTATATGGTGTTTTTCACCTCATAAGATCTATATTTAGCGGTAAAAATCTGGAAGATGCATCGTGCATTGACAATCCTCAAAATGATTTTAGGATATTAAATCATTGGGATAATATGGATGGCAATATTGAAAGAGGATATGCGGGAAAATCTATCTTCTTTAAAGATAATTGCATAGTCCAAGACCTTTCCAGGATAAAAGATTATGCAAGGCTACTTGCGTCTATTGCGGTAAATGGAGTCGTAATAAATAATGTCAATGTCCATCAACAAGAGACTAAGCTTATTACAGATGAATTTTTGCCTGATGTGGCGAAGATAGCAGATGTATTTAGAGATTACGGCATAAAGACGTACTTAAGCATAAATTTTGCTTCCCCAGTCGAGATAGGTGGTCTTTCTACTGCAGATCCACTTGACGATGAAGTTAAGAAGTGGTGGAAAGATGTAGCATCAAAAATATACAGTTATATTCCTGACTTCGGTGGATTTTTGGTGAAGGCTGATTCAGAGTTTAGACCTGGACCATTCACATATGGCCGTAATCACGCCGATGGTGCAAATATGTTGGCTGAAGCACTAAAACCCTATGGCGGCATTGTCATTTGGAGGACTTTTGTATACAACTGCATGGTGGACTGGAGAGACCGCTCTACAGACAGAGCAAAAGCTGCCTATGACAATTTCAAGCCATTAGATGGGAAATTTATGGATAACGTGGTTTTGCAAGTTAAAAATGGACCGATGGATTTTCAAATCAGAGAACCGATTACACCATTATTTGGTGCAATGGAGAAGACAAATGTTTTTATGGAGTTTCAGATTACTCAAGAGTACACTGGACAACAGAAACATTTATGTTACCTTGTGCCACTTTGGAAGGAAGCTTTAGACTTTGATACATTTGCGAAAGGAGAAGGCTCGTTTGTAAAGAAAGTCGTAAGCGGCAGCTTGTTTGGTTCAAAGCACGGTGGAATTGTGGGGGTGGCAAATGTAGGAGATAGTGAGTGCTGGACAGGACATCCTCTTGCGCAATCAAATCTTTATGGCTTTGGAAGACTTGCGTGGAATCCAGATCTTTCATCAAGAGAGATTGCTGAGGAATGGGTGAGACTTACATTTGGATGTGATGAAGATGTTTTGAATACAGTCGTACCGATGCTTTTGGAATCGAGAGAGATATATGAGGAATACACAAGCCCTCTTGGGATAGGATGGATGGTAAACCCAGGCCATCATTACGGCCCTAATGTTGACGGATATGAGTATTCTCATTGGGGCACGTATCATTATGCAGATTTTAGGGGTATAGGCGTCGATAGGACTGTAGCAACAGGTACAGGTTACACAGCCCAGTACAAAGAGCCTGTTGCAAAGATGTACGAAAATATTGATACATGTCCTGATGAGCTTTTGCTATTTTTCCACCATGTGCCTTACGGCCACAAGCTAAAATCAGGTAAGACGGTTATCCAACACATATACGATACACATTTTGAAGGTGTAGAGCGAGCAGAAAAAATGAGGGATGCTTGGATAAAATTGAAAGGGAAAATAGACGATGAGGTATATGAAGTTGTGTTAGAGAAGTTTGACATACAGGTAGTTGATGCTAAAGAGTGGAGAGATGTTGTAAACACTTATTTTTACAGGAAGACTGGAATAAAAGATGAATATGGAAGGAAAATTTATGAATAGCTGCTTTAGAGGGAGATTGAGGCAGAAATACAGTGAAAATCGAAAAATTTAGATTAATAACTTAGTTGATTGATTGGAGGAAGTTTATTATGATTAATATAGCCATAATTGGGGCAGGTAATATTTCATCTGCCCACATACAAGGCTTTTTAGAGTTTAAAGACAGGTGTAAGATCGTCGCCATAGCCGATATCTACGAAGACAAAGCTTATGAAAAAAAGAAGCGGTTTGGCTTAGATGATGCCACTTTGTACAGCGATTACAAAGAAATATTGAAAAGAGAAGATATTGATCTGGTGGACATATGCACGCCACCTTATACACATGCAGTCATTGCAGTGGAAAGTTTAAATGCTGGAAAGAATGTAATCGTAGAAAAACCGATGGCATCATCATTAGAAGAATGCGACAGGATGATTGAGGCATCAAGGAAAAACAAAAAACTCTTGTCGGTAATAGCGCAGAATCGCTTCAGGACTCAATTCATGAAACTAAAAAAGATCGTAGAGTCAGGCTTAGCGGGGGATATAGTACATGCACAAGTTGACTCATTTTGGTGGAGAGGTCATTCATACTACGATCTGTGGTGGAGAGGCACATGGGAAAAAGAAGGTGGTGGTTGCACACTAAATCATGCAATACACCATATAGACATGCTTATATGGCTTTTGGGGATGCCTGAAGAAGTGCAGGCTGTAATGAGCAATGTGGCACATGATAACGCCGAAGTTGAAGACATATCAATAGCCATACTTAAGTACAAAAGCAATGCATTAGCCCAGATAACCAGTTCAGTTGTTCATCATGGAGAAGAGCAACAAATTGTGCTTCAAGGGAAAAAGGCCAGGATATCAGTGCCATGGAAAGTATATGCATCTACAGCATCCAGTAATGGTTTTCCATCTGGAGAAGACGAAGAACTGGAAAAGAAAATACAAAGATACTACGACAGTCTTGATGTGACAAAGTACAGCGGGCACACTCCACAGATTGACGATGTATTAAAAGCGTTAGAATCAAACCATGAAATCTTGGTAAGTGGTAGCGATGGAAGAAATGCTATAGAGCTTATAACTGCCATATACAAAGCAGCTACAACAAAAGAAGCTGTCAAATTGCCACTTGAAAAAGATGATCCATTCTATACAGTAGATGGCATAATGGCAAGAGTGCCTCATTTTTATGAGAAAAAAACGTTTGTAGAAAATTTCAACGACGAACGCATAACATTTGGAAGGGAAATAAAGTAAATAAAGGAGGAACACCAAATGAGCAAAGAAAACGGTATGTACTATATGCCTGAAAGCAAAGCTAAAAAAGTCTGCAGTGAAGGAGAATTTAAATTTGCAGCCATTGGATTAGATCATGGGCACATATATGGCATGACAAAAGGACTAGTAGAAGCTGGTGCTGAAGTAAAGTGGGTCTACGACAAAGATCCAGAGAAAGTAGAAAAATTCATAAAAGCATTTCCTACTGCTAAAAAAGCTCGCAGTGAAGATGAAATACTGATGGACAGTGAAGTAAGATTAGTAGCAAGTGCAGCAATACCATCAGAAAGATGTGACATAGGATTAAAAGCAATGGATGCAGGAAAAGACTACTTTGCAGATAAACCTCCAATGACGACATGGCAGCAATTAGAAAAAGCAAAAGAAAAAGTCAAAAAGACAAATAAAAAATATGCCGTGTACTATGGAGAGAGGCTTCACAATGAAGCATCAGTTTATGCTGGACAGTTAATAGAAAAAGGAGCAATAGGCAGAGTAATACAAGTATTAGGGATGGGACCACACAGAGAAGGAAAAGGAAGGCCAGATTGGTTTTACGAAAAAGACAAATTTGGAGGCATACTATGTGACATAGGCAGTCATCAGATAGAGCAGTTTTTGTATTATACAGATGCAAAAGACGCAAAAGTCCAATCATCAAAAGTAGCAAATTACAATCACAAGCAATATCCTACATTTGAAGATTTTGGCGACGTAACGCTAATTGGAGATAATGGTGCAACAGGTTATTTCAGGCTTGATTGGTTTACACCTGAGGGACTTGGCACATGGGGCGATGGAAGGCTGTTTATATTAGGCACAGAAGGCTACATAGAGCTAAGAAAGTATATCGATGTTGCCAGAGAAAATGCTCCAGATCATGTGTACTTAGTAAACAAAGATGGTGAATTTTTGATAGATGTAAAGGGGAAGGTAGGATTTCCTTTCTTTGGTGACTTGATACTGGACTCATTAAACAGGACGGAAAATGCCATGACGCAGGAGCACATTTTTAAAGCTATAGAGTTGGCGTTAGAAGCTCAAACAAAAGCTATAAAGGTTGAATGAAATTTATAATTTTAAGAAGAGGTGTTTTAAATGATAAGTAAATCTTTTTATGCGCACCACAGCGCATTTGGTGCTTTCTCAAGTTTTGTAATTGGTAAATGTGGTAAAGGTGGCGGCGTCGTATTAAATGATGTTCGGCCGCCTGAAAACAATGTCTACATTGGATACAAAAGAGATGGTGTTATAAGCTTATTGCCATTTATTAAAGATGATACAAAAAATGCAGAAGAAGAGTTTACAGGAGAAGTCTCTACAAGCAAGAAAGAAAAGAATATAAAAGTCTTTGGCGAAGATGAGATAGAGAGAGAGTTAGGTTGGGCATCAGATACTTGGACAGCGGGAGATTTTAAATTTTCTATCATTACTCCGTTTGGATACGTAAAAGATCCTTCTTTGATGAATGAAGATGAAAAGAAACTTGCACTGGCACCTGTAATTTTTATACAGTTGACGATGGATAATACTGGAAGCGATAAGGATGCTGAAATGATATTTGGCTTTGAAGGCCCAAAAAGGATATTATCCGAGCTTACGGATGGAAAGTACTTGGGAGGAGTGTACGGTAGAAAATACGGTTTTGCTGTCAAAAAGAGCGATGATGTAAGAGAGCTTTCAAGGCTTGATATTTTGACTTCATGGGCAAATGACAACTATCAAAATCATGGGCTTGGCAGAGCACCATCTTTGATATTTAAAGTGCCTAGAGGGGAGAAAAGGACATATACTGTGGCATTGGCAACGTATCAAAGCGGCGTCATCACGACAGGAATCGATACTGAATTTTACTATACATCTGTTTTCAAGTCGCTGGAAGAAGTATTATCATTTGGACTTGACAATCAAGATTATTACTTAAACTTAGCAAGAGAAAGAGATGAAGAGCTTAAGAAAAGTGGCTTAAATGAATACAGGCAGTTTTTGTTGGCACATGCAGCCCACAGTTATTATGCCAGCACAGAACTTTTAAAGCGGGATGATGGTATGCCTCTTTGGGTAGTAAACGAGGGCGAATACATTATGATAAATACGTTTGATTTGACAGTTGACCATGTCTTCTGGGAAATGAGATTTCATCCTTGGACGATCACAAACACGTTGGATCTGTACTATGAAAAGTACAGTTACAGAGATCAAGCAGGTCTTGCATTTACGCATGATATGGGCGTTGCAGATGGTTTTTTCAAAGAAGGTTATTCATCGTATGAGCTTCCAAATCTGACTGGGTGTTTCAGCTACATGACCCATGAGGAGCTTTTGAATTGGGTTTTGACAGGTTCTGTCTATGCAATAAAAATGAATGATAAAGAATGGTTAAAGAAAAACATTGGGGTATTTGAAGATTGTTTCGATTCTCTTGTGGCAAGAGATAAAAATAATGATGGTATAATGGATGTTGATAGTTCAAGGTGCGAGACAGGATCGGAAATAACGACTTACGATAGCCTTGACGAAAGCTTAGGACAAGCGAGAAATAATCTATACCTTGGGGTAAAGACATGGGCAGCTTACGTGATGTTACACGGCTTGTTTAAAGAAAATGATCTTGGTGAAAAGGCAGAAAAAGCTTTAGAAAAGGCAAAACAGGCTGCCAATACTATCGTCGGAAAATTTGACGAAGACAATCAGTATATACCTGCAGTGTTTGAAAAAGGCAATACATCCAGAATAATACCTGCTGTAGAAGCATTGGTATATCCATATGTTGTAGGATATACTGACTTTGTAAGTGAAGATGGTGTATTTGGCGAGCTTATAAAAGTTTTAAAGAAGCATGTAATGACGATTATGAAGCCAGGTATATGCATAGATGAAGTGTCTGGCGGTTGGAAGCTTTCGTCAACCAGCAAGAATACGTGGAACAGCAAAATTTTCTTGTGTCAATATGTGATAAAAGATGTGCTTAATATAGACTTTGGCGATAAAGAAATTGAGTGGGATAGGGTACACGCAATGTGGCAACAGGTGTCTTGCAGCGAAGATTGTGCAACAGATCAAGTAAACAGCGATACAGGTACACCAAGAGGAAGTCGCTTGTATCCGAGACTTGTAACAAGTGTATTGTGGATGAAATAGACTTTGGGGGTCTTAGCATGATTAAAGTGAAAGTACCAGATTTCTCTAATAAGAAGTTTTCTGATAGGTGGAGATATTGCGTAGGGACAGGCAGGCTTGGCCTTGCACTTCAAAAGGAGTACGTTGATACATTAAAATTTGTGAAAGAAAACATAGATTTTAAGTATATAAGAGGACATGGCCTTTTGTGTGACGATGTAGGAATATACAGAGAAGATGTGGTAGGCGATGAAATAAAGCCTTTTTACAATTTTACTTATATAGATAGGATTTTCGACTCATTTTTAGAAATGGGTATAAGGCCATTTGTGGAAATCGGATTTATGCCTAAAAGATTAGCATCTGGTACACAGACAGTTTTTTATTGGGAGGGTAATGTTACCCCTCCCAAGGATTATGAAAAGTGGGAAAACCTTATAAAAGCTGTTGTTTCGCATTTCATATCAAGGTATGGCATAGACGAAGTGGTAAAATGGCCATTTGAAATATGGAATGAGCCAAACTTAAAAGGATTTTGGAAGGATGCTGATGAGAAGGAGTATTTTAAGCTGTACAAGGTTACTGCAAAGGCGATAAAAGAAGTAAATGAGAATTTGCAAGTCGGAGGACCTGCTATATGCGGTGGTGCTGACTATTGGATAGAAGACTTTTTGAATTTCTGCTATGAAGAAAATGTTCCTGTAGATTTTGTGTCGCGACATGCGTATACATCCAAACAAGGTGAATATACGCCACACCTTATATATCAAGAGATTATGCCATCGGAATACATGCTAAATGAATTTAAAACAGTGAGAGAGATCATAAGAAACTCACATTTTCCGAACCTTCCATTCCATATAACAGAATACAACACATCTTACAGCCCTCAAAATCCTGTACACGATACGCCATTTAATGCTGCCTATATTGCCAGGATTTTAAGCGAAGGCGGAGATTACGTCGATTCATTCTCTTACTGGACGTTTAGCGACGTTTTCGAAGAAAGAGATGTGCCCAGATCACAGTTTCATGGAGGATTTGGACTTGTGGCATTGAATATGATACCAAAACCTACCTTTTACACATTTAAATTCTTTAATGCCATGGGAGAAGAAATACTTTATAGAGATGAGCACATGCTTGTGACGAGGAGAGATGATGGCTCTGTCGCACTTATAGCGTGGAATGAAGTTATGGATAAGACTGAAAATCCAGATAAAGAATATGAAATTGAGGTACCAGTTGGATTTAGAGACGTATTTATTAAGAGGCAGTTAATAGATGAAGAACATGGCAATCCATGGGGGACGTGGATACACATGGGTAGACCAAGGTATCCCAGCAAAAAAGAGATAAATACGCTTAGAGAAATTGCAAAGCCGGAGATAATGACAAGTTATGCTGTTACCAATGACGGATACTTAAATCTAAAGTTTAAATTAGGGAAAAATGCGGTTGTGCTGTATGAGTTGACAGAAAGGATTGACGAATCAAGCACATATATAGGACTTGATGACAGCAAGATAAATGGATATTGAAATGCATTTGGAGGGATCGATATGGGGCTTTTTGACATGCCATTGCAAAAACTAAAAGAATACACTGGTACAAATCCATGCCCTGAAGATTTCGACGAGTATTGGGAGAGGGCTTTAGATGAGATGAGGTCAATTGATCCTAAGATTGAACTCAAAAAAAGTAGCTTTCAAGTGCCTTTTGCAGAGTGCTACGATTTGTACTTTACAGGTGTGCGTGGTGCAAGAATCCATGCAAAGTATATAAAGCCTAAGACAGAAGGAAAGCATCCAGCGCTGATAAGATTTCATGGATATTCATCAAATTCAGGTGACTGGAATGACAAATTAAATTATGTGGCGGCAGGTTTTACTGTTGTGGCTATGGACGCAAGAGGTCAAGGAGGGCAGTCTCAAGATGTAGGCGGTGTAAAGGGAAATACTCTAAATGGGCATATTATAAGAGGGTTAGACGATGATGCTGACAATATGCTTTTTAGGCATATTTTCTTAGATACTGCTCAATTGGCTGGAATAGTTATGGACATGCCAGAAGTTGATGAAGATAGGGTTGCAGTCATGGGACCTTCTCAGGGTGGAGGTTTGTCGTTGGCATGTGCTGCATTGGAGCCAAGGATACGCAAGGTAGTATCTGAATATCCTTTCTTATCTGATTATAAGAGAGTATGGGATTTAGACCTTGCAAAAAACGCATACCAAGAGATTACAGACTATTTTAGGCTTTTTGATCCAAGGCATGAAAGGGAGAATGAAGTATTTACTAAGCTTGGATATATAGACGTTAAAAATCTTGCAAAAAGGATAAAAGGCGACGTCTTAATGTGCGTTGGACTTATGGATCAGGTGTGTCCACCGTCTACTGTTTTTGCAGCCTACAATAACATAAAATCAAAAAAGGATATAAAAGTGTATCCTGATTATGGGCATGAGCCTATGAGAGGGTTTGGAGATTTAGCGATGCAGTTTATATTGGAGATAAATTCATAAGGAGATGCTTATGCATCTCCTTAAATTGTATTTTTTATCAATTTTTTATATTCGCTTACGTTTAAGCCTGTGTATTTTTTAAAACACGATGAGAAGTAGTTTGGGTCTTGTATGCCTACGGCATTGGCGATTTCAAATGACTTCATGTTCTTCTCTTTAATAAGGCTTATTGCCTTTTCCATTCGCTTATTTGTCAAGTATTCTATGAAGTTTATGCCTGTTTCCTTTTTGAATGTCCGGCTTAAATAGCTGGGATTTAAATAAAAATGCTTTGCTACGAATGATAGTGACAAATTGCTGTCGCTAAGATTTTCATCTATGAACTTTTTAACATCATCAATCAAATTGTTTATGTTGCTAATCTGTTCTTTATTGACAGCCTTTATTGTGTTTATTACTATGGACGATAAGAATTCTACCATCTCAGGCAGCGTCTCTATATTCACTATCTTGTTGTAGGTGTTTATTTCGGATAAATATATATCGTCAAAATTCTCTTTTAATTCGAGAGAGACTGAGAAACAGACCGAAATAATGTTTAATGCACTTACGTGTATTAACTTAAGTGCGTTTTCACTTTTAACATCGATCAAAGAAAAAACTTCTTTTACAGTATTTATCGCATCGTCTTCTAATCCGGATTTCAGATAAAATTTTAATTCATTTAAAAGATGCATTGTGTCGCTTTCCGATTTACTTTCTTTAAATTGGACATCTCTATAATGTATTATATTGTTATTTCCAACTGCAATGTGATAATTTAATGCATCGATGGCTTCCATGTAGGACGTTCTAATTTCGCCGATGTGTTCTTTTATGTTGCCGATGCCGATATTTAAAGTACAATCAAGCTCTTTATTTATTTTGTTTTTAAGACGCATGCAAATTTTATATAGATCTATCTTTTCATCGTTGCTTAGGATGACGATTCTATTCATCTGATCAGAGAATACAATGATATTTTTTAACTTTTTGAAATAGCTTTTGATATAGTTACTGACTTTAAAATTTTGAATCAAGCGAGATTCTTCACTCATGTTCGTTGAATTTACGATTTCTATTGCAGCAATTTGAAAATTTCCATTTTTAAAGTGAAATTTAAAGAAATCAAGCTTTTCATTTATTGAATTTTCAGATAAATTACTAGTAATCAGCTCATTCAAAAAACGCTCTCTTAGATAAGGTAGGTTTTCATATAATTGCTTTTTTAAATCTTCAAGTTCTCTCTTTTCTTTTTTCTTTTCTTCAATGTACGATTTCACTTTTTTTACTGTGTTTAAGACTTCATTTTCGTCAATAGGTTTAAGCAAAAAATCAAAGATACCTAATTTTACAGATTTTTGAGCGTAATTAAAATCATTGTAGCCTGTAAGGACTATAATTATTAATGATGGGTGTCTCTTTAAAATAAATTCACTAAATTCGATGCCGTCTATACCGGGCATTTTTATATCGGTAAAGACGATATCTGGTTTTAATTCATCGATTAATTTTATGCCTTCATTTGCATTTGAAGCTTCTCCCACAATCTCCATTCCTAACGATTCCCAATTTATGCATTGCTTCAAAAGACTTCTTTCCAAATATTCATCATCTATTATAAATACCTTAATGTTATTTTCAGACATCTTAGTCCTCCTCATTTATTGGAATAGTTATTACAATAGTTGTTCCTTCGTCTGGTTTACTTTGAATCTTCACAACATCGTTGTAATTGTAGTAGATTTTTAGCCTTTCAATTGTAGATCTGAGCCCAACTCCTTTTGATTGACCAGATTCTATTTCCTTTAGCTTTTCTTCACTCATGCCTTTTCCATTGTCAGAGACAATAAGGGTTATTTGATTTGAAGCGTAAAGAGATTTTATTGTTATTATGCCTTGCCCGTCTTTTCCTCTTACGCCGTGGTTTAATGCATTTTCTACTAAAGGCTGAAGTATCAGCTTAGGTATTTTATAAGGCAATGTTCTATCGTCAATTTCTTTTATAACGTCAAATTTATTGCCAAAGCGTATCTTTTGAATTGTAAGATAATTATCTATTATTTCTAATTCATCTTTTATCGTTATTTCTTCATTGCCGTTCATCAAAAAAGATCTATAAAACTTTCCTAAGGCTTTCACAATTTTACTGGCGTTTTTCGTGTCATTCATCAAAATCAACGCACTTATTGCATCAAAAGAATTAAACAGGAAATGAGGCTTTATCTGCGATTGCATTACTTCCAGTTCTAGCTTTCTTTTCATCTTCTGCTCATTTATTATATCGCCGATTAGCTTTTTTATTTCATCGATCATCTTGTTGTACACGTCTTTTAACATACCTATCTCGTCGTTTCCTGTGGCGATGTCTACTTTTTCAAATTTACCGTCTTTTATGCCTTTCATGGAGTTTACTAACTTTACTATAGGTTGTGATATAAAAAGCGATATAAAGAGAAGCCCCAGCAAAAGCAATACTATGTTTATGACTATGACAAAAAGAAGTATTATGTTGTAGATCCAAAATTGGCTATTAAGTTCATTAAACGGCGTTATGCTGATGATATTCCAGCCGAAGTCATTTTTCAAGTCTGATATTATATAGACTTTACCATCTATCTTTCTAACTGTTGAGCCATTTGGACTGATGAATGTATATATTTCACTGTTTAAATTTTTGCTGATGTTTGTCGGCTTAATTATTGTATTGCCATTTTCATCTCTTATTATTATGCCAGACGTATAGGTATTTATTGAACTATTTATATACTTGTACAAATAAGATTCAGAAATATTTATTATCATGATTCCGGCTGGCTTCTGACTATTTATATCGTTTATGACTCTTATAAATGATACATATCCTTTATTGCCATTGCTTTGATCTATGAGATTTCCATCATTTGCTTCTAGTATATATTTTCCACTTAAACTTACAAGCCTGTCATACCATTTAGCTGTCTTTATTGTAGACAAACTGATGCTTTTAAAAGAGACATTATCAACAAAGTATTCGTTTCCTAAGTTGTCAAAAATATATATAGACGAAATAAAGTCATTAAAGTTTAAAAAATCTGACAAATATTTGCTCATTGGCTGTATATAGCTTGCATAGTTGCCTGCATTTCCATTTGCCAATGCTGACTGCAGAATTTGGCTAGATATTAATATTTTAGACTGATTGTCTACGGTGTTTATTAAAGACTCTATGTTGGAATTAATATTAGAGACAATTTCATTTGAAACTTGCATAACCTTGTTGCTGGTAATATTATTATTTATCTCTTGGTATGCAATCGAAAGAAAAGAAATCGAAATAATAAGCACAAACAAGTAATACAACACTATTTTAGAGGATATACTTAGATCTCCAAACTTTTTAATTACCTTGTCAAACATCTTATTTACTCCTTTGGAGCTAATTTTTTTAATGCATTGAATGACATAAAATTATATAACATCACTTTTGTGACATTTAAACAAAATACTTTATCTATATTTTATCACATCTTTAGAAAAAAAGTAACCAGTTTATTTGTTGATTAGACAAAGTAAAAAAATTAAAGAATCAGGTAAAAAAATTCTATTTTTTTAAAAATTTTTTGATATATAATTCTCTTATAAGTAAGAGTTAGAAATAAAAACAAGTATCAACAATAATTCATTTTTATTCATTTATATTCATTTGTTTTATTTAATTTCTTTTAAGTTCCTTTATTCAATACGAAGGTTTATTTGACAACACTAGTAAACGTTAAGTGCAAAATGATGGTATATATGGGTAGATATGTTGTAAATATTTAAACACTTGTTTGATTATTTAAAAATATTTCTCTACTCATATATAAAAAATATATTTGAACTATACGGAGGTGGTGATAATATAGAGAGTATCTTCAGTCTTTTCTAAATTTTTCAACATTTACGGGAGGGGAAATGATGAAAGGGAAAAAATTATTTATTTTAATTCTGACGATTGTAATGGTTATCTCAGCTCTCTTGACAGGCTGCAGTAACACAAAAACAACCAGCAATAATACAAGCAAAAACACATCTAGCAATAATACTAAAGAAAAGAAGACATTCACACTTTTCTATGATACATCAACAGCTACGCCATACGACTATACAAAGACACCTGTCTGGAAAAAGCTTTCTGATTTAACAGGTGTTAATTTACAAGTAAGTTATCTTGTTGGCACAGATGAGACATCAAAAGCGACACTTATGATAAGTGGTGGCGATTTGCCTGATTTAATTGTGGCAAGTAATAACACATTTGAACTTTTTAGAGAAGCTAATGATCTAGTGCCTCTTGATGATTTGATCGACAAATACGGAACAAACATTAAAAGATGGTATTCTCAAGAAGATTTAAACAAGATGAGAGACCCAAAAGATGGACATATTTATTATTTGACACCGGCAAGAAAAGCACAATACCTATATCCATATTCTGGTTTCTATCTTCCATTAGAGGTTTTAAGAGATGCTGGATGGCCTAAGAAATTAACGCTTGATCAGTATTTTAATATAATCGAAGATTATGTTAAAAAGCATCCGACATATAATGGACAGCCAGTAGTAGGATTTACTGCTCTTACTGACAGTTGGAAGATATTTACGTTAACTGGTGTTCCAAGTTACTTAGCTGGGAATGCAAATACAGGCGATGTATGGGTTGATGAAAACAATAAAGCACATCCATTTGCAATAAGCCAATGGGCACATGATTATTATAAAAAGTTGAACGAAGAATGGAACAAAGGCATACTTGATAAGCAGATGTTTACTAGAAATTATGATTCATATCTATCTTTGATTTCATCAGGAAGAGTTTTAGGATTTTACGATCAACGTTGGGATATCCAAAATGCAATTAATTCACTCGAACAGCAAAAACTTTATGACAGAGTACCTTTTGCTTTGCCTGTTACCTTCGATGGTGTTACAAAAGAAGACTATAATAGCATGAATATGACAGGAAATAGTGCAGGCATTGTTATAACAAAGAGCTGCAAAGATCCTGTTGCTGCATTCAAATTCTTAGATGCTATGTGCAGCGATGAAGCTTTGAAGCTTGAAAACTGGGGCATCGAAGGCAAAGATTATTCAGTAAAAGACGGAAAGATGTACATGACACCAGACCAATTAACTCAATATAAAGATAGCAATTATACTAAACAAGAAGGAATCGGACAATATTGGTATTTCCCACATCCAAATGACGGTGAAAAACTTGCAGATGGAAATTTTGCATCACCGCAAGATACTCCAGAATATATAGCAAGTTCATACAAACCATACGAACAAGAAGTATTAAAAGCATATAATATAACCAATTTGTCGCAAATGATGGCACCACCAATTGAAACACCTTATGGCTTTGTATACGATATAAGCATACCGGATAGTGAACAGCAGATTAAGATTGCAAACCAAAAAGCATCTGACCTTACAAGAAAATATGTAGCACAAATGATACCAGCAAAACCAGATCAGTTTGAAAGCATTTGGAAAGAGTACGTTTCTGAAATGCAGAAAGCCAATTACGATCTTGAAGTGCCATATATCCAGAAGCAAATTGATTGGAGAATACAGCATTGGGGCGCGAAATAATAAATCAATATAATTAAAATAATTAAAAAATCTTGTAATGAAGTACGATTTTCGTACTTCATTACGCTTAAAATATTATTTGGAGGATTGAACATGGCTGTTACAGATGCTAGAGTAGAAGTTTTATCAGAAGAAAAGATGGTAAATGATAAAAAAGACAAGAGAAAGAAGTTTTTTAGAAAATTAGCTCAGCAAAAGGAACTGGTATTGATTGTAATACCGTTTCTTGTATTGCTGATTATATTTAGCTATGTGCCGTTGTGGGGATGGATAATAGCATTTAAAAATTTTAATCCAGCTGTTGGAATAAACCAATCTCCTTGGGTCGGACTTGAAAATTTCAAAATGTTGTTTGAAGATCCAACTTTTTATCAATCAATACGAAATACGTTAGGAATTAGTATTTTAAAATATTTTCTTGGATTTTTTTCTTCAATAACATTGGCGATTCTGATAAATGAAGTTAGAAATGTGAAATTCAAAAAGACGGTGCAAACTATATCATATTTGCCTCATTTCGTTTCATGGGTTGTTGCAGCAAGTATCGTCCTTGATGTCTTATCACCAGATGGAGTTATAAATCAACTACTTCTAAAATTTCACATTATAAAGCAGTCTATAAACTTTATAGGAGTTCCACATCTTTTCTGGCCCTTGATGGCGCTTTCAGATATGTGGAAAGAAGTTGGATGGAATTCAATAATTTACCTGGCGGCAATGACTGCCATAGACAGTGAGTTATATGAGGCGGCAAGTATAGATGGAGCAGGCAGAATAAGAAGGATTTTCTCCATAACATTACCATCAATAGTGCCAACCATAAAAATACTTTTAATATTAAATGCAGGATGGATATTAAACGCAGGATTTGAACAAGTATTTCTATTATCAAATCCGATGGTTATAGACTACTCACAGACATTGGAATTGTATGTATACAATTATGGTATACCAATGGGGAGATTTTCATTTGCGACAGCAGCCGGTATATTTAACTCAGTTGTTTCTTTAGCAATGGTTACATTAGCAAATAGAATATCGAAGGCACTTAGTGGTGAAAGTGCATTTTAATCTAATTTACAAAATTTCAGGAGGTTATAAAGTGGCTAGAAATAATAGAATAAGGTTGAGTACAGAAGACATTGTATTTGACACAATCAATTACATTATTCTCACGATTGTAATAATAGTCACCCTGTATCCATTTGTACATGTATTAGCAGTTTCATTTAACGATGCTATAGATACAGTGAGAGGTGGAATTTATCTGTTTCCAAGGAAATTTACGACTTTTAATTACGTTTCAATTTTAAATGATTCTGAGATTTACAATGCAACGATAATCTCTGCATTAAGAGCTATCATAGGTTCTGTTTTAAATGTTATTGCAAGCATAATAGTCGCATATGCCATAAGCAGAAGGGATTTTGTTTTAAGAGGAATCGTTTCGAAAATTTTTACTTATTCAATGTATTTTACAAGTGGCTTAATTCCATATTACTTGTTGATCAGAGACTTACATCTTATGAACAATTTTTGGGTTTACATCTTGCCAGGGATAGTAAGTGCATGGAATATAATGGTTGTAAGAAGCTATATTGATGGTTTACCAGCTAGTCTTGTAGAATCAGCGAAATTAGATGGTGCAAGCGAACTAAGAATAATATTTTCTATCATATTTCCACTTAGTGTACCAGTATTAGCGACGATAACGCTTTTTGTTGCAGTTGGACAATGGAATTCATGGTTTGATACAATGCTTTTTTGTTCAATGAATCCAAATTTAAGCACATTACAGTATGAATTGCAGAAAGTTTTGCAGTCGACTCAGCAGTTTACACAGCAAGCATCATTTGATATGGGACTAAGAAACAATTCCAATACAGTTACCCCAGAAAGCATAAGAGCAGCTATGACGATAGTAGCGGTTGTTCCAATTATGATGGTTTATCCATTCTTGCAGAAGTATTTTGTGAAGGGTTTAACTATTGGCAGTGTTAAGGGTTAATATGTTTTTGATTTATATAAATGATGAAAGGGGGTATTTAAAAATATTTATTTAGACAAAGTCATGCAAATTGCGAGGTGATAGTAAATAAATTTTTCAATAATTAACTTTAATGAGGGAGGAAGTAAGAATGAAGAGTATTGTAAATAAAGTTGTATCTATTATTACAGTTTTCATAATGATTTTTGGGACATCATTGTTTTTCCCACACATAAGAGCATTTGCGGATGATATTAATACAAATAATACAAATCTGGTTTCTAATGGAGACTTCGAAACCGGGAACGTAATTGCAAATGGAACTTTTGAAAATGGAAATACTTCTGGATGGGTTGGAACAGGTTCGTCTGTTGTTAAAGCAGTGTATGGAGTAGCTCATAGTGGGGATTATAGCTTATTGACGACAGGGAGGACAGCTAATTGGAATGGACCTAGTTATGATTTGACTGGTAAAATAGTTCCAGGGCAGCAATACAATGTGGATTTTTGGGTGAAATTTGTTGATGGCAACGATACAGAGCAAATTAAGGCTACTGTCAAAGCGACTTCTGACAAAGATGATTATATACAAGTTGATGATTTTGCTAATGTCAATAAAGGCGAATGGACAGAAATAAAAGGCAATTTTACTTTACCTGATGCAGATTACAGCGGCATTAGCATCTATGTAGAATCTCAAAATCCTACTTTAGAGTTTTACATTGATGATTTTTCTGTAATAGGTGAAATTTCAAATAATCAAATTACAATACAAAATGATATTCCGGATTTATATTCAGCATTCAAAGATTATTTCCCGATCGGTGTTGCGGTTGATCCAAGCAGATTAAATGATACGGATCCACATGCTCAATTGACGGCTAAACATTTTAATATGCTTGTTGCAGAAAATGCCATGAAACCGGAAAGCTTGCAGCCTACAGAAGGAAACTTTACTTTTGATAATGCTGATAAGATTGTTGATTATGCAATAGCACATAATATGAAGATGAGAGGTCATACATTGCTTTGGCATAATCAGGTTCCGGATTGGTTTTTCCAGGATCCATCTGATCCGTCTAAACCAGCTTCAAGGGATTTACTACTTCAAAGATTAAAAACTCACATAACAACTGTGTTAGACCATTTTAAAACAAAATATGGTTCTCAGAATCCAATAATTGGATGGGATGTAGTAAATGAGGTTATTGATGACAATGGCAATTTAAGAAATTCTAAGTGGTTACAAATTATAGGACCTGATTATATAGAAAAAGCTTTTGAATATGCGCATGAAGCAGATCCATCTATGAAATTGTTTATTAATGATTACAACATCGAAAATAATGGTGTTAAAACACAGGCTATGTATGACTTAGTGAAAAAGTTAAAAAGTGAAGGTGTGCCGATAAGTGGAATAGGCATGCAAATGCACATAAATATAAATTCAAATATAGACAATATAAAAGCTTCTATAGAAAAACTTGCTTCATTAGGTGTGGAAATACAGGTAACCGAATTAGATATGAATATGAACGGTAATGTATCGAATGAAGCACTGCTTAAACAAGCGAGATTGTATAAACAATTGTTTGATTTATTTAAAGCTGAAAAACAATATATAACTGCTGTAGTTTTTTGGGGAGTTTCGGATGATGTGACTTGGCTTAGTAAACCAAATGCTCCACTGCTTTTTGATTCAAAGTTGCAGGCGAAGCCAGCATTTTGGGCAGTAGTAGATCCAAGCAAAGCTATACCCGATATTCAATCTGCAAAAGCTTTAGAAGGATCACCTACGATTGGAGCAAATATTGATAGTTCTTGGAAACTTGTAAAACCATTTTATGCAAATACTTATGTTAAAGGTGTTGTTGGTGCAACTGCTACTGTTAAATCTATGTGGGATACTAAAAACTTATATTTACTAATACAAATTTCAGATAATACTCCATCTAATAATGATGGTATTGAGATTTTTGTAGACAAGAATGACAATAAATCTACTTCTTATGAAACTGATGATGAACATTATACAATTAAAAGGGCTGGTACAGGGAGTTCAAATATTACAAAATATGTAACATCTAATAATTATGGATACGTAGCACAGATAGCCATTCCAATTGAAGATATAAGTCCTGCAGTCAATAGTAAAATTGGATTTGATATTAGAATAAATGATGATGAAGGTAGTGGCAATATAGATGCAATAACAGTTTGGAATGATTATACAAACAGTCAAGATACTAATACATCGTATTTTGGAGATCTAGTGTTGTCAAAATCTGCACAAATAGCAACAGCTATATATGGTACTCCTGTTATTGATGGCAAAGTAGATGATATTTGGAATAATATTGAACCTATTACAACAAATACATGGGTTTTAGGCTCAAATGGTGCTACTGCGACAGCAAAAATGATGTGGGACGATAAGTACCTTTGTGTTTTGGCAGTTGTTACAGATCCAAATTTGAATAAATCTAGTGTTAATCCATATGAACAAGATTCTGTAGAAGTTTTTGTAGATCAGAATAATGATAAAACAACTTATTATGAAAGTGATGATGGACAGTTTAGAGTTAACTATGACAATGAACAAAGTTTTGGTGCAAGCACTAATTCAAATGGTTTTAAGTCGGCAACTAGCCTTACAGAAAGTGGATATATTGTAGAAGAAGCTATCCCTTGGACGAGTATCACTCCGTCAAATGGCACTGTCATAGGATTTGACTTGCAAGTTAATGATGCAGATGAGAATGGTAAGAGGACAGGTATTGTCACATGGTGTGATCCAAGCGGAAATTCATGGCAAGATACTTCTGGGTTTGGAAACTTGATGCTGACAGGTAAGCCATCTGGTGTCCTAAAAAAAGGTGTGACATTTAATGACATAAAAGACAATTGGGCGAAAGATGTAATAGAAGTATTAGCATCAAGGCACATAGTAGAAGGAATGACAGATACTCAGTATGAACCAAACAAGACAGTAACGAGAGCAGAATTCACAGCAATGATACTGAGGCTATTAAACATAAAAGAAGAAGCATACAATGGAGAATTTAGCGATGTAAAGAGTGGAGACTGGTATGCAAACGCAATAGAGGCAGCACACAAAGCAGGATTAATAGAAGGTGATGGAAAGAACGCAAGGCCAAATGACAGCATAACAAGAGAAGAGATGACAGCAATAGCCATGAGGGCATACGAGATGCTGACACAGTACAAAGAAGAAAACTTAGGTGCCACATCATTTAGCGATGACAAATCCATAAGCGACTGGGCAAGAAATGTAGTGGCAAACGCAGCAAAATTAGGGATAGTAAATGGAGAGCCCAACAACGTATTTGCACCTAAAGGAAATGCTACGAGAGCGGAAGCAGCGGCTATCGTATACAGTTTATTAGAAAAAACAAATAATCTGTAAGCAAAAAGACAGAGGGAAAAATTATTCCTTCTGTCTTTTGCTTTGTATTAACTTAGACTGTAATTTCTATTGATGTGCTTCTTTTATCGAGGTTAAAGTGAAATTTTCTATTGCCGACGATTAATTCATATTCTCCTAAAAAGCCTGTGAATTCGAATTCGCCTGTATTGCTTGTGACAAGTCGTGTAGGATGCGTCCACCATTCATCTTTTATAAGCTTTTTTAATTCATAGTATGATGGTTTGCATGAATTGTCACGTCTAAGAAGACCTGCAGGTGCACCAAGCCATGCATTTTCATCACAAAAATTCCACCATGTGATTGATTCTACCATTGGATGCACAAAAAGAGTCTTATAATGCTTTACAATTTCCATTGCTTGTCGTTCTTCACCATCAGGTGTTGACGGCCAATCACTTATTTGGTAGTCATTTAAATCCTCTATCTCGGGTGGCATCAAATGTCCGGATAACAACGTATTTTCTGTAAAATGCAATGGAATGTTGAAATGGGAAAATCTCTCAAGTACTTCTAAAGTCTTCTCGACGCCCCAATATCCTTGATGCATGTGTGACTGAATTCCTATGGCATCAATAGGGATTCCAGCTTCAAGGCATCCTTCTATGAGTATTTCGTATGAAATTGATGTATTAAAGTCATTTATAAGTAAAACTGCATCAGGATTAGCCTTTTTTGCTTCATTAAAAACTTCTTTTACAAGGCGAATGCGGCCTAATTCTTTGCATATCCTGGTTATTCCATTGTCGTACTTATCAAAAATAGGCATGATGACGACTTCATTTATTACATCCCATATGTCAACTAATCCTTTAAAATCGCTTACTTCACGTTTTATGCGCTCAAGCTGAGCTTTTAATATGTCTTCATTGCTCATATCTAAGAGCCAAGGTGCTGTTACGGTATGCCAGCAAAGTGGATGCCCTTTTACAATGCAGCCTTTTGATACAAGCCACTCTGATGCTTTTTTGAGTCTATTTGTATCTGGCTTTCCTTTTTCAGGTTCAAATCTACCCCAATAAAAGGGAATCGTGGCATAATTAAATACATCGAAAAATTTTTCAAAACGTTCCTCAATTTTTTCTTTATCGTTTTCTTCTAATTCACCATTGGCAAGTGGAAGAGAATCGAATGCTCCGCATCCAAATAAAAATTTATGCTTCACTTGCGACACAGTGACTTCAGCGTCTTTTATAGGTGAACCGTCTTTTTTAGTTAGCCTTATTTTAACGATTCCTTTGCGGTGGTTTAATTCATCTGAAGTATTTAG
The DNA here is from genome assembly GCF_028895185.1 of Thermoanaerobacterium sp. R66. Taxonomy (NCBI): domain Bacteria; kingdom Bacillati; phylum Bacillota; class Clostridia; order Thermoanaerobacterales; family Thermoanaerobacteraceae; genus Thermoanaerobacterium; species Thermoanaerobacterium sp. R66. Next base: position 365,725 of record NZ_JAEUWW010000001.1, read on the forward strand.
GCTCATTATAATCCCTCCAATGATATGTAATTGTTTATAAATAAAATTTACTCTCATACATTAGATAAGTCAATAAATTATGTATATAAGACTAACATAATATTAAAGCACTTTTTTGTCGTATTTGACGATGGGCTATCTTTGTATTAAACAAGTAAAAATATTTAAGATTGTAGTAAAAAATTTATATTCATTCTAAATATATGGTATTTTATTATATTATTGTAAACAATTTAATCAAAGTAATAGAAAGGATGTGAAGGCATGAAGGTGTTTAAAAAAATCATGCTGGTTTTACTATCAATTATGTTGATAGTCAGCACATCAGCATGTAGTACAGGTTCAAAAGGTTCAAGTAATTCTAATGCATCTAAGTCTTCAAATTCATCTGGTACAACTCAAAAGATAACGCTTACATTCTGGAATATCTTCACTAACGACCCGCAAAAGACCATAGTCAAAAATATAGTAGACAAATGGAATCAAGAGAATCCTAATGTGCAGATAGAGCAAAGTATAACTGAGAATGATGCGTATAAGACGAAGATAAAGACTGCAATAGCAGCAAATGAAGCTCCTGATATTATATATGCTTGGGGTGGAGGATTTTCAAAGCCATTTGTTGATGCAGGAAAGATATTGGCTCTTGACGATTATTTAAATGATGGTACAAAAGATAAGATGTTGCCTGGAGCGCTCAATAATATTACGTATAATGGAAAGGTTTACGGTCTGACATTTGCACAGCAAGCCAGCGTACTCTATGTAAACAAAGAGCTTTTTGACAAGTACAATGTAAAGATACCTACAACATTTAGCGAACTTATCGACGCTATAAAGACATTTAAGTCGAAAGGTATAACACCATTTGCTTTAGGTGAGAAAGATGAATGGCCTGGAATGTGGTACTATGACATGATAGCGCTTCGGGAAGCTGGCGCACAGCTTTCCAGAGATGCGCTAAATGGAAAAGCTTCTTTTGAAGATCAGGCATTCGTTGATGCGGCAGAAAAGCTACAAGAGATGGTAAATGCTGGTGCGTTTGACCAAGGTGTCATGGGTCTTACAAGAGATGAAGCGACAGCAGAATTCAATCAAGGCAAGGCTGCTATGTACTTCGGAGGAAATTTTGATGCAGCTTCATTTGAAGTAGATTCTTCATTAGTTAAAGGCAAGGTTGAAGCTGTAAGATTTCCTACCATCGAGGGAGGTAAAGGAGATCCGACTGAATACATTGGCGGTGGCAGCGATGTTTTACTTGTAAATGCCAATACTAAATATAAAGACGAGGCTGTAAAGGCTGCAAAATATTTGGCTGAGAATATGTCTCTTGAGTTTTACAAAGTTGGAGCTGCTTTGCCTACATGGAAATACGATAGTGTAGATCAGTCAAAAGTCGATCCTTTAGAGATACAGATAATGAATAACATCGTGGCGAATTCTAAAGACAGCGTCCTTGCGTGGGATCTGTACCTTGAAGGGGATCAAGCACAGACACATAAAGATTTGGTAGCACAATTATTTGCAAAACAAATTACTCCACAGGATTACGCTAAACAGATGCAAGAAAAAATCAATGGAAAATAAAATGATGTATACCGCAAAGCGTTTTAGCTGCTTTGCGGTATTTTAAAATATGCATGAAAAATGAATAGGTAAATAAATTAAAGATTGTGGTAAAAAATTTGTATTCAATAAAGTTTAATGATGCTTTATCATATAAGTGAAAGATGTAAACATTACAATAACAAATTTAGAAAGGATGCGTGGCAATGAAAAGATTTAAAAAACTCATACTAGTATTACTATCGGTTGTACTGATTATTTCAGCATCAGCATGTGGTACTAGCTCAAACAACTCAAATAACTCTAATGCTTCTAATTCATCGAAGTCATCAGGTTCATCTGAAAAGATAACGCTTACGTTCTGGAATCTATATACTGGTGAACCAGCAAAAACAAAAGTTAAGGAGATCATCGATCAGTGGAATAAAGAAAATCCAAACGTACAGATTGTAGAAAGCGTAACAGAAAATGATGCCTACAAGACGAAGATAAAGACTGCAATAGCAGCAAACGAAGCACCAGATATTTTTGAGACGTGGGCTGGAGGATTTTCACAACCTTTTGTAGAATCAGGCAAAATTCTCCAATTAGATAGCTATTTAAATGATGGAACAAAAGATCAATTGTTACCAGGTGCTTTTGATAATGTTACGTATGATGGCAAAATATATGGTATCCCATTTGATCAACAAGCAAGTGTACTTTATATAAACAAAGAGCTTTTTGATAAATACAATGTAAAGGTTCCTACAACATTTAGCGAACTTATTGATGCCATAAAGACGTTTAAGTCGAAAGGCATAACACCATTTGCTTTAGGTGAGAAAGATGAATGGCCTGGAATGTGGTACTATGATATGATAGCGCTTCGCGAAGGCGGTGTGCAGCTTACGAGAGATGCTTTAAACGGCAAAGCATCATTTGACAACCAAGCATTTGTAGATGCAGCTCAGAAGCTTCAAGACATGGTTAATGCAGGTGCATTTGATTCTGGATTTATGGGGCTTACGAGGGATGAAGCCACAGCAGAATTCAATCAAGGAAAAGCTGCTATGTACTTTGGAGGAAATTTCGATGCAGCGGCATTCGATTCAGACCCATCATCTCTTGTAAAAGGCAAGATTGAAGCAGTAAGATTCCCGACAATTGAAGGCGGCAAAGGCGATCCTACAGAGTATATTGGAGGTTCAGTTGGAGCATTAATGGTTAGTGCAAATTCAAAACATAAAGATGAAGCTGTCAAAGCCGCAAAATACCTTGCAAAACAACTATCAGACATGGAGTATTTGATAGCTGCTGGCTTGCCAGAGTGGAAATACGATAGTGTAGATCAATCAAAAGTTGATCCATTAGAGATTCAGATTATGAATAATATCGTTGCAAATGCTAAAGGCAGTGTTCCTGCTTGGGATATTTATCTTAATGGCGATGCTGCACAGATTCATAAAGATTTAGTAGCACAATTGTTTGCAAAACAGATTACGCCACAGGACTATGCAAAACAGATGCAACAAAAGATAAACGGAAAATAATGATATTTTCAATTTCCTGCTAATTAATCCATAATTAGCAGGAAATTGTTTAGCTATACAATGATTAGTTACTATTATTTGTTTCTATCATTTTTGTTAGGAGGTTTCCTATGGAAAAAATCTTAAGCGATAAAAAGGCTATATTCCTCTTTGTGTTTCCGGCGTTTTTAGTCTTTTTAGTCATCGTACTGCTTCCTATATTTTTTTCTTTCTACTACAGTTTGCTAAAATGGGATGGATTCAGCAAAGGGGTATTTATTGGGCTTCAAAATTATAAGAACCTATTTATAAACAATACAGATGGATTTATTATCTCAGTGAAAAATTCATTTATTTTAGCTGTGTTATCTGTTTTCATTCAGCTACCTATTTCTCTTTTATTGGCTCTTATTCTCTCAAGAGGGATTAAAGGCGAGAAGTTTTACAGGACTGTTTACTTCATTCCGGTCATTTTGTCCACTGTCGTCATAGGACAACTTTGGATGAAAATATACAATCCTAATTACGGGCTTTTGAATTTTATACTGACTAAGATAGGGCTGCAATCACTTACAAATCAATGGTTGGGAAATACTAAGACGGCCCTTGGGGCAGTATTTGTACCTATACTGTGGCAGTACATTGGCTATCACATGCTACTTATGTATGCATCGGCAAAGTCTATACCTACTGATATATACGAAGCTGCTAAAATTGATGGCGCCACAGAATCGCAGATTGCATTCAGGATAACAATACCACTTATGAAGCCGATACTAAAAGTCTGCGTCATATTTGCTGTCATTGGTTCTTTTAAAGCTTTTGATTTAATATACGTTTTGACAAATGGTGGACCGCTTCATGCCAGTGAAGTGCCATCAACACTTATGTACAACATGATATTCTTTAGATATCAGTATGGTTATGGTAGTGCTATGGCGATATTTATCATATTGGAATCACTGATTGGAACAGTTATCATACAAAAACTATTTGGAAAAGATGAAGCATATTAAAGGTGGTGTGAAAATGGAGAATGTAGCAAACAAGAAAAATAAAAGCGGTGGGAAAAAAATTGGTTTTTACCTATTGGAAGCTATGCTTGTTATCTGGGCTATAATACAGCTATACCCATTGTTTTGGCTGTTTTTGTTTTCTGTTAAAAACAATACTGAAATTTTTGGCGGCAATATTTTAGGTTTTCCACGTATATGGCAGTGGTCAAACTATTCTGAAGCATTGTCCAGCGGCAATGTAGGCAGGTACTTTATAAATAGCTCTATTGTCACTATTTTGACCATAGTAATATCAAGTGTTTTAGTTGCAACAAGTGCTTATGCCATCGTAAGGATGAAATGGAAGTACAGCAAATTGGTTTTAACCATATTTTTGACGGGTATGATGGTGCCGATACACGCTACACTGCTTCCACTCTTTATAATATTGAAAGATTTGAACTTGCTTAACACGTATGCATCGTTAGTGATACCTTATGTGGCATTTGCTATACCGATGGGCATATTTATTTTGACTGGATTTCTCTATACGATACCAAAAGAACTTGAAGAATCTGCTTTTTTAGATGGATGCAGCATATATAAGTCGTTTTATTACATCATACTGCCGCTTATAAGGCCTGCATTGGCGACAATAGCGATTTTTACCTATTTGTCGACGTGGAATGAGCTTATGTTTGCGAATACTTTTATAAACAGCGATGCCATAAAGACATTGACAGTCGGTATAATGTCCCTATCTGGACAATACCAGACGGAATGGGGTCCTATAGGTGCTGGACTTGTAATCGCTACGATTCCTACAATTTTAATATATGTCTTGCTTAGCGAACAGGTGCAAAAGAGCCTTGTAGTAGGAGCTGTAAAGGGGTAAAATTATATACAGAGGTTGCTTAGGATAGAAATTTTGAAAAGGAGATAATGAAAGTGAGAATACGCTTTGATTATTACCCTAACGGCAAAAGAAAAGCATTGACTATGAGCTATGACGATGGACAGGTTTACGACAGAAAATTGGTTGAGATCTTCAACAAATACGGCATAAAAGGGACGTTCAATCTTAATTCAGGTATGTTTGACTCTGAACCTTATGTATCAAAAGAAGAAATAAAGAAACTATATGAAGGACATGAAGTTGCTGTCCATACAGTAGACCACCCGTACCTTACCTTAATATCAAAGGAAGAATTGGTGTATCAAATAATGGAAGATAGAAAGAATCTTGAGGCATTGGTGGGCTATCAGGTACGAGGTATGGCATATCCATTTGGCGATTACAGTCATGCTTTGACAAAAGAGCTTAAATCATTTGGAATTGAGTATTCAAGGACTGTTAATTCTACAAGAAGCTTTAGAATACCAAATGACTTTTTAGAGTGGCATCCAACGTGTCACCATGATCAAAATGTAATAGGAAAGCTTAATGACTTTAAAAATGTGCCAGCGTGGGAGCAAATGCCTTTATTCTATGTTTGGGGACACAGCTTCGAATTTGAGAGAAATGGCAATTGGGATTTGATAGAAGAATTTTGCAAGATGGCATCATTTGACGAAGATGTTTGGTACGCTACAAATATTGAAATTGTGAATTATATAAATGCACTAAAAAGCTTAAAATTTAGCGCTGATGGCAGCATTGTATATAATCCATCAGCAATACCTGTATGGATTGGAGTAGACGGTGAAGCAGTGAAGATAGATTCTGGTGAGACGAAGTTATTGAAATAACATTTATTTAAAATCATCCACTAATGTCGATAGTAAGACGACATGGTGGATGATTTTTTACGGCTTAAGAAAAAAATTTTTTAACCGAATATTAAATTAGAGGAGGTGATAGTGTGAAAAAGATAGTGGCGTTTGCACTTTCAGCGGCGATTGTTATAGGTTCTGTATCGCTTGTTGCGGCAAAACCGAGGGAAAACCACAGAAATGCTTTAAGACAGGAAAGTGCAATAACTGTAAAAAGTGAAAGTAGAGAAGAAGTATCTTTTGGTAAAAGTAAAGAAGTAAATTACACGTTTTATCATGGAAAAGTCAGAGCAAAAGGTAGAGAAATCAAGTTTGATGTTCCTCCTGTAATCAAAAGCGGTACCATGCTTATTCCAGTCAGAGCTGTTGTTGAAAGCTTAGGAGCAAATGTAAATTGGGATGCTGCAACAAATACTGTTACTATAACAAAAGGTGGTACGACAATTGTATTTGACTTAAATGGATCAAAAGTGTATGTCAACGGCAGCGAAGTGACTTTAAGCATGCCAGCAATGGAAATAAGCAATAGGACTTTTGTGCCCATAAGGTTTATAGCAGAAACACTTGGAGTAAATATCAATTATGACGATAAAACAGGCGATGTCGATATAGAAGATGGAAATCAACAAGGTAGTACAGTATCGCAAAGCGTTTATGGACAGACAAATGACACTGTATCGCAAGATGTCTATGGTTCTGATGATACGGTGACAAATAGTGTATATGGTGAACAGGATTAATCGTCATACGAAAAAGGTTGTAAGTCCATATTACAAAAATGGATTTACAACTTTTACTTTATTTTGAAGTAATTTTTGGAACTATATAAATTATTGAACACAGTTTTACATTATGATACTATATTTTTAGATTTTAGAGAAAGAGTGAATACTGATGAATGGGGAACAATTGGAAACAAAAGAAAAGATTTTAAATGCGACGATTGATATAGTAGGCATGAAAGGAGAGGCTACAATCAGAGAGATTACCGAAAAGGCTGGTGTTAATGTCGCGTCCATAAATTACTACTTCGGCAATAAGAATAACCTGCTAAAAGAAGTAGAGAACTACTACGCAGAGAAACTTTTAAAATCAGGTTATGATATTTTATTGGATACAACTTTGACACCTCAAAACAGGATTTTTAAGTGGGCACTAAATTTAATAGAGTACATGTACAAATATCCGGCATTGATTTCTATAATTGTTAAACTGACACATGATGATAAAAGCTACAATCCTGTAATAATTAAAAAGATATATTTTAATGATGAAGTACAAAAGATAGTTGAAAATATTATTAAAGACATAACAAAAATAGAAGACAGTAGAGTTTTAAATTTCAAATATCTGCAGCTTTTTTCAGGAATTTTGGGTACTGTCATAAATCACGTTGTAGTGAGTATTTACGGTGATGAAAAAAGCATTTTAAATATAAGCGATTCTGAAGAATTAAGACAGTACTTAGTGCTTTTAATAGAAAGTATTTTAAGGTAAATGTTCTATTGTCATTTTTTTGCTTTTTAGACATAGAATATTGATTAAATAGTTTTATTGTGCTAAACTTAAAACAAGTATTTTAAACAGTTGTTTAATCATATAAACGGGAGTAGATGTTAATGGGAAGCTTTGTAGAAGTTAAAAACCTTGTAAAAAGGTATAGGATGGGAGAAATAACCATTACTGCCGTATCTGGAGTAAGTTTCAATATAGATAAAGGGGAATTTACAGTTATAGTAGGTGAGAGTGGGGCAGGTAAGACGACAGTTCTTAATATGCTTGGTGGAATGGATACTTGTGATGAGGGTGAAATAATTGTAGATGGAAATGACATAAGCAAGTACAATCAGCGACAATTGACGACTTACCGCAGAAAAGATATTGGGTTTGTGTTTCAATTTTACAATCTGGTCCCCAATCTTACTGCTTTAGAGAATGTAGAACTGGCAACGGACATCTGCGATAATCCAATGGATCCTGTAGAAGTGCTTAGAGATGTAGGACTTTCTGAAAGGTTAAATAATTTTCCTTCCCAATTATCAGGTGGTGAGCAGCAAAGGGTGGCTATAGCCAGAGCATTGGCTAAAAACCCTAAATTGTTATTATGTGATGAACCAACAGGGGCATTAGACTATAAGACTGGCAGGGCAATTTTAAAGCTATTACACGATACATGCAGGAGATTAGGAATGACCATCATAATAATAACCCACAATAAAGCGATTGCACCAATGGCGGATAAAGTTATAAGCCTTAGAAATGGCAGCATAGATAAGATGTCTATTAATGATTCTCCAGTGCCTATAGAAAGGATAGAATGGTAAATGGGAAAATCTTTGATGAAAGACATATTTAGAGAAATATCTAATACGAGAAAAAGATTTTTATCATTGTTTTTCATCGTGTTGATGGGAGTAGGTGTTTTTGGTGGAATAAAAGCTGCCAGCCAAGACATGAAGCTTACTGCCTCAAAATACGCTGCTGATTATAATTTGTTTGATGTACAAATTTTATCTACAATGGGTCTTACAAGTGATGATTTGAATAGCATTAAATCTGTAAAAGGTGTACTATCGGCATACCCATTTTACACAGTTGATGCTGTTGTTGATAAAAATAATAAGGGGTTTGTAGTAAAAGTCATAAGTGTAGATCCAGTTAAAATTAAGAATGATAAAAATTATGTAAATAAACCTAAACTTTTAGAAGGCAGGTTTCCTGAAAACAATTCTGAGTGTGTGGTGGAGACAAAATTCCTTAAAGATTTAGGATTTTCAATAGGCGATACTGTAACTATAAATTTGGATTCTCAAAATCAAGACAATATAAAAAACAAAAAATTCAAGATAGTAGGTGTAGTCGAAACGCCTTATTATATATCAAGAGATAGAGGTTCCAGCAATGTGGGAAATGGCCAGATACAGGCTTTTATGATGGTACCTAATTCTGATTTTTCAATGGATGCCTACACTGAAATAGATGTGTTGGTAGATGGTGCAAAAAAATTTTCCACAATTTCAGATGAATACTACAATTTCATTCAACCTGTAAAAGATGATTTAATAAAATTAAGTAAAATCCGAAGCGAAGTTAGATATGAAGAAATTAGAAGTAAAGCACAAAAGGAAATCGATGATGCCAAGAAAGAGCTTGAAGACAAAGAAGCTAAATACAATAAAGAATTGGCTGATGCTAAAGCAAAGCTTGATGAGACAAAAATTACACTTCAAAATTCTCAAATCCAGTTAAACAAAAAACAAGCCAGTTTTAATGAGCAAATGGCTTTAAACCAGAAAAAAATTGACGATGGGAAAAATCAGATTGCTAATTCTCAAGCCAATATATCACAAAATGAGATAGAATTAAACAATGCAGAAGCTGAGATACAGGCAAAAGAAAAAGAATTAAATTACGATGAAAACATGAAAAAATTAAGTTCGACGTACGACGAACTTAATAGTTCCCTAAATCAATTGAATTTTGAGATAAGCAATAACCCATCTTTGAAAGATCAGCTAAAACCAAAGGTAGATGAATTAAATGCACAAATCGCAAGTGTATCAAAACAAATAGATGAACTTAATGCCAGCAAAAAAGCATTAGATGAGAATATGGCGCAATTAAGTGAAAAGAGATCGCAGCTTGAAAGTGCCAAAGCACAATTAGCTGCTTCACAGGAAAACATAAAAGAACAGGAATTGGCTTTAAGCAAAGCCAAGATTCAAGGTCAAATGCAAATAGATAATGCAGCAAAACAGCTAAATGATGCCTTCTTAAAGCTTAATGATAATTATAAGAAATATGAGGCTAATAAAGCAGAATTCGATAAAGAGATAAGTGAAGCAAAAGCCAAAATTGCATTCTCGGAAGAGAAACTTAAAGATTTAAAAAAGCCTACATGGTATATATTAGATAGAAAATCTAACATAGGTTATGTGGAGTACGGGGACGAAGCAGACAGGATAAAAGCATTAGGCAATGTATTTCCGACCATCTTTTTCTTGGTTGCGGCTTTAGTAAGTTTAACTTCTATGACCAGGATGGTGGAAGAACAGAGGACCCAGATGGGAATTTTAAAAGCTTTAGGTTATGGCAGACTTTCCATAATGCTCAAATTTGTCATTTATTCATCTGTTGCCACAATATTAGGCGGATTTGCTGGTTTGCTTTTGGGTTTCAACATATTGCCGAGGATAATTTTCAATGCGTACGGGATGATGTATACACTGCCACCTGTGATTACAGAATTTAATTCATATTATGCTTTTGTGGGGATTTTTGCTGCACTTGTTTCCACTACGGCTGTTGCAGCGCTTGTGTGTTTTAATGATCTGAGAGAAGTCCCTGCATCGCTAATGAGACTTAAAGCGCCTATAGCAGGTAAAAGGGTTCTACTGGAAAACATGAGATTTATTTGGTCTCGACTGGATTTTATGCAGAAAGTGACTGCCAGAAACATATTTAGATACAAAAGAAGATTTTTAATGACTGTAATAGGAATAGGTGGATGCACTGCACTGCTGCTTACTGGATTTGGAATAAGAGACTCAATAAATATCATTGTTTCTAAGCAGTTCAATGAAATCTTCAAATATCAGATGATAACGACCTTTAAAAGTGACGCTTCTAAAGAAGATCTAAATGAGCTTACAAATGCTATAAATAGTGACAAAAATATAAAAGAAAGCATTATGCTTAATCAATCCAGCGTCGATGTTATAAAAGGAAATGTGAAAAAGACCGCATTTCTCGTCGTTACAGGAGATAAAAACAAGTTTAGAGATTTTATAGTCTTGAGAAATAGAAATACAGGTGCAGAGATACCTCTAAAAGATGATGGAGTTGTAATAACGGAAAAACTTTCTAATATGCTTAAAGTAAGAAATGGCGACTATATGTACTTGGATACAGGCAGTGGAGGAAAAGTGAAAGTTAAAATTGATGGCATAGCAGAGAATTATTTACAACATTACGTTTATATGAGCTCATCTTTGTATGAGAAATTATTTAATAAGAAGATGTCATCAAACGAGATACTGTCGAAGCTCAATGATAGTTCAAGTACAAAAGAAGATGAAATATCTCAAAAGATATTGAAGTCAAAAGCTGTAATGACGGTCAATTTTATTTCATCTGTTAAAAAGACGTTTCAGGACGTCGTAAACAATTTGTTGTCAGTCGTATTAGTCTTGATTGTATCTGCAGGTACGCTTGCTTTTGTGGTTCTTTACAATCTGACAAATATCAATATAACCGAAAGGATAAGAGAACTTGCCACGATGAAAGTTTTGGGATTTTACGATGAAGAAGTTTCTCTGTACGTCATGAGAGAGAATTTTATCTTGACAATCATAGGAATTTTATTAGGGTTTGTGATGGGCATCTTTCTACACAGGTATCTCATGTCAACCGTAGAAGTTGATATATTGATGTTTGGAAGGAATATTGAACCGATGAGCTTTTTGTATTCTGCACTTATCACAATGGGATTTTCTATTCTCGTAAGCGTCGTAGTGCACTTCCAGCTTAAGAAAGTCGATATGGTGCAGTCATTAAAAAGTCCAGAGATTGATTAATGAATGGTATTGTGCTATCATTTGATGAAGATTTCAATGATAGCACAATATTTTCTATTTTTATTGATGAATTCTGCACATTAATTTATAATTGTTAATAAGTTATTAAATTTCTATATGTAAAGGAGTGTATCTGCATGCCTATAATTAATTCAATAACAAAGGAAAAATTAAGTGACAACTTGAAAAATACTTTAAAGACAGAGTTTGCATCTATGATGATGGATGTAGCCGGTAAAAGCGAAAATTGGCTTATGGTGAGATTTGCAGAAGGTGACGACATATACTTTCACGGAGAACCTTTAGATAAGGGTGCAATCGTTGAGATACAGTTAATAGGAAAGCTTACAAGAGAACAAAAGGAGAAGATTTCAGCCAGAATCTGCGATATTTTTGAAAGTAATTTAAAATATCCTAAGGACAATGTGTACATAGTTATTCAAGAATTTGCCGGTGAAAATTGGGGATACAATGGCAGTACATTTTAAAGGTGAAAAATTATGTCTGATAAAATAAATTTTAATGTCATAAAACCTATTGATGAGGCAAGATACCTTACTGCTGATAATGCATCAAGGTATCGCCTCATCATGCGATATTTTTACCAAAATTATGAGCGGCTTAGATACTGGCTAACTAAAGAGGATGTGTATAATTATGTAAAAGGTTTTGATTTGTTCTACGACTATACATTGGATAAGTGTGAGCAGGATTTAAAGTCGCTGACTGAGTGGAAAAACTTGATAGCTGAGCAGGATACTGGAAGAGCTCAATCTGCAGAAGAATTTAAAAATAAAAAATTTAGATACATGCTTAGCGAGTATTCGATAGAAATAGAAAGGATGACAATTAATCTAGAAAAAATAAAAGGCTATGGTGGTTCTTTAGAGCCATCTTTATTCCAAAGATTGTATGAAAACTTAAAGAAAATTGATGATATATCTAAAAGCGATGACTTAGAAGTTGTATACAGATGGTGGAAAGATTTTACTTCAGATTTTGAAAATATTTATCATAACGCCATAGACTACATTGCCAGCTTGCAAAGTTCAAATGCAGATGAACTCATGAAAACTGACGCTTTCTTGATATACAAAGACAAGCTTACTGAGTATTTAAGAGGATATATAAAGGATTTGCAGAGGTTTTCTCAAGTTATCGTATCGCTTTTAAATAAGATTGATAAAAAGTCGTTAGATGGTATTGTAGAAAAATTGCTTATTTATGAGGAGAACATACCGAGGTTGGATAAAGATTTTGATATAAACGACATTAAAGAAAATATATTGAGCAAGTGGGACAACATAGTATTTTGGTTTAGAGGAAATGGCGATGAAGATAGTGAAGCGTACAGGCTTCTTGAAATATCAAATGAGATAATAAGAAAGATCACGATGTATGCGGCCAGAATCTCTGAAAACAGGTTAAAGACTGCCAGCAGGAAAAGTGAGTATATAAAGCTTTCTAAGATATTTGCAAACACTGATGATATAACTTATGCACATAAGCTTTCATCAGTTGTTTTTGGAGTTTTTCACACGAGACATTTGTACGGCGATTTTGACAAAGGGACTGAAAGCATAAATGAAAGCGTGTGGGATGACGTACCGTGTAAATTCTCTATAAGGCCTAAGACCAGAAGCTATACACAATCCACAAAGACAAATGCTATAATAGATAGGGCAGAAGAAAAAGAGATGTGCTTAAAGCAGTACCTTGAAGAAAGACACAGTGAGATTGAGGAAATATCAAAGTATATTATTGACGGAAAGATAGTTTTAAAAGAGTTACCAATAATTAAGCCTTTTATAAGGACAACCCTTTTAAATTGGATAAGCAAATCCTTAAGTCAGCCTAAAAATATAGCAAAGTCAGAAGATGGAAGGACATACAAAGTCAACATTTCAAGGAACAAGACGATAGTTCTAAAATGTACAGATGGGATTCTTGAAATGCCTGATGTAACGATTGAGTTTTTAAATTGATACGGTGGTGTTTTTAGTTGGAAGAACTTAAAGTCCTTTTAGAAAACTTTTGGGTTACAAAAGAAGATACAGAAATGTTTAATAGAATACGTGACAATGAGAAAAAATTAAGATCATTTGTAGAGGATAAGTTAGGATATCGTCTTATTGTGAATCCGATTATTATAAAGTTGGAGAAAATACCTGGTGATGCTGAGGAGTGGATGGGAATTGAAGAATTTCAGAGCCCGATGGATTATGCGTTTCTATGTCTTCTCCTTGCATTTTTAGAGGACATGGGCATAGGTGATCAATTTATACTTTCAAATATAACGGAGTATATCGAGATGCAGTACGAAGGCATGGAAAGTGTTGACTGGACCTTATTTAAGCATAGAAAATCCCTCGTGAGGGTACTCAATTTTGCAGAAAAGCTGAAAATGATAAAAGTGGATGATGGAGAGCATGAAAGATTTGCCGATAGTCGTGATGTAGAGGTTTTATATGAAAATACGGGGCTTTCAAGGTACTTTATGAGAATTATGAGCAGCGAAATAAATGAAGAGATGACGTTGGAAGATTTTATGAAAGACGACAGGTATGAGGACAACAAAGTCCTTGAGAGAAGGCATAGAGTTTACAGAAAACTGCTTCTATCTCCAGCCGTCTACTATGAGGGAACCGACGATCAAGATTTTATCTATATAAAAAACTACAGAAATACATTAGAAAAAGATTTTGACGATTATCTCGATGCAAAATTGCACATTCACAAAACGTCTGCATACATAATTTTTGATGAGAATAAATATGCTTCATCTTACTTTCCAGACAATAAAAATATATCTGATATAGTGCTTCAAATAGCCTATGTCTTAAGAGATATGATAGATTCTGGCAGTTTAAATGTAGGAATAGATGATTGTATTGAAATTACAGAGGGACAATTTATGAGCATCGTATCAGATGTAAAGAGTAGGTTTAAAAGCGGATGGAGCAAGATTTACACTGATATGAGTGATGAAAAATTATTTGATGAAATTACAGAGTTTATGAAAAGCTGGAAAATGGCGATATACAATGAGGATACACACTCATATACTTTGATGCCGATCTTAGGAAAGTTTATTGGTGAATATCGAAATGATTTTAAAGGAGCAATTCAAAATGAATGATAGATGGGTAATTAGCAGAGCTGGTCTTCTTAATTTTTGGTACTATGATGATGAAGTGTTTGAATTTTCTGGAGGGAGGCTTCTTCTAAGAGGTTCCAATGGTTCAGGAAAATCTGTAACTATGCAGAGCTTCATACCTCTTCTTTTAGATGGCAATAAAAGCCCTGAAAGACTGGATTCATTTGGCTCAAGAGCCAGAAGGCTTGAGGATTATCTTTTAGGTGAAGAAGATGTAAATGGAATTGACGAGAGAACTGGCTATCTTTATATGGAATTTAAGAGGGAAAATAAAGATAATTATATCTCTATAGGCATAGGCCTTAAAGCAAAAAGACATCAAAGTATGGATTTTTGGGGATTTATCATTAAAGATGGACGGCGTATAGGCATTGACATATTGCTTTACAAGTTAGAGACAGGAATAGATGGGAAAAGAGTCAAAATACCTCTATCCAAAAAAGAGCTTAAAAATTGCATTGGAAGTGGCGGAGAAGTAGTTGACACACAAAGAGAATACATGGAATTAGTAAATAAAAATATATTTGGCTTTTCAAGCATTGATGACTATGATGAACTTATAAAGCTTTTAATACAGCTTAGGAGTCCAAAGCTTTCCAATGATTTAAGGCCAAGCCGTATTTACGACATATTGAATGCGTCTCTTTCAACTTTGACAGATGACGATTTAAGACCTATGTCTGAAACGATAGAAAACATGGATCAAATAAAGCTGCATTTGGATTCGCTGAATAAAAACATGAAATCTTTAAAGAAGCTTAAAAATGAATACGATAGGTACAATAGATTTATGCTTTATTACAAAGCAGAAAAGCTTCTGACGCAGAAAAATGAGCTTTCCAAAGTGCAAAAACAAAGCGATGAATTGTTGCAAAGTATTGAAAAAAATAATCAAGATGTTTTCTATGGTGAAAATAGGATATCAGAACTTGAAAGCGAGCTCCAAGCTTTGAAAAATAAAGAAATTCAACTAAGAAAAAATGATGCTTTTAATACACAAAGAGAGCTTGTTGAAGAAGAAAATATTTTGAAACAATATAGAAAAGACAAGGATTTAAAAGAGGTTCAGCTTAAAAAGAAACAAGAGAGATATTTCCAAATAGAAGAAGAACTAAAGGAGCTTTACGGTAGAGAATATAGTATTGATGAAAGAATAAGAGAAAATCTTTTAGATATGGCTTCTATATCTGAAGAAGTCAATTTTGATGAGCACAGCTTTTCAGAAGAAGAATTAAAAAAGTCTTATGGTAAAGATTTTGACTTTGACTTTTGGAACAATTCACTAAAAGAGTATACAGGAAAAGTGAGAAAGGCATTAGATGCTATCAATGAGGAGGCAGATGCAAACAAAAAATACAATGAAGCATTGTTGGAAGAAGATAGATTGAGAAAGGCAAATGAGCATTTAAAGCGAAAAATCAATGAAATTGAGATTTTGTTTGATGAAGAAAAGAACAGGTTTATTGATAAAATTTACGATTGGTCAGATACGAATAAATTTTTGAAGCTTAATAGAGAAAAAATCGAAGAACTTTCCAGAATAGTGCTATCATACGGGAAAACAAGTACTTATGAAGATCTTATTTCATTTGTAAGGAAGCCATACGAGGATATCAGAGAGAAGTTTCAGATGGACTTGATTAAAGTTAAAAATGAATTGGACTTAAAAAATTCTAAGCTGGATGAAAAAGAAGAGGAATTAAGAAAATGGAAAGAGACGGAGGATCCTGAGCCAGAGCGCAGTGAACAAGTTTTAGAAAACAGAAAAAGACTGGATAAAGCGGGAATTGCATATGTACCACTTTATAAAGCGATTGATTTTAAAAATGATATTGATGATGATACAAAGGGAAATATTGAATCAGCTCTTATAGACATGGGAATCTTGGATGCACTTATTGTGTCAAGAAGCGATTTAGACAGAGCAATGAAAATGGATAAGGACATGGCAGATAAGTATATCGTTCCGGGGACTTTTAACATGAAGCTTAATGTATTGCAGTATTTTAATGTTGTCGATTCAAATAGCGGTGTCGGATTAGACGAAATTTCAGATGCTTTAAGCAATGTATTTATCTATGAGGAAGAGAATGCAACATATATAAATGATGATGGCACGTATGGAATAGGAGTTTTAAAGGGAAAAGCTGCAGGGAATGTAAAGTCAAGGTATATAGGTTTTGAGTCGAGACGGCGTTTTAAAGATGAGATGATATCATCCATAGCTAAGGAAATAAGCATCATAAAGGATGAGATAAGAGAATTAAATGATAGACAATTGTTAATAAAATCTCAGCTAAGTGATTTAGACGTAGAATATAAAAATTTCCCAGGAAAAGATGATTTGGAAGAAGCGTTAAAGGAATTGAAAGAAGCCCAATCTAATCAAAAGTTTACTGAAAATAGATTAAACGACGCAATAATTGCTGCTAAGAAGCTTTTTGATGTGCTTCAAGAAAAGAAAGCAATTGTTAGAAAGTTGACGTCGGGAATTGGCATTCATGCAGACGCCAAATCTTACGAAAGTGCTTTAGAACAGTTAGATGAGTACAAAAATCTCCTGCAGAAATTACAGATAAACTACAATAGCTATATTACTGTCTTAAGAAGTGTAGAGACTAGAAAAATGCAGAAACAAGATATCGAGTATGACATTGATAATTACAATTTTGAGATTGATGTATTAGATACGAAGATAAAAAACAGCATAGAAAAGATCAATGTATTAAAAGAAACCATTGAAAAACTTGGTATAGAGGACCTTCAAAAGGAGCTTTCACAGTGCATAAAAAGGATTGAAGATATACCAAAGGAAATAAATGATTTAACTGCTAAAACTGCTGCGCTTAAAGAGAGAGTAGTCCTACAAGAAAAAGAGTATGAAAGATTGAGAGAGGAAATAAGGAAAAACCATGACATTTTGAACATATACCATAAAGGGTTAAAAGATGAGATAATATTTGGATTCGTTGATGAGATTAAAGATATAGACGACGTTTATAAAGCAGCTAAGACTATTCAATCACAGTACAAAGAAATGTTTGCAAAGTTTGATAAAGATAGTGTCACAGAAAAGATTAGAAATGCGTTTTATGTCTGTATAAATGAGCTTGTGGAATTTGGGCTTTCGTTAGATGTGGTTGAAAATGGACAAAGTGATTTGGATATTAATGATTATCAAGAAATATATAAAGATTTAAGAAGATATCAAATAACAGCGAAAGTAAATGACAAAAAGATATCCCTTTATGGACTTTATAACATGATAGATGAAGATATAAAGATAAACGAAAACCTTATGAAAGAAAAAGATAGGCAGCTTTTTGAGGACATAATCATGCACAATGTAGGGCGCAAAATAAGAAGCAGAATCTTTAAGGCAGAAGAATGGGTAAAAAAGATGAATGAGTTAATGTCACAGCGAGATACTTCAAGCGGTCTTAAGTTTCAATTGGAATGGAAGCCAAAAGCTGCTACAAACGAGCAAGAACTTAATACAAGGGAGCTTGTGGAGCTTTTAAAGCTTGACGCAGATATGATGAAAGAAGAAGATTTTAATTTAGTAGTAAATCATTTTAGATCAAAGGTTGAAAGTGCAAAGAAAATATATGAAGAAAACAGCAGCACTGATACATTCCACCAGATTATGAAAAGTATTCTCGACTATAGAGATTGGTTTGAGTTTAAGTTATATTTCAAAAAAGAAGGGGAAAATCGCAAAGAACTTACAAACAATGCCTTTTACAAGTTCAGCGGTGGAGAGAAAGCCATGGCTATGTATATACCTCTTTTCTCAGCCGTGTACTCCATGTATCAATCAGCGTCATCACAAGCTCCAAAGATTATATCGCTTGATGAAGCTTTTGCAGGGGTGGATGATAACAATATAAGAGATATGTTTAAGCTTATAGAAGACTTGGGATTGAATTTCATCATGAACTCTCAAGTACTGTGGGGCGATTACGATACAGTGCCAGAGCTATCTATATACGAGCTTATAAGACCTAAAAATGCAAGTTATGTGTCGCTGGTAAGATATAAATGGGATGGAAAGGTTAGGCATTTAGTTACTGGAATTGAAAAAAGTGTTAAAACAGCAGATGATTTTTCATACGATGAGGTTGCATTTACAAAAGTAGGTGAGTAGATGAAAGCCGATGATATAGCATTTTTTAGAAAAAACAAAGGGTATGAAAGGATATTTAAAGCTATTAGGGATAAATATAAAAGCATAGGAAGAATAGGCGGTGTAATTAAACTTGATGATTTGACAAATTCTGAGAAAGTAGTATTGTCTAACCATTTTAAGAAGGACTTTAGCAAACGAAAATCGATAAGTATTGATGTAAATAAATTTGCAGAGACATTTTTAAATACGAGATTTGAAAAATACAGTTTGATTGATATATTAGAATCGTATTTTGATGAAAAGATGACCAGTAAAAAAGAGGACATGTATCAGTATGAAAATGAAAAAGAAAAGTTCTTCAACAGGTTTTTATCCGAGTATGAAGGGACAAAGTGCTGGCAATGGTTGAAATCTGTTTATGAAAATAAAGCTGTAGGAGTAAGAACGATAAACCAAAGATATGACAATGATCGCATGTTGCTTAAAAGAGATATAAAATACGTATGTGATGCACTGAATAAACTTCCAGTTTATGAAGGACAGAAATTAAGGTTACCAGTATTTTCATCGTACATCACTAGAGATCCACATAGATTCGATGTAAATACTGACTGTGGTAAAATGTTCATAAATTCACTGGCTACGATTTTCGGAGTCAATGATATAAAAAATTCGGAAGAGATTGCTGAGCTTTTATATAGGGCTGGCATAGTGATTGACGAGATATCGAATTTCGTGACGCTTAAAGGACTTTTGGCTTATAGTGTAGACGAGTGTAACAAGGTATTTAAAGCTGCGTATGAGTGCAATGAAGTTTTGCAAGTACCGCTTTACAATTTGAGCGCGCTGGATATGGTCGAGAGCCCATCAAAAAAGGTATTTGTATTAGAAAATCCAGGTGTTTTTTTGTCCGTATGCGATTTTATTAAGAAACCTATTCCGCTTGTATGCGCATATGGCCAACCTAGATTATCTCTGCTTGTCCTCTTAGATATGCTGTATAAAAATGGCACAGACATATATTATTCAGGTGATTTTGACCCTGAAGGTATACAAATAGCCCAAAGACTTTTTAAAAGATATCCTGACAGATTTCATTTTTGGAGGTATGATGTTGAGGACTACATAAAAGCCTTGTCAGATAAGACATTGACGGAATCAAGGCTTAAAATGCTAGATAAAATCGATACGGCTCAATTAAAGCCTTTGACTGACAAGATGAAGATATTGAAAAAAACTGGTTATCAAGAGCTTATTCTCGATGATATCATTGAAGATGTATTGTCAATAATATAAGAAATATTTAAAACGCAATTGTTAATTTGACAGAATTTTATTGATGCGGCTTGTGAATGTAATAATTTAGTATATAATATATTATGAAACGCTAATTTTAAAGGAGGGAGTTTTATGGCTCTAAATCAAAATATGTTCAGGATGTACGATATACGCGGTGTATGGAATGATGACCTTACCGAAGAAACAGCAGAGCTTATTGGTAAAGCCTTCGGTACATATATTCAAAATGAAAAAGGCATAAAAGATGTGATTGTAGGCAGAGACAACAGGATATCATCAAAGCCTATAAGAAATGCAGTAGTAAATGGACTTACATCTACAGGCTGCAATGTGTTGGATATCGGTGTTCTGTCGACGCCTGCTTTTTACTATTCCCGAATACTATACAATTACGATGCAGGGCTTATGATAACGGCAAGCCACAATCCACCGCAGTTTAACGGATTTAAAGTTGCATTTGGACCATCAACTATATATGGTGATGAGCTTAAGAAGCTCTATCATATTGCGGAAAAAGGCGATTTCAAGACGGGGATAGGTTCTTTGAAATACGCATATCCTATACAAAGCTACATAAAGATGATTCAGGATAAGGTAAAACTTGGCGATAAAAAGCTTAAAGTTGTTGTAGACTGTGGAAACGGTACATGTTCAAACATATATCCTGATATCATATACGGGCTGGGGTGCGAAGTATACCCACTGTACTGCGAATCAGATCCAACATTTCCAAACCATTTTCCTGATCCAGTGAACGCAGACAATCTGAAAGACTTGATAAGTGAGGTTAAAAGACTTGGCGCAGACGTTGGCATAGCTTTTGACGGTGACGGAGATAGAATTGGCGTCGTTGACGAAAAAGGCAATATAATATGGGGCGATATGCTGATGGTGCTTTACTGGAGAGAAATAATGAAAAAGCACCCTGGCGCAGATGCTATTGTTGAAGTTAAATGTTCAAAGGCATTGCCTGAAGAAATAAAGAAACTTGGTGGAAATCCGATCTTTTATAAAACTGGTCACAGCCTTATAAAGGCAAAGATGAAAGAAATCAATGCTGTCTTTACAGGTGAGATGTCAGGCCACATGTTCTTTGCTGATGAGTATTATGGTTATGATGACGCGGCGTATGCTGCAGCAAGGCTTTTAAGAATACTTTCTAATACGGATAAGACATTGTCAGAGCTTCTTTCTGATGTGCCAAAATATCCGTCAACGCCTGAATTGAGATTGCACTGCGATGATGATAAGAAATTTGACGTTGTAAAGGGTGTGACGGAACATTTTAGAGAAAAAGGGTACGATTTAATAGACATTGACGGTGCAAGAGTCATGTTTAATGGCGGATGGGGGCTTGTTAGAGCATCTAATACAGGCCCTGAATTGATTGTAAGGTGTGAAGCTGATACTGAGAAAAGGCTTGAAGAGATAAAAGATGAGCTTGCAGGTGTGCTAAAAGAATACGGTGTTGAGCTTAAATAGAAATGTACGAAGGGACTGTGAAAAATATCACGTCCCTTTTGTGTTGGAAAAATTTTATGATTTTTTTTGTTGTAAACGGTCACTAAAGAAGGATTTTTAATGTCTCATGTCGAATACATCTTAAAAACACATCAAAAGGAGGCAGCATATGTGGAAGATGATGAAAAATGGTATGTCATATATACTAGAACGGGAGATGAACTGAAAGTAAAAAGGTTGATTGAATTGCTATTTTGTAAATTGAAAAGAAAATCTATTAGAGTGTTGATACCTAAAAGGGCAATAATTGAAAGAAAAGGCAAGAACCGTGTAGAGAAAATAAAGTTTTTATTTCCAGGTTACGTATTTATAAAGACGTGCATGAGCCACGAACTTTACAATGATATTAAAAGATTACCTCGCTTTTTAAAATTTTTAAAAGATGGGATTGAGCCTGCTGAGGTAAGAGAAGAAGAAATAAATATCATACTGGCACTTATAGGAGACTCCGATATAGTCGGATTTTCGACAGGCATAAAAGTAGGCGGAAAGGTAAAAATCATCGATGGACCGCTTAAAGGATTTGAAGGTCTTATCGAAAAAATCGACAAACGGAAAGGAAGGGTAAAAGTTAGGCTAAATGTATCTGGAAATGTCAACCTGGTTGATTTAGGCATCCGAATTGTGGAAAATTTAGATAAAAACGAAGATAAGCTATCAGAAGTTTCGTGATGTGATGGAGGAATACGCATGAAAATAAGAAAAGCTATAATACCTGCGGCAGGACTTGGGACAAGGTTTTTGCCTGCAACAAAAGCACAGCCAAAGGAAATGCTGCCAATAGTAGACAAGCCTACGATTCAGTATATAGTTGAAGAAGCTGTAAACTCAGGCATAGAGGATATACTTATAATAACAGGAAGAAATAAAAGAGCGATAGAGGACCATTTCGACAAATCGATAGAATTGGAATTGGAGCTTAAGAAGAAAGGCAAAGAAAATCTTTTAAGCCTCGTTGAAGACATAACAAATATGGTTGACATACATTATATAAGGCAGAAAGAGCCAAAGGGATTAGGCCATGCTATTTACTGTGCCAGAGCATTTGTAGGAGATGAGCCATTTGCAGTTTTATTAGGTGATGACATAGTTGATGCAGAAGTACCCGTATTAAAACAGATGATAGAACAATACGAAAGGTACAACTGCTCTATAATAGGCGTACAAGAAGTGCCAAAGAGTGAAGTAGACAAATACGGCATAGTAGATGCCAATATGATTGACGATAGGCTGTATAGAGTAAACAACCTTATAGAGAAGCCAAGAATAGATGAAGCGCCATCAAACATGGCGATATTAGGAAGGTACATAATATCGCCAAGGATATTTGAAATATTGAAAGATGTAAAGCCTGGAGCAGGTGGAGAGATACAGCTTACTGATGCGCTTAAAGTGTTATTGGAGTATGAAGCCATATATGCATATAATTTTGAAGGGAAAAGGTACGACGTAGGAGACAAGATGGGGTACTTGAAAGCGACGGTAGAGTACGCCTTAAAGAGAGATGATTTGAAAGATGAATTTAGAAAATACTTGAAAGAAATTGCAGCTATTGCCGAAGAGGTAGCTACATACAGTGAAAAATAAATAACAATATAGGAGGAATAAGATGGAAGAAGAAATTTCTTTGAGAGAATTATTGGAGATTATATGGAAATGGCGAAAGACTATGGCTTTGATAACTATTGTATCTGTATTGATAGCTGGTTTATTGAGCTTTTTTGTGATAAAACCAACTTATGAAGCAACTACGACTTTAAGTGTGTCAGATATAACGCCACAGACAGGATTTTTTGGTTCAAATACAACAGTTGTTTTGCCTAATCAAAATAGCAGTGATGGGTCAATGATACAAAGCGATACGGCGGATAAAGATTTATCGTATTTATTATCGTCTATTTTAAAGTATCAAGATATGACAGTAAATACATATAAAGAAGAGGTCACGAATCCACAAGTATTGTTAAACACGATTAAACAATTAAAGCTTGACCCTAAAAGATACACGCTTGATAATTTCAAAAATGAAATTGACGTGCAAACAATTGATAACACTAATTTAATAACAATTACTGTAAAAGAGAAAGATCCCAAATTAGCGGCTAAAATAGCTGATGCTATTGCAGCAAATTTTAAATCTTACATAGTATCAAGAAACAATAGGCAGACAGATAAACTTATAGCCACGATAGAGAACCTCATAAATCTTCAAAATTCAAAGATCGAAGCGGCCACAAATGAATTAAACAGTATAAATCCAGCAAACAAGACTGAATATGAACAAAATCAAACTAAATTGAATCTTTTAAAGAATACAAGAGATATAATGATGGAAAAGTACAACATGCTTCAACTTGTAAAAGCATCTAACTTAGGTGAGCAAGGCATAATGGTTACATCAAAAGCCATCGTTCCTGATAAACCTGTATCGCCGAAGAAATCATTAAATATAGCAATTGCCTTTATATTAGGTCTTATGGTAAGTGTGTTTGTGGTATTTTTTGCAGAATATTGGAAAAGTACCAGTGCCAAAGTTGAAAAAAAATAATAGAGTTAAACAATAAAAATCCCGCTTTGTTAAGATGGGATTTTTATTGTTATTGAAAGATTTTATAGAGAGTTTCATAATATTAAAAGTGATTATAAATAAAAATCGTTTAGGAGAATATATATATTAATGAAAAATCATTTAGGAGGCGCAATCTTGAAGAATAAAGGATTGTCGGTATTTTCAATTGCTGCAACATATATAGGTACTGTGGTGGGGGCTGGATTTGCGTCTGGACAGGAAGTACTGCAATTCTTTGGATACCACGGTGTTAAAGGATTCGTGGGTCTTTTTGCCGCAGCCATTATGTTTATCGTATATGGGTATTTTATTTTATTATTGGGCAATAGGCTTAATGCTTCTTCACATTATGAGGTTATTATGGATGTTGGAGGCCCTTTTTTTGGCAAAATAATGGATTATATAATCATATTTTTTTTATTTGGAGCTTTTACGGCAATGCTGGCAGGTACGGCAGCGATTTTTAAAGAACAGTTTGGGCTACCATCTCAGTTTGGAGCTGTTTTGATGGCTGTGATATCTGTTATGACAGTGTTGACAGGAATAGCAGGTGTTATTTCTGCTATTTCTTTTGTGGTGCCGATTTTATTGCTGGGAGTATTTTTGATAAGTGCATTAGCTCTTTTTTATACACCAGATATTTTTGTGTTAAGTCGTATATCAATGCCATTTGATGCAGCAGTTAAAAATTTTTTTATATCAGGGGTTATCTACGCTTCATATAATTTATTGATGTCTGTAGCGATATTAGCACCTCTTGGGAATCAAACAACGAATAAATCGGATTTAAAATTAGGTGCTTTATTTGGAGGTTTAGGCTTGTGGGCCGGTGCTACGATGATCTTGGTGGCCATTCTTTTGAACATGCCTAAAGTTTCAAATTATCAAATACCTATGCTTTATATCGCCGGAAAGTTTTCAACGTTGCTAAAGCTAATATACAGTTTTATTTTGATTGCAGAAATTTATACGACTGCTGTTGGAAATCTTTATGGTTTTGTGGCGAGATTGACCGATGTTAAAAGCACATTGTATAAGGTCTGCACAATAATAACAGGTGGCGTAGGACTTATATTAAGCGGGTTTGGATTTTCAAAATTAGTGCACTACATGTATCCGATTGCAGGTTATGCTGGAATTGTGATGCTGATTGGGATAACGCATGGTTTGATTAAGAAAAAATGATGTAAATGAGCTATTTTGCTAATGTTTTTTGCTTGTGTTTCGAAATATATATTGGATAAATAGTGTTGCTGCAGACTTTATAGACAGGAGTGAAAACATGAACTCTTTTTTGTACGATGCAAAGACAAAATGCCCAGTTTGTGGCAGAGAATTTACTTATACTAAAGTTAGAATGTCTCATTTAAGAGTTGTGGAAATCAGAAAGGATCTGTATACAAAATATGAAGGAATAGAGCCTTTTTTTTATGATCCTATTGTATGTCCCAATTGCGGTTATGCTGCATTAAACGAATCTTTTAACAATATTAATGAAGAAAGTAGAAAGGAGGTTCTCTCAAGAATCACTACAAATTGGACGAAAAGAAAGTTTTCTGGTGAAAGGACTCCTAAAAAAGCTTTAGAATCGTATCTTTTGTCTTTATATTGTTCAGAGATAAAAAACGATAAAGATATAATATTTGCTAAGACATGCTTGAGGATAAGTTGGATATACGACATATTAGGAGATACTGCAAATAAAATAAAGTTCTTAAAGATTTCATTAGACAAATATGAGAAAGCATATGAAGGAAATGATTCATTTGAAGGCGAGATACAGCTTATATATTTGATAGGTGAGTTAAACAAGATATTAGGCAATAGAGATGAAGCTCTAAAATGGTTTAACAAGGTAATAAATCATCCATTGAGAAGCAATTATTCTATGATAGTTGATTTTGCAAGAGATGAATGGCAAAGCCTAAAAATATGAGGTCATGTTTTTACATGTGACCTCATATTTTTATATGAGGAGAAATGTACAAAGGGGGATACAAATGTTTCAGACAAAAAAACCAGAAAATAGTACAATTTACTTCTTTAATAATGAATTTATCAAAAATGGGTTAAGCGAACAAGAAGCACGTAAGAGATTATTGAAATACGGTCCTAATGTTCTTGATGAAGGTAGAAAATTGACTGCTTTCGATATTTTTTTAGATCAATTTAAAGATTTTATTGTGATGGTTTTGTTAGTTGCAACGTTGATTTCTGCTCTAATGGGAGAAATAGCCGATGCTGTGACGATTACGGTTATTATAATCCT
Source organism: Thermoanaerobacterium sp. R66 (assembly GCF_028895185.1). Classification (NCBI taxonomy): domain Bacteria; kingdom Bacillati; phylum Bacillota; class Clostridia; order Thermoanaerobacterales; family Thermoanaerobacteraceae; genus Thermoanaerobacterium; species Thermoanaerobacterium sp. R66. Next base: position 392,090 of record NZ_JAEUWW010000001.1, read on the forward strand.
TAACGCAATTCTTGGTTTTGTGCAAGAATACAGGACCGAACAGTCGCTGGATGCTCTGAAAAAACTTTCTGCACCATCTTCAAAGGTTTTAAGGGATGGTGCTGTAAAAGAAATACCTTCAGAAGAGATAACAGTCGATGATGTAATATTGCTTGAAGCAGGCGACAAAGTTCCAGCAGATGCTATCGTATTTGAAGCTTATAACTTAAGGCTTGATGAATCTATTTTAACAGGTGAGTCTATTCCTGTAACAAAAGAACCTGTCGAAATAGGAAACAGGAAGGTGGCGCCAAAAAATAGCTTTATATACATGGGTACTGTAGTCACAAGCGGACGCTGCAAAGCTTTAGTTGTTGATGTAGGTATGAGGACTGAAATGGGAAAAATTGCAGGGATGATTAAGGATATTGACGACAGTATGACGCCACTTCAAAGAAGGCTTGATAAATTAGGGAAGATCCTTGTAACAGGTTCTTTATTAATTTGTGCTCTTGTGGTAGTTATGGGAATCATTAGAGGCGAGTCTATCTATTACATGTTTTTGTCTGGAGTCAGTCTTGCAGTAGCTGCCATACCTGAAGGTCTTCCTGCTGTTGTTACAGTGTCCCTTGCAATAGGAGTTCAAAGAATGTTAAAGCGAAATGCGATTGTCAGGAAACTGCCGGCTGTAGAGACCCTTGGATGTACAAATGTCATCTGCACTGATAAAACAGGCACTTTGACGGAAAACAAAATGACAGTTAAAAAGATTTTTGTAAATGATGGTGTTGTAGAAATTGAAGGAAAGTCAAACAACGTTAAATTTACAATAAATAGTATAAAAGTAGAGCCTATTTACGATCCCGCATTAAAAAGGCTACTAGAAATAGGATATATGTGTAATAATGCAGATGTAAAAATAGAAAAGATCAAAGTAAGAAATGAAGTTGTAGAAGATGTTAAATACGTTGGTGATCCTACAGAAGCTGCCATCATGTATGCTTCAGTTTTAGGAGGCGTATCTAAAGAATACGTAGAAAAAAAGATGAAACGAATTGAAGAAATTCCATTTGATTCAGACAGAAAAAGGATGAGCGTCGTAGTTGAGGAAAATGGCTTGATGTATGCATTTACGAAGGGTGCCCCAGATGTTGTAGTCGAACTATGCACTAAGGTTTTAAGGGATGGAAGGGAGGTTCCACTCAGCTCTTTTGAAAAAAAGAAAATACTTGAGGCGAATGAAAAGTTCAGTAAGGATGCTCTTAGGGTGTTGGCATTTGCCTATAGGAGGCTTCCTAAAGGAGTTAGATACAGTGATCCATCAGTTATTGAGAGGGATTTGGTCTTTGTCGGATTAGAAGGAATGATAGATCCACCAAGAAAAGAAGCATACGATGCTGTATTAAAATGTAAATTGGCAGGCATTAAACCTATAATGATAACAGGGGATCATAAGTTAACTGCTGCAGCTATTGCAGATGAATTAAATATACACTCAAAAACTGATAACATCATGACAGGAGAGGAGATAGATAGATTAGATGATAAGAAACTTAATGAAGCGGTAGAGAATACGACGGTTTACGCGAGAGTTTCTCCAAAACATAAATTGAGGATTGTAAGAGCTTTAAAAAGCAGGGGATATGTTGTAGCCATGACTGGCGATGGTGTAAATGATGCACCTGCCATTAAAGAGGCTGATATTGGCATTTCTATGGGGAAAAGCGGTACAGATGTAGCGAAAGAGGCATCTTCTATGATTTTGACTGATGACAATTTTGCTACCATTGTAGCGGCAATTGAAGAAGGGAGGATTATATACGACAACATAAGAAAATTTATAAGATATTTATTGTCATGCAACATTGGAGAAGTAATAACGATGTTTTTAGCTGCTTTGTCATCTTTAGAGCTTCCGCTTGTTCCTATACAAATTTTGATGGTAAATCTTGTGACAGACGGGCTACCCGCATTAGCGTTGGGGCTTGATCCTGCTGATAAAGACATAATGAATTTAAAACCGAGAAAGGCAGATGAAAGCATCTTTGCAAACGGCCTTGGAATAAGAATAGGCATCGTTGGAACTTTAATGGCTGTTTGCACCTTGTCATCGTACATATTTGCATTGACTTACGGCACATTGGACAGAGCAAGAACGATTGCGTTTTCGACTTTAGTCATGGTAGAGCTTATACATTCGTTTGAATGTAGATCAGAGAGGCATTTGATATTTGAGTTAGGCTTATTTACTAACAAATATTTAGTAGTTGCAGTTACTGCATCATTCTTGCTTTTTCTCTCAACTATATACATACCATTTTTAAGCGCTGTTTTTAGGACTGTACCTTTGACTTGGTTTGATTGGTTGGTAGTAGTATTTTTTTCATCTATAGAATTTGTCTTTAATAATCTGTATACTGCCTTTGTACTTCCTAAAAAAGAGGCGAAGTAAGTTACTTCGCCTCTTTTAAAACTTTCAAAGAATATCTAAGTTCTAAGTAGTTTACAAGTTTTTTTACTACGTCTTTCTTATCGTCATTTATGAAATTCCATTTATGCCTGTAGTCTGCAATGATGGATTTTGATATTGTGCTTTGATTTAATTCATCTCTTTCAATGTCTTTGTATATAAAAAGCCTTGAAACCCTTCCAGCACCTTTTGACAATGTCTCCGGATTTATTCCGTAATCGACGACATCAGCTTGCACTAAAGCATACCAATTGTAGTCGTCTATCTTTCCATATATGATTCCATACTTGTTGGTTTTGCTGTATACTTTGATCATTGAATACTCCTCCAATAGAATTTTTCTTCTATTAGAGTTTATTTACTTGTCCTAAATTTTATTCGCGTATTCTGGAAACCATAAAAGTATTTCTCTTTTTGCACTTTCTAAGCTGTCAGAGCCGTGCACTATATTGAATGTCGTATTTGTGCAAAAATCCCCTCGTATTGTACCTGGTTGAGCATCTTCAATTTTTGTAGGACCGTTTAAGAGCCTTACTATTTTAACAGCATTATCACCTTCTAAGACCATGGCGAAGACAGGTCCAGACATCATATATTGAATTAAGTCAGCATAAAATGGTTTGTCTTTGTGCTCCTCATAATGCTTTTGAAGGAGTTCCAAAGAAGGCCATATAACTTTTGCAGCCACAAGATTAAGTCCTTTGCTTTCGTACCTTTTTAATATCTCGCCTATGAGCCCGCGCTTTACACCGTCTGGCTTTACCATAGCAAATGTCTTTTCCATTTACATTCCATCCTTTTCTAAATTATTCTTTTTATTAATTTTATCCCTAACAAGGGATGTTAATGCACAGATTATGGAAAATATTCCTGCTACTATATATGCGTCTCTCAATCCAAATAAAAACGCACTGCTATTGTTTATTTTTATTGATTCATAAAACATCTGCCTGTTGGTAAATATTGCACTTCCCATTGCTATACCGAGAACCATTCCTGCATTTCTCATTGTGGCTAAGAAGGCAGATGCGATGCCGAGTCTATTTCTTGATACACTGCCCATTATAGAGCTGTTGTTAGGCGTTTGGAAGATTCCGTTGCCAACGCCGAAAATACCTAATCTTAACATTATTGATGCCATCGATGAATGTAATGTCAGCGTTGACATAGAGAAAAGTGCAATGGCTGTAATCAAAGCGCCAATAGTAGATAAAATTTGTGCTCCATATCTATCAGATAAAATGCCACTTAATGGTGCGACAACAAGCATTATAAGAGGAAAAGACGTCATTATGATACCGGATAAGTCTGTAGAATATCCGATTTTCTGTAAGAGAAAAGGTGTCAAGAATGTCATGGTGTTTTGCGCCATAAAATTTATTAGTGTACTTAAGTTTCCAAATGTAAATAACCTTATTTTAAATAGGCTTAAGTCCAACATTGGAAACTCTACTTTGTATTCTATTATTATAAATGCTATAAAAAATGTTATAAATGTTAATAGAGATATAATGCTTAGAATAGACGTCCAGCCCCAAGTGCCGCCTTCAGATATAAATAGGAGAAGTGCGGTAAGAAAGATAAATGCCGATAATGCGCCAAATGGGTCAAATTTCTCTGGCACTCCTTTATTATCTGGAACTACTATTTGAGCCCATATAAAGCCGATTATGCCTATTGGTATGTTTATATAAAATATTGATCTCCAGCCTAAGTATGTAAGCAAGAAACCGCCTAATGTGGGTCCTATCGAAAGCCCTATAGATACGGCCATTGCATTAAAGCCTAATGCTTTTCCTCTTTCGCTGGGAGGGAATGTAGCAGTTATTATAGCTGGAGCCATTGACATAAGCATACCGGCACCTACAGCTTGAAAAGCTCTTACAATGATAAGCATGTAAATATTGTTTGACATACTTAATATGGCGGAAGTGACGGAAAAAGTTATTAAACCGTACTGATACAGCTTTTTATAACCTACCATGTCTCCAAGCCTGCCAAATGTCAGCATTAGACTTGAAAGCATTAATAAGTATGTCATGGAAATCCAACTGGTTGTGGTAATATCTGTGTGAAATATTTTTGCCAGTTGTGGCATTGCTATGTTTGTTACACTGCCGTCTATAGGTCCCATTACGGTACCTATAAGCACAGCAGATAAGATTATCCATTTATTAGTGCGAAGTTTTTCCATATACGCCGTTTCCTTTCTTGCGGTTTTTATAGTGGTTTTGACATAAAAAATTATAACACAGTTTTTACACAAAAACGAAATGAAGTGTGACTTTCAGAATCATGGTCATGTATTGCTTTTTTTGTCAAATATGTCTATAATTTAACTTGTATATTTTAGCTTAGGATGTGTGCAGATGGTAGATGTAAAGAGGCTATTAATCGTTTGCTTTTTCACAATGATAATAAATTTGATCGATACATTATCGTATTCTATAAGGCCATCAGGTGTAAGGACCAGAAAGCTGGCAGTTTCATTATCATTGTTCAATATAATGGCTGTAATTTCAAGGTTGTCAAACATGATTCAAGGACCATTTTTAGGAAGTCTCGTTGATATATCCATAAAATACAAGATGGTTTCAGCTTTAAGCATTGATATGAGATTTGTATTGTTGTCGGCCACATTAGGTGCTGTCATAGGCGCACCGTTAATGCCTACGTTTGTTTCAGTGTTTTCGTCTGCCATAAACGGAATGGAGAAAGCTGGATCTGTGCCGAAACTTGTACTCATGTCTTTAAAGTGGAGCAGCATAAAGAAAATAAGGGCTAAGATAGTTTTACCCAAGTTTAGCATGTTAAAAGGCATTAAAGAGACGAAAATACCTAAGAGCTTTCTGGTTTACAATGTGATAATAACTTCTATATACACAACAGGCATTATATCGTCATTGTATGCGGGCGCATTGCTGCCAGAATTTAGAACTACAGCAAGTCTGCTTTCTGGGATAGTCAATGGCTTTGCTACAATCCTTTTGACAGTCATTGTCGATCCTGTTGCAGCACTTATTACAGATCAAGCACTGGCTGGGAAAAGGACACAGCAAGATGTAAATACAATGGTGATATTATTAGTATTCGGAAAAATAATAGGTACGCTATTGGCGCAAATAGTCTTTGTACCGGCATCTCATTTGATTCTCTTTGTCACAAAATTAATTGTTTAATGAAAATTTAACACAGAAGGAACGAAAATAGTGTATAATATATTAAAAGGATTCTTATGCGAATCAAAGGAGATGGATAGCCTTGAATTTTGTAAATCCGACAAAAGGTGTTTTGGATATTGATAAGATGTTTAATGATATTGTGGAGTTTATAAAAAGCGATAAAAATTCTAAGTACAAGCTTATGATAGGGACTGATTCACAACCTGGCAAAGTCATATGCTTTGTTTCTGCAGTAATCATATATCGCGAAGGAAAAGGTGCCAGGTATTACTACAGGAAGTTTCAACATAAAAAAATTCCATCTCTAAGGCAAAGGATTTTTATGGAGGCTAATTACAGCATAGAGCTTGCAAATATATTGTCATCAAAATTTGAAAAAATGGGTAAGAAAGATTTTAATATAGAGATACATCTTGATGTTGGCGAGAACGGCATGACAAAAGACATTATAAAAGAAGTAGTTGGTATGGTTACTGGCTGTGGCTTTGATGCACAGGTAAAACCTGATTCATACGGAGCAAGCAAAGTAGCTGATAAACATACAAAGTCAATGTAAATCGCGTTTGATGAAAACCTCTTTTGAGGTTTTTATTTTTTTGCGGTGCATTACATGTTAAATTTTGAAAAATTATTTTTTTAACTATTGCAATATTGGCAGCAAGTGGTATAATTAAGTTAAGGAAATAAAATATTAATTGATAATAATTATTATTTACGGGGTGATATCATGGATAAAGTCGTTAAAATAAAAAATGATGTTTACTGGGTGGGAGTTTTAGATCCTGAGCTTGAGTATTTTGATATAGTATGGAGAACACCATGGGGAACATCTTACAATTCATATCTTGTAAAAGGAAAAGAAAAAATCGCATTGATTGAAACGGTAAAAGAGCCATTTTACGATGAGTACGTCGATAAGATAAAAAGCCTTGTAAATTTAAAAGACATTGATTATATCATTGTAGACCATACAGAACCTGATCATTCTGGTGCATTGCCGAAACTTCTCAAAGAGGCGGTAAACGCGGAAGTCATTGGTAGCAGGACGGCTATAACTTTTTTGAAAGGACAGATAAACCGCGATTTTAAGTTTAGAATAGTAAATGATGGTGACTCTATTGATTTAGGCGGTAAGACATTAAAATTCATCATGGCACCGTTTCTTCATTGGCCTGACACAATGTTTACTTATCTGGAGGAAGAAAGAATTTTATTTACATGCGATGCTTTTGGCTGCCATTATACACCTAAACATCTTTTTAACGATCTTGAAGATGATTTTAAAGAAGCTTACAAGCTTTATTTTGATTCCATCATAAGCCCATTTAAGCCAAAGGTTTTGGAGGCATTGGAAAAAATTAAGGATATTCCTCTTGATGTAATAGCAGTAGGACATGGACCTGTGCTGAGGGAAAATATCGATAAGTATTTGCAGGATTATGAGAAGTGGAGCAAAGAAGATGTAGCTCAAAAAAAGAAAGTGCTTATATACTATGTTTCTGCATACGGAAACACGAGAAAAATGGCTGAGGAGATTGGCAATGGCATAAAAGATTCTGGTGTCATAGATGTTGAAATATACAACGCAAAAGCTGTTGATTTAGATGATGTTAGAGATAAGCTTGAAAAAGCAGATGGACTTTTGTTTGGTTCTCCTACAATTACTGGTGATGCTGTTGAACCTATATGGAATGTCATAGATAGAATAAATCCAATAAAGAATAAAAATAAGCCTGCTGCAGTTTTCGGTTCTTATGGATGGAGTGGCGAGGCAATACCATTGATGGAAGAAAGGCTAAAAGGTCTTAAACTTAATTTGGTTGAACCGGGTCTTAAAGTTAATTTTATTCCAAGCGATGACGATATTGAAAGGTGCAGAGATTTTGGAAGAATATTTGCTTCATCGCTTGTATAACATAAAAGTGTTATATGCATCACGCATATAACACGGAGCTAAACTTTTTACATAGAAAGGACTGATGATGATGAAGTTCGTAATCATTGGAAACGGAATTGCTGCACTTCAAGCTGCTGAAAATATCAGAAAGAACAATGGTGAATCAAAGATTACGATGATCTCAAGGGAAAAATACAACACGTATTACAGGGTGAAATTGTCACATTTACTTGGCCAACAATTTGATTTGGGAAAATTATATGTAAAGCCTGATCAATGGTATGAAGATAACAATATAGACGTTTTGCTTAAGAGAAATGTGCTATCGGTAGATACAGATAAAAAAATTGTGAAGTTGGATGACGGCAGCATTTTAACATATGATGTTCTCATAGTCGCATCTGGAAGTCATAGTTTTGTTCCACCAGTTAAAGGAAACGATAAAAAAGGTGTTTACGCAGTGAGAAGCCTTGACGATGTGGAAAAATTAAACGAGTATATAAATGGCAAAAAACGAGGTGTAGTAGTGGGAGGTGGATTGTTAGGACTTGAAGCGGCCTGGTCATTAAGGCAAACTGGTTACGACATGACAGTTATAGAATTTTTTCCAAGGCTGCTACCTAAACAGTCTGACGAAGAAGGATCGAGGATTATTGAAAAGATCATTGAGAATAGCGGTATAAATCTTGTATTAGGTGCAGAAGTAGAGGAGATAATTGGTGATCCAGTTGACGGTGTTATGCTTAAAAATGGAATTAAAATTGATGCCGATTTTGTGATATTTTCAGCAGGCGTAAGGCCAAACTTGGATGCAATTAAGGATTCAGGCATTAAAATCAATAAAGGAATTGTAGTTGATGATTTTATGAAGACAAATGTTGACGATGTATATGCAGCAGGTGATGTCGCTGAGCACAACGGCAAAATATATGGCCTCTGGACTGTCGCTTTGGCTCAAGGAAGGACGGCAGGCTTAAACGCTGTTGGTATTAAGACGGTATACAAAGAAGTACCTCCGTCAAGCACTTTGAAGGTAACTGGTGTGGATGTTTTTTCATCGGGAGATATTTTTGATGAAGCTGCTGTATCCTACAGATATAAAGATGGAAATACTTATTATAAATTGTTTGTTAAAGAAAATAAATTAATAGGAGCAATTCTCATAGGCGATATAAGCTATTCTACAAAAGTAAAGAAAGCTATTGATTCTGGGCTTGATTTAAAAGAATTTTTAATTTCATCAAAAGATGCCAAGGAGATATTAGAAAAAATATAATACTTGGAAATCCAAGTATTATAAGGTTTTTTTGTTAAGCTTGAGTTTATTGAATAGAAGTGGTGCTCCAATTGAAATCCATAACCCTCCAATGAAATATCTAAATGCATTGAAAATTTCTGTATAAGGCAGCAAATATTTTAAAGTGCTTAATATCACAGCAAAAATTGACAAACCAATTATCAACTTTGCTATTTGACCTTTAACCGTATTATTTACGGTGAATTTAAAGTAATGTTGGTCAATAAAATATCCTATCATTGTACCAGATGATAATGCCATGTATTCGAAGTTTTCATTGTATGGAAACAAAATTATCAATCCTAAAGGCACAATTAATGAAAGAATTATCTTATATATAAGCTTTATATCATACTTGCCTTCGATTATTATACTGTCTACAAGTTCCGCGACTATTATCACTAACAAAGCGATTAAAATTCCACCAACTATATCGACAGGCCAGTGAACGCCAAGGTACAACCGCGATATGGAGACTAATATTATTGCAGCTACGCCTAAAATTTTTGTGATTTTCTTATTGTATTTAAACATCATTGTGCCCCAAAACGTAGTTGTACCTTGTGCATGGCCACTGGGAAATGAATATCCGCCAGCGTATTGTGTGAAAATCGATCTGATACCAGGGTATCCAATTGGCCTTTGAACCATTGTTACGTTTTTTATTACTGTATTGACGTATATAGATGACAAAAGCACTAACCCTAATTTAAGCCCGAATCTTTTATCAATGCACCAATAAAATAAAGGCAGTGCTAAAAAATAAAATAATGAGCTTCCCATCATTGTTATACATATAAAAAAATAATCTAAAATTGGATTTGATATAAGCTGAATATCCTTTATTATGGCTGCTTGCATTTTATCACCTCGATATATATATTCTACAAGTTTGTAAATCTTCCTTCAACATCAAGTGAGTAGTTTATAAAATTTTTTAAAATCATCTTTGTCGAAAATTATTTTCTTTTAGAAAGAAGGATTTTTAAAATTTATAAAGAATAATAATATATAGGTGGTGTTAAAGTGAAAGCTGAAAAGATATTTTTGAGAGATGTGGAAAAGAGGGACAAAAAGTCATTTTCTATATGGCTTAAAGATGTTGATGTAGTGAAATTTTTGATAGACATGTTTAAGGTGTCAAGAAAAAGTGAAAATGTATTGAATATTCCCTTCGGGAAAAACAGAAAAATATTTATACTGCAAACAAATGAAGGAGAAAATATAGGTTTTTGTGGACTTTACAATATCAACTGGCAGCTTAAAAGATGCAGCATGTATGTTTACATCGACGATTGTGAAAATGTAAGCGATGATGTTATTAGCGATGCTATGAATTCTATAGTAAAAAGCATAGCTCTTTTGAAGAAATTCAGGATATTAGAAGTTCACGCTAAAGCTGATATCTTGAAAAAATATATAGAAAAAATGAACGATGGTAAAAAGTGCGATAATGAGTTTGTTTTTGAAATAGGATTAAACGGTAAAATTGTGTGAAGGCCTTGAAGGCCTTTATTTACTTTTTGTCAAATAAATAATATAATACAATACAAGCGATATTTATTTAAGAGGTGCTTTTATGAACATACCGAATACATTGACGTTGATTAGATTTGTACTTATACCTGTTTTTGTTTACAGTTTTTTTTACATATACAATGGAAATATTTATGCCGCAGCAGTATTCTTGATATCTGGACTTACTGATGTGCTTGATGGGTATATTGCTCGCCATTACAACCAGATAACGAAAGTAGGTATATTGATGGATCCATTGGCGGATAAGTTGATGATTATAACTGTTCTGTTTAGCCTTTGGATCAAGGGAATAATACCATTCTTCATTATTTTGATTGTAATTATAAAAGAAGTGACAATGATAATAGGTGCATTTATTTTGTATAAAAGAAAAGATATTACAATACCTGCTAATAGATTTGGAAAAACTGCAACACTTCTTTTTTATGTAGCTATAATTTTTTCAATATTTGATTGGCCTTATGGTCTTACACTTATGATAATAGCCTTGCTATTGGCACTTGTAGCCTTTTTTATTTATTCAATAGAATTTAGGCTTTACAATAAAAAGCAATGAGACAAATCTAATTCGAAAGTTTTGTTTTTCGAGTTTTTTGTGTTATATTTTTTTGAGGGGGTATGGCTATGAAACTGGAAGAAAAATACGAAAATTTAAAGAAGTACATAGAGAAACTTGGAAGTGCTGTCGTAGCTTTTTCAGGGGGAGTTGATAGCACTTTTCTTGCAAAAGTCTGTTATGATGTGCTTAAGGATAGATGTGTAGCTATTACTGCTACATCTTCTACATATCCGCAAAGAGAATTTAAAGAAGCGCAGGAATTGGCAAAAGAAATTGGTATAAGGCATAGAGTCATAAGGTCTGAGGAGCTGGAGATAGAGGGATTTTCAAAAAATCCTATAGACAGGTGCTATTATTGTAAAAGTGAACTATTTTCAAAGTTAAAGAATGTGGCAGAAGAAGAAGGTATTGAGCATGTTTTGGATGGTACAAATTATGATGACACAGGAGATTTCAGGCCAGGAAGACGAGCTGCAAGGGAATTAGGCGTGAAAAGCCCTTTATTAGAGTGTGGATTTACAAAAAACGATATAAGAGAGATGTCTAAAATTTTAGGGCTTCCAACATGGAACAAACCTGCTTATGCATGCCTTTCATCTCGTTTTCCTTATGGAGAAGAAATAACAGATGAAAAATTGTCAATGGTGGATAAAGCAGAAGAATATCTTTTAAAATTAGGCTTTGTTGGTTTTAGAGTAAGACATCATGGGGATATTGCCAGAATAGAGCTTGATCCAAGACAGATTGACATAATGCTGGATGAGTCTGTGAGAAAAAATGTAGTTTCAAAATTGAAAGAGATAGGCTTTAAATATGTAGCACTGGATCTTGAAGGATATAGAACTGGAAGCATGAATGAAGCTGTGGCGGAGCTGATAAATGATGTACGATAATTACATAAAAGATGTACTTGAGAAATATGATAATGGTTTGATTAAGCTGGAAGATGCCGTTGAGGCATTAAAAAAACTTCCTTACGAGGATTTGGGTTTTGCAAAGATAGATTACAATAGAGAAGTAAGGCGTGGATACCCTGAAGTTATATACTGTGAAGGAAAAACTCCTGAACAAGTGAGAGAAATAGCAGTAAGAATGTATGAAAAAGGCAGCAATGTATTAGGTACAAGAGCATCTTTAGATCATTTTGAGGCAGTAAGACAAGTATGTGATAAAGCTGTTTATTACGATGTAGCAAGGATAATATCAATTAGAACAGATGAGGTAAAAAAGACAAAGGGTGTAATAGGAGTTGTTGCAGCAGGCACATCAGATCTTCCTGTGGCGGAAGAAGCGGCTGTAACTGCTGAACTTATGGGTAATTCCGTAAAACGTATATATGATGTAGGTGTGGCTGGAATACACAGATTGATAAGCAAAATTGATGAACTAAGGAGCTTTAGAGTCATAATATGTATTGCAGGTATGGAAGGTGCTTTGCCTACAGTTGTAGGCGGACTTGTTGCATGTCCAATCATTGCAGTGCCGACAAGTGTTGGATATGGCGCTAATTTTCACGGGCTTTCGGCGCTTCTCGCTATGCTTAACTCATGTTCCAGTGGTGTCAGCGTAGTCAACATTGACAATGGGTTTGGCGCAGCGTATTCTGCAAGTCTAATAAATAAGATAGGAGAGTGCTATTATGAAGCTTTTGTACTTTGATTGTTTTGCGGGAATTTCAGGCGATATGACAATTTCCTCTCTTTTAGGACATGGCATAGATGTAGATAAATTTAAAGAGGAGCTTAATAAGCTTTCATTAAGCGGATACAGCTTAAAAATTGGAACAACTACGAAGAATGGGATAACTGCAAATACCTTTAAAGTCGACTTTGATGAAGGACATCACCATCACAGGACTATGAAGGACATTGAGGACATAATAAATGGCAGTTTGCTAAATGATGATGTAAAAGGGATGAGCCTTAAAATATTTCGCAATTTAGCAGATGCTGAGGGAAAAATCCATGGCTTGCCGCCTCATGAAGTTCACTTTCATGAAGTAGGAGCAGTAGATTCCATCATTGATATAGTTGGGACATCTGTGCTTGTAGACATGATAAGACCTGATAAAATCATCTTTTCGAAGCTGCCTTTAGGGTCTGGGTTTGTGAAAAGCCAGCATGGCTTAATACCTGTTCCGGCACCAGCTACGGCAGAATTGTTAAAAGGCATACCTGTCTACGACAACGGAGTATGTGGTGAGCTTGTGACGCCTACAGGTGCGGCAATAGCTAAAACATTGGCTCATGAGTTTGGAGCGATACCGGAATGTGAATTTGAATCTATAGGATACGGCGCAGGACATAAAGATTTTGAAGTGCCAAACGTATTAAGGACGATTGTAGGTACTGTAGAACTAAAAAAAAAGTAGAAAACATTTATATCCTTGAGACAAATATCGATGACATGAGTCCGGAGTATTATCAGTACATATTTGATAGACTTCTAAAAAACGGAGCGTTGGATGTCTATATTACTCCAATATTTATGAAAAAACAAAGACCTGCTAATATGCTTTCTGTGCTTTGCAAGGAAGAAAATTTAGAGAACTTAAGAAAAGTAATTTTCGAAGAAACATCTACATTTGGCTTAAGGCAGTATAAAGTTGATAGATATGCTCTTGATAGAGATTTTAAAGTCGTTAGGACTCCATTTGGAGATGTAAGAGTCAAAATGGGTTATCTGAATGGCAAATTTTTAAAATCTCATATCGAGTCAGATGATGTAAAAAAAATAGCTGAAAAAACAGGACTTTCTGTGCAGGATGTTCTAAAGATTTTGCGTCAATATGATGGCACATAAAAACTGAAAGTGCTACCTTTCAGTTTTTATGTGTTTTTTTTAATATTGGCATCAATTTTAACGCCAAGTATGAAGATAGTAAAACTTTTATGAAATCACCTGGTATGTAAGGCAGTGCACCTAATAGAACTGCTTTTTTTAAATTTAATTGTGCTACAATGCTTAATTGCAGAACTCCCAAAAGATAGACTATCACTATGCCACCGATTATATTAGAAATAATCAGCTTTAAAAAGTTTATCTTTTCAGTTTTTAATATTGTAGATGTGACAAATGATGCGATTGGCATAGCCAATAAATATCCACCTGTCGGACCTAAGAGTATTCCTATACCACCGTGAAATCCTGCAAAAACAGGTATTCCTATTGCACCGAGTGCAAGATAGATAGCCATGCTTAAAAAAGCTGTTATTGGGTCCAAAAGGCTTCCAGACAACATTAATGCCAGTGTTTGACCTGTTATTGGCACAGGCGAAAAAGGAAGTGGTATGCTTATGAAGCTTAGTACTACAGTGATTGATGCAAACATAGATGATAATGTCAATTTTTTTAAATGGTAGTTCAAAAGATTCACCTCCAACGTAATTTATCTGTATTATACAAAATACGGCACTTATTTGTCAACTAAATATTTTGATATGGTTGACAAATAAGTGATATTGACAATTTGTAAGTTAATGTATATATTAATATTAATAAAATATTTTGCTATGATAGTGAGGAGTAAGTGTACCAGATAAAAGAGATGGATTCCCAAGGCTGAAAGGTTTCCTTATTGTTGAGTACATTGAAGGTAGCACTGGAGCAAGTAGGCTGAAACATAAGTAGGCTTAAACGGGTATGCCCGATACAGCTTAAGTTATAAAATAAGGTGGTACCGCGGAAAACCTTCGCCCTTTTGGGAAAGGTTTTTTTATTTTATCAAAACATAAAATCGAAAGGAGATAAAGATGGAAATTTCTAAGACGTACAATCCTAAAGAATTTGAGGATAGAATATACAAAGAATGGATGGAAAAAGGTTATTTTACGCCAAAGATTGATTTAAACAAGAAGCCATTTACTATTGTAATACCACCTCCAAATATCACAGGGCAATTGCACATGGGTCACGCTTTAGACAATACGATGCAGGACATAATAATCAGGTGGAAAAGAATGCAGGGCTTTGTCACTTTATGGATACCAGGCTCAGACCATGCCAGCATCGCTACAGAAGTTAAAGTTCTCGACCAAATCAGAGAAGAAACAGGGCTTACCAAAAGAGATATAGGGAGAGAAATATTTTTAGAGAGAGCATGGCAATGGAAGGAAAAGTATGAAAACAGGATTTTAGATCAGCTTAAAAAATTAGGCTCTTCATGCGATTGGACGAGAAAGAGGTTTACAATGGATGAAGCGCTGTCGAAAGCCGTAAGAGAAGTCTTTGTTTCCCTTTACGAGAAAGGTCTTATTTATCGTGGCGACAGAATAATAAACTGGTGCCCCAGTTGCAAAACTGCATTGTCAGATGCGGAAGTAGAGCATGAAGATGAGTCAGGACATCTTTGGTACATAAAGTATCCTGTAAAAGGTGAAGAGGGATACATAACAATAGCTACTACAAGGCCTGAGACAATGTTAGGAGATGTGGCGGTAGCTGTCAATCCGAATGATGAAAGGTACAAACAGTTTATAGGCAAAGTTCTTATACTGCCAATTGTTGAGAGGGAAATTCCGGTCGTAGGGGATGATTACGTAGATCCTACATTTGGAACAGGAGCTGTAAAAGTTACTCCTGCGCATGATCCAAATGATTTTGAAATAGGAATGAGACATGGCCTTGATTTCATAAATATAATGAATGAAGACGCATCGATAAATGAAAATGGTGGAGAATACTCTGGACTGGATAGATATGAGGCGCGAAAGAAGATAGTCGAAAAGCTAAAAGATATGGGACTTTTGGTAAAGATAGAAGATCTAAATCATAGTGTAGGCCATTGTTATAGATGCCACACAACGGTTGAGCCATTTTTATCGAAGCAGTGGTTTGTCAAGATGGAACCACTTGCAAAGCCAGCACTTGAAGCTGTAAGGACAGGGAAAATAGAATTCATACCTGAAAGATTTGAAAAGATATATTTTAATTGGTTGGAAAACATCAAGGATTGGTGCATATCAAGGCAGCTGTGGTGGGGTCATAGGATACCTGCATGGTATTGCGATGATTGTGGGCATGTGAATGTTTCTAAAAACGATCCTGTATGTTGCGAAAAATGCGGTAGCAAAAACATACATCAAGATGAAGACGTGCTTGATACATGGTTTAGTTCAGCATTATGGCCTTTCTCAACTATGGGTTGGCCTGATGATACTGAAGACTTAAAATACTTCTTCCCAACCGATGTGCTGGTGACTGGATATGACATAATATTCTTCTGGGTGGCCAGGATGATTTTCATGAGCTTAGAATTCATGAAAGAGGTGCCTTTCAGACGAGTTTTGATACACGGCCTTGTAAGGGATTCGCAAGGAAGGAAAATGAGCAAATCTTTAGGTAATGGCATTGATCCTCTGGAAATAATAGACAAGTACGGTGCTGATACGTTGAGATTTACGCTTATAACTGGCAATGCTCCAGGAAACGATATGAGATTTAGCGATGATAAAGTGGAAGCCAGTAGAAATTTTGCCAACAAGCTTTGGAATGCATCAAGGTATGTGATGCTTAACCTTACAAGTGACGATACGACGCTTTACTTGGAAAATCTCAACATTGCTGACAAATGGATTTTAACAAGGCTGAATGATGTAATAAAAGAAGTAACAGAAAACTTGGAGAAGTACGAATTAGGGATAGCCGCCGGAAAATTGTACGATTTTCTCTGGAGTGAGTTCTGCGATTGGTATATAGAGCTTAGCAAACCTGTCCTTTATGGCGATGATTTGGAAGCAAAGAAGATAACGAAGTCTGTATTAAGATATGTGCTTGATAATACATTGAGATTGTTGCATCCTTTTATGCCGTTTATAACAGAAGAGATATTTAAAAATATACCACATGAAGGCGATACGATTATGCTTAGCAAATGGCCTGAATACAGAGAAGATTTGATCTTTGAAAAAGAGGCAAAAGATGTTATATTAATAATGGACGCAATAAAGACAATAAGAAATCTAAGGGCAGAGGCTTCTGTAACACCGTCAAAAAAGGCGAGGGTTATAATCAATACAGACAAAGAGGATGTTATAAAAATATTTAAAGATGGAGAGAATTATATTACTAAACTTGCTGGTGCCAGCGAAGTGATGTATATTAAAGATAAAGATATGTTGCCTCAAAAAGCCATGTCAGGGTCAATTGAAGGCGCATTAGTCGTAATGCCTCTTGAAGATTTAATCGATATAAAAGACGAGATAGAAAGGCTTAGATCTGAAAGAGAGAGAGTTTTAAGCGAGATAAAGAGAGCTGAAGGTATGCTTAAAAATGAAAAGTTTATAGGTAAGGCACCAAAGCATGTTGTAGACGCTGAAAGAGAAAAGTACGAAAAATACAGTGAAATGCTTAAAAATCTTGATGAGCGTATTGAGTATTTGATGAAATGATTTTGATGCCTCTAAAGGAGGTAATATGGTGTTTACACTATTCAAAAGGATAGAAAAAAGTCCGACTTTAACAATACGAGAAGCAAATATCAAAGATGCCAAAGGAATAGTGAAACTAATCGAGAGTGTTGGAAAAGAGAAGATATACATGGTCTCAGAAGAGCCGGGATGGACGGAAGAAGAGGAAAGACAGATGATAAAGCGGCTTGATCGTGGGAAAGACTTGATTTTGGTTGCTGATTATGGTGGACAAATAGTTGGTTGCCTTACGCTTTTTAGATATTATGGCGGCAGATCTTCTAAAGTTCAACACGTAGGTGAGATTGGCATAAGCGTAGATGCTAAATACAGGAATATAGGCATTGGTTCGAAGCTATTTGAATACGCTATTGATTGGGCCAAAAAGAGAAGTTATTCAAAGCTGTGTTTAAGTGTATTTAGCTCTAATGCCAATGCCATCCATCTATATCAGAAATACGGCTTTGAAGAAGAAGGACGCAGAAAGAAACAATTTAAAATCGGGAATGAATACGTAGATGAAATAATGATGGGATTATTTTTATAAAACATCCCCAGACAATTGATGTCTTGTCTGGGGTTTTGAATTTCGGAGGATGATAATGTGAAATACAGTGATGCAATAGAATACATTCACAACACTAATAAATTTGGCATAAAATTAGGGCTTGATAACATAAGGCGTCTTCTTGAATATATGGGAAATCCTCAAAAAAATCTTAAATTTATTCATGTAGCAGGTACAAATGGAAAGGGTTCTATATGTGCCTTTATAAATAGCATCTTAATCAATGCTGGATATAAAGTAGGACTTTACACCTCTCCATATTTGGAAGAATTTGAAGAAAGAATGAGGATAAACAATGAAAATATTCCAAAGGATAAATTGACAGATTACGTTGAATATGTAAAAGATGTTGTTGACAGGCTGTTGGCTGACGGGTATCATCATCCGACAGAATTTGAATTGATTACTGCAATTGCATTTAAGTATTTTCGCGATGAAAATGTCGATTTTGTGGTGCTGGAAGTAGGATTAGGTGGACGCTTTGATGCGACTAATGTCATTGACAATTCTTTGGTTTCTGTGATTTCGACAATAGATTATGACCATATGGACAAATTAGGAGATACTTTAGAAAAGATAGCCTATGAGAAAGCTGGAATAATAAAAGAAAATGGGATTGTAGTAAGCTTTTACCAAAAAAATGAAGCATTGCAAGTGATTGAAAGAGTGGCAAACCTTAAAAAAGCGTCTTTGGATATTTTAGATATCGATGATGTCGAAATAATAGAGTCCAACAGCGAATATCAGATTTTTAATTACAGAGATTATAAAAATCTTAAGATATGTATAATTGGCAAACACCAGATTTACAATGCTTCATTGGCTTTAATGGCTGTAGAAAAACTTAGATCTCAAGGTATAACTATAAGTGAAGATGCTATAAGAGTAGGGCTTGCTGATACAAGATGGCCTGGCAGAATCGAAGTATTAAGCAGATGCCCATTTATCGTGATAGACGGTGCCCACAATCCTCAAGGAATGTCGGTATTAAAAGAAGCTTTAAATCTGTTTTCTTATGAAAGATTGGTGCTTGTCATTGGCATGTTGAAGGACAAAGACACAGACAAAATGCTTAAGTTAATAGTGCCTCTGGCAGATATTGTGATAACGACAAAACCTGTAAGCGACAGAGCTTATACGGCAGAAGAATTAGCTGAAAAAATCAAAGACGTGAATCCATTATATTTTGAAAGCATAGATGATGCTATTAATGAAGCATTGAAAAAAGCCGGTGAAAAAGATTTGATACTTTTTTGCGGTTCACTTTATATGATAGGGCATGTCAGAACATATTTAAAAAAGGTAATAAAATAATAAAGACTATAATATAATATAAAAAACTACAGTCTCTAGAAGGTGGTTGTATGGAATATAATAGTGCAGATCTTTTACAGGAGATAGACAATGCACTAAAGAGGCTTAAAGAAAGCGAATTATACCTTGAAAGGGTGGAAAAAGACAACTACCTTAAAACAAAGCTTGCACAATTAAAATATGATTTTGCAAGGGAAGAATACTTAAGGCTTTTGAGAATTGCCAGAGACGAACATATAAAGTACGATATAAAGGACTTATATAAAAAGATCATAGATATTTGATAAGATGAGAATTCGAATTCTTAAATTGTACTTGATATAATAATTTGTTTATGATAAAATTGTAGATGCGTCGGGGCATGGCGCAGAGGTAGCGCGCGCGGTTCGGGACCGTGAGGTCGCAGGTTCAAATCCTGTTGCCCCGACCATTTTTGTGACATTAATGCCTTCTGTGCATATTATAAATTAGCATATGCATGGGGGGATGAACATTGAAAATATTCGTTGCCAACAAAGGTGATGACACCATAAGCTATATAAGCGACAATCACACAAAGTCATTTCTTAAATTGATTAATGATGATTTTATTTATAAGAGTGATAAATTCCACATACCGCAAAAAGGACCCCATAGATTGCTTATTGATAGCAGAAGAAAAGAACTTTATTCTCTAAATGTGTTTGATGATTCGATGAGTATTATTGGCATTGATGACTTTCGATTGCATGATACTGTATATATTGGACCTTCTCCCAACGATGGTATGATTTTAAATAATCGTATATATGTTTTAAATGGTGATGCAGATTGCCTGAGCGTATTTGACATAATGGTAGGTAAGATAGTAGAGCAGGTTAATGTGGGATTTCAGCCACAATCTATAGTATATAGCGAAAAGCATAATAAAATTTTTGTATCAAATACAAATTCTGATTCAATTTCATTGATAGATCCAATTGATCTACATGTAGAAAAAACATTGTCTGTTAAGTCAAAGCCATTTGGAATGTGCTTATCAGACGATGAAAAATTTTTATTCGTGGCAAACTCATATTTAGAGACGGGACTTGATGGTTCAATATCCGTATATGACATAATTAATGATACATTTGCCGATGATATTAAATGTGGGAAATTACCAATATCTGTTGCATTTTTCAAAAAGTATATACTTGTTGTAAATTCATGCTCTAATACCTTGATGAAAATTGATTTGCATACAAAAAAACGTACAGAACTTTTTTGTGGTTATATGCCGGTTTATGTAAGGGTATTTAAGAATCATGCATTAATAACAATTTCTGGTGAAAATAAGTTGATTTTAGTAGATATAGAAAATCTCAAAATTGAAAGAAAGATAGAAGTTGGAAAAGAGCCCGATGGTCTCATTTTTGAGGCGTAAGGGCTTTTACAATATAATTATATACGTCATTTGATTTTTGCTTCCAGTTATCACAAACGATCTTTGCTTGTTGTGCATTGACTAAATTTAGATTTATCTCTATAAGGACAATGTCGTTTTCTACAACTTGTAAATTTGCGATGTATTCTCTGTCAGACTTCTTATAATATGTGGCTACATACTGTGATTCTTGTCTGAATTTTTCCTTATTTATAACTATGTATTCATCTATTTTTTTTCTAGTTTCTTCCTGAATGTGCTTAAAGAATAACTTTAATGCATTTAAACCAAACTCAGTTAATACGTATTTATTTTCCCTAAGATCTACAAAATTGCTTTCTTCTAATTCGTTTAGGTATTGCTGAAGATAGAAATAATTCATAAGGTTGTTATCAGAAATTATTCTGTTTATCTGTTCACCTGTAATAGGCATATCTATTCTATTTAAAATGTACAAAATTATCAATTTGTTTTCTGCTAATTCTTGAATCTCATAACTCAACTTTCACACCTCTCACAACATGTTGTATGCTATTTATATTCTACCACAAAATATATATTAAAAAAAGAGAGTATTTTAAATACTCTCCAAAGCATCATTTGTTCATGTATTCTGCTTCACTGCCTGCTGCACCATTTCCAATTTTTGTCGTCTTTTCGCCGCTTATGCTAACACCATTTGACATGGCGGATTCAGCGTAGTGTACCATTCTTTTTAGCATATGTCCTCCGACAGCACCGCAATCGCGAGATGTAAGTGTGCCCCAATAATCTTCAGATCCTTGTTTTACGGGCAAACCTAATTCTTTTGCTACTTCGTATTTTAAATTATCCAGTGCTTGATGTGCTTCAGGCACTACTTTTGGTTTATCATTCCAACTTCCTCTTGCCATGTTTTTACCTCCTCAAAATTATTCCCATATCTAATTTTGCGTAAAAATATATGATTTATTCTTTTTTTACTTAACAACAATATGTTAAAATTATTTTGGAATAAAACTAAAAAGGTGATGTGAATGGACAAACAAATGATTATTTTAGAAAAAATTAAAGAATGGGGTGCATCGGATGTTGGATTCTCTTATCTTGGTGATGTGCTTCCTGAAAGTTTGCAAGATTTAAAATATGGTATAACTGTTTTAATAAAATTGTCGGATAGGATAATTAATGAAATTGATGATAAACCAACTTATACGTATTTTCATCACTACCGTTCTGTGAATACATTGATAGACCAAATCACATTAAAAACTGTGCTTTTGCTGGAGGAATGGGGCTACAATGCATTGGCTGTGCCTGCATCTCAGTCCATAAAAGAACTTGGAGAGTACAGAGGGTTATTTCAGCATAAAACTGCTGCAACAATGGCTGGATTGGGATGGATCGGGAAAAATGGACTTTTGGTCACTGAAAAATATGGGCCAAGAGTAAGGTTAGGCACGGTATTGACTGATTTTAATTTAAATCCAGGTATTCCTGTTACTGAAAGCAGATGCGGTGATTGCAATTTGTGCGTAACAAGTTGTCCAGCAATGGCACTGCACGGCAGATTGTGGAAAGTTGGAATGGATAGAAAGGAAATTGTTGATGCACATGCATGCAGTGAGTACATGAACAAAAATTTTAAACACATAGGACGAGGGTCTGTTTGCGGAATATGTATTAGGGTATGCCCGTACGGCATTAAAATTTAATAATTTTTTTATAAAATCCTTTTAAATGTCTGCTAAAATTTATTTAGAAAGATAAAAAGGGGAGTCACGACTATGTGGCGATTATCGTATAGATTTGCAGTGCTATTTGTAATATTAATATTTTTCTTGACTGGTTGTGGCATAAACAAAAATCAGGAAAATGGCATTAACGATACTACGTATAAAATCAATAGAAATGTTGAATTTAGCTATAATCTAAACAATGCGCCCAAATTTGGTCTTCAGGCGATTTACTTTATAAATGGAAAAGATGGATGGGCTGGTGGACAAGGAATTATTTTGTCTACAAATGATGGAGGTAAAAACTGGACAGTTGAACATACGGGCTCTTTTAATATAATAGGATTTGATTTTGCCAATTCTATTTATGGTTGGGCCATATCATCTGACAGATCTATTTTGAAGACTACAGATGGTGGTAAGACGTGGATTGAATTGCCTAAAATGAATGTGAATATTGAAAACATAAAGTTTGTAACGGTGGATAGAGGCTATGGTACCCACGAAGGTAAACTTTATATTACTAACGACGGAGGACAGACGTGGGAAAGTATAAACACTAAAATAAAAATTGATTCCTATGATTTTGTCGATCAATACCATGGATTTGCATCGTACAATAATAGTATATATTATACAAGAGATGGTGGAATTTCGTGGAATTTTGTTTACAATCCATATTTGCAAGGACAATGGACCGTAGAGATCTATGCATTAGATGTAAACAATATATGGGCCGTTTATAGAGGAAAATGGACATCGGCAGAGGAACAGCCATATTTAGTCTTAAAAACTTCAGATGGTGGGAAAAATTGGACTGCTTTGGCTGAAGAAAAAAATTTTAGTAGTTTTTACGGTAGTCATAAAACCAATAATTTTTTAGGTTCATATTTAAGCTCGATAGATATTGTTGATAAAGAAACTGCTTTTGCCATTGGGCTAAATCCGAAAAATGACAGTGACAAGATTTTGATATCGAGAACTACCGATGGCGGAAATACGTGGAGCAGTTATCCTGTTCCGCAATTTGACTTAGAAAGCATAATTGAAGGGCCTATTCCAATGACGTTCGTAGATACTTACAATGGTTGGATTGCATCGACGAAAAATGGCAATGGGCTAATATTAAACACACTTGATGGGGGGCAAACGTGGCAGCAGCAGTATCCTATAAGAAAGGACAATAATCAAAAAAATATTGAATATGTAAATCCGATTATCATAGATGCTTTAAAGGACATTGAAAGCAATGCAATAATTAAGATTTATGCTCCTACGGTTGTGCCTTTGCCAGAGGATAAAAAAAATATGTATGTAACTGCTGTGCCTGAAATGGGGAAGTTTAACGATAGCTACAATGTTGATTTGATTATATCTGATAAAACATATGATTTAAAAAATACTAAGATAGATTCGGCCAATATTGATGCTAACGATATTTTGGGCGATTTTGGAGGTTTTCTTTTCGCCTCAGATATTGATGCGGAAAATTATGTAAATGCGATTCGGCAGAATAATGGTTTTATAGTCGATAAACAGAGTCAAAAGCTTGATTATAAAGATTTTATATGGGGAGAGGTTTATCAAGGGAAAGGTAAGTACAGCGTACAATGGAGAGAGGGCAGATGGACTGTTGAAGTTAATTCACCTGACAAGCCTCAGATCGATTTGGCAAAGCAGATGGTAAAATATTTACAAAATTACAATTTACCTGTTCCGCTAAACAAAGGCTTGATTGTTGTAAATGTATCTAAAAATAAAACTACAACTAACATTTACTGGACAAAAGAATCAAGTGTATACTATATAAATTACAATTTCAAACCTGTTGACGCATTGCAGATGGCAGTATCGATGAGAGAGAATTGAAAAAACAAATATTTCAATTGTCGAAAGGTAAATAATTGCTTTTGACAATTGGAATTGTATTAAAAAATTTAAGTCACGTTCACTTGACATATAAAAAGAAATGGTATACAATAAAATTAAACCAAAACGTTTTGGAAAAGGTGGATATGTAATGGCAGTTACTATAAAAGATATTGCAAAATACGCAGGTGTTTCTGTAACTACGGTTTCCAGAGCTTTAAACGGATATCCGGATGTAAGTGAAGAAACAAGAGAAAAAATCAAGAAAATAGCTGAGGAGTTAAACTACTCTCCTAATTCTATTGCAAGAGGATTAGTGACCAATAAGACTCACACAGTAGGTCTGGTTGTTTCAGAACTTATTAAACCAGGTGCGTACCATCCGTTTTTTCTGGAGATATTGGCAGGTATAAAGGCGGGTTTAAGAAAAGATAAATACGACCTTATATTGTATACGGTTGATCCGGCTTCACAAGATGTGACGCCTTATGAAAAATTATGCAATGACAGGAAAGTTGATGGCGCTATTGTGGAGGGTTTAAAATTAAGCGATCCGTATATAGAGGAGATAAAAAACACAGATATTCCAACTGTGTTGATAGATATTCCTATATTAAATGATAAAGTAGGCTATGTCAGTTCAGATAATGTGCAAGCTGCTTTTGAGGCAACAAGCTATTTAGTAAAATTGGGGCATAAGAATATCGGTTTTATAAACGGGCATAATGATGCTGCAGTGAGTTTTGAAAGGTTGGAAGGATATAAAAAAGCGCTTTACAAAAACAATATTCCTTATAAAGACGAATATGTTGTTTTTGATGATTTTACTCAAGATGGAGGATATAATTGTTTCAGAAAGATGATTTTTGAAAATCCAGAAATCACTGCAGTTTTTCACGCTTCAGATTTGATGGCTATAGGTTCATTAAAGGCTGCACAAGATCTTGGCATGCGTGTTCCTGACGATATATCTATAGTTGGTTTTGACGACATTGAATTATCATCACTGATAACTCCAGGTTTGACAACAATAAGGCAGGAAAATTATAAAATAGGTTATATGGCGGCCAGACATCTTGTGTCGATAATAAAAGGTGAAAAACCAAAACATATCGTAGTACCCCATAGGCTTGTTATTCGGCAATCTGCAAAAAAAATATAATTTTTTTAGGAAGTCACCAAAACGTTTCGGATACATTATTTGGCAGGAGGTATACGTGTGACTAGATACACATTTATTGACGATATAAATAAGTTGTTAAGCGATGATAAATGGCTTATTTCGCAGGACCGATATGACAAAAAATTAAATCAAAGGTATGAAACAAATTTTACTCTTGCAAATGGATATATGGGAGTAAGAGGAAGTTTTGAAGAAGGCGCTGATGATGAGTGCCCAGGTAACTTTATTGCTGGAATTTTTGATAAGTCAGAAGCTCAAGTAAGGGAATTGGTCAATGTACAAAATTGGGTTGGCATAAAGATATATGTTAATGGAAAAAATTTAAATCCTGATAAATGTGAAATCTTAGATTTTATCAGAATTTTAGATATGAAACATGGAATCCTGTTTAGAGGCATTACATTAAAAGATGATTCTGGAATGATTACCCATATAGAAGGGTACAGATTTTTAAGCAAACATAACGTTCATCGTGCTGCTATAAAGCTATTTATAACACCTGTGAATTATAGTGGTACCATTGCTGTAGAAAGCATAATTGATGGATCTGTGTTAAATTCAAAAGAAAATCCAGCACATAAAACAAAACATTTACGTGTTGTTGAAAATACTGACTTTGTCAATGGTGGTTGTTATCTTGAAACAGCCACAAGAGATGATGATGCAAGAATTGGAACAGGCTTCTATGTAAAAATTTATCGCAGCGATGATGGAGATAATATTGTAAAGCATAAAAGATTTGCTCCGTTAGGTGAAATATCTTCAGAATACTATGAGTTTGATGTGGCTGAAAATAAAACTGTCGAAGTAGACAAATTTGTTTCAATTTACACATCAAGGGATATAGCAAAGGAAAAGATTAAAAGCAAAGTTGAGAAAGATGTTTACAATTTTGCTTCAGAGGGTATAGATAATGAACTTCTAAAGCACATTGAAATATACGAAAAGCTTTGGAATGTTGCGGACATTAAGATAGATGGTGATAATGAGGCAGATAAGGCTTTGAGGTTCAATGTATTTCATCTGATGAGCTCTGTTAACGAAAGTGACCATAGGGTAAGCATTGCAGCAAAAGCTCTCCACGGGGAAGGATACAAAGGCCATGTTTTTTGGGATACAGAAATATTTATGCTTCCATTTTTTATATACGTGTATCCAAAAGCAGCTAAAACACTTCTTATGTATAGATACAATCTTTTGGATGCGGCAAGACAAAATGCCATACGAAATGGATATAAAGGGGCTCAATATCCATGGGAATCTGCTGACACAGGAAATGAAGAGACACCACAATGGGGTGTTGATTATAAAGGCAATCCTGTAAGGATATGGACTGGAGATATAGAATACCACATAACTGCCGATATTGCTTTCGCTGTTTTTGAGTACTACAGAGCCACAGATGATATAGATTTTATGCTTGAATACGGGATAGAAATGATATTAGAAACTGCCAGGTTTTGGGTATCAAGATGCGAGTACAATGATTCGTTAGATAGGTATGAAATAAATGATGTGATTGGCCCTGATGAGTTTCACGAGCATGTAAATAATAATTCATATACTAATTATCTTGCGAGGTGGAATATTCAAAAAGCAATTGAATTCGTTGAAATTTTGAAAAAGGACTATCCATCAACATATGAAATGTTGTCATCTAAGATTTGTTTAACAGAAGATGAACTGAAAAACTGGAAAGGTATTATTTCTAAAATTTATATACCGTTTGATAGAGAAAAAAAGATCTTAGAGCAGTTTGAAGGCTATTTCAAGAGAAAAGATTACGTAATAGATAAGTTTGATGAGAATAATATGCCGATATGGCCTGATGACGTAGATGTCACAAAATTAAATGACACGCAACTTGTAAAACAGGCTGATGTAGTGATGCTTATGCTCTTATTAGGTGAAGAATTTGACTATGAGACGAAAAGGATAAACTATGAATACTATCAAAAGAGGACGATGCATAAATCTTCGTTAGGTCCAAGTATGTATTCTATCATGGGTTTAAAAGTTGGTGATTATAAGAACGCGTATTATTCATTTATAAGGAGTGCTAATGTGGACCTTGTAGATAATCAAGGCAACACAAAAGAGGGTCTCCATGCCGCTTCTGCCGGAGGCACATGGCAGGTTGCTGTATTTGGATTTGGCGGTTTGAACATTGATAAAGAGGGCGTTTTGAATATCAATCCATGGTTGCCAGAAAAATGGAATAAATTATCATATCAAGTCTATTGGAAAGGCAATCTGCTTCAAATCAATATTTATAAAGATAATGTAGATGTAAAACTTCTTGAAGGCAACGGAAGAAAGGTAAAAGTAAAAATAAAAGGAAAAGATATTGAAGTTAATTAGATGTGCAATAGGCATAAGCAGAAATTGCTGCTTTGCCTATAAAGATAAATAACTGTGAATAAGGGGGGATTCAGGATTACTTTAAATTGGTGAATATTTAGTTTGCTTAAAATCATAATTTATCAAGAGAGGAGAAAATAAAATGGGTAAAAAATTTATAAGCATTTTTGTC
The DNA here is from genome assembly GCF_028895185.1 of Thermoanaerobacterium sp. R66. Classification (NCBI taxonomy): domain Bacteria; kingdom Bacillati; phylum Bacillota; class Clostridia; order Thermoanaerobacterales; family Thermoanaerobacteraceae; genus Thermoanaerobacterium; species Thermoanaerobacterium sp. R66. The sequence continues at coordinate 420,007 of NZ_JAEUWW010000001.1, forward strand.
GTTACAATACTTTTGATAGCCGCATTGCTTTCCGGATGCTCGACAAAGCAAAACACTGCTTCCAATAGCAGCAATAATGAAACTAGCTCTGTTCAAAAACAAGACACTGCAAAACCTGTAACTTTAAAACTTGGCATGTGGTCTTCTTCACCTGCTGAAACAAAAATTGTAAATGATCAGTTAGCTGCGTTTAAGCAAAAATATCCTAATATTAATGTGCAAATTGAAACAATAGTAGGCGATTACATGCAAAAATTGCAAACAGAAATTGCTGCGAATGTAGCTCCGGACATTTTCTATCTTGATAGCATGCCGGCGCCGCAGCTTATGTCGTCAGGTGTTTTAGAACCATTAGATGATTATATCAAAAAGTACAACGTAGATGTAAATGATTTCGAACCATCGTTGCTTTCAGCATTTCAGTGGGAAGGAAAAACATATGGTCTTCCAAAGGATTATAACACATTAGCGCTTTTCTATAATAAAGACATGTTTAATGCTGCAGGTATAAGTGAACCTCCAAAGACATGGGATGAATTAAAAGCAGATGCTCAAAAATTGACCAAGAATGGGGTAAAAGGCTTGGTTTTGTCGTCAGATCTTGCAAGGTTCGAAGCTTTTATGCTTCAAAATGGTGGCTCAGTATATAAAGATGGAAAGGTAACTTTAAATCTTCCAGAAAATGCTCAAGCACTTGACTTTTACACAGGGCTTATTACTAAAGATAAAGTGGCGGATACACCACAGAATTTAGGTGGAGGGTGGAATGGCGATGTATTTGCTGCTAAAAAAGCTGCAATGGCCATTGAAGGAGGATGGATGATACCATTTTTAAAGGATAAAGATCCAAACCTCAATTACGGAATAGCTGAGCTTCCTGGAGGCAAACAAAAGGCAACATTAGCTTTTACTGTTGCTTATGTAATGAATAAAAACAGCAAAAATAAAGATGATGCATTTAAATTATTGGAGTTTTTAACTGGAAAAGAAGGGCAACAATTTGTGGTTGATTCAGGTCTTGCCCTTCCATCAAGGAAGTCTATGGAAGAAGGATTTAGAGCAAAATATCCAGATAGAGTGGCATTTATCGATGGCGCAGCTTATTCATACCCATGGCAGTTTGGACTTCTTGGTACAAAAGTATCTGATGCAGCAAATAAAGCTTCAGATTCGCTTATAATGAAGCAGGCAAATAATGCTCAAGAAGCACTTGATAATGCACAGAAGCAGCTTGGACAATGATGCTATGCAGCACCTTAATGGTGCTGCATAAAGATTTTGATGTTTGATTTTTTGCAATTAATGGATTGAAAGGAAGAGTCTCAGTATGAAAGCTCATTCAATTTCAAAGAAAAGATATATAAACGAAGCTATTTCGGGATATGCCTTTATGATGCCTTTTGTTATTTCTATTTCTGTATTTATTATTGGACCATTAATTTATGCATTTATAATAAGCTTTAAAAATTTTTCATACTTAAATCCTTTATCAAGCCACTGGATAGGGTTTAAAAATTATATAGGATTGTTAAATGATCAAACATTTAAAAGGGCTTTGCTTAATACAACGATATATTCATTGTTTGTGGTACCTACGCAATTATTTATAGCATTAATCCTTGCATTAGTCGTTGATTCAGACATTAAAGGAAAAACCTTTTTTAGAGTTGCGTATTATATACCTACTGTGACATCGACAGTTGCTGTGTCAGTTATTTTTTTGTATTTATTTAAAGCAGATGGATTGGTCAATATAATCTTGTCAAAAATCGGTATACATGGTCAAGCATGGTTTAACAATGTCAATTTTGCTTTGCCGTCAATCATGATGATGGCTATTTGGTCATCAGTTGGAAACTATATGGTAATATTCTTGGCAGGGCTTCAAGACATTCCTGCAGAATTGTATGAGGCGGCAGAAGTAGATGGCGCAAATAAATTTCAAAGATTTGTAAATATAACTCTTCCATTGTTGAGACACGTTGTATTCTTTAACCTTGTAGTCTCATTGATAGGCACTTTTCAAATTTTTGATCAGGCGTACGTTGTGTCAGGAGGAAGTGGAGGACCTCTTGATGCGACGATGACGGTGGTTCTTGACATATATAAAACAGGGTTTAAAGATTTTAACATGGGTTACGCATCAGCTATGGCTTTTGTACTATTTCTAATTATTTTGCTTTTAACACTATTGCAAAGAATATTATTTAAAGAAGAAATGTATTAGGAGGTAAATATATTATGTCTAAAGCATTCAGATTTATTCTCTATTTGATAGCCATAGTCTATGCTGCAATCACATTAGGGCCTTTCATTTGGTCTATAATAACTTCGCTTAAACCTACAAGCGAAATAGATAGTTTAAGCGTTAATTTGAGGAATTTAACGTTTGGTAACTATAACATGATTATAAGTCAGTTTCCATTTCTGAAGTGGTTCTTTAATAGTTTGATTGTTGCTATCGCAGTTACATTTGGAAATTTATTGTTTAATTCAATGGCTGGATACGCTCTTGCCAGAATTAATTTTGCAGGACGTAATTTCCTATTCATTATTGTGTTGGCGCTTATGATGGTGCCTGGACAGGTTGTAATGGTGCCAACGTATATTTTATTAAGCAAATTAGGATGGGTGAATACTTATTGGGGGCTTACTATACCGTTTTTAACCAGCAGTTTTGGAATATTTTTAATGAGACAATTCTTTTTATCTATTCCGAAAGAGATGGAAGAAGCTGCAACGATAGATGGATTGTCTAGATTTAGGATTTTTCTGCAAATAGTTTTACCATTGTCGAAGCCTGCTCTTACAACACAGTTTATATTCATGTTTACAGGCAATTGGAATAGTTTTTTGTGGCCAAGTCTTTTGACGTCCAGCGATAATATGTACACACTGCCAGTTGGATTAAATTCATTCTACGGACAGTATTATCAATTTTGGAATCAAGTAATGGCAGGCGCTATACTTTTGACGTTGCCGATGATACTTATATTTCTCGTATTCCAAAAACAATTTGTCAAAGGGATTTCTACAACAGGTCTTAAATGATTTGTGTTGATGTATTAAAATGAATGTGATATAATTGTAAGCGGTTACTATTTTATATGCATTATGACTCTAAGTTAATTGCGAAGGGAATGTGTGGTCTGTATGGCAAATATAGATGATGTAGCAAAACTGGCGAACGTTTCAACAGCAACTGTTTCAAGAGTTTTTAATAATAGTCCATACGTCAGCGAAAAGGCAAGGGAAAGTGTATTGAAAGCGGCAAAAGAGCTTGGCTATGAGCCAAGCATATTGGCTCGCAGTTTGGCCATGAAGAAGACAAACACTATAGGTTTAATAGTTCCTGACATATCTAACCCGTATTATAGTGAAGTTGTTCGCGGAATAGAAGATGTATGCAATATATATAAGTACAATATAATTCTTTGCAATGCCGATAACTCCAGAGATAAAGAAATACAGTACATTGATATGTTGAAAAGCAGATGGGTGGATGGCATAATATTCCATAGCGATTATTTTTCGGATGAAATATATGATATTTTCAAAGACAGAAAAATACCGTTAGTATTAGCTGGAAGAGCGACGAATTATGATGTGCCGTATGTAGTAATAGACAATAAAAAAGCTGCTTATGACGCTACAAAATATTTGATATCGCAAGGTCACAAAAAAATAGGTGTCATCCATGGCGATTTGAACGGTATGAAAGAAACTGTTGATAGTGTTGATAGGCTTTACGGATTTCTCGATGCTATGAAAGAAGCTGGTCTTAAAGTATATGATGAGTTGATAAAAGAAAGTAATTTTAAAGCAAAAGGTGGCTATATAGCTGCAAAAGAAATGCTAAAAGGCAGTGTTAAACCAGATGCTATCTTTGCCTTCAGTGATGTAATGGCTATGGGTGCTATTAATGCCATTTATGATGCTGGTCTAAGATGTCCGGACGATGTTTCGATAATAGGATTTGATAATCTCGACTTGGCAGAGGTGACGAGGCCAGCTTTAACTACTGTTGCGCAGCCTATGTACGATATTGGCGCTGTTGCAGCTCGCATGTTGATAAAGATAATAGACAATAAAAAAATATCTGAAAAGAGAGTTATTTTAAAGCACAGATTGATTATTCGCCAGTCCTGCATTTAAAGAAATGCACAAAAAAATTAAAAAAATAATTTAAAAACTATTGATTATTTTTAAAAAAGATGTTACAATATAACTGTAAGCGGTTACAGATTGTGTTTATTGACAGTCTATTTTAGATTGGATGATATAAAAACTGTAGCTTTTATTTGTCAAGAAACTGTAAGCGGTTACAGTTATGCTTTATTAAGCTTAAATATGGCAAGCAATCAAGTAAAACATTAAAATTGTTAAATATATTTTTTAATAGAATATTTGTTGTATCAATGCTTGCTGAATTTAAGTCAAATTTTTACTTTATGTATAATAAGTCGATATTGCTCATCTTGGAAAAACTAAAAGGAGGTGCTAAAAAAACTTCAATTGTGATTTTACAATCATCATAAAAATTAAAAAATAGGAGGAGCGTTTGTATGAAAAAAATATTAAGTTTATTAATTTCGACGATCTTAATAATTGCCTTAGTGACAGGATGTTCATCAAGCAATAATAGCAAAACTAGTCAAAATGGAACAGCTTCCAGCCAAAATAGCAAGATAACCATAACAGTGATGCAAAGCAAAACCGAGATACAGTCTGATCTCCAAACTATAATTGATGACTACAACAAATCACAGGATAAAGTAGAAGTGAAACTTTTAGGTACTTCAGGAGATAATTTTGCTACTGTATTACAATCGCAGTTTTCTGCATCACCAGAAAAAGCACCTACGATATTTACTATTGCAGGACCAGATACTCCTAAATTTCAACCATATATGGCTGAAATAAAAAATTCAAAAGCGGCTGAAATGTTGGCAGATGGAGTAAAGGACGATGTTACTGTTGATGGCAAGTTATATGGTCTTCCTTCAGCAGTTGAAGGCTATGGTTTGATTTACAATAAAAATTTGTTTAAAGAAGCAAACATAGATCCAGCATCAATAACAAGCATCGATGCATTAGTTAATGCGTGTGAAAAATTGTCAAAATTAAATGGAGTTGTTAAACCTATTGCTTTTGCGAAAGAGACATATTTCTCATTTATACATCCTTTTAACTGGGCTTTTGCAGTTGATCCAAATTACAAGACAGATATAGAGAAACTTGACAAAGGGCAAATTACTATGAAAGACATACCGAGTGTAGTGCAATGGATAAAAGATATGGATAAGATAAAACCATATACAAACAATGCACTTGATTCATACGATGATCAAGTGGCGGGATTTGCAAGTGGCAAATATGCTATGATACACCAAGGTGACTGGGTACAATCAGTCTTGGATCAAGATAAACCAAATTTTGAATATGGAATTATTCCATTCCCGACAGGTGGAAATACAAAATTAGCTGTTGGTACTGCTACTGCATGGCGTGTAAATAAATATGCAACGCCAGAACAACAAAAAGCTGCAATTGAATTTTTGGATTGGTTGATTACAAGCGATAAAGGACAAGAATATTCTGCAGATACTTTGAAGTTTATTCCAGCATACAAAGGAGTAAAGGCTCCAAAGGCTCCACTGGCAGCGGAAGTTGCTCAGTATGTTGATAAAGGTCAAATCATTCCATGGGTGTACAACAATTATTTCCCTAATGGAATAGATGTTGATGGTTCTAATGTCATTCAAAAGTATTATGCTGGACTTATAAAAAATGATGATCAATTCTTATCAGAATTGACAAATGTTTGGGTTCAAGATGCTGGCAAGTAATTAGCTTATAGGACATACTTCTTTTGCACATGGTCGAGAAGTATGTCCTAATTTAAATCAATGTGTATACGATAGGAGTGAAAATATGAAAAAAAATAGCAATACATTGACGTTTTGGCTATTTTTAATACCATCACTATTTATCTTTATAAATGTAGTAATAATTCCTTTTATATTAGGTATAATTTATTCTTTTACAGATTGGGATGGTTTTTCGTTTTTTGGTTCAAAATTTGTAGCATTTAGCAACTATTTAAAGGTGTTTAGAGATCAGAATTTTTTAAGTGCATTTTTATTGACTTTTAAATATGCGATTATTATGGTAATAGTTTCTAATATAATTGGTTTCTCTTTAGCGCTTCTTGTGACAAGAAAAATGAAGACTAGAAATATTTTAAGATCGATTTTCTTTATGCCTAATTTAATAGGTGGCTTGATATTAGGATTTATATGGCAATTTATATTTACAAAACTGTTTGTTCAGTTGGGGACTGTGTTACACGCCTCAAATATATTCTTTAATTGGATAAATGATCCTAATATGGCCTTTTGGAGCATTGTGATTGTATCAGCATGGCAAATGTCAGGATACGTAATGATCATATATATTGCAGGATTGGAAAGCATTAATCCAGACATAATCGAAGCATCTCTTATTGATGGTGCAGGACCTGTGAGAAGGCTATTTAACATCATACTACCACTTACTGTTCCTTCTTTTACCATAAGCCTTTTTATAACTTTGTCAAATTCATTTAAGCAATATGATACAAATTTATCGCTTACAAACGGCGGACCTTATGGTACGACAGAATTATTGACGATGAATATTGTGCAAACGGCATATAAGCACAATCAATATGCCATAGCTCAATCAAAAGCTGTTGTATTTTTTGTCGTAATCATGGCTATTACACTTGTTCAGGTGTATTTAACAAAGAAAAGAGAGGTTGAGATGTGATGGAAAAAGCCAAGAAGAATATGACTATTTTAGAAATATTCGGTTGGGTATTGACACTATTTGTTATATTTCCTGTTTATATTATGATTATTAATTCTTTTAAAGATAGAAAAGAAATATTTACAAGTGAATTAAGTCTACCTAAGGCCTTAAATTTCACATATTATATTCAGGCAATACAAAAGATGGATTTTTTGACTGCTTTGGGCAATTCTTTGTTTATAACAGTTACAAGTGTTGTGTTTATAATCGTGCTGTCATCGATGGCGGCATGGGTTCTCGAAAGGAATAAAACGACTATTTCCAATATTATATTTTATACATTTGTTGCAACAATGCTGATACCATTTCAATCTGTCATGATACCATTAGTGCAGTATTTAAGTAAATGGCAGATTTCGGGGACGAATTTTTCGCTGATTGATACGAGATATGGGCTTATCTTTATGAATATAGGTTTTGGCATAGGCATGTCTACATTTTTGTTTCATGGATTTATTAAAAATGTTCCGCTTGAAATGGAGGAAGCTGCTACGATTGATGGATGCAATAAGTTTCAATTGTTTTGGAGAATAGTTTTTCCTAATCTTAAGCCTATTATTGTGACTGTAGCTATATTGAATGTTATATCACTTTGGAATGACTATTTGCTTCCGTCGTTGGTATTGCGCAGTCCTAACCTTAGGACTATTCCGCTGTCGACGTTTTTCTTCTTTGGAGAATTTACTATAGAGTGGAATTTGGCATTAGCAGGTTTAGTGCTGACGATAATACCGGTAATTATATTTTACCTGTTCTCACAAAAATACATCATTAAAGGTGTCATGGCTGGTGCAATAAAATAGGTTTGTCGACTTTATTTAGAAAGCGTGGAGGTTCAGATGAAAAAATCAATATATCCTTATGATGAATGGAAGATAATAGAAAGCAAATTCCATATAGAAACAAATTATCGCAATGAAACTATTTTTTCTTTAGGAAATGGGTATTTTGGTATGAGAGGCACATTTGAAGAAGGTTATTCAGGTCCTAATGGTACATCATTTAATGCAACATACATTAACGGATTTTATGAAATCTATGATATCAATTATGCAGAAGGCGGATATGGTTTTCCAACTTACGGTGAAGCAATGGTAAATGTTGCTGATAGCAAAATTGTAAAATTGTTAGTAGATGATGAGCCATTTGACTTGTTGAAAGGCAATCTAATTCAATACGAAAGAACACTGAATATGAAGGAAGGTTTTACAGAGCGAAAGATTGTTTGGGAGACTGAAAAAGGGAAAAAGCTGGATATAACTGTAAAAAGATTGATCTCTTTTAAAAGGCAACATTTAGGTGTTATAGTTTTTAGCTTTAGACCGTTAAATTTTAGTGGGAAGATAAAATTGATTTCCGAAATTGATGGAAATGTATATTACGGGAATGAGACAGATGACATGCGAGTAGGAAACAACATGAGAGGAAAAGTCGTAAATACCATTGACAGTCACATTGATGGATATATGGGATGGTTAATGCAAACTACAAAAAGAAGTAAGCTAAAATACATTTGTTCTGTAAACCATGATGTAAAAACTGATTGCCATTATGAACTTAAAAATTACAACTCAGATGATAAAATAGGTTTTGAATTCTCTATTGATGCTGAAAAAGATAAAATTTTTCAGCTTGATAAGTTTATTTCGTACTATACATCAAGAGAATGTTTAGAGGATAAGCTTATTGATAGTTCGGTCCATGAGGTCATAAATGCTAAATCGGATGGAGTAAATATCATCTTTAAGGAGCAGTTTGATTATTTAAATGAATTTTGGACGGATGCAGATGTGGAAATAGACGGCGATATTTCTATGCAACAAGGCATAAGGTACAACGAATTTCAATTGTTGCAGTCTGTAGCCAAAAATGATATTGCGAATATATGTGCCAAAGGTCTTACTGGTGAAGGATATGAAGGACACTATTTTTGGGACTCTGATGTCTATATCATGCCATTTTTTCTCTACACAAAACCAGAGATCGCCAAAAACTTTGTAATGTTTCGATACAAATTGTTAGATGCGGCCAGAAAAAGGGCGAAGGAATTGGGATATAAAGGTGCCCTTTATCCCTGGAGGACGATAGATGGACCGGAATGTTCATCTTATTTTCCCGCTGGAACAGCTCAATATCACATAAACTCTGATATAGTTTTGGCTATAAAAAAATACGTTGAAGCAACTTTAGATTACGAATTTTTGTACAAGTACGGTGCGGAGATTGTTTTTGAAACTGCAAGGCTATGGATAAGCATAGGTGCATATATTCCTTTGAAAAATAATAAATTTTGCTTGAATTGCGTAACAGGACCTGATGAATATACGGCATTGGTTGACAATAATGCGTATACAAACTATATGGCACAAATGAACTTAGAGTACGCATACTTTGTTGCCAAGGAAATGGCTAAAAAAGCTCCGGAATATTATGCTAACATTAAAGAAAAGATTGGACTTGCTGATGAAGAGCTAAATGAATGGAATTACGCAGCACAGAACATGTATTTGCCTTATTCAGATGATTTTGGAATTATTCCACAGGATGATAGCTTTCTTTATAAAGAGAGATTGAATGCTAAAGATTTAGAAGATGAAAAGCCGCTTTTGCTTCACAGGCACTATTTAAATATATACAGATATCAGATATGCAAACAACCTGATGTCCTATTGCTTATGTACCTAAGAAGAGAATTATTTAGCATTGATGAAATTAAACGAAATTACGATTACTATGAGCCAATAACGACTCATGATTCATCGCTTTCACCAGCCATATTTAGTATTCTTGCAAATGAGATCGGATATTATGATAAAGCCTATGAATATTTTATGATGACGGCAAGAATGGATCTTGATGATTACAATGGGAATGTGAAAGATGGGATACACACTGCTTGCATGGCTGGTGCTTGGAGCGCAATCATAAGTGGATTTGGTGGAATGATGACATATCCTGATGGACTTCATTTTATGCCTAATATACCTAAAAGTTGGAAGTCTTTATCGTACAACATTAGATATAAAAATTGTAAAATACATGTGAGCATTACCCAAGAAAAAGCGTCATTTTTATTGCTTGAAGGTGAGATGTTGAAAATTCATGTTTACGATGAAGAAATAACGCTTTTGAATGGTGATAAAGTTGAAAAAGAGGTGAAAAAAGTTGATAAACAAAAGTGTTAAACATAAAGGCGTGATATTTGATTTAGATGGTGTGATTACGGATACTGCTGAATACCACTATTTGGCATGGAAAAAGTTGGCTGATGAATTAAATGTATATTTTGACAGAGAAATAAATGAAAATTTGAAAGGCATTAGCAGAATTGAGTCATTGGAGATAATTTTGAAAAAAAGCGATAAATTCTTTAGTGAAGAAGAAAAGTATTATCTGGCAGATAAAAAAAATGAATACTACAAAGAGATGATAAAGAGAATGACACCTAAGGATTTACTTCCTGGTGTAGTAGACTTAATAAAAGAATTAAAAGATAGAGGAATAAAAATAGCTGTGGCTTCTGTAAGCAAGAATGCAAAAACCGTTCTTTCAAATCTTGGCCTTATTGAGACATTTGACTACATTGTGGATGCAGAAAAAATAAAAAATGGCAAACCAGATCCGGAAATTTTCTTAAACGCTGCCGCAGGAATTGACGTTGAACCTAAATTATGTATAGGAATAGAGGATTCTAAAGCTGGTATTGAAGCCATAAATAGAGCAGGAATGGTGTCTATTGGAGTTGGCAATTATGAAACAGTGAAAGGGGCAGATATTGTCTTAAAGGACTTAAGCGATCCATTGCCAATATTAAACTTACTATAAAATAGTAATAATAACCTCCCAAAGGAATAAATTTATTATAGATTCGTAGTTGGGAGGTTATTTTTTGTGAAGATATATTATATCAAAAAAAGCGTCATCATAAACTTGTTAGCGGTTTTCGTACTAGCATTTATATCTATTTTATACACAAATTACGGTGTTCCATCTGTTATAAGTACGCTATTTAATATAAACAGACAGCTTCCGATTTACAGTGTTGATATTCCTGATAAAAGGGTTGCCATATCGTTTGACGCATCATGGGGCAGTGATAAGACAGAAAGACTTCTGCAGATATTAAAAGATAAAAATGTAAAGGCCACATTTTTTTTGACGGGGCTTTGGATTGATAAATATCCTGAACTTGTAAAAAAAATTTATGAAGAAGGTCATGATGTGGAAAACCACAGCAATACACATCCACACATGACGCAGTTAAGCGATTCGGAAATGGCAAATGAGATAAAAGCTTGTGAGGAGAAACTTGTAAAGATCACTGGACAAAAGCCTTATTTATTTAGACCTCCATACGGTGACTACAACGATAGAGTCATTGAGACAGCAAAGAGTTTAGGATATTATACTATACAATGGGATGTAGATTCGCTTGACTGGAGAGGCCTTGATACGGAAGCGATAATAAACAGGGTATTGCCGAACGTTAAAAAAGGTTCCATTATTCTATTTCACAATAATGGTCAATTTACACCTGAGGCGATACCGTACATCATTGATAAACTGAAAGAAAATGGATATCAAATAGTTCCTATAAGTCAGTTGATATATAAAGAAAATTACTATATTGATCATGAGGGCAGGCAACATAAAGAACAATAAAATTTTATTAAGTTATGCAATAATAATTGCAAAAAAATAAAATTAATGATATTATTTTGATAATGTTGAGAAAAATAATATCAAATTTTTTGCAATACTTCGTATTGAGGTTGGGTGGTTCAATGAAGTTTATTTATGTAAAACGATTAAATATTTTAATAAACCTGTCATAAATGCTCTTCTTTGTTAATATCTATATTTTAAGAAGATACACATGATGGAAGGGAGAGTAAACAGATGGCAGGTAATATATTGGGGAATAATATGGTTAATGTATCTGGTAAAATTGTAAGCGAATTGGAGTTTAGTCACGAGCTTTATGGGGAGCAGTTTTATAATTTTACGCTTGAAGTGCCAAGACTAAGTGACGCAAAAGATATGCTTCCGATTACTATTTCAAATAGACTATTTGAAGGCATAAACTTAACTCCAGGCACTAAAGTGAAAATAGAAGGACAGCTTAGATCTTATAATAGGCAATCGCCAAATGGTGGTAAAAATAGGCTGATATTGACTATTTTTGCAAGGGATATTATAGTCGTAAGTGATGATGAAAGCATTAAAAATCCTAATGAGATTTTTTTGGACGGATTTATATGTAAAGAGCCTGTTTATAGAACAACACCATTTGGGAGAGAAATATCAGATTTGCTTGTGGCTGTCAATAGACCATACAGCAAGTCAGACTATATTCCAGTAATCGCATGGGGGAGAAATGCCAGATTTTGCGAAAAGCTGAAAGTAGGCGATCGCATAAAATTGTGGGGAAGGGTACAAAGCAGAGAATATCAAAAAAAAGGAGATAATAACGAGATTATAACGAGAACAGCCTATGAAGTATCCATAACAAAAATGGAAAAAGTCAATAAAGAGGATTTGATTTTGACACAGCAATAGATATTTTACATACAAAAGGAGAGATTGTCGTTGAAAAACGGTTTGATCCAAATATACACAGGCGATGGAAAAGGCAAGACGACTGCTGCTATAGGCCTTGGCATAAGAGCTTTAGGCAGAGACTTTAAGGTATATATGGTTCAATTTTTAAAAGGGAGAGATACGGGAGAGCTTTATGTTTTAAAAAACATAGATAATTTCAAGGTTTTTAGATTTCAGTCAAGTGAAAAATTCTTCTTTCAGATGGATGAGAACGAAAAAAATGTACTTAGAGATGAGATGCATGAGGCTTATAAATTTATAGAAAATGTCATTAAAAATGAAGAGTGCGATATGCTTATATTAGATGAAATAATGGGGGTAATACAGAACAATATTTTTTCTGTGGAAGATGTGCTTAAACTCATGAAGGAAAAGCCAGATACAATGGAGATGATTTTAACAGGCAGAAATGCTCCTAAAGAGCTTATTGATAATGCAGATCTTGTGACAGAGATGAAGTTAGTTAAACATCCTTTTGAAAAAGGTATTTCCGCTAGATATGGAATAGAATTTTAAAACCCGGCTAAGCCGGGTTTTTTTAACCTCTTAAATCGTCCAATAGTTTAGTTTTTTCTCTGGTCTTTTCGTCTTTGATTTTGACAATTTTAGCAGGGACGCCAGCTACGACAGTGTTTGGCGGTACGTCTTCTGTGACGACAGACCCTGCTGCCACAACAGCATCGTGACCAACTCTGACACCTTCTAGAAGGACGGCATTAGCTCCTATAAGCACATTATCTTCAACTATAACAGGTATACTGCTTGGTGGCTCCAGCACGCCTGCTATGACTGCACCAGCGCCAACATGGACATTTTTCCCGATTATTCCTCTTGCACCGATAACGGCATTCATGTCTATCATTGTATTTTCACCAATTTCAGCACCTATATTTATGATAGCACCCATCATGATTACTGCATTTTTTCCTATTTTTACTCTATCTCTTATGATGGCGCCTGGTTCGATACGGGCATTTAAGTCTTTTATATCTAGTAATGGTATCGCTGAATTTCGCCTATCGTATTCAAGGTGATAATCCTTAATCTTGTCTTTGTTTTCATCTAAAAGTTTTTTAACATCTTCTAATTCTCCAAAAATTATTTTAAAATTGTCAGTGCCAAAAACTTTAAATATCTTTTCGTCTACATCTATGTTTCCGTTTATATAGGCTTTTACTGGTGTTGATTTTTTAGATTCCTTTATGAATTTTGCTATTTCATAAGGATTTGTCAATTCATCTTTTGAATTCAAAAGTCATCATCCTTTCTTGACAAGTGATTCCATGTCGTAAAGTCCAGGTTTTTGATTTATTAAAAACTTAGCGGCTAAAAGCGCGCCATTCCCAAATATTTCTCTTGATCTTGCAGAATGGCTGATTTTAATGATTTCGTCGTGACCAGCGAAAATCACTTCATGTTCGCCTACTACGGTGCCACCCCTTAAAGCATGGATTCCTATTTCATTTTTATCTCGCTTATCTACATTTGAGTGTCTTCCATACATATATTCCATTCTATCACCTAAAACGCTGTTGATGGCATCCGCAATAAGCAAAGCTGTTCCGCTTGGCGAATCTTTTTTCATATTGTGGTGCATTTCAAGTATTTCTATGTCAAAATTATCACTTAAAACTCTTGCGGCTTCTTTGACTAAACTTATAAGTACATTGATGCCTAATGACATGTTAGCAGACCTAAACACAGGAATATGGTTAGATGCTTCTTTTAAAGAGTTAATTTCTTCTTCGTCAAGCCCTGTTGTTGCAACGACAACAGGTAAATTTTTGCTTACAGCGGCTTTTAACAATTGCGGCACAGCGGTGTGATATGAAAAATCTATCACTACATCGGCATCCACATCTACTTCATCAAGGCTTTTGTAGACGGGAAATCCGCATTGACACTGATTTTGATCGATTCCAGCAACAACTTCAAAGTCTTGATTCTGTGAAGCCATGCTTGCGATTACTTTGCCCATTTTTCCACAGCAACCATTTATTATCACTCTTATCATTAATACAGCCTCCTCATATCAGTCCAAATTCTTTTAACGTAGTTTTCAGTGCATTTAAATTCTTTTCGGACATATCGACTAAAGGAAGCCTCAATGGTCCGACATTGAAACCCATTAAATTCATTGCCGTCTTGACTGGAATTGGATTAGTTTCTATGAACATGACGCTATTTAAAGGATTTAATTCCAATTGCAACTTTCTTGCGGCTTCTATATCTCCATTCAAAAATAGCATTACCATTTCGTGTATTTTTTGAGGCACGATATTTGCGGTGACAGAAATTACACCTATGCCTCCTAATGAAAGTATCGGCACGACTTGATCGTCGTTTCCTGAATATATTTCAAATTTATCGCCCATTATCCTGGCTATCTCAGCTATCTGAACTATATCGCTACTGGCCTCTTTTACACCAACAACATTGTCAACGTATTTGCATATTTCTAAGTATGTTTCTGGTTTCACGTTCATTCCTGTTCTACTTGGAACATTGTATATTATTATTGGCTTATCGACATTTTTGGCGATTTCTGTAAAATGTTTGACAAGTCCTGCTTGAGTAGTCTTATTGTAGTATGGTGTTATGACAAGCAGAGCATCAGCACCGACAGATGAAGCATATTTACTTAGTTCAATGCTGTGACGCGTATCATTGCTGCCAGTCCCAGCTATGACCGGGATGCGACCATTTACTTTATCAACTGCAAATTTAATTGTATCCATTCTTTCTTTATCTGTCATCGTTGACGATTCACCAGTTGTGCCACATATTATTATGGCATCTGTACCTTCTTTTATATGCCATTCTAAAAGTTCCTCTAACTTATTAAAATTAACTCCATCTTCAGTGAATGGAGTAACGAGGGCAACACCTGAACCCTTAAATACTGGCATTATTAACCATCCTTTCTCAGATCATAAAGACATCATTTAATCAAAAGCTCAGCAATTTGCACAGCATTAGATGCGGCGCCTTTTCTGATATTATCTGCAACAATCCACATATTTAATCCGCTGTATACTGTTTCATCACGTCTTAATCTACCCACAAATACTTCATCGTGACCTGTTGCGATTGTCGCAACTGGGTATATGTTATTTTCTGGATCGTCCATTAAAACTACTCCAGGAGCATTTTTTAAAATGTTCTTTAAGTCTTCCATTTGATAAGGTTTTTCAAATTCAATATTGACGCTTTCACTGTGTGAATTCTTAACGGGCACTCTAACCGTCGTAGGTGATACCTTTATAGAATTGTCACCCATTATCTTTTTTGTCTCATTGATCATTTTAAGCTCCTCTTTTGTATATCCATCAGGTAAAAATACATCTATATGAGGAATACAGTTATTTGCTATAGGGTAAGGGAAACATTGATTTTTTTCGCCATTTAATGTTCTTTCAAGGTCATCAACGCCTTTTTTGCCTGCACCAGATACTGCTTGATATGTTGAGACGACAATTCTCTTTATTTTGTATCTGTCATGAAGGGGCTTTAGCGGGACCACCATTTGAATCGTTGAACAATTAGGATTTGCTATTATGCCTTTATTCCATTTAATATCTTGTGGATTTACTTCAGGAACTACCAGTGGTACATTATCATCCATTCGCCATGCGCTGGAGTTGTCAACGACTGTTACTCCTTTTTCTGCTGCTATAGGAGCGTACATTTTACTTACTGTAGCGCCTGCTGAAAATAATGCTATCTTTATATCTCTATCAAAGCTTTTTTCTGTCAATTCTTCTACAGTGTATTCATTTCCTTTAAATGTAAGCTTTTGGCCGGCAGTTCTTTTTGAGGCAAACAAATATAAATTGTCCACCGGGAAATTTCTCTCTTCTAAAACTTTAATGAACGTTCTTCCTACGAGGCCTGTTGCACCTACGATTGCTACATTGACTCCCATTATTATCCTCCTTAAAAATAAAAATTCAATGATATAGTGCAATAAAGTAATTTTGTTATTTAAAATATATCATTATTATTATATGAAGTCAATAAAATAAGGTTATACAAAAATAACCCCTAAAAGAGGTTATTTTTGCGACTTTGATGCTTTTTCAAGCGATTTAATATCTGTCTCTAAAACGCTTGTTTTGATTTTGGTGATAGTGCTGTCTTTTGATTGTACAGCTTTTTCTAATTCACTAAGACCTGCATCAAATTTATCTGATGCGTTTTTAGCGTCTTTAGGCAATTTTATCCTTATGTTTTTCCAAATCGCTTTTATCTCATTTATATCTTTTAGTGCAATAGCCCACTTGCCTAAAGTTGAATTAAACTCAATGTCTCTGCTGTAAAATCTGAGCTTTTTAATGTCAGGAGGTGATGTCGTCTTAAAGTAATTTTCGATTTCAGGCACAAATTTGTAGACATTATTTGCAGCGATCATTGTCTCATCTAATGATTTACTGGAAGACTTTGTCGTTAGAATATTTATCGCTGTGCCTACATTGTTCAGCAAATCGGTACTGGCTCCAGCTTTTGTAGCAATAGGGCTTAAAACATTCCAATTTGTATGTATATCTTTTACAGTTTTATCTATTGTGCTCCACGATTTTTCTTCTGGTGACTGTTTTTGCTGTTTTTTATTAGCACCTTTTTCATTAGATTTTCCGCCTCCTTGGCTTTTTGATGAACTTTGCTTTTTATCCTGAGGCGCTAATGTTGTGGTTGATTGTTGAGCGCTTTTACCACTTTGGGATTCTTTAAGTTTTTTAGCTTCTTTTATTATTGTGTCGATGTCGCTTTCGATTTTGGCAAGCTCTTTCGGTGTAGACATTTTTTGAGTCGTGCTGGTTTTTTTCTGCGGAATGGGCTTTTTTTGTTTATTCTTGCAAGCAGAAAGCTGAAATACTGAAATAAATATCAATAATAGACAGACAATTTTACGATATTTTTTCATAGAATCACCTCAATAGATAGTATTGCCAGGATGTTTTAATTTAATGAACAGATAATTTTTTTAAAATTTGTAAGGTTGTAAATTTTTGTACTTGCATAAGAAAATTATGGTATAATATAATTATAACGTAGTAGCTAAAGGCTACATGAAAGGAGAGTGCGTATGTGGAATTATAAAATCAAAAAAGTGTCTGTTTTTTCTGTCTTTAAGTTCACATTGTTATACGGTGTTATAATTGGAGCTGTTTTAGGTTTAATTGGGGGTCTATTCGGGAGTATAGGAGATGCTAGATTCTTTGGTTTAGGTGTATTTGGAGGACTCATATTTGGCATAATTTATGGGGTGATGCTGGCGCTAATTAGCGCTTTTGGGACATGGATTTTCAATCTCATATCTGGTGTTATAGATGGAATAGATATTGAGCTTGAAAAAAAGGACGAATGATATTGTTATGTTGAATTTCATGTGTTATAATTTTGTAAAGTCATACTTTTAGATGGGCAATGGTGTCCTCAATGAAGGAAGATAGAGTCCTTAATTGAGTACACCTATTTTTAATTTAAGGAGGATTGCTATGGGAAACAAATACAGTGCAGAAGACGTATTGAGGATTTCTAAAGAACGTGGTGTTGAGTTCATTCATTTGCAGTTTAGCGACATCTTTGGCGTCATGAAAAATGTCTCGATTCCTATTGAAGAACTTGATAAGGCTTTAAATAACGAAATAATGTTTGACGGATCATCAATAGACGGATTCGTCAGAATCGAAGAATCTGATATGTATTTAAGGCCAGATACCGATACATTTGTAATATTCCCATGGAGGACAACAAGTGGTGTGGAGGCAAGGCTTATTTGCGATATATACAATCCTGATGGTACGCCTTTTGAAGGTGATCCAAGGTATATTCTTAAGAAAAATTTAGAAGAAGCAAAAAAATTAGGCTACACTATGAATGTGGGACCAGAATGTGAATTTTATCTGTTTTTGACAGATGAAAAAGGAAATCCTACTACAATCACTCAGGATGCAGCAGGATATTTTGATATGGCACCAGTTGATTTAGGAGAAAGCGCTCGAAAGGAAATGGTTTCTACACTAAAAGAAATGGGATTTGCAATAGAGGCATCACACCATGAAGTAGGACCGGGGCAGCATGAAATAGATTTTAAATATGATGATGCGCTTGCAACGGCAGATAATGTCATGACATTTAAAATGGTAGTAAGGATAATAGCGCAAAAGCACGGACTTCATGCGACGTTCATGCCTAAACCTGTGTACGGCATTGCAGGTTCTGGTATGCATTTGAATCAGTCACTCATGAAAAACGGTGAAAATGCATTTTACGATCCAAGCGACCAGATGGGCCTTAGCAAAGATTGCTATTACTACATTGGAGGCCTTTTGAAACATGCAAAAGCGCTAACGTCCATAACAAATCCTACAGTAAATTCATACAAAAGGCTTGTATCAGGCTTTGAAGCTCCTGTATACATTGCGTGGTCTGGAAGAAATAGAAGTCCCCTCATACGGATACCTGCTAAAAGAGGAAATTCAACAAGGATAGAGCTTAGATCACCTGATCCTTCCAATAATCCGTACTTAGCATTAGCTTGTTCTTTAGCTGCAGGACTTGATGGCATAAAAAATAAGATAATGCCGCCGTTGCCAGTTGATAAAAATATTTACGAAATGAGTGAAAGTGAATTAAGCGAATTGAATATAGAAAAATTACCTGAATCTTTAGAAGAAGCCTTAGTCATCTTAGAAGAAGATGAGGTTATAAAAAATGCATTGGGTGAGCATATATACAATAAATATGTTGAGGCAAAATGGTCTGAGTGGGATTCCTACAGGACTTACGTCACAAGGTGGGAGATAGACCAATACCTTACTAAGTTTTAAGGTAGGTGTTTTCATGAGTCAGTGGCGCATCATAATAGCTGATAGCAATGACTACAGCAGAAGCACACTTAAAGGAATGCTTTTGTCCAGTGGACATCTAGTCTATGAAGCGAGAGATGGTGGAAGCGCAATTAGGCTGTCTCGCTCCTTGATGCCTGATCTTGTTTTGGTAGATATGGGTATTGTGGGAATGAATGCTTATGAAGTAGCGCATATTATAGATAGCGACAATGTGGCACCTGTCATATTGATGACGCAGACCATTCAAAGGGGCTTTATCGAGGAAGTAAAAAACTATTCGGTATTTGCTTATTTGCTAAAACCAATCGATAAAGCAGTGTTATTAAGTTTGACTGAATTTGTTATAGAAAATCACAAAAAATATTTATCTTTAAAAAATGAGATAGAAAGCTTAAAAAAGCAAATAGAAGCCCGCAAGAAAATAGAGAAAGCTAAAGGTCTTTTAATGAAAGTAAAAAAATTAGATGAAGATGAAGCTTACACACTGATGAGGAAGATGAGCATGGACTCAACTCTTCCTATGGAAGTCATAGCAGAGAGGATATTAACTAAATACTCGTAAAAAAAGCTTAAGCACAAATATGTTTTTAATAGCAAAAAGGCTATAGGAGAAATCCTACAGCCTTTATTAAAATACATTAAGTTTTAGTTTTTTCCTTCTAACCCAGTGCTTTAATACTTTTGAAAGCCAAGGCATTACATAGTAGTCGAGACCAAATGCTCTTCCAGCGCCGCCCATTATGGCTATGGCAGTTATGACGTACCACCAGTTGTTGAATGTCGCCATACCTGATAGATAGAAATTAATATGAAGGAATATGGTTCCAAGTGCAGCAATAAACGTAAATAGTCCTGCAACAAGCAAAAGACCAATGCCTATTTCAGACAATGTTATTAGTGACTGGAAGAATATAGCATGAGGAAATATGAATTTTTCCATAAACCAGCCATACCAGGCAGGTACATTTTGCATCGGAGCTGAAGACGCACCAGCAGATAATTTAACTGATGACAGCCATCCTTCTTGTATATGTTGGATACCACTTATGATCCACATTAAACCTAAGAAAACCCTCATAAGTGATAGCCAAAACATGTTTGTAGTAACAGCTACATGGTTTTCAATTATGCTTAATTTGCCTTTATCAGGCACATCTATAAACTGATCTCTTATATATTGAGCACACATGCCGAGACCACTTAAGCCAAATAGATAATGCATATTTACAATGTGCTTCATAAATGTAGCTGGGTATCCGGAGAGTCCACCTATGCCAGATAGTTCGGCAATCGCAAACCTTCTTCCTACGGATACCATATTTCCGTGAAGATTTAGTTTAAGTTCTTTCTTTGGCGTATTTTTAATGGAAGCGGCAATATTGTATGCGGCGGCATCTGCAGACTGCAAAGCAGATTCCACCAAGGCAGGCATAGGTTTTCCATCTTCTCCTACATATGAGGCGCTGTCGCCGATGGCATATACGTACGGATTAGATGATTCCATGTATTTATTTACTACGATTCTTCCTTTTTTATCTGTATTAAGCCCAATATTTGAAACGAAGCTATTTCCTTGAATGCCGCCTGTCCAAATTAGCGTTTTTGTAGGAATTTCTTCTCCTGTTTTTAATGTGATGCCATCTGGTGTAACGCTGGTGATCATGGAATTTGTCTTGACTTCTACTCCGTTTTTGTTGAGGAAATTTACTACTTTTTGAACTAGATTTTCTCTGCTGACTGTAGGTAATATTTTAGGCAATGCTTCCACAAGAGATAGTTTAACTTCATTTCTTGGGATTTTGTATTCTTTACACAGCCTATCTACCCATTCCATGAGTTCACCTATCATTTCAACTCCGGTAAAACCGCCGCCACCGACTATGAATGTAAGCATTTTCGCTCTCTTTTGCTTGTCAGTTTCATATTGTGCCTTTTTAAACATTTCGCGAATGTGCTTGTTTATTTTTTCAGCGTCTTTTAAAGACCATAATGTAAAAGCGTGCTCTTTCATGCCAGGAATTCCAAAATAGGCTGGTTCACTTCCACAAGCTATTATAAGGTAATCATAATCGTATTCAGATGTTTCTGAGTACAACTTCTTGTTTTCTATGTCAACTTTGGTTATTTCATCTTGTACAATCTTAACGCGTGTGTACTCCAATGCCTCTTTTAATGAAACTTTTACACCTTCAGGTTTTATCCTATTTCCAGCTACTTCATGTAGCTCTGTAAGGTATGTCTGACTATCATTTTTTTCGATAAGCATTATTTCCACATCGTTGTTAAGCAAATATTTATCAAGTTTTTGTGCAGCAGTAGCTCCTCCGAATCCTCCGCCTAACACTATTACTTTAGTACCCATATAAAAACCTCCTGTTATAATTTATCTCCATCTTGATTATAGCATAATTATTTAACAAACAAAAATTTTTAGTAAATGATATCAGTTGATTAAATGTTAAAAAACAAATATAATAATTATGATGTGTTTTATAGGATTGGAGGGCATAAAACTGTCTGCTAAGAAAATTGTATATGTTTCTATATTGATTTCACAGGCATTGGTGCTGAATATAGTTGAAAGCTTTATTCCCGTCCCTATCCCTGTTCCAGGGATAAAGATCGGGCTTGCTAATATAGTTACTTTAGTAACGATATTGATGTTTGGATTTAAAGAATCCCTCATTGTGGTCATTCTGAGGACATTGTTGGCACAATTGCTTGTTGGAAATTTAACGTCATTTTTGTACAGTGTATCCGGTGGTATTTTGAGTGCATGTATTATGTTTTTTGTTTACAAGAGATACAGTAAATACTTTAGCTTAGTTGGTGTAAGTGTTTTTGGTTCTGTTGCCCACAATGTAGGTCAGCTATTTGTTGCGGCATTAATTATAAACAATTTTCTTATATTCTCCTATTTACCTGTGCTTATGATTGCTGGAATCATAATGGGCGTCTTTACAGGACTTGTGGCTAATTATTTTAAAAAATACATCAAAAATTTTAAATACGATTCTAAGTGGTAGGTGTTTGTTTTGTTTGACAAATATGAGTTTATAAAAGAAGATATGAAAAAGATAGATGAATTTATTTTGGCAAATGTCAAGACTAACTCTCCAACTATAAAAAAAGCGATTGACGATTTGGTTTTGTCTGGGGGCAAAAGGATAAGGCCACTTCTTGTAATCGCTATTGCCAGAATGGGCGAATACAGTGAGGAGAAAATCATTCCAATAGCAGCTTCTATAGAGATAATGCACATGGCCACGCTTATACATGACGATATCATTGATGATTCAAAGATGAGGCGTGGACAAAAATCGGTTCAAAGCAAATATGGTAAAGAAACAGCGGTTTTTACTGGCGATTTTTTATTTAGCCAAGCATTTAATTTGATAGCTGATATTATTTCAAAAGAAAATTTAAAATTAATTGCGAAGGGCGTTAAGGCTATTTGTGAGGGAGAAATTGAACAATTTGATAATAGATATAATTTGGATTTGAGCATTAAAAAATATCTAAAAAGAATTTATAGAAAAACTGCTTTATTATTTGCAATTAGCTGTGAATCTGGTGCATCGCAGGCAGGACTTCCAAAAGAAATGATAAGAGCCATGAGGCATTTTGGTTTAGAAATAGGTACGGCATTTCAGATTGTCGATGATATTCTTGATTACGAAGGTGTAGAAAGAGTTGTAGGAAAGCCTTTAGGCAGTGATCTATTAAACGGAATATACACGTTGCCTCTTATCTATGCGCTTAAAACGGATCGCAAGAAGGTAATTGAGGGGATTTTGAGGAAGAGAGATTTAAGTAGAAGAGATGTAAACCGCATAATAAAAGAAGTAAAGTTGAGTGGTGGCATAGACTATGCAAAAGAACTTGCTCTTAAATATGTAAAAAAAGCTATCAAGTATTTGGAAGTGATACCAGATTGTGAGCAGAAAAGCTTAATGATGGATATTGCTGATGATGTATTGAAGAGGAATCATTGATTTTTGATAAGCATGATAAAAGGACATTTTCAAAAAAATGTCCTTTTACTCGAATGTACCTTTTTTTACGATTTCATTGAATTTAATCATAAATTTGCCTTTTGCTATGACTGATGAAATGTTTAAATTTCTGTCCAGAACTACAAAATCGGCATCAGAATTTTCTTTTATGCAGCCCTTTTTAGGGTATAAAAGAAGCACTTTGGCCACATTTTCGGTTATTATTTTTATGGCAGCTTCAAGTGGCAAGACACCATTTGCAATTATTTCTTTTAAATCTCTGTAAAGTGTCATTGTACTGCCAACCATTACTTTAATAAGTTTTTTGTTTTCATCAAATACAGGTATGCTTCCATTGCTGTCAGAGCTCATGGTCACGTTATCTAACGGTAGATTGTTTTCTACAATCTTTCTTACTGCATCTATTGGCTTAAGTGCAGTTTTGGAGTTTTCATCAGGTTTTATATCTGATGTTAAGTCGATACGGCCTCCCATCTTTAAAAATTCCATTGCTTGTGAAAAAAGATGACCATTTCTATTTACATGAGTTGGAATAAACTGTGTGATTGGTATTTCAGTATTTTTGACGATGTCTATAATAGGTGTAAGACCTCTTATGCCATCGCCGACGTGCAAATGTACAATTCCTGGTTTATTTCCTAAGAGCCCACCGACTCTGGCTTCTGCTGCAAGTTTTGTTAGATCTTGTACTGTTGGCTGAGCTGATCTGTGATCAGAAATGGCAATTTCGCCAGTGCCTAACACTTTATCAATTATCGCTACGTCAGATCTGACGCTATTAGTAAGTGTTCTCGTAGGAAGCTCATAAGCACCTGTGTATATATACGTGGTAAGGCCTTCTTCCTCCAATGCCCTTGCTTTTGCCAGCAATTCTGTCATGCTTCTTGTTATGCCATCTGCACCTAAAAGCCCCACAACTGTTGTGATTCCAGCTTTTGTGAGTTCTGTTAGCTTTATCTCAGGGGTTCTTGTTGCAGGACCTCCTTCGCCACCGCCGCCTGCAATATGCACATGTTGATCAATAAAACCAGGCACAATTATATGCCCGCTTAAGTCGATGGTTGAAAGTTCGGGAAAATCTCTTATATCGATGTCTTTCGCTATTTTGACAATCCTTTCGTTACATGTAAGTAAGTCCATTTTGCCGATGTATTTTGGTGCATAAACTTTTGCACCTTTTAATAATAAGAACATTTTTTTCACCTTCTTTACAGTTTTTTTCTTGCAAATTAGTTTGTACAAAATCGTTATTATTTATGTTATCATTAAATTGTATCGAAACAAATTGAGAGGTGTTGAAGATGGTGAATTTTTCAGTAGATAAAAATAAGTCTACTCCACTTTATATACAGATTTTTAATCAATTTAAAAAATACATTGAAAATGGCAGTATCCCACCAGGTTACAAATTGCCAACCATACGTTCATTAGCTAAAGAGTTGGGTGTAAACAATGTTACTGTCATAAATGCATATAGGCTACTTGAGGCAAATGGGTATATAGAAAAAAGAGTCGGTAGTGGAACGTATGTATCTGAAACTGTTAGACAATCAGAAATGCCTATCGAAGATATAAAAGCTTTGGAACATGGACAGATACTTGTAAATAAAAACATGATAAATTTTTCTTCATCGTCTCCAAACCCTGAGCTGTTTCCGGTTGAAGATTTTAAAGTAATTATAAACAAAGTTTTGGAGAGAGATGGTGGATACGCATTTGAATATCAAGATACAAAGGGGTACATGCCACTTAGAAAAGTCATTGCAGAGTTCATAAAGAAAGATGAGGTAATCATCGATTACGAAGATGTACAAATTATCTCAGGCGGACAACAGGGGATAGATGTTGTATCAAAAGCGTTGATAAATTTTGGTGATTGTGTTTTTGTTGAGTCACCTACGTATTCATGGGCTATAGCATCTTTTAAATCAAGAGGAGCCGAAATTGTAGATATAGAACTTGAGAAGGATGGAATTAATGTAGATATGTTGGAGGAGAAACTGAAGATTTTCAAACCAAAATTGATTTACACAATGCCGGTTTTTCAAAATCCAACTGGAATTTCGTACAGCGTGGAAAAGATGAAAAAACTCATCGAGATTGCATACAAGTATGATACTTATATTGTGGAAGACGATTTTTCAAATGAGTTAAATTTCAGCAATAATAAGCATTTGCCATTAAAAGCCTATGACAAATACGATAGGGTAATATATATAAAAAGTTTTTCTAAGATATATATGCCGGGATTGAGATTAGGGTTTATATTATCTCCTAAAAATCTTATAAATTCTTTTGCTGAAGCAAAATATGTTACGGATTTATCAACATCCGGTTTGATGCAAAGAGCATTTGAGATCTATTTGAAAGAAGGAATGTGGGAAAAACATGTAGAAGTATTTAAAAATACCATGAAGAATAGGTTTGATGAGATGAAACGCCTTTTGCTTGACAATAGCTATTTTGAGATTAATATTCCAGATGGAGGGTTTTATTTTTGGATAAAATTGAAAGAGAGTATTTCTGCAAAAATGATATATTTAAAATGTATTGAAAGAAATGTTTCTATTGTTCCAGGAAGTATATTCTTTTCTAATAAAATAGATGATTCGCATATAAGATTAAGCTACGCGTCGTGTGAAGTAGATAAAATAAGAAAAGGCATACTAACTATTGAAGAAGTCATTAAAGATATTGATGAGGCGGGAAATAGTGAATATATTCCAATCGTTTAAAAGCGCTTTAATGCGCTTTTTTTTGAATTAAAAAAAAGCAACTACAAATAATAAATATGCAAAAATAACTGAGGAGGAGGTAAAAATATGGCATTAACTCAAAAAGAACTTGGATATATTTCGGATGAACTTGCATCAGAGCAATTGATAATAAAGAAGTATCAGACGGCTGTGAATCAAGTGACAGATCCACAGCTTAAAAATGTGTTTCAAAAAAATATAAACGTGCATCAAAATCATTACAACTCTTTATTAAATTTATTGAAATAGGAGTGATATAGATGGGTAGAAAAAGTGCAAAGGTAAATACTACTGCCATGAATTCAGCAGCTATGCCGGATATGTCAGGTGGCAGTATTAGCAAACAGATAGATTCATATACAAATTCCAATTTAAAAAATGTGTCGACAAATGCTACTGCAACTGGCAGCATAAATGCTACAGGTATGCCTAATGATTATTCGCCGGCAGGTAGCATAAGCAGGGCGATCGACAATGCAACGATGCAGAATCTAAGCAGTGCAAGCGGTAAGAATCAAACTTACACAGCAAGCACATCTCAAACATCAACTCTTACGGATAAAGATATAACTGCAGACTGTTTAAAGTCAGAAATACTCTTACTACAATCTTACAACAGTGCTTGTATAGAAAGTGCAAATCAAAATGTATATTCTAGCATTAAGAATATACTAAATGAAGAACATGATGTCCACTATGAGATATTCAATTTGATGAAACAAAAAGGGTGGTATCCTGTAAGCAATGCAAATCAACAGGATATCGTTAATACCAGAAATATGTTTCAAGGATAAATGAGGCCTTTATGGGCCTCATTTACTTTTGTGGGAAATTTATACGGTTGAAGATATATGCTTGCCAATGTTATCATATATATTGAAAATGCACAAGGGGGATTTTGGCATGCGTATAAAAAAAGCTTTTTTTATGCTTATAGCAGCTTTTATAGTTCTATCTTTGTTTTTATTTAATTTCGCTAAAACCAGCGCATCAGAGAGGATTGTGTATGCTTATGCGACACATGATTACGATGCAGATAATAGTTCTTACGACTCTTTTATACAAAATGAATCAAATATCAATTATGTAATAACGTTTACTTACGGAATTGATGAAAATGGAAATCTAAACGGTACTGAAAATGATGTGATAAAAGATGAAGCATTAAAAGACAACGTGACACCTCTTTTACTTATTCACAACATGAGTGGAGGTACATTCGACAATAGCCTGATACATTCCGTTTTAAATAATGTATCTGCAAGAAATAATTTGATTGATAACATTGTAGGTGCAGTAAAAAACGGAGGGTACAAAGGAGTTAATATTGATTTTGAAAATGTTGGATACAACGACAGACAAAACTACAATCAATTTTTATCAGATTTGAAATCAAAATTGGCCGCTGATAATTTGATGCTTACTGTTGCTATACCTGCCATGACTGCGGATAGTCCATCGAGTTTTTGGGCGGGAGGTTTTGATTATGCGGCAATATCTAAAATAGCTGATAAAATTATCATAATGGCTTATGATCAACATTGGTCAGGTGGAAGCAGCGGCCCAATTTGCTCGTTTGATTGGCTTCAAAATGTAACTAACTATGCTTTATCGACGATTGATAAGGATAAAATAGTTATGGGACTTCCGGCATATGGATATGACTGGTCTTCAACTGGAACGACTTCCGTTACGGAAGACGATGTAAAAAATTTGATTGGTATGTATGGTGGCAATGCCTTATGGGATAATGTATATAAAGAACCATATTATATATACTACAAAAATGGAGTAAAGCACACAGTATGGTTTGAAAATTCTTATAGTTTTAAGCTAAAATTAGATTATCTTTCATCAGTGGGGATAAACAGCATATCTTTCTGGAGGCTTGGTTACGAAAGCCAGGATTTTTGGGCAGCTATTGAAGGCAATACAGTTGATTATTTTGGAGACATATTTGCAAGCTGGGCGAGGGATGATATCAACGATATGGCGATGCTTAAATATGTCTCCGGGTATGGTGATGGTACATATAGACCTAATAATTACATAACAAGAGCAGAATTTGTTACATTGCTTTTAAGAGTAATGGGAATTAGTGAAGAGCTTGGTGAAGGATTTTGGGATACGCAGCAGAGTTTTGCAAGAGATGCCATAGCGACAGCGAAAAAACTTGGAATAGTAAGTGGTTACGACGATGGCAGCTTTAGGCCTAATAACTACATAACAAGAGAAGAAATCGCCGCTATAATTGCTAAAGCTTACGGTTACAAACCGTATTCCAATAGTTCATTTATTGACATAAACAACAGTTTTGCCAAATACGATATCATCGCTTTGTCAAATAGGGGGATTATATCTGGATACGATACATATCACTTTATGCCGAAAAATTTTGCGACGCGGGCAGAAGCTACAGCGATACTTCATAGACTTCTAAAAAAATAAGGAGCTTTAGCTCCTTATTTTACATCTTTTTTCTTTTGTTGAGTTTCGGCATTCTTTTCTGCTTTTTTATTCATTTTGCATTTTCCATCAAATATTGCGCCTTCGTCAATAATGAGATTTTGAACCTCTATGTCACCGTATACTTTTCCAGTGGATGTTATCTGCACTTGATTTTTTATTGTAAGATTTCCAACTATCTCTCCAGAAACTGAAATATTATCAGCTTTTATATCAGCTTCTATTTTTGAATTTTCACCGACAATTAAATTGCCTTCTACTTCAACTTTTCCAGTAACTAATCCGTCGATTCTCATAGTGCCCTGAGAAGAAATGTTTCCTTCTATTTTTGTGTTTTTGCCAATTATTGTATCGATCTTATCAGTATTTACATCAAATGTATTAGCATCTTTTCTTTGAAACATAGTACACCTCCTTTTGGGTTTTGGCAACTATCATACGTCACTTGCTAAGATATTTCAAAGGATCGACTGGATTGCCATTTAGCCTTATTTCAAAATGCACGTGTGGCCCCGTGCTGCGACCTGTGCTACCTGATTTTGCTATGACATCACCCCTGTTTACAGTTTGTCCCACTCTTACTAACAGTTGAGAATTATGACCGTAGACAGAAGTGATTCCATAACCGTGATTTATCATGACTACATTTCCATATCCGGAAAGCCATCCTGCATAAGTTACAATGCCTTTGCCCGCCGCTTTAACAGGTGTACCGTATCCTACGGCAATGTCTATTCCAGGGTGAAACTCCGAGCTTTCGCCATAAGGGGATGTGCGACTTCCGAATGGTGATGTTATAGGTCCTACAACAGGATATGATGATGGCAGCGATGCGAGATAATCCAATCTTTTGCTTATATCATCTATCAGAGTTTTGTATTCATATGTTTTATTATCTATTTCGCTTGAAAGCTCATTTGTGGTTTTTTCATCTAAAGTTAAATCCCTTGAATCACGTGTTATGCCGCCACGGCTCGTTTCTGGTGAACTTAGTCCTACCATTCGCCTGACTTTTTGCTCTAACTCGTCAAGACTTTTCATCTTGTCACTTAACTTCTTAGCATTATCATTAAGCATGGCGATCTTTTTGTCTTGAGATTGGTTTAAGTCCTGCATTTCTGCTATTTTTTGATTTTTTTCTGCAATTATCTTGTCTTTTTCATGAACTGCGGCGTAAAGATATGCATATCTCCCTGCAAAATAAAAAAAGGTTGAAAACAAGCCTATCAAAAGCACTGCCGCTGCAAATATATAAGCTTTTAAAGCAGATCTTTTTATTTTAAAGCTTTTTATGTCTTTTTTAGAATTTGGTACAACCATTATGTTTATGTACTCATCTTTATTTTTTATATGCATTTAATCCAGTAACACCTCCTTCATAAAATAGCCAATTAACTATATTCTACATAAAGTTCAAAATTCCTGCTATGATAATAAATTAACAATCAATTTGAGGGTTTTTAAAATTAGCGAAATATAGTTTTTTTGAATATTATGAGTACAAAATAAAAATTTCACAGGAGGTATTTGCATGGCGACGATTATATACCCACCTACTATTAATTTTAACTGGCTTTATCAGAGGCCACAGCAGCTATTGAGTCGTATGTCTGAAAGGAATTATACAGTTTACTACGTTAATAAATCTTTTGATGACAGCTACAATAGAGGGATAATAGAGGTAAGGAAAAATTTATACATTGTAAATGGTGTAGATATTGGTAGTGTAAAATTTAGAGAAATTCCTATAGTATGGATATCATATCCTCCAAATTACAATTTTCTAAAAATGTTCAAGAAAAAATATGTGATATTTGATTCTATAGATTATCCTTCAGAAGAATTTACAGAATGGAAGCTTAATTTTGAAGAAGTGCAGAAAGCTGCCAACATAGTATTTGCTTCATCTGAAAAACTATTTAATATAAATATTAAAGTCAATAAAAGGACATTTTTGCTGCCAAACGGTGCGGATTTTGAACATTTTAAGAAAGCAAGCAAAATTTTTTCAGAAAGACCTATTGATTTACCTGGTGATAAACCTATAGTTGGATATATAGGAGCATTGGCGACGTGGATAGATTGGGATTTAGTGGATTATATTGCTTTAAAATGTCCTGAGTATAATTTCGTGTACATTGGTCCTAATTTGAATACAAAAAAAGTGCCTATTAGAAAGAATATTTTTTATTTAGGAGAGAAAAAATATGACGTCCTACCAAATTATTTACAGTATTTTGATGTGACTATAATTCCTTTTAAAGTTACAACAATGACTGAAGGTGCCGATCCAATAAAAATGTATGAATATTTAAGCGCCGGAAAACAAATCGTTTCTTCCAAATTGCCATCTATCATAAAATGCGATGGCATTTACTCTGCCAATGATAAGGAAGAATTTGCATATTTGATAAAAAAAGCCATCGAAAATGTTAGCGTCGTGAAAAAGGAAAAGCTTATGGAAGTAGCGCGAGAAAATTCATGGGATAAAAGAGCAGAATACGCTGATAGAATCATAAGATATTATTTGGTATATAAATAAATTCGATTTGACTTATACATTTGTTAAAGATTAAATGAGGTAATAATCTTCGAGAAAAATATGATATAATTATTCAAAAGAGAAAAAGGTAGATACTAAGATATTTAGGAGTTGTTAGCTTGAAAGGTATTTTACTTGGTATAATTTTATCTTTTATTACTGTTGTTATAAATATTGCCTTAAATGGAATACATTCTACGTATGTAAGTTACAGCAATTATTTTTTTATTGTCGGATGTGTTGTGGGGCTTATTGGAGGTTTTTTGTATGTATCATATTGGTTTAACGATATGAGGACTATAAGTAGAATATTTAGAAACCTTGAACTTCCTGAAAAAAGATATGATTTTATTTATATGACACAATGGGGAAAAGTGCTATTGATGGCATCAGCATTTTTAATGTTTTTATCGCTTTTAATAGTCCTCCTATGCGAATAAAAAGGTACATTAAACTAATAATAATTATGTATTCGCTATTGGAGGTGTTTTTAATGGGGAAAAAGATAGCCGTTGAAAGAGAGCTTTCAAATGTAAAAAGATACCTTACTGGTAAAGGATATGATGTAGTAAATCTTGAGCAAGATAGCAATTTAAGCGGTATTAACGTCAATGATTATGATGCAATAGTAATAACAGGACAGCACAAAGACATGGTTGGATTTGAAAATACGTATACAAAATCGCCAATAATTGATGCAACTGGGATGACACCAGAAGACATAGAAAGTGCAATAAAAAGAAGTACAGGCGGTGATACAGATGGCTAATAAAGATCAGTTAAAAGCGGTGGGTGAAGCGTGTCCTGATTTTAGCTATGATGATTCTTTAGGCAAGGCTTCAATGATATCCATGGCAAACTCATCATCAAGAAGCTGCGAAATATGTACACATTGGGATGTAAAAAATCAAAAATGCAGGATAGACGTTTTTGATGATGTTCTTACGAGCCTTGATCAGACATAAATGATTAAAGAGAGGATTTCGCCTCTCTTTAATCATTTATGTGAATGAATCTATAAATAACCTTTTTATCCCATCCTAAATCAAATGGAACATGGTATCTGTCAGATGTATGTGTGTTTACAACAGGAATTCCGTAAGAATCAAAACCTGTTACAACGCCAAAATGAACAATTGTACCTTTTTCTTCATAGCAAATGAGATCACCTTTTTTTAGTTCCCGTATCGCTCCTGCAGGGTGTGAATCCGATGGTTTTACCATGTCTATGTATGTACCTTGCGCAATAAGCCTTCCTTTTCCATTGTATATAAGGTAGTTAAAGAGTGCAGGAGCTTGTGCCCATGCTGTACTAGAGTCACGGCCATTAAAGTTCCAGATGTAGTCCATCTTTAGTCCACCACCTTCATGCAAGACTTGTGAAGCAAAATTTGTGCAGTCGCCACCAACGCCATTATAATCTCTGTATTTTTTGTTGTATTCATAGTTATTTCCGCTACCCCATGCAGCACCAGCGTATGTATCAGCATACCTTACAGCGCCTTCTCTATCGTAATTTCCTTTTTTCTGATTTTGACTATCACCTGCAGGAGTGGTATTGGTTGGCGATATTTCTGTGGCTATTCCGTCAGCAGGGCTAATATCTATAAATGCTGAATCTTCATCTAATGGATCGTAGTACCAATCGCGGCGTATCACCCAGTTGCCGTTGATTTTAACCAACTGAATGGAATGCCGAATCCCCAGCCCCATGTAATTTATCAAGCCAGGCTTTACATTGTACTCGTAGCCCATCTTCATCGTCTCTACCAAATAGAGCCATATAGACTGTTCGCCAACTTTCAAACTTTTGATTCTGTAAATTGATTGTGCTTCTACGAATTTAAGATTTCTTTTTTCAGACCATCCTTTTACGTAATCAATTCTTCTTTTTTCATGTTCAAGAGCCCATTTGCCATTTGTGTTAGCAACATCGTAATATTTTTCTATGTCTTTAATATTTCCGCTTAAAAGTACGCTTCCTCTTGACTCAAAGAAAGCATCTAAAAAGGGCTTTATTTCTTCTTTGTTGTCTGCTACAGTAGATAATGTTTTATTGAAAAACAATATTCCCCAGATGCTTGTGGCTATTAACAACAAAATAGGAATTGCTATTTTATGATACCCTTTAAATAGCAAAAAATATCCCTCCCTGCCTATCATTTATAGTAAATAATATGTACAAATAAAATAAATAATTCTATGTAACATTCAATGTATTTAAAATTTGAAAATAAAAAAATAAGCATAGAAACTAATGAATAAACTTAGTTTGCTATGCCTATTTATCTACCTAATTAAAAGATTTTTTACCAACTTACTGGCATCTTCAGTCATTTTTTGAATGGCCAATTTAGATTTTTCACCTAATCTTCCTCTTTTCTCATCTTTCAGCGAGATCTTTTCTTTCTTCAGTATGTCAGGAAGATAAACTTCTGCTTCGACTTGGCCGCCTTTTTGCAAAATCAATTTTGTCGCGCATCGATCTTTACATCCATTTAAAACCAATACAGGATATTCGTTTATAAAATCTATATCTTCCTGAATATCTACTGCTAAAGCTGGTGGACACACTAAAACTGTGTTTTCAGGGTATAAATCATCAACAAGATTGTATCCAACTTCCCTTGTTATTTGCCCAAAAATTTGCCCGATACCTGCACATGGCATTATTGCTATTTTATCTTTGCTTTTCATGACGTATCCTCCTTATTGCTAATAAACCCTATATACCCGGGTGGGTATATACCGCTTATTATGATAACACGATTGACGATTTTTTTCAACATTATGAAAGAGACAGAATTACGGAAGCTCTTTCCGAAATTAAAAAATTATTGATTCATATATTGTATAAGATAAATTTAAAGAAAGCAGTTCAATTGGATAGAAAGAAAAAAATCAGATAAGATGTATGATGATAATTTTGTTGTTTAAAGGATTTTTAATGAAAAAGGGAAAAGCTTAAATGATTTATTAAAGCAAATTATGCATAGGCACTAAAGACCTTTCTTGTCTTTAGAGAGATTATATTGAAATAGAAGGTATTTGGAAAAAGTTTTTCCACGGTGTGAGATACATTACTTTAAATGATGACATTGATACGTTAAATGGTGGTGACGTACCATGAGATGGAATCCCATTTTTGCATTATAAAGGTCAAAAAAATTTTGTGAAACTAAGAAGGAATTTTAGAATAAATGGAGAATATATTAAATATAAATTGTAAGCATTAAAAAATTTTAAGCAATAAACTTTTATAAAATAATAATTTTTCTCACTATTTCAAAATATAAGATAAGAAAATATGGAAGGTGCTTTCGGTGAAAAGTTTTAAAGAAATGTATGAATTAGTTAAAGATTTGAATCCTAAAATCGTGGCTGTTGCACAAGCGGCTGATGTCGATGTGCTTTTAGCTGTGAAAGATGCTTACGAAAAAGGAATAATAAAATCTGTTTTAGTAGGGGATAAGTCAGAGATAGAGAAACTTGCACTTTCTATATCGATGCCTTTAAGAGATCATGAGATTATAGATGTAAAAGATGATGTAAAAGCGTGTGAAGCGGTAGTAAAGCTTGTAAGTGATGGGCAAGCAGACATGATTATGAAGGGATTAGTGCCAACATCGGTAATATTAAAAGCCGTTTTAGACAAGGAATTTGATCTAAGATCAGATAGGTTATTAAGTCATGTAGCTGTTTTTGAATCTCCATTTAATAGATTAATGCTTTTAAGTGATGCAGCAATGAATATATCACCTGATTTAAAAGCAAAGATCGACATAATATACAATGCAGCTTACGTGGCGAAAAAGATAGGAATAAGCGATCCAAAGGTAGCTGTACTTGCTGCTGTAGAGATGGTAAATCCAGCTATGCAGGCGACAATTGATGCTGCAATTTTGGCAAAGATGAGCGATAGAGGTCAGTTTAAAGGCGTGATAGTAGATGGACCGTTGGCATTAGATAATGCGCTTTCTATTGAGTCGGCTTACCACAAAGGTATAAATAGCACTGTTGCAGGTAATGCCGATATTCTCATCGCACCTGATATAGAAGCTGGCAATATGCTTTACAAGGCTATCACATTTATTGCGAATAAAAGAATAGCGGGAATAATTGTTGGAGCAAAAAAACCGGTTATTTTAACATCAAGATCTGACTCTAAAGAATCTAAATTTAATTCAATATTGCTTGCTTCAATTGTGGCATCAGATAAAAACATATAATTGCCTAAA
This sequence comes from Thermoanaerobacterium sp. R66, assembly GCF_028895185.1. NCBI lineage: Bacteria > Bacillati > Bacillota > Clostridia > Thermoanaerobacterales > Thermoanaerobacteraceae > Thermoanaerobacterium > Thermoanaerobacterium sp. R66. The sequence continues at coordinate 455,332 of NZ_JAEUWW010000001.1, forward strand.
ATATTAAAAAGAGGAGTGTTTTTATGGAATTATTCAGAACAATGAGAGAGTTTGACTATGAAAACGTTGTATTGTGTTATGATAAAACATCTGATCTAAAAGCTGTGATAGCAATACATGATACAACATTGGGTCCTGCATTAGGTGGATGCAGGATGTGGACTTATGATACAGAAGAAGACGCGATAAATGATGCATTAAGGCTTGCAAGAGGCATGACTTACAAGAATGCGGCTGCTGGTCTAAATCTTGGTGGCGCAAAAACTGTTGTAATTGGAAATCCAAGAAAGGATAAAAGTGAAGCATTATTTAGAAGCTTAGGCAGGTTTATAGATGGGCTTAATGGAAGGTATATAACCGCCGAAGATGTTGGGACAAATATGAAAGACATGGATTATATAAGTATGGAGACAAATTATGTTGCGGGACTTGCTGAGAAAAGTGGTGATCCGTCTCCTTTTACAGCATACGGGGTGTTTAGAGGCATTCAAGCAGCTTGTGAAGAAGTGTTTGGAACAACTGAATTAAGCGGTAAAACAGTTGCTATTCAAGGTGTTGGGAATGTTGGATATAATTTAGCAAAATACTTGCATGAAGCAGGAGCGAGATTAATAATCACAGATATTTTTGAAGATAATGTAAAAAGAGCCGTCAGTGAATTTAATGCTGAGTATGTAAAACCTGATGATATATACGGTGTTGATTGTGACATATTTGCACCATGTGCACTTGGTGCTGTAATAAATGATGAGACAATACCGCATCTAAAATGTAAAATTGTCGCAGGGTCTTCAAACAATCAATTGAAGGAAGAAAAACATGGAGAAATCCTACAAGAAAAAGGAATACTCTATGTACCTGATTTTATTATCAATGCAGGTGGTGTTATAAATGTAGCTGAGGAATTACATCCATCTGGTTATAACAAAGAACGGGCAATGAGAAAAGTTTCTATGGTATATGACAATGTAAAAAAAGTCATACAAAAATCAAAGGAAGAAAATATTCCAACTTGTATTGCTGCCGATATGGTAGCTGAAGAAAGAATTAAAACTATAGCGGGAATTAGAGATAATTTCATAAAAAAAGTTTAAGCTTATGGAGGGAATTCTTTTGTTTTTAATTCTTGCAATAAATCCTGGTTCTACATCAACAAAGATTTCAGTTTTTGAAGATAAAAAAGTTTTGTTTACAGAAATATTGAGACATAGCGTTCCTGAGCTTAGTCAATATAAAACTATATTTGAACAGTTGGAATTTAGAAAAAACGCTATTTTAGAAATGCTTCATAGAAAGAATTTTTCCATGGAAAAATTGAATGCAATTGTCGGAAGAGGCGGTCTATTAAAGCCGATAAAAAGTGGTACTTACATTGTAAACGAAAGGATGATATCAGATTTAAAAGAAGCTAAAAGAGGTGAACATGCCTCAAACCTTGGAGGAATTATTGCATACGAATTAGCTAAAAATCACGGTATACCTGCATTTATTGTTGATCCAGTTGTCGTAGATGAATTAGACGATGTCGCCAGAATAACGGGAATGCCTGAAATCCAAAAATCCAGCATATTTCATGCATTAAATCAAAAAGCCATTGGAAGGCGTTTATCTTCTGATTTAAAAAAGAAATACGAGGATGTCAACCTTATAATTGCACATTTAGGCGGAGGAATTTCGGTTGGAGCTCATAGACATGGTTATGTAATAGATGTAAATGATGCTTTAAATGGAGAAGGGCCATTTTCACCAGAGAGAGCAGGAGGACTTCCATCATTGGAACTTGTGAGATTGTGCTACAGTGGCAGATATACTTTTGAAGAAATGAAAAAGAAGATATTAGGTGGCGGCGGTTTAGTAGCACATCTTAACACAAATGACGTGAAAGAAGTATACAGAATGATAGAAAATGGCAATAAGAGTGCGGAATTAATACTTGATGCAATGGCGTATAAGACAGCAAAAGAGATTGGAGCGATGGCTGTAGCTTTAAATGGAGAAGTGGATGCTATAGGTATAACAGGCGGCATAGCATACAATGAAGATTTTGTAAAGCACATTTCAAGTCGAGTTAATTTTATCGCTCCTGTGTATGTCTATCCAGGAGAAGATGAGATGCAAGCACTTGCTGAAGGTGCATACCGTGTCTTAAACGGTGAAGAAGAAGCAAAAGTCTATGAATGAGGTAATATAAATATGATGGAGATGATGAGATTGAAGCAAGTCATATTTAACGAAAACTTGTGCAAAAGCTGCGAACTATGCGTTGAAGCATGTCCAAAACACATAATAGAAATGGACAAAGACAAATTAAACGTAAAAGGGTACCACCCTGCCATGATAAAAGAAGAAAATATAGAAAAATGCATAAGCTGCGGATTCTGCGCAATAATGTGTCCAGACACAGTCATAACAGTTATAAAATAAGAGGGGGATAGATATGGCAAAAGTACTCATGAAAGGAAACGAAGCACTGGCTGAAGCTGCAATACAAGCCGGCTGCAGGCATTATTTCGGATATCCAATAACACCACAAAACGAAGTAACAGCGTACATGGCAAAAAGAATGCCAGAAGTAGGAGGAGTATTCTTACAAGCAGAAAGCGAAGTATCAGCAATAAACATGGTATATGGAGCAGGAGGAGCAGGAGCAAGAGTCCTTATAACATCATCAAGCCCGGGAATAAGCCTGATGCAAGAAGGAATATCATATATAGCAGGAGCAGAAGTACCATGCGTAATAGCCAACATAATGAGAGGGGGACCAGGATTAGGAGGAATACAGCCGTCCCAATCAGACTACTTTCAAGCCACAAAAGGCGGAGGACATGGAGACTACAAACTCATAGTCTTGGCACCATCAACAATACAAGAAATGGCAGAACTAGTACAACAAGCATTCCACATAGCTGACAAATACAGAAACCCTGTAATGATATTAGGAGACGGCATGTTAGGCCAAATGATGGAACCAGTAGACTTTGACATCCTAAAAAAAGAAGAAAACAAAATAGAAGAAAAACCATGGGCCACAACAGGCATGGGAACAAGAAACAAAAGAAACATCATAAACTCATTAGAATTAGACCCACAAGTATTAGAAAAACACAACATAGAAATATTCAAAAAATACGAAAAAGCAGCAAAAGAAGAAGTACGATACGAAATGACAAACTGCGAAGAAGCAGAAATAATACTTGTAGCATACGGCACAATAGCAAGAGTCGCCAAAAACGTAATCGAATTAGCAAAAAGAGAAAACATCAAAGTAGGCTTAATAAGGCCCATATCACTATGGCCATTTCCAGAAGAACCATTCAAAAAAACGAAAGACCACGTAAAAGCCTACCTAACCATAGAAATGAGCATGGGACAGATGGTAGAAGACGTAAAATTAGCAGTCAACGGACAAAAAGAAGTCCACTTCTACGGAAGAGTAGGAGGAATGGTACCGGAACCCATGGCCATATTAGAAGAAATCAAGAAAATAAGGGGGAAAAAATAATGGCAGTAGTATTTCAAAAAACAAAAGGACTAACAGACGCGCCATTTCACTACTGTCCAGGCTGCACACACGGCATAGTCCATAGACTTGTAGCAGAAGCAATGGAAGAATTAGGAGTATTAGACAAAGCAATAGGCGTAGCACCAGTAGGATGCGCCGTATTCGCTTACGAATACTTCAACTGCGACATGCAAGAAGCAGCCCATGGAAGAGCACCAGCAGTAGCAACAGGCATAAAAAGAGTACACCCCGACAAAATAGTATTCACATACCAAGGAGATGGAGACTTAGCAGCAATAGGAACAGCAGAAACAGTACATGCAGCAGCAAGAGGAGAAAACATAACAGTAATATTCATAAACAACGCCATATACGGCATGACAGGAGGCCAAATGGCACCAACATCACTGATAGGGCAAGAAACCCTCACAACCCCATACGGAAGAAAACCAGAAACAAACGGATACCCAATAAAAATGTGTGAAATGCTATCAACATTAGAAGGAGCAGCATACATCGAAAGAGTATCAGTGTATGACGTAAAACACGTATTAAATGCCAAAAAAGCAATCAAAAACGCATTTAAAGCCCAAATAGACAAAAAAGGATTTTCAATGATAGAAGTCCTGTCAAGCTGTCCAACAAATTGGGGCATGTCACCAAACGAAGCATTAAAATGGATAAAAGACAAGATGGAGCAATACTATCCATTAGGTGTATACAAAAACACCTTAGAGGAGGAAAAATAAAATGAATGAAAAGATAATATTTGCAGGATTTGGCGGACAGGGCATCATGTCGATGGGGCTTATAATGTCATACGCAGGAATGATGGATGGAAAAAACGTATCGTGGCTGCCGTCGTATGGACCAGAGATGAGAGGAGGCACAGCCAACTGCCATGTTACCATATCTGATGAACCAGTAGGTTCACCCATAATAAACGAGGCAACTGTAGTTGTTGCTATGAATAGGCCTTCTTTAGAGAAGTATGAAAAATATGTTGTGCCTGGTGGAAAGCTTTTTATAAATACATCGCTGATTAAAGAGAAAGCGAAAAGAAATGATATAGAAGTTTACGAAATCGCGGCAAATGACATTGCAAATGAAATAGGAAATTTAAAAATTGCGAATATGGTGATTTTAGGAGCTCTAATAAAAGCAACGAATATTACAAAAATTGAATCTACATTAAAGGCACTTGTAGAAGTTTTAGGACCAAGTAAAGAGCATCTTGTGTCAATAAATGAAAAAGCCTTAGAAAAAGGAGCAGAACTTATAGATGCTTTCAGTAAGAAATAAACACTATATTATGAATGAAAGAAATGCAGTGAAAATATTCATGAAGCATATTTTGCATTTTTGAAGGATTTTTGAAATGTGCGTCGAATATAATAAAAGTGGAAAACGATGTATCGTTTTACAAAGAGTTTAAAACAATGCCAAAACATTTTATTACTTTATACTATTAAAATATTTTAATATTAGTTAAAATGTTGGAGGAGGTGATTAAAGCGATAAAAAGCTTAAATTAAATGTCATTTAAACTATAGGACGAAAGGAGAAGAGATATGGCAAGTGGAAAAGCTGAACATGGAAGAAAGTTATCAGATGGCGCTTATGGCGGTATAAGTGGCGACAAGTATGTGCCATTTGTTCCAGCGGAAGAGGTTCTTCCAGAATCTACGTTTTTAAGTTTAGTTATAGGTGTGATATTTGCGATTGTTTTCGCGGCAGCTAATACTTATTTAGGTCTTAAAACTGGAATGACTATAAGTGCAGCGATTCCTGCTGCTGTTTTGTCTACTGGTATATTAAAGACGATTTTTAGAAGAAATAGCATATTAGAAGCTAATATGGCTACAGCAATAGCTGCAACGGGTGAAAGTGTTGCTGCTGGACTTTTGTTTTCTTTTCCAGCTATAGCTATTTGGGGCTTTAAAAATGAGTTTACGCTTGAAAGAATAATATTTGCGGTATTAATCGGTGGATTGTTTGGCGTATTATTCGTCGTACCTTTAAGAAGGTATTTAACGGTTGAAGAACACGGGAAACTTCTGTATCCAGAAGGAATGGCAGCTTCTGAAGTCCTTGTAACAAGCAATCAAGGCGGTTCGGGATTTATGACGGTTTTGTCCGGTATGCTTACAGGTGGCATATACAAACTTCTATCAGGCGGTTTTTCTATATGGTCAGAAGAGCCTGCATGGAATCTAAATTGGTTTAAAGGGACTCAAGTTGGAATAAATGTGTTAGCATCGTTATTAGGAGTTGGCTTCATAGTTGGAATAGAGATTTCTTCATACATGCTGGCAGGTGGTATATTGGCATGGCTTGGTCTTATACCATTGATAAAATTTTTTGGAGATGGTCTTACAAGTCCAATATATCCAGCCACAACCCTTATAAAAGATATGTCAGCTTCTCAAATATGGGGCAGCTATATAAGGTATATAGGTGCTGGTGGAGTATTGGCAGGAGGATTTATTACTTTATTCAAGACATTCCCTACACTTATAAAGGCGTTTAAAGACTCATTATCTGGGTTTGGAACGAGTGCCAAAGGTCAAAAAAGAACTGACAGCGATATATCGATAAATATAGTGATTATTGGTTCGATTTTTCTATTCCTTTTAACATGGCTTCTGCCTATGTTTAAGATGACATTTATAGGAAGTCTTTTAACGATATTATTTTCTTTCTTCTTCGCTGTTGTCTCAGCGAGAATGACAGGAATTGTTGGTGAATCCAATAACCCAGTGTCAGGTATGACAATAGCTACATTGCTTGTTGTTACGTCTATTTTAAAGCTTACAGGCATTGTCGGAGACAGTGGTATGATATTGGCAATTACGATTGGAGGCATAGTTTGTATTGCAGCAGCAACGGCAGGCTGCAATGCACAGTCTTTAAAAACGTGCTACATTATAGGTGGATCGCCTAAAAAGGTAGAGTCATACCTTTACACAGGAATAGTTGCATCATCAATTTTCGCGGGATTAGTGCTTATTATGCTTAATAATTCTTATGGAATTGGTTCAAAATATGTTGCTGCGCCACAAGCAACTATAATGTCAATGGTTGTAAAAGGAATAATGACAGGACACCTTCCATGGATATTAATCATTGCTGGTGTCTTTATGGGAATAATGATAGAGATGATGCATATTCCGGTATTGCCATTTGCACTTGGACTTTATTTGCCATTTGAGTTAAGTGCGGCTGTTATGGTTGGAGGAATCATCAGATGGATAATTGACAGGAAATACAAGAATGATGAAAAGATGTATAAAGAAAAGACTGAAAAAGGTATATTGATTTCTTCAGGATTAGTCGCTGGAGATGCTTTGATGGGATTAGTAATAGCCATATTTGCAGGCCTTAAAATAAATATAGGTTTTGGTGCTAATTGGTTTACAAATAGCGGAGAATTTGCTTCATGGATTTCACTTTTGATGTTTGTCTTGTTAGGAATTTACCTATACGGATATACAGTGAGAGATAGCAAAAAGACTAATTAGCTGTGAATGGGTAAAAAATCATTCTAATCCGATGGTTTAAAAGCTGTCGGATTAGAATGATTTTAATAAAATATATTACAAAGGAGCGATCACAATGATAATCGGAGTACCAAAAGAAATAAAAGAAGAAGAAGGAAGAGTTGCTATTACACCTGCCGGTGTTCATGCATTTTGCAGTAAAGGACATAGAGTATTAATTGAAAATAATGCTGGTTTAATCAGTGGGATAACTAACGAAGAATATAAAAAGGCTGGAGCTGAAATCATTAACAGGGCTGAAGACGTTTTTAATGAATCTGATATGATATTAAAGGTCAAGGAACCACAACCTTCCGAGTATGATTATTTTAAAGAAGGACAGATTTTGTTTACCTATTTACATTTAGCTCCAGATAGACAGCAAACAGAAGCGCTTTTAAAGAAAAAAGTAGTAGGTATAGCATATGAAACAGTTCAGACAGATGATGGAATGCTACCGCTATTAAGTCCTATGAGTGAAGTGGCAGGCAGACTATCAGTTACGATAGGTGCTTATTTGTTGCTTAGCAAAAATAATGGCAGAGGAGTTCTACTAAGCGGTGTTCCAGGTGTTGAAAAGGCGAATGTTGTCATAGTCGGTGGTGGAACGGTAGGACTAAATGCAGCAAAGATTGCAGTTGGAATGGGAGCTAATGTTACAATACTTGATGTAAATGCTTCAAGGCTTGCATACTTAGATGACGTTTTTGGAGGAAAAGTAACGACTCTTATGTCAAACAGTTATAATATAGCTAAATGTACTGAAGAAGCTGATTTAGTAATAGGAGCGGTGCTTATTCCGGGGGCTAAGACACCAAAAATAATAACAGAAGAAATGGTAAAGAACATGAGAAAAGGATCTGTAATCGTCGATGTAGCTATAGACCAAGGTGGTTCTGTCGAAACGATGGACAGAATAACATCTCATGACAATCCATACTTTATAAAATACGATGTGGTGCATTATTCTGTTCCAAATATACCCGGTGTAGTTCCGAGGACATCTACATTTGCATTGACAAATGTTACTTTGCCATACGCATTGCAGATTGCAGATAAAGGTTATAAGAAAGCGCTATTAGAGAATAAATCGCTTATGAGAGGACTTAATGTTATAAATGGTAATGTGACGTATAAGGCAGTAGCAGAAGCTCATGGACTTGAATATGTGGATCCAATAGAAATATTGTCAGAATAGATGGTAAATATTCTGGAAAGGATATATGATGAACGTTATATATCCTTTCCTAACAATTTATTTTTATTTATCTTCTCTTTATCTAAAAACTTATTGAAATTTTCTATTACAACTTATTCAAGCAATCAAGGAAGATATTTTTCATATCACAAAAATTCCATTAAGGTTAGATAGTTTAGACAGAAAATTGCATAAATTAAAATTAATAATTCAATTCAAAATAGTATTGCAATTAGCCGGGGAAGGTATTATAATTTAGTTGAATTAAAAAATTTTAATAAATAAAATAAAAGTTTAATCAAAAGGAAAGGAGTGTTATTATGAACGATGAATCAAAGAAAAAGTTGACACTGGTGCCACTTATCTTGATGATTTTCACATCTGTTTTTGGTTTCAACAATATGCCAAGAGCATTTTATTTGATGGGATACAGTGCAATACCGTGGTACATTTTATCAGGAATAACATTTTTCTTGCCTTATGCTTTTATGATGGCGGAATTTGGCGCGGCTTTTAAAGAAGAAAGCGGCGGGATATACACGTGGATGGAAAGATCGGTTGGCCCTAAATACGCTTTTGTAGGTACTTTCATGTGGTATGCATCATATGTTGTATGGATGGTCAGCATTTGTTCAACGATTTTTATAAACATCTCAAATATAATTTTTGGAACTGATAGAACTTCTTCTCTTAGATTGTTTGGACTAAATTCTACTCAAGTTATTGGATTAATGGGAATATTGCTTATCATATTGATTACTTATGTAGCAAGTAAAGGTTTAAATTGGGTATCGAAAATTGCTTCAATCGGTGGAACATCAGTATTAGCTATAAACGTCATATTCTTACTTGGTTCAATTGTTGTATTGATAGCAAATGGAGGAAAATTAGCTGAGCCCATTACATCTTTAAAATCCTTCACAGTTTCACCGAATCCGTCATATTTATCACCGATTGCAGTTTTGTCATTCATAGTATTTGCAATATTTGCGTATGGAGGAACAGAGGTAGTTGGCGGTGTCGTAGATCAAACGGAAAATGCAGAGAAGACATTTCCTAAAGGCGTATTGTTTTCAGCTATAATAATCGCAATCGGGTATTCTTTAGGAATATTCCTGGTTGGAATATTTACAAAGTGGAATAGTGTTTTAGCGTCTAACAATGTCAATATGGCAAATGCCCAGTATGTAATAATGAATAATTTTGGATATCAAATTGGATTAAGCTTAGGCGCAAGCAAAAGCACAGCAATAATCATTGGAAATTGGTCTGCTAGAATAGTAGCGTTATCTGTGTTCTTATCATTAATGGGTGCATTCTTTACACTTAGCTATGCCCCATTAAGACAACTGATTGAAGGCACACCTGCTGAATTATGGCCTGGAAAGACAGCAGAAATAGATGATAAAGGTGTTCCGAAATATGCAATGTGGATACAATGTCTGTTAGTTGCTGTTATGTTGTTCCTCATATCATTTGGAGGAGACATAGCAAAAGTTTTCTTTGCTCGCATAGTGCTAATGACGAATGTAGCAATGACATTGCCGTATGTATTTTTGTGCTTAGCATATCCGTCATTTAAAAATAACAAAAAGATCAATAGACCGTTTGAAATCTTTAAAAGCAGAACATCTGTAATAATTGCGACTGTATTAACGTCAGTCACAGTAGGATTTGCAAATATTTTCACTATAATCGAACCAGCATTTTCAAAAGATATAGCTTCAACACTTTGGATGATTGCTGGACCATTGTTTTTCACAGTTGTAGCTTTACTAATGTTTAGAAGATACGAGAAAAGTAAGAATGTAGTTAACGATAGTCCTGTAAAAGAAACTTAAGAATAGTCAAATAGTATATAAAACATATCATAAACCTGTAATTACAGGATTTATGATATGTTTTATGCAAATATATGATGCAAAAATTACAATATTTAAAAATTTGATGGATAAATTACAACATAATAATTTTTTTCTTATGAAAGGAGATCTAACAATATGAAAAGCGAATGTTTAAATCCATTGACAAATGCTCAGAAAGAGATAGAAAATGCCTGTAAGCTATTAAAAGTCAGTGATTCTGCTTATCAAATATTGAAAGAGCCTATAAGATTTTTGGAAGTCTCTATACCAGTAAGGATGGATGATGGTACGATAAGGATCTTCAAAGGCTATAGAGCACAGCATAATGATGCTGTTGGTCCAACAAAGGGAGGAATTAGATTTCATCCAGATGTAAATATTGATGAGGTAAAGGCACTTTCAATTTGGATGAGCTTTAAATGCAGTGTTGTAGGTATCCCATTTGGGGGAGCCAAAGGAGGAGTAATAGTAGATCCAAGCACATTGTCTAAAAGTGAGTTAGAAAGATTAAGCAGAGGCTATATAAGAGAAATATACAGCATCATTGGACCTGATAAAGACATACCAGCACCAGATGTAAATACAAATGAGCAAATTATGGCGTGGATGATGGACGAATACAGCAAATTGTCAGGGAAAAATAGCCCTGGAATTATTACTGGAAAGCCGATTATATGTGGAGGTTCTCTCGGAAGAACACAGGCTACCGGCTATGGAGTTGCGCTAATGGCTTATGAAGCAACTAAATATTTAGGTTTGAATATAAAAAATTGTACTGTAAGCATTCAAGGTTTTGGAAATGTGGGCAGCTATTCAGCAATTAACCTTCAAAAACTGGGTGCCAAGATTATAGCGGTGTCTGATTCAAGGGGCGGTATATACAAAGAAGAAGGAATAGATGTTAATGAATTAATTGAATATGTAAAAGAAAATGGAAGTGTGGCAGGATTTGACGATGCTGAACAAATAACAAAAGATAAATTGTTTGAACTTGAAACAGATATATTTGTGCCGGCAGCTTTGGAGAATCAGATAACTACAGATATTGCAAGATCAATAAAGACGAAGATAATATGCGAAGGAGCGAATGGTCCCACAACACCTGAAGCAGATAAAATTTTATATGAAAGAGGTATATTTGTGGTACCAGACATTTTAGCAAATGCGGGTGGTGTGACGGTTTCATATTTTGAATGGGTTCAAAATCTGGACAATTATTATTGGACATTGGAGGAAGTTGAAGATAGGCAGCGGAAGATTATGATAGAGGCATTTAAAAAAGTTTACGAAACTTCAAAAACCTACAAAGTAGACATGCGCACAGGTGCATATATTACATCTCTAAATAGAATATATGAAGCTATGGAAATGCGTGGTTGGGTATGATGATTGCGGTATTGATGGGGGAATTTTCAAATGAAAGATGAAGAGTATATCGATAAGATAAAAGAGGAAAGCAACAAATGGTTATATCAATGTGCCAACAAAGTCAAAGAAAAATATCCAGAACGAAAAGAGAAGTTTATGACTTCATCAGGTGTAGAAATAAAAAGCATATATACGCCTGATGATGTAGTTGATTTGGACTATTTAAATGATTTAGGCTTTCCGGGCCAATATCCATTTACCCGTGGTGTTCAGCCAACCATGTACCGAGGAAAGTTCTGGACTATGAGGCAGTATGCTGGATTTGGTACTGCTAAGGAATCAAATGAAAGGTATAAATACTTACTTTCGCAGGGACAGACAGGGTTAAGCATAGCATTCGATTTACCGACGCAGATAGGATATGATTCGGATCATCCGATGGCTGAAGGTGAAGTAGGTAAAGTTGGTGTTGCTGTAGATTCCCTTTTAGATATGGAAATTTTGTTTGACGGAATACCTCTCGATAGAGTCAGCACATCCATGACGATAAATGCCCCTGCAGCAGTTCTTTTAGCAATGTACATCGTTGTTGCAGAAAAGCAAGGAGTTCCTTTAGACAAATTGGAAGGAACTATTCAAAACGATATATTGAAAGAGTACATTGCTCGTGGAACATACATTTTTCCAATTGAACCTTCATTAAGGATTACAACAGACATATTCAAATATTGTTCCAAATACATTCCAAAGTGGAACACGATAAGTATAAGTGGTTATCACATAAGGGAAGCTGGAGCTACGGCGGTGCAAGAGGTAGCTTTTACATTGGCAAACGGGATAGAATACGTAAATGCCGCATTAAAAGCGGGACTTGATGTTGATGACTTTGCACCGAGGCTTTCATTTTTCTTTAGCGCTCACAATGATTTATTAGAAGAGGTGGCGAAATTCAGAGCTGCCAGAAGGATGTGGGCAAGGATAATGAAGGAAAGATTCAATGCTAAAAATCCAAAATCAATGATGCTTAGATTTCATACACAGACTGGCGGTTCTACGTTAACTGCTCAGCAACCTGATAATAATATTGTAAGAGTTGCGCTGCAGGCATTGGCTGCAGTGTTAGGAGGAACTCAATCACTTCACACGAATAGCCGCGATGAAGCATTGGCGCTGCCATCAGAAGATTCGGTGAAGATTGCATTAAGGACTCAGCAGATAATAGCATACGAAAGCGGCGTATGTGATACACCTGATCCGCTGGCAGGCAGTTACTACGTAGAGTATTTAACGAATCAAATAGAGGAGAAAGCTTTACAATACATAAAAAAAATTGATGAGCTTGGCGGTGCTGCCTGTGCAATAAAGAGTGGATTTATTCAAAAGGAAATACAAGATAGCGCGTACAGGTATCAAAAGGAGATTGAAAAAGGTGAGAGGATTATAGTAGGCTTGAACAAGTTTAAAACTGAAGAAAAATACTACGGCAACTTGCTTAAAGTTGATCCTCAAGTTGGAGAGATGCAAAAAGAAAAGCTAAAAAAACTTAGGGCTGAAAGAGATAATGAAGAAGTAAAGAGAAGATTATCAGACCTTAAAGAGGCTGCTTGTAGTCAAGAAAACATTATGCCTCAAATAATAGATGCAGTTAGAGCGTATGCAACACTTGGCGAGATATGCGATGTGCTACGATCTGTGTTTGGAGAATACAGAGAGAACATAGTCTTATAAGGGGTGAGAAAATGAAAAGGCCAATTAGAGTTCTTGTGGCTAAGCCAGGTCTTGATGGACATGACAGAGGTGCAAAAGTGATTGCAAGGGCATTTAAAGATGCTGGGATGGAAGTCATATATACAGGATTGAGGCAGACACCCGAACAGATTGTAGAAGCAGCAATCCAAGAAGATGTTGATGTCATCGCATTAAGCATTTTATCTGGTGCTCACAACACATTGTTTCCTAAAATAATGAATTTGCTAAAGGATAGGGCAGCAGAGGAAATTATGGTAATTGCTGGCGGCATAATTCCTGATGAAGACATACCATTTCTAAAGTCTTTAGGTATAAAGGAAATATTTACACCAGGTACACCAACATCAAAGGCTGTTGAATATGTAATAGAAAATGTGAAAGTCTAATAAATTTAAGCTTGATGAAAAGAGGCTTAAAAATGAGAGATATAGATTTAGAAAACTTGCTATTAAAGAAAGACAAGAGAGCCATAGCCAAAGCTATAACCATGGCAGAAAGTGGTGATGAAAAAGTCTATGAGATAATCAAAAATCTCTATAATAAGGCTGGAAAAGCTTATGTAATCGGTATAACCGGACCTCCAGGTGTAGGAAAAAGCACTCTTACAAATGAAATAGCAAAATTTCTTCTAAAAGATAATTATTCAGTTGGAGTTCTTGCAGTAGACCCTACCAGCTTTTTCTCTGGTGGAGCTATACTTGGGGATAGGGTTAGAATGAGCGATATAGCGCTTAATAAAAATGTATATATGAGGAGCATGGGAACGAGAGGCAAGCTTGGTGGATTAGCGAAAGCAACAAGAGCAGCGATTCACATATTGGATATTGTCGGTATGGATTATATTATTGTGGAGACATCTGGAGTGGGTCAATCAGAAATTGACATCGTGAAAACTTCAGATACAAATGTGATGGTTTTATCTCCAGGTATGGGTGATGATATACAAGCTATTAAATCTGGGATAATGGAGATTGGCGATATATTTGTAGTCAATAAATCAGATAGAGAAGGAGCCGATAAAACGGCAGCAGAAATTAATTTTATGCTGGATTTAAATGATAAATCTGATTGGAGACCGCCTGTATTAGAGGTTTCCGCATTGTATGGCAAAGGCTGTAATACGCTTCTTTCTAAAATAATGGAGCATCGATATTATCTCGAAAAAACAGGTGGTCTTGAAGAAAGGCGGCTTAAAAATTTAAGATGGGAAGTTTTAGAGATACTAATAGACAATTTTATGAAAGCTTTAAACGAGAAAATAAGTCAGGAAAGCATCAAAGAATTGATTAATGCAGAATATACTGGATTGACAAATCCATACATGATCGCAGAAGGTATATACAAAAATCTCAAAGGGGGGGCTTCAAATGATAAAAAAAATTGATCATATAGGTATAGCAGTAAAAAGCATAGAAGAGGCATCCAAATTTTATGAGGACGTTTTAGGACAAAAAGTTGTTGGAATTGAAACTTTAAGTTCTGAAAATCTAAGAACCGCTTTTATAAAAATTGGAGATATTGATATAGAACTATTAGAGGCTACATCGTCTGATAGCCCTGTAGCAAAATTTATTGAGAAAAAAGGAGAAGGAATCCAGCATATAGCTTTGGAAGTGGATGATATTGAGGAGTCCTTAGAAAAATTAAAATCTAAAGGCATTAGATTAATTGATGAGGCACCTAAGACTGGTGCAGGAGGTTCAAAGATAGCGTTTGTACATCCTAAAAGCACTAACGGCGTGTTATTAGAACTATGTCAGAGGTGACATGACTTAAATTTGTAAGCTGAGGGGGACAGTCAATTGGTAGGAAATACAGTATTAGGTGCAATTTACTTGTCTTTGCTTGATATGATTTTATTAATAGTATTTCTATTTTTGATTGATGGCATATTAAGGCTATTTCCTTTTTTAAATAAAATATCTAAATACTTAAAAAGTAGGAGATAAAACATGATTATTTTAGACATTATAAAGGAAATGTTTAAATCAACAGGTTTAGTTCATTTGACATTAGGAAATGCAATATTGATAGCTTTAGGAATAGCTTTTATTTCGCTTTCCATTGTCAAAAAATACGAGCCATATCTATTGCTTCCGATAGGGTTTGGATGCATTGTTGCAAACATACCATCTACTAATTTGCTTCTGCCAAATGGGCTTATTGGAATATTTTACCTTGGCGTTAAAAAGATCATATATCCGCCACTTATATTTTTAGGTGTCGGAGCCATGACTGACTTTGGACCAATGATTGCAAATCCAAGCCTTGTAATACTTGGTGCATTTGCTCATATAGGAATATTTATCGCATTGATAGGGGCGAAAATTTTAGGGTTTTCCATTCAGCAATCAGCGGCAATAGGAATAATAGGTGGGGCAGATGGGCCTATGGCAATTTACGTCACACAAAAACTTGCCCCTAATCTGATGGCACAAATATCTGTTGCAGCATATTCATATATGGCATTGATGCCGCTTATTCAACCGCCTATTATGAAGCTTTTAACTACAAAAGAAGAAAGAAGAATTATTATGAAACAACCGAGAGAAGTTTCGAAGACGGAAAAGATTGTTTTTCCTATTGTTATTACCGTATTGATAGATATGCTATTGCCGCCAATAGCACCGCTTATTACGATGATGATGCTGGGGAACTTATTAAAAGAGTCGGGTGTCGTGGATAGATTGGCTAAAACTGCCAGCGGAGAATTGATGAATGTCATAACAATACTATTAGGCATATCTATCGGTTCAACAATGAGAGCTGACACTTTTCTTACAATTAAGACTTTAGAAATAATAGTTTTAGGGCTTGTTGCGTTTATGACAGGAACGGCTGGAGGCATTTTAGGCGCAAAACTTTTAAATAAATTATCTGGAGGAAAGATAAATCCTCTAATAGGATCGGCAGGTATTGCATCTGTACCAATAGCAGCTCGCGTTTCACACTATGTTGCTATTAAAGAAAATCCATATAATTTTTTAATCATGTTTGCCATGGGTCCTAACTTAGCAGGTGTTTTTGGCACTGCCATAGCAGGTGGAATGATGTTAACAATACTGGGAGTTAATTAAATTTTATTCAGACTGACAATAAATTGCATTTTGATAAGTTAAGCAAGGGTAAATTCATTAGATTTTCGAAGGTGATATTGTGAAAAATAAAAAAATATGTATAAACGAAAGCTGGTGCAAAGGGTGCGGAATTTGCGTAGAATTTTGCCCTACAAATGCTTTAACCATGAAGGATAATAAAGTTTCACTAATTAATCCAGAAAAGTGTACATCCTGTGGCCTTTGTGAGCTAAGATGCCCAGATTATGCAATTTATTTAGAGGTGATAGATGATGACGGTAAAATTGATGCAAGGAAATGAAGCAGTTGTAGATGCTGCTATAAAGGCAGGTTTAAATTTTTTTGCAGGTTATCCAATTACTCCCTCTACAGAAATCGCAGAACTTTGCTCAGAAAAGCTTCCGTTAATCGGTGGCAAGTTTATACAAATGGAAGATGAATTAAGCAGCATGGCTGCTGTCATTGGTGCATCGCTAGCAGGAGCAAAAGCCATGACAGCAACGTCTGGTCCAGGATTTTCATTGAAACAGGAGAATATTGGCTTTGCGTCTATGGCAGAGATCCCATGTGTCATTGTCGATGTGCAGAGGTGCGGGCCTAGCACAGGAATGCCAACAATGCCATCACAAGGCGATGTGATGCAGTCGAGATGGGGGACCCATGGAGACCATCCCATAATAGTCATGTCGCCTTCATCAGTAAAAGAGGCGTACGAAATAACGATTAAAGCATTTAATCTTACATATAAATACAGGACACCTGTTATTTTGTTGTTAGACGAAGTCATAGGCCATGTGAGGGAAAGAATCGAAATCGAGGACGACCCAAATGTCACAAATGAGAAATTTAATTTACCTGATGTAAATGAATATATACCTTATAAAAATGTATTAAATGGTGTTTCACCTTTTATACCATTTGGGTTGGGGTATAAATATCATGTGACAGGGCTTGCCCATGATGAAAAAGGATATCCTACAAATAGTACTGATGTAAACGAAAGATTAATGAGGAGGCTTTTAGGCAAGATTGAAAATAACAGGGATGATATCTGCGTTTACGATGAGAAAATAAGAAAAGATAGTGATGTGCTTATTGTATCTTACGGTTCTTCTGCAAGAGCGTGCAAGGAATCAATGAAAATGCTTGGCGAAGCAGGGATTAATGCATCTTTTTTTAAACCAATAACGATTTGGCCTTTTCCTGAAGCACATTTCAAAGAAATAAGTGAAAAATTCAAATATATTTTTGTAGTTGAAATGAATAATGGACAACTATATTTGGAGATCGACCGCTTAGTCAAAGGCTTTGGAAAAGTGATTAAAGTAAATAAATTTAATGGAGAATATCTAACGCCACAATATATATATGAAAAGGTAAAGGAGTCTTTATGATGGCATCTGAACTCATTAAAAAATATTATAGGACCGATACATTGCCTACTATATGGTGTCCAGGATGTGGCAATGGAATAATAACATCAGCAATTGTAAGAGCAATTGACAATTTAAACTTAGATCGCGATAAAGTCTGTATTGTATCAGGCATTGGATGTTCATCGAGAGCTTCGGGATATCTTAATTTTAATACGCTTCATACTACACATGGTAGAGCATTGGCATTTGCTACTGGCATAAAGGTGGCTAATCCATCTCTCACAGTTATAGTCATTACTGGCGATGGAGATTGTGCTGCGATAGGTGGTAATCATTTCATCCACGCATGTAGGCGAAATATAGATTTGACTACCATAATGTTTAATAATAGCATTTATGGAATGACAGGTGGGCAGTATTCTCCATCTACACCATCTATGGATAAATCTACAACTACGCCTTATGGAAACATAGATAAAGATTTCGATATGTGTAAGCTTGCAATGGCCGCAGGAGCCACATATGTCGCCAGAAGCACTTCGTACCATGTGCAGCAATTAATCAAATTAATAGAAAAGGGAATTATGCATAGAGGTTTTTCGTTTATTGAGGCGATTACCATGTGCCCTACGTATTATGGAAGAAAAAACAAGAAAGGCGATGGTAAAGAGATGTTAAAGTGGCAAAAAGAGCACGCTGTTTCAGTCGACAATATGAAAAAATTTTTAAAAGAAGAGCTTTCAGATAAATTCTTGATAGGAGAATTTTTAAACATAGACGAGCCGGAATTTACTGAAAAATATGATAAAATGATTAATTCATTGAAGGTGAACAGTGATGATAAATAAATTTGAAATGAGATTTGCAGGTACAGGAGGACAAGGAATAATTTTGGCAGGCATAATATTAGCAGAAGCTGCATTATTAGATGGAAAGAACAGTGTAGAGACGCAGTCGTATGGCCCTGAAGCAAGAGGTGGTGCAAGCAAGTCTGAGGTAATAATAAGCGATGATATTATAGATTACCCAAAAGTGCAAAGACCAGATATATTGGCAGCGATGTCCCAAAAAGCATACAATATGTACAAAAAAGATTTAAAAAGCGATGGAATTGTAATAACCGATAATTCGGTTGTTGTAGATGATAATGCAATGAATAAAGTTTTTTCACTTCCTATAATAGAAACTGCAAAAAACAGAGTGGGGAGCCTTTTTACGGCAAACATAGTTTTGCTTGGGGTTGTTGCTAAGCTTACCAATATCGTGTCGCAAGAATCGCTTATAAAGGCTATTATTCAAAAAGTCCCAAAAGACACAGTGAAATTAAATGAAAAGGCTCTTGAAACAGGATATAGCATAGCTGACAATGTTTTGATTAAAATTTGATGAATATAGTTCTAGTACGATAATACTGCCTAAGGAAAATTTAGCAGGATGAAATTTTGAATCCTGCTAAATTTTCTTTGTATCGATCCAATTGTATACACGTTTATTTACTTCATCCCATTTGACATTGTTCATGAAAGCGTCAATGTATCCTTTTTTGTCTGTTCCATAATCTATGAAATATGCATGTTCATAAGTATCGATTATTAAAAGTGGAATCGACCTTGAAATGATGCCATGATTGTGAAGATCCTGCAAATAATTGTGAAGCTTTAAGTCAATTGGGTCAAAGCAAAGAACTGTCCAGCCCCTTGACGATAGTGCACATGCTTTAAAGTCGTTAAGCCAGTTTTCATAAGATACGAAATCGCATTTTATCATAGATGCGATTATTCCTGTTGCAGGACCACCAGTTCCACCAAGATTTTCAAAGTAAAGTTCGTGAAGTTTTACGCCATCTAATGCATACGTTTCTTCCAACTTAAGTTCTCTGTATTCACTGTATGTTGCATTTGCTTTTTCTCTATCAGATGTGGTTAGTTTCTCCCAAATTTCATTTGTCTTCGACACGTATCCTTCATACAGTTTATAATGTTCTTGCAACGCCTTTTGCGATATGCCATTTAACACTAAGTTATACTTTTTAGGTATCAACCTTTTCAATTATCTTACCTCCCGTTAAACTTTTTCTGCCAATATTATATGATTTTGATGTATACTGTGATACAATAAATTAAAACGTGGAAATGTAACGGAGGTGTTTTACTTGGATATAAACGAAATAAAGATTGAGACGAAGGAAGTCATTGAAGAGCTTTTAGATATAGCCGATGTAAAAAGCGGTGGTCTTTTTGTATTAGGTGGCAGCACGAGTGAGGTCATAGGCCGAAAAGTTGGAACGTCTGGAAGTCTTGATATAGCAAAAGCGATTGTTGACCCGATATTGGAATCTGTAAAAAAGAGAAATTTGTATTTGGCTGTACAAGGATGCGAACATTTAAATAGGGCCCTTCTTGTGGAAGAAGAAGCTATGATAAAGTACAATCTTGATGAAGTATCTGTGATCCCTCAGGTACATGCAGGTGGTTCATTGCAGACTTATTCTTACAGCGTATTTGAAAGACCAGTTATGGTGGAGAGCTTGAAGGGATTAGGACATGCGGGGCTTGACATAGGACTTGTATTAATTGGCATGCACTTAAGGCCTGTGGTTGTTCCAGTTAGGTTAAAGCACAGTAAAATAGGCGATGCTACGATAGTGGCTGCTAAGACGCGGCCTAAGTTAATCGGCGGAGAACGGGCAATATATAAAAAGTAATAATTTATTAAGTCGCTCTGGAATTTAAGAGCGATTTTTTTATGAAAATTGATTATAATCACAGAATTTTATCTTGATTTTGTTATACTAAATGTGGAGGTGTTGGTATGGAATGTAAATATTGTGCTCAGGTGGTACATATTTTTAATGAACTAAATGACGAAGAATTAAAAGTCATATCCGATCTGACAAAGGAATGTTTTTATAAAAAGGGAGACATCATACTAAATGAAGGCGACATTTTAGAGCAAATATACATAATTCACAGCGGGAAGATAAAAATTTACAAGATAAATTCAGATGGCAAAGAACAGATATTGTATATTTTAAAAGATGGTGATACTTTTGGAGAAAATAGTATATTTAAAGAGCAAAAGTCCACATTTTACGCTGAAGCCATGGAAAATGTAAGTATGTGCATTTTGTCAAAAGATGACTTTGTGAAGATAATATCGAAAAATCCAGATATAGCCTTTAAAATCATGAATTACTTGAATGAAAGGCTTCAAAGCCTTGAGTTGCTTCTTAAAGATCTCACCATAGAAGATGTTAAAAAGCGCCTGATGTCTATCATTTATAGGCTTGCAAAAAAAGATGGTATTAATGATGCAAATGGTATTAAATTAAGACTTTATTTAAGCAGAGAAGATCTGGCGAATTTAGCCGGTACCACCAGGGAGACCGTCAGCAGAAAATTAAGAGAATTAGAACATGAAGGGCTAATAGAGTTTTTATCAAATAGGGAAATACTAATTAAAGATATTGATGATTTCAAAGAAATTTGATCAGGATCACATAAAATTTTGAGGAAAAGTTTTATTATTAATGTGTAATAAAAATTAAGAGGAGATGATTTTAATGATGAAAGAAGTAAAATTTACCGTTGAAGGACTTAGCTGCCCGGATTGCAGCAAAAAAATCGAACAGGCTTTAGCCGCGCAAAAAGGTGTAAAAGAAGCCAAAGTGATTTTTACAACTGGCTCTGTTAAGGTAAAGTTTGACGATGAAGTCATAACACTTGACGATATAAAGAAGGTCATAAAAGATTTTGGATACAATATCTAAGATTTAACTATAATGTCGGGCTTATGCTCGACTTATTTTTAAAAAGGAGGTGCAAATTAGTATACATGAAGGGTAAGAAACTATTTCCACTTTTGTTAGCTGCAATTTTGATAATCTTAAGCTGGGGATTTAAACTTTTTGATTATAAAATTGTGTCAAATATATTGATGTTAACTTCAGCGGTTGTTTCTGGATACAAGGTTTTAAAAAGCGCTTTATTATCTTTAAAGTACAAGATCATAAGCATAAATTTGCTTGTATCTATTGCAGCAATAGGGGCAATAATAATTGGTGAATATTGGGAAGCTGCAGCAGTGACATTTCTGTTTTCGCTTGGAGGCTTTTTAGAATCATATACCCTTCAAAAGACGAGAAATGCTCTTAAATATTTGATCGATATGGCACCAAAGATGGCCCATGTTGTGAAAGATGGTATTGTGGAAGATGTGCCTGCAGATGATGTAAAAGTTAAAGATATAGTAGCTGTAAAATCTGGAGAGAAAATACCTGTAGATGGCTTTGTCGTAAAAGGGAATGCATCGGTAAATCAGTCTGCTATAACAGGTGAATCTATGCCGGTAGATGTAAATGTTGGAAGTTTTGTGTACAGTGGCACTATAAATGAAAATGGTTATATTGAAGTAGAAACAGCTAATTCTGGCGAGGATACGACTTTCTCTAAAATTTTATATCTTGTTGAAGAAGCGCAAGGAGAAAAAGCGCCTACTCAAAAATTCATCGAAAAATTTTCAAAATATTATACTCCTTCAGTCATATTAGCATCGATCATTACTTTTTTGGTAAAAAGGGATCTGATGATGGCGCTTACATTTCTTGTGATAGCTTGCCCTGGCGCTTTGGTCATATCCACACCTATATCCGTAGTATCTGCTATAGGAAATGCAGCTAAGCACGGTGTCATAATTAAAGGTGGAGAATATCTTGAAAACCTTGGCAAAGTAGATATAATGGCTTTTGATAAGACAGGTACATTGACGGAAGGAAAGCCTTTCGTTGTAAATGTCATATCGGCTGGAGCAAATAGAGATGAACTTTTAAAGATCGCTAAAAGCTTGGAGATAAGATCGGAACATCCGATTGCAAAAGCTATTACATCGTATATTACCGATGAGGAAATTTTTGACGTGAATGATTTTGTTTCAGTCACTGGTGAGGGAGTAAAAGGCAAGATAAATAGTGATATGTATTATGCAGGAAATCGAAAATTGATGTTAAATAATGGAGTAAACATTGATGGCATCAAAGATCACATGGAAAGAGAAGAGAGTTTGGGCAGAACACCTATTGTTGTGGCTAAGAATGGCGGTGCTATCGGCATAATTTCTATCTCTGATAAAGTGAAAGGTTCTTCTATTGATGCTATAAAAGAGCTTAAAAAATTGGGGATTAAAAAGACTGTCATGCTTACAGGAGATAATGAAAGGACTGCAAGGCAAGTGAAAGAACAACTTGATTTGGACGAGTATTTTTCTGAACTTTTGCCTGATGAAAAGTTAAAGATATTAAAATCCTTGAAAAAAGAAGGAATTGTTGCAATGGTAGGCGATGGTGTAAATGATGCTCCATCGCTGGCATACGCCGATGTAGGCATATCAATGGGGTTAGGTGGAACGGATGTGGCTAACGATGTTTCAAACATTACACTTACAGATGACAATCTAAAGAAATTAGCTTTTGCCGTAGGTTTAAGCAGGGCTGCGTTAAGAAATATGAAGCAAAATATATACTTTTCGGTATTTGTAGTATTATCACTTCTATTAGGTGTTATTTATGGTGATGTATTTTTGGCATCTGGGATGTTTGTACATGAAGCAAGTGTATTTATAGTCACGTTAAATGCCATGAGACTAATGAAGTATAAAGGGCGCTTCAAGTGAGCGCCCTTTATACTATTTTTCTATTTTCAAATATCTGACTAATATTGACGCTGTTTCAGCTCTTGTAAGATCGCCGTTTGGATTAAAGTATCCATTATTGCCCTTCATCAAATCCAGTCCATAAGCGATTGCCACGTATCCTTTTAAAGAACTGTCTACGCTATTGGCATCTTTTAAGAAATCTAATGTGTAGATGCTATTTATGTCAGCGACATATTTTAAGCCAAGACTTCTTACGATGAATTTTGATGCTTCTTGCCGAGTTACTTTAGAATCAGGTTTTATCTCGCTTTCTGTGATGATTTTGTTGTTAATTGCTACGTTGTAGTAATTATCGTAGTTTTCATCATCGTTGGAGCTAAGAGGTATTATTATGCTATTTGGCTGATAGGATTTTACCAGCATCTTTATAAAATCTTTTTGCAGTATATAGTCATTTGGCATGTACTTGCCATCTTTTCCATCTACTATGCCGTACTGTAATAGAAGTAGTATGTCTTTCTCTGCCCAATTTCCAGCTATATCTGTAAATTGATTGCTTTTATCCTTTTTAATTGGATTTCCTGAGAAATCGACATAATCTCCCGTATTTGCGTCTATTAATCCATTGAAGTTGCTCAGTTGATATACAAGTTTTACATCTTGTGGAGGTGTATCATATACTTTGTCTGGTGCGTAGTAGATGATGTAGGTAAGCTGTAAGTCGCTATTTTTAAACAAAGAGTCGTATGCGTCATCAAGGCTTATTATGTTTTTACTGTCTGGCAAATTTACATTTATCCAGCTATAATTGTATGATACTATGTCACCAGTGTACTTATTGACACCTATATATATTGAATCAAAAGGACATTGTATGCCATTTGCCGTATATACGTAATTGAATGACATATACGGAGAATTATCATAAGGAGATGTTGGAACGTCTTGATATTCCATTTGTTTAAATTTATCTGGCAGTATCTTGTTTAAGTATTCCTCGGCTATGTCTTTTAACTGATCTTTCGTGTACTTCGGCGTTTTCCCTTGAATATTATTTTCACTGCTGTCGCTTCTTGTAAATGTCATTAATTCACCTGTTGTAGCATCAACTGAAGCCGTTATATAGTTGTAGTTGCTTCCATCAGAGTATGACCAAGCAAAATCCCAAATTGCGCTGTCAGAGTTTGAGCTATTTTTGAAAAGATTGGAAGATGTAAGGCTGTATTGAGATCCTATTGTAAATGGAAGTTTTTCTTTTGCCATTTGAATGGCCTTGTCTTTTGAGATATATTTTGAAATGTCGTCTACGGCTTTTTGTTCTTCAGGAGACAAGACCGGTTGCGAATTAGCTGATTTTGTAGCCATACCACCTGTTCCATCGGCTAAGGGACCGTAATAATTTTGTGGTAAGATTGCTCCGCTAATGGCATCAATAGGCTGATTGTTTACAAGTGCGTAAACTAATATTGCTTGTGGTTTTGGGTCGTTGTTTCTGTAAACATCTTTGTAGACCACATTGTACTGCAATCTAAGGCTGTTGTTGCTTTTGTATATTTCTATTGCTTTATCTTTTGAAATAGCTAATTTAGGATCGGGGAAGTTGTAATTGTCATTCCACGTCAAGTAGTAAGACTGAACTTCTAAAGTGTTTTTGTTTACTTCTATTACTATGTGATTTCCTTGAAAAGTGATTCCATTTACCACTTGTGCAAAATTGAAAGAATACGCGTTACTGTAGGCGATTTTTGGGCTTAGGTCCAGGTAATCGTCGCTTTCCTGCTCTTTCGTTTCCTTAAATTTTTCTGGGATAACTTTGTTTAAAAAGTCGACTGCCACTTTTTTGGCATCATCCCTTGAGTATTTAGGTATGACGCTATTTGGACTGTTGTCAGGCTTATAAAAGCTGTAGCCTGTTATCTCTCCCGTGTCTGCGTTTATATTTACAGTGATGTTGCCATTTGTGCTGGATGTCCATGTTAAATACCATGTTTTGTTGCCATCACCTTCATTGTAATTGGAGTTAAAGCTGTACCCATCTGTTGGTAAATTTAACTTTTCTTTGGCAATTTCAATGGCCTGCTTAAGCTCAATTTTGCTGTTTGTCTGGGCCAATACGGCATGAGGAACAGCTGTTATTAAGATAAACATAGCAGCAATTAAAATAGCAAAGAGCTTTTTCATGAATAAACCTCCTCTTTATTCTTAGTATTCTATATCAACTTATTAGACGTTTTATCCGCAAAAAAAGTTCCCCAAAAATATTAAATTCTGCTTAAAATATTCCAAACGTTAGGGTCTTCTTGACCAAGCCTCCAGACAGCTATACCTGATATGCCGTATTGAGTTACTAATGGCAGTTTTGCCTGAAAACTTCTGGCATCTTCAAACCATACGGTGTGTTTTATGGAGTCCACTGTATAAGTATACGTGGATTCTTGAGCCGTCTCGTCGTATTCGATTTTGACGCCGAGATTTTTAGCTGTCTCTATGGCTTGAAAGTAAGATAATGTCCTTGGGTAGTTTGAGCCTTCTGCCCAGTCGTAGCCGTAGACTGCCATGCCAAGCCAAATTTTTTTAGGTTCAATAGATTTTGCAGCGTAATCTAATACACCGCGGACAAACCCTATTGATGCAATAGGTCCAGGCTTCGAGAAGTGTTCATCGTATGCTAATACGTATGCTTGATCTGTAAATTGGCTTAAGACAGTGTATTGAAATGCGCCTGAGAAAGGATGCCTTGGGTTGTCCTCTGTTTCTGCCGGCAATGAAATCGTGACAATTTTGCCAATACTTTTTAAGGCATTATAAAGCTCTTCCATAAATGCGTTAAGATTGCTTCTGTCTTCTGGTGGTACAAACTCAAAATCTATATTTATTCCTGGATAGTTATTTAATAATGCCATGTTTACTATGTTATTTACTAATATGTTTCTTAAAGAAGCATTAGATATTAAGTCATGTATAAGCTGTGATTTCTTTGGATCAGAGTAGTTATGCACAATAGGAAATATAGGCAAATTATTCTGAGATGCTATATTTTTGACGTCTTGTGATGACATATCTGCCAGTGTGCCGTCTGGCTTAACGCCGTACCAGAAAGGTATAAGCGTCGTGATCTGAGATATGTGTTCTCTCAGATCATCTATAGCACCTGGTGCAATATCAAAATACCATTTATTATCCATAACAATACCTCCCGAAATATTATATTTCATAATACGCTATTATATATCCTTTGTGATTTATGACGATTTGCAAAATTTTGCTTCCAAAAAGACATTGCATTGAGTATAATTTATAGTAAGTGTTTGTATTTAATTAACAATGATTAATAAATCGTCAAATGTAGCAAATAGGGGGTGCTAGATTTTTAACGAAGATTTGAAAGATTTACAATCATTTACAGGATGGAGTAAGTTCACCTAATGTTGACAAAGTAAATTAATTTAAGATATTTAAGGAGGTCTCAGCATGGATAAAAGATTGTACCGCTCGAGAAACCAGGTTATCTTGGGAGGCGTGTGTGGTGGCATAGCAGAGTATTTCGATATAGATGTGACGATAGTGAGGCTTATATGGGCTTTGATTGCCTTGGTGGGAGGTTCTGGCGTTTTACTTTATATAATTGCCTGGATCGTCGTTCCGGAAAATCCATATCAGCAAAAAGATGATGATTATAATGTTGGAAACAATAATGACCATGAAGTTGAAAGGCCAAAGATTTCTTCAGGCAGGAAAAGCAGTGAAGTATTTGGATGGATTTTGATCGCTTTGGGATTATTTCTTCTCATCAGGATATTTATGCCATGGTTTGATTTGAGGATTTTTTGGCCGGTGCTCCTTATAGCATTTGGACTTTTATTTATATTTAAAAAATAATGGTAAAACTATCGGATTTCCGATATTTTACCATTTATCAAATAAATTCAGCTTTTTTGCTATTAAGTAAAAGATAAATATGGCAATAAGCAGTATAAGCCCGCCGAAAAAACCTATTGCCTGTTTTGGAACGGTTAGCGTCGATAATAGGACGGCTGCCAATAAAATTATGGTGAGCCATGGTCTTAATGGAAACCCGCGCCTTTGGCATTCAAAGTAATCCGGGTTTTTCTTTTTAAGCATAGGCCTGTATTTGATAAAAGTGTACAAGATGATGATCCAGTTAAAAAATTGTATGAATCCTGTTGCGCTCGTTATATATTCGTAAACATCTTTAGGAAGGATGTATGAAAGCACGACGGCAACAAGAAGTCCGAAACTGCTTATCAAGAGGGCGTAGATAGGTACATCTCTTTTACTTAGCTTGCTTAAAAAAGTCGGCGCAAATCTTCCTTTTCCTAAAGAATACATGACTTGCGTCACTCCGTACATGGCTCCATTCATAGTAGTCAGTGCCGCTGTAAGTATGATGAAATTCATAATTGAATCGATATATGGTATCTTTGTGAAAGAAAGTAGCTTGATAAAGGGGCTTTCTTTTGTGGACACTTCATACCATGGGATTACCCCTAAAAGCACGGCGATAGATGATAGATACAATATCGATAAGAAAAGCACGATGTACCTTCTCGCTATAGGCACATATTTTTTTGGCTTTTTCGTTTTTGATGCTGTCATGGCGGTGACTTCTATACCACCAAATGGTATTAAAGACATAAGCATCGCACCTAAAAATCCTTTAATGCCATTTGGCAAGATGCCTCCATTGATGTAGTAGTTTTTAAAGCCAATATTGCCTTTATTGCCAAATGCTCCGAAAAGTGCGAATACGCCGATGATAGTAATTATGAATAAAGCAGATATTTTTATAGTTGAAAACCAAGCTTCTACAGTGCCAAAATTTTTTGTGCCTAATGCGTTTACACAGATTACCATGATGGAATAAATTAGTGCGAATATCCACAGTGGAACTTTGGGGAACCAAAACTTAGTAAAGATTGCTGATGCCGTAACTTCGCTAGACATGATGAATACACCTGCTGTCCAGTAGACCCATCCACTTAAAAATCCGCCTATGTCGCCTAAGGCTTCTTCAGCATATACCCTGAAAGAGCCGTCAACAGGGTTTGCGACGATCATTTCAGAAAGGGCACAAAAGACTTCAGACATTATAAAAGCTGAAATCAGATAATCCAAGAGGACTATTGGCCCTGCCGTATGAATCGCTATGCCGCTTGCTAAAAAAAATCCCGCTCCCAGTATTCCACCTACTCCTACTAATACAAGTTCGTTAACAGATAGATTTCCTTTTTCCAAAGCAATACCTCCATTATACAATTCATTCTAGACTTACTTTTTATTATTTGTAATTATCATGCGTTTTATTAACTTGAATTTTGGTTATACATGATGTAAAATTTCATTTATCAAAAATTATTCTGGAGGAAAGCCATGAAGTATTACATGTTAAATAGATTTGAAAGACTATTTTTGTATTTTGTTACATTTATCACTTTATTAAGTGTAGCTATATTGTTTGTCCTCGTCTTTGTAGATGTCAACATGAAAGGTATCAATGTGGAGCTGTCTGTATTGTGGTGGATACTTTACATAGTCTTGTCTATGGCATTATCAGTTGCACTATTTTCTATCGGGATTTCTCAAGTCATTTTACTTGAAGATTATTTTGTCGTATCATTGGGCATCATGGGGTTTACCAGAATAAGATACGACAACATTGCTGAAATAAATGAGGTAGAGAAAATAACCAATTATAAAAGAGGTATTAACGTAAAGAACGATGTTTGCAGTTTGATCATTTCGAAAAAAGATTTATTAGAAGTGAAATTAAAATCACCCATTAAAATTTATTACTTTTTGTTGTTTGACAGATATGCAAGTAACGTTGTCTTTTCAGCACCAAATTTGAAGATATTAAAGAAAGAAATAGACAAAAAAATGTGATTCATATTTTCACAAATTTTATCATAGATAAAGTATTAAGCGCGCCTTTAAGAGCATGTGCTTTATATCGATAAAATTTGTGAAAAGAGGTGCAACCATTGCAAGCAAAAAACAGATTTGTCATAGTATTTGTAATTTTTATTGTTTTGGCTTTTAATACAACAACATCTTACGGTTTTACAAATAATATAACAGTCAATATACCGTCAAGGACTATTTATTTTGTATCACAAATGATGTCAAAACTTTATCCAATAGCAGTTGGCAAAATCGTTTCTACATCACCATTGGGAACATACAGAATCATAAATAAGCAAGTCAATCCTAAATGGATATCGCCGTGGACTGGTGAAGTGATACCATCAGGACCTGACAATCCTTTGGGATACAGGTGGATGGGCTTTTACAGTGATTATGGAATACATGGAAATAACATGCCTTCATCTATAGGTACTTTGGCATCATCGGGATGTATAAGGATGTATGAGGCAGATGTTGAAGAACTTTTTGATATGGTAAACTACGGCGACATTGTAAATATCGTATATCAAACGATGTTTATAAAGACTTCTCCAACTGGTGGCAAAGCGTTATTTGTGTATCCAGACTTTTATAAGAAAGGCTTAAATACGAGACAATCCATTAAAAGCCAATTGCAAAATTACGGTATAAAAGTAAGCTATGATACATTTGAGAAATTGTACAAATACATAAATGTGAAAGACCCATTGGTGTTTTCGGAAGGATATAAAGTTGTCAAAAGCAACGAGCTTGTCAGTAGCGATGTGTACAGATCCCAGGATGGCCAGTTTTATATGGATGTGGGTGATCTAAAAGGTTATTTAAACATTGATGACGAGAAAATTAAGGATTTAAAATCTGTTTCAGTAGACAATGTAAGCTATGTAAACATTGATGATATAGCAAACTTGACGGGTTTAAAGTTCGTTGTAGACAATGATACAAATACGATTAAAATGATTGGCAATGTGATTTACTATGATGGCAAGTTTTTGTCCACTACTAATTATGTAGATTATCAAAATAGAGATATTTACATTCCAATCAAAGAATTTTTTACTGCAGCAGGACATACAGTGGAATGGGATTCGCAAAAGGGAGTTACTGTAGATGGCAAAAGTATTAAATACAAAATATACGAAAGCAAATCGTACATAAACCAAAAAGATTTGAAAAGTTTATATGGGTTAAATATCATTATAGATTCATCATCAAATAAAATATACATTAAGCGCGATTAGCGCTTTTTTTGTGCTTATTAATAAATCTGTTAGAATAAAAATGACAGATCGTTTGGAACTTATCACTGCTTTTTTCGTCAAATCATATCGAGGGGAGGTTTTATTGTTGGATGAAAGACAGCTCCTTTTTAAAGCGCAGGAAGGAGATATTGAATCATTTGAAAATGTTATAGTATCTTATCAGAATTACATTTACAATGTCATATACAGGATCGTTGGAAGCAAGGAAGATGCGTTAGATTTAACACAGGAGACGTTTATCAAAGCGTTTGTAAACATAAAAAAGTTTAAAGGGAAAAGCGAGTTTAAGACGTGGCTATACAGGATCGCTGTAAATACTTCTCTTGATTTTATTAGGAAGAGAAAGAGTGTTGAAGAGCAATTGGATGACATAGGTGATTTTAAAACGCCTGAAGATATTTTCGATGACAAGATGACCAGAGAAATAATCATGAATGAATTGAATAAGCTTAAAAATGATCACAAGATCGCAATAATACTTAGAGATATAGAAGGGCTTACATATAACGAAATAGCAAAGATAACAAATTCAAACATTGGCACGGTAAAGTCCAGGATATCAAGAGCCAGAAGCGCCCTGAAAGAAAATCTCAAAAAGATTCCGGGCTTTATAAATGTTTTTGAGGAAAGGAGGCAAGTGTGATGCAATGCTATACAGTCAAAAAGCTATTAAATCTATATATAGATGAAGAACTAAAGGAAAAGTCGATGAATAGTATACAGGTACATTTAGATTCATGCGAAAAATGCCGATTGGAGTACAACGAGCTTCTATATACAAAAAGGCTTTTGGAAAATATGCCTCCTTTAGAGTTGCCAGATAATTTTGGCGAAACATTGCATAGTAAATTGGTTGAAGAAAAGAAAAAATTGGATATCATGCATAACCGTCGAAGGTCTCCGAAAGGGATTTTTGCAATTGCTGCTGCCGTTATCACTTCAATATTTGTATTGTCATTTGGATTTAATTTTTTGATGAATAATATAAATGATAGAGCTTTTAAAGGATCATCTGAGACATCTTTAAACACGAAAAGTGCTGCAAATTATTCAACGGAGGCTTCTACAGGCGGAAAGGAAGCTGCGCCAAATCTGAAAAATGATGTTTACAACGGTTTAAATCAGATAAATAGGGGCTTAGACTCAGGCTACGAGAGAAAAATAACAAAAGATGCTGTGATATCCATTGAGACGAATTCAGTAGATGAAGGTTATGACAAGATTTTAAACATAAGCAAACAGTACAACGGGTATATTGAAAGTACAAGTGAAAATACTTCAGAAAATGGACAAAAGACAGTCAACATCGTGCTAAAGATTCCTGCTGATGATTTTGAGTATGCCATATCAAACATTAAGTCTTTAGGCCATGTCAAGACAATAAGGATAAACAGCAGCGATATTACAGAGCAATATTACGATGTTCAAGCACGAATAAAAAATTTAGAGATACAAGAGGAAAGCCTACAAAGCTTGATGAAAAAAGCTTCAAATATTTCAGACATACTGCAGATTGAAGACAAATTAAATGATGTGCAGACCCAGATTGATTCGTACAAAAGTCAGATAAAGCTGTGGGATAGCATGACAAACATGAGCACTATTAATTTAACTTTCCTGTCAGTTGTCCCTCAATCTGCGATAGGTAAAATCTTTGATGAAAGTTTTTTTAAAGATGTTTTAAATGCAGGAGCAAAAAGCCTCAATGTATTTTTCGAATTTATAAAGTATGTAATTGTGATTATTATATACCTATTGCCATTTGCAATACTTATATATCTTGCATATAAAGGATATAGATTGTTCAAAAAATAATCATGGACAATTTACATCCTCTTTTTTTTGCGGTATATTAGATTACAAGAAGTTAAATAGGAGTGAGTGTATGTCGAAATTTTTGATCATAGATGGTAATAGCTTGATGTACAGGGCATATTTTGCTCTGCCTGATTTGATGAATAGTGAAGGAATGCATACAAATGCAATATACGGTTTTTCAATGATGCTTCTTAAATTGCTGAATGAGGAGAAGCCTGACTACATAGCAATAGCTTTTGATAAAAAGGCCCCTACATTTAGGCACAAGGAGTACAGTGCTTATAAAGGAACTCGTCAGTCGATGCCAGAGGAGCTTGTAGAGCAGGTGGATACTCTGAAAGATGTGATAAGTGCGTTTAATATAAAAACCATCGAGATAGAGGGATTTGAAGCGGACGACATCATCGGAACAGTATCAAACATTGCATCGGAGAGTGGGATGGATGTGCTTATCGTCACAGGCGATAGAGATGCGCTTCAGCTTGTATCGACAAACGTAAAAGTAAAAATATGCAAAAAAGGCATAACACAGATGGACGAGTATGATGAGAAGGCAGTTTTTGAAAAGTACGAAGTAACGCCACTTCAATTCATAGATCTAAAAGGGCTTATGGGAGATAAATCAGACAATATTCCCGGTGTACCAAATATAGGGGAAAAGACGGCCATAAAGCTTATTAAGGAATTTGGATCAATTGAAAATTTATTAATGAATACAGATAAGTTAAAAGGGAAAGTAAAGGAAAATATAGAAAATAATGCAGAATTAGCTGCTTTAAGCAAACGGCTTGCTACGATTGAGAGAAATGTTCCTATTGATATTGATTTGAATGAATATGTGGTAAAAAATTACGATGTTAATAAGCTTAAAGAGATGTTTGAAAAGTTGGAATTTTCAAGCCTCATTGCAGATTTAAAGGACGATAGTCGTGATGCAAAGGATATTAGAGAATGGCCTGTGAGAGATTTTACATACGTTAAAAATGCTTTGGAAAAGTTTGATGTTTTGTCACTGTATCCGTTCATATATGAGGGAAAGATAAAAGCAGTATCGTTTGCTTGTGGTGATGAATCATTTTTTGTAGAGATTGATGATTATGACAATTTTAAATTGCTTAATAACGAGAAACTTACTTTGATAGGACACGATCTAAAAGATTTTTTGGTGAACATTTCATACTGCGGCATTGAAATTAATTGCAAGATTTACGATACGGCCATAATGACATATCTTTTAAATCCGTCTGAGTCAAATTATGACATAAGTCGGGTATTGAAAAAATACTTGAAAGAGGATTTGCAAAGCATAGATGACATAGTGGGTAAGGGCAGAAATAAAAAGAACTATGACGATATTGACAAAAGGCTTTTAATCGATTATATGTGTTCAATTGCATCAAACTTATCCAAGTTAAAAGATAAGCTCATGTTGTTTATAAGAGAGATGGATATGGAAGATCTTTTAAATAATGTTGAAATTCCGCTTATTGAAGTGTTAAAATCTATGGAGGTATACGGCTTTACTTTAGATAAGGATGTACTTAGAAGTATTTCTAAAGAAATAGATGAAAAGACAGATAAAATTGTAAAAGATATTTACGATGTTGCTGGATACGAATTTAATATTAATTCTACAAAGCAGTTGTCAGAATTTTTGTTTGACAAATTAAATTTGCCAGCAATAAAAAAGACTAAAACAGGGTATTCAACTGATATGGAAGTTCTTGCAGAGCTTATACCATATAGCGAAATAGTAGGAGAAATAATAGAATATAGACAGCTTATGAAGCTTAAATCTACGTACATAGATGGCTTCATTCCTATCATGGATGAAAATAACAGGGTTCATTCTACGTTCAAACAAACTGTTGCTGCGACAGGGAGAATTAGTTCAACAGAGCCTAATTTGCAGAACATACCTGTAAGAGAAGAGTTTGGCAGAAGAATAAGAAAGGCATTTGTATCGAGCCATGAAGATGGGCTTATAATATCTGCTGATTATTCTCAAATTGAGCTTAGGGTTCTTGCACACCTTTCTGAGGACGAAAAACTTATTGAGTCATTTTTGAACAATGAGGATATACATTTGAGGACGGCATCAGAAGTTTTTAAGGTTTCAAAAGAAGAAGTGACAAATGAAATGAGAAGGCGAGCAAAAGCTGTCAATTTTGGTATTGTATATGGTATAAGCGATTACGGCTTGTCTAAAGACTTAAAGATATCGCGAAAAGAAGCGAAAGAATACATAGATAATTATTTTGATAGGTACAAGGGCGTCAAAAATTACATCGACTCAATAGTCAAATTTGCAAAGGAAAATGGGTATGTTACGACAATCTTAAATAGGAGAAGATACATACCGGAAATCAATTCAAAAAATTTTAACCAAAGGTCTTTTGGTGAGAGAATGGCGATGAATACACCTATTCAAGGCAGTGCTGCGGATATAATAAAGATGTCGATGGTTAAAGTGTACAATGAATTAAAGGAAAGAGGATTGAAATCGCGACTCATTCTTCAGGTGCACGATGAGCTTATAATTGACACACATCCTGATGAAGTTGAAATAGTCAAGGAGCTTTTAAAATCGATAATGGAAAATGTCATAAAGTTAAGAGTTCCTTTGGTCGTAGATATAGGGCAAGGGAAAAATTGGTATGATGCAAAATAAAAGTGTCTTTTGGACACTTTTAAATTATATAGATTGGAGGTGCGATGGTGAGGGTAATCGGATTGACAGGCGGAATAGCGTCAGGGAAAAGCACCGTTTCATCCATATTAAAAAGCCTTGGAGCAGTAATAATTGATGCGGATGTAGTTTCAAGAGAGATTATGATAAAGGGTACTGACACATATAATATATTAGTAAGTGTGTTTGGAAGAGAAATTTTGCGAAAAGATGGCGAGATAGACCGGAGAAAACTGGGTAACCTTGTTTTTGCTGATAAAGAAAAATTGAATAAATTAAATGAAATTACGCATCCGGAAATAATAAAAAGGATAAAAGATATAATAGAGGAAGAGAGAAAAAAAGGCAAAGAGAAAGCCATCGTGCTTGATGCAGCATTGTTAATTGAGATGAAGCTTTTTAATATGGTAGATGAAGTATGGCTTGTGGTTGTTGATAAAAAGACACAGATTAGAAGGCTTATGAAAAGAGACAATTTAAGCTATAAAGACGCACTGAACCGTATTAAAAGCCAGATGTCTATAGAGGACAAAATGAAGTACGCAGATTTTATAATTAATAACTGCAAGGATTTTAATGCCATAAAAAGACAAGTTGAGCTGTTGTGGGGGCGCTTTTCAAAATAGAACATCTGGAGGTATTATATTGAAGTTTAAAAAAGTCATATTGGTGATAGTAGCAGCGATTACTGTCTTGACGGTATATGGAGTTAAGACAAATTGGTTTCTAAAGCAATTATATCCTAAAAAATACAGTCAACAGGTGTACTTCTATTCAAATCAGTATGGAGTAGACCCTAATTTGATTTTTGCCATGATAAAGGCAGAAAGCAATTTTAATCCTGACAGCGTTTCAAGCAAAGGGGCTATAGGCCTTATGCAAGTGATACCTGAGACAGGAACTTGGGTTGCTAATTACATAGGCATTAAAAATTTTAGCGTTAATATGCTTTTTAATCCAGATTACAATATAAATATAGGAACATGGTATCTAAAATACCTTTTAAAACAATTTAATAATGATGTCACTTTGGCAGTAGCCGCATATAATGGAGGAAGTGGCAATGTTTCAAATTGGTTAAAGGACAAGAGGTACTCGGAAAATGGCAGCAATCTCAAGAAAGTGCCTTTTTCAGAGACGGATAAGTACATTAAAAAGGTGCTTAAGTATTATAAGATTTACACAAATTTATACAGATAGTTTGAAACATTGCACAACATTATGTTGCGAGGGATCATAAATGGATTTTGGGGTTTTGATTCTATCCATCATGTTGTTTTTCAGCATTATAGGAAAAAACAACAATGTTGCGGCTGCTATTCTAATGCTTCTTTTTATTAAACTTATGAACTTGGAAATAATTAATCAATTTGTATCGAAAAATGGCATGAATCTTGGTATAATAGTATTGACTATGGGAGCCTTGTCACCTCTTGCAATGAGCAAAGTATCAGTTGATGATTTTTTAAATGCTGCAAAAAGCATGGAAGGGGTTATTACAGTTATTGCTGGGATAATTGTAGCTGTATTGGCATCTATAGGCCTTAATGCCATGAAAGTAGATACAAATGGTGTTGTAGGTGTTTTGCTGGGTACTGTGATTGGTGTAAGCTTCTTTAAGGGAGCACCGGTTGGACCAATGATAGCCCTTGGCATTACGACAATCTTACTTAGGATATTTAGATTATAGAGAGGGAGAAGAATACATATGAAAATTATAAAGCATCTTGAAGACTTAAGGGAAGTTAAGGTGAGTAGCGATAGGGAATTTTTTTCTGCCACACATGACGAAATAAAAAATGGCGCGACTACAGACGTTTATTTTCTAAGGACGCAAGATATTTTAAAGCATTTAGGAATAGACGGGAAAGTCGTTACGGCAGAGATATTTGCAAGAAAAAGTGGTGTTTTTGCAGGGTTGCCTGAAGTAAAAAATGTCTTAAAAGATAAAAACATTGAAGTGTGGTCTATAGATGAAGGAGAGACTTTTGAACCAAAAGAGACTGTTATGAGAATCATTGGACCGTACAGCGAGTTTGGTACGTATGAAACTGTGATATTGGGTATGTTGGCAAGTTCATGCGGATGGGCTACTGCAGCAAGAGAGCTTAAAGAAGTTATTCCAGACAAGCCTTTACTTTGTTTTGGTGCAAGACATGTGCATCCTGCAGTGGCTCCTGTCATGGAAAGGGCAGCACTAATAGGTGGCGCTGATGATGCCAGTTGCATATTAGGCGCGAAGCTTTTAGGACGCGAGCCAAAGGGGACAGTACCACATGCGGCTTTTCTGATAGCTGGCGACACTCTTACTATAGCTAAAGCTTACAGTGAGATAACGCCTAAAGATGAGAAAATAACTATTTTAGTAGATACATTTAAAGATGAAATTGAAGAATCATTGAGGGTGGCTGAATTTTTAGGAGATAGGTTGTATGGCATAAGATTGGATACGCCGTCTGAGAGAGGAGGCGTAACGGCAAGTCTTGTGTATGAGCTTAGGCAGAGGCTTAATCAAAAAGGATTTGACAATGTCAAGATCATTGTGTCTGGTGGGCTTACACCAGAAAGGATAAAAGAGCTTGCATTAAGCGGTGCAGATGCATTTGGCGTTGGCAGCTATATATCAGATGCATCTCCTATAGACATGACGATGGATATTAAAGAAGTAGAAGGAGAACCTATTGCAAAAAGAGGCCGAATTCCTGGAAGGATAGAGAATGCAAAATTAAAAAGGATAATATAGACAGGCATGAATTCATATTTGTCTATATAATACTTACTGAATCGCAATTTATGCAAAAAGGTATTGACACAAACAAAAAAACATTATATAATGACTAATGTGCTGACGATATTGTGACGCGGGGGTGGCGGAATAGGCAGACGCGTACGTTTGAGGGGCGTATGGAGTTTTCCGTGCGGGTTCAAGTCCCGCCCTCCGCACCAAAATGAAAATAAATATTTTACATAAAAAAAGCCTTTCAAAAGGCTTTTTTTAATGCCATTTTACCATTATAATTGACATGAATACAATCGCAACAATCGTCGTTGTCGTTATAAAGATCGATGCCAGTTTGGTGTTTAGATTTCTCTCATCAGAATATATGACTGCTACAAGCGCTGTCGGCATGATGGTCCCTAACATTATAGCTTTAATTGTCATCGATGCAGTATTGAAAAACATAGGCAAGACAAAAAACAGTGCTATGCCTGGCGCATATTTTATGGCAAGTCCTTTAACTAGTGATAAAATTTCATCCTTTTCTAAATTAAAATCAAGAAAATACCCTATTACAAACAAAGCTAATGTTGTATTCGGCATCGAAATTTGCTCTGCCAGGTTGACGATTAAACTTGGGAATTTAACACCCATGACATTCAAAAGGAAGGCTATTATATAAGTGTCAAAAGGTACAAAGTACAAGATCTTTTTAAATACTTTTTTCAGATCTAATTTATCACTCTGAGAAAATGCGTATGCAGCGATATATGCGATTCCAAAGACATTAAATGAATTTCCCATGTCAAACATTGCGATGTGCAAAAGACCATTGTTGCCATAGATTTGTTGGACAAACGGGAAAGCAAAAAGACCTATGTTGTATCCGCAGAGAGATATGATCAAAGTACCTTTTGTTTCTCTTTTTAAATTTGCGTTTCTAAAGGCTAAAAAGCCTATAATAAAAGTGATGAAACCAAAAGCAAAGCCTGATAATGTCAAAACGAATAAGTTTGTATTTACTTTTGTAGTCAAGAAAACTTTTGCGATGCTGGCAGGCAATGTTATGTAGATTATAAAACTATTCAGGACTTTTCCTGTTTCCGCAGGTAAAAATTTCATTTTCTTTACTGCGTAACCAAAAAATATTATGATGATGCTTATTGCGATTTTTTGAAGTATGACTATTTGGCTCATTTATATCCTCCTTTTCGTACATCAAGTAAAATTATACTACAATAAGCCGCTTGTTTATAGAGATTGTAACAAATTTATAAATTTTTTATAAAATATATTAAGAGTTTATTAAAAAAATCTTAAAAAATTATTATGAAAACATTGACTTTATTAATCGTTTTTGATAAAATAAAAGAAACTTGTACATATTAGCAATCTTGCCGAATCCTATTTAGGTACGGAGGATTTTTCATGTTTGGGGTTAATCTGCCATATGCAGTAGGGGTACCTTCTATCCCGCACCCGTCAACTAACTCCGGAGGCAAAAGGAAGGAGATTAGCTATGAATAGCAAATTAGGTAAATTTATTTTTGGTGTATCCGTTTTCGGTATGACGATGGTGGGTTCTTCGATGCTTACACATATTTATGCAGCAGATCTGGGAAGTGGCGTTGTCATTGGAAACGGTGTAAATGTCAGAAATGGCGGAAGCTTGTCGTCAAAGGTTATTACACAGTTAAACTATAGCGATGTGGTTACAGTGATTGGACAGGATAATGGCTGGTACAACATAAAGCTTTCAGATGGAACTGTAGGCTGGATATACGGCAAGTACCTTTCATTAAGGTCTTCAAGTACGGTGTCAAGGGGTGATGTTGATAGAAGCATTGCCTCGAGGCTTATTGACTTTGGAAAAGAGTTTTTAGGAACGAGGTATGTTTACGGTGGTGAATCTCCATCGGGTTTTGATTGTTCCGGTTTTACTCAATACGTCTTTAAAAGCGTCGGAATTACTTTGCCGAGGGTAGCTGATGATCAAGCTACAGTAGGTACGTACGTT
The DNA here is from genome assembly GCF_028895185.1 of Thermoanaerobacterium sp. R66. Taxonomy (NCBI): domain Bacteria; kingdom Bacillati; phylum Bacillota; class Clostridia; order Thermoanaerobacterales; family Thermoanaerobacteraceae; genus Thermoanaerobacterium; species Thermoanaerobacterium sp. R66. Next base: position 495,085 of record NZ_JAEUWW010000001.1, read on the forward strand.
GACAAAGCTAATTTGCAGCCTGGAGATTTGGTGTTTTTTAAGACATTAGGGAGCAGCATAATAAACCATGCTGGGATATACATAGGAAATGGACAGTTTATGCACGCTTCATCTGGTGCTGGAAAAGTCATGATAAGCTCTTTGTATGAAGACTACTACAGCGCTCATTATGCTACAGCCAGAAGAGTTATACAGTAAATATGCATAAAGACAAAAAGGCACTTTCATGTGTCTTTTTTTGATGCATTTTTAGGTGATATTTATAGTTTGTTGACTATTTAAGCATATTAATATATCATTATATATTGTATAAAATTTGCATTTGTATGGAAGGAGTTAACCTAAATGGGGTTTGTAAGGGACGATATAAGGAATGTAGCTATAATAGCGCATGTTGATCATGGGAAAACAACTTTAGTAGATGGAATGCTTAAGCAAAGTGGCATTTTTAGACAGAATGAGAAAGTCGAAGAAAGAGTAATGGATTCAAATGAATTGGAAAGAGAAAGAGGAATAACTATTCTTTCGAAGAATACTGCCATAAGGTACAATGGTGTAAAGATAAACATAGTCGATACGCCTGGACATGCTGATTTTGGCGGCGAGGTAGAACGGGTACTAAAAATGGTTGATGGTGTATTATTGCTTGTAGATGCTTTCGAAGGACCAATGCCTCAGACCAGATTTGTATTAAGCAAGGCTTTAGAGCTTAATTTAAAACCTATAGTAGTTGTGAACAAAATCGATAGACCTGATGCAAGGCCAGAGGAAGTCATCGATGAAGTCCTTGATCTTTTTATTGAATTGGGTGCTGATGATGATCAGATTGATTTTCCTGTAGTATATGCTTCTGCCAGAGAAGGCATTGCTAAGTTAAGTTTAAAGGATGAATCAGTAGATTTGCGTCCTCTTTTTGATACTATCTTAAAAGAGATTCCGGCGCCAGAAGGTAATATAGATGATCCACTGCAGCTTATTGTTACCACACTTGACTATGATGATTACATTGGAAGAATCGCCATTGGAAAAGTGGTTAGAGGTAAAATCGTATCAGGTGAAAATGTGGCAATATGCAAGAGAGATGGGTCTTTGCAAAATGTTAAATTAAGCAATCTGTATCAATATGAAGGTTTGAAAAGGGTGCAGGTTGATGATGCTAAATTAGGTGATATAGTAGCTGTATCAGGCATAAGCGACATTGAGATTGGAGAGACGATAGCCGACCCAGAAAAGCCAGAGGCTGTAGATTTTGTTGAAATAGAAGAGCCAACCATTTCCATGACATTTGGCGTAAATACGAGTCCGTTTGCAGGTAGAGAAGGCAAATACGTAACATCAAGGCATTTAAGAGAAAGGCTTTTTAAAGAGCTTGAAACGAATGTAGCATTAAGGGTTGAGGAGACAGAAACGACAGAAGCATTTAAGGTGTCTGGACGTGGCGAGCTGCATTTATCCATTTTGATAGAGACTATGAGGCGTGAAGGATATGAGCTTCAGGTATCTAAGCCATCTGTGATTATAAAGGAGATAAATGGTGTCAAGCACGAACCTATTGAGCTTGTTACTATTGACATACCAGAAGATTACATGGGTGTAGTCATGGAAAAGATGGGCTCAAGAAAAGGAGAGCTTATGGATATGCACACTTTAAAACCTGGTACATTAAGGCTGAAATTTAAGATACCGACAAGAGGCCTCATAGGATATCGCTCTGAATTTCTTACTGATACCAAGGGAAATGGGATAATGACATCTATAATCTATGACTATGAACCGTACAAAGGGGATATACCTACAAGATCGAGAGGGTCTTTAGTGGCTTTTGAAGCTGGCACTACAACGACTTATGGACTTTACAATGCACAAGAAAGAGGAACTCTTTTTGTAGGTCCAGGCGTCGAAGTGTACGAAGGCATGATAGTTGGTGAAAACTCCAGAAGTGACGATATAGATGTCAATGTATGTAAGAAAAAGCATGTTACTAATTTGCGCTCTGCTACTGCAGATGAGGCATTAAGACTTTCACCTATAAGAGAGATGTCTCTTGAAGAGGCTTTGGAATTCATCGCTAATGATGAGCTTGTGGAAGTTACGCCTAAAAGTATAAGACTTAGAAAAAAGATATTAAGCTCGCAACAAAGGTATAAAAATGCTAAATATAAACAATAAAAGGGGTATGACCCCTTTTTTATTATGTTTGCGATTTTACATTTATATATTCAGCTTTGTGGGCGTTTTTGCTTATTAATTCTTTTAATATTACAATTTGTGGTTTTAATTTTAATTTAAAATTTGATTCAAAAAATGATTGACAATTTATTCTAAATGATGTAATCTCTATTATAGAAACGTTGATAGTTAAAACGATTCGACATAACGTATTTTTTAATGTATTGAGTAATGTTTTAAAGGATATTCTTACTGTCGCTATAATTGTTTTTTGTAATCGTAATACTTTTGATGTGCAATCAATAATTGCAAATTCCAAAGTGTTTTTTGCTTTTAATTGTGACACTTTACATGAATAAGAGTGGTTTAATCTGATATCTTAATTTTTCTTTAAAAATCCTGACAGATTTTTTTGTCTGTACTCAAAGTGAATTTAGCCAATCATATAATTGTTTACTAGAAATTTCTGCATATACATTGAGAGGACTATTAAGAATATATTAAGATAATCAATGAGGACGGAAATTTTTCTAAATTTTTCAGCGTTTATGATTTATAACTATCATGATGAGAATAATAGTCTAAAAGATAAGAAGGTCAATAATATTAAAACTTGTTGAAGTTATATACGTAGGATTTTTTTCATTTAATGTTTAATAAGGTAGACAGACTACACATCAAATAAAAATTTTTATTGTGATATGAAAAAAGTATATCATAAAACGGCTTAAATTAAAGCTCTTGAGGTATGCACAAGTTTAATAAAGTTTAACAAGGAGTGTGTGGTAATTGAGTAATATTCATAAGTTGGAAGGATTAGTTATTCCATGTATTACACCATTTACTGATGATCTGAGTAAAGTCGACTTTAAAAAATTTGACAAACTCGTTGATTACTTAATAGAAGAACAATGTGCAGATGCTATAATTCCAATTGGAACAACTGGGGAATCGACATCATTATCACATCTTGAAAAGGAATTAGTTATAGAAAGAGCAGTAAAACAAGCTGATAAAAGAGTACCTATTTTTGTCGGTGCTGGGGGTGCAAACTTAGATGAAACAATAAGTTTGACTAAATATGCTGAAAATATTGGAGCCGATGGTCTGTTAATAGTTGTTCCATATTATATTAGACCAGATCAGGATGGTATTTATCAATTTTTTAAGGCTGTAGCTAAACACACAAATTTACCAATTATGATTTATAATATACCATTTAGGACAGCAGTTAATATGAGTATTGATACAATTATTAAGGTAGCAAATATTGACAATGTAATTGGTATAAAAGATTGTTTTAACGATATTACAAATACTTCTGAGATGATAAGGGTATGTCGAAGTAAATTAAAAAAAGAATTTTCTATTTTGACAGGCGAAGATACTAATATCTTTATTAATCTATGTCTTGGAGGTAATGGTGCGGTTGCTGCGACAGGACATGTTGCTGGCAAAAAAATAAAAGAAATGATAAATAAATATAAAGCTGGAGACATAATAGGGGCAAGAGAGATTCAATTTGATATATATACACTTCAAAAGAGCATGTTTAAAGCCCCTAATCCTGCACCAATCAAAGCGGCATTGGATATATTAGGTCTAAATTTAGGTGGCAAAGTAAGATTGCCTTTAGTAGATGTAAATGAGGACATTAAAGAACTTATCAAATCGGAATTGCGTAAATTTTATAATTTTTGACGTATAACTTTCTTATAATATAGATATTAAAAACAAACAGACAAAAATAAAAAACAGATTAGAATATATTAGAATATAATAGTTATAATGGCTAAAAGAAAAATTTTTGTAGTAGAACGAAAAAGCAAAAAAGTAACGACACCAGAGCAAACCACCCGTTTTACGGGTGGTCATACTTATTTTGAACCATCGGATGTGTCATTCAATATTTTGCTTATGTAGTTTACGGTTTCTTCATAGGGTGGTATGCCGTTGTATTTATTTACGGATTCTTCTCCTGCGTTGTATGCTGCTAAAGCCAATGCAGTATTGTTGTATTTATTAAGCAATTGGCTCAGCAGTTTTGTCCCACCATCGATATTTTCTTCTGGGTTAAAAGGATTTGTCACACCTAAATACTGAGCTGTTGACGGCATTAACTGCATTAGGCCCATTGCACCTGCGCTTGATACAGCATAAGGATTGTAGTCTGATTCGGCTTTTATGACAGCATCTATCAAATCCTTGCTGACGCCGTATTTTTTTGAAGCCTCATCTATATAGCTTTCTATTTTGTCTTTTGATACGCCAGTCATATCTGGCGTTTTATTATTAAAATCAATTGTTTCTGATTTTATATCTTCAGTTGAAGCAGTGCCTTCGCTTATCAATTCATTTAAGATGTTCTGAAATGAATTGCTTTTATCCACGAGGTTTATTTTTACAGGCAATCGCGATTGTATATCGCTAAATCTGCTTTCGATGATCGAATCTACATAGTCCATTTTCAAAAACCTCCTCATATTTTTTATAATTCGACATAAAATTTAAAAATCCTTTTTCGTTTTAAAAAATGAGAATATAGTCTCAAATAATGAATGATTTGTAAAAAGGATTTTAGTGATCGGTGTAGAATATATAATTAGGTGATTTATGTGTATACAGACGAAGAAAACAAGAAAAATGCAAGATTAGGTTTTAAAAGGGTTATATTGCTATTGGCTTTATCAATAGTAGCATCTATCGGAATAGGATTTGCAATTTCTCAGTATGCTATAAAGCCATATCTGGCTAAGCTGTCTGAAAAAAATGTTTATTCTTATTCTGTGAAAGTGCCACAGCTTAATTATTACGTTGTAAAAATAGGCCAGTACAGCGATGAAAAAGATGCTTCATATAATTTGAATTTGCTTACCATGAAAGGAATCTACGGAGAAATCCTTAAAGATGGTGAAAATTATATTTTGTGTTTGGGACAATTTATGGACAAAAAAGATGCCGATGATTTCAGCTTAAAGCTTAATAAAAGTGGCATTAATTCATCTGTGGCTTTGTACTATGGACCTGTTTATCAGGTATATTATGAAAAAAATTCAGAAAAGAATGTAAAGGAAGTAATTGATAGGTTAAATGTTTTTTTAAACAGTTTGTCACATTTATCACAGCTTTCGTATAAAATAGCTTTTGGAACTGTCAGCGAAAAAGATATTGACGATACAGAAAAGTACTTTAAAAAGTATAGCAATATGACTTATAATATAAATATAGATGAAAATTTAAAAAAGATTTTAGATGATACAAGGGTGATTAATAGTCAAATTTTAAACAATTTTGGTGATATAAAGACATCGTTTGAATTAAATGACGGAAATGCTTACAGGTTAACTCAGAAGCTTCTTATGGATTCCATAAAACAGTATTATGACAGCATGAGTTCTTTAAAATAGGGGAGTGTAGTATGAAACTTGAGGAAGTGAAAGAAATATTAAATGCGGAAGTGCTTTGCGGCCATGATAGATTATCTGAAGAAGTAAACACGGCATGTGGTGCAGACTTGATGAGCGATGTTTTGGCTTCAAAAGATGAAAAATCTCTGCTTTTAACAGGACTTACAAATGTTCAAGTTGTTAGGACAGCGGAGGTCTTAGGCGATATAGTGTGCATCGTCTTTGTGAGAGGTAAAAAGCCTGGACCTGAGATCTTAAAAATGGCAGATTCCGCATCGATAGTAATTATGAAGACAGATTATCCGCTTTTTATCGCTTGTGGTCTTTTATATAAAAATGGACTTAATTGTGGGAGTGAATTTTAATCGTGAAGCCGTATACAATGGATTTTGATGTCAAAGCAAGAGATTTTTCATCCGCAGGAGAATCGTCAAGCAAGTTCCGAAAGACGCTGCTTATGCTTTCAATACCGTCTGACATAGTTAGAAGGGCATCAATTGCAGCTTATGAAGCCGAGATGAATATAGTCATTCATTCTTACGGAGGCAAAATGCATTTTGAAATATATTCTGACAAGATTGTGATAATTGCTGAGGATACAGGTCCTGGCATAAAAGATTTAGAGCTGGCTATGAAAGAAGGATATTCCACAGCGCCAAAAGAGGTGATTGAGATGGGATTTGGCGCAGGAATGGGTCTTCCAAACATGAAGCGAAATGCCGACACTATGGAAATAGTTAATCACGATGAAAGCGGAACGAAGATCGTAATGACGATTAATTTTTAAATTCTAAGGTGGTTGTTTTCAATGTATTTTCATTCTGTGACTCTTGATAGAGATAGATGCAAAGGTTGTACCAATTGTATAAAAAGATGTCCTACTGAGGCGATACGTGTAAGAGACGGAAAGGCAAAGATAATAAAAGAGAAATGTATTGACTGTGGAGAGTGCGTAAGGGTGTGTCCTTATCATGCTAAAGTCGTGGTGACAGATGATATAGGCATGATGGAAAATTACAAGTATAAAATCGCTCTTCCTGCGCCTTCTCTTTACGGACAATTTAAAGACATGACAATAGGTGACATACTGACATCTTTGCAGTCATGCGGGTTTGACGAAGTTTTTGAGGTTGCTTATGCTGCTGACATCGTATCGTATATAACGAGGAATATAGTAAAGACGAAAGATTACAAAAGACCTATTATATCATCCGCATGTCCTGCTATTGTCCGGCTTATTCAACAGAGATTTCCTTCGCTGATGGATAACATTTTAGACATAATGCCGCCTGTTGAGGTGGCTGGGAAGATTGCCAGAGATGAAGCTAAAAAGAAAACAGGGTTAAAAGATGAAGAAATAGGGGTGTTTTTCGTATCGCCGTGTGCTGCAAAAGTCACTAGCGTAAAAAATCCTATAGGCATTGAAAAGTCGTATATAAATGGTGTTTTCTCTATGAGGGATGTCTACAGCATGATATTAGACAAAAGAAAATTTGTTGAGAAGAAAATCGATCATACTTCATCGATGATAGGCGTCGGATGGGCAAATGCTGGCGGTGAATCGTACGGTACATCATTGGAAAATTGTCTTTTTGTAGATGGAATTCAAAATGTCATAGGTGTATTGGAGGATATTGAATTAGGAAAATTAGACGACATTGATTTTTTTGAAGGTCTTGCTTGTGTTGGTGGATGTGTAGGAGGACCTTTGACTGTCGCAAATAATTTTGTTGCTAGAAACAGGATAATGAAATTGAAAGAAAAATTAAACAAGGATGAAGCTACAAAAAAATATATAGAAGTTGATTTTAATGAGTTTATGCTAAATGTCAAACTTAAAAAAAGCGATGTCTTAAATTTAGATGAAGACATAGACAAAGCTATTGACATGATGAACTCAATTGATGAAATCTACAAAAGTTTGCCAGGACTTGATTGCGGTTCTTGTGGCTCCCCTGGGTGTAGAGCTCTTGCAGAAGATATAGTAAAAGGATTTGCCAGCGAATATGACTGTATCTTTAAACTAAAAGACAGGATAAAAATACTGGCAGAAGAAATAAACAAGCTTTCTATTAAAATTCCGCCTGTAATAGGCAGTGATAAGGAGGTAAAACCTTGAAAGTAAAGGATATATTAAGCCATGAATTTACCTTGGTAGCGGGTGAGGGAGGCATAGAAAAGGAAGTAAGCAATGTCTATGTGTGTGATTTATTAAGCTTTGTTATGTCACATGTGAAAAGTGGAAGTGCATGGGTGACGATTCAGACGCATGTGAATGTGATTGCGGTTGCTGTTATGACAGAGATAAGCTGCATCATCATCTGTGAAGGCGAAAAACTTGATGAAAATGCTAAAGAAAAGGCTGATGATGAGAACATACCTGTTATAGCGTTTAATGGCAGTTCATATGAAGCAGCGATTAAATTGAGCGAGATGATTAAATGAAGTTTTACTATGACTTGCATATTCATTCATCATTATCGCCATGTGCCGACGATGATATGACGCCTAATAATATCGTCAATATGGCTTTAATAAAAGGGCTTGATGTAATATCTTTGACAGATCACAATTCAACTAAAAATGTAGAAGCCGTCCATGAATTATGCCGGCAAAAGGGAATAAAGTTTATACCAGGCATAGAAGTTCAGACAAAGGAAGAAGTTCATGTGTTATGTTATTTTTTTGATATTCTTGACTGTTTGAATTTTGGCGAAATGATTTATAACAGCTTAGACTGCGTAAAAAATAACAAATATCTTTTTGGAAATCAATTGATTATGGATAAAGACGACAATATTGTGGATGAAGCAGAAAAGCTGCTTCTATCTTCCAGCAGCTTTTCTGTTGATGAAATCTTTAGAATGATGGATGGCATTGGTGCTGTTGTGCCTGCTCACATAAATCGCACTTCTTACAGCATCATTTCAAATCTCGGTTTTATACCAGATATACCAAATCTTAAAACTGTCGAAGTGTCTTCGACATCGATTGACAATCGCATTGTAGATGAATGTATAAAAAAGTATAAAGTGCTCACTTCTTCTGATGCTCATCATTTAGGACATATAAGCGAAAGGGTAAATTGCTTTGATTTAGATGACTTGGATATGGTAGTTGACTGGATGTGCAAGTAAAGAAAACATATCAAATTAGTCGGGATTTATCAGAAAATAAAAAAATTTTTATTTTTACCTGTTAAAAAAATAATTAACATATGGTATAATAATTATGTCCTATTTTGCAATTTTAAAGATTTTTTTAAAAGGAGGGTATTAGATGCAGGCAATCTACGAAAAATTCAGTGAAGAAAATATAAACAAGTTAAAAAAAGTTATAGACCAGTTGAAAGATACAGACGGTTCTTTAATTGCTGTCATGAATGAAGCTCAAGAAATATTTGGCTATTTGCCTATAGAGGTTCAGCAATTTATTTCAGAAGAAATGAATGTACCGTTGACAGAGATATTTGGCATTGCGACTTTTTACTCCCGCTTCACATTAAAACCGTCCGGGAAGTACAAAATCGGTGTTTGCCTTGGTACTGCTTGTTACGTAAAAGGTTCCGCGATGGTTCTTGACAAATTAAAAGAGAAGCTTGGCATAAGCGTAGGTGATGTGACAGGTGATGGCAAGTTTTCTCTTGAAGCCACTCGTTGTTTAGGCGCTTGCGGTCTTGCACCTGTAATGATGATAAACGGAGAAGTTTTTGGCAGATTGACACCTGATGATGTTGAAGATATATTGAAGAAATTTGACTAGATATGAAAGAGTTGTCGCTTTACATTTTAGATATTGCTCAAAATAGCATAAAAGCCGGTGCAAAAAATATATCGATCAAGTTAGAAATTGATCATAAAAAGGATTTTATGCGTTTAAGCATTGAAGACGACGGATGTGGAATGGACGAAGAACTTTTAGAGAAAGCTTTTGATCCATTTACAACAACGAGGAAAGAGCGAAAAGTCGGATTAGGTTTGCCATTTTTTAAAGAATTAGCCCTTCAATGCGGCGGAGATGCAAAAATAAAGTCTCAAAAGGGCGTTGGCACTTATGTGGAAGGGACTTTTAAACTTTCAAGTATCGATTTGATTCCAATTGGCGATATACCTTCTACTTTAATTTCGCTTATAGTCTCTGATAGTGATGTTGACGTTTTGTTTGAAATTATATCAGATGGTAGAAAATTTTCATTTAATACTTTGGATATTAAAAAATTGCTAAACGGCGTAAAGATTACAGAGCCTTCTGTATTGCAGTGGTTAATTGAGTATCTTGAAGAAAACATAAATTGTGTCATGGAGGTGTAAATATGAAATCTATAGAGGAATTAGAAAAGATAAGAAAAGAGACATTGGAAAAGGTAAATCTTCGTAAAGATCGGAATGGCATAAGGATCACTGTCGGCATGGCTACATGCGGCATAGCCGCTGGTGCAAGGCCTGTTATGATGGCTATATTGGATGAGCTTGGCAAAAGAAATATTACGGATGTGGTTGTTGCTGAGACTGGTTGTATTGGCATGTGCAAATATGAACCTATGGTGGATGTTTATGTTCCGGGACAAGAAAAAGTTACGTATATAAAGGTTGATGAAAACAAGGCAAGGCAGATAGTTGCGGAACATGTAGTTAATGGACATCCGATTAAAGAATGGACTATTAGTAGTGTTGAATAAAGGAGGGCTGTAGATGTTATATAGATCACATGTTATGGTGTGCGGTGGTACTGGATGTACATCGTCAAATTCAGATAGAATAGCAAAATGCTTTGAAGAAGAGATTACAAATAAAGGTTTAGACAAAGAGGTTCAGGTTGTAAGAACTGGATGCTTTGGACTGTGCGAATTGGGTCCGGTTGTTGTCGTGTATCCAGAAGGCGTGTTTTACAGCCGCGTCAAAGAAGAATATGTTCCAGAAATCGTGGAAGAACACCTTTTAAAAGGAAGAGTTGTTAAAAAGTATCTTTACGGAGAAAGCGTCACAGAGGAAGGAATTAAGCCTTTAGAGGAAACAGCATTTTTCAAGAAACAGCAGAGAGTTGCTTTAAGAAACTGTGGACTTATAAACCCAGAGGATATAAAAGAGGCAATTGCATTTGATGGCTATAAAGCATTGGCAAAAGTGTTGACTGAGATGACTCCAGAGCAAGTTATAGCGGAAATCAAAAAGTCAGGATTAAGAGGTAGAGGTGGCGGTGGCTTCCCTACAGGTATAAAGTGGGAATTTGCTTACAACCAAAAAGAGACGCCTAAGTACGTCGTTTGCAATGCTGACGAAGGTGATCCTGGTGCCTTCATGGATAGAAGCGTATTAGAGGGAGATCCTCACAGCGTTTTGGAAGCTATGGCTATAGCAGGATATGCAATTGGTGCTAACCATGGTTATATTTATGTAAGGGCTGAATATCCTCTTGCAGTAAAGAGGCTTCAAATTGCTATAGATCAAGCAAGAGAGTACGGACTTTTAGGTAAAAATATTTTCAATACTGGGTTTGACTTTGATATAGAGATAAGGCTTGGAGCAGGTGCTTTTGTCTGCGGTGAAGAGACTGCACTTTTAAATTCTGTCATGGGAAAACGCGGTGAGCCAAGGCCAAGACCTCCATTTCCTGCTGTAAAAGGCGTGTGGGAAAAACCGACTATTATAAATAACGTTGAAACTTATGCAAATATTCCTGCAATCATATTAAATGGTGCTGAATGGTTTGCAAGTATAGGCACTGAAAAGTCTAAAGGCACAAAGGTATTTGCTCTTGGTGGAAAGATCAACAATACTGGTCTGGTAGAAATACCGATGGGTACAACGCTAAGAGAGATCATATTTGAAATAGGTGGAGGAATACCAAATGGCAAGAAATTTAAGGCAGCCCAGACTGGTGGACCATCTGGTGGATGTATTCCTGCAGAGCATTTAGATACACCTATAGACTATGATTCACTTCTTAATATTGGTTCCATGATGGGTTCAGGTGGACTTATCGTAATGGACGAAGACAACTGTATGGTTGATATCGCAAAATTCTTCTTGGAATTTACTGTTGATGAGTCATGTGGCAAATGCTCACCATGCCGCATAGGTACGAGAAGAATGTTGGAACTGCTTAATAAGATAACATCAGGAAAAGGCGAAGAAGGAGATATTGAGAAACTTGAAACTCTTGCTAATTCCATTAAGGCGTCTTCTTTGTGTGGATTAGGCCAAACAGCTCCTAACCCTGTTCTTTCTACTATAAGATATTTTAGAGATGAATATGAGGCACATATAAAGGAGAAAAGATGTCCTGCAGGTGTTTGCCAGGCACTTCTGAAATTTAGAATTGATCCAGATAAATGTAAAGGATGCGGCATATGCGCTAAGAATTGTCCTACAAACGCTATATCTGGAAAAATAAAGCAGCCTCATGTAATAGATCAAGATAAATGCATAAAATGTGGAACATGTATGGATAAATGTCCGTTTGATGCTATATACAAGAAATAGTAATGAAAGGAGTGCAAAACATGGATAAAGTTCGAATAACTATTGATGGAATTCCTGCAGAAGTACCTGCTAACTATACAGTATTGCAAGCTGCAAAATACGCAAACATCGAGATTCCGACATTATGCTACCTTGAAGAGATAAACGAAATAGGTGCTTGCAGGCTATGCGTTGTTGAGATAAAAGGCGTTAGAAATTTACAGGCATCTTGTGTCTATCCTGTAAGCGACGGAATGGAAATATACACGAATACTCCTCGTGTAAGAGAGGCAAGGAGATCTAATTTAGAGCTTATACTGTCTGCACACGACAGAAGCTGTCTTACATGTGTAAGAAGCGGAAACTGCGAATTGCAAGATTTAAGCAGAAAGTTTGGCATAGATGAAATAAGGTTTATGGGCGAAAATATAAAATATCAAAAAGATGAGTCGTCACCTTCCATCGTAAGAGATCCTAATAAATGTGTATTGTGCAGAAGGTGTGTTGCTACATGCAACAATGTGCAGAATGTTTTCGCCATAGGCATGGTCAACAGAGGATTTAAGACTATCGTTGCACCGTCATTTGGCAGAGGTCTAAATGAATCACCATGTATTAGCTGTGGACAGTGTATAGAGGCATGCCCTGTTGGAGCGATTTACGAAAAAGACCATACGAAGATGGTTTACGATGCGCTTTTGGATGAGAAGAAATACGTTGTGGTTCAGACAGCGCCTGCTGTGAGAGTTGCACTTGGCGAAGAGTTTGGAATGCCTTATGGTTCAATAGTCACAGGTAAAATGGTGTCAGCTTTAAAAAGGCTTGGATTTGACAAAGTATTTGACACAGACTTTGCTGCAGATTTAACTATAATAGAAGAAGGCAATGAACTTTTAAAGAGGCTTAACGAAGGTGGCAAGCTTCCTATGATAACATCCTGTAGCCCTGGATGGATAAACTATTGTGAGAGGTATTATCCTGAATTTATAGACAATCTTTCCACTTGCAAATCACCTCACATGATGATGGGTGCAATAATAAAGAGTTATTTTGCAGAAAAAGAAGGTATAGATCCAAAGGATATCTTCGTCGTATCAATTATGCCGTGCACTGCCAAGAAGTATGAGATAGACAGACCTCAAATGATAGTAGACGGCATGAAAGATGTGGATGCTGTTTTGACGACGAGAGAGCTTGCTCGCATGATAAAACAGTCGGGTATAGACTTTGTCAATTTGCCTGACAGCGAATACGACAATCCGCTTGGCGAATCATCTGGTGCTGGTGTCATATTTGGCGCTACAGGCGGTGTTATGGAAGCGGCTTTAAGAACTGTTGCAGATATAGTTGAAGGCAAGGATATTGAGAATTTTGAGTACGAAGAAGTAAGAGGATTAGAAGGAATAAAAGAAGCAAAGATTGATATAGGCGGAAAAGAAATAAAAATAGCTGTAGCAAATGGTACAGGAAATGCTAAGAAACTCTTAGATAAGATAAAGAGTGGCGAAGCAGAGTATCATTTCATAGAAGTCATGGGATGTCCTGGCGGCTGCATAATGGGCGGTGGACAGCCTATACACAATCCAAATGAAAAAGATTTGGTAAGGAAAAGTAGATTAAAAGCTATATATGAAGCAGATAAAGACTTGCCGATTAGAAAGTCTCACAAAAATCCAATGATAACAAAGTTGTACGAAGAATTCTTAATAAGCCCATTGGGGGAAAAATCGCATCATTTGCTTCATACAACCTATAGCAAGAAAGATCTTTATCCCATGAATGATTAAAAATCTCCCTTTAGGGAGATTTTTTTTGCCATAAATAACATATTAAAAAAAGATTAGATTATGTCGAAATACAAGATATTTATGTTATAATTAAAAGGAAAAGTTTTAAAACAAGTGATTTGGGATAAAATAAACAGAAGGAGTGGGAAGATGAAGAGAAGCAAGGGAATTGGTACGTTGTGCTTTTTGCTTTTAGTAGGTCTTCTTTTTGGTGGATTTGTTGGAGACTTTCTTGCTAAGTACGTTCATGCTTTTTCGTACCAACAGATGATAGGAATGAACAGTCCAATAAATATCGACCTAAATTTTATAAAAGTATCGTTCCTGTTGGCTTTTAGGTTCAACTTGGGAACTGTAATAGGACTTATAATTGCTATATTTTCGTATTACAAGATAAGATAACAGATAAAACTGAAAGTGGAGTATGCAGATATGGAAATTGTACTTGCATCTGGTTCACCCAGGAGAAAAGAAATACTATCAAATATTGGTGTGGATTTTTCTGTAATGATAAGTGACGTAGAAGAAGTGACAGATGAAAAAGAACCAGAGAAGATTGTCATGGATTTATCCATAAAAAAAGCATCATTCGTCGCAGAAAAATTAAGTGGTGATTTTTTAATTATAGGAGCTGATACAGTAGTTTTTGCTGATGGAATTGTCCTTGGTAAACCTAAAGATAAAAGTGATGCATTTAATATGCTAAAGGTGTTGTCAGGGCGATGGCATCAAGTCTATACTGGTGTTACAGTCATATCATTGAAACAGAATAAAATAGTTACAGAATATGAAAAGACAGATGTTTACATCAAAAGTTTAAGCGATGAAATGATCTTTAGTTATATAGAAAAAGGTGAGTACATTGATAAAGCAGGTTCATATGCCATACAAGGTTATGGCTCGCTTATTGTTGATAAGATAAATGGCGACTACTACAATGTAGTAGGGCTTCCTATATCGAAGTTACATGATATTTTATCGAGAGAATTTAACGTGCATTTGCTTTAGGGGGGTAATGTATGGGAGAGGAATCTCGCGTAACGATTAAAGATTTGCCAGAAGATGATAGACCACGAGAAAGACTTATAAAGTACGGGCCATCTGTATTGTCAAATGCCGAACTAATGGCTATAATTATAGGGACGGGAAATAAAGATGAAAGTGCTATAATGCTGTCACAAAGGCTTTTAAGCGAAGGCCACGGGCTTAAATATCTGTTAGACACAGGTGTCGAAAGGCTTTCAGAGATAAAAGGCATAGGATTGGCAAAAGCCGCAAAAATTAAGGCTGCTATTGAGCTGGGGCGAAGGATAGCCCTTGCAGGCTACAGTGACGGTTATATCATAAAGAAACCTGACGACGTGATAAGTTTGCTTATGGATGAAATGAGATACTTAAATAAAGAGCACTTTAAAGTTGTTTTGCTTAATGTAAAAAATAAGGTAATTGCTGTTGACACTGTTTCAATAGGGAGTTTAAATACTTCTATAGTTCATCCGCGAGAGGTATTTAAAGCTGCTATCGAAAGGTCAGCGTCTTCTATAATAATGGTTCACAATCATCCAAGCGGTGATCCCACTCCCAGTAGAGAAGATGTAGAAGTATCAGATAGGATTTATAAAGGTGGCAATTTAATAGGAATAAAAGTATTAGATCACATTATTATTGGTGATGGAATAGGTATAAGTTTAAAAGAAAAAGGCTATTATGATTTTGATAAATAAGGAAGGAGTTATAAAAAGGATGAAAGGATTTTCTAGGGATATAGGTATTGATCTTGGAACTGCAACAACACTTGTTTATGTTCAAGGAAAGGGAATTGTATTAAGAGAGCCGTCTGTGGTAGCTATAAAAAATGACACGCATACAGTTTTGGCTGTAGGTGAAGAAGCTAAAAAAATGGTTGGAAGAACACCGGGGAATATCGTAGCCATAAGGCCCATGAGAGATGGCGTAATCGCAGATTTTGACATAACAAAGATGATGCTGGATCATTTTATTGGCAAAGTAAATCCGAGGAAGGGCTTATTTAGACCTAGAGTAATAGTTGGAATTCCATCCGGTGTTACAGAAGTTGAAAAGAGGGCCGTAATAGAAGCATCTCTGCAGGCAGGTGCAAAAGAAGCTCATACAGTGGAAGAACCGATGGCAGCAGCTATTGGTGCTGGTTTGCCTGTAGAAGAACCTACAGGAAGCATGGTTGTAGATATAGGTGGTGGTACTACTGATGTAGCTATCATATCTTTAGGTGGAATAGTCACCAGCAAGTCACTGCGGGTCGGCGGAGATGAGATGGATGAGGCAATAATAAACTACATTAAGAGAGAGTACAACTTGATGATAGGTGAGAGAACGGCAGAAGAAGTGAAGATTCAAATAGGATCAGCTTTTCCAAAGGCGAAAGAAGAATCAATGGACATAAGAGGAAGAGATTTGGTATCAGGGCTTCCAAAGACATTAAAAATTACATCGACAGAAATCTTAGAAGCATTAAAAGATCCTGTTTCCAGCATATTAGATGCTATCAAATTGACACTTGAAAAAACTCCGCCAGAGTTGGCTGCAGATATTATGGATAGAGGTATAATGCTTACAGGCGGTGGCGCTTTATTAAGCGGCATAGACAGGCTTATAAGGCAAGAGACAGGTATGCCGATTCAAATTGCCGATCAGCCATTGGATTGTGTTGCATTAGGAACAGGGAAGATTTTAGAAGAAAGTTCTCTGTTTAAAAGGGTTTTAACGCCTACCAGCAAGTTAAACTGAGAGGAGTGGTAAAGTGCCACGATTTCTCAAAAATAAACAATTTATATTTGTTATAGTTATAGCCGTGGCACTTATATCCGCCATGGCATATACTTATGGCGGTGGACGCAATGTGACACCTATTGAATCAGCTATAGGCGGTATTTTATCTCCTGTGGAAAAGGCCTTTAATTCAATAGGTAACAGTATTTCCAACTTTTTCACTTCAATAAAAGAGATTGGAACACTTAGAGCAAAAAATGCTGAATTAGAAAAAGAAGTAATTAAGTTGAGCAAAAATGACATCATGCTTCAGGAGTATATAAACGAAAACAATAGATTGAGAGACATGCTTAATTTTAAAGATAATAATACGAATATAACGACAAAGCCTGCCAATATAATAAGCAAAAATCCTGGAAACTGGTTTAATACATTTAATATTGATGTCGGCTCAGACAATGGAATAAAGCCTAAAATGGCAGTTTTGGATGAGAAAGGCAATTTGGTTGGCATAGTCACAGATGTCGGCAATAATTGGTCGAAAGTTTTATCTATAATTGATGTGGATAGTTCGGTAAGTGCTTTAGACGTAAGGACAAGGGACAACGGCATCGTCAGGGGAGATTCTAATGGAAATCTAAACATGATATATATACCAATAGATTCTAAAATAGAAAAAGGCGATGTTATAACAACATCCGATATGAGCATGTTTCCGAGAGGGCTTATAATAGGCAAGGTGGAAAAAGTAGAAAAAGATGAAGGTTCTCTTTTGAAACAGGCAGTTATAAAGCCAGAGGCCGATTTTGAAAGATTGGAATTTGTGCAGGTTGTGACAAACATGAAGACGACTGGAAACTGATTAGGACATTTGGAAGGTTTACGGAGGTTAAAATGAGGAGCATTTATAAATACCTTTTAATTATACTTGCAATAATTCTTCAAGCTACGTTGATGAAGTACATTGCTATATTAGGCGTTAAACCTGACGCCTTATTAATTTTAGTTATTGCTTTTTCTCTTTTAAATGGCACTGGTGAAAGCATCACTTTAAGCCTTTTTGGTGGAATTTTAGTAGATGTGCTTTTTAACAACGCTATTGGCTTTGTGACAATTTCGCTTCTTATTGTGGCGTATTTGACAGGTATACTTAGCAAAAATGTCTTTAGAGAAAGTACATTTGTAGCTTTCGTATTTGTATTTTTAGGAACGATCCTTTACAATCTTATCATGATTTTTTCCATGCTCCTCATGAAATATGAGTTAAATCCATCGTATTTGTTAAATGTAGTAATAATTCAGTCGGTTTACAATTCCATAATAACTATTTTCATATACAGGTATATAGTGCGGTTTAATAGTTTTGTAAAATCGAAAAAATTTTTTTTTAAAGTTTAGGTGGTCAAATTGAATGAAGGTTTGAAAAAACGGTTCAATGTATTAGGATGGGTAATAGCTTTGATGCTTGTTACCCTTATAGGAAGATTAGTTTATCTGCAGCTTATAAAAGGTGACTACTACAAAGAGCAGTCATTAGGCAATGCCATAAGATCCATAATCATCACAGCACCTCGAGGAGATATAGTAGATAGAAACGGAGTAAAGCTTGCTACAAACAGGCCCAGCTATTCTGTAGAGCTTCTAAGAAGCGATGCTAAAGGAGTTAATCTAAATGATGTCATTTTAAAATTGCTAAACATTCTCAATAAAAATGGTGTAAAGTATAAAGACGATTTGCCTATATTTTTAGACAGCAACAACAATCCTTATTTCAATTTTCAAAATCCTGATGAAAGCAATGTGTCACAATCGGTTTTAAGACAAAGGGAATTGCAGTGGAAGAAAAATAACAACATTCCTTCAAATGCTACAGCCAGTGAAGCATGGCAGATGTTGATAAATAAATTCAAAATATCAAAATCGCTGTCTCCACAGGATATTCGAGGCATAATGGCTGTTCAAGAGCTGATGTTAGAACAAGGGTATACACAGTACAAGCCTGTAGAGATAGCTACCGATGCCAACCAACAGACGGTGGCAGAGATTGAGGAAAATCATTTGGATTTGCCTGGAGTCATAATAGAAGTTAAGCCAATAAGGTTATACCCATTTAAGACGCTGTTGTCGCAGACATTAGGATATATAGGCCGCATGACTGCTGAGGAATGGAAAAAATACAGCCAAGAAGGCTATCAAATAACAGATCTTGTTGGGCATTATGGACTTGAAAGCTATTTGGAGAAGTACCTAAGGGGAACTGACGGTAAACAGCAAGTGGAAGTAGACAATTATGGCAGATTGATAAAAAAATTAGATGAGATCAGTCCTAAACCTGGAGATACTGTGTACCTTACGATAGATGAAAAGTTGCAGCAGGTTGCCGAAGAATCATTGCAGAGGACCATGGAAAGCATAAGGCAAACTAAAAGAGGTCCACATGGTGAATACCTACCGGCAAATATCGGTGCAGTAGTCGTTACAGATATAAATACAGGTGAAATTTTAGCTCTTGCCAGTGTGCCAGGTTATGATCCAAATATATTTGCTTCAGGCAATCCGCCCAGCAGCATTGTAAATGAACTGTTCAAGCCGAGGAATGCCACTATTGACCCAAGTCCTATATTTAATTACGCCACACAAGGTGCAGCACCTCCTGGTTCAACATTTAAAATGGTAACAGCGTTGGCAGCCTTGGAATCTGGTGTAACGACTGTAAATGAAAAGTATGTTGATACAGGTATATATGCTCCTACAGGCCAAGAAAACTGGCTGTACGGCGAATACGGAAGGACGCAAGGTGCAGTAAATGTATCAGACGCAATAAAGTATTCTACAGACACGTATTTTTACGAGATGGGCCGCAGAATGGGTATAGACAAAATTGATGAGTATGCTCACATGCTGGGCTTAGATCAAAAGACGGGCATAGAACTCTATGAAACGACTGGAATAATTTCCAGTAAGAAATTTAAAAGAGATTACAATTTGTCGATTTTAAAATCGATGGTTAAATCTGACTCAAATCCAAATGGCAAGATAACACAGGAACAGTACGATAAGATAGTAAGCTTAATTGACAAAGGCAATTTTAGCGATTACTCCACATTTTTACAGCTTAAGAAGATGGGAATAACAGATCCTAAATTGCAGATGACCATATGGCAGTTGATGGATGCGACTAAGTGGACTTTGGTAGATACTACCAACGCATCCATAGGTCAAGGTAGCAATCAATTTACGCCTATAGAGATTGCAAGTTATTTATCAACATTGTTAAACGGAGGAACAAGATACAGATTGCATTTGGTCGACAAAATTGTCTCCCCTGATGGGAAGGTAATCGAAAAGGAAAAGCCTGAGGTATTAGACAAGATAAACATACCTCAGAAATACTTGGATGCTATAAAGTTGGGAATGAAAGGTGCCACAGAAGAAGGCGGTACTGCCAGTGCAGCATTTGCTAATTTTCCAATACCTGTTGGTGGCAAGACTGGTACTGCTGAAGTAGGTTCACATGGTACGAAAGTCATGCAGAACTATGCATGGTTTGTTGGCTTTGCGCCATACGACAAGCCGCAGATTTTGGTAACAGCACTTATATACCAGGGGGGTTCTGGCGCATATACAGCTCAGGTAGGTAGAGACATAATGGATGCTTATTTTGGCTTTACAAATTCAAATAATAATACAGCGTCAAATACAAATGCCAGCAATCATTAATCATTAAAGAGGATTTTTTGTCCTCTTTTGTTTTTTTAAGAAGGAAAAACTTAAGTTGTGGAGAATATTATAATTAAGACTGTATTGGGAGGGCAAACAATGTTAAATGATTATGTAAAGATCCATGGTTCAAAAGATGGACTTGTGATAATAGCAACAGATGTTTCTGATATAGATGCCTTAAAAGAAAAGATAATAAATCGCATAGAGCGGTCACTGACATTTTTTAAAGGTGCACAGCTTACGGTAAAATTTCGAAATTTGAGCGTAGATGAAAAAAGTTTAGATGAATTAAAGGACTTTGTTTTAGAAAATTACGGTGTAAATGTAAGGTTTAAAAAGATTCAGGAAAGGCATCTAAAAAATGTTACAAGTGAAAATGATATATTTGATGGTTTGGAAGAAGGTATGACGAAATTTTACAATGGCACTGTAAGATCAGGTCAAGTTGTTAAGTATTACGGAAATTTAGTTATATTAGGTGATGTGAACCCTGGTGGAATTGTACAAGCGTCAGGCAACATAATAATTATGGGGACTTTGAGAGGAATCGCACATGCAGGTATGTCTGGAAATCTTGATTCAATAATTGCGGCGTCTAAGATAAACGCGATGCAGCTTCGAATATCTAACATTATTTCACGTTCACCCGATAATGATATTGAGGCATTGTATCCAGAAATTGCTTTAGTTAAAAAAAATAAGATAATAGTTAAACCACTTTACTTGTATGGAAAAATATAGTAAAATAAACAATTAGAAGAAATGAGAAATGGAGTGAAGGAAATGAGCGAAGTCATAGTAATAACGTCTGGGAAAGGCGGAGTTGGAAAAACTACAACAACAGCTAATATTGGTACATATCTATCGATGAAAGGATTTAAAACAGCATTAGTAGATACAGATATAGGTCTTAGAAATCTTGATGTAGTTATGGGATTGGAAAATAGGATAGTGTACGACTTAGTTGATGTAGTAGAAGGCCAATGCCGCTTAAAACAAGCGCTTATAAAAGACAAAAGGTTTGATGGGCTTTACTTATTGCCAGCGGCGCAGACAAGAGATAAAACAGCCGTAAATCCAGAGCAGATGCGCGCAATTACGGATGAGCTGAGGCAAGATTTCGACTACATTTTAATTGATTGTCCTGCAGGTATTGAGCAAGGCTTTAAAAATGCTATAGCTGGTGCTGACAGGGCATTAGTTGTTACAACGCCAGAAGTATCAGCGGTAAGAGATGCTGATAGAATCATAGGCCTTTTGGAAGCCTCTGATGTAAGAGATCACATGCTTATCATAAACAGGATAAAGATGGACATGGTAAAAAGAGGCGACATGATGAACATTGATGACATCATGGATATATTGGCAATAGATCTATTAGGCGTTATTCCTGATGATGAAAATATAGTCATATCTACAAACAAGGGAGAGCCAATAGTTGTAGATGAAAAATCGTTGGCTGGACAGGCTTACAGAAATCTGACGCAAAGATTGGTTGGAGAAGATGTTCCTATAATAAACTTAGACACAAATTATGGTTTAATCGACAGATTGAAAAGTTTATTTAAAATTTCATCCAATAGGTAGTTTCAGGAGGTGTAATGGATGGACTTATTCAAATCGTTTGGAGGAAAAAGCAACAGTAAAAACGTAGCAAAGGAAAGATTGCAGTTATTGCTTGTTCATGACAGAGCCGATGTCTCTCCAAAATTTTTAGAGATGGTAAAAGGCGAGATAATGAATGTAATATCAAATTATGTTGAGATAGATGAGGATGGCTTGAATGTTGAAATAACAAAAGAAAGAAAGACAGATGATACGTTTGTTCCAGCATTGCATGCAAATATTCCTATAAAAAAGATGAAAAAAAATTTAAGATAACCGGTGAAAAGCCGGTTATTTTAAATTTGGTGAAATTATATCCATAATCAAATGTATAGTTAAATGATATGTTGTATGATATAATACTATTGTAGTAATGAATACTCACTATAGAAGGGAAATAGAAGTTGATGTTTAACAAGAAGTTGTGGAAGAATTTTGATCTTGCTTTGCTGATTACTGTTTTATTGATATGCGCATTTAGCGCTGTAGTCATTTCTAGTGCCTCACATGCGGTTGAGACTGGTTCATACAAAAATGTGATTGTTCAGATTGTAGCTGTTTTATTTGGATTGGCATTCTTATTTGCCATAACGCTTTTTGATTACAATCAGATTGCCAGGCTCTCAAAGGTAATCTACGTATTAAATATATTAGTCCTTATTTCCGTTCTTTTTATCGGTAAAGTAAGTAACGGTGCTCAGAGCTGGATTCACATAGGGCCAATTGATATTCAGCCGTCAGAGTTTTCGAAAATAGCGCTGGTGTTGACATTAGCAAACTTATTTAATGAGATGGGTGAAATCAAGACTTTCAAAGATCTGGTGAATCCACTTATTCACGTTCTCATTCCTTTTGTAATTGTAATGCTACAGCCGGATCTCGGTACTGCGCTGGTTTTCTTAGCTATTTTTATAGGGATGCTTTTTATTTCTGGTGTAAAACCAAAGGTGTTTGCTGGGCTTATTGCGATGGGTATGGCTATGATGCCTGTAGCGTACAAGATTTTAAAGCCTTATCAGAGAAACAGACTTTTATCGTTTATAAACCCAAATCTTGATCCGATGGGGTCAGGATACCATGTAATACAATCTAAGATAGCCATAGGCTCCGGTATGTTTTGGGGGAAAGGCCTTTACAACGGTAGTCAGACGCAGCTTTACTATCTACCAGAAGCTTGGACTGATTTCATTTTTTCGGTTGTAGGAGAAGAATTAGGCTTCATTGGTGCTACAGCTTTGATACTGTTGTACGCTTATATGCTTTATAGATGCTTTAGAATTGCGGTTATGGCAAAGGACAAGTACGGTTACTTGATAGCTGTAGGAATAATTTCCATGTTTACATTTCACATATTTGAAAACATTGGTATGACTGTAGGAATTATGCCAATTACAGGAATTCCGCTTCCCTTTATGAGCTATGGTGGTAGTTCACTGGTTGCGAATATGATTGCTATTGGACTATTGCTAAATATTGGAATGCGAAGGCGAAAGATCAATTTTTAAATGAGAGGATGATATGATTGAATATAGCTCTTATTGCGCACGACATGAAAAAATCTATAATGGTAGATTTTGCCATTGCCTACAAAGAAATATTAAAAAAATGCAACATATACGCTACAGGTGCTACAGGTCAACTGGTAGAGGAAGCTACTGGCATCAAAGTCAATAAATTCTTGCCAGGCCCTATGGGTGGTGATCAGCAGATTGGCGCAATGATTGCAGAAAACAATATGGACTTAGTCATATTCTTAAGAGATCCATTAACTGCACAGCCCCATGAGCCTGATATACTGGCTCTTTTAAGGGTTTGCGACGTTCACTCCATACCTCTTGCGACAAATTTGGCTACCGCGGAAGTGTTGATAAAAGGTTTAGATGCAGGATTTTTGGAATGGAGAGATGCGGTTAAATAAAACAATCATAAACCTCCTTTCTATGTAATATAAATATAGCAAAGGAGGTTTATCTTATGAAACCTAACAAATGGCAATCTGTTAGCTATTCAAAAAATCGCATCAGCAATTTTAAAAAGTATTTTGGCCTTCTGGAAAACCAATTGATAGTTTGTCTTTTGATTTTGGGAGTAGTCATGCTTTTTAAGGCCATAAATGTTCCAGCTACAAATAAAACTGTAGACGAAGTGAAATCAGTCCTTAATTATAATTCTAACTATGAAAATACTAAAAAAGGGCTTAAACTGGTAATGAGCAGTATACCTTCGCTAAAAGACGACGTTGTAAAAGTGTTTTCAAACAAAACGGATGATTCAAAAAATACTACAGCTCAAGTTGTAAGTAGTGGAATGGTAAGACCTGTTGATGGAGTTGTGGTATCCACATTTGGCACAAAAGTAGATTCTTCTACTTCAAAAGAAGTGAAAAACGATGGAATTGACATAAGCGTATCCAGCGATGAGCCAGTAGTTGCTGTATTGGATGGAGAAGTCATGATAGCGGATAATTCTAACCCTGATTGGGGTAAAGTGGTTGTAATAAAGCACGATGGGGACGTCCGCTCTGTTTACGCATACCTTTCTGAAGTAGACGTGAAAGTTGGAGATAAAGTGCTTAAAGGTCAGACAATTGGAAAAGTTGACGTTAGCAGCAACAAAGGTACTCCAATGCATTTTGAAATATGGGAAAACGGAAAGCCGATAGATCCACAATCAAAAATAGATTTTAATTCAGCAATAAGTGATGTCAAAAATGAAAATTGACGATGTTAAAGTAAAGATAAACCCATTTACGTGGGTTTTTATATTGCTTCTTGTACTGTCCGGTCTCTACATTGAACTTGTTGATATAATCTTGACTGTAGCCATACATGAAGCAAGCCACTATTGGGTGGCGAAAAAGTTGAACATAAATATGATTCAGATAGAAATATTCCCTTTTGGCGGAGCGGCTGTTTTCGATAGTGAGATTTTTATAAGGCCTGATCTGGAAATCATCATCGCATTAGCGGGACCTTTGTCAAATGCCGTTTTTATCATGATGCTTATAATAGTAAGCCAAACCATAGGTACTCAATTGGACTACCTTATAAGGATAAATGTTCTGATGTGTGCATTTAATCTTCTGCCTGGTGTGCCTTTAGATGGAGGAAGAGCTTTAAAGTCTGTTTTGTCCAACTTCATAGGTCTAACCAGAGCTAATAACGTAGCAGTCAAGATTTCATACGTGTTATCTTTATTGCTCATGTACGGCAGTATACTTATGTTTGTAAATGGGAATAAAAATTATGTATTGATTACTATGGCTGTATTTCTCATAATATCTGCCAGAAATGAACGAAAACTATCTCAGTATTTTAACTTGAGAGATTTAATATACAAAAAAGAAGAATTATTTAAAAGAGGAATTATGAATGTCAGGACGATTGCAGTAATGGATGATCAAAAATTAATCAAAATAATCAATTGTTTTTTGCCCTTAAAATATCATATAATAGTTGTGTTGGATAAAAATTTGAAAGAGAAAAAAAGACTTACAGAGACAGAGCTTTTTGATTTTGCCATTGAAAATGGACTTTACTTACCCATTGGCGAAATCTTAAGCAAGGTAAAATAGGAGGTAACAATGTCAGATTTAAAAAACAAGATAGATGATTTGCTGATGAAAGTGAACAAACCTGCCAGATACACTGGTGGTGAAATAAATTCTGTGATTAAAGATGCAAATAAAGTTAAAATAAGGTTTGCATTTGCTTTTCCCGATGTGTATGAAGTTGGCATGTCCCACCTTGGACTTAAAATACTTTATAGTTTGATGAATGAACGAGATGACACATATTGTGAAAGGGTATTTGCACCATGGGTGGACATGGAAAACCTAATGAGAGAAAAGGACGTACCCCTTTTTTCACTTGAGACAAAAACGCCGCTTAATATGTTTGATGTAATAGGGTTTACTTTGCAGTATGAATTAAGCTACACAAACATATTGAACATGCTTGATTTATCTAAAATTCCAATAAGAAGCAAGGATAGGAAAGGATATCCTCTGATTATAGCAGGTGGACCTTGTGCAGTTAATCCTGCACCATTGTCTGATGTTGTTGATTTGTTTGTCATAGGTGACGGAGAGGAAATCATAAATGAAATCTTAGATTTGGTAGCATCTTGTAAAAAGGACAATGTACCGAAAGAAGATTTTTTAAGGCGAGCATCTAAAATTCAAGGTGTTTACGCCCCATCATTATATGTAGAAACGTACAATGATGATAATACTATCAAAAGCATAAAGCCTATTGAAGAAGGCGTACCTGCGGTAATAAAGAGGAGAATTGTGAAAGACTTAGATAAGACATACCATCCAGACAAACAGATTGTACCGTTTATAAATATTGTCCACGACAGAATCGTTCTGGAGGTTTTTAGAGGCTGTACAAGAGGCTGCAGGTTCTGCCAAGCAGGTATGATTTACAGGCCTGTAAGGGAAAGGTCAAAAGAAACATTGTTGAAGTTAGCTGATAAATTGATAAAATCAACTGGATATGAAGAAATTTCATTGACTTCTTTGAGTACATGCGATTATTCGCAGATAGAAAGTTTAGTATATGATCTTATAGAGAAGTACAAAGATATGGGAACTGGTGTAGCGTTGCCATCTACCAGGATAGATGCTTTTTCTGTCAATCTCTTAAATGAGATTCAAAAAGTCAGAAAGACTGGTCTTACACTTGCACCTGAAGCTGGAACACAAAGACTTAGAGATGTCATTAATAAGGGCGTAACTGAAGAAGATTTGGTAAATTCTACTAAAGAAGCATTTAAGGCAGGGTGGAAAAGCGTAAAGTTGTACTTTATGTTAGGTCTTCCAACTGAGACGATGGAAGATGTAAAAGGCATATCAGATCTCGCTCATTTAGTAGCTGATGTATACAAAGATGTGAATGGCAGCACAAAGGGTCTTAAGATAACTGTAAGCACTTCAACTTTCGTGCCAAAGCCATTTACACCATTTCAATGGTATCCTCAAGACGATATGGACTCTATAATAAATAAACAAAATTATTTAAAAGAGCTTCTTAGAGGAAAAATATTCAGTTACAACTGGCATGAACCAAATATGAGCTTTTTAGAAGCTGTAATTTCTAAAGGAGATAGAAAAGTAGGACAAGCAATTATTAAAGCATGGGAAAGTGGATGTAAGTTTGATGGTTGGGATGAGCAGTTTAAATTTGATAAATGGCTGGAAGCATTTGAGAGCGTCGGAGTGGATCCTAAATTTTACGCTTATAAAAATAGGGATTTTGATGAAGTTTTTCCTTGGGATATTGTGGACGTAGGCGTAAGGAAAGATTATCTTAAAAGGGAATACAAAAAAGCCATTGAAGGAAAACTTACAGGCGATTGCAGGTTGCATTGCACAGGATGTGGTATAAAAGATCTTGATGAAGGAGTTGTATGCTTTGAAGCTTAGAGCTAAATTTAAAAAAGATGGGGATTTAAAGTACATTTCTCATTTAGACCTTATGAGGACTATAGAAAGGGCTATGAGAAGGGCGCAAATAAAATTTTCACTGTCAAAAGGGTTCAATCCACATCCATTGATATCTTTTGGGCCAGCGCTTAGCATGGGTGCCACAACTCATGGGGACTATTTCGATGTAGTGGTAGAAGGCGAAATTGATCCTAAAAGATTTAAAGACGATTTAAACAAAGCATTGCCTGATGGTTTAGAGATCATCGATTGCTATATTGTCGATGATAAGGATTTGCTGTCAAACAAGGTGAAAGAAGCTGAGTACACTGTAGATGTATATTTGATGAGTCGTGTGACTAACCTTGCTTTTGAAATTACAAGATTTTTAGGCAGAAGTGAGATATTTATAGAAAAAGAGTCAAAAAGTGGCAGTAAGGTCATTGACTTAAAAAATTACATTTTGGATCTTAAAATGCTTGATTCAAAAGGCAGCAAAATCACTCTATACGTTAAGCTAAAGATTTCTGAAGGTTCTCCAGGACCTATATATGTTATAAAAGCTCTTGATGATTTTTTAGGGCATGTTTTTGATGTGGAGAGAGTCTTAGTAGACAGAAGAAACCTTATTTTAAATTGAGGTGTTTTGCTTGAAGAGAATTTTGTTTGATATAAGCGATAAATTTTATCAAGTGGCATATTTGGAAGATGGCTTGTTAATTGAATATCATGTTGAGAATTCTGATAAAAAAAGCATAGTAGGAAATATTTACAAAGGAAAAGTAAAAAATACTATAAAAGGTATGCAAAGTGCTTTCATTGATATAGGAATAGATAAAAATGCGTACCTATTTGTGAATGATGTTAAAGGAATTCCTGAATCAAGTTCCTCAATAACTAAATATGTGAAACCTGGACAAGATATAATTGTTCAAGTCTTAAAAGATTCTATAGGACTTAAGAATCCGAGAGTTACGACAAATATATCGCTGCCAGGAAAGTATGTAGTGCTTATGCCTGATTCTGATCATGTTGGCATTTCTCACAGGATAGAAGATGAGAAAAAGCGAATGGAACTGATAAATATTGCAAAAAGAGTCAAGCCGGATAATGTAGGCATAATAATCAGAACGGCAGCGCAACATGTTGGAGAAGAGGAGTTTGAAAGGGACATAGCTGATTTGTGCAAATTGTATGAAGATATATTGAATAAATCTAAAGTTGCCGGTTCACCTGGATTAATTTACGAAGAAGAAAATTTCATCACAAAGTACATAAGGGATTTGTCATCATTAATGGTGGATGAAATAATTGTAAATGATGCTGAAGAATACAAAAGGATTTTTGATTATATAAAAAAGGAAGGTTTAAAAATTTCAGTAAAATATGAGGATGGAGATTTAGTAGGCCTATATGGGATTGAGAAACAAGTAGAAAGACTTTTAAGCAAAAAGGTTTGGCTTAAAAGCGGTGGCTTCATAATAATTGATGAGACAGAAGCATTGACTGTAATAGATGTTAATACAGGCAAATACACAGGCAAGTCTTCACTGCAGGAGACAATTTTAAAAACGAACATAGAGGCTGCGAAGGAAATTGCATTGCAATTAAGACTAAGGGATATTGGTGGCATCATTGTTGTAGATTTTATCGACATGGATAGCGACAATGACCGTCAGAAACTTTTAAAGGTTTTTGAAGAATCTTTAAAAAGCGATAGATCAAAGTGCAGCGTACTTGGCTTTACACGTTTAGGATTAGTAGAGATGACGAGAAAGAGAGTCAGGTCAAACGTAAGCGAATATTTGCAAGAGAAGTGCGATTGCTGCAAAGGCACAGGGTGTATCGTGTCAAGCGATATGATGCAACTTAGAATAAATCGCTCTATAGAGAGAATCTTAAGGAATACAAATGCTAAAAAAATAACTATAACTTCAAATCGCAGAGTACAAAACATAATTGAGAAAAGCAATATAATAGAAAAGTACATGGGAAAATACGGTGTGGAAATAAGCACCATCTGCAACAGCAAGCTTGATACTGATGAATTTTACGTAGATTATCAGTTGTAATTGACATTTTCATGTTGTTGTGTTAGAATACACTTTGTAGCCGCTCGGAACGGGTTTAAATACTTCGATTGAAGTACCTTGGTTTCCGGCGAGACTGGTAAAGAGGAGGTGCCCTAATGTACGCAATTATAGAGACTGGTGGCAAACAGTACAGGGTTCAAGAAGGCGATATACTCAATATTGAGAAGCTTGATTGTGAAGCTGGCAGCGTATATTCCTTTGATAAGGTTTTGGCTGTGGCAAAGGACGATGGAACCGTTAATTTCGGGAAGCCATATGTTAAAGATGCTAAGGTGGAAGCAAAAGTTCTTGAACATGGTAAAGGTGAGAAGATAATCGTTTTTAAGTACAAGCCAAAGAAGAATGAAAGAAAGAAACATGGTCATCGTCAGCCATATACAAAAGTTCAGATTGAGAAGATCATGTAAAAATGATTAAAGTCAGTATATATAGAAATGATGATAAAGTAAAAAAATTTGAAATTAAAGGACATGCTGGTTATGATGTCTATGATAGGGACATAGTATGTGCCGGTGTTACGGCAGTGGCACAGACGGCTGTCCTTGGATTGGAATCAATTGACACAGTATCTTTAAAGAAGAAAGTAAAAGATGGCTATATGTATGTTGAAATAGAAGATTACGGTGCTGGTGAAGATGTTATAAAGTCTTGTGCCATTGTAGATGCGATGGTGCTAGGGCTTAAAGACATTGAAAGAGACTATCCAGCGTACGTAAAGGTCTTTGATAGGAGGTGTGATGGATGAAGCTGCAGTTATTTGCTCATAAAAAAGGTATGGGAAGTACCCGTAATGGACGTGATAGCGAGGCAAAAAGGCTTGGTGTAAAAAGAGCTGATGGACAGTTTGTCTTAGCAGGAAATATTCTTGTAAGGCAGAGAGGTACAAAGATTCATCCAGGTGCTAATGTGGGCAGAGGAAAAGATGACACTCTGTTTGCATTAATTGACGGATATGTAACATTTGAGAGAAAAGGCAAAGACAAAAAACAGGTAAGCGTATATGAGAAAAGGAAAGAAGTCCTGGCATAAGCCGGGATTTTCTTTTTTGTGGTGGAATGTATGGTATAATATAGGTAAATCGAAATTTAGCTTAAGGAGCTGATGCAGATGTCTAAACGGGAAGATGAATTTTTGATAAAATACATAAATTTAAAAAGGCATGAGTACATAAATGACCTTCAAGTTTTGCTAGGATATGCACAGCTTGGTAAGTCTGATAAGATTTATGACTACATTCAAAAAATCATTGATGAGTGCAACAATGAGCGCAATGTATTTAATAGCGATATGGATAGTATCATGAATTTTATTAAAAATAAGATAGAAGAGAAATAAATTTAAAGTGGGTGATGATGTGTTTATAGACAGTGCGAAAATTTATATAAAGTCGGGAAATGGTGGAAATGGTGTTATATCATTTAGAAGAGAAAAATATGTAGCGTATGGTGGTCCTGACGGTGGTGATGGAGGAAAAGGCGGTGATGTGATATTTATTACCGATCCTAATATTTCTACTTTGATGGACTTTAAATACAAAAGGAAATACGTTGCAGAAAGTGGTGAGAATGGCAGCGGAAATAACAAATATGGCAAAGATGGTGATGATCTATATATTAAAGTTCCTGTTGGAACTCAAATAATAAGGGATGACACCAATGAGTTGATAGCAGATCTTGCAAAACCTGGGCAAAAAGCGATAGTGTTGAGAGGTGGCAGAGGCGGAAGAGGGAATGCAAAATTTGCTTCAGCAACTTTAAAAACTCCAAGATTTGCAGAAAGCGGTGAGGAAGGCAAAGAGCTTTA
Source organism: Thermoanaerobacterium sp. R66 (assembly GCF_028895185.1). NCBI lineage: Bacteria > Bacillati > Bacillota > Clostridia > Thermoanaerobacterales > Thermoanaerobacteraceae > Thermoanaerobacterium > Thermoanaerobacterium sp. R66. The sequence continues at coordinate 526,309 of NZ_JAEUWW010000001.1, forward strand.
TGTGAGATTGGAGCTAAAGTTATTAGCAGATGTAGGTCTTGTAGGGTTTCCTAATGCTGGAAAGTCCACATTGCTTGCTTCATGTACAAATGCAAGGCCTAAAATAGCAAATTACCCATTTACGACCTTATATCCCAATTTAGGTGTCGTATACCATAAAGGAAAGTCCTTTGTCATGGCTGATATACCAGGACTTATTGAAGGCGCCCATAAAGGTGAAGGTCTTGGATATGATTTTTTAAAGCATATTGAGAGGACAAAGTTGATATTGCACATTGTGGATGTATCAGATCCGATGTCGGATCCTATAGACGATTTTAAGAAAATAAATGATGAAATGTATTTGTACAGCGACAGATTAAAAGAAATTCCGCAAATTGCTGTTTTAAATAAAATAGATGCAGTTGATCCGTCATCGATTAATTTAAATGATATCATTGCAAAGATGAAAAATCTTGGATATGATGTCTTTAAAATATCTGCTATGACAGGTGATGGTATTGACGGACTTCTTGATAAGACGATAGAGATGCTTGACAAGTTTAAGGTAGATGTTGAGGAAAATACAGAAGACGTCATTATCTACAATATGCCAAAGGAAGAAGAAACTGTTGAAATCGAAGTAAAAAATGGTGTTTACTATTTAAGTGGAACGAAAATAGATAGATTGTTGAAAAGAGTAAACCTTCAAGATGAAAATTCACTTAGATATTTTGAAATGATATTAAAAAAGTCCGGTGTGATAGATATGCTTAAAGAGAAAGGATTTAAAGATGGAGATGCAATAAATGTGAGGGATTTTGAATTCGAGTATTATGAATAAAAGATATGCTGTTTATCTAATATTGTCTCTAAAAGTTTATTATTGTATAATTTACGTATGAAAATTGTTTTTGAATTTCAAGTGGAGGATATTTAGATGACTAACAACTTACAAAGGATTGGCATTATGGGTGGTACTTTTGATCCAATACATTTTGGCCACCTTGTCACAGCGGAGGCTGTCAGAGATCAATTTAATTTGGACAAAGTTATATTTGTCCCGTCAGGCAATCCGCCACATAAAGTCAAAAGAAACATTACTGATAAGAGAATAAGGTATTTGATGACTATCCTTGCTACCGTTACAAATCCGTATTTTGAAGTATCTGCTATTGAAATAGAGAGGGAAGGGTACACGTATACTATTGATACTCTGAAAGAGTTTAAAAAAATATACGGAGAAGAAACACAGATATTTTTCATAACAGGTGCTGATGCCATACTAGAAATTTTGACATGGAAAAACGCTGAAGAGCTTTTAAAGATGTGCAATTTTGTCGCTGCCACAAGGCCGGGTTATGCTGGCGATAGCATAAGCGAAAAGATTGATTACATCAAGAGAATATACAATAAAGATATATTTCAGGTAACTGTACCGTCATTAGCCATATCATCCACAGACATACGCAATAGGGTATCTGAAGGCAGACCAATCAAGTATTTGCTGCCAGAGTCTGTAGAAAGGTACATTGAAAAAGCTGGACTTTATAAGAAAGGTTGATAGTGTGGATTTTGAATTTTTTGCTGATAAATTGAAAAAATTATTAAGTGATGAGCGATTTAATCATTCATTAGGTGTTATGGAGACGTCTGAAAAATTGGCTGTAAGATACGGCATAGATGTGGAAAAGGCAAAAATTGCAGGATTACTTCATGACTGCGCAAAAAATTTAAGAGAAGATGAGCTTGTTGCCTTAGCAAACAAGTACGGAATTCAAATAGATGACGTCTTAGAAAAATCGCCAACATTGCTTCACGGACCTGTAGGAGGATATATGATAGAAGACTACTTTGGCATACATGACGATGAAATAAAACGCGCCATAATGCTTCATACTACCGGAGATAGAGATATGACGCTTTTGGATAAGATAATATTTTTAGCTGATTATATAGAGCCAAACAGGAATTTTGATGGAGTAGAAAACTTGAGAGAGATGGCATATAAAAACCTTGATGAAGCAGTAATTATGGCATTAGACGAAACAATAAAATATGTGATCGAGAAAGGACAGCTTTTATACCAGAAAACAGTAATTGCTCGCAATGATATGATAATAAAGACAAAGTATATTTGATAAAATTTTATGTTCGGAGGTATTACATTGGATAAGAAAAGCACTGAGCTAACATTAAAAATTTTAAAAATACTGGATGATAAAAAAGCACTTGATATTAAAGGACTATATGTGGGAGAGCTTACTACAGTTGCCGATTATTTTGTGATTGCCAGTGGTACATCTACAACTCATGTAAAATCTTTATGTGATGAAATTTCAGAAAAACTTGCTGAAGATGGTGTATATGTAAATCACATAGAAGGTTACAATTCGGCTACGTGGATACTGATGGATTACGGTAGCATTGTAGTTCATATTTTTACTAAAGATGAAAGAAACTTTTACTCATTGGAAAGGCTTTGGGGTGATGCCAAAGAAATAGCTCTTGACAATGCTTTATCAGATTAGTATAATGAATTTAATATAAACCTCCGTGGCCTGCAGAGAAGGCAGGGAGGTTTTTTTGTAATCTTGTATTCAATAAATTATTTAATCTTTAAATTAGTTTAATTTATATTTGAAGTTTTAGGGGGGATATAAGTGCCTACAAAAGTACATCCACTATTAAAAAATTTTATACCAGTTGTAGATGGCATCGCCAAAACGTTTGGCAAGAATTGTGAAGTCGTTCTTTACGATTTTTCAAATTTGCAAAGTTCTGCAATTGCTGTTGGAAATGGACATATTACAGGCAGAGAGATTGGAAACCCTATACCAGAAGCTATTCTAAAATCGCTTAAGGCAAATAAAACTGACAACGAAGTCAATTTCAAAACTAAGGGAAGAGATGGAAAGATACTAAAGTCTACCATTGTATACATTAAAGATGATGCTGGAAAACCGATAGGATGTTTGTGCATAAATATCGACATTTCAGAATATATAATGGTTAAGAATACGTTAGAAGATCTCTGTGAGATAAGCGATGGGGAAGAAGCTCCGGTTGAGCCTTATGGAGGAAGCGTAAACGAAGTGCTGGAGAACATTGTAAACACTACGATAGAGAATTACGGTAAACCTGTCAACTTTATGTCTAAAGAGGAAAAGGTCAATATGGTTAAGATGTTAGATGCTAAAGGCACTTTCTTGATAAGAGGTGCGATAGACTATGTTGCAAAAATACTGTGCGTATCCAGATATACCATATACAATTACCTTGATGAGATAAGAGTAGGGGATGACCTTGGCAAATATTAAAATTGATTATGGGAATGTGCATAAGCTGCATTCCTTTAATATTTTGGTCTAAAATATATTTTTAAAGGTGGCGTATATCTTGTATACCGTGTCTATTGAAAATTGTCCTTCTTATTCTCAAAATGATGTAAAGGTTGCATTGGAAAATTCCTTTAAAAACTTAGGTGGGATTGAAAAGTACATAAAAAAAGGACAGAGAGTCTTTCTTAAAGCAAACCTTCTAAAGAAAAACAGACCTGATGATGCTGTAACGACACATCCTTCAATAGTTGAAGCAGTTGCAAATGCTATTAAAGCAATTGGAGCTATACCTGTCATAGGTGATAGTCCAGCAGGGCCTTTTTCTTATAGAGCTTTAAAGTCGATTTATGAATCGACAGGCATGGCAGATGTTGCAGCAAGAACTGGTGCTGAATTAAATTATGACACAGAAGAAGTAGAAGTAAAAATACCGTCCGGAAAGATTATCAAACAAGTTACTTTTATGAAAGCCCTTATGGAATGTGATGCTATTGTGTCAATGCCAAAATTGAAGACACATGGTTTGACGGTTTACACGGGAGCTGTGAAGAACCAGTTTGGTGCTATACCAGGTCTTGTAAAAGCTGGTTATCACCTTTCAATGCCGGATGTGAAAGATTTTTCAGACATGTTGATAGACATAAATACAATTTTAAAGCCAGTATTGGCGATAATGGATGCTGTAGTTGCTATGGAAGGAAATGGTCCGTCTGCTGGACATCCAAAAAAAGTCGGATTAATTATTTCATCGGATGATGTTTTTGCCCTTGATACAGTAGCTACGTCAATCATCGGTTTAAAACATCAAGATGTGCCGACAGTTTTTATGGCGCAAAGGCGTGGCTTGGGTCGTATGGAAGATATAATAATCGCAGGTATGAATATAGAAGATGTGACAATAGATGATTTTGACATACCGACACTAAGAGGATTTAGCGTGACTGAAAAGATTCCCCCATTTTTATCGAGATATTTAGATAGACATGTAAAGCCGTATCCGATTTTTCATCATGATATATGCAAAAGTTGTGGAATATGTGTGTCAAATTGTCCTCCTAAAGCGCTAAAAATGGTTGGAAATAAACCAGTTGTAGATCTTAAAACATGTATTAGGTGTTTTTGCTGTCAAGAGCTGTGTCCTCATAAAGCAGTAAGCATAAAAAAACCATCGATTGCAAAATTGTTTTATAGATAAAAAAAGGGTTGTTCACCCTTTTTATTTTATGAAGATAAATTTATTTCTCGCCCTCTTTTTAAGCCATAGCAGAATTGATATCATCACTATTGCCAACCCAAGTAAAAGTTCAGCGTAAGATCTGATTGTGCTGTAATCTTTAATTACAGTAGTTTTATTTCCATTGTAGTATGTTCCTAAGTAATTTTTATAAACCGACTCATCTGCTATAAGTGGTATGCTTCCAATAGGTTTTCCGTTTAGTGTGAAATTAATCATGCCTAACGTAGTCCCTTTTTTTACAGGTGCATTTATATTTTTATCGACCGAAATAGATGACTTAATATTGTTTTCTTGTCCTTTTGGCACTACATAGTAGAATGAGTCTTTTGCAATAAGAGGCAATTTAAACTTTACCTTTCCAATGTCTGCGTATGTTACGATTGAATTTTTCTCTAAAGGATTTACAAGGTCAAAATTATTAAAACCATAGTTCAATAATTTTATTGTATCTGTCCATATATTTGTGCCTTCATCACCCATGATTACAGATATCAATCTGTGGCCATTTCTTGTGGCAGATCCTACAAAAACTTGGTTAGCGGCAATAGTGTAACCGGTTTTTACCCCATCTGCCCCGTCGTAATGAAAGCTTGTGGGTTTTATCAATCTATTACTTATCCAGAGATCTCTCGGTTTATCAAATTTGTTGGTTGGCGGTATCTGGTAATGTATAGTGCTTACAATTTTTCTAAATGTAGCATTTTCCATCGCATACCTTGCTATTAATGCCATATCATATGGTGTCGAATAATGATCAGTATTTGGCAATCCATTTGGATTGACAAAATGGCTGTCTTTAGCACCAATTTCTTTTGCCTTATCATTCATCAAATTTGCAAAACCCTGTATGCTGCCGCCAATGTGGTCAGCTACTGCAATTGCAGCATCATTAGCAGACTCTAAAAGCATAGCATAAAGCAATTGCTCTAATGTAAGCTTTTCTCCTGGTACAAGGTAGATAGAATTTCCATCGATATTTTTAACATCATCATTTACAGTTACTACATCACTTAATTTTCCTTTTTCAATGGCGATAATCGCCGTTAAAATTTTTGTCGTGCTGGCAGGATACATTCTTTGATTCATATTTTTGTCATAAAGGACTTGACCAGTAGTGAAATCCATAAGTACCGCTGTAGGCCCTACAATTTGCGGCGGATTTTCCATTCCGTATACTTTTGGTATAAAATTAATCAAAAATATAATAACCGTAATAATAGAAACTATTCTTTTCATGCTTTTGCCTCCATATATGCTTATAATTTTAGTATATCAAAAAAATATGAAATTTAAAAAGGAATTTATATAAAAATGTAGAAATATTTATATAGCAAAATCGAAAGAGGTGGAGTATGTTTAAATTAACCAAAAGTCAACAATATGGAATTATCGTTTTATTGATAATAGCTTCATTATTGACAGGATACTTTATCTTTGAAAAAAGTAAAGCTCAAAAGAATGATGATATTGTCAACATTAAAAGCGATAAGAATTTAATAAACAATTCCAATACAGGTGAAACAATAGAAAATGAAAAGTCCAAAGAAATAAAAGTGTATGTAACCGGTCTTGTCAAATCGCCTGGAGTATACACTATGAGAGAAGGCGATAGAATCGATGATGCTATAAAAATGGCAGGAGGAGCTTTGGATGGTGCAGATCTTTCAGATATAAATTTAGCCGAAAAGTTAAAAGATGAGCAGATGATAAAAGTGCCGAAAATAGGAGAAAATTATGCTTCTAACGATAAATCCAGCAGTTCCAATGCAACAAATGGAAAGATAAATATTAATACTGCTACAAAAGAAGATCTTGATACGCTGCCGGGAATTGGCGAAGTCACTGCACAGCGCATAATAGATTTTAGAGAGCAACATGGTAATTTTCAAAGAATAGAGGATATTATGAATGTTTCAAGGATTGGGCCAAAGCTTTTTGAACAAATAAAAGATAAGATAACAGTTGATTGAAATGTAAATTTGTTCCATATAGAACATAATGGGGAGAAATTATGAAGAAATACGTGTCAATACTTTTGATATTTCTATTGCTGTTTTCAAATATTAAAACGATTTATTCTGACCCTGCATCAGATTTAAAAAATGCTCAGGTTGAGGAACAAAAAATCATAATTGAGCTATTTAATTTAGACATGGAAAAAGTAAGAGCATCAAATTTATTGGAAAAACTCAATTCTGAAATCGCAGATACCACAAAACAAATCGACTCAATGGAAAAAGAGATATCAGGCATAAGCAGAGAAATCGTGAATGAGAGAAATAATATAAAAAGTTGGTTTAGGTTTTTGTATATGAATGGTACAAACACCATATTATCTCTTTTACTGATGTCAAACAACGCATCAGAGCTTTTGCACAGATTGATATACATAGATATAATTACTAATTACTTTTACAACAAATTAGATCACATAAATCACCTCTTAAAAAATAAAAAAACTGAAGAAGAGGCATTAAGCCATCAGAGAGATGAATTGAGGAAAAAAATAGAAGAACAAAAAAATGCGATTTTGACTTTAAATAAATTAGAAAGCGAAAAAAGTGCAATGCTTGACAATATCAAAAAGCAAATTAGTGATTACCAAAGAATATTAGACATAAGCGCGTCGGTGGAAAGCGGCATACCATCTCTTGATTTTTTGCTAAATAATTTTTCAAAGCTGCCTTGGAACAGCCTTCAGCCTGATAACTTCGATATTCAAATTGATTCGGTATCAGCATCATTTAGCGATGAATCAATAAGCAATATGATTGACAATTATAATGATGTATTAAAAAATGTAAAGATCATATTCGATGATAGCGGATTTACTTTATCTGATGGGGATAAATACACTTTATATGGAAATTTTGAGGTGAATGATGGAAAAATTGATTTCAAAGTTACGTCAATTAATGTAAAAGGTGTGGAGATAACGGGGGAAGACTTAAACAATCTTATAAAAAACTACAATACTGTTTTGGATTTTGAAAGTCCATTAAAACAATATAAATTAGTGAGTGTTGAGACAAATGCGGGTGAAGTGAAGTTTACATTGTCAAGAATAAAATAAAAATATTTTTCTTTGGCTATTTAGTATGTTAGACTTATATTAGATTCTTATGAGGAGGAGTAGCTATGAAAGAAATAGTTTTAGCAGGTGGATGTTTTTGGGGTGTCCAAGCCTACTTTGACACCATAGACGGGGTAATTGAGACGAAAGTTGGATATGCAAATGGAAACAAGGAAAACCCAACATACGAAGAAGTCTGCACAAATACGACAGGTTTTGCTGAAGCCTGTTATATAAAATACGATGAAAGTATTATATCGTTAGAAGATTTACTGAGAAGTTATTGGAAGATCGTAGATCCTACACTTAAGAATAGGCAAGGCAATGACATAGGTACGCAGTACCGTACGGGGATTTACTACATAGATGATGGTGATCTTAATGTGATATTACGGTCTAAGGAAGAAGAGCAGAAAAAGTATGAAAAGCCAATAGTGACTGAAATTGAACCGCTTAAAAATTTTTACGACGCTGAGGAATATCACCAGAAGTACCTTAAGAAAAATCCAAATGGTTATTGCCATATACCAAGAGAACTTTTTGAAAAAAGGTAAAATGAAGGGGCATTTTTAATAAGCCCCTTTTTAATCTATTTTCCGCTTTTGATGGAGTGAGCTATTCTGGAACATGCTGCAGCAACTATTGCAGCCACTAAATCATCTATAAATGTATTGCACCTTTCGTCTTTATGTTCATTCAATGTTCCTATTATGCCGAGTTTTACTTTATCTAAATAGCCATAGTTAGTAAGTCCAATGGATCCGTAGATGTTGGTGATGCTTAAGGCTAAGATTTCATCAATGCCATACAGCGGTTCATCTCTTTTAAGAATTGATAGAAGTGGTTCTTCAAGCATGTTTTTCTCTGCAAGTTTGTCAAGGGTTATGCCTGTCAATACGGCATTTTGAACTTCTCTCTTGTCTAAAACTGCATTTAAGCTTTCTATCGCTTCATCCATAGTTAAGTCATAGTATTTTTTTTGAAGCTCTAATACAAGTTTAGCCATGTCTTCAATATCTACTCCACGTTCTTTTAACAAATTTACGATTATATCCTTCATTTTGCGCCTCCTTAAAATATTAATGTCGTGTAACCATATATTATGTGCAATTGTTGAAAAATATTATATATTAAAGTATAATCTAAATTAGTTTTAAATCCAATAGACAGCAGGAAAGGGATGTTTATATGAACGAGGTAAGAGTTAGGTTTGCACCAAGCCCAACAGGCAATTTACATATTGGCGGTGCCAGAACAGCGTTATTTAATTGGCTTTTTGCAAGGCACAACAATGGAAAGTTAATTTTAAGAGTTGATGATACAGATTTAGAGCGTTCAACTGGTGACTCAATGAAGGCCATATTAGACGGACTTAAGTGGCTTGGCATCGATTGGGATGAAGGGCCTGTATACCAGTCAAAAAGACTTGAGCTGTATAAAAAGTATGCTGATGAGCTGGTAAGACAAGGCAAAGCTTATTATTGTTTTTGTACAAAAGAAGAGCTTGATATAATGAGAAGCGAAGCGCAAAAGGCTGGAAAACCACCTATGTATACAGGTAAATGTAGGAATTTATCGTCTGAGGAAGTAAAAAAGTACATACATGAAGGCAAAAAATACGTCGTACGTCTGAAAGTGCCAAAGGAAGGAAAAACGGTAGTGCACGATATAATCAGAGGTGATGTTGAGTTTGACAATTCAACGTTTGACGATTTTATCATAATGAAGTCAGATAATATGCCTACATATAATTTCGCGACGGTAATAGATGATTATGAAATGAAGATAAGCCATATAATAAGAGGAGAGGAGCATTTATCAAACACTCCAAAGCAGATCCTCATATACGAAGCATTAGGGTTTGAAAAACCAGAATTTGCACACGTTTCGATGATATTGGCGCCTGATAGAAGTAAACTCAGCAAAAGACATGGGGCTACGTCTGTACAGGAGTTTAGAGATTTAGGATACTTGCCTGAGGCAATCATAAACTATATCACGCTTTTAGGATGGGTGCCGTCAGATGGCGAAGAAGTGTTTACTACAGAAAAAAGTGTAAGAGAATTTACTTTAGACAGAGTATCTAAAAATCCGGCTATATATGATACAAAAAAGCTTACTTGGTTAAATGGCATTTACATAAGGGATTGCGATATAGATAGATTGACAAAAGAAGTTATACCGTTTTTGATTAGCAAAGGATTAATAGGCGATGAATACGATTATGATTATATAAAAAAGATTGTAAGTGCTGTAAGAGAAAGAGAAAAGACTTTAAGTGAAATAGCAGATGCTATGTCATACTACTTCAAAGATGACTTTTTATACGATGAAAAAGGCGTTAAAAAGTATTTTGAAAAAGATGGAGTCGAAAACATACTTAGAGAAGCCATCAAAGCACTTAAGGCAGTAGATGATTTTAATTTGATTGAAACTGAAAATGCCTACCGTGATTTGATAGAAAGGCTGAACATAAAAAGCGGTGATTTGTTTCATCCAACAAGGCTTGCTATATCTGGCAGAACGTTTGGACCAGGTTTGTTTGATATAATGGAGCTATTGGGCAAAGAGAAGACTGTTGAAAGGATAGAAAAAGCGATAAAGTATATTGAAAGCATTAAACAAAAGTAAGAGGATATTCTGTTCTCTTACTTTTGCTTAAATATAACTTTTACGGTAAACTTAATTAGGAGATGAACCTATGGGAAAGCTTTATTTGGCTTATGGCAGTAATATGAATTTTACGGAAATGATGAAAAGATGTCCAAATGCACAATTAATTGGCCCTGCCATAATCGAAAATTGGAAACTGGTATTCAAAGGTAAAGACGGTTTTGCTTATGCCACAATTGAACCGTCAAATGGCAGTTTTGTACCGTCTCTTTTGTGGGAAATAGGAAAGAAAGACGAGGATGCTTTGGATAAATATGAAGATTATCCGTATCTTTATAGGAAAGAGATTGTAGAAGCAATTTGCGAAGGCAAATCAATAAAAGCCATGACATATATAATGAATCCGGGAAATGATGTAGGAAAACCTAGCAAAAGGTATTACAATGTAATAAAGCAAGGTTACATAGATGCGGGTTTTGACGTTGAACTTATAGAGAATATTTTAAGAAATTAACATAAACGTTACATGTATTTAATATGGACATAACAATTTTCTTGTAATATAGATGTTGACAAGTAGATATAAATTTTTAGGTTGGAGATGAAGAGAAACCGTTAATGTGATTAACAATTTTATAGATTAATTGTTAATCTATAATGGTTTCTCTTTTTGATATTTACTGATATTTAGATGTGAGGAGGTGAAGTATTGAAGAAAGATGAGTTCTTGAGAAGGCTTGACAGCAAAAAAATGATCGCTGCCGTCAAAGAAGAAAGACATATTGAAAGAGCAGTTAATAAAAACTTAAGTGGTGTTTTCTTACTTACAGGAAATATTGCTGTAATAAAAAAGTATGTAGACTTTTTTAAATCAAATGATATGTTTACATTTGTTCACATAGAGAAAATTGGAGGTATAAGTTTCGATAAAGAGGGGCTTGAATTTGTAGCTAATTATGTAAAGCCAGATGGGATAATTACCACAAAAAACAGTCTTATAAAGATTGCAAAAAAACTTAATATGTTGACAATTCAAAGATGTTTTATGATAGATACAGATGCATTGAAAAAAGCGATAGAGATTTCGAAAGAAACACAACCTGATTTTGTTGAACTTATGCCAGCTTTAATGCCGAATGTAATTCGAGAATTTACTGAAAATACAAATGAGCCTGTCATAAGTGGAGGGCTAATTAAAACAAGTGAACAAATGATAAATGCTTTGTTAAATGGCGCGATTGCTGTTTCAACAGGCACTCCAAGATTATGGAATGTAGATGTATCAAAAATGTATGAGGAGGTGTCGAAGTGGAGAGAACGGAATCAATTGCAAACTTTAGTAATGCAATAGAGGATAATAGTGACCTAAAAGATGATGTAATAAAATTCAAAAACAACATTGAACCGTATTTATACCTTTTACCATCTGCTATAGTTTTTGCGACATTTGTTTTTTATCCATTTATAAAGACTGTTTACATAAGTTTGTTTTTAACAGATCCACAAGGGAACTTAGGCAAATTTATTGGATTACAAAATTATATAAACATTTTTAAATCTGCTGATTATTTAAATAGCATTTATTTAACATTAAAATTTGTAACTATGACTGTTCCTTTAGAAATGATTGTTGCATTCATTTTGTCTGTTTTTGCTAATCTAAGACTTAAAGGTATTGAAGTTATTAGGACAATATACACATTGCCTATTGCTATATCGTCGGCATCAGCCGCAGTAATATGGATGCTATTATTTAATCCCAGTATAGGATTTATCAACTACATACTCAGTTTTTTTGGGATACACGGTATAGGATGGCTAACCGATGTAAAATACGGAATGATTTCAGTATCAATAGTAAATGTATGGCTTAATGTAGGGATAAATTTCATTTTTATGCTTGCAGGATTGAAAAGTATATCGAAAGACCTTTATGAAAGTGCTCAGATTGACGGAGCCAACATTTTTGTACAGCATATTAAGATAACTATACCAATGCTTTCTCCTACATTGTTTTTCCTAATTACTGTTGATTTTATAAACGCCTTTCAAGAATTTGGAGTAATAAATATTATGACACAAGGCGGACCAGTCAATTCTACTAACGTCATGGTTTATTCGATATATAGAGATGCGTTTTTTAATTTCAGATATGGAAATGGAGCGGCGGAATCGATAATCCTTTTTATACTGCTTTTAATATTCACATTATTACAATTTGCTTCAAGTGAAAAGAAGGTGTTTTATAAATGACAGACTATGTGAGGTGGTTAATTAAGAGAGTTTTGCTATATTTAGTTAACATTATTCTAATATTTGTTGTGGTATTTCCTATTATTTATGCCATATCTGTAAGCTTTATGCCTGATAGTGAAGCTTTTCAATATCCACCAAGATTAATACCAGATTCATTTTATTTAGGCAATTATATTGAGGCACTTAAATCAGTTCCGATACTGCGGTTTATATCAAATAGCTTTATTGATTCGATAATCATCACTATAGGCCAAATATTGACATCAAGTTTAGCTGCATATGCATTTACATTTTACGAGTTTAAAGGGGAAAATATAATTTTTGCCATATTTCTATCGACTATGATGATACCGGCGGAAGCTATAATAATAGCAAATTATCTTACTATACGGCAGTTGGGACTATTAAATACTTATGCAGGGCTCATCTTACCATATTTAAGCTCAGCATTAGGAATATTTTTATTGAGACAGTTTTATTTAACTATTCCAAAAGATTATTATGAAGCTGCTCAGCTGGATGGTTGTACGAGATTTGGATTTTTAATAAAAGTGGTGATGCCTCTTTCAAGGCCGGCAATTGGTTCTTTGGCTGTATATTCTTTTTTGATTACGTGGAATCAGTACATGTGGCCGCTTTTGATAACTAATACTGATGATATGAGGACAGTACAAATAGGCATAAGCATGTTACAATGGTCAGACTCACAATCGTTTGGGCTTATCATGGCTGGCGTAATCATGATTTTGATTCCTTCTATCATGATATTTATTTTTGGACAAAAGCAGCTTGTAGATGGCTTAAACGCCGGTGCATTGAAAGGCTAAATAAATCATTAAAAGAAAGGAATGATTTTAAAAATGAAACGACTGAAAAAAATTTTATCTATCGCATTAATTGGAAGTGTATTATTTTCAGCCACAGCATGTTCCAATGGCACAAAACCATTGACATCATCCAATATCCAACAAAATAAAGACAAAGTTATAGAGATAACATTCTGGCACTCAATGGGTGGAAAAGGGGGAGAAGCAATAAACAAGATGGTAGACGACTTTAATAAAACACATCCTAATATCAAAGTTACTGCTCAATATCAGGGAACCTACGATGATGCGTTAAACAAATTGAAAACATCAGAACAGTCAAAATCAGGACCAGATATTATGCAAGTGTATGATATAGGAACTAAATTCATGATTGACAGTGGTTGGACAACGCCTGTACAAGAATTTATCGATGAAGACAAATTTGATACATCTAAACTCGAACCAAATCTTTTAAGTTATTATACAGTCAATAGCAAGTTGTATTCTATGCCATTCAATTCTTCAACACCAATATTGTATTACAATAAAAATGCATTTAAAGAAGCTGGTCTTGATCCTAATAGTCCTCCTAATAATTTTAATGAGATAGAAGAATACGGTAAGAAACTTGTGAAAAAAGACGCATCTGGCAAAGTTACACAATACGGATATTCAATGGCGATATATGGTTGGTTTTTTGAACAGTTCATGGCAAAACAAGGTGCATTGTATGCCAATAATGGCAATGGCAGAGATAGGGTAGCGACAGCAGTAGCATTTAACAATGATGCAGGCTTAAATATCATTAACTGGTGGAAGAGGCTTGTTGATGAAGGCGTTGCGGGTAATTTTGGAAGAAAAACAGACGATACTAAAAATGCATTTATTGCAGGTCGAACTGCTATGATTATAGAATCAACAGCTTCATTGAAATCAATATTGGACGGTGTAGGAAATAAATTTGAAGTTGGAACAGCGTATTTACCAGCATTAAATGATAGTAAAGATGGCGGAGTAATAATTGGTGGTGCATCGCTGTGGATACTTAACAATAAGCCGAAAGAATACCAAAAAGCAGCGTGGGAATTTGTAAAATTTATGGTTTCTCCAGGAGAACAAATGTTTTGGAATGAAAACACAGGATATTTTCCAGTGACAAAGGAAGCTTATGATTTACATGAAATGAGTGCACATTTGGAAAAGTATCCGCAATTTAAAACAGCAATCGAACAGCTTCATTCGACACCTATAAATAGAGCAACACAAGGAGCATTAATAGGAGTTTTCCCTGAGGCAAGGCAAATAATAGAGCAGAATATAGAAAAAGTTTTAAATAATCAGGCTACACCAAAACAATCTCTCGATGATGCCGAAAAGAGTGTCAATAGTGCACTTGAAAATTACAACAAAACATTAAAATAAGCAGAATATAGAATTTTATCAAAAAAACATAGCATTAATAGCTATGTTTTTTTGATAAAGAATTTTTGATATTTTTGATTTGAATTTGACTATTCGATGGAAAGGTACTATAATATAATATGAAATTTGTTATAAATTTAACTAATAGGAGGTTATAAAAATGTGGGAAACAAAGGTGAATCCTAACAAAATTTTTGAACTTCGCTGTAAAAATACGACTTATTTTGGCGTTGGCAGTATACATAAGATAAAGGATATATTAGAAAATCTAAAAATTAATGGCATTAATAATGTTATTTTTATAACAGGAAAAGGCTCATATAAGACTAGCGGAGCTTGGGATGTCGTAAAACCTGTATTAGATGATCTTGATTTAAAATATTCACTTTACGATAAAGTTGGCCCAAATCCTACTGTTGACATGATAGACGAAGCAGCCAAAATTGGACGTGAATCTGGAGCGAAAGCCGTAATTGGAATTGGCGGTGGTAGTCCGATAGATACTGCAAAAAGCGTGGCTGTGCTTTTAAAATATACTGATAAAAATGCAAGAGAACTTTATGAGCAAAAATTTATTCCTGACAAGGCTGTTCCCATCATAGCTATAAATCTTACACATGGTACAGGAACAGAGGTAGACAGATTTGCAGTAGCTACTATACCTGAGAAAAATTATAAGCCAGCTATAGCTTATGATTGCTTATACCCCATGTATGCTATAGACGATCCTTCGCTTATGACAAAGCTTGACAAAAAGCAGACGATAGCAGTTACCGTTGATGCTTTAAATCACATTACGGAAGCCGCTACAACACTTGTTGCATCTCCATATAGCATTCTTACGGCTAAGGAAACAGTAAGATTGATTGTTCGTTATCTTCCTGCTGCTGTAAATGATCCTTTAAATATAGTGGCAAGATATTACCTTCTGTATGCTTCTGCATTAGCTGGTATATCTTTTGACAATGGCCTTTTACATCTTACTCACGCTTTAGAACATCCTTTAAGTGCTGTAAAACCTGAAATCGCTCACGGGTTAGGACTTGGAGCAATATTGCCAGCAGTTGTAAAAGCTATTTATCCAGCTACAGCAGAAGTGTTGGCTGATGTATATAGTCCTATAGTTCCTGGTTTAAAAGGACTGCCTGCTGAGGCGGAGCATGTTGCAGAAAAAGTTCAGGAATGGCTTTTTAATGTGGGGTGCACTCAAAAGTTATCTGATTTTGGGTTTACGAAAGATGATATTCCTAATCTTGTGAAACTTGCTAAAACAACTCCTTCCCTGGATGGATTGTTATCTATTGCACCTGTTGAAGCTACTGAATCTGTCATTGAAAAGATTTATTTAGAATCTCTTTAACTTTGATAAAAAAATGTCTTGTTTTGTTAAATTTATTACGATTTTGTTAAATGATTAGACAATTCGTTGTTTTTAATGTAAAAATATTTGACATTAGTTATATAAATATATAATATATCATTAAGTGAAAAATTATGTCTGGTATAAAGCCAGACATAATTTATTACTAAACTTTGGAGGTGCGAAAGCAATGAACGAAATTTTAGAGAAGAGGCAATTGAATCCCACTGTCAAAATGATGGTTATAAATGCTCCTTTGATGGCAAAAAAGGCAAAACCCGGCCAGTTTGTCATAGTGAGAGTAGATGAAAAGGGTGAACGCATACCCTTGACAATAGCAGATTATGATAGGGAGAAAGGCACGATTACTATAATATTTCAAGAAGTCGGAATGAGCACCAAGAAATTAGGTACGTTAGATGTTGGAGATAGATTGCATGACTTTGTAGGACCTTTGGGAAAACCTGTTGAATTTTCAAAAGATACGAAGCGAGTTTTGGCAATCGGTGGTGGTGTTGGAGTCGCGCCGCTTTATCCAAAAGTAAAAATGCTAAATGAGATGAAAGTTTCAGTAGATAGCATAATAGGTGGCAGAAGCGCAGAATACGTAATATTAGAAGACGAAATGAAAAAAGTTAGTGAAAACCTTTATATAACGACAGATGACGGTACTAAAGGCCGTAAAGGATTTGTAACAGATGTATTAAAAGAGTTGATAGAAAAAGGCAACAAATACGATGAAGTAATTGCAATTGGGCCACTGATAATGATGAAGATGGTATGCAATATAACTAAAGAATACAACATACCAACTATGGTCAGCATGAACCCTATAATGGTAGACGGAACAGGAATGTGTGGGGGATGCAGAGTTACAGTTGGCGGAGAGACAAAATTTGCTTGTGTCGATGGTCCAGCATTTGACGGTCTTAAAGTAGACTTCGATGAAGCAATGAGAAGGCAGAACATGTATAAAGATATGGAGAAGAAAGTATTAGAAAATTATGAACATGAATGCAAGTTAGGAGGCATCTTAAATGGCTAACATGTCGCTAAAAAAAGTACCAATGCTTGAGCAGGAGCCAAATCAGCGAAACAAAAATTTCAAAGAAGTTGCATTAGGATATGAAGAAAACATGGCTGTTGAGGAAGCAGAAAGATGTATTCAATGCAAGAATCAGCCATGTGTAGAAGGTTGCCCTGTTCACGTAAAAATACCTGAGTTCATCAAACTGATAGCAAATAGGGACTTTGAAGGAGCATATCAAAAGATAAAAGAAACGAATAATTTACCTGCAATATGCGGAAGAGTATGTCCACAGGAAAGCCAGTGTGAATCAGTATGCACAAGAGGCAAAAAAGGAGAGCCTGTAGCCATCGGCAGACTGGAGAGATTTGCAGCAGATTGGCATATGAAAAATAAAGAAGATAAAATAGAGAAAACAGTGACAAATGGCAGAAAAGTTGCTGTTATAGGATCTGGGCCTGCAGGACTATCATGTGCAGGTGATCTTGCAAAAATGGGATATGACACAACCATCTTTGAAGCATTTCATACACCAGGCGGTGTTTTAATGTATGGCATTCCTGAGTTTAGGCTTCCAAAAGAAATAGTGCAAAAGGAAATTGATTCGTTGAAAAAATTGGGAGTAAAAATAGAGACAAACATGGTCATAGGCAAGATACTTACAATCGATGATTTATTCGATATGGGGTATGAAGCAGTGTTCATCGGAACAGGCGCAGGATTGCCAAAATTTATGGGTATACCCGGAGAAAACTTAAACGGAGTTTACTCGGCAAATGAATTTTTGACCAGGATTAATTTAATGAAAGCTTATGATTTCCCTAACAGTCCTACTCCTGTGAAAGTAGGCAAGAAAGTTGCCGTTGTTGGCGGCGGAAACGTGGCGATGGATGCAGCAAGATCTGCAAAGCGCATGGGAGCAGAAGAAGTGTACATCGTATATAGAAGGTCTGAAGAAGAAATGCCTGCAAGGCTTGAGGAAATACACCATGCAAAAGAAGAAGGAATCATATTTAAGTTATTGACAAACCCTGTAAGAATCATTGGTGATGAAAGTGGCAATGTAAAAGGAATCGAATGTGTGAACATGGTTTTAGGCGAAGTAGATGAATCAGGAAGAAGAAGACCTGTAGAAGAAAAAGGCTCTGAACACATAATAGATGTAGATACGGTTATTGTAGCAATAGGACAAAGTCCAAATCCGCTTATAACATCAACAACAGAAGGTTTAGAAAAGCAAAGATGGGGCGGAATAATAGTCAACGAAGAAACATTGGAGACAAGCCGCAGAGGAGTTTTTGCAGGTGGTGATGCTGTCACAGGTGCGGCAACAGTAATACTTGCAATGGGAGCTGGTAAAAAAGCTGCAGCTTCAATACACAAATTTTTAAGCGAAAAGTGATTTTTAACTGTAAAACACCATTTATTGCGTTGTATATAGTCAAATGCAATAAATGGTGTTTTTGCTTCTAAAATTTACTTAGCGTTAAACGTAAGAAAAGCACCGCTTTTTAAAGCGGTGCTTTTAGAAGTAGCCTTAAGGGGAGTCGAACCCCTGTCTTCGCCGTGAGAGGGCGATGTCCTAGGCCACTAGACGATAAGGCCAAATATTGGCTGCCGAACTAGGATTCGAACCTAGACTAGATGATCCAGAGTCACCGGTGCTACCGTTACACCATTCGGCATCAACTGACAGAACTTATTATAGCATGGGTTTTTATTTTTGACAAGGGGGTGTTAAAAAAATTTATAAAAAATCAACTTGCCTTAAGTGTTTACATATTAATATAAATGCTATATAATATCCTTTGAAGTTATATACTGTATACATAAAAGGGGGGATATGACAATGGCACATATCATTACAGACGAATGCATAAGCTGTGGTGCTTGCGCTGCAGAATGCCCTGTAGATGCTATTCACGAAGGCACAGGAAAATACGAAGTGGATGCTGATACATGTATAGATTGTGGTGCATGTGAACCAGTATGTCCAACAGGAGCTATTAAAGCTGAATAAGATTAACGAAAAGTCCCTTTCGGGGCTTTTTGTTTAATTGACTTAAAAATTTCAAAGTGGTATAATCTACAATAATATATTTTAGATAGATTAGGAGGAGTCATAATGCCTGTAGTTTTTCTAAATGGTGATTTTGTAGACAGTGAAAAAGCAGCTGTTTCGGTTTTTGACCATGGATTTCTTTATGGCGATGGTGTTTTTGAAGGTATAAGGGCGTATGATGGTGTTGTTTTCAAATTGGATGATCACTTAAAGAGACTTTACAACATGGCTAAGGCACTTCTTTTAGATGTACCATATTCTAAAGAAGAAATGGCCGATAAGGTCTTAGAAACTGTAAGGAGAAACAACTTAAAAGACGCATACATAAGATTAGTTGTTTCAAGAGGGAAAGGCGATTTAGGGCTTGATCCTTATAAATGTTCAAAGCCTACAGTAGTTATCATTGCAGATAAGATTACATTATATCCCGATGAGATGTACCAAAATGGACTAAAAATTATCACATCTACGTTTAGGCGCAACTCCATTCAAACATTAGACCCACAGATTAAATCTCTAAATTATCTTAACAATATATTGGCAAAGATTGAAGCCGTGAAAGCGGGATATCCAGAAGCTCTTTTATTAAACTTAGAAGGGTATGTTGCGGAATGTACAGGTGACAATGTTTTTATTGTATCTGACGGTATTTTATACACACCACCATCTGCGGCTGGAGCTTTAGGTGGCATTACAAGAGCTACTGTCATAGATATAGCAAATAAACTTGGAATACCAGTTGTGGAAAAGTATTTTTCACTTTTTAATGTGTACACTGCAGATGAATGTTTCTTGACTGGTACTGCAGCGGAAGCAATTCCTGTTACTGAAGTTGACAAGAGAGTCATCGGTGACGGTAAGCCTGGCGAGATTACGAAAAAGATCATTGAGGAATTTAAAAATGTGAGAACCTTGTATGGAACAAAGGTATATTAAAAAAACGCATGGCTAGTCCATGCGTTTTAAACTTTAAGGAGGATATGAGATGGATAAATTGTACTATTATGACAGTTATAAAAGCTCATTTATTGCAAAAGTCATTGATATTAATGATACTAATGAATATTGTGAAGTTATACTTGATAAGACGTATTTTTATCCTGAAAGCGGTGGACAACCAGCAGATAGCGGATTTATTGACGGCATAAAAGTTGAAAATGTCTTTTTAAGAGATGATAAAGTCATCCATGCCTTGAAGACGCCTCCTAAAAATGATTTGGTAAGTTGTGAGATAGATTGGGAAAAGAGATTTGACAATATGCAACAGCATAGCGGTCAGCACCTTTTGTCAGCAGTATTTTATAAGTTATTTAATGCAGAAACAGAAAGCTTTAGCATTGGAGATGATAGCTCACATATTACATTGACCAACAGCGATCTAAGCGAAGATAACCTTAAAAAAGTCGAGATTGAAACAAATAGGCTTATATATTTAAATTTACCTGTTATTTCGTACTTTGTAAAAGACGATGATTTGAAAAAATTACCCTTAAGAAAAAAGCCTAAAGTTGACGAAAATATAAGAATAGTAGAAATTAAAGACTTTGACTATTCACCATGTGGTGGTACTCACGTGAAAAATTTGGGCGAAATAGGGGTTGTAAAGATAAAAAAATTTGAAAGAACGAAAAAGGGCTTAAGAATTGAATTTGTCTGTGGCTTTAGGGCGCTTAATGATTATTTTAAGAAAAATAATTGCATAAATAGTTTAACAACAACGCTGTCTGCAAAGGAAGAAGAAATCTTAGAAAAAGTCCATAAATTATTGGATGAAAATAAAGAGCTAAAAAAGGAATTAAACAGAATGAGAGATAATATACTTCAATATGAAGCTGAAAAATTAGTCGCAGAATCAGTAAATTTAAAAAACTTTAAGTTGGTGACAAAAATTTTTAATGATAGAGACATGAAAGAACTGCGAGCTTTGTCTCAGATAATTACCAAAGAAAAGGGGATTATTTGTATTTTGTGTAGCACTATGGGTTGCGGTAATATTGTCATATCAAGATCAGATGATGTCGATATAGATATTAATTCATTTTTCAAAGAGATATTGGATGTCATAGAGGGAAGTGGTGGAGGCAATCAAAAAACATGCCAAGGAAGTGGCAAAGTGGAGAAAGTGGGATTGGCGTTAGACAAAGCAGTTAACTTGATATCAAAATATTAAAAAAAATTTAAGAAACATGCAGGAAAATAATAACATTTATAGAATATATAACTATAGTTAGAATATTCTATAGGAGTTGAGCTAAAATGGAAAACATTGAAATGTCATCGTTAAAAGATTTGTTGGAAAAAATCAAGCAAAAAATTTCAAATGATGACATATTAAGATGCATTAATAATGGCGAAATTTTGACAGTTAGCGAGGGATGTGAAGATTGGGAGATAGAATATGGACGGGATATAGTAGATATATATAAGAAATTGTCAAAATTAGTGGAAAAAATTAGATGAAATTTCTACATTATCCTATTGAATTTTTTGGTTCCTAATGATAAAATTGTATATGCGATTTTTAGAAAAGGGGAACTAATGATGTACAATAAGATATCTGTATTGGAAGAGCAGATTAGCAATTTACGAGATGAACTTGATGATTTGATAAAGCAAGAAGAAGTAAAATACGAGATGATTCTTGACCTAAGCCGTAAACTCGACGATCTAATCGTGCTATACTGTACTACAAAATCGAAAAAATATCGCACAAATGGTGATATTGTCCAATAAATATGCTATAATAATCTAAAGGGGAGTAACTCTTCGTTAATCAGTCGTCAGTACGGTGAGAAACACCCGGCTGGTTAAGCAAATTTGCGAGTGAGACCTTTATTTTGTGGAATAATACAAAATAAAGGTCTTTATTTATACCATAAATTAAGAAACAAGGAGGAATAAGATGAAGGAAAGCTGGATTTATGATGTAGAAGAGGTTTTAAATGAATTAAATGTGGATGCTGAGGAGGGGCTTTCATCAAAAAATGCTAAAGAGAGGTTAGAAAAGTATGGTGCCAACATTTTAAGTGAAAAGAAAAAACGAACCATTTTGTCCATGTTTTTGGACCAATTTAAAGATTACATGGTGATTATTTTGATAATTGCATCTATTGTTTCGTTTTTTCTGGGTGAAATTACAGATGCAGTAATAATTTTATTCATAATCTTGTTAAATGCTTTTTTAGGGATGATACAAGAAAATAATGCTGAGAAGTCTCTCGAAGCACTTAAAAAATTGTCTGCACCAGTGTCCCGTGTATTAAGGGATGGAAAAGTTGTAGAGATAGAGTCACAGTATATTGTTCCAGGTGATGTAGTGTTTTTAGAAGCAGGAAATTTTGTGCCTGCTGATGGAAGGATAATAGAGTCTGCAAATCTGAAGATAGATGAGTCAGCTCTTACAGGTGAATCTGTTCCATCAGAAAAGACTTCTGACAAGTTAAAAGACAAAAATCTCAATATTGGCGATAGACACAACATGGTGTACATGGGTACAGTTGTAACTTATGGGAGAGGATCATTTGTGGTGACTGAGACAGGTATGAGCACAGAGATGGGAAAAATAGCGAAGATGTTAGACGATGATGAGACGACGATGACGCCTCTTCAGATAAAGTTAGAGCAACTGGGGAAATATCTGGGTACAGGAGCACTTATCATTTGTGGCATAATATTTGGGATAGGTGTTATGGAAAAAAGGCCGGTATTTGACATGTTTATGACATCTGTAAGCCTTGCTGTTGCTGCAATTCCTGAAGGACTGCCAGCAATAGTCACTATCACTTTGGCATTAGGCGTACAGAAGATGATAAAGAGAAATGCTATATTAAGAAGGCTTCCTGCGGTGGAGACATTAGGCAGTGCAAATGTGATATGTTCTGATAAAACAGGCACTTTGACTCAAAACAAGATGACTGTAGTGAAAGTTTTTGTTGATTTTAAAGAGATAGACTTAACTAAAAGATATGACAGCAAAGCAGGATTTATTTTGGAGCAGGGGGTACTTTGTACAGATGCATTTATTGATGAGTCAGGTAAAAGCTTTGGAGATCCAACTGAAGTCGCTATAGTATCAGCGTGTGAAAAATATGTATCCAAAAAATCGGAATTAGAAAGAGAATTTCCGCGAGTTGCCGAAATTCCATTTGATTCTGAACGAAAAATGATGACTACCATCCACAAATCAAATGATAAAAATTATAAGGTTATAACAAAAGGAGCATTTGACAGTGTCATTGAAAGGTGTAGATACATATTAAAAGATGGCAAAATATTAGAATTGAGCGATGACGATAAGGCAAAGATTAGAATTGAAAATGAAAATATGGGGAAAGATGCTTTAAGAGTTTTGGCCATATCTTTTAAAGATATTGATAATATACCAGAAAGATTGGAAAGCCAGGATGTTGAGCGAGATCTTGTATTTGTTGGACTTTTAGGAATGATAGATCCGCCGAGAGATGAAGTCAGAGATTCTGTTAGAATATGCAAAAATGCTGGTATAAAGCCTGTCATGATAACAGGTGACCATAAGATTACCGCTGTAGCTATTGCAAGAGATTTAGGCATTTTAGATAAAGATGATATGTCTGTAGATGGCAGAGAGTTAGAAGCCATGACAGACGATGAGCTTTACGAAAAGGTAAAAAACATATCAGTGTATGCAAGAGTTTCTCCGGAGCATAAGATGAGGATAGTAAAAGCTTGGCAGAAAAACAATGCGGTGGTGGCTATGACTGGCGATGGTGTAAATGATGCTCCGGCGCTAAAGCAGGCTGATATAGGTGCTGCAATGGGTATTACAGGCACAGATGTAGCAAAAGATTCTGCTGATATGGTGCTTACAGATGATAATTTCGCAACTATTGTAGCTGCTGTAGAAGAAGGAAGGACCATTTACGAGAATATAAAAAAATCTATACATTACCTTTTATCGTGCAATATTGGCGAAATACTTGTTCTCTTGGTTGCCACATTGGCTGGTATGCCAATGCCTCTTAAGCCCATTCATATATTGTGGGTGAATTTAGTGACAGATAGCCTACCTGCTCTTGCTTTAGGTGTGGAACCTGCTGAAAAAGATATAATGTCTAAGAAACCAAGACCAAAGGATGAAAACATCTTTTCAGATGGACTTATGTACAGAATACCAATCGAAGGAATCATGATAGGTTTAGTATCTTTTATAGCATTTCTGCTGGGGCTTAGGGAAAATATCACTAATGCAAGAACTATGGCATTTGCCGTTTTGACTTTTTCACAGCTTTCACAAGCGATGAATGCAAGATCAATTAAATCAGTTTTTAAGGTGGGCTTATTTAAAAATAAATACATGGTGCTTGCACTATTGGTTTCCATATTCCTTCAGCTTGTAGTCATATTGACTCCATTGAATACAATTTTTGATATAAAAAATATAAACATATACGATTGGGATGTAGTAATTGCGCTATCGCTTTTGCCTTTAGTAATTATGGAGATAGTAAAAGCCACATTATTTAAAAATAGATAAATAAAAATCGCTTTGCAGGATATGCTGCATGATGGAGTAGCATTTTGCTACTCTACCATGGCATATCAAGTGTAAAGCGATTTTATGTTACTATGTGGGGATATAAAATTGCTGATATTATCTGAATTATGACAGTGGCAGATATAAGTATCATCCATGAAATGCCTGCTTGTGATACACTGCCATTTATTAGATATCCTCGCAAAAGTTCAACAACGTAACTTAAAGGATTGATTCTCGCTACTATTTGAAGCCAATGTGGCATTATTTGTATTGGATAGATTGCATTGCTGGCAAAAAATAATGGCATTGTTATAACCTGTCCTATTCCCATAAATCTTTCCCTGCTTTTTACTATGGCTGCTAAAGCCATTGACAAAGAAGAAAAAAATGCGGCACCCAAAACAATTGTCAATATGCTCATAACTATGTTTAAAATGCTCCACTTTATGTCAAGTCTTAGCAAAAACGCCAAAAACAATATTATTATTACTTGACTTATTGCTCTGACTCCTGCTCCAAAGGCTTTTCCTGTGACAAAAGCTGCTCGAGGAACAGGCATTGCTATAAGCTTTTGAAGTATTCCTTGATCTTTATCCCAAATTATGCTTAAACCATAAAATATGGATATGAACATCATTGATTGAGCTAAAATGCCTGGAGCCATAAATGTCTGATAGTTGACATTTCCTGTAGGTATGGCTCGTATTCTAGAAAATGCCTGACCAAAGATAAGAAGCCATAAAACTGGTTGGACTGCTCTTGTAAGTAATTCGGTTGGATCATGTTTCAGTTTTCGTATCTCTATTTCTGCGATTGTAAAAGAATTCAAAATATAGTCTAAAATTGTTTTTATAGGAGAACTCATCTTAACTGAATCTTTGGATTCTTTTACGTAATTGACTTGTTTCACGATAATTCCCTCCAGACTCTAATTGATTTCCTGTGAAAAATGTAAATACATCGTCCAATGTTGCGTTTGGATTTCCGGTTTTTAATTTTAATTCATCAGGAGTTCCTAAGGCAGCAATTTTGCCACTGTTCATTATTGCTATTCTTCCACATATAGCTTCTGCTTCTTCCATGTAATGGGTAGTAATTAAAATTGTAAGACCGGTTTCTTTTCGTAAAGTATCTATTACGTTCCAAACATTTTGCCTTGCTACAGGATCAAGTCCCACTGTCGGTTCATCAAGTATTAAGACTTCAGGTTTGTGTATTATTGCTTGGCCTATTTCCAGTCTTCTTATCATTCCACCTGAATACTGTTTGACTAAGCGGTTTCTGGCATCATTCAAATTTAAAATGTCAAGAATGTAATCAATTCTTTCTTCTCTTTCTTTTTTGTTAAGCCTTAAAAGCTTAGCCACAAATAGCATATTTTCATATCCAGTTAAGGTGGAGTCTGCAGAAAGAGCTTGTGGCACATATCCAATGTATCTTCTTATTGTTGCACTGTATTTTTTTGCATCGAAACCGGCAACAAGTATTTTGCCAGAAGTAGGTGGCATCAATGTTGTTATCATTCTTATGGTAGTAGTTTTTCCTGCACCGTTGGGACCTAATAAGCCAAATATTTCTCCTTTTCTGACGTCAAACGTGATTCCACCTACTGCTTCAAAATCTTTAAATCTTTTCTTTAAATTTTTTATTTCGATTGCAAAGTCCATAAAATCACCTTCTTGAAATTTTTTAAAATATTGCAGCATCACCTGATGCGTTTAATAGGGTTTTGAGATTTTTGTTCAATGTACCAATGTCTATACTGTCATCACACATATCGACTATTTTTTTTAGCATCTTTGTGCGGTATTCTAAAATTTCGTTTAGAAGCACAGCACCTTTTTCTGTAAGCTTTAAAAACACAAGGCGTCTATCCTTATCATCTCTCCACCTGTATACCAAATCATCAGCAACGAGATTGTCGATTAGCCCTGTCAGTGTGCTGGAAGACAGTAAAAGTTGCGACTGTAGTTGTTTCATAGTTATTGCTTCATCTTGGCTTAATTTGTTTAAGACCCAAAACCGAGACATGGTAATTTCTTTATTGTTTAAGTAATTTCTAGTCACAAGATTCATTCTGTGATTGATTTCCCGAAGTAAATATTCTAATAAGTTTATTTCGGCATCCATTATATCAGCCTCCCTAATATTTCGTAAACCGTAATATTATTATATTACATATTGCGCCTAATGTCAAAAGTTTCATGTTATAAGAAATTATAAATTGTTTGTATATTGTATTTATTGAATTATAACAATTGTATGTTATAATAATTTTAAAAAATATGGGAGGTATCGAGTGTGAAAGAAAATAGCTTAAAAAGACTTGTTTACATCGCACTTATGACGGCTCTTATTGCTGTTGGTACTATGGTAATACAAATACCGACGCCATACACGAAAGGATATATAAATATAGGCGATTCTTTTATTTTTCTTTCTGCTACTATTTTGGGACCTCTTGCAGGTTTCGTATCTGGAGGCATTGGTTCGGCATTAGCTGATCTTCTTTCAGGATATGCTTTATGGGCCCCATGGACATTGGCCATAAAAGGATTGGAAGGGTTTATTGTGGCTGTTTTATTGAAAAAAGAAGATAAAAGTTTTAGTTTTATTGTGCAAGTAGCTGTTTTTGCATTAGCTGCATTGTGGATGGTGCTTGGGTATTATATTGGTGGTGCTTTTATGTACGGTTCAAAAGCTGCTCTTGCTGATGTTCCAGGAAATATACTTCAAGGGATAGGAAGCGTAATCATTGGTTCTGTGCTTGTAGGTTCGTTGTCAAAAGTTAAATACTTTAAAGATATAAAGCGAGGTTAGATATCCTTGCTTTTTTCTTTTTAAAAATGTATTATTTTATATGAGAATTGCATTGAGGTGAAAGAAATATGATTGATACAGTGATGTTTGACCTTGATGGCACTTTACTTCCTGTTGACACGGACAAAATGATCATGGAGTATTTTGAAGCTATTTCAAATAAAATCTCAGATTATTTCGATAAGTATTACTTCCAAAAAGCTCTTTATTCAGCCAGCATGGACATGATAAACAATTTGGATCCTGATAAGACAAATGAAGAAGCCTTTTTTGATTCGTTTTTGAAGTTAGTGGAATACCCAAAAGATAAAATCATGGAGATTTTTAATGATTTCTATGAAAATGACTATAAGAACCTTGGAGCTAATGTATGTAAAAACGAGTACGCTAAGGCCTGTGTAGAACTGCTGGTTGATAAAGGATATGATGTTGTGCTCGCAACAAATCCGATTTTTCCAGGTATAGCCATAAAAGAGAGATTGAGATGGGCCGGAATTGACCATAAGTACTTTAGCTTTATCACATCTTATGAGCACATGCACTTTTGCAAGCCTTACATACAATATTACAAGGAAATCGTAGAAAGACTCGAGAAAAAGCCTCAACATTGCATCATGATTGGCAATGATGTTGATGAAGATGTAATAGCTGGGACTATTGGCTTTAAGACATATCTAT
Organism: Thermoanaerobacterium sp. R66; assembly: GCF_028895185.1. Taxonomy (NCBI): domain Bacteria; kingdom Bacillati; phylum Bacillota; class Clostridia; order Thermoanaerobacterales; family Thermoanaerobacteraceae; genus Thermoanaerobacterium; species Thermoanaerobacterium sp. R66. The sequence goes on from NZ_JAEUWW010000001.1 coordinate 554,501, forward strand.
TGGATGAGTTTTTGATTAATAGAACATCAAAAGACATTTCAGCATTTGAACATGGAAATTATAAAGACTTGTATGAGTATATTAAAAGATTGCCTGCTATTAGATAGGAGATGATTAAAGTGAAATTGACAATTCTTGGCTCGCATGGACCTTATCCGGGTGCAGATGGAGCTTGTTCAGGTTATTTGGTGGAAGATAATGGTGTAAATGTGCTTGTAGATTGTGGTAGCGGTATTATCAGCAGATACCAAAAGTATCATGATTTAAAAGATCTAAAATACATAATATTAACCCATTTGCATTCAGACCACATGGCAGATATGCTGGTTTTAAGATATGCGTTGGATATAATGATGAAAAAAGGTTATATAAATGAACCTGTAAACGTGTATTGCCCAGATGAACCTTCAAAAGTTATTGAAGAATTAGGATTTAATGATGTGTTTAAAATCAAACACATAGATGAGACATTGAAACTTGATATTGAAAATTTTACTATAACATTTAAAGAAATGGTTCATCCTGTTAAGACATTTGCCGTAAAATTCAATAATGGAGATAAAACCTTTGTCTTTAGCAGTGATACGATTTACAATGATAAGCTTGTTTCTTTTGCAAATAATGCCGATTTATTCTTGTGCGATGGCAATTTACTAAATGGCGAGAAAGGCCCACACCTTACTGCAAAACAGGCAGCAGAGATTTCAAAGGCTGCTCATTGCAAAAAGCTTGTCGTTACACACCTTTGGCCACAACACTCTATAGAAGAATATGAAAAAGAAGTGTCAGAAGTGATAAATGATGCAAGTATAGCCAAGCCTTTTGAAGTATATTGCGTATAATTGATATGGATAAGCCATTTTTGTACATAGCAGTATTATTATCTGTAGGCATCATAATAAGCAGGTTTCTCGAGATAAATATTGTGCTTTTGTTTTTAACATTTTTAGTTGTTCTTTTTGCCGGCATATACATATATCTGTCCAAAAAAAATGCTATTTACTTGTTGCTTCTGGCAGTATTTGTTTTAGGATTGACTTTAGGAGAAAATGCACTATATTCAAAAGGTGTGTACGATGATTTAAGCAACAGATTGGTTTCATTTGATGGAGTTGTTTCAAATGTCATTTTGAAAGATGGATTTGCAAAATACGTTTTAAGTCCTAAAAACAAAGATAAGATTTTAGTAACGCAGTATGGTGGTACTTATCCTAAAGAAGGCGATTTAACCGAGGTAAGAGGAATAATAGAGCTGCCTCAAGGCGAGAGAAACCCTGGTGGATTTGATTATAGGCTTTATCTTAAAAAAAGCGGCATCAAAGCTTTGATGAATGTAAATGGTTATTCTGTAAAAATCATAAAAAGCGATGCAGACAGCCATATAGATAAAATAATCAGAGAAACAAGAGAAAAAATAATAAAGATTTTTTCTAATTCGATGCCCAAAAATGATGCTGATTTTATCTCATCTGTCATACTGGGTCAATACAATATTGAAGAAGATGTACTTAGTTCTTTTAGGGTTACAGGTCTTACACATATAATTGCGGTGTCAGGATTTAACTTTGGAATATTGACTTTATTTATGATGTTTGTCTTGAATATTTTACACATTAGGAGATATTCTCCTTTTATAATAATTCCACTGCTTTTAATATATACCTTTATTACAGGCGCACCACCATCAGCCGTAAGAGCTGTCATAATGGCTTGCATGGCTTTGATTGCTGTGTCAATCGGAAGAGACAATAATCCTATTAATGCCATATCTTTTGCAGCAACTATGATACTATTTTTCAACCCTTTGATGTTGTTTGACATTGGGTTTCAGCTATCGTTTATAGCGACATTGTCTATTTTGCTTTTGTATAAGCCGATAAAAGATATAATAAATATAAAAAGTGAAAAAATGAAAGAAGCTCTTTCCGTCACTTTAGCAGCACAAATTGGCACAATCCCTATCATTGTATATTTTTTTCACAGTATTTCGATTATTTCACTATTGCCAAATATATTGATTGTACCGATTGTAAGCGTTGCTGTAGTGTTGGGGTTTTTGTCTGCAATTTTAGGTCTTATATATATGCCCCTTTCTATTCCTTTAAATCTTATAAATATACCGGTAGTAGAGATTGTTTTGCATCTTACAAGGATTTTCTCCCAGATACCGCATGCATCTATAAGCGTATCTCAACCGCCAGTTTACATGATGTTATGTTATTATGCTGTACTGATTTTATTGACCAGCAATCTCAGCAGAAAAATTAAAATCAGTGTTGTTTCAACGATGCTGTTTCTTTTGATGGCAGTGTTTGCTATAAATTCATTTACACCTAAAAACCTTGAAATAATTTTTCTCGATGTTGGACAAGGTGATAGCACCTTTTTAATGACTCCGGATGGCAAAAGCATACTGATAGATGGCGGGGGAAGACCTGAATACGGCAATTCTTCCTTTGATGTTGGACAAGATATATTGATGCCATTTTTGCTTTATAAGAATGCTACATCGTTAGATGCGGTGTTTATATCTCATACAGATTATGATCATGTAGGTGGCATATTGTCGATTTTAAACGATGTAGATGTGAAAAGGATATTTATTGGCAGACAAGTGGCGGATAGCGAAAATTTTAAAAAATTAATGGCTATTGCCAGCAAAAAGCAAATACCAGTTTTTCAATTGTCGAAAGGCGATTGGGTTGAGATATCTGGAATAAAATATGATATTTTAAGCCCCGATTCTTACGTGATTGCTGAGAATCCCATAAATAATAATGCGCTGGTTTTTAAAATGATATATAAAAATGTAAGCATCTTATTCACTGGAGATATAGAGAAAGAAGCGGAAAATGCGCTATTAGATGATAATATATCATCAGATATATTAAAAGTTCCACATCATGGATCTAATACGTCATCGCAAAAAAAATTTGTGGACGAGGTAAATCCTAAAATCAGCGTGATAATGGTAGGTAAAAATAATTATGGACAGCCAGATGGAGAAGTAGTAAAATATTTAAAAAGCAAATCACAACTTTTCAGGACAGATAAAGATGGTGCTATTATCGTTGAAACGAATGGCACATTTATACATGTCAAAAAAATGATCGAGGACTGATGACAGTGAATTACAAAGAATTTCTTGAGATTACAAACAAAGGCTTTTTGCCTGCTTATGTTTTTTACGGTGAGGAAAGATTTTTGATCGATGAAGCTATTAAAAAATTAAAAAACAAGCTAATAGCTGAAGGAACTGAAATCATGAATTACACCATAATTGAAGATGCTAATGATAAAAATATAATAGACAGTTTAGAAACTCTTCCATTTATGTCGGAACATAGGTTTGTTTTAATAAAAGATGATGATGTTTTAAAAAAGATAAATGATGACACCGTTGATGCTATAATCAAGCGGATTGAAGGTGGAAACACAGATAGTTGTATTGCGTTTGTGTTTAAGGATAAAATCGACACAAGAAAAAGAATATTCAAAGCAATAAGTAAACATGGTGCTATCGTAAATTTCGAACATTTAAAATTTGATGAAGCAGTCAATTATGTAGGATTTTTCGTAAGAACCTATGGAAAGGTCATAAAAAAACCTGTCGCAGAATATATTGTTAGAAGCGTAGGTGTGGACTTATATACCCTTTTAAATGAAATCAAAAAAATTGTGTCTTACAGTGATGGCAAAGAAGTGCTTATAGATGATGTGAAAGACGTTATGTCAGCATCAACTGCTGAGAATGTATTCAAATTGGTAAACGCAATAGGTTTAAGACAGGAAAAAGTAGCTATATACATATTGAACAAAATGATTTCGAATGAAGAAAATCCGATTGGGATATTAGCTATGATCGCACGACAGTTTCGAATTCTCATAAAAGCTAAATATCTGTTGATGAAAAAAATTGATAAAAAGGAACTGCAGCAAAGCTTAGGAATACCTTATTTTTCAATTAATGATATTATACAGCAATCAAAGTGTTTTAAAGAAAAAGAGCTTTTAAATGCATACAAACTGTGCGTAAAATGTGACAGGGAATTAAAGTCAAGTTATGATGGCAATTTAGCTTTGGAATCATTGATAAGAAAGCTTTGCAATTAAAAAAGCGTACGTCGTACGCTTTTTAAGCATTTAATGCATTAAATTTTGCATATAATCTTGATTTCTTTCTTGCAACTGTATTTTTGTGCAATGTGCCTTTTGAATATGCTTTATCAAGTTCTCTTATGGCATTAATTAAAGCTGCTTTTGTATTATCTATGTTACCTTCTGCTAAACTCTTTTCGAATTTAGAAATAGCTGTTCTAACTTTTGATTTTACTATTTTATTCTCCAATGTCCTTCTTTTTGTTACAAGTATTCTTTTTTTAGCTGATTTTATGTTTGCCAAACCATTCACCTCCTCAAATCAATCAAAAGTAATTTTACCACGAAAAAGCATTTTTTGCAATACAATTCAGGAAAGCAGTTTAGTACAACCTTATGCGAATAATATTTTTTAAAATGTCAATTATATTTTTAGGAGGTGATTTTATGTTAAAAGCGATAATTAGATTTGTAGTTTCAGCGATTGTTTTAATGATCGTAGGTTATCTTGTCCCAGGATTTAGTGTGGCTGGATTTTGGGGTGCTTTGATATCAGCAATTGTGATTGCATTGCTGGGATATATAGTTGAGGCAATGCTTGGTCAAAATATTTCTCCTAGAAGTAGAGGTGTTGTTGGCTTCATAGTTGCAGCAATAGTAATATACGTATCTCAATTTATAGTTCCAACAATACATGCTACTATATTGGGTTCAATAATAGCTGCTTTTGTAATCGGGCTTGTTGATGCTTTTATACCCACAGAATTGAGGTGAGATTATGTTCAATATAAGGACAGATCTTGCTGTTGAGGCCCGTGAAATGTATAAAGGTGGACATGCGGGAGAGATCCCAGGCGTTTTAGTAGATGAAAGCCAAGATGACAACATAAAAATAGTTAAAGTAACCATTTTGGACGATGACGGTGCTAAAACGATGGGAAAACCTATAGGAGATTATATAACTATAGAAGCTCCTGATTTAAGGTACAGGGATATTGAACTTGAAGGCAAAGTAGCACAAAAACTTGCCGATGTAATAAAGAAAATCTCTAATGTTAATGTCAATATGAAAGTCCTTGTAATAGGTTTAGGCAATTGGAATGTGACGCCAGATGCACTTGGACCAAAAGCAATTGAAAATATTGTTGTGACTCGCCACTTGAAAGAATTAGCACCTCTGCAGTTTGGTGAAAATATATGTGCTGTAAGCGCCATGGCTCCCGGTGTATTAGGTATAACAGGCATTGAGACGGCAGAAATCGTTAAAAGCGTTGTTGATAAGATAAAACCTGATTTAGTCATCACAATAGATGCTCTTGCATCGAGGAGAGTTGAAAGGCTTGCTACAACAATACAGATTTCAAATACAGGCATTAGCCCTGGATCGGGAATAGGTAATAAAAGATCTGCTATCAACATGGAAAGCTTAGGTGTTCCTGTTATTGCAATAGGTGTTCCAACCGTAGTAGATGCAGCTACAATTGCTAATGATGCTATAGAACATCTTGAAAGTGCGTTAAAAAACAATGTTGAAAGCGGTAGCCCTTTATACGATGTATTGAAAAACATGAATGATGAAGATAAATACGCTTTAATAAAAGAGGTATTAAGTCCAGAAGAAAACCTCATAGTTACGCCAAAGGAGATTGATCTTCTTATTAAAAATATTTCATCTATTTTGTCAAGAGGAATTAATTTAGCTTTACAACCAAATTTGACAGTAGATGAGATGAACCAACTTGTACATTAAATTAGTAATAAAGCACTTCTCTTGTGAATAATTTATAGTATAAAACCAAAGAGAGGTGCTTTCATTGTACAGAAGTTCGTTAAGGTATTATCGCCTTAAAAAGGTGTCTTTTGTGATTTTATTGCTTTTTAATATTTTATTTTATAGATGGCTTATGACAAATGACATAGAAGCTGCCAATATAAATTTTGAAACAGAGACTTTTGCCGAAGAGTACAATAGCATTAATGGCATGTTTATAACTGCTTTAAATTATACGATGCCAACTGTTGATGTTGGCTATAAAGCTGAAGGATTTTACGATAGAGATTTGACTATGGCTTCAATGTTTAATCTAAATCAAAGAGATCCTCTTAAAATATTAAAGTATCAAATTCCCATTATTGCTCAAATAGACAAAGGAGAAAAAGATAATACATCTAATACGCAAGTTGCAGACAATCGCAATGCTAATCAAAATAAAAATAACGAAGTTGCAAATGAAGCATCAAAAGAAAGTGAGACGAATACAAGTGTGACAAATGTCAGTAACGTTGATACTGGCAAACCACTTATATTGCTTTACCATACACATACGATGGAATCGTACGTTGCGACTTTAAAAAACAAATATGTAGCTGCATATGGATATGATAGAACAAATAATCTAAATTACAATATGGTAAGAGTAGGAGACAGTTTGACAGAATATTTGACTAAAGATTATGGTGTTAGCGTTTTGCATGATCGAACAATACACGATTACAATTACGATCAGTCATACTACAATTCTTCTTTATCAGTAAAAAAATATTTGGAGGAATATCCTTCTATCAAGGTGACTATTGATTTGCACCGTGATGGATATGGAAGTGTAATGCAGCCAGGGGTTGATACAATACCTGTTTTAAGCAGCTTACCAAATCAAGATTACAGAAAAAAATATACGATGGAAATAAACGGACAGACAGTTGCAAAAATAATGTTCATAATTGGCTCTCGAAGGACTGCAGATATGAATGAAGACTGGAAAAAGAATTACGAGTTTGCGAAACAGATTAGCGATAAACTGAATGAATTATATCCAGGTATATCGTTAGGAATAGAGATTCATCAATACGCTGAATACAACCAACACTTTTCAGAGAAAGGCATACTTATTGAATTAGGCAGCAATTACAATACTTTGGAGGAGGCTTTAAATTCCACTCCATACCTAGCTAAAGCAATTTATTTAGTGCTGAAAGATGATGGACTTGCCAAATAATGAGGTTTTGCCTCATTATTTGTTTTTAAAGTATTTTTCTAAGCCAATTACAATGCCAGTTGATAGTTTCTTTAAATAGTCTTTTTTGACGAGTAGGTTTTTGTCGTCATTGTTTGTGATAAAGCCCAGTTCTACTAAGATTCCTGTCTTTTTTGCATTTGTCAGCAAAAAGTAGTCTGCAACATTTGGATTTCTATTTGTTCCAGCAAAGGTATTTAAAGAATCTTGCACATATGATGCCAATGTTTTACTGTTTATATTAGTATTTGAGTAAAAAACCATTGGACCTTTTACATACGGAGCATTGTTGACAGCGTTGACGTGTATGCTAATATATGCATCTATATTATAGTTGTTTATCATATTTACTCTTGCTTTCAAATCTCGCCTATGTCTGTAGTCATTGTCTTTACATAGATTTTCTAAAGAAACATCCTTATCTCTTGTCATCATTACTTTTGCTCCGCGATTTATCAATTCTGCTTTTAAGATCAATGATGCTTCTAAATTGATGTTTTTTTCAAGTATATTTCCAGAGTTTGTGCCACCATCTATTCCTCCATGGCCAGGATCGATTAGTATGATTTTGCCTTTTAATGGATTGTCTGTTGCTGAAAATGCCTTATTATTGCTTAATATCAACGGTAAAATTGTGGATAATAGTACCAAAGATATGGTACAATATATACAAATGAATTTAAATGATTTTTTCAATTTTGATGCCCCCAATCTAGTTTTATATTTAGATAAAAATAGGCTTATTATACTGTATATAATTATGATTTATGTATAAAACTGTTATTTAGGAGGTAACGATGAAAAACAAGTTTGTTTTATTTTTTTTAGTTTTGCTTTTCTTTTTGAGTGCAATTTCTTTTTCTTATGCACAAACTGCACAGGATGGGAAAAAGGCCGTAGTATTTATATTAAATAGAGTTGCTATCGATGATTTTTTAAATGTTAATTTAAAAAATATTAACAAGATGATAGAAAATGGTACTTATGGCCTTATGACTGTCAATGCTGATGGTGGCAGATCCTTGGAAAGTGTTTTTATGACACTTGGTACAGGCACTCGTGCTGTTGGTTCTAATGGTGCTTCTTTGAATTTCAACACATGGGAAACATACAACCATGAATTGGCGTCCACAATTTATGAGAGGAATACAGGGAAAATTCCTTCGGAAGGACAAATTTTAAATCTAGATATAGCCCAGATAATCAGAAACAACTCTAAAAGAAATCATATTATAAGGCCTGGCTTATTAGGGGATAAATTTAAGGATAGTGGGCTTAATGTGGCTGTTTTTGGCAATGAAGATACAGATGTTGATTACAAAAGATATGCTCCTTTAATAGGTATGAATTACAGAGGCATCGTGCCTTATGGAGATGTCAGTTATATGACGAATAAAAGGGATCAATTGATGCCTTATGGCTTATCGACAGATTATGATACCATGTACAAGGAGTATCTAAATATTAAAGATAATGTGGCTCTAACCATATTTGATTTAGGCGACACTGCAAGAGCAAATGATTACCAAAACAGCGGATTAGATAAGATAAATAAAGAGAACAAAGAAAAAGCACTAAGGAATGCTGATGAATTCATCGGGAAAATTTTACGTTCTGATAGTGGAAACACTCTTTTTATGATTGTCACTCCTTTGCCGCCTTCTCAAAAAATGGGTCAAAATGATTTTTTGGCGCCTGTTGTAATGTATGGAAATGGTATTGCAAAAGGTAAGCTTATAACATCTGATACGACGAAAAGGATGGGTGTTGTTACAAATACAGATTTGCTTCCAACTATATTAACGTATTTTGGCTTAGATGTACCTGCGTTTGTAACTGGACATAATTTGTATTCATCAGATGTCAATGGAGATTTAATGAAGCTTGAAAATTTAGAAAAGCAACTTACATTTAACTATACGTATAGACCGTACTTTTTAAAAACTTATGTGATGTTGCAAATATTTATACTGATTTTGTCTTTGGTGATACTGCTGTTCTTCAAAGAATACTCCACTTTAGTAAAACCTTTTTTGCTTTTAATACCGATTATGCCTATAAGTTTCTTGCTTTTGCCTCTATTTGATTATACAAACATCGTAAATAGCGTTTTAGGCATTGTTGTTGTTTCGGCGGTCTTTACATTGGTTACATATAAGTTAGCCAAAAAAAGCAGTTTTAGATACTTTTTAATTGCAGCCTTCACTGCTGCTATATTGATGCTGGACATGCTTACAGGATATAATCTTTTGAAAAATTCATTTTTAAGTTACGATGTAATCGCAGGTGCCAGATTCTACGGTATCGGAAATGAGTACATGGGGATTTTCATAGGAGCCGTTTTGTGCTTCCCACTTTTGTCATTTGAGACATTTAGGAATATTGACAAAAGATATCTAATATTTGCAAATATATTGATTTACATTATTGTCCTCTACTTTATAGCATCGCCGTCTTTGGGAACAAATGTAGGCGGTGGTATAGCCGCATTTGCAGCATTTTCAGTTGCGTCAATGTACTTATTTGGCAAAAAACTTAACATTAAAAATATTTTGTTTGTAGGTGGAAGTATCGTTGTATTATTATTTTTGCTGTTTTATGTTGACTCTTTAAGACCTGTATCAGAGCAAACGCACATAGGGCAGACATTCAATTTAGTGAAAAATAATGGGATTTACCCTCTTATTCAGATATTTGCAAGAAAGATTAGCATGAATTTGAAGCTTTTCAAGTATTCTGTCTGGAGCAGGGCTTTAGTTACGCTGGTGTTGGTACTCTTTGTACTTTTTTATAAACCAGTTGGCGCTTTAAAGAAGATTCTTAACGAGCGAAAATTTGTATACATAAGCTTTTTATCCACCGTAGTAGGAAGTATTTTTGCTTTAGTTTTTAACGATTCAGGTGTTGTTGCGGCGGCTACAACGATGGTCTATGCTGTGCCAATGCTTATTGACATTATCATTGATGAAAATAAATTTATAAAGGAGTGAAATAGATTGGAAAAAATAAGAGTTTTACATGTTGTAAGGGAAGCAGAAGGCGGCATGAAGAAGCATCTGCTGTCGATTCTTAATGGACTTGATAAAGACAAGTATCAATTAGCTGTTGGCTGTTCTTTTGACAAAAAAACAACGGATGACTTGATAGAAGATGGTGTATCTGTTTATCGTGTTGATATTTGCGATGGAATAAATTTTAAGAAAGATTTTGCTGCGATAAAGAAGCTTAGAGCTATTATAGATGATTTTAGACCACATATTATTCATTTTCATGGAGCAAAAGCATCCTTAGTTGGAAGACTGGCTTCACTGGGATACAATTTAAAGATCGCTGTGACAGTACACAATTTTCCTAATTACAAAAATATGAATAAGATAAAAAAGTATTTTTATCTGACAATCAATAAGTATTTAAATAAAAAGACAGATGCAGTAGTTGCAGTGTCTTACGCTCTTAAAAATGCCATTGTAGATGAAGAAAGCATACCGTCTGATAAAGTGCGTATAGTGTACAACGGCATTGATGTGCCACAATTCATTAAAGAGCCTTTAAAATTGAGAGAAAAATACGACATAGCTTCAGATACTCTTATAATCGGTTGTGTTGCAAGGCTTATACCGTCAAAAGGTGTTCAAGATCTTATTGAATCATTGAATATACTTAGGGGAAAAGTTAAAGCATTTGTCTTTATAGCAGGTGATGGACCATATATGGAACATCTTAAAGATATGGCGAGGGATTTAAAGCTTGATAATGTGGAATTTTTGGGGTTTATAGAAGATATATTCAATTTTTTAAGCAGCATAGATATCTTTGTATTGCCGTCTCACAGCGAAGGCTTTGGTATATCGGTTGCTGAGGCTATGGCGTTAGGTGTACCTGTCATTGCTACAGATGTTGGAGGAATACCTGAGATAGTTAAAAATGATGAAAATGGAATCATCGTAAAATCTGAGGCTCCTAAAGATTTGGCCAATGCTATTGAAGTTCTTGTATTAAATGAAGATTTGAGAAATAAATTTTCAAAAAAAGGCAAAGAATATATTTTAAGCAATTTTTCGAAAGAAAAGATGATAAAAGAATTGGATTTTTTGTACGATGAACTTAGGAGGAAATGAAAGTTTGAGCAGGGTAAAAGAGAAAAAAGAAAGGCTTAGAAAGCTGAGAATGCTATACTTATTCATATCCATCTACATAATTTTTATCATGTTATGCATATTTCAAGTGGATTACACGTTTAATGCTTTGACAACAGGTATTGCAAGTCAAAGCATATTTAAGATTGCTATAAGCAAAGATTTTCTCAACATAACTTTTTTGGGACAACATAGTCATGTGCCATTAAAAGGTGTTGATGGTCTTTTCAAATCTCTGTACAAGTAATTTTTTATGCTATAATATTAATATATGTGAAGGAGGTTTGAAATGTCTAAAGTTAGAAAAGAAAACAAGAGGAATTTTTGCATTATAGCCCATATAGACCATGGTAAATCTACTCTGGCGGATAGATTGATTGAGAAGACTGGTGTATTGACAGAAAGAGAAATGGAAGAGCAGGTTTTAGACAGCATGGATTTGGAAAGGGAAAGAGGTATAACCATAAAGCTTCAGCCAGTCCGCCTCATATACAAAGCAAATGATGGAGAGGAGTATGAATTGAATCTTATAGATACTCCTGGACATGTTGACTTTACGTATGAAGTCTCGAGGAGTATTGCGGCATGTGAAGGCGCTTTGTTGGTTGTTGATGCAACGCAAGGGATAGAAGCCCAAACGCTGGCAAATTTGTATCTGGCATTAGAGCACGATCTTGAAATCGTGCCTGTTATAAACAAGATAGATCTTCCATCTGCAGATCCTGATTTTGTAAAAAAAGAGATCGAAGATGTTATTGGCATCGATGCCGAAGATTCTTTGCTTATATCTGCGAAAGAAGGCATAGGTATTGAAGATGTTTTGGAAGCAATAGTAAAGAGGATACCGCCACCATCAGGAGACCAAGAAAAACCGCTTAAAGCATTGATATTTGATTCGTTTTACGACAATTATAAGGGTGCTATAAGTTTTATAAGGGTTTTTGACGGCACATTAAAGCAAGGCGATAAGATAAGAATGATGTCCACCGGGAAAGAATTTGAAGTGACAGAAGTAGGCATATTTAGGCCTAATTTAAGTCCGGTCGATTTTCTTTCTGTTGGTGATGTTGGGTATGTGGCTGCCAGCATAAAAAATGTCAGCGATACTCGTGTAGGAGATACCATAACAAATGCACAATTTCCGGCATCTGAACCTTTGCCTGGATATAAAAAAGTCACACCAATGGTTTTTTGTGGAATATATCCAGCGGAGGGCGAGGACTATGAAAATCTAAAAGATGCACTTATGAAACTGCAATTAAACGATGCGTCATTGACATTTGAGCCAGATACATCTGCAGCTCTTGGATTTGGCTTTAGATGCGGTTTTTTAGGTCTTTTGCACATGGACATAATACAGGAGAGGTTGGAGAGGGAATATAATCTAAATTTGGTGACTACTGCACCTGGCGTTATCTATAAGGTCTACAAGACAAACGGAGAAGTAATTGAACTGGATAATCCAGCAAATTTGCCGGAGCCCACGTTGATCGATCATATAGAAGAACCTATAATTACTGCTACAATAATGTCTCCTACAGAGTACGTAGGACCCATAATGGAGCTCTGTCAAGATAGAAGGGGCGTTTATCAAGGAATGGATTACCTTGAGCCTACTAGAGTGCTTATTAAATACGATATTCCGTTAAACGAAATAATATATGATTTTTTTGATGCTTTAAAATCCAGGACAAAAGGGTATGCTTCATTAGATTATGAGCTAAAAGGCTACAAGACATCAGATCTTGTGAAATTGGATATACTTATAAATGGTGAGATAGTGGATGCTTTGTCTATGATAGTCCATAAGGATAAGGCTTATGAAAGAGCCAGAAAGATGACAGAAAGGTTAAAAGAAAATATACCGCGCCATCTTTTTGAGATTCCTATACAAGCCGCTATAGGTTCAAAAATAATAGCAAGGGAAACTGTCAAAGCATTGAGGAAGAACGTTTTGGCAAAGTGCTATGGCGGAGATGTTACGCGAAAGAAAAAATTGTTAGAAAAGCAAAAAGAGGGCAAAAAGAGAATGAGACAAATAGGGAAGGTTGAGATTCCGCAAGAGGCATTTATGTCAATCTTAAAGCTTGATGATGACAATGATTAGATCTGGTATATACGTTCATATTCCGTTTTGCAAGAAAAAATGCTATTATTGTGATTTTAATTCTTATGCAAACATGGAAGATAGTTTTTTTTCGTTTAAAGAAGCAATAATAAAGGAGATTAAAACGAGAAAAGAGGAGCTTAAAGATATATACACTTCTGTGTATATAGGAGGAGGTACGCCGAATGTCTTGCCTCCTTCATACATCGAAGAAATATTGAGTGAAATCTACGAAAACTACAGCTTAAGCAAAGATGCAGAGATCACGATTGAATTAAATCCTGGCTTAATAGATGAAGAAAAACTTAAGTCATATAAAAAAGCAGGTGTAAATAGAATAAGCATAGGCTTGCAGTCTTGGCAAAACAATTTATTAAAAGCTATCGGCAGAATACATACAGTAAGTGATTTTATTGAAAATTATGGTTTGGCATCTAAATATTTTGACAACATAAACATAGATATAATGTATGCGCTGCCAAATCAGACTTTTGAAGATTTTAAAGAAACATTGACAAACGTAATTGCATTAAAGCCATCACACATTTCTTGTTATGGACTTATATTAGAAAAAGGAACGATGCTTTACGATATGTATGAAAGAAATGAAGTTAAGCTTGCTGATGATGAATACGAATTGATGATGTTCCACTATGGTGCAGAGCTTTTAGAGAATAGTGGATACAGACATTATGAAATTTCGAATTACGCATTGCCTGGATTTGAATGCCGACACAACAAGCTGTATTGGATGGATTTACACTATTTGGGCTTTGGACCTGGTGCGTATTCATTTGTAGGAAATAAGCGATTTGGCAATATAAAAAATGTTAAAAAGTACATAGACATGATTTATAATGATGGACATGCGGTTGACGATGTTGATGAGCTGTCTTTAGAAGATCAAATGTCCGAGTTTATGTTTTTAGGCCTTAGGATGATGGATGGAGTAAATGATAATGACTTTAAAGAGAGATTTGGGAAAAGCATGTTTTCTGTGTTTAAAGATGCTATTTATAAAAATATGGAATTAGGCTTATTAGTTAAAGAAGGAGATGTCCTTAAATTAACATCAAAAGGTGTGGATATATCCAATAATGTGTTTGAGGATTTTTTGTTTTAAAGTATTGACAAATATCCACAATAGTGGTATTTTTAAATCGTAATTAGCACTCTCAAGCTAAGAGTGCTAACAATAGAACTTGGGGTGGTGAATATGCCGTTAGATGATAGGAAGAAAAAGATTTTAGAAGCTGTGATTAACGACTATATTTTGACGGCAGAACCAATTGGATCTAGGACAATCGCAAAACGATATAACCTTGGTGTAAGTTCGGCAACGATCAGAAATGAGATGGCTGACCTTGAAGAGATGGGGTACCTTGAACAACCTCATACATCTGCAGGTAGAATACCATCTGACAAAGGATATAGATTTTACGTTAATAATATATTAGAACATTATTTGAATGAGAGCCGTGACGATGAAGTAGAGACAATTGATGAGGTGTTTGCTGAGATAGATGATATAGTGAAAAAGTATGCCAGGCTATTATCTACCGTTACTAACCATACTATAGTGGTTAAAATGCCTCGAATTGATGAAAACACGATTAAGCGAATACAGATATTGCCTGTTGATGCAAACAAATTGATACTTCTTGTTATGACAGAATCAGGTATTATGAAAAACTATTTGATAAGTTTAAAGGACAATATTGACAATAATTTGTTTGAGTTTTTAAACAACCTAATCAACAATAAAATGATAGGAAAAAGAAAAAGAGAAATGGATCAGACATTGAGAGATGAGATAAAAAAAGAGTCTGGCAGTGCTATCGGAATCATAGACAAGATTACAGATACTATCATAAATGGTTTAAAGCAAATGGATGAAACAGACTTGTATTCGGAAGGTATTTCAAATATTCTCAACTTTCCTGAGTACAAGGATCTGTTAAAAGCCAAGATGTTTTTCGATCTAATTGACAATAAAGACATTATGAATTCAGTGTTGGAGCCTTTAGATGATTCCATCGATGTTACTATTGGAAGTGAAAGCAAGTTTGAAGAGATGTGGGATTTAAGCATAATCAAATCTACTTATAAGATAAACGGTGAGGTTGTGGGAACTTTTGGCATTATTGGACCTACAAGGATGAATTACAAGAGGCTTATAAATGAAATAAATACTATGTCAAATGAATTGTCAAAAGTCTTATCATATATATATCAAGAAAATAAGAGGTGAAACAATTGGACAGAGAAAAAGATACAATGGAAAGCAAAAACAATTTAGACGAAGATTTAAAAGACAATGTATCTGATGCTGACCGACCTCAAGATGACAGTGAAGGCAGTATCGGTACAGAAAATTCTGATCAGGGTGAAGAAAAAATTGACGAAGGAGAAATTGAAGAATTGAAAAATAAGCTTAAGCAGAAAGAAGACGAAGCCAATGAATACTTAGAGATGGCCCAGAGGTTGAAAGCAGAATTTGAAAATTACAGAAAAAGAACAGAAAAGGAAAAAGCTGATCTGGTTGAGTATGGCAAAGAGCAAGTGATTTTGGAAATACTGCCTGTTGTAGATAATTTTGAGAGAGCTCTCGAAGCATCTCATGGTGACAGTGAAGAAATAGCTTCCTTTAAAGAAGGTGTCAATTTAATATACAGGCAGTTTAAAGGTGTTTTGGAAAAACTGGGTGTTAAAGAGATAGAGTCTTTAGGTCAAATCTTTGATCCATACAAACATCATGCTGTTATGCAGGAAGAGGTAGAGGATAAGAAGGAAAATGAGATAATTGAAGTTTTTCAAAAAGGATACATGTTTAATAATAAAGTAATAAGACCAAGTATGGTCAAAGTAGCAAAATAAAGTATAGGAATAGGAGGAGTAGATCATGGGAAAAATTATAGGAATTGATCTTGGCACAACTTTTTCGTGCGTAGCTGTGATGGAAGGAGGACAGCCGGTAGTTATACCAAACTCAGA
This sequence comes from Thermoanaerobacterium sp. R66, assembly GCF_028895185.1. NCBI lineage: Bacteria > Bacillati > Bacillota > Clostridia > Thermoanaerobacterales > Thermoanaerobacteraceae > Thermoanaerobacterium > Thermoanaerobacterium sp. R66. Next base: position 570,850 of record NZ_JAEUWW010000001.1, read on the forward strand.
GGGAGCCAGGACAACTCCATCTGTTGTAGCATTTACAAAAGAAGGTGAAAGATTAGTAGGTCAAGTTGCAAAAAGGCAAGCTATCACAAACCCTGAAAGGACAGTTATGTCTATAAAAAGACATATGGGTTCTGACTACAAAGTAACTATTGATGGAAAGGATTATACACCGCAAGAGATTTCAGCTATGATACTGCAGAAATTAAAGGCTGATGCTGAAGCGTACTTAGGGGAGAAGGTTACAGAAGCTGTAATAACAGTTCCTGCGTATTTCAATGACAGCCAAAGGCAGGCAACTAAAGATGCAGGTAGGATAGCTGGACTTGATGTAAAGAGAATTATAAACGAGCCTACTGCGGCTTCATTGGCATATGGGCTTGATAAGCAAGGCAATCAAAAGATAATGGTGTACGATTTAGGTGGTGGCACATTCGATGTATCCATACTTGAGATAGGCGATGGAGTATTCGAAGTATTGGCTACAAGTGGTAATAACCACTTAGGCGGTGATGATTTTGACCAGAGGATCATGGATTGGTTGGCAGACAACTTCAAAAAAGAGTATGGGATCGACTTGAGAAACGACAAGATGGCAATGCAAAGGCTTAAAGATGCAGCAGAAAAGGCGAAGATAGAACTTTCTTCTGCTATGACAGCTAACATAAACTTGCCTTTTATAACAGCTGATGCTACAGGCCCTAAGCACATAGATGTAAATCTTACAAGAGCAAAATTTGAGGAACTTATCAATGATTTGGTGCAATCTACTGTTGAACCAGTAAACCGTGCATTAAGCGATGCGAAACTTAGCCCTTCAGACATTGATAAAGTGATATTAGTCGGTGGTTCGACGAGAATACCATTCGTTCAAGAGACAGTAAAAAGGATAATGGGCAAAGAACCGCACAAAGGCATAAACCCAGATGAATGTGTTGCAATTGGGGCCGCAATTCAAGGTGGTGTATTAGGAGGCGAAGTTAAAGACGTCTTACTATTGGATGTCACACCGCTTTCTCTTGGCATTGAAACACTTGGTGGTGTATTCACAAAATTAATTGAGAGGAATACTACAATTCCTACAAAGAAGAGCCAGATATTCTCGACTGCGGCAGATGGGCAGACATCTGTTGAGATACACGTTCTGCAAGGTGAAAGACCTATGGCTCGCGACAACAAGACACTTGGAAGATTCACATTGACTGGAATTCCACCTGCTCCAAGAGGAGTGCCTCAGATAGAAGTTACATTTGACATTGATGCTAATGGCATTGTCCATGTTTCTGCAAAAGATTTGGGTACAGGAAAATCTCAGAACATAACGATCACTTCTTCTTCTAACTTAAGCGAAGAAGAGATAAACAGAATGATGAATGAAGCGAAACAGCATGAAGAAGAAGACAGAAGGAGAAAAGAAGAGATAGAAGTAAGAAACAATGCAGATTCATTGATATACCAAGCCGAAAAGACCATGAAAGATTTGGCGGACAAGATGACACAACAAGAAAAAGATGATATAAATAAAGAGATAGAAAATGTAAGAAAAGCTCTTGAAGGTAGCGATATTAACGCTATAAAAAGTGCTTCAGAAAAATTGTCACAAGCATTTTATAACGTATCTTCCCGCATATATCAACAAGCAGGCGGCACAGGTCAGACAAATAGCTATAATAGTGGCAGTGATGGAGCATCTAATAAAGAGAATGTATATGAAGCAGACTATAGGATGGAAGATGACAACAAAGATAATAAATAAGAACCAGGGCAATCCTGGTTCTCATTCATGTTGAGAAAGGCAGGTGATGTGTATGGCAAAAGATTATTATGCAATATTAGGCCTTGATAAAAATGCCAGTGATGAAGATATAAAGAAGGCTTATAGAACTCTTGCAAAGAAGTATCATCCTGACTTAAATCCTGGCAATAAAGAGGCAGAACAAAAGTTTAAAGAAATAAATGAAGCATATCAAATTTTGTCTGATCCTCAGAAAAAAGCTCAGTATGATCAATTTGGCGATGCAGCATTTAATCAAGGTGGTTTCAACCAAGGAGATTTTGGTGGCTTTGGTGGTTTTGGCCAAGGTGGATTTGATTTTGGCGGCTTTGGCGACATTTTTGGTGATATATTTGGTGATATGTTTGGAGGCAGTACCAGAAGAAAAACTGGCCCTCAAAAAGGAAATGACATAAGGATTAATTTGAGTTTGTCTTTTGAGGAAGCTGCATTTGGCGTCGAGAAAGAGATTGAAGTTGAAAGGTATGAAAAATGCGATAGATGCAATGGTTCAGGTGCAAATCCAGGAACGAAAGTAGAGGCATGCCCCGAATGTCATGGTACAGGTGAGGTCAGAATAACGCAAAATACGCCGTTTGGCAGGATAGTCAATGTAAGAACGTGTCCTAGGTGTCATGGAGAAGGCAAGATAGTCAAAGATCCATGTTCAAAGTGTCATGGAACTGGAAGGATAAGAAAACTAAGGAAACTCAAGGTTAATATACCTGCTGGAATTGATGAAGGACAAATGGTATCATTAAGAGGTGAAGGTGAACCAGGAGAAAGAGGAGGAGCTAATGGAGATCTTTTTATTGTAATAAGCATAAAACCTCATAAGATATTCAAGCGTGATGGATTTAATGTCTTGCTTAAAATGCCTATAAGTTTTGTAGATGCTGCACTTGGTGCAGAGATAGAAGTTCCTACTCTTGATGGCAAAGCTATATACAATATTCCGCCTGGAACTCAGACTGGAACGGTGTTTAGGCTTAGGAACAAAGGAATACCTCATATCAATGGAAGAGGACGTGGTGACGAATTTGTAGAGGTATATATCGATGTTCCTAAGAAATTGACGGAAAGGCAAAAAGAGCTATTGAGGGAGTTTGACAAACTTAGCAATGATAGCGGTAGTAAATCATTTTTTCAAAAAGTAAAAGATGCTTTTGGAGCATAAAAAAAAGGGTGATATGATTGAAATGGCTTGAAGTTAAAATTACGACTTCAGTGGAAGCTGAGGAAGCTATAACAAATATAATGCATGAAGTTGGTGCGGGCGGTGTTGTCATAGAAGATCCCAATGATTTGAAGATATTAAATGATAGCAATGAATGGGATTATGTAGATCCTGATATGATTGTAGATAGTGATAAGGTTGTAATATCAGCTTATTTCCCTCTTACCCCAAGTACAATTGACAAATTAAGCATAATCAAGGATAGAATAACAGGACTTAAAGAATATAATTTGGACATTGGAGATTTTACGTTTGAAACGGCTGAAGTCGATGATGAAGATTGGGCAAACAGTTGGAAAAAGTATTATAAGACTTTTAAGATTGGCAAGCGTGTTGTCATAAAACCATCATGGGAAGATTATAACCCAGAAGAAAATGAGATAGTAGTTGAGTTAGATCCAGGCATGGCTTTTGGCACAGGCAGTCATGAGACTACAAAAATGTGCATAGAATTTTTAGAAGACAATGTTAAAAGTGGCGATACCGTGTTTGATGTTGGATGCGGTACAGGTATATTGTCAATTGTCAGCTCTAAGTTAGGTGCAAAAAAAGTTTTTGCAGTTGATGTTGACGAAGTTGCATTAAAAGTGGCTTCTCTAAATGTAAAATTAAACAAACTGGATAATATCGAGGTTTTGAAAAGCGATCTTTTAAAAGAGCTAAATGGTGAGGCGGATTTAATAGTCGCAAATATTATAGCTGATATAATAATAAAAGCTACTTTTGATATACACGAAAAACTTAAAGAAAATGGTTTGTTCATATCAAGCGGAATAATTAAAGATCGTAAAGATGATGTTTTAAATGCTATTTCCGAATATTTTGACGTTATTGAGGTTAAAGAAGATGGGGAATGGGTTGCAATATTATCAAGGAAAAAGTGAGTGCCGTGAGAAGACTTTTTATAAAAGATGAGGATATAAAAGATGGCATAGTCAGGATATATGGTGATGATGTTCATCATATAAAGGATGTATTAAGGCTAAAGATTGGAACTGATTTGGTGGTTTCTAATGGAGTAAAACAGTACAATGCTTCTATTCTCTCTATAGAAAGCACATCTGTTTTATTAAAGATAGTCGATGAGTTGCATCAAGTCGTAGAAAGTTCTATAAATGTGACTTTATTTCAAGGACTGCCAAAGTCTGACAAAATGGATTTGATTGTTCAGAAATGCACAGAAATTGGAATAAAAAAGATTGTGCCTGTTGAAACCGAATATTCTATTATAAAGATTAAAGAAAAAAGCATAGGAAACAAAATAAACAGGTGGAATAAAATTTCTCAAGAAGCATCAAAGCAATCTGGAAGATTGATAGTGCCAGAAGTGTTGGAGCCGATAAGTTTTAATATTGCTGTGAATTACATCCATGAGTTTGATTTATGTGTAATGCCATATGAAAGAGAGACCAATGTTAGATTAAAAGATGTTTTAAAGGAGAATAATGGTGCAAAAAATATTTGCATTTTTATCGGGCCTGAAGGTGGCTTCTCGCCCAGTGAAGTAGCCATGGCGACTGAAAATGGTGCTGTGATTGTCACATTGGGTCCAAGGATTTTAAGGACAGAAACGGCCGGTATTGTGGCTGGTTCTATAATTTTGTACGAGTTGGGAGATTTAGGATAGACGATTTTTACTTTGCCTCTTAAATATTTTCGAGGCTTATTTTTTTATATTTCGTTAAATGTTATAATAAATCTTGAGCTTTATAACAAACAATATGGGAGGAATATTACGAAGTGGCAAAGGCAAACATAGCTTTAGACGCTGATGAATTTTATGATATATATGGCCGCAAAAAAATTGTGTCATTTTTTACCTTAGGTTGTAAAGTAAATCAATATGAAACGGAAGCCATGGCTGAGATTTTCAAGAGTTCAGGATATGATGTTGTAGGGTTTGATGAATATGCCGATGTGTATGTCATAAATACATGCACTGTGACTGGTCGAGGTGATATGAAATCAAGACAGGAAATAAGAAAGGCTAAAAAAATCAATCCAGATTCTGTAGTAGCTGTGGTTGGCTGTTATTCGCAAGTGGCTTCAAATGAAGTCTTAAATATACCCGAAGTCAATGTTGTTTTAGGCACTAAAAACAAAGGGGAAATAGTTAAATTAGTAGAGAAAGCGGCAAATGCTAATAAGGTAAATGCCGTTGAAGATATATTTAAAGATAGAAAATTCGAAGAACTTAAAATATCGGCCCAAGAAGGTCATACGCGGGCGTATTTAAAGATACAGGATGGATGTAATCAATACTGCACTTATTGTATTATACCGTATGCCAGAGGGCCTATAAGAAGCAGAAAGCCCAATGACATATTGGATGAAGTTAAAAGACTTAAGGATAATGGCTATAAAGAAGTAGTATTGACAGGTATACACGTTGCATCATATGGCAAAGACTTGGAAAATGCAGATTTGCTTGATATAATAAAGATGATACACGAAATCGAAGGCATTGAAAGAATACGCTTAAGTTCAATTGAGCCTACATTTTTAACCGAAGATTTCGTAAGAGAAGTTTCTCTTTTGCCTAAATTTTGCAGACATTATCATATTTCGTTGCAAAGCGGTTCGGACAGTGTTCTTAAAAGAATGGGTAGAAGATACACAACAAGCGAATACAAAGCGATCATAGAGAGAGTAAGAAAGTACATCAAGGACGTGGCGATAACAACTGATGTAATGGTAGGGTTTCCAGGAGAGACTGAGAAGGAGTTTAATGAAACTTATAATTTTGTAAAAGACATACAATTTAGCAAGATGCATGTCTTTAAGTATTCAAGGCGGGCAGGCACAAAAGCGGCAGACTACCCTGACCAAATCAAAAATTCTGTCAAGGAAGAGAGAAGTAAAATATTAATTAAGCTTTCAGAAGAATGCGAATTGAAATTTTACAGAAAGTTTTTAGGTAGCACTTTAAATGTGCTATTTGAACAGAGGACTAAAGAGTTAGATGATTATGTGGAAGGACTTACTGATAACTATATAAGAGTGGCTGTAGAGACAGATTTAAACATTAAGAATAAAATACTACCTGTAAAATTGATAGATTTAAAAAAAGATTTTGCTATTGGCAAGATTGTTGAAGGAGGTGAAATAAATTGAGTGATTGCATTTTTTGCAAGATCATAAATAGGGAGATTGAATCAAAAATAATTTATGAAGATGATTATGTGGTTGCCTTTCCTGACATTAATCCACAAGCGCCAGTTCACTTGCTTATAGTTCCAAAAGCTCACATTGATTCTCCGTTGGACATTGATGACAGTAATAAAGAGCTTGTAGGACATGTCTATGTAATTGCGAAAAAGCTGGCTAAGCAGTATGGGATTGATAGCAAAGGGTACAGAATAGTGTCCAATTGTGGCGACGACGGTGGACAAACTGTTCATCACATACATTTTCATCTTTTAGGCGGAAGATTTATGACATGGCCTCCAGGGTAAACATTGACACAAATTGGTTTTTAGATTATAATATATTAAGATATCCCAATAATATTTGCAGCAATAAATGCAGCTTACATTTGGCAGTTTATCCGGAGGGAGGGAGATTACAGTGTCAGAAGTTCGTGTTGGAGAAAATGAGTCCCTTGATAATGCATTGAGAAGATTTAAGCGTCAATGTTCGAGAAGTGGCGTTCTCTCTGAATTAAGGAAAAGGGAACATTATGAAAGCCCAAGCGTAAAACGCAAAAAGAAATCAGAAGCAGCAAGAAAAAGAAAGTACAAATTTGGGAAATAAGGAAGTGTGATTATGGCCCTTAAGGATCGATTGTACAAAGATATGGTTGATGCTATGAAATCAAAAGATGTATTCAGAAAGAATATATTAAGCATGGTTAGATCTTCGATATTGCAAGTAGAAAAGGATACAGGAAAAGTCCTTGATGATGAAGGGGTCATTAATGTAATTTCAAGAGAAATAAAACAAAGAAGAGAAGTTTTGCCTGAATACGAAAAAGGTGGCAGGCAAGATTTAGTAGATAAAGCAAATCATGAAATAGAAATTATGCTTGAGTATATGCCACAGCAGTTGACCGATGATGAAATAGATGAGATCGTAAGAAGAGTTATCGACGAGATAGGTGCTACAAACAAAAATGATATAGGAATGGTTATGAGCAAAGTGATGCCTCTTGTAAAAGGCAAAGCTGATGGCAATAAAGTTAAGACGATAGTTTCGCAGCACTTACAATGATAAAAAAACTTGGTACTTAGATGTATCAAGTTTTTTTGCTTTTATTGCATGGAACATAGGTCCATGTTTTTTTTTTATTTTATTTTAAAATTCCTTAAAAGAATGTTTTTACTTAAAGATTCATAAGATTTAACGGGAGGAGGCTTTATCATGAAGTCAAATACCATAAAAGAGGGAATTCTAAATTTAGTGGATTTTCCTAAAGATGTTTTGTTGAATCTCCCTAAGATAACAGTAATAGGCAACACGCAAATTACAGTAGAAAACCATAGAGGCATAATAGAATATATTCCTGAAAGGATAAGGATTAATTCTACGATAGGAATGATTAGAATAACAGGTAAAAACATGATTATAAATTCAGTCATGACAGAGATATTGGTCATTACTGGTAAAATATTGAATATAGAAATAATTGTATGAGAATTTTTTGCATTTTCAATAGAATAAAAAGGCAGAAGGGGGTATTTGCTTGCTGGCCATAAAATTGTGGAATTTTTTATACGGGTATGCTATTATAAGAATAGAAGGCTTGTCAATAGAGAGATTTTTAAATATTGTTATATCTAAAAACATATATGTATGGGATGTGGAAAGGACAAACCACACTACAATAGTAGCAAAGATCAGTTTGAAAGGATTTAAGCTGCTTTTGCCGTATACGAAAATGACGAATTGCAGGGTGTACATCGTTGAAAAAAGAGGGTTGCCATTTATTGTCTTTTATTTAAAGAGGAGAAGAATGTTGGTTTTAGGCGCAGCAGCGTGTGTGATATTAGCATATATTTTTTCGATGTTTATATGGTCTATTGAGATAGATGGTGGACAAAATATAAGTGAAGCTTCTATAATTTCAGAACTCGACAAATTGGGACTTAAAGCTGGTGCTTTAAAGTCATCAATAGATATTCATAAGATTCAACAAGAATTTTTGGTGGATGAAAAAGATGTTGCATGGATTGGTATTGACATAAAAGGTACAAAAGCAATAGTTAAGGTTGTGAAGAAAACTGCACCACCTGCTGTAATAGATGAAAATGTGCCATGTAATATAATAGCTAAAAAAGATGGTATAATATATAAAATGACAGTATTAGAAGGTGATGCTTTAAAAAAAGTTGGTGATACAGTAAAGACGGGAGACGTCTTAGTATCTGGGATAATAGAAAGGCCCAATACAAACACGCGGTTTGTGCATTCAATGGGAACAATACTGGCAAGAGTTTGGTATGAAGGCTACGCAGATGTTAATTTAGTGCAGCAAAACTACAAGAGAACTGGTAGAAAAATCACTATGACAAAAATTGCAATGGGAAGCAGCACATTGACTCTTTCGTCGAGAAAAATCGATTTTAAAAATTATGATAGAGAAGTGAGAAATTTGACTTCATCTGCTTCTCCAATAAAAATCATAAATGAGACATATTACGAGACGGTGCCGATTGAAGTAAAGTTGACAAAAGATGAAGCGGAAAAATTAGCTGTAGAAAATGCTCTTAAAAACATTTCATCTGCTTTTGGAAAAGATGCTAAAATAGTCAATAGACAACAAAAGATGACAATGATAAACGCAAACGTGCTGCGGGCTGATGTTATAGTGGAAGTGATAGAGGATATTGGAACGCAAGAAAACATCAATTATAATACGGAGGTAAAAATTGAAAGAAGTAACAATTGATATCAATAATATTGAACAAGCTGCAAATTTATTTGGCAAGTTCGATGAAAATATAAAATTGATTGAAGAAGGAATGGATGTAAAAATTGTCGTCAGAGATGATATGATTAAAATCAGCGGTGAAGATGCCAATGTGGATGGGGCAGAAAAGGTGTTTAGTGAGCTTATAGATATAATCAATAGTGGTGAGATTATAACAGCTCAAAACGTCTTATACGCTATGAGATTAGTCAACATGGGGGAGGAAGAAAAGTTAAAGTCCATCTTATCTGACATTGTGTGTATTACATCAAGAGGGAAACAGATAAGATGCAAGACTTATGGCCAAAAAAGATATGTAAATGCCATAAGAAATAATGAAATTGTCTTTGGAATTGGGCCAGCAGGTACTGGGAAGACGTATCTTGCTATGGCAATGGCTGTAACATCTTTGAAAAACAAAGAAATCGGGCGAATCATTTTGACAAGACCTGCAGTTGAGGCGGGAGAGCGACTGGGCTTTTTGCCAGGCGATTTGCAAGAGAAGGTTGACCCGTATTTAAGACCATTGTACGATGCGTTATACGATATTCTTGGGGCTGAAACATTTCAAAAGTACATGGAAAAAGGGCTTATTGAAGTTGCACCATTAGCGTATATGAGAGGCAGAACTTTGGACGATTCATTTATAATACTTGATGAAGCTCAAAATACTACTCCAGAGCAAATGAAGATGTTTTTAACAAGGATTGGATTTGGCTCTAAGGCTGTTATAACAGGTGACGTTACGCAGGTGGATTTGCCTAAAGGAAAAAGATCTGGGCTTAAAGATGTCATCGAGATTTTAAACGGTATAGAAGGCATTGAATTTGTTTTGTTAAAGGAGCAGGATGTTATAAGACATCCCCTTGTTGCTAAGATAGTAAAAGCTTATGAAGTATTTGAAAAGTCTAAAAAGACTGACGATGCAGAAGAAGAAAATTCTTCTTGGGAGGATTAATTTAGATGCATATAAAGGACATGCCGATAAAAAAAATATTTTTAAGTCAAAAGGCATATTTGATATATATTACAACTATATACATCATTGTATCGATATTTTTGTTTTACACAGCCATAACGCCGCCTAAAATAGATATAAAAGCCGGAGATGTTGCTCAGATAGATATTAAAGCACCGAAGGACATTGTTGACAATTTGGCAACACAAAAAAAGATTCAAGAAGCCATGAACAGTGTAAATCCTAAATACGATTACGATGAAAATGTTGCACAAGAATCTTACATTAAGCTTACTGATTTTTTCAATAAACTTAGGAGCATTAGAAAGTCCAACGGACAGATTGACGAAAAGCTCAATACACTAAAAGAAACATTGCCAATTAAACTTGATGACCAATCTCTTAAAGTTTTGCTTTCTGCTGAAGACAATACAATAATTGCGGTGGAATCTTTGGCTATATCAACTGAAAAAGCCACGATGTCTCGCCAAATTACAGATGATGCTTTATCTGGTGCATTAAGCAGCGTAAAAAGTGTTATAGATAGCTCAGATTTAAATCAAGAACTAAAGCCGATAGTATATAAAATATTATCTTCTGTCATATCTCCTAATATGATATACAATGCAACTGAAACTGAGACGGCAAAAAAAGAAGCTGCTTCAAAGGTTGAGCCTGTAGTCTATAAGAAAGGACAGAATATTATCGTAAGCGGTGAAATAGTTACAGACGATCAAATTCAGGTCTTAAAAGCATTGGGACTTCTTAAGAATAACAGCAGAGTAGATTTTGCGATGTTATCAGGTATCATCGCCTTATTAGGCGTGTCTTTATTTATTGCAGGCTATTATATAATTAAACTTAATAAAAAAGCGAGGGAGAAGTACGCATATATTCAAATACTGTATCTTTTAGGAATAATATACTATTTTATTGTCATAGCATTAAAAAATATAAACCCTTTACTCATTCCATCAGAGCTTATTGCTTTGTCTGCTTCGGTTATATTGGATCCATTTATTGCCATAATGCTTAATACATTCTTTTCTATTATAAGTGGCATGATGCTAAATTTTAATCAGGCTTTCTTCGTAATGTCCATATTTGGAGGGACAATTGGAGCCATAAAGATGGCTAATTCAAAGCAGAGAATCGATTTTGTCAAAGCTGGCATATATGTAAGTGTTGCTAATACATTGTCTATATTAGGAGTAGGGCTTATTAATAGCAATAATATTTTATCTGTTTTAGAAAATAGCCTTTGGGGGATAATTAGCGGTGCTTTTAGTGTTATATTAGCCATCGGGTTACTTCCGTTTTGGGAATCTGGTTTTGATATCATAACACCCTTAAAATTACTGGAGCTTTCAAATCCAAATAATCCTTTGTTGAAAAAGCTGATGATGGATGCTCCCGGCACATATCATCACAGCATAATAGTCGCTAATTTGGCTGAAGCAGGATCTGATGCAATTGGTGCAAACAGCCTATTGACACGAGTGGGGGCATATTATCATGATATAGGTAAAGTAAAAAGACCGTATTTTTTCAAAGAAAATCAATTTACGGATGAAAATTTGCATGACAAAATATCGCCGGATCTAAGCTCACTGGTGATTACATCTCACGTTAAAGACGGTGTTGAGCTTGCTAAAAAGTATAAGTTGCCTGAAGATATAATAAATTTAATACGAGAACACCATGGTACATCTCTCGTAAAATATTTTTACAGTAAAGCGTTAAAGACAGATGATTTATGTGAAGAAGACTCGTTTAGGTATCCGGGTCCAAAACCTCAGACTAAAGAATCTGCAATTTTGATGTTGGCAGATTCTATTGAAGCTGCTGTAAGGTCCCTTCACGAACCTACAGACGATGAGATTGAAACGATGGTCAACAAAATAATCGACGACAGATTAAAAGATGGCCAGCTTAATGAAAGCAATTTAACTTTAAAGGACATAAAGGATTTGTCAAAGTCATTTTTGACATCTTTAAACGGAATATTTCATCGCAGGATAGAGTATCCTGAAATAGAAAATAATAAGGCAGAGGTGTTACAATGAATATTTTAATTGATAATAGACAGGATAAAGTTGATGCACAAGGATTGGATAAGATAGTAGAAGATGTGGTGCGAACAGCGTTGGAAGTGGAAGGTGTTGTCGATGACGTGGAGGTAAGCGTATCTTTTGTTGACAATGAGGAGATTCATAAGTTAAACAAGTATTATAGAAATGTAGATAGAGAAACAGATGTATTGTCTTTTCCACTGGTGGAGTTTGAAGAAATATACACAGATATAGACGAAGAAGATGATGATTTAGATGAAGTACAACCTATAGGTGATATAGTAATTTCTTTGGAGAAGGCAAAGCAACAAGCTGAAGAATATGGTCATTCTTTTATAAGGGAAGTTGCTTATCTTACAGCACACAGCATGTTTCATTTGATGGGATACGATCATGAGACAGAAGACGAAAAAAAGGTAATGAGGGAAAAAGAAGAAGAAGTTATGCGACGTCTAAAAATAGAAAGGTGATACATTTTTGAAGATAAGAAAATTGATAGATAGTTTTAACTATGCTATAGAAGGAATCATATACGCATTTAAGACAGAAAAAAACATGAAAATACACTTTGTGGCGGCCCTTTTTGTATTAGTTTTAAGTTTGTTTTACAATTTTAGCAAACTTGAGATGATAGCCATAATAGTCACAATATCTCTTGTCTTGATCGCTGAAATGATAAATACGGCTATAGAGACTATAGTCGATTTAATAACTGATGAATATCATGCTTTGGCTAAAATAGCCAAAGATGTGGCTGCTGGTGCTGTGTTGATATCTGCTTTAAACGCTGTATTTGTCGCATATTTGCTATTTTTCCATCGGCTTAATCCGTGGGTTAATATTTTGCTTACAAGGATAAAAAGCTCTCCAGCCCATGTCACATTCATTGCACTTATAGTAGTAATGATATTGACCATAATCTTAAAAGCCTATTTTGGAAAAGGGACGCCATTAAGAGGTGGCTTGCCAAGTGGGCACAGTGCAATAGCGTTTTGCCTTGCAACAGCATCAACATTTATATCTAAAAATATACTTTTATCAACCATAAGCTTTATTATGGCTTTTTTAGTGGCACAAAGCAGAGTTGAAGGTAAAATACATTCTGCTTTTCAGGTAATAGTAGGTAGTATCATTGGAATACTTATAACAGTATTGTTTTTTCAAATTTTTAAATAAAATTTTTGAGGTGATGATATGGCATTTAAATCGGGATTTGCTGCATTGATTGGAAGAACTAACGTTGGTAAATCTACTCTATTAAACGCATTGCTAAACGAAAAGGTGGCTATAACTTCAGACAAGCCGCAAACCACCAGAAATACTATTCAAGGTATTTTGACAGGCGAAGACTATCAAGTGATTTTTATTGATACACCTGGTATACACAAGCCGAAGCACAAATTAAGCGAATTCATGATTGAATCCGTAAAAAAAACTTTGGCAGAAGTGGATTTAATAATCTACATGGTGGAGCCAGATGTTGAAGTAGGACCAGGCGATAAATATATCATTGATCACCTTATAAACATTGAAACACCAGTGATTTTGGTCATAAATAAAATAGACACCGTTCCCCATGAAACTGTAGATATGTCAATACAGATATTTAAGCAACTGTATAATTTTAAAGATATATTGCCAATATCTGCTTTGAAAAATATGAATATTGATCTTTTAAAATACACAATAGTATCGTATATACCAGAAGGACCGCAATACTTTCCCAGCGATTACATAACGGATAGGCCTGAGAAGTTTCTCGTATCAGAAATAATAAGAGAAAAAATATTAAATTACCTTGAGGATGAGGTACCACACGGTGTATACGTGGAAGTTGACTCGATGAAAGCAAGAGAAGATAAAGACATATTGGACATAGAAGCGTTTATATACTGCGAAAAAGAGTCTCACAAGGCTATTATCATAGGGAAAAACGGACAGATGTTAAGAAGGATAGGAAGTAGTGCCAGAATAGAGTTGGAAAGTTTATTTGGCCAAAAAATATATTTGGATCTGTGGGTAAAAGTGAGAAAAGGCTGGAGAGATAATGTCAGCATTTTAAGGAATTTTGGCTATGTAATTGACAAAAATTGATTGGTAGTGTTAAAGTATACTTAAGAAAGGTGGAGATATTGTGGAAATTGCAAAGATGATAGATCATACTTTATTAAAACCGGATGCAACTGATTCTGATATTAAAAAATTGGCTGATGAAGCTAAGGAATATGGTTTTGCGTCTGTGTGTGTAAATCCATGCCATGTAAAACTTGTAGCTGATGTTTTAAAAAACAGTGATGTAAAGGTATGTACAGTTATCGGTTTTCCTCTTGGCGCTAATACGACTGAAACCAAGGTGTTTGAAGCAAAAGAAGCCATATCAAATGGGGCAAATGAAATAGATATGGTCTTAAACATAGGCAAACTGAAATCTGGCGACTACGATTATGTGAAAAAGGACATAGAAGCTGTGACAAAGGTAGCTAAATCTTTTGGAGAAATCATAGTTAAAGTTATCTTAGAGACATGTTATCTTACTGATGAAGAAAAAGTAAAAGCCTGTGAAATTACAGTTGATGCAGGGGCAGATTTTGTTAAAACATCAACTGGATTTGGCAGTGGTGGCGCAACTGTACACGATGTTGAATTGATGAGAAAAACTGTTGGCGAAAATTTTGGTGTTAAAGCATCAGGTGGCATAAGAACTGCAGATTTTGCTAAAGAAATTGTAAAAGCAGGTGCTAACAGGATTGGTACAAGCTCTGGAATTCAAATCGTAAAAGTATGGTAAAATCAACAAAGGGTAAATTATCATGAAATTTATAAAAACAGAGTCTATAGTCTTAAAAAGCAGGCTAATAGGCGAATCAGACAAAGTCGTTACACTTTTTACGAAATCAAATGGTAAGATAGATGCAATAGCAAAAGGTGCAAGGAACTCGAAAAGCAGATTTTTGGGTTCCTCACATCCTTTTTCAATAGGATATTATGTTTTGTTTGAAGGGCAAAATTACTATTATATTGACCAATGGGAGTTAATCCATTCTTTTTTAAAAATAGATGATGATATTTTGAAGCTTTCTTACGCATCGTATTTTGCAGATATCGTTTATAAGCTGCTGGAAGAAAATGAAAAGAACACAAACATATACAATCTATTAAAATATTCCATGCTTCTGCTGGAAAGAGATCTTGTCGATTGCAATTTGCTTTCAATCACTTTTTGCTTGAAGTTTGTCACATTTATGGGATATATGCCTGAAGTGCACCACTGTTTATCCTGTGGCAGAGATGATAACATTATGTATTTTTCGCCATTAAAAGGTGGTGTATTGTGCAGGGATTGTAAAAGCAGTGTTGATGACATATTCTACATAAAAAGAGAAACACTAAATACGTTAAGGTATTTGCTCAGCAATGGTTTTGGCAATGTTGTAAAACTTAGAATACAAAAAGATGTATTAGTAGAACTAGATAAAATAGTTACTGATTATATGAGTGTTCACTTTGACAAAAATTTTCAGTCAAAATATTTTTTAGACAAATTAAAAAATATGTAGGAGGTGATAGAAGTGGATAATGAGCTTGAAAAGATCGATCAGATCGTGGCCAGAACAGGTGTAAGCTACAAGGAAGCGAAGGAAGCCTTAGAAAAGTGTAATGGTGATGTGGTAGATGCTCTTATATACATTGAAGAAAACAAAAAGAATTGGACAGAGAGCATATCGGTTGCAGGTTCTGAAGTAATTGACAAGATAAAAGAGATTGTTAAAAAAGGCAACGTCACAAAAATAAGAATAAAAAAAGACGATAATGTGATACTTGAGGTTCCTGTCACTGCTGGAGCTATATCAGCCATCATAGTTCCTCAACTTACTGTCATAGGTGCTGCATTGGCATTTTTCACAAACTGTACTGTTGAGATAGAAAGACCAAATAAAGAGATAACTGTATTAAAAGAAGAAAGAGAATAAAGTCCAATGCTTTCATTAAGCGATATTGACATATTTAAAACTATTTGATATTCTAAAATAAATTGAATTTAGCCCTTTTTGCCGAGGAGGAAAAAGGGTTTTGTTTATACATAAAAAGGAGTGTTTGTTGATGGCTTTTGATGTAACTATGGATAAGATAGTGTCTCTTGCAAAAAATCGTGGCTTTATATTTCCTGGATCTGAGATCTATGGAGGTTTGGCAAACACATGGGACTACGGTCCGCTTGGTGTTGAATTTAAAAACAATGTAAAAAGAGCTTGGTGGAGGAAATTTATACAGGAAAGTCAGTACAATGTGGGGATAGACTCTGCAATACTGATGAATCCTGAAACATGGGTGGCATCTGGACATGTTGGTGGATTTAGCGATCCATTGATGGACTGCAAAGAGTGCAAATCTAGATTTCGCGCTGATAAGATTGTGGAAGATTATTTAAAAGAACATGGAGAAGAAACAAATGTAGATGGTTGGACAAATGAAAGATTAAAGCAGTTTATAGATGACAACAACGTGCCGTGCCCAGTTTGCGGTGCTCATAATTTTACAGATATTAGAAAATTTAATTTGATGTTTAAGACGTTTCAAGGTGTTACAGAGGATTCGAAGTCAGAAATATACTTAAGACCTGAAACTGCACAAGGTATATTTGTCAACTTTAAAAATGTCCTTAGAACGTCAAGAAAAAAGATACCATTTGGGATAGGTCAAATTGGTAAATCATTTAGAAATGAGATTACGCCTGGAAATTTTACTTTTAGGACGAGAGAATTTGAACAGATGGAATTGGAATTTTTCTGCAAACCTGGTGAAGACTTAGAGTGGTTTAATTATTGGAAAGAATTCTGTATGAATTGGCTTTTAAATTTAGGCTTGAGAAAAGAAAATTTAAGATTTAGGGATCACAGTAAGGAAGAGCTTTCGCATTACAGCAATGCTACTACAGACATAGAATACAGATTTCCATTTGGATGGGGAGAGTTATGGGGAATAGCTGACAGGACTGATTTCGATCTTAGAAGTCATATGGAGCATTCAGGAGCAGATTTAACATATTTTGACCCTGTTACAAATGAAAAGTACATACCATACTGTATTGAACCATCTGTAGGGGCTGACAGAGTAGCTTTGGCATTTTTGATAGATGCTTACAATGAAGAAGTGGTAGAAGAAAATGACACAAGAGTCGTTTTAAAATTACATCCTGCATTGTCACCGATAAAGGCGGCAGTTCTTCCTTTGTCTAAAAAGCTGGGCGAAAATGCTTATAAATTGTACGATGAATTAAGAAAAGATTTTGTGGTTGATTACGATGAGACAGGAAGTATTGGCAAAAGATATAGAAGACAGGATGAAATAGGGACACCTTACTGCATAACGTATGACTTTGATTCATTAAATGATGAATCGGTGACAATAAGGGATAGAGATACGATGCAGCAAATAAGGATTAAGATAAATGAAGTAAAGCCGTATTTGGAATCTAAATTAAAAATATAAAAAAAATCAGGCGAGTGCCTGGTTTTTTTTATATTTTATGCTATAATATTAATTGGACATTATTGTAATTGACTTAAATGATAAAATGTTGTTGTATATAGTCAGAAAACGTTAATCTGAAAGGTATTGTCATAATGGGAGTAAAACTGTCCCACATGACTGTTTTAGTATCAGCTATTTATAGGAGGCTAAATTTATTGTGGATGAGAATGTTGCCATTTACCTTGTGTCTGATTCAAGCATTGATACGGCGGAGCATGTAGCAGCCATAGCTGCATCCAGATTTGGCACCAATATAAGTCAAATCAAAAAGTTTCCTTATGTTGGTGATAAAAATCAGATAGATGAGATAATAATAGATGCTTCTAATAATAAGAACAGCCTTATAATACATACGATGGTAGTCGATGAATTAAAACGATACCTTCTAAATAAGGCGAGGCAGTATGATTTGCGCATCGTTGATGTGATGGGGCCTATTATGGATGCTATAGAAGGTACTACTGGCATTGCACCTACAGAATTGTTTTTCCATAAGCGCAAACTTGATGAAGACTACTTCAGAAAGATGGATGCAATTGAGTTTGCAGTAAAACATGATGATGGAAAAGATGTGAATGGTCTATTGTTAGCCGACGTAGTGATATTAGGTGTTTCAAGGACATCAAAGACACCACTATGTATGTATCTTGCACATAAGTATATTAAAGCTGCAAATTTTCCATTGGTGCCTGAGGTGGATCCGCCAAAAGAGTTGTTTGAAATAGATCACAACAAAATATTTGGTCTTATGATAAATATTGATAACTTGGTAGAAATAAGAAAAGAAAGGCTTAAGTCATTGGGTTTGGATTCTAAGGCAGTTTATGCTGCTAAAGATAGAATCATAAAAGAGCTTAACTACGCTAAGGAGGTGATGGAACGGTTAGATTGTACAGTGATTGATGTAACGAATAAAGCTGTCGAGGAAACAGCAAGCATAATATTAAATAAAATCAATAAAGGAGGACTATAAATGGCTAAGAAATATGTATATTTGTTTAGCGAAGGAAATGCGTCCATGAGAAATTTACTGGGCGGAAAAGGGGCAAACCTTGCTGAAATGACAAATCTGGGCTTACCCGTTCCGCAAGGCTTCACTGTTACAACAGAAGCTTGCACAAAATATTATGAAGATGGTAAAAAAATATCTGATGAAATAGTAGAAGAAATCTACAAAAATATGGCTATTTTAGAGGAAATAAACAACAAAAAGTTTGGAGATAAGAAAAATCCGTTATTGGTTTCAGTGCGTTCAGGTGCAAGAGTTTCAATGCCTGGAATGATGGATACAATTTTAAATCTTGGGTTAAACGATGATACTGTTGTAGGACTTGCTGAAGCTACTAACAACGAGAGATTTGCATACGACAGCTATAGAAGATTCATTCAGATGTTTTCAGATGTCGTTATGGGGATTGAAAAGAATAAATTCGAAGCAATATTGGACGCTGTCAAAGAAGAAAACGGTGCAAAATACGATACAGATTTGACTGCAGAAAACTTAAAAGAAGTCGTAAAGAGATACAAAGAACTGTACAAGAAAGAGATGGGCGTTGATTTCCCACAAGATCCAAAGATTCAGCTCTTAGAAGCTGTCAAAGCCGTATTTAGATCATGGGATAATCCAAGAGCTATTGTTTACAGAAGGTTAAATGATATACCAAGTGATTGGGGTACTGCTGTAAATGTTCAGACAATGGTATTTGGCAATATGGGCAATGATTCTGGTACAGGTGTGGCATTTACGAGAAATCCTGCAACAGGTGAAAAAGCATTGTTTGGCGAATTCTTGATGAATGCTCAGGGTGAAGATGTCGTTGCAGGTATAAGGACACCACAGCCAATATCAACATTAAAAGACATAATGCCTGAAGTGTACAATCAATTTACAGAAATTGCAAATAAACTGGAAAATCACTACAGGGATATGCAGGATATCGAGTTTACTATAGAAAGATCAAAGCTTTACATGCTTCAGACGAGAAATGGTAAGAGAACTGCTCAAGCGGCATTAAAAGTTGCAATAGATTTAGTAAATGAAGGCTTAATAGATGAAAAAGAGGCAGTGTTAAGGGTTGATCCAAAACAGCTTGACCAATTATTGCACCCAATGTTTGATGCAGATGCATTAAAAGCAGCAAAACCTATTGCAAAAGGTTTACCGGCATCACCAGGTGCAGCCGCAGGAAAAGTTTACTTTACAGCAGATGATGCAGTTGAAGCTGCAAAGGGTAGAGGCGAAAAAGTGGTACTTGTGAGAATGGAAACATCTCCTGAAGATATAGAAGGTATGGTTGTTGCACAAGGTATTTTGACTGGCCGTGGTGGTATGACATCACATGCTGCTGTTGTCGCTAGAGGAATGGGTACATGCTGTGTTGCTGGATGTAGTGCTGCATTGATTGACGAAAATCAGAAAATAATGAAGATCGGCGATATTGTAGTTAAAGAAGGTGACTACATATCAATTGATGGAAGCACTGGCAATGTATATTTGGGAGAAATAAAGACTGTTCCACCATCTTTGACAGGTAATTTTGCCACATTGATGAGCTGGGCAGACAAATACAGAAAGTTAAAAGTAAAAGCAAATGCTGATATACCAAGGGATGCGAAAGTTGCTGTAGAGTTTGGTGCTGAAGGAATAGGTCTTTGCAGAACAGAGCATATGTTCTTTGCTGAAGACAGAATACCTGCCATGAGGGAAATGATAGTATCAAAGACAGAAGAACAAAGAAGGACTGCTCTAAATAAACTTCTGCCTATGCAAAGGTCAGACTTTGAAGGATTGTTTGAGACAATGGGTGAGCATCCTGTTACAATACGTCTTCTCGATCCACCATTACATGAATTCTTACCACACGAAGATGAAGATATAAAAGCATTGGCTGATGAAATGGGAATGACATTTGAGGATCTAAAAGCGACTGTAGAAAGCCTCAAAGAATTTAACCCAATGCTTGGATTTAGAGGATGCAGGCTTGCTGTCAAGTATCCTGAAATAGCTGAAATGCAGACAAGGGCTATAATTGAAGCAGCAATAAATGTATCAAATAAGCTGGGTATTAGTATTGAACCACAGATAATGATACCTCTTATTGGCGATGTAAAAGAAATGAAATATGTAAAAGACATAATCGTAAAAACGGCTGAAGAGGTATTAAAAGAAAAGAATTCCAACATCAAGTACTTAGTTGGAACAATGATTGAGGTTCCAAGAGCTGCCCTTACAGCAGATGAGATTGCGAAAGAAGCAGAATTCTTCTCATTTGGTACAAATGATTTGACACAGCTTACATTTGCATTCTCAAGAGATGATGCTGGTAAGTTCTTAGAATCATACTATGACAAGAAGATTTACGACTTTGATCCATTTGCAAAACTTGATCAGACTGGCGTAGGCAAGCTTGTTGAAATGGGTACAAAACTTGGCAGACAGACGAGACCTGAATTAAATGTAGGAATATGTGGCGAGCATGGCGGAGACCCATCGTCAATTGAGTTCTGCCATAGAGTAGGACTTGATTATGTATCTTGCTCACCATTTAGGGTTCCAATCGCAAGACTTGCTGCTGCACAAGCTGCAATAAAGGATGAAAAATAAAAAATATATATTATAAAAATTTTAGGCTGCTGACATAATATCAGCAGCCTTTTGCATATATAGAATTTTAGTACCATAATTTTTTTGCAACTTTCTTCAATATTTCTCATGGTAGATGTTATAATTATAATAGATAAATGGAAAATTAACTATGTAAAGAATTTGGTTATTATTAATTATGTTAGACTTAATTTAATAGATTGAGAGGAATCGGTATGAATTTTAAAGATAAATTGTTAGAGCTTTTTAATGACGAAAATTACAAACCTTCAAGGATTGAAAATATTTTAAAAATGCTTGACGTGGATTACAGTCAAAAGGGCATTGTTGAGGAGCTATTAAAGGATTTAGAAAAAGATGGGACAATATATAAGACAAAAAATGAAAAGTACGCTTTGTCAGAAAGATTGGATATAATAAAAGGCAAAATAGATGCCACATCAAGAGGGTTTGCTTTTTTGATACCTGAAAATGAAAGCATTAAGGATATATTTATTTCGAAAGATAATTTAAACAGTGCAATGCAGAATGATACAGTTCTTGTTCGGGTTACAAAGAAAGTTGAAGGGAAGAAGTGGGAAGGAGAAGTTGTAAAAATACTCAAGAGGGCTAATTCTACCATTGTAGGCACTTTTGAGAAAAGCCGCAATTTTGGTTTTGTAGTTCCCGATGATAGAAGCATTACGCAAGATGTATTTATTTCAAAGGCTGACACCATGAATGCCGAAGATGGCATGAAGGTGGTAGTTAAAATAACTAAGTGGCCGGAAAAGCGGAGAAGTCCTGAAGGAAAAATAATTGAAATTTTAGGTAGGAAAAATGATCCTGGAGTAGATGTACTGTCAGTGATTCGTTCATACAACATACCTGAAGAATTTCCAAAGAAAGTCATAAAAGAAGCAGAAAATATACAAGAGAAAATATCAAGTGAAGAAATAACAGGAAGGATAGATTTGCGTCACTTAAATATTGTAACGATAGATGGTGAAGATGCAAAAGACCTTGATGATGCTGTGGCAGTAGAAAAACTTGAGAGCGGTGATTATGTACTTTATGTCAGCATTGCAGACGTCAGTCATTACGTCAAAGAAGGTTCTGAGCTTGATAAGGAAGCTTTAAATAGAGGTTGCAGCGTGTACTTTATAGATAGAGTCATACCAATGTTGCCACACAGATTGTCAAACGGTATATGCAGTCTCAATCCATCTGAGGACAGATTGACACTTACGGTAAAGATGAAGATAGACAAAAATGGTAATGTTGTAGATCACGATATATTTGAAAGCATAATACGAAGCAAAGAAAGAATGACTTATACAAATGTGTACAAAATCTTAGAAGAAAATGATGAAAAATTAAAAGAGCGATATAAAGATTTAATAGAAGATTTTAATAATATGAAAGATTTGGCAAAGATTTTGTTAGAAAGAAGGAAAAGGCGCGGTAGTGTAGACTTTGATTTTGAAGAAGCAAAAATAATTGTAGATGAAAAGGGAAAACCAATTGATATTGTAAAAATCGAAAGAAATATAGCTCATAGGATTATTGAGGAATTTATGCTTGTTGCAAATGAGACAGTTGCTGAGCACATGCATTGGATCAACGTGCCTTTTGTGTACAGGGTTCATGAGCATCCGGACATGGAGAAGCTGATGGCATTTAATAAATTCATACATAATTTAGGTTATCACATAAAGGGCATTGGAGGAGATGAAATACATCCAAAAGCATTGCAAGAGCTTATAAAACAAGTGAGGGGCAAAAATGAACAAAGAGTCGTTGAGACGCTTCTACTAAGGTCTTTAAAGAGGGCTAGATATAGTCCAGAGGAATTAGGCCATTATGCATTGGCGACGCAGTATTATACACACTTTACATCGCCTATAAGGAGATATCCTGATCTGATAATCCATAGGATTATCAAAGAGAATATTCATGGTAAATTGAATGAGAAGCGTCAGGAACATTATAACAAAATATTAAATGACATTTCATTAAAAGCTTCAGAGAGGGAAAGAGCGGCTGATTCGGCGGAAAAAGAGATTGAAGATTTGAAGAAAGTAGAATACATGAAAGAAAGAATTGGGAATATATATAAAGCTATAATCGCCAACGTGACAAATTATGGCTTCTTTGTAGAGTTAGATAACACAGTAGAAGGATTAGTCGATATTGACACTCTTGATGATGACTATTACCATTATGATGATGAAACATATACGTTAATAGGCGAAAGAACGAATAGAAAGTTTTCTATAGGTGATGTTGTGTACGTAAAGGTAGTAGGTGCTAACGTGGACAGGAGGGAAATAGATTTTGTCTTGGCTACACCAGATGAAATCCGCGATGTTGAAGGTGCTTGACATGTGAATTTAATGTGCTATAATAATTAAGCGCAGACCCATGTGCTGTGAGGGAACAATGTATTTTACAGAAAAGGTGTTTTTCTTATGAGTAGTGAAAATATAAAGGTGCTTGCACAAAACAAAAAAGCCAGTCACGACTACTTTATAGATGAAGTTTATGAAGCAGGGATTGTGCTTTTTGGTACAGAAGTCAAATCTGTACGCATGGGTAAAGTAAATTTGAAGGACAGTTTTGCTCGTATAGAAAACAATGAGGTTTTCTTATACAATATGCATATAAGCCCATATGAAAAAGGCAATATTTTTAACAAAGATCCGCTTAGAACGAGGAAATTGCTTCTTAATAGAAGAGAGATTAATAAATTGACTGGTTATGTCACTCAAAAAGGCTATACATTGGTTCCTTTAAGGGTTTATCTTAAACATGGGCTTGTAAAGGTGGAATTAGCAGTTGCCAGAGGCAAAAAATTGTACGATAAAAGAGAAGATATGGCGAGAAGAGATGCTAAGAGGGAGATAGAAAGGCATTTTAAAGAAAGTCAGCATATATGATATACGGGGGTGTACTGGTTTCGACGGGGGTAGTTGAGGTAAAAGTAGCGAGCCGAGGTTCCATCTGCTCGTAAAACGGTGGACTTAAATATAAACGCAAACGATAATTTAGCTTACGCTGCTTAATTACAAGCAGCCGTTCAACCTTTGATTCCCACATCAAAGGATTGGGCGTCGATTTAGTGGGGAACTGATTTATCAAAGCTTTGAGATAAATCGGATTTTATGAAGCTACCAAAGCAGTTATCCTGTCACTGGGAGAGCTGCAGAGGGAATGTCAAAACAGTGACTGCGCTCGGAGAAGCTTTTACTGTGACACCTTCGGACCGGGGTTCGACTCCCCGCACCTCCACCATACATATTCGGGGATATAGCTCAGTTGGGAGAGCGCTACAATGGCATTGTAGAGGCCAGGGGTTCGAATCCCCTTATCTCCATTAAAAAAAGCCTTGAGAACCGAGGCTTTTTATTATATTAATTGATCTGTAATTTAAATATGGATAACATTAAAAAAACTATTGAGGTTACCCCCAATAGTTTTTTATATATGATTATACGTAGAAAAGCATATCGGCGTATGTTGGAAGTGGCCAAATATCAGCATCAACTAATGTTTCTAGTTTGTCGCCTATTTCTCTAAGCTCTCCCATTTTTGCGAATACTTCATCTCTGTAATATTTAGCTACAGCAAAAGAATCTCCTTCAATATTTGATGCATTATTTACGGCGCTTTCGAGATTATCGATTCTCTTCTTAAATTTGGCTGTCAATGAAGAAACTTCCTTCAATAAATCGGCTTGTGCGTCAACTGAAGCGTCTAAACCAGTTTCTTTGACTGCGTTTATAGAGTCTGCAACATTTTTAATGAATTTTAAGACTGCCGGAAGAATCTGCTTTTTAGCCATATCAAGCATTGTCAACGCTTCTATGTTTATAGTCTTTGAGTAGTTTTCAAGCATTATTTCATAGCGAGATTCCATTTCTACCTTGCTTAATACGCCATGTTTTTCCATGACCTTCACATTTTTATCTTTCAAAAGGGCAGGAATAGCATCGACTGTTGAAGCTATATTTGGAAGTCCTCTCTTTTCAGCTTCTTTTACCCATTCTTCTGAATAGCCATTTCCGTTGAAGATTACTCTTTTATGATTTATTACGATCTCTTTTAATATTTTTTGAACTTCTTCATCAAAATTATCAGCTTTTTCAAGTTTATCTGCAATTTCTGATAAAACTTCTGCTACAATCGTATTTAAGATGTAGTTTGCAGTTGCTACTGATGATGAAGAACCTACCATTCTAAACTCGAATTTGTTTCCGGTAAATGCGAATGGGGATGTTCTGTTTCTGTCGGTGGAATCTTTGTGAAGCGTAGGAAGCGTCGTCACGCCGATTTTTAATTCTCCACCTTGCTTTGAGTTTGTAGCACCACCAGTTTCGCCTATTTGTTCTAAAATATCTGTTAATTGATCGCCTAAGAAAATCGAGATTATTGCCGGTGGAGCTTCATTTGCACCAAGCCTGTGGTCATTTCCAGGTGTTGCACATGATACTCTTAATAAATCAGCGTATTCATCGATTGCCTTGATAACTGCACACAGGAAAACCAAAAATTGTGCATTTTCATGTGGAGTTTTTCCAGGATCTAATAAATTTAAACCGTCATCTGTGCTCATAGACCAGTTGTTGTGCTTTCCAGATCCGTTGACACCGGCGAATGGTTTTTCGTGCAATAAACATACTAAATCATTTCTCAAAGCCACTTTTTTCATTATATCCATTGTTAACTGATTGTGATCCGTTGCTATGTTTGTCGTATTGAAGATTGGCGCTAATTCATGTTGAGCAGGTGCGACTTCGTTGTGCTCGGTTTTAGCTGATATGCCTAACTTCCAAAGCTCTTCATCAAGTTCTTTCATAAATTCGAAAACTCTTTCCCTGATGGTGCCGAAATAATGGTCTTCCATTTCTTGGCCTTTTGGTGGTTTTGCGCCAAATAATGTTCTGCCTGTTAATATTAAGTCTTTGCGTTTTTCATACAATTTTTTGTCTATCAAAAAATACTCTTGCTCTGGACCAACAGTTGTTATGACTCTTTTTGAAGTGTTATTTCCAAATAACTTAAGAACTCTTAATGCTTCTTTTGATAATGCTTCCATAGAGCGCAATAAAGGTGTCTTTAAGTCTAGTGCTTCGCCAGTGTATGAGCAAAATGCGGTTGGGATGTATAGGACATTATCTTTGACAAATGCAGGAGATGTACAATCCCATGCAGTATAGCCTCTTGCTTCGAATGTAGCCCTTAATCCACCTGAAGGGAATGACGATGCATCAGGCTCACCTTTTATAAGTTCTTTGCCTGAAAATTCTGTGATGACTTTACCGTCTGGTGTAGGAGAAATAAAAGATTCGTGTTTTTCTGCAGTAATACCTGTCAATGGTTGAAACCAATGTGTAAAATGCGTCGCTCCTTTTTCGATAGCCCAGTCTTTCATCGCGTTTGCTACTACGTCGGCAACTTTTGGGTCAAGCGGCAAACCTTCGTCGATTGTCTTTCTTAAAGCATTGTATGTTTGCTTTGGCAGACGCTCTCTCATCACTGCGTCATTAAATACATTGGCGCCAAAAATATTTTTCAAAGAATTTTCTGACATAAAAAATCCCCTTTCATTTATTTTTTGGTAATAATGGAAAATATAAACAAAACAAGGACGCCATTAATACACACAAACTATATTAATGAAACGCCCTTGTCTCATTTTTAACTATTAATTTTTCTCACAAATAATTAATTAAATATTATCACAAATTTCATGCAAATGCAAGCCCTTCATTTTTTAAAAGTCATGTACTTTTCTTGGTTATATGCCTGACTTGTTATATAATATGCATAAAGATGTCGATGTTTACAAATTTTCTAAAATAAGCAAATGAATTATAGAGGTGAGGTTATGAAGAATTTGAAAGCTATAATCGTAGGACCGGGCAATATATTCAAAAAGGCATATTTGCCATTCATATTTAACTTAGATATGCTCGAAATAGTTGGCATTGTGGGTAGAGATGAAAAAAAGCTTTTAAAGTATAAGGAGAATTATAAAGTTAGCACATATACTTCGATAGATGAAGCAATTGCTTTAAAGCCTGATTGTGCTTTTGTACATACTTCTACTGATAGCCATTATGAGATTGTGAAAAAACTTCTTGTAAATAATATCCATGTTTATGTAGACAAACCCTTGACAGATGATTATAAAAAGACTGAAAAACTTTATAATATTGCACTTAACAATTCACTTGTTTTAACTGTTGGCTTTAATAGAAGATATGCACCATTTTATATTAAGGCATCAGAGCATTTTGGAAATGGAAAACCTGAGTTGTACATAATGAAGAAAAATAGAAACGGCGGTGTTGGGGGTGATATCAAATTCACCCTTTACGATGACTTTATACATGTGGTTGATACACTGTGTCATCAAATTGGCGATGTTGAAAGCCTAAATATTTCGCGTGTAAAAGCCATAAAGGAAAATAATAGCTTAAAATATATAGATATTGAAATTACTTCGTGTGATAAAGTTGCAATTGGTTTAATGCACAGAAATAGCGGCATAGATGAAGAAGTGCTGGAGCTGCATGGCTATGGAAAAAGTGTAATAGTTGAAAATCTCGAAAAATTGCGGACGTTTGATGGGGAAACCGCATCTATTTATAGTCATCATTCCTGGGACAGCGTATCATACATAAGAGGTTTTGAAAGTGCAGTAAATAATTTTTTATGTTCTATAAATTCTAAAGAAATAAATGATGATGAAATAAAGCTTTCTTTAAAAACGCACCGATTGGTTGAAGATATTGTGAAAAAGATAATTTAAAACTTGAAGCAAATAAAAAGTTTATAAAATAAGTGCAAAAGAGTGAATTTAAAGGAGGAAAAATTGATTTTTTATAGAATATTATCTTAGGTGGTTTTATGAAGAGAATATTGAATATCATCATAGCGATTGTAGTCATACTTTACATAGGAAAAGTTGCAGTAAATACTATAAGTGGAAAAGATAAGACAATACCACTTAAACAAGGCAACTTATCTGAATCAATAGATACTTACGGTTACATAGTGGTTGATGCAATGGTCATAAATTCTCCGATTAATGGAGAAGTTAATATGTTAGTAAAAAATGGGACAAGAGTGCCAAAAGGCAAGGAAATAGCTGAAGTCGTATCGCCAAACTTTGATAAGTCGAAATTGAATGAGCTAAATTCTATAGATGAAAAGATTCAGAGCATTAAGGATGATAAAAGTTTGGGTATCTATGCTAAAGACATAGAAAACATAAACGCTCAGATAGATGAATTAAATAAAGAATATCAGCAGGCAAAAGACAAGAGCGTTTTAAGCAGTTTAAGCAAAAAAATAGATGATTTGACCAGCAAAAAAGAGCAGATAATCAAAAATGGTCCTTCGTCGATTAGAAATTTAGATGATCTTTATAGTCAAAAAAAACAATTAGAAAGCATTGTTTCTAATGGCTTGTACAAGGTATATTCGCCTGAAGCTGGAGTCGTAAGCGATTATTTTGATGGGTATGAAGATGTGTTTAATGTAAACAAATTGTTTAACATCACATTAAATGATATAAATGCAGTACAAAAAGAGCCAGCAGAGGTAAAAGGTGAAGTAAAGCAAGGTGAACCGATATTAAAATTAATGGACAATTACGATTGGTATGTATTGTCTGTATTGGACAAAAGTCAGAGCCAAAAATTAAAAGAAGGAAACAATGTAAAAGTAGAAATAGATAACAACGATAGTCAGTTTTTAGACGGACACATAATGAAAATATATTCGATATCCGACAATTTATTTGGTGCAGTGATAAAGATGAATGATGTTTATAATGATTTTTTTAAAAGAAGGAAAGTTAAAGTCGATATAACAGTAAATAACTATGAAGGTTTTATTGTGCCAAATACGGCTATCGTAAAAGTTGATGGAAAATATGGTGTTTATAAATTAAATAACGGTATTCCTGTCTTTGAAGAAGTCGACGTAAAAGTGCAAAATTCAGAAAGTGCCGTTGTAGAAAGTCCAGATGGAAATTTAAAAATGTATGACGAAATATTAGTATATGGTAAAGACTATTTAAAGAAGTAAGAGGGATTATTATGGATATACGTTATAATATTGATAAAGTAAAAGAAAATATCAAGAAGCATGCATTAAAAGTTAATAGAAATCCTGACGATATATTAATTGTGGCAGTGACTAAAACCGTCGATGTCTCAAGAATAGAAGAAGCAATAAAATACGGTATTACGGATATTGGAGAAAATAAAGTACAAGAGTTAGTGGACAAATATCCGACATTGATGGATAAGGTTCAGTTCCACTTTATAGGTCATCTTCAGACAAATAAGGTAAAATACATAATAGATAAAGTGAAGATGATTCATTCGCTTGACAGTGTGCGCCTTGCAGAAGAAATAGATAAAAGAGCCAAAAAATGCAATAGGATTATGGACTGTTTGATTGAGGTAAATGTAGGTTCAGAAGAATCAAAGTATGGAATTGAACCGTCAAGCTTGTTGGAATTCATAAAGGAGCTTGAAGGTTTTAGCAACTTGAAAATAAAAGGTCTGATGACGGTGGCGCCGTATGTAGATGCTGAAGATGTAAGGCCTTATTTTAGAAAAATGAAACAGTTATTTGATAATGCTAAATCTTTAAATCAAAAAAATTTAGACTTTAAGTATTTGTCTATGGGTATGACGAATGACTACACTGTTGCCATTGAAGAAGGTGCCAACATCATACGTATAGGTACAGGAATTTTTGGGAAAAGATTATATGATATGGAGGTAAAATAAATGGCTGTAAAAGTGATTGAAAAGCTTATGAATTTTTTTGGATTTGATGAGCAGGAAGAGGAAGGGAACGCTGAAAAAGTTGAAAATGAATTGCCCTTTAGCCAAAAGCCAAAAATAGTGAATATACATACACAATCGCAGATAAAAGTTATTATTTTGAAGCCAGATAGTTTTGAACAGGCGCAGACAATACTTGAAAACATAAAAAATAAAAAGCCTATAATTATTGATCTTCAAAATATGGAAAGAAATGATGCTCAGAGGCTTATAGACTTTTTAAGTGGTGCTGTTTTTGCGTTAAATGGAGAAATTAAGAAAATTGCTAATAGCATATTTTTAATTGTGCCGGACAATTTTGATATTGCTGGTGATATACAAGATGAAGTCGATTCAATGTTCAATTTAAAGTAATGAGGAGGGTATGATTTGACGACAAACTATGCTTTGATCTTAACATTAAACTACTTTTTTGAGATTGTAAATTGGCTTATTGTAATAAGGGTGGTATTATCTCTTTTGAGAATGGAGAATATGGGAAATCCTATATCGCGATTTGTCATCATCGTGACAGAGCCTATTTTAGATCCTTTTAGAAGGTTGCAATTTAAGTCATCTATTGGAAGAAATATGATGATAGATTTTTCGCCTATCCTTGCTATGTTGGCTATCCAATATGTGATAAGACCAATATTAATAAGCTTAATTTCATTAATATAAAAGGGTGAAGGAATGGAATACAGCATTGCAAGACTTAATGATATGATAAATTGGGTACAGAAAAATAGGCATGATAGATTTACAGATTTTCTAAGCATGAGAGATCAGAAGATACTGCTAAAGTTGATTGACAAATATGACGATATAGATTGTAGATTTGATGGTGGATTTAAAGAGGCTGAGAGAAAAATAGCCTGTATATATCCGTTGTATCTTACGATTTCCGATGGTGAACATTTTGATGTAATAAAGGGGATAAGGATAGATGGTGACTTAACAAAGTTGTCACATAGAGATGTATTAGGTTCACTGTTAGGTCTAGGTATAAAAAGAGAAAAAATTGGTGATATAATTAAAAGACAAGAAATCTGCGATGTAATAGTGCATAGTGACATAGCTGATTATGTTTTGATGAATTTGAAAAAGATAGGTCGAGAGAAGGTTATTGTTAGTTCAATTGACTTAGATGAGGTTATAGAGCCTGTAATAGAGTACGAGGACATTAAAACAACTGTTGCATCTGTAAGGCTTGATAGCATAATCGCGTCGGGATTTAAAATATCCAGGACAAAGGCTTCGGAATTGATAAAAGCTGGACTTACTGAAGTGAATTGGGAGACAAATATATCGCCTTCATTTGAAGTAAAAGAAGGTGACATCATGTCTTTAAGAGGTTATGGAAGGATCAAGCTCCAAGAAATTTTAGGTACATCGAGAAAAGGCAGGGTATATGTTCATATTTTAAAATACAAATAACAATAAGATGACAAGGAGTGGATTGGCATGTTAACACCTATGGACATACACAATAAGGAGTTTAAGCGTTCATTTAGAGGTTACAATGAAAATGAAGTTGATGAGTTTTTAGACAAAGTTATGGAAGACTATGAACTATTGTACAAAGAAAACTCCGATCTAAAGGACAGAGTAAATATATTAAATGATAAGTTGCAGAATTATACTGATATAGAAAAAACGCTAAATAATACGCTGGTGGTCGCTCAAAAGTCGGCTGAAGATTTAAAGTTAAATGCCAAGAAAGAAGCTGATTTGATAATACAGCAAGCACAGCAAGAAGCAGAAAAAATAATGCAGAAAGCCAATCAAGAAGTAGTAAGAATTAGAGCAGAGCTTGAAAATCAAAGGAAAAAATTGAATGTATTTAAGGCTAAATTCAAAACACTCCTTGAAGGAGAGCTTGAAGCTATATTGTCTATAGACGATAGAGAATTTTTTGATGATGAGAACGATGTGAGAAATGATGAGGAATAGACTTGCTGTAATCGGGATCTTAGTCCAAAATAGAGAGTTGGCGTCTGAAAAAGTTAATCACATTTTAAGCGAGTATGCCGATATCATAGTGGGCAGAATGGGCATTCCATATAAGGAAAGAAATGTGTCAATAATATCGTTGATTGTCGACGGTACGACGGATGACATCGGTGCTTTAACTGGCAAGCTTGGCAGCATTGAAGGTGTAAAAGTAAGGTCTGCCATTACAACGTAAGATGTTGACGTCTTTTTTTACATATTGTATAATTATTTAAAATGCGAAAAAAAGCGATGAAGAGGACAATTTATGCAAACAAAACTTTTAAGAGAGTTGGCGGTGGGTGAAAGCCAATAAGTTAGTTTGTCATATATCACCTCGAAGCTGCTGGCTGAAATTTAGTAAGCTAAGCCGGGAAAACCCCGTTATCTCATGAGTGATTAAGGCATTGAGCCTTAATAATTAGGGTGGTACCGCGACTTCTCGTCCCTTTGGATGAGAGGTTTTTATTTTTTCTGCATTACGCAATTTGAAATAGGAGGTATGTTTATGGATTACAACAAAACATTAAATCTGCCAAAGACTGATTTTCCAATGAAGGCGAATTTGCCGATGAGAGAGCCAGAAATATTAAAGAAATGGGAGAACATGGACATATACCACAAATCATTAGATAAAAACAAGGGCAAAGAAAAGTTCATTCTTCATGATGGTCCTCCATACGCAAATGGCAATATACACCTTGGTACTGCCATGAACAAAGTTTTGAAGGACATGGTGGTTAAATATAAGACCATGAGGGGATATGAATCACCATATGTGCCAGGTTGGGATACTCATGGCTTGCCAATAGAACAGCAGGCGATTAAGACGTTAGGGATAAAGAGAAATGATGTAGGTCCAGTAGAATTTAGAAGGGTGTGCCGTGATTTTGCTTTTTCGCAAATTGAAAAGCAAAAAGCGCAATTTATTAGATTAGGTGTAAGAGGAGATTGGCAAAATCCATATTTGACGCTGAAACCAGAATACGAGGCAAAGCAGATAGAAGTATTTGGGGAGATGGCAAAGAAGGGATATATATATAAAGGACTTAAGCCTGTATATTGGTGTACAGATTGTGAGACTGCATTGGCAGAAGCAGAAATAGAGTATTCTGATGAAAAATCTGATTCGATCTACGTTAAATTCAGAGTTGTAGATGACCTTGGTAAATTTAAAGGCATTGTTGATGATTTAAGCAATTTGTACTTTGTAATATGGACTACAACGACTTGGACAATTCCTGCTAATCTTGCAATTTGCTTGAACCCAGATTTTGACTATGCTTTAGCAAAGTACGGAAATGAAATTTACATAATGGCAAAAGATATGCTTGACAGCATTGAAAAAGAGACAGGACTTTCAAACCATGAAATAATTGCTACTTTTAAAGGCTCAGAACTGGAAGGAATGAAGGCTAAGCATCCTCTTTTTGACAGGACATCGCTTATAATATTAGGCGATCATGTAACGCAAGAGGCAGGTACAGGATGTGTGCACACAGCACCTGGACATGGTGAGGAGGACTTTGTAGTTGGTCAAAAATATGGACTTGATGTTTTGAATCCTGTTGATGATAAAGGTCGATTTACTGAAAAAGCAGGAAAATACAATGGACTATTTTACTCTGATGCAAATAAGGTCATAAAAGAGGATCTTGAGAAAGCCAATGCTTTATTGGCTTCAAAGACTTTCACGCACTCGTATCCTCATTGCTGGAGATGCAAAAATCCTGTTATATTCCGCGCCACAGAGCAGTGGTTTGCATCTGTAGATGGCTTTAGAAATGAAGCGCTTGATGCGATAAAAGAAGTAAATTGGATTCCTGAGTGGGGCGAAGATAGGATTACAAACATGGTTAGAGATAGGCACGATTGGTGCATATCCAGGCAAAGGATATGGGGTGTTCCAATTCCTATTTTTTACTGCAAACATTGTGGGAAAGAATTGATAAACGATGATACGATAAATGCGGTAAAGAAGTTGTTTGCCGAAAAGGGTTCTGACGCTTGGTATGAACTATCGGCCGAAGAAATACTGCCACAAGGCACAAGGTGTGAATGTGGTTCTACAGAGTTTAGAAAAGAAACGGATATTATGGATGTATGGTTTGATTCTGGTTCCAGCCATGTAGCGGTTTTAGAGACAACTGAGGGACTTAGATGGCCAGCAGACTTGTACTTGGAAGGTTCTGACCAACACAGGGGATGGTTCCAGTCATCGCTTCTTACATCTGTCGCTACAAAAGGTATCGCTCCGTATAAAAATGTATTGACACATGGTTTTGTTGTAGATGGTGAAGGGCGAAAAATGTCTAAATCCCTTGGAAATGGAATCGATCCAGCCGATGTTGTAAAAGAGTATGGTGCTGACATATTGAGGTTGTGGGCTGTTTCTGCAGATTTCACTTCAGACATGAGGATATCAAAAGAAATTTTAAAACAGATGACTGAGTCATACAGAAAAATCAGAAACACAGCAAAATTTTTATTAAGCAACCTTTACGATTTTGATGCTGATAAAGATTTGTTGCCATATGATGAATTGTTAGATATAGATAAATGGGCTTTGTACAAATACAATGAGCTTGTTAAGGATGTAACTGAAGCTTTTGACAAATATAAATTTTATGAGTTCTTGCATCTTGTTCATACCTTCTGCATTGTAGATATGAGCAATCTGTACCTTGACATATTGAAAGACAGGCTATATACTTTCCCAGCCACATCAAAAGAAAGGAAAGCAGCTCAAACTACTCTATATATTATATTGAATGGTTTTGTAAGAATCATAGCACCGGTGCTGACATTTACAGCAGACGAAATATGGAGCTATATGCAGCACGATGCAAAAAATGATTTCGAGAGCGTTCAGTTGGCTGATTGGCCAGAGCCTAATGATATCTACGACAATAAGCAGATAATTGAAAGCTGGAATAAACTTTTTGACATAAGAAAAGATGTATCTAAGGCATTGGAGATATCCAGATCAAACAAGGAAATAGGCCATTCTTTGGAAGCTCAAGTCGATATTTATGCGTCGAAAGAGATGTACGAATTTTTGAAGCAGTTTGAAGAAGATTTTAATACAGTCTTTATAGTATCAAAAACTGTTCTTCACGAAAATGATGAGGTTATACCTGATGATGCGTACAGAAGTGAAGATTATAACATTGCTATAAAAGTAAGTCATGCACCTGGTGAAAAATGCGAAAGATGCTGGATGTACAGTGAAACTGTTGGCGAAGATAAAGAGCACCCAACAATTTGCAGTAGGTGTGCTGCACATATCTAAAGGGAGATTTCTCCCTTTTTTAATTAAAGATGAAAGGAGTATAAGCGTGAAAAAGATAGGCTTTATTGGCGCTATGGAGGAAGAAGTAGAGCTACTTAAGGAAGCTATCGTTAATGAGTTTACGATAAATAGGGCAGATATGGATTTTTTTAGCGGTATACTTAATGGAGTAGACGCAGTTGTTGTAAAATCAGGTATAGGAAAGGTAAATGCAGCGATCGCAACACAGATATTGATATCCGAATTTAAAGTTGATTGCATAATAAACACAGGTGTTGCTGGAGGATTAAAAAAAGGCATAAATGTTGGCGATATAGTCATTTCTTCGGATGCGATAGAACATGATTTTGATACTACAGCATTTGGAGACGAATTAGGAGTAATCCCTCGCATGAAGACAAGCGTATTTAAAGCTGACGAATATCTCATAGATGTGGCATATAAGGCTGCTAATGATAATATTGATGGGAAAGCGTATATTGGCAGGATCGTTTCAGGTGATAAATTTATCTCATCAAAAGATGAGGCTTTAAAATTGGGGAAGCTTTTTAATGCACTAGCAGTCGAGATGGAAGGAGCAGCAATTGCACATACTTCATATCTTAACAATATACCATTTGTCATAATAAGAAGCATTTCAGACAATGCTGATGGAAATGCTGCAAAAGATTTTAGCCAATTTGTTAAAGAAGCAGCAATAGTGTCCAGCAATATAGTTAAAGAGATGATAAATCTAATCAAGGAGAATTAGATATGAGTGTTGTAAATGTAAGCTTGCAAGTATTACCTATAGTTGAAGAAGAAAAAATCTATCCAGTCGTAGACAAAGTTATTGATTACATAAAATCAACAGGTGTTAAGTATTTTGTAAGCCCTATGGAAACGACTATGGAAGGAGACATCGATGTTCTCTTGGATATTGTGAAAAAGGCCCAAAATATATGCGCAGATGAAGGTGCCAAGAGGGTAATTTCGATCGTTAAGATAGACTTTAAACCTGATGGTGTGACGATTGAGGAGAAAATAGGCAAATATAGAGATGGTTGCTGATGTGAGATAATTTATATTTTAGACAAGATTAAAACTATTGACATATATTTTAACACGTTATATAATTAAATCAATCGAAATAAAAAAATCGATGAGCAGGAATAGTAAATATCGCATTAGGTTAAAGCGAGCCTGGGATGGTGGAAGCCAGGTACTGACGGCGTTATTGAATGGGCCTGCGAGATGGCGTGTGAAATGAAAGTAGCATTGCCCGGTAGTCTACCGTTAAAATGACAGGGTATCGAGAAATCTGTACCTGCAATGAGAGGTTTTGTACTTAGGTGGCAAAGCGAAATGAAAGCATTTCGTCCTTAGTGGATGAGATGCTTTTTTTAAACCACACAAGTATAAAACAATTTGGGTGGCACCACGAAGTCACTTCGTCCCATTGGATGAAGTGACTTTTTTGCATATTAAGGAGGTGTATTGGTTGAATATAACTGAAAAAGAATATGAAAGACTTGTAAAGAAGAAAATTGTCTTTCCTGTTTACGAGGAGATAAACGGTGATGAATTGACGCCAATCAATATTTTTTACAATCTAGATGGTGAAAATAAATTCCTTTTGGAAAGTGCTGAAAGTAGTAAAATGTGGGGCAGATATTCGTTTATCGGTTCGAATCCGTATTTGAAGATCAAATGTAATGATGATTTAATCCAGATTGATGGTGATAAAAAGGAAATAAGATACGGCAGAATTCTTGACTATATAAAGGAAAATATGATGTGCGATTATGATAGTTGTGGACTCGAATTTCCATTTACTGGCGGAGCAATAGGCTATGCTGGATATGACATTATAAGACAGTATGAATATATTCCATCAAAAAATATTGATGAAATAGGAATACCTGACGCGTATTTTATGTTCTACAAGATTATAATCTGCTATGATCACTATAAACATAATGTATCTGTTATTTACAACGTATTTCCTGATGAAAATGAAAAGTATGGCTTTATAAAAGAAAAATTGGAAAGAATAATTTTAAACATAAAGAGCAATGTTAAAATTCACGATATAAAGCCAAAGCAACTCATTTCTGATATTGATTATAATCTTACCAAAGAAGAATTTTGCAATATTGTAATTAAAGCAAAGGAATATATAAAAAATGGTGACATATTTCAAGTAGTACCTTCCCAAAGACTTAAAATCAAAACCGATTCCGCGCCTTTTGATGTGTATAGGAGACTGAGGAATGCAAATCCATCACCATACATGTTTTACATCGATTTTGGCGATTTTCAACTGATAGGTTCGTCGCCAGAAAGCCTCGTATCCGTATTTGGAAGTAAAGTCACTACAAATCCGATTGCAGGAACCAGAAAAAGAGGAAAAAGCGCTGAAGAAGATTTAATATTGAAAAATGAGCTTTTAAATGATGAGAAGGAAAAGGCGGAACATGTAATGTTAGTTGACCTTGGAAGAAATGATATAGGAAAAGTAAGCGAATTTGGCACTGTAAGATTAGATAGATTCATGGAAGTCGATTTTTATTCGCATGTAATGCACATTGTATCAAAAGTTTCAGGCATTTTGAGAAATGGTCTTACAGCGTTTGATGCACTAATTGCATGTCTTCCTGCTGGGACAGTTTCAGGTGCACCGAAAATAAGAGCGATGGAAATAATTGATGAGCTGGAGAATGTGAAAAGAACATTTTACGCTGGAGCAGTCGGCTATTTTTCTTACAATGGAGATATGGATATGTGCATAGCAATAAGAACGCTGCTATTAAAAAGCAGCACTGCATTTATTCAAGCTGGGTGTGGAATTGTGTATGATTCTCAGCCAGAAGCTGAATACTATGAAACTTTAAATAAGGCGATGGTCTTAAAGGAGGTGCTTTGATGCTTCTCCTCGTAGATAATTACGATTCATTTACCTATAACTTGTATCAATTCATAGGCGAAATTTACAGCGATATATTAGTTGTCCGCAACGATAAAATAGGATTAAATGACATAGCTTTAATGAATCCAAAGGGAATAATTATATCGCCTGGTCCAGGAAGACCAGAAAATGCAGGGATTTCAGTAGACATAGTCGATGAGTTTGAAGGCAAAATACCTATATTAGGGATTTGCCTTGGACATCAAGCTATTGGATATGCTTATGGCGCAAAAATAATTAGAGCAATTACTATAATGCATGGAAAGACTTCATCTGTCAATCATGTTGGCAAAGGATTGTTTGAAGGCATAAAAAGTCCAATGAAAGCTATGAGATATCATTCGCTTGTAATTGACAAAAGTTCATTGCCAGAATCATTAGAAATAACTGCAGAAACAGATGATGGAACTATTATGGCAATTAAGCATAAGCACCATCATGTATATGGACTTCAATTTCATCCTGAGTCTATTTTAACAGATGATGGCAAAAATATATTAAAAAATTTTGTGGAGGGGATTTGCAATGTTAAAGGAAGCCATTGAAAAAATCATTAAAGGGGAGAATTTGACCGAGACAGAGGCAAAAAGCGCCATGGATGTAATAATGAAAGGGGAATCAAGCCCGCCACTAATTGGTGGTTATCTTATAGGCCTTAGGATGAAAGGCGAATCAATCGATGAGATAACCGGCTCTGCAAAGTCGATGATAGAAAATGCAAAAAAATTAAATCTTGATTCTCCATATGTCATAGATACCTGTGGAACGGGAGGTGACGGCGGAAAGACATTTAATATTTCTACTGCAGTTGCAATAATTTCTTCGTCTGCCGGAATCAAAATAGCCAAACATGGAAACAAAGCTGTTTCCAGTAAAAGCGGCAGTGCCGATGTATTAAATGAATTAGGTGTAAAAATCGATGCAGAACCAGAGATGACAAAGAAATTCATCGATGAAGTGGGATTTGGATTCCTTTTCGCGCCTTTGTATCATTCAGCCATGAAAAACGTAGCTCCCATAAGAAAAGAACTGGGTTTAAGAACGGTTTTTAATATATTAGGACCATTGACAAATCCGGCTTCTGTTAAAGGCCAAGTTTTAGGCGTTTATGATAAAAACCTGACGCATATATTGGCAGAAGTTTTGCTAAAATTGGGGTGTGAAAGAGCTTTAGTCGTTCACGGAAATGATGGGCTTGACGAAATAACTACTACCACTACTACAACTGTTTCAGAAGTGAGAGATGGCAAGGTTATTGATTACACTATTGACCCTAATGATTACGGTATTAGACTGTCGAAAGATTCGGATATTGGTGGCGGCGATGCAAAGGAAAATGCAAAAATCATTTTAGACATATTAAATGGTGAAAAAGGCCCTAAAAGAGAGATTGTAGTTTTAAATAGCGCTGCAGCTTTGTATGTTGGTAAAGCGGTTGATAGCATTAAGGAAGGTGTTAAGCTTGCAGAATATCTCATTGATTCAGGCAAGGCATTAGGCAAGCTGAATGACATATTAAGTTTTCAGAAGGTGTATTTGCAATGATACTTGATGATATTATCTTTAAGAAAAAAAAACAGGTGGAAATGAAAAAAATCGAAAAACCGCTGGATGATATATTAAAAGAAATTAAAAACGACAAAGATGTGAGGAATTTTAAAGAAGCGTTGAGGAGTGATGATATATCGATAATAGCTGAGATAAAAAAAGCTTCTCCGTCGAAAGGGATAATTTTAGATGATTTTGATCATATAAAAATTGCCAAATTGTATGAAGATATTAATGTTGAAGCCATATCTGTTCTTACAGAAAAAAATTATTTTAAAGGAGATGATGCATATATAAACGATGTAAAAAAAATAACATCAAAACCTATTCTAAGAAAAGACTTCATATTTGACGAATACCAAATATACGAAAGCAAATTAATTGGTGCAGATGCTGTCTTGCTTATAGTGGCTGTACTTGGAGATGATTTAAAGAAGTTTTACGATACTGCTAAAAAGATTGGATTAGATGCCATTGTTGAGGTTCATGACGAACGAGAACTTGAAATAGCATTAAATGCGAATGTAGATATTTTAGGTATAAATAACAGGGATTTAAAGGATTTTCGCGTTGATTTAAAGACGACAGAAAGGCTTATTAGATACGTGCCAAGTGGTGTTCTGTTGGTATCTGAAAGTGGCATAAAGACCCCTGATGACGTAAAATTTTTAAAATCATTAGGTGTAAATGCTGTCCTAATTGGTGAAACATTTATGAATATAATCAAAAATGGTGGTAAAATTGATGATTTCGTAATTCAATCAAAGGGTGTTTAAAATGACATTGGTTAAAATATGTGGAATAAAGCGGATAGAAGATGTGGAATACCTTAATGATTTAAAGCCTGATTATGCTGGGTTTGTCTTTGCTGAAAGCAAGCGGAAAGTAGATGTAAATACGGCATATAGCCTTATTAAAAATCTCGACAGACAAATAAAAAAAGTCGGTGTTTTTGTAAATGAAGAAGTTTCGGTAGTAAAGGATGTAGCTGTTTACTTAAATTTAGATGTTTTACAATTTCATGGCGATGAGCCACAAGATTATATAGACAATTTTGATGATTATACTGTATGGAAGGCAATTCGGATTAGCGAAAAAAGCGATGTTTTTAGATTACGAGATTATCATGTTGATGGTATTCTCCTTGACAGCAAAATAAATGGCTTTTATGGTGGTTCTGGTGTGAAATTTGATTGGAATTTAGTTAAGGATGTAAAAGACAACTTAAAGTGCAAGTTTATTTTAGCAGGTGGCATTAATCCTAACAATGTTTCGAAAGCTGTAGAAGCAGCTAAACCAGATGTAATAGATGTATCCAGTGGCGTTGAAGTTGGTGGCTTTAAGAATTATCAATTGATGAAAGATTTAATATGTAAAGTGAGGAGTGTAAAATGGTAGGAAGATTTGGTAAATTTGGCGGTCAGTATGTGCCGGAAACGATTATGAATGCATTGATAGAACTTGAATGTGAATTTTACAAGGCGATAAACGATGAAGATTTTATTGATGAATACAAATATTATTTAAGAGAATATTCTGGAAGGCCCACACCGTTGTATTTTGCAAGAAACTTAACTGAGAGATTGGGTGGAGCAAAAATATATTTAAAAAGAGAAGATTTAAACCACACTGGTGCTCATAAAATAAACAACGTCATAGGACAAATATTGCTGGCTAAAAGAATGGGAAAAAGGAAAGTAATCGCTGAAACAGGTGCAGGGCAACACGGTGTAGCGACTGCAACAGGTGCTGCGATGTTTGACATGGAATGTGAGATATTTATGGGTGAAGAAGACATAAGAAGACAATCATTGAACGTATTTAGAATGAAGTTGTTGGGCGCAAAAGTTACCCCTGTAAAGACAGGAACTGGCACATTGAAAGATGCTGTTAACGAAGCGATACGCCATTGGGTCACGAATATCGATGATACATTTTACGTGATGGGTTCTGTTGTAGGACCGCATCCATATCCGATGATGGTTAGGGATTTTCAGAGGGTGATCGGTGACGAGACGAAAGAACAAATTTTAAGCAAAGAAAAGAGATTGCCAGATTATATTGTTGCATGTGTGGGCGGTGGCAGCAATTCTATGGGGATATTTTACCCTTTTATAAACGATTTATCAGTTAAACTTGTAGGTGTAGAAGCTGCAGGTTTTGGAATAGATACAGATAAACATGCTGCTACAATGGCAAAAGGAAGTATTGGCGTTCTCCATGGCATGATGACGTATCTGCTTCAGGATGATGAAGGACAGATAATGCCTGTTTACTCAATATCAGCAGGGCTTGATTATCCTGGGGTAGGGCCTGAACACGCCTATTTAAGGGATAGTGGCAGGGCACAATACGTGTATGCCACTGATGAAGAAGCTTTGTCAGCTTTTATGGATTTATCTCAAATTGAAGGAATCATACCTGCATTGGAAAGTGCCCATGCTGTTGCGTATGCAATGAAACTTGCTCCAAGCCTTAGCAAAGATGATATCATAGTTGTAAATTTGTCAGGCAGAGGAGATAAAGACGTAAATACAGTAGCAAATGTTTTGGAGGTTGAGCTATGATGGTGTCAAGTATAGAAGTTAACAATGCAAGAGAAAACAGGATTGATAAAAAATTCAATGAGTTAAAGAAAAAAAGGCGTAAAGCACTGATTACATTTATAACTGCTGGAGATCCCGATATAGATGTAACTATCAATTTAGTGTATAAAATGGTTGAAGGCGGTGCTGATATTATAGAGATCGGAATTCCTTATTCAGACCCGCTGGCAGATGGACCTATAATACAAGCTTCATCTGCCAGAGCGTTAAAAAAAGGCACTAAAATAGATGATATAATGAATGCTGTTAAAATAATAAGACAAAATACAGATGTACCGCTTATATACCTTGTCTATTACAATTCCATCTATAAATATGGAATGGAGAAATTTTTAAAGAATGCAAAAGATTCAGGCGTAGATGGACTAATCATACCCGATTTGCCACTGGAGGAAAGAAATGACATAAAAGAATTATCTGAAAAACATGATATTTATTTGATACCGTTAGTTGCACCTACTTCAAATGACAGGATAAAAAAGATTTGTGAAAACGGAAAAGGATTTGTGTATTGCGTTTCTACAAAAGGCGTCACAGGTGTGAGGAATTCTATTGAAACTGATATTGAAAAGTACATGGATTTGGTGTCAAAGTACACTGATTTGCCAAAGGCGATTGGATTTGGCATATCTGGACCTGATATGGCAAAAAAGTTTGCTCCGTACTGTGATGGAATAATAATTGGCAGTGCAATAGTTAAAATGATAAATGATTCAAGAAATAATGATGAAATATTTGACAGTGTAACAAATTTCATATCATCGATCAAGGAGGTAATTTAAAAGGAGGCTATTGCCTCTTTTTAAATTTAATCATTGATTATTATTTTAAAATTGATATAATTAAGAAAAGAAGTATTAAAGGAAAATAATTATCAAAGGAGGAGAAGTTGATGGTTGAATTAGAAAAAGAAGCCCCTGATTTTACCCTTATGTCCAGTGATGGAAAGAATGTCTCTTTAAAAGATTATAAGGGTAAGAAAGTTATTCTTTACTTTTATCCCAAGGACAACACGCCTGGATGCACAAAGGAGGCTTGCCAGTTTAGAGACAACATAAATTCTATTGAAGATAATGACGCAGTTGTAATAGGTGTAAGTTTAGATGATTTAGAGTCTCATAAAAAATTCATTGAAAAATTCAATTTGCCATTTGTGCTATTAAGTGATAATGATGCTAAAGTATCAACAGAATACGGTGTTTATAAAGAAAAAAATATGTATGGAAAGAAAAAAATGGGCATAGAAAGATCAACTTTTGTAATAGATAGAAATGGCATAGTAAAGAAAATTTTTAGGAAAGTGAAAGTTGACGGACACGTAGATGAGATATTGAAAGTGCTTGAAGAAATTGATTAAAGATTAAGTGCGCTTTATGCGCACTTTTAATAATTTAGAATCGGCAGACTGAAAGCAGCTATTAATGCAACTATCATCACAATGACAATAGTCAATGCCACATATTTATGCCATTTTCTGTTGTAAAAAGGGTTTAAAAAATCTTTGCTTTTCTTCTTTTTCATTTTATTCGCCTCATCAATTTTTACTAAAACAATTTTATTAATCTGTATAGCTTCTTATTACTAATTTAAGCATATTTAATTCTAAAAAACAATAAATTATTAATAAACTTTGCCCAAAAAGAGAAAATAGTTTATAGGAGGAATGGGGCTTGGATAATAAATTATTAAATGAAATGAAAAAGCAAATTGAAAAGATGTCTGAGATGATGGAAAAAATGAAAATAGCAGACTATGTAGAATTGATGCAAAGCCCTTATAGACTCCTATGGCTTAACTTTGTCGGTGGGCTTGCGCGTGGTTTTGGAATGGCTATAGGATTTACATTGCTTGGAGCAATTGTAATATACATATTGCAAAGAGCGGTTTTATTGAATTTGCCCATTATAGGCAATATTATTGCTCATATAATAAAAATAGTTCAACAAAATTTGTGATAGAAAGGCATGTGGTATTGTGGATGACGAAAAATTAGAGTATTTTAGAAAAAGACTTATTGATGAAAGA
This sequence comes from Thermoanaerobacterium sp. R66, assembly GCF_028895185.1. Lineage (NCBI taxonomy): Bacteria > Bacillati > Bacillota > Clostridia > Thermoanaerobacterales > Thermoanaerobacteraceae > Thermoanaerobacterium > Thermoanaerobacterium sp. R66. Next base: position 615,170 of record NZ_JAEUWW010000001.1, read on the forward strand.
AATAGAATTTTGCATACTTTAAACGAGATGGATGATAATAATGGCACTGGGAAAATTGGTGAAAGAGAGTATTATCAGGAACTGTCATTGGCGGACAATCATCCAGCAGATATTGCTTCAGAAGTATATGAGTTAGAGAAAAATTATGCATTAAAAGATAACGAGCAACACGTTTTAAGGCAAATCGATGATGCTCTTTCACGGATGGTTAACGGCAAGTATGGTATATGCAATCATTGTCATAAAGAAATTGAAATGGAAAGATTAGAAGCATTGCCGTATACACCTTTATGCGCAAAATGCGCAAAAGAAAATGATTTAAAATTAAGCGATCTTAGATTTTCACGTCCCAACGAAGAAAGAACTATCAAATATCCCTTTGGTTGGGGATACATGGATTCTAAAGACGAAAATCAATTTGATGCTGAAGATTCGTACCAAGCAGTGGCAAGGTATAATAAAACTAAAGCAGGACTTGATAATTATGATGACGATTATGATGATTATAATTCAGGATATGTGGAAGAAGTAGATAAAATAAGCAACGAGGATTACAAAAAAACATTAGAATAAAAATCAACCTTGTGCTTAAAAAGTATTTTAGGCATAAAAATGGCAGGGGAGACAAGAATCGAACTCGCAACCTACGGTTTTGGAGACCGCCGCTCTACCAATTGAGCTACTCCCCTGCGACGAAATTTATTATATCATAGTATATTTATCTAGTCAATAACTAAGTGCATTTATTTCGTTGTTATTCTGTCATAAAACTCAACAAAAAAAGTGTGCAAAATATAAAAATAATTCGTAACTTGCTCGAATTTTAAGTTAAATTCTTTTATTACGATTTATCCAATGTTATAATATTAATGGTAATTAAAAAGCAAAGGAGAGTTAAGTATGAACAGGATTGATGAATTAGCAATTAATACTATACGTATACTTTCAATCGAACAGGTGCAAAAGGCTAACTCCGGACACCCAGGTATGCCAATGGGTTCTGCTCCAATGGCGTATACATTGTGGGCCAAATATTTAAAGCACAGTCCAAAGAATCCTAAATGGGCTGGGAGAGATAGATTTATACTATCTGCTGGACATGGTTCTGCACTTTTATATTCGTTGCTGCATCTTTTTGGCTATGGACTTACAATAGAAGATCTTAAGAATTTTAGGCAATGGCAAAGTTTGACTCCAGGGCATCCAGAATACGGACATACACCAGGTGTTGAAATCACTACAGGCCCATTGGGACAAGGTATTTCAAACGCTGTTGGTATGGCAATTGCTGAGACTTACATGGCAAGCAAATTTAACCGTCCAGGGTATGACATAGTGGATAATTATACATACGCTATCGTTGGCGATGGATGCCTCATGGAGGGCATTTCTTCTGAAGCATGTTCTTTAGCTGGAACACTAAAACTTGGTAAACTGATAGCATTGTATGATTCAAATAATATTTCCATAGAAGGTGGCACTGATATTGCATTTACAGAAGATGTTGGTAAAAGATTTAAGGCTTATGGTTGGCAAGTTATAAAAGTAGATGATGGTAATGACGTAGAAAAGATAGGAAAAGCTATTGAAGAAGCAAAGGCAGACAAAGAAAGGCCGTCACTTATCATAGTAAAGACTGTGATTGGATACGGTTGCCCAGAGAAACAAGGAAAAGCTTCAGCACATGGAGAACCACTGGGAGATAAAAATGTAGAGGCAACTAAAAAGTTTTTGGGATGGGAGTACGACGAGGAATTTTATGTTCCAGATGAAGTGCGTAAGCATTTTGAAAATATCATAGAAGAATTAAATAAAGAAGAAGAAAAATGGAATAGAATGTTTGAAAATTACAGAAAAGAATATCCAGAATTAGCAGAAGAATGGGATAAATGGCATAGTGAGAAATTGCCGATTGATTTAGTCGCTGATGAAGGTCTTTGGAATTTTAAAGTAAAGACAGCTACAAGGTCTTCATCTGGAGACGTTTTGAATTATTTGGTTAAGCTTGTCCCAAATCTGATTGGTGGTTCTGCTGATCTCGCGCCATCTACAAAGACTTACACAAAAGATAGAGGCGACTATAGCAGTGAAAACAGAGGTGGTTCTAATTTCCACTTTGGCGTTAGAGAACATGCAATGGCAGCGATTGCGAATGGAATGGCTGCTTATGGCGGCATTATACCTTATGTATCTACATTTCTCGTATTCAGCGATTATATGAAAGGCGCTGTAAGGTTATCTGCGTTGATGAAGCTTCCTGTAATTTATGTGTTTACTCATGATAGCATTGGTGTTGGTGAGGATGGCCCAACACACGAACCGATAGAACATTTACCGATGTTAAGAAGCATTCCAAACTTGACTGTTATAAGGCCTGCAGATTCAAAAGAAGTTTCTGCTGCATGGTGCTACGCTCTTAACAAAAAAGACGGTCCAACAGCATTGATATTGACAAGGCAAAATCTTCCTGTTTACGATGAGACATCAAAAGATGCTTTAAAAGGTGGATATGTATTGTGTGATGCAGAAGATGGAAATCCAGATGTGATTTTATTGGCCAGTGGTTCAGAGGTTAGTTTGATTTATGAGGCATACAAAGTGCTTAAAGAGAAGGGGATTAAGGCGAGGGTAGTAAGCATGCCTTCGATGGAGATATTTGATATGCAACCAGATGAATACAAAAAAACGGTGCTTCCTGATGATGTGAGAGCCAGAATTGCAGTAGAGGCTGCAAGTACTATGAGCTGGTATAAATACGTTGGCCTTGACGGCTGTGTAATTGGTCTTGATCATTTTGGAGCATCTGCGCCTGGTGATATACTCTTTAGAGAATTTGGATTCACTGTTGAAAATGTCGTCAACAAGGCATTAGAGCTATTAAAATGATGAATAAGAGTGCTTTATCGCACTCTTATTCAAAAATTTTTAGGAATCATACAAGTATGTTTTATTAAGAAAGGAATGATATCATGAGTGTTACGATTAAGAAGGTTTCATTTTCTGGTTGGAATAATTGCATTGAAGTTTCTAATGGGGTGGTTGATTTTATAGCCACAACGGAAATAGGTCCAAGGATAATGAGATTTGGATTTGTAGGACAAGAAAATGAATTCAGCATTAATGCAGAAGATACAGGTAAAAAAGGTGAAGACATTTGGAGAAATTATGGTGGTCACAGATTGTGGCACAGCCCTGAAGCCATGCCAAGAACTTATACGCTTGATAATTTTCCAATAAAGTACGAAGAAATAGAAAATGGCATTAAGCTTATTCAAGAGCCTAAAGATTATGCATACATACAAAAGGAAATTGAAGTAACTTTAGAACCAGATAAACCTGTTGTAAATGTTAAGCATACGCTTACAAATAAGGGCGCTTGGGCGGTGGAGCTTTCACCATGGGCTATATCTGTTATGGCGACAGGGGGTCTTCAAGTCGTTGAGCAACCTATGAAAGACACTGGACTTTTGCCAAATAGAGCTTTAGTATTGTGGCCTTACTCCCACATGAAAGATCACAGAATACACTTTGGAGACAAATATATAATTTTTGAGCAAGACCCTAATAAAAAAGAACCATTTAAATTTGGAATTCAAAATGAAAAAGGATGGGCAGCGTACTTTAATCATGGACATCTTTTTATAAAGAAATTTAAACATGATGAAAATGCGGTTTATCCGGATTACAACGCTTCTTACGAAACATATACGACAGATTGGATGATGGAAATGGAGTCTTTAGGTCCTATGGTAAAATTAGAACCTGGTGATTCCACAATCCATACAGAAGAATGGTTATTATACGACAATGTAAAAAGACCATCTATAAACGAAGATGAAATAGAAGAATTGTTGTCACAATATATAAAGTAATTAATTAGGGCTTGTAAAAGCCCTAATTAAAGCTTTTTAGGAGGATAGAATTGGAACTAATTACTGTCATATTAGCTATTGTAATTGACCAAATTTCAAAATACTTTGTAGTGAGGTATTTAAAACCCATTGGGACTTTTCCTATAATAGACAATGTATTTAACTTTACGTACGTTGAAAATAAAGGTGCTGCTTTTGGAATATTGCAAAATAAGACAGTATTTTTTATAATAATAACTGTTATTGTTGGGACAATATTGGTGTATTCAATTGTAAATGTACCCAGCAGTACATTTTATAAGTTTACTTTATCTATGATTCTCGGTGGAGCCATCGGAAATTTAATCGATAGAGTCAGATTAGGATATGTTGTAGATTTCATTGATTTTAGATTTTTTCCAGCAGTCTTTAATTTAGCTGATTCCATGATAGTAGTAGGCGCTATATTGTTGTGCTATACTTTAATATTTAAAAAAGAAAGTCAATAATAGTAGGTTATATGCCTGGAAGGGTTGTAATTCATGAACATAGCTAATATTGTGAATATAATTGCTGAAAAAGACGATGTAGATAAAAGAATAGACTCTTTTTTAGCTTCAGAAGTAGATTTTACAAGATCATATTTAAAGAAATTGATATTAGATGAACTTGTTAAAGTTAATGGCAAATCAGTAAAGCCTAATTACAAGGTAAAAGAAGGCGATGTGATAGACCTAAATATACCTGAGGCAGAAGAAATAGACTTAAAACCAGAAAACATTCCTCTTGATATTATTTACGAAGATGATGATATAATTGTTGTGAATAAGCCTCAAGGCATGGTAGTTCACCCTGCTCCTGGTAATTTAAGTGGTACACTTGTCAATGCGCTTTTATACCATTGCACAAATTTGTCGGGCATAAATGGAGAATTGAGGCCAGGGATTGTCCATAGACTTGATAAAGATACTTCTGGCGTAATGGTAGTTGCTAAAAATGACAAAGCTCATTTGGAACTATCAAATCAAATAAAAAACAGGACTATTTTAAAAAAATATTTAGCGATCGTTGAGGGAGTAATTAAAAGCGATGAAGGAGCTGTAGAGGCTCCAATAGGAAGAGATCATATTGAGAGAAAAAAGATGGCTGTTGTAAAAGATGGACGTTATGCTTTAACATTATACAGAGTTCTCGAAAGGTATAAAAATAATTCTCTTGTAGAAGCGGTAATAAAAACCGGTCGCACTCATCAGATTAGAGTTCATATGGCATATATTGGGCATCCAATTGTAGGTGATGATGTTTACGGATATAAAAAACAGAGATTTAATCTTTCAGGTCAGGCACTACATTCAAAGCTTTTAGGCTTAGTGCATCCGTCTAAGAAAGTTTATATGGAATTTGAGGCTCCTGTTCCTGAATATTTTGAAAAGTTAATGAAAGTATTAAAAGAAAAGCAGTAGTTCTTTTCTGGCTTGACACGTCAATATATTAAAGTTATAATATCAAATAAATAGCTTGATATAGTATAATGCGATGAGTAGGAGAGTAGCAAAAGTACATATACAAGGGAGAAGATACCGTGACTGAGAGTATCTTTATATCACTGCTTTTGTGAAAGACGCCTATTAGCATATTGGTCGATATGTAGGCCAAATACGTAAACCTGCGTTAAAGGAAAGAGTTGTAATCAGGGTGGCACCACGGGAAATTCTCTCGTCCCTGCAATTTATTTGCGGGATTGAGAGAATTTTATATTATATAATACTTAAGTATAAAGAGGAGTTGATTTTATGCTTACAAAAGCGCCTAGAGGGACAAAAGATGTACTTCCATCAGAAGCATATAAATGGCAGTATTTAGAAAATATAATAAGAGAAATATGTGCAGATTTTGGATTCAAAGAAACCAGGACGCCTGGGTTTGAGCATACTGAACTATTTTTAAGAGGTGTTGGCGAATCAACTGATATTGTCAGAAAGGAAATGTACACTTTTAATGACAAGAGTGGTAGAAGTATTACCTTAAAGCCTGAGGGGACGTCACCTGCTGTAAGAGCATTTGTTGAACACAATTTATACGCAGAAACGATGCCAGTTAAGATTTACTACATAACACCAGTTTATAGATATGAAAGGCCTCAGTCGGGTAGGCTTAGGGAACACCATCAATTTGGCATAGAAATGTTTGGTTCACATGATGCATTGGCTGATGCTGAAGTAATCAGTGTTGCTATGACTTTACTCAATAAATTGGGACTTAAAAATTTGGAGCTAAATATCAACAGTATTGGATGTCCTAACTGCAGAAGGGAATATAACAAAGCATTGAAAGAATTTTTAGGAGAGAATATCGAAAATTTATGCGATGATTGCAAAGAAAGATATAAGATAAATCCCATGAGAGTTCTTGATTGCAAAGTTGAGAGTTGCAAAAGAATATTGAAAGATGCGCCGTTAATGCTTAATTATCTTTGTGATGATTGCAAAGACCACTTTGAAAGTCTTCAATCTTATTTAAAAGAAGCGGGATTTAACTTTGTCATTAATCCTAGGATAGTTAGAGGACTTGACTATTATACTAAGACAGCTTTTGAAATAATATCAAACGACATAGGTGCACAAGGTACTGTTTGTGGTGGAGGAAGATACGATGGTTTAGTAGAAGAATGTGGAGGTCCTTCTGTACCTGGTGTAGGGTTTGGATTGGGACTTGAACGTTTGTTGCTGACGATTGAAAACAGCGGCATTGAAATACCCGCTCCAAAGCGTCCAGATCTTTTCATATGCACAATCGGAAATGAAGCAAAGAAATATGCGTTTTCTATGGCTACAAAACTTAGGAGTTTGGGAATTTCAGTTGAGATTGACAATATGGGAAGAAGTCTTAAAGCACAGATGAAATACGCTAATAAACTAAATGTAAGGTATACGATAATTTTAGGTGAAGACGAACTTAAGAACAATAAGGTGAAACTGAAAAACATGGATACTGGAGAAGAAAATGCAATTGAGATTGATAAAATTTATGATGAAATATCAGAATAGATGGAGGTATATTGATGGGAGAGCAATTGGCAGGCATGAAAAGAACACATATGTGCGGAGAACTTACAATTAACGATGTTGGGAAAAATGTCGTTGTGATGGGATGGGTTCAAAGAAGGAGAGATCTTGGAGGACTCATATTTTTAGAATTGCGGGATAGGACCGGGCTTATACAGATTGTTTTTAGTGAGCAGCTTTCAAAGGAAGCATTTGATAAAGCTCAGCATGTGAGAAATGAGTATGTTTTGGCTGCATCAGGTAAAGTTGTAAAGAGAACTGAAGAAAATGTGAATCCAAATCTTGAGACAGGAAACATAGAGATTTACGTAAGCGAATTTAAAATTTTAAGCAAAGCTGAGACACCACCATTCATGGTGGAGGATAGAAATAATGTGTCTGAGGCGATTAGATTAAAGTACAGATATTTGGATTTAAGAAGACCATCAATGCAGAAGATTTTGCTTACAAGATACAAGATAACGAGAATTGTGAGAGACTTTTTGGATAAAAACGGCTTTATAGACATAGAAACGCCGCTTCTCATAAAAAGCACTCCAGAAGGAGCTAGAGATTATCTTGTTCCAAGTAGGGTACAACCTGGCAAATTTTATGCCTTGCCCCAATCGCCACAGATATTTAAACAGCTTTTAATGATATCAGGCTTTGATAGGTACTATCAGATTGCGAAATGCTTAAGAGATGAGGATTTAAGGGCAGATAGGCAGCCTGAGTTTACGCAGATCGATATAGAGATGTCGTTTGTCGATGAAGATGATGTCATATCCATAAATGAGCGTATGATAGCTAAAATATTTAAGGAAATTTTGAATATCGACTTGGAAGTTCCTTTTAGGAGAATTTCTTGGCAGGAAGCAATGGACAGGTTTGGCTCTGACAAGCCTGATTTAAGATTTGGAATGGAGCTGAAAAATCTTTCATCAATATTTGCAGACTCTGAATTTAAAGTTTTTAGAGATGCAATAGAAAATGGTGGTTCTGTAAGGGCAATAAATGTGAAAGGTGCAGCATCTATTCCTAGAAGACAATTAGATGAGCTTGTAGAATACGTAAAAACATATAAAGCTAAAGGACTTGTATGGATACAGATGTCAGATGATGGTCCAAAATCCCAAATCTTGAAATTTTTAAAAGAGGATGAGTTGGCACAGGTCTTAAATGTGATGGAAGCAGAAAAAGGCGATTTGATATTAATAGTAGCTGACAGAAACAATATGATAGTTTATGATGCTTTAGGTCATTTGAGATTGGAAATGGGGAGAAGATACAATCTCATTGACGAGAACAAATACGAATTTTTGTGGGTTGTCGATTTTCCATTGTTGGAATACAGCGAAGAAGAAAAAAGATATGTTGCGATGCACCACCCGTTTACTGCTCCAAAAGATGAAGATATAGAAATGCTTGACAAGAATCCGGGGCAGGTAAGAGCAAAAGCGTATGACATAGTTCTAAATGGTATGGAAATAGGTGGTGGCAGTATTAGGATACATGATACGGAATTGCAGAAGAAGATGTTTAAAGTGCTTGGTTTTACCGATGAAGATGCAGAGGCGCGATTTGGGTTTTTGCTGAATGCTTTTAAATATGGAGCACCGCCACATGGTGGCATTGCATATGGGCTTGACAGATTGACAATGATACTTACGGGTACAGATAATATAAGAGATGTTATCGCATTTCCAAAGACCCAGAATGCATGCGATCTTATGTCAGATGCGCCATCTGAAGTTTCGAAAGAACAGTTAGATGAATTGCACATAAAGGTTGACCTATAAACGTTTAACCTTGAAAAATCCTAAAAAATGTGCTAATATATTTTTAGAAACCCTATGGTGTGCGTGAAATGCGGTAATGTTTTGAGCCAACACCTATAAAAAGGGAGCCTGGGCTCTGGTAATGGAATATAAGCCATCTTCGAATGGACATATGAAGTTATCAGGAGGGCACCCACCTGCGAGAGCAGGTTCAAAACCACCGACTTAACGGCACTATGGGGATTTTTTATTGGAGGAATCAGCATTGTTACACGCTTTTTCGAGAACGGAACTATTAATAGGAAAAGATAATTTAGATAAATTAAAAAGATCTACTGTCGCTGTTTTTGGGATGGGTGGCGTAGGCTCGTACACAGCAGAAGCTTTAGCACGAAGTGGCATTGGAAAGTTGGTAATAGTAGACGATGACACAGTCTGCTTAACTAACATAAATAGACAAATACATGCTACAAGAAAAACAGTTGGCAAACCGAAAGTTGAAGTAATGAAAGAAAGGCTTTTAGAAATAAATCCTAAACTTGAAGTTATATCACATCAAACCTTTTATAGCAGTGAGAATAGCAATATGTTATTATCTACTGATTACGATTATGTTGTTGACGCTATTGATACAGTATCGTCAAAGATAGATCTTGTAGTAAAATGCAATGAGATGGGCATACCGATTATAAGCTGCATGGGTGCAGCTAATAAAATGGATCCAACAAAATTTGAGGTGGCTGATATATACGATACAAGTATATGTCCTCTCGCAAAAGTCATGAGATATGAGCTTAGAAAACGCGGTATAAGATCGCTAAAAGTTGTTTATTCTAAAGAAAAGCCTATAAAACCTCTTTTGGACGTGGAAACTTGTAAAGAACAGTGTATATGCACAAATAAAGAAAGAACTTGTGTCAAAAAAAGACAGATACCAGGTAGTGTATCTTTTGTACCACCTGTAGCAGGATTTATATTGGCAGGTGAAGTTATAAAGGATATACTTGGGTACAAGTGAAAAATATGTTGACAAATTTTTGCGGAAAGATTATACTAAATTTGTACCTAATAGGGGTATGGGAGGTAATTATGAATTCATATCAAGATGAAAAAGACGATTTGCTAAGAAGGCTAAAAAAAATAGAAGGACAAATAAAGGGAATACAGAAAATGATAGAAAAAGACATATACTGTGTAGATGTCCTTATACAGGTTGCTGCCGTAAGGTCTGCAATAAATAGCGTAGGTAAGATATTGCTTAAAAGTCATACTCTTGGGTGCGTGAAGGATGCTATAAACACTGAAAAGCAAGATGACATGATTGACGAGCTTGTTGAGACATTTATGAAATTTATGAAATGACTTAAAGATTTCTAGCTTTTTATTTATAGATTATTTGTTGAATAAAATAAATCTATAGGAAAAAGCTAATAATTAAAGAATTTTTAAAATATAATTAGGAGGTAGAAAAATGGCTGAAGTTACAATAACAAAGGACAATTTTCAGGAAGAGGTAGTTAATTCGAATATACCTGTTTTGGTAGATTTTTGGGCAGAATGGTGTGGACCTTGCAGAATGGTATCACCTATAATAGAAGAGCTAGCTGAAGATTATGAAGGGAAAGTGAAAGTTGGCAAGATCAATGTTGATGAAGAAAACGAGCTTGCTATGCAATTTAGGATCATGAGCATCCCTACTATAGGACTTTTCAAGGGTGGCAAAATGGTGGATAAAATCATAGGAGCAAGGCCAAAATCTGATTTTGAAGATTTTATAAACAGAAATTTATAATATAAAAAGAAAAACTGTTATCGCTTTTATAGCATAACAGTTTTTTTTTAATGTCTGTATAATGGGGTTAAATCCCTCAGCTTAAGCTGAAACCTTTAGGTCAACAAAATAAATAATCACTTCTAGTAAAAAATAAAACTAGAGGTGATAAATATGCAAAATTATAGAAAGTCGTCGCATGCTACATATGACCTAAAATATCATATAGTATGGATAACGAAATACAGAAAACCGGTATTGGTTGGGAAAATAGCAGAAAGAACAAGAGAACTAATAAGAATGGTATGTAAAAATAACGAAGTAGAAATATTATCAGGGCATGTATCAAAAGACCATATACATATACTAGTGTCAGCACCACCACATATGTCAGTAAGTAAGTTAGTGCAATATATAAAAGGATATAGTTCAAGAAAGTTACTAATGGAAAATAAGGAGCTTAACAAACAATTCTGGGGACAACATTTATGGGCACGAGGATATTTTGCAGCAAGTAGTGGTAATGTAACAGATGAAGTGATTATTGAATATATACAAAATCAAGATATAGAAGAAAACCAAAAGAATGATAATTTTACTTTAGGCGAGTTTTAAGCTGCTTAAGCGGCATATCCAACCCACCTGCTTTAGCAGGTGGTGGTTGAGTTAAAAACATTTATTCCTTAGAGTATAATAGATATTAAATTGGAAAAACTGTATATATCAAAGCAAAGAAAGGAGGACAAAATGTATCGAATTCCTAATCATATTGGTATTATTCCTGATGGAAATAGGCGTTGGGCACAAAATAGAAATATGCCTAAAGAAGCTGGATATTCATTCGGTTTAGAACCGGGAATAACATTGTATAAGATGTGCAGAGAGATTGGCGTTAAAGAATTAACTTTCTATGGATTTACGCAGGATAACACAAAGCGACCATCTGTTCAAACAGAAGCATTTAAAAAAGCGTGTATTGATGCTGTTAAAATGCTTGAAAAAGAAGATGCAGATCTTTTGGTCATAGGAAACTATAATTCTCCCATGTTTCCGCAAGAATTGCTGCCATATTGTAAACGAAAGAAGATTGGTAGTGGAAAAATGAAGGTTAATTTTCTTGTTAATTATGGATGGCAGTGGGACTTGAATAATGCATTGAAGGCTTTAAGCAGTGGAGAAAAAAGCGATATATTAGATCTAATTTCATCAAAAGAAGTATCGCGAATAGATTTAATCATAAGGTGGGGTGGCAGAAGGAGGTTAAGCGGATTTTTGCCTGTCCAGTCGATATATTCTGATTTTTATGTAATTGATGATTATTGGCCGGATTTTAAGCCTCAACATTTTTACGATGCCCTTGAATGGTATTCAAAACAAGATATTACACTTGGTGGATAAATGTCATCATTAAAGGTGGCATTTTTTATTTGCAATCACTTTTATATACATACATATGTATAGTATAATAATGCTGATGTATGAATAAAGTTTGTAAAAGGTGAAAATCATGGATATGTTTCAATTTGCACAAAACAATTTTAGAAAAAACAATGCGCCGTTGGCAGATCGCATGAGGCCAACTACGCTTGATGAGTTTGTTGGTCAAAAGCATATATTGGGGCATGATAAGCTTTTATATAGAGCTATAAAAGCGGATAAAGTCAGATCGCTTATATTTTACGGACCTCCTGGTACAGGCAAGACAACGCTTGCAAATATAATAGCTAATACGACGAAATCAAGCTTTGAAAAATTAAATGCTGTAACATCAGGAGTTACAGATATAAAGAAAATAGTAAATGAGTCAAAAGATAGATTATCTATGTATGGAAAAAGAACCATATTATTTGTTGATGAAATACATAGATTTAATAAATCGCAGCAGGATGCACTGCTTCCGTATGTTGAAGATGGGACGATAATTTTGATTGGTGCTACAACTGAAAATCCTTATTTTGAGGTTATCCGTCCTTTAGTATCAAGGTCTATGATATTTGAACTATACCCTCTTAGTGATGATGATATAAGAGAAATAGTTTTACGAGCTTTAAACGATGAAAAGCGTGGACTTGGAAATGAAAAGATCAAGATTACAGATGATGCGTTAAATCATATAATTGCATATTCTGATGGTGATGCAAGGACGGCACTTAACGCGATAGAATTAGCATTTTTAACTACAGAGAGAGATGAAAATGGAGTAATTAACATAGACATTGAAGTAGCTCAAGAGTGTATCCAAAGAAAAGTGCTAAAGTATGACAAAAATGGTGACAATCATTATGACACTATTTCTGCTTTTATCAAAAGCATGAGGGGGTCTGATCCTGATGCTGCTTTATATTGGCTTGCAAAGATGATATACGCTGGAGAAGATCCCATGTTTATCGCAAGGAGAATAGTTATTTGTGCAGCAGAGGATGTTGGAAATGCAGATCCTAATGCGCTTAATATAGCCGTATCTGCTATGCAAGCAGTAAATCAGATCGGTATGCCTGAAGGAAGAATAATACTTGCACAGGCTGCAATTTATGTTGCCTGTGCGCCTAAAAGCAATTCAGCTATAATGGGCATAGATAGTGCACTTGATGACATTAAAAATCTAAAAACTGGTGCTGTTCCAAAGCACCTTCAAGATGCCCATTATAAAGATGCAAAAAATTTAAATCGAGGTGTTGGGTATAAGTATGCACATGATTTTAAAAATCATTATGTAAAACAACAATACCTCCCAGACGAATTAATAGGGAAAAAATATTATTGTCCATCTGCAATGGGGTATGAAAAGAAAATATCAGATTGGCTTAAGTTTTTGAAAGATGGCGGTAATGGTTAAGGATAATTATTTGCTATAAGGATATAATAAAATTTAGTTTTACATTCGTATAAATTATTGACAAAATAAATTTATAATGTTATTTTATTTAGTAGAAATCCGAGCAGAATAGTCGGTATTAAGGAGGGTCTATATGAGATTATCGACAAAGGGAAGATATGGAGTTCAAGCCATGTTCGAGCTTGCATTGTATTATGGTGAGGGACCGATATCCTTAAAGGTTATAGCTGAAAATGAAGGACTATCAGAACATTATTTAGAACAGCTTATTGCTGTTTTAAGAAAGGCTGATTTAGTAAAAAGCATACGTGGAGCGCAAGGCGGGTATATGTTGTCTGCTCCGCCTGATAAGATTACTGTAGGGGATGTCATTAGAACTTTGGAAGGGTCACTTGCTCCTTCAGATTGTGTTGTAGAGGATATACCATTTGAATGCAGCAGATCAGGTGGATGTCCGACAAAAGTTGTATTAGAAAAAATTAGAGATGCTATAAACAAAGTGATTGATTCGATCACATTACAGGATATGGTTGATGATTATAAAAAAATGATACAGAAAAATTCTTACATGTATTATATATAGGAGGCTTTTATGAATAGGATTTATCTCGACAATGCAGCGACTACTCCACTTAAAAAAGAAGTTTTAGATGCAATGATGCCGTATTTAAGCAATAGCTTTGGCAATCCTTCTTCACTTTACTCTTATGGACAAGAAGCTAAAAAGGCAATTGAAGAAGCCAGAGATAAAGTAGCTGCTGCAATTGGCGCTAATGCAGATGAGATTTTTTTTACAAGTGGAGGTACAGAGTCAGACAACTGGGCTTTAAAAGGTACTGCGTATGCCTTAAAAGACAAAGGTAACCACATAATAACATCCAGCGTAGAACACCATGCAATACTGCATACATGCCAATACCTTGAGAGTCAAGGATTTGAAATAACTTATTTGCCTGTAGATGAGTATGGATTAGTAGATCCAAATGAATTGAAAAGAGCCATAAAAGACAATACAATACTTGCATCGATAATGTATGCAAACAATGAGATAGGTACTATAGAGCCAATCCAAGAGCTTGCAAATGTGTCTCATGAGAAAGGTGTATTGTTTCATACAGATGCAGTACAAGCTGTTGGAAATGTGCCTATCGATGTAAAAAAATTGGATGTGGATATGTTGTCAATGTCAGCCCATAAAATATATGGGCCTAAAGGAGTTGGAGCACTTTACATTAGAAAGGGCTTAAGAATTGATACACTTTTACAAGGTGGTGCGCAGGAGAGAAACAGGAGAGCAGGGACAGAAAACGTGGCTGGAATTGTGGGATTTGGAACGGCGATAGAACTTATCACTAAAAACATCGATGAGCACGTAAAGAAGTTGACAAGACTTAGAGATAAGCTTATTGATGGGATACTAAAAATACCATATACCCGCCTAAATGGACATCCAATAAAGAGACTTCCTGGGAATGTCAATGTTTCTTTCGAATTTGTTGATGGCGAATCGCTTATATTAAGTCTTGACATGGAAGGAATCTGCGTATCCAGCGGTTCTGCATGTACCGCCGGAAGCATTGATCCATCACACGTACTATTAGCGATTGGACTGCCAGAAGAAATAGCCCATGGTTCATTGAGACTTACCATAGGAGAAGAAAATACGGAAGAAGAAATCGATACGGTAATAAATAAGCTGCCTAAAATCGTAGATAGATTGAGGCAAATGTCGCCACTTTTTGAAAGGGTTAAAGAGGAGAAAAAACTTGTATAATTACGTGTGATGGATTCATTGCTGAACCATCACAATGTTTTTTCTCCCATTTTTATTCATGATTTCATTTTGCTTTGCTTTATAAAAAATGTCTTTTGTAATGTTATATAAATCATCATAAAGCAGCAATAAATCGCGATAATAGTATTGTGCTAAAAAATACTTCTCACATTTTTTAAGTAAATTATAGGCATCATCAAATGATTTTTGTAAATATTTTATATGGCCTATCATAAATTCATAATTGTGTTTACTCATTTCAGAGAGTTGGTGGACTTCTATATTACTTGAAATCTCCATTACTTTGTCATAATTGCCGATGTTAAAATATAATATCATTTCTTGAATGAAAAAGCTTAAGTATAGCTTATTATATTTTTTATATTCATCTTTACATCTATTGACCACTTCAAAAGCCTTATTAAAATTACCGCTATATCGAAGAGAATTTATATAGTTTAGATGACATCTTCCAGCATCATATTCGTCTTCAAAAAACTTAAACAACAATATCGCCTTTTCGATGTATTTAATGGACTTATCATAATTACCTACATTATAGCAAGCTATGTTTAAAGACATATAAATATGAGGCATTGCTCTTACATATATAAAATTGTCATGCGTATTAATAAAATTTTCCAGCAAATTTATAACCTTTTGAAATTGGTTAGTATTAAGATATAGATAAGCAAGATTATTATGTATAATAAAGCAGATAGAATGGTTCAAAGAATCAAATTCGCATAAATATTTTTTAGCCAGTTCTAAATAGCATATTCCTTTTTCATAATCATGATTTTTAAGCATTATTTTAAATAGTATATTTAAAGCCTGACAAAAATTGTCTATATTCTGCTTTTGAGTATCTTCCTTTGATTTAAGAAATAAATTAACATATCTTTTTAGATATTTCAAAGCATCATTATATAGTTTTATATTAAAAAAAGACGCGCCAGCATAATAATATTTGTTAAAATCTTGTATTTTTAAAAATTCATCATGATTGTACTCAATTAATTTCACTATTTCATAATAATTCTGATTATTAAATAAATCGCTGATGATAGAAGATGATATATTATCATTTTCTATTAATTCATCATATGTAATATCATTAACAAAATAACTTAAAGGTACTTCAAGCCTTTCAGATATGTGAATAAGTTGTTCTAAGGAAGGTAAAGCTTTATTATTCTCAATCTTGCTTAAAACAACTCTGTTCATAAAATTATCGCACAATTGGCTTTGAGAAATTTTCTTTTGAAGCCTCAAAGCCTTTATTTTACTTCCTATGTAGAGATCCAACAATAACACCACCTTGTAACAATTAGTTACAATTTTGTATTTTTTACTTGATGACATATAAAAGTATAAGAAAAAACGCAAATGTAGAAAAATATATAGCATTGGTGAAATATTACAATTATTTTTAAATATTATACTACTTTTACAAAAAAATATAAAGATACTATAATAAAATCCAGAAAGATAATTCGATTGGTTTAACGGCATAAATAGAAACAAAGATAAAGATTTTATCAATTCAGTGGGGTGAATAAAGTGAGAAAATTGATTCTAATTATCCTGACAATAGCGATTTTATTAACAAATACTTTCATAATTCCTCATAAAAATATGGCATTTAAGCAAATTCCACAAAAATACATTGTAGCCGATGAAGCAGGACCGGGAATACTTGTTGAAAAAAGCGTTAGGGTAATGAAATTTAAAGCCTGTTTAGTGTGGTTAAATTCTTCAAGTTTAGTTTCAAACCTTAGGTTAATAAAATAACATTTCGCAATGAGGAAATTTTATAATTAACATTTATATTTAAATATATCAATATATTGTACTTGTTTATTGTTTATAACACTATATATTGATAATTTACTTTTTATTTTTGATTGTGCAATTTCCTCAGACATGTGGTAAATATTCAAAATTAAAGAAAATTATAATAATTATACAACGTAGATATTAAAGTGTCACAAATGGCGCTTTAATATAAAACAATTATCGGCCGATAGAATCAAAATTTTAATTAAAAAGGGGGTAAAATCATGAAAACCATAAAAACAAAGTCAACTAAAAGAAATGCTATCGCATGTGGAATTCAAATTGGCTAAATGATGATCATTAAATCGACTGTATAACACAAAATGATAAAGTACAGGTAGTAATATTATGTACCTGTACTTTATCATATATCTTTATAATAAGAGCTTAATTAGATGATTGTTTAAAGAATAATTGTAAAGTTATTTTATTTGATAAGAGGTGAAAAAATGTTAAAAAAATCAAAGTATAATGTAGAATATTACATTGATGAATCAAATTTACTTTTATTTAACACTAATACAACGTCGTTAGTTATTTTAGATAAAGAAACACAAAATATTTATAATGATATTGAAAAAATTATTGACTTATCGAACTTTAATGCAAAAATTGTTAGAAAAATAGAAGCATTAAAAAACAACGGTTTTTTAATAGATAAAGATATTGATGAATACAAGATCATATGTGCAGAAGAAAGATTGTCAAGGTATAAAAATACAGAATTAAATCTTACAATTGCACCTACTATGAATTGTAATATGGATTGTCTGTATTGCTATGAAGATAAATATGCTAAAAATATGAATGAAGAAGTAATTAAACAATTAATTGAATTTGTAAAGAAAATTATTATGGAAAATAAAATAAAGAGGTTAAAAACATTTTGGTATGGAGGCGAGCCTCTTTTAGAAAAAAATATAATTAAAATTTTATCAAAAAATTTTATAGATATATGCGATAATAATAATATAGATTATGAGTCATCAATTGTCACTAATGGCACTTTGCTAGATCCTGATACGGTAAAAATGTTAAAAGAAGAATGCAATATAACAAAAGCACAAATTACAATAGATGGTCTTAAAGAGATTCACAATAAAAGAAGGATTTTAAAAAATGGTGAAGATAGCTTTGAAATAATTGTACAAAATATAGATTCTGCTATAAAATTATTAAATATAATAATAAGAATAAATGTTGACAAGGATAATTTTGAAAATATAGAACAGCTAATGGATTTTGTTATTTATAAAAAACATTGGGATGACAAATTAAAAATTTATTTTTCACCTGTAGTTAAACAGACAAATGCTTGTAAAGCAGACATTAATAAATGTTTTTCACAAAGAGACTTTGGTATGTTAGAAAGTAAATTGCTAAAATTATTATATAGTAAAAATGCTAATAATCTTTTAGATAATTTATATCCAGTTTGTAGAAAACTTTTTTGTACTGCAATATCATACAATTCATATGTTATAGATCCTGAAGGTTATTTATATACGTGTTGGGACTTGATCGGAATAAAAGAAAGAAGCATAGGTAATTTGGTAGATGGAATAATTTTAAATAATGAATATGTACATTGGCTTACTCTTGATACCCCTAATCAATGTATTGATTGCAATTTACTCCCTATATGTAATAGCGGTTGTCCACTTGAAAGAATAAAAAATAATAATCGCCCAATGTGTAGTTACAAAACAATAAGCTTAAAAGATAATATTCTAATTAATTATAATTTATTTAAACAAAGTGGGAGGTAAATAAATGAATCTCTCTCTCTTTAGAAAAAAGAATTTTTTGTTTCTTATTACTGGGAAATTTGTATCTCTTATTGGAAGTGAAATGCAAAATTTTGCATTATCGTTGTACGCTTTAAAAATTACGGGTTCTGCAACGAAATTTGCATTAGTATTGGCTATTACTTTAGTACCTCAAATAGTATTTGGTAATATTGCAGGTGTCATTGCCGACTGGTTTGATAAAAAGATATTACTTATGATGTTAGATTTACTAAGCGCAACAATTGTTGCAATTTATGCTGTTATTTTTAAAATAAATGATGCTTTAACATTAACTCAAATTTATATTTTATCAGTTTTACTTTCTACTATTTCCTCAATGTTTAATCCTACAATAACAGCAGTTATGCCTTCCATTGCAGAAGATTATGAATTAGCGGATGCTAATGGTATTAATACGATGTTTATGAATATAGCAAATTTGATTTCACCCATTATAGCTGGTATTTTATTAGAAGTTTTTAATATATTCATAATATTGACAATTAATGCTATAAGTTTTCTTCTTTCATTTATGTGTGAGGCTATGTTAGAAATACAGAAAACAAATGATAAACCAGAAAAAATAAACTTAAATTCGTTTTTAAATGACTTCTTAACGGGTATTGATTTTATTAAAAGTAAAAGGCTAATTTTGAATATATTAATTATAGGTATAATTATTAACTTCACATCAAATCCTATATTATCTGTGGGGTTAACATATATATCGAAACAAATATTAAAAATTACAGATTATCAATATGGAATTTTGCAATCTACATTTGCAATTTCTATGATCACATCACCATTCATATCTAGTATAATTACAAAAAAATACAAATTAGGTAAAATATTATTCTTGGATATATTTTCGGTTTCCATATTATATTTTTTATTGTCATTTATAATTTCTCCTATCTATTTGCAGGGATTTACTTACATTCTTAAACCATACATAAGCTTAATGATAATAATATTTTTTGTCGGATTAATTACATCCATCGGGAATATAGCTTTGACTACTATGTTGCAAATAGAAATACCTTTAAAGTTAATAGGTAGAGTAATAGCGACGATAAGTACTTGTTTAATGATAGTGACTCCATTAGGACAAATGATATTTGGAATTTTATTTGACAAAATTCCCGGTTGGATAAATATCATTATATGTGCTTCTGTAAACTTTTTTGTAATATTGTTTTTTAAAAATTATTTATTATATGGTGAGCAGGAACACTTTGTAACTACAAAGGATGGAATAGGGTAATAAATTTTGGTTTTTGATTTAGATATTAGAGACTTAAACTTCGCACTTATAAAAGTAGCTCTGTACCCTGATAATTCAATATTATTTGGCTATAAAATAGCATGAGACCTCCATTTTTGGTATAATTGAATTATCAAAAAACAAACAAACTGGAGGCTCATGCTATGAATAGTATAACACAAAATAACCAAATTGATAATAAGGTTTCTACTTCGATTAAAAGTTTCTTCAAAAAATATAGAATTTCGGCTGCTTTAAGGTTATCGAATGCTTACAAAAGCAAGGGCATTCCCGTTATTTCCATTTTCGAGTACTTATTCTGCATGATGATCTTTATCAATAGATCTATGTTTATGAATATGCTAATGGGTACAAATCAGGTTGGTTTTAAGAAGGACACGGTTTACAGATTCATAAACTCTATTCATATTAATTGGATTCGGTTTACCACTTGGCTTAGTACATAGATTATAAATGAGACAACTACTGGGTTAACAAGCGACAAACGCATAAATGTTCTTATTGTTGATGACTTTTTATTCGAACGCTCTAACTCTAAAAAAGTAGAACTACTAGCAAAAGTATATGGCCATGCTAAGAAAACATACAAGTATGGCTTTCGCCTACTTACACTCGGATGGTCAGATGGAAATACTTTTATCCTACATACAGGATGAAATGTCCGATATTACGTTGATTCAGGCTTTTCATCTGCTTATGCAAGTATTCATAGATACAATAGTAGATAAACTATCGTTATCTTCAGAACATCTGGACCAATTACTTAATGCTTTTATGGCTGCGTTTCCCAAAGAACTTAAGGAAAGACTTCCGAAGTGTGCATAATTGCGTAAATTACTATTACTTTTTTCTGGCAAAGTATTAAGTTTTCAAGGAACAGAGTAATTATTTATGTGCGAAGTTTTAGTTAATTATTTTTCAGTGTATTCGAATATATTCCGTATTTTTTTTAAATTAGACTGAATAATGAGGTGAAATATATGATAAAAAGATTTAATATTTTAATTTTAATATTTTTTATTTTTGTCATGGCTTTATATTTTTATCAATTTATAATGATATATTTGTTTGAAGGTATATATCATTTTTTTAATATAAGAAATAATGATCCATTAGTTATGACAAGTAGTAATTTAGTCTACAATTTTATTACGGAAATTTTGTTGTTAGTTTTAGCTATATTTCTACTAAAAAAATTTAATTATATAAAATTTATTAAGATGTCTTTTAAATCTATAATTAAAGCATTTATATTTATGTTATTATCGCTGACATTTACTAAGTATATACTAGATATATTTAAAATATATAATATTTTTTTGTTGTTCGATTTTAAGAATATTATTGCAAACTGGAACAAGGTAGACTATATTGTTGCAATATCACAAATGATTTTATTTATTTTAGTTGCTTTATCAGAAGAATATTTATATAGAATTACTCTTTATTTTAAAATATCTGAAATATTAAATTTAAAAAGCAACGTCTTAAAAATAGTATTTAGCGTGATATTAACAAATATTTTATTCTCAATTGCCCATTATCCTATACGTCATTATAATATTTCTAAACTTTTTGAAATATTTATAACAGGTATCTATTTCAGTTATCTTTTTTTACGAAGTAGAAATATATACTTAGCTTGTATGATGCATTTTTATTTTGACTTTCCGATTTTAACAACGATTGACATTGGATATTACCATTACGAGGAAATTATTCTTTTAGTGATTTCAATTATGTTAATAGAAAGTTATTATATGGTTAAACGCTATTATCTTAGACTATTTAGCAGATACGAACAGAGTTAGACAATATTATTTTTATAAGATATGGAGGATAATATGATAAAAGGAAAAGAATTAATAAAAATAATTTTAACAGTTTGCGCTTTTATTGCAGTAGTATTTTCAGTTATATACATAATAAAAATTTTCATTTTAAAATACAATAACTTATATTTAACAACTATGACGAATTATGGAATACAGCTTTTGATGCTAGTTTTTGCATTATATTTGTTAAATAAATTTAACTACATAAAATATGTAAAGTTTACCTTAAAATCTTTTTTTGAATTAGTTGCCTATACAATGTTGCTTATAATTCTTATAATAATATTATCAAAGGCATTTCATATTGGATATTATTTTGTGTGGAATACTGGAAACTTCGTGACGATATTATTTCAAAATTTTTATTTTGTTTTTGTAGCATTAGAAGAAGAATTTTTATTTAGGGTGGTTCTTTATTACAAAATTTTAGAAACAATTATTGTGAAGAATAAAACTTTAAAAGTAATAATTGTTGTCATTCTATTAAATATATTATGTTCGATATCACATTTTCCTATAACGTATTTGGTACATCATGAAGATATGAATAAAAAAATCTACGGAAGGGAAAATTTTAAAGGAAAGACACGTTATTATGAAGAAAGGTGAATTTAAGTACACATTTAAAATCATAAAGCCATTTATAGCTAAAGAGAGATTATTGGCTAATATATTGATATTGATTTTGAGTTAGAGATTGAGAATGAGTTAATAATCAATTTGGCAGCGGTTCCCTAATTTTAACAAAAACAGAAATAATGCAGTTACAGCCCAATAAGAAAAAGGCATTCATCTAATAAAAAATATAATAAAATTTAAGGAGTTAATATGTTATATGATTAAAAAACTTTATATTATTTCAGTGTATTTTTATTTGTTAGTCGGTAATTTAATAATCAAAAAAGTAGATTTAATGTTTTCACAGATGCTAAATGCACGCAATGAATTTTTGAGCATGTCATTAATTTATTTTGTTTTTGGGATCTTGATAGGCTTTTCAAAGTTGTTATATAAACCTATTAATGGCAGCAAATTAAAATTTGATATATGGAACTTCATTCCTTTCATGTTACCGTCTGCTATGATTTATATTTTATCGTTTAATGGAATTTTAAATAGGAATATAATATCATCGAATGTAATAGGACTTTTGGTAATATTATCCGGTTATTCTATATCGTCATCTTTATATTGGAAATAATAAAATGATAGGTTTACTAATTTAAAAAAGTGGTATACTAAAATCATCGATATGTTGAAATAAAAGTTCTTGCACTTGCAGATTTACGCTTGATTGAAATTTAAGATAGGAGGGTTATTATGGATGACAAAGGAAAATATTTAAAAGGTTTTTTAACTGGTGCGGCGGCAGCGGCATTTATTTTACCGAGAATCAATTCAAAAAGGGTTAGACAATTAATTCAGATGGGGTTAACTAAAATTGCTCACAGAGCAAATAAAATGTAAAAGGGCTTTTAGCCCTTTTATTTAAAGGTGTTTTATATGAGAATATGCAAAGGATATATTAAATACATTATATGGATAATTATAGCATTTATTGTTTTGTATTTTTTTTATAGGAATGCAAATAAAATAAAAGAAATTTTGTTACCATTGTTGGTTTCTGTTATACTTGCATATCTCATAAATCCAATTGTGACATACCTTGAAAGAAAAGGTATAAAAAGAGTACAATCTATAATAATTGTTTATTTTTTGCTGATGATTGTATTATCACTTTTTGCTATTTTTATATTTCCAGTAATTGTGAATGAAATATCGAATCTTTTTAAAATGATACCGGATTATATTAGCCTATTGAATGACAAAGTTAATAATATTAAAAATGATTATTTATCGTACTTGCCAAAAGAATTTAATAAAATATTCATTAAGCGAGCAAATATGTTTGATAAGCAAATGGAATTGATAGTTGACAGAGCAATGCAAGGCATTATCTCGATGACAAGTCATCTTGTAAATTTGATATTATCACCTATTATTACTTTTTACTTACTAAAAGACAAAGAAGTTTTAAAAAATGGCATTAACGAGTTTATACCACAAAAAATGAGAGGAACTTTTTTGAAGATTTTAAAAGATATTGACTATGTCTTAAGTAATTATATTAGAAGCCAAATATATATTTCATTAATAGTGACAGTTTTGACGTCAATAGGACTGATGACATTAAGAGTAAAGTATTCTTTGTTAATAGGTATATTAGCTGGCATATTAAATGTAATACCGTATTTCGGACCTATATTAGGTTCGATTCCAGCAGTTGTCATGGGGCTTATGGATTCATTTTATAAAGGCGTATGGTCATTCGTTGTATTTTTTTTAGTACAGCAAATCGAAAGTGCTATAATAGCCCCCAAAATAATGAGCGACAATGTAGATTTGCACCCTATAACAGTCATAATTGCTCTTTTGGTAGGAGAGCAGTTTTTCGGAATATTAGGTATGCTTTTGTCAGTTCCTGTCGTAGCTGTGGCAAAAGTGATATTTAAGGATATTTTTATGGAGTTATAATTGCAATTGTTGACTTTAATTAGGCTTTCTTGTAAAATATACATAAAAAGAGAAGGTTTCTGCCGTCCCTTGTAGGGCGTTTTTTTGTAAACATAAGGAGGATATTTATGGAAAAACTCGGAATGAATGAGATAAGGGAGAAATATCTTAGTTTTTTTGAAAGCAAAGGACATTTGAGATTGCCAAGTTTTTCACTTGTACCCAAAAATGACAAAAGTTTGCTGCTTATCAATGCTGGAATGGCTCCTTTGAAACCGTATTTTACCGGTAAGGAAATTCCACCAAGCAAAAGAGTTACTACATGTCAGAAATGCATTAGGACTCCTGATATAGATAGAGTTGGAAAGACGGCAAGGCATGGGACTTTTTTTGAAATGCTGGGCAATTTTTCTTTTGGTGATTATTTTAAGAAAGAAGCAATACCATGGGCATGGGAGTTTGTGACGAAAGTCTTAGAATTGCCAGAAGATAGATTATGGGTGACTATTTATGAAAACGATGATGAGGCTTTTGAAATATGGAATAAAGTTGTTGGACTTCCACCAGATAGAATTGTCAGAATGGGTAAAGAAGATAATTTTTGGGAGATTGGAACAGGACCATGTGGACCGTGTTCAGAAATATATTTTGACAGAGGGGAGGACAAGGGTTGTGGGAAGCCTACTTGCGGTGTTGGTTGTGATTGCGACAGATTTATTGAGTTTTGGAACCTTGTGTTTACGCAATTTGACAAAGATGCAGAAGGAAACTACAATCCACTGCCCAAGCCTAATATAGATACAGGTATGGGGCTTGAAAGAATAGCGACCATAATGCAAGAGGTTGACAGCATATTTGATGTTGATGTAATTCGTGGTATTACTGATTATGTTGGTAAAATGGCTGGTGTAAAATATGGTGCTGATAAGAAAAGCGATGTATCTTTAAGAGTTATTACGGATCATATTAGAGGGGTTACTTTCATGATATCTGATGGAATATTGCCATCAAATGAAGGTAGAGGATATGTCTTAAGGAGATTATTAAGAAGAGCAGCAAGATATGGCAAGCTATTAGGACTTGATAGGCCATTTCTATATGATGTAGTGGATGTTGTTGTTGAACATTATAAAGGTGCGTACCCTGAAATACAAGAAAGAAAAGAATACATAAAAAGTGTAATAAAAAAAGAAGAAGAACGATTTAAAGAGACGATTGATCAAGGATTAGATATACTTGATGGATATATCAATGATTTGAAGGCTTCAGGAGAAAATGTATTGGAGGGCAGTAAAGCATTTAAACTGTATGACACATATGGTTTTCCCATTGAGCTTACTAAAGAAATATTGAGCGAATCTGGTATGTCGGTAGATGAAGATGGATACCAAAAGGAATTAGAGAACCAGAGATTAAGAGCCAGAAGCAGCAGAAAAGAAGATAATGCCCTTTGGGAAAAGGATATTTATTCGACCATGAAAGATATTGAGACAAAGTTTGTCGGTTATGAGGTATTTAAATCTGATGCGAAAGTTTTGGCTATTATAAAGGATAACGAGCTTGTTAATTTTGCTGAAGCGGGAGAAGAAGTAAATATTATTTTAGATACGACGCCATTTTATGCAGAAAGCGGTGGCCAAGTTGGAGACAGCGGCATAATAAAAAGTGAAGATGTCTATATTAACATAAAAGATTGCAAAAAAGCTGGTGGGAATAAATTTGTCCATATCGGCACTATTGAAAGAGGCATTTTAAATGTAGGTGATACAGTAGAGGCTATAATAGATGAGAAGAATAGAATGAGCACAGCAAGAAATCATACTGCGACACATTTACTGCATAGTGCTTTGAGAAAGTTTATAGGCGACCATGTACATCAAGCAGGATCTTTGGTTACGCCAGATAGACTTAGATTTGACTTTACTCATTATCAAGCGCTTACCGCTGACGAAATTAAGATGATAGAAGATGAGGTTAATGAGAAAATTTACGAAAGCATCGATGTGTCGATTGACATTATGTCACAGGATGAAGCTATCAAAAAAGGTGCAATGGCACTCTTTCAAGAGAAATATGGTGATGTGGTAAGGGTCGTAAATATTTCTGATTACAGTAAAGAGCTTTGTGGAGGAACTCATGTCACTAATACTATTCAGATAGGAGCTTTTAAAATCATTGCGGAAAGTGGTGTCGCCGCAGGTGTCAGGAGAATTGAAGCTGCGACAGGGTTAGGCGCTTTAGAATTTTTGAACAAAAAAGGAGAATTAATTTCTAATATAGAACAGATACTAAAGGTTAATGAAAAAGACATTGTGGATAGGATCGCTGATTTAAGTCAAACTATAAAGGACTTAGAAAGACAATTGGAACAGCTAAAATCAAAAGTAGTGTTATCAATGTCAGACAAGTTAATTAATTCTGCAGAGGACATAAATGGAATAAAATTTGTTAGTGCTACATTAAATGATTTGGATGTAGATGAGCTTAAGATGATGGGAGATATACTTAAGGACAGATTAAAAAGCACTGTTATAATACTTGCTACAATTAGAGATGAAAAAATTAATTTTGTAGGAATGGCGACGAAAGATGCGGTTGAGCGGGGAATTAACGTTGGCAATATCATAAGGGAAATATGCCAAGTTGCAGATGGCAAAGGCGGTGGACGAGCTGATATGGCTCAAGGTGTCGGCAATAATTTAGAAAAGATAAATATAGCTTTAGAAACTTCAAGATCTTTGTTCATTGAAAAACTTAAATAAAAATTTAACTTGACTACTATTCATAGTTTAATATATTATAGTCGTATAATATATTAAATGAAAATCCCATAGAGGTGATAAAAATGGCTGACCGCAATGATGAAACCGTAAGATTTCATTTTGAAAATGAAGACGGTAAAGCAAAAGACATACTGAATTCTGTATATGATGCTTTGTTGGAGAAAGGATATAATCCTATAAATCAGATAGTTGGTTATATTTTGTCAGGTGATCCTACATATATAACAAGCCATAAAAATGCTCGAAATCTTATAAGAAAGATTGAGAGAGATGAATTAGTTGAGGAATTAGTTAAAAATTATTTAGAGAAATAGAGTTTAGCCTCACACGTCTTATAAGTGTGAGGCGTATTGTATGCGTGAATGGAGAGAGTAGAATTGCGCACAATAGGTTTAGACGTTGGTGATAAAACCATAGGTATTGCTGTTAGTGACCCATCAGGGCTTATAGCACAAGGAATTAAAACCATAAGAAGAGAAAGTTTAGATAACGATGTATTTGAGATAAAGAAGATTATAGATGCGTTTAAAGTAGAGGAAATTGTCGTTGGTTTTCCTAAAAATATGAATGGTACAATAGGAGCTCAAGGGCAGAAAGTGATCAATTTTGTGGAGTATTTAAAAAAAGAAATTGATTTACCTATAATGTTGTGGGATGAAAGGTTGACGACAGTCGAGGCTAATAGGATGCTTGTGGAAAATGCTGACATGAGAAGGGACAAGAGAAAGAAAGTCATAGATAAACTGGCAGCCACGATAATTCTACA
The DNA here is from genome assembly GCF_028895185.1 of Thermoanaerobacterium sp. R66. NCBI lineage: Bacteria > Bacillati > Bacillota > Clostridia > Thermoanaerobacterales > Thermoanaerobacteraceae > Thermoanaerobacterium > Thermoanaerobacterium sp. R66. The sequence goes on from NZ_JAEUWW010000001.1 coordinate 643,039, forward strand.
AGGGTATCTTGATTATAAAAGGAAATCAATTTAACTTGACAGGAAATTTTTTGTATACTACAATGGGATTATCGGTATAAGAAATGAGGTGATTTTGTTGGATAACGAATTTAATAATGACATTATTGAGCTTATCGACGAAAATGGCAATGAAGTAGATTTTGAACTAATTTCATCTTTTGAACTTGATGACACAAGGTATGCTGTTGTTGCACCTATAGACAGTGACAGCGATGATGCGTATATTTTGAGAGTTGAGCAAGATGAAAATGGTGAAGACATATTTGTCGGAATAGATGACGAAGATGAGTTTAATGATGTAGTAGAAGCTTACAACGAATTATTGGAAGAATATGAATGTGATGATGATTGTGACTGCCACCACCATCATGATGACGAATAGATATACCTTGAAGGTATATCTATTTTTATTAAGCAAAACTCTCCTATATAACAAATATTACCTGGGAAATAACACCATCAAAACTTTCCTTTTTATTGTCGTTTTCAAAAAATACGTTATTTATCTTAAAAGATTGATGATTTATGTGCAAATAAAGGATTTATAAAAATATTTTTAATTTCAATTGAAAATACATCTTTTTTTGTGTTAATATAAGGTTATATTAATGATACATCTAATTTTATTTTTGCAAAAATAGTTGACAATTGAGAATGTAATGCATAAACTTTTATAAACAGGTAAAATGTAAGGTGGTGAAAAAGTGAACGAAATAGATGATATAAAGGAGAATTTGAAGCAAAAGGGATTTAAGTTGACAACACAGAGAAGGGCAATACTTGACGTTATAATAGAAAATCGCGAAAAGCATCTGTCTTCAGAGGAAATATATGATCTCGTAAAGGAAAAATATCCAGAGATAGGTCTTGCTACTGTCTACAGGACTTTACAGCTTTTTGATGAAATGGGCATAATATACAAATTAAACTTTGATGATGGACGCAGCAGATATGAGCTTTATCACAATGAAGATCATCAGCACCACCATTTGATTTGTTTAAAATGTGGTAGTGTGATAGAGATGGAAGGGGATTTGTTAGAAAACTTAGAAGAAGCGATAGAAAATACGAAAAACTTTCAAATTATCGATCACAATGTAAAATTTTTTGGGTATTGTAGCAAGTGCAAACAAAATAAAAATTAGGCCTGTCAGATTGACGGGCTTAATTTTTTATATCCACTTGAAGATGAGCACTAAATAAAGTATAATACAATTAATTAGTGTGTTGTACGGGTAATGTTTTATTGTTGTTGGTTAAAATATTATTAGCGATATTAACGAAGAAGGGAGACATGTATTTGACAAATAAGACAAAATTAAAAATCATACCTTTGGGCGGGTTAAATGAGATCGGGAAAAATATGACTGTAATTGAGTACGGAAACGACATTATTGTCATTGACTGCGGTCTTGCTTTTCCTGATGACGAGATGTTGGGGATAGACCTTGTCATCCCGGATATTTCGTATTTATTAAAAAACAAAGAAAAAGTTAAAGCTATCGTTTTAACGCATGGGCATGAAGACCACATTGGAGCTTTGCCTTATGTTTTAAGGCAATTAAATGTTCCTGTGTATGGGACGCGTTTGACGCTTGGCTTAGTTGAGTACAAATTAAAAGAAAATGGGCTTTTAAGAGATAGCAAATTGGTAACGGTAAAACCTCGAGAGACAGTGACGTTTGGTCAACTTAGAGTAGAGTTTATAAGAACGTCTCACAGCATTGCTGATTCGGCAGCACTGGCTATTCATACACCTGTTGGAGTTGTGTTTCACTCTGGTGATTTTAAGATAGATTTTACTCCAATTGGTGGAGAAGTGGCTGATTTTCACAGATTTGCCGAATTAGGAGAACAAGGTGTTCTTGTCATGATGTGTGATAGCACAAATATCGAGAGACCAGGTTATACGATGTCTGAGAGAACTGTTGGAGACACATTTGACAATATATTTAGAAAAGCTGAACAGAGGATAATCGTAGCTACATTTGCATCAAACATTCATCGCGTCCAACAGATAATTGATTCTGCTTATAAGTATGGAAGAAAAGTTTCGATTTCAGGGCGAAGTATGATAAATGTCATTAATGTTGCCAACGAATTAGGGTATTTAAGCATACCAGAAGGTACACTTATAGACATCGATGAAGCCAATAAACTTCCATATAGTGAAGTGGTCATTATTACCACTGGCAGCCAAGGAGAGCCCATGTCAGCGTTGACAAGAATGGCATCTTCAGAACACAAAAAGGTTGAGATAGTGCCGGGTGATACAGTTGTAATATCTGCTTCTGCCATACCTGGTAACGAAAAATTAATATCAAGGGTGATAAATCAACTGTTCAAAAAAGGCGCAGAAGTAATATACGATGCATTGGCTGATGTACATGTATCTGGACATGCATGCCAAGAAGAAATCAAATTGCTCCACACACTAATAAGACCACAATTTTTTATTCCCGTACATGGAGAATATAGGCATTTGAAGCAACATGCAAAGTTAGCCGAAGATCTTGGCATGGATCCTAAAAACATATTTATTGCTGATAACGGTACAGTGATTGAATTTACAAAGAATTCAGGTCGGATTGCCGGTACAGTAACTGCAGGCAAAGTATTGGTTGATGGTTTAGGCGTTGGCGATGTAGGAAATATAGTCTTAAGAGATAGAAAGCATCTTTCTCAAGATGGTTTATTGGTGGTAGTTGTTACTATATCTAAAGAAAAAGGTTCTGTAATCGCTGGACCTGATATAATATCGAGAGGTTTCGTATATGTGAGAGAATCAGAAGATTTGATGGAGGAAGCCAAAAATCTTGTTAAAGAAACTCTTTCACAGTGTGAAAAGGATGATATAACGGAATGGTCATCTATAAAGACTATGATTAAAGAATGTTTAAGCAGCTTTTTATATGAAAAAACAAAGAGAAATCCAATGATATTACCTATAATAATGGAAATATAGGAGGATTAAGATATGAACGTATACGATAAAGCGTATGAATTAAAAAGAGCAATAGAAGAGCTGCCTGAATATAAAGCGTTTAAAGATGCATTCAAAAAAATTGAGTCAAATGAGCAAAATAAAAAAATGTTAGAAGATTTTAGAAAAAAACAATTAGAAATTCAGACGAAAGAACTGACGGGAAAAGAAATAACAAAAGAAGATGAAGAAATGCTGAAAAAGCTTTATGATATACTGAGCTTAAATCCCGAATTAAATGCTTATCTTTCTGCAGAATACAGTTTTTCTATGATAATGGATGACATTACAAAGATTATAATGGATGTTGTTAATTTAAAATAACAAATAAAAACAAGTAGGCTAAAAACCTTACTTGTTTTTATTTGTATATAATTATATAATCTTTGTATAAAGTGTCGATTTTTGATTTGAGGAGAGCTCATGATGATAAATGTAAAGGGGAAAGTAAAGAAAAGATCTCTTGTTGCTATTGTTATTGTAGTTTTTTTTATCATATCAGCGGCTATATATTATGAGAGTCTATTTAAGCCTGTTGATAATAATTCGACTGAAAAAGAAGTTATCATACCACAAGGTGCGTCGACTTTAGAAATAGCTAAGATATTGCGAAATAAAGACTTAATAAAAAGTGAGTGGTTTTTTATTTTTCGTTCAAAGTTTTACGATGATGGCGTCCAAATGAAAGCGGGGAAATATCTTTTAAGTTCAAATATGACTACGGATGAGATAATTGAGAAGTTGAAAGAAGGAAAGGTTGTATTAGACACTGTTAAATTTACTATACCTGAAGGATTTACTGTAAGTGAGATTGCAGACCGCTTGCAACAGATGGGGATAGTAAAGAAAAGCGATTTTATGAATGAAGCTCAAAATGGCGTGTTTAATTATGAGTTTTTAAAGGATATTCCTAAAGATAGACCAGACCGTTTAGAAGGATATCTTTTTCCTGACACATATATTATAAAGAAAGGAACCAGTGCTCATGATATTATAAATCTCATGCTGTCAAGGTTTGATGAAATATATAAATCTTATATAAAAGGGAAAGAGACGAATGTTGGCATGACTACAGACAAAATTGTGATAATAGCATCAATGATTGAGAAAGAAGCTAAAATAGACAAAGATAGACCACTTATTGCTGGTGTAATATACAACAGGCTAAATAAAAACATGAAATTGCAGATTGACGCTACTGTGGAATATGCTTTAGGAGAGCACAAAGACAAATTATCTCTTGATGACTTAAAAGTTAATTCACCATATAATACTTATTTGCACTATGGATTGCCAATAGGGCCAATTAGCAATCCGGGTTTAAAATCCATAGAAGCAGCTATAAACCCTGCAAAACATGATTATTACTATTATGTGGCTCAAAATGACGGTTCTCATATTTTTAGCAGGACTTATATAGATCAGTTGAATGCGGAAAAAAAGGTTAATTGATTTAGAGGTGCCGTTTATGATAGATAGCGACATAAAATTTATAAGGCAATTGTTTGATGTAAGTCAAGGGCTGCTTAAAGAAATCGAAAGTTATGCAAGTGATAATTTTATTCCAATCGTAAAACCTGAAGTTGCGAAATTTTTGGAGACAATTATAAAAATCAAGCAACCAGAAAATATTTTAGAAATAGGCACAGCCATTGGCTATTCTTCTATCGTGATGCTATTAGCTTATGAAAATTGTAAAATTCTTACCATCGAGAAAGACATGGAGATGGCTGAGATGGCAAAAGAGAATTTTCTTAAAGCATCTCTATTAGATAGGGTTGAACTTATAAAAGGTGATGCTTTGGACGTTTTGCCTTGTCTTAATAAAAAGTATGACTTAATATTTATTGATGCAGCGAAAGGCCATTACAAGGAATTTTTTGACGAATCTTTAAGGCTATTAAGCGATAGAGGTATTTTGATTTGCGATAATATTTTGTATAAAGGTTATGTTGCTGCTGAAAAGCATGTAAAACATAAGCGTAGAACGATAGTTTATAGGATGAGAGATTTTATTTTATATGTTTTAAACAAGACAGGAATATCTACGTCGATTATTCCTATTGGTGATGGTTTGTCTATAAGCGTAAAGGAGTGAAAAAATGGTTGAGTTATTATCACCGGCCGGTGATTTAGAGAGGGTAAAAGTTGCGATAAATTATGGAGCAGATGCCGTTTATTTCGGTGGAAACAATTATGGACTTAGAGCTACAGTCGGCTTTAGCATGGATGAGATCAAATATGCAGTTGAATATGTTAAAAATCATGGTAAAAAAGCTTATTTAACTGTAAACATATTTCCTCACAATGATGATCTCATAGGATTGCCAGAATATATATATGAAGTTAGTAAAACTGGAATAGACGCAGTGATAGCTTCTGATCCAGGTGTATTTTCGATAATCAAGGAAGTTGCACCAAAACTTGAGATTCATATAAGCACACAAGCTAACAACGTTAATTATAGAAGCGCAATTTTTTGGCATGAATTAGGGGCAAAGCGCATTGTTTTGGCTAGAGAATTGTCTTTGGAAGAGATAAAGCAGATAAGACAAAAAACTCCAAACGATTTAGAATTGGAGGTTTTTGTTCACGGTGCAATGTGCATTTCATATTCCGGAAGATGCCTTCTAAGTAATTATTTAACAGGAAGAGATGCAAACAAAGGCGAATGTACGCATCCATGCAGGTGGAAGTATTATCTTGTTGAAGAAAAAAGGCCTGGACAGTACATGAGAATAGAGGAAGATGACAGAGGGACATATATAATGAATTCAAAAGATCTATGCATGATAAAATACATTCCAGATATTATCAAAGCTGGCGCTACCAGCCTAAAGATAGAAGGCAGAAACAAAAGCTCGTATTATGTTGCTGTTGTGACAAAAGCTTATAGAAAAGCAATTGATGATTATCTGGAATTTGGCGATAGATATGTTTTTGATGAAGGCCTTTTAGAAGAATTGGGGAAAGTCAGCAATAGAGACTTTACGACTGGTTTTTATTTTGGGAAACCTGGTTCTGAATCACACAATTATGATTCTTCCTCATACATCAGGAATTACAATATTGTTGGAATGGTGATTGATTACGATGATAAAAGTGGAATGGCTGTAATAGAGCAAAGAAACAGATTTTTTTCAGGTGATGTAATAGAGATCATAGGTCCTAAAGACATGTTTGTGGAGACTATTGATAAAATGTATGATATAGAAGGCAATGAAATCGGAGTTGCACCGCATCCACAGATGATTGTAAAGATTCCATTAAAGAGGAAGGTAGAAAAATATTACATTCTTAGAAAAAAAGCATAGCTTAGTGAATGTTAAACTCCTTTAAGGGAAATAATAAACCCGGAAAGGAGTTTTTTTATGAATAGGAAAAACCTTAGATTTATTGTTTTAAATGTCATAACTACATTTCTTATCTTATCATTATTGATAAGGCTTTTTTATATACAATACGTAAAAGGTGAAACATACGCTAAAATTGCTGTAGATCAAAAAATTCAAAGTTTGAATTTAGACAAAAAACGTGGAGAAATATACGATAGAAATTTAATTCCTTTTACAGACAGAACTTCAACAAAGTACGTGTATGCAATCCCTGGATTGATCATCAATAAAAAAAATGCATCAGAAATAATAAATAAACTAACTGGCATTTCAGAAAGTGAAATATATGGAAACTTAAATGAAGGCAAAGATATTCTTAGTTATAAAGTTAGATATACATACGACGGAAATTTGCCTGTCGGAATCTTTATACTGAATATTCCTCAAAGATATGATTCTAATTCATTGGCAAGACACATAATAGGATACATTGGCAGCGCTAATTATGGATTGGAAGACACATTCAACAAAATTTTAAGCACTAATGGATATGATTCTATAGCTGTATTTAAAGACAACAATAATGACTATTTAAAAGGATTGGGTGTAAGAATAAGAAGCACTGATAAAAATGTATACTCGCTTCAAACAACACTCGATTATCATATTCAAAAAGCGGTAGAAAATATTTTGGATAAAAACAATATTAACGGTGCTGCAGTTGTTTTAAGTGTAAAAAATGGAGATATTTTGGCAATGGCTTCAAGGCCTAACTACGATCAAAATAAAGTTAGCGATTACCTAAACAGCAAAAACGAAGAATTGCTGAATAAAGCAGTGATGGATTATCCCCCGGGGTCCATTTTTAAAATAATAGTGGCATCTGCTGCATTAGAAAATAAAAAAGTCAACATATATGATAACTTTATTGACGAACCGTATATAAACATCGATGGTGTGGTTTACCATAACTTTATGGATGAGTCAAATGGGTTGATTAACATGATCAAAGCATTTGAAGTCTCATCAAATACGACATTTATAAAAATTGGGCAAAAGACAGGCGGCAGCGATATAATAGAAATGGCAAAAAAATTTGGAATAACAAAAGATGATAATCTGCCGATAGAGGAGCAAATTGGCACATTGCCATCCTTGGAAAATACATTAGGTGCTGGCATAGGAAATCTTTCAATTGGACAGGGAGATGTTACAATAACTCCACTGCAAGCTGCTGATGTTGCAGCGACCATCGCCAATGACGGCATAAGAAATGTTCCTAATCTCTTAAAAGCTATTGTTGATGAAAATGGCAATGTTGTAGAAAATCTACACAAGGTAAATTCGTATAGAGTGGTAAGCGAAAGCACAGCAAAAAGTGTAAAAGAAATGATGAGAGATGTTGTGGTAAATGGAACTGGAAAAAACGCAGAAACCGAGTATAAGTCGGCAGGGAAAACTGGTTCGGCTGAGGTAAACAGAGAGAAAAACATCTATCATGCATGGTTTACTGGTTTTGTTCCTTATGATGAGCCTGTTTATGCAATATCAGTTTTTGTTAAAAATGGTGATATAGGAGGAATTAAAGCGGCTCCAATATTTAAACAAATAGCTGAAGAAATAATGAAATACTATAAATGAGACTTGCACCAAAGATTTTAAGTTGCATATATTTAAATATGTGACTTAAAATGTGGAGGTGGCGCTTATGTGGGCAGCGCTTATAGCGCTTGTAACATCAATCGTGAAAGACATAATCAACTTTGGCTATTTAACAAATGCTAATTCATTTCCCCAACCTCTCACAGCAGAAGAAGAAAAAAAGTATTTCGAAGCCTTTAAAAACGGTGATGAAGAAGCGAAGAATGTTTTGATAGAAAGAAATTTAAGGCTTGTGGCGCATGTCGTAAAAAAATACAGCAATACAGGTAAAGATGTTGACGATTTAATATCTATAGGTACAATAGGTCTTATCAAGGCGATTTTAACCTATGATTCTTCAAAAGGAACTCATTTGGCCACATATGCGGCTCGATGCATTGAAAACGAAATATTGATGTCATTGCGAGCTGAAAAGAAAATAAAATCTGAAATATCTTTACATGATCCTATAGGTGTTGATAAAGAAGGCAATGAGATTTCGCTTATAGATATTTTAGGAACTGAGACAGACGAGGTAAGTGACCAAGTAGAATTGAGGATGCAAGTCAAAAAACTGTACCATAAGTTAAATAGTGTTCTTAAAAACAGGGAAAAGTTAATAATTGAATTAAGGTATGGTCTCATAAATGGTGGTGCAAAAACTCAGAGGGAAATAGCGAAAATGTTAGGAATTTCAAGATCTTACGTATCGAGAATAGAAAAAAAGGCATTAAACAAGTTATTTAAAGAAATGACGATGTAAATGTGATCCAAAGTTTTTAATCCAAATGCTGTCTATATTGACAGTTTATTTTTTTGTAAAGTATAATTAAAGTAAGTTTGGGGTGAATTTATTGTATAAAAAATTGATACCAGATATGTATGCTAATTCAATATACGATATAGACTTTGAAAACTTAAAAAAAAGAGGAATAACATCATTGATTTTTGATATTGACAATACGCTTGTACCGCAAAAGGTTTTAAATCCTGATCGAAAAGTAATTAACTTATTTAAATTTTTGAAGTCAAAAGGCTTTAAAGTTTGCCTTATATCAAACAATACAACGAAAAGAGTTAATAATTTTACTAAAGATACAGGTGTAAAAGGCATTTCATGGGCTATAAAGCCGAGAAAGTCTGCTTTTTATAAGGCTTTGGAAATGCTTGACTCTACGCCTGATGAAACTGCTATTATTGGCGATCAAATTTTTACTGACATATTTGGGGGGCATAGAGTCGGACTTTTTACGATACTTGTAAGACCTTTGTCAAGCGAAGAGTTTGGATGGACTAAAATCATGAGAAAATTAGAAAAAAAGGTTCTGAAAAAGGTGTGAAAAAATGAATATTAATTCTAAAACAAGCATTTATGGTATAATTGGGTATCCAATAGGACATAGTTTATCGCCTTTGATACATAACTATGCCTTTGAAAATCTCGATTTTAATTCGGTTTACGTTTCTTTTGATGTAAATGAAGAAGATTTAAAAGATGCAATTATAGGTATAAAAGCATTAGGTATAAAAGGCCTTAATGTTACTGTTCCACATAAGGAAAGTGTGATAAAGTATCTTGATCGTATTTCAGATGAAGCAAAACTTATTGGAGCAGTGAACACAATAAAAAATAATAGTGGTTCATTGGAAGGATACAATACCGATGTAACAGGTTTTATGGAATCTCTAAAAGAACACAACGTGGATGTTGTAGGCAAAAATGCAGTTATTTTAGGTGCTGGTGGTGCTGCCAAAGCTGTGGCCGTAGGATTAGCACTTTTAGGAGTTAAGTCAATATATGTATGCAATAGATCAATAGATAAAGCAAAGGAACTTAGCATTCACATGGGAAATAATTTTAACATTAAAAGTTTAGGAATATCGTATAACGATCTAAATATGTTAGATGAGATTGATATATTGATAAACGCTACCAGTGTCGGTATGTATCCTAATGTAGATGTGTCGCCAATTGGAGAAGATGTAGTTGCAAAAGCGAAATTTGTCTATGATATTATATATAATCCTGAAAAGACGTTATTTCTAAGCTATGCGGAGAAATACCGCATAAAATACATCAATGGGCTTGATATGCTTATAAATCAGGCAATTGATTCATTTAAAATTTGGACTGGAGCAAATTTCGATAAAAAAATTATTTTAAATTTTCTTAAAAAGAAGGATTTTGTTAAATAATGTAGAATATAAATTAGTGTGTGATTTTAATTTTCATAGATTTGATTGAGATAGATGATGTGAGTCTATATTTGGGCGCTTTATGACTCATTGATATAGTGGCGCAACCGGCATCATTGTCGGGTTTATTTATTTTGGAGGGGCCTTGATGATAAAAAAGAAATTGGGAGATCTTCTTGTGGAAGTTGGTCTTTTAGACGAGAATCAGCTCAATAATGCGATAAAGATACAAAAAAAGACTGGTGAAAAGTTGGGTAAAATTCTTGTAAAAGAAGGATACCTAACAGAGGAGCAGATCATTGAGGCTTTGGAGTTTCAATTGGGCATACCTCATATAGACATGAAAAAGGTATTTATAGATGCTAATGTGGCAAAGCTTATACCTGAGTCAATGGCTAAAAGGCACGTTGCCATACCTATAAAGAAAGAAAACGACAGCATATTTGTGGCAATGGCAGATCCTCTTAATATCTTTGCTATTGATGATATTAAACTTGTCACGAAACTTGATGTAAAGCCATTGATTGCTTCTGAAGATGGTATATTGAAGGCTATTGACAGAGTTTTTGGAAAAGAAGAAGCTGAAAGGGCTGTTCAAGACTTTAAAAAGGAACTAAGCCATGATAACGCTGAAGAGGACAGCAATTTATTAAAAGATATTTCAGAAGATGAGATTAACAATGCACCTGCAGTAAGATTGGTAAATTCTATTATCGAGCAAGCGGTGAAAAACCGCGCATCTGATGTTCACATAGAACCTACTGAAAATGACTTAAGAGTAAGGTTTAGAATCGATGGTGAATTGCATGAGGCAATGAGGGTATTTAAAAGCACCCAAGGGCCGGTTATCACCAGAATAAAAATCATGGCCAATATGAATATTGCCGAAAGAAGGATACCGCAGGATGGTAAAATCGAAATGAATGCGAGCGGCAAAAATATAGATATAAGAGTTTCTTCTTTGCCTACAATCTACGGCGAAAAGCTCGTGCTTAGGATATTGGATAAAAGCGGTTATATTATAACAAAAGATAAATTGGGGTTAAATAGCGATGACTTAAAATTATTTGATAATTTACTTAGACACCCAAATGGCATAATCCTTCTTACTGGACCTACAGGAAGTGGTAAAACCACGACACTTTATGCTATGTTAAATGAGCTTAATAAACCTGACAAAAATATAATAACTGTTGAAGACCCTGTTGAATATACTCTTGAAGGGCTAAATCAAGTTCAAGTCAACGAAAAAACTGGCCTTACATTTGCTTCTGCTTTAAGATCCATACTAAGGCAGGATCCAGACATAATAATGATTGGTGAAATAAGAGACCGAGAGACTGCAGAAATAGCCATAAGGTCTTCCATAACAGGTCATCTTGTATTATCTACATTACATACGAATGATTCTGCAGGCGCGATAACAAGGCTTATTGACATGGGGATTGAGCCATACCTTATTTCTTCGTCTGTTGTCGGTGTCATTGCTCAAAGGTTGGCGAGAAAAATATGCGATAACTGTAAAACAGAATATGATGCCAGCAAGAGAGAAAAGATTATTTTAGGGGTCGATACCGATGAACCACTTAAATTGTACAAATCAAAAGGATGTGCCGTTTGCAATAAGACTGGTTATCGCGGTAGAGTTCCTATATACGAGATAATGATGATGACTCCTAAGATAAGAGAGCTTACAAATGAGAAGGCTCCGGCAGATGTGATTTTAAATGAGGCTGTATCAAATGGTATGAATACGCTTAAAGAAAGTGCAAAGAAGCTTGTCTTATTAGGTGTAACTACTGTAGATGAAATGTTACGTCTTACATATGATGATGCTTATTAACATTAAATAATTGCTAAAGGTGATACGATGAAAACAAGTGAACTTCTGGCTATGGTTGTAGAAAAAGGCGCATCTGATTTGCATATAACAGTTGGCGTTCCTCCAGTACTTAGGATTAATGGTCAACTTATAAAACTTGATTTACCTCAATTAACGCCTCAAGATACTGAAGATATAACAAAAGATTTGCTTTCAAGCGATGAGCTAAAAAAACTTGAAGATGCGGGTGACATTGATCTGTCGTATTCAGTAAAAGGGCTTGGAAGGTTTAGGATAAATGCCTATAAACAAAGAGGAACATATAGCCTTGCTATAAGATCTGTAGCTTTGAGAATTCCGACAATTGATGAATTAGGACTTCCTGAAGTGATTAAAGAACTTGCGCTTAAAACCCGTGGCCTCATAATTGTTACAGGGCCTACAGGCAGTGGAAAATCTACGACATTGGCGTCTATGATCGATTTAATAAACGAAGAACGTAATTGTCATATATTGACCCTGGAAGATCCTATTGAATATTTGCATAAGCACAAAAAAAGTATAGTAAATCAAAGAGAAATCGGGCATGATGCTTTGTCATACGCCAGTGCATTAAGGGCAGCATTAAGAGAAGACCCTGATGTGATACTGGTTGGAGAAATGAGGGATCTTGAGACGATACAGATAGCTATAACAGCGGCTGAGACAGGGCATCTTGTGTTGTCTACATTACATACTATAGGTTCAGCAAAGACTATCGACAGGATTATAGATGTTTTCCCACCACATCAGCAACAGCAGATAAAAGTACAGCTTTCAAATGTGTTAGAAGGGATTGTATCTCAGCAATTGCTACCTAAAATAGATAATTCAGGGCGAGTCGTCGCTGTAGAGGTGATGATAGCTACACCTGCAATAAGAAATCTAATAAGAGAAGGTAAGTCATTTCAAATACAATCGATGGTGCAAACAGGAAATAAATTTGGAATGGTGACAATGGACATGTGGATATCGCAGCTATTAAAGAGAAACTTGATTTCTATGGACGATGCACTTACATATTGTGTTGATAGAGAAAACTTTTCTCGATTAGTAGTATAAGATGATACGAGAAAGGGTGGCCTAGATGCCAACTTATACATATAAGGCAAGGGATATGGATGGAAATCTTATAACAGGTACTATGGAGCTTGATACATTATCGTCTTGTGTAGATAGCTTAAAGCAGAAAAACTATTATATATTAGATGTTAAGGAGAAGGTGGAGAAGAAGGATATTTTTGAAAGCATCAATTCTTCTCGTAAAGTGAAGGTAAAGGATATAGCTGTGTTTTGCAGGCAGTTTTCGGTGCTCATAAATGCAGGTATTTCTATTGTTGCATCGCTTGCTACTTTGTCTGAGCAAGTTGAAAATAAAAGACTTAAGAGGGCTTTGAATGATGTATACGAGGATGTGCAGAAAGGAAAAACTCTTTCTGAGTCGATGAGAAAGCATCCAGATGTATTTCCAATGCTTTTATTTAACATGATAGAAGCAGGAGAAGTAAGCGGTACTTTAGACAAAGTATTAAATGAAATGGCTGAACATTTTGAGAAAGAAAATAATTTAAATCAAAAAATAAAATCAGCTTTAGCATATCCTGCAATTGTATCAATCGTTGCAGTATTGGTAGTTGTATTTCTTGTTACAAATGTACTTCCTACATTTGTAGGCATGTTTAAAAATGCAGGAGCGCAATTGCCTACGCCGACATTGATACTTTTAGGCTTAAGTGATTCTATAGCGCATTATTGGTATGTCTATTTGGGGAATATCGTATTTTTAATATTTTTACTTTTGAGAATTATGAAGACAGATAGAGGAAAAGAATTATTTGATTTTTTGATGTTAAAGATGCCAATATTTGGTTCACTAAATGTGAAGATCATTACATCCAGGTTTACGCGGACGCTGTCAACACTTATAGGTTCAGGGATTCCACTGATGGAATCATTGTCTGTCGTAGAAAAAGTGGTAGGCAATACTGTTGTGGCAAATGGCTTAAAAAAGGCTGAAGAAGAGATAAAAAGGGGAAACGGGCTTGCATTGCCTTTAAAGAAAATCGATATATTTCCGCCGATGGTTATTCAAATGATAAAGGTTGGAGAAGATTCGGGATCATTGGACAGCATATTAAAGAAAACAGCGGATTTTTACGACAGTGAAGTTGACACAGCCGTATCTCAGATGACCACATTGATTGAACCGCTAATAATAGTTTTCTTGGCGTCAATAGTAGGCTTTATAGTAGTGTCTATAGTGATGCCTATGTTCCAGATGTACAACTTTATAGGACAATGAGACATTACGGGAAGGGGGTGAATAGAATGGCATGGTTCGTAAAGGCATTAAATAAAGATGAAAAGGGTTTTACATTGATTGAATTGATTGTAGTAATAGCAATACTTGGAATACTCGCAGCAATAGCAGTACCAAATGTCACAAAAATATTCAATAATTCTAAATCTAAGGCAGATATATCTAATGCTGCTGTAATTGGACACGCCGCTGAAACATACTATATTGATCAAACAACTAACAACGCAAATCCTAACTTAAATATTACACCAGATGATTTGGTTAATGGTGGATATTTGAACAAAGCTCCTAAAGATCAGTATGGTGGAGATTTTAAGATTACTTTTGGTGAAGATGGTAGTGTTACAGTTACAGATTCTAAAGACAACCAATTATATCCGACTTCTCAAAATGCAGCCTCAAAGTAAACATAATAGTGATATAGACAATTAAAATGTTATGAAACATATGTGGGGCACCATTGGTGCCCGCATATACCTATATGAGGAGGCAGAAATGTTTATTCTATACGTGCTTGTTTTTGTATTTGGTACAGTAATTGGTAGTTTTTTAAATGTAGTCATATACAGGCTTCCCAGGAATGAGTCAATCGTGTATCCTCCATCGCATTGTGCAAATTGTCAGCATGAGCTAAAGCCTTATGATTTGATTCCTGTAGTAAGTTATATTGTATTAAGAGGCAGATGCAGGTATTGTGGGAATAGAATATCCATAAGATATCCTATTGTCGAACTTTTAACAGGACTCATATATCTTATTTTATTTATATATTTTGGTATATCTATAAAGGCGCTGTCGTATGCATTTTTAGCTTCATTATTGATAGTCATATCGTTTATAGATATGGGACATAAGGTAATACCAAATAAAGTAATTTTGATAGGATTGATAGCTGGAGTAGCATTTAGGTTGATTATGATTAATTACGGCGTATGGGACTATATTGTAGGATTTTTAGTAGGTGGTGGAGTGCTTCTTTTAATATCTTTATTGTCAGGAGGAGGAATGGGCGGTGGAGATATAAAGCTTATGGCTATGATTGGCCTTTTTGTGGGATGGAAGCTTACTATATCAACGCTTTTTCTGGCAGTTGTATTAGGTGCTATTGGTGGCATCGCCATGATTTTGTTTAAAATTAAGACGAGAAAAGATTACATACCTTTTGGGCCGTATATAAGCATTGCCTGTTTGATTTCTATTTTATATGGATATGATTTGTTGAACCTGTATATAAAACTTATAAGAGGTTGAAACAATGCGATACATGAAAGCAAATGAGAGTGGATTGACTCTGATAGAGCTGATAACGGTAGTGTCGATATTTTCTATTATCGTATTGATAGCAGTTCCAAAGACAGATTTTTTCAATGCTAAAACTTCGGAAATGCGCTTAAAAATGTTGGCATATGAGCTTATCAGTGATATAAGGTATGTTCAGTATAAAAATATTTATGAAAATGAAAGTTTGTATTTAACTATACAGACTGACCATAAAGGGTATTACATAAATAAACCTGGTACAATGGTAAAAAGAATAAAGACAAAGAAATTTCCTGAAGGTATAACCATGTATAGTGACAATTCAGCACAAATATCCTTTTCAAATCAAGGCGCTCCAATACCTGGTGGCTGCACTATAAGCTTATTAAATTCAAATAAAAGGTTAGACATAACTGTTTTGCCTGCTACAGGAAGAGTGATGATAAAGGGGAATTATTGAGGTGAAGTAAATTGAAATATTTAAAAAATGCTTTTGGAATGACGCTTATTGAAGTCCTTGTAGCAATAGCTTTATTTTCAATTGCAGCTATACCTCTTTTAGGTGTGTTTCATGAATCAGTAATTACAAATGCAGATTCTAAAATAAGAACAAAAGAAGCTACTATTGCACAAAGTATTGCGGAAGACATAAAAGCAGGAAATATAAAGAATAACAATGATTTGCAAAAAAAAATATTTCCAGAAATTCAAGAGGGATATTATTTATCTGTGCCTGAAAATCCGCAATCTGTTGGAAATGGACTTATGAAATACAAGTTTCAAGTCAATTATCAGTACAAAACAAATTTAGTCTATACGCTTTATGTAGTTGCACCTGCATCTAATGTTACTGCATACATACCACCGACTGTTAATATCCCAAGTGGAAGTACTATTAATTATAGGGATATATCTAATATATTTACTGTTTTTGCTTGGGGGGCATTAGCTGCAATATTATTCTTATATCCTATTGTTAAATTAAATTTAATTAGCGCATTTAGCATAGTATTTGGAACTATTGTTGATGCAATTGATTTGTGGAAAATCTTTCAATTTCCATACATATTGAAAGATGGCTATACTTTAAAGACAATTGCAGATGAGATATCTGCTAAAATTGGTAATATAAACTTTCCGCCAGCATTGCAGTGGTGGGATCCAAATTTCGACTGGAGATGGTTGTTTGATCCTACGAAATGGAAATAAAGGTTTTACATTAATTGAACTTTTGGTTGTATTATCCTTAATAGGTTTGATAGTGTCGATATATGCTTCACTGTATTATTCTGGATATAAAACATACTCAAACGTAGTTAACAATTCTGATGTGGAACAGAATGTTAGATATGCTATGACGTACATTATGAATAAGGTTAATCAATGTTCTGACAAAAGTAAAATTACTCCTTATAGTATCAATGGATATACAGGAATAAAAATCGATGATAAAAACATTATTCTTTACAATAGTCAATTACATAAGCTGTTTGATTATTTAAACAATGGAAACGAAATAGCTACAAATATATATGATTTTTCTGTTACTCTTTCTTCTGATGGAACTATTATTAATGTTCAAATAGTTGGTCAAAAAAGCGATGGTACAGGTAAGATTACATTGGAGTCAGATATATATTTAAGGAAGTGAAATATTTTTAATGGATGATAAAGGTTCTGCCTTAGTATTCACGTTGATTATAATACTTATAATGTCTGTGCTTGCATTGTCTATTTTAGATATTTCTTTATTTGAATATAAGGCTTCTTATGCATATGGAAATTCAATAGTAGTGAATAATGCTGCGGAAGCTGGATTAGATACGGCAAAAGGCGTATTTAATAAAAGTTTATTTGACAATCTAAATAGTTTAATAAATAATACAGCTAATGCATTAATAAATGAATATAATTCTTTGATACCGCCTCAAACAGTTCCAAGAGAGGTTATGTATGAAGCGATATATCAAGCAGTAAGGCAATACCTTGAAAACAATGTTTTTAATGTGTATCAAAATTATCAATTTTATTTAGATGATAAAAATACGATTGCTGTAACTATTTTATATATTAAAATAACTGATCTACAGCCTTTTGACGGGACAAATATTTTGCCTAAATATACAATAAGAATAGAAACTATAGGAACTTTTAAGAATTTAAAAAGATACGGACATGCATTGATTGTTCTTGATCTAAATAAATCTGGCAACCCAATTTCAATAAGCAGTTGGGTTATCGATAATACACCACCATCAAATTAAGGAGAGATGATAAATGGAGCTAAAGAATTTTATGGAAGAAGCAGTTAAAGATGTTATCGACAATGTATTAAAAGATTTAGATGTATGTAAATGCGACAAATGTAAACTTGATATAATGGCATTAACGTTAAATAATTTGCCTCCGAAATATTATGACACAGAGAAAGGTGAGGTATACACAAAAGTCAATGAATTAAAAAGGCAATTTGAGGTAGATATCATTAGTCAGATTACAAAAGCAGCTTTTTATGTTAACCAACATAGGCGCCATGGAGAGGATATTAGATGATAGGCGTTGATATAGGCAGCTTTTACACTAAGATTGGCAGTTGCGATAGAAAAAATGACAAATTAAATAATATGGCAATTGAAAGAACACCTCAAGATTGCATTAGAAATGGGTATTTAAGCGACATAAATGTATTATCTGACTTTCTAAATGAAATATTGAAAAGGAAATTTGCAAAGGAAAAGAAGTTAACCTTTTGCATCTCAAGCACAGATATAATAATTAGAGAAATAGTACTGCCATTTATGAAAGATGATGAATTAAAAAATGCTTTAAAATATGAAATTGATCAGTACATACCTAATTCAGACGATTATATTGTTGACTATAAGCAGATTGAACATGATGAGGGTGATAAAAAGATAAGGACAATTATTGTGGCAGCGCCTAAAGAAATGATTTTCGGGTATTTGAAATTAGCTAAAGCATTGAAATTGCATTTGGAAGTCATCGATATATATAGCAATAGCATTTATAAGTCGATAAAAAAATTATGTAAACCAACGGGAAGTACGTCTGTAGTCAATATTGGTGCAGAGTATACAGATATTACGATAATAAATGAAGGTAAATATGCATTTAGCAGGGTAGTAAAATTCGGAGGAAATGACATAAACGAGATAATTGCCAATATGTACGATACAGATTTTAAAACTGCTGAAGAATATAAAAGGGAAAGACCTTTTTTTATAAATGATGAAGATTATGCTAGTCTTAGAGAAAACACAGAAAAATATGTAAACAGTAAATTAAGCGAAATATCGAGGGTTTTTGACTTTTTTGAATCATCTTACCATAAAGGCATTAACGAAATTTATCTAATTGGTGGAACTTCAAGACTTACTGGGCTTAAAAGATATATAGAAGATTTTTTTAAGATACCTGTTTTAAGCAATGATGACGATTTACATACATATTTTATGCCTGTGTTTGGTTCTTTGATTAGGGGGGAGTAATTTGAAAGATATTAATCTTATACCAGATGAAATAAAATCACTTAATGAAAAAAGAAAGAAAAATACGATCACTTTGATAGGTTTTTTGATTGTGGCTTTTGTGCTTATTTTTATTTTGCTTTTGCCAAATATCTATATCAATAATTTAGAAAAGCAAAAGTTTACCTTAAACAACCAATTAAATAGTTTAAAAGCAAAGAAAGACATGTATTCAACTATTAAAAGCAAAGAAAATTATTATTTACAAAAAGAAAAAATAATAAAAGATTTATCTGATAAAAGATTGAATATGACGGAAATTTTAAATGACATCTCGTCTAATATTCCAGAAAATGTTTCAATTAAGGATATGAAGTTTAATGGAAGTGTGTTGGAAATAACAGGCGATTCTTATATGAACAAATATTTATCGGATTTTATGTTAAATTTGAGAAAATTAAAATATGTAGATGATGTTAATCTCTTAGACACAAAGAAATCTGATAGTGGTTTGATTCAATATACTTTGCAAATTAAGCTTAAGGTGGTATAATTATATGAAATTGACAACGAGAGAAAAAATGCTAATAGGTGTATTGTTTATTGTCGCCTTCTTTGGTTTATATTATCAGCTTGTTTTGACAAAACAACTGGTGGTTATAGATAAATTAAGGCGTGATGTTATGAGTTTGCAGACAGAGGTGAATGATTACAATACATTAAGTGTAGATAAAATGAAAAACCGCTTATCAGAGATTGATAGTCAAATTGAAATATGCAATGAGAAACTTCCTGATTATGAAAATATTGAAGATTTTGTAGTTTTGCTTGATGATGCAATTGCTAAGACTGGCGTAAATTTTGAAGAGTTGAATTTTAATTTAACTGATAATCAATTACAGAGTCCTGAAAATCAAACAAATAATAACAAAATCAGCAAGACAAAATATGTAGAAATCCCTGTCAATATAAAAGTTGCAGGCGACTATTCAAAAATATCGAATTTTATTGAAGAAGTACAATCAATGCAAAGGCTTAACAATATAAAATCATTTGAGATAAGTAAAGACAATGAATCTAATAATTTGCTGCTTAATATAGATATTGTGATATATTCTATGAGCAAAAAAGGCGGAAGTAATTTGAATCCACTTGAAACAAGTGGGAAAAGTGATCCATTTAAATCATTAGTTGAAGTGAATAAGGGAAATCAAAATACAAACGCCAATTCAAACAATCAGAATTCTTTGCAAGGAATTGATATAAACAAAATTATTTCAGATAGTATAAACAGTGCAATAAACAATGTTTCTAAAATTGCACCACCTACACCAACAAATAAGCAGTAAGAAAGTTATGCGTATTGGAGGATAAAATTTTAATGAAGAACATCGCATTAACCGGATTTATGGCTACAGGAAAGACAGTTGTTGGCAAAAGAGTTGCTGATATTTTAAGTTTCGGCTTTATTGATACTGATGATTTGATTGAGAAAATTTCTGGCATGAAGATTCCGGAAATATTCGATAAATACGGTGAAAAATATTTTAGGGGAATTGAAAAAATTGCTGTTGCAAGGTCTTCCAGATTAAAAAATCATGTTATATCAACAGGTGGTGGTGTTGTATTAAATCCTTCTAATATAGTACAATTGAGGAAACATGGAGTAGTTATATGCTTAAAGGCGAATCCAGAGGTAATTTTGAGAAATATTGGTGAAAATGATAGAAGGCCTATACTTGCTAACGGTGATGTGTATGAAAAGATAAAAGCTCTTTTAGCAGAAAGACAGCACTATTATGAGTTTGCAGATTATACTATAGATGTTTCAGATATGTCTATAAATGATGTAGCTTTGACAGTAATAGATGTATATTCGAAATTAAAAACAAGATAAAAAGTTGAGGGCAGAGGAATATGAAAATTGTCGTAAAAATCGGAACAAGTACATTGACTTATGAGAATGGAAAGTTGAATTTAGAGATGATGGAAAAAATTGTACGGCAAATATCTAATTTGCAAAATAAAGGTGATAAAGTTGTTCTTGTGACATCTGGTGCCATTGGAGCTGGAATGGGCAAACTAAATATTTTGAAAAGACCTAAAACATTACCGGAAAAACAATCATTGGCGGCAATTGGACAAGGATTGCTAATCGGACTGTATGAAAAATTTTTTAATGAATACGGGAAGACTACAGCTCAGCTATTGCTTACAAAGGATGATTTTTCTATAAGAGAAAGGTATTTAAACATAAGCTATACATTATCAAATTTATTAAGGTACAATGTAGTCCCAATCATAAATGAAAATGATACTGTTACTGTAGATGAAATAAAAATAGGAGATAATGATACGTTATCAGCGCTTGTAGCAAGCATCATAGAAGCGGATCTTTTAATTATATTGACTGATATAGATGGGCTATATGATAGAGACCCTAAAGTAGATGGAGCTAAGCTGATAGATGTAGTTCATGATTTTTCTGATGTGCTTTTTGAAATTGCTGGAGGCTCTGGCACAAATTTTGGGACAGGTGGTATGTATACGAAGATTCAAGCGGCAAAAATTTGTTACAACTCTGGTGTCAAAATGGTGATTGCCAATGGCAAGCTTGATAATGTTTTAAACAAAATTGCAGCAGGTGAAAAAATAGGGACAGTTTTTATGCCTGCTAAAAATCCTATCAGCAATAGAAAAGTATGGATAGCATTTAATGCACAATTGTCAGGTAAGCTAATTATTGATGGCGGGGCAAGACAGGCCATACTTGAAAATGGAAAGAGTCTATTGCCAAGTGGTATTATATCAACTGATGGAGAATATTCTGTAGGGGATTGTGTATCAATATATGATAAAGATGGAAAAGAGATTGCAAGAGGTTTGATTAATTATACATCTGATGAGGTTAACAAAATAAAAGGTTTAAAATCGACCGATATAGACAAAGTTTTAGGATATAAAAATTACGATGAAGTCGTCCACAGAGACAATTTAGTTGTCATAGTTTGACTTAATAGTGTATAATAAAGTGTTGTGTAAGGAGGATTAGAAATATGGAAGTCGATTTAAAGGCAGATGCTGCCAAGAAGGCATCAAGAATACTTGCAATTCTTGATGAAAACATTAAAAATGAAGCGCTTAAAAATATGGCTTTGAAGCTTGTGGAAAATAAGCGCGAAATATTAGAAGCAAACGAAAAAGACGTTTCGATTGCAAAAACTAAGGGAGTGAAAGAATCATTAATTGATAGGCTTAAGTTAGACGAAAAGCGGATAGAAGGTATGGCAAATGGACTTAGAGAGATAGCCATGTTACCAGATCCTGTTGGAAACATAGAAGAAATGTGGAAAAGGCCTAATGGTCTTCAAATCGGGAAAATGCGCTGTCCAATTGGAGTCATAGGCATAATTTACGAATCTAGGCCAAATGTAACAGCCGATGCTGCAGGATTGTGTTTAAAATCTGGAAATGCAGTTATATTAAAAGGTGGCAGTGATGCAATAAACTCCAATATAGCCATTGTTAAGGTTATTTCAAGCGCAGCAGAAGAATGTGGCATTCCAAAAGGAGCCATTCAACTTATTGAAAATACAGATAGAGAAGAAGTAAATCGCATGATGAAATTAAATGGTAAGATAGATTTAATTATACCAAGGGGTGGTGCGAATCTAATACAAAATGTTATACAAAATTCAACGGTACCTGTTATTGAAACTGGAGTAGGAAATTGTCACGTGTTTGTTGATTCAGATGCTGATTTTGAAAAAGCCATCAATATCATTGTAAATGCTAAAACTCAAAGACCCGGTGTATGTAATGCTATTGAGACAGTTCTTGTCCATAAAGATTTGGCGGAAAACTTTTTGCCTGCTATGGTGAATAAACTTACATCTTTAGGGGTAGAAATACGAGGTTGTAGCATGACAAAATCCATCTGTACTGATGTAAAAGAAGCGACTGAAGACGATTGGAAAACAGAGTATTTAGATTTGATACTAGCTGTTAAAGTCGTGGAAAGCATTGATGAAGCTATTGACCATATAGCTAAATATTCTTCGGGTCATTCTGAAAGCATTATTACAGAAAACTATACAAATGCAATGAAATTTTTGAAATCAGTTGATTCAGCAGCGGTATATGTAAATGCATCTACAAGATTTACTGATGGAGGAGAGTTTGGATTTGGCGCTGAAATAGGCATTAGCACACAAAAAATGCATGCGAGAGGGCCGATGGGGCTTAAAGAATTGACCACATATAAATATGTAATTTTAGGGAATGGTCAAATAAGAGAATAAATTTTAAAGTGAGGTTTTTAATATGAAGAGAGTTCTTATTATACATGGGCCGAATTTGAATCTTACGGGTAGCAGAGAGATAAGCATTTACGGAGAGGTAAGTTTTGATGAAATAAACAATATAATTAAAAGAGAAGCTTCAAAACTTGATTTGGCTGTTAAAATACAGCAGTCTAATAGCGAAGGTGAGATCATAGATTTTATTCATTCTGCAAAGAATAATTTTGATGCTATAATAATAAATCCTGGTGCTTACTCACATTATAGCTATGCAATAATGGATGCAATAGGTGCTATAGATATACCAGTAATAGAGGTGCATCTTTCCAACATACAAAAGAGAGAAGATTTTCGGCACGTTTCTGTGACTGCTACTAAATGTCTTGGGCAGATATCAGGTTTTGGACCTTTTAGCTATGTCTTAGCTTTAAATGCAGTTAAATTATTAGAAGATAATTTAAAGGAGTGATATTTTGAAAAACAGATTAAATGAAGCGAAAAATTTGTTAGTTGAAAAGGGATTAGATGGCTTTTTGATTTTTAAACCTGTAAATGTAACATATTTGACTGGATTTACAGGTGACGATAGCGTTGCTATTGTAGGTCTCAATGAGTCTTATTTTATTACAGACTCAAGGTATACTGAGCAGGCTTCATATGAAGTTAAAAGCTTTAAAATAGTTGAACACAAATCAGATATTTTTGAAGCGATAAGAGATTGCATATCAAATATGGGTATTGACAAACTTGGATTTGAGGGAAACTACATAACTTTTGAACAGTACAATAAATTGAAAGACATTTTACAAGTAGAGCTAAAACCTGAAAATGGTTTTGTGGAATCTTTAAGAGAGATAAAGGATGAGACAGAAATAGAAAATATCAAAAGGGCACAGTATATTACAGATGAAACTTTTAAATACTTTCTGAGTTTTATAAAGCCTGGGATGAGAGAAAAAGATGTGGCTTTAGAAATGGAATATTACATGAAAAAGCTTGGAGCAGAAGAAAAATCGTTTGACTTTATAGTTGCATCTGGCAAAAGGTCTTCGATGCCGCATGGAAAAGCTTCTGATAAAATCATCGAATATGGCGATTTTGTGACATTTGATTATGGGTGCAAGGTAAATGGATATTGTTCTGACATGACAAGAACTGTGGTCATCGGAAAAGCGAATGACAAGCAGCGAGAAATCTACAATGTAGTTTTAGAAGCGCAGATAAATGCGATCAATAATTTAAAAGCTGGCATGATAGAAAAAGATGGTGACTATCTTGCAAGAAAGGTAATCATAGATAAAGGCTATGGTGATTATTTTGGTCATTCATTAGGCCATGGCGTAGGATTGGAGATACATGAAAATCCTTTTATGGGTCCCAAAAAGACGAATTTATTAAAAGCTGGAATGGTTGTTACAGTTGAACCAGGGATATATATTCCTAATTTCTCTGGCGTTAGAATAGAAGATATGGTATTATTAAAAGAGGATGGCGTTATAGATTTGACAAATTCGCCAAAGGAATTAATTGAAGTTTAACTAATGATGGAGGGATTTTAATTGGTATCAGCAGGAGAATTCAGAAAAGGAATGACTATTGACATTGATGGTCAAGTTTTTACGGTTGTGGACTTTCAACACGTAAAGCCGGGAAAAGGAGCTGCCTTTGTCAGAACAAGGCTGAAAAACGTCATAACAGGTGCTGTTGTAGAGAGAACTTTTAACCCCACTGAAAAAGTTGACGAGGCAGTCATAGAAAGAAAAGATATGCAGTATCTTTACAATGACGGCAATCTATACTACTTCATGGATACTGAGACATATGAACAAATTCCTTTGAATTACGAAAAAGTCGAAGATGCCATGAAATTTTTAAAAGAGAATATGATAGCAACAATAAAATTCTATAAAGGTGAGGCCTTTTCAGTAGAACCTCCTACTTTTGTAGAATTAGAAGTTGTTGAAACGGAACCTGGATTTAAAGGCGATACTGCGACAGGTGGTTCAAAACCTGCTAAAGTTGAAACAGGAGCTATCATTCAAGTTCCGCTGTTTGTAAATCAAGGTGATGTTATAAAGATTGATACGAGGACATCAGAGTATCTGGAAAGAGTATAGTTTTGCACCTTTTAAAAAATAATAGTAAAGGAGGAGGTATGTAAGATGGAGTACTTGTATGAGCGCATATCGTATTTAAGAGGCTTAGTAGATGGGTTGGAAATTGATGAAAAATCAAAGGAAGGCAAAGTGTTAATTGCCATCATTGATGCGCTGGAGGACTTTGCAGATGCTATTAATGATCTTGAGGCCTCACAATCAGAACTTGATGATTATGTAGGTGCCATTGATGAAGATTTGTCAGAAGTAGAAGGTGAAATATACGATGATGAATCTGATGATGAGTACGATTATGTTGAAGTTGAATGTCCCAACTGTCACATGCTGATGAGTGTAGAAGATGAGCTTTTAGACGATGAAGACGCGGAAATTGTCTGCCCTCATTGCAATGAGACAGTTAACGTAAAAGATGTAATAATATATGAAGATGATGACAAAGAATAGCTGTTAAAATCAAATAGCGCAAAAATGCTCACTAAATTATTTAGTGGGCATTTTTTTATTCATAAATATTCGTACTCCTAAATATAATTTTTGTAGAGAGGAGGACATGTAATGATAAACAAAAGCAAAAATTACGATGATCTATTGTATTCTCTACCGTTGAATATCAGAAGCATAATTATCAAGTTAAGCGATCATTTGAAAGAAGGATTGGAGGAAATAAGGCTTAGAATTGATAGACCGTTGACGGTTTATGCGAATAATCAAGAAAGGTTTTTATCTGCGGATGGAAATGTAGTTAATTCCCCAAATTTAGCGTATATAGTTACAAATGAAGATTGTGAAAAAGCATTGCAGCTTATCTCCAAATCATCCATATATGCTTTTGAGAATGAGCTGAGAAATGGATACATTACTATAAAAGGTGGATATAGAGTAGGAATATGTGGTAAATGTGTCCTTGATGGTGAATCTGTAAAGACAATTGTAAATATATCTGGCCTCAATTACAGAATAATGCGTCAATGTATTGGTTCTTCAGATGAAATAATGAGGTACATTGTAAAATATCCAGACGTAGTGAATAATACGTTGATAATTTCGCCTCCACAATGCGGCAAAACAACACTTATAAGAGATATAGCTCGCAATATTAGCAATGGAATGCCTGAATTGAATTTTCGTGGAGAGAAAGTATCAATTGTAGATGAAAGATCAGAAATAGCTGCATGTTTTAAAGGCATTCCGCAAAACGATGTAGGATATCGAACGGATGTATTGGATTTATGTCCAAAGCATATTGGCATTTTAATGATGATAAGATCTATGTCACCAAAAGCCATAATAACTGACGAAATAGGTAAAGTTGAAGATATAGCATCTATTCACGAAGCACTTAATGCAGGAGTAAGTATAATTACGACAGTCCATGGAAATGACGTAGAAGATGTAGTGAGGAAAAAGTACATTGATGAAATGTTAAATAATAGAGAATTTGATAGGTATGTGATTTTAAGCCGTAAATTAGGAGCAGGCACTATAGAAGCCATTCTTGACAGAGATTTTAATACGATTTTTAAAGGCCCTTATAGAAAGGAATGTAAGACAATATGCTGAAGATCGTTGGAATGGTTTTAGTTTTAATTTCCTCTGCTATGATAGGTTATATGAAATCACTTAAATATACATTAAGACGACAAACGTTAAGGTCTTTTTTATCCAGCCTAAACTTACTCATAACTGAAATAACCTACAGCCAAGTAACATTGTCTGAAGCATTTGCTAAATTGTCTGAAACATCAGAATCAGGCGTAGGAAGATTTTTTTTATTAGTATCTCAAATTTTAAATTCTAATGAAGGGTATACGGCTGGTGAAGCGTGGGAAATTGCCCTTAATAAAGTTGAAAACATAAATTTAAGTCAAGATGACATAAAAATACTAAAATCGTTCGGCAATGGCCTCGGGAATTCAGATATATATAATCAAGAAAAGAATTTTAAATTGGCTTCTGAGTTATTAAAAAAACAGCTTATTGACGCTGAGGAGTCAAGCAGAAAAAATGAAAGATTGTATAAGAACCTTGGCATATTGATAGGAATTGCTGTAGTTATCATATTTCTATAGAGGGAGGTAGTGATTTTGAGCATAGATATAATTTTTAAAATTGCTGCAATCGGAATCTTAGTTACCGTTCTTAATCAAATTCTTATAAGGTCTGGGAGAGAGGAACAAGCCATGATGGTTACATTAGCAGGAGTAGTAGTTGTGTTGATGATGGTAATTACAATGATCAACAATCTATTTACTGCCGTAAAAACAATATTTCAGTTGTATTGAATATATTAACAAACGAAAGGAAATCTTTTATGGAAATCATTCAGATTGTAGCAATTGGTATCATATGTGTAATAATCCTTTCACTGTTTAGAGAGAATTTTGAAGATGTGGCGATCATAATAAGTTTATCAGCCAGCATACTTATATTTTTTATCATAGTCCCAAAAATCAGCAATATAATAACGGTTTTAAATACAATTGCAGACAAAAGCGGCATAAACAGCATTTACGTAAAAACAATTCTTAAAATAATAGGAGTCGCATATATTGCAGAATTAGGAGTACAGATTTCAAATGATGCAGATGAAAAAAATATAGCTACAAAGATCGAATTAGCAGGGAAAATAATAATCATTTTTTTGTCTCTTCCAATTATTATAGCATTGGTGGACACTATTGTCTCCATACTGCCGTGAGGTGATAAACATGAGAAAAGCTTTATGTTTAATTTTCATATTAATGACAATATCAATGTTTCCAATAAAGATTTACGCTGACACAAAAGACGATTTATACAGCCAAATAAGCAATGCAGATACAAGTCAAATTGACTCATTGATCAAGGGAATAAATGAGAAGAATGGCAATGCGTTTCAAATAACAGACGTTAAAACATATTTGTACAATCTTTTAAATGGAAAGGAGACATTTAGCGTTAAAAACATTGTCAATGGTGTACTAAATATTTTTTTCAATGAAGTCAAAGCATCCGTTGAAATTTTAGTACAGCTTATCCTATTATCAATTATCGGTGCTGTACTAACTAATTTAGAAAATTCGTTTGAAAATGGAGGCATAAGCCAAGTAGCCCATATAGCTGTCTACATTGTCTTAGTTATAGTTGCGATTAAAAGCTTTATGAGCGTTTTAAATATCGGAAAAGATGCGATAGATAGTATGGTCAATTTTATGCAAGCAATATTGCCGGTTTTGATTACCATGTTGGCTTCGGTTGGTGCTTTTGTATCTGCTTCCTTTTTTCAGCCAGCATTGGTAATGGTTGTCGAATTTACAGCCAAAGAAATAAGAGATTTTATTCTTCCTGCAATTTTATTTATGACGGCAATTAGGATAATAAGCCGAATTTCTGATAAATTTACTTTAAACAAACTTGCAGATTTATTTAAAACAATTTGTACAGCGTCAATTTCAATATTACTAAGCATTTTTATAGGTGTTTTAACTATTCAAGGCATTACATCATCATTAGCGGATGGGGTAATTTCGCGAACAACTAAATACGCAGTAGGAACATTTCTGCCAGTTGTAGGTAGCATATTATCTGATAGCATAGATACAATTATGAGTGCATCGCTTCTAATAAAGGGTGCAATAAGCACTTTTGGATTGATAGCTATAATTTTAATGGCTATAGTACCAATCATAAAGATATTTTCAGTAATGATTATATACAAACTTTCTGCCGCAGTCGTAGAGCCCATTGCTGACAAAAAAATAGTTGATTTTTTGTCTGATATTTCAACATCTGTTGCATATGTGTTTGCTGCATTAGTATCTGTAACCGTAATGATGTTTTTAGCCATAACAGCCGTAATTAACGCATCAAGTATCAGCGTCATGATGAGATAGGTTACAAAGGGGATGAATTTCTTGGATGAAGTAAAAAGATGGATAATTCAAATAACGTATATTTCAATATTGGCTATAATATTTGAACTTTTAATACCATCGTCAAGCATGAAAAAATACGTAAAGGTAGTAATAGGTCTGACAATCATGATCGCAATCATAAATCCAGTATTAGGATTTATTAAAAGCGGTATCAACATAAATAGTGCTTTAGAAAAAGAGTATAACTATAACAATGTAGACATAAGTGGAATGACTAAGCAAGCGGAGGTGGAAAGAAATAAGCTTATAGTCGATGAGTATAAAAAAAGGCTAAATGATCAGATAAAAGAGAGAATATTATCTATGGTAAGTGCCTCTGATGTAGAGGTGGAATCATCAATAATTGACGATTTAAATGATAAGAGATTTGGAATAGTAAAAGAAATCAAGATAACAATTTTTAATGACAAAAATGAAACATCAAACGGCAGTGGAAATATTTCAATTGAAGTGAGTAAAGCAAATGAAAAGACGAGTAAGATTGATAACATCAAAAACGATTTAAGTAAATTCTATAATGTACCATTAAAGAATATAACTATAGAGGAAAGATAAAATGAAAGGGGGATAAAATTGTGGATTTTAATAAACTAAAGCAAAAAATTTTAAAAGCTGATAATAAGACTATACAAGATTTGACTGTAATTTTCATTATTGGTTTGATTATTTTGATTGGGGCCAGCATCTTTTTTAAGCCTAAACCAACAAATAAAAGTTCAGATAAACAAATGGTTGAAACGCAAATCACAAATGATGATTATGCAAGTAAATTGGAATCTGAATTAAAGGAAATACTATCCAGAATTCATGGAGCTGGCAATGTAGATGTGCTTGTCACTTTGGACTCTGATGAAGAAATAGTAGCAGCTATGGATACAGTACAATCAGAAACTACCACCAACGAAAAGGACAGCAATGGAGGCACGAGGATAACCATTCAAAGTGAGACGGATAACAAAATTGTTACTTCACAAAATACCAGTGGAGAAAATCAACCTATGATATTAAAAAAAGTAATGCCTGAGGTAAGGGGTGTTGTCGTCGTCGCTGATGGCGCAAAAGATCCAAATGTTCAATATGAACTTATGACGGCTGTTGAGACAGCATTGGGCATTCCCGCATATAAAGTTAAAGTCGTATCTTCAAAATAAAATTTAGGAGGGTCTATTATGATGTATTTAAAGAAAAAATCTATAGCAATAGCATCATTGGTCTTGCTTATAGCGATAGCTTTTGTAATCAATTATAATTATCAAAACGGAATTAATAAAAATACTTCAAGCAAAAATAGCTTAAATTCACAATTGATAGACAATAGCAAGGTTTCTAGTTCTTCATCAGCTAATGAGCAATCCGAAGTGACAACAACATTATCCAGTGGTTTATTTGCTTCATATAGACAAGACAGAGATATTAACAGAAGCCGTAGTTTAGAGGCTTTGCAAGAAATAGTAAATAACAAGAATACAAGCCAGGAGACTCGGGATGAAGCTCAAAAACAAATTATCAAGTTGACAGAGACGAATCAAAAGGAATTGATATTAGAGAATTTGATTAAAGCAAAAGGATTTCAAGATGCTATAGTTTTGATTGACAACAATACTGCAAATGTCATAGTGCAAGCTGATAAATTATCAGCACAGGAAGTTGCAAAAATACAAGATGTTGTATCTCAGCAAACAGGTTTTCCTCTTGATAACATAAAAATAATGAATAGAATGAATTAGTCATAATTGTAAAATATTTGATTGTCTGATATAATATCTATTGAAAGGAAGTGTTATTATGGAGGAAAATATAAGCCAAGAACTTGAATTTGGAACGATTAAAATATCAGATGATGTTGTTGCTGTTATAGCGGGATTGGCTGCTACAGAAGTTCCTGGTGTAGCGGGAATGAGTGGTGGAGTTGTCAATGGAATAACTGAAATGTTAGGTCGGAAGAATTTATCAAAAGGTGTGAAGGTACAAGTTGGTGAAAAAGAAGCGGCCATTGATTTGTACATTGTAGTTGACTATGGTGTGAGAATACCTGAAATAGCTTGGAATGTACAAGAGAATGTTAAGAAGGCAATAGAAACAATGACAGGACTTAAAGTTGTAGAAGTCAACATACATATTCAAGGAGTAAACATGGAGAAAGAACAAAAGTCCAAAGAACCTCCAAAAGAAAATAAATGATATTTAAACCCTCTTAATGCAGAGGGTTAATTTTAATGGATAAAATGTAATTAGCAAATTACGATTAGAGGAGTTGAAAAATGTGAACAGGACGCAAGCTCGAGAGTGGTTAGTAAAACTATTATATCAATACGACATATCAAAGCTGGAGTCTCAAAAAATTTTCGATAAATTCCTTGAGGACAATGATCCAGGGAATGAGAAAGATTATATAGAAAATGCGTTTTTTGGCGTAATTAAAAATCTTGATAATATTGATGAAAAAATTAAAAAGTATCTTAAGAATTGGGATATTAATAGAATAGCAAAAATTGATTTAGCAATAATGCGATGCAGTTTTTACGAAATACTATATTCTGCTGATATACCAAGCAGTGTTTCTATTAATGAAGCAGTGGAGATTGCCAAAAAGTACAGCACTGAGAAATCGCCGGCTTTTATAAACGGAATTTTGGGGAATTTAGTAAGGGATATCATTGGCGGTGATATAAATGGTGATTGATGGTAGAAATATCGCGAAATCAATAAGAGAAAAAGTAAAATCCGAAATACTTGAAAAAAATTATCATCCAAAACTTGCGATTCTCGTTGCTGGAAATGATGAAGCTTCTACGATATACGCAAATACTAAGCTTAAAGCTTGTGCAAATGTTGGTATTGATGCTTATACATATTTTTTTAACGATGATGAAGAAGACAAATTTTTAGAAAAATTAAATGAGCTAAATACAGACGATAGTATTCATGGTATAATGATAGAAATGCCTCTTCCAAAATCATATAATGCGCAAAGAATTTACGATCTTATTAATCCCATAAAAGATGTAGATTGTATATCGACATACAATATGGGACGCTTATTTTCGGGTAATCCTCTCTATTTGCCATGTACACCTTATGCTATCTTGACAATTTTGAAAAGTTTGGATGTTGATTACACTGGAAAACATGCTGTTGTCGTTGGAAGAAGCAATATAGTGGGAAAACCAGTTGCTAAATTGATGCTGGATCTTGATATGACGGTTACTCAATGCCATTCGAAAACATTGAATTTAGATGAGTATACTAAAACAGCGGATGTGTTAGTATTAGCAGTAGGTAGGAGAAATCTTGTAGATGGTCATATGGTAAAAAAAGGCACTATACTGATTGATGCTGGAATAAATGAACACAATGGAGAAATATACGGTGACTGTGATTTTCAAAGTGTAGAGGATTTATGCAGCTATATAACACCAGTTCCTGGTGGAGTTGGTCCTGTAACGACGTCCATAGTCTTATCAAATACATTGGAGGCATATAAAAATGCTATTAAAAACTCTTACGGTAAAACAAGTTAATGATTATTTAAAAAACATAGTTACAGGCGACATAATATTAAAACATGTAATGGTAAAAGGCGAAATATCAAATTTGTATTTTAGAGGACAAGCACTCTATTTTACATTAGCTGATGAGTATTCCTTTTTAAAATGCGTTGTTTTTGAAGATTATATCGATAACATAAATGTGGAAGTAAAAAATGGCATGTCTGTAATTGTAACCGGTAGAGTTTACGTTTATGAGAAAAGCAGTTCGTTTCAATTACATGTTTTTAATATTGAAGTTGAAGGATTAGGTTCTCTTTTTTTATCTTTTGAGAGATTAAAGCAAAAGCTTAAAAGTGAAGGTTTGTTTGAGTTAGATAAGAAAAAGAATCTTCCTAAAAATCCAAAAAAAGTTGCGGTGATTACATCACCTTCAGGTGCGGCTGTTCACGATATTATAAATATTTTAAGAAGGAGAAAGCCGTCGATAGATATCATGGTGGTTCCGATATTAGTTCAGGGAACTAAAGCTTCCTCAGAAATTGTGGAAGCTATTATAAAGGTTAATAAAAGAAGCGATGTGGATTTGATTATATTAGGTAGAGGCGGCGGGTCATTTGAAGATCTTTATCCTTTTAATGAGGAGATAGTAGCAAGAGCCATTTATAATTCCAGAATACCTGTAATATCTGCTGTAGGACATGAGACTGATTTTACGATAGCTGACTTTGTTGCAGATTTAAGAGCGCCAACGCCATCTGCAGCAGCAGAATTGGCAGTAACTGATGTTAATTTTTACAACGAAAAAATTAAAAACTATAAAAGAAGTTTATATCGCTATATATTGTCAATAATTGATAAAAAGAGATATCGCCTCAATAATCTGAAGAAGCTTGTAATAGGTAAAAACCCAATTATCAAAAATCGGCAGATGAAAGAACGCTTAAATACTCTAAATAGAATTATGGAAGATAGTATCTACAAAATATTAAAAGACAAAAAGAGCAAGTATATAAGTCTTGTAGAAAAACTAAATGCTTTGAGTCCGCTAAATGTCTTAAAGCGAGGATACACAATGACGATGGATAAAGACAAAATCAATTTAGTTACAAAGGCTAATGATATTTCATCAGATGATAAAATATACCTTTTGTTTGAAGATGGCGAAGCACTTTGTACTGTCAATGAGGTGATGAGATATGAGCGAAAATATGGACTTTGAAGAAAGTATGGATAAGTTAGATGATATTGTAAAAAAATTAGAAGATGGCAATCTGTCTTTAGAAGAATCTTTTAAACTATTCAAAGAAGGTCTTGAATTATCTCAGAAATTGAATAAAGAGCTAAATGATATTGAAGGTAAAATAACAATGCTCATTAATGAAAATGAAGAAATACCATTTAATTTTGAGGAGGACAAAGATGTTTGATGACATTCTTAGAGAAAAGATAGAATATATTAATAAAGGGTTAAATGAATTTTTATCATTAACTGATAGGCCAGAAGTCTTGTTTGAAGCTATGAGGTACAGTGTTTTTGCTGGTGGCAAAAGGCTTCGGCCTGTACTTTGCATATCTGCTTGCGAATTAGTAGGTGGGAATAAAGAAGATGCACTGGCAGTTGCGTGTGCAATAGAATTTATACATACTTATTCGCTGATTCATGATGATTTGCCTGCAATGGACAATGATGATTTAAGGCGTGGAAAACCTACAAATCACAAAGTCTATGGTGAAGCGATTGCGATTCTTGCTGGCGATGCTTTGCTAAATTATGGATTTGAAGTATTGATTCAACAAGCACTGAACTCAAGTAAAAGTCAAAACATTTTAAAGGCCGCTGACGAAATCGCCCGTGCGGCAGGATGCCGTGGAATGATAGCAGGGCAAGTTGTAGATTTACTATCAGAAAACAAAGAAATTGGCATAGATGATTTGAAATTCATGCATGACCATAAAACAGGTGCTTTAATAAGAGCTTCAATTTTAGCAGGAGCGATAATGGGTGGTGCAGATGATGATACTTTAAAAAAATTAAACAGTTACGCAGAATATTTAGGATTTGCGTTTCAGGTAAAAGATGATATTTTAGATATTTTAGGAGACGAAATGAAACTTGGAAAAGATATTGGCAGTGATATAGTGAATGGGAAATCCACGTTTGTAAGCGTACTGGGATTACAACGTTCTATAGATCTTGTAAATGAGTTGACTGAAAAAGCAATTAATATATTAGACAGTTTTGGAGAAAAGGGTGAATTCTTAAAAAATCTTACTCAGTACATGGCAGAGAGAGATAGTTAGAGCATAAGAAAGCATAGATTAAATTAATATGTGCAGCATGTTATTATGCAATACATTTAGCTCTTAGCAACAAAACTTGAACAATTATTATATTTGATACAAACACATAAAAATGCTATAATCAATATCGACATGAAGTGGTGCAGTATCCTAGTCGGTATTGTTAATTCCGAAGACGGGCCTAAAAATCCGTTAAAGGCATATCGATGAAGTTCCTGGTGCTGGCTTTTGATGCCCAATCGAGGGCTTGTGCTGGGAGTTAAGAAAAGAGGGGCAACCTGCAATGGCATGTGGGCATTGACCCCCTTTTCGTGGAGACCTATTCCCGTGGCATAATGTGCTACGGCATAGGGTGAACCTACCATGCGGTAATAAAGCTGTGGGTAGTGTAGCCTGCCTTGAGTGATTAAGGTGGCTATCAGACTGAACTTTAACTTAAAGAGCTCTTAAGTTAAAGCTATTGCTGATGAAACCTTAGTTGCAAAAGAGGATAGGAATTAACAAACCGTCGAGGAAAGCTCCTAGGCTGCTCGAAGGAGGCATATTGAGGATTACAGTGTGGACTAAGTGGTAATCCAGTCATACTTTTGGCGACAAAGTAGATTCAGGCTTAAAGGGAAACCGCCAAATGGCGACAGTTGGTGCCTGAAGGGGAAACCCTGCTGGACCTAAGCCACAAAATTTACTCAATATGCTACCACTTCAAGTACATAGGAGGATTTTATTAATGAAATCTAAAAAGTTTAATATAAATTACAAGTGGACTATAAATGCCTTCATTTTTAGCTTTATTTTTGCCGTAATATTGAATTTTTCGTCGGATGTTTTGTTAAAGAGAAGCAATATAATAATTGCTTTTTTTGTATTGTTGGTTATAGTATTTATAGGAGTTTTATCTGACATAATTGGTATAGCTGTTGCAACAGGAACTGAAGAACCTTTTCATTCTATGGCATCAAATAAGGTTTTTGGAGCTAAGCAATCGATTAAATTGATACGAAATGCAAATATCGTTACAAATATTTGCAACGACATAATTGGCGATATAAGTGGAATAGTATCTGGTGCTGCATTAAGCAGCATAATTGCTAAGTTGTCAATTTCCAGCACTAAAAGCACTATTTATGCGACTATTTTTGGAGGAATACTATCAGCGGTTACAATTGGTGGTAAATCTTTAGGGAAAAATTTAGGAATGTATAAAAGCCAATCAATCATTTTTGCTGTTGGCATACTTTTGGCGTGGTTTGAAAAAAATACAGGTATAGAATTTTTCCCATCTAATTCTAAGAAAAATAAAAAATAGAAAGTGAGTGGGCACTGTGCTCGAAAAAATTTCTACGCCTAATGATATAAAAAAATGCAGTTTGACTGAATTAGAAGAGCTTTCAAGTGATATACGCAGTTTTTTGATAAATAATATTTCTAAGACAGGCGGGCATTTAGCGTCAAATCTCGGAGTAGTGGAATTGACTATTGCACTTCATTACGTTTTTGAATCGCCTAAGGACAAGATTATTTGGGATGTAGGGCATCAAAGCTATGTGCACAAGATATTAACAGGAAGACGAGATCGCTTTAATACATTAAGAAAATTTGGTGGCTTGTCGGGATTTCCCAAGAGAAATGAAAGCGTGCATGATGTTTTCGAAACGGGACACAGCAGCACATCTATATCTGCTGCCTTGGGAATAGCAAAGGCACGAGATCTAAATAATGAAAAATATTCAGTAATTTCTGTAATAGGCGATGGAGCGCTTACTGGTGGAATGGCTTTTGAGGCTTTAAATGATGCAGGCAGATCTAAGACAAATCTCATAGTAATATTAAATCACAATGAGATGTCTATATCAAAAAATGTAGGTAGTCTTTCACTTTATTTAAGTAGGTTAAGAACGGATCCAAGCTATTTTAGATTAAAGAAAGATTTAGAGAATATCTTAAACATAATACCGCCTATTGGGAAAAGCATCCATAAATCAATCGAAAAAATAAAGGATTCCATCAAACAATTAATTGTACCTGGAATGTTTTTTGAGGAAATGGGGTTTACATATTTAGGACCAATTGACGGTCATGATCTGGATTCCTTAATTGACGTATTAAAAAGAGCTAAAAAAATGAACGGACCTATTTTAATTCACGTGATAACGAAAAAGGGAAAGGGATATGTATTTGCAGAAGATAATCCTGATAAATTTCATTCCGCTGGAATTTTTGATATAGGAACAGGAGAGTTTAAGAAAAAGGCCGACACGTATTCTGATGTATTTGGTAAAACATTGACTCATTTGGCTGAAAATAATAAAAAGATAGTTGCAATAACTGCTGCAATGCCGGATGGGACAGGATTAAATTACTTTGCTGAAAAGTTCCCAAATAGATTTTATGATGTAGGCATTGCAGAGCAACATGCTGCGACTTTTGCTGCTGGTATGGCAGTAAATGGATATAAGCCTTATTTTGCGGTGTATTCGACTTTTTTGCAAAGAGCATTTGACCAAGTAATACACGATATATGTATTCAAAATCTTCCAGTTGTTTTAGCGGTAGATAGAGCTGGCCTTGTGGGAGAAGATGGTGAAACACACCAAGGTGTTTTTGATATTTCGTACTTGAGAATGATACCAAACATGACAGTTATGGCTCCTAAAGATGCAGATGAATTGGTTGAGATGACGAAATTATCCAGCTTGATAAAAGGACCTTGCGCAATAAGATACCCAAAGGGAAGAGTTGAAAATTATGATATCAATAAAGAACCTAATTTTACATTGGGAGAAGCTGAAGTCGTTAATGTTGGCTCTAACGTAGCGATTTTTGCTCTCGGCAGGATGGTTAAAATTGCATTAAGTGCGTCTTTAAGGCTTAAAAATAATTCCATAAACCCTTATATAGTGAATTTAAGATTTGCTAAGCCTTTAGATATAAACACGATTATAACAATTTCGAAAAAAGTTGATTACATATTTACATTGGAAGACAATGTGCTTATAGGTGGTGTTGGAAGCGCAATATTGGAGTTATTAAATGAAAATAATATACGCAAGAATTTCTACAGATTTGGATTTCCTGACAAATTCATAGAACATGGCGATGTAGAAAGTTTATTTAAAAAATATGGATTAGACAGCGATTCTGTGGCAGAAAAAATAATAGAATTGGTGATGTCATGAAAGATAAAGAAAGAGCAGATTTATTATTGGTACAAAAAGGCTTTTTCACATCAAGAGAAAAAGCTAAAGCTTCTATAATGGCAGGAGAGGTTTTTGCAGATGGGAAAAAGATAAATAAAGCTGGGGATATTATAAGCATTTATTCGAGTTTAGAAATAAAAGGGAAAAGCAACCCTTACGTAAGTCGAGGCGGTCTGAAGCTTGAAAAGGCAATCAAATACTTTAATATTGATGTGAAAGACAAAATAGCAATGGATGTGGGCGCATCGACTGGCGGATTTACAGATTGCCTTCTAAAAAATGGGGCAAAAAAAGTTTATGCTATAGATGTAGGGTATGGTCAGCTTGATTGGAGCTTAAGAAACGATGAAAGAGTCATAAATATGGAAAGAACAAATATTCGTTATCTTGATAATTTACCGGATATTATCGATATAATTACAATAGATGTGTCATTTATATCGCTTGGGATAGTTATACCATCTGTAAAAAAATTTCTAAAAAATGGTGGAGAATTAGTATCGCTTATAAAACCACAATTTGAGGCTGGAAGAGAGAAAGTTGGGAAAAATGGGGTTGTAAGAGATAAAAGTGTCCATGTAGAAGTCATAAATAAAATAATAGATGTTTTAAAAGATCTATCATTTAGCGTAAAAGGTATTACTTTTTCGCCTATAAAAGGACCAGAAGGTAATATAGAGTATCTGATTTATGCAAAAAATGAAAAAGATGTGGACTCTGATCTTGATGTAGAAGGATTAGTAGAACTGTCTCACAATACTCTTAATGAAAATAAAAAGTAGAATAAAGAAGGAAAATAAAAAGTTTTGTAGAATTATGAATTTATGATACTGATTATGTGGTGATTAAATGAAAAACATTTGTGTTATGCCGAATATTCATAAGGACAAAAATTTAAGGACTACGAGAAGTTTAGTGGAGTGGATTATCCAACATGGATATACACCAATATTAAACGAGATTGTCGCACAGAAAATCGGCTTTTCCGAATATGGCAAAAGTGGAACAGAGATTTTTGAAAAAAGTGATTTTATTGTGGCATTAGGGGGAGATGGGACAATTTTAAACGTTGCCAGACAATGTGCATCTTTTTCTACACCTATCCTTGGAGTAAATTTGGGACACTTAGGTTTTTTAGCGGAAGTTGATGCTGAAAATGTAGTTGAAGCAGTAGAAAAAATTGTCAACAATGAATTTTTCATAGACAAAAGGATGATGTTGGAAGCAAGTATAATCAAAGAGAATATGGAGGCAGTTAATCTTATAGCTTTAAATGACATTGTGGTAACAAGGGGCTCTTTTTCCAGAATGGTTAAATTAAAAGTATTTGTGAATGAACAGTACGTTAATACATACCTTGCTGATGGGATAATTATATCTAGCCCTACAGGTTCAACAGCATATTCTTTGTCAGCAGGTGGACCGATAGTGTATCCCAATTTGGAATTGTTTGTAATAACGCCTATATGTCCTCATACACTACATTCAAGGTCTATTATAGTATCGGAAAAAGATAAAGTGAAGCTTGTTATAGTAGGTGAAAATCAAGATGTAATGGTAACAACAGATGGACAACAAGGCTACAAACTAAACAGTGGTGATACAATTTATGTAAAAAAAAGCAATAGATACACTAATTTGATACGCTTAAAAAGCATGAACTTTTTCGAACTTCTGCGCAGTAAATTATCAGAGAGGAATTTCAACATTTAATGAGGAGTGTTGTTGATGATGAAGTTAGCAAGACATGCAAAGATTCTTGAAATAATAAGTAAAAATGAAATTGAAACACAAGAAGAATTGGCAGACGCCCTTCAAAAAGAAGGCATAAAAGTCACACAAGCTACAGTATCCAGGGATATAAAAGAGTTAAGGCTCATAAAAGTATTGAGTGCAGACGGCAAAAAGTACAAATATGCGCCAATGAAAAATCAAGATACCAAAGTAACTGACAAATTGGTTGCGCTTCTGTCTGGAATAGTAGGAATAGATTATGCTGGAAATACTATAGTAATTAAAACACTTTCTGGAACTGCACCTGCTGCTGCAGAAGCTTTGGATACATTAAATTGGAATGAGGTAGTAGGAACTCTTGCAGGAGATAATACTATATTTATGCTTGTGAGATCAGAAGATGCCGTCAAAGAAATTATAGACAGAATTAATGAATTGATTAAATGAATGTTTTTTAAGGGGGATTACGATGATCCTTGCATTGAACATAAAAAATATAGCTTTAATCGATGAAGCTGAAATTGATTTTGACGATGGCTTAAATATTCTTACTGGTGAAACAGGTGCCGGTAAATCTATAGTTATAGATTCAATGATGCTTTTGCTGGGTGGGAGAGCAAACAAAGATATTATCCGGAATGGTGCTCAAAAGGCTACAGTTGAAGGTGTTTTTTTGGTAGATTCAAACACTGATGTTATAAATAAGATTTTAGATGAAGCAGGCATTGAATACGAGGATGATGACACACTGGTTATTAGCAGAGATATAACAGAAAACGGAAGAAACTACTGCAGGGTTAATGGTAGAATAGTTCCTTTATCTTTTTTAAGCAAATTGGGAACGTATTTGGTTGACATATTAGGCCAACACGAGCATCAATTTCTGTTAGATAGCAGTAAGCATTTGTCAATTTTAGATAATTTTCAAGATAAGAATTTTTTTGATTTAAAAGACACGTTGAGAGATTTATTAACTGAATACAACATTCTCAATAAAAGGCTAAAGGAATTTTATTCAGATGACAAAGAAAAGATGTCAAAAATAGATCTTCTTAAGTATCAGATAAATGAAATAGAATCTGCAAAGATAAAAAAGGGAGAAGAAGAAAATTTACTTGAAAGGCGAAACATATTAATCAATTCAGAGAAATTATTTAATTCTATGAATGAATGCTACAATTTGCTTTATAAAGGTGTTAATGATAATACGTCGATTTTAGATAACCTCAGCACTGTATTAAAAAATCTGGATGCATCGTATAAAATAGACAAAAGGCTTGAAAAATTGAAAGAGATGATTCAAACTGCTTTATATACATTAGATGATTGTTCTATTCAAATCAGAGATTATGTTGAGAATATTAATTTTGATGCAGACGAATTAAATGAAATTGAAAAAAGGTTGGACATACTGGGGAATTTAAAGAGAAAATACGGAAGGACGATTGAAGAAATAATTAGATATAAAGAAGAAAAAAATAATGAACTTACAAAGCTATTAAATGCGGAAGAAGAAATATATAAGATAAACAAAGAAAAAGAAGAAATTATGCAGAAAATTAAAGCGATTTCTGATGAAATACATAAAAGGAGAAAAAATGTAGCAGATTTTCTTGAAAAGAAAATAAGTGATGTCTTAAGCGAATTAAATATGCCAAATACAATTTTCAAAGTCGATATTAGAAAAAGAGATGTGCCAAATGAGAATGGTATGGATGAAGTGGAGTTTTTAATATCAACTAATATCGGTGAACCTTTAAAGCCGCTTGATAAAATAGCGTCTGGCGGTGAGCTATCGAGAATTATGTTGGCTTTAAAGACAATTTTGGCCGACTTTGATGGCATATCTACATTGATATTTGATGAAGTAGATACAGGAATAAGCGGCAAAGCA
Organism: Thermoanaerobacterium sp. R66; assembly: GCF_028895185.1. Classification (NCBI taxonomy): domain Bacteria; kingdom Bacillati; phylum Bacillota; class Clostridia; order Thermoanaerobacterales; family Thermoanaerobacteraceae; genus Thermoanaerobacterium; species Thermoanaerobacterium sp. R66. Next base: position 685,093 of record NZ_JAEUWW010000001.1, read on the forward strand.
GCCCAATCTGTGGCACAGAAAATAGCTTTGATTTCAAGAAATCGCCAGGTTATATGTGTGACACATCTCCCTCAAATAACATCTATGGCTGATTCACATTTTAAAATTTCAAAGGAATTTGACAAAGACAAAACTTACATAAAAATTGAAAAATTAGATTATGAAGGAAAAATAAAAGAATTATCGAGAATAATCAGTGGTTCTGTTGTTACAAACACTACTTACAGTCATTCAAAGGAGCTAATTGATTTGGCAGAAAACTACAAAAAAAGTTTAATTTAAAGATGCGGTTTAAAGCCGTATTTTTTTTATTTTGCCATTAGAAAAAAAGTCATTAATTGACTTAGAAATCTAACTTTTTATTGACAGTATATAAATCATTCTAAAAGGTTAATTTAATCATAGCAAATTTATTTGAGGGAGTGATTAAATTGAATCGCAATAAGATCAAATATTTAATTTTTGCTTTTTTATCCGCTTTAATAATATATATAAATTATACACCTGCAATTAAGAGTGTTTACCAGACTCCCAACTATTATAAATTTTTTGAAGGAGAAAAAGTAAAATTTAATTTTAATTTACCACTTAAAGTAGGCTTTTATACAGATAGACAAGGCATTGTAAAAATAGATAATGATGAAGGCGGCAATAATATTTTAAATCTTGATAAACCATTTTCTGTTGAAACGCTAAACCGTGGTAAAGTGAATATAAATTTCAGGTTATTTGGGATATTTCCAATAAAAAGTATTTATGTTGATGTGATACCAACAATAAAGGTAATTCCTGGTGGCGATTCAATTGGAGTTAAGCTTAACACAAAAGGAGCCCTTGTAGTTGGATATTCTGATATAATAGGAACAGATGATAAAATTTACAGCCCATACCGAGAAGGGAAAATACAAATAGGTGATATAATTCTTGAAGTCAACAACATAAAGATTAATTCTGCTGATGACATTACAGACATTATAAATAAGCAAAAAGATACAATGGTAACACTTAAAATAAGCAGAAAAGGCAATATAGTTTATTCAAAATTACATCCGGTTTTGGCTAAAGATGATCAAAAGTATAAGCTGGGATTATGGGTAAGAGATCATACGGCAGGTATTGGAACGTTGACATTTTACACTGAAGATAAAAAATATTATGCTGCTTTAGGACATGCTATTACCGATATAGACACAGGAGATATCCTATCAGTTAACAATGGACAAATAATGAAGTCCAAAATAACATCTGTAAGTAAAGGGAAAAGAAGCAGTCCTGGAGAGCTTAGAGGTATTTTTTTAGAGGAAGTTGACACAATAGGTGATATTGAAAAAAATACTGAATATGGCATATATGGAAAGATAATTAATCCAAGCGGTATAAGTTTAAAACCAATACCAATAGGTTATCAATCACAAGTTATTGAAGGACCAGCAAAAATCCTTACGACAATAGACAATACAGGAGTAAAGGAATTTGACATTCAGATAATAAAGAAAGTTGAACAAAAGAATCCAAATCAAAAAGGAATGATAATAAAAATTGTGGATAAGGAATTGTTGGATAAAACAGGCGGTATTGTTCAAGGAATGAGTGGAAGTCCAATTATACAAAATGGCAAGCTTATAGGTGCTGTAACGCATGTTTTTGTCAATGATCCAACTAAAGGATATGCAGTATATGCTGAATGGATGATAAATGAGATGGAAAATTTACACCATGACGAAAATGTGTTTAAAAATTAGGGATTACATTTTTCCCTAATTTTTTTATTGTTAAAAGAAGGAAATTCTAATTTTATGTAGAATATTATAAAGTAGATTTGTTTTTTATAAAATGGCATAAGGAGGGGCGTTTGTTGTTAAAGAAAATTAAATTAGGAATTTGTGATGATAATAAGGAATTTGTCGGTATAATGGTTGACTACCTGTCATCAAAAGAAAATATCGAAATTGTAGGTGTTGCAAATGATGGCAATCAAGCAGTAAAACTTATTCAAGATAATGATTTAGATCTTTTAATCTTGGATATCATAATGCCGTATTTGGATGGCATTGGAGTCTTAGAAAAAGTCAATGAACTAAAGAAAAAGAGACCTAAAATAATTATTTTATCGGCGGTAGGTCAGGAAAAAATTACACAAAGAGCAATAAGTCTTGGTGCAGATTATTACATCTTAAAACCATTTGATTTAGAATTGCTTTCAAAAAGAATAACAGAGATAATGGAGTATCAGCCTGATGTGGTGTCAAAGGCTGTCATGCCTATAATTGGAGACAAAAAATCTGTCGACTTAGAAACTCTTATAACACAGGTTATCCATGATGTGGGAATACCTGCACACATAAAAGGATATCTGTATTTAAGAGATGCTATAACGTTAGTAATAAGTAATATTGAATACTTAAATTCTGTAACGAAGCTTTTATATCCCAAGATAGCTGAAAAATATGAGACTACGCCCAGTAGAGTGGAAAGGGCCATAAGACATGCGATTGAAGTTGCATGGAGCAGAGGTAAAGTCGATGTTTTAAATGATCTATTTGGCTATACAATTAACGATGAAAAGGGGAAACCGACCAATTCTGAGTTTATCGCGCTTATTGCTGACAAATTAAGATTGAGTTTAAAGGCAAACTGAAAAATGCGGTGAGTGGTTCACCGTATTTTTTGTTTTACCTTGTAGAAAATTGTGCTATAATAAACAAAGAAAAGATGTATGGAGGTTTTACCATGCAAATTACCGGCACAGTTAAAATGGACAAAAGAACAAAAAATCTGGCAAAGCGCATAGGTCCTGGAGAAATCGCTGTAATAGATCATGTTGACATCGACGAAATTGGCGCTGAATCTTTGATAGAAAAGAAGATTTTGGCTGTTATAAATGCCAATAAATCGATAAGCGGCAGATATCCTAATTTAGGCCCTTCTATTATAGATAAGGCTGGTATTCCTATTATAGATGAAGTTGGCGAAGATATATTTGATCTGCTAAAAGAGAATGATAAGATTACTATAATCGACAATGAAATATATAAAGATGGCAAATTGATAAAAAGAGGAAAATTGCTTACACACGATGTCATTAATTACAAAATGGAAGAGTGCAAGGAAAATCTCGAAGTAGAATTGGATAAGTTCATTGAGAATACACTTGAATACGCTAAAAAAGAAAAATCGTTTATTTTAGGTGATATTGAAATACCAGACGTAAAGACAAAATTTAAAGATAGACAAGCGCTGGTTGTTGTAAGGGGAAAAGACTATAAGGAAGACTTATATACTATTAGGCAGTATATAACAGATGTAAAACCCATATTGATAGGAGTAGATGGTGGTGCAGATGCAATACTGGAATTTGGCTTGACTCCTGATATCATAATTGGAGACATGGATAGTGTAAGCGATAAAGCTTTGAAAAAAGCAAAGGAGATAGTAGTTCATGCCTATCCAAATGGCAAGTCTCCGGGGTTAGAAAGAGTTAAATCATTAGGACTTGATGCACATATATTTAAAGCGCCAGGAACAAGTGAAGATATTGCTATGCTTTTAGCATATGAAAAGGGTGCAGATTTAATAGTGGCTGTTGGCACTCATTCCAGTATGATCGATTTTTTAGAAAAAGGAAGGAAAGGAATGTCCAGCACATTTCTCGTAAGATTGAAGATTGGATCGAAGCTTATTGATGCTAAAGGGGTTAATAAACTATACAGAGAAAATTTTAGGCTTTCATATGTTTTTAGTATTATATTTGCTGCAATGGTTCCACTTAGTGTAATAGCTTATTTTTCACCACCTATGCAACAGCTTTTAAAACTTTTGCAGCTGAGGATAAGGCTTTTAATAGGATTTTAGGAGGAGATCTATGAACGTAAATATTAGATATTATGTGTTGACGATAGCAGCAATTTTTATGGCATTGGGTATTGGCATATTTATAGGCTTCATGCTGGACGGACAAAAAGTTTTTTCTGAACAGCAGGAAACGATCATAAATCAGTTAGAGCAAAAATTTAAAGATATCCAAACTGAAAATTCTAATTTAAAGGACAATGTACAAAGTTTGAATAAGCAACTTGACTATATGAACCAATACGGGAAAATTGTCTTTCCTGAGCTTGTAAAAGGACGCTTAAATGGTGTAAAAGTTGCAATAATTGAAACAAACAATGATTTTATCTATCCAGGTTTAAGGAATGCTTTGATGAAGGCAGGTGCAACAATATCATCTGTTACAATATTTAAAGATGATTTGAATAATTTAGATCAGTCTGAGAAAGATGATTTAATAACGAATTTGTCTAAATACGGCAATGTTGATAGCAATCATCTTATAGAATCTTTATCTGAAAAGTTAACTGAAGTTCTTGTTACCGGACAAGATGGAGAATTGATAACTTATTTAAAAGATAAAGGTTACATCGACTTTACTGGTACACCTGGAAATACAGATTTTATTGTTTTGGCAGGTGGCAGCAATCTTAAAAATAACAATTTAAATATAGTAGATATTCCAATAATAAAGCAATCGAAAATCTTAAATGTGCCAATTGTTGGGGTCGAGCAAAGCGACGTGAAATATTCTTACATGGATGCGTATAGAAAACAACACTTGTCAACTGTTGATAACATAGATACGATTATAGGACAAACTTCTTTGATAATGGTGATGCAAGGCAAAGATGGTAATTATGGGATAAAAACTGGAGATACATCGATTATGCCCGATTCTTTTATAGAATATCAACAGAATCAAAATCAAAATAAGACAAATTCAAACGAGGTGAAATGATGGCTGTAAGTGTTTTAATACCGGCATACAATGAAAGCAAGAGAATCGTTGATACAATAAAAGGTATGGAGAATATAGAAGAAATTGATGAGATCATTGTTATAAATGATGGTTCTACAGACGATACAGCAGATAAGGCTAAAAAAGCAGGAGCAAAATTGGTGAACTTAAAAAATAATTCTGGTAAAGGAAGAGCTTTAAAAGAAGGATTAAAGTACGTTAAAAATGATGTTATCGCTTTTATTGACGCAGATGTTGGTTTAACTTCTCGAGAGGTAATCAAATTAATAAATCCTGTTTTAAATGGCGATGCGGATGTTACTGTAGCCAGATTTCCTAAAGTCAATGTTAAATCAGGGTTTGGATTTGTAAAGAGATTAGCAAAATACGGTGTAAAACTGCTTACTGGTCATGATTTTGATTCTACACTCTCTGGCCAAAGAGTTTTTAAAAAAGAAGTGCTTGACAACATAAAAAAATTTTATGGTGGTTATGGCATAGAAGTCGGTATGACAATCGACATATTTAATTTAGGATATAAGATTAAAGAAGTAGATGTTGATATGACGCATTCAGTTACATTAAGAGATATTAAAGGTTTTATTCACAGAGGCAGACAATTTCTCGATATACTTAAGGTTTTATTAATAAAAGCGATATTTAAGGACCGGTGATAAAGTGTCATTATTAATAATTTTTATCATATCTTTTTTACTAATGATAGTAATTCAAAAATTTATAATTCAGATATTAGACAAAGATGTGTGTTTAAAGCCTAATTATAAAAATGTTTTGATTCCAGTATGTGGCGGAATAGCTTTTGTTCCAACTATATTTGTTGCAACGATTATCTCAAAGTTTGTTGGGCTTTCTGATGAAATGACACCGATTTTTTTAGTTTCTATTATATTGATGTCTTATGTAGGTTTAATCGATGATTTATTAGGAGACAGGAGTGTGACAGGATTAAAAGGTCATATTAAATCGCTTTTGAACATGAAATTGACAACAGGAGGTTTAAAAGCAGTAATAGGTGTTATAGTATCATTTTATATAAGCATAAATATCAGCAACAGATTAGCTGATATAATAGTTAACACAATATTGATATCTTTATTTACTAATTTTTTGAATTTACTTGATTTAAGGCCTGGAAGAGCTTGTAAAGCGTTCTTTTTTATATCCATAATTTTCTTATTAGCAGGCACCGGAAACTTTTTGATTTTGCTGATTGTTCTGGGTGCTGCGATTGCCTTTATGCCGCTGGATTTAAAAGCAAAAATTATGTTGGGTGATACTGGCTCTAATATTCTTGGTCTTACATTAGGGATATCAAGTGTTTTATTGTTTAATTTCAATATAAAGTTAATTATTTTAGGATTTTTAATTTTAATTCATATTATTACTGAAAAATATTCATTGTCTAAAATAATAGAAAGGAATAAGTTTTTGAATTATTTAGACATGATTGGCAGAGGACGTGATTAGCTGTGATTTCAATTAAAAAAGGAATTGTAAAAAAGATTATATCAGAAAAGGCTGATATATGCTTTGTAGAGGTTGATGTAGAAGGAATTGTTTCAAAGGCGGTAAATTATAATAAAATTACAGGCATAATAAATGTTGATGATGTGGTTTATGTAAATCAAACGGCTAGAAATCTACAATTGGGTACTGGCGGGTATGACTTTGTCGTATTGAATACAAGATATGATACGTTTGAATATAAAAACATGGGGCATATAATGAAAATGCGCTATGCTCCAATGCAGATTAATGTGCTTTCGGTAGAAGAACAAGATAGTCCATACCATGATGTTTTTAATGACTTTAAAGGATTAGAGGGTATGCCTGTAATAGTAGCTGAACTCCACAGCATGTTGGCTCCTACTGCAATGGTACTGAAGAAACTAAGACCGTCGGCTAAAATATCATATATAATGACTGATTCTGCTTGCCTGCCTATATATTTCAGCAATACTGTCCATTATTTAAAAGAAAATAATTTTATCGATACCACAATTACTATTGGCCATGCTTTTGGAGGAGATTTTGAGGCTGTTAATATTTATTCGGCATTAATATGTGCAAAGGAAGTAGCCAAAAGCGACGTTACAATTGTGGCTATGGGGCCAGGCATAGTTGGGACAGGAACAAAATATGGATTTTCAGGCATCGATCAAGCTTCAATTATAGATGCAATAAACAAAATAAAGGGTAATCCTATATTGATACCTAGAATTAGTTTTAATGACGCAAGAGAAAGACACAACGGTATAAGCCATCATACTGTTACAGTAGCAGAACTTGTGAATAGCACATGCACTATTGCAGTCCCAAAACTGAAACATGAAAAAGAGATTCTTCTCAAAAAGCAATTGGAAAATAACGCATTTGATAAGATGAATAAATACTTTGTTGATGTTGAAAAATATAGAAAGCTATTGCACAATGTAAAAGATATTAAATTCACTACTATGGGAAGAGGACTTGATGAAGAAAGCGAGTTTTTCGATGCTTGTATTGCTGCAGCAGTTTATTGTTCGGATCTATTAATGGTTGATTAACTCATAAAACGTTTTGTACTTAGAAGAAAGTTCATTTAAAAGCTTTAAGAGTTCATAAAATTTACCCTTAAAATAAATTTTGTTTTCGCATATAATCATTACATTCATCTCCTTTGATGTTATCTTATGCAAGCTAAGTAAAAAATATACTAATTAGAAAGGGATTGTATAAAATGGAGCTAACCGAAGTAACAAAGAGTTCAAATATCATATTTTCTGGCAAGATAATAAACTTGAGAGTAGATGATGTTGTTTTGCCAAACGGAAAGATAACAACAAGAGAAATTGTTGAACATAATGGTGGTGTTTCAATATTAGCCATAAACAAAAGCGGAAAAATAGTCATGGTTGAACAGTACAGAAAACCCGCAGAGAAGATGCTGTTGGAGATACCTGCAGGAAAATTAAATGTGGGAGAGGAGCCTATAGAGTGTGCAAAAAGAGAGCTAATGGAGGAAACAGGGTATATAGCGAAAGAGCTTAAACACTTGTTTTCATTTTATCCATCTCCTGGTTTTTCCACAGAAATTTTGCATCTATTTTTGGCAGATGATTTAGAAAAAGGCACATCAAATACAGATCCAGATGAATTTTTGAATGTTCATGAGTATACAGTCGATGAGATTAGGAATATGATGCAAAAAGGTTTGATTGAAGATGCAAAAACACTTATTGCGTTATTGTATTATATAAGGTGAAAAGGGGTTTAAGATGTACTATAATGCAGATTTACACGTTCACATAGGAAGGACTAGAAATGGCAGGCCTGTTAAGATCACCGCTTCACCAAATCTAACAGTCGAAAATATATTAAATAAATGTATTGAGAAAGGCATAGATATTGTAGGAATTGTTGATTGTGCTGCTCCAGAAATTTTAGATGAAATAGAGCAACTGCTTAAAACTGAATATGGATTGTATGAAGAACTTGAAGGTGGAGGAATTTTATTTAAGCAAAAGGTATTATTGCTGTTAGTAAGTGAAATAGAGGTAGGTGGTGAATTGCGTGGTTCACCGCATTTATTGTGTTTTTTGAAAGATATAAAATCGATGAGGAAGTTTTCTAAAGCCTTATCTAAACATATTAATAATGTAAATTTAAGTACACAAAGATGCAGTTTAAATAGCGTGGAAATATTGAAGATTGTAGAAGACTTAGATGGATTTGTTGTACCTGCTCACATATTTACGCCATATAAAAGTTATTATGGAAATACGACAGATAGATTAAATTATATATTTAATGAATATTTTGAAGAAATCGATGCTGTCGAGCTCGGATTAAGCTCTGATACTTTTTTGGCAGATATGATAAGTGAATTGAAAGGTAAAACTTTTTTAAGCAATTCCGATGCTCATTCTCTACAAAAAATTGGCAGAGAATTTAACGTATTTGACTTGCCTAAACCTGATTTTTTAAGCTTAAAAGCTGCATTACAATCCATGAAAGGAGTCATAAGAAATTATGGACTAAATCCTGCATTAGGCAAATATCATAGGACATTCTGTCTTGATTGCAATAGAGTTGCTAACGTAGATCCGCCTGCATATAAATGTACTTATTGCAGCAGCAAGAATATAGTATTTGGGGTTTTAGACAGAATATACGAGATAAAAGATCAAGAAATGCTGCACCCACCATTTAGACCAGAATACGTATATCAGATCCCATTGGAATTTTTGCCTGGCATCGGGCCAAAAACAATCAAGAAGCTTACAAGAGAAGTTGGAAGCGAAATATACGTCACACATGAAGCGCCTTTTGAACAATTAAAAAATGCAGTAAGTGAAAAAATAGCAAAGAATATCTTAGATGCAAGATATGGCAATTTAAAAATTGAAACAGGAGGCGGCGGTATCTACGGGAAAATAATTTGAGGTAGTCATAATGTCCTTCTCCATGGCATAAATTAAAATATAATTTGAGGCAGGAGGAGGACGTTGCCTTGAAATATTTAAAAGAAAAGACATCTAAACACATTAGAGACAATTCGATATTATATATCATTATTTTAATGTCATTTATGATTGGTATAGCATCTGGTTCTTTTACAATAAATACGTTAAATGATGTACAAAAAGAAAATATGATGAAATACATAAAAAATTTTTATGTAATAATTAGTCAGATGAAAATAGTTCCAATTGAAATATTTAAACAATCTGTTTTAAATAATTTTGAAACGACGTTTGTATTGTGGCTTCTTGGAGCAACAATTATCGGAATTCCATTCATATTTATCGTTATTGGCATAAGAGGATTTTTATTAGGTTTTTCAGTTGGCTTTCTGATAAACCAATTGAAATACAAAGGAATTCTCTTTACGTTAGTTGCCATATTGCCTCAGAATATTCTTGTTTTAATTTCATTATTTTTTATTTCGGCAACGGCCGTCAATTTTTCGATGTATATATTAAAAAACCGAAGATTCAATATTAATGATTTATTTTCTCAATTTGTGACATATACTTTGTTGGTTTATTTTGCATTTTCGCTGATGATAGTTAGCGGGATATTTGAAGCATATATTACACCTAAAATACTCTATTTTTTAAAAAATATTATACAATAAGCAAGAAGGAAAAATAAAAAATATGTTGAATATAAAAATATAACTAAAATAATAGGGGTAATGTAGATGGGAAGCATTGTACAAGCTTTTATTGACTTTTTGAAAAATGACAAAAAGCTAAGCGATAATACGATTGAATCTTATAAAAGAGATATAACGCAGTTTATGGGGTACTTAAAAGAAAACAATATCGAATATTATGATGTTAATAAAATAACAATTATTAGCTATTTAAATTTTTTAAAACATAAAAATATGTCACAATCCACTATTTCTCGTCATTTATCATCCATAAAATCTTTTTACCAGTACTTATTTATGAATAAGTTTATTGATAAAGAACCAGCGTATACTTTAGATGCACCGAAAATAGAGAAAAAGATTCCTCTAACATTGTCAGTGGAACAGGTTGACAAGCTTTTATCTCACGAATTTGAGAATAGTGAAAAAGGATTGAGAGATAAAGCGATATTAGAGGTCTTGTATGCAACCGGTCTAAAAGTATCAGAGCTGATATCTCTGCGTGTAAAAGATGTGAATCTTAATTATGGTTATATTTATTGCAAAAGTTCAAAAGAAAGATTTATACCAATTGGAGATTCAGCTTCAAATGCGCTTCAAAGCTACATCTCTGTAAGGAGAAAAATAGATCAGGATGAATTCCTGTTTTTAAATTTGAGAGGTGAACCGTTAACTCGCCAGGGATGCTGGAAAATCATTAAAGAATATACCAACATAGTAAATCCAGGATTTGACATAACACCAAGTATATTGAGAAAATCTTTTGCAAAGCACATGTTGGAAAATGGAGCTGACATAAGAAGCGTACAGGAAATTCTTGGATACAAATCTTTTAACCAAGGTGATTTGATTTCATTAATTTCAAAATCGAAAATAAAAGAAGTGTACAAAAGATCTCATCCAAGAGCTTAAAAATTTAGGAATAATAATCCCTCCATTAGAAAAAATAATTTTAAGAGGAGGGATAAAATGTTGAAAAAAACATTATTATTTACATTGATATTTGTGTTTGTATGTTCAATGTTGTTAGAAAATTTTGCATATGCTGATAATTTCAATCTCAAGTCAAAATCTGCAATTCTTATGGACGCTAATACAGGTAAAGTTCTATATGAAAAAAATAGCCATGAAGAGCTACCTCCTGCCAGTGTTACGAAAGTAATGACTATGCTTTTAGTTATGGAAGCATTGGATTCTGGTAAGATTAAGACTACTGACAAAGTTGTGACAAGTGAACATGCTTATGATATGGGTGGTACACAAATTTATTTAGAGGTTGGCGAAGAAATGACGGTAGATGATCTGTTGAAATCTGTCGCGATGAATTCTGCAAATGATGCCTCAGTCGCATTGGCTGAATATATTTCAGGTAGTGAGGAAAAATTTGTGGAAGAAATGAACAAAAGAGCTAAAGAGTTGGGTGCAAAAAATACAAATTTTAAGAATGCATCTGGCTTACCTGAAGATGGACACTATACTTCTGTTTATGATATGGCGCTAATATCCAGAGAGCTTGTTAAACATAAAAATGTATTTAAATATTTAACTGATAAAATTGATTCTGTTAGAAATGGTAAGTTTAGTTTAGCTAATACTAATAAGCTCCTTTGGAATTATCAAGGCGCAGATGGAATAAAGACAGGCTCTACTTCAGAAGCATTGTATTGTTTATCTGCAACTGCCAAAAGAGGTGATACAAGATTTATAGCAGTGGTATTTGGAGCACCAGATTCCGCTACTCGCTTCAAAGAAGCTTCAAAATTGTTAGATTATGGTTTTGCTAATTTTGAAACAAAAAAAGTTGTTGAAGCAGGCAAGGTATATGGTAATATAAAAGTTTTAAAAGGCCAACAAGATTACGTAAATGCTATTTCCCAAAATGATGAATATATTTTATTGAAAAAAGGTGAATCAAAAAATATAAAGCAAATAGTAAGCTTAAATAAATATGTTGATGCACCTGTGAAAGCAGGTTCAGAAATAGGAACAGTGAAAATATACGACGGTAATAATCTTATAAAGACAGTATCGTTAATAGCTGATAAAAGTGTTAAAAGAACAAATTTAATAAATACTTTTGAAAAAATCTATAAATCGTGGGTAAAAAATACTAAAAGCTTATAAGCTTTTAGTATTTTTTTAAAAATTTTCATAGAAAAAAATTACAAATAAGGAGGAAATTGAGCTATGATGTAGAATAATATATTATGGAGGGATGAATATGGGAATAAAATTTGTAGAAAAAAATGACACCTTAATAGTAAAGATAAAAGGGGAATTGGATCATCATACATCGGATATTTTTAAAGATGCTATAAATACTGAATACCAGAAAGGATTTAAAAATATCATATTGGATTTTGAAAAATTGAATTTTATGGATAGTTCCGGTATTGGAATGATTCTTGGAAGGTATAAAATGGCTAAAGATAATGATGGTAAATTGGCAATTGTAGGTGCTAATTCTCAACTTTTAAAAGTCATCGAGTTATCAGGAATTTTAAGGATAATAAATTGCTATGATACAATAGAAGAAGCTATTAAAAACATGCAAAGGGGGATATAAATGAGTTATTCAAATAAAATGGAATTGAAATTTTTAAGCAAGTCTCAGAATGAGTCTTTTGCACGGACCGTTATTGCTGCTTTTGCAGCTCAATTAGATCCAACTGTAGAGGAAATAGCAGATATCAAGACAGCAGTATCTGAAGCTGTTACAAATTCTATAATTCACGGTTATGAAGGTAAAATTGACTATATAATGTTAAAAGCAGAGATAGAAGGGAACAAGTTAACAGTCGAAGTTATTGACAATGGTGTTGGAATAGAGGACATTGAAAAAGCGATGGAACCTTTATATACTACAAAACCTGATGAAGATAGATCAGGAATGGGCTTTACTGTTATGCAGACTTTTATGGATGAATTGGTTGTTGAATCTGAAAAAGGAAAAGGTACTAAGGTTAGAATGACCAAATACATCAATTCAGGTAAATGAGGTGCTGCTATGATTGATAAAGATAATGAAAGGAATGAAGATGTAAATGAACTTATAAGAAAATCTAAAAATAATGACAAGTCTTCAATGGAGAAGTTGCTGAAAGAAAATAGCGGCCTTATTTGGAGTATAGTGAAGAAATTTTCTTACAGAGGATATGAGGCAGAAGATCTTTATCAGATTGGATGTATAGGATTTGTAAAAGCCATTAATAAGTTTGATGAATCTTATAATGTGAAATTATCCACGTATGCAGTACCAATCATAATAGGTGAGATAAAAAGGTTTTTGAGAGATGATGGACTTATTAAAGTTAGCCGATCATTAAAAGAATTGTCAAATAAAGCCTATTTTATGAAAGACAAATTGGAAAAGGAATTAAATAGAGAACCAACAATCCAAGAAATTGCTTCAAAGCTTAATGTTTCAGCAGAAGAAGTTGCGATGGCGTTTGAATCTACTGCCACTGCTGAATATTTATATGATAATTCTCAACACAATGAAGATGATAATTTGCTTTTGATAGAAAAAATAGGAATCGATGAACAAGAATATGAAATTGAAGATAAGTTGGCTTTAAGAATGGTTTTAAAAAATTTAAATTCTCGTGAAAGACAGATAATCGTTTTGCGGTATTTTAAAGATATGACGCAGACAGAAGTATCTAAAATCCTAGGCATATCTCAAGTGCAAGTATCAAGAATTGAAAAGAAAGTTTTAAAAAAACTAAAAGAGCAATTACAAGAAGTGTAAAGTTATTTGCACTTCTTTTTGTATGAAAAAAACATATTGTCACATAATATTACTGTACCGAGGTGTTACAAATGAGAAAGCTTATTATATTTTTCTCAATAATTATATTTACTTTATCTGTTATTTACTTTTTAAAATATAGCACTAAAAAAATACCTGATAGTGCTGTACTTGTTTATTTAAAGGAGGAGTTAAAATGGCTGTAGTTAAAATTTTAAATGTCGTAGGAGATTCTACTAAAAGTTGGGACGATGCTATACAAAATGCGGTAGCAGAAGCAGCAAAAACTGTAAACAATATATCGGGAATAGAAGTATTAAATCAAACTGCTAACGTAAAAGACGGTAAAATTGTCGAATACAAAGCAAATATTCAAATAGCATTTAGAGTAGACAGATAAAAAGTGGGCAACCATAATAGGTGCCCACTATATATCGATTTTATGGAGGCATTAAAATGGAAAAGGATATAAAGAAACAGCAAGAATACAAGGATATTGCACAGAAATATGAGCCAAAGCCTACTCTTTTAAAAAATGTTTTATGGGCTTTTGTGGTAGGTGGATTAATATGTGATGTTGGCCAATTTTTTTTAAATTTGTTTATTAATCGAGGAATGACTGCCGAACAAGCCGGAACACCAGTTGCAATCATAATGGTTTTTTTAGGCTCATTTTTAACTGGAATTGGCATTTACGATGACATTGGACGATTTGCAGGAGCTGGTTCTGTTGTGCCGATAACTGGTTTTGCTAATTCTATTGTTTCACCAGCTATGGAATTTAAAAGAGAAGGATTTGTTTTTGGGGTGGCTTCCAGAATGTTTAACATAGCGGGTCCGGTTATAGTTTACGGAGTTGGTACCTCTATTATCGTAGGGCTTATATACTATTTTCTAAAAGGGTGATTACTATGGCAATAAAAAAAATGGGATCGCAAACCGTTAAATTTGCAAATCCACCTTCTATTATATCGTCTGGCACAATAGTTGGACCAAAAGAAGGACAAGGACCTTTAAAAGATTATTTTGATATGATTTTGACTGATGATACTTATGGTGAAAAAAGCTGGGAAAAAGCTGAATGCAAGATGTTTCAAGACTCTGTAAATTTAGCCCTTAAAAAAGCAAGTTTAAATATTTCAGACATTGATTATTTGATAGGTGGAGATCTTTTAAATCAAATAATTACTTCTAGTTTTGCTGCTAGACAATTTAATGTACCTACGTTTGGATTATATGGAGCTTGTTCCACAATGGCTGAAGGATTGTCTATAGCTTCTATGTTAATAGATGGAGGATTTGCAGATTATATTATTGTTACAACATCCAGTCATTTTTCTACTGCTGAAAGACAATACAGATTTCCATTAGAGCAAGGTGTCCAAAGGCCATTCACATCCCAGTGGACGGTTACAGGATCAGGTTCATCATTGTTGTCATCCAATGGCACAGGTCCATATATAACGCACGTTACAACAGGAAAAGTTGTTGATTTAGGAATGAAAGATGCAAACAATATGGGTGCTGCTATGGCCCCTGCTGCAGCAGATACAATTTTGACACATTTTAATGATACAGGTTTTACAATAAACGATTATGATTTAATAATAACTGGAGACATGGCAAGAGTTGGGAAAAGCATCCTGATGGAGTTGCTTAGTAAAGAAGGCATGAATATTGAAAATAAATACAAAGATTGTGGAATAGAAATATATGATGAATCGCAAGATGTACATTCCGGTGGAAGTGGAGCAGGATGTTCTGCAGTAGTTTTAAATGGTTGGCTGCTTCAGCAGATAAAAAGCGGAATTTACAATAGGGTTTTATTTATCGCTACAGGTGCCTTGCTATCGCCGACAAGCACACAACAAGGTGAGTCAATACCAGGTATAGCTCATGCAGTTACAATTTCAAATTACGTGTAGAGGAGGTTGATACAATTGGATTATTTACGTGCTTTTCTTGTAGGCGGAATAATTTGTGTAATTGCTCAAATATTAATGGATAAAACAAAGCTTACACCTGCAAGAATTTTAGTTTTGTATGTTACAGTAGGAGCTATATTAGGCGGTATAGGAATATACAAGAAAATAATAGATTTCGGAGGTGCTGGTGCAACTGTTCCGCTTCTTGGCTTTGGCAATTCTTTAGCGCAAGGTGCAATCAAAGCAGTAAAAAAAGATGGTATCACTGGTGCTTTTACAGGTGGACTGACGGCAACGGCAGGTGGTATCGCTGCAGCAATCTTTTTTGGCTATTTGTTTTCTATAATATTTAATCCTCGTACAAAAAAATGATATTTATAGAAAAGCATAATTCATGGGATTATGCTTATTTTTTTGTACAAATATGATATAATAATTAAAGCATATTAGCGAGAAAGAGGGAGTTTTTATAGACAGAGATATACTTTTAATTTTAAAAGATATGTCGGAGAAAATTGGGGTAAATGCTTATATTGTAGGTGGATACGTAAGAGACAAATTGTTAAATTTAGAAAGCGATGACATTGATATTACGGTAGAAGGCGATGGAATAAAATTTGCTTTTATGCTCAATGAAATTTTAAATGGTGATATAGAGGTACATGACAAATTTGAAACTGCCAAAATAAAAATAAAAGATTTTGAGTTAGATATTGTGTCTGCAAGAAAAGAATATTATGAACGTCCTGGAATGTTGCCAGTCGTCCAACGAGCAAGTCTTGCTGATGATATTAAAAGAAGAGATTTCACGATAAATATGCTGGCATTAGATGTAAAAACAAATCAAATCATTGATATATATAACGGTGCAGATGACATAAAAAATAAATTAATTAGAGTCGTACATGATAAAAGTTTTGTTGACGATCCAACGAGGATTTTTAGGGCAATAAGATACAGTGGAAGATTAGGTTTTAAAATAGAGCAACATACTGAATGGTTGTTAAGGAAGTCTATATCTGACGGTGATATTTTTAATGTATCTGCCGATAGAATTATGAATGAAATTTATTTGATATTGAAAGAGAAGAAACCTGAACCTATAGTAAAGTTAATGAAACATTACCAGCTTGATAAGGAATTATTTTGTGGCATAAAGATTAATACAACAAATTTGAATACAAGCCCTAAAGATGGCAATACATTATTGTATAGATTTTTGTTGTTTTTCTATAATGCTACAAAAGAAGATGCTGATTGTTTAATTAGAAAATACAATTTAAAACGTGAATATTTGAGTGGATTATCTGATATTCTCAATATAAAGATGAATATGTCTAACTTAAATGAAAATGTATCTATTTTCAATACATTAAAAGATAAGAGAATAGAAGCAATATCTGCAGTACATGCTATGGAAGACTTAAATATAAAACAAGCCATCGAAAAGTATTATGACATGGTAAAATTAAAGAGACTGGGAATAAATGGCGACGACATAAAAAAATTAGGACTTCAGCCGTCACCAATTTACAAACAAATTTTAGATAAAATATTGCTGGACAAAATTTCAGGCAAGATAAAAGATCGAGAAGACGAGATTAGGAGTCTATTACATTATGTAGAAAAAGTTAAAAGAGGTGAAAAGATTTGAGTGCATTATTAAGCTATTTAATTAGAATTCCGGCATTGATAATCGCAATGAGTTTTCATGAGTTTAGCCATGGTTATGTAGCAGATAAATTAGGCGATCCTACGCCTAGGCAAAGCGGAAGACTTACATTAAATCCACTGGCCCACATAGATCCTTTAGGGTTAATTATGCTGTTTATTATATACTTTGGGTGGGCTAAGCCAGTACCGATAAATCCGTATTATTTTAAAGACAGAAAAAAAGGCGTTTTATATGTGGCGTTGGCTGGCCCCCTTTCTAACGTTTTTTTGGCCATAATAACGCGAATTCTGATGTTTTATTTTGGAAATATCCCTGTATTAGGACTTTTTTTGACTATACTCTATCAATACAATTTGGTTTTTGCTGTGTTTAATATAATTCCTATTCCACCATTAGATGGTTCAAAGGTTTTGTGGAGCATTCTTCCTCAGAAAGAAGCATATATTTATTCGCAATATGAACAATATGGACAAATTGCTTTGCTGTTGCTTCTATTTACAGGAATAATTAATTTATTTATGACTCCGCTAATGATGGGGTTAGATAAACTGATTTCTAAAATAATTTTGTTTCCGTTTGGAGTGGGATAATGTACAACATTAAAATAGAATCTTTTGAAGGACCTTTTGACCTTTTGTTTCATCTTATAGAAAAAAACGAAATAGATATAAAAGACATACCGATTGCATCTGTTTTCGACCAATACATGGAATATTTAAAAGCTATGCAAGAAATGGACTTAGATATTGCAACAGAGTTTATTTTAATGGCTGCTACATTGCTGGAAATAAAGTCGAGTATGCTTTTACCAAAGCAAAATTTCGAAGGACAGCAAATGGTAATGGCTGATGCAGACCCTAGAGAAGAATTGGTGGAAAAGTTGATTGAGTATAAAAAATATAAAAGTGTCGCAAATAGACTGAAAGAGTTAAATACATTAGGTACTAAATTTTTTAGAGACGAGCCTGAAATAAAATATGTTGATAAATCGCTTTGCCTCAATTATTCAACTATCGACTTAAAAAAAGCTTATATGAAGATTCTTCAAAAGTCCAGCAACAATGTTATGCCGATTAGATATGCAAAAGATCAAATTACAATTGATGACAAAATAAAGGAGATATTAAAGAAACTAATAGTTACTCCTGTGATTAAATTTGGCGATTTCTTAAAGAATTTACGAAAGATAGAAAAAATTGTTTCGTTTGTAGCACTTTTGGAATTGATTAAGTTAAATAAAGTTGCGGCTGAACAAAAAAAGACATTTGGAGACATAATTATAAAAAGTCTAAAGAGGTGAAATAATGGATATAGATTGCATAATAGAGTCTATACTATTTGCCGCTGGCAGACCTGTTAAGATAAAAACTTTAAGTGATGTCTTAAATATTTCCACAAAGGATGTCATTGAATCTTTTAATAGATTAAAAAACAGTTATGATAGAGAAAACAGAGGGGTAAAAGTTTCGATGATAAATGATTCAATAGTGATGTCTTCAAATGAAGCATATTCAGACTATATAAAAAAGGCATTAGGACTTGATATAAAGCAAGGATTATCTCAAGCTGCATTAGAAGTTTTGTCTATAATCGCTTATAATCAGCCTATTACAAGAATTGACATAGAAAAAATAAGGGGTGTAAAGTGCGAGAAAGCAATTAATACCTTATTAGAATTTAATTTAATTAAAGAAGATGGAAGAATAAATGCCCCAGGCCGTGCAATACTTTATTCTACAACTGATGATTTTCTGAAGTATTTTAATTTGCCTTCTTTAAAAGACTTGCCTCCATTAGACGATATTACTTAGTATTTTATTTTTATTATTGAAAACAATATATTTGAGAAGGTGAATTGATGTTTTCTCTTTGTATATTATTAATTTTGCTTGTAGCAATATTTATTTTTATTTACCCTATGACTTTTAAAGTGCACTATGACAATTATGGTGTAAATTTTATTTTAAATATATACATATATATTGTTCGGTTTGCTAAGATTGCCAGCCTAAACGTTAATTATAAAAGAATTGAAGAAAATGATAGAGCAGAATTGTCATTAAAAATATTAGGAATTAGATTGATGAATGTAGTCGTTGATATTGTCAATTTTACTCTAAAAGACAATAGGCCGGTAATAAAGTATGAAGTTCATAAAGCATTTTTTTTAAAATTCCCCAAAAAATCAGAAAAGAGAAAAATGCTAAGTTTACATGATGTACATAGAATAATAGATTTATTTAATTCAAATAAGTTTATGATTTATGAAATGAGCAAAAGCATTAAAAGGTCTATAGTAATTAGGAAATTAAGATTAAATGTAGATGAGGGATTTACTGATGCTGCTTTTACATCAATTGTATATGGAATTATTAATTTTGTAATTTATACGCTAATTGTTCCTGTCTATTGCAGTATAAAATTTTTAACTAAGCCTTCTATATCTATAAACCCTCATTTTGGAGAAAATATTTTAAAAAGCGACTTTGATTGCATATTAGATTTTAGATATGGTAATATTATAGTTAATGGTATTAAATTCTTAAAAAATTTTAAACGGAGGTGATTTTGGATGAGCGATCATCCTATTGAAGGATTAATGAAGACGACTATGGAGAGTCTTAAGGAAATGATAGATGTAAATACAATCGTTGGGGATGCGGTAGAAGCTCCAGACGGAACAGTGATCATTCCAATTTCAAGGGTAACGTTTGGTTTTGCTGCTGGTGGTGGAGAGTTTCAGATGACGCAAAATAAAGACA
This sequence comes from Thermoanaerobacterium sp. R66, assembly GCF_028895185.1. Lineage (NCBI taxonomy): Bacteria > Bacillati > Bacillota > Clostridia > Thermoanaerobacterales > Thermoanaerobacteraceae > Thermoanaerobacterium > Thermoanaerobacterium sp. R66. Next base: position 705,156 of record NZ_JAEUWW010000001.1, read on the forward strand.
AAGAACAAAATCAAAATAATGGACAATCAAATATGCCATTTGGCGGTGGCAGTGGTGCGGGCGTTTCTTTACAGCCAGTTGCATTTATGGTTGTAGGGCAAGGACAGATAAGACTTTTGCCAGTAAATCAAAATGCGATGGTTGAAAGAATAATTGATTTGGCACCTAAGTTAATGGAGGAGCTTCAAAATGTTTTTAATAAAAACAAGACTTATAAAAAATCAACTCCAATAACTGTAACAAATAACATAGATTGATTTATTAGGTAACAAGCGGGTCATAATGTGAGGTATTAACTTTCAAGGAGGACAGTAATGAAGAAAATACTTTTATTAGTGCTTATTTTTACTTTCCTTATGACCCCTACAAACATAGAAGCTGAGAATTTAAAACCTCCTCAGATTGCTGCAAAAGCTGCAATTGTAATGGATCAGAAATCTGGCAGAATTCTTTTTGAAAAAAATATAAGTGAAAAACTTCCTATGGCAAGTACAACCAAAATCATGACATTGTTGTTGGCTTTAGAATACGGCAATTTAAATGATATTGTAACCGTCAGCAAAAAAGCTGCAAGTGTAGGTGGATCTTCAATATGGCTTTCGCCTGGAGAAAAAATTTCAATGATAAATTTATTGTACGGTTTAATGTTAAACTCAGGGAATGATGCTGCAACCGCAATTGCAGAACATATAAGTGGCAGTGTTGATAAGTTTGTGGAGCTTATGAATAAAAAAGCTAAAGAAATTGGAGCATATAATACAAATTTTGTTACACCTTCAGGTCTTGATATCGGGATTGACAACCATTATACAACTGCTTATGATTTAGCTTTAATTACAAGATACGCTTTTAACAATTACAATAAATTCGCTGAAATAGTATCAACAAAAGAAAAGACAATTCCTTGGGACGGAAAAGAATACGACAGGTATCTGCGAAATAAAAATAAGATGCTTTGGCAATATGAAGGAGCAGATGGAGTAAAAACAGGATTTACTAATAAGGCTGGCAGATGCTTAGTAGCTTCTGCAACAAGAAATGGTCAAAGGCTAATATCTGTAGTATTAAACAGCGGTCCAATGTGGGAAGACACACAAAAAATTTTAGATTACTCTTTTTCAAATTATACTCCAATTAAGATCATTTCGAAAGGTCAGATGGTAAAGACCATAAGTGTTGTTAATGGCAAGGAAAAATATCTGCCGCTTATGTATAATAGTGATTTCATCTTGCCAATTTCAAAAGATGAGGAGATAAACGTTAAAATTGATTATAACATACCTAAATCTGTAAAAGCACCAATAGGAATTGGAGAAAAAATCGGAATTGCTATTGTGAAATTGAATGATAATCAGGTTGCGACTATCGATGTTGTTTCAGGCAAAAACATTGATGAAAGAGATTATAACTTTAATTTTAAAACCATCATAAAGAATTGGATTGACATATTTCAATATTAAACTCCTGGTATGTACCAGGAGTTTTTTGTAACCTTTTTTTTATTTGAGAATAACATAAATATGTAAAATTTCTTTAGGAGATGGTTAAATGATCAATCACAGGCTTGAATGTATTGACATTGGTAGTGATTACTGTCCTTGCTATTTAGCAGAATTAAACGAATGTATTGTTTGTTCTCAATTGCAAGGGAAAGAATTTTGCGATTGCAATTGGAATGGCGTATGTGTATATCAAGATTTTATTTGGTCAAAAAGAAAAGCAAAAGCAAAAAGGGAAACTATTGTGGCAGATATAATTGATAAACAAAATATAAATAAAAATTTAATAATATTGGCGCTATCTGTATCTAACAAAATGGCAAGAGACTTAAATGAACCTGGATCGTATGTGTTCTTAAGAGATGAGTCAAGTCCTTCTTTTTTCGACGCACCAATGTCTGTAATGTACGCTGATGAGATAAATGGGATTATAAAAATTGCTGTACAAATTAACGGCCCTAAGACAAATTTAATCAATTCATGCGGTAAACATGTATTTTTGAGAGGCCCATATTGGAATGGATTGTTTGGACACAAATATATAAAAGGTACTAGAAATTCAAAATGCCTTGTAATATTAAGGGGTATAGCACAAGCACCTGGAGCAATAATCATAAACAAGTTATACAATAACAACAATGAAATAACTGTGATAATTGATAAGGGTAAAGTTGAAGAGTTTTTTATTTGGCAGTATATTAATAACTTTAATTTAAAGATAATTACGACAGATCTTTTAAGCAACGATGGGCAAGATATTTTAAAAAATGCAATTGCAGACAAGGATATTAAATTAATTTACAGTGGAGGTTCTGATGAACAACATCTAAATATTTTAAATTATTTAGATTTACTTGATAGCAAAGCTTATTTTGCTGTATCAAACAATAATACAATATGCTGTGGAGAAGGTATTTGCGGCAGTTGTGAAGTCCAAATTGATGGGCAAAAAATAAGGTCGTGTAAAGTTCAATTAGATGTTAGAAAGACAATTGAAAGGAGAGTATTACATGGTTAAGGTTGTTGTTATTGGCGGCGGTTGGGCAGGATGTGCAGCAGCTCTTACGGCAAAAAAAGCAGGTGCTGAAGTCGTATTGCTTGAAAAAACAGATATGTTGTTAGGTTGTGGTTTAGTGGGAGGAATAATGCGAAATAATGGCAGGTTTACTGCTGCAGAAGAAATAAAATATTTAGGTGGATATGAATTGATTGAGATAACGGATATGTGTGCAAGACATAGAAATATTGAATTTCCAGGGCATAAACACGCAAATCTGTACGATATAACTAAGGTTGAGCCTGAAATAAGAAAAATGCTATTAAATAAAGGGATTAAAATTAAATTTATATCTAGAGCGGCAGATGTAATAATGGAAAACAAGACAAAAATCAAAGGTATTGTTTTAGATGATGAATCAGTTGAATATGGCGATGTATTTATAGAGACTACCGGCTCAACAGGGCCTATGGGAAATTGTTTAAGATACGGCAATGGTTGTTCAATGTGTATACTAAGATGTCCATCTTTTGGACCAAGGATTAGCATAAGTTACCGAGCAGGTGTTGAAGATATTTTAGGAATGAGATCTGATGAAGTTTATGGTGCCTTTAGTGGGTCTTGTAAGTTGAATAAGGATTCATTAAGCGATGAAATCAGAGAGAAACTTGATAAAGAAGGTGTTGTCGTGTTGCCAGTTCCTGAAGAAGATGTAAACATGGATAAACTGAATATAAAAGTATGCCAACAATATGCTCTTCCAGAATACGCAAAGAATGTCATTTTACTTGATACTGGCCATGCCAAGCTGATGACCCCATTTTATCCTTTAGAAAAATTAAGAAAAATTCCAGGGCTTGAAAGAGCCAGGTTTGAAGATCCATATTCTGGAGGAAAGGCTAATTCAATTAGATATCTCTCTATTGCTCCAAGGAATAACGGAATGAAAGTAAAAGGTCTTGATAATTTGCTTTGTGCGGGAGAAAAATCAGGGCTTTTTACTGGACATACCGAAGCTATGACTACCGGATGTTTGGCAGGGCACAATAGTGTTAGGCTGTCATTAGGAATGCCGCTTTTAGAATTGCCGAGAAATTTGGCATCTGGGGATCTTATTGCATATGAAAATGAATGTATAGAAACAAAAGAAGGATTGAAGAATCGCTATACGTTTGCAGGTGGAATATATTTTGATAGGATGAAATCATTAGGATTGTATACTACAAATACTGATGCGATTAGAGAAAAGGTAGAAAGAGATAATCTTATGGGAATATATAATGAAAAATTGGTTTAGGCAAGTCTAAAGCTTGCCTAAAGTATTGTCTTTTGTATCAAAAAATGTTATATTATATGCGTTGTGTTGGGTGTATAATAAATGTGGGTGTGAAACGTTATGGAAAGATTGCAAAAATACCTGGCTGAGTGCGGAATTGCGTCCAGGAGAAAGTGTGAGCAGTTGATTTTAGATGGAAAAGTTAAAGTTAATGGTAAAACTATTAGGGAGCTTGGTGTCAAAGTTGACCCAAATAAGGACGTTGTTGAATACAATGGTAAAGTAGTCACAAAAGTCAATAAAAATATATACATCATGCTAAATAAACCTGTAGGATATATTACGACGGTTAAAGATCAATTTGACAGACCTTCAGTTATAGACTTAGTTAATATTGATGATAGGATATATCCAATTGGTCGATTGGACTATGACACTTCAGGACTGCTTTTGCTTACGAATGACGGTGATTTGGCAAATAAACTCATGCACCCGAGGCATAAAATTAATAAGGTATATATTGCGCAAATAAAAGGTGTGCCAGACAAAATGAAGTTGGATATGTTTAGAAATGGACTTTACATTGATAATTATAAAACTGCCAAAGCTGAGATAGATATATTAAAAGTCACAAATGGTAATTCTACCGTAAGAATAGTCATCCATGAGGGACGAAACAGGCAAATCAGAAAGATGTGTGAGCTAATTGGACATCCTGTCTTAAAGTTAAAAAGAGTAAAAATAGGCAATTTGGATATTGGAAATTTAAAAACTGGACAATGGCGTTATCTATCTAAAGATGAAGTAGAATATTTAAAAAAATTATAGGAAGAGATGGTTTATGTTTAAAATTAAGTTTGCATCAGAAGAAGATTTAAAATATATAAAAGAAATTGCTGATTATTTTAAATTGCCTTTTTCAGTAGATCTAAGCAAATGTATTAATATGATAGCAACAGATGAAAAGCCTTTTGGCTTTATAACAATAAAAGTGTATGATGATATGGCTTATATAATAGGACATGCTGTTTTGCCTGAATATCAGATGAAAGGCTATGGAACAATGCTTTTAAAGGTTGCTTTAAACAATGTATATGATTTTGGAATCAAAAAAGCGTGCATAAAACATTCTAAATTTGATGATTTTTATATTAAAAATCATTTTGAAAGATTAGAAGACATTCTATATGTCGATATAGAAGAATTATTTAAAAAATGATTTGGGAGGAATGAAAAATGGAATTATGGTTTACTGAGCATCACAACGATTCTATAGGTTATTCATTAAAAGTAAATAGAACATTGAATTCTGAAAATACCCAATATCAAAAGTTAGACGTAATAGAGTCTGAATTTTATGGTAGGGTATTGATTCTTGATGGAATTTTGCAAACGACAGAGAAAGATGAGTTTGTATATCACGAGATGATAGTGCATGTTCCACTTTTTACTCACAAAAATCCTAAAAGTGTTTTAATAGTAGGTGGTGGCGATGGTGGTGCCGTAAAAGAAATTTTAAAGCACGATTCAGTGGAAAGAGTTGTTCTCGCAGAGATCGATGATCGTGTTGTGGAAAATTCGAAAAAATATCTACCTACAATTAGCTGTGGATTATATGATGAAAAAGTAGAGATTATGATTGGCGATGGAATAAAATATGTGAGTGAGCACAAGAATGAATTTGATGTTGTAATTGTAGATTCGACAGATCCTATAGGCCCTGCGGTAGGGTTATTCACAGAGGATTTTTATAGATCTGTGTATGAGTGCTTAAAGGAAGACGGAATTATAGTAGCACAGACAGAGTCACCTTTTATTTATGGTAGCTTAATAAATAAATTAAGTAAGATGTTTAAAAATATTTACCCAATAGTAAAGCCATATATATGTACTATACCGACATATCCGGGGCATTTGTGGACTTTTACAATGGGTTCTAAGAAGTATGATCCTGAAGCTGTAGATGTGAATAATATTCCTAATATTGACACAAAATATTATACGCCACAGTTACATAAAGCCAGCTTTGTGTTGCCGAAATTTGTAAAAGAAATTTTTGAGGAGGCATAGTTTTTGATAATAAAAGACAATTTATCAAACGGTGGAAAATTTTTGGGGAGCAGCGATGATTATTATAAATCTGAAATTGTGATTGTAGGTGCTCCTATGGATTATACTGTAAGCTTTAAACCCGGAACACGCTTTGGACCACAGGCAATAAGGATGGCATCTTTAGGATTAGAAGAGTACAGTGTATATTTAGATAGAAGTTTAAAAGACAAAAAGTATTATGATTATGGTGATTTGATATTACCTTATGGAAATGTAGAAAAATGTTTAAATATAATTGGTGATGCTGCTAAAGATATTATAGATGCTGGGAAAAAGCCGATATTTTTGGGTGGTGAACATTTAATAAGTGCTCCAATCTTAGAAAAAGTTTTTAAAAAGTACGGAAATGAGTTAGTTGTGCTTCACTTTGACGCACATACAGATCTGAGAACTGAATTTTTTGGAGAAAGAGATTCCCATGCTACAGTTTTAAGAATTGCCTCTGAATTTGTAAACAAAAAAAATATGTATCATTTTGGCATACGCTCAGGTGTTAAAGAGGAATTTGTATTTGCATTCAAAAATACCAATATGTTCTTATATGATGTTGTTGAACCCTTGAAATCAATACTTGATAATATAAAATCAAAGCCTATATACATCACATGGGACATAGACGTTTTAGATCCCGCTTTTGCACCTGGTACAGGTACTCCTGAACCCGGCGGTATAACCTCAAAAGAAGCGCTAAGTGCAATACACATGTTAAAGGATCTAAATGTTGTAGGTATGGATTTGGTTGAAGTATCGCCTGATTACGACCATTCGGGTATAACGTCGATTTTGGCTGCGAAATTGATTAGAGAGTCTATTCTATCATTTTTATGATAAGTTTATTTTAAAATAAGACCAGTTTTTAATAGTTGGTCTTATTTTTTTATAGAAATATTAACTTAACAAGAGTATAATATTAAGTAAAGGAGGAGTTTTAATGTCTAAGATAAAAATAACGGAGACTGTTTTAAGAGATGCACATCAATCATTGCTGGCAACTAGGATGACAACTGATGAAATGCTTCCTATAGCAGAGAAATTAGATGAAGTTGGCTTTTTCTCATTGGAAGCATGGGGCGGTGCTACATTTGATGCATGTATGAGATTTTTGAACGAAGACCCATGGGAAAGATTAAGACTTTTAAAGAAGGCGATTAAGAAGACGCCTCTTCAAATGTTGTTAAGAGGTCAAAATTTACTTGGATATAAACACTATCCTGATGATGTTGTAAATGAATTTATAATAAAATCTGTTGAAAATGGTATAGATATAATAAGAGTTTTTGATGCATTAAATGATGTGAGAAATTTAGAAGTGCCAATAAAATCTGCAAAAAGCGCAGGTGCTCATGTGCAGGCAGCTATTGTATATACAGTTAGTCCTGTACATAATACAGAACATTATTTGAAAGTGGCAAAGTCTCTTCAAGATATGGGTGTGGATTCCATATGTATTAAGGATATGTCTGGAATATTATCACCTTATGCTGCATACAATCTGATTAAATCTCTAAAAAGAGCACTTTACACGCCGATTCAACTGCATAGCCATTATACAGCAGGACTGGCTTCAATGACTTATTTAAAAGCCATAGAAGCTGGTGTAGACGGAGTTGATACAGCCATTTCTTCTCTTGCTTTAGGAACATCACAGCCAGCTACAGAATCAATTGTGGCTGCATTGAAAGATACAGAATATGATACAGGGTTAGATTTAAAATTGCTTGCTGAGATAGCTCAGTATTTTAATGTGGTTAAGCAAAATCACAAAAATGACAGCGATATGTCTTTGCTTATGTTTGTTGATGTTAAAGCATTAGAGAGCCAAATACCAGGGGGAATGTTATCGAATTTGGTTTCACAGCTAAAGCAGCAGAATGCATTAAACAAATATCAGGATGTCTTGAAAGAAGTTCCAAGGGTACGAGAAGATTTAGGATACCCTCCTCTTGTTACTCCAATGAGTCAAATGGTTGGAACTCAGGCTGTTTTAAATGTTATTACAGGAGAAAGATATAAAATAGTTCCTAAAGAAATTAAAGATTATGTCAAAGGTTTATACGGGATGCCACCAGCTCCAATTTCAGATTCTATACGAGAGAAAATAATTGGCGATGAAGAAATAATCTCAAATAGGCCAGCAGATTTACTAAGTCCTCAATTGGATGAATTTAAAAATGAGATAAAGGAATTTATAGAGCAAGATGAAGATGTTTTATCATATGCATTATTTCCTCAAGTAGCAAGAAGGTTTTTTGAGTATAGGCAAGCTAAAAAATACAAAATTGATTCAACATTATTGAATATCGAAGAGAGGGTTCACCCAATATAAACAAAAAAACTATAGGTATAAAGCCTATAGTTTTTTTATCTTAAAAATAGTTGTGTAACACAATTTAAAAATAAACATAACATGTAATAGAAAAATGAAAGGGGGTTTTAACAATGTCTGATCCACAATATTACCCTGGACATTGTAGAACGACATATACAGTAAGGCCTGGAGATTCAATGTGGACCATAGCGAATATGTTTGGCATACCATTAGACTGCTTAATAAGAGCTAATCCACAGATACCAAATCCAAATTTAATATATCCGGGACAACAAATTTGTATACCAGCATATTGCCCGCCAGAGAGACATTGCAGAGAAATGTATATAGTAAGGCCTGGAGATTCAATGTGGACTATAGCTAATATGTATGGTATTCCATTAGACTGTTTAATAAGAGCTAATCCACAGATACCAAATCCAAACTTAATATATCCAGGTCAACAAATTTGTATACCACATCACTGCTGGTAAAATATAAAAATGTTGAGGTACCAAAGTATGGTATCTCAACATTTTACATGTACATAAATAACGTTTAAAAAATTGCTTTTAAATTTGATTATCTTTACTGGACCATTATCAATTTTTTCACCACATTTAAGGCAAAAAATATTTTTATTTTTAGTTATTTCTGAGTATGACTCGTCAAACCGTAATGATCCATACTTTATAAAGCTTTTCCAGCCAGTTTTACACAATTTACGCCTATTATCATAGTCAGCATAAACCCACTTTAATAATCTGTGAAAATGAAAAGGATATTTTGTATAACTGAGAAATCTCTTTGAAAGACCAAGAGATAATGCATAGTTTTCAAAAGTATTCTCTATTCGATCCTGAAGTGGATTCAATATTTTTGTGCTTTTGTAATTATAACCATTAGTTTTTAGATATTCTCTCAAATAGTCAAACATATAACCTCTGCAGACATGTATTTCCTCATTTTTGTCTACTTTCATTTGGTCTAAAAAACCGATTGAAATTTCAGCGGCTTTATGCAAATACAATTTTTTGCTAAAGTTATACTCCGTATAGTATGTAAGAGGTATTATATCATAATGGTATTCATTAGTTTCGACTCTCATAACACCAATACATGTCCCACCGATTAAGCTTCCACTTCCAGCGTCATCAATCTGTATCACATTATCACTCCTTGCTTATATATTAATTTTATATTAAAATCATATTAATTATTCAGTACATGAATGTAATAATATAGTAGGAGGATGCGTATGAATGTTTTGCTGACAAACGATGATGGCGTTTTTTCTGATGGCATAAACCAATTGGCTGTTTTTTTAAAAGATTATTATAATGTTGTTGTCGTTGCACCTGATAGAGAAAGAAGTGCCGTGGGACATGCCATAACAATGCATAAACCTTTGAGGATTAATAAAATTAAAGATGATGATAGCCTTAAAATTTTTTATGCAAATGGAACTCCGTCAGACTGTGTGAAACTGGGAATAGATGTGGTTATGGACAAAAAGCCAGATATTATAATTTCTGGTATTAATAATGGTTTCAATTTGGGTACAGATGTTTTGTATTCTGGGACAGTTTCGGCTGCAATGGAAGGCGCAATTAATGGTTATCCTTCGATTGCCATATCGCTGGAAGCCGGGACAAAATTATCAGACAAAGCGATGCTTTATATAAAAAAACTTATAGATAATGTTGTACAAAACGGTTTGCCAAAGAACTGTTTATTAAATGTAAACATACCGAATGTAAGTGGTGAATTTAAGGGTATAAAAATTACAAAATTAGGTCATCGAAATTATACTGAGAATTTTACAAAAAGAATCGATCCACGAGGTATGGATTATTATTGGCTGGCAGGAAAAGTTTTAGAAAATGCCAATGACGAAGATAGTGATATAATCGCTGTTAAAAACGGTTTTATCTCTATAACTCCAATACAACTCGACTTAACTATGTATAGCTTCATTGGTAATTTAAAAAATTGGGATATGTCTATCTGAATTTTTTGAAGCAAGAAATTTATCATTAAATTTATTGGCATTTTTTATTCATCGATTGCAGGATTTTTTGTTTACGTATAGAATACTTTATATGTGGTACTAATTTAAAATCAAACATAGAAAGGGTATAAACTATGGATAAAAATGCTGATATAATTAAAAGGATTCAAGATAATTATGCACAGTTAAGCAAAAGCCAAAAAATTATAGCAGAATATATAATAAACCATTATGATAAAGCTGCCTTTATGACTGCAGCAAAATTGGGCAATAGCATAAATATAAGTGAATCTACTGTAGTTAGATTTGCAAATACTTTAGGTTATGATGGCTATCCTGAGCTTCAAAGTGCTTTACAAGAATTAATAAAAAACAAACTTACTACTGTTCAAAGGCTTGAAATGACAGATGAAACAGATGAAGTTTCTATTTTGAACAATGTGTTAAAATCTGATATAGAAAATATCAAAGCCACAAAAGAAGAAATAGATAAAAATTCATTCAAGGAAGTGGTTGATAATATCTTTAAGGCAAAGAGAATATACATAATCGGTTTTAGAAGTTCTACTGCCATTGCCGAGTATTTAGGTTTTTATCTGAATTTGATACTTGAGAATGTAATATTAGTAAAACCCGGCATATCTGATGTTTTTGAACAAATGCTTAGAGTAAATTCAGAGGACTTAGTAATTGGTATAGGATTTCCAAGGTATTCAAAAAGGACATTGGAAGTTATGAAATATGCTAAATCTCAAAATGCAAAAATAGTTGCCATTACAGACAGTCTTATATCACCGCTTACTGAAATTGCCGATGAAATACTTTTGGCCAAGAGTAATATGGCATCATTTGTTGATTCATTAGTTGCCCCATTGAGTCTTATAAATGCACTGATCGTTTCTGTCGGTATTAGAGAGAAAGATAAGATAACAGATACATTTGAAAAATTAGAAAATATTTGGAATGAATACGGAATATATTTGTCGAAGAATATTTAATTCTATAAGAGTCTAATAAGGCCTTAATTGATTTGCAGGAGGTTTATTGATGTCTACTAGATTGTTTATCGTACGGCATGGTGAAACGTTATGGAATAGGCAAAAAAAAATTCAAGGTGCAAGTGATACTCAACTTTCTGATGAAGGAATGAAGCAAGCTTACTTGTTGTCTCAAAGATTAAAAAATGAAATAATAGATGTGATTTTTTCCAGTGATTTAGACAGAGCATATAAAACAGCAACTTTTATTGCAAAAAACTTTAACTTAGATGTTATAAAATTGCCAGAGCTTAGAGAGATATCGTTCGGTGTTTGGGAAGGGCTTACGGTAGATGAGATAGAAAAATCATATAAGGAATTGTATCATACGTGGAAAACTAATCCGCCAGAAGCTAAAATTGAAGGCGCTGAGACGTTAAAAGCTGTGCAAGATAGGATATTGAATGCCACGAATAAAATCATAGAACAATATAAAAATAAAAATATACTAATCGTGTCACATGGAACAACAATCAAAGCTTTAATTTTAGGTATGCTAAATTTGGATTTAAGTTTTTATCCTAAAATAAGACAAGACAATACAGCATTAAATATAATAGATGTAAAAGATGATGGAAATTGCGTTTTAGTTCTGCTGAACGATACATGTCATTTAAGGGAGCGATAATAATTGAAAAAAGTCTTTGTAATTGGCTGTGGCCCTTCAGGAATGATGGCTGCCATAATGAGTTCTCTAAAAGGCAATGAAGTTGTAATTTTTGAAAAAAATGATAGACCAGGGAAGAAACTCATGATAACAGGAAAAGGCAGATGTAATATAACAAATTCAGCTTCAATAAAAGAAATTATTGAAAATACGCCAACAAATGGCAAATTCCTTTATAGTGCTTTAAATGGCTTTTCTAATGCTGATTTAATTGATTTTTTTAACAAGAATGGTTTAATGACTAAAGTTGAAAGAGGAGGAAGAGTATTTCCTGTTTCAGATAAAGCAATTGATGTACTGGATGTCCTTTTAAGGCTCATTAAAGAAAATCATATTGAAATTAGATTCAATAGCAAAGTTACTGATATACTGATTGATGGTAAATGCGTCAAAGGAATAATTGTTAATGGCAAAAAAGAATTTTGCGACAGTTTAATACTGGCATCTGGCGGAAAATCTTATCCTTCTACAGGCTCAACTGGAGATGGGTATGATATGGCAAAAAAATTGGGCCACAAAATAGTAGAGCCACATCCAGCATTAGTCCCTCTTGTAACCTTCGAAGATGTCAGTGAAATGATGGGATTAACACTTAAAAATATTAATGCCAAATTGTGTATAAATGGCAAATTAGTTAGAGAAGAATTTGGTGAAATGCTGTTTACACATTTTGGATTATCAGGTCCTGTAATATTGACACTAAGCAGCTTTTTTAAAACTGTTGAAGATGGAGATGTTGTAATAAAAATTGATTTAAAGCCTGCTTTAAATCATGAGAAGCTGGATGAAAGGCTTCAAAGAGATTTTAAAAAATATTCTAAAAAAGAGTTGAAGAATTCTTTGAATGATTTGCTTCCACGTTCATTGATACCTTATGTGATAAGGGTAAGCTCTTTAAATCCTGATAAAAGAGTTTCAGAATTATCAAAAGCGGAACGAGGTGCTTTAGTAAATGTTATAAAGGATCTCGCATTTCGCATAAAATCTAAGCGATCTATAAATGAGGCCATAATTACTTCTGGAGGAGTAAGCACTAAAGAAATAAATCCTAAGACGATGGAATCGCGGCTTATTAAAGGACTTTTTTTTGCCGGTGAAATAATTGATGTAGATGCATTGACTGGCGGTTTCAACCTACAAATTTCTTTTTCTACTGGTTATTTAGCAGGAATAAATTCCTGAAAATAAACCTTCTTTGCATTTTCTTATATATTTTGCATAAAATATATAAGAATGCATAAGGAGGATTATTATGGGAAAAAGAGTCAAAAAATCAGCGCGCGTATATTATTTGAGCTTTGACAATATGATAGCCTTTTTTGTCATATTGGGCTTTTTAACTATGGTAGTGACCCAAGTATTAATGTTAAATGATAACATTAGGGTTTTTTTAAATTCTACAGAAAAGATAGAAGGTATAAACATAAACACATATCTATCAAATGATGGAACATTGGAATTGGAATTAATTAATTTGGATAAGGCACCAAAGGCTTTTATATTGATAAATGGAGATCCAAAGTACAGCTTTAAGGAGAAAAAATTAAAAATCAACATAAAACAAGGCGATCTCATTGAAATGGATGGGACAAACTACAATCAAGCACTATATGTTAAAGTAATTGATTCAAGCGACAATGTAATAGAACCACAGAAGACAGCAGTCATAAAAGTCAACGGCGATATAGAAGTCATTGGCAGAGTGAGATTGAGATGATATTGTTATAACACGATTTTTACTATATAATTTATAAAGAAAGAAAAACGGAAAGGAGATTGATGTCTTATAAAAGCCATTAGAGGAGCAATAACAACTGAAAATACTAAAGAAGCAATTTTTCATGACACAATTTCTTTAATTGACGAAATTTTCCGCATCAATAAAATAAAAACCAGTGATGTTATATCTATATTTTTTACTGCTACAAAGGACATTGATGCGGCTTATCCTGCAGAAGCATTAAGACATAATGGAATTTCGAATATTCCAATGATGTGTTTTCAAGAAATGAACGTAAAGAAAAGTCTTGAGAAATGTATCAGAGTCGTAGTGTTTATTAATTGTGAAGATGATAAAGAAGTTAAGCACATATACATGAAAAATGCTAAATTGTTGCGATTGGACTTATTAAATATTAAGGTTGCAATTGACGGCCCGGCTGGTGCAGGAAAAAGTACAGTTGCTAAGGAACTGGCAAAAAAACTAAACTTTACTTACATCGATACAGGGGCTATGTATAGAGCTTTGACGTATAAAGCGGTAATTGAAAATATCAACATAGAAGATAAAAATAAAATAGTAGAATTGGCTTCCAATATTGATATTGAGTTGAAAAACGATAAGGTATTGTTAGATGGTATGGATGTTACAAGCGAAATTAGGACACCATCTATTTCTGAAAAAGTATCATATATTTCAATGATACCAGAGGTAAGAGAAGTAATGGTAAAGCTGCAAAAAAGGCTATCAGATAAGGGTAGCGTCGTAATGGACGGCAGAGATATAGCGACAGTTGTAATGCCGGATGCACAATTTAAATTCTTTTTGACTGCCAGTCCTGAAATTAGGGCAATGCGTAGATACAATGAATTGACAAGCAAGAAAATACCTGTTAAGTATGATGATATATTAAATGATATACAAAAAAGAGATAAGAATGATACTGAAAGAGATGTTGCACCATTAAAAAAGGCTGATGATTCTATTGTTATTGACACTACAAACATGAGTATTGATGAAGTAGTAAACAAAATGTACAATATTATAGCTAATGGGTAAAGGGGGTATCTCATGTTTTATTATATAGCCAAATACATCGTTCTTTTTATTATAAATATAATTTTTAGAATAGAGGTAGATGGCTACGAAAATATTCCTGCTAATGGTCCTGTGATTATATGCCCTAATCATATAAGCTTTTTAGATCCACCAATTGTTGGCGCCATTTTTACCAGAAGAATTTTTTTTATGGCAAAGGCCGAGCTTTTCAAAAATCCTTTATTTAGATTCATATTAAGCAAAGGATTAGGCGCTTTTCCGGTGAAAAGAGGCACATCAGATTTAACCGCTATAAAAATTGCTTTAAATCATTTAAAAAAAGGACATGCTATTGGTATTTTCCCAGAAGGAACCAGAAGCAAAACTGGCCAATTGCAAAAAGCCGAGCCTGGTGTATCGCTTTTATCGGTAAAAGGGAAAGCACCTGTCTTACCGGTCGGGATAAAGTCAAATTATAAACTTTTTTCAAAAGTGACAATAAAGATCGGTAAACCTATTTATTTTGAAGAGTATCAAAATGTACATTTAACATCTCAAGATATGGCAAATATTGGTGAAAAGATTATGCTGGAAATTTCAAAGTTAATTTAGGAGGAAACAATGAAAATATTGATAGCTGACAACGCGGGATTTTGTTTTGGGGTAAAAAGGGCAGTCAAGATGGCCTATGATCAAGTGAATAATAGTGATGATTCTAAGACCTATTCATATGGAGAGCTTATTCATAACCCGCAAGTTGTAAAAGACCTTGAAGACAAAGGAATTAAGACTATAGAACACATCGATGAATTAGATGAAAATAGCAAGATACTTATTAGGACACATGGTATACCTGAAAAAATTTATGATGAATTAAAAAAGAAAAAAGTAGAAATAATCGATATGACTTGTCCTTTTGTAAAAAGAGTCCAAAAAATAGTCAATGGATACTATAAGAAAGGATATTCTATTGTTATAATAGGGGATAGAAATCATCCGGAAGTTATAGGTGTAAATGGATGGTGTAATAATTCAGCTTATGTTATCCAATCAACTGATGATGTAAATTCATTGCCTTTTTTAGATAAAGCCTGTGTTGTTGCGCAGACAACTATAACACAAAAAATGTGGGAAGATATCTTGGCTTTGTTGCATCTTAAAGTCAAAGAATTAATATCATATAATACAATATGCGACGCTACCAATAAAAGGCAATCATCTGCTGAAAAAATATCTAAAGAAGTAGATATGATGATCGTCATAGGTGGAAAGAATAGCTCTAATACGCAAAAATTAAAAAAAATATGTGAAAAGAATTGTGATAAAACTGTACAAGTTGAGAGTGCTGATGAAATTGATTTGATTACTCTAAAAGACGTTAAAACAGTCGGCATTACTGCTGGTGCATCTACTCCAGATTATTTAATACAGGAAGTCATTGATAAGATTACTAGTGGAAGAAAGGAAGAATAAAAATGGATGATTTTATGAATGAATACACTTTTAATGAGATCCATGCCGGTGATATAGTAAAAGGTAAAATCATTAAAATACTTAACGATGGAATTATAGCGGATATCGGATATAAATCTGATGCATTTGTTCCTAAATCGCAATTGTCACTTAATCCAAACATAAAAATAAGCGATGATTTTAATGTAGGAGATGAAATCGATCTATATATAATAAAAAGAGAAGATGAAAATGGTGATGTTTTAGCTTCAAAGGTAAAAGCAGACACCGAATTAGCTGAAGAAAGATTAAATACATCATTTAAAAATGGAGATATATTAAATGGAAAAATAATTGAAGTAGTAAAAGGGGGTGTTGTTGCCGAAGTATTAGGAGTTAAAGCATTTATACCAGCATCACAACTTGATATGCATTATGTGGATGATTTAAACTCATATTTAGGAGAAAAAATTGAAGTAAAAATCATTGATTATATTCCAAGCAAAAAATTAGTTGCATCAAGGAGAATCGTTTTAGAAGAAGAAAAAAGCAAAAAGAAAGAAACTTTGCTAAAGAACATACGAGAAGGGCAAGTTATCAACGGCGTAGTAAGATCAATTGCAAAATTTGGTGTCTTTGTTGATTTAGGTGGTATTGATGGTTTGATTCCATTAAGAGAAATTTCTTGGAGTAAAAATGTGAATATAAATGATGTATTGCATATTGGCGATAGAGTAGATGTTTATGTTGATAAAATAGATCAAGAAAAAATAACGCTAAGTTTGAAAAAGCTTTTTCCAGATCCGTGGGTGAATATTAATGAGAAGTTTAAAGTTGGAGATATTATATTGGGTATTATAACAAATGTGACTACATTTGGTGCTTTTGTAGAGATTTCCGAAGGGTTAGAGGGGTTAGCGCACAAAAATGATTTAATAAAAAATGTCAAAGAGTATAAAATAGGGGACGAAATTACAGTCGAAATAATTAGCTTTGACTCAGAAAAGAAAAAGTTAAGCTTGAAGGAAGTTGAAAAAAACAGTGAATCTTATGACTTAGAAAGAGAAGAATTAAATGTAACAATAAAGGATAGAATACAAAACATAAATAATTATTCATAGGTGTTATGTAAAATACCTTGACAAAAGACAAAAATCTGATAAAATTTATCTTATTGAATATCTATACTTTTAAAATGCGAGGAGGCAAGATAAAAGAATGAATGCTTTGGGTCGCCACATACTGGCAGAGATTTATGGTTGCGATGAAAATGTTCTTGATGATTGTGAATTAATAGAAGACATAATGGTAAAAGCAGCTATAGAAGCAGGTGCCGAAGTCCGTGAAGTTGCTTTCCATAAATTTAGCCCCCAGGGCGTTAGTGGAGTCGTTGTTATTTCTGAATCACATATAACAATTCATACTTGGCCGGAATTAGGGTATGCAGCTGTTGATGTGTTTACGTGTGGAGATAATGTAAATCCGTGGAATGCATGTAATTATTTAACCAAGATGTTGAAGGCGAAGAATATGACTGCTACTGAAGTAAAAAGAGGGGTTTTTGAACAACCTGTCAAAGTTGTAAATTTGTAATTTGCAAAAAAATTATTTTATGTATATTTGACAATTTATGTGTTAATAATATTAATGAACCTCACAAAATACATTGAGACCCCCTTTACATCATTTGAGTGGCTAAGTTTAGCCACTTTTTTTATCATGGTTAGACACTTGGAGGTGTACTTGATTTGAATTATGACGAGTTTTTGCAGAAAATATTTAATTTAACCGGTATAGATTTATCTCTTTATAAAGAAAAACAAATGAAGAGAAGAGTCGATTCGTTTATTGCAAATAACAATTGTAAAAATTACGATGTTTTTTATGAGATACTAACTAAGGATACGAAAATTTACAGAGAGTTTTTGAAATATATTACGATAAATGTGACAGAGTTTTTTAGAAATTTAGAACAATGGATGATTTTAAAAAACGAAATATTACCTAAAATTATCAAAAAGAACATGAAGATTTGGAGTGCTGCTTGTTCTACAGGTGAAGAAGCATATAGCCTTGCTATGTTGCTATCAGATTTTATAGATTTAAGAGAAATCAACATCATTGCTACTGATATTGATGATGTAGTGCTTGAGAAAGCAAAAAAGGGGATTTATAACAATAAAAGTATTGAAAAAATTCCAGAAGAATATATGAAATATTTTACTAAATTAGATGAAAATAATTTTGTTATTTCTGAAGAGTTGAGAAAAAATATTGTGTTTAAAAAGCACAATTTGTTACTTGATAAATATCCAGATAGCGTAGATTTGATTGTATGTAGAAATGTATTAATATATTTTAATGATAAGGCTAAAGAAGAAATTTATAAAAAATTTTATTCTAGCTTGAGTTCAGATGGAATCCTCTTTGTGGGAAGCACAGAACAAATCATTTTTCCTTACAAATATAATTTTGCTCCAATAAAAACTTTTTTTTACAAAAAAATTTCTAAGTGAAATCGAGCTTAATTTTGCATTGTTCTTATAGTATAATATTATTTGAATTAGTGTAAGTCTTTATAGATAAATACAAATATAAGCATTTACAATAGATTTTATTTTGCGGAGGTATGCATCTGATGAGTGAAAGAAAAGAGATTATAGTTGCAGAAGAAGACATAAAAAAACAAAAAGATATAATAAATCAAATGGCTATTTTAAATAAAGATAAATATTTGAAATTTCACATAGAAACATATGGATGTCAGATGAACGTCCATGATTCAGAAAAATTAGCCGGCATGTTAACAGAAATGGGATACCAACATACTGATAATTTAGAGGATGCTGATGTCATACTTTTTAATACTTGCTGTGTCAGACAACATGCGGAAATAAGAATTTTTGGAAGAGTATCTCAGCTTAAAGAGCTTAAACAAAGAAAACCAAACATTATTTTAGGCATTTGCGGATGTATGATGCAGGAAAAAGAAGTTGTAGAGGCAATTAGAAAGGATTATCCATATATTGATATGGTTTTTGGGACGCATAATTTGTTTAAGTTCCCAGAACTTTTACAGGAAGCACTAAATTCCGATACAACAGTTATAGATATTTGGGATGATAATAGCAATATTGTAGAAGATATTCCTATAAGGCGCGCAGAAGGTTTAAAGGCATGGGTAAATATCATATATGGATGCAATAATTTCTGCACGTATTGTATTGTGCCGTATGTGCGTGGAAGAGAAAGAAGCAGAGAACCGAAAGATATAATAGATGAAATAAAGTCTTTAGCCGATGATGGATTTAAAGAAATAACATTGCTTGGCCAAAATGTAAATTCTTATGGCAATGATTTATCGCAAAAGGTGGATTTTGCCGATCTTTTGTATATGATAAACAACATAAATGGCATTGAGAGAATCAGGTTTATGACTTCACATCCCAAAGATATTTCTGACAAATTAATTTTTGCCATGAGGGATTTGGACAAAGTATGCGAGCATTTGCATTTGCCTGTACAGTCTGGAAGCAATAGAATTCTTGAGAAAATGAATAGAAAGTATACGAGAGAAAGGTATTTAGAAATAATAGAGAAACTAAGAAATAATATACCGGATATTGCAATAACAACAGATATTATAGTAGGCTTCCCGGGAGAAACAGATGAAGACTTTCAAGATACATTAGATCTTGTAAAAAAAGTCAAATATGATTCTGCGTATACATTTATTTACTCAAAGCGAAAGGGTACAGTAGCAGAAAAGATGCCTGATCAAGTAGATGAAGATATTAAGCATAAGAGACTTGAAGAACTGATAAAACTGCAAAACTCAATAAGTATAGAAAAAAACAATGAGATGAATGGAAAGATTGTAGAAGTGTTAGTTGAGGGAACCAGCAAACGAGACAGTGATAAGCTTACTGGGAGAACGAGGACAAATAAGATTGTCCATTTCAAAGGAGAACCTAACTTAATAGGTAAATTTGTCGATGTTAAAATAATTGAAACAAAGGCTTGGACTATGCAAGGTGAGTTAATAAGTGAATAAATATAATAAAAATATTATCATTGAAAAAGCAATAGAATTAGGAAAAAGTTTGGCGGATTCTGACGTTATCAGCGAATTAAGGGATGCAGAGATTGCATTTTTAAATGATAAAGAAGCACAATTACTTCTTTCAAAGTTGAAAAAGTATGAAAAAAATGGGAAACAAGGCGTCGAGTTGAACTATCTTAAAGAAGAATTATTTGAATTAGATAGTTATAAGAGACTGATAAATGCACAGAAAGCTTCTAAAGAGTTAATGACTGAGATAAACAGTATATTGAATTTTTATATAAATGGTATAGACCATAAGTGTGATAAAGATTCTTGTGGGAATTGTCATAGGCATTGTGCAAATTGAGTTTTGACTTATCCATAAAATTGGAGGTAGTTTTAATGCCGTATACTCCTATGATGGAACAATATTTAAAAATAAAAGAGAAGTACAAAGATTCGATTTTATTTTTTCGGATCGGTGATTTTTATGAAATGTTTTTTGATGATGCAGTAATTGCATCAAAAGAATTGGAAATAGTTTTGACAGGTAAAGATTGTGGACAAGAAGAAAGAGCACCAATGGCTGGAGTGCCGTTTCATGCCGCAGATTTTTATATAGATAAACTAGTCAAAAAAGGATATAAAGTAGCAATTTGTGAACAGTTGGAGGATCCTGCTTATGCCAAAGGATTGGTAGAAAGAGATGTCATACGAGTTTTTACTCCAGGTACTGTAATAAACACAAATTCATTAGAGGAGAAAAGCAATAATTACCTTTTATCTATATTTAAAGAAGGAGACGGCTATGGATTGTCTTTTGTTGATGTGTTGACAGGAGAATTATTTGTGACACAAATTACAAAGTGTAACGATATAAGAAAAATATACGACGAAATAATGAGATACAGTCCTTCTGAAATAATAGCCAATAATGATTTTTTTGAATTAAAAAGATTAGTGAAAATTTTAAATTCAAGTAAAGTTTTTATAAACAAATATGATAAAGTATTAAATAATGCAGAAGATGTAATAATAACTCAATTTAACAAGTCACTGAAAGATTTAAAATTAGAGAGGAAAAAATATGCAATAAAATCTTTAGCATCTGTTCTTTTGTACTTAAAAGAAATGCAGAAGGTTGAATTAAACCAATTAAACAATTTAACTTATTATGAAGACAATTCTTTCATGTTGCTTGATAATAACACAATAAGAAACTTAGAAATCATATATTCAATAAATAGAGATCATTCTAAAAGTGGAACTTTACTCAGTGTATTAGATCAAACTGTTACACCTATGGGGGGAAGATTACTTAAAAGATGGTTAGAAGAACCCTTAATAGATGTAGAAAAAATCAATTATCGATTGGATTCTGTTTCGGAATTATACAATGATTATAAAGGGCGATTGGATATTAGAGATATTTTAAAGGGGATTTATGATTTAGAAAGGCTTTCCAGCAAATTAGTTTATCAAAATATAAATGCAAAAGATCTTTTATCTATAAAGATCTCAATTGAAAGGCTTCCTAAGTTAAAACAATTGCTTGATAAGTACAATTCTAATTATTTAAAAGAGATATTTAGTAAGTTAGATACATTGCAAGATATACATGATTTAATCGATAAATCAATTAAAGATGATCCATCTTCTAATGTTAAGGAAGGAAATATCATAAAAGATGGTTTTGATAAAAATATTGATGAATTAAGAAGAGCATCGATAGACGGTAAATCATGGATAGCAAACCTTGAAGCATATGAGAAAGAAAAAACCGGCATAAAAACATTAAAAATTGGTTATAATAAAGTATTTGGTTACTATATTGAAGTATCAAAATCATATATTTCATCTGTTCCCGAAAATTATATTAGAAAGCAGACACTTGCTAATGCTGAGAGGTATATTACTCCAGAACTTAAAGAAATAGAAGAAAAAATTCTTGGTGCAGAAACTAAGCTTGTAGAGATGGAGTATGAAATATTTGACCGTATAAGAGAGCAGATAAAAAATGAGATATATCGAATACAGATGACGTCCAGATATATAGCTATTTTAGATGTTCTCGTTTCTCTGGCGACAGTGGCAGAAACAAATAATTATGTTAAGCCTGTGGTAAATAGCAGTGACAGGATTGTAATAAAAGATGGAAGACACCCAGTCATTGAAACGATTATGGATGACTCTTTTATATCAAATGATATCGAAATTGATGGCAAAAAACCTATCATGATTATAACAGGGCCAAATATGGCCGGAAAATCTACTTACATGAGGCAAGTTGCATTGATTGTTTTGATGGCTCAAATTGGCAGCTTTGTTCCTGCATCTTATGCTGAAATAGGTGTTGTCGATAGGATTTTTACAAGAGTAGGTGCTTCTGATGATTTGTTTTCCGGGCAAAGTACTTTTATGGTGGAAATGAATGAGGTATCAATAATATTAAATTCTGCCACAAAAAACAGTTTAATTATACTTGATGAAGTTGGACGTGGTACAAGCACTTATGACGGCATGAGCATAGCATTTGCTATTCTTGAATACATTCATGACAAAATAAAGGCAAAAACCATGTTTGCAACACATTATCATGAATTAACTAATTTAGAAGACAAGCTAGATGGAATTAAAAATTATAATATCTCTGTTGAAGAAACAGATGATGAAATAATTTTTTTGCGAAAGATAATACCTGGTGCGGCAGATAAAAGCTATGGCATTCAGGTTGCAAAATTAGCTGGACTGCCGGATGAACTTATTCAAAATGCGAAAAAAATATTGAATAATTTAGAGAATAGCGACTTAGAAGTGGCCACTACATTTACGCCTACTCAGATTGATATATTCAGCTTAGAAAAAGAAACGTTGATAGAAGAAATAGTTGACTTAGATATAGAAAATATTACACCTATACAAGCTTTAAATTATTTATACGATTTAAAGAAAAAAGCCCTTTCATTAAGGATGTGATCTCAATGAATAAAATCAACCTTTTAGATGATGAGTTGATAAATAAAATTTCTGCTGGTGAAGTTGTTGAAAGACCAATGTCTATAGTTAAAGAACTTGTAGAAAATTCAATAGACGCAGATAGTAAGAACATTACAATTGAAATAATAGATGGTGGAATACCTTACATAAAGGTTTTAGATGATGGTTGCGGTATGAATGAAATTGATGCTGTTTTAGCTTTTGGGCGTCATGCTACAAGCAAGATAAAATCAACAGATGATCTTTTTAACATAGGGACATTAGGGTTTCGCGGTGAAGCATTAGCAAGTATTGCGGCTATATCAAAAGTTTTGTTAAAGACTAAGGAAGAAAATTCCTTGTATGGAACTTTGATTAATGTTGAAGGTGGAAAAATTTTAAAAAAAGTTAAGTGCGGATGCGAGAAGGGCTGTAGCGTTGAAGTAAAAGATGTGTTTTACAATACACCAGCAAGGAGAAAGTTTTTGAAGCGACCATCTACAGAGGCAATGTATATAACAGATATGGTAGCTAAAATTGCCCTTTCAAGGCCGGACATATCATTTAAATACATAAAAGATAAAAGAATGGAATTTATGACGTCTGGAAATAATTCTGTCAATGAGGTCATTTTAAGGCTTTATGGTGACGAATTGTATTCAAATTTGATAGAGACTGAATACAATGATGAATATATGAATATAAAAATATTTTTATGTAAGCCTTCATATACAAGAGGAAATCGAAACATGCAAATTTTATTTGTCAATGGAAGGTTTGTAAAAAACAAAATCTATACAACTGCTGTTGAAGAAGCATATAAAACATTGATTCCAGTAAATAGATATCCTGTTGTGATTACGTATTTAAATATTGATCCTAAAAATATAGACGTAAATGTTCATCCAACAAAATTAGAAGTTAAATTTTCAGACGAAAAGGAAATTTTTGACTCTATATACAAAAGTATAAAAAATGCTTTAAATAGATCAAATCTTATTCCAACTATTAGACATGATATGTTTACATATCCAGATATCACAGAAAATAAAGTAGAAGAAAAATCTAATCCGAAACAGCTTAATATGATAGAAGAAGAGTCAACTAATAAAATATTAGAAGTCTATCCAAATAACAAAAGTTTAGCATCCAACGTAAAGGAAAGCAGCGAAAAGGCTTATTTTGATTACAATGATGTCAATGCTTTCAACAAAGAAATCGAAAATACGCACATAGAAAATTTTAATACATTGCCTGATAAACGTGATGATTATAAAATCGTTGGTGTGATTTTTTCAACTTATATAATTGTAGAAAAAGACGACGTGATATACTTAGTAGATCAACACGCTGCGCATGAAAGGATATTGTATGAAAAGTTTATGAACATGTATAATAATGTTCAGGGAAAACAGACAACTATCCCCATTCTGATAAATATTGAACCTGGTGATGATGTTATAATTAATGAGAACATAGAATTATTTAATAAATTGGGTTATAAATTTGAAAGTTTTGGAAATAATTCAATTATATTAAGAGAAGTGCCGGTTGTATTAGGTCAGCCAGAATCAAGACAACTATTCATTGACATAATTGATAAATTGAAAAGAGATGATTTTAACAAAGACATTAATTTAAAAGAGGAAACAATAATAATGATGGCTTGCAAAAAGGCAGTTAAAGCAATGGACAGTTTATCAAAAGAGGAGATTACCTCCTTATTTAATGATTTAAAAGTTACTGAAAATCCCTATACGTGTCCACATGGGCGGCCGGTAATAGTATCGATAAAAAAATATGAATTAGAAAAAATGTTTAAAAGGATCATGTAAGAGGTGTTTCAATGGCAATACCATTATTAATAATCGTAGGACCAACTGCTTCAGGAAAGTCAAGATTATCTATAGAAATTGCTAAATTTTATAATGGTGAAATAATATCTGCTGATTCGATGCAGATATATAAATATATGAATATTGGAACTGCTAAAGTAACAGATGAAGAAAGACAAGGTATACCACATTATATGATAGATATAGTTGAACCAAACGTTAAATTTAGTGTCGCTGAATACGAGAAAATGGCTAAACCATTGATAGATGATATTTTTAAGAGAGGAAAGCTACCAATTGTTGTAGGCGGTACAGGTTTATATGTGAATTCATTGATTTACATAATGAATTTTTCAGAGTATATTGGCAATGATGATTTTAGATCTGTCCTAAAAAATATAGCATCTGTTTTGGGCAATGAATATTTATTTGAAAGATTAAAGATGGTTGACCCTAAAACTTACTCTAAACTTCATCCAAATGATTTAAGAAGAGTCATTAGAGCTTTAGAGGTTTACCAATTTACCGGAATACCAATTTCTGTTTATCAGGAATTAAGCAATAAACGCGTCAATCCAGACTACAATGCCGTAATGGTAGGCTTAAATTACAGAAATAGAGAAACTTTGTATAAAAAAATTGACGATAGAGTAGATACAATGATAAAAAATAATTTAATAGATGAAGTGGTAAATTTGCTAAAAATAGGGTATAATAAGTATGGTACGTCTATGCAGGCTTTAGGGTATAAAGAAATTATAGAATATTTGGAGGGAAAAGTTTCATTAGAAGAAGCAATTGCTGATCTAAAAATGAAGACAAGGAGGTATGCAAAAAGACAGATAACATGGTTTAAAAGTTATAAAACCATAAATTGGTTTTATGTTGATGATTATAGTAGCTTTGAAGATCTTGAAAAAAATATTATTTCTTTTTTAGCAGGAAAATTAAAATTTAAGTAGAATATAAATAATTATTAACAACAATAGAAGGGGGATGGCTATATGAATCAAAAAACAGCTATCAATTTACAGGATATTTTTTTAAATCAGGTAAGAAAAGAACATATTGCTGTAACAGTTTATCTGATTAATGGCTTTCAATTAAAAGGCATGGTTAAAGGTTTTGACAATTTTACGGTTGTTTTGGAAACAGATAATAAACAACAGCAGCTTATATACAAACACGCTGTTTCTACAATAACGCCTTTAAAGCCAGTAATTTTTACAACGACTGAGAAGGATGAAAAGCAGCAATAATGTAAGAAAACGCAAAAACAGTATTAGAATAGCTAATACTGTTTTTAAATATTGGAGGTATATGCTTATGAAAATTGGATTTATAGGAACCGGCAATATGGGGACAGCTTTAATTAACGGCTTAATAAATTCTGATTTTGTCACTGCGAATGATATATATGCTTATGATGTTTCATATGACAAACTTTTAAAATTAAAGGATGAATTAAGCATAAACATATCTAAAAGCAATGTCGATGTGACAAATGAGTGTGATGTTATTATTCTAGCAGTAAAGCCAAATTTATATGATAGCATATTGGAAGAAATAAAAAATGATGTAGATGAAAATAAAATTATTATTATAATTGCTCCTGGAATTAGTATCGATCACGTGAAGAGCATTTTACAGAAAGGAAAAATAGTGCGTACGATTCCTAATACACCGGCTTTGATTGGGGAAGGTATTACAGCTATATCTTATCCTGAAGATATGTCTTCTCGTGATAAAGAAATAGTTGAGAAAATATTCAAATCTTGCGGGGAGATAGTTGAGATAAAAGAAAATTTAATAGATGCGGCAATGGCAATATCAAGCTGTAGCCCAGCTTACGTGTACATGTTTGTTGAAGCTTTATCTGACGCAGGTGTATCGTTGGGGTTGCCAAGAGATGTAGCCTACAAATTGTCTTCAAAAGCTGTTTCAGGTTCTGGTAGTATGGTTTTAAAGACGGGTTTTCATCCTGGCTATTTGAAAGATATGGTTACATCACCGGCTGGAACTACAATACAAGGTGTCAGGACTTTGGAAAAGTACGGATTAAGGAGTGCAGTTTTTGAAGCTGTAATTTCATCTTTTGAAAAAGTAAAGGGAAACAAACAATGATGAGTATTCCTGAGGTTATTATATATACTGATGGTGCTTGTAGTGGCAATCCTGGTCCAGGTGGCTGGGGAGCAATTTTGATTTATAAAGATACAGTAAAAGAAATATCAGGCTACGAAGAAAATACCACTAATAACAGAATGGAATTGACAGCCGCTATAGAAGCCTTAAAAATGCTAAAAAGGCCTTGCAAGGTAAATTTATATAGCGATAGCAGTTATTTAATAAACGCATTCAATCAAAAATGGATAGACAATTGGTTAAAGAAAGGCTGGATTAAGTCTGATAAGACCCCTGTGGAAAACAAAGATCTATGGCTTAAATTATTAGACTTATCATCTATACATCAAATTAAGTGGATCAAAGTTAAAGGCCATGCTGATAATGAATACAATAATAGATGTGATAAATTGGCCACTGATGAAATAAAAAAGCATCAGATTAGCATCGCAAAATAATTTTTTCAAATCAAAACCCAATTATACGAAATAACTATTTCGTATAATTGGGTGTACATAAAGTTCATAGAGGTGAATTTTTGATATGTTTATCTCAACTAAAGATAATTTAGAATTACCTCCTATTCTTGAAGAATTCTTAAACTATTTTTCTACTATAAAAGCTAGATCACCTAATACTGTTAAAGCCTATTTATACGATTTAATTTTGTTTTTCAGATTTATAAAGGTTAGAAAAAATCTATGCTCTGATTCGGATTTTGATAACATCGATATTAGCGATGTTGATATCTCTCTCATTGAGTCGATCGATTTAAATGATTTGTATGCTTTTTTATCTTTTGTCACACATGAAAGATCTAATACTCCTCCAGCCCGCGCTCGCAAAGTTGCAAGTTTAAGATCTTTTTATAATTACCTATACGCAAAAAGAAAAATAATAACAAAAAACCCTGCTTTGGAATTAGAGTCACCTAAGCTTGGCATTAGACAGCCTGTATATTTGACATTAGATGAAAGTGTAAAATTATTAAACTCTATTGATGGAGAATTTAAAGAGCGGGATTACGCCATAATCACCTTGTTCTTAAATTGTGGACTTAGACTGTCAGAATTAGCAAATATAAATATTAGCGATATTAAAGATGATAAACTTACTGTTATTGGAAAAGGAAACAAACAGAGGACTGTTTACCTTAATGATGCGTGTATAAATGCCATAAACGATTATTTAAAAGTTAGGCCACATGACGGCGTTAAAGACAAAAAGGCATTGTTTTTAAGCAAAAGATTGCAAAGGATAAGCATTAAGACTATACAATACATCGTTAAAAAACATTTAAAAGACGCTAATCTTGATGGCAAAAAGTATTCTACTCATAAACTTAGGCATACGGCAGCGACGCTTATGTACAGATATGGAAAGGTTGATATCAGAACATTACAAAGGTTATTAGGACATTCTAACGTATCAACTACACAGATATATACACACGTTGATGACAGTCAACTGAGAGACGCTGTAAGTAAGAATCCCCTCTCTGAATTGAATATTGATAATAAGAACTAATGTTTGATTAAATTGTGCCTTTGTGTTATAATAAAGAAAAATTTGGAGGGGTCTAATCGTGAAAGATGTATCTAAAATAAGCATTAAGCAACAAGAGATAATTGATTTTATAAAGAGTGAAATTAAACGCAAAGGATATCCACCATCGGTTAGAGAAATTGGGAAAGCTGTGGGCTTGCGTTCTACATCAACAGTTCATGGACACTTGTCGCGCCTTGAGAAAAAAGGCTATATTAGAAGAGATCCAACAAAACCAAGAGCTATTGAGGTTTTAAGCAATGATGAAAAGTATATTAGCGACGTTGTAAAGTTGCCTGTCATTGGTAAGGTCACTGCTGGAACTCCTATATTAGCTGTTCAAAATATTGAAGAGTATTATTCTGTACCGAGAGATCTTATTACAGGTTATGAAAGTGAAAGTTTTATTTTAAAAGTTCGCGGGGAAAGCATGATAAATGCGGGTATATTAGACGGTGATTACATCATAATTAGAAAGCAGTCATACGCAGACAACGGTGACATTGTAGTAGCTTTAATGGAAGATGAAGCAACTGTGAAAAGATTTTATAAGGAAAGCAATCATATAAGGTTGCAACCTGAAAATCCTTCAATGAACCCTATAATTGTAGATGATGTGATGATTTTAGGAAAAGTAGTTGGTGTAATAAGAAAGCTCAAATGATGATTCGTTTGAGCTTTCTTAAATTTAGATTTTGATGAATCCTTTCTCTATCATATTGCTTATTGCAATCATAAGGCTAAGCTTTACTTGATAATATGATAAACCACCCTGTACATAAGCTGTATATGGTTTCCTAATAGGAGCATCAGCACTTAATTCAATAGATGAACCTTGAATAAATCCCCCTGCAGCCATAATAACTTGATCGTCATATCCTGGCATATCCCATGGTTCAGGAACCACATGTGAATCAACAGGAGAACCTTTCTGGATGCTTTGAATGAAAGTAATTAATTCTTCTTTTGTTTTAAATCTAATTGCTTGTACAATATCTGTTCTCAAATCATTGAATCTTGGCAAAACTTCATATCCCAGCGTTTCCATTATTTTAGCTAAAATTATAGCTCCTTTCAATGCATTGCCAACAATCAAAGGTGAAAAAAATAATCCTTCTAATGTTAAACGATTTGTATTCAGTGTAGGGCCAACCTTCTTCCCTATCCCAGGTGCAAATAATCTGTATGCTGCTTTTTCAACAAGCTCTTTCTTTCCTGCAACATAACCACCTGTAGGAGATATACCACCTCCAGGATTTTTTATCAAAGAGCCTGCAATCAGATCTGCTCCAACGTCTGTAGGTTCTAAATCTTCTGTAAATTCGCCATAACAATTGTCTACAAATACAATTATATCTTTATTTTTGTCTTTCAACTTTTTAATAACAAATTCAATATCATCAATAGAAAGCGAATACCTAAAGTCATATCCTTTTGATCTCTGTATCATAACCATTTTAGTTTTACTTGAAACTTGATCTATAAGTCTTTCTACATCAACTTTGCCATTTTTCAAAAGAGGAACTTCTTTATATATAATTCCTAAATCTGTAAGAGAACCATTGTTGCTATTGCTTCCCTTCCCTATTATATCAGTAAGAGTATCATACGGTGTTCCACAAGCCGATATTAGCTCATCATTTGGTCTTAATACACCATAAAGGCATAAAGATATGGCATGTGTTCCAGAAACTATTTGAGGCCTTACTAAGGCGTCTTGTGTGTTAAATATGTCAGAATATATTTTTTCTATTGTATCTCTTCCTATGTCGCCATAACCATATCCTGTTGTTCCATTAAAATGTATATCGCTCAAATGATTCTTTTGCATTGCGTACAATACTTTGTATTGATTTTTTTCTACGATCTTATCAATTTTTTTAAACTCCTCTTCAACATCATTTTCTGCCTTTTCAAGCAAAAAAATAACATCTTTAGAGATGTTAAATTTTTCTTCAAGTATGTTTTCCGACATATTCTCAATCCTCTCTAATATCAATAGAATCAATTATCATCAAATCGTCTTTTGTTATTGTTTTTTTATTTATTACTCTTACAGCTTGTTTTCTTATAGCTCTTTCAATTATGTTTCTAACCAATCTCGCATTGCCTATTTCTCTTGTAGTATTGTCATTAATTAAAACTTTCATTATTTTTCTTTTTGCGCTATCTGTTAGTACGTATTGCCTATTCTTTGTCATTAATTCTGCAATCCGTAACAATTCATCTATAGTGTAGTCAGGAAAATCAATTTGTATAGGGAATCTAGATCTTAAACCTGGGTTTGTGTTTAGAAAATATTCCATTTCATCTCTATAACCTGCCAAAATCAAGACAAACTGATCTTTGTAATCTTCCATTGCTTTGACTAAAGTATCAATCGCCTCTTTACCAAAGTCCTTTTCTCCACCCCTTGCCAAGGAATAAGCTTCATCTACAAATAATATTCCGCCTAATGCTTTTTTTACATTTTCTTGTACTCTATGAGCCGTATGTCCTATGTATTCGCCAACTAAGTCGGCTCTTTCCACTTCTACCACATGTCCTTTGTTAAGGACTCCAATGCCCTTTAAAAGCTTACCCAATATTCTTGCAACGGTTGTCTTTCCAGTACCAGGATTCCCCTTAAACACCATATGTAAAACTATTGGATCTGTCACTAATCCTGCATTTTTCCTCTTAATTTGAACTTGCTCTAAAGCATATAACTCGTTTATTATTTGTTTTACTTTGTTAAGGCCAATTAAAGAGTTTAATTCTTTTAATGCTTCTATCTCGAGGTTTTTATCTTTTTCTATATTTTTATTGTCATCAGATTTTGATTTTTTTTCAATCTTATAATTTTCAAAGTTTACAGACCATATACTCATGACAATCACATCCCAATACATTTTTCGCTAATACTATTTTATGATATTGGGATGTGAAATGTTCATACTGTTTATTATGGGCGAATTCTGGACAGTGTTCTTGGAAATGGTATGCATTCTCTCACATGTTCTGTATTAGTTATCCATGCAACTGTTCTCTCTATACCAAGTCCAAAGCCGGAATGTGGTACAGTGCCATATTTTCTTAAATCAAGATACCAATCGTACATATCAATAGGCAAATTTTCTTCTTTCAGCCTTTTTACTAACAAATCATAATCGTGAATACGCTGACTGCCTCCAATAATCTCCCCATAGCCTTCAGGTGCAAGCAAATCTGCACATAGCACTACTTCAGGTCTATCTTCTTTCGGCTGCATGTAAAAGGCTTTGCATTTGGCAGGGTATTCAGTTATGAAGACAGGTTTATCAAATTGATTTGACAAGAATGTCTCATCTGGCGAGCCCAAATCATTCCCCCATTGAATCTCATATCCATTTTTATTCAAAAGCTCAATTGCTTCATCGTATGTCAATCGAGGAAAAGGAGTTTTGATTTTTTCCAGCTTACCTAGATCTCTTCCAAGTTCTTTTAATTCCCTTGAACAGTTTTCTAATACAGATTGAACTATGTATTCTACCAACTTTTCTTGAACTTCCATATTGCCGTAATGATCGACAAAAGCCATTTCAGGCTCAACCATCCAAAACTCATTTAAGTGTCTTCTCGTTTTTGATTTTTCAGCTCTAAATGTTGGACCAAAGCTGTACACCTTACCAAATGCCATGGCAGCAGCTTCTTGATACAACTGACCAGTTTGTGAAAGATAAGCATTTTCACCAAAATAATCTATTTGAAAAAGGTCTGAAGTTCCTTCACAAGTAGATGGTGTTATGATTGGGGAGTCAATTCTTACAAAATCATTATTATTTAAAAACTCTTGTATTGCCTTTATAACTTCATGGCGAATAGACAAAATTGCCTGCTGTCTCGGTGTTCTGATCCAAAGGTGTCTATTGTCTAATAAAAAATCTACTCCATGTTCTTTTAATGAAATAGGATAATCATTAAAAGCCATCTGTATTAAATCTACATTTTTAACTGTAAGTTCGAAACCGAAAGGAGATCTTTCATCTTTTCTCACAATGCCAGAAACTGATATAGAAGATTCCTGTGTTAATTTGTCGCAAAGTTCAAAGACATTTTCGTCTACTTCATTTTTTACAACTATGCCCTGAACAAATCCAGATCCATCTCGTATTATTAAAAATTTAATTTTCCCGCTGGATCTTTTATTGTATAGCCATCCATTAATTGTAACTTCTTCCCCCACATGATCTTTCATTTCTTTTATTTTTATCAGATTCATATTTACGCCTCCTATCACGTAAATTATAACATAATTATTTTTATACTTCTATACTGACTTCTACGTCTTCAATGCGATTTGCATTAAGCAACGGTTTAACCACATTCTCTATGTATTCTACCGTCTGATTTATAGCTCTTCCAGTAAATTTGATAGGATTTATAATATCATCAATCTCTGTGTCTGACAAAATTATTCTTTCATCTTTTTTTAACATATCTAATAGCTGATTTTCTCCACCGTTTTTAATAATTTCCTGGGCCTTTAGCGAATTTTCACGTATGACTTCATGCAATTCTTGTCTATCTCCGCCTTTTACAACACATTCCATTAAAATTGCTTCAGTAGCCATAAATGGCAGTTCATTCATGACATGCTTGTTAATTATTTTGGTATTCACCTGTAATCCAGATGCGACATTTAAATATAAATTTAAAATAGCATCAGTTGCGAGAAACATCTCTGGTATTATAATTCTTCTATTGGCAGAATCATCAAGTGTTCTTTCAAACCATTGTGAAGATGATGTAATTGATGAATTAAGCAGTGCCGTAATAACGTACCTGGAAAGTGATGCTATCCTTTCGCATCTCATTGGATTTCTTTTATATGCCATTGCTGATGAGCCTACTTGTTTTTCTTCAAATGGTTCTTCTATTTCCTTTAAATGCTGCAACAATCTTATATCATTGCTGAATTTGTGTGCACTTTGAGCTATTTCACTTAAAACAGAAAGAAGCAAAAAGTCATACTTCCTTGTGTAAGTTTGGCCAGTTACGTCAAACGATTTGTCAAAGCCCATCTTTTCTACTACAAGCCTATCAAGCAGTTTTACTTTTTCTTCGTCACCATTAAACAGCTCCATGAAACTTGCCTGTGTTCCTGTTGTTCCTTTTACGCCTCTTAGTTTTATATTTTTAAGCCTATATTCAAGATCTTCGTAATCAAATATCAAATCTTGAATCCACAGAGTAGCTCTTTTCCCGACAGTTGTCAACTGAGCTGGTTGAAAGTGAGTAAAACCCAATGTAGGTACATCTTTATATTTTAATGCAAAATCTGAAAGTATCTCAATTAGCTTAAGCAATTTTTTTCTGATTATCTGGAATCCTTTATACATAAGTATAATATCTGTATTATCATCCACAAAAGCAGATGTTGCTCCTAAGTGTATAATCGGCTTTGCCTTTGGACACTGCAGGCCATATGCTCTAATATGTGCCATGACATCGTGCCGAAGTTCTTTTTCCAATCTCTTAGCATCTTCGTAATTTATATCTTCAACATGTTTCTCCATCTCTTCTATTTGTTCATCGGTAATATTAAGCCCTAATTCTTTTTCGCTTTTTGCTAAAGCGATCCATAGCTTTCTCCAAGTTTTAAATTTTTCATCATCTGAGAATATTTGAGACATTTCTTTGCTTGCATAACGTGTTATCAATGGATTTTCATATAGATTTGACATAATTACCTCCGATTTCTAAAAATTTGTTAATAAGTTTTCTATTCTATTAAAGCCTTCTTCAATATTATTCATCGATGTTGCATACGAAACTCTAATATAATTATCATTGCCAAATGGAAGACATGGTATTACAGCAACTTTAGCTTTTTCTAAAAGAAAATTAGCAAAATCAATGGAACCATTTATTTTTCTTCCATCTATTTCAGTCCCAATAAAATTACTGATGTTGATAATTATATAAAATGCGCCATCTGGTGCGATAGCTTTTAAACCATCTATTTTATTTATTCTTTGAAGCATGTAATCCCGTCTTCTCTTAAATTCAACAACCATAGCTTTGATCGTATCATCGCCTTGATTCAGTGCTACAACACTGGCATATTGAGCTATTGTATTAGGATTTGATGTAGTATGACTTTGAATATTGTTAATTAATTTAGCAATCTCGGGATTTGATGCAGAATATCCAATCCTCCATCCTGTCATTGAATAAGCTTTTGACATGCCATTTATTATAATTGTCAAATTTTTTATTCCTTCATTAAAAGAAGCAATGCTGACATGTTTCCCATTGTAAATTAACTTTTCATAAATTTCATCAGAAATCACATAAATGTTATGTTTTACAGCTAAAGATGCTATATTTTTCAATTCATCTTCATTATAAACTGCCCCAGTAGGATTATTTGGGCTATTTATAATAATTGCTTTTGTCTTATCGCTTATTGCTTCTTCTAATTGCGTTGCAGTAATTTTAAAATTATTGCTTTCTGCAGTATCAATAAAAACTGGAACACCGCCAGCTAACTTAACCATTTCAGGATAGCTAAGCCAATAAGGAGAAGGAATTATGACTTCGTCACCTTGATTTAATATGGCACATAATGTATTAAAGATTGCCTGTTTAGCACCATTTGAAACTACTATTTGAGAAACATCATAAGATAAATTATTGTCTCTTTTTAACTTTTGTACTATTGCTTCTTTTAGCTCCAAAATACCTGAAGTAGGTGTATATTTTGTGTAACCTTCTCTTATAGCACTAATTGCTGCTTCTTTTATATAATCAGGTGTATCAAAATCAGGTTCTCCTGCTCCAAAACCAATCACATTTATTCCTGATTTTCTCATTCTATTTGCTTTGGCGGTAATATCTAATGTCAGTGAAGGACTAATGCTAAGAGCCTTGTCCGATAATCTCATATTTCCACCTCCTACAGTATATCTATTATTTTAACTTATTTTTGATATTATTTCTACTATTTAATACTTTCTTTAAGTTTTACTACATATTCGTAATCAAGCTTTACTGTGCCCAACAGATATTTTCCATCTACATCAATTCCATGAAAATCTGAACCGCCGGTTATCAACAAATTATTTTCTATGGCAAAATTTTTAAAAAACGCTGTATCATCCTTGCTGTGTTTCGAATGATATACTTCGATGCCTTTTAAACCATTTTCGATAAGATGACTTATAATTTTTTTATCTTTAAGAAGACCTGGATGCGCCAATACAGGTATGCCACCAATATCTTTTATCATTTTAATTGATTCAAATGGATGAAGCCTATATCTCTCAACGTAAGCTGGTTGTCCTTCACCAATATATCTGTCGAAAACTTCTTTTACGCTTTTTGAATAACCTGCCTCAACTATAGCTCTTGCAATATGAGGTCGTCCTATGTAAGATTCTTTAGCGTATTTTAGTACATCATCATAATTTATGTTAACGCCAATTCCATTAAGCTTTTGAATCATAAGTTTTGCGCGAGAGATTCTGGAATCTCTAATCTCTGCCAATCTTCCTAAAAAGTCTTTATTATTATGATTGATAAAATATCCAAGTATGTGTACATCTTGTTTTCCATCATATGAGTTAAGCTCGATCCCAGGTATTATTTCTACGTCGAAAATTTTTGAGGCATATATTGCTTCATCAATGCCTTCCAATGTATCATGATCTGTAATGGCAATAATACTTAAACCGGCTTTTTTTGCCAAGTATACTACTTCTTTTGGTTTATGTGTTCCATCTGATTTAGTAGTGTGTATATGCAAGTCAGCAAACATTTATTTCCACTCCTAATGTTAAACTAAAAACAACCTGTTTTGCAGGTTGTTTATCTTGGTTCTACGATCAACTTAATGGCTGTTCGTTCCTCTCCATCGATTTCAATGTCTGTAAAGGCTGGTATGCAAATCAAATCGATACCACCAGGTGCAACAAAACCTCTTGCTATAGCTACTGCTTTTATTGCTTGATTTAATGCACCTGCTCCAATTGCTTGTACCTCTGCCCCACCGCGTTCTCTGAGTACACCAGCTAGTGCACCTGCTACTGAATTTGGATTAGACTTTGCTGAGACCTTTAAAACCTCCATCGTATATCCCCCTTTTAATATATCGAATACATTATCTATATTCTACAAAAAAATTAAAAATCCTTCTAAATTAAAACTTATATATAATTTTTGTTTATTCTGTAAATATCAATACATTTTCCTGTAGATTCGTCTATTTTTATTACCAATCCATTTATTTGAGCTGGGCCTTTTGCAATATCAAATTTAACAGGCAAAGAAGATGTAAATTTTTTTATTATCTTATCTTTGTCCATTCCCAAAACAGAATCATACGGGCCTGTCATTCCCACATCAGTTATATATCCTGTACCACCTGGCAATATTTTTTCATCTGCCGTTTGAACATGTGTATGTGTTCCATATACGCACGATACTTTCCCATCTAAGTAATAACCTAAAGCTATTTTTTCTGACGTAGCTTCGGCATGAAAATCAACAATTATTATGTTCGTATGTTCTTTTAACATTTTTATTTCTTCATCAGCAACAAAAAAAGGATTGTTATTGCATGGCATAAACACTGTACCTTGCAAATTGATAATTCCGATTTTTATATTGTTTATGTTAAGCAGAGAAGAACCTCTTCCAGGGGTGTTAGGAAGATAATTTGCAGGTCTTACAATTCTTCTTTCTTCATCGATAAAGTTAAAAATTTCTTTTTGATCCCATACATGGTTACCCATAGTTAAAGCCGATATTCCCATTTCAAAAAGTTCATCGGCAACTTTTCGCGTTATGCCATTTCCACCTGCAGCATTTTCAGCATTTGCAATGACCAAATTAATATCATTTTCTTCAATTAACTGCCGCAATTTATCCTTTAGTATATTTCTTCCGATTCTTCCAACAATATCACCTATTATAAGCGTATTCATATAAACCTCCGTTCATTTACAACATAATATTATTATACTACTATAATCGATAATTATAAATCGAAAAGCGTGCATATGCACGCTTTATTTCAAATTTATTTAGCATAATCAACTGCAACAGTTTCTCTAACTACTATAACCTTAATTTGACCAGGATATTCCAATTCTTCCTCGATTTTTTTAGTAATTTCTCTTGCTAACATGATCGTAGTTTCATCGTTTATGATTTCTGGTTTTACCATTATTCTTATTTCTCTGCCAGCCTGTATAGCATACGATTTTTCAACACCATCAAATGAATTAGCAATTTCCTCTAATTTATTTAATCTTTTTAAATACGCTTCAAGTGTCTCGCGTCTTGCACCAGGTCTTGCTGCAGATATGGCGTCTGCTGACTGAACTAAAACTGCTTCAACTGTCTGAGGCTCAACATCATTGTGATGTGCCATTATAGCATGAATGACTTCATTTGATTCATGATATCTCTTTGCAAGATCTGCCCCTATCATTACATGTGGACCTTCAACTTCATGGTCTACTGCCTTTCCTATATCATGCAATAATCCGGCCCTTTTGGCTATATTTGCATCAGCACCAAGTTCGTACGCCATAAGCCCCGCTAAATGAGCAACTTCTATGGAATGTTTCAAAACATTCTGCCCGTAACTTGTCCTAAACTTTAATCTTCCAAGTAATTTTATCAATTCAGGGTGAATTCCGTGAACGCCAACTTCAAAAGTTGCTTCTTCTCCAGCTTTAATAATGACATTATCGACTTCTTTTCTAGCTTTCTCCACCATTTCTTCAATTCTGGCTGGATGTATTCTTCCATCTTCAATTAATTTTTCTAAAGCTATACGGGCGATTTCACGCCGTATTGGATCGAATCCTGATATAACTACTGCTTCTGGTGTATCATCAATTATCAAATCAATACCTGTCAATGTCTCTAAGGTTCTAATATTCCTGCCTTCACGACCTATGATTCTTCCTTTCATTTCATCGTTAGGCAATGCTACTACCGAAACAGTTGTTTCGGCTGCATGATCAACAGCACATCGTTGAATTGAAGTAACAACTATTTCCCTCGCTTTGCTTTCTGCTTCTTCTTTTGCTTTAGCTTCAATTTCCTTTATCATCAAAGCAGCTTCATGTGATATTTCGTTTTTAACATCGTTTAATAAAATATTTCTGGCTTCTTCTCTGGTTAATTCGGATATTCTTTCTAATTCTTCAACTTCTTTTTGATGCATTATTTTAATTTCTTCTTCCAAATCGCTTATTTCTTTTTGTTTCCTTTCAATCATTGCATCCTTTTGTTCTAATGTTTCAGCTCTTCTGTCAAGAGACTCTTCTTTTTGGATTAAACGCCTTTCCATTCTTTGAAGTTCGCCTCTACGATCCCTGACTTCCTTTTCGAGATCAGTTCGTTGTCTATGAATTTCTTCTTTTGCTTCCAAAAGCAACTCTCTTTTTTTATTTTCACCGTCTTTTTTTGCATTTTCCAAAATAGTTTTAGCTAATTCTTCAGCGCTTTTTATTTTGGATTCTGCAATAAATTTTCGTATGAAATATCCTGCAAAAAGACCAATTGCTATGGCGATTAATGCAATTACTGCTATAAATAGTGGACTAATATTGTTAATATGCCTACACCTCCTTTGTTGATACTCATTTTATATTTTATTCCTATTTCAAAATTATGTCAAGTTAGCATC
The DNA here is from genome assembly GCF_028895185.1 of Thermoanaerobacterium sp. R66. NCBI lineage: Bacteria > Bacillati > Bacillota > Clostridia > Thermoanaerobacterales > Thermoanaerobacteraceae > Thermoanaerobacterium > Thermoanaerobacterium sp. R66. The sequence goes on from NZ_JAEUWW010000001.1 coordinate 744,464, forward strand.
CTTGCTATATTACTGACTTAGTGCTTAAGGATATACTATATGTGACCCATTTTCATCTTTTGTGATTTCTATTGAGTATGGAAAGCTTTCTTTAAGTTCATCAATATGCGTTATTACTAAGACTAATTCAAATTCATCTTTTATCATATTCAATACGTCAATAATATTTTGACGCCCAAGTACATCTTGAGATCCAAAGCCTTCGTCTATTATTAAGGTTTGTAAATTAACACCTGCTCTTCTTGATAGAAACTTCGATAAAGCAATTCTCAACGCAAAATTGATCCTAAAGGCTTCTCCACCGCTAAAAAGTTCGTATTTTCTTTTTCCCAATTCATCTGAAATTTCTATATCAAGTGTTTCTTGTACAGAGCCATTTTTGTTAATTTTTTGAGTGACTAGACTTACATACATCCTTCCATCTGATAATTTAGACAAAAAATTGTTGGCAGTATCTTCAAATTCCGGCAATGCATTTTCTATAATTAATGCTTGTATACCTTTTTTGCTAAAACTTTTCTCCAATATTTCGTAATAATGTATTTCAGATAGATAAACATCTTTCTCTTTATTTAAATCGACAATTTTCTTCTCTAAAATTTCTAGCCTATTCAGTTGGTCAACAATAGATGTTAAATTGGCGTTTAGTTCTAGATATTCATTGTTTATAATATCTATTTTTTGCCTTAATTTTTTTATGTCATCTATCAAATTATCATAACCGGCAAACTGTGACTTAAAAAACTCCAACATTTCTTTGTCTTTGTTTAAATACTCTGAATAAACTTCTATCGTCTTTTTATAACTTTGATATGTATCCTGATAATCAGATAAGCTTTGCTTTGAAATGCAAAGTCTTTCATATTTTTTTTCAAAGTCTCTATATAATTCATATTTATTCTTTATATTTTCATAAAGCTCAATTGAAAAGTTTAAATTTTTTAATTTAGTTTCAACATCTGACAATCTATCTTTCTCAGCAGAAGCAAAAGATTCATTAGCCAAACAATTATTAACATCGCTCATTTTTTCCTTTAATTCATTTAGTAGATTTAATAAGCTTTCTTTTTCAGCAATAGTATTTTTAAGTGAATCAATGTTAGCTATTAACTTTTCCCGTTTATTTTGAAGCATCAACAGATTATCACGCTCTTTTTTTAAAAATCTTATATTGTTTTGCTCTTTTAAAATTTCATCATTTATTGCATATATCTTATTTGCTATATCTTTTATTTCTTTTTTGATATCATTCAGCAAACTACTTTTTTTATTTTCATCAAGTGGCGAACTACACAATGGACATTTCGCATCAGTTTGCAATATTAGTTTGTAGTTTTCTTTAAGTTCTTCCGTCTTTTTATTAAAATTGTCCAGTTGAACTTTATATTCAGCTATTTTTTGAGTAGATTTTTGAATTTCTTCATCGTTTAATTTTATTTTTTCTTGTAAATTACCAATTTCCTGTAAGCCTTTTTCCAATTCAAGTAATTTTGAAACATTATTTTCTATTTCATTGTACCTTAGTAAAGTATCATTGTATTTAAATTGCAAATTCTTTAGTTCCAACTGAGTTTCTTTTCTCAATATATTTATGGTAGTTTCAATTTGGATTTTTTCTCTTTCAAGCTGATTAAAATTAGTATATTTTTTTTCAAGTTCTTTTAGCTGTTCTTTTACAAATTTAAATGTATTGTATCCTTCAACGATTGCACTTTCATCCTTCAAAAGATTATTTACTTCATTTATTTTATTTTTCATATCCTCCATCATAATTTTGTATTCTGAGATTACTTTTTCGTTAAACTTTATTCTCTCGTTATATTCATTGTATTTTATTATGTTATCATCCATGTGACGCTTTTTTTCATCTAATTCGTTTAAATCAATGCTTAACCTGTCAATTTCACATTTTTTTTCACTGCATTTTTTTAAAAGTTCATCTCTTTTGTTAACTAACTCATTTTTATCTTTTACTTCATTCATATACAGTTTCAATTGTTCATCTATAATATTTACCTTTTTCTCATATTCATTGCGTTTTATTTTGGCTTTTTCCTGTAATCTATCGTATATATCTAAGCCCAGGACCTCAGAAAATATCTCCTTTCTTTTTGTCGAATCAGCCTCAGAAAAAAAGCCATACTTGTTTTGTGGCATGAAAGATGAAGCGACAAAAGTATCATAATCTAACATGATAGTGCTTTCAATTTTGTCCCTTGTATCTTCTAACCTTTCTTGAGTCAATGATTTTAATGTTCCATCATCACCTATTATATGAAACTCAAGGATAGAACTTGAATTTCTTTTTTTCTTTCTTAGAATTCGATATTTAGTATTATTTATTTTGAATATGAATTCTACTTCCATCTCATCAGCACCAATTCTTATGAGATCATCACTGCCTCTGCCAGCGCCGTCTAAACCTCTAGCTCTTCCCCAAATACACCATGTTATAGCATCCCAAAGTGATGATTTGCCATTCCCATTTTTACCTGTAATTGCAGCAATATGAAACCTTGTAAAATCCATTACTTCGTTTTCAGAATATGACATAAAATTCTTTAACGTAAGCCTTATTGGAACCATTTATTTGTTCACCTCTTCTATCAATTCTTTGTATAAGAGGGAAGCTCTTTTTAGAAGTTCATCTTTATCAACATCTAAATCAACAGACAAAAAATATTTCGATAGAGCATCAATTGGATTAAGCTGTTCATTTATTTCAGGATTTCTTAAAGCACCTTTATCAGCATCAAATTCTTTTTTTATGCCAACAAAATAATAAGAATTTTCAATAAAATATTTGCTTATTTCTCTGTACCTGATGTGTTTATCGATATCCTTTGTAATTTTTAAGTTTAGTCTGACAATTGACTCTTTTAAATCGTATTTTTTAGCTGCTTTTAATATTTCTTCAGTAGGAGAAGAATCATCTTTTATTTCGATATTGATAGTTTTAAACTGCCTGGAATTCGTAGTGATAAATTTATGTGTAACATTTTGTCCATCGATAATCACATGGCAGAATCCTTTTTCGTCTCTTTCTTCCCCAAAATCTATTTTCTCTATGCTGCCACTGTATACGGCAAGTGGCATATCCCATACTATTTGATATTTATGTATGTGCCCTAATGCAATGTATTTGTATTGCGGTCTAGCAATTACGCTTATTGGTACAACAACTTCATCTCCAATCATAATGCTTTTTTCACTGCTAGTAATTGCTCCTGTTACAGATATATGAGCTGATAAAATCGAAGGTATAGAAGGTTCGAGTTTGGCTGTAAGAATATCAATGATAGTATTTATTTTCTCAATCATTTTTTTATTTATCTCATTTATACTTAAATTTTTGCTTTCTTCAAGTTTCAAAAGAAAACTTTTTGGAAAATACGGAAGGCACGCAATTTGCAATGGACCGTTTTTAGTTTCTATGAGAAAAATATCTGGTTTATTGGCCACATATACGTTTTTTACATCTAATATTTTATATATATCAAAAGCCCTTGCTTTTGAATCAGAATTTGGCTGATCATGATTTCCATTGTTTATGACAACTGGAATGTATTGCGAAAGGCGTTTTATTCTTTTTGCCAGTTCTCTTTGCTGAGTAGGGTTGGGCTCCCTGGATTTGTACATATCGCCTGAAATAATTGCTACGTCACAATTTTCTATAGAATAATCTACAAACCGATCAAATGCGTTCAAAAAGTCTTCTAATCTTGTATTTAATCCTGTTTTTTTGTTTATAATGCCGTAGTTCTCTATCCCAATGTGAATATCTGCTGTATGCGCAATATTTATCATTCATTTCACCTTCTTCTAATCAGTCTGGAAATAGCTCATCGATTTTTTCTTTTTCCATCAATTCTAAAAATGGCTTATCTATAAAATCTGCATCGTTGTAAGTTGAAATATCTTTGTAAAATTCTTGGTCATAATTTCTCGTTTTAATCACAACAGGCATAGGTACAGCATGACCCAAAATTAAAGCTTGTTGCTTTTGATCAAGGCTTGCTAATACATTTCTCAATTTCGATGCATTATTTACACCGGATAAAAATGAATTAATGTCGTTATCGTCCTCTAATCGACAAGTAATCTTTGTCCCAATTTGAGACATGACCTCTGAATCAATTTGGGATGTCCTTTGGTCTACAATCAATAAAGTTACATTGTATTTCCGCATTTCCCTTGCTATTTCTCCCATAGTAGTCTCTTTAGAAATTGAGGGATCTAAAAATCTGTGAGCCTCTTCAATTGTTATGATTAAAGGTATGGGACCTTTTCCGTTATTAGCTATAGCTTCCTCAGATTTTTTTACGTACATATCATGTATATGTCTCGTTATAATATTTGCCACAAGCATATAACCAAGTGTTGATACATTTCCAAATTCAACAACGACATTTATGCCGTTCTGCAAGTAATCCATTATTTGTTTTATACAATCATTAGGAACAACTTCCATCAAAAAAGGAAGCTTCGTAAATCTCTCCAGCTTTCTTCTTAAAGCTTGAAGAGAGCTGGCATTGGCACCTATATCTAATGCATATTCATCAATCTCTGAAGCATCTATATTAAGGAAATTATACAGCCAATTGTTGCCTTCTTTCTTCATTATTTGATATATACTTTCAATTGCTGTAGTATTTAGATTCAACATGGAATTAAGTAACAAAATATCATCTGGGGTTATTTGATTGTAGGCAATGTTTAAAACGCCATCAATAGGTACCTGTCTCCTCAAGGAAGATTCTCTATCTAAAGTAAATATTGCAACCTTACTTCCGAATAATTGCTTTAACCCTTTTACATATCCGCTATTTTCACTTTTTGCACCATAGCCGTATTCATTATGAGCATCAAAAATAAGACTAACTGCAAGATTAGATTTTACTAAACCAGACAGCAATAACCGTGTCAAATACGTTTTTCCAGTTCCAGCACGGCCAAAAATACCTGTGCTTCTCTCTACTAACCTTTTTAAATTGATACAAATTGGTATATCCATTTCTGGAGGTGTGCCGATATAAAAATTTTCCTCTGATGGTTCTCCAAAAACAGCATATATATCTTCTTTATCTGCATCCAATGCATAAGAACCGTAAGAAGGTATCGATTTTACCGTTAAAGGATTTTTGCTTTCATCTATTTGTATCATAGGCGACAATGTGACAACACCGTATACTCCTGTACCTTCTATTATTTTCTCGTCTATTTCGCTATCAAAATCTGTTCCACTGATCATTATTTGAGGATTAACAGCTTCATACTTTATATCGGTTACCATACACAAATATTTGTTTTTTTTGCCGGTCACTACTATAAAATTACCAACCTTAACATCTTCTATAATGCTGTCACCTATAAGCTTAACATCCAAACCAGATGAAATAGACCCTCTAAAAATTTTTCCTTTCATATATTACACATCCTTTTTATGGTTACATACCTGTCGAAATCATTCTTTAGCAATCTTATCAGTTCTTTGCCAACTTCAATCAAATATGTTTTTTCGTTAGAATCATAAGAATGTAAATTCCTTATAGCTGCCGCAATTAGCTCGTCTTCAATGCCTGTTTTACTATTTAATATATACTTTATATAATTGAGATTTTCTCTTATACATTTTAGATCACTTTCATCACAAAGATATGTAAAAGCATGTATTTTAGCGGGTTTAGGTGGAATTAATCCAATATATCTGTCTTTTTTATATCCAATTATTTGCACTTCAAAATACGTGTGCATTAATTCAAAAATTTGTGGTTGCTGCATTTTTAACTCCTCTTCAGACAATCCAAAAGCTACTGGTTTTCTACTTTGGTCATCACTCATTGTGGAGACATTATATACAATTCCATATATAGTTATATCGTTTGATGTTGTTTTTACAAAACTTCCAAAGTCAGGACCATCATTTAATTTTATCGATTGACACAAAAATTTTTGCGTACTGGTCTCTATCACTTCACCTATGTGATTCATAAAATACTACTCCTTTTTCTTTGCGATTTATACGAACGAGATACTTTTAACCCATTCCTTATATATAAATTTGAAAGAATATTATAGAATTGTTCCCTATCTGCGCCAGTAACAACAGCTTGTTCATGTGCTTCTGACAGTGATATTGGATACCCATTTCCTTTTTTGGTTTGATCATAACATACAAAATGAACTAAATCTAAATTTCTTCTATCAGTTGCAACCCAGTATGGAATTTCTATTCGCGCAATTTCATGCCCCGTATTTAAATAGAAAAATGCGATTTTGTGCTGACCGTAGTTTTCTAAAATATGGGATGTGCTTAGGAATAACGGAGATCTTTCTCCTTCATTAAGTATTTTCAAAAAAAGATCAGCATCGTTTAACTTGCTTATAGTGCTACAAGGCAATTCTTTATCATTTTTCAAATATGGACAATTACTGCAATTTACTGGGTCTTGTGGGCACAGCGATATACGCAACATATTTATAAAATCATTGCTTTTAGGAGAACTTATATAACCAACAATAGGTGTATTAAATTTTTGTGCATAATCAAAAGTCTCAAGAACACTATCGATTATATTTTGTTCATCAGGTTCCCCTTGTACCATCCATTCTATCAGTGTTCCATCAATAAAGGCTATTTTATTTTTGCCTTTTATTTTAGATATACATTCGGAAATTTTTTTATACTCCATTATTGTTCTTTTAAATGTTATATCTTTAGGAGTAACTAAAGCTTTAACACCTACATATTCCTTAAATAAATCTTCCTCCTTAAAATACAGATATGGTTCAGATTTTAACTCCGCACTTGAATCTTCACCATAGGTAAATATTACATAACCTATATTTATTAAATAGCACAATCTGATTTCATGTCTATCAGGCATAATTTGTGAGCCATCTACTGCAATTACACTATAATCATTTATAATATCACTGACAAGCTTTGTGTTATTTAAGCTTTCAAGTGGAATTGCAGTTAGCCAAGATGTTTTGCTGGATTTTATCTTTTTTACAAGTTCATTTTCAATGCCTTTAGCTTTATTAAATTCATTTATTGCATTCTTTAAATCATTTGATATATTATTAAGCAGGCTTTTTTCACTATTTATTAGTGCATTAAGCAAAGGAATCAACTTAGAACTATTTAACAATTTAATAAACCTCCTCATCTGAGAGGACTTTGTTTATGTCTTCGATTTTAAATCCCTTTCTGTATAGATAATTTTTGATTTTTAACTTATCATTTGTGGAAATACTTTTTTTTCTAATTAATTTTTGAATTACTTCTACTTCATCATCATATAGTTCACAAAGCTTAAACTCAATTAAAGAAGGCTCTATTCCCTTTCTTACAAGTTCATTGTAAATCCTGTATTTACTGAAAAGGCGCTCTTTCTTCTCTTTTACATATAATTCTGCGTAATACTCATCATCCAAATAATGCAAATCCATAAGCTTATTTATGACATCACCAATTACAGAATCGCTGTATCCTTTTAAGCGTAACTTCTCACATAACTCTTTCTTTGTTTTCATATTGTAAGATAAAATTCTAATAGCATCGTTATATGCATTTTTAAATGTCCAATAGTTTACATAATAATTATATTGTTCCTTGTCAATTTCAACACCATTTTCTAACTTAAACAATTCCTTTTCTTCGTAAGAAACAGAGAAAGCATATTTATCATCAATATAAACATTGAATCGCATATTGTCATTTTTCTGTTTTTCTATATTTGTTATCTTCATCTAATCACCTTTTATAGAAAAATAACCCTATACAGGGTTACTAATCTTGTTCAACTTCATCATCGATGACAGATTTTTTTGTTGTCACTAAAAGATTAAAATTTTCTCTGATTTTGTTTTCTATCTCATCAGCAATTGCTTTGTTTTCTTTCAAATACTGTTTCGCATTTTCTCTACCTTGTCCAAGCCTTATGTCGCCATATGAATACCATGCGCCACTTTTATCAATTATGTCGATGCTTGCAGCTAAATCTAAAATACTTCCTTCTCTCGATATACCTTCTCCATACATAATGTCAAATTCTGCTTGTTTAAAAGGTGGTGCAACCTTGTTCTTTACGACTTTTACCCGCGTTCTATTTCCTACAATATCATTACCTTGTTTTATACCATCCACTTTTCTTACGTCCAAACGAATTGTAGAATAAAATTTTAATGCCCTTCCGCCAGGGGTCGTTTCGGGATTCCCAAACATTACACCAACTTTTTCTCGCAACTGATTTATAAATACCGCTACAGATTTTGTTTTGCTTATAACACCAGATAACTTTCTTAAAGCCTGTGACATAAGTCTTGCTTGAAGTCCAACATGTGCATCACCCATATCACCATCTATTTCTGCTTTCGGTACGAGAGCTGCTACAGAGTCAATAACAATCACATCCACAGCACCGCTTCGCACTAAAGCTTCGACGATTTCAAGAGCTTGTTCACCAGTGTCTGGTTGAGAAACCAACAAATTATCTATGTTGACACCTACATTTTTAGCATATACAGGATCTAAAGCATGTTCAGCATCTATAAAAGCACCTGTTCCTCCTAATTTCTGAGCCTCAGCCAATATATGTAATGCAATTGTTGTCTTGCCTGAAGACTCTGGGCCAAATATTTCTATTATTCTTCCCCTTGGAACTCCACCAACTCCTAAAGCTATGTCCAAATCTATAGAGCCAGTAGAAATCACATCGATATTAAGCTTACTATTATCGCCAAGTCTCATTATTGAACCTTTCCCAAACTGTCTTTCAATTTGGCTTATGGCCATGTCAAGGGCTTTTTGTTTTTCTATCATAATTTCTCCTCCCGCCAAAATTCGGCAATATTCATAATTCAATTATATATTAGTAACATTCAATAGTCAATTTTTAGACCGCTTAAATGTCTTCTAAGCATATCTAAAGCATGCATGGCAGAATTTAATCTTATTTTATCCCTATTTCCATTTGAAATTATTTTTTTTATGTATACTGTTTTTTTGTATGCTAAACCTATATAGACTAAACCAACAGGTTTAGTGGGCATACCACCGCTGGGACCGGCTATACCTGTAATAGATAAACCGTAATCTGTTTTTGCAATGTCTTTTACATTGACAGCCATTTCCCTCGCAGTTTCTTCGCTAACTGCTCCATATTTTTCTATGGTGTTTTTGGATACACCTAAAATCTCTTCTTTTGACTCGTTACTGTACGTTATAGCTCCAAATTTAAACACTTCAGATGCACCTGGTATACTAGTGATTTTTTCAGACAACAATCCACCAGTACATGATTCAGCAGTAGAAAGTGTAAGATTTTTTGTCTTTAATAAGTTTAAAACCACAGATTCCAATGTATCATCATCTACTCCAAAAATGTATTCGCTTAAAAACCCCCTTATATTTTTTTCATACTCATCAATCATGTTTTTTGCTTTTAAAGGATCATCTGATTTTGCAGTTATTCTCAATGTGACAAATCCATTTCCAACAAGCGGAGCAACAGTAGGATTCTGTGACACAAGCAAGTTATTTACCATCTCGTCAACTTGTGATTCACTAATGCCAAACATCTTTATAACTTTAGAAACAATTATCTCGTCGCTTAAAGGTTTTAAATATGAATATACATAGTTTTTAAACATAGGTATTAATTCTGCTGGCGGACCAGGCAAAACAACCACTACCTTGTTGTTTTTTTCTATAATGAATCCAGGAGCTGTACCATTGTCATTTGGTAAAATTTTAGCTCCTTCCGGAAATAAAGCCTGCTTGTAATTATTTTGAGTTAAATTTCTTTTTGACCTTTTAAAATATGATTGAATTTTAAGCTTCGTATCAATGTTTTCAATAAGCCTTAATGAAAAAAACTCAGCAACGGTTTCCTTTGTCAAATCATCAATTGTCGGTCCTAAACCACCTGTTAAAATTATCAAATCAGAACGATCTGAGGCAATTTTAAGGCACTCTAAAAGTCTGCTTTTATTGTCACCTACATTTGTTTGAAAATAAACATCTATTCCAAGTGTAGTCAGCATCTCAGATATAAATTTTGAATTTGTGTTAGCAATTTGCCCTAAAAGAAGCTCTGTGCCAACAGATATTATTTCACATTTCATAAGATGCACCTTCTTATCCTAAAATTATGTTTCTACATTTTACCACATAATCAATTCCAGAATAAACTGTAAAAAATAGTGCTAAATACACAGCTATAGTCGAAAATGGGAAAAATACGTATTCAAATGGATAATTATTCAGCATTAGCGATATTATAGCTATGATTTGGAACATCGTCTTATATTTACCAAGATTGCTGGCCGCGATTACGACGCCTTTATCTGCTCCAACCGCTCTTAATCCAGTTATTATAAATTCTCTGCAAAGAATAACTATGACAATCCAGCTTTGTATACGGTTTAGCTGTATTAAGACGATTAAAGCAGATGAAACCATGATTTTATCTACAAGAGGATCCATAAACTTGCCCAAATTTGTAATTTGATTGTATTTTCTTGCAATATATCCGTCTAACTTATCGGTTAACGAAGCAACTAAAAATAAAGAAGCTGCAATTATATTTGAGTATTTAATCCCTGACAACATTACTACTATAAAAAAAGGAACTAAAATCAATCTTGCAATTGTAATCTTATTTGCTGCGTTCACAACAACTCCCCCATTAGATCATAGTCAAAAGCTTTTGTGATTTTAACCTTAACAAAATCACCAATGCCTAACTTCTTATACGACTTAAAAAATATCATTCCATCAATATCTGGAGCATCAATATAGCTTCTGCCATAATAAAATCCATCCTTTTGTCCTTCTACCACTACTTCAAACTTACTTCCAATTAATCTTTTATTATATTCAAGCGATATATTCCTTTGTAAAAGCATTATTTCATCGTATCTTTTTTGTTTAATTTGTTCTGAAATTTGATTTTGCATCTCGTAAGCTTCAGTATCTTCTTCTCTGGAATATGTGAATACACCCAATTTATTAAACTTTTTTTCTACAATGAAATTTTTTAAATCATCAAATTCATCCTCTGTCTCTCCCGGAAAACCAACAATAAACGTTGTTCTAATTATCATTCCAGGAATAGACTTAAGTTTTTCAATTGTGCTTTCAATCTTTTTTCTCGTTGTATTTCTTTTCATTCGCTTTAAAACTTCATCATTTGAATGTTGCAATGGTATATCTATATATTTTAGCACTTTTTCATTTGTCTTTATCTCATCAATAAGTTCTTCCGTAATGCTGTCTGGATATGCATACAATATCCTAATCCATTTTATCCCATCTATATGTGATAATTTTCTCAATAAAGTTGGCAACATGTATTTATTGTAGATATCAATGCCATACTTTGTGGTGTCTTGAGCAATCAAAATTAACTCTTTAACGCCATTTTCAGCTAACATCTTTGCTTCATTGAGTAAATCTTCTATTTTGACACTTCGGTAACGTCCCCTCAATTTTGGTATGATGCAGAATGAACACTTATTATTGCATCCTTCTGAGATTTTCAAATACGCGTAATGTTTTGGTGTGCTTAATATTCTTGGTGAATCTTTATCATCTAATTCATTTGCATGTCCATATTCTAAAATACGCTTTCCATTCAATGTATCTTCAATTACATCTGCAATTTTCAAAAAATCGCCAGTGCCTATTACAGCATCCAATTCAGGAAGACTTTTTAAAAGTTCATCTTTATATCTTTCTGATAAGCATCCAGATGCAATTAAAGATTTTAATCTCTTTTTCTTTAATTTGCCCATTTCTAGTATATAATCGATAGATTCTCTTTTTGCACTTTCGATGAATCCACATGTATTTATAATCAAAACGTCAGCATCATTTTCATTATTTACTATATTAAATCCTTTTTCCTTTATTATCCCTAACATTTTCTCTGAGTCAACGATATTTTTCGCACATCCAAGAGATATTATTCCGACATTTACCATTTGAAGCTCCTTCCTTAACCTTTTTGTATTTACAAAGAAAAGTATATACCATATAAACCACATTGTAAAGAAATATTAACCGTTTATTATTCTTTTTATTTCTTCTTCTGATAGCAATATTTGCCTTGGTTTAGAGCCGTCGTATCCACTTATTATTCCCTTTTGCTCCATCTGATCTATTATTCTTGCAGCTCTTGCATAGCCTATCCTAAGCCTTCTTTGCAGCATGGATATGGAAGCTTGTCCAGTTTCTACAATTACTTTAATTGCATCATTCATCAATTCATCTTCTTCTATTTCTTTGTTTAATGTACTTTTTGACTCGACGATTATTTCTTCATATTTTGGCTCATTAGCATTTGACTTTAAGAAATTTACAATTTCTTCAACTTCTTTATCCGAAATAAATGCACCTTGCACACGAATTGGTTTGGATTCGCCAATCGGGTAATAAAGCATGTCTCCCTTTCCTAGCAATTTCTCAGCACCAGACATGTCTAAAATAGTTCTTGAGTCTATTTGTGATGAAACAGCAAAAGAAATTCTAGATGGTATATTTGCCTTTATGACGCCAGTTATAACATCTACTGATGGCCTTTGTGTAGCAATTACTAAATATATACCTGCAGCTCTTGCCATTTGGGCCAATCTACATATGTATTCTTCCACTTCTGCTGGTGAAACCATCATGAGATCTGATAATTCATCTACAATAACGACTATCTTAGGCATTGTGTCAATGCCATGAATTTTATTATACCCTTCAATATCCCTTACATTGTTTTCTGCAAATGCTTTATATCTTTCTGTCATTTCATTTACTGCCCAATTAAGGACACCAGCGGCTTTTTTAGGATCTGTAACAACAGGCGTTAGTAAGTGTGGTATGCCATTGTAAATATTCAATTCAACAACTTTAGGATCTATTAAAATCATTTTGACTTTATCAGGGGAAGCTTTGTACAATAAACTTACAATTAAAGTATTAATACAAACACTTTTGCCTGAACCCGTAGCACCAGCAATTAATAAGTGAGGCATTTTTGATAAATCAGCTATAACTATGTTTCCAGCAATGTCTTTTCCTAATCCTATTGTTAGATCGGACTTGCTTTCCCTAAATTTTTTAGTGTCTATAACTTCTCTAAGTGTCACAACAGATATTTTTTCATTTGGGACTTCAATCCCAATTGCAGATTTTCCTGGGATTGGAGCTTCTATTCTAACGGAAGGCGTTGCAAGACTTAATGCAATGTCGTCTGTTAAACTAACTATTCTGCTGACTTTGACTCCAGGGCTTGGTTGTAATTCAAATCTTGTAATAGCTGGCCCTCTGCTGACTTGCACTACTTTAGCATCAATGGCGAAATTTTTAAGCGTTTCTTCCAATTTCTTAGCATTTTCTATGATTAAATTATTGTTAACTTTTTGGTGTGGTATACCTTCTTTAAGCAATTCTATGGGTGGATAAATATAATTCTCGTAAGTTTTCCCTTTATTTTCTATCTTTGAGATTTTGGATTCATCTTCGCTATGGTCTTTTTTCTCATCTATTTCTTCTTCTAAGTACGGTTGTATTATCTTTAATTGTTGTTCTTCGCTATTTGCAACTTTTTTTCTGGATAATTTTTTTTCATCTGGTTTTTCTACAATTTCAGGTAGCATATTTTCATGATTAAATTCTAATGTCTTTTTTTTGTTTTTATATTTTTCTATAAGCTTAGACATCTGTCTATATACTGATTTTATGCTTTCAATAAGTGATATATCTGTAAGAAGTATGATGCTGATGACTAATGTAGAAATCAGAAATAACCAACTTCCTATAACTCCCAAAAACTTAACAAGTACAAAGACAGTTATTGCAGAAACAATCCCACCACCTGCCCCATTTAGTCCATGCTTAATGCTATCTAAAACATAATTTTTAAAATAGCCAATGTTATCATAAAAATATATCTGAACCATATTTATAAAACACAAAAATGTTATTAATAAACATATGATTCTTTTATAGTCTAAAAAATTCTTATTTTTAAATAAAAGAAATAATGAATACACTAAAATTAATAGCGATATTGCATACGCGCCTACGCCGAAAAGGCTTTTTAATAAAATTACCAATTCTTTCCCTACTATTCCTGTCTTGTCAGAATAAAGGCTTATTATAGAAATAATCGAAAAAGTAAGCAAAATTATTCCAACTATTTCATTGTTGTATTTTTCTTTAGTCTTTGATTTCATAATTATCACCCAATAATTAATTCTACATTTTATATAAAAATCCTTTTTATCAAAAAAATAGATGTGTTAAACACATCTATTATAGCACAATTTGATTTTTTTTGAAATCAATTGTAGTTCCAGGTGCGTATTTAGTTTTTAGATAATCGTTTGGATTTGTAGAGTACATTCTTATTATTTTATATTTATCCTCTTCTTTTTCTAAAATGAATGTTTTTCCTTCCATATATATTTCAATATAATTATCTTTTATTTCATCACATTTTTGAAAGACAAGTTCGTAAGGAATTATAGTGTATAGCATAAAATCACCTATTTTCTTTCTCTTTAATTAATTGTTGAAGTTTTTCAATTGCTTCTGAAACACCTCCAACTTCATCGATCAATCCATAGTCTACTGCTTCTTTTCCAACCAGGATAGTTCCAACATCATTTGCCAGCTCTCCTATCTTTAGCATAAGATTCATAAAAGCATCCCTTTTAATTCTCGAATTTCTTATTACAAATTCAACTATTCTATCCTGCATTTTATTAAAATAATCAAATGTCTGAGGTACGCCTATAACTAAACCTGTCATTCTTATTGGATGTATAGTCATTGTTGCGCTAGGAACAATGAAAGAGTAATTTGAAGAAACTGCAAGGGGCACACCTATGCTGTGTCCACCGCCTAATACGATTGAAACTGTAGGCTTTGACAAACTGGAAATCATCTCAGCGATAGCCAAACCAGCTTCTACATCTCCGCCAACTGTGTTTAACAAGATTAAAAGGCCCTTTATCTGAGGATTTTCTTCAATTGCTACTAATTGCGGTATTATATGTTCGTATTTTGTAGTCTTATTCTGTGGCGGTAATATCATGTGTCCTTCTATTTGTCCTATTATTGTCAGACAATGAATACTACTTTCGAAATTTGGCAAATTCGTCTGTCCAAAGCTCTGTATATTCTGCTGTACTGCCGTACCAGTTTGCACAGGTAAATCTTCATTTTTTAATATACCCATTTTATCACTCTCCTATAAAATTAGTATAAAAAAATTAGTGCATATTATGCACTAATTATAGCTTTCAAGCTTAAATTCATCGTGCAAAACCTTCACAGCTATATCTGCCTTATCTTGACTTACAAGACATGAAATAGTATTGTGAGAATCTGCCGTTTGAAAAATCTCTATATTATTATCAGATAATGCTTTTATTATTCTGGCCATAACACCTGGAACACCACGTATTCTATTTCCAATTATCGAAACTTTGCTGCAATTTTTCCTTATCGCGTATTTAACATCATTTTCTTTTAACAGCGTTTCTAATTTTGATAAATCAGCTTCCGATATGGTGAATATTTTCCTATCAGGAAAGACATTTATAAGGTCAATACTGATTTTAGCTTCTGCAATCTTCCCAAAAATATCTTTATCATCTCTATTTAATTCAATAATAACTTGAACTCTATTGTTCATATTAGCTATACCTGTAACAAGGTTATCAGAGTCATAAATGTTATTGTAAACATTGTTGTATTGAGTAATAATAGTTCCCGGACTATCGCTCATTGTATTTTTTATTACTAAAGGTATATTGCCTCGCATCGCAATTTCTACAGCTCGAGGATGTATCACTTTTGCACCTTGTTCCGCCAATTGAAAAACTTCATTATAGCTTATTCGCTTCAATATATGAGCATTTGAGACGATTCTGGGATCTGCTGTCATGATTCCATCTACATCTGTATAAATTTCTACGGCATATGCTTTCAATGCTTCACCTAATAATGCAGCAGTCGTATCACTGCCACCTCTGCCTAAAGTCGTTATATCACCATCAACTGTAATACCTTGAAATCCAGCCACTACAGGAATTATATTTTGATTTAATGCGTCAATAAGATATTGTGGCTCTACTCTTATTATTTCTGCATCTCCAAAATTATCATCCGTAATTATTCCCGCTTGTCCTCCAGTAAAAACTTTTGATTTATAGCCTTTGCTCATCAAGACATTTGAAAATATGACACTTGAAATAATTTCACCACATGACATTAAAATATCAAGTTCTCTTTTAGGAGTATCCTTATATATTGACTTGGCAAAATTTATTAAAGTATCAGTTGCATACGGATCTCCACTTCTTCCTATTGCAGATACTACTACCACTGGCATGAATCCTTGTTCAATAGCATCTACTACTTTTGATACCGCCATATTTCTTCTTTCAGACGTTGAGACAGATGTGCCACCAAATTTCTGAACAATAATATTCGTAATAACCACCCTTTCATATACATCATGCAAAATAAAATAAATTTAATATTATTATACTTTATTATGCTAATAAAGGAAAGGATATTTTCCTTTCCTTTATTAGCGATCATAAAAATTTTCTCATTTTATCAAGCTCTACTTCCACAATTATCATATCATTTCCTATCTTTTTTATATACTCCCAAGGAATCTCTATGTAATTAGGCCTGCTTCTAAAAATAGATCCTTTTGTTTCATAGACAACAATTGAATTAATCTTTCCAGTATTTTCATCGATTATAAGATCTGAATCTTCAATTAAACCAAGCCTTTTGCCATCATTTAAGTTTACAATTTCTTTGTTGCCAAATTCACTTAGCCTCATCGTATCCTCCTTTCTCATCTATAATCCTGTATGTCCGAAGCCATTCTCTCCTCTTAATGTTTCGTCCAATTCATCCACTTCAACAATTTCCGGTATTTCTACTTTATTTATTATCATTTGCGCGATTCTAAGTCCTCTCTTAACTATAAAATCAATTTTTCCAAAGTTTATCAATATCAATTTAATTTCTCCTCTATAATCAGAGTCTATAGTACCTGGAGAATTCAACATGGTTATACCGTTATTTAACGCAAGTCCACTCCGTGGACGAATTTGTGCTTCATAACCTTCAGGCAACTGTATCATAATACCTGTTCCTATCAATTTTATTTCACCAGGTTTAATAACCACGTCTTCATCTACTTTTGCATATAAGTCGATACCTGCGGCTCCATTGCTCATATATTTTGGCAAAGGCAAATCTTTCGCATCATCTGTTTTTTTTATTTTCAAAAGCAATTTATTATTCAATTTTCATCCATCCTATCTGATTTTCGTTTATATCACCGACAACTGAAATCCCCAATTGCTCAATATTAAATATCTTTTTCGCAAGATTGTTAACATCATCATATGTAATTGAATCGATTTTATCTACAATATCATTGACAGTATAAACTTTTTTTAAAAAAAGCAGAGATTTGCCTATCGATGACATTCTGCTGCTAATACTATCCATATCCATTAAAATGCTAATTTTTAGCTGCTCTTTAAATTTGTTTACCTCAAATTCCGAAAAGCCATCATTTTTTACTTTTAAAATTTCCTTTATGATCAGTTCATAAACCGATTTTAAATTTTCAGTTGCAGTACTTGCAAAAATGGTAAAAGCACCTGTGTCAATATATGTAGACGGATAAGAGTAGATCGAATATACTAACCCTTCTTCTTCGCGAATTTTTTGAAACAGTCTGGAACTCATTCCTCCTCCGAATGCATTGCTAACAATAGATAAAGTATATATGCTGTCAAATGAATAATTTATGCCAGGCATACTTATACATATGTTTACTTGCTCATATTCTTTGCTTTTTAATACTATACCTTTATTCCAGTCAGGTTTGTCTAATGAAATGGCATTATTACAAGAATTTATATATAAAGTCTTTCTTGATATAATATCAAATATAGAGTCATCAAAATTCCCTGCAATTGAAATCACAATATTGTCTTTAATGTAATTATCTCTATAAAATTTGACGATCATGTCTCTATCAAAAGATTTTACAGTATCTTCATAGCCAAGAACAGGATATGATAATGGGTTACCTTTCCAGGTAAGGTTTGCCAACATATCATAAGCGACATCCTCTGGAGAATCATTATTCATGTTTATTTCTTCCAACACTACATTTTTTTCTTTCTCTATATCTTCACTTTTAAAAAGTGGATTAAACACCATATCGAAAAGTACATCAACTGCTTTTTCTGTGTATGAATTATACACTTTAACATAAAAGCAAGTGCTTTCTTTCCCTGTGAATCCATTTAACTGTCCACCGATATTATCAATTTCTTCCGCTATATCTTTTGCGCTTCTATTTTTTGAACCTTTAAATACCATGTGTTCAATAAAATGTGATATTCCATTATTATCTTTATTTTCATAACGAGAACCAACTTTAATCCATATTCCTATATACACTGAATTAACGTATGGCATCTTATAAGCTACCACATTAACATCGTTAATTTTCTTTTGTATGTACATTTACTACCTCCTCATTTATTTTAGAACATTTGAAACGCTAGTTATTTCATAACCTTTGCTTTCCAATTCTTTGATCATAGTAGGCAGCGCTTCTACAGTGCCTTTTGTCGGATGCATCAAAACGATAGCGCCATTATGAGCTTTTTTTACAACTCTATCGATAATATTATTAACACCTGGGTTGCTCCAATCTATAGTATCTAAACTCCATAAGATTACTTTATAGCCAAGATCTTCAGCAGTTTTTACCACATCATCATTAAAATCACCGTATGGTGGAGCAAAAAGATTAGGTTTTTTGCCAGTTATTTTAAAAAGCACATCACCTGCTTTTGATATATCCGCTGCATATTTTTCCCTGCTCCACTGCGTATACTTAACGTGTGTATACCCATGACTTGCTATCTCATGTCCAACGGTTGCAATTTGTCTGACTATCTCTGGATTTTTCTCAGCCCATTGCCCCTCAAAAAAGAATGTTATTTTTATGTTGTTTGATTTAAATATTTCTAACATCTTTGGAATATACTCATTCCCCCACGCTACGTTGCAAGCAAAAGCTATCTTTTTACTATTTGCATCGCCTTTATAAATAGGGTCATTTGTTTTAAACGTAGAAATAGAATGATTAACTAACATCCCTAATAAGATTATCGCAATAATTATTATTAAAATCAATATTACGGTAGTTTTTTTGGGATATTTTATATAATATATCTTCAACACTAACACCACCTAATCTATTTTCTTAATAAATTTTATTAGGTGATGTTATCAGATATTACTTTTTTATTGAATATTAATAAATAAAAAACATAAACCATAAGCGGTTTATGCATTTACACTTCTTTGTCACTTTTAGTTTCTTCTGGCAAAGCATCTTTCCTCGATAAATTAATCCGTCCTTGTTTATCAATTTCTGTCACTTTTACCAAAATTTCATCACCAATATTTACCACATCTTCAACTTTATTCACATGTTTTTTATCTAACTTAGATATGTGAACCAATCCTTCTTTACCAGGAGCAATTTCTACAAAAGCGCCAAATGAAGCCAGTCTTGTCACTTTTCCTAAATAAATTGAACCTACTTCTACATCTTTTGTTATTGCTTCAATGATCATTTTAGCTTTCTCGCCAGCTTTTAAATCGGTTGATGATATAAATACTCTACCATCGTCTTCTATATCTATTTTAACACCTGTATCTGCTATTATTTTGTTTATTGTCTTGCCACCTACTCCAATTATATCCCTTATTTTTTCAGGATCGACGTTTAAACTTATAATCCTTGGAGCATAAGGAGATAATTCCTTTCTTGGCTCTTTTATAGTTTCTAACATCTTATTCAATATGAATAACCTACCTTTTCGAGCCTTTTCTAAAGCTAACGAAAGGATATCGCGATCGATGCCAGCTATTTTTATATCCATTTGTATTGCCGTTATCCCTTTTTCAGTACCAGCAACTTTGAAATCCATGTCACCAAGAAAGTCTTCTATTCCCTGTATATCTGTCAGTATAGATACTATATCGCCCTCTTTAATAAGACCCATTGCAACGCCTGCAACTGGTGCTTTAATTGGAACACCAGCATCCATAAGGGCCAATGTACTTCCGCATACACTTGCTTGTGAAGTTGAACCATTTGAGCTTAACACTTCAGAAACCAATCTGATTGTGTAAGGAAATTCCTCCTCTGAAGGTATCATAGGCTCTAATGCCCTCTCAGCCAGTGCACCATGCCCTATTTCTCTCCTTCCTGGACCTCTTAATGGCCTCGTTTCACCTACGCTAAAAGGAGGGAAATTATAATGATGCATATATCTCTTAGATTCTTCGTCACCTAAACCATCGAGAATCTGTATATCGCCAAGAGGACCTAATGTTGCCACTGTCATAACTTGCGTTTGACCACGAGTAAATATAGCTGAACCATGTGTACGAGGCAAAACGCCGACATCGCATGTTATTGGCCTTATATCATCTAAACCTCTACCATCTACTCTTATTTTTTCTTCAGTGATCATTTTTCGCATCTGTTCTTTTGTAATTGTATATAAAACTTCATCAATATCTGCAAGGTTGTCTGGATATTCATCTTTAAAATGTTCTAAAACTTCTTCCTCAACTTTGTCTATATTATCGTTTCTTTCCTTCTTCTCTTCTGTTCTCAAAGCATTATATATTTTTTCAGTTGCAAATTCCCTAACCTGTTGTTCTAAGTTAGCATCTATTTCATGTACTATTACTTCCGCTTTTGGAAGTCCTACTTCTTTTACAATGCCTTCTATAAATTCTACTATCTGTTTTATGCATTGATGAGCGTACATTATTGCATCTAACATTACTTCTTCTGTAACTTCATTGGCACCAGCCTCAACCATCATTATGGCATCTTTTGTGCCTGAAACAGTCAAATGCAGATCACTTTTTTCTCTCGCTTTTAAGTCAGGATTTATTATGAAATTCCCATCTACAAGCGCTACTGATACAGAACCTGTAGGCCCGTTAAAAGGAATATCAGATATGGATAAAGCAACTGAAGAACCTATCATTGCCACTATCTCCGGCTGAACATCAGGGTCTACAGATAAAACAGTAGCAATAACCTGCACATCATTCCTATATCCATGTGGAAATAATGGCCTTATTGGTCTGTCTATTAATCTGGACGTCAATATTGCTTTCTCAGTAGGTTTACCTTCCCGTTTAATAAAACCACCAGGTATTTTACCTACGGAATAAAGCCTCTCTTCATAATCAACACTTAAAGGGAAAAAGTCAACTCCTTCTCTTGGTTCTTTAGAAGCGCAAGCAGTAACCAGCACAACTGTATCACCATATCTAACAAGAGCGCTACCATTAGCTAGTTGTGCAAGTTTTCCAGTTTGAACGATTAATTTTCTCCCTGCAAGATCGAGTTCAAAAATCCTTTCCATATTATCCTCCTTTCATCCTTTTAATATATTTTTTCAAATATTTGAGCATTAATACAGAAAAAAGAGCGAGGTTACCCGCTCTATTTTCTTAAATCTAACTTTTCAACGATGGCACGGTACCTATCCATATCTTTCTTCATTAGATAATTTAATAATCCTCTTCTCTGACCAACCATCTTAAGCAAGCCGCGTCTTGAATGATGATCTTTTTTATGAACTTTTAAATGTTCATTTAAAGAGTTAATCCTCTCAGTGAGTAAAGCAATCTGAACTTCTGGAGAACCAGTGTCTTTCTCATGAATCCTATTCTCAGCGATTATTTCATTTTTTCTCTCTTTGTTTAGCATGATTTCACCTCCACTCATAAATTCGCCAAATAGCATTGACATCGCCGGTGAACGAATATCAAAGCTATGGTAATCACGGATATAATTTTATCACAAAAAATCAATTATGTAAAATATATTTATAAGATTTTGCTAAAGCATAATCATTTTTCATCTGTTCTATAAGTTCTTTTTCGCTATTGAATTTTATTTCATTTCGAATACGCTTAATAAATTCAATTTCTATAAACAGCCCATAAATATTTTCATTAAAATCTAAAATATACGTTTCAACAGATAAATTATTGACATTAAAAGTCGGATTTATTCCAATATTTGTTATACCGAGAAAGCGTCTATTGCCTATTTTTACTTTCGTTATATACACGCCATTTAATGGTAAGATACAATCCCTGTCTATCCTAATATTAGCCGTTGGGAATCCTAACTTTCTTCCGATTTTTCTACCACTAATGACATACCCTTCTAAGCTAAAATATCTCCCAAGACATTTGCTTGCTTCTTCTACATTTCCTTCCTGGATCAAAGAACGTATAAAGCTACTACTTATTGGAATATCGTTCAATTTTATAGGTTCAACAATATATACTTCATAATTATAAATCTTCGAAAAATTTTTTAAAAGTGAAACATCACCATTAGCATTGTATCCAAATCTATAATTATCCCCTACAACTGCAATTTTCATATTTAACTTGTTAATTAAAATGTTCTCAATAAAAGCCTTGGGAGATAACAATGAAAAATCCTTATTAAAGTCATAAATTATAGCGTAATCTAAATTAAATTTAGAAAATTCCTCTATTTTTTTTCTGTTGGTTGTCAATAGCTTCTGATAATCATTTTTGTATATCGTCTTTGTCGTATGTTGTTTAAATGTAAATACAGAGCTCGTCATTTTATTTGTTTTTGACAATTCTACTGATTTTTTAATTAGTTCTTGATGTCCAAGATGGATACCATCAAAGTTTCCAAGAGCGATTACTTTTTTATCATTGTATTTTTCTGTATTGTACTCATCTATTATTATCACTTAGCCATCAGCTCCAAATAACAATCGTTCAACATAGATTCTATCACCTACAACTTTGCCAACGCCAACAAAGAAATGTTCTGGACTGTACAATTTTATAAATTCAGCATCTACATTTGTGTATTTATTTTTCACAGGATTGCCATGCACAATCTTATGATAATCATCATTGCTAAGACAAACATCAGGAAATGTTATAATATCATCCATTTTCATTATTTTGTACTTTCCACTTACAACTTCTTCTAATGTAAATGAATTTTCTAAAGTAAATGATCCAACGCTTGTTCTAATAAGCATTGACATATATCCTGAAATATTCAAATAATCACAAATATCACGAACAAGAGCTCTTACATATGTTCCTTTTGAGCATTTTACATCAAATATAATTTTGTATGGTGCCTCGTAAGATATCACATTAATGTCATATATAGTCACAGGAGAAGGCTTGATATCAATAGTTTTGCCTTCTCGTGCATATTGATAAAGTTTTTTTCCGTCAACTTTTTTAGCAGAGTAAATAGGTGGAATCTGTAAAATATCGCCTTTAAATACACTTTCAATTTCTGATATTTTATACTGTTCCAAAATTTTAACAGGCGTTACACTTGTAATATTTCCAAATTTATCAATACTATCTGTAGAGAAACCAAAAGTTATTTCCCCTCTATACGTCTTTGTCTGCGATACTACATACTGAGCCAATTTCGTTGCTTTACCTATACATATAGGCAATACACCTGCTGCCCCCGGATCAAGAGTTCCCAAATGGCCTATTTTTTTTATATTAAAATTTCTCCTTAAAAAGGATACTACATCATGAGATGTCATGCCCGGCGGTTTCAAAATATTTAAAAAACCATCCATTTTCAATCACTCATCGATTTCAAATTTTATTAAATCTAAAATTTTTTCTTTTACATCATTTATACTGCCTTCTGTTAAGAATCCTGATGCTCTTACATGACCACCACCGCCAAATTCTTTAGCCAGTTTATTTACATCCACATACTTTTTAGAGCGTAAACTTCCTTTTACAAAATCACCTTTTTCAACCAGCATAACAGCGATTTCCACACTATCTATATCTCTTCCATAATTTATAATATTCTCTACATCTTCTAATTTTGTATTTGTGCTAAGAAAATCTTCATTTGATATCTCCATATACGCAACTTTTCCATCAAAATAAAGTTCCATATTGTTTATAACTCTGCCTATTAGCTTAAGCTTCTCATATTTAATATTATGAAAAACAATATTGGATATTTTATCCACAGAAGCACCGTTATTTATTAAATCACCAGCAACTTCATGAGTAAATGATGTAGTTGAGCCGTACATAAAATGTCCTGTGTCTGTAACGACTCCAACATACAGACATTCTGCGATTTCTTGGTCCAAATCAATACCTAATATTTTTATCAATTGATATACTATCTCAGATGACGAAGCTGCATTGGTATCTACGTAATTCATAGTAGCATACAAAGTATTTGAAATATGATGATCTATATTTATTGACTTAGGGACCTTTCTAAGCAATTCTTTTGCCTTTCCCATTCTATCTGAATCAGCGCAATCTACAGCTATAAGCAAATCTGCTGATATGTCAAATGGTTTTGTGATTTTATCTGTGTATGGCATAAATCTATAGATCTCAGGTATATCATCATCAATAAATATAGATACATCTTTTCTCAATTTATTCATGGCCTTGTATAATGCAGTAACACATCCTATTCCATCACCATCAGGTGATACATGCGTTACAATAGCTATTTTTTCAGCTTCTCTTATTGAATCCAACATATCATTTAAAATCATTTGTCTTCACTCTCTTGACTATCTAAATCTCTTAAAATCTTAGAAATATGAGCACCATATTCTATCGAATTATCAAGTTCGAAAATCAATTCAGGAGTATATCTTAACTTAATCCTTTTTCCTAATTCATGTCTTATAAAACCAGTTGCACTTTTTAAACCTTCTATAGTGTTTTTCTTCTCGTCATCATTTCCATAAACGCTAATATAAATTTTTGCATAACGCAAATCTTTTGAAACCTCGATATCTGTTATGCTAGTCATACTGCTTATCCTTGGATCCTTTATCTCTTCGAATATCATTTGGCTTACTTCTTTTTTTATTTCTTCTGATAAACGTCCAATTCTATACTGCACATTAATTCATCCTTTCAACGAGGTATTTCCTCCATCTGATATGCTTCCAGCACATCACCTTCTTTTATGTCATTAAATCTTTCTATACCGATTCCACATTCAAAACCAGATTGTACTTCTTTTACATCATCTTTAAATCTCTTTAACGAAGATATTTTCCCTTCAAAAATCACTATGCCATCTCTTACTAATCTTATGTTTGCATTTCTGGAAATTTTACCTTCTACAACATAGCATCCAGCCACATTCCCTACATTAGGAACTCTAAATACTGCTCTTACTTCTGCTTTACCTAATTCTTTTTCTCTATACTCTGGTTCCAACATACCCTTCATAGCTGCTTTTAAATCATCAATTGCATCATAGATTACTCTATATAACCTTATATCGACTTTCTCTTTTTCTGCTAAAGACTTAGCCTTGCTATCAGGTCTTACATTAAAACCGATTATTATAGCATTAGACGCGGAAGCAAACATAACATCAGTTTCAGTAATAGCACCAACCGCTCCATGGATAACTCTAAGTCTAACATCATCATTACTCAATTGCTCAATTGAGCTTTTTAATGCTTCCACAGAACCCTGCACGTCAGCTTTTAATATTATATTTAACTCTTTTACATTGCCTTCTTTTATTTGATTAAATAGTTCATCAAGAGATATCTTTTGCTTTTGCATCATTTCTTCTTCTCTAAACTTTTCCTTGCGTTTTTCGGCAATTGAACGAGCTTTTTTCTCATCATCCAATACAACAAGTATGTCTCCTGCCTTTGGAACATCAGATAGTCCCAAAACTTCAACAGGTATTGATGGTGATGCTTTTTTAACCTTCCTACCTTTATCGTCAAACATTGCTCTCACTTTTCCATAAGCTGTGCCAGCAATTATTACATCACCTGTTTTTAGTGTTCCCTTTTGTACTAAAACTGTTGCAACAGGACCTCTGTTTTTGTCAAGTTGTGCTTCAATGATTGTACCTCTGGCTGGCCTATTTGGATTTGCCTTTAATTCTAACATTTCCGCTTCCAACAATATCATTTCAAGCAAATCATCAAGCCCAATATTTTTTTGCGCTGAAACATTGACACATATTGTACTTCCGCCCCAATCCTCTGGCACCAAACCATATTCCACCAATTCTTGCTTAACTCTATCTGGGTTCGCATTAGGTTTATCAATTTTATTTATGGCTACAATTATCGGAACATTTGCAGCTTTAGCATGGTTTATTGCTTCTATTGTTTGAGGCATAACACCATCATCCGCTGCTACAACTAATACAGCAATATCAGTCACGCTGGCACCTCTCGCTCTCATAGCCGTAAATGCTTCATGTCCTGGTGTATCCAAAAACACGACTTTTTTGCCATTTATTTCTACAACAGATGCACCAATGTGTTGCGTAATTCCTCCAGCTTCACGTTGAGTAACGTTTGTCTTTCTGATTGCATCCAGCAAGGATGTTTTTCCATGATCTACATGACCCATCACAGTTATTACAGGTGGTCTGGGCAGAAGATCTTTTTCGTCATCTTCTTTGTCTATGATTTCAAGATTATCTTCATTTTCCTCTTTTTTTTCTAATAAAAAGCCATACTCTTCAGCGATTTGCGAGGCATTTTCATAGTCTATTTGTTGATTTATTGTCACCATTATTCCTTTGGATATCAATTTCTTTATGATATCTGAAGGATTTATTTTCATTTTTTCAGATAGCTCTTTAACAGTTATAAACGCAGGTATCGATATTATTTTAACAGAATCATCTTGTGGTTTATTGTTATCGTCCTTTGCTTTTTTGGCATCTGACTTTTTTTGCTTTTTGTTAGACTTTTTAGGCTTTTCATCAATTTCGTCATATTCTTCTACTAATTCATCGGTCTCTTTTTCCTCTTTTTCGGTCAATAAATCTATTATTAAACTTACTTCATCATCTTCTAACGTGCTCATATGATTTTTTACATTAATATCTAAATCATTTAACTTCGAAATCAATTCCTTGCTCGTAATTTTTAGTTCTTTTGCCAACTCATAAACTCTTGTCTTTGACATTTTATTCACCTCCATTAGTTAGAACCTCCTTTGCTTCAGCTAATAGTTTGTTAGATAGGTTTTCATCTGTAATGCCAATCACCGCTGTATCGTCTCTCCCTATGCTTTTGCCGATATAAGACATATTACCAGCGATTATATATAAAATGTTTTTAGAATTACATAAAGATATAAACTTTTTCTTTGTATTTTCAGAAGCATCTTCCGCTATAATAACAAGACGAACACTTGATTTAGCAATTCCTTTTTCAACTGGCAACCTTCCCGGCAATAATTTTCCTGCTCTCCTGCACAACCCCAGCATAGAATAAAATTTATTCATTTGAAACCTCTTTTCTGATTTGTTCAATAATATCTTCAGTTAATGAAGTTTCCAATGCCCTTTCTATTTTTTTTGATTTTAAGGCTTTTTCTACACAATCAATGTTTTTGCAGACATAGCAACCTCTCCCAGATAACTTACCTGTCAAATCAACTTGGACTTCATTGCTATGCGCTTTTTTGACGATTCGAAGCAACTCTCTCTTTGGCTTCATTTCCTGGCAACCAAGACACATTCTCATTGGAACTTTTTTGGACTTCACGTTATCAACCCCAACCTTTAAGATTTAGCAGTAGATTCACTTGTTATGTCTATTTTCCATCCTGTTAGCTTAGCAGCTAATCTTACATTTTGTCCTTCTTTGCCAATTGCAAGAGAAAGCTGATAATCAGGTACGACGACTCTTGCTATTTTTTCTTTTTCATCAATATCAATACTTAAAACTTTAGCCGGACTTAAAGCGTTAGTTACAAATTCCTGTGGTTTTGAGCTCCATTTTACGATATCTATCTTTTCACCCTTTAGCTCATTTACAACAGCTTGTACCCTTGCGCCTTTGTAACCTACACATGAACCCACCGGATCAACATTTTCGTCTTTTGCGTACACAGCCATCTTCGTCCTTGAACCAGGTTCTCTTGAGATGCTTCTAATTTCAACGATACCTTGTTGTAATTCTGGTACTTCCATCTCAAAAAGCCTTTTTACTAGTCCTGGATGCGAACGTGATATCAGTATTTGCGGACCTTTTGTAGTCTTTTTAACTTCTACTATATAGACTTTTATTCTATCTCCATGTTTATAAGTTTCGTTTGGAATCTGCTCATTTGGCGTCAAAGTAGCTTCAGTTTTGCCTAAATCAACTAAAACATTCTTTTTTTCTATTCTTTCTACAATCCCAGTGACTATTTCTGATTCCTTGCTTAAAAAATCTTCATATACAATGCCTCGTTCTGCTTCTCTTATTCTTTGAACAACAACTTGTTTAGCATTTTGTGCCGCTATTCTTCCAAAAGATTTTGGCGTAACTTCAATATCAACAGTATCACCAACAAGGTATTTCTTGCTTAGTTTTTGAGCTTCTTCCAAACTTATTTCAAGCAAATCATTATATACATTTTCGACAACCGTTTTTTGGGCATAGACTTTAACATCACCTGTTTCACGATCCATCTTTACTTTGACATTCTGAGCTGTTCCATAGTTTTTTTTGTACGCCGAAACCAATGCAGCTTCTATTGTCTCAAACATTGTCTCTTTTGGAATGCCTTTATCTTTGCAAATTTGTTCAAGTGCCTCAATAAATTCGCTGTTCATTATTTCCCCTCCTTTAATCTAAAATTTTATAACAGGTTTAACCAAACTAACATTTTTTATATCAAATTCTCTTTTCCTGCCATCGTCAACAATGATTACTTTATCATCTTCAAGGCCTAAAAGCTCCCCTTCATACTTTTTCTTTTTATCTATCGGTTGATATAATGAAACTTCAACTAAACTGCCTTTGAATTTTTCAAAATCCCGTTTTGTTTTTAATGGTCTATCTATTCCTGGTGAAGAAACTTCAAGTATATAGCTATTATCTATTGGATCTACTTCATCCAGCTTTTCACTTAAATATTCACTTATAATTTGACAATCGTCTAAGCTAACTCCTCCATCTTTGTCTATATAAACTCTTAGATACCAATTGTTGCCTTCTTTTTTGTATTCAACATCAACCAATTCAAAATTGTTTTTTTCTATGGCGGGAGTAACAAGCTGTCTTGTCAACTCTTCAATCTTTGACAATTTGATAACCTCCTTGTAGCTCATTATTTTATATATATAATACGAAAGAGTGGGAAACCCCACTCTTAAGTTCCATCTCTATTTTGCCATATCAATTATAACATACACAAATAACCAATGCAACATTAAAATAAACTTAATTGATTTGATTCAGGAATATCCTGTAAGCAACCATGCTGCTTTAAAATGTCAATAACAGTTTTACTGATTCTCGTTCTATTTCTCAAATCTTCTATTGATAAAAATTTGCCTTTTTCTCTCTCTTCAGCTATTATCTTCGCTGCTTGCTTACCTATACCTTCCAATGAGTTCAACGGAGGTAAAATGCCATCTTTTGTAATTAAAAATTTCACCGCATCAGATTTATACAAATCAATATTTGTGAATCTTAGACCTCTAAGGTACATTTCAAGACCAACCTCTAATATTGTCAATAAGCCTTTCTCCTTTGCTGTAGCATTATTGCCCTTAGATTCGATTAGCCTTATATTTTCTTTGATTTTTTCTAACGAATCCATCATATCCAAATTAAATTCATCAGCTCTAACAGTAAAATACGTAGCATAAAAAGCCTCAGGGTGGTGCACTTTAAAATAAGCTATCCTAAAAGCCATTATGACATAGGCAACTGCATGGGCTTTAGGAAACATGTACTTGATTTTTTGACATGACTGAATAAACCAATCAGGCACATTATGGTTTTTCATTTCATCTATTTCTTCGTCTTTTATGCCCTTTCCTTTTCTAACGCTTTCCATTATCTTAAAAGACAGTTTCTTATCAAGCCCTTTGCTGATAAGAAATAACATTATATCATCTCTTGTAGAGATTACCTCTTTAAGTGTGGCTTTGCCTTCTTTTATTATGTCCTGTGCGTTATTAAGCCAAACATCCGTGCCATGTGATAGTCCGCTTATTCTTACAAGTTCTGCAAAAGTTGTGGGCTTTGTATCAACCAGCATTTGTCTTACAAATTTCGTTCCAAATTCAGGCAATCCTAAAGTGCCTACTGTACAATTTATATCTTCTGGATTTATGTTAAGTGCTTCTACACTTGTAAAAAGGCTCATCGTCTTTTTATCATCTAATGGTATTTCTCTGGCATTGATTCCTGTCAAATCTTCCAGCATTCTTATTACAGTAGGATCATCATGACCAAGTATATCAAGCTTAAGCAATCTTCCGCTTATAGAATGATAATCAAAGTGTGTTGTTATTATGTCTGAATCTTGTGCATCTGCAGGATGCTGTATTGGTGTAAAATCGTAAATATCTTTGTCTTTAGGAACGACCATAACGCCACCTGGATGTTGCCCTGTAGTCCTTTTGGCACCAGTACAACCCATGACTAACCTCTTGATTTCTGCATTATGAACCGTTAAATTTTTTTCTTCGAAATACTTTTTCACAAAGCCGTATGCTGTTTTATCAGCCAATGTACCAATAGTTCCAGCTCTAAAGACGTGACCTGTACCAAATATTTCTTCTGTGTACTTATGTGCTATCGGTTGATAATCTCCTGAAAAGTTTAAATCTATATCTGGCTCTTTGTCCCCTTCAAATCCAAGGAACACTTCAAATGGAATATCATGCCCATCTTTTCTCATCTTTGTTCCGCATTGTGGACAATCTTTATCAGGCATATCCACACCAGAACCATAACTTCCGTCTAATATAAACTCCGAGTGCTTGCAATGAGGGCAAATATAATGAGGTGGCAGTGGGTTAACCTCGGTTATTCCACTCATGGTTGCCACAAATGATGAACCGACTGAACCCCTTGAACCAACTAAATAACCATCACTCAGTGATTTTGTAACTAACTTTTGAGCTATAATATACATGACAGCATAGCCATTATTTATGATAGAATTTAACTCTTTGTCCAGCCTTTTTTCAACTATTTCTGGCAATTTTTCACCGTATATTTCATGAGCTTTGTTTAATGTCAATTTCCTAAGCTCTTCTTCTGCACCTTCTATTGACGGAGGAAATGTTCCATCTGGTATTGGTTTAACATCTTCTATAGAATCTGCTATTTGATTAGGATTGTCTATGACAATCTCCTTTGCAATCTCTCTATCAAAATAATCAAATTCTCGCAGCATTTCATCAGTTGTTCTGAAATAAAGTGGTGGTTGTCTATCAGCATCTTTAAACCCCTTTCCATACATGAGTATTTTTCGATACACATTATCCCAAGGGTCTAAAAAATGTACATCACACGTTGCAACAACCGGCTTTTTGAGTTGTTTGCCTAAATCATAAATTCTTTTATTTATTTTAATCAATTCTTCTTTGTTTTTTACCTCACCCTTATCAATTAAAAATTCGTTATTTCCTAAGGGTTGCACTTCTAAATAATCATAATAACTGACGATTTCATGTAATTTATCGTCATCAAGATTTGATATAAGTCCTCTAAAGACTTCGCCTTGTTCACAAGCAGAACCAATTAACAATCCTTCTCTCATTTGCGACAAAAGACTTTTAGGAATTCTCGGATTTCTGTGAAAATACTCTAAATTTGACCTTGATACCAATTCATAGAGATTTCTCAACCCCTTTTGATTCTTGACAAGTATAATCACATGATATGTAGGCATTTTTTTTATGTCAACCTTGTTTTTTAAATAATCATTTATTTCATTTACTTTTTCTATTCCGCTTTCTTTCAGCTTATTGATGCTTTTAATAAAAATTTCAGCAGTTGCTTTAGCATCGTCTACGGCTCTATGATGATTTTCAAGTGACACACCAAGATGCTGCGCTACAGTATCCAGTTTGTAATTTTTTAGATTTTCATACATGTGCCTACTTAACTCTAAAGTGTCTAAAACGGGATTGTCCACTTCCATACCAAGATTTCTGGCCTTTGTCTTTATAAAAGTCACATCAAAGTTTGCATTATGCGCTACAAGAATAGAATCCTTTATAAAGTCCAAAAATTTAGGCAAAATTTCTTCAATAGATGGGTACTCTTTAACCATGTCGTCTGTTATGCCAGTCAATTTTGTTATAAATTTAGATATGTGAACTTGTGGATTCACAAAAGTCTCGAATGTATCTACTATTTGACAATTTTTTATCTTAACAGCCCCAATTTCAATAATATTGTCATTAATGCTTGAAAGACCGGTAGTTTCAATGTCAAATACAACAAAGCTGCCATCGATAGTCGTAGATGTGCTTCCGCTGACGATTGGAACACCATCGTTGACAAGATAACCCTCTACACCGTAGATGACTTTAACACCATATTTTTTCGCAGCACTTTGAGCTTCAGGATAAGCCTGCAATACAGCATGATCTGTTATTGCAATCGCTTTGTGCCCCCACTCTGATGCCCTTCTGATTAAAGACTCTGCAGAGCTTACTCCATCCATGCTGCTCATTTGTGTATGTACATGCAGCTCTACCCTTTTTTGTGGATGAGAATCTACTCTGACAGATTTCTCGCACAGTTCTACGTCTTTAGCATTCAATATTAGATCTCTTTCATATTTATCGTAAATAACAGTACCACGCACTTTTACATTGCTTCCTATTGTCAATCTGTCTTTGATTAAATTGTATTTTTCACCATTTAAAAATGCTTTAACTGTAAATGAAGATGTAGTATCAGTAATATCAAAAGTCATCAGATATTTAGATTTTATTTCGCGAAAATCTATTGAAAAAATTTCACCTTTTATTGCAACATCATCGCCTTCTTGAAATACATCGCAGATCTTTACAACTTCTGTATTTATTTCTTTTCCAAGCAATACTTTGCTGTCATTATCATCCACGTCACTTTCAATTTTTTGGCTACTTTCTGTAGGACTTGTGATGATGTTATTTGCCAAGATTTCTTCGTCCTTTTTGATTTCTTCATGAAGTTTGTCATATATTGCTTCATCAAAATCTAAAGCAAAATTTACGTCTAGATCATAATATTCTTTTATCAATTCGCCAATGTACGCATCGATTTTGTTTTTCTTAAGAAAATTAAAAGATACTTCATTTGATGCCTTTATTATTACATGTTCCTCATCTTTAATCGATACATGACATGATTTTATAAAGCTTAAAGTGCCAGGATATTTTTCACTGGCTTTTTTTATAATATCGTCCCAATAATCATTTAAAATGGAATACACATCAATGTTATTTGTGCCTATAAATTCAAATTCTATATTAGAAAGTAGAGGGATTTTTGATTTAATAGTAGATTTTAAAGATTCTAATTTTGAAACATCTTTTTTAAAATTGAAAGGCAAAAACAGTATAAGCTTTCTTTCCTTTAGACATAAACTTATCTTATTTATTTTTATATCGCTTATACCTAATTCCTCTTTAAGAAAAGAAGGTAGCATCAAAACGCACTCCTTACATCCATACCTTTAAAATGTCTTTATACATCATCAATCTAGCTTTAAAACCTTTAATAAAACCCAATTTTTCTTCTTTCATTACATGCGTCATATTTTCTAACTGTACATGTTGCACTCTTAAATGTTTTTCTTTGGCATATTTCGTAAGCGCTACTTCTATTCCATATTTCAAAATGTCTACATCGCTTTTATTTATAAAATCTATAAGAACATCTCTTTTTAAAGCACGCTGCCCTGACAAAAAAGGAGCTATTTTTTGTGCTAAATCAGTTCTTTTCCTTCCAGATGAAAATATGCCAACTGCCATATCACACTTATTATCTAAAACAGGTTTTACTAATTTATTAAAATGCTCTGGAGTAAAACCTATAAGATCTGCATCAAGCAAAACTAATACATCTCCATTAGCAGCTTGAATGCCCCTTTTTAAAGCGGCACCCTTCCCTAAATTTGTCTTTAGATTTATAAGCTTTACGTTAAAAAGAGAAACGACTTTTTCAGTATCATCTGTTGAACCATCATTTACAACTATTGTTTCATCAATAATATTGATTTTTTCTAATACTTTTAAAACAT
Organism: Thermoanaerobacterium sp. R66; assembly: GCF_028895185.1. Classification (NCBI taxonomy): domain Bacteria; kingdom Bacillati; phylum Bacillota; class Clostridia; order Thermoanaerobacterales; family Thermoanaerobacteraceae; genus Thermoanaerobacterium; species Thermoanaerobacterium sp. R66. The sequence continues at coordinate 778,668 of NZ_JAEUWW010000001.1, forward strand.
CTTTTACATTTTTTCCCTCATTATACGCAGGAATAATGACAGATATCATCATGATTTCTCCTTCAGTATATCGTTAAGTTCCTTAATAAATTCATCAAAAAGCTTATCTTCTGGTACTTTTTTAATAATCTTTCCTTTTTTAAAGATAAGACCTTCTCCAATTCCACCGGCTATTCCTATATCTGCTTCTCTTGCCTCGCCGGGGCCATTGACTGCACATCCCATTACAGCAACTTTTATGTCTTGATTTATATTTGCTGTTGCTTTTTCAACTTTTTGAGCCAATTCTATCAGATCAATTTTAGTTCTTCCACATGTTGGGCAAGAAATTATTTCTACGCCTCCTTTTGCCAATTCTAAAGATTTTAATATTTGTTTTCCAACTCTTACTTCTTCGACAGGATTCCCTGTCAAAGATACTCTTATTGTATCTCCAATACCCATATATAGCAGTGTGCCAATCCCAACAGCAGATTTTATAGTTCCTGAAAAAATTGTTCCAGCCTCTGTAATGCCAACATGAAGTGGATAATCTATCTTTTTAGAAATAATCTTATAAGACTCAATTGTCAATGGTACATTAGTAGTTTTCAAAGATACCACTATATCGTAAAAGCCGCATTTTTCTAACAGAGATACACTTTTAAGTGCACTTTCAACAATTCCATCCGCTGTTACACCACCATATTTATTTAAAATGTCCCTTTCCAATGAACCAGAATTTACACCTACTCTTATGGGGATTCCTGCTTCTTTAGCAGCAGCTACTACTGCTTTAAGCTTATCATCTCCACCAATATTGCCTGGATTTATCCTGATCTTATCTGCTCCACAATTGATAGCTTCTAAAGCTAATCTGTAATCAAAATGTATGTCGGCAACAATAGGGATATCAATTTCTTTTTTTATTTCTTCAATGGCTTTTGCAGCATCTACATCAAGGACAGCTACACGCACAATATCACAACCCACACTTTCAAGCTCTTTAATTTGCTGCACGGTTTTTTTTACATCTTTTGTGTCAGTATTAGTCATGGACTGTATTGCAATCGGGTTTTCTCCACCTATGCGTACGCTTCCTATTTTTATTTCTTTTGTTCTTTTCCTCATAAAGTTTATCACCTATTATTTTAAAATATTTATCCTAACCAAATCTTTATATGTAGCAAAAAGTATAAGCGCAATAAGCAACATAAAACCTATATAATGGACAAATCCTTCTTTTTCGGGATCGACAGGCTTTCCTCTAATTTTTTCTATCAGCACGAATAGAATCCTACCGCCATCCAATGCTGGAAACGGCAGTAAATTAAATAACCCTAAATTTACGCTTATAAGCGCAGTAAATGCCATTAAATTCAGTATGCCAGATTTCGCCTCTGTGCCAATAGCTTGAACTATGCCAACTGGCCCCATCAAATCATTCGTTGAAACTTTGCCAGTTATTAACATGTACAGAGATAAAATTATCATTTTTGAAAAATAAATAGTTTGTTTTACACCACTATCGACAGCTAATACCAAAGACCTGCGATACTGTGGCACTATACCTATCATTGGCTTTGCAGTGCTTTTGTCAACTATCGGTATAACAGACTTTTTTAAAGTAGCATTTCCTCTTTTAATTGTAAAATTTAATTTTACTCCATTGTTTGAATTTATAATGTTTTGCAATGCAGTCCAATCATTTATTTTAGTATTGTTTACCATTACTATTTCATCTCCCGGCTTTATACCGGCCTTTTCTGCAGGATAACCACTTATAGTTGAACTGACAATCGGAACTGGACTTCCAACAAAATAGAAAACCATAATTAAAATTATAAAAGTTAATAATATATTCATCAAAGGACCAGCCGCAAAAATGCCAAGCCTTGTGTACCAAGGTTTATTAGTCACAGCTCTTTTATCATTAGACATTTCATCTTCACCTGCTAAAGCACAAAAACCGCCAAAAAGCATTAATCTAAACGAATATTCTGTTTCACCATGTTTTTTTGAAAATATCTTCGGTCCAAAACCAATAGCAAATTCATTAACTTTTGTGCCAGACAATTTTGCTACTATAAAATGTCCAAACTCATGAATCGTGACTAAAATGCCCAATACAATTACACTTACAACAACATAAAAAAATACCACTTACCTATCACCTCATATATTCACGCTTAATTTTTTCCCTTATTTCTTTATCTACTTCTATTATATCATTTAATTCAGGATTAATGATGTTTTTATGATTATTCATATATTTTTCTATTATATAAGGAATATCATTAAACGAAATTGCTTTTTCTAAAAACAATTGAACTGCTACTTCATCTGCTGTATTTAAAACTGTTGTCATTGTTCCACCTTCTTCTAAAGCATCATATGCCAGTTGAAGGCATCTAAAAGTATTAACATCTGGTTTTTCAAATGATAAACTTCCAATCTTCGCAACATCCAAATATCGTATGCCTTCTACATATACCCTGTTTGGAAAATTTAAAGCATACTGTATCGGTATCCTCATATCAGCAGTCGCCATTTCTGCAATAATGCTTCCATCAATAAACTCTACCATTGAATGGATTATGCTTTCTTTATGCACAACAACTTCTATTTTTTCCAATGGCACATCAAAAAGCCATTTAGCTTCTATTACCTCAAACCCTTTATTCATAAGTGTAGCAGAATCAATTGTTATTTTTTTACCCATCTTCCAATTAGGGTGATTTAAAGCTTCTTCAACTGTCACTGATTTTAAATCGCTTAATGTTTTCCCTCTAAATGGTCCTCCAGATGCAGTTATAATCAATTTATTTACAAATTCTTTTTTTCCTGATTGAATGCATTGGTAAATCGCATTGTGTTCACTGTCAACAGGTAGTATATTTATGTTTTTCTCAATTGCCAGTTTCTTAATTATATGTCCGCCTGTAACTAAGCATTCCTTATTGGCAAGTGCAATATCATGCCCTGCTTCAATCGCTTTTATAGTAGGAATAAGCGCTGCTATGCCTTCAATTGCTACAACAACAGTCTGAACATTTGAAAGAGAAGCTACTTCGTTTATTCCACCATCACCAGAGAGAATCACTGTATTAGTGTCCACCGTTTCTTTTAACTTTTTTGCAGACAATTCATCTTTAACAGCTACAAATTGCGGCTTAAATTCATCAATTTGTTGCTTTATAAGATCAATATTATTATAACATGTAAGTCCTATAACACGAAATTCATTTGATTTTCTTACCACATCAAGTGTTTGAGTCCCAATCGAACCTGTAGAACCTAAAACGACAATATTTTTCATGCTTAGCTCCTTTCATCTGTATAAATATGTGAAAAATATGTAAATACAAGGAGATACAAAAAGAATACTATCAAATCTATCCAATATCCCGCCATGCCCAGGAATAATTTTGCTAAAATCTTTCGTGTTGCAATTTCGTTTTATAAACGACGCAAAAAGATCACCTATTTGAGCCACTATACTGCCTATAATGCTTAAAAAAATGATATAATAATAATTTAGTTCTAATTTTCCTCTAAATAAATATGTAAACAAAAGGCATCCTACCAACGAACCTATTATTCCACCAACTGAACCTTCAAAAGTCTTGTTAGGACTAATTGATGGACATAATTTATTTTTACCGATGCGTTTACCTATGAAATATGCAAAAGTATCTGTCAGCCAAGAAATGATAAATATAAGCCATACAAGCAAGTAACCGCCTTTAATATCCCTTATTTTCCCTATGTACGAGAAAAAAATGACATATATGATTCCCATAATCGTTATGGAAGTATCTTTCAAATTATACTTATGAAGTACAACCGGAATAGAAAATATTACTACAGACAAAATCACAAAAAGATCTATAGAATCATAGGTATAACCAAAAATATAAAAAAATAAAACAGCACCATAGCCTATAAAATTTATAGGCCTTATTTCTGTATTTTTAAACACCGCGTAAAACTCGTACAATCCAATAAGACTGATAGCTACTAAAAAAAGTCTAAGATACCAGCCCCCCATGATTAATGCCGCAAAAACTAAAGGAAGCCCTATTACTGCACTAAGTATCCTTTTTTTTAACATAGATTCAACTCCTTAATTCATATGCCGCCAAAACGTCTATTTCGCTTTTGGTAATCAAATATAGCCTGCAAAAGGTGCCTTTTTTCAAAATCTGGCCATAAGACATCAGAAAACCATAGCTCAGAGTATGCAGACTGCCAAAGCATAAAATTGCTAATTCGCAATTCTCCGCTTGGTCTTATAATCAAATCAGGATCTGGTTGTCCTGATGTATATAAATTATCGGCAATAACATTTTCATCAATATCATTTAAATCAATTTCGCCGTTCAATAAAGAGCTGCCTATCCTTTTAAATGCTCTAACTATTTCGCTTCTGCCACCATAATTTAAGGCGATATTTAAAGTAAGGCCAGTATTGTTTTTGGTTATTTCCTCGGACTCTTTTATCTTGATTCTACATTTTTCAGGTATCATTGATAAATCGCCAATAAAGTTTAATTTCACATTGTTTTCATTCAATTCATTTACTTCACGACCTAAATACTCTATAAGTAAGTCCATCAATCCATTAACTTCATCTGCAGGCCTTTTCCAATTTTCTGTCGAAAATGCGTATAAAGTCAAATACTTGATTCCGATTTCAGATGATGCTTTAACAATTCGCCTTACAGCTTCCATACCAGCTCTATGTCCAAGTGTTCTTATGAAACCTCTCTTTTTCGCCCATCTACCATTTCCATCCATTATTATTGCCACATGCTTTGGAATATTGTTTTCATCAAGTTTTTTCTCTATATCCTCATCAAAATCTTTTTGTCGTTTTTTGATAAACCCCATTAAATTTCCTCCTTATAATATGGGCAATACCCCCTCATGTGAGGGGGTTAAAATTCAGCTACTATAACTGATAATATACCATCTTCAAACATCGTTTTTAAGACGCGTCTCTGATATCCTCTATATTTTTTGGTAGGCTTAGTAAATATTATATTGTATTGAACATTATTTTTTTCTAAAATCTTCTTAGCCGCTTCAATATCGTATCCAATAATATCGATCAAATCTCCATTATCTCCTTTTCCTTCTGCTCCAAAATTTTGTCTATCTCTTTAATATACTTATCCGTAAGTTTTTGTACATTTTCTTCACTTTTTAATTTCTCATCTTCCGAAATCTCGCCGTTTTTATCCATCTTTTTAATAGCATCATTGGCATCTCTTCTAATCTGCCTTACTGCGACCCTAGCTTCTTCACCTTTTTTATGAACTAATTTAACAAGCTCTTTCCTTCTCTCTTCTGTCAAATCCGGAAAAACTAATCTGATTATTTTGCCATCAGAAGTAGGATTAATGTTTAAATCTGATTTTTGAATTGCTTTTTCAATTTCAGATATTTTGGATGTGTCCCACGGCTGAATGATTATAACTTTTGGTTCTGGTGCCGTAATTGTCGCTAACTTATTTATTGGAGTCATGGTACCATAGTAGTCGATTGATATTCTGTCTAAAAGTGCAGGATTAGCCCTGCCAGCCCTTATAGACATCAATTCATTTTTTAAAACTGCTATTGACTTTTTCATTTTTTCTTCAGTGTTTTTTAACAAATCATCCATCGCTATCCCTCCTTGACAATTGTTCCTATTTTTTGGCCCATTATTACGTTCTTAATGTTTCCTGGTACAGTTAAATTAAACACGATAATTGGAATATTATTGTCCATACATAGAGAAGTTGCTGTAGAGTCCATCACTCCAAGTCCTCTGTTAAGCACATCAAGATATGTCAACTTATCAAATTTAATAGCATCTTTATGTTTAACAGGGTCCTTATCATAGACTCCATCTACTTTCTTAGCAAGAAGAATCACTTCCGCATCTATCTCAGCAGCTCTTAAAGATGCTGTCGTATCGGTAGAGAAGAAAGGATTACCAGTACCAGCCGCAAAAATCACAACTCTTCCTTTTTCAAGATGCCTTATTGCCCTCCTTCGAATATACGGTTCAGCAATCTGCCTCATCTCAATGGCAGTTTGAACCCTCGTTTCTACACCTCTCCGCTCTAAAGCATCTTGCAAAGCAAGAGAATTAATAACTGTAGCAAGCATTCCCATATGATCAGCGGTAGTCCTATCCATTCCTACTCCTTCTCTACCTCTCCAGATATTACCACCTCCAATTACAACGCCTATTTGAACGCCCATTTCTTTTACTTCTTTTATTTGATCAGCAATTAAATTTACAGTTTCAAAATCGATACCGTATCCTGTGCTGCCAGACAAAGCTTCTCCTGAAATTTTTAATATTATTCGTTTGTATTTCACAGACATTAAAACACCTCATTTTATTATTCTATAAAAATATTAAAAATCCTTCATAAAAATCTATTAAAAATAGGACACAACCGTGTCCTATTTTGGTTGCCTATTTAATTTTATTCTTCTTCTTGAGAATTTTCAATACCTTCTCCTCTTTCGAATCTCACAAATCTTCTTATTATTATATTTTCACCAAGCTTTGCAATCAATTCATTTAATAGGTCTTTTATCGTCTTGCTATCATCTCTTATATACAATTGTTCTAATAAGCAATTTTCCTTATAGAATTTTTCGAGTCTTCCTTCAATTATTCTGTCAATCACTTGAGCTGGTTTGCCTTCATTTAATGATTGTGCCTTTAAAATTTCCCTTTCTTTTTCAATAACTTCTTGCGGTACATCTTCCCTTTTTATGTACTGCGGATTTGCTGCAGCGATTTGCATGCATATTTCTTTTACAAAAGATTTAAAATCATCTGTATTGGCAACAAAATCTGTTTCACAATTTACTTCAACAAGAACACCAATTCTGCCGCCACCATGAATGTACGATTCTACTAATCCTTCATTTGCAACTCTGCCAGCCTTTTTAGCAGCGGCTGCTAATCCTCTTTCTCTTAATATATCAATCGCTTTTTCAATATCGCCATTAGAATCAGTAAGCGCTCTTTTGCAATCCATCATACCTGCCCCAGTACGCTCTCTAAGTTCTTTAACTTGTTGTGCAGAAATCATATAATCTTACCTCCATCCTAATATAATTTATGGTAAGGATGAAAATTCCTTACCATTCTAAAATTACTCTTCAACCGCAGTTAATTGTTCACCCTGTTTAGCCTCAATTACAGCATCAGCTATCTTTGAAGCTATTAATTTTACCGCACGAATCGCATCATCGTTGCCCGGTATAGGATAATCTACTTCTTCAGGATCGCAATTTGTATCAACAATTGCAACGATAGGAATATCGAGATTTTTAGCTTCAGCGATAGCAATTGCTTCTTTCTTAGGATCAACCACAAAAAGTACCGATGGAAGGCTATTCATGTTTTCTATTCCACCTAAATACTTTTGAAGTTTTTCCTTTTCTTTTCTAAGCTTTATAACCTCTTTTTTAGGTAAAACTTCAAATGTGCCATCCTCTTCCATCTTCTTTAACTCTTTAAGTCTTTCAATCCTGCTCCTAATTGTCTTGTAATTTGTCAACATTCCACCAAGCCATCTTTGATTGACATAGTACATTCCGCATCTTTCTGCTTCTTCTTTAACAGAATCCTGAGCTTGTTTCTTTGTACCTACAAATAAGACAGTACCATTATTTGAAACAACATCTTTTATAAAATCGTATGCTTCCTCTATCTTTTTTACCGTTTTTTGAAGATCTATAATATATATTCCATTCCTCTCGGTAAAAATATAAGGAGCCATCTTAGGATTCCATCTTCTTGTTTGATGACCGAAATGTACACCTGCTTCTAATAATTGTTTCATTGATATAACTGACATATTCTCACCTCCTGGTTATTCCTCCGTTCAAATCATCTCACAAAACAACCATTGTGGCACCAGTCTTATGATCTTTGAACGTGCGTTATCCACTGATTAATATATTATATTATGATATTTTTGTCAATACAATTTTAAATTTTTATGTCCACATGCCCTAATAAAAACTTTTTTCTTTCTTTTTGAGATGATTCCCCTTCCATTCTATTTTTATCTTTCTTAGTTGACAATTTATTTGATTCGTTGATTTTGTTTGTCCTGCTTTTTTTTATCTCATTTTCATTATTTATCATCTCCATGAATTGGCCAACAAATACATCTGGCCTTTGAATTTCAATCTGTTTTATATTGCTTACGTCCACCATTTTAGGAATTGCTACTTGTAAATCTATCGGATTTACTGACATATATATTCCCCCTTACCCTATTGGCAATATGTCTATATCCGCACCATTTCTCACAAAAGTAACATATTTTACAGGATCCTTTATGTTTCTAGATACATCATCTATGGTTATTTTTGTTCCCGGATAAACCGTATCATATACTTTAATTATACCAAATGATTCATCATTATTTGAATTTAATTCTCTATATTCATCTAACAAGGATTTATTCTCAGCTTCCAACTGCAACAAAGATTTAAGAGTTTTTTCATAAATGGCTCTTTTATTTTCGGGTACACCTAATTTCGTTAAATATGAAACGATTTTATTTAATCCGTCTATGGATTTCTCATTTTCAGATATTTTTTTAGATATTTCTTCTTTTCTCTTTCTCTTTTCAGGTGGTTCTCCGACTATTAACTCTGTATGTACAAACATTTTAGAACCAACGTTTATTGCTTCTATTTCTCGCGTTGCTATAACTACACTTCCAACGATTACACCTTTGTTTCCAATTAATTTAACGCAGCTATTTGTCTTCACTGTGCTGTACATTATGGCCTCACTTACGACATCATCTTCAGCTATTACTTCACAATTTTGCAAATACTTCGATATAACTTTCCCACCTGAGATAATTTTTGCCTTACCATTACCTTGAATGCCTTTATGAATTATTATATTACCCTTTGCCGATATGGTAGAGCCTTCTACAACACCATATATTTCCACATCTCCATCGCTTTCTATCTTATATCCAGAACTTATGTTGTTGTAGATTTTAATGCTTGCAAAAGTTCTGACATTTCCTGTGGAAGCATTGACATCTTTTAACTCAATTATAGGATTTACATTGATTTTTTGATCTTTTTTAAAAATATGTCCATCAATAGAGGAATAAAGACATCCATCATTAATATATGTATTTTTGCCTAATGGCAATTTGGCCTCTTTGCCTTTATTTGCTTTGACTATTTCTCCTTTTACGTTCATACCGTCTATACCGTCTTCAGGATCTACCTTTCGGGCTATGATTTCATCCTTTTTCACACTTTTAAATATTTGCAACTCTTTATAATCCACTCTTCCATCTTCAAGCACTTTCGGTTCAGCATTGCTTTCAAAATCGATTAAATACTCAACACGCCCATCTTTCCCATTTATAGGCTTTTTACCTTGTGCAATCAAATAACGTTCGTTAATATTGGGGGACTTGCAAATTTTATCGATGACATTTTCAATTATCCCAAAAACTACGTTGTGTGAACTTAATAAATCGTAAATATTGTCTTTATTTAAAGTGATACCATCGTTTGAAATATTTTCAACTATTAAAAATGCTGACATTTTGTCCGATGATATTTCCAATTTGCAAGAATATTTTAAATCACACATATAAATGCCCCCAAATTTTTATTAGTTACAGCAAGTCACTTAGTTTTTCCTTTAACTTTTTTATGGCCTTTGAATGAATTTGTGATATTCTAGATTCCGTCAGTCCCATTATTTTACTAATTTCCTTATAGTTCAAATCCTCATAGTAATACAATGAAATAATCAATCTTTCTTTCTCTTGTAGCGTATCAATAGCCTTAGAAATATTCTGCTTCAAGTCAAACATCATTACTTCGCTTTCAGGATTTGTAACTTCGTTGTCTGTGATTGAAGTGATTTTTAAATTATTCTCAATCACTTCATCTAAAGAACTTATGTATCCTGCATTCATGTAGCTTAAAGTCTTTAAAACGTCATTTTTTGATAACTTTGTTGCCTCCATAATTTCTTCTATAGTAGGTTCTCTTTTATATTCCTGTTCCAATTGTTCAATTGTTTTTTCGATGCTTTTATATCGTTTTTTTAGACTTCTCGGAATCCAGTCTTTTTTTCTCAAATAATCAATTATCTCTCCCTTTATTCTTATCGACGCATATGTTTCAAACTTTACACCTTTTGATACATCATATTTATTAACTGCATCGATTAACCCAATCATTCCTTGGCTTATAAGATCATCAGTATCTTCTTTGCTTAATTCTGACAAGCAAATTCTCTTGACTATATGCTTAACAAGTGGCATATACTTGATGATTATGTCTTCCTTGGAACTTCCGTCTTTTTGTTTCTCATATTTATCCCATAAGTCTTGTTCGAGTAGAGACATTTTTAAACATTCCTTTCCTACCCTAAATAAATTTTACACCATGCCCAATTGTTTTAATTAATAGCTTACCACTTTCGCAGTCAAATTCAATTGTACGACCATAATTACCACCTGTATCCTCTGAAACCAATGGTATGTTTAAAGACGATAAAACTTCTTTAGTAGCAATTACATTGCGGGCACCTATATTCATAATATCCAAGTTTGCCTTTGTTGCAAACATTTGAGCGCCACCTGCTATTTTACTTATTATGTACTTTCTGTCAGCACCTAACTCTAACATCATATCTATCAATGCTGTGATACCTGTATCAGCAAATTTAAGTTTATTTGAGTTGTTTTTACTTTGATTGCTATATGGCAACATAATGTGGACAAGTCCAGATATTTTACTTACTTTGTCATATAGGACGATACCCACACATGACCCAAGACCGACTGTAACCAATTTGCTTGGACACTTTGCAACTCTTGCATCGGCCATTCCTACTCTAAATGTAAAATTATCCATCTAATTCAACTCCAAGTGCGCTAAGTATTTTATCAAATGATTCTATATCAGGTATAAGAAAGAAATCGCCTTTTATTAATCTATTGCCTTCAAAAAACTCCGTCTCAATAAACAAAATTTTATCTGACAATTCGCTAAATTTAATTGCAGGAACGCTTAATATAGCACCTGCCATATCAATGCTGATTGCGGGAGGTGATATTTTCATGTCCAAATTTGTCAATGTAGACAGTGAAGACACATAACTTCCTGCCATAATATTGCCTATTTCTTCTAATGCTGATTTTTCGATTTCTGTAAATTCATCGCCAACATTGACTCCCATCAAATATTGAATCAAATAAGAAGCACTTTCAACATCTAAAGAAAATAAAATATTGCCATTCACACTTCCTTCAAGATCAAAATATATTCCCACAATAATAGTGTCGGCAAGTCCGAATATATCCTGTACTTCGTTTAATTCCATCAGCCGTACGGTAGGGATTTTCATATCTATTTTCTTTCCTATCAAAGATGCTAAAGCTGTTATAGCGTTTCCTGAGCCTATATTCCCAAGCTCTTTAAGCACATCGATGTATGTCTCATTTATCTTATTTATATTCATATCTTCACTTCCTGCTGAGTAGTCAATTTGTCTATATCAAAAAGCATCAATAGCCTGCTTCCTACCTTTCCTATTCGCCCAATAAAACTTTCCTTTTTGTATAAATTGCTGTTAACATCTATTGAGTCTATGTTTTCATCATTTATTTCTACAACTTCATTAGCATTATCTACAATAACTCCAATTACAATGTCGTTATTTTTTATTATGACGATCCTTGTATCATCGTTAAAATCAACTTCTTCTAATTTTAACAACATTCTAATTGAAATGACAGGAATTATCTCACCCCTCAAATTTATAACACCTTTTACAAATGAAGGCGCTTTTGGAACTCTTGTTATCTTAGTAATTTTTTCAATGGATTGTACTTTATCAATTTCTATTCCGTATTCTTCACCGCCTAATTTAGTCACGACAAACATGCTCATATGTAACGCCTCCTTCTTCTCTTAAAATAAATTATTAGAATCTATGATTAAAGCCACTTGCCCGTCCCCCAATATTGTCGCGCCAGCAATTACTTTTACATTGCTTAAATATTTACCTAATGGTTTTATTACTATTTCCTGCTGCCCTATAAGTTCATCAACACTACATGCAGCCAAATTGTCGCCTTTTTTTATAATCACACATATAAACTCATCATTGTCTTCATTAGACTCAACATCTAAAACATTATGCAGCCTTATAAGTGGAATTACTTTGCCTCTATACATGACGACTTCCTTGCCCTGTACCAAATGTACTTCGCTTTTATTTTTGTTTACAATTTCCGATATTGAATTAAGTGGAAAAGCGTACTTTTCGTTTCCAACCATCACTAACAATGCCTGAATTATAGCCAAAGTCAATGGCAATTTTATTATAAATTTTGTCCCCTTATCTTTTTCCGTTTTGACTTCTATGGAACCGTTCAAAGATTCTATCTTATTTTTAACTACATCAAGTCCTACTCCTCTACCTGATATATCAGATATCTTGTCAGAAGTGCTGAATCCAGGTTCAAATAACAATTTTACTAATTTTTCGTTTGACAACTCATTAGCTTCCTCATCAGAAAGCATACCTTTTTCATAAGCTTTCTTTTTCACCTTTTCAAAATTAATACCAGAACCATCGTCACTTACTTCAATTATTACATTATTTCCTTCATGGTATGCCTTCAGATTTATAGTTCCAGTCTCCACCTTACCTTTCTTTATTCTCAATTCTGGTGTTTCTATACCATGATCTATAGAATTTCTTATTAAATGTACTAATGGATCACCTATTTCGTCTATTACAGTCCTATCAACTTCAGTATCCTGTCCAAACATGTTTAATGTGATTTTTTTATTCAGCTCTCGAGATAAATCCCTTACCATTCTTGGAAAACGGTTGAAAACTCTTTCCACTGGCACCATTCTTACCTTCATCACAGCATCATGAAGATTTGTAGTTATTCTCTCGAGATACTCAATCGTTGCAATAGTGTCAGGATTTTTTTCGTTTGATTCCAATCCTTCTAACCGCGTTTTTATTATTATCAATTCGCTTACTAAATTCATCAAATTGTCTAATCTTTCAATATCTACTCTAACGCTTTTATTTGTCTTATTATGCTTTATTTGATCGTCGTTATTTGTATTGGCCGTCTTTTCGAAGTTCTTATTATCTTTTATTTCTTTAGAATACAATATTTCTTCGATATTTATTTCCTTTATCTCTGATATTGCGGTTAATTTTGACTTTACAAAGTCTTTATCGTGTTTGCTAATCAAATGAACGGTAAATCTATCGTCAAATTTTTCATCTTCTATATCTTCTACTGAAGGCTTAGAATCTATAACATCGCCCAAATTGTCCAATGTATTAAATACTATAAAAGCTCTTGCAGACTTCATCACGCAATTTTTATCAATAACTACTTCAATACTATACGTTTTATAGCCCTGAGACGCTGCTTTTTCAATTATATCTTTCTCGTACAAATTCACTTCATTGCTGGCATAAGCTTTGGATTCTTCACTTTTATTGGTTACAGCAATTTCCTCATTTGAATTGCCATTCTCCAACAATTTAATCAAATTTTCAATGTCATATGCATCATTACCACTTTCAGATATTTTCCCAATCATAGAACTTAAAGCATCCATACATTTAAACAATACATCCATTAAATTACTGGAAACTTTCAAAGAATTATTTCTAATTTCTTGAAAAACATCTTCCATCTTATGAGTCAATTTTGTCATGTTTTCAAAGCCCATTGTGGCAGCCATTCCTTTTAGAGTATGGGCAGATCTAAATATTTCATCTACAATATGTGAATCTTCAGGATTTTTTTCAAGCTGAAGAAGATTTTCATTTAAGCTCTCAATGTGTTCTTCAGATTCCTCCAAAAATATCTCTAAGTATTGATTTGTATCCATTCTATTTTCCTCCTTTTTACAATCAAAAGTTTATCTGCTGTCTTTTTAATCGTCTTTGCTCTTTAAAAATAAATGATATTATCTTCTCTCTTATTCTATCTTGTATATCGACATATTGAGCGGCTATTTCATATCCATCATCAAAATAGTTACACCTTACCACTTTACATTTTTGGACCAATTCATCAGTTTCATCGCTTAACTTAACATAACAAATTATATCTGCCCCTACGTCTACTTTTTTCTTAACCTTTGCCCTAAATCCACCGCCACTTATATCTTTTATTACACCTTTTTCGAAAGACTCATCATCTTCATGCAGCTTATACTTAAATTCCATTATTTTTTCTAATCTAAAAAATTGTCTTCTTTGCAGTTTCTCTATATCAGTTACCCTTTTTAATTGTATAAACGACAAATTGCCGAAAAATCTATTTATTACTATCCCATCAAAAGTAAATAATCCATCCTTGTTAAAAAAAATCACATTAACTTTTGCGCCAATTCTTATTGGAACAAAGTGTCCATTATGTATCGGTGTTTCCACAAGCAGTGTACCATCCGCAGATACATCGTCAACTTTTGACACATATTTGTTGTTACTTTTGCCAATACTTATTTCGATCTTTTGCCCAGGCTTTATGTTAACCATTATTAATGCCTCCACCATTCAAAAACATTTTTTTAAATATTCCAAGAAGACCTTCTTTCTTTTTATCCGTCTTATAATTTGTAAGGACTTCGGCAATTCTCGCGATATCTTTTGAAGGCTTACTATGCTGATATTTTAGTACAACAGGAATTTGCATTTTTATACATTCGCTTATTTTAGCATCTTCATGTATAAAGCCAAGATCAATTATTGAAGCACCCAAAAAGTTAATAAGTGCATTGTTAAGCCTTTCATAAACAGAAACATATTCGTTCTGGTTAGCGACTTTATTAACTATTAAATACAAATTTTTATCGCTTAAGTCGTTAATTGTCTTAATAAGTATGTAAGCATCCATTATGGCAGTTGGCTCTGGTGTGGTTACGATTATCACATCATCTGACATATCTATAAAACTCTTTACAGTCTTGTTAACTCCAGCTCCAGTATCAACAATAATATAATCAAAATAATTATCTAATATTTTAATATTGTTAAAAAATACATTTAAATCTATATCGTCATTTACAAGATCAAAATTTCCTCCTGTTGAAATGAATTTTACCCCGACAGGTCCATCGTTTATAACGTCAATAATCTTTTTATTTCCATACAGCACATCGTACAATGTGTAATTAGATACGACTCCTAACTCTATCTCTGCATTGGAAAACCCTATATCAGCATCAACTATTAAAACTTTATACCCAATCTTTTTTAGCGCTATAGATAGATTAACTGAAATGCATGTTTTACCAGTTCCCCCTTTTCCACCTGTAACGGTTATGACTCTACATCTTTTTCCATTGTTTTGTTGAAATAGATACCTAAGCCTCTCCGCCTGATCCATGTTAATTCCCCTTTAAAATATTTTGTGCAATCATTTTGCTATCAGCTAAACTAATATCATCAGGTACCATCTGACCATTTGTCACGTATGATACAGATTTTTTTGAGTAGTATATTGAATTTAAAATAACACTATAATTATCTGTTTCATCTAACTTAGTAAAAAGAAGATTGTACTCATTTATAAAGTCGTACGATTTTATAATTTTTTTAATATCACTGTTTTTTGTAGCTGCGCTTAGGCAAAGATAAACTTCGTCATAGGTACCATATTGCAAAAAGGTTTTTAATTCCTGCATTTTCTTAGAATCAGTATGGCTTCTTCCAGCAGTATCAATCAAAACCACATCGTATTTGCTTATTTCACCTTCCAATCGATTTAAATCAAAAATATTGTTAACTACCATTACAGGCACACCTAAAATCTCACCGTAAATCTTTAATTGTTCTGCACCAGCAATTCTAAATATATCCGCAGTTATTAGCAGTACTTTTTTCTTTTCCCTTAAAATTAAATTAGAAGCAATTTTTGCAATCGTCGTCGTTTTACCGACACCTGTAGGTCCAATAAAAACAGCACGTTTTTTCTCGTTCAAGCCGGTTATTTTCTTTGGAGGCCCAATAAAATTTACAATTCTTTTTTGCAATGTCTCTAAATTATCATCCGAAATCTCATTTATGCCATCAGTCAGAATTTTCGACAATTTATCATCAACGCCTCTTGAAACAAGTTCATAGACTAGATCTTTTCTACTTTCATCCTTTATTTCATTATGTTTAAATTCTCTTAAAAGCGACTTGATTTCATACAAATCTTTAATAAACAGATCTCTTTCATCGATTTTATTTTCTTCTACTGCAGCTACAACTTCAACTTTCTTCTTTTTAAATAAACCTCTCAATCCTCTTTCTCTGTAACTGCTCTGTTGCAATATTACCGCATCGCTGCCCATTTCAGCTTTAATCAGTTTTAAAGCATCTTGATAATTATCTGCAATATATCGCTTAACTTTCACTTAGTTTCACCGTCCCTACAGAAAATACCTCTACATTAGGCAAAAGTTCATTGTACGATAAAACGACTATATCTTTCGAAATTTGCTCGATTAATTTACGCAAATAAAATCGTATAATTGGTGCTGTAAGTATAATTGGCTGTTCGCCCTTAATCGTAATCTTTTTTATGATGTTGTGTACAGCCTTCAATATTTTTTGCATTGAATCAGGCGGAAGCGCTAAATACGATCCATGCTCGGTCTGATTTATAGCGTTTTGTATTGACCTTTCAACTTCCGGATCTAATGTTATCACTTGGAGTTTACCGTCTTTTGCATACTTGTTTGTTATAGCTCTTTTTAATGATTGTCTTACATACTCTGTTAAAACATCTGTATCTTTCGTGGTTGGCGCATAATCAGCTAAAGTTTCCAAAATAGTTACCATATCTCTAATCGAAATTTCCTCTCTTAGCAAGTTACACAAAACCTTCTCAATATCACCTATGCTTAATAATTTCGGCACAATTTCTTCAACCAAAGCTGGATTTGACAGCTTTATATTATCTAAAAGCTCTTTAACCTCCTGCCTTCCTAAAAGTTCATCTGAATGCCTCTTTATGATATTTGTAAGATGTGTAGAAATGACAGATGGAACATCGACTACTGTACATCCCAACATTTCAGCTTTTTGTTTTTCACTATCGTCAATCCATAATGCAGGCAATCCAAAAGCCGGTTCTCTCGTGCTTATACCCTTTATATCGCTGTTTATTTCGCCGACTTGCATACACAAATATTTATTTACATACACATCGCCTTTCCCTACTTCGTTGCCTCTTATTTTGATTATGTACTCGTTTGGTTTAAGCTGAATATTATCTCTCAACCTTACCATAGGCACCACTAAGCCTAAATCCAAAGCAATTTGCCTTCTAATCATCACAATTCTGTCTAATAATTCACTGCTGGCAATTGGAATCAACTCATATCCAAATTCCAGTTCAATTGGGTCCACTTGCAATAAGTCATAAGCTCTTTTAGGATCTCTAATTTCTTCCAATTCTTTCAAGTCGTCTTTTTTAACTTCATCATTTGCTAAATTTTTCTTTCTATTTGAAAATCCCAAATATGTAAATAGCGAACCTATTATAAGCAATGGAATGGCAGGGAGCATAGGAACGAATGCCATCAGCATGAGTAAGATACCAGTCATTTGTAAAACCCTCGGCTCTTTTATAAGCTGCATTATAACATCGTTTCCCATATTAGACTCTGATGCAGTCCTTGTGACTATGATGCCAGTGGCTGTTGATATTAAAAGAGCTGGAATCTGACTTACCAATCCATCACCAACAGTCAAAATCGTATAAGTATTTATGGCTTGATTTATATCCATGCCTTTAATAGTCATCCCAATGATTAATCCAGCAATTATATTTATTATCATGATTATGATTCCAACGATAGCATCTCCCTTTACAAATTTACTTGCACCATCCATTGAGCCAAAAAACTTTGCTTCTTCCTGAATTTTCTTCCTTCTTTCTTTTGCTTCTTTGTCGTTTATTATTCCAGCATTCAAATCTGCATCAATTGACATTTGTTTGCCTGGCATTGCGTCAAGAGTGAATCTTGCGGAAACTTCGGACACTCTTTCAGCGCCCTTTGTTATGACAATGAATTGTACAATTGCAATTATAATAAACACTATAAATCCTACTATGGGATTGTTGCCTATGACAAAGCTTCCAAATGCATGAATCACATTGCCTGCAAATCCAGACGTCAAAATCAAACGGGTAGAAGAAATATTAAGGGATAATCTCATCAAAGTCGTTATAAGCAATATTGATGGAAAAACAGAAAAATCCATAGCATCCTTAACATACATTGTCGTAAGCAGTATTATAATTGACAGTGATATATTTAAAATAAGCAAAAAATCCAATAATATAGATGGAACAGGAATGATTATTATTAAAACAATTCCTACGACAAATATTGCTGCAATTAAATCTGAAAATTTCAATATATCCCTCCTATTCTCCCCTCAAACTATATACATAAGCCAAAACTTCTGCAACTGCTTTATACAATTCAGGTGGTATGCTATCACCGATTTCCGTTGTTTTATACAAAGATTGAGCCAATGGTTTATTCTCAACAATCGCAATCGAATACTTAATTGCTTCATCTTTTATTTTCTGAGCTATATAATCTTGTCCTTTTGCTACGACAACAGGTGCATCATTAATTTCGCTATCATACATTAAAGCTACTGCAATGTGAGTAGGGTTTGTTATGACGACATCGGCTTTTTTTATGTTTTGCATCATCCTCCTCATGGAAATTTGCCTTTGTTTCTTTCTAATTTCTGATTTTATCTGAGGGTTCCCTTCAGTTTCCTTAAATTCCTCTTTGATGTCTTCTTTACTCATTCTAAGGTTTGATTCATATTCTCTCCACTGATATACGTAATCTATTGCCCCTAAAACTACCAATACTAAGGAGATCCTCAACAATATGCCGGCAAATATGTTCATATTGTATTTAATAAGATCTTGCACAGACATATCTAAAAGCTGTGGTATGCCCTTATACTGACCTATCAAAAATGAATACATTACGTATGCCAATATGCTAATTTTAATAATTGATTTTACAAGTTCTAATAAACTCCTTTTAGAAAACATCCTTTTTAAACCATCAAGAGGATTTAATCTTTCTAATTTAAAATTCAAAGTCTCTAAAGTAAACACAAATCCAACTTGCGCATAAGTTGATATAATGGCTATTATAAATACCGTTGCAATGGTTGGCAAAATCAGCTTTATAAAAACAGAAAACACCATCTCAAACAGCTTGTATATTCCATTAATCGTAAATACATTATCACTGGCACCACCATAATTTAAAAAAAGGAATTTGATTAAATTCATGATTTCAGCAATGCTTTTTTGCACTGTAAAATATATGACAAGAAAACCTGCTATTGTCACAAGTGCCGAAGTAACTTCTCTACTTTGAAATACTTGTCCTTTTTTCCTTGCGTCTTGCCTTCTTTTGGGTGTTGCCGGTTCTGTTTTTTCACCTGCAAAAATTTGTAGCTTCAATTCCTGTCATCCTTTGACAATTGATTTAAAAAGTGCAAATATATCTGAGTACATTCCATTAAACAAGACGTCAATAATCGCTAAATACATCGGCAGCATAATAAACAACGTAAAAATACCAACGAATATTTTTATAGGCATACCTATCATAAATACATTTAATTGCGGTATTGTCCTTGATATTATGCTTAAAGTTATATCTGTAAGCAAAGTTGACACAACAATGGGTGCGCTTATTCTAAATCCTAAGACAAACATATCCGATACAATCTTTGTAATGACTGTATTAATGCTTTCTAAATGTAAAAATGGTGTGCCTACAGGTATCATACTATAACTTTGAAAAAGCAACTGAAAAAGCTTATGATGACCGTCTATAAGTAAAAACAATAGTAATGTAAGTATATATACAAAATTTCCAATTAAGGGCACCTGCGTTTCTTCACCAGCCGCCAAAACATTGACAATGCTAAAGCCCAATTGGTAATCTATTATTTGTCCAGCTAAATATATAGCGCTAAATGAAATCATAGAAGACAAACCAATCAATAAGCCAATCAGAAACTCATTAAAAACAATTTCAACGTATTGATATAAATTATTTGCATCAATTTTCACATTTACTAATTCAAAAATCATTATTGATGTAAAAAAAGCAAGCCCTATCTTAAACGTGGAAGGCAATGTTTTTGTCCCAAAAAGCGGTGTCAATATAAAGATTCCCAGCATTCTAACAAATACTATTAAAAAGTACTGTACATTGTTTAAAATATAATAACTTAACTCCATATTATCTACCTGATGAAACTATTAATATTTAATATTAATTTTTGAGTGTAATTAATAAGTACCGTAAGCATCCATGGACCAAACAATATAATAGATGCAAATATTGCTAAAATTTTCGGCACAAATGTCAACGTCTGTTCTTGAATTTGAGTTGTGGCCTGAAAAATACTTATTATTAATCCTACAAGCAATGATATAATTAGAAGTGGCGCAGAAACCATCATGGTCACCATTAATGCCTCTCTGCCTATATCAAGTACTAATCCCGGATCCATCTATTAACCCCCTTATCTAAAACCAATTACTAAAGACTTGGCCAAAATATTCCATCCATCCACCAGTATGAAAAGCAAAAGTTTAAATGGCAAGGATATAAGTACAGGTGGCAACATGAACATCCCCATCGACATCAATACACTGGCAACAACCATGTCTATGATTAAGAATGGTATGTATATGATAAATCCAATTTCAAATGCTGTTTTTAATTCGCTTATTATGAATGATGGTATGACTACTCGCAAAGGAACATCATTTACACTTTTTACTTTCAACTTTGACAAACTGATAAACAAATTTAAGTCATTTTTCCTGGTCTGCTTAAGCATAAAGCTTTTCAACGGATCTCTTGCTTTAACATAAGCTTCTTGTGGTGTTATTTTTCCTTGCATATATGGCTGAATAGAATCTTTATTTATTTGTGCACCAACTGGTGCCATTATAAAAAACGTCAAAAACAAAGCCAGACCAATCAAAACTTGATTTGGAGGCATTTGCTGCAGACCTAAGGCGTTTCTTAAAAATGATAAAACCACAATTATCCTTGTAAAAGAAGTCATCATTATAAGTATTGATGGCGCTAATGTCAATACAGTCAAAAGAATAACTATTTGGATGCTTGATGCAACTTCATTAGAAGTCGATGGAGCATTGATCGTTATTAAAGATGAAGCGTTATTTGGAGCTGCATATGCATTTTGTGTCAATAAAATTGGCAATACAAGCACCAACCAACTAAATTTTTTTATTTTTATCATGTTCATTACCACCTAGATTTTTAATTGACAATCTCCTTAAATTGTTTAATGAAATATTTAAACTTTGCCCAAAGTTAAAACTTTTATCTTTTATTTTTAAGTCTTTTTCATTCAAAGTTTTTATGTAAACAATAGAATTGCTTGTAGCACTAAAAAGCATGTATTCATTGCATACTTTAATTATATATAAGTTTTTATCCTTGCCTAAAGCCAGATGATCGACAATGTCAAAATTTTCTCCTTTGTACATATTAAACGCTTTTTTATTTAAAAACAACGTTACATAATAAGCTAAAAACACGACTAAAATAAATATCAAAAGAAATACTACGGCTTCAATAAACAGGTTATCGCTGGACATCCAAATTCCTCATTTCAACATTTTCTTGACGGCTTCTATGACTCTATCTGGTTGAAACGGCTTTACTATAAAATCTTTTGCACCTGCCTGTATTGCTTCTATAACCATTGCTTGCTGTCCCATAGCTGAACACATGACTACTTTTGCATTCGGATCCTTTTTAACTATTTGCCTTACAGCTTGGATGCCATCCATTTCTGGCATTGTAATATCCATAAGCACTAAATCAGGTTTCTCTTGACTGTACTTTTCTACGGCTACAGATCCATCTTCTGCTTCAATTACAGTGCCAAGATTGTTTTTAGTTATTATATCTTTTATCATCATCCTCATAAAAGCTGCATCATCTACAATCATTATTTTGCTCATGACCAAATCCTCCTCGTATTATAATGAATTTATTCTTTTGCTTTGTTTTACTATATCAAGTATTCTGACGCCGAAGTTCTCATCTATTACTACTACTTCACCTTTCGCAATAAATTTCCCATTAACTAATATATCTACAGGTTCGCCAGCTAATTTGTCAAGCTCAATTATAGAGCCTTCATTAAGTTCTAGTATATCTTTTATTAATTTTCTCGTACGTCCCAACTCAACAGTAACAGTTAGTGGAATATCCATAATAAGGTTTATATTTTCTTTTTCTGAAACTGTCTGTTCATCAGCGTCAAGCTCTTTAAAGACGACTGGCTTCACATCGACCTTTCTACTTTTTGGCTGGCTTATTTGCTCTTCATGTCTAATTTCTTCATTGAAATCATTCTTTATTCCTTCAGTACCAGTATTTATTATATCATCATCATTAACATCTTGAAAAGAACCTTTTGGAGAATTTTCTACATTTTTTGACATCACCTGCTCGACAAGCTTTTTAGCAAATGAAATAGGAATCAATTGCATGATTTCACTGTCAATTATATCTCCAACCACCATCTTAAACGCAACCTTGACTATATCTTCTTCAGGAAATGAGATGTCTCCTGGCAATCCTTTGTTAAAATCCACGATAAAAGCTTTTGGCGGCGAAATATTTATGCTTTCGCCAATGAGTGTAGACAGCGAAGTCGATGCAGAACCAATCATCTGATTCATTGCTTCTCCAATAGCACTCAAATGAAGTTCTGTTATCTCGCCTTCAGTGACATTCCCATCACCACCCATCATTAAATCAGTGATGCGAAGTACATCTTGCTCCTTTAAAATTAAAAGATTGTTGCCTTTAATGCCTTCTGTATACTCCACTTCAACAGCAACGTATGGTATATTGAACTCTTTCTTTAAGCTCTCCCAGTTAACAATGCTGACTTTAGGCGTTGTTATGGTTACTTTGTTTCTGAGAAGCGTAAACAAAGTTGTTGCAGACGTTCCAAAGCTAATATTTCCTATCTCACCTAAAACATCTTGTTCTTCTTCAGTTAGAATTACATCATTTTTGCTATTTTCTACACCAGCCATACCACTTAATAATGCATTAATTTCATCTTGTGATAAAATATCACTCATCCGCATCATCTCCTTCGCTGCAAATCTCAGTTATTTGAACGCAGTATTTCTTGTTTCTAATCCCTGGAACACCTAAAAACTTCGTTTCATCGTTTATCTTTACTTCAATAGGATCTTTATACCGTTTATTTATCTCAATTACATCGCCTTTATCAAAGCTTAACAAATCTCTAACCGTTATCTTTGATGTACCTATGACAACTTTTAAAGGAACATATGTATTAGATATTTTATCTTTAATTATTCCTATATCACACGTCTGCTTTTCTGCATTAGAGAACCATGTCTTTGTAGTAAGCAACGGCAGTATAGGAACAATCGTTATATGTGGCAGGCAAAAATTTATCAGCCCTTCATTATCATTTATTTTTAAAGACATTGTACACAATGCTACAGTTTCGTTGGGGGAAATTACTTGCGTAAATTGAGAATTGGTTTCTATTCTCGTTATCTCTGGGTTGAGCTCTGTAACATTGCTCCACGCATCTTTTATCAGTGGCAACAATTGCGTTGTTATTCTCGTTAAAAGTCCCATCTCAATTTCAGTATAATCTCTTTGCACAGTTTCAGATGCACCAATACCACCTAATATTTTATCTATTATTGTAAATGTTGTATTATTGTTGTACTCAAGTATTATTGGTCCTTCCAGCGGCTTTGCATCAATAACGGCTATGAATACTGGATTTGTCAATGAATTGCTAAACTCATAATATGTTATCTGTTCCACAGACACTATTGATACTTGAACTAATGTCCTTAAATAACCAGATAAAAACGTCGTAAAACTTCTCGACATATTTTCAAATATCATTTGGAGAGTTCTTAATTGTTCCTTTGAAAATTTATTAGGTCTACGAAAGTCATAAGGTTTAACTTTTGCTTCTTGCTGACTTTCTTCTATCTCTTTTACATCAAATTCTCCTGAATTCATTGCTTTTAATAATTCATCGATTTCGCTTTGTGACAGTATGTCAGCCATAGAACTCTCCTCCCTTATTGAACTATGAAATCATCAAAATAAACGTTCGTTATCTTGTCGGCTCCTAATATTTTATTGATTTGACTCTTTATTTGATTCTGCAGCTTAGCTTGTCCTTCAGAACCTTCTAAATCTTGAGCAGTTTCATTTCTCAAAATTTGAATTATTGCATCCCTTATTTTCGGATTTTGATCGCTTAATTCTTTTAATACATTTTTATCGGTAACCTCTAATTCAATACCAGCCTTGATAAATTTATCGTCTCCCTTTAAGTTTGTAATAAACTCGCTGCCAGGAGAATAGTTATAATAAACAATTTTAGCTGGTTTTGAGTTGTAATTAAAAAAGAAAAATGCACTTCCAAAAGCTATGATAACTACTAATAAAATTATTATTATGATGTTATTTTTCATGACAACACCTCTGCTATATTTAAAAAATGATCTTAAGCCTTTCCTAAATGCAAAAATTTAACTAGACATGATTTTGCGTTTATACTCTATGACTTTTCTTATAATATCATCTTTTTTTTCTTTCACGACAACTTTTTTCCCGCTAATCAAACTTATAACGGTGTCCGGTGTCTCCTCAATAAATTCTATCATATCGGCATTGATGACGAATTCATCTCCATTTAGCTTTGTAACGCTTATCACTTATCAATCCCTCTTAACACATTAAAAATAAATCAAACTACCTTTTTAAGTTTACCAAATCTTGCAATATTTCATCAGATGTAGTTATTACCTTTGCATTTGCTTCAAAACCTCTTTGAGTCGTAATCATGTTAGCAAATTCATTTGCAAGATCCACGTTTGACATTTCAAGTGTTCCTGGATTTATGGTACCTCTTGTCCCTGTATTTGCAGCACCTATCATTGGATCACCGGAGTTAACTGTATTTATAAACATTGTATTTCCTACTTTCTCCAATCCCTGCGTGTTTTGGAAATCAGCCAACGCTATTTGCCCGATCACTTGGGTTCTGCCATTTGAATATATACCACTTACAACACCATATTGATCGATATTTATGCTTTCAATCGAACCTGCAGAATTGCCATCTTTGCTTAATTCTCTTATATCTGTCGGATTAGAATACATAGTAAGCTTAGAAAGATCTACAGTAATATTTGTTCCATCTCCCAATGTAGCATTTGTATTTGTTATTGGAAGTGATGATACGCCTACTGTAAATATCCCTACAGGAGAAGCTGGTGGAGCCGGCTGCTGTATTACACCACTTGAATCGAATGTAATTGTCCCTATTGTGACAGGTGTGGACAAGTTAGTGCCATCAAAATTTGTTATTGTGGCATTCCAATTTCCAGCATTGTCTTGCTTAGTAAACTGAATTGTTGCAACATGGCTTCCACCTTGTGAATCATAGATTGTAACATTATAGCTAACTGAGCTTCCGACACTTGTACCTGCATCAAGATTGCCACCTAACTGGATCGTTTTAGTAGAAGCTGGTGATGTACTTGACCAGTTTTTAATGCTTATGGGCGACAAATTTCCAGTATCTGTATTTACCGTTTTCCCATCTTGGGATATCCACCCCATTACTTTATATCCATCAGGCGTTACAAGATCCCCATTTGAATCAAATGAGAAATTTCCAGCTCTCGTATATAAATTTGCACCACCATTGTTCACTATAAAAAAGCCATTGCCATCTATAGACAAATCTGTCGGGTTGTCAGTTCTCTGAGAACCACCATTTGTAAACAGCGTATCAATAGATGCTATAGCGACACCTAGCCCGATTTGCTGAGGGTTTGTACCTCCTCCATTGTCTTGCGGCGCAGAAGCACCTTTTATCGTTTGGTTAAATATCTCTTTAAATGTCATTCTGCTGGCTTTAAACCCTACAGTATTTACATTAGCAATGTTGTTGCCTATTACATCCATCTCGGCTTGGTTCGCTTTAAGTCCTGAGACTGCTGAATACATCGACCTTAACATGATCTTTCCTCCTTAAAATTATTTTAATTAGTCGGATACAGAAGTTACAGAATCCAATGACACATCAGTTCCATTGATTTCTAAATACAAGTTGCTGCCATCAAATTTCACTGAATCAACTTTCCCTGTGACGGTAGAACTGGAACCATTTGAATCCACACTTGCCGTAACCGTCTTCCCTAATAAACTATAAGCTTTAACAGCACTAAAACTTTCATTTAGATTTTGCATTTGCTCTAATGCTGAAAATTGTGCCATTTGAGCTATAAACTCTTTGTCATCCATCGGATTTAAAGGATCTTGGTTCTCCAATTGAGTAACAAGCAACTGCAAAAATTGATCTTTGCCTAATTCGGAATTTGGATTAGTAACTTTAGTTCCATCAGTATATGTATTAATATAACTATTATCATAATTTGTATTTATTGCCATGATATCACCTCCTTCAAACAACAACATCTACATGATCGTTAGATATGCTATTTAATGTTGAATAAGTTTGCGTTTGAAAATCCGCGTCATCGTAATCTTCATAATTAATGCGCATCTTGCTATTGTTAGGACTTTTATATTTTTGACTGCTATCCTCTTGTCCACTGTACTGAGATGCAAATTGCATATTTCTGTCTATCGAAACATTGAAACTATCTATTTTTATGCCCTTTGATTCAAGCTGATTATTTAATATGTTTAAATTTGCCTCAATCTGGTGTTTCACTTTTTCATTATCAGTTAAAATGTTAGCCGTCAAACTACCATCTACAGATTTTATGTTGATTTCTAAATTTCCTAAAAAATCCGGCTTAAGCTGAATTTTTATATTTGACTCTGTTTCTGTTTTAGTTATATTGACGTTTTTAACAATTTGATCGATTATATCATTTATCTGTACGTTGTTTTTAGAATCTATATTACCTTCTAAAGCCGTTACTTGTTTGCTTTGAACAGTATTAAAAGCAATCAAATTGTCACTCTTTGCTTCCATCAATTTACTGTCATTTATTTGCTGAGATGTATTATCTGATTTTTTAGACAATAATTTATTACTTATTTCTAAATTAGCATCCTTTTGAGTTCCATTTAAATTATCATTTTGACTTTGATTTTCATTTTGTGATAAATTGCCATTTTTAGTTTCTACTTTTGTATCGACAACCATTTTAGAATCATATGCATTTGTACTGGATTTTGCATTTCCATTGTCATTAATGGTTGTCAACTGTTTTTGTACATCAACATCACCTGAACTCTGATTTGATTTATTTATTACATCATCTTTAGCTGTATTGTTAACATCCAACGTAATAACATCAGATTTCATTTTAGATAAATCAACATTTTTTAACGCTTTTAAAACTTCATTAGCGTCAATGTTTAAGTTATATTTATCATTCAAAGTTTTTGTAATAATTTCTGCCAATTTGCTTAAGTTTATTTTAGCCCCATTTTGACTTGTAATCATATTATTTAACTGATTTAATATGCTTTCTTTCAGAGATTCCAAATTATCTTGATTTGCTGATAAATTTAAATTGAAACTATTATTTATTAAATTTAAAATCATTGCTATCATATCTGATATTTGTTTGTCATCTAAAGGTGCACTTCCATCGACATTTTTTCCGTCGCTTTTGATTGCGCTATTTTTGATATTTTTGATAATGTCTTTGAAATCTGAAACTTTTTTGTTTAGCGTTTTACCATCACTTTTTACCTGCACAGAACTACTTAATATGTTCATTACCTGCACCACTCTATCATCTCCTCTCTATGGGGAACTAGAAGCATTTGCATAAAGTATCTTCGTTATATCAGCCGCCTTTTTAGGATCCAACTGTTCAAGTATCTTAGATGCGTTATCTTTATTCATATTGCTTAAAATGCCTATTAAAACATTGTTGTCCGTTATTTGATTCAATATGTTAGCAGCATTATCAGGATCCATGCTTTCATAATACGTAGCTAATGTCTTTAGATCCGTTTTTTTTGTGTTTGACTGCGCTTTTAAGCCATTTATCTCATCTTGCTGTTTTTGAAGTTGTGACTGCAAATCTTCAATAGTTTTTTCTTTATCACTTAAAGCGGATTGAACGCTTTGCAATTCTTTTTGCTTTATGCTAAGCTCTTCATTTAATTTTTTTATTTCATCTGCGTAATTAGTCGCAGGTTTGACTTGAATTAAACCTTTTAACACAGGCACATTGCTTAAAATTTTTAATGTATGATTGCTGATTCCACCAATATTAAAATAAAACAACAAACCGACTAATAAAACTACAAATAATACAATAAATACAACTATAAATAGTCGCAATGGGCTTCTTCCGTTTATGGATTCTTCTTTTTCCATCGATTAACCTCCTAAAGTAGACCTGGCTGTTTTGTACGATATCTGTTCATCGATCATCAAATTTTGTTCTATCACCGTTTGATACTTGTACTCTTCATATTTCTTTTCTTTCAGGCTTTCCAAGGCTTCTTTTTCCTTGCTAACTTCCATCAGATTATGCCTCTCTTTTTCGATTTCTTCTTCTATCTCTTTTAGAATGGCTTTTTGCTGATTGTATTTTTCGTAAAGAGATTCTATGTACAAATTAAATTGTCTTAAATTCATTGCTGAAGTGCCTAACGCCTTATTCTCTTCACTTTCTTTCGTTGTTTTTTCTATTATATTTAAAATTTCAATTAATTTATTTTTTTGAACTTCGTATTTTGAAATCAAAATTGCCATTTTTTCCTTTTCCATCTTTTGCCTTTGCTCTTTTATATTTAAAACTGTCTCCAAAGTGTACCTGAATTTTTTCACATTATCACCTGTTCAATATATTTTTTAGCATGTTTATTTCGTCGTCAAAGTCATATTTTTCATCTGTCGATTGCTTTATGTAATTTATCATGTCATCATGAAGTAGTATAGCCTCATCTATTTTAGGATTGCTGCCTCTTGCATAAGCGCCAATATTTATTAAATCTTCAGATTCTTCATAAACAGACAATATGTTTTTAAACCGCAACGATAAATTTTTATGTTCATCAGAGACAATGTCATTCATAACCCTGCTGATGCTTGATAAAACATCTATGGCTGGATATTGACCTTTATTTGCCAGCTTTCGCGATAAAACGATATGCCCATCCAATATACCTCTTACTGCATCTGTTATTGGCTCATTTAAATCGTCGCCATCTACTAAAACTGTGTACAAAGCCGTTATTGAACCATGTTTTGAAGAACCAGCTCTTTCTAATAGCTTTGGAAGAACCGAAAAAACTGACGGAGTATAACCTCTTGAAACAGGTGCTTCGCCTATTGATAGTCCAATCTCTCTCTGAGCCATAGCAAACCTTGTTACAGAATCCATCATAAGCAATACATCTAAGCCCTGATCTCTGAAATACTCTGCAATAGACGTAGCCACCATAGCCCCTTTGACTCTCATCAATGCAGGAGTATCAGACGTAGACACTACCAATATAGATCTTTTTAGTCCGTCCTCTCCTAAGTCCTTCTCAATAAATTCATTAACTTCCCTTCCTCTTTCACCTATTAGTGCGATAACGTTAATATCAGATTTCGCATTTCTGGCTATCATTCCAAGTAAAGTGCTTTTCCCAACACCACTGCCTGCAAAGATTCCTATTCTCTGACCTTTACCACAAGTAAGTAAACCATCTATGGCTTTTATGCCTAAAGTCATCACTTCACTTATTCTCTTTCTTTCAATCGGATTCGGAGGTGTATTGTTGGCACTGACTAACTTTTTGCATTTTATTGCACCTTTTCCATCAATCGGATTGCCTAAGGCATCAATAACTCTCCCCAACAATTCTTCTCCTACTCCAATTTTTAATTTTTGCCCTGTAGATACAACGCTATTACCTGGACCTATGCCATCCATATCTCCTAAAGGCATCAAATAGACTTTATCATCTTTAAATCCCATTACTTCTGCATAGACAGTAGCACCATTTATTGATCTTATTTCACAGACATCTCCAATATTAGATATAGGGCCTACACTTTCAATTGTTAAGCCAACAATTTGGCTTACCTTGCCATAATACTTGATAAAATTTTTGTCTTGCAATATAGCTTTGCACCTATCAACAAAATTACTATTGCTCATTTAAAACACCTTTTAATGCTTCTCTAATGCTTTCTATTTGGGTTTTTAATCCAGAATCAATCATCCCTGACGGCGTCTGTACAATGCAATCGTACTTGTCGAGGGAAATATCCCTTACAATGTTTACGTCATCAATAAATTTCAAACTTTTCAATAACTTATCCTTGTTTTTGGATAGAAATTCATAATCTTCGTCACTAACTCTAATAGTTACCACATTAGATGCTTCATAGTTTTCTAAACCTTTCTTAACAAGATTAATCACTAAATCTTTATTCTCTTCGATATTAAGATCAATTATTTTCTTTACGCAGTAAATTACAGTTGAAACAATATCGCTTTCAATCTCCTTATGAAGATTTCGCTTTTCGTCTGCAATCATTTCTTTAATCTCTCTTGCCTCAGCTAATAATCCGTAAGTTTGGCTTTTACCATCTTCAAGCCCTTTATTCAAGCCATCATCATAGCCTCTTTCATATCCTTCTTTGTACCCATCTCTCTTAGCATTTTCCTTTATCTCTTCAGCTATTTCTTTTGCTTTCTTTATAAGATTTTCTGCCTCATCTTTAGCAGTTTTAATAATTTCATTTTGGATAATGCTTATCTTCTCAAGTCGCTTTTTAAATTCCATATATTTAAAAGACTCATCTATATTAAGTTTATCATCAGTAAGCTCTCTCACTTTTTCCACATGAGGCTTATCAATAATCACAGGAGATGAATTTACACAATCCTCATTTTTAAGTATTCTATACAATTATTTCATCACCTCCACCTCTGGATATGACTATCTCGCCTGCTTCCTCTAACCTTCTTATAATATTGACAACTTTTTGTTGTGCTTCTTCAACATCTTTTAATCTTACAGGACCCATGTATTGAATGTCTTCTTTAATCATATCTGCCAACCTCTTGGACATGTTGCTGTAAATAACTCTTTGCACTTCCTCATTAGAACCCTTAAGCGCAAGGGCAATATCGTGATTGTCTACTTCTCTTAAAACCCTTTGTATAGAGCGGTTATCCAATGTTATAATATCTTCAAATACAAACATGCGTTTCTTTATTTCTTCTACAAGCTCTATATCTTTTGTCTCCAGTGTATCAATGATATTCTTCTCTGTAGATCTATCAACTGCATTTAAAATATCTACAATCGTCTGTATGCCTCCTGTAGACGTGTAATCTTGAGTCACCAAAGAAGATAGTTTCTTTTCCAGTATGCGTTCAACCTCTTTCACAATCTCTGGCGATGTAGCTTCCATTTTTGCAATTCTCATTGCAACATCCGACTGTATCTCTTCAGGCAACGATGACAATATAACACCTGCTTGTTGTGGCTTTAAATACGACAATATCATCGCTATTGTTTGAGGATGTTCATTTTGAATAAAGCTCAATATTTGAGATGGATCTGCCCGCCTTACAAAGTCAAAAGGTCTTACTTTAAGTGTTGACGTAAGCTTGTTTATTATCTCTAAAGCTTGCTGAGAGCCGAGAGCTTTCTCCAAAATCTCTTTTGCATAATCGATGCCACCTTCAATTATGTATTCTTGTGCAATACACATATTATAAAAATCATCCAGTATTTTGTCTTTCTCCTCGGGAGATATATTTCTTATATTAGCTATCTCCAATGTCAATTGCTCTATTTCTTCTTCCTTTAAATGCTTGTAAATTTGTGCTGCTGTCGAAGGTCCTAAAGCTATTAAAAGCATTGCACTCTTTTGTTTGCCTGATAATGTACTTTTCGCCAATGTAGACATCACCATCCATTCTATTCTTCATTTAGCCATGTTCTAATCAATTGAGCTACTATGTCTGGTTTTTGCTTAATAAACTTCTCAATTTGCTTTTTCTTTTCATCTCTCTCGTCATGTACTTCTATATCCTCTAAAGGCTCAACCATAGATATGGCTTCTTCTAATTTTGCAGAAGGCACAGCAAGTTTGCTTCTCTTTTTCATAGCATAGAAGACACCTCCAGCTAAAGCCAATACACCTAATACGATAAGCCATACGTATGGGAAAGACTGTTTCCCATTATTTTTCATTTGATTCAATAAATCGTTGTTAAATTTTATTCCCATAACCGAGACAGATACGTTCTTACCTCCAGCGGCATTTGAAACAAGATCTGTAAGCTGCTGTTTCATAGCTGGAGTCAAATTACTGTTGTTTACTACTACGCTTAAAGATATGTTTTGTATTTTACCTTGTGCTGAAGTTAACGTCGTCTTTATCTGATTTATCTCATAATTTATGGTCGTATCTGTCTTGCTATAACTTGAATTTCCATTATTTTGAGTGGTATATGTAGTGCTGCCTGGTGGATTGTTTGTCGCAGTACCGGCTGGTGCTCCATTGCTGGAACCATTGGCTATCTCTTTTATTGTCTGTGTGCTTCTTATAATCCCATTGTTGTCAATCACTGGCTGCCATTCTACTTTGTCTTGCACCTGTTTATCAAAATTCAAGTTTACACTGGCTCTAACTATGACATTTCCTGGCCCAAAAACTTGTTCTAAAAGGGACTGAATATTATTTTGTAAATCATTTTGTACTTTCATTTGAAGGGCATACTGCGAACTTGCCCCATCAAGTGAACTGTCATTTTGAGCTACCAACACTTTCCCATTTCCATCAATAATCGTAACTTTGTCAGGACTTAATCCTTGAACGCTTTTAGATACAAAGTTTGTTATTCCGTTTATCTGCTGATTTGTCAATGTGACGCCGGGTTTTAATTGCAGCATAACTGCTGCTGTCGAAGAATTGTCGCTATTAGACAGCACAAAATTACTCTGATCTGGTACGACTATATTCACTTTCGCGTCCTGTACACCATCTATTGTCTTCAATGTATTTTGTATTTCATTTTGGACAAAATATATGTACTTCTCTCTTCTCTCTTGATCCGTAGTAGCTAATGAATTATTCATTGCATCGCTAAAGCTAAAACCATCTTGTGGTATCCCTTCTGTTGCAAGTTGCATTCTCGCCTCATCTTTGTACTGGGCAGGCACTAATATTGTGCTGCCATCTCCTTCAATTTTATAGGGTATTTTCAATTCGTTTTTCAATTTGTCGACTACAGTACCTGCATCTTTTGTACTTAAACCAGAATACAAAACTTCGTAATTAGGCCTATTTAAAATGTACAGAAGCAGTGCAATACTTCCTATTAATAATAATGCAATAATACCTATTTGAATTTTTTGCTTTTTATCAAACTTATTCCAAAAATTGTCTATCTGCTCACGTATGTTATTTATAAAAACGGGCATTAATTCACCTCATCTCAAAGCATTTTAAACTGGCATTCTCATTATCTCCTGGTAGGCATCAAGTATCTTATTTTTAATCTGAATAGTAAGCTCCAATGCTATATCGGCTTTGGTAGCATCAATCATCACATTGTGTATATTATTGATGTCACCTGTTACTAACATTTGATCATCCTGCTGCGCTTTAAGTTGCAAATTATTCACATCTGAAATAGCTGTTTTTAAAATATCTCCAAAAGAAGAAGCGTTACTTGTTGCGCTTGAAGTACCAACACTACCAACAGCACTTATCTGGGAAATAGGATTTATCATAATCAACCACCTAAGCCTTTCCAATTTCTAATGCTTTTTCTATCATGGATTTGGTTGAATTAACTGCAGTCACATTGGCTTCATATGCCCTTGTAGCAGAGATCATATCAACCATTTCAGAAACGATGTTTACATTAGGATAATTAACGTATCCAGTGCTATCTGCATCAGGATTACCCGGATCATACACGCGGTTAAAAGGCGTCTTGTTGTCCTCCTCAATAGATACGACTTCAACACCATTTCCAACTGTTGATGAACCTCTTGCAGCATTTAACATATCGCTAAAGCTATTTTGATTATCAATTTCTTTTAAAACCACAAGCTTCCTTCTATAAGGACCGCCATTAGACGTCCTCGTTGTATCTACATTTGCGATGTTTTGAGAAATGACATCCATTCTAAGCCTCTCAGCCGTAAGGCCTGTAGCGCTTATATCAATAGAATTTAAAAATCCCACCGTTAATTACCTCCATCTTTTATCGCTGTAAGTAGAGAATTCAATTCACCACTGACTCTTTGAGCCAACGCATCATAATAAAGCTGATTTTTTGCAAGATTCGACATTTCTACATCAATATCAACATTATTGCCATCTAACCTCATAGATGTACTATTATCCTGAACAATTTGCGGTTCAATATTGTCTATGGATGTCGAATTAATAGGTATATGATTTTTATCCGTAACAAAACCGGCTAATTTATTAGAATTTATAGCATCATTTAAAATGCTTTCAAAATTCACATCAGATCTTTTAAAACCTGGGGTATCCACATTGGCTATATTATTCGATATGACTTCATTTCTAAGCTCTGAAGCATCTAAGGCTTTACTCATAAGATCTACTGTATTAAAGTTGATTCCCAGCATTTATATTCCTCCATTTCAATAATACTATTATTCGACATAAAATTGCATTTTCCTTCAAAAAATATTCAAAAAAGTAGATTATTTTGACATAAAAGCTATGTTATAAATAATGAAAGAAATATATGTCAGTATTTATCAAATTTTGTCAAAATATATTATATCACTGGATGATTTTAAAGACCATAAGAAAAAAGTCCTAAATTTACTTAGGACTTTTTTCGCATTATCTTTTTAATTTTTTAAGCTCATCTATAAGTTTATCATTCAAAATTTTTATGTGGGTTCCTTTCATTCCTAACGATCTGGATTCAATAACACCAGCACTTTCAAATTTTCTCAAAGCATTAACAATCACAGACCTTGTTATCCCGACTTTATCGGCAATCTTGCTGGCTACAAGCAAACCTTCATTTCCATCCAACTCTTCAAATATGTGAATCACAGCTTCTAATTCTGAATAAGATAATGTTGCCAAAGCCATCTGTACTACTGTGCGTTTCCTTTCATCTTCCTCCATTTCATAATTCTTAGATCTCAGTATTTCTAATCCTATAACTGTAGCACCGTATTCAGCTAAAATAATATCATCATCAGTAAATTTATCTCCTACTCTTAAAAGCATTAAGGTGCCCAGTCTATTTCCTCCACCAAAAACAGGAACTATAGTTTCAAAAACATCGCCTTTTTTTATAAGCATGGCTTTGCTTTCTTTAGTCAAATTTACAGACGTTTCTGCTATCTTTAAAAGCTCATCATTAAAATCTTCTGAAAGCTGCAGCCCTTTTACTATCGATTCATCTATATCTCCCACAAATTTTTCTATATTTTTCCCTAAGAGCTTGCCTCTCCTGCTTACTATAAAGACATCGCAGTTGATAACATCCTTCAGTATCTCAGACAATTCATTAAAATCAACTGGCTGAACACCTGTCTTTTGAAGTACCTTATTTACCTTTCTAATTTTCTCTAATAGTATCCCCATTATTATCCTCCTCTTAAAGTATGTATTTGTTAACATCAAATTTGTTTAAATTATCTTTTAGCTGTTCATTGATATAATTCTTATCGATAATCACTTTGCCACCAGTTATGTCAGGAGCTTCAAACGATAGCTTTTCAAAAAGCTTCTCCATTACCGTGTGTAACCGTCTTGCACCTATATCTTCAGATTGTTGATTTATTATATAAGCAATTTCTGCAATCCTATCTATTCCATCATCTGTGTATTCAACTTCTACCCCTTCAGTGCTCAGTAATGCCGCATACTGTTTTGTCAGTGCATTTTTAGGCTCCTTCAAAATCCTTATGAAATCTTCTTTAGTTAGAGGTTTAAGCTCCACTCTTACAGGAAATCTTCCTTGTAGCTCAGGAATTAAGTCACTTACCTTAGACACATTAAATGCACCTGCAGCTATAAAAAGAATATAATCCGTTTTAACAGGACCGTATTTTGTCATAACCGTGCTGCCTTCCACTATAGGCAATATATCCCTTTGAACTCCTTCTCTAGATACATCTGGACCATTAGTGTATCCGCTTCCAGCAATTTTGTCAATTTCATCTATAAAGATTATTCCATCTTGTTCTGTTCTCCTAATAGCTTCATCAATAACTTCATCCATATCAATCAAATTTTGGGCTTCTTCAGATTCTAAAATTTTCTTCGCTTCACCTATAGGAACTTTTTTATACTTCTTTTTTTTAGGTAAAATATCAGCAAACATATCCTGCAAATTGATATTCATTTCTTCTGCACCTATGTTTGAATACATTTCTAAGATAGGTGAGGAAGAATCTGTTATCTCAATCTCAATTATCCTATCATTTAATTCTCCTCTTCTAATTTTTTCTCTTAATTGCTCTTTTTGCATTCTTATTTCTTGCCCATCATCATCGTGAGTATCCTCATCGCCTTGTGCATTAAACAAAAACTCAAACGGATTTTTCTGTCTTTTGCTTTTTCTGCCATTTATCAAGTAATCTAATATTCTCTCTTCTGCAAGCTCTTTTGCCCTTAACATGACATTTTGCATCTTCTCCTGCTTAACCATCCGAATGGCCGACTCAAGCAGATCTCGTATCATCGACTCTACATCTCGTCCAACATAACCGACTTCTGTAAACTTAGTAGCCTCAACTTTAACAAAAGGAGCTTCGATAAGTTTTGCAATTCTTCGTGCTATTTCCGTTTTTCCTACGCCTGTAGGTCCAATCATCAAAATATTTTTAGGCGTTATTTCATCCTTTATTTCATCTGGTAGCAAATTTCTGCGATATCTATTCCTAAGTGCTACAGCCACAGATCTTTTTGCCAAATCTTGACCAACTATATATTTATCAAGTGCGTCGACAATTTCTTTTGGAGTATAATTCTTCATGCTAAGTCCCTCCTTACAAGCTTTCTACTGTTATATGATCGTTTGTATATACGCAAATTTGAGATGCAATCTCAAGGGACTTTCTCGCGATTTCATCTACCGGCAAATCTGTATTGTACCTTAGGGCAAGTGCTGCCGACATTGCAAAATTTCCACCGGAACCAATCGCAATTACATCGTTATCTGGCTCAATCACTTCGCCATTGCCAGAAATGACTAAGGTGACATTTTTATCTGCTGCAATTAAAAGTGCCTCTAACTTTTTTAGAATTTTGTCTTTTCTCCATTCCTGTGCAAGCTCAACAGCAGCTCTTTTTAAATTTCCACCATATTGCTCTAACTTTTCTTCAAACATTTCAGATAAAGTAAATGCATCAGCTACTGATCCAGCGAAACCAATCAACACCTCATCATTGTACAACCTTCTGATCTTCTTAGCTCCGTGTTTTAAAATTGTATTTTCACCAAATGTTACTTGCCCATCACCAGCCATTGAAACTTTATTGCCGCGTCTTACGGCAACTATAGTAGTACCTTTAAACAAACTTTCACCCCCCAAAAAACAATATAATATTAACACAAAATTTATAACATTTCAATAATATTTCAAAATTTTTTATATATTTAAATTACTTTACATAATCACAATTACTGCATTTGATAATCTTTCGCCCTTTTGAATACTTCTCAACAAGCAAGGCCCCACATTTGGGACATGTTTCTGATATAGGTCTATCCCAAAACATAGTGCCACAATTGGAGGAATTTTCACATGCATAATAAATCTTACCTTTTTTGCTTTTCTTAATGATTATTTTGCCTCCACATTTAGGACATGTAACACCAATTTCTTCGTACAATGGTTTAGTATTTTTACACTCCGGAAATCCCGGACAAGCTAAAAATTTACCATAACGGCCGTATTTTATAACCATATTTCTGCCGCAGAATTCGCATTTAATATCAGTTTCTTCATCTTTTATTTCAATATCTTTCATTTGTTCTTCTGCTATCTTTAGTGAATCATTAAAACCATTGTAAAATTCATCGATGACATCACACCACTTTTCAATTCCTTCTTCTATTCTGTCCAGTTGCTCCTCCATTTGAGCTGTAAATTTTACATCTACTATGTCTGGAAAGAACTCTTTCATTACATCTGTTACAATGAATCCCAATTCCGTAGGTTTAAGATTTTTCTTTTCTTTTATCACATATCCTCGCTCTAACAATGTAGATATTATAGGAGCGTAAGTGCTTGGCCTTCCTATACCTTTTTCTTCAAGCTCTTTTATCAGTGTAGCTTCAGTATATCTTGCAGGTGGCTGCGTAAAATGCTGTTCTGGCTTTAGTTCTTTTAATTTCAAAAAATCTCCGCTATTAAGCATTGGAAGCATCTTATCTTCATTTTCATTTTCCTCATCATCTGTGTAAACCGCCATAAAACCAGCAAACTTAATTTTAGAGCCACTTGCCTTAAACACATAATTTTTATTAATAATATCAACATTCATCGTATCATATAAGGCCGGTGACATTTGACTTGCCAAAAATCTGCTCCAAATCAATTTATACAATTTATATTGATCTGGCTTTAAGGAATCCTTAATTTTTTCAGGGTCTAAATCTATATATGTAGGTCTTATAGCTTCATGAGCATCTTGAACATTCCCTCCCTTTTTTGAATATGTAGCATTTGGATTTGCATATTCCTTTCCGTATTTCCGCAATATATACTCATAGGCTGCTTTTTTAGCTTCATCTGAAACTCTTGTCGAGTCTGTTCTCATGTAAGTTATTAATCCGAGGCTGCCTTCACCTTTTATTTCTACACCTTCATAAAGTTGCTGTGCAATCATCATGGTCTTTTTCGCAGTAAAACCCAATGTTTTTGAGGCTTCTTGTTGCATTGTGCTTGTTATGAAAGGAGGCGAAGGATTTCTCTTTTTCGTACCTATTTTAACATTTTCTACTACATAATCGTCTGTCAAATCTTCTACTATTTTATTTACATCATTCTCATTTTTTAACTCTACTTTTCCATCTTTTGTACCATAAAATTTTGCTTCAAAAGACTGTGTCTTTTTTTCTTTATACAAATACGCCGATATGCTCCAGTACTCCTCCGGTTTAAAATCCTCAATTTCCTTTTCTCTATCACAAATCAATCTTGTTGCTACTGATTGAACTCTACCTGCACTCAAGCCTCTCTTTATTTTTTTCCAGAGCAAAGGACTTATATTATAACCTACAAGTCTATCTAAAATTCGCCTAGCCTGCTGTGCGTCAACCAAATTCATATCTATCTTCCTTGGATTTTTAATGGCATTCTGAATGGCATTTTTTGTTATCTCATGGAACTCTATCCTGCATTTTTCATTAATATCAATATTCAATAAACTTGCCAAATGCCATGATATAGCTTCCCCTTCCCTATCCGGGTCTGTTGCAAGGTAAATTTTCGATGCATTTTTTGCCTCTTTTTTTAACTTCTCGATTATCGGTCCTTTTCCACGAATCGTTATGTATTTTGGTTCAAAATTTTTTTCAATATCTATCCCAAGCTGACTTTTAGGCAAATCCCTTATATGCCCCATAGATGCTTCGACCTTATAATTTTTGCCTAAATATTTATGTATTGTTTTAGCCTTAGAAGGCGATTCTACTATTACCAAAGATTTTTCCATTTTGATACCTCCAAAACAATTATTAATTATATCAAATTGTCTTATTAATTAAAACTCTTTTCATATTTATTTCCAGGTAACCTGACAATAAGCCCTTTAATCGTCAGTGATGACAAAAGATAATTGACTTTAGATATAGGAAATTTAGTTATCTCCACAATTTCTTCTATATCTCTCGGGCATTCTGATATTATAGCGTACAGTTTTTGTTCTTCACTGCTTAGTGTATTTACGAATCGCTCATTTATTCTTGTTTTTATATCTTCTCTAAAATTATACTCATCAAGTATATCGCTGACACTTGCGACTAACTTTGCACCTTGCTTTATTAGTCCGTTTGTGCCTTGGCTGTAAGCACTTGTAATAATACCTGGAACAGCAAAAACATCTCTTCCCTGTTCCAATGCAAATTTAGCAGTAATCAAAGAACCGCTTTTAACACCCGCCTCGACAACTAATACGCCTAGTGACAAGCCGCTTATTATCCTGTTTCTAGCAGGAAAATTGCCAGCTACAGGAAGATAATCAAGCGGATATTCAGATACAACAGCACCTTTAGAAATTATTTCTTCCATCAATTTTTTATTTTCTTCAGGATATGCTATATTTACCCCGCACCCAAGTACTGCAATTGTCCTTCCTCCAGCTTTTATAGCGCCTTTATGAGCTTGACTGTCGATTCCTCTAGCCATCCCACTTATTATAGTAAACCCATGCTTCGATAATTCGTATGAAAATTTTTCAGACATCGATTTGCCGTACGATGTAGCATTTCTTGAACCAACTATGGCAATTGACATATCATCAGATTCAGTAATATTACCTTTTACATATAAAACTGGAGGCGCATCGTATATTTCTCGAAGTAGCTTTGGGTATTCATCATCATCTATCAATAGAACTTTTACTTTTTCTTTATGTAACCTTTCTGCGTATTTGTACGGTTCAATTTTTTTCGCTTCTATTATACTGTTCAAAATCCTTCCATTACTAACCACTTGTTTTATATCTTCCAAGCTTGACTTATATACATTTTCTGCATTTCCAAAGTAATCCACAAGTTTTTTAAAAGTCTTTGAACCTACGCCATTAATTGAACTAAGCCAAACAGAAAATACTTTATTCTTATCCATTATTGCACCTCAAATATATATTTAAACATTATCATTATAATAATAAAAAATAAAAAATAAAAGCAGGTATTTTATATATTTTTGTCGAATAAGTATAAGTTGGGTGATAAAATGGTGAAACAATTTTTTACGATAAAAAGTTTAAAAGAGCACATATACAACTATGGATTCGAAATAGAAGGATGCAAGATAAGCAGTAATGCTTTAAGATGGCTTGAAAAAGAAAAAAATAGATTAAATAACTTAATGAAATACGAAAATGAACTTTACAATTTAGATTATAAGTTGATTGGAGGAATTGACGAAGTAGGGCGAGGACCTTTAGCAGGTCCTGTCGTTGCAGGATGTGTCATACTTCCAAAACAATCATTTATTCCAGATATTGATGATTCAAAAAAATTAAGCGAGTCAAAAAGAGAACTATTGTCTGAAATAATTAAAAAAAAAGCTATTGCATATGGCATTGGCATAATAGATAATGAACACATTGACAGAATAAACATACTAAACTCCACTTATGAAGCCATGAAATTGGCGATTTCTAATCTTAATATTAAAGCTGATTTTTTGTTGGTAGACGCAATATCAATACCAGACATTGATATTGCACAAATGCCTATAATAAAAGGTGACGCAAAAAGCATCTCGATTGCAGCTGCATCTATAGTAGCTAAAGTTACAAGGGATAACATAATGAGAAAATACGATGAAATGTATCCACAGTATGGGTTTTGCAAAAACAAAGGTTATGGCACAAAAGAACACATAGAAGCTATAAAGAAATACGGGCCATGCCCAATACATAGAAAAACCTTTTTAAAAAGTATATTAGGTGATTGATTACATGAATAATAAAATATTAGGTAATTTGGGAGAAACAATTGCAGAAAATTATTTAAAAAAATCCGGTTATAATATTGTCTGCAAAAATTTTAGATGCTCTATCGGAGAAATAGATATAATAGCGTTAAATAAAGATAGCCTGATTTTTGTTGAAGTTAAAACAAGGACTTCAACAAAATTCGGCTATCCCAAGGAAGCGGTAACGTACCATAAAAAAAGCAAAATCATTAAAGTCGCGGAAACTTTTTTGGCATTTAACGAAAAATATACAAATCATATTTTTAGATTTGATGTAATTGAGATATTAGTAGATCCAAAAACATTTAAGCTTAACAATATAAATCACATAAAAGACGCATTTACGCTTTAGGTAAAAGTCCCATCTTATCCTTAACTTTATTTACAGTTGCCTTTGCAATTTCACTAGCTTTTTCAGCACCGTCTTTTAATACTTCATTTATAAAATTTAAATCTAAGTTTCTGTAATTAGATTGTATTTCCTGAAGTCTTTCTACTATGACATCAACCAGTTCTTTCTTTAAGGTTCCATACCCTTGCCCCTTAAACCTTGCTTCCACGTCTTCTATGCTTATGTCGGTAAATGCGCTGTATAGCGTAAGCAAATTGCTTAAACCTGGTTTATTCTCAGGATCATATCTTATCATGTTCTCTGAATCTGTGACTGCCTTCATGATTTTTTTCTTTACCAAAGAAGGTTCATCTAATAAATTTATTTTGCTGTATTGATTTTCGTTGCTTTTGCTCATTTTTTTATCAGGTTCAGTCAAGCTCATTATTCTCGAACCAGTCTTCAAAATCATCGGTTCAGGTATTACAAAAGTATCGCCAAATCTATTGTTAAATCTTATAGCTATATCTCTTGTAAGCTCTAAATGTTGTTTTTGATCATTGCCTACAGGAACAAAATTCGTATCGTATAGCAGGATATCTGCCGCCATCAGATCAGGATACGTGAACAAACCTACAGAAACAGACTCTTTGCCTTTGCTTTTCTCTTTAAATTGAGTCATCCTATTTAACTCGCCAAAATATGTCATACACTGTAGCAACCAAGCAAGTTCTGAATGCTCTTTAACATGTGATTGAACAAAAATAATCACTTTTTTTGGATCAAGGCCTATGGCAAGATAAAGTCCAGCCAATTCGATGGATTTTTTGCGCAAAGTTTCTGGATCTTGCGGAACCGTCAATGCATGCAAATCCACAATACAAAACAAACAGCTATAATTATCTTGAAGTTTTACAAATTGTCTCATTGCTCCTAAGTAATTGCCAATATGAATATCCCCTGTCGGTTGCACACCTGAAAAAACTCTCTGCATCTTTCACACCTCTTTCAGTTGCTTATGTATTTATTATTTAAATT
Organism: Thermoanaerobacterium sp. R66; assembly: GCF_028895185.1. NCBI lineage: Bacteria > Bacillati > Bacillota > Clostridia > Thermoanaerobacterales > Thermoanaerobacteraceae > Thermoanaerobacterium > Thermoanaerobacterium sp. R66. Next base: position 821,881 of record NZ_JAEUWW010000001.1, read on the forward strand.
TCTATACTGAAATGCTTCTACAACATGTTCATATTTAACATCATGACTTCCTTCTAGATCAGCAATCGTCCTTGCTACTTTCACTATTTTATTATAAGCTCTGGCACTAAGTCCTAATGTATCAAAGTATTCTTTTATCATATCTGTAGTTTTTTCATCAAGTTTTATGTATTTTTTTATCATATTATTATTTAGCTGAGAATTAAAAAATATACCACTGCCTTTATACCTTTTTAATTGAATCTCTCTTGCCTTTTTTACTCTATTGCGTATCATCTCTGATGTTTCGACATTTGTATCATCATCAAAATATTTTTGCTTGTCGACGCGATTTACTTCCACATGCAAATCGATCCTATCCAATAAAGGACCAGAAATCTTATTTTGATAACGCCTTATTTCATTAGGAGTACATCTACATTCATGAGTATCGTCGCCCAAATAGCCGCAAGGACATGGATTTAATGCGACAACGAGAATTACTTTAGCCGGATACGTAAAAGTAGCGTTGACTCGTGATATTGTCACACATTCATCTTCTAACGGTTGCCTAAGCGCTTCAATAGCATCTCTACGAAATTCAGGAAACTCATCAAGAAATAAAACACCGTAATGCGCTAAAGAAACTTCTCCTGGTCGCGGAATCCTGCCACCGCCAACTAAAGAAACTGTTGAAATAGTATGGTGAGGCGCTCGAAAAACCCTGTTTGTCAGGAGTGATACATCTTCAGGCAAAGTCCCTGCTATGCTATGTATTTTTGTAACTTCTAATGCCTCTTCCAAAGTCATCTCTGGAAGTATGGTAGGAAACCTTCTTGCCAACATGGTTTTGCCTGAACCAGGAGGACCTACAAGCATAACATTGTGGCCACCGGCAGCAGCAATTTCAAATGCTCTTTTTGCATTTTCCTGTCCTTTTACATCAGAAAAATCTACATCATAATTTTCTCTTTTGAAAAGCTCATCAATATCGATTTTAATACTGTTGATTACTTTTATACCGTTTATGTAATCAACAACGTCTTTTAATGATTTGACAGGTATAACTTCTACATCTTTTGTTATGGCAGCTTCTTTTGCATTTGCATACGGCAGTATTATCCTTTTAATTCCGTAGAGTCTTGCATCCATAGCCATAGGCAACGCACCTTTAATTGGCCGTAGAGAACCATCAAGTGATAGCTCCCCCAGCAAAACTGTATCATTATCAACAGTTTTAACTTGTCCAGTGCATATAAGTATTCCTACAGCTATCGGCAGATCAAACGATGTGCCTTCTTTTTTAGTATTAGCAGGCGCTAAATTTACTGTTATTTTTTTAACCGGAAATTCGTAGCCACTATTTTTTATAGCAGCTCTTACTCTATCTCTCGATTCTTTTATCTCTGTATCGCCTAATCCGACTATATCAAAAGCAGGAAGCCCATTTGATATATCAATTTCTACATCTACTACATATCCGTCAATGCCTAAGATTGCCATGCTTTTTGTTATAGAAAGCATCAAAAATCCCCCTAATTAGGTCTTTCAAGAGATATTTTGCCGATTTTCCCTGTGCGAAAATCATCAATAATGATTTTTGCAGCACGCTCTGTGTCAACAATTCCTCCAGAAGACAAACAACCTCTTGCTTTACCTATATCTGTGAGTAATTTATACACATCTTTGCCTATGTCTTCTAACTTGTATCTTTTCATTAAAAGCTCTGGATAATTTATTCTCAATATATCAAGTAATGAATATGCCAACTCTTCATGATTTAATAGCTCATCTTTAATTGCAGAAGTTAAAGCCAACATTATTCCAACATGTTCGTCTTCAAATTTAGGCCACAGAATGCCTGGAGTATCTAATAAATCAAAATAAGGTGTTTTAATCCACTGCTTCGATTTTGTCACACCTGGTTTATTGCCTGTCTTAGCATTTTTTGTTTTTATTAATGAATTTATCAATGTTGATTTTCCAACGTTAGGTATACCGACTATCATTGCCCTTAATTTGGTTTTTATACCCTTCTGTCTTTTTTTATCGATTATATCGCTGCACTCTTTTAAAGTCAATTCGTAAATACTTTGAATGCATTTGCTATCTAAAGAATTTATATTAAGGCTTACATGACCTTTAAGGTTGAAATAATCGTTCCACATTTTATTGACTTCTAAATCAGCCAAATCGGATTTATTAAGTAAAATAATTCGTTTTTTATTTTTGACTAAGTCATCTATCAATGGATTTCTACTGCTTTTTGGAATTCGAGCATCTAATAACTCATAAACAATATCTACTATTTTTAAATTTTCTTCAATCAGGCGTTTAGTTTTTGCCATGTGTCCAGGATACCATTGATACATAATTTCCTCCAAATATTGAAAAAGGGACCAATCAAGTCCCCTTTATTTCTTCTCTTGAATTTTAGCAGCTTTGCCAACTCTTTTCCTAACATAATAGAGTTTAGCTCTTCTAACTCTACCTTTTCTTACTACTTCTATCTTTTCAATCCTAGGTGAGTGAAGTGGGAAAGTCCTTTCTACTCCAACACCATAAGAAATACGCCTTACGGTAAAGTTTTCTCTTAATGAACCACCACTTCTTTTTATAACAACACCTTCAAAAACCTGAATTCTTTCTTTGTCACCTTCGATAACTTTATAATGTACTCTTACAGTATCACCAACATTAAATTCAGGTACTTCTCTCAATTGTTCTCTTTCTACAATATCAACTAGATTCATTTTTTTCCCTCCTTTCAAATATCCGAATAACCTAACTCTTTAAGATATTCAATATCTTGTTCTGATAGATATTTTCTATCCAAAAGATCTGGGCGTAAATTAAGCGTAGTCTCTAATGATTTCTGCCTTCTCCACTTAGCAATCTCTGCATGGTTTCCAGACAGTAACACTTTCGGGACTTCCATCCCATTAAATATTTCAGGCCTTGTATATTGAGGATATTCTAATAAACCACAATAAAAAGATTCATCTATAAAACTTTCATCTTGCGGCAAAACACCATGTATCAACCTTGACACAGAATCTATGACTGCCATCGCAGCGATTTCGCCGCCTGTCAAGATAAAATCACCTATTGATATCTCCTCATCTATTAGTGAATACGCTCTTTCGTCGATTCCCTCGTAATGTCCACATAAAATGATTATTTCGTCGTATTTTGATAGCTCTATTGCTTTTTTTTGATCGAATCTTTTCCCTTTAGGACCCATATAAAAAACTGGCATATCTTTAGATGACTTGACTGCATTAATTGCATCGTATATTGGCTGAACCATCATTACCATGCCATACCCGCCACCATATGGATAATCATCGGTTTTCTTATGTTTGTCTTTCGAATAATCCCTGATATTTACCAAATTTACTTTTATCAATTCTCTCTCGATTGCCCTTTTTAGAATGCTATTTCTGAGTATACCTTCAAACATATCAGGAAAAATCGTTAAAACATTAAAAACCACTATAGCCCCTCCAAAAGATGGACTATCATTTTTTTGCCATTTACATCCACATCTTTAATCACATCTTTAATGGCAGGTATCAATATATCCCTCTCATCTGTTTTTACTACATACACATCATTAGCACCAGTTTTTAACACGTCCTTTAATACACCCAACTCTCTTTTGTCATCAGTGTAAACTTTCATATCTATCAAATCTTTAATAAAATACTCGTCTTCTTCTAACTCTACAGCATCATCCATCGTTATTTTTATAAATTTGTTTTTAAGCTTCTCCGCCTCATTTCTGTCATTTACTTCATAAAATTTTATCAAAACAAGATTCTTAATAAATCTTACTGATTCAATTTGATATTGAACCCTTTTGTCATCATCAAAAATATACACATAATCAAGATCATAAAATCTATCTAAATGATCTGTAAGCGGATATACCTTGACTTCGCCGTTTACACCGTATGCAGATGTAATTTTGCCTACGGATAAATAATCATCCATAAAATCACCTAAATTATTTCTACGATGACACGTTTTTTCTCTTTGGTCGCAGCAGCCTTAACAACAGTTCTTATAGCTTTTGCTATCCTACCTTGTTTACCTATAACTTTTCCCATATCTTCTGGAGCAACCTTAAGCTCTATTATAATTGACTGCTCACCTTCAATTTCATTAATTTGAACTGCATCAGGGTTGTCAACAAGAGATTTCGCAATGAACTTAACTAATTCACCCATGTTTATCCCTTCCTAAAACAGCATTTTAATTGTTAATTTTATCAAATATACCTTCTTTTTTGAATAGAGCTCTAACCGTGTCAGATGGTTGTGCACCTACTTTTAGCCACTTTATTGCTTTTTCAGAATCAATTTTAATTTCCTTTGGATTAGATACTGGATTATAATATCCAATCTCCTCTATAAACTTACCATCACGTGGTGATCTTGAATCGGCCACAACGAATCTGTAAAATGGTGACTTTTTCGCACCCATTCTTTTTAATCTAATCCTGACTGCCACTTTATCACCTCCTTTTAAAGCCAAATATTTATCTGAAAAATGGCATTTTTCTTTTGCCTATTTTCATATTTTTGCCCATATCAGTAAACTGCTTCATCATCTTCTTAGTTTGCTCAAACTGTTTAAGCAAGCTATTTACTTGCTGAATCGATGTACCACTGCCAGCAGCGATTCTTTTTTTTCTGCTGCCATTTATGATAGAAGGATTCTGTCTTTCTTCCTTAGTCATTGACTGAATTATTGCCTCTATCCTCTTTATGTCCTTATCACTTATGTTTACTCCTTTTAATTTTGACATATTTACACCAGGTATCATGGAAAACAACTGATCAATTGGCCCCATGTTTTTTAATCCCTGCAATTGATCTAAAAAGTCATCAAACGAAAACTGTTGCTCTAAAATCTTTTTTTGCAGCTCCAATGCCTTTTTTTCATCTATCTGTGCCTGAGCTTTTTCAATTAAGCTTAAAACATCTCCCATTCCCAATATTCTTGAAGCCATTCTATCTGGATGAAAAACTTCTATGTCAGTAAATTTTTCGCCTGATGCTATAAATTTAATGGGTTTATGCGTGACAGCTTTCACCGACAAAGCTGCTCCGCCTCTTGTATCACCATCAAGTTTTGTCAATATAACTCCATCTATATCAAGTTTTTCATTAAAAGATTCAGCTACATTGACAACATCTTGACCTGTCATAGCATCGACAACCAAAAGTGTCTCATTTGGATTCACGGCATCTTTTATGTTTTTCAATTCATCCATCAGTTCTTCATCTACGTGAAGTCTTCCAGCCGTATCAATTATTACTACGTTATAATTATTATTTCTTGCAAAATCTATAGAAGCCTTTGCAATATCAACAGGTGAAGTCTTATCACCCATCGAAAAAACAGGCACATTTATGGATGAACCAACTACTTGAAGCTGTTTAATTGCTGCAGGTCTGTATATATCACATGCAACAAGTACAGGACTTTTTCCTTTAGACCTTAAATAATTAGCAAGTTTGCCACTTGTAGTCGTCTTACCGGAACCTTGCAATCCTACCATCATTATAACTGTTGGAGGTTTATCGCTAAAATTGATCTTGCTTTCTTTAGAACCCATCAGTGCCGTCAATTCGTCATTGACAATTTTTATGACATGCTGTGCAGGCGTTAGGCTTTCCATTACTTCTTGCCCCAAAGACTTTTCAGTAACAGTATTTATAAATTCTTTAACAACTTTAAAATTAACGTCAGCCTCTAAAAGCGCTATCTTGACTTCTTTCATAGCCTCTTTTACATCTTTTTCGCTTAGCTTGCCTTTACCCCTAAGTTTCTTAAAAATGTCTTGAAGCTTTCCAGTAAGACTTTCAAATGCCATTCAAAAACCTCCTAGAAATTTTTATTTAAAATTCTAAACCATCAATTTCTTTTTCTATATCTTCCAAAGCCTCTAAGACTTTTTGATCGGAAATATACTTTTTAACCTCACCTATCGACTGCTTTATTTTAGAGAGCTTTTCCATGTTATCATTGTATTTTTTTACAAGTCCTAATTTATCTTCATAGTATTTTAAAATACTTTCAGCCCTTTTTAAAGAGTCGTATACACCTTGTCTTGAAATATTAAGTTCCTGTGATATTTCGCCTAATGAATAATCATCCATATAATACATTTTAAATATATCCATTTGTTTGCCTGTAAGTAGCGAACCATAAAAATCATACAATACATTCATTTCAACAAAATCAGAATTCATATATATACCACCTGTTAAGGTACTTGCCTTTACATTAAGATTTTATACGAGAAAAGCTAATTTGTCAAGTTTTTATTCAAACAATGCCCTAACAAATTTTTCTGAATCAAATTCTTGAAGGTCATCAATACCTTCTCCTACACCAATAAACCTTACTGGTATATCAAGCTCAGATTTTATCGATATTACAATGCCTCCTTTTGCTGTTCCATCAAGTTTTGTCAGTATTATACCAGTTACATCTGTAGCTTCTTTAAAAATTTTAGCTTGTTGTATTGCATTTTGGCCAGTTGTAGCGTCTAAAACCAAAAACGTCTCTATATTGCCTTCATTAAATTCTCTTTGAGCAACTCTATATATTTTTTTCAATTCCTCCATAAGATTTTTTTTGTTGTGTAACCTTCCCGCAGTATCGCACAATATAACATCTACGTTTCTGGATTTCGCAGCTTTTATACCGTCAAAAAGGACAGATGCTGGATCTGACCCCTCCTCATGCCTTATTATTTCACAATTATTTCTTCCTGCCCATACCTCTAACTGATCTATGGCTGCTGCCCTAAATGTATCTGCTGCCACTAGCAATACTCTTTTTCCATCTCTTTTAAACTTATTGGCAAGTTTGCCTATTGTCGTCGTCTTACCGACACCATTGACACCAACAATTAAAATTAAAGTTGGTTGCGTAATTTTAAACGACGTCTCTTTAGCCTCCATAATATCGTATATTTCTTCTGCCAACAATTCCTTTATTTTTTCTGCATCTTTAACTTTCTGCTCTTTAGCTTTCTCTTTTAAATTATCAATAATCTTTTCTGTTGTAGAAACACCAACATCTGCTAATATTAGAATTTCCTCCAATTCTTCAAACAATTCATCGTCTACTTTTCTTCCAAACGATAATATGCCATCTATTTTAGATGTAAAATTATCCCTTGTCCTTGCAAGACCATCTTTTAATCTCTGATAAAGTCCTTTTTTATCTTCTTTTTCTACAATTTCATCGTCTTTTTTATTTTTTTTGAAGAAGTTTAGCATACATTACATTCCTTTCTAAGCACTTTCTAATTTTAACGATAATAACTTTGAAACACCTTTTTCCTGCATAGTTACTCCATATAATGTGTCAGCAACTGACATGGTACCTTTTCTGTGAGTCACAACTATAAACTGTGATTCACGTGAAAGGTCTTTCAAGTAAGATGCAAATCTATCCACATTTGCATCGTCTAGCGCAGCATCTATTTCATCGAGTATACAAAAAGGTGTCGGTCTTATTAATATCATAGCAAATAGCAATGATATTGCAACTAATGCTTTTTCGCCACCTGATAGGAGAGAAATGTTTTGAAGCTTTTTCCCAGGAGGCTGTACATTTATTTCTATCCCCGTATTAAGCAAATCATCAGGATTTGTCAAAATTAACTCTGCTCTCCCACCGCCAAACAATTTTTTAAATGTTTCTTTAAATTGTGCTTCGATTAAGTTAAAATTATCTTTAAATTTGGCCTTTATAATCTTATTTGCATCATCAATAATTGAATTAAGTGAATTCTTTGCTTCCACCAAATCATCATATTGCATTTTCAGAAAATCGTATCGTTCTTTTAAATTTTTGTATTCCTCTATTGCATTTAGATTGACTATTCCTAACTCTTTAATAGATGCATTAATTTTTGATAACTGCTGCCTCAATGTCAAAATATTTTCATTTATTAAATTCGCTTTTGCATTGTTGAAAGTCATCTCATAATCTTCCCAAAGTTTATTTTTGATATTTTCAATTTCCATTTCAAGTTTTTGAATATTCAATTCTTTTAATCGTTTCTTTTCTATTTCTTTAGAATATTCATTTTCTAATTTATCCAATATTTCTTTATCTATATTTATGTTTTTCAATTTCGTCTCAATCTTTCTTTCTATTTCATGTATTTCTTCGTTAATCTTTTTAAGCCTTTCATTTAAAATTTCACTTTTCTCATTAGTTCTATTTATATCTTTTTCATACATTATTTTTAAATTTTCATACTTGTCAATGCTTTTTTCTATCTCAATAATTGATCCAGTAATGTTGCTATATTCTAACTCCTTTTCATTTAATTTCGAAACATCATTCATCAACTTTTGCTCATATTTTGCTAATTCAATTTTTAAATTAGTTATTTCTACCTCTAGCTTATTGAGAACATCAGCACTAGAATCTTTGTTGTCTTTATAATCTCTGATCAATTTGTCTAAACAAGCTTTTTTTTGATTAAGTTGCGATATGTTATCTTTGTATTTATTAATTTCCTTGTCATAGCTATTTATAATATCTCTTATCTGTTTTTCTTCTAATTCACTTTGTTTTATAATCGTGCTTAATTTTTCTATCTCCATCTCTAAAGAAGATTTATTTTTCATCAAGTCATTTAAAATGCCTGCTTTAATATTAATGTTATTTATTATATTATCCAATTTTTCTTTTGTTTTTTCCATTTCTTTGGTTAAAGTATCTTTGTGCTTTTCCAATTCTTTTAATTCTTTTGCCAATTTATTGCATTTTATATCTTCAAGTTTAATATCTTCTTTCCGCTTCAATATATTTTGAGACTTTAAGACGCTTCCTCCAGTTATAGAACCACCAGGATTAATGACTTCACCTTTTAATGTCACTAATTTAAACTGATTTTTAAATTTTCTACTTAGCGAAATAGCAGTATCTAAATCCTTTGTTACTATTACCCTTCCTAAAATGAATTTTATCGCTTTTTCAATTTTTTTATCGTAATCAATAATATCAGAAGCCAATCCTATTACTCCATCGCAGTTATTAAATGATTTATCAAATGGTTTGTACGTTATATTGTCAAGTGGCAAAAATGTCGCTCTACCAAAATTATTCTTTTTAAGCACAGATATGAGATCCTTAGCACTTTCGGTAGTTTCCGTTATAACGTCTTGAATTGCTGAACCTAATGCTATCTCAATAGCTAAAGAATATTCACTTCTTACATCAATTAATTCTCCAACTACACCTAATACATTCTTTCTTAATGACTCATTCTTCTCAATGTACTTCATCAAATTTTTAATGCTGTGATTATATCCCTCATATTCTTTATCCATATCCCTTAGAAGCCTTAACTTAGCTATCGCGCTGTTGTATTCATTTAATGTTTTTTCATATTTCCCATTTTGAATCTTTATATTATCTTCTAATGACTTTAATTTTTCTTCAGTCAAATTTTTATCATCATTAAATATAACTAATTCACTATTAAGGCTTTCAATGTTATTTTGTATTTCGTTTATTTCATGATTTTTAAGTTCAATGTCGTTTAGCAGATTGTTTTGTGTTTTAACTAAATCATTTAATTTTTCGGATAAATTATTTTTCATTATTTCCGTCTTTGAAAGAATGTTATTATTCTCTGCAATCTCATTTAAAATGTCAACTACGTCTTCTTTTGCAGATTCAACTTCCATTTGTTTTAAACTAGACTCTTCTTTTATAGATTCATACCTTGAAATAAGGATGCTTAATTCTGATTCAAAATATTGTTTCTTTGACTCAATCTCTTTTATGCTGTCATTAATTACACCTATTTCTTTTGATGTAAGAGATGATTTATTCTTACTATCTTCAAGAGATTTTTTTAATCTATCTATATTTTCTTCACTATTTTTTACTTTTTCATTTAAAAGTTCTATCTTTCCATTTAATGTCTCTATCTCATTTATAGAATTATAATAATCTTGTTTTTTTCTGTCTAATTGCTCTTTGAAACTTTCAAGCTCTGATTCCGCTTCATTTAAAGTGTTTTTTTTGCTTTCGATTTCTGTTTTTAATTTCAACACATTCTTTTCAATCACAGTATAATCTGATTTAAAATTATTTAACTTTTTAAAAAGCTCATCTATATCATGGCAATAAATTGTTATATCAATGCGTTTTTTTTCTTCCTGTAATTTCAGGAAAGTTTCTGCTTTTATTTTTTGTTCATGCAGAGGTTCCAATTGATTTTGAAGCTCCAGCAATATATCGTTTATCCTATTTATATTTTCATTCGTCACAACTAATTTTTTTTGTGCCTCTTCCTTTTTATATTTGTATTTTGAAATTCCAGAAGCTTCCTCAAAAATTTGCCTTCTATCTTCTGGTCGTGACAGTAAAATCTCATCGATTTTACCTTGACCAATGATAGAGTACCCATCTCGCCCTATTCCTGTATCCATAAACAGCTCAAATACATCTTTTAATCTGCATTGCGTCTTGTTTATGTAAAATTCGCTTTCACCTGATCTAAATATTTTTCTGGTTATTACCACCTCAGTAAAATCCAGTGGAAGCATGTGATCACTGTTATCAAGTGTCAACGTAACTTCCGCAAAACTCAACGGCTTTCTATTTTCTGTGCCTACAAAAATGACATCTTCTAATTTATTTCCCCTTAAACTTTTGATACTTTGTTCTCCTAAAACAAGCCTTACAGCATCTGAAATATTGCTTTTTCCACTTCCGTTTGGACCAACAATTGCTGTAATTCCCTTTTCAAAATTCAATACAACTCTATCTGCAAAGGACTTAAATCCTATTATCTCTAATTTCTTTAAAAACATAAGACCCTCCAAAAATTAGAATTAAAAGGCACTCCACAAGATAATTAAAACCTGCTTTAGCAGGTTTTAATTATCTTGGTTCTACTATGAACTTTATTGCTGTTCGGGTCTCCCCTTCTATTTCTATCTCTGAAAAAGCTGGTATAGCAATTAAATCTATACCATTAGGGGCCACAAATCCTCTTGCTATTGCTATAGCTTTAACAGCCTGATTTACGGCTCCCGCTCCGACAGCCTGTATCTCAGCTACAGACTTGTCTCTCAATACAGCCGCCAATGCACCTGCTACAGATTTAGGTTGAGATTTAGCTGATACTTTTAGAACCTCCACTATAATAACCTCCTTAGTAGAATTGAAAATGAATACAAAATATATATTCTATAAATAATGACTAATTCCTTCTTTTTATAAAAATTTTTTTAAGATCATATAGTGGACTCATTTATGTAATCTTCTATTGATTTTTTAAATACACGTCCGTCATATTCTAAAAGCACGCTGTCTTCTTTAACATCTTCAAGCTGAACTATATTAATTTTTACGCCAAATTCCGATTCTAAGTAAATCTTATTTCTTTTTTTGTTTCCAATTAAAGCTGAAACCGAACGAGGATTGACATAAATAAACACCGTACATTCTTTAATATCGTTATTTTGAAAAAGATGTTTAACAACATCTTTATAAATAGACGACTTTACTAACTCTCCAAACGCTGGATGAAACGGACCAGCTACTACATCTCTATTTACGTTTATCGCATCTGTTGCTTGTAGTCCTATTCTAATTACATCTATATGGTTTTTCTTAAATTTGATGTACAATTCTTTTGAAATCTCCACAGCATCTTCCAAACTAATAGGCATATACACTCCATTTTTATACATTTTTTCTAAATAAGTGCCTTTCAAAACGAGAGTAGGATAAATCCTTACAAACGCAGGTTTCAATGAAATTATCTCATCCGCTGTTTTTAATGTTTTTTGTCTAGTATCACCCGGCAATCCTACCATAATCTGTAGCCCTAATGTAAATCCATATTCTTTTATAAGCCTTGATGCTCTATAAACATCATCAATGCTATGACCTCTATGGCTCCTTAATAGCACTTCATTATCCAGGCTTTGTACTCCCAGTTCTATGATCGAAACATCATACCTTTTTAAATTGTCAAGAATAATCTCATCTATATAATCAGGCCTGGTAGACAATCGAATTGCATCTATGTTTCCTGAAGCCAAATATTTTTGTGCAATCGACAAAAAATTCTTTTGTATCTCTAATGGTATTCCGGTAAAGCTTCCACCATAAAAGGAAACCTCAACGTGAGCATATTTCGGAATAGTCTTCAAATAATCTTCGATAGTTCTTTCTACGTATTCCTCATTTACTTCCGATTTCAAACCAGTTATTTCGTCTTGATTGCAAAAAACACATTTATGAGGACATCCTAAATGTGGAACAAAAATCGGTATAATGTAGATATCTTTCATATTAACCCCATCTTGCTTAAAGCCTCCATGGCTGCATATTGCTCAGCTTCTTTTTTACTTCTTCCCTTTCCTCTACCAAGTCTATTTTCACCGACAAAAACTTCTATCACAAACATCTTATTGTGATCAGGCCCATATTCATCTATTAGTTTATAATTCACTCTTTCTGAGCCCATTTTTTGTGTTACTTCTTGCAACTTTGTTTTATAATCCCGATATATTAATCCGCTTAAAACTTCGTTTATAATTTTCTCAAAGAGCCTTAATACAACTTCACTTACTGTTTTAAGATCTGAATCCAAGTAGACTGCCGCTATTAAAGCTTCCATCGCATCTGCAAGGATAGAATCCCTATTGCGGCCACCTGTCATCTCTTCACCTCTACCTATATTTAAATACTTGCCAATCTCTATCTCTCTTGCACATCGCGCAAGTGAAGGCTCACAGACTATTTCGGCTCTATACTTTGACAAATAGCCTTCTTCCAAATCAGTCCTATTTTTATATAAATATTCACTTATTACAATGCTCAATACAGAATCGCCTAAAAACTCCAATCTTTCATTGCTGCTTAGAAAGTTTTTGCTTTCATTTGCCCATGAACTATGTGTTAAAGCATTTTTAAGCAATTTTTTATTATTAAAAGTATAACCGATATTTTTCTCTAAATTTTCATATCTATCGCTTAACTCCATGATTGTGCCTCTTTCAATATTTTTTAAACACTAATGAAGCATTGTGCCCTCCAAAGCCAAAAGAATTTGACAAAGCATAATTTACATCCATCTTTAAAGCTTTATTTGGGACATAATCCAAATCGCATTCAGGATCTGGAGTCTCATAATTGATAGTAGGCGGAACAATTCCATTTTTTATAGCAAGTATTGTAGCTACAGCTTCCACAGCCCCTGATGCTCCAAGCATATGTCCTGTCATAGACTTGGTGGAACTGATTTTTAATTTATAAGCATGTTCTCCAAATACATTTTTAATAGCCATAGTTTCATATTTATCGTTGTACTCTGTAGAAGTCCCGTGTGCGTTTATATAATCAATATCATCTGGCACAATACCAGCATCTTTTAGTGCAAGTTTCATCGCTCTCGCTGCTCCTTCGCCCAAAGGCGCAGGTGCAGTTATATGATAAGCATCGGCAGTAGCACCATAACCCACAATCTCACAATATATTTTAGCACCTCTTTTTAACGCATGATCCAATGACTCGAGGACAAGTGTAGCCGACCCTTCTCCCATTATAAATCCATCTCTATTAGCATCAAAAGGTCTGCACGCAGTCTTAGGATCTTCATTTGTTGACATCGCCTTCATTGAGCAAAATCCCGCAATTGCCAAAGGTGTTATTGCAGCTTCACTGCCACCAGTAACAATTATATCCGCATCACCGCGCTCAATTACTTTAAATGCATCACCTATGGCATTGGAACTTGATGCACATGCGTTGACTATCGTTTCATTGTGTCCTTTAAGTCCAAAAGTAATCGATATGAGCCCTGCTGCCATATCGGCTATCATCATCGGAACAAAAAAAGGACTTACTCTTCCTGGACCTTTCTCCCTTAAAATATTCTGTTGATTTTCTAACGTTTCTATTCCACCTATTCCTGAGCCATACACAACGCCTATTCTATCCAAATCTTCACTGGCAAGGTCAAGTCCTGAATCTGCTAAAGCCATTTTTGCAGATGCCAAAGCAAACTGAGTGAATCTGTCCATCCTCTTGGCTTCTTTTTTATCAATATAATCTGTCGGTTCGAAATCTTTTACTTCTGCCGCCAGTTTCGTTGGATAAGCTGAAACATCAAATCTGGAAATTCTATCAATTCCCGACTTTCCATTTATAAGAGAATTCCATAAATCATCAATGTTATTGCCTATTGGAGTTATGGCTCCTATACCAGTTATTACAACCCTGTTCATAGATAATCCTCCATCAAATAATTATCTAATTAAGTCCCGCAATTGCGGGACTTAATATTACTTTTCAAGATTTTTTAAATATTCTACTACATCACCAACTGTCTTAATTTTTTCTGCATCTTCATCAGGAATTTCAACATCAAATTCTTCCTCAAGCGCCATGATTAATTCAACTATATCGAGTGAATCTGCTCCAAGATCATCTATAAAAGATGATTCCATAGTGACTTCTTCTGGATCTACTCCCAATTGTTCAACGATTATGTCTCTAATCTTTTCAAACTCCATAAAGTTCACCTCCTCTCAAAGCACCCATATTAGAATAATATTACATTACCATTCCTCCGTCAACATTGATTACCTGTCCTGTAATATAATCTGAAGCATTGCTGGCAAGAAAAGACACTACATTTGCTATATCCTGTGGTTTTCCTGCTCTTTTTAATGGTATGGAATTCAACATTGACGATTTTACTGTTTCACTTAATACATCTGTCATATCAGTTTCTATAAAACCAGGCGCAATAGCATTAACAGTTATTCCTCTGGACGCTAATTCTTTTGCCAAAGATTTTGTCAAACCTATAATTCCAGCTTTAGATGCCGCATAATTGGATTGGCCTGCATTTCCAATCACACCTACTACTGAAGATATGTTTATAATTTTCCCTTTTCTTCTTTTTATCATATACTTAGAAACAAATTTTATTACATTAAAAGTTCCCTTTAAATTAACATCTATAACATTATCCCAGTCATCTTCTGACATTCTAAGTATAAGGTTATCCTTTGTTATTCCAGCATTATTTACAACAACGTCAATATTACCGAACATATCGATTATGTCATTGACCATTTTTTCAACTTCATTATAATTTGAAATATCGCATTTTAAAGCACAAGATTCAACGCCAAACTTTTTAGCTTCTTCAACAGTCTCTAAAGCATCTTTCGAACTCTTTGAATAATTAATTACGACATTATACCCGTCTTCTGCTAACTTTAAGGCGATAGCTTTCCCTATCCCTTTTCCTCCTCCTGTCACTAATGCCGTTTTAATTTCCCTATCCATTCAGTTTACCTCCAAAGTGGATAAAAGTTTATCAAGCGAACTCGTATCTTCAAAATTGATGGCTTTTTTCGTCTTATCTATTCTCTTCATGAATCCAGTAAGTGTTTTCCCTGGCCCTATTTCAATGAAAACTTCAACTTGATCATCAATCATCTTTCTTACTGATTGTTCCCATAAAACAGGACTGCTTACCTGTTTCACTAAGGTCTTTTTAACTTCGTCAATTTTAAGGTAATCCGCAGTAACATTAGTAATGACTGGAACTGACATATCAAATATTGGAACATGCTTCAAATCTTCTTCTAGTTTAATGCCTGCATCCTTAAGCATACTGCAGTGAAATGGTGCACTAACAGGCAACATAACTGCTTTTTTTGCCCCTTTTTCTTTAGCAAGTTCTACAGCTTTTTCTAAAGCTTTAATTTCACCTGCAATCGATAATTGCCCTGGACAATTGTAGTTAGCTGGTTCAACAACACCAAATTCTCTTACATTATAGCATATATTCTCTACCACTTCATTGTCAAGTCCTATTATTGCTGCCATTCCTCCTATACCTATTGGAACAGCATTTTGCATGTATTCTCCCCTTTTCTTCACAAGCTTCACTGCATCTTTAAAAGATAATACACCTGAATATACAAGAGAACTGTATTCACCTAAGCTTAAGCCAGCCGTCACATCTGCTTTCAACCCTCTTTTTGATAGCACCTTAGTCAATGCAATACTTACCGTCAATATGGCAGGTTGTGTATTTTCCGTCTTCATTAATTCTTCATCAGGACCTTCAAAACATAATCTAGTAATATCGTATTTTAATGCATCATTTGCCTCTTCAAAAACTTCTCTTGCTTCAGCAAAATTTTCATATATTTCTTTGCCCATTCCTGTATATTGTGCACCTTGTCCTGGATATATAAATGCAATCTTCATCTTTTAAAGCCCCCATATAAACTTACAATAATTTTCTCAGCATCATTAAACAAATCCTCAATTATTGCTTTAGCAGGCTTAATATCGTTTATAAGACCAGATATTTGACCAGCCATAACAGAACCATTCAAAACATCTCCATATACTACTGCATCTCTTAACTTTCCTGCACCTAACTGTTCCAATTCCTCTTTTGAAGCTCCGTTTTGCTCTGCTTTTTCAAACTCTCTTGTAAGATGATTTTTTAAAGATCTTACAGGATGGCCTGTAGTTCTGCCAGTCACAACTGCATCTCTGTCCTTAGCATTTATTATGTACTCCTTATATTTTTCATTTGCTGTACACTCCGTACAACACACAAATCGCGTACCCAACTGAACACCTTGAGCTCCAAGGCAAAAAGCTGCAGCAACACCTCTTCCATCGCCAATGCCACCTGCCGCTATGACAGGTATACTCACCGCATCGACAACTTGAGGCACTAAAGCCATAGTAGTAAGCTCACCTATATGTCCACCTGATTCTGTTCCTTCTGCTACAACCGCATCGACCCCAATTGATTCCATTCTTTTAGCCAATGCAACAGATGGAACAACAGGAACAACTTTTATATTGTTTTCTTTCAACCTGTTTATATATTTGCCTGGATTCCCAGCACCTGTAGTGATAACACTTACTTTTTCCTCTATCACAACATCCATAACTTCATCAACAAATGGCGACATTAACATTACATTAACGCCAAAAGGTCTATCAGTCAATTCTCTCGCTTTTCTTATTTGTTCTTTGACAAAACTGGCAGGTGCATTTCCTGCACCAATAATGCCAAGTCCACCAGCATTTGAAACTGCAGCAGCCAATTCTGCTGTTGCAACCCAAGCCATTCCACCTTGAAATATAGGATATTCCAAGCCAAATAAATCAGTAATCTGTGTCTTTATCATGTTCTCACTCCTATCTCAACCACTTTATCACAGTAGAACCCCACGTTAAACCAGCGCCAAACGCAACCATCAAAATTATATCTCCATTTTTTATTCTCCCTGCTTTTAAAGCCTCGTCTAAAGCGACAATGACAGAAGCTGCAGACATATTTCCGTATTTATCCAAGTTGATAAAAACTTTTTCTTTTGACAGTTTCAACTTTTTCATTGCTGCATCTATTATTCTAATATTTGCTTGATGTGGTATAAAAAGATCTACATCTTCAGGTTTCAATCCGCATCTATTTAAAACCTCTACAGTTGCTGTATTCATGACATTGACTGCAAATTTAAAAACTTCCTGCCCATTCATATGGATTGTATGTAATTTGTTTTTTACAGTATCTTCACTTGCTGGCATTCGCGAACCACCAGCTGGCATGTATAAATGCATTCCTCCAGTTCCATCAGCCCCAATGACATTGTCTAAAATTCCGTATCCATCTTTAACCGGACCTACTATAGCAGCCCCTGCTCCATCACCAAATAATACACAAGTATTCCTGTCCTCCCAATTGGTTATTTTTGATAACACGTCTGCTGCAATCACAAGGACAGTCTTATATGTACCACTCTCCACAAACTGTTTTGCTATAGAAAGGCCATATATAAATCCAGAACATCCTACTTCTATGTCAAAAGCCGCTGCTTTTGTAGCTTTAATATTTGCCTGTACAAGACAAGCAGTAGAAGGGAAATTCATATCCGGAACGACAGTTGCAACGATAATTAAATCTATTTCTGAAGCTTCTATTCCAGCATCTTCAATAGCCTTTTTTGCCGCTTCAGTTGCCATGTAAGACGTAGTCATTGATTGTGGTGCAATGCGTCTTTCCTTTATTCCTGTCCTCGATACGATCCATTCATCTGAAGTATCCACCATCTTTTCTAGATCTTGATTTGTCAACTTGTTTTCTGGGACAAAACTTCCCGTTCCCAAAATTCCAGCTTTGAAATCTCTATTTTGCAGCACTTATATCATCTCCAATCAATTCTATTTCCCTCTGGATGTGTGATATAACATCCATTTCCACAATTGTTTTAGCCTGTCTTATAGCATTAAAAATTGCTTTTTCTTTCGAACTTCCATGAGCCTTAATAACAGGTTTCTTTATACCAAGAAGCGGAGCACCACCATATTCAGTGTAATCCATTTTCTTAACTATGTTCTTTAAAGCACCGTAAATTAACATAGCACCTAATTTAGTAAATATATTCCTTTGAAGCTCCTGCTTTAACAAGGATGATATTACAGATGCAGTCCCTTCCATCGACTTTAAGATGGCGTTTCCAACAAATCCATCACATGTTACAACGTCTGCAATCCCATAAGCAATGTCTCTACCCTCGACATTTCCAATGAAATTTAAATGAGAATTTCTTATTAAATCGTAAACTTGTTTTGTAAGCTCATTTCCTTTTTCTTCTTCAGCGCCAATATTAAACAATCCAATTTTAGGGTTCTCGACATTAAGCATTTTTTGTGCATATACACTTCCCATTATAGCAAACTGAAACAAATTTATTGGTTTGCAATCTGTGTTTGAACCTGCATCAAGTAAAATCGTGGCACCATTCAAAGTTGGCAGTATTGGTGCCAACGCTGGCCTATCTATCCCTTTGATCCTTCCAATATTAAAAAGCGAACCCGCCATTAAAGCACCCGTATTGCCTGCTGATAAAAAAGCATCCACTTCATCCCTTTTAAGCATTTCAATGCCAACAGCCATAGAAGAATCTTTCTTTTTCCTTATGGCGGCTACAGGTGGCTCATTGTTTGTAATTACATCTTTTGCATGTACAATAGTCAAGCCATCTTTTTCTTTTACATATTTATATAATTGCTCTTTGTTTCCAACCAAAACTATTTCTATATCAAAACTATCTAATGCCTTTTCAACGCCTTTTATTATTTCATATGGAGCATAATCTCCTCCCATAGCATCAACTGCTATTTTCAAGGTTGTTGCACCTCCTTTTCGGTGCTATCGCTTTCTAAAGATACTAATATAAATTTGCCTCTGAACACTTCTCTATCTTTCACTTTAATCATAACCCATACAAAATATTTATTCCCTCTTTTTCTGGTTACTTCTGCTTTTGCGACAAGCCTATCACCTATCTTGACTGGATATTTATACTTTATATTTGCAACACCTATCAATGCAGCCTCAGCATCGATAACAGATATCGCCAAAGACTCTGCTTGTGAATATATGTAATGACCTCTTATAATTTTCGTCTTTAAAAAAGCCATTTCAGGCGTAGGCTCGAAAACAGATATTCCGCTTTTTCCTAACTCTAAATCAATAAGCTCACCTACTATTTCGCTGCCTACTATTGCTTTTACCTTGTTATAATTTTTTTCAGCAACGTTCTTTATTCTTTCTCTAAGCTCTGGAATACCTAATTCCATTCTATCCAGCCTTATCGTCTGAACGCTAACCGAAAACAAATCAGCTAATTCGTCATCAGTATAAAATGGATATTTTTCAATCTCAATTTTTAATTTTTTTAGTCTATCTCTTTTACTAAGCTTCGTGGCCACATTATCAGCTCCAAATATAAGTTGTTTTTATGACTTACTCATAATTATAAATTACGCCGTATATAAAAGTCAAGAAATAAAAAAGAAAAGTAATAGAGAAAACTCCATTACTTTTCTTCCACTTTCAATACCTCTTTACCATCGTAATAACCACAGCTTAAGCAAACTCTGTGAGGCAATTTTGGTTCGTGACATTGTGGGCACAAAACATAAGCAGGTACAGCTAAACTATGGCTATGCCTTCTCTTATCTCTTCTTGCCTTAGATGTTCTACGCTTTGGAACTGGCATACTATACACCTCCTACATCTTCTGCAGTAATTTATTCAAAACTGAAAGGCGTGGATCAATTTCTTTTATTTGGCAATCGCATTTTTCATGATTAAGATTTTTACCACAAGTAGGACATAGACCCTTGCAATCATTGGAGCAAATGAATTTCATCGGAAGAGAAAGTTCTACATTTTCAATTACAATCTTCGTCAAATCAAGCTTTTCATCTTCCACTTCACCAGAAAATTCATCATCAGACTCGTTCACTACTTCATCAATCGGTATTACAAACTCATACTCAAATTCATCAAGGCACCTATCGCATGTTACTTTAATAGCCCCACGTGCTAAAAGCTTTAAAACTATCCCTTCACTGTCGTGTGTTATGCTTCCAGTAACGGTAATTGGCTTTATAACCACGTATCTGTTGCTATTTGCCTCAAGAACACTCAGATTTTCTACGTAGTTGACTTCAATGCTGCGACCCCTATGTCCCTTAATTTTTGATAAATCAATTTTCATTTTCTCACCCCAATATAATTGCCAAAATTAATTATACTAATGGGGTAAACATTTGTCAAGAATGCTATTTTATACTCTTTACAATCTTTTCAGTGTCTTTAGCGATCATGTATTCTTCATTAGTCGGGACAACCATCACGCTAACTTTTGAATTTGGCGTAGATATAATAGTTTCTTTACCTCTCACCTTATTTTTTTCCTTATCCAAGCTAAACCCTAAGAACTCTAATCCATCTAGTATAAATTCTCGTATCTCCGGTCCATTTTCACCAACACCTGCTGTAAATACAATGGCATCAACACCTCCCATAGCTGCTGCATAAGCGCCAATCGTCTTCTTTACTCGATACGTAAATACATTTAAAGCGAGTTGAGCTCTTCCATCTCCATTTTTAAATGCAGCATCTTCTAAATCTCTAAAATCGCTGCTTATTCCTGAAATACCGTAAACACCTGATTTTTTGTTTAATATATTTACTACTTCTTCAGCGCTTATATTTTCTTTCTCCATAAGATAAGAAATGATAGATGGATCTATGTTTCCAGATCGTGTACCCATAGCCAAACCTTCTAATGGCGTAAATCCCATGCTTGTGTCAATTGATTTACCATATTTGACGGCAGCAATACTGGAACCATTTCCAAGATGACATGTTATAATTTTTAAATCTTCAATAGGCCTATTTAAAATCTCTGCAGCCCTATTTGAAACATATTTATGCGACGTACCATGAAATCCATATCTTCTTATTCTATACTTTGTGTAGTATTCGTAAGGTATTGGATAAAGATATGCATAATCAGGCATTGTCTGATGAAAAGCTGTATCGAATACTGCCACCATTGGAACGTTTGGCATAATTTGCTGGCAAGCTTTAATTCCTTCTATGTTAGCAGGATTATGCAGTGGGGCCAATTCTATGCAATCTGTTATTGTTTTTAACACTTCATCATTTATAAGAACTGATGATGTAAAAGATTCTCCTCCATGAACAACTCTATGACCTACAGCATCTATCTCAGACATATCCTTTATAACACCATAATCGCTGTTTACCAAAGCATCTAAAACTAATTTTATTGCGTCTTTGTGATCTTTCATGTCTTTTTTTATCTTGATTTTTTCTCCGTTAGCGTTATGCGTCAATAGAGAATCATTTATGCCGATCCTTTCAGCAAGACCTTTCGCCAGCACATTCCCATCAGTAGATTCGATCAATTGATATTTCAGTGAAGAGCTTCCGCAATTAATAACCAGTATTTTCATAGTTTTCATCCTCCATACTTTACATTTTATTGAGCCTGTACAGCTGTTGTTGCTATTACATCGACAATGTCTCTATAACTGCATCCTCTTGATAAATCATTAACTGGTGCACCCATTCCTTGTGTTATCGGTCCGATTGCATTTGCCTTAGCTAACCTCTGCACAAGCTTATATCCTATGTTGCCAGCTTGTAAGTCAGGGAATATAAGAACATTTGCATATCCTGCAACTTTGCTTCCTGGAGCTTTTAACTCTGCAACTTCTTTTACAAGAGCGGCATCTAATTGCAATTCACCGTCGATAGCAACATCTGGCATCAAATCCTTTGCTATCTCTGTCGCTTTTCTTACTTTGTCTACTAATTCATGTGATGCACTGCCCTTTGTGGAAAATGAAAGCATCGCAACTTTTGGTTCAAAGCCCAACAAATTCTTCGCAGTATTAGCAGATTGTACAGCAATAGAAGCAAGTTCTTCTGCATTAGGCGATGGATTAACTGCACAATCAGCAAACAAAAATACACCATTTTCGCCATATTCGCAATTAGGTACTTCCATTATAAAAAAGCTTGATACTATCTTTGCTCCTGGAGCCGTTTTAATTATCTGAAATGCTGGTCTTAATAAATCTGCAGTAGCATGAATAGCGCCAGATACCAATCCATCAGCATAACCTTCTTTAACCATCATACATCCAAAATAAATATTATCTTTGATTGTTTCTCTGGCTTTTTCTAAAGTAATTCCCTTGCTCTTTCTTAATTCATAAAAATCATTAGCATACCTATCAAACATTTCAGACTTTACAGGGTCAATGATTTCTGCTTTGGATATGTCCAAATCTTTTGCTGCACTTTTTATCTCGTCCTCATTTCCCAGAAGCACTAAATCTGCGATTCCCTCTTTTAGTACTATCTCAGCAGCCTTTAATGTCCTCGGTTCCGCACCTTCCGGCAAAACAATTTTCTTTTTGTCACTTTTGGCTTTTTCAATGATACTTTGAATAATACTCATAAAATCGTCCCTTCCTCCAAAATATTTATCTTTATATATTTCTCCTTTAAAAAGAAGAAATATATTGTATACACATTTTACATTTTAACATATTTTTTATAAAATAATAAGTACAATTAATAATTTTTTAGAAAGGCGCATATTATGAGCGTATTAGGTTTAATTGTAGAATACAATCCACTTCACAATGGACATATATATCACATAAAAAAATCTATCGAAATGACAAAAGCAGACTTTGTGGTAGCAGTAATGAGCGGCAATTTTGTGCAACGTGGTATTCCTTCTATAATAGATAAGTGGTCAAGAACAGAAGCAGCATTATTATCCGGAATAGATTTAGTCATTGAGCTGCCTACAATATACGCTGTTTCCACTGCGGAAAAATTTGCTTACGGTGCAATAAAACTACTTGATTCATTACACATCGTTGATTACATATCGTTTGGAAGCGAACATGGCTTTATTGACGAATTATACCGAATATCAAAATTTCTGTTAGATGAGCCAGAAGACTATAAAGCGCTTTTGAAAAATTATTTAAAAAACGGCATCACATATGCAAAAGCACGTGAATTAGCGTTATTAAAATATTTTGGAGAAAACATCATTGACATTATCGGAAATCCAAATAACATACTTGGAATTGAATACATAAAAAGCTTAATCAAGTTAAATAGCAATATTAAACCTTTGACATTAAAAAGATTTGGGCCAGGCTATAATTCTCTGGAAACAGTAGAATCTTTTGCGAGTGCTACATATCTTAGAAAGGCTATAAATGATAAAAACTATTCTATATTAGAAAAATATATGCCACAATATTCTCTTGAAATTTTAAAAAATTGCATTGCAGAAGGTCATGGTCCCGTTACTTTAGACGATTTTGCTAAAATAGTAGTTTATCGTTTGAGAAATGATGCATCAGTAAAAGATGTTTTTGACGTTACAGAAGGCTTAGAAAACCGTATAAAAAAAGCCTCATCTCTTTACAATAATTTAAGCGACATAATAGGCTACATCAAAACTAAAAGGTATACCGAAAGCAGAATAAGGCGGATAATGATGCACGTCTTATTGGATATTGATTCAAGCATTTATTTAAAATTTGATGGGCCAAATTATATAAGAATATTAGGCGCCACTAAGAAAGGTTTAAAACTTTTAAAAGAAATTAAAAACAAAGCAAGCATACCAATTATCACTAAAGTTTCTGAATACAACAAAATCCTGTCTAACACAGAAATGTTTGAAATAGATTTAAAAGCAACAGACATATATACGCTTGCATATACAAATGAACCAGTTTCAAGTTTGGATTTTACTAAAAAGTTTATAGTAAAATAATCATTTTATTTCCCCCTCTTTAATAAAAATATACTATGGAAACTTCAAAGGGGGAACAATATTGAAAGGAGATAAAACAAAGGCTTTATCGATTGTGTTTGTCTTATTTCTCGTTATTTCAATTATCATATTTCCAAAAAATTCGCTTGCTGCTGCAAAGTCAGGAATCAATCTATGGCTTTTTACAGTATTCCCAGCGTTACTTCCCTTTTTCATCGGGTCTGAAATGCTGGTACGATTAGGATTTGTCAAAATGCTTGGCAAATTTTTAGAGCCTATAATGCGTCCAATATTCAATGTTTCTGGCAACGGTGGTTTTGCAATGGCCGTTGGATACACATCTGGGTATCCTGTTGGTGCGCAAATAATAAAAAGATTGTGGGAAGAAAAACTTTTAAATACAGCCGAAGCTGAAAGGTTAATGACATTTTGCAACAACTCTGGACCACTATTTATGTTAGGCGTAGTCGCCATGGGGATGTTTAATAGCTCTACAATTGGTTATATAATAATGTTATCAAATTATTTAGCAGCAATTACTACTGGTATAATTTTTAGAAACTATAATATCGAAAATAAACATTTAAAAAGTTCAGAATACCATAATATTCGTCAAAGCAATCCTGATGATTTAATAGCTAATTTTGGAGAAATCTTAGGAAGTGCAGTTAAAGACTCCATGAACACAATAATCATGATAGGCGGTTATATTATAACATTTTCAGTTTTAATAGAATTTCTAAAGGTATACGGTTTAATAGACGCTATAGAAAAGATTATTACACCGATATTTGAAGCAATTGGTTTTAACAAAAATTTGATTGCTGGATATTTAAGCGGCTTAATGGAAATCACGATAGGTTCAAATATGATTAGCCAAGCAACGGCGCCATTATACCAAAAAGTCATATTAATAAGCTCAATTTTAGCATGGGGTGGTCTGTCAACGCATGGACAAGTAATAGGTGTCATTAATAATACAAAGATAAGCTACTTGCCGTATTTAATTGCAAAAGCTATTCATAGCATTTTTGCTGGATTGTTCTCCTTTGTCTTTATGAAATTTATAAACATTGACAATGTAGCAGTTTCAGAAGCTTTTTATCAAGGAAGCGCGAAAAATATGATAAGCATATTTGAAATATCCTCACTTATGTTTGTGATCTCAATTTTATCTGTTATTTTTCTTGTCATTATAACTTCCATAACAAATAAAGAGGCATGATTATTTAATGCCTCTTAGTTCATTCCTATTATTCTTTATCGTATTTAATAATTCTGAAACATTTTTTTCCAATTTAGCTAACAGTTCATCAGCATAATCTTTACTTCCAAGTCTTATTTCCTTTGCATTAGTCTGCGCTTGAGCTATTATTTCTGCCGCTTTTTTTTCAGCTTTTTTAACAATTTCATTTTCATTCACCATTTGATTAATTCTCTGCTCAGCTTCTTTTAAAATCGTTTCAGCATCTTGCTGGGCTTCTATCAATATTTTTTGTCTTTCTTGTTTAATCCACTCTGCTTTTTTTAATTCGTCTGGCAACTTAATCCTGATTTGCTTTATAATTTCCAAGATTTCATCCTTATTTATCAAGGTTTTTTGCGACAGAGGTATGGTGGAACTTTTCTCGATATAATCCTCCAATGAATCTAACAGTTCTAATACTTCTAAATTATCAGCCACTTCCAATGAAATGCCCCCTTAATCTTTAATTTTTCGTAATATCTTTTCAATTACTGAATCTGGAACGAGATCCGATAAGCACCCCCCAAACTTTGCTACTTCTTTAACTATGCTGGAGCTTAGATATCCATATTTATTGCTTGTCATAAAAAATATAGTTTCAACATCAGGATTTAACTTTTTGTTTATCAAAGCCATCTGAAATTCATATTCAAAATCCGAAACCATTCGCAGTCCTTTTACAATAATCTTTGAATTTACTTTTTCTAAATACTCTATAAGCAAACCAGAAAAACTGTCAATTTCCACATTTTCAATGTCAGCAGTTACTTCTTTTAACATTTCCACCCGTTCTTCCAATGAAAACATAGGAGTTTTAGATGGATTAACAAGCACCGCTACAATTAATTTATCGAAAACTTTTGCTGCTCTTTTTATAACATCTAAATGCCCATTTGTAACAGGATCAAAACTACCCGGATATACTGCTATATTCATCTGTTGCCTCCTTAAAAAATGTTAATATCGTTTCTCCATATTTTTTCATCCTAAATTTTTGCAAGCTGCCGTACTTTTCTTCTAAAAAATCATTTTTATGATGCTCAACAATTGCGTAACCATTTGTATTCAATAACTCATATTCACTTATTTTATTTAGCGGTTCAACATATAAGTTATTGTAATACGGCGGATCAATGTATATAATATCAAACTTAATATTATTCTTACTAAAATAATCTAAAGCATGCAATGCATCCATATGCAAAATCACTGCACTATCAATAGAGCCAAGCAATTTAACATTATCATTTATGTATTTAATATTATTATATACTTTTTCTACAAAGTAGCAAATATTAGCTCCTCTACTTAATGCTTCAATGCCAATACTGCCTGTACCAGAAAATAAATCTAAAAATATAGAATCGTATATATCAGCACCTATTATATTGAAAAGCGATTCTTTAACCATGTCAGACGTAGGTCTAATTGCCTTCCCAGGTGGACATTTTAATTTTCTGCCTTTAGCTATGCCAGATATAACCCTCAAAATCACACCTCCAATACTAAAATATTTTAGCACATTTTACGATTAGATACAAAATTATGTATAAAACTTTTAAAACATGGCAAATAATATACTTGGGAAACCAATTTCCCCAAAATTCTTCCTTCAATTTCTCCTCTCCCAATCCAGGTAGATTACTACCTGGATTAAATTTTAATTAAAAAGGGTAACCGCAACTGGCTACCCTTTTAATTTAATTACTTCAATGTTCCATTATTAGCGATTTGGCTTTCAGCCATTTGGATCATCTTTCTTACCATGTGGCCACCTACAGCGCCGCAATCACGGGATGTAAGTGTGCCCCAATAACCATCGGCTGGAGGATTTATTCCAAGTTCGCTTGCTATTTCATATTTCCATTTGCTCATAGCTTGCTTAGCTTCTCTTACTACAAGAGGATTTTTTGTCTCTGAACCTGCTGCCATTTTTATCACCTCCATTTAATGATTTCAATATTAATTTGCCACATATTAATTTATATATTCATGTTAATATTTTCTTATATATTGTTGAGATATATTCATGAAAATCTATTTAAAAAGATACCCTTGCGGGTATCTTTTGTTATCTAAGTGTGCCTTTATTAGCGATTTGGCTTTCAGCCATTTGGATCATCTTTTTTACCATGTGGCCACCTACAGCGCCGCAATCACGGGATGTAAGTGTGCCCCAATAACCATCGGCTGGAGGATTTATTCCAAGTTCGCTTGCTATTTCATATTTCCATTTGCTCATAGCTTGCTTAGCTTCTCTTACTACAAGAGGATTTTTTGTCTCTGAACCTGCTGCCATTTTTATCACCTCCATTTAATGATTTCAATATTAATTTGCCCAATAGTAACATCAATAAACTATAATTTATTTAGCAATTTTGTTTCGAGATGACAAAAATGGCGTTAAAACTTAATTTAAAATAAAATTTAATTAAATTCAAAAAATATTCCAACAGCAGACGGTCCAGCATGAACTCCAACTGTACAACCGGCCCTATTTCTAATAAAATTAGTTGCACCAAATTCGTTGCGAATTGCATTCTCAATTTCTAACATAAACTCTTCCCTGTCAGTATGTAAAAGTCCAATCTCTTTTTTAGTAAAATCGACTTTAGTCTCTCTCATGTAATTTATAATCCACTTTATAGCATTTTTTCGACCTCTAACCTTGTCCTTTATTTCTAATTCACCATCATTATTAACCAGTATTGGCTTAATATTTAAAATACTTCCTAAAATCGCCTGCGTCTTTTTTAATCGTCCTCCTTTGTAAAGATAATCCAACGAATCAAAGATCATTGTATAGCTAATTTTTGGTATCATGTTTGTCACTCTGGCAATTATCTCATCACTGGTGTTGCCATTACACGCCATTTTTCCAGCTTCGATGACAATAAATCCCTCGCCTAAAGAAAAATTTTTAGAATCAATCACTGTTATGTTTTGATTTTTTAAATTGTCTTTAGCCAACAATGCTGACTGATATGTACCACTCAATTTTGATGACATTAAAATACAGATTATTTCATCATAACTTTTCAACAAATCACTAAAAACATCCATAAATTCAATAGGTGATACTTGTGAAGTGTTAGGCATTTTCCCGGAATTTATCAAATCGTAAAATTCATCTTTTTTTATATCTACTCCGTCTTTATAAGATATACCATCAATATCAACTGTCAGCGGCACAACATATATATCATATAGTTTTACAATATCATCTGGAATATCAGATACACTATCTGTCACTATGGCTATCTTTCCCATTATCTTTTCCTCCCAGCAATTAATTTAATATGATTCCTTCTAATTTATCCTTAAATCGCTCTATCAATTCTGCTTTCATTTTACTATGCTTTTCAAAATTACCATCATCGCTTATAAATCTTTCTACAGCATTTTGAGCCAGTTTTAATGTTTCTATATCATCAAATAAATTGGCCAATTTAAGTTCAGGCAATCCATGTTGCTTTACTCCAAAAAATTCTCCTGGTCCCCTTATCTCCAAATCTTTTTCTGCAATTTTAAAACCATCATTTGTTTCAGTCATCACCTTCAATCTTTTTTTGACAACATCGGAATATGAGTAAGCTATCAAAATGCAATAAGATTGATATGACGATCTTCCTACACGTCCCCTTAATTGATGCAACTGAGCCAATCCAAATCTCTCTGCGTTTTCAATGACAATTACTGTTGCGTTTGGAACATTTACACCAACTTCAATAACTGTTGTAGAGACTAATATATCAATTTCCCCATCAACAAATTCACTCATCACTTTGTCCTTATCGCTTGAATTCATTCCACCATGAACTAAGCCAACTCTAAAATCCTTAAAGACTCCCTTATAAATTTCTTCATAAACCACCTCTGCCGATTTTGCATATATAGTTTGTGAATCCTCTATAAGTGGACAAACTATGTAAGCTTGGTGTCCTTTTTTTATTTCATTTACGACGAATTTATAAGCCCTTTCTCTTAAAGCTCCACTTACTGCATACGTTTCAACTTTCTTTCTTCCTGGAGGCAATTCGTCTATTATAGACATATCCAAATCTCCATAAAGCATTAATGCTAAAGTTCTTGGAATAGGCGTTGCTGTCATTACAAGAACATTAGTTTGATTGCCTTTATCTTTAAACACAGCTCTTTGGCGAACTCCAAATCTATGTTGTTCATCTGTTATTGCCAAACCTAAATTTTTAAACTGAACATTATCTTCAATTAAAGAATGTGTACCAACTAATACATCAATCTCACCATTTTTTACTTTCTCTATTATTAAATTTTTTCTTTTATTGCTGATGCTTCCTGTCAACAATTCCGTTTTAATACCTAACTTATCATACAACTCTTTTAATGATAAATAGTGTTGTTTTGCAAGTATTTCTGTTGGCGCCAATATGGACGCCTGATATCCATTCTTTACTGCGACATACATTGCTGCCGCTGCTATAACCGTCTTTCCAGAGCCGACATCACCTTGTAAAAGTCTATTCATCACTTTCCCTGAATACATATCATTTAAGATTTCGTTTAAAGCTTTATCCTGTGCTTTAGTAAGCTTAAATTTTAAATTGTCTAAGAATTCTCTTAAATCTACACGTTTAAACTTTATGCCTGATTTATCAATATCATACCTATTTTTAATCAAATTTAACCCCAATTGCAAAATAAAAAATTCTTGAAATATAAGTCTATATTTAGCTCTCTCTAACATTTCTGATGACTCTGGAAAATGGATATTTTTTATGGCTTCTCTTATTCCCAATAAATTATATTCTGTCAAAAAATCCTCGTCGAAAATTTCCTCTATTTCATTTATATACTCTTTTAAAAGGCTATAAATTATATTTCTTAAAATCTTTTGACTTAATCCATCTGTCAACTTATATATCGGCACAATTCGTCCTGCATTTAGATTTAAAACATCACTTTTATCCATAGTTGGGTTTTCCACGTACACTTGTCCATATTTATAGGAAACCTTGCCATTTACTATATACTCTTCACCTAATTTGAAATTATTTTTAACGTACGGCTGGTTGTACCAAACAAGTTCTAAAGCCCCACTTCCATCTTTAACAGGTACTTTCGTGATTATTAGTCCCTTGATCCTATATTCTCTCGCTTTCCCTGCGATGTACGCTTTAAAAGTTTGCTTTTCACCAATCTTCAACATATCTATAGGAATTATTTTCTCTCTGTCTTCATATTCTCTGGGATAATACTCCAATGCATCCTTTACAGTTTCAATACCAATTTTTTTAAGCAGTAATGCTCTCTTTGGACCAACACCTTTTACATATTGTATTGGTTTTGAAAGATCCATAAAATCACCTATTCAATCGAAATCACATAATAGTATAGAAGCTGTCCGCCGTATTGGAGATCCACATCGCCATCAAATACTATGGTATTTAACAATTTTTTTGCATCTTCTTCTTCAACTTCTTTTCCATAATAAATGGTTATTATTGAAGTATCAGCAGAAACAGCATTTGACACTATTTGTCTTGCTACTTCATTGTAGTCAGTACCTTTATCTACAAATTGTCCATTTACAAATCCTAAAATTTCTCCAGTCTTGATTTCCACTCCATCTAATACAGTATCTCTTATAGAATAAGTTATTTCTACCGTTGTAACCTTATCGATAGTATCATTTATATTTTTGATCGCATCATCTACGCTTGCATTGACATCAAAGTTTATCATGGCACTTATAGCCTGATTAAAGCTGTAAGTATTTATGACATGCACATTTTTGTCTGATAAACTTTTAGCTTGTTCACATGTCATAACTACATTTTTATTATTCGGAAAGACAATTATATTTTCTGCATTTATTTCTTTTAAGCCATTTAATATATCCAAAGCGCTGGGATTCATAGTTTGTCCACCATCTATTACGATATCACACCCCAAATCTTGAAACAAACTGCTTATCCCTTCACCTGGTGAAACAGCCAGAAAGCCATATTTTTTGGCATGAGTATTTCTGTCTTTGTTTGATTCAAAAATTACATTTTCATGCTGTAGTTTCATATTGTCAATCTTGACTTTTACCAGTTCCCCATACTCTAAGCCTTTCTGCAATACCAGTCCAGGAGAATTAGTATGTATATGAACTTTTATTAAATCTTCATCTCCAACAACGATTATACTGTCACCAAAAGATTCAATTTCAGCTTTAAGCTTAGAAGAATTCTTAGATTTTGCATCAATAAGCATCTCCGTACAATAAGTAAACTTTATATCTGCAATATTACTTTCTTTTTTATGGATGTCTTCAACAACATGCTGAACAGCTATCTCATGCCCTTTTATGGCTTCTAACATTCCTATTAGCATAAATAAAAAGCCTTGTCCACCAGAATCAACTACATTAGCTTGCTTTAACACCGGCAATAGGTCAGGCGTTCTTTTCACTGATTCTGAGGCAGCTTTTACAATCTTCTCCATAAAAATCTCAAAGTCATTAATAGAAGTTAGTTTCAAAGCCTCATTTGCACAATCTCTTACTACAGTCAGAATAGTACCTTCCGTAGGTTTCATAACTGCCTTATATGCAATCGCTGAACCAGCATTTAAAGCTTCAGCAAAATCTTTTGTCGTGATTTCATCATGGTTCAAAAGGCTTTTGGCAAATCCCCTAATTATTTGAGATAAAATCACCCCTGAATTTCCTTTGGCACCTAAGAGAGCACCTCTGGAAAGGTTATTTAGAACTTCATTCATATCATCAGAGGCTTTTTCCATTTCTTTAACAGCAAAATCTAATGTATGAGCCATGTTAGAACCTGTATCACCATCTGGAACAGGAAAGACATTTAATTTATTTACTTCATCTGATTTATTTATTAAGTACTGGGATCCAGCCTTAAACATGCGTTTTAAAGTATTAACATCTAAGCGATCCAACCGTTTTTCCTCCTCAAAAATCAACTTTTATGCTTTGTACATTTACAACGATATTTTTAACATTAACACCTGTATATGTCTCTATAGTGTATTTGACTTTTTCAATGATATTTGCAGCAACTGTCTTAATGTTGACTCCATATTCAACAACAATGTACAAATCTATAACAATACCGTCTTCATCATATGCAACCTTTATGCCTTTACCTGACTGCTCATTTTTGAAAAGCTCTATAAGCCCGTCAGGTCCACGTTTTCCTAAGCCCACTATGCCATAACATTCAGATGTGGCATAACTAGCCATAGATGCAATTACGTCTGCAGAAATATCTATTTTCCCTAAATTATTTTTTGTTTGCTCCATTTTTAAAACCTCCTATTATAATTATATTTTACCTTATCCAAATTAAATCATCAATAAAGAAAAAAATTGTTATATTTTAAGCTAATGCAAATTTTAATTAAAAAGTATTTACAGCATTAAAATATAATGTTAAAATATCATTGTTGTGTGGATATAATAAAAGAGTGTGTAATTATTTTTCTTGAAGTCTATTAATTTTTTTGCTAAAATGTTAGTGTTGACAAAGAGGAGGTGCACATGATGAGAAAATGTGAAGTATGCGGAAAAACTCCAATGGCGGGATATCAATACAGCCATTCCCACAGAAAATCAATCAAAAAATGGCAGCCAAACTTAAAGCGTGTTAAAGCCATAGTGGACGGTACACCTGTAAGATTGAATGTTTGTACAAAATGCTTAAGATCAGGAAGAGTTAAGAGAGCCATATAAAGAAAGACGTGCATATATGCACGCTTTTTATTTTTTGCTCTTAGCAAATGACGACAAAATTTTTTTTATAAAATCAGGAATTCTAATGTAGTATATTTTAGGTTCCTTTTTTTTACTCATATGCATCCCCCTTTATCCTTTTACTTCTAAACTATTTATCTACTATTTGAAATATGCATTAATAAAATAACCAATCATTATTACAGCAAATCCTAAAAGTATCATCCACAGCCAACTTGGTATGTACAATACAATTATAAATATTCCAAGCGAAATTATAATATATCCAATTGAATAATTCAGTTTTTTATTTAATATTCTAATTTTTCTATAAATTTTATTCCACATAAAAATCCACTCCTTTCTTTCAATATTTTATTCGAAAGGAGCAGATTTTGTGCTAATCTTTAGATTTTATCACAAGCAAATAACCACTATTTATCTTTATCTTAATCTTACTATCTGTAAATACGTTGCTAATCCCATAAGGCATCTCTAAAGACATATCTTGACCAGATAAAGGATAAAACAACCCTTCAGTGTAAATTCCTCTAACGTCTAAACTGTACGGAATCAATGAAACTACATCACCTGATTTGCCTTCCAATTCGATAAAATCATCAATAAGATAAACTTCATTTTTTTCGCTCAAAATTTTTCCCTTTATTTTTCTCTTAAGAAGGTACAATAAAAGCGACAAATTTGCTAATGAATGATCAAATCTACTTCCTATCGTCGCTAAATACACGATCTCATTAGCTCCTATGTCTATAGCCTTTATCGTTGCAAGTTGACTATCCGTCTCGTCTTTCATAGTAGGATGTTTTTCAATGATTACACCTTGTTGCAAATAATAATCTATAATTTTATCATCCGCTGAATCCAAATCACCTACGATGTAATTTGGCATTATGCCTAATTTGTAAGCTATATTAGCTCCACCATCCGCACAGATTACCACGTCGCATTCATCGATTGCTTTTTTAAAATAGTTGGAATCTTTAAATTCTCCATTTGAGATAATACAAACCTTCATTTTAGTGCTGCCTCTCTAAGTTTTTTTAAATTTTCACCAGGATCTCCATTGGCAAATATAAACGAACCAGCCACAATCACATCAGCTCCAGCCAAAACTACATCCTTTATATTATCAATATTAATACCTCCATCAACTTCTATCTTAAAATTCAATCCCTTTTCATTTCTAATTGATGCTAATTCTCGAATTTTTTCATACATGCCATCTATAAATACTTGCCCTCCAAAACCAGGGTTTACAGTCATAATCAACACCATATCAACTGATGACAATACATATCTTAATGTATCTAAAGATGTAGCAGGGTTTAGTGCCACGCTTGCATTTATACCCATTGACTTTATCAATTGCAAAGTTCTGTCTAGATGTACACATGCTTCCTGATGTACTGTTATATTTTTGGCTCCAGCATCGACAAATTCTTTTACGTATTTGTCAGGCTCTTCTATCATTAAATGAACGTCAAATGGAATCTTGGTTTTGCCTTTTAAAGCATTTAATACCAATGGTCCAATCGTTATATTAGGGACAAAATGCCCATCCATAATATCTATATGCAAATACTCGGGTTTCTCTACTTCAACTTTTCGTATATCAGATAACAAATTTCCAAAGTCAGCCGATAAAATCGACGGAGAAATTTCCATTATTAATATTTCCTCCTTTTGTTCGCTTTTAGTTCATTATATAAACTTAAATAATTTGAGTACCTTGTTCTATCAATCATCCCACTCTCAACAGCACTTTTAACTCCACAATCAGGTTCATTAATATGTAAGCACGAATTAAATCTACATTCTGTTTCAAAGACTTGAAAATCTTTATAAAAATTTTTGAGATTTTTTTCATCAATATCAAGATTTAGAGAGGTAAAGCCAGGCGTATCCAATACATAGCCACCATCAATAGGTATTAACTCCACATTTCTTGTCGTATGCTTTCCTCTATTAAGCTTTTCACTTAAATCTCCAATCTCTTGCCTTTCATGCCCATGAATACAATTTATCAAAGAAGATTTTCCTACGCCAGATGGACCTGTAAAAAAAGAAGTTTTACCTTTTAGAATTGTTTTTAACTTGTCGATTCCAATGTTATCGTATTTGGAAGTAGTAATCACTTCGTACCCTAATTTTTTATATGTATTGTATATTGGCATGTATTCATCTTCATTAACTAAATCAACCTTATTTATGCAGATGATGGGATTTATCTCGTTTACTTCAGTTAATATTATCATTTTATCAAGCTGCAATCTGTTTAAATCAGGATTAACTATCGAAAAAGTAATTATTGCTTGATCTACATTTGACACAGGTGGCCTTACTAATTGGTTTTTCCTGTCATGTATATTCACTATGAATCCATCTTTTAAATTTTGTGATTCGACATCAACGTAGTCTCCAACAATAGGTATAATATTGGAAATTCTAAATTTACCACGAGCACGGCATTCTATGGTGCCATGCTCGGTGGAAACATAGTAAAAACCTCCAATGCCTTTAATAATTCGTCCTACTAATACCACTAAAATTTCGCCCCCATCGTTTCGTAAACATTGCCGTTTATATCAACTTCAATAATAACATTGCCTTTACCACTAACTGGTACTGTTATTGGACTGTCTGCATAGGTATACGTATTTGAATACTGCAATGTCTTATTGCCATCTTGTATAACATAAACATCAACTTTCATAGGGCCTTCTTGATTAGGCAAGTTAATTGTAATCTCTTTTGTCTTATATCCTTGAGGCAATTGAGTCTGCGTCTGTTGCTGTTGCTGCTGCGTCTGTGTTGATTGGCTCACAATCAAATCGATAGATTTGCCCTTTTGAATGCTGGTGCCCTGAGGTATGCTTTGCGAGATTACAAAATTATCAGGCACGCTGTCACTTGGTTGTGTAGTTACATTTCCAACCTTAAGTCCTACATCTTCCAAAGCTTTTGTCGCATCATCAAGCGACATGTTCTGGACATTAGGAACTGTAACCATTTCTGGTCCTTTGCTTACATAAACATCAACAACAGTATTGTATTCAACTTGCACACCTTGCCTTGGATTTTGATCATACACGTAGCCATTTGGATAGCTATCATTGTAGTCCCAAATTAAATTTGCATTTAGCCCACTATTTTTTAATTTCAACTGAGCATCTCTGTATTCACTGCCTATGACATTAGGAACAACGGAATTCTGTTTTCCTTTGCTGACTACTACGTTAACAGTAGAACCCTTCTTTACAGTCTCTCCTGCCGGTGGATCTTGTGACAAAATAGTGTTGGTCGGAGCATCGCTGTATTGACTGTCTGAAATATTTAACTTCAAATTGTTATTTTCCAATATTGTAGTTGCTTTGTCTAGTGTTTGACCTTTTATATCAGGCACTTTCACTTCTGCTGCAGTAGCCATGTTGTTTAAAAAATACATAGTACCGTAAGACAGTGATGCCATAAGCGCTAAAATCAATATTGCAATCCCTATATTTCTTAAAATTTTTCTTCCTTTTCTTTTGCTCGGTGTTTTTGAATCCTTAATCTTCTCGTTAATTTCTTCCGCCTTCATGACCCTCGTAACATTGTTGTCAGTTAAATCACCTATGATCAATTTATCTGGATCGCTTATAAACGTATCAATATCATTCAAAAGTTCAGCCGCACTTTTATATCTGTAATTTATATCTTTTTCGGTGGCCTTTAAAACTATCTTGTCAAGTTTATAAGGTACTCGAGGATTCAACTTTGATGGTGGTACTATATTTTCCTGTATATGCTTTAATGCAACCGATATTGGGCTCTCACCTTCAAAAGGAACTTTGCCAGTTAGCATTTCATACATGACAATTCCCAGCGAATATATATCGGTCTTTTCGTCTATCATGGCACCTTTCGCCTGTTCTGGCGAAAAATAGTAAGCAGTACCAAGAACATCTCCTCCACCATATGTTATGGTAGAACCATTAGCTGCTCTTGCAATGCCAAAGTCTGTTACCTTTACAATGTTGTCATCTGTCACCAATATATTTTGTGGCTTAATGTCTCTGTGAACAATATGATGTTTATGAGCGTGTTCCAACGCTCTACATACTTGCCTTGCTATATCCAAGGATTTTGGTATAGGCAAAGGTCCATTCGTTTCCTTAATTAATTGTTTTAAAGTTTTTCCATTGACATATTCCATTACAATATAGTATATATCTCCTTCTTGTCCAACATCATATATGCTGACAATATTAGGATGAGAAAGGCTTGCTGCCGCTTGTGATTCTCTTTTGAACCTTCTTACAAACTCTTCATCTGACACAAATTCCGATCTCAATACTTTTATGGCAACAATCCTATTCAAAAGATGGCATTTTGCCTTATATACCTTTGCCATACCACCTTCGCCTATCTTTTCCAGTATCTCATATCGATTTCCAAGCATTTTACCAACCATATAGTCACACCTCCTTTACCGCCACAATAGTAATATTGTCAAAGCCACCATTTTGTTTTGCCATTTTAATCAGATTATCGCAAGCCTTATCTATGCTTTCAGAACTATTAAATTCCTTTAAAATCAAATCGTCTGTAAGCATATTTGTCAATCCATCTGTGCACAGCAAAAAGACATCATTTTTAAAAACATCGCCAGTAAATATATCTACTTCTATTTCCTCATCGATGCCAAGTGCCCTTGTTATAATGTTTTTCTGTGGATGATTTCTTGCTTCTTCATGGGTTATCCTGCCTAATTTCACTAATTCTTCCACATAAGAATGATCTTCAGTAATCTGCATGAGCTTATCGTCTCTTATTAAATATGCTCTGCTATCACCTATGTGACCAATAAAAAATTTTCCATTCTCTATCAAAAGGAGAGTTAGCGTTGTACCCATTCCTGTAAGGTCTATATTCGAAAAAGATTCATTAAAAACGTGAGAGTTTGCACTTCTAACCGCATCCTCAATAAATTTCTTTATCGAATCATCATTTTTATTACAACTACTATAATTGCTAAAAAAATACTTTGTAATGACCTCTATTGCGTATCTGCTTGCAACTTCACCGCCATTACATCCACCCATGCCGTCAGCTACAATAAAAAGTTTTATTCTTTCATCTGTAGAAATAAAATATGAATCTTCATTATTTTCTCTTACATTACCCTTATCAGTAAGTGCATATACTAACATCTAAATCATTTCACCCTTCCAGCTAAATATTTCCTTCTTAATTGACCACAAGCTGCATCGATGTCACTGCCAAGTTCACGCCTCACTGTACATGTAATGCCACTTCTCTCAAGCACATTCTTAAAAGCCATTATCTTCTCGTTATCAGCCTTTTCATAGCCAATCTCGTTGACGTAATTCACTGGTATTAAATTTACATGACACAAAAGCCCCTTTAAGAGATTGGACAGTTTTAAGCTCATATCATAGCTATCATTTACGCCTTTTATAAGCGAGTATTCAAAAGTTATCCTTCTATGAGTTTTGTCTATATAGTACCTACATGCATCAATTAAATCTTTTATAGGATAAACCTTATTTATGGGCATTAACTGTGAACGCAAATCATCAGTAGGTGCATGAAGCGAAATAGACAAATTAACTCCTAACCCTTCATCTGCAAATTCGTAAATTTTAGGCACAATTCCGCATGTGGAGATAGTAATATGTCTAACACCTATGCCCATGCCAAATGGATTATTGACAATTTTTATAAATTTCATAACTTCATCATAGTTATCAAATGGCTCACCGCTGCCCATCAACACTATATTGGAGATCTTACCATAATCTTTATTCATTATAAGGACTTCGTCTACCATTTCAGATGCTTTTAAATTTCTGACTTTACCGCCAATCCCTGATGCACAAAACGAACATCTCATATTACATCCCACTTGAGTAGATATACAAGATGTATTACCAAAGCTATACTTTATCGCTACACCTTCAACAATATTTTCATCATCCAGCAAAAAAAGATACTTAGCTGTTCCATCTTCACTTGATACGACTTTTTTTGCAATTTGCAAATTAGAAATGAAGGCCATATTTTTCAACTTTTGCCTTAAATCTTTCTTTAGATCAGTCATGTCATCAAAACTGGTAACCCCTCTATAAATCCAACGAAAAACCTGTTTTGCTCTGTACTTTGTTTCACCAATGTTAAGAAAAAACTTTTCAAGTTCATCAATAGTCATTTTTTTTAAATCTATCAATTAAAACGCCTCCAAAATTTCATACAGATATTATATCACAAATTTAATTATTTCTCTGCAATTTACATATAAAAAAGCCGTCTGTATTATTGATATTTGGCAGCAATTGCAGGTAGCCTTTACCGTCTACTTGTGATGCTAATTTTTCAGAAAGAAAAGGTCTTATGTCGGAAATCTCGAAATTCTTATTTTCACCCAAAAATCTATCAATAATATTCATATTTTCTTCTCTTCCAATCGTACACGTGCTGTACAATATATATCCGCCTTTTTTGACGTATCTGGAACTGGAGCTAAGTATGCTGTATTGAATGTTATTCAGCTTTTTAATATCTTCATCCGTATAGTTCTTTAATTTTATATCCGGCTTTTTCCTTATGATTCCTATTCCAGTGCATGGAACGTCAGCCAATACCTTGTCTGCCTTGTCTATATATTTTTCATTTATCTTGGTTGAATCAAACACATACGCATCCACATTGTTTACGCCTAATCTTTTGCAATTCATTCTTATTAAATCAATCTTATGCTCATGAATATCAAACGCAATAACTTTTCCTTTATTGTTCATTAATTGAGAAATATGTGTAGTTTTCCCACCCGGTGCGCTACATACGTCTATTATAAGATCGTCTGGATTAGGTGATAAAACTTTAGATATGATCATAGCACCTTCATCTTGGATCTGCACAAAGCCATTTTTGTAGATTTCATCACCTGCAATATTTTTTAAATCAATATAATAAGCATCATCCACATACGATCCCTTTTTAAAATTCAATCCTTTGTCAATCAATATTTTTTCAAAATCCTTACTTCCTATTTTTAAAGTGTTAAGCCTTATGGATATCTGCGGCTTTTCATTTAATGACTTTAATATATCCTCAGCCGTATCTTTATCATAATTATTTAAAAGTCTTTTTACAATCCATTCAGGATATGAATATTTAAATGCCATATATTCAACAACATTTTTGTCAGATTTTAATATATCAATCTTTGCAGAATTGCGCACATAATTGCGAAGCACAGCATTAACAAACTTAGAAGCATGTATTCCCGCATACTCCTTAGCAAGATTTACAGCTTCACTAATAGCCGCATATTGAGGCACTTTATCCATATAAATTATTTGATACAACCCCATCTCGAGTATTATCAATATTTTGTTGTCTATCTTTTTGATGCCTTTTGACGAACAACGATCAATTATTTGATCTAAAGTTTGTTTTCTCTCTATTGTACCAAAAACTATTTCTTTAATGAAACTTTTGTCTATATCTCTCAACTCATTGTTATTAAGATACTTGTTCAACACAATATTGGAATATCCTTTTTTTACAATTATATCGTACAAAATTTTAAAAGCAGTATTTCTCTGATTCATTAAAACACCTCTAAAATTTTAATAAATAAGGGATAGAAATTAATCTCTCCTATCCCTTAAAATTATCAGCCTAATAAGATTCATAATAGAAGCAAATGCAGCGGCAACATACGTCAAAGCAGCCGCATTAAGAACCTGCCTTGCTGGATAAAGTTCATCTCTCATGAAAAGCCCACCAGATTCGAGAAGCCTTATTGCTCTATTGCTTGCATTAAGTTCTACTGGCAATGTTATTATTTGAAACAAAACAACTGCTGAAAAGAGTATTATGCCTATATCTATCAATTGTGTATATCCAAACAAAAAACCCATCAGCAAAAGCGGCCATGAAATTGTCGTACCGATATTTGCAACAGGTACGATTGCATTTCTCAATTTAAGAGGAATGTATCCATTAGCATGCTGTATCGCATGCCCTGTTTCATGTGCCGCAACGCCTATAGCTGCTATAGAATCACTGCTATAGACGGTTTGAGAAAGCCTTAGCACTCTGCTTCTTGGATCATAATGATCTGTCAGATTACCTGGTATCATCTCAATGCTAACATCATATAGCCCCGCATCATTTAGCAATTTCCTCGCCACTTCATAAGCTCTGTATCCATATCTGTTTCTTACATTTGAATACCTGTTAAACGTGCTTTGTACTTTAAATTGAGCATACATTGCAAGTAAAATTGCAGGTAACAGCAATATATACGTAGGATCGTAATACCAAAACATAAATCCTATCCTCCATTCGTAAAATTGATAATTGCTTTTTCGACTTCATCTAAATCCACTTTTGTGTTGAAGCAAGGGCCATAAGGTCTTATATTTATTATACCATAAACGGGTATTTTTTTCACATCCAGTATTCCACTTGTTAGGTCTCTTTCACATGCAATAGCAATGATGGCTTTTGGTTTAGTGTCCATGACAGCTTTTCTAGCTAAAGTGCCTCCAGTTGCAATTGCGATTTTTACACCATACTTCTCTTTTAGCTTTATTAAGTCGCTGACCTGACATTTCCCACATCTTTGACAATTGTCAATGTCATTGGTAACTTTAAATTTACACTCATTAAACTGTATGCAATGAGGCGTCAATATCAATAGCTCCTCAGGTAAATACTTGCCTTTTCTTGAACTTACTAAAAAGTTATTGATATTTGTAAATGACTGTTGAATCTTATCCTTCTTAACACCAAATATACCACCTAATATCTCCAAAAGCGGATATAACCCATCTATCAGCAATAATAATGTTTTATTCAGTATTTCATTATTTCTTCCTCTATAAATCACATACAAAAAAGCAAAAACTGTAAGAATCAAGACAATAGTAATTGCAGAGAAAAATAATATCGCAGATCCTATTAAAAAATTATACAAAGCTGAGCTTTTGCTTCTCACAATATAGAAAAGAAAAAAAATACTTAACGTCATTAACAATATCAATATACTCAATAATCCAAAAAAAACACGCTTTTTCCCATTCAAATTGTTATCCCCTCTAATTGATCGCCCTTTTTTATTAAGTGTCCCCTTAAATAGTCTTCAACATTCATTTTTCTCGTGCCTTCACCTTGAATTTCTATTACTTTCAACGCTTCTTTACCACATTTTATTATCAAAGTATCATCTGACTCGATAATTGTACCAGGTTTTTCATCACCAAAATAATGGTATACATCAGCAGACCAAATTTTTAACATGCTACCATTATAGTACGTATATGCACCAGGCCATGGCCTTAATCCTCTAATGAGATTTCTTATTTCAATAGCATCTTTTTCCCAATTTATAAGCCCCATCGATTTTTCAAGCATCGGAGCATACGTCGCTTTGCTATCGTCTTGTTTTACGCTCATTAAAGTACCATTGCACATCATGTTTATAGCATCTATTAAAACGTCTCCGCCTAATATCGCCAGTTTATCATGTATCGTCTCAGCATTATCTTCTTCTAATATTGGTATTGACTTTTGCAATAAAATGTCACCAGTGTCCAATCCCTTTTCCATATACATTATAGTAATTCCTGTCTCTTTTTCACCGTTTATTACAGCCCAATTTATGGGTGCAGCTCCTCTGTACTTTGGAAGCAAAGATGCATGAACATTTATACACCCAAATTTCGGGATTTTTAAAATTTCTTCTGGAAGAATTTTGCCATATGCAGCCACAACTATTAATTCAGGATTCAATCTCCTTATTTTTTCAAATACTTCTTCATTGTTCTTTAATTTAAGAGGCTGATAGACTTCTATGCCATGTTTTATAGCAAATTCTTTTACGGGTGGAAAAGACAATTTTTTGCCTCTGCCTTTAGGCTTATCTGGTTGTGTTATAGCTAACATCACATTGTGACCAAATTCAACCAATTTTTTGAGTGAAGGTACAGCAAATTCAGGCGTACCCATAAACACAATGTTCAAATCACTCCGCCTCCATTTTTTCTTCCTCGTCATTTATTATTCTTATCGCTTTATTTACAAACAATATTCCATTTAAATGATCAATTTCATGTGACAATGCTCTGGCTAAAAAGTCTTCTCCTTCGATTTCTTTATACTCTCCGGTTCTGTCTTGATACCTTACTCTTACCTTTTTAGGACGTTTGACTTCTCCTGTCACGTTAGGAACGCTTAGGCATCCTTCTTTTCCTATTTGTTCGCCTTCTTCTAATATTATTTCTGGATTTATCAATTCTATCA
This sequence comes from Thermoanaerobacterium sp. R66, assembly GCF_028895185.1. Classification (NCBI taxonomy): domain Bacteria; kingdom Bacillati; phylum Bacillota; class Clostridia; order Thermoanaerobacterales; family Thermoanaerobacteraceae; genus Thermoanaerobacterium; species Thermoanaerobacterium sp. R66. Next base: position 865,415 of record NZ_JAEUWW010000001.1, read on the forward strand.
AACCATCTCCAACATCCACTACCACCAGTCTTCTCAAGATACCAATCTGGTTTGCAGCAAGTCCGACGCCATCAGCATTATACATAGTTTCAGCCATGTCATCCAAAATCATAATAACATGATCATCTATTTTATCAACGTATTTTGCCTTTTTATACAGTATAGGATCTCCAATTTTTCTAATATACCTTAATGCCATATAAATCCTCCTTAAATTAAATTAAGCGGGTCCAAATCATACGATAGTTTGATGCCTTTCATAAAATTATGGCTATTTAAAGCATCACATATATCTTCCAAAACACTTCTTTCAACTGATTTTACAATAATCTGCCACCTATAATTGTTTTTTATCCTTTCGATAGGAGCAGATGACGGACCTAATACTTTATTATAACTCTTTATTTCATTTTTGTTAATAGTTTTAATAATCAAATTATGTACCAATGCGGCACTAGATATTACGTTATTTTTATCTGGCCCTGATATCAATATATTTAATAAATGTGTAAAAGGAGGATACATGTATGTTTCTCTATAATGTATTTCTTCATTGAAAAAAGCTTCATAATCTTGATTTTTTGCAGCTATTATGCTGTAGTTATCATCTTCATATGTTTGAATTATTACTCTTCCAGGCTTTTCTCCTCTGCCAGCCCTTCCCGCTACCTGTGTTAAAAGCTGAAAAGTCCTTTCCCCTGACCTAAAATCAGGTATATTCAGCGTTATATCCGCCAGAATAACTCCTACCAGCGTCACATTTGGTATGTCAAAGCCTTTTGAAATCATCTGCGTGCCTATCAATATGTCCGCATTTCCGCTTCTAAATTCATTAAAAATTTTTTCATGAGCTCCTTTTGTTTTAGTAGTATCAATGTCCATTCTTAAGACTCTACTTTTAGGAAATAATCGCTTAACTTCCTTTTCTACACGCTCTGTTCCAATGCCTAAATATCTAATTCGCTTGCTTCCGCATTTAGGACACGTACGAACTGTATCGATATTGTATCCGCAATAATGGCACTTTAACTTTCCATCATCTGCATGATATGTAAGTGATATATCACAATTTGGGCACTCAGGAACATAACCACAATCCCTGCATACGACAAATGAAGAAAATCCCCTTCTGTTTAGGAACAAAATAGTCTGTTCACCTTTAATCAAATTTTTTTTAATTTCATAATAAAGTTTTCTACTAAATATTGAATTATTGCCATCTGCCAATTCATGACTCATATTGACAATTTCGACTTCAGGTAAACTAATCCCTATTCTATTTTTTAATCTCAAAAGTTTATACTCATTATTGAGAGCTTTATAGTACGTTTCAACCTGAGGTGTTGCAGACCCCAGCAGCAAAACAGCTTTCTCTATCTCACATCTTTTTTCCGCAACTTCTTTTACATTATACTTTGGCTTAAAATCAGATTGTTTATAAGTATTTTCATGTTCTTCATCTATTATTATTAGCCCTAAATTAGAAAATGGTGCAAATACTGCATTTCTAACACCAACGACAATTTTCACATCGCCATTTACAATTTTTCTCCATTCGTCAAATCTTTCTCCATCGGATAATCCGCTATGCAAAACAGCAACCAAATTACCAAACCTTGAAACAAATCTTTCGATAGTCTGAGGCGTTAAAGATATCTCCGGCACCAGGACAATCGCTTCTTTTCCTAATTCGATGCATTTCTCAATAAGCTGAAGATAAACTTCTGTCTTTCCACTTCCAGTAACGCCAAACAAAAGATACTTCTCGAAAATACTTTTTCCAATGATTTTTTTTATTTCATTTATAACTTGCTCCTGTTCTTTAGTGGGAATATGCTTTTTCGTTCTATTACAATCTGTCGCTTTAAACCTATTTATCTCCTCATAATCTACTGACAAAATCCTTTTTTTAACCAAACCGTTTACAGTTGAATAACTTACATTTAAGTCTTTTACTAGATCTGATAATGCAACCAAGTCGTTTTTCTTTAAATAATTTATAATCTCAAGTTGCCTCTGAGTAACTTTACAATCATCAACAAAACTATTATTAAGCTTGACTGTCTTTACCTTTTTTATGCCGCTTTTTGTCCCTGATGGAATGATGCACTGCAAGCTTTCAGAAATATTGCATTTATAGTAGTCTTTCATCCAAAAAGCTAAGTCTAACAATTTGTCATCAAACAATACAATATCATCCACAACATCAGCTATAGGCTTTACCTTGTCTATTGGTACATCTGTTTTTTCTGATAAATTTATAACGTAACCTTCTACTGTACTTCTATTTACAGGCACTAAAACTTTAGTGCCTATCTTTATGTCGTTTATGCCATCTGGCACAATGTAAGTTAAAATCCTATCGATATTTCGTGAATACTCACTTAAAACAACATCAGCAAACATAAATACCCCCATAAAAAAAAGCCTTTAGGCTATCTAATAAAAAGATTTTTTATCTCATCAAGTATTACATGAGCTACATCGGTTTTGCTCATTAAAGGATACTCTTTTACGTTCATATCCTTGTCTATGATGCTAACTATGTTTGTATCACCTGAAAATCCAGCCCCTTCTCTTAAAACATCATTAGCTACAATCAAATCTAAATTTTTCCTTATAATCTTATTTTTGGCACTTTCTATCAGATTTTCAGTTTCTGCGGCAAAACCGACTAAAAAAGTATTACCTTTTTCTTTTCCAAACTCATATAAAATATCTGGATTTCTGACTAACTTCAATGCAAGATCATCGTCATTTTTCTTTATTTTGTTACTTTTATATATCTCCGGCCGATAATCAGCAACAGCAGCAGCTCCAATAAAAATATCAACTTTACCTTTAAATTTCATAACTTCATTGTACATCTCAAGAGCAGTATTTACGTGTATAGTTTCAATATCGATTGGATCATCTATATTTGTAGGACCTGAAATCAAAATAACATTAGCTCCTCGAGATTTTGCAGCCTTTGCAATTTCAAAACCCATTTTTCCAGAAGAACGATTTGTAATATACCTTACTGGATCAATTGGTTCAACTGTTGGTCCTGCAGTGACTAAAACAGTAATACCATCATAATCTTTTTTTTCTATCCCTAATAATTCCAATATTTTTTTCTCGATATCCTCGATTTTTGCTAGTTTGCCTTTGCCAAATGTGCCGCAGGCTAATCTTCCATCTTCAGGCTCTATTATAAAATATCCAATAGACTTAAGCTTCTTTAAATTTTCTTGAAATAATATGTTTTGATACATATTTGTATTCATTGCAGGGGCAATAACAACTTTCGCATTAGTAGCCATTATAGTGGTTGTAAGCATATCATCCGCTATACCATTGGCTATTTTACCTATGATATTTGCCGTAGCAGGAACGATAGCAAACACGTCTGCTTTTTCTGCCAATGCTATATGTTCTATTTCCCAAAACTTAGGACTTTCAAACATATCAACAATCACTTTATTGTGTGTTAGTGATTCAAATGTCAGTGGTGAAATAAATTTTGTGGCAGACTCTGTCATTATAACATCAACATTTATATTCTTTTTAACAAGCCTTGAAACCAAATCTGCTGATTTATATGCAGCAATACCTCCAGTAACACCAATGACCACATTTTTCGTATAAGCCATTAAAACACCTTCTACTTCAAACCAAATTTTTGCCTTTCAAATGTTATAAGTCCTTCATTTATTTCCTCAGTAGCAATTGTCACGGGTTTTTTGGAATCAGTCTCCACAAGAGTTGGTTCACCGCTTATTATCTGTCTTGCACGCTTTGAAACTAAAGCACACAAAGTATATTTACTGTCAATTTTATTCATTAAATCTACTATCGATGGATATAAAATCATTTAGCATCTCTCCTTTATTTCAAGATATAATCCCTTATTTCTATCAACTCTGCACTTTTCAGCTTTTATAATCGCAAGGATTTTATCAACAGCTAAATCAACATCATCATTTATCACCACATAATTATATCTGGAAACGAAATTTATTTCTTCATAAGCACTTTTAAACCTCTTTAAAATCTCTTCTTCAGTTTCTGTTCCTCTCTTTTTGATTCTATTCTTAAGCTCTTCCATAGACGGTGGCAAAATAAACACAAATACGCCTTCTGGATATTTGTCCTTAACTTTTAAAGCACCTTGAATGTCGATTTCTAAAATCACATCATGACCTTCATCTATATTTTTTTGTACAAATTCTTTCGGTGTACCATAATAATTATCATACACCTTTGCCCATTCCAAAAGCATGTTATTTTCTATAAGAGTTTTAAACTTTTCAACTGTAGTGAAAAAATAATTTTCACCGTCAACTTCTCCATTGCGAGGTTTTCTAGTAGTCATTGATATGCTTAATTTGAGATTTTCGTCTTTCTTTAAAAGTGCTTTGCAAACCGTTCCTTTTCCAGCACCTGACGGACCGGATATTACAATCAATAAACCCTTATTGTACAATAACATCATTCCCCTTAATCTTCAGATTCTTCTTCAATAATTTCCTCGTCAATTATGTCTTTTGAATTTAGTCTATTTGCAACTGTCTCTGGTTGAACTGCTGATAATATTATGTGGTCACTATCTGTTATTATAACAGCTCTAGTTCTCCTACCATATGTAGCATCAATAAGCATACCTCTGTCCCGCGCCTCTTGTATAATTCTTTTTATAGGAGCAGACTCAGGACTAACAATGGCTACTAATCTGTTTGCCGAAATAATATTGCCAAACCCTATATTTATTAGTTTGATGGCCATAATAATTATCCTCCTACTCTATATTTTGTACTTGCTCCCTTATCTTTTCAATCTGATCTTTTAATTCTATGACTCCATTTATTATACCGAGATCCATTGACTTTGAACCAATTGTATTTGCTTCTCTGTTCATCTCCTGTGTCAAGAAATCTAATTTCTTTCCTATAGGCATAGAACTATCCAGTGAAAACTTAAATTGGCTTATATGACTTCTAAGCCTTGTTATCTCTTCTGAAATGCTCGTCTTATCTGCCATTATTGCCACTTCAGTTAAAAACCTGTTCTGATCAAGTTCACCACCAATAAGCTCATTTATTCGTGTTTCAAGTTTTTTCTTATACTCATTTATAACGGCAGGTCCTCTTTCCTCTATCTTATCAATTATACCACTTAACATGTCCAATCTATTTATTATATCGTCTTTTAATTTTATACCTTCTAAAACCCTCATGTCAATTAAATTTTTAATGCTCATGTCTAATGCTTTATCTACGATAGTCCAAACATTGTCTATGTCTACATTAACGCTTTTCACATCTATTATTCCCGGTATTGATAGAATATCGCTTAATTTTATGTCATCTGTAAGATTAACACTTTTTTTTAAGTCATGAATTATATTTATGTATTGGTTTAAAAGATCGTAATTTAACTCAAGGGAATCAAGACTTTTTTCATAAGCCTCAAGAGAAATATTTATCTCTACTCTACCTCTTTTAATGCTTTCCCCAATTTTTAGCCTTATCCTATCTTCTAACCCACTTAAAACTTTCGGAAGTTTTATCGACAAATCCAAAAACCGGTGGTTTAAACTTTTTATTTCAGTTAAGACGTGAAAGCCATTTTCGATTGCTTCACCTCTGCCAAAACCAGTCATGCTTTTTATCATCTTATCACCCATCAATATTATAATCAACATTATTTCCTTCTAAACAATATCTATATCACCAGTAAAAACTTTTTCGGCTTTACCTGTTAAATAAATATTGTTATCAGATGTCCATTCAATATACAAATCTCCCTTTTTAAAATGAACATGAACATTCCTCTTTGTCCTATTTGTTAATGCGGAAGCCACAGCCGAAGCGCAGGCACCAGTGCCGCAGGCAAGAGTCAAGCCTGCACCTCTTTCCCAAGTTCTCACCGTAATATTATTTTCATCTTCAACTTTGACAAAATCAACATTTGTTCCACGTGGAAATATATGTAATTTTTCAATTAACGGCCCTACATTCACAATCATATTTTCATCAATAGAATTAACAAAAATAACAGTATGCGGTACGCCAACTAGTAACGATGTTACAGTATAAGCTCTTCCATCTATTTTTATCGTCTCTTCTATAAATTGATTTTTATCTGTTTTTACTGGAATTAAATCGGGCCTAAAATTAGGATTGCCCATGTGAACTCTTACTTTGTCCACATTATCATTTTCAAATATTAATTCTGGCATTACAATGCCAGACAATGTCTCAACTGACATTTTCCCTTTTGAAACTATGCCATTTTCATAGACATACTTTGCAAAGCAGCGCGCTCCATTCCCACACATTTCTGCTTCACTGCCATCCGAATTGATTATTCTCATCTTAATATCTGCTATTCCAGATGGCTCCACTATCAAAAGACCATCTCCGCCTATGCCAAAATGCCTATCACACAATTTTCTCGCTAAAACGTCATACTCTAACTCTTTGTTTTCTAAATTTTCTAAGACTATAAAATCATTGCCTAATCCATTCATCTTTGTAAATTTCATAACTTTTTCACCTCTTACTACAAATAACGCATATATATTATAACATAAATTTATAAAAAACTGGTTATATAATTTTGCTCAATTAATTTTTTGCAATCATCATATCGCTGATTTATTTGTAATAAATTCATGCCGTGATATACTATTTAGTAGAATTGCATTTAGAAAGGAATGTTCAACATGGCTTTGGATGGAATAACACTATATGGAATAGTCAATGAACTAAAAAGCACACTGCTTGACGGAAAAATAGATAAGATATATCAGCCCGAAAAAGACGAAATCATAATCTTTATCAGAAATAACGGCAAAAATTACAAATTGCTTTTATCAGCAAATGCAAATTTTCCAAGAGTATATCTAACAGATGAAAATAAAGAAAATCCAGTTACTCCCCCTATGTTTTGCATGTTACTTCGAAAGTATTTGCAAGGTGGAAAAATTATAGATATATACCAAAGGGGATTCGATAGAATTTTATTCATCGATGTTTTAAGTCGTGATGAATTAGAAAAAGAGGTCATAAAAACATTAGTAATAGAAATAATGGGAAGATACAGCAATATTATATTAATAGATAAAGAGAGTAGAATTATAGTCGATAGCATTAAAAGAGTATACAAGGATATGAGCAAAATACGGGAAATAGTTCCCGATGTCAAATATGAGATGCCCCCACTACAAGATAAATTTACAATTCAAGATTTTACAAAAGATGATTTGTCAAGAAAATTAAAATTAAAAAGCGGTAAAAAAGTTGATAAAGCCCTTTTAGAGCTTTTTGAAGGATTTAGCCCTGTTTTATCAAGGGAAATTGCATATAGGAGTAAAGTAGATGATAGATACATAAATGAGCTTTCAGAAGACGATATGGAGAAACTGAATTGCAATTTAAATTTATTGAAAAGCCTTTTAGAAAATTCAAATTTTAAACCATGTATTGCTTATATTGACGATAATCCTTATGAATTTTCTATCATTGAACTTACACAGTATGAAAATTTAGTTTTCTATAAAAGTGTCAACGAAGCCGCATTAAAGTTTTATAGAGAAAAAGCAAATGCAGAAAGTTTAAAATCCCGTTCACATGATTTAAAAAAGCTTATTCAAACGCACTTAGAGAGATTATATAATAAACTTGGCAAGCAATTAGATGAATTGAAAAATGCTGAGAATGCAGATATATACAAACTATATGGGGAGCTTATAACGAGTAATTTGTATAAACTTAACAAAAAAACCGATGCATTTAAAACTATAAATTATTATACTGGTGAAGAAATAACAATACCACTTGATATAAAATATACGCCAAATGAAAATGCTCAAATGTATTTTAAAAAATATGCTAAATTAAAAAATGCAGTAGAATTTCTTACAAAGCAAATAGAAGAAACAAAAAAAGAAATAGAATATCTAGAAGGACAACTTTTAAATGTTGAGCAGTGTACATTGCCATCAGAAATAGACGAAATAAGAGAAGAATTAGCAGATATAGGATACATAAAAAAGAAAAATAAAGACAAAAGACAAAAGAAAAGTATATCAAAACCTCTACACTATATATCTTCAGATAATTTTGATATCTATGTTGGGAAAAATAATGTACAAAATGATTACCTTACAATGAAATTTGCAGATATAAATGATGTATGGCTACATACGAAGAATATTCCCGGCTCACATGTCATAATCAAAAGCAAAGGCGCTAATATTCCTGACAGTACTATTTTAGAAGCTGCAAAATTGGCAGCAATGCACAGCAAAGCAAAAAATTCTTCAAATGTACCAGTTGATTACACGTTAAGAAAGTACGTTAAGAAACCAACAGGAGCAAAACCAGGTTTTGTAATCTATACAAATCAAAAAACATTGTATGTGACACCTGATAATAAGTAGGTATTGTACCTACTTGTTCGATTTTAAGGATACATCGAAAATAGATTTATAAACTCTTCTATTATTCTCCAACTTGCTTTCCATAAGATGTATATTAGATACTGCAAAGTAATCAGAATCTAATTTATGTAGATTGTTTATTTCTTCTATGCTTTTTACCAAAATAATTTCTCTTGCAACAGTAATATGGGCTTTAAATTTTCTATCGTCTTTTTTAAATCCCACCTTAGATAATTCTGTTTCGATAACATCATGTAATAATTTAAGTCTATCATCATTTTTAGCATCCACCCATAGTACTCTTATATTATCTTTTCCTTCAAAACAACCAATTTTATTTAATCTAATGTAAAATGGCTTAAAATTTAACGAAATGTCATTTATTATCTTTCTGATTTTACTAACTTCTTCCTCATTTATCTCGCCAAAAAATTTAAGAGTTATATGTAAATTATCTTTATTTGTCCATCTTCCTTTTATTGTATATTTCTTTAACTGCTCTTGCAAATTCTTAATATCATTTATAATATTTTCACTTAATTTTATAGCTAAAAACGCTCTCATATTTCCTCCATTATGTATTATTTCTATTATTTCCCTGGAAATTATGCTCTAAAAATTCGCTTTTTATAATCCCCATTATCCATTCGTTTATATATCGACCATGTTTATATACAACTTCCCGCAGCAATCCTTCTTTTTTAAAACCACATTTTTCATAACATTTTATTGCTCTCTCATTAAAATCATACACTTTTAATTCTACTCGATGCAAATTCAATTCATTAAATATAAAATCTAATAAAGTCATTATAGCTTCTGAACCAAGACCTTTATTTCTATACTTTTCCTCACCTATCATTACCGCAATTTCACAATGTCTATTTTTCCAATCTACACTGCCATATGAAATATTACCTATATATTCTTTAGTTTCATTATAAATAATTGCAAATTCACCTGATTCACTGTGATTTGTCTTTTTACTAAGCCACTCTGAAATTGAACCTTCCGTCACAGGATATGGTATACCAGGCATCAAAAAATTTCTACTGTCTTCACTATTGCGAAATTCTACAAATTTCTCAATATATTTAGGCTCAAATGGTACAAGTTCAACATTTTTACTTTTTAACATTTTTTCACTTCCCCTCTTATAATTTTAACGCTTATTATACCATAAAAATCAAAAAAGAGATAGTCCATTTAAAACAGACTACCTCTTTTATAAATTTTTACCGGCAGCGACCTACTCTCCCGAGAAATCAGTACCATCGGCGCTGGAGGGCTTCACTTCCGTGTTCGGTATGGGAACGGGTTTTTAACCTCCGCTATTGCCACCGGAAATCTTTCGTTCATTTATTATGCATATTCTTCTGAAAAATCTTATCAACGCTCACAAATTTCGCTTTCTATATATCATCGATTCATTTCGCTACTTTGGCTAACGCCGTCTATGCGTTGTGACGGCTTTCGCTTTCGCTCATACGCCAAACTACGCTACATTCATCGTGATATATCACGAAAGCTTCATTAATCGTTCGCTTTTGATAGATTTTTTCTCCATTTATGCTTTCTTAAATGAACTTTGAATACTGCACAATGCTAAAGGTCAAGTCCTCGACTTATTAGTACCGGTCAGCTGAAAGTATTTCTACTCTTACACCTCCGGCCTATCTACCTCGTCTTCTTCAAGGTGTCTTACTCCTTTCGGATGGGAAATCTTATCTTGAGGTGGGTTTCACGCTTAGATGCTTTCAGCGTTTATCCCTTCCAAACTTGGCTACCCAGCTGTGCAAAAGGCTTTGCAACTGGTACACCATCGGTTTGTCCACCCCGGTCCTCTCGTACTAAGGGCAGATCCTCTCAAATTTCCTGCGCCCGCGACGGATAGGGACCGAACTGTCTCACGACGTTCTGAACCCAGCTCGCGTACCGCTTTAATGGGCGAACAGCCCAACCCTTGGGACCTACTTCAGCCCCAGGATGCGATGAGCCGACATCGAGGTGCCAAACCTCCCCGTCGATGTGGACTCTTGGGGGAGATCAGCCTGTTATCCCCAGGGTAGCTTTTATCCGTTGAGCGACGGCAATCCCATTCTCTACCGCCGGATCACTAAGCCCGACTTTCGTCCCTGCTCGAATTGTCTTTCTCGCAGTTAGGCTACCTTCTGCCTTTGCACTCTTTCGCGCGATTTCCTTCCGCGCTGAGGTAACCTTTGGACGCCTCCGTTACTTTTTAGGAGGCGACCGCCCCAGTCAAACTGCCCGCCTGTCAGTGTCCATATGCCGGTTTACGGCTCCTATGTTAGAATTTCGGTAATATCAGGGTGGTATCCCAACGTCGGCTCCATATAGGCTGGCGCCCATATTTCTCCGCCTCCCACCTATCCTGTACAGATATTACTAAAATTCAGTGACAAGCTGCAGTAAAGCTCCATGGGGTCTTTCTGTCCTGTCGCGGGTAACTCGCATCTTCACGAGTACTACAATTTCACCGGGTCCCCCTTCAAGACAGCGCCCAAGTCGTTACGCCTTTCGTGCAGGTCGGAACTTACCCGACAAGGAATTTCGCTACCTTAGGACCGTTATAGTTACGGCCGCCGTTTACTGGGGCTTAAGTTCAGAGCTTTGGATTTTCTCCTGACCCTTCCCCTTAACCTTCCAGCACCGGGCAGGCGTCAGCTCCTATACTTCGTCTTTCGACTTAGCAGAAACCTGTGTTTTTGGTAAACAGTCGCTTGGGCCTCTTCTCTGCGGCCTTTCGGCACTCCTTCTCCCGAAGTTACGGAGTCTTTTTGCCGAGTTCCTTAATGAGGGTTCTCCCGCTCGTCTTTGGATTCTCTCCTCGCCTACCTGTGTCGGTTTGTGGTACGGGCACCTCATCCTCGATAGCAACTTTTCTTGGCAGCCCCTTCGAAACTTCGCCTTTCGGCTCCCCATCACAGCTCTTATGAGCTTTGGTACTTCACTCAAAGCTCTTTTCGTCGCTGCTTGGACGTGCTCTACCAACCGCACGCTTTTCTTATCTCGCTGCGTCCTTGCTTCTCTTTTAGCGGATTTCGGTGGTACCGGATTTATTACCGGTTCTCCATCGCCTACGCTTTCGCCTCGGCTTAGGTCCCGACTTACCCTGGGCGGATTATCCTTCCCCAGGAATCCTTAGGCTTTCGACGGTAAGGTTTCTCGCCTTACTCTCGTTACTTATACCGGCATTCTCTCTACTGTACTGTCCAGATTCGCTTTCGCTTATCCTTCGTCCTGTACAGTACGCTCCCCTACCATTCTTTTCAGAATCCGTAGCTTCGGTGGCATGTTTTAGCCCCGTTTATTTTCGGCGCGGGATTTCTCGACCAGTGAGCTATTACGCACTCTTTGAATGTATGGCTGCTTCTAAGCCAACATCCTGGTTGTCTTGGAAATCCTACTTCCTTTTCCACTTAACATGCTCTTTGGGACCTTAGCTGTCGGTCTGGGCTCTTTCCCTTTTGACCACGGATCTTATCACTCGTAGTCTGACTCCCAGGGTCTCAATATGGCATTCGGAGTTTGATAGGGTTCGGTAACCTCTTTGGCCCCTAGTCCATTCAGTGCTCTACCTCCATATTTCCTTCCCCCTGAGGCTAGCCCTAAAGCTATTTCGGGGAGAACCAGCTATCTCCGAGCTCGATTGGAATTTCTCCGCTACCCACAATTCATCCCATGACTTTTCAACGTCAACGTGGTTCGGGCCTCCACCAGATCTTACTCCGGCTTCACCCTGATCATGGGTAGGTCGCACGGTTTCGGGTCTATGATATGCAACTCTCGCCCTTTTAAGACTCGCTTTCGCTTCGGCTCCGCTTTCGCTTAACCTCGCTGCATATCTATAACTCGCCGGTCCGTTCTACAAAAAGTACGTGGTCGCTTTCGCTTCCACTGCTTGTGGACATATGGTTTCAGGTTCTCTTTCACTCCCCTCCCGGGGTTCTTTTCACCTTTCCCTCACGGTACTATGCGCTATCGGTCACTTAGGAGTATTTAGCCTTGGGAGATGGTCCTCCCGTCTTCCCACCGGGTTGCCTATCCTGTGGTACTCTGGATCCCACTCGGTATTTAAAGCTTTCGCCTACAGGGCTTTCACCTTCTTTGGCCTGCCTTCCCAGGTCTGTTCGGCTTCGCTTTTCATACCTTCTTGTGGTCCTAAACCCCATCACCAACGGTGATGGTTTGGGCTCTTTCCTTTTCGCTCGCCACTACTCAGGAAATCGATTTTTTCTTTCTTTTCCTCGCGCTACTTAGATGTTTCAGTTCACGCGGTGTCCCTTCCTCATGGCTATGTGTTCACCATGGGATGCTTAAGTATTACCTTAAGCGGGTTTCCCCATTCGGAGATCTCCGGATCTGCGTCTGCTTGCGACTCCCCGGAGCGTTTCGCCGCTTGCTGCGTCCTTCTTCGGCTCTAAGTGCCTGGGCATCCACCATACGCCCTTTCTAACTTGACCTATTGTTTCCTCGTTTTTCTTCGTTACCCATATTTGCATTGTGCAGTTTTCAAGGTTCACTTTCCTGAGGGTCTAAACCCTCAAAACTGAACAGTGAGATACGACTTGTTGTAAGGATTGCTCCTTAGAAAGGAGGTGATCCAGCCGCACCTTCCGATACGGCTACCTTGTTACGACTTCACCCCAATCATTTACCCCACCTTCGGCAGCTCCTCCCCGGCACTCAAGTAGATACGGATTATTTCTTTTCTTCTCTATAATTCCATATCTACTTGAGTGCCGGGTTAGGTCACTGACTTCGGGTGTTGTAAACTCTCGTGGTGTGACGGGCGGTGTGTACAAGGCCCGGGAACGTATTCACCGCGGCATGCTGATCCGCGATTACTAGCAACTCCGTCTTCATGCAGGCGGGTTGCAGCCTGCAATCTGAACTGGGACCTGTTTTCTGGGATTCGCTCCGGATCGCTCCTTCGCTGCCCTCTGTTCAGGCCATTGTAGCACGTGTGTAGCCCAGGGCATAAAGGGCATGATGATTTGACGTCATCCCCGCCTTCCTCCGTGTTTTCCACGGCAGTCTCGGTAGAGTCCCCGTCTTTACGCTGGTAACTACCAACAGGGGTTGCGCTCGTTGCGGGACTTAACCCAACATCTCACGACACGAGCTGACGACAACCATGCACCACCTGTCTCACAGCTCCTCTTGCGAGGCACTCCGGTATTTCTACCAGATTCTGTGGATGTCAAGCCCTGGTAAGGTTCTTCGCGTTGCTTCGAATTAAACCACATGCTCCGCTGCTTGTGCGGGCCCCCGTCAATTCCTTTGAGTTTCAACCTTGCGGCCGTACTCCCCAGGCGGGATACTTATTGCGTTAACTCCGGCACGGATGATTCCTCACCCACACCTAGTATCCATCGTTTACGGCGTGGACTACCAGGGTATCTAATCCTGTTTGCTCCCCACGCTTTCGCACCTCAGCGTCAGTTCAAGTCCAGAGAGCCGCTTTCGCCACTGGTATTCTTCCTGATCTCTACGCATTTCACCGCTACACCAGGAATTCCGCTCTCCTCTCCTTGACTCAAGCTATTTAGTTTCAGATGCATACCCTCGGTTGAGCCCAGGTTTTTCACATCTGACTTTTATAGCCGCCTACGTGCTCTTTACGCCCAGTAATTCCGGACAACGCTCGCCCCCTACGTATTACCGCGGCTGCTGGCACGTAGTTAGCCGGGGCTTTCGTATGGTACCGTCATTATCTTCCCATACTATTGAGCTTTACGACCCGAAGGCCTTCTTCGCTCACGCGGCGTCGCTGTGTCAGGGTTTCCCCCATTGCACAATATTCCCCACTGCTGCCTCCCGTAGGAGTCTGGACCGTGTCTCAGTTCCAGTGTGGCCGTTCACCCTCTCAGGCCGGCTACCCATCGTCGCCTTGGTGGGCTTTTACCCCGCCAACTAGCTAATGGGACGCGGACTCATCCTATAGCGGATTTCTCCTTTCTTCAAGAAATGATGCCATCCCTTGACATTATCCGGTATTAGCACCCCTTTCGAGGTGTTATCCCAGTCTACAGGGTAGATTGTCCACGCGTTACTCACCCGTCCGCCGCTATCCGGCACTCAACTCCGCGTTTACTCTTATTTCTCTCTTTTTGCTTTATCTTTCTTTTCTGTCTCTTTTTCTGTAAGCGCTTAGTTGAGTGCCGGATCGCTCGACTTGCATGTGTTAGGCACGCCGCCAGCGTTCGTCCTGAGCCAGGATCAAACTCTCATGTTTATATCCTTTGCTCTTATATCTCACTGTTCGGTTTTCAAGGTTCATTTCCCTCGCCGCTTATCGCGACATCGTCTATCTTACCACATTATCTTCTCTCTGTCAACTGCTTTCTATTTGGTATTTTGTGGTGTCTTTATTCGCTCCTCAAAGAAGCGACGTATGTTAATATACCACGTTTTAAATTCTTATTCAAACATGAAATTTATCAATATAGTATATTTACATGCAATTATACATATATATCTTTATTATGCTCTTTTTTTCTAACATTTATTACTGAATATATTTTTTTAATAAAAAAGCAATCGTATTGAATCATCTCTGCCTATATGATATAAATTATTTAAACGAATTTTTGAATTAGGAGTGTTATTATGACAGATGTAATTCTCAGAAACGAAAATTTGAGAAGAGTATTAAGCGGTCATCCATGGATATACAAAACAGAAATAGATCACATAGAAGGCGATTATGAGCCTGGTGGAATTGTTGATGTCTATGATTACAAGAAAAACTTCATCGGGCGAGGATACATAAATCTTAAATCTATGATAACTGTAAGGCTTCTCACACATGAAAAAGATGAGCTCATAAATGAGGATTTTTTTAAAAAGAGAATTCTAAAAGCATGGGAATATAGAAAAAAAGTTATGGATAATTTAAATTCATGCAGGGTAATTTTTGGAGAAGCTGATTTTTTGCCAGCTCTTATTGTGGACAAATTCGGAGATTATTTAGTTATTCAAACACTTTCACTTGGTATGGAAAGGTACAAGGGCTTAATAGTAAACATACTCGTTGAATTATTAAGACCTAAAGGTATATATGAAAGAAATGATGTGTCTGTGCGAATGCTGGAAGGATTACCTGAAACAAAAGGATTTTTATATGGCAATTTCGATACAATTCAACAATTTGAAGAAAACGGCGTTAAGCTTTTGGTTGACATAGAAAACGGTCAAAAAACTGGTTATTTTTTAGACCAAAAAGAAAATAGAGCCGCAATAAAAAAGTACGTAAAAGATGCCGATGTTTTAGATTGCTTTAGCCATACAGGCTCTTTTTCAGTACATGCATTGCATTATGGTGCTAAAAGCGTTGAAACCGTAGATATATCAGAAACAGCATTAGATATGGCTAAAAAGAACGTAGCTCTAAACGGATACCTGGATAAGTGTCATTTTACATGTGAAAATGCATTTGATTTGTTAAAAAAATACGATGAAGAAAACAAAAGATTTGACGTTGTAATCCTTGACCCGCCTGCCTTTACTAAAAGTAAAGAGACAGTAAAAGATGCCATAAGAGGATATAAAGAAATAAATTTAAGAGCAATGAAAATCTTGAAAAAAGGCGGTTTCCTCATTACTTGTTCTTGCTCACAACACATAAGTCCCGATGCGTTTCTAAACATAATTAAAGAAGCCGCCCACGACACACGAAAGAATACACGGCTAATAGAAAAAAGAACACAGTCAAAAGATCATCCTATACTGTTGTCATCCAGTGAAACTGAATACCTAAAGTGTTTGATACTGCAAGTTTTTTAGTTTAAATAAGAAGCTCTTTGCTTCTTATTTAAACTTTCTGCTTCCAGGTTTGTATATAGGCAGTCCCTTTTCGCATAGTGGGCATTTTTCACTTTCATACGACACTGCATCAATTGATATTATAGATTCAAATTTTACTCCAAAGTTGACATTTCCATTGCTTCTGTCGACAATGCTTGCAACACCAACAATATTTGCATTATAACTTTTTACAAGTTCAATGACTTCTTTTACAGAGCCACCTGTTGTGACAACATCTTCTACTGCAAGTACATTATTACCTTCATTTATCTCAAATCCTCTTCTTAATTTCATCATCCCATCTTCTCTTTCAGCAAAGATGGCTTTTGCGCCCAATTGCCTTGCAACTTCATACGCAAATATAATGCCACCAATGGCAGGCCCAATTACTACATCTATTTTTTCTTTAATAAATTTACTCGCTATTTCTTTTGAAAATAATTCACTGTAATTAGGATACTGGAAAATCTTAGCACATTGGAGGTATGTGTCGCTATGCCTACCAGAAGTCAATAAAAAATGTCCTTTATTCAATACTTTTAATTCGCTTAATATTTCAAGTACCTTTTCTCTATCCATTTTAATTTTCCTTTCTCTTTGGTTTACCATAATAATTATACGTTAATAGAATTTATCAATTGGTTTACATCAAATATGTTATTTCTTAACATATATTTTTTTATTCCTTCCAAGATGTCTATTGAACCAGTAGGATTGATAAAATTATAAGTTCCAATAGCTACAGCAGTAGCCCCTGCTATCATGAATTCTAAAGCATCTTCTGCAGATGAAATTCCTCCCATACCTATCACAGGGATTGATACAGCTCTTTTAGCTTCATACACATTTTTAAGCGCTATGGGTTTTATAGCTGGTCCTGATAAACCTGCAAACACATTCTTAAAAACAGGTCGCCTTGTGTTTATATCTATGGCCATTCCAGTAACTGTATTTATAAGAGAAATTGCATCAGCACCACCGTCTTCTGCTGCTTTAGCATAAATCTTTATATCAGTTACATTTGGAGTCAATTTTACAATGACTGTTTTATTTGATACTTCCTTTACTTTTTTAGTTATCTCATGTACACTGTTGGGATCTATTCCAAATGACATACCCCCTTCTTTTACATTTGGGCATGAGACATTGATCTCTAATGCATCTACACCATCTATATTAAGTTTTTGGGCTAATAATACGAATTCTTCTATTGTTTCTCCTGCTATATTTGCGATTACTTTAGTATTAAATCTATTTAAAAATGGTAATTCGTCTTTTATGAAAGCATCGACACCTGGATTTTGCAGTCCAACACTATTTAAAATTCCTGATGGCGTTTCATATATACGCGGCGGAGGATTTCCTTCTTTTGGATACACTGTAAGACCTTTTACCATTATTCCTCCTAAATTATCTAAATCGATATATTGTGAATACTCTTTTCCAAAGCCAAACGTACCAGATGCCACAAGAATTGGATTCTTAAGCTCAAGGTCCCCTATACTGACTTTCAGATTCAAAATACTACCTCCCTTGCCCAAAATACAGGACCATCCTTACAGACTTTTTTATATTGAAATCCAGAATCGGTTTTTGTTTTGCAGGCACATACCATACATGCACCAATTCCACAACCCATATGTTCTTCAACAGAGATTTGACAAGGCACATCATACTTTTCAGCCATGTCTTTTACAGATTTAAGCATTTGCATTGGACCACATCCATAAACCATATCAATATTTTTTATTTCACCTTTCATTACATCGGTAACATACCCCTTAATGCCAGTGTTCCCGTCTTCAGTCGCAATAACGACATCGCCATACTTTTGAAATTCATCTACGAGAAATATATCGCTTTTAAAGCCAAGAGCAATCTTTAGATTTTTATTTTTTAATTTCTTTGAAAGAAACAGCAGTGGTGGTATCCCTATGCCACCACCAACGATGAGAATATTGTTGAATTTATCAAACATATCGAATCCGTGACCATGGGGACCAGTTACTTCTAATGTGTCTAAAGCTTTAACTTTCGAAAGATTGTAAGTGCCTTTTCCTTTTATCCTATAAACAATTGCAATTTCATTCCCATCATGATCACATATACTAAATGGCCTCTTTAATAATGTATTGCCGCCACAATTTATCATGATAAATTGCCCTGGAGCAGGAATATCGTCAAATTCTAACCTAAGTCTATATATCCCATTGCTAATTTCTCTATTTTCTCTAACAACGTATTCCATATTTCACCTCAACACGCAATATATCTTCTTTTTAAAAACGCATTATTAATCATTCCCATCATCAAAAGAACTTCAGCACGTGCAGCTTGAGCAAATTCATATTCTGAAAAAACATCTTTCCAATATTGACTTTTATAAGCGAAGATGACTTTTCTCGATGAGTTGACTATAGCACCTAAGTTGTTTTCATCAAAGCAATTAATGACATCTTCTGCAGTAGCACCTTGTGCTCCATATCCAGGCACTAAAAAGATAGCAGATGGCATTATTTTTCTCAATATTTTGGCCTCTTCTTTATACGTAGCTCCAACAACCGCACCTATAGAACTATATCCTAAGCTACCTTCGGCTAGTTTTGAAATCTTGTCAACCATGTGAGCTACATTTTCATATACAGTACCACTGACAGTTTTTAAATTTTGAATCGTTCCAGAACCAGCATTAGAAGTTTTCACAAGGATAAATAGCCCTTTGTCGTATTCTAATACATCTCGTATATATGGGGTTATGGTATCTTCCCCCATGTACGGATTGATTGTAATTGCATCAATAGAGGGATTTTGCAAATATGCTTTTGAATACATTTCTGCTACATCTGCTATATCTCCTCTTTTTACATCTGCTATAACCATAAGCCCTTTTTCTTTGGCATATTCAGCAGTTTTATAAAAAGCTTCTATCCCATTTGCCCCATATATTTCATAAAAAGCGATCTGAATCTTTACCGCTGGTACTACATCAAATACAGCATCAACAATGCCTTTATTAAAATAATAAATCGCTTCAGATATTCCTTTTGTATTGTTCCCGTATTTATTAAATGCCGCTTTCTTTATGAATTCTGGAATGCTTTCAATTCTTGGATCTAAACCGACAACCGTAGGATTATTCTTGAATTTTATTGCATGTATCAAATTATCCGAAAACATATTAACACCTCTTATAAATATTTATTCATAATAATGTATAATTATTCTATATATATTATACATTACTTATTTGATAATTGCCATCATTTTTAAATTTTATTTCTCCATTTACAATCGTATATTCCACCATGCCGTACAATTTTTGCCCATTAAATGGTGAATTTTTACCTTTTGATTTAAAATTGTCCGCATCGACTGTAAACTCTTTTGTTAAATCTATTATTGTAATATCTGCATCATTGCCTATCTTAAAACCATGGGTTAATTTTAAAAGTCTCGAAGGTTCTATCGACATATACTTTACTAAATCGTCTATCGCAATCAATCCATTTTTAACAAGATACGTGTACACTACAGAAAAAGCGATTTCGATTCCTGATATGCCAAAAGCCGCTATTTCATAAGGAACTTTTTTATCATCTTTCGTATGCGGTGCATGATCTGTCGCAATTACATCTATTGTACCATCTTTTAACCCTTCTATAAGCGCATTCACGTCTTCCCTTGTCCTTAATGGAGGATAAGCCTTTGTATTCGTGTCAAAACCATCAACTATATCTTCAGTAAGACATAGATTATGTGGCGTTACCTCTGCTGTTATATTTACTCCATCTGCCTTAGCTCTCCTTATCAACTCAACACTATCCTTTGTTGATACATGCGCTACATGAAGTCTTGCTCCAGTAGATTTTGCCAAAATAATATTTCGTGACAACATTACCTCTTCCGCTTCATGTGGTATTCCTCTTAAGCCGATTTTTGTTGAAATTATCCCGTTATTCATCACGCCTTCACCGCTTAACATTTTATCTTCGCAGTGAGTTATCATAAGCAAATCGTACATGCTTCCATAAGTCATTATTCTCTTCATAAGCCCTGAATTCATTATTGGAAATCCATCATCAGATAAAGCTAACACGCCCACATCCTTCAATTTTGCCATCTCTGAAATTTCTTCGCCCAACATGCCTTTAGTCATGGCACCTATCGGAATTACTTTACAATACCCTTCTTTACCAGCGATACTTTTTATATATTCCACAACTACTTCATTATCTATAACAGGATTTGTATTTGGCATACATGCAACAGTTGTATAACCACCAGCAACAGCAGCATGTGTACCTGTTTTTATCGTTTCCTTTTCTTCAAAACCAGGCTGCCGCAAATGTGTGTGCATATCAATAAATCCCGGAAATACATGTTTCCCTTTTGCATCAATTGAAATTGCGTCATTCAGCGATATTCTTTTATCTATCCCTTTTATCTTTCCATTCTCTATTAAGATATCTGCTTTTTCATTAAATCCTTCTCCATCTATTACTATCCCATCTTTAATAACCAATTTCATTTGATTTTCTCCTTTCACATAATATTTTTAATAATGCCATTCTTATAGCTACGCCATTTGTAACTTGTTCCTCAATAACCGAGTATTTGGCATTAGCTGCTTTTGATGTAAGTTCTACATTTCTATTGATAGGTCCAGGATGCATCAATATCGCATCTTTCTTAGCAAGTCTCATTCTTTCCTCTGTTATCCCAAAATACTTTGAAAACTCATCTTTTGATGGAAATAAACCAATTTTCTGCCTCTCTAATTGAATTCTAAGTCCCATGACTACATCGGCTCCATCAATAGCTTTGTCTATGTCGTAATAGACTTTTGCTCCAAGCTTTTCAAAAGTCTTTGGCAACAATGTAGCAGGACCTACCAGTCTAACGTCAGCTCCTAATTTTTGTAATCCCCATATATTAGACCTTGCAACTCTCGAATGAACTATATCTCCAACTATGACTACTTTTAAGCCGTCAAAAAATCCCTTTTTCTCTCTTATTGTCATTAAATCCAACAAAGCCTGTGTAGGATGTTCGTTAAGACCGTCACCTGCATTTATTACCGATGCATCAAGATATTTTGCCATAAGATGCGGAGCACCGGACATATTGTGACGTACTACAATCACATCTGCTTTCATCTTTTCTACCGTTCTTACTGTATCAATAAGTGATTCACCTTTTACAACGCTGCTTGTCTTGGTTTCTATGTTTCCAAAATGCGCTCCAAGGTATTTTGCTGCCATTTCAAATGACAATCTTGTCCTTGTGCTTGGCTCAAAAAATATCGTAACAACTGTCTTGCCTCTTAAAATATCTGAATTTTTATTGCCAACCAAGATTTTCTTCATTTCTCCTGCTGTATCCAGTATCTCTAAAAGATCTTCTTTTGTCATTTCCCTTATTCCTAACGCGTCTTTTCCTATCATTTTAACCATCCTTTCTTTGTTATTAAAAAATAGAGCAGCAACCATTTTTACATATTAAAATGGCTCTGCTCTTAAATATAAGATTTTTGAATATTTTTTGAATCTTATGAATTCTAAAATAACCATAAAAAATCTCCCTTTCTTTCTAAAGTGGGAGAACCGCAATTCTCCCTTATCAGTCTCGCTGGACTAATTTAAAGGTTGTTATTCTATTATTACAACTTTATTTACATTATCAATTTCCTCAAGCATGACACTTACAATTTCGCTCTTTGATGTAGGCACATTTTTTCCGACATAATCAGGTCGTATGGGAAGTTCCCTATGTCCCCTATCAATGAGTTCTGCCAACTGTATTGACTTAGGTCTCCCTAAATCTATAACAGCATCCATAGCAGCCCTTACAGTTCTTCCTGTATATATTACATCATCTACCAAAACAACAATTTTCCCAACTACATTTACTCCTATGTCCTTTTTTTTGACAATTGGCTGCTCTAATTTCGTAGTTAAATCATCTCTATATAAAGTAATATCCAGTGAACCTATAGGAGGTCTTACACCTTCGATGCGTTCAATATACTTAGCAAGTCTATTTGCAAGAGGCACACCTCTACGCATTATGCCAACTAATACAATATCTTCGATGCCTTTATTCTTTTCTACAATCTCATGTGAAATTCGAATTAAAGCTCTGTCAATTGCTTTTTCGTCCATTATCTCAGCTTTATAATTCAAATCTTATACCTCCATAAAAAAACTTCTTGATAAAGCAAGAAGTCAACATCTGTTTTAACTCCTTGCCAGCCTCACAGGACCAGTTAAAGGATACATAATCTTCTTTTTTAATATGATATCACAATATTTTATATTTGTCTATAAGTTTTTAAATTATTTTTTACTGAAATACTTTGATGTGGAACATAAAAATTATTTATGCTAATATAGATATATACAAAAATTTTCAAAGGATGTGCTTACTATGAAAGAAGGAAAAGTGCCAACAGACATTTTATCAAAACTCGTATACACCAACTTAGGCGTAAAGCGAAACGAAGTAGCTGTACATGCAGGTATAGGAGAAGATTGCAGCGTTATTGAATTTGACCAGTATGCGGCTGTTTTGTCTACAGATCCCATAACTGCCTCAAATAACTTAAGCGGATACTTATCTGTAATTATTTCATGCAATGATATTGCATCATGTGGTGCAAAACCCATAGGCGTGCTTGAAACCATTTTGCTGCCAATAGGTTCTGATGAAGAATCATTGAACAAAATCGTGCAGGAAATAGATAGAGGAGCCAAAGAGCTTAACATTGAGGTTCTCGGCGGTCATAGCGAAGTCACATCTTCCGTAAATAAACCAGTAATATCGACTACTGCCATCGGTGTATGTAGCAAAGACAAATTCATTAAAACAAGCGGCGCTAAATTAAATGATGACGTAATAGTTACCAAATCAGTAGGTATTGAAGGAACCTTCATAATCGCCAACGATTACTATGAAAAGCTATCAAATCATATTTCTGAATCTGTTTTAGACAGCGCGAAAAGCTTTATTAAAGATTTAAGTGTAGTAAAAGAGGGTTTAATTGCGGCTGAATGTGGCGTAAATTGTATGCATGATATTACCGAAGGCGGGATATTAGGCGCAGCCTTTGAAATCGCAGAAGCATCAAATGTGGGAATTGAAATTTTCAGTGATTTAATTCCTGTAAGGAATGAGACTATGATTATCTGTGATTACTTTAACTTAGATCCATTTAAGCTTATCTCAAGCGGCTCGATGATTATTACGTCATCAAATGGCAAAAAAATAGTAGATGAATTGAAAAAGCAAAATATCGATGCAACAATAGTCGGTAAGATTACAAAAAACGGAAAATATCTTATAGATGGCAATAAAAAAATAGAAATAAATCCGCCGACTTCTGATGAGATATATAAGATTTTATGAAAAGCGTACAAATGGGTTTTTAAGCTTTTCGTCCTTAATTGTGGTGATATCACCATGCCCCGGAAAAACTAAAGTCGTATCAGGTAGTATAAACAATTTATTTTTAATTGAATTTATTATTTCATTGAAATCGCCACCTGGAAAGTCAGTTCGACCTACAGATTCCTTAAAAAGCGTATCTCCCGTAAAACAGGCATCATCGATTTTATAGCATACTCCACCAGGTGTATGTCCAGGAGTATGAATAGTTGTTATAAAAATACCTTCTCCAAACGATAAAGTGTCACCATCCCTTAACAAAATATCAGCATCTTGTGATATTATTTTTTCAAAGCCAAGCTCAGACAAATTCATCGCTGGATTTTTAAGCATTGCTGCATCATCGATAGAAATGCAAACTTTTGCTCCAAATTTGTCTCTAAAGTAATCGACACCCCCAATATGATCAAAATGCCCATGAGTTATCAAAATATACTTCAGTCTAAAATCATTATCTATCAAATAATCTTCCACTTCAGATGCAAAATCGCCAGGATCTACCATTACACATTCATGACTACCCTTTGCAGATACTATATAACAGTTAGCTTGCAAAGGCCCTACTGAAAATTTTTTAATATCTAAATCGTCTCTCATATTCCACTCACCTTAAAAGATCTTTTTTGAATCTAAAAGTATCGTTACTGGTCCATCATTTATCAAAGAAACCTGCATCATAGCTCCAAATTTTCCTGTCTTAACATGAAGTCCCGTTTTACTTAATTCATTGCACAATCTATCAAAAAGGTACAGCGCTTTTTCTGATTTGGCAGCATTCATATAATTAGGTCTCCTACCTTTTCTTGCATCGCCAAGAAGCGTAAACTGTGACACTAATAAGATTTCACCGCCAACATCAATTATAGAAAGGTTCATCTTACCTTCTTCGTCATCAAAAATCCTTAAATTGGCGATTTTATCGGATATATATTCTACATCCTCCAAGCCATCATCATTTGAAACACCCACCAAGACTACAAGTCCTTTGTTAATTTCTCCTACTATATTGTCGTCAACTGTTACGTTTCCTTGCAAAACTCTTTGAACAACAGCCCTCATGTTTTAATACCTCCAATGCTGCATTTTTCGTCATGAGTAAATTTCATGCACTTATTCTGTATACATCCGTCACACCATCAAGAGCTTTTAATTTATTCATAATTTTTTCAAGCTGCTCTTTCGATGTAATCTCTAACGTCAAATTAATTATTGCAATATTGTCCCTTGTTGTTCTTGCATTTACAGCTCTTACAGAAATTTTTATATCAGCTAATATACTGGTGACATCTGTCAGTAATCCATACCTATCAATAGCCATAATCTGAATATCTGCTTGATACGCCATGTTTTTGCCTTGATCCCACTCAACTTCTATAATTCTATTTTTATCGTAAACATAATCTTTTATATTTGGACAATCCTTTCTGTGTATTGAAACTCCACGGCCTTTTGTGACATATCCTACTATTTCATCACCAGGGACAGGAGAACAACATTTCGAAAATCTAACCATGACATTGTCTTCGCCTTTTACAATGACACCCATTCCGCCAATCTTTTGCTTTTTCTTTGCTTCCAGTACAGTTGGAATTTGTTTTTTGGACTCACTTTCTACTTGCTTTAACTCTTCCTTTATGCGAGGTATTATCTGATTTAATGCAAGCCCGCCAAATCCAATTGTTGCATACAAATCTTCTTCAGAATGCATGTTTAGCTTTTTTAGAACAGATTCCATTATATCGCTTTTTAATTGGGATTGTTGTATCCCTTGTCTTTTTAACTCCCTGTAAAATATCTCCTGTCCTCGTTCGATATTTTCTTCTCTTTTTTCCTTTTTAAACCACTGCCGTATTTTATTTTTTGCTTGTGAGCTTTTTACAATCTGAAGCCAGTCTCTGCTGGGACCTCTGTCAGCATTGGTTGTCGTGAGAATCTCAACTATATCACCATTTTTAAGCTCATAATCTATTGGAACGATCTTTCCATTTACTTTAGCGCCATTTAATCTGTGGCCTATTTCGGTATGAATGCTATATGCAAAATCAATAGGCGTAGAACCGGCTGGGAGACTTATGACATCACCTTTAGGAGTAAAAACGTAAACCTCATCTGTAAACAGATCTATTTTTAAGGTCTCCATGAATTCCTTAGCATCTTTTAACTCTCTTTGCCACTCCAAAAGCTGCCGCAACCAGGAAAGCTTAGCGTCAAACTCATCTTCGTAAGATTTGCCCTCTTTATACTTCCAGTGAGCTGCAATTCCATATTCTGCTGTCCTGTGCATGTCCCAAGTTCGAATTTGTATTTCAAATGGTTCACCTTTCGGCCCAATTACAGTAGTGTGGAGAGACTGGTACATATTTGGCTTTGGCATAGCAATATAATCTTTAAATCTGCCAGGCATTGGCTTCCACAATGTATGAACAACGCCTAATGTCCCATAACAATCTTTTACAGTATTGACAATTACTCTGACAGCCATTAAGTCGTAAATCTGCTCAAAAGTCTTGTTTTGCTGCTTCATTTTTTTATAAATACTGTAAAAATGTTTAGGTCTTCCATCAACATCAGCCTTTATTCCGATTTCATTCAATTTTTCTTTTAACTTTTCAATGAGTTCCTTTATGGATTCTTCTCTCTCTTTCCTCTTCTTTGCAACCTTTTCAACAAGACTGTAATATTCATCAGGATGAAGGTATCTCAATGATAAATCCTCCAACTCCCACTTTATCATTGACATACCTAATCTATGGGCAATAGGAGCGTATATTTCCAATGTTTCTTGTGCTTTCTCCTTTTGCTTCTCTTCGCTTAAAAATTTAAGAGTACGCATATTGTGAAGGCGATCAGCGAGCTTTATCATTATAACTCGTATATCTTTAGCCATTGCAATGAGCATTTTCCTCATATTTTCAGCCTGCTGTTCTACTTTCGATTTGTATTCTATCATGCCAAGCTTCGTCACGCCATCTACTAAATCAGCAATTTCCTGCCCAAATTCATTTTTTATATCTTCATAAGAAATAGATGTATCTTCTATTACATCATGAAGAAGTCCACTGGCAATAGTAGATACATCAAGTTCCAGATCAGCAAGAATCATTGCAACTTCTACAGGGTGAACAATATACGGTTCTCCTGAATTTCTGTATTGTCCTTCATGAGCTTTTAGCGCATAATCATAAGCTTTTAATATTAAATTAATATCATCTTCAGATTGATCGTATTTTTTTACTCTCTCAATAATTTTTTCAATCATTATTAATGATCACCTTTTTAAAACCGACATTTTAAAACTTTATCAATGAAATGACATCATAACCTTCTAACTTTTTACGTCCATTTAAAAAAGTCAATTCTGTCAAAAACAATATACAATCGACAATACCGCCCAATTCTTCAATTAACTTTGCTGCAGCATATATTGTACCGCCAGTTGCCAATAAATCATCGACAATAATAACTCTCTGCCCTTTGCTAATAGCGTCTTTGTGTATCTCCAATGAATCCACGCCGTACTCAAGCTCGTATTGATAATTGACTGTTTCAGCAGGTAACTTCCCAGGTTTCCTAACAGGCACAAATCCCAATCCCATTTTATATGCCAATGGTGCTCCAAACAAAAAGCCTCTGGCCTCTGGACCTGCAATCAAATCAGCATTTCTATCTTTTATAGCATCAGCTAACATGTCTATTGAAAACACAAACGCATCTTTATCCTTTAAAACAGGTGTTATGTCTTTAAAACCAATTCCTTCTTTCGGAAAATCCGGTATCTCCCTTATAAGTGATTTAACATCTTCTAATGTCATGCTGTTTCCTCCTTAACATTCTTTTTCAATATTTGAAAAGCAAATTTTATAAAACTTTTTTCCGCCATATACAGTTTTTGTAATAGCTGGTGATCTTTAATATTCACTTTTGAATCGACACAATTTCTCCTTAACACAAAAATATTATCACTTTCTTCTATATTAATCAATCCATTGTCTTTAAGAATTTTTAAACATATCATTGACTTTATGGAATTCAAATTAAAATAATCGTAAATTTGATCTTTTAATATCAACGTATCCGAATTTTCTTTCATGCTTACAAATATTTTAGCAAAATCACTCCTTCTGGGTACAATATTGTAGATATCATTTAAACTGCTTTTTAAGTCTTCCTTTCCAAACAAAAGGTGTACAATACTTTCTCTGCTGTTTGCTAATATATTATAAAACATTTTTGAATCGAATGGTATATCGTAAAAAACTATATTTTTAAATTTAGAAGGCAAATGCATAATTTCATCAGCATTAATGCACCACAAAACTACATTCTTTGCATCGACAATTTTATTGCTTAACTTAAAATCACAATAGTTGCAAGCGTTAAGATAATTAATAAGCTCTTTTATATGGTATCGAGTGTTTATTATGACTGCTGTACTATCGTCACTTTTAAACAATTTTGAAACATAAGATCTTTTATCATCGATATTTCGCATATCAATAAAATTATAGCTTTCTAATCCTTGAAAATCATCATAATTAAAGCTCATTAAAGTATTGTATAAATTTCTGAAAAATAATACATTTTTCTCTTTCACTAAAATATCTTTTGCTATTATCTCAAGCTTTTTCTCTCCATTCCACTCATTTATTTTGATAAAGCCTGCAATATCTAAAACATCTCCTATGCTAATCTTGTCAAATTCGCAAGCTCTATTGAATAAAACGACATTGTACATAACATCATTTTTCTCAGCCATTATTCGAATGTGTTTGTTATCTCCAAAGAGGGAAATTTGTTTTACGACCAAATTTTTAATCGCATACATTGGCATAGGATTTCCACTGCCAAAAGGCTCTAACAAACTTATTTGATTTGCTCCATCACAATCCAATACATCATCAATAGAAGTTTCTATCTCGATTATCGGCATCATATCAAAAGAAGTTAATTTTGTATTGGCATATTCATTGAGTTTAAGTCTAAAATCATCTATTTGACCGCTATCTATAGTCAAGCCTGCAGCCATTTCATGTCCTCCAAAGTTAATCAAACAGTCACCAGCATATTTTATTGCCTCGTATATATTAAATCCTTTTATGCTTCTTCCCGAACCCTTGCAAAAACCATCACTGACACTTATTAAAATGGACGGTCTATGATATCTTTCTGTTATCCTTGAAGAAACTATCCCAATTACACCCGGATGCCAATTTTCGCTATAAAGAACAATAAACTTTTCTTTTTCTAAGTCCACATTGTTTTCAACTTGCATAATAGCTTCTTCTAATATCTTTTTCTCGATTTCTTGTCTTTTCGCATTCTCACTATTTAAATAAGCTGCTATTCTGTCAGCTTCTATAGTATCATCTGTTACCAGCAAATTTACACACAATACGGCGCTTTCTAATCTTCCTGCAGCATTTAGCCTTGGAGCCAATATGAACCCAACATGGTACGTATCTATATCTCTTTCATTAAGGCCGGCAGAATCTATTAAAGCCCTTAATCCTTTATTCTTTGTATTTCTCATCATCTTTAATCCTTCTTTTACGATCACACGATTCTCTCCAGTAAGCGGTACTATATCTGCCACCGTACCTAAAGCCACTACATCAAGGAATTCCAATGCTTCATCCCCTAAGAGTGCCAAACAAAGCTTAAAAGTAACTCCAACTCCTGCTAATTCTCTATATGGATATGTACAATCTTTAATATGTGGATTTACGATACAATTAGCTTCTGGCAGTATATCCGGAACTTGATGATGGTCTGTAATAATAACATCAAGGCCCAGTTTTCGTGCATATTGTACTTCCTTTAATGACGCTATCCCACAATCAACGGTTATAATAAGCTTCGTTCCGGAATCGCACAATGCTTTAACAGCATCCATATTTATTCCATAACCTTCCAACAGGCGATCTGGTATATAAAAATCTACATTTGCACCAAGCCTTCTTAAAGCCGTATATAAAATTGAAGTGCTGGTTATACCATCCACATCGTAATCACCATATATCGTTATTTTGTCATTTAACCCGATATGATATTTTATGATCGAAACCGCTTTTTCTATTCCTTCCAATAAATAAGGATTATTAAGCGCGTTTAATGTTGGGTTTAAATATTCATAAACTTTTTCCAAATCATCATATCCTCTATTGACAATTGTCTGTGCGACATAAGTTTTTAAATTAAACTTATTTGCAATTTCATCAACAAGTTTATCATTTTTAGTCTTTTTTGATACCCAGTTGTAGACCATCTCATTCCGTCACCTCACAAAACACATTATTTTCGCTTTTTTTCTATAAAAAGTATGTAATAGACAATCGCCATACATAATATGAACGATATTAAGTAGCCAACTAAGCCCACTGCATTGTAACCATATACTTTGTACCCACCATTTAGAGACATTATAAGTGATGAACCTATTATAAGCGACGCAGCTATAATGCTTATGATCATTTTATTTATCATTGAATTAAGGTCGTACTTCATCTTTTCAGTCTCTTCAATGTCCAACTTTACTCTTACATTGTCTTTTAATATCTTTGAAATTATCCCCTGAAGCTTTGATGGAAACTTCTTTAAATGAACGTATATCTTATGAAGGTCTTTTGCATTTTCACTCAGCGTTTTGGCAAAATTGAAATTGTTTATGTATATCTTTTTTACAAAATCTTTCGCAATATCAGATATGCTGAAGTCAGGGTCTAATTCTTTTCCAACTCCTTCAATGGTCGCCAATGATTTAAGTAACAGCGTAAACTCTGCAGGCATGATCAATTTGTACTTGTAGATGATTGAAGTTATCTTTTTAGCAGAATCATTGATATTTATATTTTTAAGAGGAGTATTGTAAAAATAGCTGATGATCCCGCTAAGATCGTACTTCAAATGCCTTATATTTACGCCATCTCTTATGGCATCCATGTCTGTTAAAATCGAAACAACTTCATCTGTATCATTGTCGACAAAAGCCTTAAAAAGCTCTACTATCATTTCCCGGTTTGACCTGTCTATATATCCTACAATGCCAAAATCTATGTATGACAGCTTTCCATCTCTTCTTATGAGGATATTGCCTGGATGGGGATCTCCATGAAAAAATCCATAGACGAATATCTGCATGAATATAGACATAGCACCGTTGTATGCTATCTTCTTTAAATCAAATCCACTATCACGCAATTTTTCTTTGTTTTTAACGCTGATTCCGTCAATGTACTCCATTGTTAAAACTTTTTTTGTCGTGTATTCCCAATATATTTTTGGTATGTAGACATACGACTCATTAATAAAGTTTTCTCTAAACTTATCTGCGTTATTGCCTTCTAAAGTATAGTCCAATTCATTTAGAAGTGACTCTGACAACTCATTTACCACATCCAAAAAATCAACAGGCGAGTCAGTAAGGCGCTCATTCAAAATTTTTGCAATCGTCTTTAAGATGATAATATCAGCCGTTATTTTTTCATATACGCCTGGCCTTTGGACTTTAACCACAACGTCATTTCCTTCCCTCGTAACCGCTTTGTAAACTTGCCCAATGGATGCAGACGCTATTGGTTCTTTATCAAAAGTCAAGAATAAATTAGAAATTTTATCTCCCAATTCATCTTCGACGATTTGGCGCATTGTATCAAACTCTACGGGCGGAACATCATCTTGAAGCTTTGATAACTCATTAATCACATCATGCGGAAGCAAATCAGGTCTTGTGCTTAATAACTGCCCCATCTTCACAAATGTAGGCCCTAACTCCTCTAAAGTAATTCGAATCCTTTCAGATAAAGCAATAGGCAAATCATTCTTACGTATATAAACAAACGGTATGCTCTTTTTCTTTGACAATACTTCGCTTATAAAGCCAAAGCCATTTTTTGTGAGTATTTTTAGTATTTCCCTATACCTTTTTATATACTTTCTCGTTGAAAAAATACTGAACAGATTCATTTCCACACCTCAATAAAAATATAGCGGCAATATACTTAAAAGTATTATGCCACTAATTAAGAAATTTACATATTCTGATTGTTCTGAATAAGCTGATCTAATTTGCTTTCCAGTTCAGCTATCCGCGCCAACAAAAGATTGTATTCTTCTCTCGTCACTAAATTTGCTTCCTTAGCCAATTGCTGAATATTCTCATAAGCCTTTTCTTTAATGACCTGCTTCTGTTTGTTTACAGAATTCAATGCACTATTTATGAAGTTGTTTTTATCTTCCGCAGTGAGTTCGCCCCGCTTTACAAGCTCTTGAGCGATCTCCTCTATCTTATCTTTTGTCAGTGAAACAGCACCAAGCCCTGCAAGAAACATCTCCTTAAGCATGTAATCACCTCCTATCATGCTTTTTGAGGTCTATTTCCTACCTTGTTTCCAACACTATTTTTTCCTTCTTTATCCTTAAATATAACCCAAAGTGGGCTTGCAATAAAAATTGAAGAATACGCACCACTTGTGATACCAATTAACAGCGGCAAAGCGAAGCTTTTTATGGATGAAGGGCCAAAGAAGTACATGAGGACAAGCATAATCAAAACTGTCATGACAGTATTTATCGACCGAGTCATCGTCTCATTTACGCTGACATTTGCTATCTCTTTATAACTTGCCTTTCTCATCAACTTAATATTATCTCTTATCCTATCGAATATGACAATCGTGTCATTTATAGAATAACCAAAAACCGTAAGTATAGCTGCTACAAAAGGTGTGTCTACAACAATTCTAAGCAACGCATAAGCTGAAATCATTATTAGAATATCATGTATCAGCGCTAAAACAGCAGCAGCACCCATCTCGAAATTAAACCTGAAGCCAATGTAAATAAGCATAAGAAGTGCAGCTACGGCAGATGCTAAAATCGTTCCAAACTGCATCTCTTTACCTATTGATGCGCTGACATTCTGTGATGACACAAGGTCTTTAACAGTGAGTTTGTACTTAGATTCTATAGCATTTATAACGGCAGTCCTCGTCTTATCGTCAAGACTTGGAGTCGTTATTGAAACATGTGTGTTATTGGGACCAATAGCTTTTACCTGTGAATCTTTAACGCCATTGCTTTTTAAAATACTTGTAATTTCATTATTCACAGCAATCGTCACAGGTTTATGCATATTGAATTCAACTACAGTACCGCCTGTAAAGTCAAGCCCCCAATTTAAGCCCATTGTAAACAAAGCAATAAGCCCTGCCAATATTATTATGCCGGATATAGTAAACCAAACTTTGGTTTTACCTATGACGTCAATATTCCACTTAATGTTATTCCATCTCATAGTTTTCGCCTCCTTATGCACCGTATACTCTGATATTCTTAGTGAATTCTGTTTCAACAATCGACTTAAGTAAGAACCTTGAAACAGTTATTGCAGTAAACATACTTGAGATAACACCGATTATAAGCGTCAATGCAAACCCTTTTACAGTTCCTGCACCCATGAAGAACAAGACAAATGCAGCAATAAGTGTTGTGATGTTTGAATCAAATACTGCCACAAATGCTTTTCTGAATCCGGCATCTAAGGAAGCTCTTATGGATTTTCCTGCTCTCATCTCTTCTTTCATTCTCTCAAAAATGATTATATTGGCGTCAACTGCCATACCTATTGACAAAAGCATACCAGCAATGCCAGGCAAGTCCAATGTAACATGCAACAATGCGTATACTATAAAGTTTATTACAATGTATATACCAAGAGCTATATCTGCTATTAATCCAGGCAGTCTATAGAAAGCTATCATAAACAATAAAACTATTAAAAGTCCATACATACCCGCTTCTTCACTGGCTTTTAATGCACTTGGTCCTAATGTAGCACCAACAGAGCTGTATTCAACTTGTTTTAGCGTCACCGGAAGTGCTCCACCTCTTATAAGGTTTGCCAAATTTTTTGCTTCGTTAAAATCTTTCATTCCATTTATAACCGCTTTGCCATCAGGAATCTGCTCTTGTACTACTGGCGCAGATATTGTCTTGTCGTCAAGAACTATTGCTATTTGCTTGCCTACAAACTTCGCTGTCGCATCTGCAAAAGCTTTCGCACCTTTACTGTTTAAATCAAGTGTAACAACTGGTTCCTGTACACCGGTCTGAGTCGTTTGATAAACTGCTTTTGAGTCTTTAACATCCGCACCTGTCAATATAACTTTGCCATCCGGCCCTATAAACTTAAGCTGTGCTGTCTGTCCTAAGTAAGAAATAACTTGATCAGGATCGTTAACACCCGGAATCTCTATCCTTATCCTATTGGATCCTTGTTGAACTATAAGCGGTTGTGATACGCCTAAAGCATCTACTCTGTTTCTTATTATAGAGATCGCCCTTGTCATAGCGTCCTGTGAAACATTCCCTTGTGCCTGTTCCAAGACGTAGACACCACCTCTTAAGTCAAGTCCCAGCCTTATACTGTCTTGAACTGGCTTAATCGAATAATTTCCGGCATTTACACCATAAAAAGCAACATACGCTACTATTATGGCAAGCACGATTACTGATAAAAATTTTGCCAATCCTCTCGATTTCATCATTATCCCCTTTCTTTTGTTCGCTACGTTTTATTATATTACTTTTATTGTAAACGGTCAATTATCAAATTACCATGGCTTACTATTTTTCGTAAATATCATTTTCTTTTAACATTTCATAAGCTTTGATTGCTATAGCACACTCAAATCTCTTTTTTTGCATCTCACAAGATAGTTCGTATGGTTTATTTATGTCCCCATTTATATTATAATTGTTGGCAAAGCATCCACCGCTACAGTAAAATCTTGCCCAACATTTACTGCATTCTTCTCTTTTATATATATCGCTTTCCATGAATTTCTCTTGTAGCTCTTTATTTTCAATTCCTGTGTCAACACTACCTAATTTAAAAGATTCATTCCCTACAAACTGATGACATGGGTATATTTCACCATCAGGAGTTACAGCCGCATATTCAAACCCGGCACCACAGCCCTGAAGCCTTTTTTTGATGCAAGGACCATTATCTAAACTTATTTTAAAATGATAGAATGAAAAAGGTCTGCCATCCTCAATTCTCTCTACATACTTTTCTGCAAGCTTGTCATATTCTTTTAAAATCTTTTCTAAATGTTCTTGCTTTAATGTGTAATCTGTATCTTCTTTTTCCACTACAGGTTCTACTGAGATTTCCTTTATTCCCATATCGGCTAAATGCAGTACATCTTTGGAAAAATCAAGATTTTTAGCCGTAAAGGTTCCTCTAACGTAATGCTCTTTATCGCCTCTTTTTAAAACAAAGTTTTTAATTTTAGGGAAAATCACATCGTATGAACCACTGCCATCAATCCTTTTTCTCATGGCATCATTTATCTCTTTTCTACCATCGAGGCTTAATACGACGTTAGAGAAATTCTCATTTATGTATGTGGCTTTCTCTTCATCTAATAATACACCATTCGTAGTTATAGTGTATTTAATAGTCTTTCCATATTTTTTTGCTTCTTCTCTTCCGTAATCAACCAATTTTTTTACAACATCAAAGTTTAAAAGCGGCTCTCCTCCAAAAAAATCCACTTCTACGATCTTCCTGTTTCCTGAATTTTTTATTAAAAAATCTATAGCTTTTTTGCCTACTTCGTACGGCATCAACTTCCTGCCGCCCTTAAAATCGCCAGTTGACGCAAAACAGTAACTACATCTTAAATTGCAATCATGTGCCACATTAAGGCAAATAGCTTTTATCACAGAATCTTTTCTGCTTACATCTATATCCTTGTACACATCTTCGGAATAAAGAAGACCTTTTTGACGGAGAGACTCTATTTCATCGTACGCTTCTTTAATATCCGATTCAGCGTATTTATCTTTTAATAGATCACATATCGTATCAAAGTCATTATCTAAATATAAATCCAACAATTCATAAGTTAAATCATCCACAACGTGTATTGCTCCGCTGACAGGATCTAATACGATATTCATTCCTAATTGTCTAAATTTATGTATTATGCTATGCATCTTAACCTCCTATACATTTTAAATGGCAGTAACATATCATTACTGCCACTTGCCTATGTAAATTAATTTTGGCACTCCTGATTTGCAACAGTGCACGAAGTCTTGCAAGCAGATTGACATGATGCCTGACATTCTCCACAACCAGGTTTTTTCAGGCTATCTTTCAATGATGTTCTGTTGATTGTTACAATATGTCTCATTTTCATACCTCCTCTTCCTTTTTGATTATAACATATAATTCACGACAATAAAAGCTATAGATTTATGCCTATCATGCCACCTATAGCACCTAAAACAATTCCCCAAATAAGCTTTAAAGCTATTCCAGCATTTATTCCAGCTTCTTTTACAAAATAAACTCCCAAAAACAGCATAAGGAGAACATAGAGAAGACCTGCCAAGCCACCGTTTAACCAACCTTTGCTTTTTGTATTGCGGGCAGCTATAGCACCAGATAAAACTATGCCAATTATTGTTATAAGCATTGTAAGCGTAGGAAGCGTCAATTCTGAAAGCGGTGTATATGTCAATACCAACGCATAAATTATAAAAAATAGAAGCGTAATTATATAGCTTATTAGCAATCCAACTATTATACCAGGTATATTTAATACCTTGTCGTTGTAATTTTGAGTTTTGCTTTTCATTAAAGCACCTCCCTTTTTTCATCAGTAAATTTTATGCTTGTAAAAAAGACAATATTACATCTTATTAAAGCAAAAAAAATGCGGTTTCCCGCATCTTTTTATTTGTTTTCGCTTTGTGAACTTAATACTTTTCCTACAGACCATTTGGCTATCTTTAATTTGACTTTATCGGCGCCTACTTCAATCGTAATCGCATCGTCTTTTATGTTTAATATCTTGCCATAGATACCGCTTTTTGTAAGAATCTCGTCACCAGGTTTTAATGCATCAATCATAGCTTTCTCTTTCTTTTCCCTTCTCTGCTGTGGCAATATCAATAAAAAGTAAAAAATTGCCATAAAAATTACAATTTCGCCAATTAAATAAATCGTTTGAGCGTTCATTTTATTCCTCCTTGTACCCGTATTTTTTATAAAATTGTGATTTAAATTCAAGCAGCTTGTCTTGCTTAATTGCCTCTCTAATGCCTTCCATAAGTCTTGTCAAAAATCTTAAATTATGTATTGTTGCAAGCCTTGCTGCTAAAATTTCATTAGCTTTAAAAAGATGCCTTATGTATGCCCTTGAAAAGTTTTTACATGTATAGCAATCACATTCGGCATCTAATGGAATAAACTCTTCAGCATGTGGAGCATCTCTTACTATAAGCCTACCTGTGCTGGTTAGAACTGTTCCATTTCTCGCTATACGTGTAGGCAAAACACAATCAAACATATCGACTCCTCTTATTACCCCTTCTATCAAATCGTCTGGACTTCCAACCCCCATCAGATATCGAGGTTTGTCTTGAGGAAGAAAATCTGTCGTTAGATCTACTACATGATACATCAATTGTTTTTCTTCGCCAACGCTTAATCCACCTATAGAATATCCCGGAAAATCCATATCAACTAATCTATTAGCACATTCTTTTCTCAAGTCATCGTAAGTACCACCTTGCACAATCCCAAAAAGCGCTTGCTTGTCCGTATTTTGATGTGCCTCTTTCCCTCTTTTAGCCCATCTTAGTGTCAGCTCCATAGAATTTTTTACATAGCCATAATCAGCGGGATATGGCGCACACTCGTCAAAAGACATTATAATGTCTGCACCTAATGCATTTTCTATCTCTATCACTTTTTCTGGCGTCAAAAAATGCCTTGAACCGTCTATATGTGAACGAAATTCGACTCCTTCTTCCGTGATTTTCCTAAGTGGTCCTAAGCTAAACACTTGAAATCCACCGCTGTCAGTCAGTATAGCTCTATCCCAATTCATAAACTTATGCAATCCGCCAGCTTTTTTAATAAGCTCATGACCCGGCCTTAAATATAAATGATATGTATTGCTCAATATTATATTAGCCCCAATTTCTTTAAGTTCCTCAGGAGTCATGGCCTTCACAGTTGCTTGAGTGCCAACTGGCATAAAAACAGGCGTCTCAATATCCCCATGTGGAGTGTGAAGCACTCCCAGTCTTGCTTTTGTATTTTTTTCTCTTTTTAATAAGTCGTATTTTATAGCCGTCATCGTTTCCTCCTAATCAAATAATCAGCATAGCATCGCCAAAACTATAAAACCTATATTTATTTTCTATGGCAGTCTTGTAGGCATTCATGACATTCTCCTTTCCAGCAAATGCAGAGATCATCATGATAAGCGTTGATTCAGGCAAATGAAAATTTGTTATTATGCCATCTATTGCTTTATACTTATATCCAGGATAAATAAAAATGTCAGTCCACCCACTGCCAGCATGAATAATTCCATCATCGTCGGCAACAGTCTCTAAAGTTCGAGTAGATGTAGTGCCGACTGATATTATCCTGCCACCTGCCTTTCTGGCAGCATTAATCGCATCCGCTGCATCTTCATTTACAATATAAAATTCAGAGTGCATCTTATGGTTCTCAATTACTTCCTCTTTGACAGGTCTAAATGTGCCCAGTCCTACATGAAGCGTTATGAAAACCGTCTTAACTCCAAATTCTCTTATCTTATCTAAAAGCTCATTTGTAAAGTGAAGGCCAGCAGTAGGAGCTGCAGCAGAACCTTCATGTTTTGCATACACTGTCTGATACATGTTTTTATCTTTCAATTTTTTCTTTATGTATGGTGGTACAGGCATCTCGCCAAGTTTATCAAGCACTTCCTCAAAAACACCTTCATAGCTAAATCTCACAATTCTCCCGCCAGCATCTGTATCTGATAGTATTAAAGCTTTCAGTTCTCCATTGCCAAAAATAAACTTAGAACCTATTTTGGCTCTTCGCCCTGGTTTTACTAATATTTCCCATTCATCAATTCCAAGTCTTTTTAAAAGAACAAATTCTATTTTTCCCCCAGTGTCCTCTCTAACGCCGTATAATCTTGCCGGTATGACCTTTGTATCATTTAAAACAAGAACATCATTCGGTTTTAAATAGGTTAATATATTTTTAAAAATATCATGCTTTATTTCACCTGTAGCTTTATTTAAAACCATCAATCTTGATTCATCGCGATTTTGAAGAGGTTCTTGTGCAATAAGCTCTTCAGGTAAATCATAGTAAAATTCGTGCAAATTCATAATAATGCCTCCAAATTTCTGCGTAAATTTTATAAAGCCTTATTGTTTATTGTATCATAAACATCGATTCCTTTATAGTAGTATTTTAATATGTCTATATAATTATACCCATGATCTGCCATTCCACGAGCTCCATATTGGCTCAGCCCAACGCCATGTCCGTATCCACTGCCATTTATAGTAAATATAGTAGACAATCCATTTTGGCTGGTAATTTTAACCGTTTTGCTTTGTCCTAAAATGTACAAATCGTTGTTGCCAACAATCTTTTGCCCACTTGCAGACATGACTGTTAAGCCAGACAATGATTTACTTACAACGCCCTGTTGTGACTGAATATAAACAGTATTGCTATTTGAAGCACTGCCATTCCCACTTATTGTTATCATATTGCTTTTAAGTCCAAAAAAATTTCTTATATCATTTTTATTTAAAACATAATTACCTTTATCTCCATAAATCGTTACCTGTATAGCCCTACCAGTCCAACTCTTGCTGGTAACTTGAATATTTGTGATATTGCCTATATCAATGCCACTGTCTTTTAATTTCTGTGCAACAGAATCAGCGGTAATACTCACAGTCCAATTGTCAAGGGCTTCATTGTACCCGAAGACATACTTATCTTCAACGCCTCTTAAGTAGGGAACGCTATTTGTATAGACATTTTCACTATCTTCTGTATAACCGCCACTATGTGAATGGAATATGGCTTCTATAGGCTGACCATTGTATATTGCTATTACTCCTTTTGTATCATCAACAGCCTTATTTGTATTTGGATTTTCTCCATCGTACCCGTTGTATGCTTGGCAGCTTACATCATCTGTTAAATCAAATCCATATTTGCTGTATTTCCCAATATTGTACACCGCATAAGTTCTTGCCGCTACAGCCTGTGCTTTTAAAGCTTCTATATTCCATGAGGCAGGCATTTCTGCAGGAACAACGCCATACAAATACTCCTCCAGTGGCAAAACGTTTATCGCAGTCATGTCGCTATTTTGTTGCCTTATGAATTCAAAGTACCCTCTGTATCTTTTCCCATTAATAGATACTGGTCCATCTCCAGATGTATCCATAAGGTAAAACTGATTACTTGCTGTATATAGAAATACAGATTTTCCATTTTGAACTATTAATATATGATTGTTTGGAGATACCAACTTAACATCCGAAAATTTAGATTTAAGGCTATTCATTGCTGAGTTTGCATCAGACTGGCTTGAATACGGTCCAATGTAAATATGATAATTGCCATCATATCCCACAACTGAATTTGAAACGTCAGAACTTAATTTTGTTTGTTGTCCGTCCGCCGTCGCTTGATCAGGAAAATTGCCTTCTTGCAAGTAAAAGTTGTCATCTTTTATTACCTGAACATTGTTATATGAAATATTGTATATTGCTTTTACATTGCCAGTACCATCGTCTACGCCTACTTTGAATCCGCTTGAAGAAACTATTGAATAAGACTGCAACGAATTAGAAGCATAAAAAAGCCCTATTTTTATCAAAGACGGCATATTTACACTGGCGTTTACATAGCTTACAGTACTCATCAAAACAAGTGTAAAAAGTAAGAAAAATGAAATAAACTTTTTAAACCTCACAATCATGACCCCTTTACGTTTATTTTCTAAAAAGCCATAGTAGCAAAGTCAAAACAACGCTTAAAATTATTGACGACATCAATGGAAAGTAAAAAGTAAAATTGCCTTTCTTAAAAACAATATCACCAGGCAAATGTCCAATTCCGAACTTTCCACCAAAAAATAATATTACACCAACTATTGTAAGCACTATGCCTATGCCCATCAACACTTTTCCAAATTCTTGAAACATATTGATCCCTCACTCAGGTAAGCTGTAATTGAGATACTCATAAGCCAATTTTGTCGCTATCCTACCCCTTGGAGTCCTGTTTAAAAATCCAATCTGCATCAAATATGGTTCATAAACATCTTCAATAGTATCGCTTTCTTCACCAATTGAAGCTGCAATAGTGTCAATGCCGACAGGCCCTCCAGAAAATTTCTCGATGATAGATTTTAACATTTTTCTATCTATATACTCAAGTCCCATATCATCTACGCCCAACATATCAAGGGCATCTTTTGCTATATGAAAATCAATAAAGCCATTGCCCTTCACTTGAGCAAAATCTCTCACTCTCTTTAAAAGCCTATTGGCTATCCTTGGCGTTCCCCTGGAACGGCGACCCAGCTCATAAGCAGCCTCATCGTTGATACCTATATTCAATATGGCTGATGACCTTTTTATGATCTCACTTAATTCCTCAACAGAATAAAACTCCAACCTCATGATTACACCAAATCTGTCCCTTAGAGGAGAAGTCATCAGTCCAGCCCTTGTCGTCGCTCCTATAAGAGTAAAATGTGGCAAATCGAGCCGCAGCGATCTTGCACTTGGTCCTTTTCCAATTATTATATCTAATTCAAAATCTTCCATAGCTGGATATAAAATTTCTTCCACACTTCTATTAAGCCTGTGTATTTCATCAATAAAAAGAATATCATTTTCTTGTAGGTTAGTAAGTATCGCTGCTAAATCTCCTGCTCTTTCTATGGCTGGTCCCGAAGTTATTCTAATGCCAACACCCATCTCATTTGATATAATGTTGGCAAGTGTAGTTTTGCCAAGACCAGGTGGTCCAAAAAGCAGTACATGGTCTAATGGTTCACTTCTCATCTTAGCTGCCTCTATGTAAATTTTTAGTTCCTCTTTAATCTTCATCTGTCCTATGTATTCAGACAATCTTTTTGGCCGTAAAGAATACTCGGAGGCGTCTTCCGGCGTAAAATTCTGCGTTAAAATCCTCTCCTCCATTTTATCACCTTATTTCATAAGCTTTTTCAATGCCTCTTTTAAAGCAGACTCTAAATTTGAACAGTCCACTCCTTCTAATGCTTTTATAGACTCTTGTTTTGTATATCCAAGTGATAACAGCGCATCAACCACATCATTTGACAAATCATCAAGTTTTACATCATGAGCAAATGTTAACTTGTCTTTAAGCTCCAATATAATCCGCTGTGCAGTTTTTTTGCCAATGCCTGGTGACTTTTCTATAGCCTTTGAATCGCTGTTTCTTATGGCATCATAAAAACTTTCAATGGAAATTGTCGACAATATTGAAACTGCTGCTTTAGGTCCAACGCCATTTACAGCTATCAATTTTTTAAAAATCTCCACTTCATTTGTCGTCAAAAATCCATAAAGTTGAAATCCATCCTCTTTAACATGCATGTATGTATAAAGCTTAATTATCTCACTTGTATTTGTCAACTGACTTAAAGTGCTCCTTGGCACTATTATTTTAAAACCTATGCCAAGCGTTTCAATAACAACGTAGTCAATGCCTTTTTCAACAATATGACCCTTTATGTAATCTATCATTTTAATGACCCCAATTTCGCATTCAAAATATTGCTGTTGCTGTGGCAAAGTGCAACTGCCAGCGCGTCGGCAACATCATCTGGTTTTGGTATCTCATCTAACCTTAAGATTGCCTTTACCATATTCTGAACTTGCTTTTTTTCAGCTCTCCCGTAACCTACTACAGATTGTTTTACTTGCAATGGAGTATATTCAAACACTTGTATTCCACAATTTACTGCAGCTAAAATAGCCACGCCTCTTGCTTCACCTATAGTTATGACAGTTTTAGCATTCTTGTTAAAAAAAAGCTCTTCAATGGCCATCACATCAGGCCTATACTTTTCAATCAGAGACTTTATACCATCGTACACATCTTTAAGCCTCAAACTTTTTTCAGCTCCAACTGGCGTTGTAATAGCCCCGTACTCCAAAACCTTAAATTTTCCGCCATTGTCATCAATTATTCCATAGCCCATAATTGCAATTCCAGGATCAATACCAATAATTCTCATCAAATTCCTCCTCGTATACTATTTTAACATCTACATCGTACATAGACAAGAAAAAACTCCCTAAAATATCGGGAGTTTAGCTGCTTAAATTTGCAAGTATTGAGTACGCTTCATCCGCATCTTTCACAACAATGTTGTTTAAAATCCTCTCTTTATCGTTTGGATTTAAATTATTTACCAAAATGTCCGTCTTTTCCACAAGGGTTTTCCCACCATTTCCATCTGATTTATATAATGACACATACCCATTCAAGCTGGAAATT
The DNA here is from genome assembly GCF_028895185.1 of Thermoanaerobacterium sp. R66. Lineage (NCBI taxonomy): Bacteria > Bacillati > Bacillota > Clostridia > Thermoanaerobacterales > Thermoanaerobacteraceae > Thermoanaerobacterium > Thermoanaerobacterium sp. R66. The sequence continues at coordinate 908,491 of NZ_JAEUWW010000001.1, forward strand.
ATGTAATAACCTGGTGGAAAACCATCTTCTTCTTTGTAAAGTATCACTTCTTCACTGTCAAATTTTTTAATACTCCATCCATTATAAATTTTCGCAATTTCGTCTTTGCTTTTGCCAGCAATCGAAACACCTATTTTCTGTTCTTCCTTTATTATATCTCCATTTCCTTTATATAACGTCTCGAAAATCAATTTTCCATTTGGGCTGACACTGCTATTTGTAAGAATGCTATTGACTTTTGTATTGGTATATTGCGGCATTTTTGAAGAATGATTGTAATATCTTATATAATACAAGTATCCTGCTAAAAAAATTGCAACAAAAATCAATACAATAGGTATGATTTTCCTTATAAAATATTTCATACAATAATTACCTACCTTCACCATTACAATTTAACTTTTTTGTAATTATACCCAATAAAAAATTTTTTATACTAAAATTTTTTGAAGGATTTTGTAAAATTATATCGAATATTATCATTTGAAAGGAGTTGATTAATATAATATGCTAAATCAAATTGTTATATTCAAATTAAACGACGAGGAATTTTGCGTAGATATAATGGATGTATTAGAGATAATCCGTATGCAGTCAATAACAAAAGTACCTGATGTGCCAAGCTTTGTAGAAGGCATTATCAATCTAAGGGGCACAGTAATACCAATCATAGATCTTAAGAAAAGACTAAACATGAAACTTACAGAATACGACGATGACACAAGAATAATAATCATTAAGATCAATGAAAAATCTGTTGGATTTATCGTTGACTCTGTGACAGAAGTATTGCACGTAGAGCCTGAATCTATAAAAGAAGCACCAGATATCATAGCAGGAATAGGAAAAGAATACATAGAATCAGTAGTAAGCTATGACGAACGCCTGATTATAAACTTAAATTTAGAAAAAATACTGACAGAAAAAGAAAAAAAGGAGATAGAAGAAATGTAATCATTTCTTCTACTCCTCATCATCTGGCATATCGACGTTATGATATACTTCTTGCACATCATCATTTTCTTCCAACTTTTCTATGAATTTTTCAAATTTTTCATAATCGCTATCAGAAAGTTTTACCCTGTTTTGCGGAATCATCGTTATTTCAGCGGAAGACACGACATATCCAGCCTTATTTATTGCATCTTTAACAGCTTGAAAGTTAGAAGGATCCGTCAAAATCTCATATTCATCGCCATCAGATGAAAAATCGTCAGCTCCTGCATCTATTGCAACCATTGCCAATTCATCTTCATCGATATTATCACTCTTTTCCACCGTTATAATGCCTTTTTTGTCAAACATCCAAGCGACGCATCCAGTTGAACCTAAGCTTCCACCGCTTCTATCAAATATATGCCTTATATCTCCAGCAGTCCTATTCTTGTTATCTGTCAAAGCCTCTACTATTATTGCAGAACCTGCAGGTCCATATCCTTCATAAACGACTTCCTCCAGATTACCACCGCTTAACTCTCCAGTGCCTTTCTTTATAGCCCTCTGTATGTTCTCGTTTGGAAGATTATTAGCTTTCGCTTTTTCTATAGCATCCCTTAATTTGCTGTTAGTCTCAGGATCACCGCCTTCTTTCGCCGCCATTATTATGTCTTTTGTAAGTTTTGTAAATATTTTCCCTTTCTGCGCATCCATCTTTTCTTTTTTGTGCTTTATATTAGCCCATTTTGAATGTCCAGACATAAAAATAAACCTCCTCGTATAATTATTTTTGTAGACAATAAATTTGTCTCACTTCTTAAAATTTAATAAAACACATTGATAATTGGAAATTACCTCTTTTTAAAATCATCATTTAGAAATCACATCTATTGCCATGTATCTAAAATATCAAATTAAGTACATGGCACATGCCGCCACATCTTTTATTTTACGGCCTTTATGTTTACTTTTGAGATAACTTGTAGCATTATTATACTGTAAAGTTAATATGGGACAGGCTTTTGTCCTCCATGCGGTTTTTCCGCTCTTTAAAGTATGGTCCCTACACCAGATTTGCCTTTTCTCACGCGAAATCTGCTTTGTCGTATATAAACCCCTGGCAGCAGAGGACTCAGGTTTATATACTAATAGCTAATTGCGAGGTTGCTACATAATCTGGTCGCTAGGTTATCTCAAATTAACTTTCAATTTACACCATTACCTTTGAAAGGAGGTGCTATAGCTTTGAATAAACTTTTCGTAGGCATGGATATAAGCTTGGATGATGTCAAGGTTCATATTCTCGACCAAGACGGTAACGATGCTTGCCCTCGTTTTTCTGTAGATAATAATCCTTCTGGTTGCGATATTTTAGTGTCTCATATCTTGGATTGTTGTAATAAATACAACATTCAGAAGGTTTTTATTGGCCTAGAATCTACTTCAGTCTATGGTTGGCATATTCAGTATTATTTAGCTGACCATGCTTCTTTGAAGCCTTTTAATCCTTCTGTAACTACTTTTAATGCTAATACTGTCAAGGCTTTTAAAAAGTCTCTTGGCGATTTGCCTAAGAACGACTGGGTTGATGCTTTTGTTATTGCTGAAAAATTAAGGTTTGGAAGGCTTCCTAAATCTTGTCCTGTAGATTTTAGATACCTTGCTCTCCAAAGGCTTACCCGCCATCGCTTTCACATTGTTGATAGTATTGTCAGGGAGAAAAATTATTTCCTAAGTAATCTGTTTCTTAAATTTAGTGGCTTATGTCAGATTAAAGTTTTTAGCAATAATTTTGGTACGGCTGCTACTGAAATATTTAATGAGTTTTTAACTCTTGATGATATTGCGGCTCGACCGCTTGAAGATCTTATTGCCTTTTTAGTTGATAAAGGCAGAGACCATTTTAATGACCCTAATACTACGGCTAAATTACTCCAAGATGCTGTACGCAAATCTTATAGAATCAACGCTAATGTAAATGATTCTTTGAATTTTGTTATCAAGTCGTGTCTTGATAATATACAGTATCTTGAAAAGCAGAAGAAAGCTTCTGAAAAGACCATTGCCAATGAAGTCAAAGGATTTAAGAATCAATTTCTTTGTCTTACTTCAGTAAATGGCATTGGTCCAACTATAGCAGCTGGCCTAATATCTGAGATAGGCGGAATATCAAGGTTTGATAATGATAATGCCCTTGCAAAGTTTTCCGGCATATATTGGTCAGAATACCAGTCTGCGGATTTTAAAGCGGAGGACACATATTTAAAACGCACTGGTAATGAGTATCTCAGATATTACTTTATTCAAGCAGCCGACCAACTTAGGAAATATTGTCCTGAGTTTTCACAATACTATGCTCGCAAATTTAATGAAGGTAAAACTCATAAACACAAACGTGCTTTAGTTTTAACGGCACGCAAAGCTGTAAGGTTAGTCTTTGCTCTGCTGCGCGAAGAAAAACTTTATAAACCACCAGCAATGAAAGGAGATGATTGTAAATACTAACATAATATCTCATTCCCACAATTAACATATATTTCCATTGCTGTTTTTAGTAATGGTTAGCTTTGCTATGCTCTTTTTTAGCTGTTTTTTTAAAAAAATTTTTTAATTTTTTTCAATCACCCCTTGACATATTACCGAAATACTTTACTTTGTGCCAAAATTATTTTATCAAAAAAAGCCTCATAAGTAAATTTAAAATCGCATCAAAAAATCAGTCATATCATTAAGACTAACACATAAAAATTTTAAACCTATACATATCTTATGTCAATTATGCAAGAATAATATAATAAAAAGTTTAAGGTGATATTGATGAAATGAAAAGATATGTAAAATTAATACTCATTGGCTTTATGACTGGAGTTTTAAATGGACTATTTGGAGCTGGCGGTGGAACTATCATCGTACCTTTTATGGTTTTTTTGCTTGGAATCGAAGACCATAAAGCACATGCGACAGCGATATCAATAATTCTTCCACTGACGATTTTTAGCTCTATCATATACATTAAAAGCGGCATATTCAACTTGCCGATAACTTTAAATGTTACACTGGGCAGTGTAGTAGGCGGTCTTTTAGGTGCATCTATCTTAAATAAAGTACCTATAAAGTATTTGCGAAAAATATTTGGAATAATAATGATTGCTGCGTCTATAAGGATTTTATTGACTAAATAAATTCGAAAGGGATACAATGCAATGAAATTATTTATAATAGGTTTTTTATCTGGTATCGTTGGAGGTATGGGTATTGGCGGTGGAACAATTTTAATCCCAAGTTTGACGATTTTTGCAAATATTGAGCAACACATGGCTCAAAGTGTAAATTTGTTATCATTCATTCCGACAGCCACCATCGCACTCCTATATCATTTAAAGCAAAAAAATGTAGTTTTAAATATTATTTTAAATATAATATTAAGCGGTTTAGTAGGAAGTCTTATCGGCTCATATATATCAATTTACATCAATTCATACATGTTAAAAAGGCTATTTGCGGTATTCCTATTTATCATGGGAATTTACGAAATAATATCAAAGCAAAAGATAGGTGAAAAACAAAATGAAAAAGCGCAAAATAAAAAAATCAAGTAAAAAATTTAAAATAAATAGATCTAAACTGGAAGTATGCGAAAACTATTATGTTACAAATGACATCAATTGGGATGGCAGAGGCGAAACTTGATTATTTTCGCCTATCTGTCTCCATCATTACACACGTATTGTAAACAACATTAAGTCCTAAATTGTTAGCTTTTTCAATCAGTTCATCGCTTTCAGCTCCCGGCTGAAACCAAATAATATCCACACCGAGTTTTGCCGCTTCTTCAACAAAAGCATCACCTATTTTAGGTGATACAACCATATCAACAACCTCAGGAACAACTGGCAGCTTTGATAATGATTCGTAGCACTTATCACCATCAACACTTTCATAATTAGGGTTAACAGGATAAACAGTATAACCTTCCAACTTTAAATTTTTGTATATCTTGTACCCAAACTTATTTTTTCTATCTGTAGCACCTACAACAGCCCATACCTTTCTCTTTAGAGCTTCTTCAACATAATCCATTTTATCACACCTTTCAAATTATCTTATCATTAGATACTTATTTGTCCTCTCTTGGCATTTTCCGTTTATATATGACATTTCATCAATAGGTTTAACAAGTAAAACAGATGTATGGGAATGTTTTCTTTTGGCTCTCGGCATTCTATTGCCGCTTTCAAAAGCGTCTATTATATTTTTAGCTTTAAAGTACCTTGTAACAGTTATTTCTTTTGAATTGCCTAAATGACCACATGAAATCAAGACTTTGTAATAATTCATTTAATGCACCCCCAGAATATGTGGCAATTCAAATTGATTTTATTAAATTCTATACAAGGTACAAAATGATTATTCTAAATATTTATCACCCGTTTTATAGAGATATAAATCATTTCCTTCTTTAATGATAGATTTTGCGTTTGTCAAATTTATAATATGCTTTATAAAGTCATCTCTTTCGTCATATTTAACGTACACAGTCAATATAACCTTGTCAGTGTATTCGATATTTTTAATTATATAATTATTTTTCAACAACTCGTTTTGTACTGTGCCAAATATAGTGTAATCTACAGTTATGTACAAACTTTTAAACAGGATCTTTTCAACGATAGTTGCAGCCTCAAGCCCTAACTTTGCGCTCTTGACATAAGCCCTTATTAAGCCACCAGCACCAAGCAGTATACCTCCAAAATACCTTGTCACAACAACAGCTACATTTTTTAATCCTTCATTCTTTATAACATTTAAAACAGGTACGCCGGCTGTGCCAGAAGGCTCCCCATCATCGCTATATCTCTGTACCTCATCCCTTTCTCCTAAAATATAAGCATACACATTGTGAGTAGCATCCCTATGAGCACTTTTTATACTATTTACAAACTCGATTGCTTCATCTTCGTTTTGTACAGGTTTTGCGTGTCCTATAAACCGCGATCGCTTTATTTCTACTTCTTTACATCCATATTTATATATCGTTTTATAAGTATAGAGCAAACTACCACCTCGTAATAAATTATACCAAACTTTTGCATAAAAATAAAAGCCATAAGGCTTTTATTTTTATGCAATAACCTTGTTTAAAGATTTGTACTTGTAATAAGAAACGTTTACTAAAGCCCTGTCCTGACTATAAGTTATAAGTTCCAAAGCCTTCTCAATTGGGTAAAAGCCGCCGTCTGAAAAGCCATCTTCACTGCTAATATTGAATTCTCGATCATCTGTAGACATTAAATACCATGTGATTTTATTGTAGACAGGACGTTGACGTGTAACAGAATAGAATTCGTAACTAGTTTCACCAGCAGTAGACAGGACATTCAAAGATTTTAAGCCGGTTTCAGCCCGTACTCTCCTTAATGCTGCATCAACAGACAGTTCATTGTTTCTAATTGCGCCTTTAGGCAATACCCACTCATTTTTTTCATTCTTTAGGAGAAATACCTCATCTCCCCTAAATACAACTCCACCAGAGCATTCTCTTATTAACATATATAAGCCCCCTAAGCTTTTTATATTTATTGTGATTTAATCACAATATTTGCTTATTATATAATATTCTTTATAAACTCTTAAATTCCTTCTAAAATTTTATTTTTAATTTTATTTTATTATTTCCACAATAAAAGAAAATTATGTATAAATTTATCTTCGTTTCTAAAAATGGTTAAAAGTCTTAGAATAATTAATATAGATTCAATCAAAAATATATTTGAAAGGAGCGATTTGAATGCATATTATATACCACTGTTACGGAGGAACTCATACATCGGTTATAGCTTCTTACATCCATATTGGGATGCTGCCAACAGATAAAATTCCTTCAAAATCAGAAATTGAAGGAATTCCTATGTTTGACAGATTAAATGGTCAAAATGATACAGGTCATATAGTCTTAATAGGTACAGATGAATATGGCAACAACGTATATTCTTTAGGCGTAAAAAACGGAAAAAAACTCGTGGAGCCAGCTTTAAAAGATCTATATTATCATTTATTCAATACAAATGATGGTTTGCTTATTATTGATACATCATCTGCTACAAACTGGATAATGAAAATAGGTGGTTTCACGTCCATAGCTTTGAAAATGCCTGTAATAGGAAGACCTCTTGTATCATATGGAGTGACAAAAGCATACAAAAACATAGTTCAGATTGTAAAAAATGTAAAAGCACAAGAAAGTGCTGAATATAACGCTATCAAGAGACAATAAAATCTTTCAACACATTTCTCTCCATCGCACTTACTTGTGCTTTTATCTTGATTCCTTTTTCATCATACTCCTCTTTTAAAATTTTAGAGTTTTTCTTCAAAAACAAGTATTCATTACTATTTGCGTAAGAGAAATAGAAATCTAAAATAAACAAATCACTGTATGCAAATCTGTCAACCGCCTTTAACAATTCATCAATCCCAATTCTTTCTTTAGCAGAAATATATACACTATCACCTTTGTTTTCAGGCACCTTGTCCAAAAGATCGGATTTGTTGTAAACATTTATCTTAGGCTTATTAATGACATCAAGAGCTTTAAGAACACCCTCAACTACACCGATTTTATGCATTACATCTTTCGCAGATATATCTATAACATGAAGTAAGACATCTGCATATTTTAGCTCCTCCAATGTAGACTTAAAAGCTTCCACTAAATCATGTGGCAACTTTCTTATAAATCCAACTGTATCAATCAAAACAATTTCTCGCCCAGATGGCAAAACAAGTTTCCTTGCTGTTGGATCAAGCGTAGCAAAAAGCTTATCTTCAGCATAGACAGAAGCATTTGTAAGTACATTCATCAATGTAGATTTGCCAGCATTTGTGTATCCTATTATGGCTACAACAGGAACTTCATTTTTTCTCCTTCTCCCTCTTAAAAGCTCTCTGTGTCTTCTTAAATCATCTATTTTTGCTTCGATCGCTCTTATTCGCTCCTTAATATGTCGCCTATCTGTCTCAAGTTTTGTCTCACCGGGACCTCTTGTCCCTATACCACCACCTAACCTCGATAAATCATTTCCGATTCCTTGAAGTCTCGGCAATCTGTACTTCAACTGAGCAAGTTCAACTTGAAGTATGCCCTCTGCCGACTTTGCTCTTTTCGCAAAAATGTCTAGAATAAGACCTGTCCTATCGATTACTTTCTTATTCACAACATCTTCGATATTTTTAATCTGGATACCCGTAAGCTCATCATTAACAATTATCATGCTAACATCATTATTTTCAATGAATTCTTTTAATTCCATAAGCTTGCCTTTACCTATATAACTTGTCCTATCTATGTTCGTTCTTGATTGTGTCATTACACCTACAACTTCTGCACCGGCTGTCTCTGCCAGCTCTTTTAATTCGTCCATGCTTTCATTATCATCATCATTTATAATTACTCCCACTAATACTGCCTTTTCCTTGCTATCATTCATTTCATTGCCCATAAAATTCACTCCACACATGTATTCGATACATATATATTATCCCGTCTTAACAAAATAATCAACATTTTTAAATTAGGTATTGAAATTTTAGTTTTTATATGATAATATATCTAATGTGACGTGCCGAAGTGGTGAAACTGGCAGACGCGCTGGACTCAAAATCCAGTGGTAGCGATACCGTGTGGGTTCGAGTCCCACCTTCGGCACCAAAGATAAGCCAATAATTTTATTTTATTAAGATAAAAAAAGTCTTTATATAATAACAAAGAAATTTAAAGGTTGCTGTTTTACGCATCATAAAAGAGCAGGATGTAGGGATCCTGCTTTTTTAATTTTGCTATATTATTATTCATTAGTTTTTTCTAGCAAGTTGAAGATTAGCTGTACCATTATACTTAGTATCAAGTACATATATATCAAGGATGTATTTTTCTTTCGATATATCCTTTTTAATTACTTTGGGTTCAGTAGTAGTGCTGGAAATCTCAAGGTAATATGAAAGATAATTTAAATCAGGATTATATCCATAAACAACAACAAGAGTTTCATATTGCTGAAATTGATAAACCCATACCAAATCTCTTTGCTTTATTGATGCTACTGATCCTCCAAAGTATTTTCCATCTCTAAACAAATCTAAATAAATATTTTCTCCATCTTGTCCGAGAAAACCTGAAAAATGCTTGTTTGTCTTTTGCACTTTGATACTATAATTGGGTTTATTTGAGTATTTATCTCTTAAGAATTCTTCAGAATTTACTGTTTTTGCAAAAAAATATTTGCCTACAATTATTGATAACACGATAGCTACTACTAATAAACCAATTAGTCTAATAAAATTTTTATTCTTTTTCAAAGCATCACCTCCCTTACCACTTGCATTTATATTATACATATTTTCTATAAAAGTATAGAAATTCCTTCTAAAATTTTTATCAAACGTATAGAATTTTTGCATATAACATCAAAAAAACTCGTTCAAGTTTATGCATCTAAAATGCATAGTTTAAACGAGTTTTTTGATGTTTGCTTATTCAACAGTTTTATTTTGAATGTGAAGTCCACATTCTTTTTTATCTGGATCTTCCCACCACCATCTTCCGCTTCTAACGTCTTCTCCAGGCTTTACAGCCCTTGTACAAGGCTGACATCCAATGCTTCTGAAGCCTTTATCATAAAGGCTGTTGTAAGGGATATTTTCTTTTTTTATATATTCCCAAACCATATCTTCAGTCCAAAATGCAATGGGATTTATCTTATATATAGAATGAATGTAGTCCCACTCAAATATATTTATATTCTCACGAGTTACAGATTGTTCTCTTCTTAAGCCACATATCCATCCATCAACCGTAGCAAGAACTCTTTTTAGCGGTTTTACTTTTCTAATTTCACAGCATTTTTTCCTAAGATCAACGCTTTGGTAAAAAAGATTCGGACCATATTTTCTAATCAATGGCTCTAAGTCCTGGCTTTCAGGAGTATACACTTCGTAATTAAAATGATATCTCCTCATTGTTCGTTCCATCAGATCATATGTTGATTGAAAGTGTCTTCCAGTATCGATAAAAAATATCCTTGCCTTACTATCAATCTTCAATAGTATATCTGTTAAAAGCTGATCTTCTATTGAAAGACTTGATGCTAATACAACACGAGATGCACCAATTTTATCATAAATATACTTTATAATCTCAAAAGGACTTTTATCTTTATATTCATTGTTTAATAATTCAAGATCTAATTTATCTATGCTCATTATATCTCACCTCATAATATAAAAATTTTACATCAAACCCCATCTACACCTTATTGATTTTTCTATTCTTCCAAATACGAATTTATCTATGATTAAACCTAAAATTAAAATTACAAGCATTACAGCAACAACCTGGCTTATATCAGATGTCTCTTTTCCTTTCGAAAGAATCTGTCCAAGACCTGTTGCAGATACCAACATCTCACCAGAAATCAAACCTCTCCAAGCAAATGCCCATCCTTCCTTAAGCCCTGACACTATACTTGGAAGCGCGGCAGGAATGATCACATTTGAATATAATTTATATCCTTTAGCCCCCATTGTCTTAGCTGCTTTTAAATAAATCGGATTTACGTTTTTAATCCCTAAATCTACAGCAAGACTAATAGAAAATATAGAACCAATGGCTATTACAAAAATTATTGTACTTTCGTTGTATCCAAACCAAAGAATTGCAAAAGGAACCCATGCAAGATTAGGTAAAGTCTGTAAACCCAATATCAACGAGCTGAAATTTTCTTCAATATATTTAAATCGAATCATTATAAAACCTATGATAGAACCAATAACAACAGATATTAAGTATCCAATTACAAGTCTTCTCATGCTGGATAATATTGCATATATAAGCATTTTAGTTTCGAATAGTCTAATGATTAGAAGAAAAACAGAGATTGGAGAAGGTACAATACTTGCATTCCAGATTTTTACGGTTCCTGCATTTATTTTATATGCCGCTTCCCATATTGCTATCAACATTAGATAGAAACAAATCCTTTTCAACACTCCAATCACCGTCATATTCAGCTTTTGCAACTTTCTCTACCTCCTCCCTTAACTCATCCATTATTTTCCTTACATAGTAATTTACGTCCGTACTTTCTGGTTTTCTTGGCCTAGAAAGCTCTATCTTAAATTCTTTTTTAACTTTTCCTGGATTAGTGGACATCACAACGACGCGATCCGCCAATACCACTGCTTCTTCTATATTATGGGTAACAAAGACAATTGTCCTTTTCGTAGCCATCCAGATTCGCTGCAATTCCATCTGTAAGATATTTCTCGTTTGACTGTCAAGGGCTGAAAATGGTTCATCCATCAAAAGCACCTGAGAATCAATGGCTAAAGCTCTTGCAAGTGCAACCCGCTGCCTCATGCCACCAGACAATTGATGAATATATGAATCTTTAAATTTTGTAAGGTGAACCATTTTTAAATATTCCATAGCTTTTCTTTTTCTTTCTTCATTTTTGATGCCTGTCATCTTCATCCCAAACTCTACATTTTCTATAACTGTAAGCCAGGGGAAAAGAGCAGATTCTTGAAACACGACTGCTCTATCAATGCCTGCATCATTTACTACACTACCATTTAAAATAATTCTGCCACATGATGCACTTTCGAGGCCGGCAATTATATTAAGTAGTGTAGACTTTCCACAACCAGAAGGACCAACAAGACATACAAATTCCCCTTTGTTTATTAAAAGATTAACATTATCCAGCACTAAATTTGCTTTTGAATCAAATCCAAAACTTTTTGATATATTTTCAATAACAAGAAACAAATCAAACACCTCTTAAGTTCCCGCTTTTAAACTGCTTTATATACAATCCGCTTATTAGCTATAGGGTCATACCACTTGTTTGCAAAATCAACTAAATCGTATTTTGACTCCTTAAAATCATTTTTAAAATTGATAAAATCATCTTGATTTTTTACCTTTACCAAAAATCCATCACTGCTATATACAGGATAACCTTCATACTTATACTCATTTAAATTGATTAAATCAATCAACTTACCATTCCTTATTAAGGCAGATAGCTCAATATTTAAGTCAATGACATCAAAATTATCAGGGTAATAATATGTGTCTCCATTTACAGGCAAATCATCACCTATTTTATAGGGTTTTCTTTCAACAGCTACTTTTTTTATCTCGTTAGATGGTATTAAATAATAGTATTCATCAAAGCAGGTTATCGGAAGTTCCACATTTCCTTTTACAAATTTATTTGCTACACCTAAAATTTCTAAGCCATTTATAATTCCTCCACCGCTTATATCATAGCCATCTACAATAACAAATCTGCCTGTTACATGATTATTTCTAAATTCATCAAAACAAATTTTATCTTTGGTCTTTATCACAACTTCAGCGACTTCATTAGTATTTACTTCTTTTGCGTTATCATTGGAAAAAAGCGTAGAAGCATCTATTACTCTATTAATTGCGGCTATTTCACATTCTGTTTCTTGTGTAACTAATTTAAGTTTATATCTTTTATTCATTGTCAGCCTTTTTTCGCCCATCCAGAATATATTCGCCTTAAACGTATCTCCTACCAGTGGAGCCTCATCGTCCTTGCGGGTTATAAATTCTCCCCTTTTATAGAAAAACTCATCAAAAAGCGTAATTCCGACTGACATTCCCGCTTCAACTTTTGCCGTTTTGTCTTTTTCTTGCCAGTATTCGATAGATTTTATTTTAGACGTTCTTTTGCTTGGATATATTACTATTTCATCTCCTACATTAAGTACGCCAGATTCTATCCTACCGGCAATAATCCTTCTATTGTCGAATTTATAAACATCTTGTATAGGTAACCTCAGTGGTTTATCGATTATCTCTTTATCCTTTTCAAAAATATCTAAAGCATCTAAGACTGTATCACCTTTATACCACGGCATTTTTTCTGACCTTAAAGCTATATTCTCACCATAAAAAGCGGATACGGGTATATATTTTTGTGGAAAGACATTAATGCTTTTTAGAAAAACATCCATATCGCTTTTTACATCTAAAAATTTTTCTTCCGAATAATCTATTAAGTCCATTTTATTAACCAAAACATAAACCTTTTTTATGCCCAGCAATGATAGGATGTACCCATGCCTTTTTGACTGTTCTCTCACACCTTCATTGGCGTCTATAACAAGTAACGCAGCTTCTGCGTTAGCTGCACCAGATATCATATTTTTTAAAAATTCTACATGTCCCGGTGCATCTATTATTACGTAATCTCTCTTTTTTGTATGAAATTGAATTTGCGTCGTGTCGATGGTTATGCCTTGTTTCTGTTCCTCTTCAAAAGCATCTAATAAATACGCATATTCAAATGGCTTACCAGTTTCTTTTGATATTCTTTTTACTTTTTCAATGGCCCCCTCCGGCAATGACTTTGTGTCGTACAAAAGCCTTCCAATAACTGTGGACTTTCCGTGATCAACGTGGCCTACAACTACTATTCTAAAAATTTCTTTACTTTCAACCATTTTTCTCCTCCTTTACATATAGCCGTCTTTCCTCAGTTTTTGCATTGCATATGCATCTTCTTTGTCCTGTGCTCTTCCAGCCCGTTCATTTATATTTGTGTGCTTTAGTTCCTCAATAATTTCATCAACTGTTGCAGCATTTGAATCTACTTGTCCTGTACATTGTGCACATCCAAGACTTCTGTACCTTTTACCATTCTTTGCAAAATACAAATCCACCACCGGTATGTTTTCCCTCTTTATATATTGCCAAATATCTAATTCAGTCCAGTTTAATATAGGATGTACCCTGATATGATTACCTTTTGGAAAATCCGTCTTAAACTGATCCCAAAGCTCTGGATGCTGGTTTGTGTAATTCCACTCAGACTCTTTATTTCGTTCACTGAAAATCCTTTCTTTTGATCTCGAACCTTCTTCATCCCTTCTCACACCTACAATCAATCCTTCAAATTTATACTTATCTATCACATGCTGCAATGCATCTGTTTTTAGTGCCTTACAGCAAACTAATCTGCCTTTCTCTGGCCCCATGCCATTATTTATAGCATCCCAGTTTGTATAGACGATAAGGTCGAGATTATACTCCTTTGCAATCTTATCTCTAAATCTTATCATTTTAGGTATTTTATACGTCGTATCTATATGAATAAAAGGAAACGGGCAATGTCCAAAAAAAGCCTTTTTAGCAAGCCACAACATAACTGTAGAATCTTTCCCAATCGACCACAACATACCAAGTTTTCCAAAGCTTTTATAAGCTTCTCTTAATATGTATATACTTTGAGATTCCAACATATCTAATCGATCCATATTAACACCTCACAAAAATAATTAATAGTAAACACATCTAAATACTCGTAATTCTAATAAAAAATTATAGCCTTTCAATGGACTGCATAAAATCTTCCTTTAAATCTTCTACATCTTCCAGACCAACGCAGATTCTTATTAAATCGTCATATACTCCCATGAACTTTTTTTCCTCATCACTGCTTTCAGCAAAAATCGTAGATGATGGATGAATTATAAGCGTACGTGTATCACCTATATTCGTGATATTTGTTGCATACTTTAAAGAGTTAATCATTTTATAGGCTCTTTCTTTAGAACCTACACGAATTGTCAGTATGGCACCAAATTTATCACCAAACTGTCTTTTTGCAATATCGTGAAATGGGTTTTCTTTAAGCCCCGGATAGTTAACTGATAGTACTTTATCAAATTTTTTCAAAAAAGCAGCTAATTCATAAGCATTATGGCATATCCTTTCCATCCTTATTCCAAGCGTCTCTAAACCCAAATTATTAAGATACGCATTAAATGGAGACATACATGCGCCAATATTTCTAAAGAGGCCCTTTCTAAGCTTTGCTAAATATGCAAATTGCCCATATTTTTCAAACCTTTTAAGCATCGAAAACTTATCAAAATCCCAATTAAATTTACCAGAATCGACTATAATTCCACCAATAGAGTTTCCGTGTCCATTTATAAATTTTGATGTTGAATGTATAACGATGTCTGCCCCCATCTCTATCGGTCGAATTAAATATGGAGTAGTCACAGTATTATCCACAATTAAAGGAATTTTATTTTCGTGTGCCAGAACAGAAAGACTTTTTATATCAGGAACATCTAATTTAGGATTTCCAATCGTTTCAATATAAATCAATTTTGTATTATCAGTTATAGATTCTTTAAAAGCGTCTATTGAATTATCTTTTGCAAATTTTACAGTAATGCCAAAGTTTCCAAAATCTTTAAACAGTTCATACGTCCCACCAAATATTCCTGAACTAGATAGTATTTCATCACCAGCCTTTAATATATTTAAAATAGCCAAAGTTATAGCAGCCATTCCTGATGAGCATGCAACTGCCCCTATTCCACTTTCCAGTAATGCAATCCTTCTTTCAAAAGCTTCAATAGTTGGGTTATTTATTCTCGTATATGTAAAGCCATATTGGCTGCCTTTAAATATATTCTCCATCTCTTCCGCTGAATGGCTAAATGATGTAGATTGATATATAGGCATCAATGAGGCTCCAGTCTTTTCATCAGGTTCATAATTCAGATGTAATAGCTTTGTATTAAACCTCATCCAAAGGGCCTCCCTTTTTAACAAATATCGTATAAGTTCCATCTCTATTATTTATAACATTTAATATCTTATGTCCTTCATCTTTAAAGCTGGATGGTACATTCTTAATCGGCTCTCCTTCATTCATTCTTACTTCAAGGATTTGCCCGTCTTCTAATTCTTCTATAGCCACCTTAGCTTTGACAAAAGTAATAGGGCATACTACATCAGTTATATCTATAAAACTGTCAGCTTTTATATCTTTCATGATTATACTTCCTTTCCAAAATTTTTAATCTTCAATTAAAATATCTTCTTCATAGCTATTTCCATCCTCAATTATGAAACTCTTTAAGACAGGGTTTTCTTTGTCCATCAGTGACAATATTAAATAGCTGAGTTTACTATCAAATGCCAGTCTTTTGTCCTCTTCTGACGGCCTTGCCGGTGATTGGGGATGACTGTGGAAATTCCCGATAAGCGTAAGTTTGTTTTCTCTGAAATGCTTCAAAGCCTCAAATTGTTCTTTCGGATCCATTGAGAAGTGCTCAGGACTTCTGTCTATATTAGTCAACAAACGAATTTCCTTAACAAATTTCTTTTCACCATTTACTATTCCTGCAAGTAAGCCACATGCCTCGATAGGACTTTCTTTTTTTGCATGATTTAATATTTTTTCATAATCGTTCCTTGACAGTATTATCATTTGTGTTCCTCCTTGAGATCACACTGCGGTCCTGCATAATCTATCAATTCTTTTATTGTAGGATGGTTACCACAAACTTGACAACTTTTTCTCTTGGATATTTTTATTTTCCTAAAATCCATTTTTAACGCATCAAATGTCAATAAATAGCCTGTTAAAAGTTCACCAGCTCCAAGTATATACTTTAATGCTTCTGTTGCCTGAATCGTACCAATTATCCCACCCATGACTCCAAGCACTCCTGCCTGTCTACAAGTAGGAACGGCATCCTTCGGCGGCGGATCTTGAAAAACGCATCTATAGCACGGTCCCTCACCAGGTACATATGTCATTGTTTGACCTTCAAATCTTATTATTCCGGCATGTGAAAAAGGCTTTTTTATAAGCACACAAGCATCATTTATTAAGAATTTTGCCGGGAAATTATCCGTACCATCAATTATAAAGTCGTAATCTTTATCATTTATGATGTCAATTATGTTTTTAGAGCTTATCCACTCATGATATGTTATTACATTTACATCAGGATTCATCTCGCTGATTGTCTCTTTGCCGGATACAACTTTATCTTTGCCAATGTCCTTAGTTCTATGAATTATTTGTCTTTGAAGGTTTGACAAATCCACCCTATCATAATCTACTAATCCTATTGTTCCAACACCTGCTGCCGCAAGGTACATAGCTGCTGGCGCTCCAAGGCCACCTGTCCCTACTATCAAAACCTTTGAATTTAATATTTTTTGCTGCCCCTTTGCACCAACTTCTTTTAATATAATATGACGTGAATACCTTTCTAACTGTTCATTAGAAAAATTCATCTACTTCCTCCTCCCATGTAATAAAGGAATTCAACTGTATCTCCGTCTTTTACAATTATTTTATCAAAATCATCTCTTGACAATATTTCATCGTTAAGCTGAACCGTTACATATTCTTTCATTTTAACATTTAATACATCTAACAATTCCTTTACAATATACTCTCTGTCAATTTTTTGATCATTGCCATTTACTTTGATATTCATAAGCTACACCCCTCACTTTATATCTTCATCTTCTAAAATTTCTTTTTTGAAATTTTCCAGGCCAATTCTATTTATTGTGTCATAAAGCCTTTCTTTACTGATGCCATTGCTTTTGTAAAAATTCATTGTCTTCTCAATAATGTTTGGTATTTTTTCTACATCAACAAGATCTGCAATATGGTATCCAAAGTTGTACCTTTTGCCAAATTTGCCGCCCACAAAGACTGCTACTCCGCTTCTTTTTCTCTTCCATGCATCCATTGGGCACACCCTTATGCATGAACCGCAATAAATACATTTATCATCATCTCTTACAGCAAGACCATCTTTAATCGTAATTGCTTTAACGTCACAGACGTCTGCACACAGCCCGCAACCTGTGCATAAATCCTCATTAAGTTCAGGCTCTACCTGCCCTTGAAATCCGATATCATTAAATTGAGGTTTCGTACAATTATTAGGGCAACCTGAAATTCCCATTTTAAATTTATGTGGAAAACCAGGTGTTGGGAAAAACTCGTCGTCCAGTTTTTTTGCTAAACCTTGCGTATCAATTAATCCATATGGGCAAACAGTACCTTTGCAGGCTACAATCGGTCTTACTCTTGGCCCACAGCCAGCCATTGCAAGTCCAATTCTCTCAACTTCTTCTTTTGCCTCTTGTAATTTGGAGTAGTGAACCCAAGGAATCTCTATTCCCAGCCTTACTGTAAATGTGACATATCCTCTGCCGTATTTTTCAGCAAGTTCAGATACTTTTCTCATCTGTTCTGCAGTAATGTTACCTGCGACTACTCTTATTCTTATTGAATAGTAATCTTTTTGCTTTTGTTTAATGAATCCACCATCTTTTAATGTTTTTACTAAATCATCATTGAAAATCATCTTATCCTCCTTTAATTCATAGTAAATAGATATGAATTTGTGTATTTCTTTTTTTATAATTTAACACATCGTTTTATTAATGTCAATCCAATTTAAATTGAATTGCTAAACATAATTTTGAAAAATTAGCCATGTACATCAAACAAAAAGTGATATAATAATTTATAAATAAAATGTTTAGTGAGGTGTCGCTATGGAATTGCTAAAAAGGCCAAGAAGGCTTAGAACAAATGAAGTTATAAGAAGGATGGTAAAGGAAACGTCTATAAGCGTAGATGATTTGATATACCCTATGTTTGTCGTACCTGGTGAAAATATAAAAGAAGAAATTGAGGCAATGCCTGGAGTCTATCGTTATTCTATAGACAACCTCGTAAAAGAGGTTAAAGAAGTATATGATTTAAGAATACCCGCCGTACTGCTTTTTGGCATACCATCAAATAAAGATGAATTAGGTTCTGAAGCATATGATGATGATGGAATCATACAAAAAGCTGTAAAATCTATAAAAGAGTCAATTCCGCAAATGATTGTAATAACTGATGTATGTATGTGTGAGTATACAAGCCATGGTCATTGTGGAATTGTAAGAGACGGCTATGTACAAAATGATGAGACAGTTTCATACATAGCAAAAATAGCATTGTCACACGTCAAGGCAGGTGCAGACATCGTGGCACCTTCTGACATGATGGATGGACGTGTAAAAGCAATAAGAGATGTTTTAGATAAAAATGGTTATGTAAATACGCCAATAATATCCTACAGTGCTAAATATGCGTCGTCATTCTATGGTCCTTTCAGAGAAGCAGCCAATTCAGCACCTCAATTTGGAGATAGGAAGTCATACCAAATGGATCCTGCAAACTCTAATGAGGCTTTAAGAGAAATCTCACTTGACATAGAGGAAGGTGCTGACATAATAATGGTTAAACCTGCACTACCGTACCTCGATATAATAAGAAGAGCAAAAGACACCTTCAATATCCCAATCGCAGCATACAATGTAAGCGGTGAATACTCAATGATAAAATCCGCATCTCATATGGGTTATATAGACGAAAAATCTACAGTTTTGGAATCACTAACTGGAATAAAAAGAGCAGGCGCCGATATCATAATAACGTACTTTGCTAAGGATGTTGCAAAATGGCTTACTATCCTATAATGTTGAATATCGCAAATAAAAAATGCCTTGTTATAGGCGGAGGTAATATAGCTTACAGAAAGATATTGTATTTACTTGAATTTGGTGCAACTGTCACAGTATTATCATCATCTTTTATAGATGAGATTTTAGAATTGTGTAAAAGTCATAAAGTCAAATTGGTAAAACGAAATTATCAAAAAAATGATGTTGAAAATTACTTTTTAGTTGTTGTAGCAACAAATGATAAATTTATAAACAAAGAGATTTCGGATGAATGTAAGAAAAAAAACATACTTGTAAATGTCGTTGACGATAAAGAGCTTTCTACATTTATAGTTCCTTCTGTCATGAGAAAGGGTGATCTCACTATATCAATATCAACAAATGGTAAAAGTCCTTTATTGGCAAAGCGAATAAAAGAAATGCTTGACAACATGTTTGAAAATGATGTTGAAAATCTAATTGCTGAGCTAAGCAATGTGCGAGAGAAACTTAAAACAATTCCAATTTCAATGGAAGAAAAAATAAGATTATACGATGACATTATAAATAAGTACAATATTTTGAAAGGAAATGATAAAAAATGAGTTATGAAATGTCAAAAACTTTCTTTGAAAAAGCTAAAACTCTCATGCCTGGTGGTGTAAATAGCCCTGTAAGAGCGTTTAAATCTGTTGGAATAAATCCACCGTTTATAAAAAGAGGGTATGGCAGCCATATAGAAGATGTAGATGGAAATGAATACATTGATTATGTTCTTTCGTGGGGCCCACTTATATTAGGTCATTGTAATCCTCGCATAATCAATGCTTTAAAAAATCAGTTGGAAAATGGCACAAGTTTCGGAGCTTGCACTGAGGCAGAAGTCAAATTAGCCGAAAAAATAAAAAAGGCTGTTCCATCAGTTGAAGTCATAAGGATGGTAAATTCGGGCACAGAAGCTACAATGAGCGCTATACGATTAGCTCGTGGATATACTGGAAGGGATATCATAGTGAAATTTGAGGGGTGCTACCACGGCCATTCCGATGGTCTTCTCATTAAGGCAGGATCCGGCGCTCTTACATTTGGAACACCTGATTCAAAAGGCGTAACAAATGAAACTGCTAAAAACACCATAATAGCAAAGTATAATGACAGTGATTTGATTGTAGATGTATTTAAAAAATACGGAGAAAGTATCGCCGCGGTTATTGTTGAGCCAGTAGCAGGAAACATGGGAACTATTCCACCAAAAGAGGGATTTTTGAAGACTTTGCGAGAAGTTACAGAATCGTATGGTTCACTTCTCATATTCGATGAGGTTATGACTGGATTTAGAGTATCTTTTTCATGTGCTCAAGGACTATACGGTATTAATCCGGATATAACCACATTTGGAAAAATTATTGGAGGTGGCTTGCCTGTTGGTGCTTATGGTGGAAAAGAGGATATTATGAGGATGATCTCCCCAGATGGTCCTGTTTATCAAGCAGGTACATTATCTGGCAATCCACTTGCAATGGTGGCCGGTTACGAAACATTGAATGTATTATCAGAAGACCCTTCTATCTATGATGAATTGGATAAAAAAGCTGATAAACTATGCAGAGGTTTAAAGAATAGCATGGAACAAAATGGAATAGATGTTAAAATAAATCGCGTCGGTACAATGATGTGCATGTTTTTCACCGATAATGATGTATACGACTTTGAAACAGCTACTAAATCAAACACTGATTTATTTGCAAAATACTTTAAAGCCATGTTAAAGAGAGGCATTTATTTGCCACCGTCTCAGTATGAAACTTTTTTCTTATCCACTTCACATACAGATGAAGATATCGATAAGACAATTGAAGCAAGCTTTGAAGCAGCAAAAGAAATTTCAGCGTAGTAAATTATACGTTAAAGCGCGAAGATATCTCTCATGCTTCGCGCTTTAATATCTCTTTAATCAAGTCTTCAAATGTGTAAGTATTTGGAATTATATCAACTTTAAAACCATTTCTTTCTATTGATTCTTTCGTCACAGGTCCTATTGCGGCTATTTTTGCATCTCTTAAGTAAGATATATCATCTCCTAATATTAAAGACATGTAATTAAATGTTGATGTGCTTGTAAATATTGCTATATCAATACCCTTTTTAATTTCATTTATTAATTTATCTTTTATTTCATAATTTGGGGTATTTTTATACGCCACAATCTTATCTAAAAAGGCGATATCTTTAAGATTGTCTATAAGCACATCACCGCCTATATCAGAAGTCAAGAGTGCAACTTTCCCCTTTATTGGAATGTTTTTAAGCTTATCTGCTAAAGCCTTTGAAGTATATTCTTCAGGTACAATATCGGGATATATATGCATCTCGTTTAAAGCTTCATTCGTTTTGTCACCAATGGCTGCAATCTTTAATCTGTACAATCTTCTCACATCAAATTTCATCATATTTATAGCATTTTCAAAGGCTTTGACTCCATTTTTGCTGGCAAAGATGAGATATTCATAATCATTAACGTTATCAATAAGTTTTATGACGTTATCTATCTGATAAATTATCTTGATAGTCGGACATATTACAACATCCGCACCATTATCGCATAGTTCATCGATTGCATCAGAATTCAAATTAGAATCACTTGTCAGAAGAATTCTTTTCCCAAAAAGTCGTTTCTTTTCAAACCAATTAAGCTTTTCACTCATGTTTACAACTTTTCCAACAACTATTATTGCTGGATTGTGGATACCTTCCTTGAATGATTTATACGCTATTTCCGATATAGTACCATTTACAGATTTCTGTTTAGGCATTGTCCCGTTCATTATTACAGCAGCAGGCATATCTTTAGACATGCCATTTTCGATCAATTTGTTTGCTATAAACTTGATGTTTTTCATGCCCATCAAAAAGACAAGTGTACCATTAAGCTTCGAAAGCACTTTCCAATCCAAGTTTTCTAATTTGTCATCTGCTTCATGGCCTGTTATGACATGGAACGATGAACTTAAATTTCTATGCGTTATAGGAATACCTGCATAAGTTAAAACAGCTACAGCAGAGGTAATTCCCGGAATCACTTCAAACGGTATGCCCTTACCATAAAGATACTCACCTTCTTCACCACCTCTTCCAAAAACGTATGGATCTCCACCTTTTAAGCGCACTACGACATTGCCCTCTAAAGCCTTTTCTGCTATTATCTCATTTATCCTCCATTGCGGCACTTTATGTGAATCAGGCATCTTTCCAACATCTATAAACTCAGCACCATCTTTAGCCATCGCAAGTATGCTGTCATTTATCAACCTGTCATATACAATCACATCTGCTTTTTTTATCGCTTCAATTGCCTTTAATGTAATAAGATCTACATCTCCTGGCCCTGCACCTACTAAATAAACAAAACCTGCCATCATAAACCTCCAATTTTTTTAACTATAGCTTCACCAATACTTTCAATGTCTTTAATAAATCCAGTTTCTTTAAATTTAAGCAGTTTGCCATCTTTGTAGTACGAAATCCATATTGAAATCAGTTCTTCATTTCCAATTTTCTTGTATTCAGAGTATACGCCTAAAGGTATTTTGCAATTTCCACCAAGCTTCTTCATTATTTTCCTCTCTGCAGAAGATTCAAAAAAAGTCTTTACATCAAGAAGCATTGGGTATATTTCAAAAAATTCACTTTCAAAATCCACTCTTACTTCCACAGCCAATATACCTTGGCACGGCGCCGGTACAATCAAGTCAACAGGAAAATAATCCTTCACTAATTTATCAAGTCCAAGCCTCTTTATACCTGCAGCAGCTAAGACTATTCCATCTAAAATCAATTCATCCATCTTTCTTATCCTCGTAGCAATATTGCCTCGTATAGGAACTATCTCAATATCGGGTCTTAAATTTTTAAGCTGTACACTTCTCCTTAAGCTGCTTGTGCCGACTTTTGCATTTTCTCTTAAATCAATAAATCTTCCATTGTTTGAAATAAAAACGTCACGGGAATCCTCTCTTTTAAAAACAGGCAAAAGTTTCAACCCTTCAGGTATTTCAAAAGGCATATCTTTCATGCTATGGACAGCCATATCAATTTCATTATTCATCAAAGCATCTTCGATTTCCTTAATAAAAAGGCCCTTACCACCTATTTCACTTAAAGATACCTCATTAACAATGTCTCCTTTTGTGGTTATCTTAATTATTTCAAACTCCAAATCAGGCTTATATTTCTTTATTTCATTTATGATTATTAATGTCTGCGTCAAAGCTAATTCGCTTCCACGAGTTCCAACTCTTACCTTTTTCATGTTTTCACTTCGCTCCCATCAATGCAAAACGATACTTCGTCCATAATTAAAGCATCATCCTTCAGGTGCTTTATCATTACGTTAGCCATTTTTTCAGCTACTCTCTTAAGAGATATTTTAATATTTTCCTTGTCTTTGTCAGTCATTTTTTCCAACTTCTTTGCAAGCCTATCAAACTCACTGTCACAAACCTCGTTAGAATAAATGTTTATCTTTTTAATATGCGGTTCAACTTTTATGGCTTTAAACCAATTGTTAAATTCATTTACTCCTTCTAATACTATTTCTTCAGCTTTTCTAATGGCATTTAATTGTTCTATTCTGTTTTCTTCAGCAATTCTTTTAAGATCGTCAATCGAATAAAGCTTGACGCCAGGGATTCCGCCTATCTTAGGATCAATATCTCTCGGCAGTGCAATATCAACCATGCAAATCTGTTTGCCATTGTAGAAGCTATAAAATTTATCATAAGAGATAGTATAATGCGGCGCATTTGTAGCGCTTATCACTATGTCGCTTTTGGCAATCTGCTCATACTTGTCTGAATAAGGAACAAGCTGAATCTCTGGCATCTCTGATTTTAATTTCTGTGCTTTTGAATATGTTCTATTTGACACAAATATATTGACACCTTTTAAAATAAGATTCCTTATTGCAATCTTGCCCATTTCACCTGTACCTATTACAAAGGCATTTTTTCCTTTTAAATCTTTAAATACACTTTCTACAAATTTTACCGCAATATGACTTATAGATGATGAATAATTTTTTAATCCCGTTTCTGTCCGTACCTTTTTCCCTATGGAAATGGCATCCCTAAAAAGCTTGTTTAATATCTTCCCTGAAGCTCTGTTTTCTTGAGAAGTCATCAACGATTCTTTTACTTGACCTAATATCTGGTCCTCACCTAAAACCATAGATTCCAATCCACTGGCAACTCTAAATATGTGCTCAACTGTTTTTAATCCTGATATACAGTAAAAATAATTTCTAAATCCGCCATCCAAATTAAAATGCCTTATATAGAAGTCTATTATATCTTCAAAGCTTTTAGATTCTGAAAAAAAATATATCTCGCTTCTATGGCAAGTTGAAAGTATTGCTGCTTCATCTAAATCATTTTTCTTTAATACATTTAAAGCAACATCAACACCTTTATTAAATGCTACTCTTTCCCTAATTTCAATTGGTGTGTTTTGATCTATTCCCACCATCTTTATGTCATCAACATTCATACAACTCAACTTCTTTCTTAATGTAAATTTACATTTATACGCTAATCATAATTTTAACACAAAAATCATCTTTTTAAAAAGCTAAAAAAACATGCTCCAAAATAGGAACATGTTTTTAATTACCATTTTTATATGGCCCATTTGCTTTCTATTTTGGGCACATCTCCAATCAAATGCTTTGTGTAGTCCTCTTTAGGATTTAATATGACATCATCGGGCAAACCTTCCTCGACAAATCTACCTTCTTTCATAACGTATATTTTGTCAGAAACATAGTATGCAAGACCTATATCATGTGTTATAAAAACAACAGTAGTGCCAATTTCATCTTTTAATTTCATCAGTGCATCTAGTATGCTGGCTCTCGAGCAAGCATCGATCATAGATGTAGGTTCATCAGCTATGACAAGACTGGGTTTTATCAACAAAACACGAGCTATCATAAGCCTTTGCATTTGACCGCCTGAAAGCTCAAAAGGATATTTATTGTATATTTCATCAAATCTTAAATTTACAAAGCTTAAAGCTTCTTCAATTAACTTACGCTCTTCACCTTTATTTAATTTGACGTCTATCAATTTCATGCAGTCTAGCAGTACATTATTTACCTTTCTAAATATATTAAAAGAAGAAAAAGGATCTTGAAAAATAGGTTGTACATTTCTCCAATATTCAATCCTTTTCTTTTTAGTTCTCAAATCAATAAGATTCTCTTTAAAAAATATTTTGCCGTCTGTTGGCACTGTCAAACCTAATATCATTTTTGCTAATGTAGTCTTTCCACTGCCGCTTTCACCGACAATTGATATTATTTCACTGCTATTAAAATCAAAATTCACATGATCAACAGCCACAACTCTTTTTCTCTTGTCAGCAAAAACTTTAGTCACATCTCTCCCGCTAAGTAGTGGCAGACTTTTTGCCATCCTCATACATCTCCTTAAGCTCATCTATTTCAAAAGCGCATCTATAATTTCTTGGACCATGACTTTTTAAATTTATCTTTTCGCTCTTACATTCATCTTTTGCAAATTGGCACCGCTCAAAAAATCTGCATCCATTCAATTTTGATTTTAAGTTTGGAGGAGCACCAGTTATAACTGCTAGTTTTTTCCCTTTAATGCCTTTCTCAGGGACGATTATCGAGTTCATAAGTCCATGTGAATAAGGATGAATTGGATCAAATATAACTTCTTCTGCTTTTCCAGATTCAACTATCTCTCCAGCGTACATTACCAAGATTTCATCTGCAATATTGTAAAGTAATGGCAATTCATGCGTTATAAATATCATCGCTTTTATAAATCCTCTTTTTATTAAATCCTTTAAAAGTTTTATGACTATTTTCTGAGATGTAACATCCAACGCAGATGTAGGTTCATCTGCAACCAGAATTCCAGGATTAAGGATTGTGGAGATGGCTATAACTGTTCTCTGTTTCATACCACCTGAAAGTTCTATAGGATACCTTTGAAGCACATCTTTAGGCAAATTAAGTGTTTCAAATCTCTCTTCAGCAATCCTTTTTATCTCATTAAATGATATTCCTTTTATATGCTCTTTCATAACATCTGCTACAAGATTTATTATTTTTTGTGTAGGATTCAGAGCATTCATGGCTGCTTGTGGTATATACGCTATTTCTTTTCCAAGAATTCTTTCCCTTAACTGATTATATGGTAATTTAGCAATATCAATTCCGTTTATGTAAACTGCACCACTTTCATAAAAAAGTGGTGGATGATAATATCCCATAATACTCATGGCTAATGTAGATTTGCCACTTCCGCTTTCTCCTGCGATACCTAAACATTTTCCACTCTCCAAATTAAAGGACACATCATCTACAGCAATAATCCTTTCATTGAACCTTGTTTTATATACGCTTTTTAAATTTTTAACCTGCAATAAAATTTCAGCCATAATTATTAACTCCTTATCTGTGGATTAAATACTTGGTCAAGGCCTGTATTCATCAAATTAAGAGAAAATGTAATAAGCGCAATCATCAATACTGGCGGTACAAAAGCCCACCATGCCCCGCTCATATGTGCCTCATACATGGTAGCCCAATTTAACATAAGTCCAAGCGTCACAGTATTTTGCGGACCAAGCCCCAACATTGATATAGTCGCTTCTGAAAGGATTCCTGACGCAACTTGAAGTATAAATGCCATGCCTACATAAGATGCAATATAAGGCAATATCTCCATTACAATAATCTTCGGTACGCTATACCCTGAAACCTTTGCAAGATTCACATGATCCCGATTTCGAAGGGATATTGTCTGTGCCCTTACAGCTCGCGCAGTCCACGGCCAACTCGTAAATCCGATCACCAATGCTGTTGTCAAAAACGATCTTGAACTTATGCTTACAGATATTAAAACAAGAATAATAAATGATGGAATTACAATAAAAATATTTGTGACAGATGATAAAATGTTATCTGCCAATCCTCCTAAATACCCTCCTGATAGACCTATAATAAGGC
This sequence comes from Thermoanaerobacterium sp. R66, assembly GCF_028895185.1. Taxonomy (NCBI): domain Bacteria; kingdom Bacillati; phylum Bacillota; class Clostridia; order Thermoanaerobacterales; family Thermoanaerobacteraceae; genus Thermoanaerobacterium; species Thermoanaerobacterium sp. R66. The sequence continues at coordinate 935,832 of NZ_JAEUWW010000001.1, forward strand.
CTATGCATGTGGCTATTGCTCCAGCTAAAATTCCTATAATCAATGAAGTTTTTCCTCCAGCAATCAACTCAACTAATTCATTTCGCCCGAAATTATCTGCGCCTAATGGCAGATTCGCTCCCGGAGGCTGAAACATTGTGTAATTCATCTTTAATGGATCTTCTTTGTTTAATAAAGGAAAAATAACAATACATAAAAGCAATAAAGCAAAGATAGCTACTCCCACATCGAACTTGCCCGATTTAAAAATCATCTTAAAATTACCATTCATGCTTCATCACTCCCGTTGTGACACTTTTATTCTTGGATCTATCAACCCATACACAATGTCTATCAAAAAATTTGCTACAAGAACTCCTGTAGTAATCAAAAGTGTACACCCTGATATAAGAGGAAAGTCCTGCGCCGCAATTGCATTAAAAAGTACAGAACCCAAACCAGGATAGCTAAAGACAATTTCCGTAATAAGAGCACCCCCCACCATCGTGCCTAAAGAAAGCGCTAAACCCGTTATCTGAGGCAAAACCGCATTTTTGAAGACGTACTTGACAATCTTTGAATCTCTAAGTCCTAACAATCTACAATACTTAACATAATCTGCGTTAAGCTCGTAAATCGACATTTCCCTCATGCCAAGTGACTGACCCCCAATGCCCACTAATACAATTGACCAAAATGGAAGTTGATAATGCTGTAAAACAGATAGGAAAAATGAAAAAGTAGGACTTGGAATCATGTCAAACGCATATCCACCGCTGGCTGGCGCTATTTTTAATGCCACTGCAAACAGCCACACCATTACAATGGCAAATCCAAATGAAGGTATACAACTTATAAATAAAAAAACTGGAAATAAAATTCTATCAAATCCTTTTTTTACATAAGCAGCCAGAACCCCTAAAACATTGCCAAGAATCCAACTTACGATTATTGCCGGCAATTGAAGTCCTATCGTCCATACAATTGAACTTGCCAAAATATCTGTAACTTTCCTCGGATACTGGCCAAAAGAAGTACCCATGTTGCCATGAAACAAGTTTGATACATATATCATAAATTGCTCCCAAATAGGTTTATTTAGTCCAAACTCTTTTTCAAATGTTTCATAAACCCGTTTAATTGAATTTGTGTCTGCCATACCGCTTGTAATTTTTGAGACAATGGTTGATACCGGATTACCCGGTATCAACCTTGGCAATAGAAAGTTCAGAAATACGGCTACTACAAAAGTTAGGACATACCACGCAATTTTGCTTGTCATATATTTTCTATAACTTTTCACCTTAAACTCTCCTCTATTTTTTATTTAGAAGAATGAATTTTGTAAAGAGCCGCTATTCCATAACCATCCATGCAGATATTTGGAGGAATATTCGTCCCATCCCCTTCAACAGGGAATCCACTCCATACAGAAGTATTAACGGTGTAGAAATCAGCCGGCCTGTACATTAAGCCAATCATCGGAACTTCTTTTAAGTAGATCTCATTAAGCTTTGTCCATGCATCCTTCAATTGATTTTCATCTGTTATAGTTGGAATCTGATTAAGCAATGTATCGACTTCGCTGTTTTTATACCGTCCATAGTTAAAATAAGCTGTCTGACCTATAGGAACATAACCATTTGAACTCATTGCTTGATATGCACGAGCCCATGGTGAAGATATGCCAATGCCTTGATATGAGTACATTCCCATATCAAAATTGCCAGTCTGCATATCATTGTTCCAGACAGATTGTTGTGGGAAATACGTCTGAACATCAATGCCGATCTCTTTGCAACTTTCTGCTACGATTTCCAATGCAGCATTCCAGTCAGACCATCCAGTCGGACATTCAACCTTAAAAGATAGTTTCTGACCATTTAACACCCTTATTCCATCAGGTCCTTTCTTTGCACCAATCGAATCAAGGAGTGCATTGGCTCCTGCGATATCATTTGATTTCCACTGCAAAGGTGCCAACTGGTTTTGATCTATAAGCTTCTGCTCTGAATCAAGTGGCAGCATCAGTGATGGCGACATCGTTCCTGAATAGCCACTCATGGCGTTCTTGGCAATTTTATCGTAATCAATGGCCATTGCTATTGCGCGCCGCACATTTGCATTGTCAAGTCCCGGTTTTGTAACATTGATTACAAGCCACGGGATCACTCCGGGCATATAGTATGGTGGTTTCGATAAGTATGTCTTTATATTTGGGCCAAATGTCTGTATGTTAGGCGTAAATTGCTGTGAAACGTCTACTTGATTTTGTCTTAAAGCAGTGTCTCCTGCTGCGTTGTCCTTAAATATATTGTGTACTATATATTTTGGTGCAGGCAATTTACCCCACATAGATGGTGATTTACCCCAGTAGTTGTCATCTCTTATCAAGACAACTTTAGAATTGTCATAATAGTAAACCTTGTATGGACCTGATGCTACAGGATTTTCGTTTACTTCACTTGATATTTTACTAAAATCATTATTGTCTTTTTCTTCTATCTTTGTCCAAACATGTTTAGGAAGAATGTAAACTGATTCTAATGCTTCTTCAACCATTAATGGATTTTTATTATCGCTTTTCAGCTTAAACTCTACTGTCGTTTCATCTTTTGCAGTTACACTGTCAAGGTAATTCCAGTTACTGGACCACGAAACGGGATATTTTTTGCCTAACTCAAAAGTATATGCGACATCGTCAGCCGTAACTTTCTCGCCGTCATTCCATTTTGCATCAGGATTTAAAGTTACAGTACAAACCGTATTATCTGGCGAAAACTGATATGTCTTTCCCAGAAGCGGATACATCTTCCCGTCAAGCTGATTGTACATAAACAATGTTTCATAAGTAAGCTCCCTTGCTATGCTGGTTGCAGATAGCGGAAGTGAAGTCTGACTGGGGCTTAAAGGATTAAACGTCGTAGGCGGTCCCCACTGTAAACCACTTATATACAATGTCTCATTTCGAGGCGTAGCCTCTCCGGGTTTTACAGCATTCTCACTTGTAGTGGTGGTCTTGTTATTTTTAGATGCCTTGTTAGAATTTGAATTACTACCGCATCCGACTATAAGCAATGATACCATTAAAAATACCAGTATCATGCTTATAAGTTTCCTGAATTTCATAAGATCCCCCTCTTTCTTTTTTTACCTTAGAGCCTGATCATAAATCTCATTCATGTGAAAAGGCCCCATGTTTCAACAGAATACAAAGACGGCACCTCCCTTTTAAAAATTTTTAATTAAATTATGAAAGCGATAAAACAATAATTTTTTGTGCGGGCCGCTCTTTTGTAACTGTGATATTTTATATATTTTAAAACTTCTTTTGTAAATATGCGCATTAGGAAATATTGCTTAAAAGTCTTGATAAAACATTTACTACAATCATTAAAAAACGAAAGTTAAACATTTGTGTGTTGTTGCATTGTTATGATGATTACAAAGAATTAAACACTAGAAAATTTGTGTTTAAAAAATCATTATTTAACCTAAATATGTAACTAAAATCTTTGTTTAAACTTATTATATTTTATACAAAACATAAAGTCAATATTTATATTAAATTTTTATTTTAAATTTGTTTTTACGTTATTAATTCATTTTAATATCAAAAATAGGTTACAATTTGTTGTCTTTTTCGACAAAATAATGTAACCTATTCTTATATTCCACACAAGTTTGTACTATTATGTCACACCGTAAAATTTCATATTAAATCATAGGTATATGCAATTCCTACATTAACTTACTGTTTTTTTTGCGATTTCTACCAATTTACTTGGCGATAGGTATTCTCCTTCCAACTTTTGTTGAGATATCTCCCAATTTTGACAAAACAGACATCTTATGTTACAGCCATATGTACCTGCAGATAGTATATGACTGCCGGGCATGAAATGATATAAAAAAGTTATAAATCAAAGAAAGAAGTCAACTTACACCAAAGATAGGGGGTGTAGCAATTTTTCGATTTGTTTCAGCCTTTTTTAATTACTATATCAGGTATAATCTCCAACATACGTCAAACAGTTTTTTCAGCATTCAAATTAACCATTGACAATTCAACATCTGATATATCAGTAAAAGTATCATCATGCGTGATAATTATAATCAATTTTTGCTTTTTTATTGATACAAGATACTCTTTTAATCTGTTACGACTACTACTGTCCAATGCAGAAATTGGTTCGTCAAGTATAAGTACATCGGGGTCTTTAAGTAACGCTCGGAGTAGGGCAATTTTTTGTTTTTCTCCACCCGAGATATTAGCGGCTTTTTCACTGATAAAGGTTTTTAAACCACAAGGAAGAGATGAAATAAAATCTCTTAATCCAAGAACATCCATCAAAAATTGCAACCTATCATCAGAAAATTTCTTAAGGTTAAAGGTTAGGTTGAATTCGATAGTATCTTCAAATAGCACTGGTTCTTGTTCGGTTACTCCTATGAGACGATAACGGGCATCAATCATATCTACTTGTTTTATAGATATTCCATTAAACAATACATTTCCTTGAAATTCGTCAATGTAGAGGCCAAGAATAAGATTTATAAGCGTGCTCTTACCCGATCCGTTAGCACCCATTATGGTGTATATGTTACCCCTATCAAATGTTGCGCAAAAATTTTCAAGCACATTTTTGCTTTCAAAAGAAATAGAAACATTATTCAAAGAGATATTTGTCACCTCTTTGAGTTTAATATTCCCGTTTGTACTTTTAGCTATATTAATTATCGAAACTAATCTTTCGTAAGAAACCATGTTATCTTGAACATTTTTCCCAAGAGAAAAGAAGTATCTTATTGAGTTTACCATTAATCCAAAATAACTAGATATAATTGTAAATTGCCCAACACTAAGCTTGCCTTGAATAACTTGTAATCCTCCAAATAGAAATAAAAAAATTTGTGCAAGTGTCAAGAAAAAACTGTCTAATCCGGAGAACAAGTACGTTATTTTCTGATATCTAAATGCGCTAGACATCAACCGCTCGAATACAGTGTTAAGACGACACAAAAAAAGTTTTCCAATTGAATGAATTTTTACCTGCTGAATATGCGATAGTTGCTCATATAATTTTCCAAAGAACTTTGATTGCCTCTCTTTTAGGTCAAATCCACTTTTAAACAGAAGATTTTTAAATAATCTATATGCAATAAAATAACATGGTATCAAAGCAAATAATGCAATAGCCATTATTGGGTTAAAAACAAATACTACTCCGAAAGATAATACAACCGTAACAGCATTTATAATTATGTTTTGAATAACGCTTATACAGAACGTCATTACAGTGTTAGAGTCATTATTAATTCTCTGACTGAGATATGCAGTATCCTGATCCTTAATATAAGAAATGGGTAATTGTTGTATGTGGATCAAAATATCTCGGTTTAGTTCGAATCCTAATCTTGTTTGAAGTTTTATATATAGCTGATTGCTTATGTACCCCAATGTCATAGAGCCAATACTAATAATAATATACAAAATGCAATACCTTATCAAAAATCGTGCCCCATCACCTCTGATGAGATAATCAATAAAATTGCCAGATATGTATGGAGTGGCAAGTGAAAATAGACTTACCGCGATACATAATAAAATATAAGCAATTATCGATGCTTTGTGTATATACATGTATTGCTTGCAAAACGAGAATATTTTTTTCACATCTAACACCCCAGTTTCCCGCCCATATGAATTACCTAAACCTATTACTATTTATTAACGGCCTCTGAAATAAAGCGTTGTATTTGTTTTTCCAAAACTCCTTTAACTTTAAAACACCCTTTAGCATGATAACTGCCAGTTTCATTATAGCTAACTACGCCACATCCTCCTCCACAAGCTGGCAAGTATACACATTCTCTACATTCGGCATCTTCCAGAGGATTTTTAGACATCCAGTCAAATAATGAAAATCTGGTATCAATAAGACTACCATCATCGCTAATATATCCCATGCGATGTTCCTCCAGCCCTGCGTGTTCCCAACATTTGTAAACTCCACAATCTGGAGTTACTGTATATTGACTATCACTGTACAGGCCACAATACATCCATCGTCGATTTGGCCTCATATGTATATGAAAACCCTGTTTTTCTGCTTCAGTCCAAAGATGTTCTAAAACATCGCCTATTTCACTATCTGATATACAATTGCCGGAATATGCAGAACAAGCAGCAGTGGAACCGCGCACTATACCGAAGTCTACGGAACACATATTCAGCTTTTCCCCATTTTTTCCGAGATACGCCAATAACGTGTCTACTTCATCAATATTGGACTTATCAATATTGATTCGAATAACGGTTCTTAACTGATTTGATCTGTTTGCAAGTCGCTTAATTGCTGTAATTATATCATCAAAAGAGCCTTTTCCACCCTTATATGGCCGCCGAGTGTCATGTGTGTCTTTTGTACCATCCAGCGTAACCTGAACCATAGTGCACTTATAGTTCAAGAGTTTGTCAATAATAGTATCATTGAAAAGAGAGCCATTCGATACCACCCCACATGAAAATGCAATGTCCTTAGCATCGCAATAACTTTTGAGTTTTTCCAAGATATAAAAACCCTGTTTAATGTTTAGCAGTGGTTCGCCACCGAATAAATTGACATACATGGATTTCGCATTACGTGCTTCTGCATTATTAATCATGAACTTCACATACTTATCAGCAGATGCTTCATTCATGAAATCAGTAACCGCACCCGCCCCTTCATAACAGTAGACACAGGCAAAATTACATGCCCATGTCAAAAGTACAGTAGACGATACGGCAAAAGTACCAAATTTAGCTTTATTATGAAAGTAAGAGAAATAACGAGTTTCATCAATTTTATCATCAACAACTATTCCATATTTAATAAATTGAGTTTTAGTTTCTTCATCCAAGTTATCGACTTTCCCATCTTGAAGCATGTTCGCAATCTCAGAAGATACCAAAAAGCTATGGCCAGTCAAGGTGTTGAACAAAATATACTTCCCTTTAACACTGTCTGCAAATACCAAATTGTACTTTGAATATTTCATATTTTGAACATTCCTTTCATTAAGTATGTATAGCTGCTTTTAAACTCACAGATTATTTTGTGAGTCTAGGCATAAGAAATGTCGGAGAGTATAGGCTGTAGACCTTATACTATGAATTGGTACTACCCTCATTAAATGGGCCAGGAAGAGGAGTTAAATTTGCTAAACATCCATCTGTAATGCAACCGTTTAACGGACATGCATTAATAGCACACCCTGCAACAGCACAACCGTCAACACCGCAAGCATTTACACCACAGCCAGCAGTACCGCAGGCATTAGCACCACAACCTCCATCAAGAGGGCAAACGGCTAATGGGCATGGAGTTTGAACTCCACAACCTATTACAGAAGCAGGTTGGTTGTAACCATTACCAATGTATGTAGCATTCATCGTATTCTCACCTTCGTTCTTTAATTTATTAACATAACTTGTGAAAAAGCTCAACGTAGAAAGCAGCTATACATAATTATTTGATAATTATTTACCACTACGTTTTGGCATTATTCGACAAGTTATGTTGCCAATATTAGGGATTGGTGGATTTGGCATTATGCTTTTCTATTGAAAACCTACCACGATGCCCCTCCGCAATTACAGTTGCCCTTACAGTACCAGTTGCGGTAACTCTATATGAAGACGTTTGTATATTTTCTTTGTGAAAATATGTTGTTCCATCTGTACCTTTTATTAGCAAACTGATATTTCCTGCATCAGTTTCAACATTTATATCTAAGTAACATTTCTCATCGCCTAAGTGCAAAATTTTGCTTAGCTTTCCAGTAAGCATATAGTAGTGGGCTCCCCAGTTACTTTCACCCTTGTTCTCAAAAAAGAGAACCTTCGCATATGAACCAAATGAAGCAAGTCCAGTAAATTGCATAATCGCCGCAAGAGCAATAACAGCAACTAATGTAATAATAAGCTTTTTGCTATTAAATAATTTATTTTTGTTTTGCATAGTCACCACTCCCTTATCTTAGCATTGTGTCTGATTTTAATAATTTCAGATTGATACGCGATAATTGGAATAAGGACGAGTAACCCGCCAATGCCCCAAACAATGGAACGTTGCACAAAACCCAAAATCGCAAACAATAAAAGAAACCAAAGCCAAGCGTTTCTCAAAGATTTGCAGTATTTCAACTTATCCTCATAGGAAGTATGCAATTCAAATTCCTTACCATCGTTTTTTTTCTCAACAATAAGCAATTCATGGTCAAACGTTGTTGAATTTGTTGCTATTCGCCCACCTTTTTCAGCCCATGGACGATAACGTAATTTTCCAATTGAATAATTCAAATTGATGTTTTTGAAAAACACTTTATAACCCAAATCCTCTAAGAAATTGCAATAATCTATTACGTCCTCTTTTGATTTATGACCTATGAACTCAATCCGATATTCAAATTGTCCCGGCGCGCATTCTTCGAATTCATAAAGTAGTTTGCCAGTGCGAACTAAGCGATAACCTTTTTTCGCCATTTTGTTCAGCCAATTTTCCTGCACTGATAATAAACCATCATAAAAGCGATGATACTTTTTACTCATAAAGTTTACCCCTCCCCAATGATTTCAGTTGCGACCTGAATAAGTTCTTGCAGTCGTAGCAGTTCTTTCTTTGCAATTTCCTTGCCTGCTTTTGTGATTAAATATTCTTTCTTTCTCCCCTCATTGTCCCCGTGAAAAGCAATCCATCCTTTTTTTTGCAAAGCATTTAATGCTCCATAGAGTGTTCCTGCTCCTAAAGAAAGTCGTCCTGCTGTTTTTTCTTCAATAAACTGCATAATAGCATATCCATGCCTTGGTGTATACAGGGAAAGCAAAATGTAAAAAGTTACTTCTGTTAGCGCACCGCCTTTCCCGTTATCTCTCAATCTTACACCTCCAAGTTAGTTCGCTTACTATAATTATTATATCAGTAACCGTAATATTATTATATCAGTAACCGTAATAAAATTCAATAGTTTTTAACAATATTTTTAAAATTGCAATATAAAACCACCATTTCTGCACTTCATCCCTTATTCAGGTAAACTCCCTATATGTATTTACGGCAAGTTCGAAACGATGGATCTCGTTATAATTGCCATATTTTATTATAATTTTAAGCAGACTCTGATGTTAATAATTTTTTATTTAAATTTTGTTAACCAATTTAGTTTAATTTGTAAATTAAAAATAAGTTATAATAAGTTATATCATGCAACTAATAACTTATCATAACTTATTTTAAAGCATCTCAATTGTTGAAATCTTTTAAAATAACACAATCCGCTTTATGTGTATCCATAAAAGCTTTTCCCACACTTACCGCATTTATTATTTTCTATTCCAACAACGTGAACATAACCTTTTCTTTTAATCAAGAGGTGTCCGCAATTAGGACAATAAGTATTGTTGTCAAATCCAGATACATTGCCTAAATACACATAATTCAGATGCTTTTTTGCAATGGCATAAATATCTTCAAGCACATTTATTGGTGTTTCTGGATTTTTCATCTTATATCGAGGAAAATACTTAGAAAAATGTACAGGGATATCTTTGTTTATACTTGATATCCATTTGCAGAGTTCTTCAATTTCAGTATAATCGTCATTTTCTCCTGTCACCACTAATGTTGTTATCTCTACATGGCAGTATAATACAGCTTCTTCAACAACTTTCAAAACGCTTTTCAAATCTCCACGACATATTTTTTTATAATACTCATCAGAAAAAGCCTTTACGTCTATATTAACTGCATCAATATATTTCAAAAGCTCTCTTAAGGGATCGGTATTTATATAACCGTTTGTCACAAGCACGTTTTTAAGGCCTTCTTTATGTGAAATTTTTGCGGAATCTAACACATATTCATACCAGATCGATGGTTCATTATAAGTGTACGCAATTCCTACATTACCTTGCTGTTTCTTTGCGATTTCTACCAATTTACTTGGCAATAGGTATTCCCCTTCCAACCTTTGTTGAGATATCTCCCAATTTTGACAAAATTGACATCTTAGGTTACAACCATATGTTCCAACAGAAAGTATGTAGCTGCCAGGCATGAAATGATATAAAGGCTTTTTTTCTATTGGATCCATAGCTATAGATGCGATTTCCCCATAATTTTCGGAGTATAACACTCCACCTTCATTTTTTCTAGCGCGACAAAAACCATATTTCCCATCGTTTATTATACAATTTTGCGGACACAATAAGCAGTGTACACTATCGTTATCTATCTTCTCATAATAGAGTGCTTCTTTCATTTATGCCTCACAACCTCAAATCTTTCGATAGTATACTTTTCATCCGGTGCAATGCCAGCTTTTCTAAGTGCGATAGATATCTGCTGATCAACTGTATCAACCCCATCAAGATCTGGCAATAAGAGCCCACTTTTATAACCGCTTCTTACGATTACGCCGTACTTTTTTGCATCCAGATCATCTTTTGATTTTACAACCTCAGGTTTTGTCAAAACATCAACTGAATACACTATGTCGTCAAGTTCATCTATCTCAACAGGATAGAACCTCGGATCTTCTGTACCAGCGCTAACTGCATTTCTTATGATTTCTTCTGCTATATTATTCTTTGAAGGATATATGGTGCCTATACACCCTCTTAATTCTCCATCCTTATGCAATGATACAAATACTCCTGCTTTATTTTTTGTCATTTCATCTGGCAGATTATCCGGTACATCCATTATACTGTTGTTTTTCAAATAATACTCAAGGCTTTCTCTCGCTAATTTCACATAATCATCTTCTGATTTCCTTATATTATCTATTCTCTCTTTTTTTATTTTATACAGCTCATCTAATAATCTCATTCCTGTGTAACTTTCGGGGATAAATTCAGCAACACCGTATCCAACGCCAAAAGGACCTTCATAAGATAAAATGTTAGACTTTACCTTGTAGCCATCCAATACACCCAACATGACGCAAACGGATCTAAACCCACATTCCGCAGCATCACTTATAAGTTCTTTATCCATATTGATTACTTCTTTCACTTTAAAATCTCTTAGCAAGTTCAACAATTTCTCATCAAAAACTTTTCCATTTGGTGTATATCCATTAGGACTGTCGGGTGTCAACTTATGAGACAAATCACCACTTGCAATAAATACAACATTTCTATCGCCTTCCCTTATGGACTTCCCTATTTGGACTCCAAAGTCGTATAACTTTTCAAATGACAAAAAACCATATGACATTCTTATGAGATTAAAAGATTCGAAATGCTTTTTCACAAAATATAATGGAACGATGCATCCATGGTCAAGTTTTTTTGAAAGCTTAAATCTGCTTATCATTTTGTCATCTATTTTTGCTATAGGTATTTTTTTATTTTCTGTATTTTTTACTATGTCATTGGCTAATGATAAATCAGTCTTAAACTTCATTTTCACATTATAAGCGCCAAATTGTCCCAAATCACCTTCTACCGTTTGTCTCAAATCAATCGAAACAGCATCGCTGAAGACATACGCATGTGGTGAAATTATAATTATAGTATCTGGTCTTTGATTTTTTATATTTAGAGATGCTTTTTCAAAGGAATCTATCGTCTTTTGAATTTTATGTTCTTCCCCTCGTCCCACCTCATGAACAATTATAGGCGGGTGCGGCATTAGATATGCTGACATTAATTTACCCATAATCCTACCTCCACATTGGTTATAATTACCTTTCAAGTATATATTATACCTCAAATAACGTATTATAAAGTTTTTTCTTATGAAAATTATCAAATTATTTTACATTAACCTTGACGTTAATGTTAACTAGTAGTAAAATTATTCGTTGGAGGGTTTATGATGGAAAAAAAATATTACAAAATAGAAGATGTTTCAATAAAAACAGGTTTGACAAAAAGGGCCATTAGGTATTATGAAGATTTAAACCTTATTTCGCCTAAAAGGACAGATTCAGGATACAGGTTGTACACCGATGAAGACATAGAAAAAATTCAAAAGATAATATCTCTGAAAGATTCACTTGGCTTCAGCTTATCTGAAATCAAGGCAGCATTAGAACTTGACAAAAACGTCAAAAACATATTATCTGGTGAAGCTGCAGATGCAGAAACAATCGATAATTACGCTAAATTAATTGAAAAGCAAATAGAATTGATTGAAGAAAAGAATAAAAAACTATTGATGGCAAAACAAAGATTTGAGGAGCTATTACTAAATTTGTATAAGTTAAAGCAAAAATCAAAGGAGGCAAACACAATATGAAAAATATTAGTTACAAGTGGATAGCATTATCCTGTACCACTCTTGGAGCCCTTTTTTCCGTATTAAATGGCAGTATGCTTTTAATATCACTTCCTGACATTATGAAGGGATTAAACACCAACATGGGTATAATCATGTGGATCGTAATGGGATATATGCTTTCATTGACAATATTAGTACCAGCAATCGGTAGAATAGCCGATATGTTTGGAAGGAAAAAATTATACGTATCAGGTTTTGCCATATTTACTATTGGTTCGTTGCTATGTGGTATTTCAAATAGTGGAATGCAACTGCTTATATACAGAATAGTGCAGTCAGTTGGCGGTTCTTTAATGGTTGCAAATAGCACAGCAATTGTAGCAGATGCTTTCCCAAAAAACGAATTAGGAAAAGCTCTTGGCATAAACAGCATGGTAGTCAGCATAGCGTCAGTAATAGGTCCAATATTAGGAGGCTTTTTGACGAGTTTAGGATGGAGGTATATCTTCTATATAAATGTGCCATTTGGAATTATAGGTACTCTATGGGCATTGATTCAGCTAAAAGAGCTTGACAAAATACCTGAAGGCCAAAAATTTGATTTAAAAGGCACACTTCTTTTCACAGTTGGATTATTGCTGTTTTTAATCGCATTGTCTTTCGGTGGATTTGTAGGGTGGTACAACAAGTCAATCATAACTCTATTCATAATATCAATAGCATTGATTTTGGCATTTGTTTATGTTGAAAATACTACTGAACAGCCTATGCTGGATTTAAGATTGTTTAAATCGAGAATCTTGGCATTTGCTTTTGGAAGCACACTGCTTAACGGTATTGCAAGAGGCGCAGTAACATTTTTGCTCATATTCTACCTTCAAGGAATAAAAGCAATGGACCCATTAAAGGCAGGAATATTCTTAGCACCCTTTGCACTATCTATGATGATCGTATCGCCAATAAGCGGATATTTATCTGATAAATACGGTGCAAGAGCATTAAGTTCTATAGGTCTTTTTATTTCGGCTATCGGCTTATTGGGATTTGTGAGAATATCGCCTAAAACATCACTTACAGAGCTTATCGTTTGGATGCTTATTATGGGATTTGGCTCCGGCATGTTCTTCTCACCTAATACAAGCGAAATAATGGGCTCTGTCCCATCTGACAGAAGGGGTATTGCTGCCGGTACGAGAACAATGATGAACAACGCTGGACAAGTTATAAGCATAGCATTATCAATGGCAATCGTGTCATCAAGCATAACTCCTGAAGCGATGCAAGCTCTTTTCGTCGGCACGCAAGTCGGCTCAAAAGGCATTGCCATAGCACAATTTATATCTGGGTTAAGAGAAGCGTTTTTGATATCAATGATATTTAGCTTAATAGCATCGTTCATATCATACTTAAGAGGTCCAAAACCAGACTGGAACCAAAGCTCTCACAAGATAAAAACAGAAGAAACATAAAAGGTTACAGAATCGTAACCTTTTATGTTTCTTATTTAAAATATTCGACGCCAGCTTCAAATATCTTTTGATCTTTGTTGCCGTATATATTTTTAGCCACGTTCTTGCCAATTCTCTCAGAATGTCCCATCTTACCAAGTATCCTGCCATCAGGGCTTGTGATGCTTTCTATGGCCCAATAAGAACCATTAGGATTGTAAGGCATCTCCATTGTTGGATTTCCATCCACGTCTACATATTGTGTGGCAATTTGCCCATTCTTTTTTAACATATCTAAAACATCATCATTTGCAATAAATCTTCCTTCTCCATGTGATACAGGTATTACATGAATGTCGCCACATTTGACATTGTTAAACCATGGTGAAAGATTCGACGTTATCTTTGTCCTGACATAGCATGATACATGTCTACCGATCGTATTAAATGTCAGCGTCGGATCACTCGTATCAATATCGCGAATCTCTCCATAAGGAAGTAATCCAAGTTTTATAAGTGCTTGGAATCCGTTGCATATACCCAGCATCAAGCCATCACGATATTTCAAAAATTCCATAACAGCATCTTTGACTTTTGGATTTCTAAATACTGTTGCAATGAATTTTCCAGAACCATCTGGTTCATCACCAGCGCTGAATCCACCTGGCAACATGATTATCTGGGAATTCTCTATAAGTTTAACAAGCTCATCGATAGACTCATTTATATCAGCTCCCGTTAAATTCTTAAAAACAGGCATTTCAACCAAAGCACCGGCCTTTTCAAAAGCTTTTTTGCTATCATATTCGCAATTGGTACCAGGAAAAACTGGTATTAAAACTCTTGGTTTTGCTACTTTAAGGTTCGCCTTAAAGGAATTATTTTTGTTGTACATAATATCCGGTATTTGTCTAATGTTTTCTTCCACAACCGTAGGAAAAATTTTCTCAAGTGGTTTCTCCCAGTGCTTTTTCGCTTCATCAAGTTGGATTTTCACATCTTCTAAAATTATATATGGCTCATCAATCGTCCTGCCTAAAATTTTATAATCAATTCCTTTTAAATATTTATCATCATCAAAATCACCATCTACTTCTATTATTAAAGAGCCGTATTCAGAAACGAAAAAGTCCACATCCCTTATCTTCGCTTCCAATTGGAAACCTATCATATTCCCAAAAGCCATCTCAGTGATGCATTCAGCAATTCCACCGTATTTTACCGAAGATGCTGCTAATATTAAATTTTCATTTAATAGTTCATTGACCTTATCAAAATTTCTTTTTAGTTTTTCGAAATTTGGTAAATCTTGCTGATCTCTTTCTGCCTTAATAATTATTACTTTATCACCGCTTTTCTTAAATTCCGAAGATATCACTTTATTTGCATCAGCAGTTGCAACAGCAAATGCTACCAATGTAGGAGGCACGTCCATATCCATAAAAGTACCTGACATACTATCTTTACCGCCAATTGCAGGTATGCCTAAAGCTTTCTGTGCGTATAAAGCACCTAACAATGAGCTAAATGGTTTTTCCCACCTTTTAGGGTCTTTGCCTAATTTTTCAAAATACTCTTGAAGTGATAACCTAATTTTTGTATAGTCACCACCCATTGCCACAATTTTAGATACCGCTTCAATAATTGCATAAACAGCACCATGGAAAGGACTCCATTTCGACAGTTTAGGATTGTATCCAAATGCCATCAATGTTGCCGTATCTGTATCTCCTTCTACGACAGGTAATTTTGAGGCCATGCCTTCTGAAGGCGTCATCTGATACAAACCGCCAAATGGCATCAAAACAGTTGAAGCACCAATTGTGGAATCAAACATCTCAGTCAATCCTTTTTGGCTACACACGTTCAGATCCTCAAGATTCCTAAGCCACAATTCCTTTATATTGTTCATTGATTGGGCAGATTTTAACCGTTCAAAATAGCTTTCAGAGCTAATGCTGTCCACTGTGACATCTGTAAATTGGGAAATTCCATTTGTATTTAAAAATTCTCTGCTTATATCCACAATGACCTTTCCATGCCAAACCATTCTTATTCTCATATCGTCTGTGACTTCTGCGACTTTAGTAGCTTCTAAATTTTCTTCTTTTGCAAGCTCTATAAACTTTTCAGCGTCTTCTGGTGCAACTAATACAGCCATTCTTTCTTGTGATTCAGATATAGCAAGTTCTGTTCCATCTAAACCTTCGTATTTCTTCGGTATTGCATCGAGGTCAATTAAAAGTCCATCACTTAATTCTCCAATTGCAACAGACACACCACCTGCTCCAAAATCATTGCACTTTTTTATCATTTTTAAAACATCAGGATTTCTAAAAAATCTTTGAATTTTTCTTTCTGTTATAGGATTGCCTTTTTGTACTTCTGCACCGCTTGTATAAATAGATTCTTGCGTGTGTTCTTTTGAAGAACCTGTAGCACCGCCACAACCGTCTCTTCCTGTCCTACCACCCAACAAAATCACTACATCGCCTGCTGCCGGCTTTCCCCTAAAAACATTTTTCTTAGGAACTGCACCTATTACCGCACCTATCTCCATTCGTTTAGCTACATATCCTTCGTCGTAAATCTCTGAAACTTGTCCTGTAGAAAGTCCTATCTGATTCCCATATGAACTGTAGCCGTGGGCTGCTTCCTTAGTAATCTTTCTTTGCGGCAATTTACCTTTTATAGTCATCTCAACTGGCGTTCTTGGGTCTCCGGAACCTGTAACACGCATCGCCTGATACACATAGGCCCGGCCTGATAAAGGATCTCTAATCGCTCCTCCAAGACAAGTAGCTGCGCCTCCATAAGGCTCTATTTCTGTAGGATGATTATGTGTTTCATTTTTAAACATTACAAGCCATTTCTCGCTTTTACCATTTATGTCGGCATCGACTACGATACTACATGCATTGTTTTCATCAGATTCATCCAGATCGTCAAGCAGGCCCCTTTTTCTCAATTCTTTCATCCCTATTGTAGCTATGTCCATAAGGCACATTGGTTTCTTGCTTTCGCCATAGACAAATTCTCTGGAGTTTTTGTATTCATGAAAGGCTTTTAAGATAGGTTCATTGTATTTCCCATCACAAATTTTCACATCATTGATGTTTGTAAGAAATGTGGTGTGGCGGCAGTGATCGGACCAATAGGTATCTATAACTCTTATCTCTGTAATTGTAGGATTACGTTTTTCTACATCTTTAAAATAAGAATGACAGAATTTAAAATCTCCCAAGCTCATTGCCAAATTTAGCTTCTCATAAAGCTTTTCTATTGAAACATCATCAGATTCAATAAAGCCATCAAGAACTTCCACATCATCGGGACAATCAACTTCTAAATCAACAGTTTCTCTTTTCTCTAATGAAGCTTCTCTTGAATCTACTGGATTAATGCAATAGCATTTTATTTTATCAAATTCCTCATCTGTCAATTTACCACTTAAAACTATAACTTTTCCGCAAAATACTTTTGGTTTAAAGCCGTTTGTAAGTATTTGAATACATTGTTCAGCAGAATCAGCCCTTTGATCATACTGTCCTGGTAAAAATTCGATAGCAAACACTCTATCATCTTTCTCATATGGCAGATCTTCAATGTATACATCATCAAGATTTGGCTCTGAAAAGATCGTATTAACAGCCTTGAAAAAAATATCTTCAGATAATCCTAAAACATCATACCTATTTATTACCCTTACTCTTTCAAGTCCAGAAATATTGAGATTGTTTTTAAGATCATCAAAAAGCTTTTTTGCTTCAATATTGTATTGCGGCTTTTTTTCTACGTATATTCTTTTTACATCACTCACAAAATATCTCCCCCATTTAGCCTAAATTACGAACTTTGTAATATTATAATATATAATACATCTTAAATCAATAAGTATTTTGACTAACAAAATCCGAACATTTAATGATAACTTTGTAATTAAGTTTGTTTATAACGTCTATATGTCATCTTAATCGGTTCTGCATATTATATAACAAAAAACTTAAAAAAGAAAAAAAATTATATTGAAATCTAAAAAAATATATCTTATAATAAATTGAAAACATAATAAAGTGTATTTTCGCTCTGCAAAGGCCCGAACCGATTGCAACGAGGTTCAGGCTTTTATTCTGGGAGCCAAACTTATGAAAGAGGGTGTTTATCAAGTTGGAAAAGCTAAATCATTTTGAAACTCCATTATTCGATGCATTAATGGAGTATGTCAACAACAACACCATACCATTTCATGTCCCAGGTCACAAAAAAGGCAATGGAATGGCTAAAAAGTTTTTTGATTTTGTAGGTAAAAATGTATTATCAATGGATGTTACTGTGTTTGAACAAGTTGACAGCCTTCACAAGCCTACCGGTCCCATTAAGAAAGCTCAGGAATTAGCTGCCGATGCTTTTGGTGCCGATGCTACATTTTTTTGCATCCATGGGACATCGGGAGCTATTCAGGCTATGATCCTAAGTGTTATGGGAGAAAATGAAAAAATAATTGTTCCAAGAAACATTCACAAATCTGTTACATCAGGTATTATCTTAAGTGGTGCTATCCCAGTTTATATGCAACCTGAAGTTGATAAAAATGTAGGCGTTGCTCTTAATGTGACTCCTGAAACTGTAGAGGAAGCATTAAGAAACAATCCTGATGCAAAGGCTGTTTTAATTATAAATCCGACTTACTATGGTGTTTCTGCAGACATTGTAAAAATTGCTGAAATAGTCCATGACTACGGAGCTGTACTGATGGTGGATGAGGCCCATGGACCACACCTAAAATTCAACGAAAAACTTCCTATTTCAGCTATGGAAGCAGGTGCTGACATCTGCGCACAAAGCACTCATAAGATAATAGGCTCTATGACGCAAAGCTCTATGTTGCACGTCAAGTCAAAAAGGATTGACGTAAATAGAGTGAAGCAAGTTATGAGCCTGTTACAGACCACAAGTCCCTCTTACATTTTATTAGCATCACTTGATGTTGCAAGAATGCAGATGGTAACAGAAGGAAAAGAATTATTGGACAGGACAATTGAACTTGCAGAATACGCTCGTCGAGAGATCAACAATATAAACGGTCTTTATTGTTTCGGAAACGAAATTGTAGGGCGAGATGGAGCGTATGATTTTGACCCGACAAAAATCACTATTACTGCTAAAGGCCTTGGCATAACAGGTCATGAATTAGAAGATATACTGGCGAAAAAATACTACATTCAACCAGAATTAGCCGATATGTACAATACATTGTGTGTATTTTCCATAGGCGACACAAAAGAGAATGTAGATTACCTTATAAGGGCATTGAGGGAAATCAGTGAGACACTGTACAAGGACAATGTAGAAATGTCGAAAGCTTTAGATATACCAGAGATACCAGAAATGGTCTTATCCCCCAGATATGCGTTTGAATGTTCTAATATCGCCTTGCCTTTGGAAGAAAGCATTGGGCAGATTAGCTCGGAATTTCTAATGGCATATCCTCCCGGTATCCCAATATTATGTCCTGGAGAAAGGATAACCAGAGAAATCATAGAATATGTAATTGAAATGAAAAATGCCAAGCTAAGCATTCAAGGAACAGAAGATCCAAATGTGGAATATATAAAAGTAGTCAACGATTTGCAGATATTGAATATAACAGCATAAAGAGCCCTACAACAAGTAGAGCTCTTTTTTATGATCGTGTCAAGTATTTTTAGGTTTTTTTTGAAAAAAGACCTCACTATCACTCTAAGGATGAACATTGATAACTAGATTTTAGCAAAAGTTTTTTAGTATTGAATTCTCTTAACTTCTCGATAGCATAAAATCATCACTCCTCATAATAATGACTAAAACTACTATCTTCAATATAAAGCACTTTGTATATGCATTATGCATGCTTTTAAATGGCACTTCTCAATAGTAATGATTTTATAGCCTGACTTGTTAATGTTTTTTTGTTTTGCAATATTGGCAAGCTTATCATGTTTTCACAAGTTGATTTTATTTTCTTTAGTTGCTGTTTCGCTTTATACACTGTTTGCTTTGGTATTTCTATTGGCTTTAAGCTTTCATATTGCTGTTTTAATACGGCATCTTTCAACGATATGCCGCTTGCTTTTATTGCTCTTAATTTTGCCATTTTGTGAGCTCCAACCTTGCTCCATGAAATTGGTCTACTTGATAATCTTTCCGAAAGTACATGACTTACATGACTTTCTGCACTGCATCCTGTTATTTCTTCCTTGTAAAGGCTGTATGAATTTATTCCATCCCAATTGTTATTTATATATGTTTGGCACTTCGTTACGGGATTTTCTGGGCCGTTTAATTCTACTTCTTTATATTTTTGCGTTAAAAGCTCATTGACTTTTTGTTTGTCTGCTTTAAATATGGCTTTCCATAGTTCTCTCTTTGTTTTTTTATCTTCTTTTATTGCAGCTGTTATGTATTTTTGTAGATGGAATAGGTCTAATACGTATACGGCGTTAGGCAGATATTTTACTCCAAATTTTATCCATTCTGCTCCATCTCCAGATACGTATATGCGTTTTATTTTGTCTTCGTTATATGTGCTTGCAATGTACTCCCATACTTCTTTCCATAACTCTTCTACTTTTTCTCCTTCGTATACACCTGAAAAGTATACGGCATTTTTTAATTCATTTCTGCCTTTTGTTATTGTTTGTTTTCCTTCGTGTACGTATATTAATTTTGCAATGTCTGGTTTGCCGTTTTGAAGATGTATATGGTCTTCATCAGCTTCTATGTATAGAGTTTCTATTTCTTTTTTAGCCTTTGGCTTTTCATATGTTTGAAGGTTGTCTATTTTTCTTAATGTGTTCATTACTGTTTGCCGGCTTACATTGCAGTTAGCTCCATTTCTTTTAAGTTCCTGAGTGGTTTTTTGATATGAGAGTATTGTAGAAAGATCCGTTATATCAGCCTTAAGCTCAGCATCTATTCTTTCATATTTTTGAATGCCAGCAGCTTTATCTACGAGATATGCCTTCTCTCCTGTTTCTTTGTTTTTGTAGTACCGTCTTTTGTATGTGATATCTCCAAATACAGTTGTTATTGTCCTTTCACAATCTTTTTGGACTACCACCCAGTTTTTCCTTTCACTTTTGTCTTTATATATGTTTTGATCAAGTTCATGAAGTACATCTGCACAAATCTCTTTTCCTAATTCATTTAGAATTTTTTTAAGTTCTTCTTCAAATTCCAGATAGGTATATTTTCCATCAAGCAATCCAATAATTTTTTCTACAACAAGCAGGAATTTTTGAAGTGTATGTTGAATTATTTTCATATAAGACCTCACCTTCCTATTTATTTTTTTACTCATCCTTTTGGGAGGATGGTGAGGTCTTATTTCTACATTTTATCGCTATTTTCCTGCTTTTTCACCTAAGAAAATTTTACACTAAGCTTTTTTATAAATTATTTTTCTTCTAAGTTTCTTTTGCGCTCTTTATATTCTTCTTCGCTTATCTCTCCTCTTGCATATCTCTCTTTTAAGATTTCAAGCGCATCACTGCCTCTTTGTGAGCCTTTTTTGTTCTGAAACAGTGAAACAATGAAATATATAGCACCAACTACTATTACAACTTGAAGTATCATCCAGATGAGGCCAAAAATTATGCCTCCACCGTAACCCCATCCATTCATTAATCCCCACATCATAATATCATCCTCCTTCAAATCTATTATATGACAAAATTGTGAAGAATTCATGAATTTTAATTAATTATCGGCAATTTCACTGTGAATTTTGTCCCTTCATTTAAAATACTTTCAACATTTATAGTACCATTATGAGCTTTTATTATAGCCTTAGCAATTGATAACCCTAAGCCGCTGCCACCATAATCCCTGCTTCGTGACTTTTCACTCCTGTAAAATCTTTCGTATATAAAAGGCAAATCTTCTTTCGGTATGCCTATGCCGTTGTCAGAAACTGTAATCACTGCAAATTGTCCTTCGTTATACAGTTTTACTTTTATGTTTCCACCTTCACCTGTGTATTTATTAGCATTTACAAGCAGATTAATCAGTACCTCTGATATTCTATCTTTGTCTGCAACCACAAAAATGTCATCTTCAATATTTTTCTCCAAATGCTGATTTTTATTGATAAAAATGCTTTCGTAATTTATCAATAAACTTTTAATCAATTCCGACAAATTGAATCTTGCTTTATTTATCTTTAGATTGTCAATTTCTATTTTATTCAATAATTCAATATCATTTATGAGATTAGACAATCTTACTACTTCTTCATAAAGGCTTACAATCCTTTCTTTAGATGGCTCCCAAACACCGTCAATTATAGCCTCTAAATGACTTTTAAGGGTTGATAAAGGCGTTCTCAATTCATGTGCTATATTTTGCGTCAACTGTACTCTTAGCATCCCTTGACTTTTTAATGATGCGCCAAGATGATTTATGGCAGCAGTTAATGCAAGCAATTCCTCCTCTTTTGGTATTTCTTCTACTCTGACGTCGTAATCTCCACTTTCTAATTTACTTGCTACTTTTGCTATATTCAAAATAGGCTTTGTAAGATATTTTGCAACATATATGCTTATTATCAGCACCAATGCAATCGTCAATATTGTTATTAATGCGATATATTTATTCACATCGTACAAAAACTTATAATCCAGTTTGCTCATAGGCATAGTGCCGCTATACGTTATATCAACATAGGCAACCTTTTTGCCATCTACAACTATCGGGAGGGTTTGGGTTGACATTTTGCTACTACTTGCCATGCCCATCATTGAAAGCATTGATGGCGTCTTAATGACTATATTGCCTTTCAAATCCCTAACCACAATGTCATACCCACTCATCATTAGAGTATGTGCCATTCTGCTACCTGTCTCATTCCAACTGCCCGTCTCCTTGTACGTTTCAGCGATTGATGAAGCAATGTTGTCAAACTGCACATTTGCTGACTGTTTAATGTAAATTCCAAAATTATTTATTATTAAAATATTTATGGTAATGCTGAATACGACTATCGATAATAAAGCAATAGATATAAACGATACAGCAGTTTTAGTTCTTATATCATTTTTAATCATTTTCTTCACCAAATTTATAACCTGCCCCATACACAGTTTTTATATATGTTGGATTTTTAGGATCATCTTCTATCTTTTGCCTCAAGTTTTTTATATGAGCGTCTATCGTCCTATCGAAACCATCAAAATCGTAGCCAAAAGCCTTTTCAATAAGCTCGCTTCTCGTAAATACCTTGTTGGGATTTTGCGCCATCACAGTCAACAACTTGTACTCATTTGGCGTTAAATTGACAATCCTACCTTTCTTCTTCACCTCGTATGATCTTGTGTCAATTACAAGATCGCCATCATTAAACATAAATATATCATTTAATGGCAGATCATTCTTTGTCCTTCTAAGTATAGCCTTAACTCTCATCGTCAACTCTCGAGGGCTAAAAGGCTTCGTTAAGTAATCATCTGCACCAATTGTAAAGCCATATACCTTATCATCTTCACTTACTTTAGCAGTAAGCATTAAAATTGGCACCTTTGATAAAGCTCTTATTTTTCTGCATATTTCTTCGCCGGACATGCCCGGCAGCATTAAATCTAATATGACCAAATCTGGACTTACAGTTTTAAAAGTATTTAAAGCATTGGCACCGTTAGTCTCAGTTAAAACGGTATACCCTTCCTTTTCAAGATACGCTTTTATAACGTCCAAGATTTTCTCTTCATCATCTATTGCCAGTATTTTCATCACAAAACACCTCAGATATATTATACATTATAATTGTGAAGAATAAATGAAAAAAAGATACCACAATCTAAATTATGGTATCTTTTTATAGATCTTTCACAAACTTATACCTGTGCATCTATATATCTTGCAAGTCTGTATTCTAATTGTTCTTTTGGCATAAATCCGATAACTTTGTCAACTAATTGTCCATTTTGAAAAACACCTAACGTAGGAATGCTCATTATCCTATATTGCGATGCAATCAAAGGATTCTCGTCAACATTTAACTTTACAACCTTTATTTTATCAGAATATTCCTCTG
Source organism: Thermoanaerobacterium sp. R66 (assembly GCF_028895185.1). Taxonomy (NCBI): domain Bacteria; kingdom Bacillati; phylum Bacillota; class Clostridia; order Thermoanaerobacterales; family Thermoanaerobacteraceae; genus Thermoanaerobacterium; species Thermoanaerobacterium sp. R66. The sequence goes on from NZ_JAEUWW010000001.1 coordinate 959,600, forward strand.
CAAATTCTTCCAATACAGGTGCCATCATTCTGCAGGGTCCACACCATGCAGCCCAAAAGTCAACTAAAACAGGCTTATCGGAATTATACACCTCAGTATCAAAGTTCATATCTGTTACGTTAATAGGTTTCATCAATATCCCTCCTTTATACTATACCCCCGGTATATGGGTTATCGCTAAATTAAATATACCACCTTTTTAACAAATTGTCAATAATTATTGAGATATGGTCTTAAAATATTGATCTACCTCATCGTATGTCATGGCACCATTGCTTATAGCCTTTATTATTCCATCTTTGTCAATGAAAAATGACATCGGTATAAATTGAACTTTATAATCCATGGCTACCTTTGCATCGCTGTCTAAAAGGACATCAAAGCTATAACCCTTTCCTGCAAGGTAATTTTCAACAGTTGATTTATCCTCACCAATATCTATCGCCAATAAGACAACATCATTTTTGTTATTCTCATAAAACTTGTTTAATTCAGGCATCTCAATCTTACAATATGGACATGTTGTAGCCCAAAAATTTAATATGACCTTTTTCCCTCTTAGCTTTGATAATGTTACTGTTTTCCCATTTACATCTTTTAGCGTAAAATCCGGCGCTAAATCGCCTTTTTCAATACCTACTTGAGCATTGCTGGCACCATTATTCGCATTCTGGCTCTTTGTTTGACTTGACACTACGTAATTGTTCAAAAAGTAAATTGAAATTCCCAATATCAAAACTAAAACTATTGAAACAGTCAATATCATATTTTTGTTGCTGCTTTTTGACTTCTTCTTATTTGATTTCACTCAAATCACCTCAAAATATTAATGTAACTTTCAAACCTTATAATGAGATTAAAATACATCAAAATTCCGAAAATTATCAAAAATAAACCGCCAATTTTTTCAATATACGGCATGATAAAATTTATCTTTTTGTAAAATGCTTTAAATCTATCAATTAGTATCGCAGCTACTATAAATGGAATTCCAATTCCTAATGAGTAAGCAAACAGCAGAAGAACCCCAACATACACAGTGTTTTGTTCACCTGCATATAAAAGGATAGTCGCAAGTATAGGACCAACACATGGCGTCCAACCAGAGGCAAAAGCTATGCCAAAAATGAAACTGCTAAAATACCCCTCCTTTCTGTTAGAAACATTAAGTTTCACTTCTCTGCTCAGAAAAGCCGGCTTTATGATGCCCATCATATAAAGTCCAAATAATAATATTATTATGCCACTGGCTTTTCTAAATAGAACTTTGTATGAAACAAAAAATTTTCCCAATTGACTGGCCGTAGCTCCCATGAGGACAAAAACGATGCTGAAGCCTAATACAAACAAAAACAAATTGAAAAAATTTTTCTTCTTACCGCCGAAAATATACGTCACGTAAACAGGTATTAGCGGTAAAATGCATGGCGAAAAGAACGAAACAATACCACCTAAAAACGCTGCAAATAAAGACACTTAAATCCCCCTTACCCCCTATAGAGGGGTCGTTTACTTTAATTATACTACATCGAATTTTTAAAAACAAATAAAGCTATAAACGATTGTCTATAGCTTTGAAATAATATCGACATTCTCTCTTGCTTTCTCCAAATCTATCAAAGAAGCAGCGTCACTGTCTATTACAATTGTGACATCAGGATGCAATGATAAAACAGTTGATGGAACATCTGTCGTAAGATAGCCGTTTAAAGTCTCTTTTATAGCTTTTGCTTTGTTTTTACCAGATGCCAATAATAAAATTTTCCTTGATTTCATTATCGTGCCAAGCCCCATTGTTACAGCTTTTCTCGGAACTTCGTCAATGCTTTTGAAAAATCTCTTATTTGCATTTATTGTTTCTTCTGCCAGATCTACTATGTGTGTCTTTGTATTTATATAGTCATCAGGCTCATTAAAACCAATGTGCCCATTAACACCTAAACCTAACAATTGAAGATCAATTTCTCCAAACTTTTCTATCTCCTCATCGTATAATCTGCAGTCTCTATCAAAATCGTCCGAAATCCCTTTTGGTATGTGAATATTTTCCTTTTTTATATTTATATGATTGAATAAATTTTTATACATGAAGTAGTGATAGCTTTGAGGATGGTCATCTGGCAGTCCTACATATTCATCAAGGTTAAAGGTTATGACGTAGGAAAAATCAATCTCTCCATTATTGTACATCCTGATTAACTCTCTATAAGTTCCAAGCGGTGTAGAACCTGTAGCAAGACCTAATACAGAATTCGCTTTTCTGTTTATCTGTTCTTTTATGATCTCCGCTGCAGTTCTGCTCATTTCATCGTAGTCATTTGTTATTATTAATCTCACAAGAATCATCCTTTCATTTTATATTAATATTAAGTAATTTGTCTTAAGAAGAACATCTGCAGATGCACCTATTGCGGCGGCATCTTCATTTAACTTTGTATATATGATCTTTACATCAAACGGGACCATTTTATCAATTAGCTTTTTTATACTATCTACTATATCGATGCCTAAGTTTATCACATCGCCTGCTATGACTATAAGCTCCGGATTTAATATGCTAATGATGTTGGCAAAACCCATGCTTAAATTTTCTATGAATTCATCAAAAGCTCTGATACAAATCTCATCTTTTGCCAAATATCCATTAACAAAATCCTTTATCGTACCAAATTTTCCATTCGACATATTCTTTAATGTGGAGACAAGACCTAAAAGCGATGCTTTGCTTTCAAAATACCCATAATCTTCGTATAAATACTTTTTACCTAAAACATCTCTGCCTATAGCCATGTATCCAACTTCCCCTGCTGTGTATTTATGACCCCTTACTAATTTCCCATTGATGTATATACCAGAACCGATGCCGTTTCCTATCGTTACAAGTACAAAATTGTTAACATCTTTGCATGAACCTATCCATCTTTCACCTAATGCTGCGTAATTAACGCTATTGTCTATAAATATGTCATAGTCAAACGCTTCTTTCAACTTAGAAAAAAGGTTAAAGTCAACCCACGAAAGCCCCGGCGCGTACACTGTCCCTTTTTCTATATTTGTTATGCCAGGAGCTCCAACACCTATGCCTGTTATTTCTTCTTGATATTCCAATAATTCTTTAATGATTTTGACCGTATTTAAAAAAGCTTCTTCTTTTGTTCCTGTGGGTCTTTTTATCTTTTTTATTATTTTTCCTTCCAAATTTGTAAGCACTCCAATTGTATTTGTCGATTCTATATCGATACCTATTGAAAATTTCGCATTAGGATTAAAAGTAAGCTCAATAGGTTTTCTGCCTGCAGATGCGGTATTTCCAAATCCCTCCTCGCTCACAAGACCTTCCTTTATCAATTCATCTACTATTCCTGATACTGTCGACTTGCTCATATTAAGGACTTTAGAGATTTTAATGCGGGAGATAGGCTGCATTTTTTTAATGACATCTAAAACATTTGCCGTGTTCATATTTTTGATAAGATAATTAGTACCCTTCCTATACTGCGTCAATTTATCACCTCCCTAATTAGTTCACTGCCAGAACCAATTGCCTTTAAAAAAATTAGTTCGAACATCGAACTTTTATCTAATAATATTATACCATCAAAAACATCCTTTTGTAAATAATTTTTACGTACGATTTAGGAGGAATTTCTAAATTTTTGTAGAATATATGTTTTATAATTATGCGAGAAAATTAGACAGACAAAAAGCGAAAGTAGGTTAGCATATAATTATGAATAAGAGAAAAAATTTTATAGTAAAAATTGTATCAATGGCAATATTAATATTTACATTGACTTTTACAGCAGGTTGCTCAAAAAACAACTCAAATTATCATGAAGAAAAAAGCTGGGCATTTTCTAAAATTATCATTTTAAATGGTGAGACTTATGTTGGCACATCTGATGATGTCACTTCTATTGACAAGAAAATTGGTACTATTAAATACTTTTCAACTGGGGAGGCAAATATAAATAATACGATTTTTTCAAACTATTATAAAGTTGGCACTAATTTATACTCTATTCCAAATGTTAACACAAAAGATGCAATTGCAGTAGAAATATCCAAAAATCATTATATTAAAGCAATTAACAAGCGTTTAATCAATTAAAAAATTTGAAAGGAGATTGAAAAAATTGCATGTTCGTAAGCTATATATCGTTATTAGTACATTTATAATGTTATGTATTTTAATTTTTTTAGTGATATCTGACGTGACTTCTGAAACAAATATGGTCATATCAAAAGTAAAATCTGGACTTAATGCTGGATTGAATGACTTTTTGCTTAATGCACCTCGTACCAAGGTAAATGCTAATGGAAGTTATTATTTTAAGCATATGACTGGTATGGATAAAATATAAGATATTCATTTCTCTGCAAATAAATTTTAGACTAAATGGTCTGGAAAGGAGTATTTATGACAATCAAACATAAAAATTTATGGATTTTTATATTTATTGGCTTGATTGCATTATTATTGGTTTCGTCTATCTCTAATCTTTTATTATATTTAAAATCAGTAAATATAAACAATTACCTTTCAAGGAGAGTTTTTGAAGATACCTCTGGTTTCGCATCATCAGTCTTAAAAACTGATCAAATATTAAATGATTCTTTGCATAGTAAACAAATTACAATCGGTAATGCTAACATTCTGGGAAATGAATTTTTAAATCAGAGCAATGATATTTTTGATTTGGTAGATATATATGTACATAATGCAATGGAAGAAATACCTATGGGTAACATTATATCTTACATTCCAGAGGAATTTTCATTGTACATAAGCCGAATATTGAATAGACCTCCTCAATCATTTGACATTTATGCATACAACAAAGACGAAATTATTAAATTAAATAAAGAACAATTGGCTAAGTTTACTAAGATGAAAGACATAAATGATAAATTAGTGGAAATTGTAAAAAAAGATGTGAAGGGACTAAAAACATATGGGATAGAAAACAATGCTGATTTTACTCCTTCGAATGCTATTAAAAATCCGTTGTGGAAAAGACTAATTAACGATATTGTAGACTACAAAAATAAAATTCATTGGTCACCCGGCTTCATATTGAATTAATAAATTAAAGTTGTATAATAATTCTAAAGTTAGAATGTTTCAATACATTACATTAAGAGGTGTTATTTATGAAAGACAATGAGTCGAATAAAAAAAATGAATTTGAGAAGGAATTAGATAAACTAAAAGAGTGGGAAGAAAACCAGTACACCCCTGGCTATTATATTGGAACGGGACGAATTCCTGAACCCATAAAAGGGGTTGGCAAATATCCTTTTATACAAATAATTATTGGCTTGATAATATTATTACCCATGATAATTGCCGTAATCGATGAGACAGATGTGTTAAATATAATATCATTTATAATACCGGCCATAATTGGTCTTTCCTTCATTTATGGAGGCATAATAAAATTAATAAACATGAAAAAAATTAGAAAATGAAACAAATTGCATTGACATAATTTTTTGACTTATTATATAATGAAGTAGATGTCTTTTAAAAATATTATATAGTCTATGTAAAGGGGAGTAGTTCACATATATAAATATGTGGCAAAGTCAACATGCTGGTTTTAACCTGGCTTTGCCTTAAAGAATGAGACCTTTACGTAATATGTTGCACATATTATGTAATAGGTTTTATTTTTTTGGCATACTAATTACAAGGAGGCAGATTTGATGAATGCTTTAATATCGTCTTTTATTCTCGTCTTTGCATCTGAAATGGGCGACAAGTCACAGTTTATGGCTATGGCATTTGCCACATTTATAAAAGCCAGAACTGTCTTAATTAGCATATTAATCGCTGCCCTTTTAAATATGGGTATTGCAGTTTTGTTTGGCTCATTTATTACAGAGTACATACCGATAAAATACGTGAAGCTATTGGCTGCCATATCTTTTTTAATTTTTGGATTGATCACATTAAAAAATGGCCATGAAGGACATGAAAAAATCAGAAAATCCAAATACGGTCCAGTTTTCACCATAATAAGTACATATTTTATTTCGGAATTTGGAGATAAGACACAGCTTTCGACACTAGCGCTTACTGCCACATACAAAAATCCTGTATTTGTTTTATTAGGTGCTACTGCAGGAATTTTCATAGCTGATGTCATTGGAATCGTATTGGGAGTTTATTTAGGTAAGAAATTGCCAACAAAACTTTTGCATTACATATCAGCCATCATTTTTATAATATTTGGCTTTATCACTTTGTACGAAGCAAAAACTCTATAGAAAGCAAAATGGATACCTTTCGGTATCCATTTTGCTCCTCTTAGCCTCTCATTAACAATCATTTTTATCTCGCATAAGAAAATACCATATTGCCTACTTTTAGTGCAACTGGCAACGACCAAAGCCACTGATTGGTATTGCTGGTGTCAAAGTAATAAAGTGCACCGTTTGTAGGATCTACACCGTTTAAGGCATCCCTTGCAGCACTTATTGAGTCTGGTGTGGCAGGTAAATTTATCCAGCCATTTTCAACAGGTGTAAATTGATAGTAACCGTTGCTATCGACTTGGTATATTACGCCTTGTATTGTGTTAGGGAATATACCACTTTTTACCCTATTCACTATCACGGCACCGACAGCAACTTTAGCTTGATATGGTTCACCACCAGCTTCCGCATTTATAAGCCTTGATAGAAGATCCAAATCAGCATTTGTGTATGAAATAACACCTCTTTGGATAGAACCTCTGTTTGCAGTTACATCGCTTCTTATACTTGAAGAAGTTGATGGTGTACCAGACGTCGATGTTGGTATGACAAAAACTTGCCCTGGATAAATCATATCGCCTGTTAAACCATTTACATTTTTTAAAGCATCTACAGTAGTACCATACTTCATGGCAATTAAGTATAAACTATCGCCTTTCTGGACTGTATATGTGTTGTCACTGCCAGGTACAACTAATACTTGCCCCGGATATATTACTGTATCACTGAGATTGTTAAGCTTCATTATTTGATTGTATGTTGTGCCATAATTTAAGCCTATCTTGTATAGGCTATCACCAGGTTTTACAGTATACGTTGCCGCAAATGCCGTCTGAGAAAATAAAAGAGCCGCTGCTAATGATGCAATGAGAGGCTTTACCTTAATACATTTTTTTAACATAAAAATCCCCCTTTTGCCTCCGAGGTTAGTTGACGGGTTCGGGCAAAGGGACGCCCTACCACATGAGTGGATTCACCCCAAAAAAAGATCCCCCGTACCCCTTTTCGGGGATTCGGCATATTTTACTTTAATTATAAGGGGAATGATTGTATATGTCCATATTAAACTGATGGGAATATAGGCAATTAGTGGCATTCACTGTAACCACAAAATGGGCAGTAAATACATCCGCTTTCAGGAACTAACTGTGCACCACAATCAGGGCATGTATATTCTTTAGAAGAATTTTTTACTTCCATCTGCTGATTTTTCGTCGCTTCTTTTTGCATTTTATACCCTCCAATATATAGTGAATTTATAAATATATTATACCATATATTGTGTAGTATGTCACTAAAAATAAAATAACAATCCCATATATCAAATTTTCGGGATTGTTATTTTAAATTCAGATCCTTCATTTAATTTGCTTTTCACTTCAATACTCCCACCGTGCAGCTCAACAATAAGCTTTGCAATAGATAGTCCTAAACCCATTCCACCAGTTTCTTTACTTCTTGCCTTGTCAACCCTATAAAATCTGTCAAATACATAAGGAATCTCTTCTTCAGGTATTCCAATGCCATCGTCTTTAATTATTACGGCTACATTTTTATCTACTTCTTCTGCATAAATTTTTATATTGCCATCAATGTCTGTATATTTTAACGCATTATCAAGAATTATTCTTAATAGTTCCTTTATAAGATTCCTATCTGCATTCACTTCCAAATTTTTATGGCAAAAAATTTCAATGCTTTTTTCATTGAAAATCACTTTAGCATCCCTGACTATTTCTGCAATCAATTCATAAACATTAAATAATTTCTTATTTATATTAAGCGTCTTGTTATCTCCTCTTGCCAGCATCAAAAGCCTTTCAATCAATATCTCCATTTCTTGCTCTTCTTTTTTTAAAGCGCCTATAGACTCTTCCAGTACATCTTTGTTGTCTTTCCCCCACCTGTCTATAAGTTCTATATATCCTTTCAAGATAGACAAAGGTGTCCTAAGCTCATGGGAAACATTTGATATAAATGCATTCTGCCTTTTAAAATAGTCTTCCAGCCTGTCCAGCATGTCATTAAACGTAGCAGCGAGCTTAGACAGTTCATCATTATTTCCGTTAACGCTCAATCTTTTATTTAATTTCTTCTCGTCGATTGCATGAACTTCTCTCACCATATAATCAACAGGCCTTAATGCTCTACCTGTTATAAAATATCCTGCAAAAAAAGACACCAAAACTCCAATGACATCGGAAACAGCCATCATCACAAACAAAAGCTTTAAGAAAAAATACTGATTTTTTAAATCTTCATAAACCTGAATGTAAAAAAACTTATTCCCGTAAGTATACTCTCTGTTTATATATGCTATATGCGTCTCATCTTTTTCTATTTTTGTAGGTGCATTTATATTTTTATCATATGGTATACCAATCAAATGCGGTGAAGACACGTACACAATTTTTCCATGCGAATCCACAATCTTTAAATACATATTTTCACCTATTGACGATCCGAAAAGCAAATCTTTGTCTACACTTGTTATTATGCCATCAACTTCTTTCAGCTTTTCGACTATGACATCTGATTGATTTTGTATATCGTCAAACGCTTGATATACAAGGTAATATTTGAGACCGTATAACACAGATGCATTAAGCACTATTAAAATAAATGAAAATATGATAGCATAAAGCAATGCAATTCTCAACTTTATTGATAATTTAAAGCTTTTAATCTTCATCTTTTTCTTTCCTTAAAGAATATCCTACACCTCTTATCGTCTGTATCAACTTATTATTAAACGGTTCATCAATTTTACTTCGCAAATACCTTATGTACACATCTACTATGTTAGTCTCACCAATATAATTGTAGCCCCATACATTCTCCAGTATGTTTTCCCTTGTAAGCACTATTTCAGAGTTTATAATCAAATATTTCAAAAGCTCAAACTCTTTTTTCGTCAACTCTACCTTTATTCCGTCTCTTTTTACTTCGTATGTAGACAAATCCATTGTTATGCCATCATATACCAATTTATTAGCATTTGACTTTGCATTTTTTCTAAGAGCGTTTCTTATTCTCGCCATAAGCTCTTCAATCGAAAACGGCTTAGTCAGATAATCATCAGCACCTATATCAAGCCCAAATACCTTGTCTTTTACATCATCTTTTGCGCTTAAAATTATTACAGGCGTCGATGATTTCTTTCGCAGTTCTCTCAATACTGAAAAACCACCCAAACCGGGAAGCATCAAATCTAAGATTATCAAATCGTAATTTCCATCTAAAGCCTCTCTTAAGCCACTATTGCCGCTATATTCTAATGCCACACTATAACCTTCATGTTCAAGCTCTATCTGTAAAAACCTTGCAATTCTTTTCTCATCTTCAATTATGAGTATGCTTTCTTCCATTAAAATCACCAATTTTTATTATAGCACATTAAGTACGCTATAAAAATCAGGAAATGAAATATTCACACATTCTGCATTTTTTATCTTTGTACTGCCATCAGCTTTTAGAGCAGCAATGCTTAATGACATAGCAACTCTATGATCGTTGTAGCTGTCAACCGTAGCACCATACAGCTTTTCTTTCCCACGAATTACCATGCCATCGTTTGTAGCTTCTATGTCGGCGCCCATTTTCTTCAATTGACTTACCATGGTGTCTATGCGATTGCTTTCTTTTACTTTTAGTTCGTCAGCATCTTTTATAACTGTAGTACCATCAGCGTAAGCTGCTGCTACGGCAATAACCGGTATCTCATCAATCAACCTCGGTATAATCTCACCACCGATCTCAATTCCCTTTAGATGCGAAGATCTTACTACTATGTCCGCTACAGGTTCATTGTTTACGACTTTCTCCTCTATTATTTCAACATTGCCACCCATTTTATTCAGCACATCTATTATTCCTGTTCGCGTGTTGTTTATATTTACATTTTTTATCAATACTTCTGAATTAGGCAATATGCTGGCTGCTACCATAAAATACGCAGCAGAAGATATGTCGCCAGGAACCAAGATTTCGCACCCATGCAGTTTTTCCACAGGATGGCATATAACCTTATTGTCATAAGACTCAAAATTTCCGCCAAAGTAATTAAGCATAAGTTCGCTGTGGTTTCTGGACAAATATGGTTCCTCAATTGTCGTAACGTCCTGTGCATACAAACTTGCCAGCATTATGCATGATTTTACTTGAGCACTGGAAACTTCTGTTTTGTAGTTAATCCCCTTAAGTGTATTGCCTTTTATGGTAAGAGGTGCATAATTGTCATAAACCGCTGTTATTTTCGCTCCCATCATTGATAGCGGCTGTATTATTCGTTTCATAGGCCTTTTTCTTAAAGACTCATCACCGGTTATAGTAGATGCAAATTTCTGACCAGCTAAAATACCTGATAAAAGGCGCATCGTTGTACCAGAGTTTCCAGCATCTAAAACATCAAGGCTTTCATTCAGATACATGCCATTTCCTTTAACATATACATCATCATTAACTATTTCTATCTCCACACCTAACTTTCTCATGCAATTTATCGTCGAAAAGCAATCTTCACTTTTTAAGAAACCTTTCACAACAGTATCGCCAACAGCAATAGAGCCAAACATTATGGCTCTATGAGATATAGATTTATCTCCAGGAACATTCACTACACCTTTTAGATGGCTTTTTTTAGAAATTTCTACCTCCATAAAATATTCATTCCTTTCCAAAGTCAAGAAGCTATGCTTTTTCTGATTTCTCTTGCTGTATCAAAAAATTCACACAGTGACTTTATATCGTCACAGTCAAGGCTAAATAAAAATTCGTTTAAAAGATTTTCATAATCTATTATCAGCCTTTTTATAACATCTTTGTTATTCAAAATAATATCCTTCCACATCTCAGTCTGGGACATCGATATTCTCGTAGAGTCTTTAAAACCACCAGCAGCGAATCTTATAGCATCTGCGTCTTCTCTATATGCAAAATTAGTCAGAGCCGCCGATAAAATATGTGGCACATGGCTTACAATGCCTACTATCCTATCATGTGAATAGCTATCAACAAGTATAGGATTAGCACCAATTTTTTTAATTATTTCATCGATGAAAATCTCTACCACACTGTCAGGTGTTTTTTCATCGGGAATTATAAAATAATTGCTTCCAAAAAAGAGTTCAGAACTGCTTGAGGAAAATCCATACTTTTCAGAGCCTGCCATAGGATGACCACCTATAAAGAATTTATCTTTCGGCAATATACCCTTTACCGCATCCATTATCGTTTTTTTTGTGCTTCCAACATCAGTTATCACACAGCCGTCTTTTAAGTGGGGAAGCATTTCTTCTATGCAATTTATGACTATTCCAACAGGAGTGCATACAAATACTACGTCTGTGTCTATTGGTTTATCAATTTCTTTTAAGCCTTCATCAATTATTCCTTCCCTTAAAGCTTCATCGATATAATCATCTTTCACGTCTACACCTATTATACCTAAATTTGTATACTTTCTTATGGCTTTCGCCAAAGAGCCACCTATAAGCCCCAATCCTATGATCGCTACTTTTTCAATCATTTAAAATCACGCCCTACCGCATTTGCTATATCAGATATTTCTTCTGCCAAAACTCTAAATTCATCTGGCGTCAATGACTGCGCACCGTCTGATAAAGCATTTTTAGGATCAGGATGAACTTCAATTATAAGGCCATCTGCTCCGGCAGCTATTGCAGCTTTCGCCATTGGATTTACTAAAAAAGATTTTCCTGTTCCATGGCTCGGATCGACTATTATTGGCAAGTGGCTTAGTCTTTTTACAACAGGCACCGCACTTAAATCAAGGGTATTTCTCGTGTACTGCTCGAATGTCCTTATTCCTCTTTCACAAAGTATCACATTTTTGTTGCCTTCGCTTAAAATGTATTCAGCAGCATTAAGCCACTCTTCTATTGTGGCTGCAATGCCTCTCTTTAAAAGAACAGGCATATTAGACCTGCCCACTTCTTTAAGTAGCGAAAAGTTTTGCATGTTTCTCGCGCCGATTTGCAATACATCTGCATATTTGGCTACAATTTCTATAGAATAGACGTCCATAACCTCCGTAACTATTTTTAAACCTGTATGCTTTTTAGCTTCATATAACATCTCAAGTCCTTCTCTTTCAAGTCCTTGGAAAGAATATGGAGACGTGCGGGGCTTGTATGCACCACCTCGCAAAAATTTAGCTCCAAACATCTTGACTGCTTCTGCACTTTCAAAAAGCTGCTCTTTGCTTTCAACAGCACATGGACCAGCCATTATGACTACACTTTTACCACCAACTTGGACACCGTCTACATCTACAATTGTAGATACAGGATTAAATGTACGACTTGCAAGTTTGTAAGACTCAACTATAGGTATGACTTTCTCAACGCCTTCCATAAGCTCAACATTTTTATCTTTAAGTTTTTTCTTGTCGCCAATCACACCTATTACTACTCGTTCTTCTCCTTTAGAAATGTGGGGTTTTAAATCAAGAGATAATAAAAGATTTGATACATCAGAGATTTGCTTTTCTGTAGCACTTGGCTTCATAACAATTACCATTTAAAAATCCTCCATTCTACCGTTTTACATGTATTTAGGATATGAACCTAATACCTTTAAAAACTCCGTTTTACCCATCAACACACCTAATATTTTATTAATGCGATTATCGCATCTATGGCCTTCAATGTCAACCCAAAACACGTATTCGCCCATCTTCCTTCTGGAAGGCCTTGATTCTATCTTTGTCATATTCACATTTTCTCTGGCAAACACCTCTAATATCTTGTAAAGACTTCCCGGCTCATTTGGAACAGAAAATATTAGAGATGTCTTGTCGTTTCCTGTGTATTCGCAATCACTTGAGGCAAGAACGACAAACCTCGTAAAATTGTTTTTCACATCTTGTATGTCTCTATCGATTATTTGCGCTCCGTAAATTTCTGCAGCCCTGGCATTACCTATTGCTGCAGCATGGGCTTTATTTTTTATTTCAGAAACAGCTTTTGCCGTACTATCTGCAGTTACAATTTCAGCATTTGGCAAGTTTCTCCTGATATAGTTTCTACACTGAGCAAGTGCCTGTGGATGAGAGATTACAAGCTTTATTTCATCAAAGTCCAGATTTTTGTCAGCGATAAGACAATGAGATATAGGAATGACTATCTCTCTTTTTATTTTAAGCCCATCAGCATCATTTATAAGCATATCCAATGTGACATTTACAGTGCCTTCTATAGAGTTTTCTATCGGAACTAATCCCTCATCATCTTCATTAATGCACAACATTGTAATGATGTCTGGAATTGTCTTTAATTCTTTAACGCAGTATCCTCGTTTTTGACTAATATAAAAGATAAGAGCTTGTTCAGAAAATGTCCCTTTCGGTCCAAGGTAGTAAATGTTCATGCCACACCCCCTTTAACTGTTTTCTTGATATTTTAATACTCTATTCTGCTAAAGTCAAGAAAATTTCTTTTATTAGTTCAATACATTCAATATTTCATCTTCTAAAACATCGAAGACTTCAGCATTGCCATATCCTAACGGCAGGATAAACTTTATCTTGCCCTCTCTGTTTTTCTTATCATGCTTTATGCTCTCAACTATTTCATGCTTGTCTATATTGCCGTAATCAACAGGAAGACCGCATGAAACCAACAAATTTTTGATGCGCAAAAGATAACTTTCATCGATGTACTTTCTGTTTAAGGCGATTTTACCAGCATAATACATTCCAATTGCAACAGCTTCACCGTGAATGTACTTTTTGTACCGCGTAATTGATTCTAAAGCGTGTCCTATAGTATGCCCATAGTTTAAAATGGCTCTTATATTATTTTCTTTTTCATCTTTTGATACAACATCGCTTTTTATTTCACATGATCTTTTAATCAGATATCTCATCATATCATCATCTAAATTTAATATTTTCTCCATATTGGTTTCAAAAAAATTAAGCAATGATTCATCTTTAATTATGCCGTACTTTATTATCTCCGAAATTCCTCCTAAAACTTCCCTTCTATTTAGAGTTTTCAGTACGCTTGTATCAATGAAAACAGCCTTTGGCTGATAAAATGAGCCAACAATGTTTTTCCCCTCATCTAAATTTACTCCAACCTTACCTCCCACACTGCTGTCAACTTGCGCCAATAAAGTTGTCGGAATCTGTATAAAGTCTATACCCCTCATGTACAGCGCAGCTACAAGTCCGGCTATATCACCTACAACTCCTCCACCTAATGCTATCACAGAACTATCCCTCAATAATCCAAAGTCGAGACATTCCTCCAACAAATGTTTTACTGTGTCTAAATTTTTACTTTCTTCACCAGCTTTTATAACTAAGTGACTTGCGACAAATCCATCTTTCGATAAAGCGTCTTCAACGTTTTGAAGATATATGTTTGACACATTTGAATCAGTGATTATGATTGCCCTTCCACTTCTCAAGTGATTTCTCAAATATAGCCCAATATCACTTAAAATTCCATTTGAGATGTAAATAGGATATGAATAATTTTTTAAATTTACATTGACGATTTCCATTGGATCAACCCCCTTTAACTTTGTATCAAAATCATTATATATGCATATATTATAATAGAAAATTAAATAAATTTAAACAGTTCTACCTCTTATAGAGGTAATTACCGATTAAAAATCGGTTTTTAAAAAGGCTTTACGAATAACTCGTAAAGCCTTTCTCTATTCTCTCATATTCATTTTCAGCTTAATGCCGGTTGCAGTCTTTGCAAGCCCTCCTTCAGCCGTCTCTCTAAGTGCACAAGGCATAGCTTTCCCTACACTGTCCATTGCACTTACAACGTCATCAAAAGGAATGATGCTTTTCATGCCAGATAAAGCCAGATCAGCGCAAATCAAAGCATTTGCAGCACCAATTGCATTTCGCGTGACGCATGGAACCTCCACTAACCCTGCTACAGGATCACATACAAGTCCCAAAAGATTCATAATGGCAAAAGACGCTGCATTTAAGGCCTCGTCAGGGGAACCACCCATCAATTCAACTAAAGCAGCGGCAGCCATAGCCGACGCTGAGCCCACTTCAGCCTGACATCCTCCTTCTGCACCTGAAAGCGTAGCATTTTTTGCGATTATTATTCCAATTCCAGATGATGTAAACAAGGATTTTATCAATTCATCATCATTTTTGCCAAATTTCCTTGCAATAGTTATCAACGCTCCCGGAATGACGCCACTGGAACCAGCAGTAGGTGCTGCAACAATTTTGCCCATCGCTGCATTTACTTCTGATACTGCAATAGCCGATGCAACAGCTTTTGAAACTGTCTCACCGCTTATTGTAAAATTATTAATTATTTTATCGTACAATCTTTTAGCATCTCCGCCGATAAAACCACCTACAGATTTTACATCTTCTTTCAAGCCTCTTTCGATAGATTTTCTCATCACATCAAGATTTGATGACATCTTTTCTATTATTACATCTCTATCATCGCCAGTCATCTCGTGCTCATAATTTATCACGACTTCCGATATAGGAATATTATATTTTTTTGTAAGCTCCAGTAATTCAAATCCACTACTAAACTGATACAACTTCTTCACCTCAGTACGTTTTATTTATGCTTTATCACACTGTCTACAACTATAGCTTTCTCTATTCCATCAATATGTTCTATTCTTACTCGCACATCTTCTGGTATGGTTTGATCTGATTCAATCACCATAATAGCCATATCCCCCTTTAACTGCCTGTACACCCTCATAAAAGCTATATTTATCATGTGCTCCGATAAGACCTTTGTCACCATTGCTATGATACCAGGTTTGTCAATATGCTTTGTAATAAGCGTTTCATATTCTCCTGTAAACTCTACACTCATACCGTTAATTTCTTTAAGCACAACATTGCCACCGCCTATTGACGAACCCAATACTTCAATGACATCACCTAAATTGTTTTTTATAATCATTCTAACCGTATTAGGATGTGATGCATCTTTATCGCTTTTTATAAATGAAAATGATATGTTTTGTTCTTTTGCCAATTCAAAAGAATTAGGCAGCCTTTCATCATCTGGATCAAGTCCTATGATTCCAGCCACAAGCGCTTTGTCAGTGCCATGCCCCTTGTATGTGTTTGCAAAAGAATCATAAAGTATAAACTGCACTTCTTTTACATCATCACCTGCTATTTGTCTGGCTATCTTCCCCAGACGCGCAGCTCCTGCTGTATGTGAACTGCTGGGACCAATCATGACAGGTCCCATTATATCAAAAACGCTGTACTCTCTCAAATTCATCACCTGTCCAAAAGTCTTTCCATTTCATCTAATACATTCTCAAATACATTTAAAGCATCTAAAATCGGCTTCTTTGTTGTAAGATCTACACCAGCTTTTTTTAAGATATTAAGTGGATAATCTGAACCACCGCTTTTTAAAAATTCTATATATCTTTTTACCGCAGCATCACCTTCATTTAAAATCATCTGCGACAAAGCAACAGCAGCGGAAAATCCTGTAGCATATTTGTAGACATAAAAGCTTGAATAAAAATGCGGTATCCTTTCCCACTCATAATCGATCTCATCGTCTACTATTATATCATTTCCGTAATAAAATTGATTAAGTTCATGATACTTTTTACACAATTTTTCTGCAGTCAGCGCTTCACCTTTCTCAGCTTCTTCATGAGTGTACTTCTCAAATTCAGCAAACATAACCTGTCTAAATATTGTTCCTTTAAACTGTTCAAGATAATGGTTTAATAGATACAACTTCTCGTTTTTGTCTCTTGCATTTTTCAAAAGATAGTCGATTAAAATAGATTCGTTACAAGTTGATGCAACTTCTGCAACAAATATCTTATAGTGAGAATTGATGTATTTCTGAGCTTTGTCAGAATAATACGTATGAAGTGAATGCCCCATCTCATGAGCAATGGTGAAAACATCATCCAATTTACCTTGAAAGTTCAGAAGCACAAATGGATGCACACCATAAGTTCCCCACGAATACGCTCCAGACGTCTTCCCTCTATTCTCATAGACGTCTATCCAACGGTTATCAAAGCCTTCCTTTAAGATGCTTACGTATTCATTTCCCAACGGTTCTAAGGCTTTTATGACTGTATCTTTGGCTTCTTCGTATTCATATTCTTTATCGAAGTCTGCAACTAATGGCACATAAAGATCGTACATGTGCAGCTCATCAAGATTAAGCATTCTTTTTCTAATAGAAACATATCTGTGTAACAAATCAATCCTTTCATGTATAGTCCCTATCAAATTGTCGTAGACAGATACAGGGACATTGTCATCGAAAAGCGAAGCTTCTAAAGATGTCTTGTAATTTCGTATCTTAGAATAAAATACATCTTTCTTAACATTGGAGTCTGTCATGGCTGCGTACGTATTGGCAAAACTTTTATAGACGCTGTAAAGAGATTCAAAAGCCTTCTTTCTCACATTTCTGTTTTTACTGCTTATGTACTTAATATAATTTCCATGGGTCAGTTCCACCAAATCCCCATCTTCATCTTCAATAGAAGGAAATCTGATGTCGGCATTATCCAGCATTTTGAATATATTCTCAGGAGAGTGTGCCATGACTTCACTTTCTGCCAATATCATCTCTTCTTTGTCTGAAAGGGTATGGGGCTTATACCTTAATAAATTTTTCAAAAAATGCCTGTAGTCTATAAAATCAGCATTATCTTCAATACAGCTTTTTAAGACTTTTTCATCCATCGATAAAATCTCTGGAGCAATAAAGGAAGCTGCACTAGATGCCTCAATATTAATTCTCATAGCTTTATCTGTCAATGCTTGATATTTGCCATTGCCATTGTCTTCGTCTCTCTTCATCCTGGCATACACAAAAAGCTTCTCTATGATCATCTGCAAGGCATCATTTAACTTAAGAACATTTAAAAGGGATTCTGCATCTTTAATCTTGCCTTTAAAGTCTGACAATTGCCTTATGATTTCCTTGGCTTTGTCAAAATCGTCATTCCACTCTTTATCGCTTTCATATATGTCTTCAAGTTTCCACTTGTACTTGTCGTCGATGTCTTTTCGATCTTTCAACTTCTTATCCATATTAACCTCCAAATTAGATACTTTCTTTAAATTTTAATTTTTTAATCATGTGTTTTTTATTCAAAGCGTTTTTAAAAGCATCTGAATAATCTTGCCCCATTTTATAGTTTTCAACAAATTCCAGCATTGTGTTTTCACCGTATTTGTCTATAAGCATGTTCGATATTTCCTGAATATTGTCCAAATCAACCTCAGAATTGCCAACAATACAATTGCCTATATTGTACATGTTGACTTTCATTTTTTATCGTCCTCTATCAAAAGGGCTCTGGCAGGAGCGGCCTCTGCACCATCTATTTTTAAAGGAGCAGCAATCAATGTATATTCGCCTTCATCAACATCTTTCAATCTTAGCCCTTCTAATATAGTGATGCCATTACTAAGCAACGTTTTATGGGTTTCGTGATTTGGCTGTGCTCTTTCTATTCCAAGTCCATCTGTTCCAACTCCTATTACTTTCATTTCTTTCAAATACTCAGCTCCGCTTGCATCTAAGAAAATGAAATTAAAGTTGAAACTATCTTCATAAGAATTTTTCGTCTTTAAAAGTACAAATTCTCCGCTTACTATTTCCTTCTCTTTCAAATCATCTGCAGTTATCTTATCATCTACGTTGGTAAAATCAAGAACTTTGCATTTTGAAACAGCTTTTGTTATATCAAAATGGTCGATCGTATCACCGCCTTCTATCATGTGAAGAGGCGCATCAAAATGAGTACCTGTGTGCATATCCATACATATCCTGGATTCATGCACGCTGTCATTGGGAAAATCGCTGATTACAATCAATTCAGGTTTTTTCTCAGGTTTGTTTTTGTAAACCTGCATATTCTTATTAATATTCATCGAAACATCATATATTTTCATCGTAAAAACCTCCTATATTCCACCACTTAAAATTATCTCTAAGAAGTAATTCATCAGCATCATAAGGTCCCCATGTTCCTGGCTTGTAGTTAGGAAACTCTGGTTTATTGTTCTTCCAGACCTCAGCTATTTTGTCTACATACCTCCATGAATACTCAACTTCATCCCATCTCGTAAAAAGAGTAGAATCTCCTCGCAGCGCGTCATAAATCAATCTTTCATAAGCTTCTGGTGAATTCATGCCAACTTGGCAATTTTGACAAAAATCCATTCGTACCGGTATCACCTTATTTAAAGTACCAGGTCTTTTCGCATTAAACTGCAAAAAAACGCCTTCTTCAGGTTGTATCTTAATGACCAGCAGGTCTGGCATAAGTCCACCATACTCTTTAAAATACAAAACGCCTGGGAGAGGTTTAAACTGTATTATTATTTCAGTGGATTTTACTGGCAATTTTTTACCTGTTCTTATGTAGAAAGGTACACCGGCCCATCTAAAATTGTCTACAAAGACTTTAATTGCAGCAAATGTCTCTGTATCGGAATCAGGTGATACTCTATCCTCGTTCCTATAACCTTCATACTGACCTCTCACTGCATTTTTCAATACAAGATCCGGCGTTAACTCCTTAAGAGATTTTAACACCTTCACTTTTTCATCATGGATAGAATCAGTAGTAAGATCAATAGGCGGTTCCATGGCAGTCAGCGTCAAAAGCTGCAACATGTGATTTTGAATCATGTCTCTTAGCGCACCAGCTTTTTCATAGTATCCACCTCTATTTTCTACGCCAACCGTCTCACTGGAGGATATCTGCACATTGTCTATGTATTTGTTGTTCCAAACTGGCTCAAAAAACACATTGGCAAACCTGATTACCATTATGTTTTGCAACATTTCTTTGCCTAAATAGTGGTCTATGCGATACGTGTTTTTTTCTGTAAAAACATCAGTTATCTTTTTGTTTAAATAAACTGCAGAATTCAAATCCTTGCCAAATGGTTTTTCTATCATGACTCTTTGCCACGATTTTTCATTCTCTGCCATTCCATGTTGATGTAACTTTTCAACGATGAGTTCAAAATACTCAGGAGCTACCGCCAAGTAATAAATTCTATTTCCATTTGTTTTATATTTATCATCAAGTACCTTCAAAAAGTCTTTAAGTCTTGAGTATCCGTCATCATCATGAAACTCAAACTTTTGATAGTATATTCTGTCTCTTAAATTTTTCCAAAGCTCATCATCTATTTTAATTCTCGAAAATTTCTTAATAGATTCGTATACTTCATTGCGATAAATCTCATCCGTCTTATCACGCCTTCCAACCGAAACGACGCAAAAATTTTCTGGAAGGCTTTTTTCATAAAGCAAATTGTAAACAGCGGGCATCAACTTTCTATGAGTTAAGTCTCCTGTGCCACCAAAAATAACCATAACACTGGATATATTATCTGTTCCCATAATATCACCTTCTTTCATTTAATGTCTTAAATTTTAACCATTTCTATACATTATAATAACTCAGAAACAGCATTTTTTAAAATAACTTTCAAAAAATTTCTATCATTAATAATTATTATTTATTAATATATTTTTCTTAATAGATATTATACTACTTTTTTATAATTATTGAAATAAAGAAACGTCAATAATCATCTTAAAATGAAAAAATAGGAGCATTAAAGCTCCTTACCGTATAGTTAAATACACATTCAACAATCTTTTTATTTCATCACACACACCATCGTCAGCCTGTATCATTATGTTGTTGCCGTCTATCTTATATTCAAAACCAGTATATCCTTTGTTTAGTAAATACTCTTTTACTGCGTTAACACCACCATCGCCGTTTGCAACAAGCACTTTTTTACCCACAAAGTCACCATTAACGTACACATTTAATGCATCCTGTGATTTCTTTAAAAGTGAATCTTCTTCATAAGTTGTCATAGCGCTAATAATGCCTGGAGCTATGGTATTTTGTCCGTTTAAATTTATCATGAAATCACCTCACAGGATATTCTATACACAAATCTGCTATTATATTCTTCTATGATACATTAATTATTTAATGTTTGCTTCTTTATGTTTTTTAACTATATTATCTGCTAATTCATCTAAAAGCTTATAATCTTCTTCTTTTGGAAGACCTTTTATAAATACTGGCGGTATCACTTCAACTTTTAGGTTTGTAATCATGCTGGACAATTGGTCAATAGTTTTTCCGCCCCAACTGTATGACCCAACAATTGATAAAAATTTAGTTTTTGGCTTTAAGGCATTTGCGAGATATGTAGCATAAATCACCTGTGGGTGTGCCCCAGTCAAAACCGTCGGCGTGCCTACGACTATTGTGGCAGCGTCAACTAATGACATAGCAAGTTCACCTAAATCTGTAACTGTTAAATCATATGGTTTTACAACGACACCTTTTTGTGAAAGAACAGCAGTCAAATAATCTACCATTGCTTTTACAGAACCGTGCATTGTAACATACGGTATAACAACTATATTCTTCGGTTCGTCGTATACCCAGCTATTGTACGCATCAAAAATGAATTGTGGTCTATTGTAAACCGGACCATGGGATGGAGCTATGTAATCTATTTTTAAATCTTTTATCTTTTCAAGATTTTTTGCCACAAAGTTTCTAAAAGGCATCATTATTTCTGCATAGTATCGCTTTGCAGAATTATAAACATGGCATTCATCTTCTGCAAAAAGCTTCGATGTAGCCAAATGTGAACCTAAAAAATCACATGTAAACAGGATATTGTCTTCTTCAAGGTATGTAAACATGGTCTCAGGCCAATGTACCCATGGGGCATGAATAAACCTAAGAGTCTTTCCTCCAAGAGATACAGTTTCATTGTCTTCTACAGTTATTATCTTGTCTTCAGAAATATGTAGAAGATCCATTAAAAAGGCCTTTGCTTTCGGAGTGCATATAACTTTTGCATCAGGATACTTTTCTAAAACAAAAGGAATTCCACCAGAATGGTCCTGTTCGGAATGATTTGATACAATATAGTCTATCTTTTGTACATCTTTCAATTGATCCATAAGCACTTCTATTTTCATAGGGTCAACTGTGTCTATCAAAGCTATCTTTTCACTGCCTTCTATGAGATATGCATTATAGCTTGTCCCGTCAGGAAGTGGAATAAGAGAGTCAAACAATCTCCTTTCAAAATGGACTGCACCAATTTTTGTTACACCATCTTTAAGCTGCATTGGTTTCATTTTAACTACCTCCTTATCGAATATTTTATCATATTTTTAATAATTTTACCAAACTCAACGCAAAATATGTAATTGAAGCGAGTAAATAAAAACGTAAAAAATGAGGTGTTACAATGGTAAATATAACAACAACACATATTGTCTACTTAATTTCAATACTTGTAATATTTTTATTTATGGTCTTTCGAAAAGACATAATTTTGCCTTGTATTGTGGGCATATTTGCCGTAGCAATGTCACAGACTAAAAACGTATTGAAATCTATTGAAATTTTGTATTCTTCTGTATTTGTATCCGGAAAAGAGCTTTGGCAGGTAATACTTATCATTTCCCTGATTATTGCCATGTCACGTGCACTTGATGATATAGGCGCAGATGTTGTCATAGCAAAGCCATTATTGAGATTTCTAAGCTCTCCAAGTAAAACATTTTGGATCGTGGGCATAGTGATGATGGTTTTATCTCTTTTCTTGTGGCCGTCACCTGCTGTTGGTTTAATAGGTGCTGTCTTAATCGGGCCTGTTTTGAAATCAGGCTTTGATGAATTGAGTTTTGCATCCTTAGTAACCATATTCGGATTTGGAGCTGCTTTATCAGGAGATTTTTTTATACAAGGTGTTCCATCTGTAACAGCTAAAACATTAGGAATACCTACATCAAAATTAATTTTAAGTAGCATACCAGTATGGGGTGTAACATCTCTCATCACAATAGTTTTCTTTTATTTTGTTACGATGAAAAATTTAAAAAACAATAAGCAAAAAGAAAATAATTACAACAATAATTTAGATGGAAAGAAAATATACAAGGAAAGTTACATTATTTCATTTGTCGCTGTGCTCTTTTTTGCCATCGATACTTTTTTAATGTACATTTTAAAAATCAAAGGAAATGCGGCAACAGCATTGATCGGCGGCACTGCAATAATCGTACTTTTAGCATCAACAATCGTACAAAAAGATTTCTTAAACAAGACAAGAGACTACTTGAAAAATGGTTTCTTGTCTGGAATCAAAACATTTGCTCCAATCATATTGATAAGTGCTTTTTTCTTTTTAGGAGAGTTGACAACTGCAAAAGAGGTCATAGGTCCAGATGCGAAAGGATATCTCATGGATCTCGGCATTTACCTTTCAAAGCACATTCCTTTAAATAAATACACTGTAGCATTGATGCAGCTTTTAATAGGAATACTGACAGGACTATCAGGCTCAGGATTTTCTGGACTACCTTTGGTAGGTGCACTTTCTAAAACTTTTGCCCATACGCTTAATATAAATTCATCAATATTGGCTTCATTAGGTGAAATAACCTGTATATGGGTTGGTGGTGGCACCATAATCCCTTGGAGCGTAGTACCTGTAACTGCAGTCATTAAGGTGGACCCTGATGCGATAGTCAAAAGAAATCTGCTTTCGGTAATCGTAGGTTTGACTTGCGGTTACATAGTAACGGTATTGCTACTATAAAATAAAGGGTATCAACCAAGATACCCTTTATGATATTCCTCTCATTATGTAATCCATCACGTTGTTTTTCTCATTATCATTCATTTTCTCCCATGCTGCTTCAAAAATTATGCCAAGACCAGGTATGGCATTCTCCTCCTTTGCATCTACAGCTTCTTGTATAAATCCTTTAATATCGTCTTTTGAACGATTTTTTAAATTGTCAAGGATGATCTTTCTTATATCCATTTCAATACCTCCTTCGTACTTATTATTCCAAATCAAATCAACAATATTAGTCATAAAAAAATAACCCCAATAGGGTTAAAAAGAAATTTTAAATAGATACTTCAAAATCAGCAATACAATTATTCCTGGTATGCCAAAAACACCTGCAACAAAAGCATTTATTATGTTTAAATGCAATGTTAAGCCAAAAATCGAGCCAAAAAAATTAAAAATCAAAAGAAAAATATAGCCAATTATAGAATTTATGACAAATTTAAAAAGTATTTTTATAGACTTTCCAAAAAGCCAAACTATAAATGCAAGTATTATGATTCCTATTGCAAACGAAAAAAAGCCTGGCAAAAGCACAAAACCACCTCACAACATAATTATACACCTATTATATCATATTAAAAATAGATTAGAACACATAAAGACATGTTGAATTAAACTTAAAGTTAATATAAAATTAAATAGTGTTTAACAAATAAATAGTAAGGAGTCGGTATCTTATGATTCTTTTAATCAAAGCTTTTATACTTGGTATCGTAGAAGGCTTGACTGAATTTCTGCCTGTATCTTCAACAGGCCATCTGATCATCGTTGGGGATTTATTAAACTTTAAAGGTGCCTATGCCACAATGTTTGAAGTGGTCATACAACTAGGTGCTATACTTGCCATCGTATATTATTACAGAGAAAAAATATGGAATTCTCTTAAAAATCTAGCACCTAATAAATGGGGATTCAGATTATGGCTTAAGATCGTCATCGCTTTCATTCCATCAGCAATTTTAGGACTTCTGCTAAATGATTTTATCGATAAACATTTATTCTCACCTTTTACAGTATCAATAGCACTTGTGATAGGTGCAATAATGATGATTATTGTAGAAAACGCATTTTCCAACTATAAAATCGATGACATGGATAAAGTAACCCCAAAAAAGTCTTTTTGGATTGGAGTTGCACAATGTATGTCCCTATTCCCCGGTATGTCAAGATCGGCATCGACGATTATGGGTGGCATGATGGCAGGGCTATCAGTAAAGGCTGCTGCAGAGTTTTCATTTTTCTTGGCTATACCCACAATGTTTGGTGCTACAGTCGTATCACTTCATAAAGGAATAGCTACAATGACATCTATAGAATGGGAAGCTTTAGCAGTAGGTTTTATAATGTCATTTATAGTTGCCTTGATAGTTGTCGACAAATTTCTGTCGTACCTTAAAAGTCATCCATTAAGACCTTTCGCTTACTACAGATTGATAGTAGGAATAATCATGATAGGACTTGTGTTGACAAACATAGTAAAATAAGAATTTTTTAGCAGGCCAATATCTGGTCTGCTTTTAATTTATAATTCATCATAAGCCTTTGAATATACATCATAATCATTATCACTATAAAGGACAAATCTCACTTCTTTGATTTGACTTTTGTCAAGGTAATCAGACACTGCCCTTAAAGCAATTTTTGCAGCCCTTTCAACAGGAAATCCATAAGCGCCTGTGCTTATAGACGGAAAGGCAATTGTCTTTAAATTGTATTTATCAGCTATTTTCAAACTCTCTATGTATGCGCTGGCTAATAAGTTGTCCTCGTCATTATTCCCATCTTTCCAAATTGGGCCGACCGCATGTATAACGTAGCTTGCTTTTAGATTACCTCCGTGTGTTATTACAGCTTTTCCGGTTGGACAACCACCTTCTCTATCTCTTATCTCTCTGCATTCTTCATCTATGACTTTCCCGCCAGCTCTATGTATAGCACCATCTACACCGCCACCACCTAAAAGACCAGAATTGGCAGCATTTACAATTGCATCAACCTCTTGCTCTGTTATATCACCTTTAAGAAGCTTTATTTTTTCTTTCACACTATCACCTCGTCAATATTCACAATAAGCAAGTTTTGAAAATACATTCATAGTATACATGAAAAACTACTTTATATCAAGAAGCCATTTAAGGAATCTTACTGACAAGTCTTTGTTTTTAGAATTAGATAGCACAGCAATTATCTTGTCATGATAATCATATCCAATCCCATCTAAATATTTATTATCTTTGTTGAGATAAATGCCATATGTGCCAGCTTTGACATCTTTTGAAGCAGGAAGTTTCTCTGTGTCCAATCCACTTAAATCAAGATTTTTTACAGTGTCAAGATTTAAAAACGCTCCTTGATTTCCTAATGCATAAAAATTATCCTTGTCAAGCGCTATGACATCTACTTCTTCAGCAGAAATTTTGACCATAAGTTTTTGTACAGATGTGGGATCAAGCTGAAATTTTCCGTCACTGCCTTTTGTCAACATGTAAAATTCAACTAATGCTTGATTTTTCCCCTTATCAGTTCCTAAAAGTTCTTTTGTGATGGTATTCTGGAAATTCATCTCCTTATCAAAATTTATCGATGTTCCTATCATTGAGAAGTCAAATACGTAATTTTTGTTTGTCAAAATTGAATTGACAAATGATGCAACTATAGCTACAACGATAATCCCTACTATTATATGTATTTTATAATAGTCCCAAATGTACTCTACCTTTTCTTTAAATGTCATATCTTTCATCCACTTGTTTGATTTCATACCATATCCTCCTGTAAAACTAATGTAGTTTTTTCTCCAAATAAATCAGCTTTGACGGATCATTAGTGATTATTCCATCGACGCCCAATCGAATCATATTTTTCATAAGTTCTTCGTCATCAATCGTCCATGGAAACAATTTGACATTATTCGATTTGCAGCCTTTCACAACCTCAGGTATTATATTTACATAAAATGGATGAAGCGAATATGCGTGCATCCTATTTGCAATATGCCACGGTTCTACAAGTCCACACTCATACAAAAGTCCAATGTTAAGCCTTGGCTCAATCTCCTTCACTGTCTTTAAGCTATAATGATTAAATGATGATATTAAAACCAAATCCTCAAAATTATAATCAAATACGCAGTTAACCAGTTTCTCTTCTATCCCCGGATATGATATCAAGCCACTTTTTATCTCTATGTTTACAAATATGCTCTTATTTCCCAATAGCTCAAAAACCTCTGCTAAAGTAGGTATCTTCTCATTCATATAACTTCTGCCAAATTTTATTCCTGCGTTTAGCCTTTTAAGCTCTTTCAATGTATAGTCCTTAACATATCCTATTCCGTCAGTTGTCCTATCTACTCGTTCATCGTGTATTACCACAAGATATCCGTCTTTGCTAAGCTGTACATCCAATTCTATTCCGTCTGAGCCTACATCAACAGCTCTCTTAAATGACGACAGCGTATTTTCCGGAGCGTTTTTAGAATCACCGCGGTGTGCTATGACAAGCGTCTTTGACATACTACCCCACCTTAAACATTTATTTTTGCACAATATGTTTTATCATCACAGTGAAAGAAGGCTATGTACACATTTCCTCCTTCTATATTTAAAACATCATGCTTAAAAAAGCCTATAGAGAGATTCTTATTTTTTTCAGAATTAGACATGCCAACTGCTGCCGGCAGATTGCGCTTTAACCATTCATCATTCCGCAACAATGATTTTACTTCATCTGGTACTTTTTTATCCTCTTTAAGGCAATCAGGATATGCCTTATTATTAGTAGAGTACAAATAGTCAAACCTTAAATAATCTTTAAAATAATCAGTATCTACACCTTCCGAAAAGGCAAATCTATAAATAATATCAAATAAATCATTTAAAGAATGCTTTTTTCCATAAAATCCGTTTTCTTCCCAAAAACAATTCAAACGGCTATACAATTCAAACGGATCTTTAAAAAAATCAAGCAAAAATCTTAATGACATTTTAAATTTCCCAGAATTGTAATACTTATCTACTAAGAAAGCGATATTTTTAAGCTCATACAGCTCCATGTAAGATATTGTATTGGTCATCAGAACTTCATACGGAGGATCACTTTTATATTTGATGCCATAGATATCTTTGTTTTTTCTAATTCTGGTCCCTTTTAGAAGCTTTAAAAAGCCTAATTGAATTTCGTCAGGATTTAACTCATATACATCATTAAAAGATTTCACAATCGAATTAAAATCGTCGCCAGGCAATCCAGCGATTAGATCTACATGCACCTTTACACCTGCATTGATGATAAGTTTTATGCCATTTAACGCACCACTAACGTCTGGATTTCTCGACACGTTCTTTAAAGTTTCCTTGTTAGTCGTCTGTATGCCTACTTCAAATTGAATTCTGTCTTCTATGCCTTTTAAGCTATCTATAAACTCTTGATTGACTAATTCAGGATTAACTTCGCAGTGAAATACTGTGTCGCTCCTCATACCCCTTATTATGTCTAATATTTCTACTGCTCTTTTTATATTGCTGTCAAAAGATCTGTCTATAAGTTTTACAATTCTTGCGCCCATGTTTGTCAGTTTCTCTAAATCATCTCTGACTTTTTCAATGCTGGCATATCTCAACTTATTATCAAGAGATGATAAGCAATAAGAACATCTAAAAGGGCACCCTCTGGATGTCTCATAATACACAAGCTTATTGGAAATATCCTCCCCACCATAAGGAAATGGAATATCGTCCAGACAAACATAATCAGTATTTTCTCTTAATATTACTTTTCCATCCTTCATATAACTTATGCCGTTCAAGTCATACACATTTTCGCCATTATGGATTTTTTGTAGAAGATTTTTAAAAGTTGCTTCCCCTTCGCCTAACACAATAAAATCTGCAACACCAGTTTTCAATAAATCATCTGAATCAAAAGATATTTCAGGTCCTCCAAGAACTATTAAAATATCTTTATTGACCTTTTTTATGTATTCACAAAGCTTCAGCACTTTATCTATATTCCATATATAGCAAGAGAATCCAATGACATCAGGCCTTTTGTTTAGGATATTATGTAGAATTAAGTCCAAATCATCATTTATGGTCATTTCCAAAAGCTGGATGTCCATAGGTCTACAATACAGCTTAATATTTCTTATGGCTAAATTTGTATGGTAATATTTAGCGTTTAATGCTACCAGCAGTGTCTTCATTATTGCACCTTCCAATGATAAATCTATCTTAATTATAGCACATACATACAAAAATAAAGTAAAATAATTTTAAATCCATCTTTGCATATAATATAATATATTCATGGTAATAATCCGTAGAAAGAGGTGATTAGATTGTACGTAAAGTTTAATAAAATATGGTTTTTGCTGACATTTGTTGCATTGTTATTTTCATCTTTGTACATATATTACACGCTTACACCTAATATCGTATCTCAAGACGTATATAAATTTTTTTCACACTATACAGTAGAAAAATCTATCCCATACCACAAAGAAAATAGATTATTGTATATTTCTTCTTTTTTAGTTCAATTGATTTTTTTGCTTTGGTTTGTTTTCGGTGGACTCTCAATTAAATTATCAAAAATATGTGAAAGAATCAGTGGAAAGCATTATTATCTAAGTGTATTCATCTTTTTTCTATTATTGTGGATAATTTTAAAGTTGTTATCACTGCCATTTAGTTTCTATTCATACAGACTACAAGTAAAATGGGGATTCTCCGTGCAGACAATTCAATCATGGTGGTTAGATTACATTAAAAACTCGCTAATAGATATTGTTCTATCCAGCGTAGGAATAGTTTTGCTATTCTTTGCTATAAATAAATTTCAAAAAACTTGGTGGGTATATGCATCCATATTTCTTACTGCTATGTTATTTTTGCAAAACTTTATTTGGCCGTCTTTTATAGCACCTATGTTCAATAAATTTACACCTATTACAGATCCAGCCATCCTTAGCATGGTAAATGACATATCAAAAAACGCAGGAATAAAAATTGACAGAGTCGAAGAAATGGATGCCAGCAAGCGAACGACACTTGCAAATGCGTATTTCTATGGTTTTGGCAACACAAGTAAAATAGTCCTTTACGACACGCTGCTAAAAAAATATCCGCAGGACGAAATAAAAGCTGTAATTGCCCACGAAGCCGCCCATTGGAAAGAAAATCACGTTTTAAAGAGCATAATAATTGGTTCATTTGGGATCTTTATAATATTCTTTATATTCAATATTCTTTTAAAGACGAGTATCATCAAAGCGCAAAGCCTCAGATATAGTCCCTATATAATCTCAGTGTTTTATCTTTTTATGTTGCTTGTCAATTTTGATACAAATCCAATTCAAAATTTTATATCAAGGCAAATGGAAAGACAAGCTGATTTGCTTTCCGTACAATACCTCCATGATAAAAATGCAGTGATCAAGTTGCAGGTAGATTTAGCAGAAAAAAGCTTATCCGACGTAGAACCTCCAAAATTCATCGAGTGGTTTTCTTATACACACCCCAGTGCCATGAATAGAATTAGAGCCGTTGAAAAATCTAAGATATAAAAACAAATTCCATATTAAGCAACAAAATAACCACTCCTTTAGTCGAGTGGTTAAGTAATTTCAAATATGTTTTTGTATTTTATATTGACCATTTTATTTTTTGTCATGTGGATAACTCTTAAAACCCGCATGACTGTAAGCAATGGTCTGAGTGACTGGATTTGAACCAGCGACCTCCAGAACCCCATTCTGGCGCGCTACCAACTGCGCCACACCCAGACATCTTACAATAGTATTATAAAACGTAATGTCTAAAAAATCAAGTATCACAATATGATGCAGATTATGCCGCCACCTCCATCATTGACGATTCGCTCAAGCGTATCCCTTAGCCTCATGCTTACATTGTCTGGAATCTTGCCAAGCTTGTTCTGCATCCCTTCTTTTACAAGATCGCTTAGAGATTTCCCGAATATATTTGATTCCCAGATTTTATCCGGATCATTTTCAAACTGTTCTGTAATGTATTTGACGAAATCTTCGCTTTGCTTTTCTGTGCCGACAATTGGCGATACTTCAGTTGTAACATCCGTTCTAAATATGTGAAGGGAAGGTGCAGATGCTTTAAGCCTTACAGCGAAGCTGCCACCTTGTCTTACTATCTCTGGCTTTTCAAATTCCATGTTATCTATGCTGGCAGGAACAACACCTACGCCTTTTTTCTTAGCATCTTCAATGGCATCCTTTAATTTATCGTACTCAGCCTTTGCATACGATAACTCTTTCATCATTTTCATAAGATCTCTGTCACCGCGTATTTCAAGGCCGCATTCATCACTTAATATTTTAAAGAAAAGGCCTTCCTTTGTCTTTGCTTCTATGTCTGCAATGCCTTCACCTGGATCTATCTTTTTAATCACTACATCAGCCATGTGTTCATTGGACTTTATGGCATCAACTGTCTTTTTTATATCCCTCAATCTAAATAAGTCATCTATACTTTGTTTAACTGTACTCATTATGCTTTGTTTTAACCAGTGCTCATTTTCAAGCACATCCACCCATCTTGGCAGATCAATGTTAAGCTCTGTAATTGGAAATTCATAAAGCACTTTTTCAAGTATATTTTTAATATCAGCCATGCTCATCTTAAGCACATTGACTACAACCACTGGTACGTCGTACTTCATTTCCATATCTTTCGCTAATTTAACTGTGTCGGCGTCATCTGGATGTGTGGAATTCAATAATATTATAAATGGTTTATGTATTTCCTTTAACTCTTTTACAACTCTTTCTTCCGATTCTACGTAGTTATCTCTTGGTATCTCTGTAATACTTCCGTCTGTTGTCACAACCAATCCGATTGTTGAATGGTCATTTATTACTTTTTTTGTTCCTATTTCAGCAGCTTCTTCAAATGGAATCTCATAGTCATACCATGGAGTTGTAACCATCCTCGGTTTATCGCCTTCTAGATATCCCATTGCACCTTTAACCATGTATCCTACGCAATCCACCAATCTTACACTGAAACTGGTGTTTTCGTTTAGTGAAATTTCTACCGCTTTCTCCGGTACAAATTTAGGCTCCGTAGTCATTATTGTCTTACCTGCTGCGCTCTGAGGCAACTCATCCTGGACTCTCTCTTTAAGGTTTAAATTGTCGATATTCGGCAATACCAATATATCCATAAATCTCTTTATAAATGTTGATTTCCCAGTACGAACAGGACCTACGACGCCTATATATATATCGCCTTCTGTTCTTTCTGCTATATCCTTATAAATATCGTAATTTTCCACATCATTTCCCTCCTTCTTATAGATAAATATAGTTTTTATACTTTAACACTACATATATATGAGGGAAATAGACAATTATGAATAAAAAAGAGGACACAATTTTATATGCCCTCCATCTCATGCTTCTTATTGCGTGTCATCAATGAATATACAGCTTCTCTGGGATTTTTACCTTCAAATAGTATTGAATAAATTTCATTAGTTATTGGCATCTCAATGTTATGAATTTTAGAAAGTTCGTAAGCTGATTTCGTCGTATTAACGCCCTCTACAACCATTCCGATTTCATTTAGCGCTTCGT
The DNA here is from genome assembly GCF_028895185.1 of Thermoanaerobacterium sp. R66. NCBI lineage: Bacteria > Bacillati > Bacillota > Clostridia > Thermoanaerobacterales > Thermoanaerobacteraceae > Thermoanaerobacterium > Thermoanaerobacterium sp. R66. The sequence continues at coordinate 992,170 of NZ_JAEUWW010000001.1, forward strand.
CTAATGATTTGCCTTGCCCTATTTTTATGCCAGCCTTTCTGTTGCGGGAATACATGCTGGTACATGTTACAATAAGATCTCCCATGCCTGTCAATCCCAAGAATGTAAGTGGATCGGAACCTAATGCAACACCTAAACGAGTGATTTCAGCAAGTCCTCTTGTCATAAGTGCAGCCTTAGTATTATCCCCAAAACCAAGCCCGTCTGATATACCAGCACCTAATGCAATGATATTTTTAAGAGATCCACCTAATTCAACGCCTATCAAGTCTTTATTTATATACAACCTGAAATTTTCATCCATCATTACATCTTGCACATATTCACATGCATTTATATCGCTTGATGAAATAACACATGCTGTAGGTATGTGCCTACAGACTTCCTCAGCATGGCTTGGTCCAGAAAGCACAACAACAGGATTATCCACTATCTCTTGTATAACCTGAGACATCCTTTTTAAACTGGAAGTTTCGAGACCCTTTGCTAAATTTACAATTATTGCCGACTTGTCAATTAACCCTTTTATCATTTCTACCACATATCTTACTGCGTGTGAGGGAACTGCTAAAACTATTATTTTCTTGTTTTTAACTACATGACTCATGTCAGTAGTTATATCAATGCTTTTTGGCAATTTTGCATCAAGGTACTTTTTATTATAGCCCGTTTTTTTGATTTCTTCCATCTGGTTTTGATCTCTCGTCCACATGCAAACATTGTGGCTCATAGAATCCAAATGAATAGCCATTGCTGTTCCCCAACTGCCTGCACCTAATACTGCAACGTCCATTTGTAAATCCCTCTTTACTTTATATTTGTTTTTTGTCCAAATTTCGATTCGGTTCCATTGAGTAATCGTTTTATATTCGCTCTGTGCTGGAACACAGCCATTGATGTAATCAGTATTGCAAACACCAGCATATTAGATGATTTGTAATAGATAATATTAAAAATGAGAAATGAAACTGCTCCTATTATAGAACCAAGCGAAACATACTTGCTGATAGTGATAATAGCAATTCCTATTATAAGCGACAAAACCGCAATAACAGGACTTATGGTTACAATAGCTCCAAAGCTTGTAGCTACTCCTTTACCACCTTTAAATCCCAAGAAAACAGGCCAATTGTGCCCCATTACTACTGCTATTCCTGCAACATAACCACCTATATTCCCAGCAATAAACCTACCAAGAAGTACAGCTAAAACTCCTTTTAATACATCAGACAAAAACACAAAAAAAGCGACTTTAAATCCAAGAACCCTCATGACGTTTGTAGCCCCAGCATTTCCACTGCCGTACTTTCTTATATCGGTTTTTTTGATAAAATTAGTAAAAAAATAAGCACTGTTAAACGACCCAATTAAATAGGCAAGTATAGCGACTAATGCTATCTTCACCGTAGATTCACCTCCTTTACTTTTCGCCTTTTTTTCTAACTTCAATTTTTAATGGCACGCCTTCAAATCCAAAATTATCTCTCAGTGTATTCTCTATAAACCTCACATACGAAAAATGCATTATCTCCGGATCATTTACAAATACCGCAAACGATGGTGGCTTTATGCCAAATTGCGTCATGTAGTACACTTTTAATACGCGGCCTTTTTCTGCAGGTGGCGGATTTATAAGCAATGCTTCACTTATCACATTGTTTAACGTACCAGTAGAAATCCTCTTATTGTACTCTCCCCAAACGCTATTTATTAGTTCAAAAAGCTTATTCAATCTTTGCCCGGTTTTGGCTGATATAAACGTTATTGGCGCAAAACTCATAAAAGAAAACTTCTCCCTTATAAGCTTTGTATATTCATTTACGGTGCTGTTGTCTTTTTCAATGAGATCCCATTTGTTCACCGCAATTATCATTGCTTTATTCTGTTCAAAAGCATAACCGGCAATTTTTGTATCTTGCTCAGTAGGACCTTCAGTAGCATCTATTACAAGAATGCATATGTCAGATCTATCAATTGCAGATAAAGCCCTCAAAACGCTATATCTTTCAATCTTATCTTCTATTCTTCCTCTTTTCCTCATTCCTGCTGTATCGATTATGACGTATTTTCTGTCATCTTTTTCAAAGTACGTGTCAAGAGCATCTCTTGTAGTACCAGGTATGTCGCTGACGATGGCCCTTTCTTCGCCCAATATCTTATTGACAAGAGAAGACTTCCCTACGTTTGGCTTCCCTATAAAACATATTTTAATAGTTTCTTCATCGTATTCATCTATATGATCAGGTATATTTTCAATGACTTCATCCAACAAATCTCCTATGCCTAATCCATTAGATGCTGATATTGCTATTGGCTCTCCAAATCCAAGTCGCATCGAATCATAATAGCTAATAGGCATTTCTTTAAAGTTGTCAACTTTATTCAATACAAGCAAAACTTTTTTGCGAGATTTCCTCAACATAGTTGCTATGTCCTCATCAACAGGACTTACGCCTTCTTTTCCATCAATTACAAATAAAATCAAGTCAACCGTTTTTAAAGCAGCTTCAACTTGCATCTTTATTTTCGAAAAAAACTCATCTTCCGAATCTGGCTCAAGCCCTCCTGTGTCAACCAATATAAACCTTTTATCCATCCATTCCGTCTCATAGTAAATTCTATCTCTGGTTACACCAGGTTGATCTTCAACTATCGAAATGCGCTGTCCAGTTATCTTATTAAAAAGCGTCGATTTCCCAACATTTGGTCTACCTACAATTCCTACCATAGGATATGCCATCGTATCACCTTCCAATTATCTTTTGTATAAATTTTTTACCATCTACTTCGGAAACTAATACTTTTGTATTAAGCTCTTTTTCAACATCATCTATTGTCACATCATCTAAAAATGAATCAGTACCTTCTTTTATCATGGAATCAGGTATTATTAAAGTTTCACCATTTATTTTACCTTTCAACTGATTTATAATATCGCTGCCTGTTATAAGACCTGAAACAGTTATCTTTTTGCCAAAGAAATTATTAATTATTGGAACGACTTTAATATCTACACCTTTTTTATCCAGCATATAAACAAGTTCCTCAATAAATTTATATGCTGACACTCCCGTTATAACACAAAAACTATCTTTAGACTTCACATCTCCAATTTTTTTGTAGTAATCTACAAACTGCTTTTTAAACATGGCCATAAGGCCTACACCATTTTCAATCTGCGGAAAATTCTCATACGCATTATAATCAGGTATGTCTACGTCTGCTAAAACGTAAAATTCATCCGCTGCAAATACAAATGATGTTTTTATATCACTTTTCAATCTTTTCTGCCACTTAGATATTTTATTTAATACATCTTGTGCTCCTTCTTTATCAAATGTTTTAAGCTCAAAAAGCCCTTCTCTATGGTCCGTAAGTCCAACCGGCACCACCGCAACTGATTTTACTCCCGGAAAAAGCTTTGACAGATCCTCAATAGTCTTATCGAGGATTTGCCCGTCGTTGAGCCCAGGACACAAGACTACTTGGCAGTGCACCTCAATGCCGTTTTTAATAAGCTCCTTTATCTTGTCTAAAATCCCTCCGGCATTTGGGTTTCTCATCATCCTTTTGCGGATTTCATCATCTGTAGCGTGAACAGACAAGTATATTGGAGACATCTTATACCTTATAATCCTGGAAAATTCTTCATCGCTTACATTAGTAAGCGTCACAAAATTGCCTTGCAAAAAAGACAAGCGGTAATCATCATCTTTGAAAGCCAAACTATGCCTTACATTCTTAGGCAACTGATCGACAAAACAAAAAACACACTTATTCCTGCAGTGTTTTAGCTTATCTATGATCCCTGTCTCAAAAATAAGACCCAAGTCATCATCGTAATCTTTCTCAATCTCGTAAATATATTCCTCTCCATCTTCCTTCTTTATTAAAAGCTCTATATTTTCATTAGCTATTTGAAACTTATAATCTATTAAATCTGTTATTTCACTGCCATTTATCGATATAAGCGTATCACCTGGCTCAATCCCCAATTCATCAGCAATGCTATCTTTTAGTACATCTTTTATTTTATGGTATGCCATTTAATATCCTCCTACTAATCATCCAATAATATTATGAATTAATAGAAGGACTTAGTCAAGCTCTTTTAATTTTGACTTCACACTGTTTACTATGTCTAAAAAGTTTTTGTACTTTTTTATTATTCCATAGACAGTAAAAGGTCTGCCAATAGATATCATTTTAAATCTCCTGGATGTCATGCCACCAAACTTCGTCATAAGTCCAATAGCTGGCAATGTATCAATAAGCATTATTTCTTCTTCATGTATTCCAGATTCCCTTAAAAAGCTTTTTACAGCCTTCATCATGATCTTTCTCCCGCTTTTGGCTCCAATTGCGTACACATCATTGTTAAATTCATCAACACCCATGTAAAATGGAATACCTATCTGATTACCTTCTGTCATATCATAATGAGGTAAAGACAGGAATTCTTCAAAAGCAGGAATCCTATCATTAGGAAGAAATCCAACGTGTATCGCTGCCGCTACAATGGATGAATGAGCACTTCCATAACAAACATAAGCTATAATCATGCTTTCTCCTCAATACCATCTTTTTTAAATTCTTCAACCAAATTTTTAATTCCATCAAAACGCTTAATTAACCAATTATATAAAATTTCATCAGAAATCTTTTTTAAAAGCACAATCTTTCTTATTGGAAAAATAAATTTAAGATATTTTGGTTCATACATACTTGTATCTATAAATATTAATCTGTCATACTCCAAATTGTAAATCTTTCTAAGCCCTTCTAATGTCTTTTTTATGTTATCGCTAAAACTTTTCATGCCTATGACATAAACCTCATGTAAGTTTTCATCAAACCCTATGTATTTTAGTTCACCGTAGTCTAAGTCAAGCATTTCTGGCAAAAAAAATATAGTATCTTTTGATACTTTATCTTTTAAATATCCTATATGAATATACGCTGCAATGACAGATGAAAAACATCCGTAATAGCTGTAGTATACTATTTTCAGTTTTATCACCACACTATAAAAATGGTGCTTTACCGCACCAATCAGATTACTTTTTATCTTTATTGAAAATTCCTAAAAAACTGCTGAATTCTTTCTTTGTATAATCTTTTATCTTTGACATCATCTCTCGTCCACCTGTACTTAAAAACATAAATCCTACAATCGAAAAAACGGCTACACCTATAAGGATCCAAATGCCCCAGCCTGCAGAATTGTTTTGTGACGCCGTTCCTTTCTGTGTATTAGTCAAAGTCCCAACTTGTTTCTTCTCATCTGCACCATATACAGCTTTGGTGAGAACGTCAGCCATAAATTTGGCTGATTCCTCTGCTCTTTGCCTTGTATGCGTATCTGTGCCAAATTCCAACAATAACGAATTAGGAGTTAAATCTTGATTGTAATCACCGCTTCCGTAAAAAATATCTTTTATCAAATTAGGATATTCCTTGTCTGCTATTGCTTTTATCCGAAAAGCCAAGTCTTGGTTTGCTTTTAAATTTGCGTTTGTTCTACCTAAAACAAGTCTAACACCTGTCGCATTTGTACCTGCTATTTTTCGTATATAATCTTGGTACGGTGCAGCATCTCTGTGTATATCAAGTAGCAAGTCAGGCCTATCGTTTTTTAAGATTTTTAATGCACCAACTCGAGAGCGCCTGTATGCCATTGCATCATGCGGTAAATAAAGTGTCTCATCGACAAATGTTTTAATACCCTTCTTTGACAGCGCATTGCTTAACGACGCATCAACTTTATATATGCCTCCATGTCCATAAATGCTGGCAGTTCCATCTGTGGGTATATACGATTCATCGCTGTGTGTGGAGTACATTGCAATTTTTCTCTCGCCAGTTTTTTGAGCCATTGCTTGAGAAACTTCTTCTATGTTGACATCAGGAAGCTTTACCGTCTTTAAATACGTCGCATAAGCTTTGTAATTTTTTTTATCGACTTTTATTATCTTGTACATTTTATTGTCATGTGATAAATACATATCATTTACCTTTAAGTCCCAAGAAATCCTAAAAAGCACATCATTCGTCTTGTTTAGATATACCGTATAATATCCACCGTCTTTACCGCTCCAATCATCAGCGTTTATCTTTACAAATGAAAAAGATGTAATCAATACTGTAAATAATATAAACACAATCGCTTTTTTATTTCTCATCTGAATCATCACTGTCCTTTTTGCGATATTTTTCTCTAATAGCTTCAATATCATCTTCGCTTAAAAGGCTGCTGGTTAAATGCGGTTCTGTACCCTTTTTTGATGTACCTCCTTGTATTTTTTCCCTTGTTTCACCAAGTATCTCAGAGAAAAATACGGCCACTATCATTGATATGACTACAGTATCAAATGCACCTGCCCCTCCTACAGAAATCGTACCTGGTCTTGCCAAAATTATATTTGTAAGACCTTCTGCCAAGTCGCTTAAAATGACTCCCATGACACCGGCGATAAAAGCACACCTTCTTGATCTGCCAAACAAATAAGCGATCAAACCACTGATAATACCGTAGACATAGTTAGGCTCTATAAACATAGCTTCTGGTTCACTGGGCAGCAACTTTCCAGCCAGATAAACAACAGTTCCCGCCAATATAGATGCCACTACAGCATTTATTCTTTCAATGCCTCTTTCCGCTCTAATGAACAAATATACTGCAACGGCCGCTGGTATCACAGCACCTCCTATGTTTATAGATATCTTTCTCCCTAACGGTATATCTGGCAAAAATGTACCAACTATCATACCCATTATGATTATAAGAGCCCATGTATCTGTCATTTTCATTCTGTCTAAGGCTCTATGGGCGAATCCAAAAAGAACAAATAGACCTGTTATGGACAATATTATGTAAGCAAGTGGCATTTAACATCACCTCGATTTATATCTTTTGCAGTATTAAAAAAAGTATACAAAAAAACACCTAAAAAGGTGTTTTTAATTTTTTATTCATTTAGGTCTATATGCTGCCCACTATCAAGATATATTACCCATTCGCATATATTCGTCGCATGATCTGCTATTCTCTCCAAGTATCTAGCCACAAATAAGAATTGTGCAGCTTGATCGATGTTTTTGGGATCTTCTATCATATACGTAAGAAGCTCCCTAAAGATCTGCTTGTATAGGCTATCGACAATATCATCTTTTTGATTGATGGTCTTTGCTAATTCTGTATCTTGATTCACGTAAGAGTCGAGAGACAGCTTAACCATCTCTCTCACGATGTCGCTCATCCTTGGTATGTCAATAAGAGGCTTAATATACGTCTGATGTGCTATCCTGATCGTGGTTTTTGCTATGTCTACCGCATGATCTGCCATTCTCTCCAAATCAGTATTTATCTTTAGACCTGTAAGGACAATCCTAAGATCTCTCGCCAACGGTTGTTGTGTCAGAATTATCCTGGAGCATCTATCGTCAATTTCCACTTCTTTTTCATCTATCCTGTCATCTTGATCGATTACCTTCTGAGCCAGTTCTACATCGTGGTTTATTAAAGATAATATGGAATTTCCGATAGCTTCTTCAACCATTGCACCCATCTTTAAGATGTCGTAATGCAAATCTTCTAACTCTTTTTCAAAGTGTGTCCTGTTCACAATAGCACCTCCTTTAACCAAATCTTCCTGTTATATAATCCTCTGTACGCTTGTCACGAGGATTATAAAATATATCCTCGGTTTTCCCAGTCTCGATTATCTCGCCGTTTAAGAAAAATGACGTTGAGTCAGACACTCTTCCAGCCTGCTGCATATTGTGTGTCACGATAACTATAGTATATTTATTCTTCAATTGGTCGATTAATTCTTCTATCTTCATGGTCGAAATCGGATCGAGAGCAGATGTCGGCTCATCCATCAATATTATCTCTGGCTCAATAGCTAATGTCCTTGCTATGCACAATCTCTGCTGCTGACCGCCTGATAAGCCTAATGCAGAATCATTAAGCCTATCCTTTACTTCATCCCAAAGGGCTGCATCTTTTAAACTTTTTTCGACTATCTCATTTAATATTTTCTTATTTTTCTGTCCGTGTATTCGCGGACCATATGCGATATTATCGTATATGGTCATTGGAAAAGGATTTGGCTTCTGAAACACCATCCCTACCCTTTTTCTAAGCTCTATCGCATCAACATCTTTGTATATATTTTGATTGTCTATCATGACAGTTCCTTTAATAGTCACACCATCTATAAGGTCATTCATCCTGTTCAATGTCCTTAAAAAAGTAGACTTCCCACAGCCAGATGGACCAATTAAAGCCATAACGCTATTTTCTTCTACATCGATATTTATTTTTTTAAGCGCCTGCATCTGACCATAAAATAAATCAAGATCCCTTACTTCAATTTTTTTCATGAAAAAGGTTTCCCCTTTCTATAAATAATTATATTGCATTATTTTCCGCCTGTCATCTTTTTATATAAAACATTACCAAGCCAACGAGCTAAAATGTTAAACACCAACACTATTATGAGAAGAACTGCCGCTGAACCATCAGCAATTTGTCTGGCATCTGGTGCAAGCCCTTCACTGTTGACTTTCCAAATATAAACAGCCAAAGTCTCAGCAGCTCTAAATGGATAAAATGGAGAACCTGGCACTAAAGGATTTAAAACTTTAAAATTAAGCATAGGTGTACTCATGCCAGCCGTATACAAAAGCGCAGCAGCTTCTCCAAAAATCCTACCAGAAGTAAGTATTATGCCTGTCACAAGTCCTGGCAAAGCAGATGGAACCAACACTTTTACTATCGTTTGCCACTTAGTAGCGCCTAATGCAAAACTTGCTTCCTTTAATGAAGATGAAACGCTTTTTATGGCGTCCTCACTGACTCTGGCCATAACAGGCAAATTTAATACAGTAAGGGCCAATGCACCTGACATCAAAGAATATCCCCAGTGAAGCATATTTACAAAAATTAAAAGCCCAAATAATCCTACCACAATCGATGGCAATGAAGACAATGTCTCTGTCGATAATCTGATTAACTCAGTTATTTTGCTGGCTCTTGCATACTCTGCCATGTAAAGTCCCGCACCAACTCCAATTGGAACTGAAATAATGAGAGTTATCACCAAAAGCAACAGTGAATTAAATATCTGTGGAGCTATACCTCCACCTTTCTCCATGAATTTTGGAGGCGTCAATATAAAATGCAAATTTAACTCACTTCTGCCTTGATACAATATATAGCTTATAAGAGATAAAAGAAAAAGCACTATGACTCCTGCTACAACGTAAAAATATATAGTAGCCAGCTTATCGTAAAATTTTGATTTCATTTGTACATGCTCCTCCTGCCAACAAGCCTTATTATGAGAATAAATCCAAACGATATTAGCAGCAACAATAATGCCAAGGACCAAAGGGCATTATTCCAAGTTGAACCTGTCACCGTATTTGCCATATCCATAGTGATAATAGATGTAATCGTGGACATAGGCTGCAAGAACGACAAAGGAATCGCTGGGCTGTTTCCGATAACCATTTGAACTGCCAAAGCCTCGCCAAAAGCACGAGCTAACCCTAATACAATTGCTGTAAGTATACCTGACTTCGCAGCAGGCAATATTACCCTTCTAATCGTCTGCCATCTCGTGGCACCAAGTGCATAAGAAGCTTCCCGTATCTCCCAAGGCAATGACTTAATAGCATCCGTACTGACGCTTGTTATCGTTGGAAGAACCATTATCGTCAATACTAATATGCCTGCCAGCAGGCTAAAACCTAACCCGCCAATGTGCTTACTTATGAAGGGAACTAAAACGGTAAGTCCAATCCAACCGTATACGACAGAAGGGATGCCAACGAATATCTCCATCGCAGGCTGCAATAAGTTTCTTCCAAGTTTTTTTGCTATTTCAACCATGAAGATAGCTGCTGATATGCTAAGAGGTGTGCTTATCAAAATGGCAAAAACTGAAACAAACACAGAACCTAATATGAACTGAAGCGACCCTATGGCAGGCCCTCCTTGACTATTAGGTCTATCTGGTTTCCATGTGGTTCCAAAAAGAAATTCGCTTACAGAACGTTTATCAACAATAAACGTTGAAAGCCCTTTTGTTGCAACAAAGTAAAAAATAGAAACAGTGATGACTATCAATAAAAAAGCACAAATAAAAGCATACGTTTTTCCAATCTTGTCAAAAACCTTTCGTCTTTTGTCATACTTTTCAGACATTTTTTACCTCCTGATATGAATTTTCGACAATACTTTAATTATAGTATCAAAATAAAAAAAAATATTCATTAAGGTAATGTAAAATTTATGTTAATTTTATGTTAAATATTAAAATCTTTTACTGATTCATTTAACAATTGAGCATAACCGATTAAATCATTTGTGGCTTTTTCCAGATTAATTATCATCTCATACTCTTCATCAATATTTTTCTCCACAGCACCGGCATTTTGATTAAAACTAGCCGATATTTCTTTTACTATTAACGCATCCGACATTATTTTTTTAAGATTTTCCATTACTTTTTTTATGTACTCTTCTAATTCTAAAATATTCTCTTTTGTAATCTTTATATTCATATAAATGTCATTAAAATTTTCTTCTGCTTTTTTACTTATGGACAATCCTTTAGCAATTACATTTTTTTCTTTTTCTATTCTGGTATTAGCACTGTAAATTTCATCTAACACTTCAGATAAGATAGTCGATGCTTGTACAATAGCATTTTCAGAATCTACGGATAATTTCCTTATTTCATCAGCAACAACCCTAAATCCTCTCCCGTGCTCTTTAGCTTTTGCAGCCTCAATCGCCGCATTTAACGAAAGCAAGTGGGTCTGTTTTGATATGTTTTTTATGATATCTACGATATCATTAATCTTTTTTGAATTTACCACCAATCTTTTAAATAATTCATAAGTATCATGAACACTTAAACTAATTTCTTTCATGTTTTCTGCAACATTTTCGATTGCGCTTAAACCCATCACAGCAGTTTCGTTCATGACTTTGGCAGAACTTACTGTTTTATCTACATTTGACATCATCAAATTAGCTGCTGATTCAATCTCAAGAATGTTATTCGCCGTATTTTCTATGGCAATCTTCTGTTGCTCAGAGCCTGATGATATTTCTTTCATGCTTTCAAAGATTTCTTTTGTCTTTTCTATTGATTTTGCGGAAACATCTTTAAAAGTTTCTGCATGTGTATTCAAGCCTTCAATGATTTCGTAAATATTTTGTACTATATCTCTTAAATTAGAAACCATGTAACTTACACTATTTGAAATATTAACTATTTCAAAACTTCCTGTCTTAATATCAGATACTATTTTTAGATCTCCATTTGAAATTTTGCTGAAGACCTTCTGCAATTTAGTTAAAGGCTCTGTAATTCCTTTAGTTCCAATCATTGATAGTAGAAATGCAAGAATTAACGAAAATAAGCCTATTAATAAAGTTGCATTCCTTATTTCATACACAGGTTTCAAATAAGCATTTTCACTGACAACAATCACGTATAGCCAATCCTTTTCAATAACGTATCTATAGCTTATTAATACATCATTGTTGTTCAGCTTTGTATGTACTAACCCGTTGTTTTTCTTAAACATTTCAGCGATTTGCGATCTACTGATTACATTGCTTTCCTCTCTTTTTAAACTGCCATCCTGCCATCTTATGGAATCAAATTGTCTATCAAACATGTAAATTTGTGGTTTAAGCCCTCTTGTATTATAAGAAGCTTTTTCGCTTTCAATGACATATTGAAGTTTCGCTCCAAATTCACTTGAATTGTACGCTCCTTCTAAAAGTGATATTTGATTTATCATAGTTTTTGTAGAACTTAATAAACTGTTTTGTATGTCATTAACTATGTAATTTTTTGTAATTGTATATGTAGTAAATCCCACAATTGTTATAGATATTAATACGAGAATTGAAAAAAGAAGTATCATCTTTGTTCTAATTCTAAGACCAGATATACTCAATTTCTTCATCTATTTCTCTCCTAAACATAAGAGCCAGTATAAATACCAGCTCTTATAAAATATATTTTGTATTCTGTTTTTTTTTGCCTATTTTAAAGTTACTTTCATGTCATTTATGTTTATAAAGCCAAGCTTCTCTGCAGGTCCTTTCTGTACTTCGTCAGACATCATAAAGTCTAAGAATGCCTTCACAACGCCTTTAGGTTCGCCTTTTGTGTACATGTGCTCATATGATGCGATTGGATATGTGCCATTTATAACATTTTCTTTTGTTGGCTCAACACCATTGTACTTAAGAGCTTTTACAGAATCATCAAGATAAGAGAATGCAAGATAGCTTATTGCACCTTTCTTTTCCGCCACTGTCTTTCTAACAGTACCTGAAGCATCTTCTGTCAATGCCAATCCCTGTACTTCATCTTGTCCACCTAACACGATCTTCTTAAAAGTCGCTCTTGTACCTGAGCTTGTTGGCCTATTTACCACGATTATCGGCTCATCTGGGCCTCCAACTTCTTTCCAATTTTTTATCTTGCCTGTAAAGATATCAACCAATTGCTGCTGCGTCAGATTATCTACTGTCACGTCTTTATTAACAACAACAGCAAACCCTACAACGGCTACTTTATGATCTACCAATGATTTTGCATCAATACCTGATTTTTCTTCTGCATATATGTCTGAATCACCTATGTCCGCTGCACCTTGCGCTACCTGTGTCAAACCGGTACCACTTCCACCGCCTTGTACATTAATAGTGGCATTAGGATATTTTTGATTGAATAATGTTGCTGCTTGCTCTACTAAAGGCTGTAAAGCTGTAGAACCGACTGCTGTTGCAGTACCAGAAATATCTTGACTGCTATTTGATTGATTAGATGATCCTGAATTATTAGTATTTGGACCACATGCAGAAAATAAAAACACGCTTAAAACCATCAATACAGACAATAGAACTTTTGCTATTTTACTCTTTGACATAATTGCACCTCCGTATTTTTTTTACAAGTTTAGTATAACAGTCTATTGTAAAGCCTGTATTAAGCTTGTGTTAAAATCATGTAAAATCATGTACTATTTTTGTTCTTTAGGTAAAACAATGGTAAATTTTGTGCCTTTGCCTACTTCACTTTCTACAGTAATACTGCCTTTCATTGATTCTACAATGTGTTTTACAATTGCAAGGCCAAGTCCAGTACCACCTAATTTTCTCGATCTTCCTTTATCAACCCGATAAAACCTTTCAAAGAGCCTCGGTATATTTTCCTTTGATATGCCTATTCCGCTGTCTTCTACTTCTATTACGATATTGTTTTCCATATCGGCTGTGGTGACTTTCACATATCCACCTTCAGGAGTATACTTTATGCCATTGTCAACAAGATTGATGATCATCTGCCTAAGTCTATCCTTACTGGTCTTGATCACAACATCCTTGCAGTTTAAATCTTTTATAAGCTTTATATTTTTATCTTCAGCAGTTTTTTCCATGATGTAAAAAATTTCATTGATTTCTTCATCAATTGCAATATCCTCTTTTACAAAACCTTCCTTCAAATTTTCTATCTCAGAAAGCGTCAAAATATCATTTATTAGCCTCGTAAGTCTTTCAGCTTCAAACTCGATGATCTCTAAAAACCTGTCCCTTCTCTCAACATTATCAATTGCACCTTCCCTCAATGTCTCAATAAAACCTCTTATAGAAGTAAGTGGCGTCCTTAACTCATGTGATACATTTGCCACAAAATCGCTTCTGATTTTTTCTAACTTTCTGATTTCCGTTATATCATTTATTATGACAACAAATCCTAATTTTTTATGCGTGACTTGATGAACGATTGGACTGGAGTATATTTTTAGATGTTTGTTAAATGTGTCAATCTCAAAGTTATCTATATTATATCCCTTGTCTTTTATGATTTTTTCCAAAACATCGTGAAATTTCGAATTTCTAACGACATCCAATATGTGTTTTCCAACTGCATAATTATCCTTGATGCCAAGCATTGTTCGAGCCGAATCGTTTATAAGCAAAATTCTCTCATTTTCATCAAAAGCTACGACACCATTTACTAAACTTCTTAAAATAGCTTCCAACTTTGCATTTCTATCGTACAACTCGTCTATCGTCTCTTGAAGCTTGTCCGACATGGTATTTATGGCAAATGATAATTGACCAATCTCATCGATTGATTTTATCTCAATTCTGTGTTCGTAATTGCCCTTCGTTATCTCTTTAGCAACATCGGTAATCTCATTGATAGGCTGAACAATACCTTTTATTAGCCTGTAACCAAAAAAATTGCTGACAATCAGCCCAAAAAGTATCCCGATTATGAGCCTTATCATTGACACTTTTCCAATAAAAAAAAATGATGTTGCCAAGATGCCTAAAAAGCTTATGATAAAATAGCTGTAGTACAGTTTTTTAAACATCACTTTCACCTATATCCTTTAATTTGTACCCAATCCCACGTACCGTTTCAATGTATACTGGAAGTTTATCGTCATCTTCTATCTTTTTTCTCAAATGTCGTATGTGGACATCCACAGTTCTTGTTTCGCCAGCGTATTCATATCCCCATACCTTGTCCAACAAATAATCTCGAGTCAAAACTTTGCCTCGATTTTTTGATAAAAGTTTTAAAAGCTCAAACTCTTTTAAAGTGAGATCAAGCAATTCATTACCTTTATAAACCAAATGTTTTTCAGTATCTATCGTGATATCTCCAAACTTGATGATCTCATTGTCCTCAGACTCATTTTTGGATCTTCTTAGCACTACTTTAATCCTTGCCAACAGCTCTCTTATACTGAAAGGCTTTGTAATGTAGTCATCTGCCCCAAGTTCCAATCCTAATATCTTGTCTACTTCTTCGCTCTTTGCAGTCAGCATAATTATAGGGATGTTTTTAAGATGTTCATCTGATTTTAACTTCTTACATACATCTATGCCATCTATATCGGGAAGCATCAAATCTAAAAGAATCAGATCGGGGTTTGTCTCTTTGCATTTTTCAAGGCCATCTTTGCCATTATCTGTTAAAACAACATTATATCCTTGTGCTTCTAAATTGTACCTTAGCAACTCTAAAATATGGGCTTCATCTTCAATAACAAGAATTGTATGTGCCAAAATTGCACCTCCTAAGTACATCATGTACAAAAATAGAGCTTCATTTCTTCTCCTCGGTATCATTCAGCAATTTTTTTAGCTCGTCCATAAAAGTGTTTATGTCTTTAAATTGTCTGTAAACAGATGCAAATCTTACATACGCCACTTCGTCAACATTTTTAAGCTTTTCCATCACCATCTCTCCAATTTTAGCAGACGTGATTTCCTTTTCATAAGAATTGTAAATATCTCTTTCTATTTCATCTGTCAGCTCTTCTAATTTTTGAATGGGAACTGGTCTTTTTTCACAAGCCTTTATCATGCCTCTTAGTATTTTATCCCTGTCATAAGACTCTCTGCTTAAATCTTTCTTTATTACCAAAATTGGAACTTGCTCGACTTTTTCATAAGTGGTAAACCTTTTGCCGCAATTTATACATTCTCGCCTTCTCCTTATTGAAGTAGAATCATCGGTAGGTCGAGAATCAATCACTTTAGAATCTAAATAACCGCAAAAAGGACATTTCAAACATTATCATTCCTTTCGTCACAACCGATCAAAAAACTTTCTTCATCGACAATTGCTAATAAAATTATAATAAAATTGATGTAAATAGTCAAACTTGTGTTACATCTTCATTAATATCAATTAGTATAACATCTTCTCCTATTTTTTTTACAGATTGCCATGGTATGTACAAGTCCTGATCCTTTGAAAAAAGTCTAAATCCTTTTGTCTCGCCTGGTAATATAAATCCGTCTACTTTGCCTTCCTCCAAGTTTACTTCTATGTCAATTATGTTGCCAAGCCTTTTGCCGGTTTTTACGTCAATTACGTCTTTGTCTCTTAAATCTGATGTCTTAAACATTCCGATTCCCCCTTAAAATCTTTATACTAAAAATATATGCAGTTATTTTTATCAAATTACAATAGAAAAACTTGCCATAAGGCAAGTCATATATATTTTCTCATGTGGGATAATGCTGATTTTTCAAGTCTTGACACTTGAGCTTGTGATATACCAATCTCTTTCGCAACCTCCATTTGAGTTTTTCCTTCAAAGAAGCGCATCGTCAATATCATCTTTTCTCTGTCGTTTAATTTCTTTATCGCCTCCTTTAATGCTATTTGTTCCAACCATACTTCATCTACGTTTTTTTCATCGCCAATCTGGTCCATCACGTATATTGCATCTCCACCATCATGGTATATTGGTTCAAAAAGTGACACAGGATCTTGTATAGCATCAAGTGCAAAAACCACTTCTTCTCTCGGTATGTTCAATTCTTTCGCTATATCGCCAACAGTAGGTTCTTTTGAATTTTCATTGACAAGTTTATCTCTTACTTGCAAAGCCTTATATGCCACATCTCGTAATGATCTGCTAACCCTAATAGAATTGTTATCTCTTAAATACCGTCTGATCTCTCCAATGATCATTGGCACTGCATACGTTGAAAATTTCACGTTCTGATTTAAATCAAAATTATCTATCGCCTTAATCAAGCCTATACAGCCAACTTGAAACAAATCATCTACATACTCGCCGCGATTGTTAAATCTTTGTATAACGCTCAACACAAGTCTTAAATTTCCATTTATGAATTCTTCTCTGGCGCTTTTATCGCCGTTTTTCATTCTTAAAAGCAGTTCCTTTTGCTTAGCTCCTTTTAGTACAGGTAACTTGGAAGTATTTACTCCGCAGATCTCTACTTTATTATTCATATGCCCATCCTCCAAATGTATTGGTTAATTTTAAGTATTACCTGCGGAGCAAATTTTATTCAATTTTAAACTAATCTATTTATTTCTTTTTTGAGTCTTTTTAATATCCTTTTTTCTAATCTTGAAATGTATGACTGCGATATGCCTAATAGGTCGGCTACTTCCTTTTGAGTCATTTCTGTTCCACCGCTAAGTCCAAACCTCAATCCTATAATCCTTTTTTCTCTATCAGATAGCTTTTTCAATGCATTTTTCAACAACTGTTTGTCAACTTCGTCTTCAATGATTTTATACACCAGCTCATTGTCTGTGCCTAAAATATCTGAAAGAAGAAGCTCATTCCCATCCCAATCAATATTCAGTGGTTCATCAAACGAAACCTCCATTCTGGTCTTGCTATTCCTCCTTAAATACATGAGTATCTCATTTTCTATGCATCTTGATGCATAAGTAGCCAGCTTTATCTTTTTGCGCGGATTGAACGTATTTATTGATTTAATAAGCCCAATGGTTCCTATAGAAATAAGATCTTCTATGCCTACTCCAGTATTCTCGAATTTCTTTGCTATATAGACTACGAGCCGCAAATTCCTCTCGATTAACATTGACTTAGCTTCATTATCACCTGATTCCATTTTTGCTATCAAAAACATTTCTTCTTCTGCCGAAAGAGGAGGAGGCAAAGCCTCACTGCCACCAACATAAAAGATCGAGTCTCGAATTTTCAGTTTTGTCAATACTTTTAGTATTGCCAACTGAATAGTTACTTTCACCTTTGTCTTAATATTCACCGCATCATCCCTCCATCAATTTAGCAATTCTGTACCTATAAGTGCTTCATAATCTGAAGTCTCGTTTAACTTTTTAAAATATATTCCCACAATCGCATTTTTTTGCGATTTTCTATATCCCTCAACCACCAAATTGTCAGGTATAAATCCTATCAAAATCCCGCTGTCGTTTCCAATAGAATTAAAAGGCACTAACCTCAACCTTTTAAGCCATTTATCATCATCTACTGCTTTAGTCATTTCAAATATAGATTCATTTCCCATAGAATCAAATACATTTTTTAATTTTTCTGGCAACAATTCTTTTACAGCATCATATTCTACTATTGCAACAGGATAATTAGAAATAGGATCATGTAGCGTATTGCCTGTATCTAATATCGCCTTTACATCTCTTACTTTATTATCCATTTCTATATGCAGCTTATACAAAATATTGCTTTCTATATTCTTTTTTGATATGTATCCCCAACCAATATAAGTTAAAAGTATTGCGAAAAATAGTGCTGCTATTATGATCTGTCTAATGTCTATATTCACGACGTAAATCAATGCAAAAGCCGTTCCACCTATTATAAATGAAACCAGATAAAAAATGCTTAAGACTCTTATAAATTCATGAAATCTATTAAACCCAAATGCAATTGCCACCATTAAAATAGATATTATTATTTTAAATGTAAGTGAATAAATTATATTAGGCAAAGAAAAAAATATTAGAATTACATACAAAGCGCCTAAAGCGGACGAGAAAATTAACTTTGCATTATTAGTATTCGATCTGGAAAATCTTTTAGTCAAATATAAAATTATATAATTTATGATCAAGTTTTCGATAAAAATTACATCGGCGTACACTCCTATCAGCTCCAAATAACTTTAAAAACTACCTAAACTATGTATATTCATTCCACAATCCTTTATTCCTATTATAATAAAAAAATATCGATAAAATTGTTATAATTTGGCACTAAATTTTCTCTATTATCAATATTTTTTTAAAGAATTTTATACATTAATGTTAATTAATGTAGTTAAAAAGGCATTAAAAAAACACCCTAATTAAAACATTAATTAAGGTGTTTCTATTTTTACTTTCTACCTCTTCTTAAGAAAGTAGGAATGTCAAGGTCGTCATTGTCAAACTTTATGACCTCGTTTATGTCTTTAACTTCGCTTTGTTTTATAATTTCTTTTTCTATTTTCGGTTTCTTTTCAGAATCAAACCTCTTTTCAAACCCTGTTGCGATTACCGTAATCCTAATCTGATCCTCTAAACTTTCATCAATGACTGCGCCAAATATGATATTTGCATCAGGATCCGCTGTTTCATATATGTAGTTAGCCGCTTCGTTAACCTCAAATATGCTTAAGTTAGTTCCACCGGCTATATTTAACAATATCCCTCTTGCACCTTCTATCGACGTCTCCAAAAGTGGACTTTGAACCGCTTGCTTTGCCGCTTCGGTGGCTTTATTTTCACCAGATGCTATTCCTATACCCATGTGTGCAAGACCTGTTTCCATCATTATGGTCTTAACATCAGCAAAATCAACATTGACAAGACCTGGGACAGCAATTAGGTCAGAAATACCTTGGACACCTTGCCTTAAGACATCATCTGCAATTTTAAACGCATCTAACATTGATGTCTTCTTCTCTGCCACCTGTAACAGCCTATCATTTGGAATCGTGACAAGTGCGTCTACGTGTTTTTTAAGCTCACTTATTCCCATTTCAGCGTGTGTCATTCTTTTTTTCCCTTCAAAAGTAAACGGCTTTGTGACAACTCCAACAGTCAAAATGCCTAATTGTTTAGTTATTTCAGCTACTACAGGAGCAGCGCCTGTACCTGTGCCGCCACCCATACCTGCAGTAATAAATACCATATCAGCACCGCTTATAATCTTTTCAATCTCGTCTTTTGTCTCTTCCGCTGCTTTTTTGCCAATTTCAGGATTTGCGCCTGCTCCAAGGCCTTTTGTCAGTTTGTCGCCAATCTGTATTTTTGTCTCAGCTTTTGACATGTAAAGTGCTTGCTTGTCCGTATTGATTGCAATGAATTCCACACCTTTAAGTCCTGCCTCAATCATTCTGTTTACAGCATTCCCACCGCCACCACCGACGCCAATAACTTTAATATTTGCAAACTGCTCCATATCTGTTTCAATACCTATCATATAAGACCCTCCTCATATCATATCCAAAAATCATTAAACCAGTCTTTTATTTTTGACAATACTCCACTTTTCTTTTGGTCCCTTTCTTTCGGAACCTCAACTTGCTTTTTATATAGATACTTTCGGTTTGCAAAAACATATTTGACGATTCCTACTGCAGTTGAATATACAGGCGTAGAAACTCCAATAGCATTAGGCAAACCTAATCTTACATTTTTACCCAAAATACTCTCTGCTAAATCCAGACTGCCTTTTATAAAAGATATTCCGCCTCCTGTTATTACAATATTTGTTGAAATCTGGTCTAAAACGTTAGAACCCCTCATTTCATCGTACACCATCGTCAAAATTTCATTTACTCTCGCTTCTATAATATCTATTATATCATTAAGTCTGGTATCTTGAGAACTATGATTTGCTATATTTGCTATTTTTACTGTCTCATCATTCTCTACCTTCACCACAGAACCATACTTCTTCTTTATAATTTCGGCTTCTTCAAAAGAAATCTTTAACCCGATTGACAAATCGTTGGTTATGTGATTTCCACCAACAGGTATCATGTCTGTATATATTAAATTTCCAGACTTAAAGACTGCTATATCTGTTACACCAGCACCTATGTCGATAAGTGCTGCGCCAAGTTCTCTCTCATCTTTAGTCAATATTGCTTCTGCTGTAGCTAATGGCTCTACGATGATTCCCAACATGGTGTAACCAGCCTTTTTTACGCATTTTTCCATATTCTGTACTGCTGTCAAGCTACCCGTCACAATTGCCGCATCCACTTCCAACCTTATCCCTGCCATACCTACAGGGTCTTTAATTTCTCCATAACCATCTACTATGTATTCAATAGGGATAAGCTCAATTATCTGCTTATCAGATGGCAAAGCCATTATTTTAGCAGCTTGCAGCACTCTTTCCACATCTTGCGCTGTTATCTCTTTATCATCCCTTGTTACAGCCACAAGACCTCTATTTCTGTATATTTCAGTAAGGCCGCCGGGAATTTTAATGTAAACCGATGTGACCTTTTGATTCGCCATTCTTTCAGCCTGTTCGACGGATTTTTTAATGGAAAAAGCAGTTGTCTCTATATCAACAACGACTCCTTTTTTCATGCCATTGCATGGATACATTCCAATGCCAATTATCCTCAGCTCTCCATTTTTGTCACATTGGCCAATTATAGTGCATACTTTTGATGTCCCAATATCAATACCTGTTATGATTTCATTCAATTAATTCTCCTCCCCTCGGAGCTTATTGTTTTTTAGAAAAATTATTCAAAATGTATCTCCGAATATAAGCAAAATTTGTAAACAATCTGCTGCCAAAAGCAAAAATCGCAGCCAAATAAATCGGAACTCCTAACACATCACCTATATAGGCTAAAACTGCAGCCAATATAGCATTTCCAAAAAAGCCTGAAATGAAAATAGCATTATTGAATTTATTTTCAAGGCTGGCACGAATTCCTCCAAAAACAGAATCTAGTGCAGCCAGTATGGCAACGGAAAGATATGATGTATATGCAGGAGGCAAATTAATTGGCAAGAAAAAGCCGATTGCAAGTCCTAAAGCTAAACTTAAAATGATAATTAAAGCCATCAATTATTCCCTCCTTCGTAAGGTTTCGCATATTTATACGTTAAAACACCGTCATATTTTTTGACCAATATTTTGTCAGAACGCTTAATGTTAACCTGAATTCCCCAGTTTGACAATGTATCGATTATTCCACCTTTAAGTCGCAATGCAGCTTCCAATGTATCTGGATTTCCAATGGCTTTCACCACATATGGAGGCGTAAATCTGACTGAATTAATATCGATAGTATTGCCTATCATTCGTATCTCAGATGTTGCAACGAGTCTTTGGTCATTTATTGATATAGCTTCAGCTCCCGCTGCTCTAAGCTCATTAACTATATTTAGAAGATCTTCATCGTGAACCAAAAAAGCAGTTTGATCAGCACCAGGCTGAAGTTGTGTATTGCCATCATTTATTGTAACTATTATGCCAGGTCCTTCAACATCAGAAAGGCCCGCTAATTCTTTATATTTGTCAAGGTCATCTTTAAGAGACTTTGTTACTGTGCTTGACTTAGCCGCAGAATTTTCATAATTTGATATTTTCGCTTCTAAATCATTTATCTGTTTTTTCAACTCATCTCTCTCTTTCTGAACTTGATTTAATTTACTTGTAAGTTCCTCTGCTCTTTGCACAGTCAAGCTATCACTGTTTTTCACATTTCTAAACTGTGTTGATATCATTATTCCAAGAACGACACATACAAAAGCGATAGAAACAAAAAAGCTCTTTTTCACTGCACTTCCTCCATTTCTTATGGCGTATAAATTGGATTCCCGTTGCTTACTATAAGAACATTTCCACTGCTATAGCCTTTTTTCTCTAAATCATTCAATATCTTTTCAGAAAAATTTAATGAATAGCTTATGTCATCAACATTCTCCAATACTACATTTATTCCTGAATTCGTCTTTAATGTAATCTTTGAACCATCAACAATTATACTATTGTATATATTCTTATTATATATTAACGGCAATAGTTTTGCTATGTCCTTATTATTACTTAAATTGTTGATTTTACTTCCTATCTCAAATTTTCCAACTTCGATTCCCTTTAATATTGGCAATTTATTGTTGTAATCACCTAACTGAACTGCGACACAGTCGGTATCTACATATAGAAATTTGTCTTTATAGCTTATTTGAGCCGCCAATACCCTTTCATCTATTTTTATTTCGACTTTAGAAGGATAAATTATGTTAATTGACGCATCTTTAATGTATGGATCCTTCATAATGGATTTAATGACGGCTGATTTATTTATTTTCAGAGTATTGCTGCCTATCTCTATCCCCGACAACCTTATGACATCGCTCTTATCTACTGATCTTGTCCCATAGACATATATGTTTTTTACATCAAATAATGATGTTTTAAATAAAATTATATAAAGTATGATTGCAAAAATAAACAAAAATACGATAAAAACGCTAAACCTCTTTTTCTTTTTATACTGTCTTTCTTCCATCATATACATCGCCTCTATCATATGCTTGTACAAATTTTAGATGATGTAAAACAGCATTGGCTGTTTTACATAGTCCTTTCTATGTCAGCACCAAGATTTTTTAAATTTTCGCTAAAATCTTCATATCCTCTATCAATATGTTCTATGTCTTCTACAATTGTAGTGCCGATAGCACCTAATCCAGCTAAGACTAGTGCTGCACCACCTCTTAAATCTTTTGCAACGACATTTGTTCCCGTAAGCTTGTCAACTCCTTTCACTACCGCAATTCGCCCATCTACTTTAATATCTGCGCCCATTCTTACTAATTCCTCTGTATATTTAAACCTATTGTCAAAAATAGTCTCCGTAACTATAGATGTCCCATCCGCAGTAGCTAAAAGTGAAACCATTTGTGCCTGAAGATCCGTTGGAAAACCAGGATATGGGAGAGTTATTATCATGTCAACTGCCTTGGCTCTACCGGTAGAATTAAGTTTTATAAAGTCATTGCCATGTGATATTTTAAAACCACATTCATTTAGCTTTGACAAAAGAGAATCTACGTGTCTTTTAATCACATTTTTAAGAACTACCTCTCCTTTTGTAATAGCTGATGCAATAAGATAAGTCCCCGCAACTATCCTATCAGGTATTATTGTGTATTCAGTATCATGCAATTCTTTTACACCTCGTATCACAATAGTATTTGTACCTGCACCTGAAATCTTTGCACCCATCGAATTTAGAAAATTTTGTAGATCCTCTATTTCTGGCTCTTTTGCAGCATTTCCTATAACTGTAGTTCCATCAGCCATGGATGCAGCCAACATTATATTTTCAGTTGCACCAACGCTGGGTATATCAAGATGTATTTCATTGCCGCAAATTGACTTGCTTTCGCAATTGATAAATCCATACGATTCATCTATTGATATGCCAAGCTTTTTTAAACTTTTTATGTGCAAGTCAATAGGCCTATGCCCTATGTCACATCCTCCTGGAAAGCTGATCTGAGCAACATTATTTCTTGCCACCAATGCTCCCATCAAAAAAATGGATGATCTCATTGCTCTCATTAATCTGTCTGGAATGTGGTAATCAATGATACCACTGGAATCTACTATAATGTCTGACCCATCAAATTCTACTGTACAGCCTAAGTGTCTTAATATTTCTATCATAGAATAAACATCTTTTAATCTTGGGCAAGAGTGTAAAATACTTACACCTTTGTTTAATAGTGTTGCAGCAAGTATTGGCAATACAGAATTTTTCGCACCGTTTATCCGTACCTCACCTTTTAATCTATTTCCTCCTTTAATGACATATTTCATCCCATTCTATCACCTCCTGTTAAGCTGTACAATTCATAATATGCACCTATGCTTCAGGAGGTTACATCGCCTATTTTAGCTTACAAACAAGCCTATAAATTTCATTGGCAGCATCTATCTTTGATAACTTTTTTGCATTAGCTTTCATGGTTTTAAGCTTACTGGAGTCATTTACGATAGATAATATCTTTTTATACAAAACATCTCCATTTAAGTCTTTTTCAAGAATCACCGAAGCTGCACCATTTTTTTCAAGAACTCTTGCATTGTACTCTTGATGATTGTGAGTAACATTTGGAGACGGAATCAAAATCGATGCAGTTGATGTGGCTAACAATTCTGCAAGTGTGATTGCACCTGATCTACACACCATTACATCTGCAATTGAATAGATATCACCCATTTCATAACAATACGGAATTATCTTAATATTTTCTCCTAATCTTATATCGTAATCTTTGATCATTTTTATTACACTGTCATACTGATTTTTTCCTGTTATCATGAGAATCTGAAATTCTTCTCTCGATTTTTTTATCACATCAACCATGTATTCATTGATTTTGGCAGCGCCTCTGCTACCTCCTACAGAAACCACTACTTTTTTCGTCTCATCTAAGCTCCATTTTTTCAAAGCCTTTTTTCTATCACCATTCAAAATCTCCATTCTAATGGGATTACCTGTCACAAAGATATTGCCTTTATTTCGAAAGTACTTTTTTGACTCATCAAATGCAACGGCCACAATATCTACAAACCTTGAAAGTATTCTATTTGTAAGTCCTGGATAAGCATTTTGCTCGTGAATAAGCGTCGGTATCTTCATAAGAGCTGCTGTCATGACTACAGGGCCGCACACATATCCCCCTGTTCCAATTACTACATCCGGTCTATAATCATTTATTATTTTTTTTGCATCTATCAAACCATCGAAAGCTATCTTAATAGTCTTTATCGTATCAATTGATAATTTGCGCTTAAATCCTTTTACTCTTATAGTTTTAAGGGTATAACCTGACTTTGGCACCAATTCTTTTTCAAGCCCATTTTCTGTTCCTACAAATAATATCTCTGCATCTTTTTCGTTTCGCATGATTTCATTTGCAATCGCCACTGCCGGATATATATGGCCACCTGTACCGCCACCTGTCAATAAGTACCTCATTTCATCAACTCCTATCCATGTTTGCGTACCTTGATATATTCAATAATATGCCCATTGCAGCCATCATAAAGACTGTAGATGTCCCACCATAACTGATAAATGGCAAAGACACACCAGTAGCTGGCATTGATGAAGTTACAACTGCAACATTTATCAAAGTTTGAACGCCGATCACACCTACAATGCCGGTAGCAATGAGACATCCAAATACATCCGGAGCTTTTGCCGCGACTCTAAGGCCTCTTATTATGAGATACAGAAAAAGTAACAATATAGAAGCCGTCCCGATAAGGCCAAGCTCTTCACCGATTATTGAAAAAATAAAGTCGTTTTGTGGCATCGGCAGATACATAAACTTCTGTCGGCTTCTGCCTAAACCGACTCCAAAAAGCCCTCCTGAACCTAAAGCATACAAGGACTGTACAATTTGATAGCCATGCCCTTTTATGTCTTGCCATGGATTTAAAAATGTAAATACCCTTTGCCTTATGTACTTTATGCTGGTCACTACGATAATAGCTGCAGAACCACCAACTCCAAACAATGTCGCCATAAATGATAACTTTGCGCCCGCCACAAATAAGATTATTATAGAAATGATAAATATTGTACCAGCAGTGCTGAAATTTGGCTGCTTCATAATGAGTAAAAAGAATATTCCGGCAATCAATAGTACAGGAAGGACTCCCTTTTTAAAGCTTTTTGCATAATTAGGGTTATTATCAAAATATTTTGCAAAAAACAGTATTATGGCGTATTTAGCTATTTCTGACGGCTGCAAAGTAAATCCGCCTATTTCAATCCATCTGGTAGAATTGTACCTTGTGCTTCCTATTCCTGGCAACAATACTACTATAAGTAAAACTATTGACAATATCAACAACGCATTTGACAGCTTCTTCAATTTATGATAATCAAAATTCATCATAAATGTCATGGCAAAAAAGCCGATAATTGCCCACAAAAGCTGACGCTTCAAAAAGTAGAATGAATCATGGTATTGGTAATACGCATTTGCAGAGCTTGCGCTAAATACCATCACAACACCTATGGACACAAGAACCAATACGGATATAAGTATATTGTAATCAACGGGATACTTACGATTCACTGAGCCTACCCCCTCAAAGAATTTACCGCATCTTTAAAGAGTCTGCCTCTCTCTTCATAATTTCTAAACATATCCCAACTTGCACAGGCAGGCGATAAAAGCACATTGTCACCAGGTTTAGCCGCATTATAAGCAGCATAAACAGCATCATCTATGCTTTCTACAAATATAACATCATCTTCTGAATACCCTTCTTTTATAGCAGATTTATAGATTAAATCTTTCGTCTCACCAAGCAGAATCAATTTTTTTACGCGACCTTTAAAAGAAGCAGTAAATTCATCAAAACTTACACCTTTGTCATATCCACCGGCAATCAATATGATAGGGCCTTTCATAGCTTCAATAGCTTTTATTGCTGCATCTGGGTTTGTTCCTTTTGAGTCATTGTAATATTTGACTCCATTTACGTTTCTTACAAATTCAATCCTATGCTCAACGCCTTTAAATGTCCTCAATGTTTCACTTATGACTTTAATATCAATTCCCGCTAAATAAGCCATTGTAGATGCTACCATGGCATTTTCTACATTGTGATTTCCTGGAATATATATGTCTTCAATGTCTATTATCGTACTTTTTTCTCCATCTGCAGAGATTACGATTTTTCCATTTTCAAGATACGTACCATGCTCTAAAGCTCTATTTCTGCTAAAAGGAAAAACATTGCATTTGGCTTTTTTAAATAAAGAAGAAATATTTTTATCATCATAATTTAAGACAGTGAATTGATCAGCAGTTTGATTCTCGAAAATCCGCCCTTTGATTTCGATGTAGTTTTCCAATGTCTTGTGTCTATTTAAATGATCCGGGGTTATATTTATTATTGCGCTTATTACAGGTTTGAACTCCTTTATTGTTTCCAATTGAAAACTGCTTATTTCCGCTACAATGACATCCTCCGCATTAGCATTTATTGCTGCTTCAACAAGAGGATATCCTATGTTTCCTGCAACATATGTCTTTACACCTGATGCTTTAAATATTTCGCCAAGCAGCGATGTTGTAGTAGTCTTTCCGTTTGTACCTGTTATGGCGTATATAGGAGCCTTTGACAACCTATAAGCAAACTCCACCTCACCTATTACATCAATGCCCTTTGATTTTGACAATACGACTATATCAGAGTCCACAGAAATCCCAGGACTAACAATGACCATTTCTGCACCATTTAAAAGCTCATCTGTGACATCTTTAAAGCAAAATGTAACACCTTTTTCTCTAAATTCTTTTAAATCATCACCAAACTTATCCTCATCTTTTGAATCAAACACAAATATTTTAGCATTTAACATCAATAAAACCCTACACAAAGCTTTGCCACTTAACCCAAATCCTGCTACAACAATTTTTTTACCACAAAAGTCCATATTTTCCTCCTAAATCATAAAAAAATTTTCATTCTGATTTTTAAGATAAATTTAACTTATTCCATAAAATGACACAAACACTGCTATCAAAGTTACTATCCAAAATAAAAATACGACTTTAGTTTCTGACCAACCAGAAAGCTCAAAATGATGATGGAGAGGGCTCATTTTAAATATCCTTTTACCTGTAAGTCTAAAAGACACAACTTGAATTATAACTGACAATGCTTCAGCGACATAAACAATTCCCACCACTACTAAAATGACAGGCAATTTAGTCATTGTTGCCAAAGCCGCTACAGCTCCACCAATTGCAAGTGAACCTGTATCTCCCATAAACACTTCGGCAGGGTATCTATTAAACTTCAAAAATCCAAGAAGTGCACCAGTAATTGCTGCACCAAACACAGTTAACGACGTATTGTTCATAAAAAAACCTATTAATGTAAAAAAAGCGGTAACCATAAAAGATACTCCTGATGCAAGCCCATCCAATCCATCCGTTAGATTAACACTATTTACAGTTCCAACAACTACAAACATTATAAACGGTATGTAAAAGTAGCCCAAGTCAATTTCTCGCTTCAAAAATGGAATTATTACATCGGTGCCAACTATATTCTTCGAAAAATACGCAAACAAAATAGCTAATGCAAATTGACCTAAAAGCTTTTGCCTGGCGGTAAGACCTAACGATCTTTTATACCGCACTTTTATGTAGTCATCCAAAAAGCCGATTATTCCATATCCTAATGTTATCGTGATTAACAATGCCATGTATTTATCCCATTTTGAAAATACAATATCAGCAATGAGCAAAGAGATAATTATGATTATTCCACCCATTGTTGGGGTTCCAGCTTTTTTTAGATGCGTCTTAGGTCCATCGCTTCTTACACTTTGACCAAACTTTAATTTAGTTAGCCATGGAATAACAATAGGACCTAATACGACACAAATTAAAAAAGAAATAATTGTAGCAAATATCATCTTTTGTATCATTTATAAGCACTCTCCTGCAAAAATTTCACGATTTCCTCCATCTTCATCCCTCTTGAACCTTTAACTAAAAAGACATCACTTTCTTTCATAATATTTTTTATGACATCAATGGCTTCTGCATTATTAGCGCATCTAAAGACATTATCATTGTTCATTCCTTTTTCTATTGCCCCATCAGCTATTTTCAAAGCATAATCTCCAACTGTTATAAGCACATCAATATCATTTTCTTTTACATATTCCCCAACCTCTCGATGTGCAATGTCTGCATACTGTCCTAACTCTAACATATTGCCTAACACAGCTACTTTCCTTCTCTCTGTATATCCACCTAAAACTGACAAAGCAGCTTTCATGGATGAAGGATTTGCATTATACACATCGTTTATAATTTTAATACCTGCTGCATCTATTATATTTAATCTCATGTCACTTGGCTGAAACTTAGCCAGTGCTTTCCTTATATCTTCTTTATTGACATCAAATTTGATTCCTATACAAATTGCCGCTAATGAATTATATATATTGTGTTTTCCTGGTACGTTTAATTCTATGTCTAATAAATACCCATCTATCAAAACTTTGTATTTTGAAGATTCTTCCTTTAATTCTATGTCAAAGGCCTTGATATCGCCATTATTTATACCGTATGTCACAAATTTAGGGCCCTTTTTTTCAAGCAATTTTATTAACATATCATCATCTGCATTAATTACGACTGTATCGCCATCTTTAAAATCTTCAATAAGCTCTGATTTTGCCTTTAATATATTTTCACGGGAACCTAATTTTTCAATATGAGCAACTCCAATATTCGTATATACCGCAACATTAGGAGATGCAATGTTTTTTAACCTTCTTATTTCGCCAAAACCGCTCATTCCCATTTCAACAACAGCCATATCATGACCATCATTAAGCGTAAATAAGGTAAGGGGCAAGCCGATCTCATTGTTGAAATTTCCGATTGTCTTTAAGACGTTGTACTTCATCGATAAAACATCGTAAATCATGTCCTTAGTCGTAGTTTTTCCACTGCTGCCAGTTACGGCAATAAATGGAATATCGAATTTGCTTCTATAATATTTAGCTATCCTGTGCAAAGCGTCTTTTGTGTCTTTGACAAATATAATCGGTTTACTATCGTGTCTGATATAATTGATAGACTCTGTAAGGGAAGCAGAACCTACATTTAAGGCATCATCTATGAATTCCTCTCCATTGAACCTTTCACCTTTTAAAGGTATAAACAAATCTCCAGACTTAATTGTCCTCGAATCGGTGCTTATACCGCTTACGCATACATTTATATCGCCGGATAGTAATTTCCCTTCTGTTGCATCCAATATCTCTTTAACTGTTAAAATCAACTTTTTCATCTCCATTTAATATATCTCTTACTATGTCTCTTTCATCAAAATCTATGACTTTGTCTTTCAATACTTGATATGTTTCATGCCCCTTACCAGCTAAAATTACGACGTCATTGTCCTTCGCTATAGATAGTGCGTACTTTATAGCTTCTTTCCTATCTTCTATGATTGTGTAAGGGCATTTTGTATTTTTAATGCCTTCTTCAATTTCTTGTATTATCTTAATAGGCTCCTCCGACCTTGGATTGTCCGAAGTTATAATTACAAAATCGGCATATTTGCCAGCGACTTCTCCCATTTTAGGGCGTTTGCCTTTATCTCTGTCGCCGCCACAACCAAAAAGCAATATCTTTTTCCCAGTATTGTATTCTTCAAATGCCTTCATTAAATTCTCAAGTCCGTCTGGAGTGTGGGCGTAGTCAATCACTACATTGTAAGGTACATCCAAATCAAGAACTTCAAATCTTCCCTTTATCTTGACATCCTTAAGAGCCATTTTTACAGACTGAAGCGGTATACCCAATATAAATGCTACTGAAATAGCCGCCAGTGAATTGTAAACACTAAATAGTCCCGGTATCTTTAAAGCTATTTCACTTTTTATATCTTCTATTTGTACGGTAAATTTCGCACCTTTAATATCGTTTTTGATGTCTTTTGCCATTATGTATGCATAGTCTTTTATGCCATATGTTACAACTTTAGCATTAGAATTCTCTATCATATACGAAGAATAATCATCATCTATGTTTATCACGCAAGCCATCTTTGCCATCCTGAAAAGTTTAGCCTTTGCACTAGCATACTCATCCATCGTCTTGTGAAAATCTAAATGATCTTGGGTTAAATTGGTAAAAACGGCTATATCAAATTTACATTCATCTACTCTGTTTAACGCCAATGAATGTGAAGAAACTTCCATCACTACGTATTTCACACCTTCATCAACCATGAGCCTAAGGTATCTTTGAAGATCTAATGACTCTGGAGTAGTCCTCTCTGTTGGATAGACTTTGTCGCCAATCATGTTGTGAATCGTTCCTATCAGCCCGACTTTATTGTTCTGGCTTTCCAGTATGGACTTTATCATGTATGTGACAGAAGTCTTGCCGTTTGTTCCTGTCACGCCTATCATAAAAAGCTGCTTTGAAGGATCACCGTAGTAATTTGATGCGATTTTAGCCAATGACTTCCTGGCATTTTCTACTTTTATGACGGTGATGTCTTTATCTATGGTTATTTCATGTTCAACTACGACGGCAACAGCTCCTCTTTCTACAGCATTATTTATGTAATCCGCCCCATCAAACTTAAATCCTTTGATTGCAACAAATAGCGAACCTTCTTTTGAATTCCTGGAATCATAGCAAATTCCTTTTACATCAACATCGATGTTGCCTTTAACAGTTGTATAATTTACATCCTTTAATATATCCACAAGTCTCATAATAGGCCTCCTAATTCATTATATACATTTAATAGTATAGCACAATTATGCAGTTTGCATATATCAAAAACTGCATATTGTGCTTGAATTAATTTTCCAGTGGCCTAAAGTCGACTTCAACAGTTGTTCCTTTATCAACTTTTTCACCTTTTTCTGGCTTCTGGCTTACAGCAATACCAGAACCATTGATTTTTATTTTCAGCCCTAAAGAGCTTAAAATGTTACTCGCTTCTGTGATAGATTTTCCTTTTAGATCAGGTACATCAACCTTTCCGTTATTATTGTATTCATTTAAATACAAGACAATTTTCGAATCTTCTTCTACCATTGCCCCGGGTTTAGGCATTTGGTCTACAACTGTGTTCCCAGTTCCTTCAATGGAAAATTGCAGCTTATCTTTTAACAATGCATTTTGAGCCTCATTCAAGTTCAAATTCCTTACATCTGGAACTTTTACAAGAGGCTTCACTACAATTCCTTTTGGTTTTACATTTAAGTACGTCAACGTGTCATATAATATGCTTCTTACTACAGGTCCTGCTAACGCACTGCCAAAATGAGTTTCGGCATTTGGTTCATCAATCACCACAAGCGCTATCACTTTTGGATCTTCTGCAGGTGCAAATCCGACGTATGAAGCCACGTATTTCCCAGGTGTATATTTTTCTGTAGTGCCTGTTTTCCCTCCAACATCATACCCTTCTATGTAACCTGCCTTGCCTGTACCTTCGGATACTACACTTTCAAGTATCTGCCTCATTGTAGCTGATGTCTTTTCGGATATCACTTGCCTTATTACAGTTGGTTTGAATTCTTTTATAGGTTTCCCATCAGAATCGACTATTTCTTTGACTATATGAGGCTCCATCAGTTTTCCGCCATTTACTATCGCTGAAACCGCTCGTATCATTTGAAGTGGCGTAACCGCAATACCCTGTCCAAACGAGTTTGTAGCAAGCTCTACAGGGCCTACATCTTTTTCTTTCATTACAAGGCCAGGTGCTTCTCCAGGTAATGTTATGCCGGTGGTTTCTCCAAAGCCAAATTCATGAATGTACTTGTACAATTTGTCTACTCCAAGCCTTTGGGCAATTGTCGCAAAGACAACGTTGCAGGAATTTTGGACTCCTTGTACAAATGTTTCGCTGTAATGTGTTGCCCAACAATTTATTCTCTGCCCTGCAACCATGATATATCCAGGGTCATAAAATTGCTCGTTTAACCCAACAACACCTTCCTCCAATGCTGCTGACGCTGTAACTGTCTTGAAAACTGAGCCAGGTTCGTAAGCATCCGATATAGCCTTATCTCTCCAATTTTTAAACCAATCGCTTTTGGGACCTGCAAATGGGTTGTTTGGATCGTAATCAGGCCTTGATGCCATGGCTAAAATATCACCTGTCATAGGATCCATTACGATTGCAACAGCACCTTTTGTAGGCTTAGTATGTGCATACGCATCATCAAGAGCTTTTTCTGCAAAATGCTGTATGTTTGAATCAATCGTCAAAACAACATTGTAACCATCTATAGGTGGGATGTATTCTTCTTCACCATTCCCCATTTTCCTGCCTAATGCATCAACTGGCGACGAAATCCTTCCAGGTATTCCTCTTAAATAGCTATCGTACACCGACTCGATTCCGTCCAGTCCTTGATTGTCTACACCTGTAAACCCAAGTATGTGGGAAGCTAAATTCTTCTCTGGATAATATCTTTTTGTATCTCCAGATATTACAATACAAGATAGATTTAATTTTCTTATCTTGTTAGCCGTATCATCATCAATTCTCCTTGCAATCAATACCTCTTGTACATTCTTGTTGCTTATCTTTTTAAGGATATCTTCTTTGTCGATTTTTAAAATCTCAGCCAGCTTTGACGCAATTTCATCTTTTTGGCTGTCTTTCACTTCTTTCGGTATTATGCTAACTTTGTTAGAACTTGCGCTTTCAGCAAGTGCCTTGCCATTTCTGTCTAATATCAAACCGCGTTTTGGCGTAACTGAAACATCTAATGTCCACTGAGGTATGGCAAGCTTTTGAAATTCATCGCTTTTTACTATCTGTATCCAAAAAAGCCTAACAATGAGAACGCTAATAATAAGTATAGAAAAAAACAGCAAAAATAAAATTCTCTTTTTGGTAGAAATGCTTGGTGATATTTAAAATCCCTCCTATCTCACCAGCAGTCCCAAAATCCTTCCCCAAAAAGTCTTATTTTTGTTTTCATCATCTGTTTTTTTCTCAGCGACTTGATTTTGTTTGCCAACACTCATGTAGACTATCTGCCCTTTATCAGGCTCTACCATTCCTAACTGATTTTTCGCTATTTCTTCTATCCTCTGCAGATCGCTCATTGAAGCAATTTGGACTTCTAACTGCTGGTTTAACTTTTCTATTTCGCTGGCTTTTGCCTCTACACTGCTTAATGCAACAGATTTTTGATATATCAACGCATACCTAAACAAAACGGTAAGGCTTAAAAATCCTACAAAAACTATTACTGCAAGGTTTTTAAGCTTCTTATTCTTTTTGGTTTTTTTACCTTTGTTTTCTTCATAATACGGCTTTAGATCATAATCGTAATTGTGCTTTTCTAATACCAATTTATTCTTCCCCCTTATACTTTAGAACAGCAGTTTTTCTGCAACTCTTAGTTTTGCACTTCGAGATCTTGGGTTTACTCTTATTTCATTTTCACTTGGTACAATAGGTTTTTTAGTTATGATCTTTATTACTGGTTTTTTCCCACATGTACACGGCAAGTTTTTAGGGCATGTACACGGATCCTCCAGTTTCTTGTAAGTATTTTTTACTATTCGATCTTCCAGCGAGTGGAATGTTATGATTGCTATTCTTCCTCCCGGATTCATTGCATCTACAAAGTCAGCAATAGCATCTCCAAGCCCTTTTAGCTCTTCATTGACTTCAATCCTTATAGCTTGAAATGTTCTTTTGGCAGGATGCGGTCCTGTCCTCCTCTTTGATGCAGGTATGGCCTTTTTTATTACGTCTACTAACTCAAATGTAGTCTTAATAGGTTTTCTCTTTCTCTCCTCAACGATGAACTTTGCAATTCGTTTAGCCCATAGTTCTTCACCATAATCAGAAATTACCTTTGCAATTTCATCTTCTGAATAATTGTTTACAACGTACTCTGCTGTAATGTCACTTTCTTTGTCCATTCTCATATCAAGTGGGGCATCGTGCATGTAAGAAAATCCCCTTTGTGCCTCATCTAATTGATATGAAGATACGCCAAGGTCTAATAAAGCACCATCTATGCTCTTAATCCCGCATTTTTTTAATATATCTTTTATATTCTTATAATTGTCATGAATATACGTTGCATTATTGAAGTCTTTAAGCCTAATAGATGCAGCCTTTATGGCGTCCATATCTCTGTCGATTGCGATTAATTTTCCTTTATCAAGCCGTCTTAATATCTCATATGAATGGCCACCACCGCCTAAAGTTCCATCTACATAAATACCATCAGGCTTAATTTCTAAATATTCAATAGTCTCTTGCAACAACACACTTTCATGTTTGAAATCCATAAAAATCACCTTATATGTTTAAATCGTCTAAATGCTCTGCAACATCTTCAAAAGAAACATCAATATTATTTGAATATTCCATCCATACTTCTTTACTCCAAATCTCCACTCTTGACGATACCCCAATTATTATGACTTCTTTCTCAATTTTTGCATGTTCTCTCAAGATGTTCGGTATTAATACTCTTCCCTGCTTGTCTATTTCGCATTCAGTGGCGCCTGCTAAGAAAAATCTGGTAAATGCTCTGGCATCTTTTCTGTTAAGTGGCAATGTCTTTAGCTTTGCCTCGATATTTGACCATTCTGACAATGAGTAAGCAAAAAGGCAATTGTCAAGCCCTCGCGTCAACACAAATTTATACCCCAGTTCGTCCCTGAACTTGGCAGGTATAAAAACTCTCCCTTTTTGATCTATTGTATGTTCATATTGCCCCATCAGCATACCGAACACCCATTTCTATTGCACTTCTAACCACTTTGCACCACTTTAAACCACTTATTATGTTTATTCTATATAAAACTCAAAAATCCTTCAATAAATTAAAATTTTTTTCACAAAAAAATAACGAGTATGACTCGTTATCAAAAACTATAACATATTATGGCTTTACAACAGATAATACACAGTTATCTTCATTAAAATGCGTCTTAAATCTATTTAGTACATCATCAGGAGTTATATCTTCTATGACAGATGTAAAATCCAAGATATTAATGTCTTTCATGTAGTACGATATAAAGTTGTGTGCAATGCTTTCAACAGAATTAAATGATTTTATAAATCGGCCCAGCAACTTCCTCTTGATTCTATAGAAATCAGCATCGTCTACTTTATAGATGGATGAAATTTTAGCTATAAGAGCCTTTTTCACAGCTTCAGGATCTACAGATTGCCCGCCTATTATAGAATATCCATGATCTACTTCACCTACGTACTCCACATCAAAAGTTGTATCAATAAGCCCATCATTATAAAGTTCTTCATACAAGTCAGAGCTTCTGCCAGCTAAAATCTCTAAGCAAATCTGTGTAGTTATGTCCCTTTTAAGTAACCTCTTTCCTCCATAACCTATGTCATTGTCTTTAAATCCAATATTAAATAGCGGCATCGAAACGGACATTTTCTGTTCTACGTAATTCTTGTTTATTTTAGTCGGCTCATCAGGATAAATGCGTTTTATATGACCATCTCTTTTCTTTGATTTAACACTATCATTTACGATTTCTGCAACTTTATCCACGTCAATATCGCCAATCACAAACAACACCATATTTGAAGGATGGTAAAATGTATTGTAACATTTATACAAAATATCTTTGTCAATTTTCGATATAGATTCAATAGTACCGGCAATATCTATCTTGACAGGATGTACGTGATACAATCCGCCTAACATATTGAAAAACAGCCTCCAAGACGGATCATCATCATACATGCGAATTTCTTGGGCTATTATGCCTTTCTCCTTTTCAACATTTTCATCTGTAAAATAAGGCCTTTGGACAAAATCCAAAAGAAGTCTTAAATTACTGTAAAAATTGTCTGTGCATGAAAACAAATAAGCAGTAGTTGTAAAATTTGTATAAGCATTTGCAGAAGCCCCATTCTTAGAAAACTCTTCAAATATACTTCCACTTTCTTCTTCAAACATTTTATGCTCTAAAAAATGAGCAATCCCGTCTGGCACATGCGTAGGTTCACTTTCACCAGGAATTATAAATTCTCTATCGTTAGAACCGTAATGAGTCGCAAAAATGGCATATTGTTTTATAAACCCTTTCTTAGGCATTACGAAAACATTCAAGCCACTTTTATGTTCATATTTGTACATTTTCTCTTTTATTAAGTCATTAAATATTTCCAACATTTCATATCACTCCTCATTTTTTGTCATGAAATAAACAGTGTCTAATTGCAACTTCTTAGAGACGTCTACGATGTCATTTATGGTAACTTTTTCTATCTTCTTTATAAAATCATCTATGCTGTAATCTGTATGTGAAAGTTTCTGTGATAAATAAAAATCTGCCAATTGTGTTCCACTGTCTTTTATTGAATTAAGCGAGGAAACTAAGGCTTTCACAGACGAATTAAATTCATAATCAGATATGTTGCCTGATTTTATCTCATCTACTTGCTTTTGTATTATCTCCAATGCTTTTTCGTAGTTTTTAATTTCAATGCCTGACATTACAAGCATTAATCCTTTAAATCTTTCTAACCTTGTCTGAGCATAATATGCAAGGCTTTCTCTTTCTCTAACATTCATAAAAAGTTTAGAGAAAGGCCCTCCTCCTAAAACACCGCTTAATATTAAAAGTGGAAAATACTCTTCGTCCCATGGATTTACATTTGTCCTGTACCCTAAAGTCAGCTTGCCTTGAGTAACATCAAGTTTATCTTCTACATATTTTACCTTATCGATCTTTCTTAATATAGGCGTATCTGGAATCACTTCTACATTCGCTCTCTCTATTTTAAAGTGCTTGTTGAAAAACTCTTTCACTTTATCTACGTCCACATTGCCTACGACAAATATATCTATCGGAAGCCTTTTAATTGCCTTTTTATAAAACTCATAAAGATTTTTTTCATCTATTTTATCCACATCATCTACATTTCCAAGCTCATAAATTGAGTAATCTTCATCCTTGCACATTTCCTCTATACACCTTTCAACGGCGTATTTTGTCTTTTCATTTATGCGAGAATTAATAAGATTTTTCTGTTTTTCTTTTTCTTGCTGCACATATGATTGTTCAAAACCATCATTTGATATTAATGGATTCAAAAGTATGTCTGATATGAACTTAACGCTTTCTTCCAATATATCTTCCTTTAAATATGTACTATCTACAATTTCCATCTTAAACTGTGCAATCTGCCGCTCACCTTTTTTATAAACCGAATAAGCAAACGTAGCACCGTAAAGATCTTCTAAATGCTTTGTTATATCCTTATACGTTTTAAAGCTAAAGCTTCCTCTCCTTAAAACCGATGGCAGCAATGCAAATTTTGCCGTTTCATCGCTTAATTTATTGCTTATGTACACATTAATTGTTACCGTTTTAAACTTATTAAGTTTATTGACATAGAGTTCAATACCACTCGCAATGTTTTCCTTTATGATGGACATATTTTTCACTCCTTCTATAATAATCCAATTGACCTAATTATATTTAAAAACTACAAATATGTCAACAAAGCATAAACCCGGGTTTCCCCAGGTTTATATTATGCACTTGGCGTTATCCTTTTTAATATCTCTGTTATCTGTTTAGTAAACTCAGATAATGGTCTTCCGGCTGCTATTCCTTTTGCGATATTGTTTATCCTCGTATATAGATCAGGATCAGATGTTACAGATACATTCTTTATCCCTTTATCAGTATCTCTCACTGTCTTCTCTACTTTTTTCTTAACCTGCGTCTCATTAGTGCCTTGGACGCTGGCCTTCATGTCAATACCTACGATAGCAGTATTTCCAAATATAACTACAGTAGCCTTGTTTACTTCAGGAAGTTTTGCCACATTGCTGGCTATTTTTGCTGCTCTCACGCTTTGTGGAACCGGCTTTTTCGCTGGAGTCGGTGTAGTAGGTGCAGGTGTTGTTGGAGTTGGTGTCGTCGGCACTCTTGACGGTGCAGGAGTAGTCATGCCTGGTGACGGAGCTGGTGTCGTCCTAGGTGTCGTAGGAGTATATCTTGTTGGCGATGGCTTTTTAGATGCCTTGCAACCCGTCAAAGATATAGACAATGCCATTATCAATGCTAAAAGTATTAAAAAAATTTTTTTGCTATTTTTCAATTCAAACACCTCCAATCAATATTTTGCTCAGATGAAGTCAATTTATTACAATAATCAATGTAAATAATATCCAATTATTAGTTTGAAGTTTTATAGTTTTTCATATATAATTCTATTTGATACATTTAGAAAAAATTTTTTCTTGATTTTAAAAAACGGAGGAATACAAATGGAAATAGGAATAGTTGGTCTGCCTAATGTTGGAAAAAGTACAATTTTCAATGCCATAACACAAGCAGGCGCCGAATGTGCAAATTATCCTTTTTGTACGATAGAACCTAATGTAGGAATTGTATCTGTACCCGACAAAAGGCTTAATGAGCTGGCAAAAATCGTAAATCCTCAAAAGATAATACCTGCCACGATAAAATTTGTCGACATAGCAGGTTTAGTAAAGGGCGCCAGTAAAGGCGAAGGGTTAGGCAATAAATTTTTATCACACATAAGAGAAGTCGATGCAATATTAAATGTTGTTAGATGCTTTGATGACAGCAACATAACTCACGTTGAAGGCAGCATTGATCCAATAAGAGACATCGAAATAATAACATTGGAGCTTATACTGGCTGATTTGGAAGTTGTTGAAAAGCGAATTGCAAAGACTTCCAAATATGCTAAAAACGATAAAACTGCTGCATTCGAATTGAATGTGTTGGAAAAAATCAAAAAGACATTAGATGATGGTAAGCCTATACGCACAATGGACTTTGATGATGAGGAATTATCCTTTGTAAATCAACTTATGCTTCTTACATCAAAGCCTGTTATGTATGCAGCCAATATATCAGAAGACGATCTTATATCTAAAAACGAAAATGAATATGTTAAGAAGCTTAAAGAGTTTGCAAAAATTGAGAAATCAGATGTTATTGTAATATCAGCAAAAATAGAAGAAGAACTTTCGTCCCTTTCAGATGAAGAAAAATATGAATTGCTTTCCGAATACGGATTAGAAGAACCTGGATTAAACAATATAATTCGTCATGGATATTCTCTTTTAGGGCTTATTACATTTTTTACAGCAGGGCCAAAAGAAGTCAGAGCCTGGACTATTAAACAAGGTACAAAGGCGCCACAAGCCGCCGGCAAAATACACTCAGATTTTGAAAAGGGCTTTATACGTGCTGAAGTAATATCGTATAAAGATTACGTCGAATCAGGTGGAGAAACTCCAGCAAAAGAGAAGGGATTGATGAGATTAGAAGGAAAAGATTATGTCGTAGAAGATGGAGATATAATAGTATTTAGATTTAACGTATAAAATCCCATAGATTAATATCTATGGGATTTTTCAGCTTTTTACTTTTATCTCATCTATTTCAAGACTGCTGATGAATTGTTCATAATCTAATTCTTTCTCCCCTTTGATGACTTCATCTAAATTCGGCTTTATAATAGGATGTTTCGGAACGAATATGGTGCAGCAGTCTTCATACGGCCTTATAGATATATCGTATGTCCCGATTTTTTTAGAAATTTCAACAATTTCGCTTTTGTCCATTCCAATAAGTGGTCTGAACACTGGCATGTGTGTCACTGCATTTGTACAGTACAAGCTTTCTATGGTTTGGCTGGCAACTTGTCCTAAGCTTTCGCCTGTTATAAGCGCTTTTGCCCCGTACTTAAGGGCAATATTTTCTGCGACTCTCATCATCATCCTTCTCATTATAATAGTAGTCAATTTCGGAGGACATTTGTCGTATATTTCCAGTTGAAAATCTGTAAAATTCACCACATGCAAATATATATCTTGCCCATACTCTGAAAGTTTTTTGCACAAATCAATTACTTTGTCCTTTGCACGCTCCTGTGTATAAGGTGGACTGTGAAAATACACAGCTTCTACTTCTACTCCTCTTTTCATCATCATCCATGCTGCAACAGGGCTATCAATTCCGCCTGATAATAAAACCACAGCTTTTCCATTAGTACCTATGGGCATTCCTCCGATTCCATCTACCGTATCAGAGTATAAATACGCCTTCTCCCTTATTTCCACATTCAAAACTACATCAGGGTTGTGAACATCAACATGAACGTCATCGATGTTTTTAAGTATTTCGCTTCCAATCATTCTGCTTATTTCGATGCTTTCATAAGGAAATGATTTATTAGGTCTCCTAGTCTCCACTTTAAAACTTTTACCTGAATAATGTCGCATAACCTCAATTGCTGAATCGTATATCTCATTAAGGTCCAATTCCACTTTTTTAGCTATTGTTATCCCAACTATTCCAAATACCTTTTTAAGTTTATCAATAGCTTCTTTTGCATTATTGCTTGTTTCTACATATATTCTTCCATGTGTCTTCTCAACTTTAACCCCATCAAAGCTTTTTAAAGCTTCTTTAATATTTCTAACAAGTTTATTTTCGAAAAAAGATCTATTATCGCCTTTTAAAGCTAACTCGCCGTACTTTATAAGAATAACCTCCATTTTTACCTCCTTTTGTATCTCCTTAAGAAATTCACTTTCTCCTTTAAAATTTGAATAGCATAATCTATTTCTTCCTCTGTATTAAATACGCTCAGTGAAAATCTAATTGCACCTTCAATGTATTCGTGATTTAGTCCTATAGCCTTTAATACATGGCTTTCAGTATTTTTGTGAGATGAACAAGCAGAGCCAGTTGACACATATATGCCCTCTTCTTCCAAAGCGTGAAGCAGCACCTCACCTCTTACACCTAAAAAGGATATATTTAATATTTGAGGAGCACCGTCGTCGATGTCAGGACCATTTAAGTGACTATCAGGAATCTCACTTTTTATACCATCGTACAATCTTTTCTTTAATGCTCTAAGTTTACCCTCGTATTCAATAAAATTGTCCTTCATAAATCGACATGCCTCACCAAGTCCCACGATACCTGGCATATTTTCAGTCCCTGACCTTAAATTGGCTTCTTGTCCTCCACCGTACAAAATAGGTTTAATTTTAGTTCCCTTTTTTACGTACAGAGCGCCTATGCCTTTTGGCCCATGCATTTTATGACCGCTTATAGACAAAAGGTCTATGTTAATATTTTTTAAATCAATATTAATTCTCCCTACTGCCTGTACACCATCAACGTGAAAATAAAATTTATCTTTCCTTTGTTTTAATTTAGCAATCTCATCCAATGGTTCTATAGTGCCTATCTCATTGTTGACAGCCATTATAGACATCAAAATCGTCCTGTCATTTATAGCATTTTTTAGTTCATCCAAGTCTACATATCCATGATTATCCACATCAAGATAAGTGACATCAAAACCTTCTTCTTCAAGCTGCTTCATTACGTTCAATACAGATGGATGTTCGATTTTTGTGGTTATTAGATGATTGCCATTTCTTTTCATGCTATGCACAATACCACGTATAGCCAAATTATTTGATTCAGTCCCGCCTGATGTGAAAAATACTTCATGTGATTCACACCCTAATAATTTCGCTACATCTTCTCTGGACTTAGACAATATCTTTTCTGCATTATATCCTTTACGATGTGCCGACGATGGATTGCCATATTCGACTTCCATTGCTTCAACCATTTTTTCAACTACTTCTCTACGAACTTTCGTGGTGGCGCTATTGTCAAGATATACCTCCATACATATCAGTCCTCACATTTTTATGTAATTCAAATATATTATATGTTAATAAGGACATATATTTCAACAAAAATTTAGGGCCCCATAGATGGACCCCTTATTTTTAAAACTCCTAAGCTTCTTTAAACGATGTTTCACTTGACTCATCTTCACCACTGTCAACATGAAACTCGACGTCATCAGTGTCAAATTGGCTGATTCTATCTTTTATGTTTTTATGATAAGATGAATCACCAAATTTGTTAACAGCCAATTTTGCCTGATTTACATTGTTATTTATTACGCCTGCACCGCCTATACATCCTCCAATGCAAGCCATGCCTTCTATAAAATTATTTGGCAATTTGCCAGCTTTCATTATTTTCAATGTCTTGTTACATTCATCAAGTCCATTGCATATTACAGGGTTTACTTCAACATCTGCACCTATTTCTTTAACGGCTTCAACCACAGCCTCTAAGACGCCTCCCGATCTTGCAAACTTTCTTCCAAAAAGCGTAGCATCATCCACTTCCACATCTTGCTGTTCTTTCATGTCTATTTTTGCCGCATCCAACACAGCAACCATTTCTTCAAATGTCATGGCAAAATCCGTTATGCCCTTTACA
The DNA here is from genome assembly GCF_028895185.1 of Thermoanaerobacterium sp. R66. NCBI lineage: Bacteria > Bacillati > Bacillota > Clostridia > Thermoanaerobacterales > Thermoanaerobacteraceae > Thermoanaerobacterium > Thermoanaerobacterium sp. R66. Next base: position 1,035,393 of record NZ_JAEUWW010000001.1, read on the forward strand.
TCATCTCTCATGACTTCCGATTTCTTTGCAGTACATGGACCTATAAATACTGTCACTGCCATAGGATCGTTTTTTTTGATGTATTTTGATATAGCTGTCATTGGAGATACTGTTGTCGATATATTTTGCGATAGCTCAGGATAACTTTTCTTTATGTGTGCCACAAATGCAGGACAGCATGAACTCGTCATGACTTTTATGTCTTTTATTTTATGGCTGAATTCTTTTGCCTCTTCCATAGCTACAAAATCTGCGCCAAGGGCTACTTCAATCACATCAACAAAGCCAAATTCTTTCAAAGCAGATTTTATCTGTCCTACAGTTACATCCTTAAATTGGGATGCTATGGCTGGTGCTACCAATGCATAAACTTTTTTCCCGCTCTTAATCGCCCTTATAATGTCTACAATATAAGACTTATCAGTTATAGCTCCGAATGGACATGCCAATGTACAAGCACCACACGAAGTACATTTTTCGTAATTTATGGCAGCTTTCAATTCTTCATCCATAGTTATGGCTTTTGCTGAACAAGATCTAATACATGGCCTCAAATTGTCAGAAATGGCATTGTATGGGCACACATCTTTGCACCTGCCACATTCTATACACTTGTCGTAATCGATGTTTGCCTTTTTATTTATTATCGTTATAGCTCCTTTTGGACATACTTCTGTACACCTATGAGTAATACACCCTCTACAAGCTTCAGTTACACGATACCTTTTAATAGGACACTCCTCACAGGCAATATCTAAAACTTGAATTATCGGCTCTTCACCGTCGACTGCATGTTTCATAGTACGCTTTAAATTTTTCCCCATTGCAACTTTAGTTCTCTGCTCAATTATAGCCCTTTCCTTATACACGCAGCACCTAAATCTCGGTTTTGTTCCTGGTATTATTTCATAAGGTATTTCGTCGTATTCATCTTCAAGCCTATCTTCAAGCGTCAATTTAGCAACATTATAAAGCACCTCGTACTTCAACATCTGAACATCTGTGTTAAACTTAAACAAGGCAATCCATCCTTTCTAAAAATAATTTACTTCCACATTTTTATTTAATCTCTCTAATAAGCTTATAAGTTCTTCCACAATCCTGACCTTTATTCTAAGATCGGATGGAAAATCGGGATTTTGATGGGCACTGTTCACAGCCTGACCTACTAAAAAATTTACGTCAGTAGCGTAATTTAAAATTTTAAATAATCGAGTTGCAGCATCTTTTTTTGAAAATCTCAACAAATTTGAGTCTTTATCATTCATATATTCTTTGAAAATTTCAACAGTCTTTCTTAAAGTCAATACGCCTTCTGTCACCAGATCAATCCCATCAATATGTGCATAAGGAGGTATATCAGGATCAATATACTCTGTAGATGTAATTACATCTTTATTCAAAATTCTGCTTACAATTTTTGCAGCAGTACCACCACATACTACCTTTAAGCCTTCACTTTTCATGAGTTTTTTAACAACCCATTCATCCATATTCTTTAAAATCGGCGGTCCTACCATTACTGTAACTTTTTTCGATTCGTTAACTTTTATCACTATCGCAGTTGTATCATCGCCTGGCCTATTTTTATACAAATTATTACAGGTTGTTATAAGCTGTGAACAGATATCTGATGCATCGCTGTAAACTTCCAATACTTTTGATAAATATTGCTTAACATTATCCCATTGCCAACCAAGATTTAATATTCCTCCTACGCCTGCATGAATTACTCCATCAGATACAACTATCAGCGCATCATTCAAATCCAATCTGAAACTGCTTTCAAAGATTTTTTTATCACCTATTTCAACACATTTTCTGTCAATCTTCTTATGCACACCATTCTTAAAATAAAACACCGATGGATTGTCATATTCAACTAAATGAGCGTTATTCCCATATATGGAGACAACAGTAAATGTGGAATACGCTATATTCCTTTCTTTGCATATTGGCAATGTCTCAGCCACCGTTTCTACCACATCTTTTAGTTCAGAACCCATATCCAGCATTTTTGACACAATTCGCGTTGTCAAAGTAGATAGAATATTCGCCTTAACACCACTACCAAGGCCATCTGCCATAACCGCCATTGCATAATCTTTCTTTCTTATTATTTGAACACTATCTCCACACAGTTCTTCATCGTATTTATTCAATGACGCATGTGCAATATCGATGTAATGACTCATTCATCATCACCTTGATTTAACAGCATATCTTTCATCTTAGTCAGTATCACTTTTGTCTCCGCAGTTGTTTCTCCTAACAAGCTTGCTATCTCTTGTGCAACCTTCATCTGTCTATCTATCACTTGCTGCGCCAATTGATAGTTTTCCCTTTTGAGCTTTGAGAAGCTCTCCTTTTGTTTTTCCATCTTTGTTATATCTGTGAAAATTCCAATGGCAATTTTATATTCTTCCAAATAATAGATGCTTTCCAACGCTATGATTCCGTAATTTTTAAATGAAACTTTTTTGTTAAAAATGCTTTTCTTATTTTCAATAACCTCTACGAAATCAGATATATCAAAGATCAACGATAAATCTTCACCTTTAACCACGGCTGAATTTACCAAAAACATCTTCTCAAACGCTCTATTCATATCTTGAATTTCATATTCATTATTAACTGCAACTATAGCATTGGGAGTAGAACTTATTATGATATTGGACAGCGTTTCAGCCCTCCCTCTCATGTATGGCAAGCACATATACGGTTCTGCCATTCCATTAAAGACCGCTATGGCTTTTTCCCTACAAGTGTCATAGCCACATGCACCGCAATTCAATTCATCTTCAGGTGAAAACTTGCCAATCTTCGATAGTATCTCTTTTATCTCGGCCTCGCTTGGCATTTTCCATTTATCGCTTAAATCAATAAACTTTCGGCTTAAATCTAAAGAAAAATCGCTAAAATCGCTGAAATCATCGCTAAATCTCTCTTTCATGCGAGAATAGCTTATAACTTCTTCTTTTCTTTTTGCAATACCACTTTCTAACTTTCCAAATGCAGGGCCATTGATGCAACCTCCATCACATGCATTAGCTTCTATCCAATACCCGTGTAGATTGCCAGCTCTTAAATCATTTAAAATATCTTTCACATTTTCTATCGATGATGCAGAGATAAATTTTCTTAAATTCAAATCAACATCCATGCAATCAATGGTTTTACCCTCTATTGGATACAGCTTAAATCGGCTTTCAGAGTCAACATCTTCTAAATGCTCTTCCATGCATTCAATATCTATTTTATTTGTGCTGAACAAATTCATTACTTCTTCAAAAGTCAATACAGCATCTATAGCGCCTTCACAGCTAAAATCGCTCATTTCTGCTTTTTTAGCAAGGCACGGACCTATAAATACGACTTTCACGCTTTCACCGTGTATATTTTTTATAGCCCTTCCAACAGCCACCATCGGCGATACAACTGGCACAAGGCATTTTATAAGATCAGGATAGTATTTTTCAACCAAATAATTTACGGATGGACACGAAGTAGTAATCAAGTTGTCATATTTCAAATCGTTATAATACTTTTCATACTCCTTAGATATAAGCATAGCACCTACTGATGTCTCAACTATCATTTCGGCTCCTAAACTTTTTAAAGCTTTCAAGAATTTTAAAGCACTATTATGCCCAACAAGTGCAGGATACGATGGAGCTACAGTGAAAACAACTTTTTCCCCTCTATTTAAAAATGATTGAACTTTTTCTACATCTGACCTAACTGTCTTCGCATTCTGAGGGCAAACATTTAAACATCTTCCACATGCAATGCATCTGTATTCTATGATTTCAGCTTGTTCATTATTAACTTTTATCGCTTTGACAGGGCAGTACCTAATACATTTATAGCAGTTTCTGCAATTGGCTTCTTTGAAATTAATGACGCTCATTTTAGCTCACCTAAAACATGTTCTTTAAAAAATCTTTCAACGTTATTTGGTTTAATTGATAAACACGTACCGCCATCAATTTTTACAGAAACTGCCCTTAAGCAATTGCCCATGCAAAAATCAGCTTTTAACTCCACTTTGTCCTCAATACCGTAATCTCTAATCATTTCTTTTAATTTGTTTATAACATCGTAGGAACCTTTCAGGTGGCACGAACTACCTACGCAAACAGTAATAACCATAAAAATCACCCGTATACTGTATACAATTATTTTATTACACAAAAGAAAGTGTGTAAACAATAGTTAATTTATTAACAATTGGCGTTAAAAAAATTAAAAATTTAGTCTTCCTCTCTTGATTCTTCAATCATCTTTTTTAATTTTCGTCCTCTTTCATTGACATCCAATGAAATATCTATAGCATCTTCTTCAGCAATATTGCTGGGAAGATATTTTGTTGGAATGCTTATCTTCCTATCGTCATCAAGGACAATTATAGCTACATCATCTTCTATTTTTTCTACAATGCCATGTATTCTCACGTAAAACACCTTCTCTTTATTAATTATACACCCGTCAATTTCCTTTATCAACATTAAGAAGGATTCTTTTATGCCACAAAAGTTTTGCTGCCACACATTTTATTTTAAAAACTTGACAAGCAAATCAACAACACTTTGAAGTTCCTCATAAGTTATCTTACCATCTTCATTTGCGAGAAAACACTGTTCAGCATGTTCATTTATGATTGACAAACCAACTTTCTCCAAAGAAGCTCTTACTGCTGCTATTTGCAGCAAAATATTAGAACATCCTTTGTCTTCTTCCACCATCTTTTCTATTCCAGCTATATGCCCTTTTATGGTTTTTAGTCTTAAAAGTACATCATCTTTTATACTTTTGGTCATAGCGCTCACCTTTCAATTATATTTTATCCTCTTATCTAATTTATCAAAAATTATGCTCATTTCTTTTTTAAAAAGTTCTTTCCAGTCAAACATTTTAGCAAATTTTTTCCCATTTTGTCCGTATATACTCATTTTATCATAATTTTCTATCAAATCTATAGTTTTTTCAACAAAATCAGATACATTGTACTTTATAGTTATACCACACTCATTTTCTTTAATCAATTTTCCTAAATCGCCAATGTCTGTTGCTATGACAGGAAGACCCGACGCCATGTATTCTACAGCTTTAAGTGGAAAAGAATATTTAATAAGCTCTGTTGGAAAAAGCGTACAAAGTCCAAGATCGGCTTTATTAAAGTACATAGGTAAATCGCTATACTTTACTTTTCCCAAAAAATATACAGCATCACTTACTTTGCAGTCTCTCGATAATTTCCTAAGAACATGTTCATATTTCCCTTTCCCAAGTATCATCATCGAAACATCATACTCTCGTCTTAATATAGGAAGGGCTTTTATAGGCATCTCAATACCTGACCAATGTTCTAATGAACCGCTAAATAAAATGACTATTCCTTGATGCTTTTCCTTTTTGCCATTAAACAGTTCATAATTGACACCATTTGGTATGTAGTATGGTGTAATGCCTGTCATGTTTTTTCTCAATTCTATCAAATGTTGATTTACAGAAAATGTAACATCAGAATTTTCAATGCAATATTTCTCCATGTTTTTTGTCCTCTCATAAATGTCCTCATATTCAAAAAATGCAGGAAAATAGTCGATATCTTCGTAAGCCAAAAAGCTTATTCTTCCTGATTTCAGAAGTTCTACGGCAGTCAAACCAGCCCATGGACCTTGTGCAATACATATATCGTATTTCGAAGAATCAAGTTCAACGTATTTTTTATACAAAATCATGGGGCTAAAAAGACTCGCAAACTTAACAGGTATTCCTATATAAGTAATCGTGCCTTCTTGCTTTTTCAATACTCCAAGATCGTCATACCTACAAAATACTGCCGTCAAGTCATATTTGTCTTTCAAGTAATCTATCAAATGATGACTTCTCTGCGGAAGTGAATTTAAAATATCGATAAATGTTATAAATAAAATTTTCATAAAAAATCCTCCTATCATTGTTATGAGAAAAGCCAGCTTATGCTGGCTTTTCATATTTTTAATATGGTGAATATGGGGCTTTCTGCGGAGGAAATATAGGTGGGAATGGTCTCTGCATGAATTCATCACATACATTTGTCGGAAACTCCTCGCACTCAGGTGGTACTGGGCAGAATCCATACGAAGGTATCAATAATTGCACATCCATAGCAGATTTTATGATGATCCATACACCTATGATTACCTCTAATGTTGTTGGTGTTCCAACATTGACTCTTCCAAACAAACACTCCGCAACAGCTTCAAACTTCATGATGGCAATAGTTGGTTCTGGCACATACAATACTATATCCTTATTAAACGTAGTTGTTAGTCCCGTTAATGTTTGAATATCGCCAGATGTGTTTGTAATCACTACATCATATGTTACTTGGAATGTAGCCTGCACTCTTGCAAATCCAGGTCTCTCAGGAATAGGTGTAAGCGTAAATCCTGGAGGTGATACAAGCGTTACAGTCACATTTTCACAGCGTCCAAATGTCGGGTTTGTAATAGTAGGCACAAATGGAACTGGTGGTATGCTGTCTAAACACAATCTCTGTGAGCATGAATCGTATATCTTTGTAACTTCTATGCAAGTTATCTCTGTTGGTTCAGGAAGCTGACCTGGCTCTACTGGACCTGGTCCTACTTCTTGTTCTCCAATCAGCTTTTTAGCAAATGCCATTTTATTTCCCCCTTACGACTAAATTTTTGTTTAATTTGATTTTGCATATTTCTAGTTACAATATACGTAATAACCATAATATTTGTTACAAATAAAGAATATAATTCTAAATGAAAGGAGGCATTTTATGGACAAGGTACTATTAAATTTTAAAGGTAAGGTGTACAAATTTTCATCAAACCGAAATTCTATTTTATTAAATATAGCTGGCGAAAATTCGAACGAAATAAACCTTATAGACAATGCAATAAGCGATTTTGATGTTGGATTAAACTGGGATAAAATTTTAATCACGTATTTTAGCAAAGAACAAAACGTAGTTTTAGCACATTTAAATGATGATAATAAAGTAATCAAAAAGATTTTGTACCATTATAATGACAAATCATTTTTTGCAGATAATTTCAGATTAATAATGTCTGGTGAGACATTACATCTATTTTTTACAGAGCATAATCTATCATCACCCAAGAAATTGATTCTGAAGCATTTTGTACTCAATAAAACTTTCAAAGTTAATGATGTAGCTGTCATTTACAACAACCAAATTAAACCTTTCTACAGCGTAACATCTGATAAATCCGGAGTTCTACATTTAGTCTATATAACAGCCGAAAACACTCAGAAGATTTTTTATACAACGTATTTAAGCGGAACATGGACCTTAAAGACTACAATTTCTGAAGCTATATCGCTGGAATACCCAAATATAGCCATCGATGACAAACGAAATATCCATATATGCTGGGTTGAGGAAAACATAATAAAAGAGCTGAAATACAGAAAAAAAATCGACGGTGGATGGCCAAAAGGTTCGTGGGATAAAAAAATCACTTTGTCATTTTCAGACGCGATTTTGTGGCCTTGCTTTAATATAATAGACACCACTATATGGTGTACATGGATTCAACAAAATGCTTTTTACAGCGTTGTATCATCAGATGGAGGCAATAGTTTCTGCAAGCCTTTTAAATTGGCTGAAAAGCCTTCGTCGTATGAATTTGCAAAAAAAGCGGAAGAATCAGCAGAAAAATTCACGTTTTTAGATGAGAACGGATTAGAGCTTCCTTTTAATAGAGTTAAAGATAGCATATCATATGATAAAGATAATTATTTTACATTTTATATAAAAGAAGTCCAAGAATACTTAAGCACACTATCTAAAAAAATAGAAAACCTTCAAAATGAGAAAGTACATTTAGAGAGAAACCTAAATCAAAAAAGCTATGAAATCGCACTTAAAAACAGAAATATCGAAGAACTTAAGGAAAATTTAAAAAAATATTATGAAGAAAGAATGAAGTTTACTTCAAAAATTGACAATCTTAATTCTGTTTACAACAATGTCCTTTTGGAGAATGAGAAATTAAAAAAGCAGATAAAAGATCTGCAAAATAAAATAATCATATTAAACTCAAAGCTTAATGAAAAAGTAGAAAATGGGACAATAGACAAGATAAAATCAATTATTTTTGGAAAACCTAACGAACACCTATGACAGTATATCCGCTATATGTCTTTTCTACCTCATATATCCCTTTATAAGGGATATTTATTCTTTGTACTATTAATTTTACAATATTTACGTATTCCAGGCCAAATTTTAATGAATGGCTGCAGCTATTCATTATAGAGCGTGGCGTTGGTATAAATTCTACAGGTATATTGTTCTGCCTTAATACCTTGTCACACAGCACTGCATGTTGATAAGAATAAAAGACTAATATCCCATATCTCATCTTTGCACCCCCTACTAACAGTATATTCAACAACGTGACTATTGATAAGATTTCCTACGTGTCCATTAATTACTTAAAGGTTTTTTTCTTTTTTTGTCGAATAATTTAATTAAGGGGTGTGATATTAGTGAAAAAAAATCTAAAGTACTATGCAGCATTTGCAGTAATTTCATTGTCAATGATTGGCTCTTTTAATATTGCAGAAGCTTCGTATTCTTACGGAACATATACAAACAACAATGTTGTCTACAATGTGGCGACAACTTCAAAGTCTACCATACCAAATTACTCTGTATTTAATACAGCCACAGTAAAAATAAATTATTTGCAAACAAATAATACAAACGCTTGGTACAATAACAATTATTGGTGGACTACAATGAATAATAGCACTGCAAATGTAAATCGAACGACAATTAATGCAAAAGAAACTGTCGCATCTACGGCTACATCAGCCAACAATTCATCTTCCAATGCCGCAGGAAGCGCTAAAAATAGCAGCACACAACAAGATTATCAAGGATTATCAGCACAAGAAAAACAGTTGGTGGATCTCATAAATAGTGAAAGAACATCAAGAGGTTTGAGTCCCCTTGCTATCGATGAAACCCTGTCAAAAGTAGCCAGAATTAAAGCTGAAGACATGAGGGACAACAACTATTTTTCTCATACGTCACCTACTTATGGCTCGCCATTTGATATGATGAAAGAATTTGGCATAAGTTACAACGCCGCTGCGGAAAACATAGCACTAAACAGCGATGTCGTAAGTGCCCATTACGCATTGATGAATTCCAGCGGCCATAGAGAAAATATCTTAAACCCTTATTTCAATAAAGTCGGCGTCGGTGTTGTCACAAACAGCACTGGAAATGGCGTAATTGTGGTAGAAATGTTTATAAATCAATAAAAGGCAAACCACCCGTTTTACGGGTGGTTTTAATGTCATTTACTTGCTTAAAAGAAATGATCTATACGCTTTATACCCCATGTACAGGTCAAGTTTTGATGACAATTCATAAGGTGAATGCATACTTAAAAGTGCAATTCCACAGTCAATAACTTCCATACCATAATTTGCTGCGAAAAGTGCGACAGTTCCTCCGCCTCCAATGTCTACTTTTCCAAGCTCTCCTGTCTGCCATACTACATTGTTTTCATTAAATACCTTCCTCACCTTTGCCACAAATTCAGCATTTGCGTCATTTGATCCACTTTTTCCCCTTGAACCTGTGTACTTCGTAAGGCACACGCCATGTCCTATATATGAGCTATTAAGCTTTTCGCTTACGTCAGGATATAACGGATCAAAACCAGCATTTACATCTGCAGATAACAATTCCGCATTCCTCATAGCTGCTCTAAGCTTTATATCAGTGCTGCCTTCCTGCTTTTCTAATATTTCCGCTATAGCATTTTCAAAAAATCTGGACTGCAATCCTGTATTTCCCATGCTTCCTATCTCTTCTTTGTCAGCAAATATAGCTACAGCAGTTTTTTCAGGATTGTCAACATCTAATATAGCCCTAAGCACATCATAAGCGCATATCCTATCGTCTTGCCCATAAGCTCCTATCATGCTTCTGTCAAAGCCTATATCCCTTGGTTTATGCGCTGGCACCAATTCCAACTCAGCACTTATAAAATCTTCTTCCACTATCCCATATTTCTCATTTAAAATCTTCAACAAATTTGGCTTTACAGAAACGTCTTCAGACAAAGGAATATTTCCTATGACTGGGTTCAATGCCTCTCCTGTGACTACGTCAGCAGCTTTTTTCTCCATCTGATCTTTTCCAAGATGCGGCAACAAATCAGTTATGTACAGCACAGGATCTTTTTCATCTTCTCCGACTTTAAAAACTACTTTTTCGCCACTTTCTTTTATGACAACTCCGTGCAGTGCCAATGGTATCGTAACCCACTGGTACTTCTTAATCCCCCCGTAATAATGTGTCTTAAACAATGCAAGACCACTATCTTCGTATAGTGGATTTGGCTTCAAATCAATCCTTGGTGAATCTATATGAGCGGCTGCAGCTTTAAATCCATTGCGAACAGAATCTTTTCCGATAACAGCTAAAATTACCGATTTGCCTTTATTGTTATAGTACACCTTTGTGCCTGGCTTTAAGTTTGTAGCTGTTTCTAAGTTTATAAAGCCATTTTCTTCAGCAACCTTTATTATTCTGTCTGCAACTTCTCTTTCCGTCTTACACTCTCCTATGAATGCTTTGTAATCTTCTGCGTACTCAAATATCTTTTCCTTTTCTTCATCGCTTACTTTAAGCCATCCATTTTTGCTTTTGTATCCAAATCTTTTTTCGATGTCTTTTAATTCGCCACTCTCCATTTAATACGCCTCCTAAACATTTTGGATTACATATTAACTATAAAATATTTTTGGATTAAAAGCAAATTTTATGTATGTATATTGTACATGCTATTGTTTTTTAATAGATATATGGCAGCCTGCGTCCTATCTTTTACATCTAATTTCCTAAATATATTGTACACATGATTTTTTACTGTCTTCTCACTTAAGAAAAGTTTATCTGCTATTTCCTTGTTGCTGTACCCTTCTGCGATTAAATTCAATATTTCAAATTCCCTGTCAGTAAGATCTTTTTTGCATTCATTTTTCTCTAAATTTTCAATTTCTCTTATAAGTGATGGGTGTATGTAAACGCCTCCATTTGATATGATTCTTATAGCTTTTATAAGTTCATCTGAATCAGCATCTTTTAATATGTAACCTTCTACACCAATCTTCAATGCCTCCATAAGATATTCTTTGTCATTGTAGATAGTCAAAAACATTATTTTATTTTTAGGATTATCGTTCTTTATCATCTTTGCTGCTTTAATGCCATTTACATTCGGCATGTTTATATCCATCAAAATTACATCTGGAGAATTATTTTTAGCCAAATTATAGGCTTCTTCTCCATCCGACGCTTGGTAAGACACTTTCATGTCTTCTTCCAATTCAATTATCTGTTTTAGACCTTGACGCAAAAGCACATGGTCATCAGCTATCATAATGTTAATCATTGCACTTATCACCACCTAGCGGAATAGAAATGTAAATTTGAGTCCCCTCATTAGGTGAACTGTTTATCTCAAATTTCCCGTTTAATATCTGAACTCTCTCCCGCATCCCCAACAGCCCAAATTTATTGTCTTGAGATGTCTTTTCAAAGCCTACACCGTCATCTTTTATAATTATGCTTATAAAGCGATCGCCAAACTCTAATCGTATCACAGCATTCCTCGCCTTCGAATGCTTCCGAATGTTTGTCAAGGCTTCCTGAATGACTCTGAAACAGGTTATTTCTATCTCAGGCTTTAATCTTTTATGTTCTGATAAAGTGACAAAATCGACATTTATTCCAGTATCATTTTTAAATTCGTTTATGTACTTTGATACAGCAGGTATTAAGCCTAAATCATCGAGAACAGACGGCCTTAAATCGTAAATAATCTTTCTCACTTCTTTTAGAGATAAGTGTGCTATGTCTTTAAGGTTTTTAAGCTCATCTTTCGCTTTTTCTGTATCTTTGCTTATTAACTTCTCGCACAGCTCCGCTTTTAATATTACATTTGCCATAGACTGCGCAGGACCATCGTGAATCTCCCTGGCGATCCTTTTCCTCTCATCTTCTTGAGCTTCTATTATGCGTATGTTGAGAAGTTGCCTGTCTTTTAGCTCTTCATACTGATTGTGAAGTTTTGTCAAATCGCCTGTCAAGTAATCAAGTGCAACGCCTATCTGTGTAGAAAGTTTTTCTGCTTTTTCTACAATCGCTCTGTACTCAACGAGCTTTCTTTCCAGCTCATTTCTTCTTGTTATAAGGTCTTTTTCTTCCTGCCTCTTTAAAATAAGCGCCACCTGAACCTCCTTAGCTTCTTCATAAGCTTCCTTTATGGCGTCTTCGCTAATGTTGCCAAATCGCTGGCTTACATAAGCCAGTTTTAGCTTGGAGCTTTTCTCTTTTCTTTCAAGTTGTTCTACCTCTTTTATAACCGATCTGACCTTGACTTTTAGCTCGTTTATCTGCTCTTCTAAAAGATGGTACTCATTTCTTGTCCTCTCCAATATTTCCGAAATCTGCTCTTTGCTGCTGCCTATAACTTCTATCGTCTTTTCAACTATGTTGTCAAGCTTTTTATCATATTCAAACTTGGAAGCCATTTTTACACCTCAAAGACAAATTTTATTTATCTAATTCGACAAAAATTTGCTAATTCCTCTATTTTTTTTAAATTTAGACATAAAAAAAAAGACCCGCTAGGGTTCACAAATGGGCTTAGATGGACTTGAACCATCGACCTCACGCTTATCAGGCGTGCGCTCTTACCGCCTGAGCTACAAGCCCATGGTGGAGATGAGGAGATTCGAACTCCTGACCCCCTGCTTGCAAGGCAGGTGCTCTCCCAACTGAGCTACACCCCCGTCAAACAATTATTATTATACCATAATTTCTAATGTTGTCAATTACTTTCTACATTAATTTTCGAATCTCCGCTGGGAACAGGTACAGTGTACTTATTGCCATTGACATCTACAAAGCTTTGAGGCACATCGCCTACGATTATGCTGTCAGCAATAGGCATGTGAGTGGATACCTGTATCTGCTTTGATGCAAGTGGCGCAATTATTTGAATGTTCGTCTTTATGTAAAGATATATTATGTGCCTCGTCTGATTTATCCCTGCTGGTTCAAAGCTTGATTCAAAATCCACATTTACAGAGCCAATTGGAAGAAGCCCTACTTTTATCCTTGGTCCTGTATTTGCAAAAATATCCTTTGATATTAGACTTCCAAGAGGCAGTTTCACGTATACCGATCCTATGCTGTTTAAATTATCTTGAACAGCTTGGGTAATCTTTGCTGATAAAATATTCATCTCTATCGTATTAGCTTGCAACATGGATACTTTTCCGCTATTGTCAGTTCTTACATTTATAAGGTCGCTGTATTGAATGCCTTTTAGGACTTTTTCATTGATGGATTTATTGATAGATTTTACAGCCACTTCCTGAGCTACTGTCTCACTGGCTTTAATAAGCGCAGGTGTCAACCTGTATGCTACAAACATATATAGCAATGATAATATTAATAATGATGACAAAATGTAAACAAAATTTTTGTTTATCCCACGTATTTTTATCCTCCTTCTTCCCCACTTTTTTCTCCTCATATAGAAAAACACCTCCTCTACATTTTATGATAGATGAGGTGTTTTGGTTACTCATTTTTCTTTTAATTCTACGATTGTGACACCGTCTTCTCCCTCGCCATACCTTCCCAGTCTAAACGATTTTACATGCTTGTTCATTTTGAGAAGCCTTGTTATACCGCTTCTTAAAATGCCAGTACCTTTTCCGTGTATGACAGTAACCTGTTTTAGACCTGCAAGGTATGCGTCATCAAGGTATTTGTCGACTTCTATCGAAGCTTCCTCCAATGTCTTTCCTCTCAAGTCAATTGATGTAGAAATATTAGAAGATTTCTCATTAATGTATTTGGCAAAACCTTTCTCCATCTCTTTCTCTTCGCCTGATTCGGTTTCTCTAAGATTGCTAATGTGAACATTCATCTTTAGTATCCCTGCCTGTATCTTTACATTTCCATCTTTATCAGGTTCAGACAAGGCTGTTCCAGTTTGATCAAGAGGAACTATGTAAAAAGTCTGTCCTGGCATGACATTTCTTGGAATCTTTTTGTACTCAGGGATTTCTGATTTCTTGAGATTTTCTTCCATCTCACTTATATTCTCTTTAAGCTTAAGTCGAGCTTCCTCAATAAGTTTATTTTTTCTATCAGACTTTTCCGCCTCTTTAAGCTTAGCAATAATTTCATCAGCAGTTGCTTTTGTATTTTCTAATATCTTTTTCGCCTTTTCTCTGGCTTTTTCTATTATTTTTTCTCTTTCTCGCTCGGTATCTTTTATTTTTTTCTCATACTCTTGTCTTAAACTTTCTACCTGATTTTTTAATGCCTCAATTTCTCTCTTAGCATTTTCTGCTTCTATCCTTTTATTTTCAAGGTCTTTTAATATGTCTTCGAATTTTAATTCTTCACTTGTTATATAATTTTTTGCATTGTCTATGATGTCATCATTTAATCCTAATCGCTTGCTTATCTCAAATGCATTGCTTTTCCCAGGTATTCCTATTGTGAGGCGATAAGTGGGCTTTAACGTCTCTACATCAAATTCCACAGAGGCATTCTCCACACCTTCATTTTGCAGTGCGTACTGCTTAAGCTCACTGTAGTGTGTCGTGGCAATTGTGCGACAATTCATCCTGTGAAGAAAGTCAAGTATGCTCATGGCAAGAGCAGCACCTTCTGTCGGATCGGTGCCAGCTCCTAATTCATCCAGCAAAATCAAGCTATTGCTAGTGACATTATTTAGTATTTTTACTATATTGGTCATGTGAGCTGAAAATGTGCTTAAGCTTTGCTCTATGCTTTGTTCATCTCCAATGTCCACAAATATATTGTCAAAGAAAGCAACATCAGAACCCTCATCAGCAGGGATATTTAGTCCTGACATAGACATAAGCGTCAAAAGCCCTACAGTCTTTAATGTGACAGTCTTTCCACCTGTATTAGGCCCTGTTATGACAAGAGTATTAAAAGATTCACCTAAATGTAGGCTTATAGGTACGACTGCATCTTTTGAGATGAGAGGATGTCTTGCATTTTTTAAATTTACATATCCTTTAGTATTCAATATAGGTTTTGTTGAGTCTGTGCTTATGGAATACTTCGCCTTTGCAAAAATAACATCCAACTCTTTTAATACAACAATATTTTCATGTATCTCATCAACATGTTTTCCTACATCTTCTGTAAGCTCAGCTAAAATCCTTTCGACCTCATGTTGTTCTTTAATCTCAAGCTGTCTTAGATCATTGTTAAGTTCTACAACAGCCATAGGTTCTATGAAAAGCGTAGCACCGCTGGACGATTGATCGTGAATAAGGCCTTTAAATGTTCCTCTGTACTCCTGCTTTACCGGCACCACGTATCTTCCATTTCTTATGGTTATGATGGGATCTTGCAGCTCTTTTGACGAAGACGCAATTATAGAGTTTAATGTATCTCTTATCTTATTGTTTATATGGGCTTTCTGCTTTCTTATCTCTTTTAAGGCAGGCGATGCGTCATCAGCCAGTTCATCTTCAGATATGACAGCTCTATCGATCTTATCGTACAGTTCCTTAATATTCGTAAGCCTCATGTTGTATTCCCTTAAATGTGGAAAATTGCCTTCTTCGTTTTCGTTTCTCAAATACGCTTTAACTTTCCCTGCCAATGATAAAAACCTGGATAGAGATAAAAGCTGTCCCGGGTTCAATGACGACTTTATCTTGGCTTTAGCCAAAATCTCGTCTAACTTTTTAAATGCAAAAGAAATATTGCCGTAAGAACTAATAAAAGATACCGCTTCATTTACTTTTTCAATTTCTTCTAATGCTTTTTCTACATTTTTGTACGGTTTAATGCTTAATGCTAATTCTTTTCCCGGTTCAGAATCGCACAAATTTACAATTTGATTAATTATCTTGTCAAATTCCAAATTTTTAAAATACCTTTCATCCATTACAATACCCCTCTGTAAAAATGTCCTCTTGTATAGTTTTCAACGTGTAAATCGTAAGTTCCAAATTCCAATGAATCTTTGTAAGCTTTTATTACATCTCTTACTTCTTCATCGCTTTCAACTGTATCATTTATCCTTATATAAGATAAACCTGTCTTTTTTAAATCATTCATCTTGTCAACCATGTATAAAACCGATGAGTTTAAAAGCTTTATTTTACAAAAGCCGTCGCTTACAATTTTCATGAGATTGCCCTTTCTGTCCTTCAAAAAATATTTTCCTTCTTCACATCCTTTTTTATCGCATCCTTTTAAATTTTTTATTGGACAGTATTCCATCGTCAAAAGCGGCAACCTTCCATAAGCAATCGCCTCAAATTTCGCATTGCTTCTTAAGGATATGTCTTCTATCTGATGAATGTTAAGCTCTGGTGATAGTGTAATTGTATCTGCTTTGTCAAAAAAATCAACAGCAAGGCTATTTGAAACATTCAAATTAAAATCAACGCAAACATCAAGCCCTAATTTTACTGCAGCATCATACAAACCTAAATTAGTCACAAGGACCTTTTTAAATCCCATTTCTTTTATATTTTTTATCTCTCGCTGAAAGTCATCCAGCTCATCCCTCATTATCTGTGGAAATGCCGGGATTATCTCACATTTATCCATGTAACAAATGATATTTTTCAGCACATCGCCATTTAGCCTGTAATTGAAATAGACTCTATCTGCTCCAAGCGCGCACGCTATTTTCACATGTTCTTCTTTTTCAGTGTAAAATGACAATTTCAAATCACTAATTTTATCATTTATTAATTTATTAAGATTTATGTCAATATTTTTAGGACTTCTATATTTTAATTTTTTTGTAATAAGGTCTTCCACCGCTTCTCTTCTGGTCTCTTTCACCTCACTTAACGGCATAAAGAGACCCTCATCCATGTCTACTTCTATGCTTCTTACAAAGAAAGGCGTATCGTTTATTGACGCCACTTTTTCTATCAATGTGTCTTTGTCAACGGCCTTTTTCAATGCCTTAGTTGAGACAATTTTGCTGTCTTTAGAGACACATATGTCGTTATTTTTAATCATTATATTAAGATGTCTATTTTCTTTCATATTTACAAATACATCAACAGGCGACTTTAACTCATTTGACACAGAAAATAGCCTGTTTAATTTTACATCATACGTTTTGTATAATACGTCACCATAATTTACAGGTATTTTTTTAAGCTCTACAACCTGCCCTTTATGTGCTTCATCCACTTTTTTGCCGTCTACTATAAGAACGTCGACTTTATATCCATGTTCACCAGTTTCTGTTGATATGCCATCTCCAACTGATAGACTGTTTGAAAGCGATACTTTTATTTTTTTGCCATCAATGGATATGACTTTGCCTAATGGAACACCTTTATTTTTTGGATTTACGTAGCTCATGTAATCTGGCTTTTTCTCGTACAGATATCCATTAGAAAAGCCTCTTGTAAATATTCCAGACATCATTTCTTTGTACACGCCTGTGTTGATATTTTCTCCGCTTAAATATGCATCAATGGCTTTTCTGTATGATGCAACGACAGATGCCACGTATTCTTTTTCTTTCATGCGGCCTTCAATCTTAAATGAGTCAATGCCTGACTCTATCATATCCTTTATGTGGTCTATCGTGCATAAATCTGCCATGCTTAATAAATGCATATTGCTGGCAATTGTATTCATCTTGTCATCTAAAAGATCGTATTTCAAGCGACATGGCCCAGCGCATCTGCCTCTATTGCCACTTCTTCCGCCAATTATGCTGCTAAATAAGCATTGACCGGAGTAAGAGACACAAAGAGCTCCATGAACAAATACTTCCACTTCTATGCCAGTCACAGATTTTATCTTTTCAATTTCTTTTAAGCTTAGCTCACGAGGCATCACGACTCTTTTTATCCCTATCTCTTTAGCTGCTTTAATGCTTTCTAAGTTGCTTAAAGTCATCTGCGTACTGGCATGTATGTCCAACTCAGGATAGAAGTTTTTAAGTAGTTTAACAACGCCAAAGTCCTGAACTATTATCGCATCCACATTTAACTGATACAGATAATCGATGTATTTGAGAAGCAAATCAACTTCTTTGTTAAACACGATTGTATTTACAGTCACATAAACTTTTCTATCTCTCAAATGGGCATACTCTACTGCTTCTTTCAATTCATCTTCTTCAAAATTTGCCGCATATGCTCTGGCGCCAAAAAGCTTGCCGCCAATGTATACAGCATCAGCTCCGTAATTTAAAGCAAATTTTAGCGTCTCCAGGTTTCCTGCAGGAGCCAACAATTCTACTCTTTTCATCAAATCACCTTATAAAGATATTTATATACTTAGTCTCTTTATTTTAATAGATTTTAACCAACGTCGTCAAATGTATTTATGTATTCCTCCAACTCTTCTCTTGCTGCTTTTAATTCTTCTTTCAACTTTTCAACTTCTTCTGTTAATTCTTCTATCCTTTCATCATCAGCACTTAACCTTGATTTTAGCGATACAATCTCTTTTTTTAAGGCACTGTTTTCTTCCCTCGAGATAAAAAGCTCATCGGCTATGTTAAGAGCCGATAAAACAAGCACCATCTGATTTGAAAGTCTATTGTAACTGCCAGAAATCCCTGATATTACATCGTTTAAATGTTCTGTCAATCTGAGTATATAATCTTCAGGATAGTCTGTCTTCAATATATACTCGTTGCCATTTATATTTACCGTTATCTTCCTAATTTCCATTAGAACATCCCCTCAAACCAAGCATTATTTTATTTATTTCTACAAATCTTTTCGATTTCCTCCTTTATGAAGAAAAAAAGACCATTTCGGTCTTTTTTTATCTTAATTGCGCTCCAAGCTCCTCATTCAGGCTCTTTACTATTTTGTCATGGACTTTGCCTACTTCATCGTCTGTCAAAGTCTTGTCGTACGATCTGTACCAAATTGAAAATGCCACGCTTTTTTTGCCATCAGGAATATTTTCGCCTTCGTACACATCAAACAATTTAACATCATCTACAAGTTTCCCGCCAGCTTTTCTTATGACACTTTCTATATCTGCCACAAATGTGTTTTTATCTACCAGCACAGCTATATCCCTTTCAACGGCTGGATATTTTGGCAGCGGCTTGTAGATTTTCTCGTCGTTTGCGTGCTTAAACAAAAGTTCAAGGTTTACCTCTGCCACGTAAACCCTCTTATTTATATCGTAGTTTTCTGCAACATCAGGGCTTAATTCGCCAAAGACGCATATCTTTTCATCCCCTACAATGACATCAGCAGATCTTCCTGGATGATATGCAGGGTTTTGACTTCTTGCGTATTTGACATTCTTTATGTTGAGGACGTCTAAAAGTTCTTCAACCACACCCTTAATCGTCAGAAAATCCACATCATGTCCATACATGGCAATTATACCGCTTTTTATCTCTGTCGGAAGTTCTTCTACAGGCAGCGATTTCGGTATAAAGACCCTCGATATTTCAAATGCTTTAAATTCTGGGACTTTTCGGCTGTAATTTGTGTAAACCACGTTTAGCATGAATGGCAAAAGCGTCGTCCTCATGTAAGCCTGATCCTCTCCAAGCGGATTCATTATTTTGACAGCATTCCTTAAATAACTGTCATCAGGCAAATTTATCCTGTCTAAATCCTTCATGCCCATAAATGACGTTGTTATGACTTCATTTAATCCGAATGACAAAAATACATCCTTTACGGTATCTTCCAGCTTCTGTTCTCTTGTCTTAACACCTGCTGTAATCTGAGTTCCTTTTAATAGGGTATCTTCTATGTTGTTGTAGCCGTACATTCTCCCGATTTCTTCCGCAATATCTGCCTCACCGTCAATATCACTTCTAAATGCTGGCACCTTCACTATCAAATTTTCTCCATCGCAGATGGCGCCAAAATCCAAAAATGAAAGTATTTCCTTCATTTCTTGGCAAGACAGATTTGTTCCTAAAAGCTTGTTTATTCTTTCATATCGCACACTTAGGACTTTCTCAGTTACAGGTTTTGGATATACGTCTACAAGCCCTTCTAATATCTCTCCGCCGCTTAATTCAGCCATAAGCTGTGCTGCTCTATTGCATGCCAAAACCGTAATCTCTGGATCAAGCCCCTTTTCAAACCTTGACGATGCTTCACTTCTAAGGCCAAGTTTTCTCGATGTATACCGTATATTGCTGCCTTTAAAATTGGCACTTTCTATCAATATGTTTACTGTGTCATCCGTTATTTCAGTATTTTGACCACCCATAACCCCAGCTAACCCTATAGCCTTTTCCTCATCTGCGATTACAAGCATATCGCTATCCAGAATCCTCTCTTTGTCATCGAGAGTTGTAAGCTTTTCGCCTTCTTTTGCCCTTCTTACAATTATATGCCCGTTTTTGACTTTGTCTAAGTCAAAGGCATGTAGCGGCTGTCCCAATTCCATCATAACGTAATTTGTCACGTCAACTATGTTGTTTATGGGTCTTATACCAGCTTTCAACAGCCTCATTTGCATCCACATAGGCGATGGGCCTATTTTTGCATTCCTTATGACTCTGGCAACGTACCTAAAGCACAAATCATCTGCTTCGATTGTTACAGTAGCTGGATTTTTGTCGTCAACTTCTCTTATTTTAACTTCAGGCATCCTGTAGCTTTTTCTGTACGTAGCTGCAGCCTCCCTCGCAATTCCAACTACTGAAAGGCAGTCAGGCCTATTTGGCGTTATTTCAAATTCTATCACATCGTCCAGTTCAAGAGCATCTCTTACATCGTCTCCTAAAGGAAGCTCAGGAAGAATAAATATGCCGTTTCTCTGGTACTCCGGAAGCAAGCTTTCGTCTAATCCCAATTCTTTGGCAGAGCACATCATTCCATTTGATTCAACACCTCTTAGTTTACCTCTTTTTATCTTTACGCCGCCAGGCAGTGTTGAACCATGCAGTGCGACGGGAATATAATCACCAACCTTGATATTTTGAGCGCCTGTCACTATCTGCAATTTTTCTTCCCCTACATCTACGATTCCTATTTGAAGCTTTAAAGCATCAGGATGTTTTTCTAAAGATACAATCTTTCCTATCACTACATTTTTTATCTCTTGCCCGTAACTTTTTATAGTCTCCACCTTTGAACCTGACATCGTAAGATCGTCAGCCAATTTTTTTGCATCAACAGACAAATCTACGTAGTCTTTTAACCATGAATACGATATTAGCATGTCTTAACCTCCTTAAAACTGTTTAATAAAGCGTAGGTCATTTTCGTAAAGAAGACGCAAATCGTTTATCCCATATTTAAGCATAGTTATTCTGTCAAGTCCCATGCCAAATGCAAAGCCTGAATACTTTTCAGGATCGATTCCAGACATCCTAAGCACATTGGGGTGAACCATGCCAGATCCTAATATCTCGATCCACCCGGAATATCCACAAACTCTACAGCCCTTTCCGCCACATGCAAAGCACGATACGTCCATTTCTGCACTTGGCTCAGTAAAAGGAAAATAGTGAGGCCTGAATTTTGTCTTTGTGTCTGAACCAAAAAGCCTTTTGGCAAATAGATTTAAAACGCCTTTCAAATCTCCCATCGTTATTCCTTCATCAACTGCCAATCCTTCTATCTGATTGAACACAGGAGAATGTGTAGCATCTATTTCATCTGACCTATAAACTCTACCTGGCGATATGACTTTTATAGGTGGTTTGCTTTTTTCCATCGTCCTCACCTGAACAGGCGATGTCTGCGTCCTAAGCAAGATGTTTTTAGTAATATAAAAAGTATCCTGCAAATCCCTTGCTGGATGATCAGGCGGAGTATTTAGCGCTTCAAAATTGTAGTAATCAAGCTCGATTTCAGGTCCTTCGGCGATGGAAAACCCAAGCCCTAAGAATATATCCTTTATTTCATCTAAAACTTTTGTCATAGGATGTTTATGGCCTATCTCATGGACTTTCCCGGGCAATGTTATGTCGATATATTCGCTTTTTATTTTTTTCTCTTTTTCCTGTTTCAACACTTCTTCTCTTTTTTGAGTAAGCTCTTTCTCGATCTCTTCTCTTACCTCATTTGAGATTTTGCCAACAATAGGCCTTTCTTCAGGCGATAGACTTCCCATACCTCTTAATATCTTTGTGAGTTCGCCTTTCTTCCCTAAATACTTAACCCTTATCTCCTCAAGTGTCTTTAAACTTTCCGCAGATGACAGCTCTTTTTTGACTTCTTCAAGTAGATTTCTCAATGTCTCTTCCAAAGAAATACTCTCCTTTCTTTCCTAAATATAATAAAAAAACTCCATCTTAAAAAGGACGGAGATATGACCGTGGTACCACCTAATTTGGCTAAAAGCCCACTCATTTTGATGTAACGGAATATAAACCGGTTATGCCTACTATCAGTTCAGCACACTGCTTAAGAGGGAACTTCCATTACGCAGTACCAACAATGCTCTCAGTCTACGGCATCGCCTCCCTGTCGCACTTAAGCGTAATGTACTTTACTCTTTCATCGCATTTTTCTTTATTTTTTTGAATATTATATCATCTTTGCGCTATTTTATCAATCTCTGTCTTTCCGATTCATAAAGGCAAATAGATGCTGCCACAGATACATTTAAAGACTCCGCCATGCCATCCATAGGTATCTTAAAGGAGTCATCCACAAATTCATCTAAATCACTATTTACGCCTCTTGACTCATTTCCAAAAATAAGAGCTACATTTTTTGAAATATCGAAATCGTAGATGTACTTTTCTGCTTTAAGACTTGTAGATAAAATTCTTATGCCATTTTTCTTAAGTACATCAAAAAGCTTCGATGGCTCTACATCATTTACGACAGGCAAGTGAAATATGGAACCCATAGTAGAGCGCAAGACTTTAGGATTGTATATGTCTACCGTATTGTTTATGGCAAAAATGCCATCTACGTTAAACGCATCTGCAGACCTTATTATTGTGCCTACATTCCCTGGATCTTGCACTTCGTCAAGTATCACGTAGAAGCCGCCTTCTTTGACGATGTCATTCACTTCCCACTTAGGCATCTTGATAACCGCCATAATCATCTGTGGAGCGACAGTGTCGGAAATCTTCTTAAATACCCTTTCATCCACAAAGACGATCTTTTCTTTTTCAATCTGAAAGTCTACATTAAAATCTTCTGCAACCAGCAGGTGCACAACTTCAAAACCGCTTTTTAACGCTTCAAAAACGCTGTTTTTACCTTCTACAAAAAACAGCCTTTTCTCATACCTGTATTTCTTATCTGATAGCTTCTTAATGTTCTTTATAAACTCATTTTTTTCACTCGTTATAACCATTTAAAATTCACTATCCTGTATATAGGCTAAAACCCGGCATATACCGGGTATAAAATTATGCATTCAGTTGTTGTTTTGCTATGTTTACCAATTCTGCAAAAGCCTTGTTGTCGTGTATAGCCATTTCTGATAACATTTTTCTGTTTATCTCTATATTAGCCTTTTTAAGTCCGTTTATAAACCTGCTATATGAAATACCATTTGCTCTTGCTGCAGCGTTAATTCTGGCAATCCACAATTTCCTGAAATCTCTCTTTCTTAATTTCCTTCCAATGTATGCATAATTAAGTGACTTCATTACAGCTTGGTTAGCTACTCTGAAAAGCTTACTTTTTGCACCGTAGTAACCTTTAGCAAGTTTTAATATTTTTTTATGTCTTTTTCTCGTAACTTTTCCTGATTTTACCCTCGACATTTTTATACCTCCTAATTATTTACGCATAAGGAATCAAGCGTTTTATGTTCTTTGCATCAACACTGCTTAAATACGCTATCTTTCTCAAGTTTCTCTTAGTCTTTCTCGTCTTCTTCGTAAGTATATGCCTCTTAAAAGCTTTTGATCTCTTTACTTTACCGTTTTTTGTAAGAGCGAATCTTTTTGCAGCTCCGCTGTGTGTTTTCATTTTTGGCATTTTCGTATCCTCCTCAATTAAACGTTTTTAGGTGCTAATATCATCATCAAATTTCTGCCCTCCATGTTTGGGGCCTTCTCAACATTACCATATTCTTCTAAGCTCTTTGCAAATCTATTTAACAGTTCTTCGGCAAGATTTGTGTGTGAAGCTTCCCTGCCTCTGAATCTTATCGTCACTTTTACTTTATCTCCATCTTTTAAGAACTTCATGGCGCTTTTGACTTTTACGCCAAAGTCGTGTTCTTCAATCGCTGGAGTCATCCTTATTTCCTTTATGTTGATGACTTTCTGCTTCTTTTTAGATTCTTTCTCTTTCTTGCTTTGTTCATACCTGTATTTTCCGAAGTCCATTAATTTGCATACTGGTGGATTTGCCTGTGGTGCAATCTTAACCAGATCGATGTGCCTTTCTAAAGCAATTTTGTATGCCTCTTTTGCTGACATTATACCTAATTGATTACCATCTTGATCAATGAGGCGCACTTCCTTATCTCTAATTTCCTCATTAACCTGCAGCTCCTTGTTAATAAATACGCACCTCCTAAAATATTACAAAAAATAAAGCGGGTATAAACCCGCTTCTTTTTTTGGCTAAAACAACATTTTACTTTAAACCTGACACCTGCGGTGAAAGGTGAGAAGCGGGTGCTTCTACTTTAAACACATGTTAAATTATAACACAACTTATCATCTCAGTCAATACCCTTCTCACCACAAGATCAATACTTTTCAATTCTTTTCATATACATATTAAAGTTTTCCACCATGTCCTGCAAGGAATCTCCGCCAAATTTTTTAGTCACTTCATCGGCTATAGTCCACGCACATACAGCTTCAAGCACAACTGCAGCAGCTTCAACAGCAGTCACATCTGACCGCTCATATGTGGCTTTCACTTCTTCCTTCGAATCTATATCGACAGATGAAAGGGGTTTTCTCAAAGTTGGTATAGGTTTCATATAAGCTCTCAAAACTATTGGCATCCCATTTGAAATACCGCCTTCAATTCCACCGGCGTTGTTGGTCTTTCTGTAAAAATGCCCATCGTAAAATATTTCGTCGTGAACTGAAGAACCCTTTTGCTTTGCTGCCATAAATCCCATGCCGATTTCCACCCCTTTTATGGCTTGGACGCTCATGACGCTATAAGATAAAAGGGCGTCCAGCTTGCGATCCCATTGGACATGGCTGCCTAAACCTATTGGCACCCCGTCTATTGTAATTTCGATCACACCGCCTAAAGTGTCCCCTTCATTTTTTACTTCATCTATGAGGGCAGGCCACTTTTCTTTATCTTTTTCTCCACCTATCTCCAATATATCGCTTTTTACAACTATGCCAAAGTTTTTAAGAAGCAACTTTGCTACAGCGCCAACAGATACTCTTGCCGCAGTTTCCCTGGCACTAGCTCTTTCTAAAACATCCCTCATGTCTTTTAGATCGTATTTGATGGCGCCAGACAAATCTGCATGGCCTGGCCTTGGCCGAGTCACTCTTGGCACATCTTTTCCTTTCCAATTTTCGTAATCAAGATTTCTAATGAGAATGGAAAGCGGTGCGCCAATCGTCAAATTGTTTCTGACTCCACCTAAAATGTGAACAGCATCGCTTTCAATAGACATCCTGCCGCCTCTACCGTAGCCAGATTGCCTTCTTTTAAGTTCATTATTTATGAAATCCACATCTATAAACAAGTTTGATGGCAAACCTTCGATGATGGCAACAAGCGCTTCTCCATGTGTCTCTCCAGATGTTAAATACCTCAAATCATGCTCCCCCTTTGCTTAATACAGTTTTTTCAGTTTTATATAGCGCAACAGCAAAAAGCAATATGCTGGACAAGACTCTTAATACCGTCGTTATATACATGAATGCTTCATATCCCACAATTTCATAAAACCACGTTCCAACAATAGGCGATAGAAAAGCGGCAAATTGTGTCACAATAGTATAGATGGCAATGTAATTCATCTTTTCCTTGTGGTCAGGCAAAAGCTCCAAAAGCCAGTTTAAAGAAAGCATGGTGTATCCTGCTGTAGCCATACCGCCAAAAAAGTCTATGGCAGCACCTACGTAGAGGCTGGTAACTTTAGCCCATAATGCTGGAATCGTGGATATAAGTAAGGTACTTATGCTTAATGCAATGCCATTTCCTTTTCTATCCGCGAGATTTGCCCACCACTTATACGTTAAGATAGAACCTACTGAGCCTACAATCGTTGAAATGCTCATCCACATGTTGTTAGCGTGGAGATTGTCGACTTTGTATATGGTAAATATAGGCCATGCCATCATCCACGTAAAAGTAAATATAAAAGATGCAAGGCTAAAATAGATAAACTTTCTCGATTGCATCATAGTTTTTAGCGAATCTAAAATAGACGCTGAAGCTTCTTTTTTGTGGGATACGTAGTGAAACTTTGAGTAATAATAGGCGTCAAGTATCCCAAACAAAAATGCTATAAAAAACATTATCTGGTAACCGTATGGAAACTTGATCCTATCCAAAAGTATGCCTGTTATTAATACCGCCGCTGTACCTAATACACCTGTCCAGATGTTTCTATCCGCAAAGACTTTGCCGCGAAACTCCTCAGGTATCAAATCGCTCATAAATGACTGCCAACACATTCCTGCGACAATAGCCGGCAAATTCAATAGTCCTACAAATAAAACCACCGCTTCAGGTCTAAACTTGCTCATAAACGGAACTAAAGCAACTAAAAGGTAAAAGCTCCTTGTAATGTACTCTAAAACGTAGGCAAACTTAAAGACATTTTTAGCCTTATTTATAAAGATTGTAGCAGGCAGTATCCCAATCAAAGCCATAAGGGCTGGAAGAGAATTAATAAGAGATACTTCGTAGTTGTTGGCACCCAATTTTATAGCGAATATGCCTACAAATGGCATAATCATATTGTACCCTATTGAAAATGTTATGCCATTTAGCAGATTCATCTTTATGTTGTAGTTGAGATATTTGTAGACCTCCCTATTTTTAACCGTAATTATTCCCCCCGATAAAACACTACATATTTAGATTATCATTTTTTATTTTGCCAATCAAGGTAGTAGAATGTCCACCAATTCAAAGTTGGTGGACATTTATTTTAGAGGGATTTTTGCTTAATCTCTTCCAAAATGGATGATAAAAATTCTTGCAATGATTTAGATCCAAGATCTCCTTCTTTTCTTGATCTTACAGAAACATTTCCTGCTTCTACTTCCTTATCGCCTAATATAAGCATGTAAGGTATCTTTTGCATTTGCGCTTCTCTTATCTTGTAGCCTATTTTCTCATTTCTATCATCAAGCTCGACTCTTATATCATTTTCCAATAGCCTTTCATGAATATTCTGCGCATAAGCCAAGTGCTTATCAGAAATCGGAAGTATTTTTACCTGCACAGGAGCAAGCCATGTAGGGAAGGCACCGGCAAAGTTTTCTGTAAGGATGGCGATAAACCTTTCTATGCTGCCAAACACCACCCTGTGCAACATGACAGGTCTATGCTTTTCACCATCATCGCCGACGTATTCGCAGTTAAACCTTTCAGGCATCTGAAAATCCAACTGTATCGTGCCACACTGCCATGTGCGTCCTATGCTGTCCTTTAGATGGAAGTCAATCTTAGGGCCGTAAAAGGCTCCATCGCCTTCATTCACCTTATAATCGAGCCCTATATGCTCCATAGCCTTTATCAAGGCATTTGTTGCCAATTCCCAGTCTTCGTCAGAACCTATCGAATTCTCTGGCCTCGTAGAAAGCTCCACAAAGTACTCAAATCCAAATATCTTGTAGAAGTAGTCGATAAGTTTGATGACTCCCAGTATTTCTGATTCCACCTGATCTGGCGTCATAAACAAATGGGCATCGTCTTGCGTGAAACTCCTAACTCTCATCAGCCCATGGAGAGCACCTGATAACTCATGCCTGTGAACAAGTCCCAGTTCGCAAAGCCTAAGAGGCAGATCTCTGTAGCTATGCATAGTTGAATTGTACACAAGCAAAGCACCCGGGCAGTTCATCGGCTTTATTGCATAATCCTCATCATCAATCTTTGTAAAGTACATATTTTCTTTGTAGTGATCCCAATGGCCTGATCTGTGCCACAGCTCTTCGTTTAAAATTATTGGCGTCTTGATTTCCTGATAGCCTCTTTTTGCGTGTTCTTTTCTCCAAAAATCTTCTAAGATGTTTCTTAAGACCATTCCCTTTGGATGGAAAAACGGAAAACCAGGTCCTTCATTGTGGATGCTGAAAAGATCCAATTCCTTTCCTAATTTCCTGTGGTCTCTTTTTTTAGCTTCCTCAAGCATGTTTAAGTATTCGTCTAACATGCTTTTCTTAGGAAAGCTTATGCCATATATTCTCTGCAGCATCTTATTGTGCTCGTCGCCTCTCCAGTAAGCACCTGCCACTGAAAGAAGTTTTATGGATTTAACCATGCCTGTCGATGGCAAATGTGGCCCTGCGCAGAGGTCTGTAAACTCACCTTGCCTGTAAAAAGATATTGTAGCATCCTGCGGCAAATCCTTAATAAGCTCAACTTTGTAAGGTTCACCTTTTTCTTCCATGAATTTTATAGCTTCCTCTCTGGGAAGCACAAACCTCTCAACCTTTAAATCTTCCTTAATAATCTTATTCATCTCGTCTTCTATCTTAGAAAAATCATCGACTGTAAAAGGTTCATCAACATCAAAATCGTAGTAAAAACCATTGTCAATGGCAGGACCTATTGTAAGCTTCACGTTTTTATAAAGCCTTTTAATGGCCTGCGCCATTATATGCGATGAAGTATGCCAGTATATCTTTTTTCCATCCTCATCATCAAAAGTCAAGATTTCCAGCTTGCCGTCTTCATTGATGGGGGTAAATAGCTCCACAATCCTGCCATTTAATTTGCCACCAAGTGCTTCTTTAGCAAGCTTATGGCTTAGACTCTTAGCGATTTCATATACGCTTATGCCACTTTCATATTCTCTTTCTGTTCCATCTTTAAGTATTATCTTCATATCTTGTCCTCCTTTTTTAATTTAAATAAAAGAACCTCACGCCAAAAGAGGCAGAGGTTCTGCGGTTCCACTCTCATTTATACTCTAAATTATAACGGAATTACCGATCGGATTCATCACCCGCAGCTTAGAGGTGGTCTTCGATATCAAAAATATTTGAATGATTTCAGCCTAAGTCATTCAATCTCTTTGATATTTTTAGATATCTACTTTCCTCATCATCGCCAAAATATTGATTTTTTTCTATTATATAATTGATATACTGTCTTGTCAATATTCTACAACAGCCTTACCACAAATGCCTGTAAAATTCCGATTACAAAACCTAAAACCCCGCCTAAAATCACAATCATCTTTAATTCTTTATTAGAAACATCCAGTATAATCTTCTCCAGCTTTTCAAGCTCAAAAAGCTTTATCTTCTCCTCAACTATCTCTGCTATGCCAATCTTATCAGACATATCGTTAAGCATCGTAGCTGCAGATTCATCCAAAAACTTCTCTGCTTCTTTGCTTACAATCCCAACTACATAATTTACTATCATCGATTTTAATGACTTCGGTATAAACGAAGGGATATTCTTCTCAACTGTAGAATCAACATCGTCTAATATCTTCTTTATTATATAATTGCGATTGTCTTCATTTAAAAGCTTATCCAATATGTCGTCCATCGATACAAGTTCGTCTTCCACTACTTTTCCTATCGATGCTGCTATCTCGTCTCTCCTTCTTGGTATAAGCCCTTGGATGGAAATACCAAAAATCTTTACAGGCTTTATCGGTCTAAAAAGCATGACGACAGCAATGTAATTTGTTATCCATCCAATGGCAGCACCAACAACGCCTAAAAACATCATTTGTAGAAAAAAATGCATTAGATCACCTCAACAAAATAACCTATGAATATAATAACAGATTTCTTCAAATAATAAAACCCAGTTTAAGCTGGGTCTTATTTCCTTGCCTCATTTATCGCACATAAGCTGCAACCATTGCATATAAATACTTTGTTTGAAAATATTTTTTCAACAGTATCAAAAACATCTTTACTTTTTATATTTTCCAACGAATGTATATATATCTTAGAAGGAGCCATTGCAATAAGTGTGCTTATAAGCATATCATCATCTGTCAATTCTCCCCCTGTAAATTCAATTGTAATATCGCTTAAGAACTTTCCTGTTATAGGCTTCTTTTCTTTGTCGTAAAATAAAAATTTTCCGCTTTTATCAACGAGAATGTTAAGAACATCTATTTTTGAGTCCTGAAGTTCTACAAAATACTTTAATAGCCCGATAAATTCATCGTATTCCTTTTGCATCATGTATTCGTCAACCGCTCTATCCACTACCTCGCTTAACTCGCCAATAAAATCCCTTAACCTGAAATTGACAAATCCTTCTATGTCAATAGTCTCATTGTCCTTTAAGAAATCCTCTATTTCCTCAAAGATTCTCTCTTTCTTAACTAATTTGAATGTCTCTCTATTTACATCGTTATCTAAAATGCCTCTTGCTATGTTTTCGATCTTTTGTTTTTCATCAGAATCAAAATAGTAATAGTATTTATCTATAATCCTTTTTATCAACTTCTTGTCGATCTGATTTACTATTACATCAGAAATCACATCAGATACATGTTCTTTTATTTTAGCTATATTTTTATTTGAAGCTCTATCCTCTACGTCTATATTAAAAAAAGTAATGTTCCCTCGATTATCTAAATTTACAGTAAAATCTAATCCTTCATTCTTCATATATTCTAACTCATTGTTAAAAAAATCGCTGCTGCCTAATAAAGTGTTTGGGATACCGATAGACAAAAGCTGCATTTTTCTCACTCCCTTCGTTAGTAGTATGTGCTTTTAAGTCTTTTCTTTGCATCATCAGTAGAGTGGAATAATGGAACCTATGTCTTTTACTTCACCAGATGACAAAAAAATTATTTCTTTGTTTTTATATTTCAAAAAATCAATTATTTTCTTGTATTCGTTGTGATATCTTAAATCTCCAGCAACGCAAAAAACATCTTTATCTATAAGTCCAGACGCTCCTCCTATAAATCCGTAATCAAACCCATCAAGCTTTATACCACCTTGTTCAATCAAAAGGCAGTCAAACCCTTCTTTTAAAGCTGTCTCATAAATACCTGCATCCGATGTTATGAAACTTATATTGTCCACTATTGCCATGTTGCACTTGGTGTATCCTTGCTTAACGTGTATAAATTTCACTCCTTTTTTCTCTAATACTTCCCTTAATACTGGATCAGTATACTTTAAATTGTGAAAAGCATAATCGCCTAATCTTGCTACATTATATGCTATATTGTCAGGATAGTTTCTACTTAGTACAGTCTTCCCAAATATTACTTCCAAGTTTAACTTTTTGATTTCACCAACAAAATTTTCATCAACATCTGGCGCTAAAACAATTTGTCTATCCCCTGCATTGTGGACGATTATATCCGGATGATACGATATTGCTTCGTATAGAGAGGTATGTCTTTTTGTCATTACGACTTCTATTTCCATCTTCCTCAATGACTCAGCTACATCATAATGCCTTCCATCGACGACGACACACCGTACTTTTTTGTCAGGTACATAAGGATTTTTCAAAGATAAAACCTCCTAAAAAAAATCAGCATACCTACCGTATGCCTAACATTTCCTTCTATCTTTTAAGTATTTGCTTCCTTCTATAGACTTAAGCTTTCTCTTAATCTCTGCAGCTACTGCACTTATCTGCAGCTCGTTATCAAAATTTCTGTTTTCGTTAGTCACAACAGCTATGGATATTGAAACAATCGGAAACCTTTGTATTTCTCCTCGCCTATTGATGACTTCTATATAGCCATTGGCCAAATCCTCATCATCGTAATACCTCTTTATATCCTCATCAAAGGTATTTATTATATAATTGCATATATCATCGATTTTATCTGGAGTAGTTATTATTATAAAGTCATCTCCGCCTATATGCCCTAAAAAATCGTTGGGATTTCCACACTTAAAAAGGGCATCTTTCAAGATCCTGGCTGTTTGCCTTATTATTTTATCGCCACGTGAAAATCCGTAGTAATCATTGAAGGACTTAAAATTATCCAAGTCTATGTACAAAACAGCGTACAAGAGCCCATTTTTTATGCGCCTTCTTATCTCATACTTTATGTCAATATTGCCTCTAAGTCCTGTAAGTGGATTGGCCATCCTGTTGTGCTCGATCCTCTGAAACAGATTCTTCACTTGTGCAAGAAGTTCTTTTTCATTGAATGGCTTCGTTATGTACGCATCAGCGCCTAACTCCAACCCGCGCAGTTTCTCTTCATAATTGTCACTGGATGTCAAAAGTATGACAGGCACCAATTGATTTTCTTCTTCATCCCTCAATATCCTAAGCAAGTCAAATCCACTAAGACCAGGCATGACTACATCAAGTATGACCATATCCGGCAAAATGCGCCTATACAATTTTAAAGCCTCATCCCCATCTTGTGACTCGTAAATTTTATACCCGGCGCCGCCTAAAATGTTTTTTAAAATAGTCCTGCTTAGCTTATCATCATCAACGATCAATATACTTTTTTCATTCACATTACTTCCCCCAAAATCTTTTTCACCCATAATAAATTATATTTACGACTTGTAAGAATGATTCGCTCCAAATGCAAATAAAAAATAATAACCAATATATTACATCACTAATAAATTATAATATTGAAGAAGGCAATAGTCAATAAAATATAAGAAAAATGGCAGGTTTGATGCTCTGCCATTTTCTACTATTCTCAACACGATTTTTATATTTAGATGGTTCTTGTAGAAATCAAATCTTTATACCATAGGGCACTGTCCTTCAAAATCCTTCTTTCCGTCTCATAGTCCACATATACGATGCCAAATCTCTTTGAATAGCCATGAGCCCACTCAAAATTGTCCATAAGCGACCACACAAAGTACCCTTTTAAATTTCCACCATCATCTAAAAAGCGTTTAACCTCTTTAAAATGCTGTCTTAAAAACTCTACCCGCTTTTCATCGTGTACACGATCGTCATCCTCAACGACATCATTAAACGCCGCACCATTTTCAGTAATGTACAATGGCATATCATAAGTGTATTCTCTTTTAAGCCTCATCAAAATATTGTAAAGCGATTCAGGGTAAATCTCCCATCCCATCTCCGTCTTTTCATTTCCAGGATCTATCTGCACAACATCCAAAATACCGTCATTTCCTTTCTGGACAACTGCTCTTGTGTAATAATTAACTCCCAGAAAATCTAATTTTTGAGAAATCACCTTCAAATCTTCATCATTTATAAAATCGACTTTTGCAAATTTACCAAAATACTCTACCATATCTTCCGGGTATTTGGCTTTAAATAGAGGATCTAAGAACCATCTGTTTTGAAAACCATCGGCTATTTGAGCCGCAATTTTGTCATCGTCGCTATCTGAGGCAGGAAATACTTCGTTTAAGTTTAGAGTAATGCCTATTTTAGAGTCATCTAAATTTAGATCTCTAAATATTTCCACAGCTTTGCCATGTGACAACAAAAGATGGTGCGAAACTAACAAAGCTTCACCTAGATCTTTATGCCCTGGCGCATGTTCGCCGATGAAATACGACAAAAATGAAGAACACCATGGCTCATTTAATGTGATCCAGTTTTTTATGTATCCGCCCAGTTCAGAAAAAAGTTTTGCGGCATATTCACCATACCACTCAACAACATCTCTATTAAGCCATCCACCTAAATCATCAGCCCATTGAGGCAGATCCCAATGATATATTGTAGCAAAAGGTTTAATGTCATTTTTTAAAAGCTCATCAGTCAACCTTTTATAAAAATCCATCCCCTTAGGATTGTACTGCCCTTTCGCAGGAAAAATCCTTGGCCAAGCAATAGAAAATCTGTACGCTTCAATGCCTAAGTCTTTCATCATCTTTACATCGTCCTTGTATAGATGGTAGTGATCGCAAGCCACATCGCCATTATGGCCTTTGTATACCTTTCCATCTTGTCTGGAAAATGTGTCCCAGATAGACATAGTCCTGCCATCCTCGTTGTAAGCACCTTCAACTTGATACGAAGCCGTAGCCACGCCAAACAAAAAATCTTTGCTAAAGTCTGACATTTCACACCCTCCCATAAATTATCTATTACAATTATACCATATATTTACTATTAATGAAAAGAAAATAGACAAAAAAATATAGGTATATACCTTTCGTACATACCCTTTCTAATACACTACGCATTTACTAATTTTATGGCGCCGTGTGGACAATACCTGGTACAAACGCCGCATCCAGTACATTTTTCTTTATCCACATTTATCTCAACTTGAAACAAGCCCTTTCTTGATAACTTAAATGCGCCAAACTTGCAACTGTGACTTGCTGGACAAAACGGTGATCTATCACATATATCTTGATCTACATATGCATACCTCATATCATTTCCTCCTTTTGGTCTATTAATATTTTATTATACCCCCCTACTGTAGTAGGGTCGTCTGTATACATTATACTTGTCTTTCGTCTTGTTTGTCAAGATATTTTTATAGACCATCTATAAAATTTTTATCTTGTACTTTAAAAGCCATTCATTTATTTGTATAAGGTATGCATATAGCTGAGGACCGCCCATAAGTTGAGAAAACCATGCCGGATCGTAATCTTTTGCATCCGTATCTATGAGATTTTTCACTTCATTTTTGTCGACTAATTGTAAAATCGGTGAAGACGGATCGTCAATAATCCTCTGAAGCCAAGTTTTTACCTTCTCTTTAAAAATCGGGTTATGTGTCTTAGGATACGGACTTTTTTTCCTTTCTACTACTATATCAGGTATATACCCTTTTAATGCTTCTCTCAAAAGGCCTTTCTCTCTATTGTGAAGATTCTTCATATCCCACGGAATATTCCAGACATATTCCACTATCCTGTGATCCAAAAACGGCACCCTAACTTCAAGACCCGATGCCATGCTCATCCTATCCATCCTATCAAGAAGCATGGAAAGAAATCTCGTCTGGTTTAGATAAAATATCTCCCTCATACGGGAAGATGCTTTATCTTCTCCTGAAAGTTTAGGTACTTCCTTTAATGCTTCATTATACCGATCGTTTAAGTACTCTGTTGGACGGATCTTTTTTACAACATCTTTAGATAAAAGATTCATTCTTTTTTCAACCATTCTTATCCATGGAAAAGTGCCTGACTCGATGGCAGCTTTATTTCTAAACCATGGATAGCCTCCAAACACCTCATCAGCACCTTCACCTGACAGCGCAACTTTTACATCCTTTTTGACTTCTCTCAAAAATAAGTACAAAGAAGAATCAACATCAGCCATTCCCGGCAAATCGCGGGCATAAAGAGCAGGCAACAGAGCATCTGCCAGTTCTTCATTATCTACATAGACATAATTATGAGCCGTATCTATTTCTTTTGAAACAGCTTCAACTAAATCTGAATCGCTGTTTGGCTGAAATTGATTTGGTTTAAAGTATTTATCGTTTCCGATGTAATCTACTGAATATGTTATAAGCTTGCTGCCTAATTTTTTTAACTTTTCATTGGCAAAAGCAGAAACCGCAGTAGAGTCTAATCCACCAGAAAGCAGCGAGCACAGCGGTACATCCGAAACAAGCTGACGCTTTGAGGCATCGTCCAAAAGATACCGAATCTTTTCCATCGTAGTTTTAATGTCATCTTCATGGTCTTTACTTACCAATGACCAGTATCTTTCAATTTTTATTCCGTCTTTGCTAAACGTAAGAGAATGGCCCGGCTTTAACTCATATATATCACGAAAAATTCCAATCCCCGGCGTCCTGGTAGGACCCATGACAAAAATCTCTGCAAGTCCTTCTTCATCCACTTCAGCCTGAACGTATGGATGTGCCAAAATCGCTTTAATTTCCGAGCCAAAAATGAGAGAACCATTCTTATAAGTATAAAAAAGAGGTTTGACACCTATCCTATCCCTTGAAAGAAAAAGTTTATTCTCGTAACCATCCCATACCGCAAATGCGTATATGCCATTTAACTTGTGGACACAATCGCTGCCCCATTCGATATATGAAGTCAACAAGACCTCTGTATCTGAATGACCATTGAATTTGTAACCTAACGACCTAAGCTCATCCCTTATTTCCTCCGTATTGTACAGCTCTCCATTGTATATTATCACGTACTTTCTCTCGCCAAACTCCTTAATCATCGGCTGCTCTCCACCCTCAGGGTCAATGACTATAAGCCTTGTCTGTGCAAAACCACAATGAGTCGAAAACCATGTACCCCAGCTATCAGGGCCTCTATTCCTAAGTCTTTCTCCCATTGCAACTACTATGTTTTTCCTATTTATCACTTCTTCATCAAAGCTTAC
This sequence comes from Thermoanaerobacterium sp. R66, assembly GCF_028895185.1. Classification (NCBI taxonomy): domain Bacteria; kingdom Bacillati; phylum Bacillota; class Clostridia; order Thermoanaerobacterales; family Thermoanaerobacteraceae; genus Thermoanaerobacterium; species Thermoanaerobacterium sp. R66. The sequence goes on from NZ_JAEUWW010000001.1 coordinate 1,071,825, forward strand.
CCATCCTGCTATTCCGCACATCGTATCAGCCCCTTTCGAAATAATAATAAGGGTAGCTATATTGATTGATATTGAATTTCATCTGTTTGTAGTATATGTAGAAAGGGTAAAAATGTGAAAATTCTTGGTGATACTTACCTTACCAAAGCATTTGTAGTCATGCAGTTAATTAAACTTTTAAAATTTTTATAAAAGATATCAAATTTTTGTTAATATTTAAAAGGCTTCTACAATTTCTCTTTCGTGTAGAAGCCTTTGTAAAATGTTTTTGCCTGTATAAAATGATATAGATTTGCTTATTACGCTCTAAAAAGAGCCCATTCCTGCTTAAACATCGCAGCAGCTAAGTATACGCTAATACTTACATATACTATTGATGAAACTATAAAGATTCCTATGTGTGTCATATTAACAATACCATAAAGCAATTCTTTAAAAATTGAAATAGTCCCAAATACAGGTAGTGCAAAATAAAACACAGGAATTTCATTAGGCATTTTATACATCACCATATATGCAGGGATTATTGCAATAAATACCAATGGTGAAATATATGACTGGCCTTCTTTAAAAGATTTTGCATATGCACTTAAAGCAAGTTCTAAAGCCGCGAATATCGATGCTGTAAAAAAGGCAGCCACGAACATGATAATTATTGCTGTCGTGCTCATTTTAAAATCGACATTTAAAGATGCCGTATCTTTATTAAAAACAAAAGACACAAATAACCCTGAAAGTGAAGCAACAGCGCTAAGAAGCGCCATGGCTGTTACAGCTAAGTATTTTCCTGCCATTATAGAAAGTCTTGATACGGAAGTCGTAAGCAGAGGTTCCAGAGTCCCTCTTTCTTTTTCACCAGCAGCCAAATCAACAGCAGCTCCTATCCCACCTGTCGCTGTCCATAAAGTCAAAAGCATTGGCACAATGAATGATAAAAAAGACCCTGCCATTTTACTCTGTGAAGCTACGTTTTCTGTCTTTACCACAATTGGCTCAATTATTTTAGGGTCTATTCCCCTCGCTATAAGTCTTTGCTTTACAATAATGTTTGAATATCCTCTTATAAATCCTTCAAGCATACTTTCAGTATTGGTTGATTTAACATTCGAATTGTCTACCTGAATTATTAAATTAGTATCCTTACCCTCTTCTATATTTTTATCAAAGTCAGAAGGTATAATGACAATCGTCCGTATATCACCTTTCTCAAGACTTTCTTTAGGATTTTGCAAATCTGTTATTACATTTATTCCTGTAGATTTTAAATAATTTACAAATTTTTGATTATTCCCTTCATCTATAACAGCTATTTTTGTATCGCTTACTTTTTGCTCAGATACGCTTTCTGCTCCACCTATAACTATGTACATCATTATAGGAATAAACAAGGCAGGAAGAAGAATTGTGACTATCCATGTCTTTTTATCTCTAAAAATATCTTTTAGCTCTTTTTTTAAAACTATGAAAATATGTTTAAATTTCAACTTTATCACCTACCAATTCCATAAATAATTCTTCAAGATTGTCTGTTTTATATTTCTCCTTTAAATCTGCAATAGTCCCTTCCTCTACAAGTTTTCCTTTGTGTATTATGCCTATTCTGTCACAAAGTTTTTCTACCTCTGACATACTGTGGCTTGAAAAAATAATTGTCTTTCCTTCTTCTTTGCAAAACCTTATAAAATCGTGTACCTCTCTTACAGAACCTACGTCCAGTCCGGATGTTGGCTCATCAAAAAGCATCACCTTAGGATCATGTATTATTGACCTTACAATTGCCACTTTTTGTTTCATTCCTTTTGAAAGTTTGCTCGCTGCTTTATCAATAAATCCTGTCATGTCAAATTTACGTATTAACATATCAATCTTTTCATTTATCTCTTTTTTATCCATATCGTGCAGCTCTGCAAAATAAAGTATATTTTCTCTTGCGGTAAGCCTGTCATACAAACCGCTTTCTCCTCCAAAAAGTATCCCTACTTCTTTTCTTATATCTTCTGGTTCTTTTATCAAGTTTTTCCCATTTATAATGACTGTTCCACTTGTAGGCTTAAGCATTGTAGCAAGCATCCTTAAAGTAGTGGTTTTTCCTGCACCATTTTCACCCAAAAGCCCGTATATTTCTCCTTCTTCGACTTTAAAGCTTAAATTATCTACTGCTTTAATGTTTTTAAACATTTTAGTTAAACCATAGACTTCTATCAAAATCTACACCTCCAATTTATTTTGTAACAAGCTTATTCATAATTTACAGATTTTTTATGAAAAGTAAATTACTTTTATATTAGCATACATATTATATTTATACAACAATGAAAATTCACTCTGTTTGTGCAATTGGACTTATAGACGCTTAATTTTCAAAAACCCATATTTGTACCTATCCTTAAATATCTATATTTTTAAAAAGGCTTCTACACATTCTCTTCGTGTAGAAGCCTTGGTAATTTCACTAAATCTTTATATTGCTTTTTCTCCGCGCTCACCGGTTCTTATCCTTATGGCGTCTTGTATGTCGTATATGAATATCTTTCCATCGCCTACATTGCCTGTTCTTGCTACTTTCGTAACAGCATCTACGATGCTTTCAACGCTTCCATCATCTGTCACTATTTCTACCTTAACTTTAGGAAGGAGGCTTATTTCAATTTCCGCTCCTCTGTAAATCTCTTTTTTACCTTTCTGATGTCCACATCCAAAAACCTGTGACACCGTCATCCCGTGTATTTTCAGCTTATTAAGCTCTGATTTTACATCTTCCAAAACATCCGGTCTTATTATGCATTCAACTTTCTTCATAACTTTACCCCCTTGCTTAGTACAACATCATCTAAAACTTGTGGACTTTTTATATTTTTTTCAATCACACCATCCGAGTACACAACAGGCGTCAATTGGAAATCAGGATATGCTAAAACGCCCATTTCCGGCAAATCAAGCCCTGCGATTTCGTCTTCCGGTTTAACTCTTATACCCATTATAGCATCAAGAGCTTTATAGAACAAGTAGCTTAATCCAAATCCATATACGACTATAACCGCCATATCTATAAGCTGTGCCCAAAGTTGACCTGTACTGCCATAAAGTATTCCTGTTACAGCACCTTGTACTCCGTTGAGTCCTGCACCATATGTGCCATCTGCAAATATGCCGACGCTTAAAATACCCCACAAGCCATTCACACCGTGTACAGAAAATGCTCCTACCGGATCATCTATCTTAAGTTTATTTTCAACAAAAGCAACAGACACGCAGACCAAAATGCCAGCCACAGCACCGACTATAAAAGCTGATATTCCATTTACAAATGCACATGGAGCTGTTATCGCCACAAGTCCGGCAAGAGCACCATTACACATCATCGACGGATCAGGTTTTCCATATTTAACCCACATATAAAGCATTGCAACAAGTCCTCCTACAGCCCCGGCGATCATGGTATTTGTTGCAACAACCGCCAACCTTAGATCCGTTCCATTAAGTGTGGAACCTGCATTGAATGCAAACCATCCAAAGAAAAGTATGATCGTACCGAGAATGGCCATTGGTATATCATGGCCTGGTATTGCTACAGGTGTACCATCCTTCTTGAATTTCCCTATCCTCGGTCCTATAACCATCGCTCCTGCAAGTGCCATCATGCCCCCCATTGCATGAACGACACCAGATCCTGCAAAATCAATTACACCATTCCCCAGGCCGAGTTTGGCTCCAAGCTGTGAAAGCCATCCTCCTCCCCAGACCCATCCACCATAGATGGGATAATAAACCATTGAAACAAAAAACGATCCAATGACAACCGCTAAAAATTTAACTCTTTCTGCCATCGCACCAGTAGGTATTGTAACCGTCGTATCCATAAATACCATCTCAAAGAAGAACAACGCATACACACCTACATCATACGTTCCACCGCTTGATAGGAAAAATCCATTAAGCCCCAGTAAATTCCATCCTCCTATGCTTAGTGCGTGGTTTAAAGGTGCTGTACCACCAAGGCTTGAAAATGAACCAGAGCCGCCCATCATAAATGCAAAACCTGTCAAGAAAAATCCAACAGTACCTACTAAAAATACCATAAGATTCATGGCCATAGTGTGCATTGCATTTTTAGCCTGTGTAAAGCCAGTTTCAACAAGTGCAAACCCAGCCTGAAAGAAGAATATCAAAAATGCAGTTAGCATTACCCATACAAAATTAATGCCAAGCTTATTCTTTGCAACCTGTGTGGCTACCTCTTCTAATGTAGGCTTGCCTGCAACTGCGCTTGCAATGTCCTTCGCAGTGCCAAGATTTGCTCCCGTTGGATCGCCACCAGCAGCATATACCACCCCCACTGTCATTGCCAAAAGTAATGCCAATACAATACCTATTACAATTTTCTTTTTCATGAAAAGCACCTCCATATTATTTAACTTTTATATTCTCTTAAAATTTCTAATTGAAAACTTTTTGTCTTTTATGTTTTTCGAAAGATTGTAAATCCTTACAAAATAGATTATTACAAGGTAGACAATTGGCAAAGCCATTATAAATGCTGGCACGCTATTGGAAAAGATTATTATTGTATTATGCATAGATATGCTGTATAATATAAACGCTAAAGCTAAAATAAAAATTATTGTATTTATAGTGTATAGTGTGATGATAGGGATTTTTTTCATCATGTCATCACCTCCTTTCAAAAAATGAAGGTGCTTAGATCTCTAAGATTTAAGCACCCTTGCTTTTTTATCGAATGACTATTTGTTTTATTATTGATTAAAGTCAAAAGCTTTAAAGCCTATGTTATACGCTTCTTCGCCGTGTTCAACTATATCAAGACCTATTTCCTCTTCTTCTTTAGTCACTCTAAGCTCCATGAATAAGCTTATAAATTTCAGTATTATGAATGACATCAGTCCTGCAAAGATATAAGTCGCAACAACCCCTATAAGCTGAATAATCAATTGATTTGGATTGCCGTAAAATAAACCATTAGCACCTGCAGGATTTATAGCTTTTGTTGCAAAAAGTCCTGTAGCCAGTGCACCCCATGTACCGCCAACACCGTGTATACCAAACGCATCAAGTGAATCGTCATATCCAAATTTATGCTTGATGTAATTGACAGATATGAAACATATTATACCTGATATGACTCCTATTGCAATCGCAGAAACTGCTGTCACATATCCTGCTGCTGGTGTAATAGCTACAAGTCCTGCTACAGCGCCACTTACAGCACCAAGTAATGTAGGCTTACCGCTTACTTTCCATTCTGTTAACACCCAACCCATGGAGGCGGCAGCGGCAGCAGTATTTGTCACGACAAATGCATTAACCGCCAGACCATTTACGGATAAAGCACTTCCTGCATTAAATCCAAACCAGCCAAACCATAAGAATGCTGCTCCCATCAAAACCATAGGCATGTGATGTGGTACCATCTTTGTATTTTTTCTCTTGCCCAGTATTAAAGCTGCTACAAGTCCTGAAACGCCAGAGCTTATGTGAACGACTGTACCACCTGCAAAGTCCAATGCGCCTAAGTTTTTAAGCCATCCACCATTTCCCCATACCCAATGTGCAAGTGGATCATATACTAATGTAGTCCAAATAAGCGTAAATACGATGAATGCTGAAAATCTCATTCTTTCCGCAAATGCACCCGTTATTAAAGCAGGTGTTATTATGGCAAACATCAATTGATATACCATAAACGCCAAAAGGGGTATCGTCGATGAATAAGTACCATCAGGTCCAAGACCAATATTGCTAAGACCAGCCCAATGTAGATTTCCTATCAAGTGGTATGTATCACCACTGAAGGATAATGAAAATCCAAATAATACCCATTGTACAGAAATAAGTGCAATAATAGTGAAACTTTGCATCATTATGCTTATGACATTTTTCCCATTAACCATACCGCCGTAGAAAAATGCCAATCCCGGCGTCATGATCATGACTAATGCCGATGAAAATAGTATAAATGCTGTATCACCTGTGTCTATCTTGCCTGTCGATGCAAAAGCCATATTTGGTATTAAAACTGCCAATAAGAACATCAATGTAATGAATATCTTTTTCTTCACATTTATTCCTCCTTTAAAAATAATAAAAGAAGACGCCCTAATACATAGGTTACCTATGAATTAGAGCGCCTTTGCTCTGTCGATTTAAAGTAATAATATTTATCTTAGTTATAATAGTACATCTATATATGTTTTTTGTCAATATCTAAGTTTACTATTTTGAAAAAAATTTAAATTGCAATTTAATATAAATCTGAAATGAATGTTGTAAAACAAGTAAAAATCTTATAAACATCAACTAATACAAAGTAAATCAATCTTTCTTTTTGAAATAATAATCAGGCAACAAAGATAATTTTTCGCAATATTTTTTCTCATTAAAATGAGTTTTCTCCTTAAGTATATAATACATCTCTTCAATCAAGACCGAACCTATCATTTCTTTTGACATTTGCTCAGAATAGCCTAAACTTTTTAATCGCATTAAAGTAGCTTTTGTACGTTTTGGGTCATTCATCTTCAATTGATTCTCAACAACCTCCATAATTAAAGCTTTTAACCTATAATTAACCATAATTCTTCTCCTTACAATTTATACATAATAATATCATGCATTCAAATCTTAAAGATTTATAAATAATGATTTCAATTTTATTGGTGAATCTTAAAATAAGCCATATTTATTCTTTTTAGCAATACTTGCGTAAACAATGAATATATCGGAAGATTAATAATTTCTCCTACAACCTTTGGAGGTAGAGTAGTCACTAAAGGCATTTTAAATAACAGCAGAAGAAAATAAGGCACCAATATTACTGATGAAATTAACTGACCTACACCAATTGCTATCAGCAATTGCCCTATAGAAGGGATTGGAGCTTTTATCGGCTTTAAAACCAAAGCAGGAATAATACCTGTGAGAGCTGCTGCCAATGTAAAATGTGGCATGTATGGTCCTAAAGGATTAATGTAATACCCAACTATATCACCTACAGCACCTACTATACCTCCTGCTGTAGATCCAAACATTATCCCTGCAAGAATCACCGGCAATGCGCCAAAGCCAATTCTTATACCTTCAATACCACCAACAGCTATTCTAATGCTGGCTATTCTGCTTAAAACTATGTTTAAACTGATTAACAATGCCAGAAAAACCAGTTTTCGTGTATTCATTTTTTTCATCAAGCAAACCTCCCTACCATATTATCGATACAGTAGAATTACTACGCAATTAGAAAAAGGCTACTACAATGGTAGCATAAAGTCTATACATCATCAATACTCTCAAATCAAGTTTTTGTTATAAATAATACACCATCTTTTTTGGAATTGTTACAATTATTAATAATAATTGTAACACAACCTTAGACATTTTTCTTTCACGATAATATTCATTAAAAAGAGGGTTCATTGCGAACCATCTTTTTAACCTCCTAAATACGACTTTTTAACCCTTTCATCGTTTTTCAAGACAGATGCAGCACCTTCAAGTGAGATGTTGCCTGTCTCAAGGACGTATGCTCTGTCTGCAATAGATAGAGCCATTTTAGCGTTTTGCTCTACCAAAAGGATGGTGGTGCCGTCTTCATTTATGCCTTTTATCGTCTTAAATATGTCTTGCACTACGATGGGTGCAAGTCCCATTGATGGTTCGTCTAGCAAAAGCACTTTTGGTTTTGACATCAATGCTCTCCCTATTGCCAGCATCTGCTGCTCACCACCGCTTAAAGTGCCGGCAATCTGTTTATGCCTTTCTTTTAGACGTGGAAATAGGTGAAATACTTTTTCTATGTCGCTTTTTACCATCTTGTCTTTCCTGAGATATGCTCCCATCTCAAGGTTTTCCATTACAGTCATGTTGGCAAATATTCTTCTTCCTTCTGGCACTTGGCAGATGCCCATATCCACTATATTTTGAGCAGGTTTTTTTGTTATGTCTACATCATCGAATTTGATGTAGCCTTTTTTTGGTTTCAATATGCCTGATATTGTCATTAGAGTAGTGCTTTTGCCTGCGCCATTTGCACCTATTATCGTAACAATTTCACCGTTATTTACTTTTAAATCAATGCCTTTTAAGGCATTGACCATTCCATATGATACGTTGAGGTCTTTTACCTCTAACATGTTTTAAGCACCTCCTTCAATTGATAAAATTTCACTTTCATCAGGACTTTCTTCTCCAAGGTATGCAGCTATTACTTCTGGATTTTTCTTGATTTCGTCTGGTGTGCCATGTGCTATTATTTTTCCGTAGTTCATGACGTATATGTCTTCGCAAAGATCCATAACCAATGACATGTCGTGCTCTATCAAGAGTATTGTTATGTCAAATTTGTCCCTTATGAATCTGATTGTGTCTGTAAGCTCTTTTGTCTCTTGCGGATTCATCCCTGCTGCAGGTTCATCCAGAAGCAGAAGCTTTGGCTTTGTTGCCAGTGCTCTTGCTATTTCAAGTCTTCTCTGTTCGCCGTATGGCAGATTTTTGGCAAGGTTTAAGGCGTGCTTATCAAGATTGAATATTTTAAGGAGATCCATCGCTTGTTTGTCTTGTGTTTTTTCTCCATCTAAGTATTTCTTGTGCTGAACAAAGGAGCTTAAAAGTCCGTATTGCACGTGAATGTGCTGAGCTATCTTGACATTGTCAAGGACAGTTAGGTTTTTAAATAGACGTATGTTTTGAAATGTCCTTGCTATGCCAAGCTTTGTGTTGTTATACGGTTTTGTTGATACGTTTTTTTCGTCAAATGTCACTTTTCCTGATGTAGGCTTGTATATACCGGTTATTATGTTGAATACTGTTGACTTTCCAGCACCATTTGGTCCTATAAGTCCTGTTAAAGAGCCTTGTTCCAGTTCTATGTTGACATCTATCAGGGCCTTTATGCCGCCAAAGTCTATAGATACGTCTTTAATTGACAGTAAACTCACTGCTTTTCTCCCCTTTCTTGAATAGTTTTTTGAGAGAAAATTCTCTTGTACCCATCAACCCTTCTGGTCTAAATAGCATTACGATGATCAAAAGGAGAGCGTATATGACCATTCTTAGTGCAGCATAATCCTGCAAAAGTGCATATACAAAAGTCAAGAAGATAGCTGATAGGATGGACCCTGTTATGCTGCCCAGTCCTCCTAATACAACCATTGTTAAGATATCGAATGATTTCATGAAGTTGAATGTTTCTGGCTGTATGATGTAGAAGTTGTGAGCATAAAGGGCACCGCCTATTCCTGCGAAAAATGCACCTATCGTGAATGCCAATGTCTTGTAGAAAGTTGTGTTTATGCCCATAGATTCGGCTGCTGTCTCGTCTTCTCTGATTGCTACACAGCATCTGCCGTAGCTGGAGTTTATGAAGTTTCTGATTAAGACGACGGTTATGACTGCCATCCAGAATACCCACGTCCAGTTTGTGTACTTTGGTATTCCAGATAGGCCGCTGGCTCCACCCACGTATTCGGTGTTTAAAAAGATTACCCTAATTATTTCTCCGAATCCAAGTGTTGTTATAGCAAGGTAGTCTCCTTTTAATCTCAATGATGGTATTCCTATCAAGATTCCGGCTATGCCTGCTGCTATGCCTCCTACTAATAATGCAAGTGGAAATGGAAGTCCTAATTTGTACGTTATGATAGCTGATGTGTATGCACCGATTGACATGAATCCTGCATGTCCTAAGGAGAATTGTCCTGTAAATCCATTTATAAGGTTAAGGCTTACAGCAAGTATTACATTTATGCCCATGAGAACGATGTTTATTTCGTAATAGTCGTTTAATATGTTTGTCGACAGCAAAATCTGTATTATGGCGTAAAAGACCAACAGCCCTAAAAATATAAGTAATCTGTTTTTCAATATTTGCTTCAACTTTACCACCTACACTTTCTCTCTTACATTTTTGCCAAAGAGTCCTGTTGGCTTTATTAGCAATATGATTATGAGTATTGCAAATGAAACGCCATCTCTGTATAGGGAGCTGCCATAGCCTGAAACAAGTGCTTCTATGACACCCATCAAAAGGCCTCCTACCATAGCACCTGGTATTATGCCTATTCCTCCCAATACTGCTGCTATGAATGCTTTTAAGCCTGGCATTATACCCATTAAAGGATCTATGGAGTTGTAGTATATGCCAACTAAGACACCTGCGACAGCGGCAAGGGCAGAGCCTATGGCAAATGTGAATGAAACGGTCCTATCCACATTTACTCCCATAAGTCTTGCAGCATCAGGGTCTGTGGAGACAGCTCTCATGGCCTTTCCCATCTTTGTCTTGTAGATGATAAGCTGAAGTCCCACCATCATGATTATGGATACGACAAATATGACGATCTGCTGGTTTGATATGGTGATTACGCCGTTTAAAAATGAGTACATGTGCTGCTTGAAAATCTGAGGATACGTTCTGACTTGCGGAGACAAAAGGATTATGCCTCCGTTTTCCAGCAAAAGTGAGACGCCGATGGCTGTAATCAATATTGAGATTTTTGACTTATCTCTTAATGGCCTGTACGCCACACGCTCTATTGTCACGCCAAGTATAAGGCTTACCAGCATTGCCAATAGGAGAGATGGTATAAATCCAATGTGAAAGTATGTGGATGCGAAGAAACCTGTAAATGCACCTACCATGTATATGTCGCCATGAGCGAAATTTATAAGTTTCATTATGCCGTAAACCATGGTATATCCAAGGGCAATAAGCGCGTATATACTTCCTAAAGATAGACCATTTATAAGCTGCTCAATAAATGTCTTCATAAATATCACCTCAAGTTTAAATATATTAAAATATATGCGGCCACAGGGTGACCGCATTGCCGTATTTTCTAAAGTTATCTTACGATTTTTATTCAGCACTTACTTTTTTCTTAAGTGTCTGTTTACTTCATAAGCAACCATTTATAATTTTACTTTACTGTGCCGCTACCTTTTCAACAAAGTTCTGCTTACCGTCTTTTAACTCTATGATAACAGCAGATTTAACCGCATTATGCTGACTATTTATTGTTATTGTTCCAGTTACACCTTTAAAATCTTTAAGCTTGGATAAAGCATCAATAATCTTTGCAGGATCAGTTGAATTAGCATCTTTTATCGCTTGTACCAACATACCTGCTGTATCATACGCAAGCGCTGCCATCGCATCTGGTTCTGTGCCATACGTATCTTTATATTTCTTTATGAAATCTTGAACTGTTGGATCTGGATCTGTAGAAATAAAGTGATTGCTGTAATAAACGTTGTTTAGTGCAGAAGCGCCGGCAATCTTTAATAGTTCAGGTGAGTCCCAGCCATCCCCACCAAGCAAAGGTACTTCTATGCCCATATCTCTTGCCTGTTTAGCTATTTTTCCTGTTTCTTGATAGTATCCAGGTATAAATATGACATCAGGGTTCAAACCTTTAATCTTTGTAAGAGCTGCTTTAAAATCCTGATCACCTGCTACATATGCTTCTTGGTCGATTACTTTACCGCCAAGTTTTTCAAACTGATCTTTGAAGCTTTGTGCAAGACCTTTACTGTAGTCACTCTTATCATCCATATACACAACTGCCGTTTTAGCATTCAATTTTTTTGTGGCAAATTGTGCCATAACACTGCCTTGATATGGATCTATAAAGCAAGCTCTAAATATCTCATTTTTGACCTTATTGGTAGCAGGATCGACTGTAACACTTACAGCAGTAGCTGAACCTGTTATCAATGGTATATGATTTTGCATTGCAACAGATGACGCTGCTATTGTATTTGTCGATGTTGTTGGCCCCAAAATAGCTATAACTTTATCTTGTTGTATAAGTTTTGTAGCCTGATTTATAGATTCATCAGTTTGGGATTTATTATCTGCTTTCACCAAAACAATTTTTTTACCAAGCACGCCACCATTTTTATTCACTTCATCAATGTACAATTTTGCACCATTAAGCGCCGATGTTCCAAATGTTGCAACACCACCTGTCAGCTCATAAAGTGCTCCAACTTTTATGGTATCTGATGATGCAGATGTTGAATTGCTTTTTGAACAACCTGAAAATATTACAGCTATCATTAATACAGCAATGGCAATTGATGTAAATTTAAATGACTTTGACATAATTTAACCTCCTTCTATAATAATTAATCTTTAATTTGGAATTTTTATTAATGTAAATGCTAATAAAATTAATTGATGCGCACCAATTTGATAAAATTTAAGCTATTTCAATAATTCAGCAGGATCCACATATTTAAATCCATGTGCATCTGCTACTGCCTTATACGTCACATTGTCATAATATATATTCAATCCCTTTAAAAGTGATTTGTTTTCCAATAATGCCTTCCTATAGCCTTTATTCGCAATATCAATTGCATACGGAATTGTAACATTTGTTAATGCAAATGTAGATGTCCTCGGAACTGCTCCTGGTATATTCGCTACAGAATAATGTACAACACCATACTTAATAAAATATGGATTTTCATGTGTAGTTATCCTATCAATTGTTTCAACAGATCCTCCTTGATCTATTGCTACATCAACTATAACAGAACCTTTCTTCATACTTTTTACCATATTTTCTGTAACAAGTTTTGGTGTTTTTGAACCTGGAATCAATACAGCACCTATTAAAAGATCTGCTTTTTTCACACTCTCTGCAATGTTATAACTATTTGACATCAATGTTGTTATCTTACCACCAAATATGTCATCAAGATATGCAAGTCTTTGAGCATTGAGGTCAAGTATTGTCACATGGGCTCCCATGCCTGAAGCTATTTTTGCAGCATTTGTGCCTACAGTTCCACCACCTATTATTACAACTTCTGCCTGTTCAACACCAGGTACTCCGCTTAGTAATACACCTCTCCCTTTATTTACATTTTCTAATAAGTGTGCTCCAATTATTACAGACATTCTCCCTGCCACTTCGCTCATTGGAACTAATAATGGAAGTGATCCATCATCATTTTGTACAGTCTCATATGCAATACCGATAATCTTTTTCTTTAAAAGTGCTTTTGTTAATTCAATATTTGGTGCTAAATGTAGATAAGTAAATAGGATTTGACCTTCTTTAAAATAATCATATTCAGATGGTTGTGGCTCTTTTACCTTTATTATCATATCCGATTTTTCAAATACTTCGTAAGGAGTCTCGACAATTTCAGCACCTGCCTTTATATATTCTTCATCCTCAATACCGCTTCCAATACCTGCATTTTTCTCAATATATACGGTATGACCATTAGAACAAAATGATTCAACTCCCGCTGGTGTTATAGCTACTCTTTCTTCACCTATTTTTATTTCCTTTGGTACGCCAATCTTCATTTATGTCACCCTTTCTAAAAATATATAAGGTGCCCAATTCATAATAGAACGGGCACCATTGCCTACTTAAATAAATATTTAATCTCAATTAAAAGTAAAAGCTTATAAATGCCATAACACACTTATAAGCTTCGTCGCCTTATCTAAATATATAATTTACTCTTTTAACTTATTAAAATTATACATCTATTTATTGATTAAGTCAATATATAGATGTACTCTTTTTAAACTTATACTGCTCCCTACATTACCTTATAATATTTTTCATACATATCCTTCCTGTATGTCTTATATTTATTTTCTAACAATGTGTTTGTAATCATATCGAGAAAATTCAATGTTCCAGTGTAGCCTACAGATAATATTCTCTGTCCTCCGACTCTATCTAGTATAGGGAATCCCATACGTACAAGCGGTATACCACCTTTTTCGGTTAGATATTTTCCGTCAGATGGACCTATTGCGATATTTACTTCCTTTTCTTCTGATAATTTCAATATATGACTAAAGTCAGTTTCATCAATAATTGTAATGTCATCATTTAGGGAATTATCTTCACTGGCAATTAATTCTTTTAATCTTTGGGCCCTGCTTCCGGTTGCAATTAAAAGAGGATGTATCCCATTTTCCATACATGTAGTAAATACAGAATACACCATTTCAGGATCCCCAAAGATAGTGCATCTTCCTTCAAAATTGTATTTGTGGGAATCTATCATTCCGTCAAGAAGCCTGCCTCTTTCCATTTCTATAGATTTTGGTATTGGATTACCTGTAATTTCATTTAACAATTTTAAAAACGCATCTGTGTTTCTTAATCCTATTGGTATCGGCACTTTATAAAGCGGCACATTAAATCTATCTTGAAGATATTTACCCGGTGTTTCTTCATAATTTATACCTATTTCAATTGTTGCAATAGATCCTCCCATAGATATTATGTCAGATATTTTTGTGCCACCATCAGGGATTTTTTTGTAAGGGAAATTAAAAGGACTATCCAACGTATCAGAATAATCAGGAAATAGAATGTACGGTATTTTCATAAGTTCGAGAAGTCTCTTTATCTCTCTTAAATCCGCTGTGCTTATATTTGGTACAATTACGTTTATCCTGTCATGTTTTTCTTTGTCTGTGGAAAGCTCCTCAACTATCCTGTATGATGTTTTTACAAACCCTTCGCTGTGTGTTCCACCATATCCAGGGGTTGGTGATGTTATTATTGGTATACTTATATTCCTGGATGCTTTATACTCTGACTTTATTCTGTCTATATCTTCACCTATCGTTTCAGCAAGGCATGTGGTAAGTATCCCTATGCAATTGGGGTTATACACTTTAATCACATTGTCGAGAGCTTTAATAAGGTTTTTCTCGCCACCGTACACCGTTCCTTTCTCGTTCAGCGATGATGATGCAACATCAATTGGCTCATGATAGTGCTCAGCGATGTGTCTCCTCATGTATGTTGCACAGCCTTGAGAGCCGTGCAGCAATACCATAGATTTTTCGATTCCCCTAAATGCAATTATACCGCCTAAAGGCATACACATATTGCATGGATTTTCATTTACGCTTTTATACGTTTCATACATATCTGTTCACCCCATCTTTCACATATTTCCATACCGGCGAGCATGCTGTTGTATAGACTTCTTCAGCAAAATTGATTGCGCCTTCATAGCCGCTTAAGGGGTGTTTTCTGTCGTGATTGTGGTCGATAAATGCGATACCCATCTTGTATGATAGAAATCTCTCCTTAACACCGCCGGCTAGAATGTCTGCACCCTTTTCAACCATAAATTTTTCAAGTTCTGATGGGTTTGCATCATCCAGTATAACAGTGCCATAATCTGCTATTTCTTCAATCTTTTCATATTCGTCCTTTTGTCCATTTTGTGTACCAATTACGACTACATCTATCCCCAACTCTCTAAACTGCTTAATAAGGGATATTGCCTTGAATCCGCCACCAACAAAAATAGCAGCCTTCTTGCCCTTTAAATATCTTTTATATTTTTCGATTACAGGCTTTACCATTTTAGTTTTCTCTTCTATTAGTTTCTCTGTTTTTAACGTAACATCCTTGTCATTAAAAAATGATGCAATTTTCCTGAGAGAATTTGAAGTATCTTCAATACCTAAAAATGATACTTTCATATAGGGTATACCAAAAGTTTCTTCAAACTTTTTTGCAAGATACGTCATAGAGCCTGCGCATTGAACGATATTTAAACTGGAAGCTGTTGCTTTTTTCAATGATTCAAAATTTGAATCACCGGTAAATATTGTATTCACTTTTAGACCCATTTGATTAAGGTATCCTTTTATTATCCATGCCTCACCTGCAAGATTAAAATCACCCATGTAATTTATGCTTAAAGGTTCCTTTTTTAATACAGGAAATTCTTTAATTAGGTCTAAAAGTGAATTGCAGGCGGCTTTATAACCTGCAGCTTTATTTCCGATGAAACCGCTGGATTCTACCGGCACAACATAAATATTGTATTTCTTTGATGATTCCTTGCACACAGCTTTTATGTCATCGCCAATTACACCGGCAATACATGTTGAATATACGAAAATAAGCTTCGGCTTATATTTTTCGTATATTTCATCTATGCACTTAGATAGCTTTTCTTCTCCTCCAAAAATTACATCGCTTTCTTTCAAATCGGATGAAAAGCTATTTCTGAAAAGCTCTGAACCGCTTGACAGGCTTCCCCTTATGTCCCACGTATAACTGGCACAGCCGATAGGACCGTGGACTAGATGTACAGCATCTTCTATAGGATTTAATACGACTCTTGCACCACTGTATACACATGCTCTCTGACTTACACTACCTGCAACGCTATCAGTATTACATATAAATTCCTTCTTATGATGTTTTCCCTTCATCTTTATAAATTTCTCTCTTTCAGGTATGTCAAGTCTCAGTTCCATAATACCACCACCTTTTTAAAATAGAGAAGCCTATAAGAGGCTTCCCTACAAATTTTATTTTATTGCACTTAAACCAATTTCAGATGTCCTTATGCGAATTGCATCAGTAATAGGTAAAACGAAAATTTTTCCATCCCCTGGATAGCCTGTATTATTTGTCTTTATTATAGTTTCAACAATTTTAGGAACATCAGCATCATCTGCAACAATCGAAATCAATCTTTTTGGAATAAACCTTACATCTACGTCTGCCTCATCCAACATAAATTCATCCATCACTGGATCAACTTCGCCAATGAATCCTTTCTGCTTGCCTCTGCCACTTACACTTAGTATTGACATAGGCGAAAAACCAAGTCCATCTAGAGCCGTTTTTGTTTCATGAAGTTTCTGTCTCCTGATGATTGCTACAATCTCCTTCATAAGTAATCCTCCTCATAACTCTTTATTGCCGGTTCTAATCGTGTACGCTTCATCTACTTCACTTATAAATATCTTTCCATCGCCTATGTTCCCTGTTCGAGCATTGCTTTCTATCAGGTTAACTATTTTTGATATATCCTCATCTTTTGCTACAATCATAAGCAAAATTTTTGGTAATTCATCATATACAATAGGACCTACTTGTATTCCCTTTTGTTTACCACGTCCAAATATGTGCATTTTCGTCATGGAGCTGTATCCATTTTTATCAAGAGCCTCAACAACTTGCTTCTCTTTTTCTGGCCTTATTATGGCACGTACCATTTTCATATGAATATCCCCTTTCAATTTATATAATCACAATCGCTATATCTGGCACAAGTTGAACATAGCGAATTAAAACTATGTGGCATATTTATGAAAAACCTATTGTACTTGTCGTCATACTCGATTACGCTGTACTTCAGGTAATTAAGATCTGATTTGTCAATATAGATATACACATCATCATACTCTAAGATTTCATCATTTTCATTAAAATTATCAGCAACCGCAAAACCGGCTAGAAATCCTTCCTCTGTTGGAACTGTATATATTCTCAAACCTGTAGTTTCAGTCCTATTAGGTAAATTATTTAAAATTTTCCTGATCTGTGATAATGCTTCATCTGACAGCTTAACCATGATATTCACCTCTTCAAATCTACATTATAAGCTCCAGAAGATGTTCTGGCGATTTAGCATCCTTGTAGTCAAGAAGAGTGTTTCCTGTTCTTTCAACAAGCCATGCTGTCCCTCTATATCCTACAATTGGGAAATGTTGAAGATTTGCTCTGTCTAGAATTGGGAAGCCAACTCTTAAAAGGGGCAGATCGTACTCTTTTGCAAGATATTTTCCATGGCTATTGCCAAATAGCATATCAACAGGTTTTTTATCAAGTTGCTCTTTTAGATACCATAAATCGCTATCTGATGAAACATATGCATCTGGAACCATAGATTTTACTGTTTTTTCCCATTCACTGCTGTAAGTCCCTGTTAAAGCATACAAAACATTTATCCCTAAATCATTTGCATATCCAACTATAGCTTCAACAATATCAGGATCTCCAAATACTGCAGCTTTCTTATTGTACCAATGGGCGTGTGCATCCAACATCATATCCACAAGCCTTCCTCGTTCTTCTTCAAGTTCGTAAGGTATAGGCTTAGTAGTTATTTCACTTAACTTCATGATAAATTTGTCTACATTACTTATGCCGATAGGCAGTGGAAGTACCTCATACGGTACATCGTACATTTCTTTTAAAGATTCTGCAGGGTCGATTCCTGCTTCTCTGCCTAGAACTATGGTAGCTATCGAATTTCCCATGTCTTCTATTTCAGATATGGTGGTGCCTCCCTTCTGATACAGGTGTATCTCGCCTGTCATAGGTGCATCTAACACATCAGAGATATCGGGTAGAATGATTGCATCAATCCCCATTATTTTCAATATTCTTTTAATTTCCCGCAAATCACCGGGGCTTAATAATCCAGGAATAATGTTTATTTTCCCATTTGGTGAGCTTTTTTTGGCAAAAGTCTCTATAGCTGATTTAACCATGTTAGAAAAACCTGTCACATGAGAACCTACGTAGCTTGGTGTACTGGCTGTAAATATTTTGACATCTTCTGGTATCTCGCCACTTAAACGCATCTCATTTATCGTGCCAGGAACATCATCGCCGATAGTTTCCGCTGAACATGTTGTGGATATTCCAATTACTTTTGGTTTGTAAATGCTTAATATATTTCGTATCGCCTGCTTTAGGTTTCCTACACCCCCAAAGACAACTTGTGCTTCTGAAAAAGAGCTTGTTGTTGTCGGTATAAATTCCCTGAAGTGGCGAGTAAGTTGCATTCTTAAATACGATGTGCAACCCTGTGAACCGTGGCTGTGTGGCATGCATTGGTGTATACCAAGGCACGCCCAAACAGCTCCAAGCGGCTGACACGTTTTTAGAGGATTTACCGTAAGGTATTTGCGTTCAGTAGTATTGCATTCCATTTTTGATTCTCCTTTCGCTATTTTTTCCACGGTGGAGTCACCTCTTTCCAAATAGGATTATTTATAGCCATATCCATATCTCTTGCAAAATTTACAGCACCTTCAAATGAACTGTAAGGCCCACTGTAGTCATATGAATGTATCTGTCTTGAAGGAACCCCCATCTTTTGAAATACATATCTGTCTTTAATACCTGATAAAAATATGTCAGGCTTTAAAGCTTTTATAAGCTCTTCAGTCTCGTGATGGTTGAAATCATCAATGACGATGGAGCCTTCATCCATGTGAACCATCATTCCTTCGTAATTCATGAAGTGATCCGGCATTTTACTCTTCATTTCTTCTATTTTCTCCTGAGGATATGCTGGTTCTGTCACTCTTTCAAAATGATATGTGTCAAGTATCTTGTGATGTGGTGCCTCTTTTATCTCAGGTATTATCTTACGTCCTTCGTAATCATCCCTATGGGCAAATTCATATCCTGCAACAATTGTCTCTATACCGATGTCTTTCAGCAAATCTTGATAATGGTGTGCGCGAGAGCCTCCAACAAAAAGTATTGCTTTCTTTCCTTTAAGCCTTTCCTTATAATAGTCAAGTCTAGGCTTTATTTTCATAAGCTCTTCTTCAATGACTTTTTCAGTGTTTTCGTATATCATCGGATCGTCGAAGAATTTAGCCATTTCCCTTAATGATTCTATCGTGGAAGTTATGCCTATATAATTTACTTTAAGCCAGGGGACTCCAAACTTTTCTTCCATCATGCGGTTTGTATAGTTTATAGATCTGTGGCACATCAGTATTGAAAGTTTCGCTCTGTGAGCCTTTGCAAGATCATCGTATTTTGAGTCTCCTGTAAATACACTTACAACGCGATATCCTATCTTCTCTAAGAGAGGCTTAACTAACCACACGTCGCCACCAATATTGTATTCGCCGAATATGTTGATATCATATGGTGTCGGGTTTTCAAGTTCTTTTGTCCCAACTATATCCATTATAAGAGTATTGCTGGCAAGATGATGACCAGCAGATTGGCTGACGCCTTTATAACCTTCGCAGCTTACAGTAATTACTTTTATGCCAAGTTCTTCTTCGGCCCTTTTGGCAACGGCTTTTATGTCATCGCCAATAAGTCCCACAGGACATGTAGCGTATATGCCTATAACTTTTGGTTTAAATATTTCATACGCCTCTTTTATAGCGCCATAAAGTTTTTTCTCGCCACCGAAGACTACGTCTTTTTCCTGCATATTAGTAGAAAAGCAATTTTTTATGAAATAGTTATAGCCTTCTTCTGGCTCTGCAAGATTTCTTCTCGTGTTCCATGTGTAGTATCCACATCCAATTGGTCCATGTGTCAAATGGAGAATGTCCTTTACAGGTCCAAAAACAACGCCCTTCGCGCCTGCATAACTACATCCCCTGTTTGTCATAATTCCCGGGATTGTCGCAACATCTGCCATTATATGTTGCTCATCGCTTGGATCTATCACTACAAGGTGCGTTTTTCTCTCTTTTTTAACCTTCTTAGGATAAGATTCTGTAATTTCTTCAATCAATTTCTTATTTTTTTCAACTAGACTTTCCATCATATCATCTTGGGCATGATTTCTTTCGATCATTTATAGACCCCCTTTCAAATTAATCCATAAGTCCATATTCTATGAGGAGTTTTTCAAGTTCATCTGTTGGCATTGGATTTGGTACCACAAACATGTCATTTTCATCAATTCTTTTCGCCAGCTCTCTATACACGTCTGCCTGTGGTGCCTGTGGATCATAATCAATGACAGTCTTTTTATTTATCTCAGCCCTCTGGACGATATTGTCCCTTGGAACAAAGTATACAAGCTGTGTCCCTAGTTTTTTGCAAAATGCCTTTAGCAGTTCTTCTTCGTTGTCAACTTTTCTTGAATTGCAAATAATACCGCCTAACCTCACGCCTCCTTGATTTGCATATTTTCTAATTCCTTTGCAGATGTTGTTTGCAGCATACATCGCCATCATCTCACCACTGGCCACTATATATATTTCTTTTGCTTTACCTTCACGAATAGGCATTGCAAAACCACCACAAACGACATCACCAAGGACGTCATAAAAGACATAATCAAGATCATCATCATAAGCTCCTAAGTTTTCCAGCATATTTATCGATGTGATGATACCACGCCCTGCACATCCAACACCTGGCTCGGGGCCACCTGATTCGACGCATTTTGTATTGCCATAGCCAGAACGCATAATATCGTCAAGTTCTATATCTTCACCTTCATCCCTTATAGTGTCAAGAACTGTTTTCTGATTTAATCCATGAAGCAAAAGCCTTGTTGAATCTGCTTTTGGGTCGCATCCAACTACCATGACTTTTTTACCCATTTCTGACAATGCTGCAACAGTATTTTGTGTCGTTGTTGATTTTCCAATACCACCTTTACCATAAATAGCCACTTGTCTCATCGTTAGAAACCTCCTTAAATTTTTCAATATCTTCATATTTTTTATTAGTATCGAGAGCGAAATTACAATAACGTCAAAATCATCACCCCCTAACAAAATAACGCCATGCATATATACAGTGAAAATATATATACATGGCTCCATTGCCAAAACAAAAAACGCTTTTCATTTTTAGAAAAGCGCCTTTGCTTAGTACAATATTATAAATTTTAATATTCATTTTTATTTAAGTCATGAACTAAATTATAGCCGTCTTTTGGAATAAAGCAAAATAGATATGTCAAATAAAATTATGTATTAAGAAAGTCTAGCAAAATTTATTGTTGTTAAAATGATATCAGTATTTTCATTAAATGTCAAGCAAAAAATTTTAATACTTTACAAAAATAAAGTATTGACATCGAAAATATACTATGCTATTATATTTTCAATAATTTTCATAAATGAAAAACAAAAGACGAAGAAGTCTTTAGCCATTTGGTTAAAGACTTTTTTTATTAGGCACTGGAGCCTTTAATCAGTCGGTTAAAGGCTCCAAAATTTTTTATAAGGAGAGGATGAAGATGAATAAAGAATTTAATACGGTAGGTTTTGGGCACCCATGTTTTAATCCTGATGCGACTTTATATCACGGCAGGGTGCATCTGCCTGTAGCACCTAAGTGCAATATAAAGTGCAAATACTGCGACAGAAAGACAGGGTGCGTAAATGAAAACAGACCCGGCGTAACAACTAAAGTTATGGATCCGTATGAAGCAATATTATATGCTAAAAAAATGTTAAAAAGAGAGCCTCGCATTTCTGTCATAGGAATAGCAGGTCCTGGCGACCCGCTTTACAACGATGAGACATTTTTAACTTTTAAATTGATTTCCTTAGAATTTAAAGACATGATCAAATGCTTAAGCACAAATGGACTGCTTTTAAGCGATAAGCTACCTCTTTTAATAAACTGCGGTGTAAGTACAATCACAGTGACAATAAATGCTATAGATCCTAACATAGGCAAAAAAATATACGATTATGCAATTTACAAAGATAATACGTACAAAGGAATAGATGCAGCAAAATTGCTTATAGAAAAACAGCTAGAAGGCATAGAAGCTGCTTGTGACAACGGCATACTTGTGAAGGTCAATACTGTCTTGATACCTGGCATAAACGATAAGCACATAGATGATATAGCAAAAAAAATAAAGGAACTTGGTGTTGCCATCATGAACATAATGCCGCTTATTCCACAAGCTGAATTTTCACATTTAAAAGCACCTAAGTGCAATGAACTTGAAAAAGTAAGGCTTAAAAATTCAAAAATTATAAGTCAGATGTACCACTGCAGGCAGTGTAGAGCTGATGCTGCAGGACTTTTAGGTGATGACATATGATACACAGAATTGCTATCGCATCAAGAGATGGCAAAATGGTTAACGAACATTTTGGACACGCAAGAAGATTTATCATCGTTGATTTATATGACGATGAAAATTATTTTGTCCGTGAAGTCAGAGAATGTATAAATGCTTGTGGAGGCGATGACTTTTACGACAGAATGAATATTGTAATAGACAAAATCAAAGATTGCGAGGCAGTCTTCGTATGCATGATAGGTAATGCAGCCATAATGAGACTTAAAGAAAGAGGAATCAAAGCATACGTAAATCCCGGCTTTATAGAAGATGTGCTTAGAGATTATTTGATAAATTCCGTTGGTGGTGATTAACAATGAAAGACCAAAAGATTATTTTTCTAATATTATCTATCTTTTTAATCATTTTAATGGTAACAGGATGTGATATAAATGCCAATGAAAGCGGCAATAAATCATTGACAGTTTTTGTTGCTGCAAGCTTAAAAGATTCTATGAATACAGTTGCCAAGCAGTTTGAAAGATTAAATCCAGGTGTAAAAATAATCTTAAATTCTGCCGGAAGCCAGACATTAAAGACACAAATAGAGCAAGGAGCGTACGCCGACATATTCATTTCTGCTGATGAAAGAAACATGACGCCACTTTACAGCGAAAAACTTGTTGAGAAACCTAAAACATTATTATATAACGAGCTTACTGTCATTGCATATAAAGACAGCAGTGTAAATAACTTTATGGATATAAAAAACTCAGGTGTGAAATTAGCTCTTGCAGATGAATCTGTCCCTGCCGGTAAATATGCCCTTGATATGCTGTCAAAAATCGATGCTGACTATAAAGGGTTCAAGGAAGCAACACTTAAAAACGTCGTCACAAAAGAAGTAACTGTCACAGATGTTGCACAAAAAGTTGCAATGGGTGAAGCAGACGCTGGCATTGTTTATATAACTGATGCAAAGCCATTTTTGGATAAAATAAAAATTATTAACATACCTGATAAATACAATGTCATTGCAACATATCCTGCTGCCGTCGTTGAAAGTAGCAAAAATAAAAGTTTATCTTCGAAATTTTTAGATTTTCTATTAAATGGAGATGGCAAAAGGATACTAAAGGATTACGGATTTATAACGAAAGGATAATTATTAAAGAGGTGTTCTAAATGGCGTATATTTATTTGCCTACATCAATTTTAATTTTTTTCTTATTAATACCTTTTATTTCGCTAATAATTAAAACTCCTTTAAATATAATAGTAGCTGAAATCACATCTTGTCCTGCAATCAATGCACTACTCCTTAGTATCATATCATCCAGTGTAACTGTCGTCATTACATTTTTATTTGGAACACCTCTTGCATACTATATTGCATTTAAAAAAGGAAAGATATCTACATTTGCCGAATACCTTGTTGACATACCTGCAGTTTTACCACCTGCAGTTGCAGGAATTGCCCTTTTGATGGCATTTGGCAGAGAAGGCATCATAGGAAAATTTTTAAGTTCAATAGGCATACAAATATCATTTACAGTGATAGCCGTAATATTAGCACAGATTTTCATATCATCCACATACTACATCAAAGCAGCTTATTCTTCATTTATGTCTGTCGATAGAACAATATGGGAAGAATCACAATTAATTGGTGTCAACGATTTTAAACTGATGACAGCCATATACATCCCTATAACAAAGAAATTTCTCATAACTGGACTTATCAGCACATGGGCAAGAGCTATTGGCGAATTCGGAGCAACTATCATCTTTGCAGGCAATCTAGATGGAAAAACGAGAACAATGCCACTAGCCATATACACTGCAATGCAAAGTGACTTAAATTACGCTTTAAGCCTTTCTGTTATAATGGTTATATGCTCTTTTATCATAATCTACCTTTGCAGATTTATGATTATTAAAAAAGATGCTGATAGATTTTAAAAAATATCCCGGCTCCTTAATGTACTTCCTATCAAGTAGACAGTAAAAAGTTCTTAATGTCGTCAATCATTTGATTATGGTTGACGACATTTTTATGTGGTTTGATTCATAAAAGATACCATTTGTACCATATTGTTGAATCTCTTTTGATAGCAATAGTTGCGAAATATCTGGTATTTTTATCCATTTATTGACAAGTGATAGTTGATAATTTATAATATAAATGATAATGAAAATCAAAATCAATAATAAAGGAGGATTTATATTATATGGTAGGTAGTTTCCTAATAACTTTACGGGAAGGTATAGAAGCAGCATTGATTTTAGGTATTATACTTGGATATCTGTCTAAAATTGGGCATAACTCTTTAAAAAAGAATGTATATTATGGAGTAGGATATGCTTTTTTATTAAGCATTCTTTTGGCATACATATTTAAAATTTTTTCAGTCGAATTTGAGGGCATGGCAGAACAGCTTTTTGAAGGAATTGTCATGCTACTGGCTGTAGTATTAATTACTTCAATGATTTTATGGATGCAAAAACAAAGTAAAGACTTGAAAGGAAATTTAGCAAGAGAAATTGACATGGTCATCGAAAACAACAGTTCATGGGGTATTATCGTTATTTCGTTTATTTCTGTGTTCAGGGAAGGAGTAGAGATTGTTCTATTTTTGCAAGCAAGCCTGACACAAAGCAGTGCTATAGTATCGTTTGTCGGCGCATCTTTGGGCCTTATAGCTGCAGTTATATTAGCTTATTTTATTTTTAAGACATCCATTAAATTAGATCTTAAAAAGTTCTTTAAGATTACAGGAGGACTGTTGATATTCATATCTGCAGGGTTACTTGCGCAGGGTATTCATGAATTACAGGAAGCACATATTTTACCGGTAATTATAGAACATTTATATGATATTAATGGAATTATCAATGAAAAAGGAACATTTGGAAGCTTTTTAAAAGCTATGTTCGGCTATAATGGAAATCCATCATTATTGGAAGTAATATCATATATTGTTTATATTGCCGGTATAGGAAAATTATTTTTTGTCTCAACAACAAAAGATGCTAAAAGCAATAATTTTTAAAAAATTCAACCTCCACCTACTAAATCATGTGGGTTAAGTATACCATTTAGGCAGTAAAAGCTTCTACACTAAAAATCTTTTTCGTGTAGAAGCTTTTTAAAATCCACTATAAACTTATTTGACATTTAGATTCATATTATATATTTAATGACATTGTCAACGAATATTGACTTTATTTCATTTGTAAAAAATTCTTTCATTTCATATATCTCATCATTTTTATACATGAATTTTTTATAGCCAAACTGGCCAAATCTACAAACCCTTTCTTCATCATTCATAGGCAGTGTATTTTCGGGGAAAATCTCTGATATGGTACTTTTGGCTTTTGCTGTGTATCTGTGCGAGATGATTTCAAATGTTATTGGATATGCAGTTTTTTCAGGTATGCTTTCCTTTATCTTAAATAACAGCTCTTTATAATCTTTTTGCCAATTGTCATACAAAAAAACAGGCGCTATCAAAAAACCCATAGGATAGCCTGATTCAATTATTTTCCTGCTGGCTTCCAATCGTTTATCTAATGATGGAGTCCTCTTTTCATATTCGTTTATTACTTTCTCTGTATTTAAACTAAATCTCACTTCTGTATGGCCATTATGTTCAATATCAAGAAGTGTATCTATGTCTGTAAACTTAGTGACAAATCTAAATCTTCCACTTTCGCTTTTGCTAAAAAATTCTATCGCGGATTTTAGAATGTTTGTATACGGTTCTACTGGCACTGGGTCTGATGTTGCCGAACCTTCAAAAATTGTCTTTTCAGGTTTCCTTTCTTCAATATAATCGTTAGCCCACATAAATATATCATCTATGTTTACATTAACCTTAATGTATGGCGAGCGAATTTCATATTTTAAATAGCTTGATATTCTTAACTTTTTAAAAGATAAAAAAGGAAGTTCACCCCAAATGTCGAATATATAAGTAGTAACCCAAATTTAACAAAAGAGGTGAACCTACTTATGTATATTCGACAAGAATGCTTATTTTCCTTCGACGAATTAATAAAATTTCAACCAGAAACAAAACTTGAAATGGTTTTGTCACAACTTGATTTCTCAAATGTCGTGCTTTCACTATCAAGGCCTGAATATAAAAGAGGCCCTAAAGGATATGATCCACTGCCTTTGCTTTATGCCTTAGTTGCTATGCAACTTGAGAAAATCCCCAATATAGCAAAACTTGTAGCTAGATTAAAATCAGACCCTGTATTTAGATATAACTGTGGTTTCAATGTATTGGGTCATGTACCATCTACATCAACATTTAGCAGATTTTTAAACCTGATATCAAAGTCGGATGCACTGGAAGAAGACTTTAAGCAATTAATACTTAAGGCTAAAAACCTCAATATAATTGATGGTACTAATATAGCTATTGATTCAACTAAATTGAACGCTTTTGAAAAACCAAAACCTAAATCAAAGATAAAAGATGATGGTAAATCTCCTAACTGGGGAAAGAAAAAAGATACTGATGGCAATGATATAAAATGGTTTGGATGGAAGTTACATATAATAGCCGACTGTAAAAGTGAGCTTCCACTTGCCATAGAAATTACTCCTGCAAGCGTAAATGATAGTATTTTAGCAATACCCTTATTAAAGAAGCTAAAAGAGTTTTACGGCAATACTTTTAATGTAAAACACTGTATTATGGATTCAGGCTATGATATAAAAGAGAATTACGATTATATCATGAACGAATTTCATGCACAACCAATCATAGCCTACAACAAAAGAGGAAGTTTTGCTCCACCAGAAGGATTAAATGAAAGGCTTCACCCAATTTGTTCTATGGGATATGAACTTGTATATTGGGGCAAAGACGGTGATTATTTAAAGTTCAGATGTCCACATGTATTAGGAAAGGTAGATTGTCCTCATGGTTCTTCTTGGTGCAGCAATTCAAACTATGGGTATTGCCTTAAAATAAATTACAAGAAAAATAACAGATATTTTAGCTTTCCAATAAGGAGTTCTGATGAATGGCAAGAGATATATAACCTTAGAACTTCTATTGAAAGATGTAATAGCCGATTAAAGGACTATTTAAATACTGACAATCTGCGCTCAGCGGGTATTAAGAAAGCTAAAACCTTTGCTTTATTAAACTGTATTACACTTGTCGCAGGTACTATTGCTGTTAATGTTACTAAATCATTGCCAAAAGTAGCTTAATAAACTGCCTATGCTTAAACAAGCGTATAGCAACAGACAAAAATTATTTTATAAACTATTTTTGTTAAATTTTCAAATTTCATAAGTTATCCACAGGCATTGATATGCTTAGCTTTGCTATTGCCTTTTTTAGCTTCAAAAATTAAAGCTTAATTGTGCAATTTCCTCGTATGGCCTTTCGCTTAAATTTGTATTAAGATAACAATACTGACATTGACCTGCACAACCTGATAGCAAAGGTAACTGATAATTGGCTGATGGCTTACACGATTGAAAGTCAAGTTTTTTCTTTATACCCACAACTAAAGTATTTTTCCCTTCTTTATAATAATCTAGCAAATTGTCTCCTGGTATATGTTCTTTTATCCTATTTCCTTTCATCTCTATAATCTCAACTTCTTTTTTGCCTTTGAAAAAATTGTATATATTGTGTCCAATTTCATAGTCTATAGAATTCTTTTCAAAAATAATACGCCTAGGAATAAACATTTTGTACTCCTTTTTCAGTTATTTATTCATTTTTATTCTTAGCGCATTTCAAATATTATATGCAAAAAGCACATCCTATCTAAAAGAATGTGCTTTTCATACTATTTTGATATAGCATCTCTTAAGCGCCTTGTGGCAAAACCTATATCATCTGATGCCATGATCTCTGATACGACAGAAATACCATCAACACCTGTCCTCATTACATCTGGTGCATTGCTGTATTTTATGCCCCCAATTGCCACAACAGGAATCTTTACTGCATCTTTTATTTCTTTTAAATTCAAAAGCCCTATTGCTTCACCGATGTCTTTCTTTGTGCCTGTATAGAATACTGCGCCTGCTCCTATGTAGTCAGCACCATCTCTTTCTGCCTCTACGGCTTCATCTACGCATCCAGCAGATATGCCGATTATCTTATTATCGCCCATGATCTTTCTCGCAATGCTGCATGGCAGATCTTCTTGACCTAGGTGAACTCCATCTGCATCAATGGACAGTGCTATATCGATTCTGTCATTTATTATAAATGGAATGCGGTATTTCGCCGCAATATCTTTTAATCTCTTAGCAATCTCATAAAACTCTCTTGATGAAATATCCTTTTCCCTAAGCTGTAGCATAGTAACGCCATTTTGCAATGATTCTTCTACAGCATCGTAAAAATCTCTACCAGCCTTCAAAAGGTTTCTGTCAGTGACCAAATAAAGAGATACATCAAAATCTTTCATGCTTACGCCTCCAATACTTCAATATCAGCGTATTTCCTTATCATGTCAGAATCTATAAGATACAGATAATCTATGAATTTTGTCCTAAATGTCCCAGGCAAGTTGCACTCTTTTTCCGCCAATTCCCCTGCTATATTCATGATAAGAAGGGCAGCCAATGACGATACCACTTTGTCATGGCTGCATGCAGACGTAGCCGTCATTATTGCGCCTAAAGTACATCCTGCACCTGTTATCTTTGTAAATAAATGTGTACCATTTTTAACTTTTACTACTCTTTTCCCATCGCTTATATAGTCTTCTTTTCCTGTTGCTACAACAACTGTATTTGTTAACTTTGCAAGTTTTACACAAGAATCAATATTTCCACTGTCATCTAAAGAATCTACACCTTTCACATTTGCACTTTCACCTGATAAAGCATTTATCTCACCGCCGTTTCCCTTGATAATGCTTATATCACCTATCTTTAAAAGCATGTTTACAAAGTCAACCCTGCTTTTTATGGCAGCGCATCCTACAGGATCTAAAACGACTGGTTTTTTGTGGTCTTTCGCCGACACTACAGAATTGATTATTGTCTCTTTAGTTTCATTATTGATAGTACCTATATTTACGTACAAAGCATTTGAAATTGCTGTAAAATCGTACGCTTCGTCCGGTGACATAACCATTGCAGGAGATGCCCCTATACTTAGTAGTGCATTGGCATTATCGTTTATTACGACGTAGTTTGTTATAGCGTGGACAAGCGGCACTTCTTCTTTTAATCTTTCTAAAACCTTTATTGCTTCTTCAACCATAAATTTTCTCCTCTCTCTTATTTAAAGATTTCATAATTGGATAGATTACAGCAGTCAAAATAATCGTACCTATTGTGGGCGTTATAAACCACTTTGATAGATTTGTACCAAAATACGTAAGATAATTGTAGAATATCGTACCTACTGCAAAAGAAATCGTGGCAGGCACGTTTAAGAAGCTATGGCTTTTGCTTCTCATCAAAAAGAAATCTTCAAATACAACCGTATATGCTGGAATAAATACACTTCCTATGGCGTACAAAAAGTTTTGGTAATTATCCATTGGGAACAAATATGCGGCAATAAGCCCCACAATGGAATATATAATAAGCAGACTTTTTCTGCTTAATTTAGCTTTTACAATAGAAAGTGTTGAAATGGCAGCGGAATACACATCCATAAAAGTCGTTGTAACCGTCGACAAAAGTATAATAAGAAGCGGTACAATTCCCGTTTTTATTGATGCAAAATATGAGATTATGTCTTTTCCGCCTGTTTTCAAAGCCACATAAAACCCTATAAAATACATGAAGCAGCTTGCTATGAAATATCCTGCGAATGTATATATAAAACTGGACTTTCCATCCTTAGCATTTATAGTGTAATCTCCTACCAGTGGAAGCCATGATACAGGCATAGCAACGGCAAGTTCCACTGCACCGCTGAAGCTCATGTCTCCGGCTACATATCCAACCTTTCCCGCCTTCAAATACAATACAACAAATATAGTCAAGATAAATAAAAGCACAACAGCAATATCGTTTATCCAGTAAGCTTCATTGTCAAAGAATAATGTCCACAATAAAACAGATATGCCAACGACAAAAATTCCAACAGCAGTAGACATGCCTATAGCACCGTTGAAAGCCTTTGCAGACTGTATTATCATTACAGCCGTCCAGCCAACCAATTGAAGCACATTTAAAAGCCCTATAAATACCATGCCTTTCTCGCCCAGGACACCTTTTGTGGACTCTATCGCAGGTTTCTTAACTCTAAAGGACATAAGCCCTCCTAAAGCAAAAAACAGAGTGCCAATGATGTGACCTAACAATATGCTTAAAATCCCTTTAGTTAAGCCTAATGGTGCAAAGTACGAACCAGTAAAAACCTCTGCAATGGATATGGCCGCACCTGCCCATATTAAAAAAAGCGTCGAGTTTTTAATCTTCATAGTCAATACCTGCCTTCTTATAAAGATCTACTAGATGTCCTACAGGTCCTACACCTTTACCTATCTCAAGAGAATTTTTAATAGCCTCTGTTATGTAACTTTTTGCGTTTATTACTGCATCTTTCAAGCTTAATCCTCTACCAAGGTACGAAGCTATTGCAGATGAGTACGTGCATCCCGTCCCATGTGTATTTTTGGTGTCGATCCTTTCCTGCGGCAAAAGTAAAAATTCACTTCCATCGTAGAATACATCAGTAGCGTTTTCTACTGAATGTCCACCTTTTACAACGACAGCTCTTACACCCATATCGATGATCTTTTTAGCAGCCTCCTTCATGTCGTCAATTCCCTCAATATTCATTCCAGTAAGCTCACACGCCTCCGGTATATTGGGAGTAATGATATCTGCCATAGGCAAAAGTTTTGTCTTTAATGCGTCTATGGCATCTTCTTTTAGAAGGTAATATCCGCTTTTTGATATCATGACAGGGTCTAATACGACATTTTTGGGATTCCATCTTTTAAGTGATGATGCAATAGCGTCAATGATATCTTGGCTTGATACCATACCTATCTTTACAGCATCTACCGCCGTATCATCAAATACGCAATCTATCTGCTTTTTGATGATATCCGCATCCATCTCTCTTACATCAAAGACACCTACTGTATTCTGCGCCGTCACTGCCGTAATGACGCACATGCCGTATACTCCAAGGGCGCAAAACGTCTTTAAATCTGCCTCTATGCCAG
Source organism: Thermoanaerobacterium sp. R66 (assembly GCF_028895185.1). Lineage (NCBI taxonomy): Bacteria > Bacillati > Bacillota > Clostridia > Thermoanaerobacterales > Thermoanaerobacteraceae > Thermoanaerobacterium > Thermoanaerobacterium sp. R66. The sequence goes on from NZ_JAEUWW010000001.1 coordinate 1,103,577, forward strand.
CACCGCCAATGCTGTCAGAGCCTGCAATCGTAAGCAACTTCTTCACATCGATTCCTCCTTTTTTTGTATGCCTTGAGGAAATACAAAACGAAAAAAGTGTGCCGGATAAGCACACTTAAAGTCCAATGTACTCCCTACGCCGGCATTATCCAGATCAGGTTATGGGTCATAGCAGAAATAGCTGCTAACTCTCAGCCGGGCTATCACCCCAGCTCCCCAGACGAAATATTAACTTTTACTTTATTTTAACACAAATTATCTGACTTGTACAGGATATTTCACCATATCGTCAAATTTTCCTGTTGATAGCTGTACAGATTATAGTACACGCCCTTCCTATTCATAAGCTCCTCATGTGTACCTTCCTCTTCTATTCCATTTTCAGTAAGCACTATTATACGCTTGGCATTTCTAATGGTGCCCAATCTGTGGGCGATTATGAGGGTAGTCCTGTTTTTCGATAGATTTTCAATAGACTGCTGAATAATCGATTCACTTTTATTGTCAAGCGATGATGTCGCTTCATCAAGTATAAGTATTGGAGGATTTTTTAAGAACATCCTTGCAATAGATATTCTCTGCTTTTGTCCGCCAGACAATTTAACGCCTCTTTCGCCAATATACGTATCATAACCATCTTTTAACTCCATTATGAAGTCATGGGCATTTGCAGCTTTGGCTGCATTGATTATTTCTTCGTCAGTAGCATCTAATTTGCCGTATGCAATGTTTTCTTTTATCGTGCCCGAAAACAAAAATACATCTTGCTGGACAATGCCTATATTTTCTCTAAGCGATGATAGCTTCACATCCCTTATATCTACACCGTCAATTTTTATGGAGCCTGCATCTATCTCATAAAACCTCGGTATAAGGCTTAGAAGTGTGGTTTTACCTGCACCTGAGGGCCCTACTATTGCCACTGTCTCTCCATGTTTTATCTTAAGATTGATTCCTGACAGTACTTCTCTTTTATTGTCGTAGCTGAATGTGACATTGTCAAACTCAATATCGCCTTTCACATCTTTTAACTCTATCGCATCTTTTTTATCTGCTATCTCTGGCTCTGTATCCATAAGCTCTACAAACCGCCTAAAGCCAGCCATACCCTGCTGGTACTGCTCTATAAACCGCAAAAGAACAGTCAAAGGTTGCAAAAACTGGCTAATGTATATTATGTATGCCACTAAGTCACCTGTATTTATGAGGCCTTTTGATATAAAGTAGCCACCTGCTGCAAGAGTAATCACAACTGATATATTAGAAAGAAAATTTACACTAGAATCAAATATGCCAATATGCTTAACCGCTTTTGACCTGGCACTTTTATACATGGAGCTTTTATTATCGAATTTTAGGTTCTCAAATTTTTCCCTTACAAATGATTTGACGACCCTTATGCCTGTAATGCTTTCTTCTAATGTGGCATTCATCTGTGCCTGCGTTTCACGGACATTTTTCCATATAATTTCAAACTTATTGTTGTAAATATACATGTATATAAACATAAAAGGTATTATGGTAAATACAACCAGTGTCAGCCTCACATCAATTGTAAGCAAAAGTATGAATGTGCCTATTATCCTTATGATAGACAAAAAAAGGTCCTCTGGACCATGATGTGCTACTTCTGCTATCTCATTTAAGTCATTGACAACCCTTGACATTATATAACCTGTCTTTGTGTTGTCATAATAGTTCATAGAAAGTTTCTGAAGATGTGAAAAAGCATCTTTTCTCATATCGTACTCTATGCTTACACCTAAAACATGGCCATAGTATCCTACTATGTATTCAAGTATCATCCTTCCGAAGTACATTATAGCTAATAAAATTGCGAACCTGTATATAAGGTTAAAATCCTTGTTAGGTATGACGTTATTTATCACATTTCTCGTAACCATAGGAAAAACCAAATCTGAAGCAGATATAAAAAATGCACACACCATGTCAAGGATAAAAAGCCATATATGTGGCTTGTAATACAATGCAAATCTTTTTATAAGCCTCAAAAAAATCCCCCCAAATATAAATCAAAACAATTACTGCTAATGATTGATGTATCTCTAACATTAGTTTAATATGCCAACTAATAATTGTCAAATTTGTACAATAGACGATTTTTTAGTTTTCTTTTTTAATACACTTAAAACTTTCGTTGTATAAGATAATGTTTTTGTAGGACATGCATCAACACAATGGCCGCACCCTACACATCTTATATCAGAGACATCTTTACCGTAATATGCTGCACTTTTTATGTCTATACTCATTGGACATGATTCGTTGCATTGTCCGCATTGGATACATTTTGAATTATTTGTAGTTATTTTTTGCCCGGCGACTTTACTTATCAATCCTAAAACTGTTCCCAATGGACAATAATAGCAATATCCTCTGCCTGTTAATGCAATCCAAAAAAACATAGCCATAAGAAGTTCGCCAGCAAGATACTTATACGATTCCATCTTACTTATCGCATCATAATTGCCACCTAAAAATGCTCCAGATAAAAATAATATCCACCAAATAGTGAAAAATAGCGATATAGCAAAGAATAACCATCTCAATAATGCAAATATTTTTATCCCCTTTTGATTTAGATGTTTTCTCTTACCCAAAAGAGGAAAAACAGGATCAAAAACTTCTGAAGCAAATCCATTGAAAAGACAAATTGTAGAGCATTGCCATCTTCTACCGTATAAAAAAGTTCCTATAAAAACGATTATGCTAACCAATACGTAGAATATTAATACACTTGAAATGCCTGCAACACCCCATATATGAAAATAACTTTTATAAAACGAGGAATTATGGTATAAAAGCTGCAACGGCACTGTCGTCCATGGAAGTGGCATTGAAAAGAAATATACATCGCCATTGTGGAAAAATAGTGGCATTATAATATGTACAATAAGTGCTGCAATGATTAAACCAATAAGGTTTGCTTTTCTCATCTTTGTCCTTTTCGACTTGCCTATTATGTTTATAGTGAGAAAGCTGCCTGCAATAATAAATATCGTCTTAATCCAGTTTTCGTAAAATTGCCAAATCCAATTTATCACATTGGCTACATTCTTAGGCGCTTTACTTGCATACCCATAATTTAATCCGGCTATGATTATGCACATGATAATATATGTCCACAAAATCGCTTTTAATAAAACAATATATTTATCCTTTTTGTTTGCCATGTATTTCCCCTCCATTCCTATATATTTCCATCATAATACTAAAAACATTATATCATATTAATTATATTTTTAAATAGCTTGGCACATTCTCTGAATTAAGGAAATTGTACAATTAAACTCCAATTTCTGGAGCTAAAAAAATAATAACAAAACTAAGCATATCAATGCCTGCGAATAACTGCTATAAATGCAATAACAGCTCTACGAGCTGTTATTGCATTTAATTAATTAAGAAAGAGGAGGATCTTATATTTTGATCCCAATTACATTATATATTTTTTATAAAAAAAGTTAAGCGAAAAATTTTTAAACCTCAACAATGTTTTCAATTATGTTTGTTTCGTGATGCTTTCTCACTTTTACCTTTAAACTTTGGTAGATTCATTTTAGAAATTATAAAAACATTTTAATCATTAAAATATATTTTTATTGAATAACATCTTATTTAGGGCTATAATGAACTTAAACATAATTTACATAAAAAGGAGATGCTGGAATATGCATGAATTGACAAACGAGAAGTGCATCTTTAGCTTTTCAAGACACAACGATCCTGTACTTTATGTAAACGACGGAGAGGAGGTGAAGATAGAAACTTTAGATTGTTTTTCATGCCAAATCAAAACAAATGATGACAAGTTAGAAACAATGGATTGGGATAAAGTAAATCCCGCAACAGGTCCAATCTATGTAAACGGTGCAGAAGAAGGCGACACGCTTGAAGTGACAATCAAGAAAATCGACATTGATGACAAAGGCGTCGTTGCAACAGGGAAAGATTTGGGAGTTTTAGGTCATATGATGAATGATCTATATTCAAAAGTAGTTGAAATAAATGATGGCAAAGTCATTTTCAATGAAAAGCTCTCATTTCCTGTAAAGCCAATGATAGGTGTAATAGGCGTCGCACCAAAAGAAGGCGAAATAAACTGCGGCACACCTGGTCCTCATGGAGGAAATATGGACACTACACTTATCGGTGAAGGCACTAAGCTTTATTTGCCTGTCTTTGTTGATGGTGCACTTTTCGCATTAGGAGATTTGCACGCTGTAATGGGAGATGGAGAAATAGGCGTATCAGGTGTAGAAGTAAGCGGCACCGTTACTGTAAAGCTTAGAGTTTTAAAAAACTTAAAGCTAAATAATCCAATTGTCAAGACAAATGAAGTAACAGCCACAATCGCATCAAATGAATCAATAGAAAAAGCCATAGAAACAGCAGTAAAAGATATGGCAGAACTTTTCCAAAAAAATACTGACCTATCAATAGAAGAAATATCAACACTTTTTAGCATCTCCGGCAATGTCCAGATATCTCAAGTTGTTGATCCACTGAAGACAGCACGCTTCTCAATGCCAAACTGGGTTTTGGAGGCGTATGGAATAGAATTTTAATCAGGAGGTAATATTCTATGGATAACAAAAACGACAGCACTCTTGAAAAATTTGGTTATAAACAAGAATTAAAAAGAGCTCTATCTGTATGGGATCTCATCATTTACGGTCTCATATTTATGGTTCCAATCGCTCCTTTTGGTATCTATGGCTTCGTTGCTGACATATCAAAGGGAATGGTCGCTCTGGCATATCTAATAGGCATTATCGGAATGATATTCACTGCATTCAGCTATGCTTCAATGTCTGAGGCATTTCCAATAGCAGGTTCTGTTTACTCTTATGCGACAAATGGTTTAAACAAAGTCATCGGTTTTTTCACAGGATGGGCAATACTTCTTGATTATCTTCTTGTTCCCGCATTGTTGTACGTAGTAAGTGCCGCAGCATTAAGCAGCATATTTCCAGCCATTCCAATTGTGGTATGGGCATTGGCTTTCATAATCATTAATACAATCATTAATATATTGGGTATCGAATTTACAGCAAAATTCAACAGAATAGTCCTCATATTAGAATTAATCGTTTTAGCATTATTTGTAGTAGTAGGTATTATAGCTGTATCGCAAGGCATAGGAGGAGCACATTTTTCATTTAAAGCTTTCTACGATCCACAAAACTTTAGCCTAAGTTTAGTCATGAGTGCAGTTTCTATAGCAGTTCTAAGTTTTTTAGGCTTTGATGGAATAAGCACACTTGCAGAAGAAACAGTAGGAGGTAAAAAAACAGTCGGGAGAGCTACTGTATTAGCACTTTTATTTGCCGGAATACTTTTCATACTTCAGACTTGGGTCGCTTCAATGATATGGCCTGATTATAAATCTTTCAGTGATCTAAACACAGCTTTTTACGATGTGGCAAAAAGAGCAGGTGGTACATGGCTTATGTTAACTACTTCATTGGCTACTGCTTTCGCATGGGGCATTGCAAATTCATTGGCAGCTCAAGCAGCAGTGTCAAGAGTGCTTTTTAGTATGGCAAGAGATAAAAACCTACCTTCATTCTTGTCAAAAGTTCATCCAAAATACAAGACCCCATACATTGCAACTATATCCATAGCTGTTCTTTCAGCTATTCTCGTTATAATCTACAGCAATAGAATAGCTGATCTTACGTCAGTAATAAACTTTGGAGCCTTGACATCGTTCTTAGTCCTTCATATAACTGTAATTGTTCATTTTATTAAAAACAAATCATTAAATATATGGAAACACATTGTATCACCAGTTTTAGGCTTTTTAGTAATCTTCTATGTATGGATAAACTTAAACAACCACGCAAAAATTCTTGGGGCATCATGGATTGGAATTGGTATAATATATTACATCATACTTAAATTTGTCTTTAAGAAAAAGGTAGAAAATTTGGATGTATAAAACCTAAGGGCCTCTAAATCACATTGAGGCCCTTGCATTTTAAAAAACAATCAGTTTATCTGACCATTTTTAATTTTTTGCAAGCACATTATCATTTGGAGCCCACTTAGCTTGCCACTTCGGATAATCATTAGTAAGTAAGCTTTGTGGTGCAGATGTATACCAATTATATTTCATCCTTCTCTCATAGGAAATATCAGCTAAATTATATTTTTTAACTCCATCACGACTTGCAAATATCGGCCTATTGGTACCTATTTCATAAAATCGTGCCCAAAGTAAAGGTGCATTAGGATCTTTAACTACAATTCTATCTCCACCAAATTCCATAGTAGGATCATTTATTGTAACAACTTTTATACCACTTATTTTAACTTCATTGAACCATGCCACCGCAGATTGTATTGCATCAATAATTGCGGGACTTGGATTATCAATGCTCATCAAAAATCTCACGATTCCAACACTTTCCTGTCCACTAATTGATGGTAATTCATAGGAACGTCCTGTTGCCGGCTGTAGTGTATCTTTATCAATTTGGGCACACCATGCTGTCTTTTTACCATTAACTACAATTTGAGATTTTAAAATCAAATTTACACCTTTATCAAAGGCAGTTTTACATCTATCAACTCTTTCACTATCAACAAACGAATATAAATTATCTTTGTTTGTCATTACATCTCTTATTATAGTCATTATGTTTATCATTGCATTATCATTAAAAGTGATATTTTTTTGGTATCCGACTGGATCTGTTAAAAATTGTGGCCATCCACCATTATCATATTGACCATTTAGTATGTAATCTAAAGCTTTATCAAAACTTTCTTTATATTTTTCGTTTTTTGTGGCATTATACATTTTGGCTAGAAATTTCATTTCAGTAAATGTAGAATCATTATCAATAGTGGATTGCACTCTTACGTTTAAATCGCCAGGTCCTGTTATAGGTTTAGTCATATCAACATCAGGCTGTAATTTTATCCAACCACCATCGGGATTTTGAAATCCCATGACAACATCAGCAACTTTTTGTGATTCACTGCTTCCGTACCATTCAGCTGGCTGTGTCAATAATGTACTAAACGTTACAGATCCTCCTTTAGCAGGTCCTACGTTTTCAGCATTAGCCTTCATAATGACTGGAATAACTATTCTCGATCTATTTGATTCCCATTTAACTGGACAACCAAAACTTTCGAAGACAAATCTAATCGGTAAAAATACAGAACCATTTATCAATTTTGGCGCTATTGGGCTTTGAAGCTGCTTTCCATTAAATAAGGCATTAGTCTTGCCTACAAACATAACTAATGTATCATCATCAATTGACATTGTAATTGTCTGTGTCGATTCATCATATTTATATGTTTCACCAATTGCATCAAATATATCTCTAAGTGGTGACAACACTGTTCCATTTTCATTAACTACTTTAGTTAGAAGCCCTTCTTCCAATTCATGATAAGCACCATCAATGGCAAAATTTGGTTCACTTGTGATAATGGTTATTGTTTTTGTAATTAACGATGACCTATCTAATGCAAAAGCAGTGTTTGAATTCACGAAAGTCATTAATGCAGAAATTAAAAACACAGTGCAAAAGAAAATTAAATTACTCTTCTTTAACATTGCTACCTCCCCCTTATACTTAAATTTAATTCTGATATTTTAAAGTTATTTATCACCCCCCATTAGCAGCAATCTGCAAAAAGTCATTTTGTGAAAACACGCCATTTCTGTGAAATTACATATTTTAGATGTGGTGCTAAATAGTATATTTGTTAATTTCTTTGAATTTTACGTTAACGCTAACATTAATAATATTATATACTCATTCATAGCAAAAGTCAATATTTTACTTTATTATTTTATTGTAAAATTCCATTATTCATACTGATCGCAAATACGAAATAACATTTTAATTCGTTATCTCTTCATCTGCATTTTTATTGCTAAATATAGTTATATTGTCTTTTTGCACAATCAATATACCTATAAGTATTACGATTGTGCCAATTACAAGCTGGATTGTGATCTTTTCCGATAAAAATATTGCTGCAATTATGCTAGCCAATATTGGCTTTGCAAAGAAAACCATAGATCCTACACCAGTATTTACATTGGATAAACCTAAGAAATAAGTGTAATATGCAATGCCTGTAACAAATACCGTTAAATACAACATCTGAGGAATAGCCTTTAGTGGCAAGTTAAAAACAGGATATTTGTTGTACAAAAGCAAAGGGATAAGAAGCAAACTTCCTATTATGAAAGATAGCGAATTCATTACGACGCTGTCGTACTTAACAGTAAATTTCTTTCCCAACACTGTGTATACACCATACATGATTGACGATAAAACGAGAAATACAATTCCAGTAATATGGTTTCCGCCAGAAATCAATTGTTTATAAAATACTATAACTAAACCTATTACACCAAATATCAAACCATAAATCTTGGTACGATTTAATTCTTCGTTTAACAGAATTGAAGCAGTGATCATTACAAAAAGAGGATTTGAGCTAAATATTACAGCAGAAAGGCTGGCGGATGTCATGTTTATCCCTATCTGCAAAAATGACATGCTAAACACCACATTAGTAAGCCCTATCAACACTAATAACCAAAAATCTTTAAATGCGATACGTAAATTTTTGCTTTTAATATTTTTTATGGCAACAGGCAGCAATATGAGTCCGCCTATAAAAAACCTGATGAAATTTATCTGAAGTGGATTTACAATGCCTGTCAGCATTCTTCCTACCACCTCGTAAGTGCTGAAAAAAAGCACAGTTATGATAAGGTAAATATAACCTCTATTCAATCTTGACACCTTCTTATGTAAATTTTACAACATCATATTTATTATATACCCTGTGTCAAGATTGTCGTTAGGATTCAAAATTTATCTTTCATAAGATATAAAAAACTCAAATATTTTCATTTTCCTCTTTGATTAATTAGCAAATAATGTTATAATATTATTAGAAGAAAATTATTATTTATTGATAATGGAGATGATTTTATGAATCTGTTGGAATATGCTATAAATATGGAACTTGATGGTGCACAGTACTATAATGATCAAGCCGAATTGAATAAAGACAATGAACTTTACAATGTATTTAAAGAGATGGCAAAAGATGAAATGACTCATGCAAAAATACTGAAAAACAAAATGAATGAAATTGCATTTGAATTAAAAGATGATAGGAATCTAGAAAATGTTAAAAATATATTTTTCAGTGCAAAAGATTTTAAAACGGATATTAAAGACATACCAGGGCAGATTGAAGGATATAGGCTCATTTTAAATAAAGAAAAAGAAAGTATAGACCTCTATGAAAATCTCTTAAACAGCTCCAATGACGAAAAAGAAAGGGAAATCTTTAAATACCTTATAAAGCAGGAAGAAGAGCATTATGAGATAATCGAAGATATAATAACACTGTTGAATCATTCTTATGAATGGGTTGAGTCTGCCGAATTTGGAGTAAGAAAAGAAGAATATTAATACATAAGGACAGGCTCTCACCTGTCCTTATTAATGCCTCTTAATTAGATGTTTCAAAATTTGCAGCTACATTTTGCGAATGCATTTCTCTGTATATCTTGATCCATTTCGTCACACAGTCAATGCTTATCGAAACAGCTAACAGCAAAATTATTATCGAGAAAACTATTAAAACTGTATTGCCTGATGGCAAATAATTCGTCACGATATTTAGATATGCCGCTGTAACTGTCGTAACGATCATGAATGCAAAAGGCACTGCTGTTATGGCAATGTACTTTGCCTTTCCTCTCTTTAAAAGCATTGTCGTTCCAATCGCTAATGCAATCGACGCTAATAGCTGATTTGACGTACCAAATAAAGGCCATATGGTAGATATGCTGCCATTGTAAACTAAATATCCCCATGCTGCAGTAAATACAACGCTTGTGATTATGATGCCTGGCCACCAGTTTTTATTTCTCAATGGCTTATATATATAACCGCCAGCTTCTTGCAAAACATATCTTCCGATTCTTGTGCCTGCATCGACTGTCGTCAGTATAAACAAAGCCTCAAATAGTATTGAGAAATGGTATAGATATGACATCAATTCTTTAAAGCCTGGTATCGATGAAAAAATGTAAGACATACCTACGCCTAAAGTAACCGCTCCGCCAGTCCTTCCTGCCAAAGTCTCACCAACAGCTTTTGAAAGTGCAGGAAGATCAACAGTATTCATCCCAAGATGGGCAAAAATCTGTGGCGGTACATTTATGGCAAAATAATCTCCTGGATGCAAGCTGGTAGCAGCAATAAGAGCCATTATAGATACAAAACCTTCAACAAGCATCGCCCCATATCCTATAGGCAAAATATCTTTTTCGCTTTTAATCATCTTAGGCGTCGTACCTGTCGCTATGAGAGAATGGAACCCAGACAGTGCACCACATGCAATAGTTATAAACACATAAGGCCATACCTTGCCTGGTATTATAGGTCCACCACCATGAATGAATTTCGTAGTCAAAGGCATTCTTATCAATGGGTTTACAAATATAACTCCTATGGCTAATAATGTTATAACGCCGATTTTCATATACGTGCTTAAATAATCCCTTGGTGTCAAAAGCAGCCATACTGGCAAAACTGCAGCTACAAGTCCGTATATAGCTATGATAATCGTCATCTGGTGCTGATTGAATGTAAGATATGGTGCCAATGCTGAATGCTGGATTGCGGGACCGGATACAACTGACAGTATCATTAGCGTCACACCTATTATGGTAGCTTCAGATACTTTATTAGGTCTTATCCATCTCATGTAAATGGCCATAAACAGCGCGATTGGTATTGTAGCACCTACAGTAAAAGTACCCCAAGAACTATTGAATAGAGAATTCACGACAACGATTGCAAGTCCTGCGACGGTAATAAGCAAAATGAATATCACAGCCATCGTTGCAGCAAAACCTGAAAATTTGCCTACTTCTGATTTTGCAATCTCAGCCAGTGATTTGCCCTCATGCCGCACAGATGCAAACAATATGACCATGTCATGCACTGCACCTGCCAAAACAGCACCTATCAATATCCAAAGTGTGCCTGGCAAGTAACCAAACTGTGCAGCAAGAACTGGACCTACCAGTGGGCCTGCCCCCGCTATGGCCGCAAAATGATGACCAAAAAGTACCCATTTATTTGTAGGTACATAGTCGTAACCATTTTCCAATTCATAAGCAGGAGTCTTTCTCGCTTCATCTAAAACCAAAACCTTTGATGCTATAAAAGCGCCATAAAAACGGTATGCCAATGCAAATATACATGCAGCAGCAACAACTAATACTATTGCGCTCATAAATTAAGACCTCCTTATATTTTTGATTCTATAAGGAGTATAAAATAAAGGTAAATAAAATTCATCGATTATTCCATGAAAGTAAACGATAAAGGGATAAAAAGAAATATACGTTCTCAAAGAGAAATGTTTACATTTTTAATTTCTGCTAAGGCCTAATATCGTTTTAAGTTCTTTTATCTTGCTTTTGCTGACGGATATTTTTGTCTTTTTATCATCATTCATTGTAAGCCAATAAGTCCCTTTAAACCATGGCAATATCTCTACAACGTTATTCAAATTGACTATGAAGCTTTTCTGCACCCTTAAAAATAACGGCTCTTTAAGGCGGCTCTCTAAATTCTTCATGGTATCGTTGTATTCAAAGATGTCGTTTTTTGTCTTAACCATCACCTTGCCTTCCATCGCCTCCGCATACACGATTTCGTCAAAATCTATAAGCCTTATCCTACCAAATTTTTCAACAGGCAACTTATTAAATTGTCTTTCAAAGAACTTCGCCTCGTTGTCTATATAGCTTTCCCACTGATCCGGTTTATCTATCATTCCGGCTATTTTATTGATTGTCTTACTTAATCTGCATGGGTTTATGGGTTTTAAAAGATAGTCAACAGCACCTATTTCAAAAGCTTCTACTGCATAGCTGTCGTATGCCGTCACAAATATAACCAATGGCACCTTCTCAAGCGATGATATGTTGCTTGCAACATTTATGCCATTTATCTTTGGTATATCTATATCTAAAAAAACCACATCAGGCTTTAAACTTATGATCTTCTCAAATGCCTCTGTGCCGTTTGTAGCTGTCCCTACGACTTCCAAAGTATTTTTATAATCTTCTAAAAGATGCTTTAATCCTTCTATTGCAGGAATTTCATCATCTACTATTAGAGACTTTAAAACCACCAAAAGCTTCCTCCTTCCTTTCTTCATAAAATTTTGGAAAATCAAACGAAACTTTCGTGCCGTATCCTTTTTTGCTATCTATCTTAAAAAAGGCACCTTTATATATGCTTTTAACCCTTTCGTACACATTGTGAAGACCTATGCCTGCATTGTTTCCTGACTCACCGTTTAAGATCTTCAAGCGCATCTGGTTGTCCATTCCCTCTCCGTCGTCTTCCACTGAAAACCTGATAAAATTCTTATTGTTTTTGGCCCTTATTATTACAGTGCCGCCATCGTCTTTCGGCAGAATGCCATGTTTCACAGCATTTTCCACAATAGGCTGTATCAACAGAGCCGGAATGTACATATTTAAAATATCATTGTCAATGTCCTTGACCACATTTATCTTTTCTCCAAAGCGGGCCTTTTCGATAAACAAATAGTCGTCAATATTTTCGATTTCCTTGCCTACAGTTATCCACTTTCCAGCATGTCTTAGATTGTTTCTCAAATATTCGCTCAATGTTATAAGAAGCCTACTGGCACCATCGGGATTGTACTGTATAAATGAAATGACAGTATTCAGCGCATTAAACAGAAAATGAGGATTTATCTGCGACTGCAGTGCATTAAACTTCATCTCGTCGGCAATCCTTTTCTGATTTTCAGCATCAGCGATTTCAAGCTGGTTCGAAATCAAATTGCTTAGTCCTTTTGCGACTTCTATATCTGTGCTGTTTACAAACTTATTCTTTCGAAAAATCTTGAGCGTACCTACTAATTCATCGTAGCAGTACAATGGCGCTGTCACAGACGATAAAAGGCACAGGCCTTTTTTGCTGTTTTCTACATAAACCTTTTTAAATCTAAACGCATTTATCTCAGACTTTTTAAATATATGGCATTTTTCATCCGCATCATCTAATCCTACAGAGGCCAAAATCGTCTTCATATCGGTTATGGCGACAGCATCCGCATCAATCGCCTCATATATGATCTCAGAAACAATTCTCGCCGTCTCAATGTTTAATCCGTTTCTAATATATGGTATTGTCTTAGACGTAATATCAAGGATTATCTTGGCTTGTTTTGACTGTATCGTGTCAATCTCATCAAATACTGATTTGATGATCAACATAAACACAGCAATCCCAGTTGAATTGACCAATATCATAGGTACGCCAATCACTTTTACCAGCGATAGCGCACTGGCAAAAGGCCTTGATATGGCAAGGATCAGTATCATCTGCAGTGTCTCACCAATTATGCCTGCTAAAAATGCTACTTTCCAATCGACAGTATTTTTGTAGTATTTCTTTATGATGCCGCCTATAAGCCCTTCCGTTGTTGTCGATATTCCACAAGCTAAAGCTGTAAATCCGCCTATTAAAAATCTGTGAAACCCAGCTATAAACCCCACAATAAGCCCAATAAAAGGTCCACCCAAAAGGCCCGCTATCATAGGTCCTACAACTCTTGAATTGGCAATAGCACCATTTATAGGAATCCCTACATACGTTCCTATGATGCCTATCAAGCTGAATATGGCTATCAGTATAGATAGGTCTTTATAACTTACATTATTGCTTATAACCTTTTTAAAGAAGTTTGCTTTTGACAAGATAAAAGCCAAAAGTCCTATCATGCTGAATCTTTCGGCCAACAAAATAAGCAGGTTTAACATGATTTCATCTCCAATTGCGTCTAATTAATTTTTACATCAATATGTTTTTAAAATCTATCTTTAAATCTTCAAATATGCCGACTTTAACAGTATCATCAAAGCTGTATTGATCTACCTCACTGTATTCATCATTCTGATTCATTTTAAAAACTATAATGCTTTTTTTATGTGGATTCACAATCCAGTATTCTTTTACACCAGAGCTTTGATATAAATTCACTTTTACAACGTAATCTCTTGACAAAGAAGATGGTGAGGCTATCTCTATTATCATATCCGGAGCGCCATCACATCCTTTATCATTTAACTTTTTCTCATCACATACAATAGATATATCAGGTTGTACTCTGCTTACCTTATTATTTTTATCTTTTAGCCGGACGTCAAAGGGCGCAGAATAAACTTTGCATTTTCCCCCATTTGAAGCAATATAATTATATATTAAAACTGACAATTGCATTGAAACTTCTTGATGTACCCTTAATGGTGGAGCCATCACATATATCTGTCCATCAATCAATTCAACTCTTTCATCTTCCGGCCAGTTTTCATAATCTTCTTCTGTATAATTATTTTTTATTATTTTACTCATATCTACATCACCTATTTTGATTATATCATAATCATAAATGACGTAATACAAATTTATAATGCCATTACTGCTATATGCTTCCTTGCCACATGCTATATTTTACTCTACTTAAGTCTTCTCCATCTTCAGGCTTCCTAAATACAAATAAATGCTCATGCATTATTAAATAAAAATTATATTTTTCCACCTGACTTTCCCAATATGGTGTTGATTTACAATTATGTTGTACTTTTATAATATCTTCCTTCAATATAAAGCCATTTTTTAGAAAAAGTTGCATCACATAAAAAGCCAGCGGAACATAATGGCCGCTTTTTCTTGTATCGCCTATCAATATCGCACAATACCCATTATTTTTTAAAACCCTGAAAAGCTCTAAAACACCTTTTTCCAACTCATTTAAAAACTTCTTTACTCCTGAAATGTTTGATAAATCACCATCTATATCACCGTTTGAATATTTTATAATATTTAGATATGGAGGATGCGTTACAACTAAATCAATACTGCCGTCATCGATTTTTTTAAGGTCTCTAATATCTCCTACTTCTACAGCAGGTTCAAACTTGTATTTATTTCCTTTAATATCACCAAAATCAATGTTTCGCTTTGCTATTTTCACCGCATCAGGATTGATATCAAAGCCGATACCCTTCCTATTTAGTAATTTTGCCTCTACCAAAGTAGTACCACTTCCAACCATGGGATCTAAAACAACATCGTTTTCTTTTGAATAGCGAAGTATTACATTTCTTGGAACCTGCGGTGCAAAATTTCCTCTGTATTTTCCATTATGTGTTGCCCAATCTCCTCTTTCTGGAAATGACCAAACAGTTGTTATTTCTTTTTTGAAATTTATATTTTCCATAAAATTTCCTCCAACAAACCTTTCCGAACAAAATATAGATTTAATAGGTAATTAACTCGTTCAAAACCTTTATGCAATTGATTTTTTTGACCTCTCCAGCCAACCCCATCAGTTATCCAGATGAATTCAAAGCCATTTTCTTTCAGCTCATTTTGCCTTTCTATATATGAATCAACTATTTCTTGAGGTTTTGAGCCTGTCCCTGAATAAAAATTGACTTCTACATTTATAACTTTATTTCCATCTTTTATTATGATAAAATCAGCTTTTCTGTTCTTAATTGAAGAATTTACACGTATATTATAATTATTTTCTAAGTACTGAAACTTTTTTTGAAACAATATATCAAAAGAACTTTTTCCTTTAGATGCTATTTTTTCAATCATCGGCTTTAACATCAATTCCATAGCATCTCCACTTCTATTCTTACGTGCATTGGTATCCATGCCAACTTCGACACCTAAGACGTAATCTTGTACACTTCTTGAAGATAATTCAAGGAAAAATCTCTTTAAACCAGTTTTTTCAAAGAACTCAACAATATTTTCAATATCTTTATTTGTTAACGTCTTTTTATTAAAATCATAATGAACTATGTTAAAACGTTCATCATTAAAATCATCAATAACTGTCAGCTTTTGTTCTCGTATTGCTAATAAAATCGGGATAGTAGAAATGACTTGAGGATAACTTAACAAAATTCTCCTTAAATCGTCATCAAATTGTTTATTTCCAATCAATGTGTTTAGAATATTAAATTCAATCTTATACTTATCAACGTGTCTTTTTACTTTCTCCCAATCCACAAAAAATTTGTAGTTTCTATTTGTATCAACTAATGTATTGTGAAATTCTTCTATGACTTCTTCTAAATTTTCCATTCTTAAAAAATCAAAATAGATTGAATCCATACTATGCCCCCTCATTTAATTCCAGTTTATCTATAATTTCTAATTATAAGTTCATTAATTGGCCCCCGCCCATTACCTTTGCTATTAATGTATCTTTTTGCGCTGACTCTCTCTATAATAAATTCTTCATACAATTTATCAAAAAAATCATCATCTTTATCAATGTTTTTAGGATCTGAATTGCTTAATATTAAATAAGCTCCTTTTTTATCCATCTCTTTAAAGTACTCAGACAACCTAACTTGATCGCCATCATCAAATCCCAATTCATTGTATGATGTAAAATTAGAAGTCGAACTTAGTGGGCGATATGGCGGATCGAGGTATACAAGGCTGCTTTTCTTTATAAACTTTTTCGATTCTTCAAAATCTGCACATATAATCTCCGTATTTATTAATGCTTTATTAACCTCATATAAATTTTCTTTATCACAGATTTTAGGTTTACTATATTTGCCAAATGGTACATTAAAATCTCCATTTTTGTTTAATCTATATAAACCATTAAAACATGTCTTGTTTAAAAAAATCAAGTAAGAAGCTCTTTTTATCCAGTCAGAATTATACATAAAATAATTAAATGTATCTTTTTGAGTGTTATACTCTTCTCTAACATTGTAATAAAATTCTTTTCTTTCCTCATCTGATAATTTTAAATATCTACTTTCGATATCTTCTAATTCGAATATTAAATCTTCTACATTATTTTGTATGGCTTTATATCCTACAATTAACTCTTTATTCGAATCTATCAAAAAAGTTTCTTTTACGTTATAATTATTTTTTAAAAAAAAGAAAAAGGCTCCTCCACCTACAAAAGGTTCAATATAACTTTCTATCTCGTGTTTCTGCATTATTTGTAATGGCAATCTGCTATTTAGCTCATTTAAAAGTTGAGTTTTGCCTCCAGCCCATTTTAAAAAAGGTTTTGCGCTAATTTTTGAATATTTTTTATCTTCAAAACCATTTATCAAAACTTGTTCATTCATTGTAAAATCCCATCCAATCGTTCATTCTTCATGTCTTCTATATTATATCATAAATCATTTTGTATAAACAATTTCAGCATCCACCTACGTAAAAGATGGAAATACGTGGTCATCGCTGGCTCTACCAGTCAAAAGGTATCTCTCAAGTTCTTCGATATTGTACTTTCTCTGTGGATATGAGTTGAAGTAGTTTCGCGGTACTTCATAATCACGTTTCGGCTGTTGTGCGCTTTCTATTTGTGAAAACAGTTCTTTTTCTTTAACGTAGTTTTCCGCCACTTTCTCTAAAAATTTTGCTGGATACTTTATTTCTTTTCCTTTCATCCTAGAAAGGCAGATCTTCACATCGTCGTCACTAAGATCGTATTTGCTTTTAATGGTATTTATCAAGGCGTTCGGTACTGACGTATCGCCTTTAAGCTTAACATTTTTTGATGTGCTTTGCTTCTCCGTTTCAAATTTTTTTACCGTAGAAAAATCCTCATAATTGATAGATCGATCTATCATATCATTTTTATCAATCCATCTATCTGATTGATATGATTTATATATATTATTACTCATTGTATATATGTCGTCACTTTTTGAAACTGGTGATTTTTCAATGGTTTCAGAAAATGATGATCCACCCTCACGTTTACTAAACTGTGATGTGGTTTCACTTTCTGAAAGCCCATTTAAATTAAGTGATTTAAGCCAATCCTCGTATGTAAAATATTGGCATGTTTCTTTGTCAT
Organism: Thermoanaerobacterium sp. R66; assembly: GCF_028895185.1. Lineage (NCBI taxonomy): Bacteria > Bacillati > Bacillota > Clostridia > Thermoanaerobacterales > Thermoanaerobacteraceae > Thermoanaerobacterium > Thermoanaerobacterium sp. R66. The sequence goes on from NZ_JAEUWW010000001.1 coordinate 1,121,571, forward strand.
AAGCATACGTCACATTTTTGTCACTTTCATTTTTTGAAATCATGTAGTACTTTTTTATCCTGCCTAAGTCTGTGTTATCAATAAAGCATACAACGAGCTTTTTGTCGATTAATTTTTTGATTGTCTCCGAAATCGCACCGGCTGATAGTCCTGTACCATTGTCTAACCTCTTTTTAGCATCGTCAAGTTTGCCGTTTTGAAATTCATCTGTCGTTATGTGTACTGGAAATTTATCAGCGTACTTTAGCAGAAATAACAGAAGTTTTATCTCGCTTCCAGAAAGGCTATCTAAATTTTCGTATATATAATCTATCCCTAACATCTATATCCTCTCCCTATATTTTATTTTCGGTTTCATTTATAATATAGGGAAAGTTTAAAAATCTTATATGCGTTTTAAAAATTTTTTTGGCTTACGATTTTTTTGATATAGACTGATTCATATTCGTCTTCCAAAATGTCCATGATTATTTCATCATACCTTTCACCTGCAATTTTTTTCGCTCCTCTTATCCTTCCTGCCTCCTTGAAGCCAACTTTTTTGTAGCAAGATATGGCCGGTTTATTGTAAGAGTAAACTCTTAAATAAATATTGTGCATATTGAGGATATTGAATCCAAAATCAAGTGCCAGTTTAAGCGCATCTTGACCATAACCTTTGCTCCAATATTCTTTATTGCCAATAAATAATCCTACTTCAGCAACTCCATTTATATAATCTATTTTAGGAAATCCGATATTGCCTATAAGCTCATCTCTCTTAATATCTACTATGGCAAAATTGTAATCTTTAGAAAGGCCTTCCACGAGTTCTTTTTCTCTTTCTTTAGTAACGATCTGTGATGCGAAAATCATTCCCGCTGCAACTTCCATGTCATTAATCCACTCTACATATTTCTCATAGTCATCCACATTCATCGGCGATAGATAACATTTTTCTCCTATTAATTTCTTATAATACAATTTCATCTCACCTCACATTAAATGTTAAAACAATTTTATTCCTGTAGGTTAAACGTGTCAAGAAATTTACTTTCATCAAACCCGCATAAATTATATTTAAGATTTAAAACTAATAGTGACACTTGTATGGATGTGGGGATGTTGTGTATGAAAAGCGTAACGATTAAGGAACTTTTTTCAACCATGTTTTTATTTGAAATAGGAAATACTATTTTATTTGCACATGGAATATCAGCAAAGCAAGATTCATGGATAGCGGTTTTGCTGGCAATGATCTCAGCCATACCGCTTTTGTATTTGTATATCTTTTTATACAACACATACAAGGTCAATCTAACTGAAATATTGAAAATAAGCTTTGGAAAGATCATTGGAAAAATGATATCAATAATCTACATGTTTTACTTTTTTTACATGGCAGCTCGCGTCACAAGGGATTATTTAGAGCTAAGCACAGGCAGTATTTTCCCTTTATCACCTATTAAATTTATAGCTATATTCTTGATAATTGTAACAATATATTTCTTGTTGTTTGACATAAGCGTAACATTAAAAGTAGCCAGCATGTTGCTGCCTTTTTTTCTATCCTTAGTATCAGTAGTTTTTATCTTTGCTTTTACCATACCAGGTTATAGCTTCAGCAAGATCTTTCCGGTATTTGCAGGTGGAATAATGCCTATATTAAAAGCAGCATACCCACGAATACTTACTTTTCCTTTTGGCGAGATGTTCGCCTTTATGATGGTATTTCCAGAATTAAAATGCGGAAAAGATTTATTCAAGTACTCTTCTCTTGTTTATTTGATTACTGGAATTTTACTTGCATTCAATGATATAAACATGATATCTGCGATAGGCGTCAAAGAAGCATCCAGAGTAAATTTCCCATTTTACACTGTAACGCGACTTATTACATTAGGCTTTTTTAGAAATTTGGATTCTTTATACATAGCCCTTATGATAATAGGCAATTTAATCAAGATAATCATTTTTGCCTTTGCCGGTTTAAAAGCATGTCAATCCGTTTTTGAGATTAAAGAATATAAATTTTTGCTTATACCCATTGGTGCAATCATATATGCCTTGTCAATTGTCACAGCAGAATCGTATTTTGTTCAAGTACCCATAGAGCTTCCTATAATGGCCCTTTACGTTCATATTCCATTGCAAATAATAATACCTATTCTTTTATTGATAATTTATTTTCTAAAAAGGCATAAACTTCATTCTTAACTTGATTTTGCCACCTTTATGTTATATCATAGCCTTAAGGGGTGGTGTAAATGATTAAACGAGTTTTAGGAAATACCGGCGAAGAACTTTCAATAATAGGATTTGGCGGTATACTGGTCATGAATATGGAGCAAAGCAAAGCTAATGACTTGGTATCTTACGCTATAGATCAAGGAATAAACTACTTTGATGTGTCACCAAGCTATGGCGATGCAGAGATTAAACTTGGAAATGCTTTGGTCGGCAAAAGAGAAAAAATATTCTTGGCATGTAAAACCGACGGTCGCACAGAAGAAAGTGCTTTAAAGGAAATGACAGAATCTTTTAAAAGGCTAAAAACTGACTATTTTGATTTATATCAATTGCATGAAATGAAGACAGATGATGATTACAATAAAGCTATAAGTCCTGGAGGAGTATTAGAGCTTTTAGACAAAGCTAAAAAAGATGGAAAGATAAGATATACAGGATTTTCTGCACATTCTGTCGATATTGCTTTAAAGCTTATGGATGCCTTTGACTTCGATGCAATATTGTTTCCTGTGAATTTCGTGAATTATTTTAATGGCAACTTTGGACCTCAAGTTATTGAAAAAGCAATTTCAAAAAATATAGGCAGGCTTGCAATAAAAGCAATGGCATTTACGACAAAATCTCAATACGATACATCACATCCAAAAACATGGTATATGCCAATTGAGGATAAAGAAATCGCAAAATTAGCATTGAGATTTACATTGTCACAGCCAATAACCGCTGCTATACCTCCTGGCGATGAATCGTATTTCCCATTGGCACTGGAAGTGGCAGAAAACTTTAGAGAAATCACAGATGATGAAATCAATCATCTAAAAGAAATCGCTAAAGGCGTTACACCTATATTTCATGCATAAAAAGACCTCCAACCACACATTGCTGCCAAGGGTGGTTGGAGGTTTATTCTAAATTATGTGGAGGAGTATATTAATGAATGCAGCAATGATAATAAGGGAGCAGAAAAGGAATAATCTTATAGATATTGGCAAGAAATACTCGGAAATTATTAGCGATGTTTTACATCCTATGTGTGCTATTATAATCGGTTCAGTTGCCAGAGGAGATTTTAACGATAGTAGTGATATTGATGTAATATTAATATCTGATAAAATACCTGGTAATTATAAGGAAAGGATGAAACTATTATACGATCATGTTTTTGATGCAATTGAACCAAAGGGCTATAACACCAATGAATTTAAATTGCTGTATTTTAAAAAAATCCTATTTCTGTGGAAGCAATTGAAAAGGGTATTGTAATTTATGATGATGGAATATGGGATAAATTAAAAAAAGATATTTTTTCGGAAAAGGTTGGAGAAGTCCAATAAAAAACGGCTATCATAGCCGTAATCAGCACACATTTCAATTCTTTTTATTTATAAAATCACTTGGTGATTTTAGGATTTTGATTGGTATTGAAAATAAAAATTTATTTAATTCGCTTATCAATTCTTCTGTTATTTTGAATGATTTCTCTAATAACCCAATGTTTTTATTTCTTGATATAAAGTCATCTTTTAGCTCTATCTCGGTCTTACAATCTTGACATCTTATTCTAATTATTTTTTCATCGCCATTGTAGTAAATCACATGGTTAGTATTTTTATCGCAGTGTAAGCAAAACAGGTCGGCTTCCATATACTTTATCATATAAACACCTCTTGTAAACTATTCTTGATTTTTTCTATATAATTCGAATAGTTTACAATATTATCATTAAACAATGATGATGTTCCTAAAACTAATACATTCGCACCCGCTTCAACAACTTTTGGAATTGTTTTTTCATTTATACTGCCGTCAACTTCAATCAGAGGATTTATATTTTCATTAGAACAAATTTCTTTTACCCTTTTGATTTTTTCAACAACATATGGTTTAAAACTTTGACCGCTAAAACCTGGATTAACTGTCATCATAAGCACCATATCTAAATCTTTTAATATATTCTTTATAACTTCAATCGGTGTATCAGGACTTATCGCTATAGATGCTTTTATGCCTTCATCTTTGATTAATCTTACCAGTTTATAATATTCTTTTGTAGTTTCCGCATGAAAAGAAATAAATTCAGGTTTTAGAGGCAAAAACATCTTGATATATTTCTCAGGTTCTACAGTCGCTAAGTGTATATCAAGCGGAATTTTTGTAAATTTTTTTATTCTTTCTATAACATAGGGTCCCATAGCTAAATTATTTACAAAAACCCCATCCATAACATCACAATGAAGCATATCAATATGCGCATCTTCTAATCTTTTTAATTCATTTTTTAGTTCAAGTTGATTTGCACACATTATCGATGCAGCAAATCTTATCATCAATATCAATCCTTTATTGTTTTATTTTAATCTTTCATTGAGAGCCATCCAATCTTCAGCAAATTTTTTTATGCTTTTATCAGTTAAGTAATTGTTGAACATATCACAAAAAAGTTCGTATGAAATTGTAACAGAATGCGCACCTGCTTTAATAGTACGAATTATTTGTTCTACATTTCTAAAGCTTGCAGCCAATATTTTTGTCTCAATGCAATTCATTTCATATATATTTCTTATTTCTCTTATTGTCTCAATAGCATCTATTCCATTTTGCTCCATTCTATTTATATACGGAGCAATATAATCAGCTCCTGCAATAGCAGAAATAATTGCTTGACTTGTATTAAATACTGCTGTTGCAAGAGTCTTTACAGAACTCTTCTTAAGTTCTTGAATCGCTTTAATGCCATCAGGAGTCACAGGTATTTTTATTCCAATTCTTTTGCTATCAAAGCTTAATAATTCTCTTACTTCAATCATAATATCTCTATATTTATCTGATACGGTTTGCACAAATAATAACCCATTACTGTTTTCTAATATAGCTTTTATAGTATCGCTTCTCGATTTTCCACATTTTAAAAGTATAGATGGATTTGTCGTTACACCTGTTAATATCCCGATATCAAAGCCCTGTTTTATTTGCTCAATGTCCGCTGTATCTAAAAATAGATCCAACTATAATTCCTCCAAACTATTTTATACTATACTTCTTTTCAATTTCAGTTATCTTATCTATTCTTCTTTGATGCCTTCCACCACTAAATTTGGCATTAAGCCATTCATCTACTATCATTAAAGCAAGTCCTGGACCTGTTACCCTTCCTCCAAGGCATATTATGTTTGCATTGTTGTGTTCTTTGCAAGCTCTTGCTGAAAATACATCTCCTACCACAGCAGCTCTTATTCCTGGAACCTTATTTGCAGCAATTGATATTCCTATGCCTGTGCCACAACATAATATGCCTAAGTCACTTTCTCTATTTCTTATACTCTCTGCTACTTTTAGTGCATATTCAGGGTAATCTACAGATTCTTCTGAGTATGTGCCAAAATCTTTATATTCTATATTTTTCTCTTCTAAATGCTTCTTTATTATCTCCTTTAGTTCGTACCCTCCATGATCACAGCCTAATGATATTATCATATATATCATCCTTCCCCTTTTAATGCGCTATATATTTCTCTTAGATTTTTTTCTATTTCATTATTCTTAAATATTGATGAACCCATAACTACATCTGTAACACCCAATTTTACTATCTCTTCTACGTTATCTTTGTTTATTCCACCGTCCACCTGGATCGAGAAATTATAGTTATATTTTTCTTTAATTGTCACAAGATCTTTTAGCTTGTTTTTCATTTCTTCTATAAAGTTTTGCCCGCCAAATCCCGGTTCCACTGTCATAATCAGTACCTTATCTATTAATTTATATAGATAACGTAATGCTTCTAAAGGTGTCGCAGGATTTAAAGCAATGCCAGCACTAACACCGTATTTCTTTATAAGTTCTATCGTTCTGTAAAGATGAGGACATGATTCCGCATGCACTGTTATATTATCAGCTCCTGCATCTACAAACCTTTCAATAAATTTATCTGGATCATTTATCATTAAATGCATGTCAAATTTCATTTCTGTTATTTCTCTAATTGCCCTTATTTGATCAATTCCAAATGCTATATTAGGCACAAAGTTACCATCCATAACATCGATGTGTATCGATGTTATGGAGTTCTTTTCAAGAGTTTTAATATCTTTTTCTATATTACAGAAATTCGCAGACAATATTGATGGGTTTATTATTGGATTCATTTTTATCACCTATCATATTTTTAATTTTGCGTTCTCCCAATCTTTAAGGAATCTTTCTATACCTATATCTGTAAGTGGATGCTTTACCATTTGCATTATAACTTTGCATGGTACCGTGGCAATATCTGCTCCTAATTTTGCGGCTTTCAATACATGCATTGGTGTTCTTACGCTTGCTACTATGATTTCTGTTTTAATTCCATAATTTTTAAATATCTGGACAATTTCAGATATCAATGATATTCCATCTGTACTTATGTCATCTAATCTTCCTACAAATGGGCTCACATAAGTTGCACCTGCACGTGCAGCAAGAAGTGCTTGTGTGGCTGAAAATACCAGTGTAACATTGGTCTTTATTCCTTCTTTTGATAGTGTATTTACTGCTTTTAACCCTTCCGCTGTCATAGGTATTTTTATTACAATATTTTTATGAATTTTTGCAAGCTCCCTTGCTTCTTTTATCATTCCTTCTGAGTCAGTGCTTATTACTTCTGCACTTATTGGGCCATCTACTATTGTCGTTATTTCTTTAACAACCTCAATAAAATCTCTTCCTTCTTTTGCAATTAATGAAGGATTTGTTGTGACACCAGATATTACACCTAATTTATTGGCTTCTCTTATTTCATCAACATTAGCCGTATCAATGAAAAATTTCATAATTGATTCCTCCTATATTAAATTAATGATTTTGCAGTCTTTATTATATTTGCAGTTGATATTCCATAATGTTCAAGTAGTTCTTTTGGTTCACCTGATTGTCCGAATACATCATTTATTCCTATCATTTTAACTTTTGTTGGATACTCTTGCGAAAGAACTTCGCATACAGCAGATCCTAATCCTCCTATTATACTGTGCTCCTCTACTGTTACTATTCTGCATGTTTTCTGTGCAGTTCTAATTATCAATTCTTTATCTATTGGTTTTATTGTATGAATGTTTATTACTTCAGCATCTATTCCATCTTTTTTTAATTCTTCTGCAGCATCGATTGCCATGGATACTGTTATACCGGTAGCTATTATCGTTATATCTTTTCCATTTTTTATTACTTCGCCTTTACCTAACTGAAATTTGTAGCTGTCGTCATGAATTGTAGGAACTGCCATTCTGCCAAGTCTTATATATACAGGTCCTTTGTATTCAGCTGCAGCTAAGATAGCACTTTTAGTTTCTATATCATCTGAAGGGTTTATTACCACCATGTTTGGTATTGATCTCATCAATGAAATATCTTCTATTGACTGGTGTGTTGCACCATCTTCTCCTACAGTTATTCCAGCATGTGTAGCTGCTATTTTTACGTTTAGCTTTGGATATGCTACCGAATTTCTGATTTGTTCATATGCTCTACCTGTTGCAAAAATTGCAAATGTGCTTGCAAATGGAATCTTACCGCATGTAGCAAGTCCTGCTGCTGTTCCTATCATATCAGCTTCTGCTATGCCGATGTTGAAAAATCTCTCCGGCGATACTTTTTGAAATTCTGCAGTTTTAGTAGATTTGGATAAATCCGCATCTAAAACTACAACATCCTTATTTATTTTACTTAATTCAACTAATGCTTCGCCATATGCTTCTCTAGTTGCTTTATTCATCAAGCTTCACCTCTTTCTATTTCTTCTAAAGCTTTCTCGGCTTCTTCTTTTTTTGGTGCAACACCATGCCAACCAACTTGATTCTCCATGAAGGATACTCCTTTTCCCTTTATGGTTTTTGCAATTATTATTGTAGGTTTATCTTTAGTTGTTTTTGCTTCTTCCAATGCTTTATCCAGTTCTTCAAAGTTATGCCCATCTGCTTCAATTACATTCCATCCAAATGCTTTAAATTTCTCATCAATCGGTTGTATATTCATTACATCTTCGTTTCTGCCATCAATCTGCAGACCATTGTTATCTAATATTGCTGTTAAATTGTCCAATTTATAATGTGCGGCTGTCATTGCAGCTTCCCATATTTGACCTTCTTCTATTTCACCATCGCCTAATATTACATATACTCTATAGTCTTTTCTATCAAGTTTAGCTGCAAGTGCCATTCCATTCGCTGCAGAAAGACCTTGTCCTAATGAACCTGTTGTCATGTCCAGTCCAGGTGTTGATTTCATGTCAGGATGTCCCTGTAACATCGAATTTATTTTCCTTAATTTTTTTAGCTCTTCTTTAGAAAAATATCCTCTTTCACTTAAAACTGCATATAGTGCTGGAGCTGCATGACCTTTTGATAACACTAATCTATCTCTATCTTCATACTTTGGATTATTAGGATCAATATTCATTTTTTCAAAATATAATATTGTAAGGATATCGGTACAGGATAGAGATCCTCCTGGATGACCTGAACCAGACTCTGCCAGCATCTCAATTATATCTTTTCTTATTTCTTTTGCTTTTTCTTTTAGCAATGCTATATTCACTCTTATCACCTCTCAAAAATTATGGTTTCAAAACAACTTTTATACCTTCTCCATTCATAACTTTGTTAAACCCTTTTTCCCAATCTTTTAGATCGTATATGTCAGTTATTATTGCTTTTGTATTTACTTTGCCAGTTTGTAATAGATACAACGCTCTATCCCACGAACTTGGTTTCTGACTCCTTGAACCAACATATATAATTTCTTTTTGTATTATTTTATCTTCATCAAGTTCATTAACTGATTTTGCAAATATACCAACCTGAACCAATGTACCTTTTTTCTTTAAAAGTGAAAGACCTGAATTTGTAGCCTTAATGGAACCTGAACATTCAAATACTTTATCTACGCCATAGCCATTTGTTAAATCCATGATTATTTCTTCTAAATTTTCATTCTGAATATCAACTGTTTTATCTACTCCTAAAGACTCAGCTAACTTTAGCCTATCTTTATCCTTTGTCATACCTGCTAAAATCACATATGCTCCTCTTGCTTTTACGATCTGAGCTGTTAATAATCCCATTGACCCAGGTCCAAATATAAGAACTATATCACTAAGTTCAACATTTGTTTTTTCTAATACCGCATGCACACAGCACGCTAAAGGCTCTGTTATAGAAGCTGAAAGCAAATCTACATTTTCAGGAAGTACATGAATGCTTTCTGCTCTATTTACAACATATTCCGCAAAACTACCGTTAACTTGTGTTCCAACACCTTTTCTGTCAGGACATAAATTATAATCTAAGCTTTTACAATATTCACATTTCCCACATATATAATAAGTTGTTTCACTTGTTACCTTGTCACCTACTTTAATTCCTTTAACATTATTTCCTACATCAACAACAATTCCTGAAAATTCATGTCCTAATACTACAGGTGGTCTTAGATTCTTGTATTCACCTTTATATGAATGAATATCAGAACCACAAATACCTGAATATGCAACTTTTATTTTGACTTGATTATCATCTATTTTAGGTTCATCAATATCTACTAATTCCATATTGCCATTGCTGTTATCTTTTTTTAATAATGCTTTCATCACTTATCACCTACCTCTATGGAATTATCATTATTTTGTTGTATTCTTCTTTTCTTTCGGCAATCATATCAAAAGCTTCTTTGATTTGTGACAGCTTAAACCGATGTGATATCATAGGAATAAGATTTATACTTCCATTTTCTACATATTTTATACTTTTGATCCATTCTTGGCCAGGAAATGGAGCAGAATATGAATTCCAAAAACCTTTTAATGTCAATTCTTTTCTAAAAATACTTTCAAAGGAATTTTCTTTTAAATGAATATCAGAATATGCAATACCTAAATAAGCAACTTTCCCACTTTTTTTAGTAACTAACAAACATTGCTCTTGAGTAATTTTTGAACCAGCACATTCAAAAGCAATATCTACACCATAACCGGATGTAATATTTAATATCTCCTTTACAGGATCATATTCTTTCGCATTGATACAAATTGTTGCCCCCAAATTTTTAGCTTCTTTTAACTTCGTATCAGAAATATCAACAGCTATAATATCATCAATGCCCATAACTTTTAACCATTGTATTACTAACTGTCCTAATGTTCCTGCACCCATAATAGCAATAGTATCACCAACAATAGGCTCTATTCCCAAAACACCATGTAACGCAACGGCTAATGGTTCTATCATTGCAGCACTCTCAAAATCTATATCATTTATTTTTAATACATTGGTTGCCGGCACTTTTGCATACTCTGCAAATCCGCCATATGATTTAGAACCAAGCATATCATTATTATTACAAAGCGAATATTTCCCCTTTAAACAATTTTCGCACTTTCCACATGGTATAAATGGTATAACTACAACTTTATCACCCAATTCAAAATTGCCCACTTTTTCACCTTTATCAACAACAATTCCAGAAAACTCATGTCCAGGTATAGCTGGTAAATTGTATCTCCAATTTTTTAATATCCTTGGAGGATCAGAACCGCAAATACCACATGCTTTTACATTGATAATCACGTCATTCTCCCCACATATTGGGTTTGCAAAATCAGTATATCTAATATCATTAACACCAAATAGAACTCCTGCTTTCATTAAATCATCTCCTAATATATATTGACAATTAATATTAATATCTATATTATATAAGTGGATTTTATTAATTTATCTAGGGTGCTTTTAAAAAAGCACCCTTTTTTAAAATATCTGGAATATTTTTACTACTATCCAATTGAGGAAGTTTCCTCCGAAATCCAAGCTTGATACTAAAGACGTCCCCTTAGGAATTGCAAAGTGTGCTTGTTGAGCCATCATTGTGTGGAAAGGTGCCATGTCTGTAGCCATATATAATCCAAGAGCCATTACTATTGTACCAGTTATGACTGAATGAATTATATTACCTTTATTACTACCAACTATAAAAGCTACGTAGAATGGAATTGTCGCCAAATCACCAAAAGGTAAAACATGATTTCCTGGCAATATGACAGCTAAAAATATTGTTATAGGTACAAGTATTAAAGCTGTAGCAATTACTGACGGATGTCCTACAGATATTGCGGCATCTAATCCTATATTAATGTCATTACCATTTTTAAATCTTTTTTGCAAAAATTCTTTGGCAGACTCTGATATCGGTATCAGACCTTCCATTAGTATTTTTACCATTCTAGGCATCAACAACATCACAGCAGCCATAGAAACACCTATTTGCAATATTTTAGCAACATCGTATCCAGCCAATACGCCTAAGATAATTCCTAAGATGAGACCCATCATCATCGGTTCACCGAAAATACCAAATCTTTTTTGAATCGAATCTGGATCAGCTTTAAGATTTTTTATTCCAGGAATTTTTCCAATTAAAGTGCTTATTGGTATTCCTATAAGACCATAAGCTGCTGTAGAACCAGTTGGTAATGAAATTCCCTCATAACCGTAAAACTCATGAACCATAGGAGCCGTCCAATCAGCTACTTTTATAACAGCAATTTCGTATATTATCGCACCTAAAGCAGCTAAAACAAAATTTCCTCCAGTCAGCACATAAACGCTGGCAGCTGCTGCTGTAAAATGCCAATAGTTCCATATATCAACATCCATAGTTTTTGTAGTCTTAGTTACCAACATTATAAGGTTTACAAGTATTCCTAGTGGGATAATAAAAGCAGCAACTGGTGAAGCCCAGCTTATTGCTGCTGCAGCTGGCCATCCAACATCGATGATTGTCAAATGAAGTCCAAACCTATGAACCATTGCCTGTGCTGCCGGTCCGAGATTACCTGTTAAAACACCGATAACAAGATTTATTCCTACAAAGCCAATACCTATTGTAAGACCTGATCTAAAAGCCTTTCTGAAACCTTGACCGAAAGCTACACCTATTATTGTCAAAACTATAGGAAGCATAACAGTCGGACCTAAATTAATTATATACTGTACAACTGCCAATAAGGTTTTCATATAAAAAATCCTCCTCTTAATTTTTATTTTTTGAGAAATTCAATTATTTCGTTATCGATTTTCTCAGTATTAACACCTGTCAAATATGCCATGGCTTTTATCACTGGAATCGAAAATGATTTTGGAAGAATTGTAGTAGTAACAAGCAAATCTGCTTCTTTTTCTTTTGATGCCACTTCTGCTATCTTGCATTGAACAACTTGTGCATTTAATTTATTATTTTTTATAAGTTGTTCAACTCTTTCAGCGACAACTGTCGATGTAGCAATTCCAGTTCCACATGCGACTAAAACCGTCTTTTTCTTTGAATCCATTTTAAAATCACCCTTTCTATATATCTATATATTCTTCTTTAAAATACATTTTAATAGAAGTTATTATCCCATCACCCCCATCTTCACCAATGATCTTCTCCAGTAATGAATCATCTTGTATCAGTTGAATTAGTTGCTGCAGCATTTCAACTTGACTGTGAGATTCGTTTAAAGCAATCATAAAGATTATATTTACTAAAACATCTTCCAACGGATTTGCCATGTTTTTGAAGATAACTGGTTTTTTCAGTGTTGCGACTGCTATCGCAGGTTTTATTACATGTTCTGGATCTGTGTGTGGTATCGCAACATTGTACTTATTTAAAAGCAAACCTGTCGGAAAAACTTTTTCTCTCTTTTTTACTGCTTCCAAATATGTCTCTTTAACATATCCGTTTTCAAATAGTTTTTTGTAAAGCACATCAAATACATCGTCTTGACTTTTGGCTTCAAAATTTGTAATAATTAATTCTCTGTTGAAAAACTCCGATATCTTCATATAATCTACCTCCTCATTGTTTACACATTTATATAATGCAAATACCGTGCCAATCAATTGGACGGTATTGTATTTCTCATGATTATTTCTTTTATTTCTTCCTTACTTTTGGCTTCTTTTAGGTCTTTTAATATTTTTTCATTCGATAAGACCTTATACAAATCAAGCATGTAATCTTTAGCATCTTCTTTCAAAGCCAACATAAAAATTAAGTCTGTTTTAAAATCTCCTTCCCAATAGATGGGTTCTTTCAACTTTGCTATGGCTATGGCAGGTTTTGTGACATATTTTGTGTCGCCATGTGGTATCGCAACTCCCCCTTTCATCCATGTAGCACCCATCGATTCTCGTTTATATACGCTTAGTATGAATTTTTCATCAACGTATCCTCTCTCCTCAAGCATATACACCATTTTGTCTATAGCATCGCTTTTCATTGATACATCAACATCAAATAATATTAGATCATCGTCTAATACTTCTTTTAGGCGGCTTTCTTCCACAACATCTATGTTTACTAGTTTCTTTAACCTTTTTAGCCCTTCCCCATTCATTATTTCCTCAACAGAGATATACGGGATATCACTTATTTTAGGATCGATGGTTCCCACAAAAGCTTGAATATTGTTTTTGCTCCTTATCTTATTTATTTCCGCATCAAGTTCTCTTTCGCTGAAAAGACCTAAAGGTATTATCTTTAATCCACTTTTTATCTCAGGTATCTTATCCTCTATATATTTCTTTATCTTAAGCGCAGTCCCCTCACCAGTTATGCAGATGGTTACTATGGCTTTCGGAAGTTTGTTTGAATCTTTCACACCTTCCACATGTCCTACGTAAGATTTATTTTCATCTAATGCATCAGCTATTTCGTCAATGGTGGCATCTGGCAGAATAGCTCGCCTTACGGCTTCCAAGACCATGACAGTGTCTACCCTTCCAATGGTCCTTGTAGGAATGCCCGTCCTTTTTGTTATGATCTCGCCAAAAGTGATGAGTGATCCCATGTCGACAAGTATTATGCAGCCTTTCCCTTCATTCACCTTTTTCACGACTTCAATTGTACGCAAAAGGGCATCTTCTGGGCTTTCATCAAGTGCCATCTCTATTCCATGTGCTATATTTACGCCTAAAAGCTTGTTTGCCACATCTGCCATGCCACAGGCCACATGTCCATGTGTTAATACTATAACAGCCACATTCCCTTTGTTTCCGCTTTCACTGGCTGAAAATGTTCTCAAGTACATGGCTACAAAACCAACCTCATCGTCTGTAAGCTCAATATCCATTATTTTATTGATTCTGTCAACCATCTTTTTTGCTACAACGTATTCCCTCATGTACTCGCTTTTGACGCTTTCAAGCTGTGGGTTAAATATGGGTTTCCCGCTTTTTACCCTTTCATAAGCCGCGCTTAGATGAATAGCCAGTGCGTAAAAAAGGTTGTCTTTTATATTTTTGTAATTTTCCTTTGCTATGTCTATAGCCTCTTCAACGGCGTACAATATTTTCTCGCCTACGATTTCCTTTAATTCTTTTTTTGAAACAAAATTTTTTGTTCGTATATCGTTGGCAAATTTTTTAAGCTCTGATTCTACTTGATTTCCAACGATCTTGTAGATTTCGTCGGTTTTTAACCCATCGTTCTTTAGCTCAGTAAATCTATCCTCTATAAACTGATATATTTCATCTGGCAAAATGTACCTATCTTCTTTAGGCAGCAATTTGCTTACCTTGTTTGGATATATGATGACATCTTTATCTGCGTATTCTTCTATATAAGGTTCTCTTTTGCTGACCTTTAAAAGTCCCATTCTTACATGGTTTGGTAAATCGGCAAGGTTTATCGTTATTTCGCCATCCCTATTATCTAAAGTCTTTAAGAAACCTCTTGCACATGCTACTTGTATGTCGCTTCTCATTTGGCCTATATTGCCTGGGCAATCATAAAGCATTAGAGCTCTAAGAGCGTCTGGCCTCAATTTTATGGGCTTGTTTATCCTAAATGCCTCTTTTTTGAAAAAGAACTTTATGATTTCAAATCTCTCTCTGTGAGGCCTTTCACTTATAGGTGGTAACTCTATAACCATGGGAATCCTGCGCCTAAATGTAAGCAAAAGTGACGACTCCGGATTTTCTGTCGTTGCTGCAATAAGCATTATGTTGGCCTCTCTTTCGCTGTCGGTCTCGCCAAGCCTCCTGAATTTGCCTTTGTCAAGTAAAAAAAACAAGATCTCTTGTCCCTCACTGGGAAGTCTGTGAACCTCGTCAAGAAACAATATTCCACCATCGGCTTTCTCTACCAAACCAGCTTTTGATGACTCTGCACCTGTGTACGCTCCTTTTACGTATCCAAAAAGCTGTGACATTAAAAGCTGAGGATTGTCAGCATAGTCTGCACAGTTAAAAACGACAAAAGGGCTACCATCCTTTAGCCTGCCTGATTCCAATGCAAATTCGTACATAGCTTCTGCCAGTTGACTTTTCCCAACACCAGACGGTCCCAGTATTAACGTGTGAAGTCCATGTGGTGGATATAGAATGGCAGCTTTGGCTTGACTTATCTGCGTCTTTAAACTTCCATCGTATCCTATTATCTCTTTAAAAGACATAAAATCACTTTCTCGACTTATCTCATCATCTTTGTCATCATCTTTATCTTTTACATTATCAGCCACTATAAGCTCTGAACTTAAGATTTCTTTCTTTACCTGCGACGCCGCAAATCTCGATATGTCATACCCTAAATCGTTTAATCTCTTTGTAAACTTCCTATCAGAGATCTCTTTATCTTCGCTTAGAATCTTTTTTGCATCTTCATAAAGGTATGGCTTTCTCCGCTCTCTGGAATCTGGTATGCCATTTTCAAGCCTATATTGTGTCACTTCTTCTCTATTTATTTTTAATATAGAAGCTATTTTTTCATCTGTCAGAGGATTTTTCTTATCTTCATTTTCTATTATCTTTACGATTTCATCCACATTATCATCCTCCCACAACAAAATAATGCAAAAAATATGCCATAATGGATGGCATAAAATGTACGTGTTATATTATATCATATATTGCATGTATAATATACGCATGATACAATGAAGTTGATGAGGGAAAATTTCCATTAATACATAGATAGTCTCTATCTTGATAAAGATATAATAAAGAGGTGTCAATTATGGGATTACCTGATAAAAAAGAAGTATACACTTACGATGATTACTTAAATTGGACAGATGATCAAAGAATTGAGTTAATCGATGGACAGATCTATTTGATGGCTCCTCCATCACGAATACACCAACAAATCTCAGGTGCGATATATATACAATTTGCCAATTATTTAAAAGACAAGAAGTGCGATGTTTATTATGCACCTTTTGGAGTAAAGTTTACTGAAAAAAGCGAAAAAGATATTAAAACTGTTGTAGAACCTGATATCGTAGTTATCTGTGATAAATCGAAACTTGACAATGATGGATGCAAAGGTGCTCCCGATTTGATTGTCGAAATAACGTCTCCTTCAACCGCAAGAAAGGATAGAGTAGAAAAGTTTAATTTATATGAAAAATATGGAGTAAAGGAATACTGGATAGTAGAACCCGATCTTAAAATAGTCAATGTATTTGCACTGCAGGAAAATAATAGATATGGCAGGCCTGAAATTTATACTGAAGAGGATAAGATTAAAGTTTCTATCTTCGATGATCTCTCTATAGATTTGAAAGATGTTTTTAGTTGATGTTACAATAAAAGCCATGGTCTAAAACCATATAATTAAAGTTTAAGACCGTGGCTAAAAAGTTTATTTTATCTTGCCGGATTTAAGTTCTTTGTACTTTTTTACTATTTTATCTATAAGGATAGTTTCATCAAGGCCTGTCACTTTCTTCACTGTTTCCTCAAGTCCTAACGTGTTTATGCTTTCTTGTATTTCCATGGCTTTTGGATCGTCTTTATAGTCAAATGCAAATCCTGCAGCTATGCCGTAAAGTATGTTTTCAGGCATCAAACCTGTCTCAAAGCTTAACTTGGCAGGCGATACAAGTCTATCACCGTTTGAAAGTTTCCTCACTGGATCTCTACCTACTCTTACCACTTCGTCTTTCAAATGAGGATTCTTAAATCTCTCTATGACTTTGTCTGAGTATTCCTTAAGCTTATCCATCTCTATCTTGTGCTTATTGTTAAGACCGAAAGAAGCCTCTAACTGAAGGTTTCTCACTATTTTATCTATTGTATCGTCTAATATTGCTTCGTGAATGTACTTATACCCTTTTAAGTAGCCGAGATATGCTGTCGTGGCATGTGAACCGTTTAGAAGAAAAAGCTTCCTTTCTATATATGGTTCTAAGTCATCAACAAGCTCACAGCCTTTTATATCAAAGTCGCCTTTTACAGCATCTTTCTCAATGTCCCACTCAAAAAATTCCTCTACTGCCACGTCTATAGGAGTCTCTTTCTCTATGTCTACATTTGGCACTATTCTGTCCACAGCAGTATTTGGAAAACCGACTTTTTCATCTAAATATGCCTTTAAAGTTTCGCTGGAATTTTTGTAAATGCTATCTCTTAAAATATTTGTCGCAAACAAAGCATTTTCACAGGCCATTATGTCAAGTGGCAAATCATTTTTCTCAAATCTTCTTTCTAGATAATACGCCAATTTTTCACCAATGCCGTAAAGATTGTTGACACCTACAGATGTCGTTATTACGTCTGCATCTGCAATGGCTTTTAAGAGATTTTCTTCATCGTCTATGTGAATCGCTTTGACCCCATCTACAACTTCTTTCTTGATGTCATTTCCTAATATGAATATATTGTAACTTTTAAATTTATTGATGTTATCCACCAATTCTTTAAATACGTCCACAAAGTATATGTCATAGCCTGATTTATATAGTAAACTGCCTATAAATCCTCTGCCTATATTGCCTGCTCCAAAGTGCACAGCTTTTTTCATTATTCTCCACCTTCTTTAAGTATTTGGATTATTTCCTGTGGCGACTTTGCGTCTCTCAACCTTCTTACATTTTCTTCATACTGGCATGTTAAGGCGATGCTTGACAGTATCTCTAAGTGCTCATCGTCTTTGCCTGCAATACCTATAACCACGTATGCAATATTGCCATCGCCAAAATCCACTCCATCTGGATACTGTATCACAACTATTCCCGATTTCTTTATATATTTCACATACTGGGATACACCGTGTGGAATTGCTATGCCATTGCCAATGTATGTGGTGACGTCATTTTCTCTCTCTATCATGCCTTCAATATATTCTTTTTCAACATATCCTCTATCGACTAATAGTTTTCCAGCTCTTTTAATAGCATCAAATTTAGGTTCTGAAGCTTCATTCAATACGATGTTATTTTCATTTAAGATTTCACTATTCATTGTAATAATCCTCCTAATACTTTTTTAATACGTTAATAATAATATTTTTTACATCATCAATATTACCATATTTTAAGGCATCTTTGAAATCGTCGTTTTCTACAAGTGCAATGCTTATCTCACCCAGCATTTCCAGTACGGTGTTATCCTCTTTCTTCCTTGCCAGCATGACAAGAATCGTATCAACTTCTTCATGCGTAAATCCTATGCTTCTCATTTTGATAGGAATACTTAGTCTGTATATTCCGATGTACGGTATGATCATCTTGTCGCTTCTTGTGTGTAAAAGAGCGATCCTTGTGCCTGGTATGACTGTATTGCCCATCATCTCCCGCTTTTTTATAAGCTCTTTTATTTCATCTTTATCTGACATGACATTTATTTTAGATATTTCATCTACAATTACATCTATAAGCTCATTTAAGCCATTTGCGCTTATCTTGCTTATATTCAAATTTTTTAAAGTTTCACCAAAATACTTAGTTATGCTGCTTTCGCTTTCTGATCTGCTTATGTCATTTAACTTAAGTGGCAAAAGGTAATTGTCATCTTCATTAAAGCCTATCTTATCGATTAAATCTCTTATTTTTCGTATATCGTCAGAAGTTAAAAAAGGTGATACCGTTATTACATTGTCTAAAGAATCTTCATCTTCATACAGCTTTACTGTAGAGATAATGATATCATAATCTTTACCATCGTCTTTATTGCGTATTGAACCAATTTCTATAGAATCTATCTCAGGGAAAGCGCTTTTCAATTTCTCTGACAGTATCTTTGCAGTTCCTATTCCGTTAGGACATATTACTAAAGCTTTTAACCTTTTCTCTGCCTTTTGCCTTTCAATAGCAGCACCTACATGCATCGTTATATAACCTATTTCCTCTGCAGGCACTGTTATGTTGTACTTTGAAAATATAAGCCTGCAAGCTTTATTTACCGCTTCAAACAATTCCCCATAATACTCTTTTATTTGATCTATCAAAGTATTTCTGGACTGAAGGCCCATACTAAGCCTGTAAATAAGCGTCTCTATGTGCTGCGACAAACCGTATATAAGTTTATCATCGCACTTTATCTCCGTCTTCAATATCTTTGCGACTTCTTCGATAAGCTCTTTAGAAAGGTCATCTAATGTGATTCCAAGCTCAATGAAACCTTCTTTCTTGTAAATATACTTCTTGCCATTTAAGTGTATTGCCAGATATGCCAGCTCATCATCTGTTAGATTTATGCCGTGTTCTTTCATTATTTCATCTACTTTATAGATAAAGCTAAACTGTTCTGACGACAGTATATCATCCACAATCTCTTTGTTTAATTTTATGCTTTCATCTTGCATGTACCTATATATAGCTGTCGCCACATGCAAAAACAAAGCGAAATAATTGTTGTCGTCATTTATCTTTACGACTGTCTCATTAATAAGCTTCACCAATTTTTTAGCGGTATTTATAATTTCACTGCTAAATATATTATTAAAAAACTCCGTAATGAACTTATCCTGTTTGTCGCCGTACACATACATAAGCATTTCATCCAATGGCAAATAACTATACATTAGCTCTATTACCGCTTTTCTCTTGTCTATCTCTGTCCCCTCAACTTTTATGCCTATGCCTCTTTTCCTTATAAGCTCTAAGTTTCTCACCTTAAGCCATATCTCTATCTTATCGAGGTACAAGCTTATTGTGCCTTCTGATACATTGAAAAGATAGCTGAAGTAAGTTGATTTTAATGGCTCTTTTGACAAAAGCATGCTTAAAGTCATATATATCTGCCTCTGCTCTTGGCTTAATATGCTGCCATACGATATAGGGCCGATTTCTTTGCTTATTTCTTCTAAACTTTCATTTCCACCGTGTATTTCATACTTTGACTCATTTTCAGTTATAACACAGCGATAGTTCTTCAAGATCTTATTCGCTTCATGGACTTCTCTATCGATAGTCCTCTTGCTGATATTCATTAATTTGGAAAGGTCCTCTATACTTAAAGGACCTTTCTCTATTAAAGATTTAATTATGAATTTTTGACGATCGCTTAAATCCTTCATATCATCATTCACCGTTTTTATTATTTCTTCTTAATCGTCGAAATAAACTCGTCATACACTTTGCCATCAAGGAAATTATTCACTTTCACTATTTGTGCTGATGGTGCCACCTGTGATGCTCTTTCTGCCAAGCTTTCCTGCGTAAATACTATGTCAGCCTCTTTTGGTATCTGGTTTACTGCAGAGTGTTTGACGGTGATATCAAGCCCAGCATCTTTAAGTTTCTTTTTGAGTATTGATTCACCCATCGCAGATGAGCCCATGCCTGCATCACAAGCAAATACTATTAATTTAGGTTTTGCCTTTGCAATATTTGATACAGGAGCTTGTCCTTTGCTTTGCGCTTTCAGATTGCTTACCATTGACTTAGCAAATGCCATGTTTTCTTCGCTCATTGTATCTTCGCTGGCCCTTCTTACAAACACAGAAGCTATTAAGAATGATACTACAGCACCTACTGTTATACCTGTCAATACTGGTAAGAGTCCACCTTTTGGTGTCATGGCAATTTCAGCTATGATGCTTCCTGGTGATGGTGTTGCAACAAGGCCTGCGTGTGTCAAGACGAATGTAGCGTCTGCAGCCATTCCACCACCTATTACAGCTAATATCAGTATAGGATTCATTAAAACATATGGGAAGTATATTTCATGTATACCACCAAAGAAGTGGATAATCACAGCGCCTGGTGCTGATTGTTTTGCTGTGCCTTTGCCAAAAATCCAGTATGCCATGAGTATGCCAAGTCCTGGACCAGGATCCGTTTCTAACAAGAAGAATATGGACTTACCAACTTCTTTAGCCTGCTGTATGCCAAGTGGTGACAATATACCGTGGTTTATGGCATTGTTTAAGAATAATACTTTACCTGGTTCGATGAATATTGCTATCAAAGGAAGTATTCCCTTTGCAGTTACCCATTGTGCTGCTGCACCTAAACCTGTTGATATACCTGTAACGACCGGATCGATGAAAAGAAACGCTAAGATTGCTAATATTGCACCTAATATACCTGCTGAGAAATTGTTTACCAACATTTCAAAGCCTGTCGGTATCTTTCCATCTACTGCCTCATCAAACTTTTTGATGATATACCCTCCAAGTGGTCCCATTATCATCGCACCTAAAAACATCGGTATGGATGAACCTATTACAATACCTGCTGTAGCGATAGCACCTACGACGCCACCTCTTACATCGTATATAAGTTTACCGCCTGTATAACCGATAAGGATAGGCAACAAGTATGTTATCATAGGTCCTACCAATTTAGCTAAGTTGGCATTTGGCGTCCAACCAGTAGGAATGAAAAACGCTGTTATAAGACCCCATGCTATAAATGCGCCAATGTTAGGAAGAACCATTCCAGCTAAAAATCCGCCAAGCTTTTGAAGTTTTGCTTTTGCAGTTCCGCCTTTATTTGTCAAAGCCATGTTTCTGTCCATGATTTTTACCCTCCTTAAATTTATTATTTTTTCTAATTCTATTGTATGACACCATTTACACCTTTTCAATTTAAACAATTTCATTTCTGTCATCCGTTTTCCGTGACAAATTTTAAGAAGGGTAAAACTTGAATTGTGAAGGCATATACGCTACATGATCATGACAAATGTACCTGCCGTTATCAAAATCCCTGCGATTATTGTCTTCAAATCAAAATGCTCGCCTAAAATTATGTATGACAAGACAAGTGTTATAACTATGCTGGACTTGTCTATAGGAGCAACTTTTGAAACATCTCCTAAAGCTATGGCTTTATAATAAAAAAGCCATGAAAGGCCTGTAGCAAGACCTGATAAAATCAAAAAAAGCCAATTTTGCCGTGTCAATACTTTCATGCCGCTTTGCACACCTGTTGCAAAAACAATGCCCCATGATAAAAATATGATGACGCTTGTGCGTATGGCCGTTGCAAGGTTTGAATCCACACCTTTTATGCCGATTTTGGCTAAGATAGATGTCAGCGCTGCAAATAAAGCAGACAATACTGCATAAAGCTTCCACACAATTAATGCCCCCTAAAAGTTTAAAATAGACTAAACAACACACTATATTATATAACTGTCAGCAATATTTGTCTATAATTGGTATAATGGTAAAGTCTCTTATATGAAAATTAGATCTGAGTTTTTTGCTATGAAACTTTAAAATAACCCCCTCGCATCATATATACTCTCTTGATGTGAGGGGGAGTATTTCTAATCAAATTTTATGTCATTCATGTTTATATACGCTACACCTATTACGGTATCTGCGCCACCGTAATAGACAAATATATCGTCGCCTCTTACCGCATTGCCACAACTAAAAACTACATTTGATATAAAGCCGTTCTTTTCCCATTCAAGCTCTGGCTCCAAAATCGGCTCCTTTTGCCTCGCTAAGACTACCGATGGATCATTTATATCGAGAAGTGCTGCCCCTAATCTGTAAACATTGTCGTCATCTGCAGCATGGTAAATGAGAAACCATCCATCTTTTGTCCTAATAGGTGGTCCAGCCACACCTACCCTTGAACTTTCCCAAGTTCCTTTTATAGGTTTTATTATTGATTTATGTCCGAACCATGTCTTCAAATCGCTGGAGTATGCTATCCATATATCCGGATACCTTCTGTGAAACATCACATAATTGCCATTTATCTTTTCCGGGAAAAGTGCAGCATCTTTGTTTGGCTCATCTAATACGACACCTTTTCTCTCCCAATTTATTAAATTTTTTGAAGTCGCAAGGCATATTCTGTAGTCATCATCTGTCCTATCTCCAAAGCCTGTATACATCATGTAGTACGTGTCATCAATCTTGACTATCCTTGGGTCTTCGCATCCCCTTAGCTCTTGCTCTACGTCATTGCTTAAAACAGGTTTATCAAGCCTCATAAAGTTGATTCCATCTTTGCTTACAGCGTAGCCTAACCTTGATATATATTTGCCGTATTTTTTGTGTGGTCCTAAATCCGTCGCTCTGTAAATAAGGTGAAACAATCCATTGTCGTATATGGCAGAACAGTTAAATACAGCTTTTCTCTCCCATTCATGCTCTGTCACTGGTTCTAAAATTGGTTTGTCGCTTAGCCTTTTTAGCTTTATCAATTTATCCACTCCTTAAAATGATATTTTATTTTTTTCCACTACTGCGACACCTATATGTGTATCTGCACCGCCGTAATAAACGTAGTACATTCCATTTGCTTCAACTGCACCACAGCTAAAAACTACATTCGGTACAAGACCCTCTCTTTCCCAATCAAGTTCAGGCTCCAAAATAGGCTCTTTCTGCCTTGCTACAACTTTTGAGGGATCTTTTAAATCTAAAAGTGCCGCACCTAACCTGTACACATTGTTTTTGTCGACTCCATGGTAGATAAGAAGCCATCCGTCATCTCTTTTTATAGGAGGCCCAGCTATGCCGATTTTCTTAGATTCCCATGTATCTTCAATAGGCATCATTATTATCTTATGATCAGTCCAGTTTATCAAATCATCTGAATATGCTATCCAAATATCGGGTTCTCTCCTGTGAAACATGACATACTTCCCGTTTATTTTTTCAGGCAAAAGTGCTGCATCTTTATTTGGTTCATCAAGGACTATTCTGTGTCCTTCCCAATTTTTCAAGTCATAAGATGTAGCCATGCATATCCTGAAATTATCCCAACTTTTTCCGCCAAAACCTGTATAAAGCATGTAATATTTATCATCAATTTTTGTCACTCTGGGATCTTCAACACCCCATGCTTCCTGCTCTGTCTCACTCACTATAATAGGTTTGTCAAATCTCTCAAAATTGATGCCATCATTGCTTACCGCATAGCCTATTGATGACACAAATTTATGCTTTTCTTCTGGCTTCTCTGTGTTTAATACGAATCCATTGTTAGAAGCTCTATAAAAAATGTGAAACTTATGATCTTCATATATTGCTGCGGCATTAAACACAGCTTCTCTTTCCCATTCGTGTTCTTTTAAAGGTGACAATATTGGTTTGTCTGTAAGCCTCCTTAGCCTAATCATTATAATACCCCCTTCTACATCAAAAATGCAACTGCTTCATCGGCTTTTATCACGAAATTTTCCAAATCAAATTCTTTATTGCTTATTATATCTTTTGCTTTTCCAGAAAAATTTGCATCAATCTTAACATCAATGTCTTCATGATTGATAAATACAATTAGTTTTTTCCCTTTATATTCAAATTCTTTGGCTTCTACAAATGGAGAACCAGATTCAATTTTAAATCCCATACTAGAACATTTTTTTGCCAATTTGTAAATTTCATAGGTTTTGTCATATTTATATACGTCCGGCATGTAGCTTAAATAAAGTTCGATAGGGTATGTCACAAGGACTGCATTGCCTTTACCGAATTTATTTATGACTACTGCGGGATTCCTTTCATTGTCGTATCCAATCACACTACATGTCGTAGGTTTTGCGATTAAATGCTTATTAAATTTAAGTGTGCTGTAATTTAACTTAATCTTTCTGTCTTCTATATAAATTGAAGCGGTATTATCCTTCGGCACCATTGAATACTGTGTTTCAATGCCAAAAACTTCGTCAAATCTCTCAACGGCAATCCCATCATAAGATGCGTATAATGTACCACCGCTTTTTACATAATCAACTATCCTCATCCACTGATCGTGTGTTAAATGTCCCTTCCTATATGCCGATGGAAGTATCAGCATCTTGTATCTATTAAAATCTATATCAGAAGCTTTTACCATCTCTACATCTAAGCCAGCTTCTTTTGCAAGTATAAAGCTATTTAAAAGTATTCTGAAATTTCTTTCCGGTGTGTAATCATCGCCAACAAACAATGCATTATAATACTTATCAGGAACAATTATGGCTGCATCACAACTTTTGGGGATTAATTCATCGTATTCAATTTTATTTATAAATTCTGAAAAAGCCTTTATTTGAAGTCCTGATGGCTTTGGCCTGCCATCAAATGCAGTTATGCCAAAGTGCGTTTCAAAAGGTGTTGTGTTGTAGGGCAATTTGTTTCCAACTGTAAAATCTCCAAAGCACCATGCTATTGCGCCTAATGATTCATTTGCAAATAGGCTGTACAAAACCGTTTTGTAGTATTTACCTTCGATTTCTTCCGACATCATAAGTGTGGTAGCGCCAAATTCCTCAAACAAAACATCTTTACCACCCAGAGCTTTAGTAAGCTTCGATGCAAATGGCGCAATGTAGGTGCTTCTTATGGAATTCACAGGGTCAATACATGTATCTGTGTAAATAGGATACGCATGCATACATAAAAAATCATTGCCTTCTCTTAAATCCTCTGGGTAAAATTTATTGTCTGAAAGAAGGGACGCCTGATGAATTCCCAATGTCACTAGATGATTTTTGTCGTATTTTTTTATCTCATTAGACAGTATATAATTCCACAGCCATGCATCGTGTCTTGACTCTGCTTTAACATAGTTGTCAGGCTCGTTGGAAAGATCCCAGAATAAAATTGCATCTTCATTTTTGTATTTTTCTGCGAAAAAACCGACGAGTTTTACCTCATGCCTTAACATGAAAGAGTCATTGTATATGCTTTTGCCATTTCTCCAATTTACATCGAAATTTTCTCCGCTCATGTGTCCTACGAAAAACGTAGGAACAATTTTAATATCCACATCATGGCATATTTCAATAAGTTCATCAAATTTCTTAATCGCGTCTTCCGATATGATATCAGGCTGTGGCTGAAAATCTTCCCACAAGAGATTTATTCTCATTACATCAAGTCCTAATGATTTAGCCTCCATAAACTCATTTTTGATTTCTTCCTTATTCCATTTCTTCCACATGTCAACGCCATAATTTCTTGGCCAATAATTAGCACCTATTATGAATTTGTGAAAATAGTTGCCATAAGATGTACCCATTCTATTGTCATCCCCTTCAATCATAAATCTAAATGAAAAATAAACTTAATCCTTTAAACCTGTAAAAGTAATTCCTTCGATAAAATACCGTTGAGCGATAAAGAATAAAATAAGCATAGGAAGTGCTATTACAATTGACATAGCCATCAAATAGTTCCAACTTGGCTGTTCATTCACACCACCCATGAAGAAGTACATCCCAAGAGTCATCGTGTACTTATTCATATCATTGAGATAAAGGACAGGACCTAAGAAATCATTCCAATATCCTCTAAATGTAAATACGCAAATAGCTAAAAGAGCTGGTTTAATCTGAGGCAAAATTACATGAACAAAAGTTTGCAATGGCGTTGCTCCGTCAATTTCCGCAGCTTCATCTAACTCAAATGGAATTCCCATCAAGAATTGTCTTAAAAGAAAAATGTAAAATGGTCCCCATGCAGTCCACGCTCTTATTACCAAAGGATCAAATTGGCCAACTAAACCTAATTTTTTCCATATTAAATAAGTTGGTATCAAAGTCACATGAAACGGCAGCATCATTGTGCTTAAAAGTATAAAAAATATCAAATCTCTACCGGGAAACTTAAAGCGTGCAAAACCATACGCTACCAAAGTCTCACTCGTTATCTCAGCCACCATTCCCAAAACAACTATGAAAATACTATTTATAAGGTATATATTAAATGGCATAGCATGCCATGCTTTTGCAAAATTTCCCCATAATGCAGGTTTTGGGAAAAAATCTGGCGGCCATGCAAAAATATCTGCATTAGGCTTTAAAGCTGTCGACAACATCCAAAAGAATGGCATTAAAATTACTATGGCTATTGCTGAAAGAACAATGTACAAAATAGTTTTCTTTGTAATATTGCGAACCCTGTTAGACTTTTTATACGTGCTTAATATGTCCACCATAGTTTAACATCTCCTTAATCACCTTTTGATTTCTCCTTCGTAGTGTACCCATGCAGGTGTAGATTTGAACACTAAAAGCGTAAAAGCCAATATTATTATAAACAATACCCATGCAATTGCTGATGCTTGCCCCATGTGCAATTGTGTAAAACCTCTATTGTAAATCAATTGATTCATAAATATACCTGCACCTGTTGTAGGCCTTACAAACATAGCCACAGTAAATATCTGCAATGCACTAATAATCCCCATTACTACCTGCAAAAGTATCACCGGTGATATTTGAGGAATAGTTATTTTCCAAAATTTAATCCAAGGACTTGCACCGTCTAAATCGGCAACTTCATATAGGCTCCTAGATACCCCTTGAAGTCCTGCGAGAAAAACAACCGTATTTGTCCCAAATATGCCCCATACACTCATTATTATAAACGCCCACAAAACATATTTTGGATCGCCAAACCAATCTATTTTTCCTACATGAAAAATTTTAAGAAATGGCAAAAGGACATAATTTATAAGACCTGATTGACTATTGAAAAGCCATCTCCATATTAATGCAACAGCAACATCAGGCATCACAGCAGGTAAATAATAGATAGTTCTAAAAACACCTATTCCTTTTATACGATTATTTAACAACATAGCAATCAATAAAGACCCTATAACACCAATTGGCACTGTAAATATTGCATAGAGTAAAGTCAGTCTAACTGACGGCCAAAATTCATAATCACTAGTAAAAATGTATATATAGTTTTTAAGCCCGATCCATTTTGGTATGCCAAATAAACTATAATTGGTAAAACTTAAATACAAAGAATAAATTAACGGAAATGCTGTAAAAATAATAAAGCCTATAAGCCACGGCGATATTAATGCAAAACCGGTAGCAGCTCTTACTTTCCATCCGATTTTCCTTAACACAAAATAAATTATCAAAGCTAAAAACATGAGAACTACAGGTGTTATAAACCATCGTTCTGTAGTTCCTAAATATTGTTCCATTTGAATTCCTCCTTTTGTTTTAAAAGGAAAGTTAACCTTATATTAAAAAAGGCAAACGCGCTTATCTCATCAATAGGAAAGGAGGATAAGCCTCCTTTCCATTTTATTTACTGCTGATGTATTGTTTTAAAACATTATCCAATTGCGGCTTAACTTTTGGAATAAGATCATCTGGATTTGCTTTATTGTTGATTATTGGATCCATAAGTTGATTCCAGAATATATTATCCCAGTCTGGATAATTTACAAAATACCTGAAACCTTCAGCATAAGACATAGATTTTACTATCGTACCCAATGTGTCTGTACTTCTATCTGGATGCAATTTCTTCAATGCATCTACGTTCACTTCTGATTTTAGCGGAGGAACTACCTTCCATTCTTGAATCGCATTTGTCAAATCGATAAATGCTTTAAACGCCACATCCGGATTCTTTGTTTTTGCATTTATTGCCATTCCGTACAAGTCTCCAAAAGTAACCTTTTTACCGGTAGGTCCTGACGGCACTTCATAAACACCGCAATTAAACTTGACTTGCGTCTCCAAACTGTCTGCAGCACCACCCATAAACATAGCTACTTCTTGATTTTTAAACATTGTATCAAAACCTTGATCCTTTATCGTCTGTTGTGAAGGTACTGCCGGACTATTTATCAATTCAGAATAGAATTCAAAGGCCTTTTTGGCTTCAGGAGTATCTATAGGTGAACTTTTGAAATCAGGCGTTATAACTTCTCCGTTATTTTGCCATACAAACATCTGCACTGGTGGCCAACCGTTAAGTGTAAATCCCCATTGTTTAATATTGTTTTTGTCAAATCCAGACTCACCTGGATGTTTACCATTTGCATCAACCGTCAATTGCTGAGCAACGCTTAAGAACTTGTCCCAGTTCCACGTCCCATCCGGATATGGAATTTTGGCCTTATCAAACATATCTTTATTGATGTACAAAACTACAGGATTTTCAGCCCACGGCAAACCGTATATTTTGTTTTGATATTTGAATGGAGCCAATGCATTTTCGTAATAATCAGAAACGTTAGCTGCTTTATTATCAGATTTAGATAAATAGTTTGTTATATCAAGCAATGCACCTTGTGCTGCAAGTTGCGTCGCTCTCTGAGCAGATACCCAGAACAAATCTGGTCCGCTACCTGCTGAAAGCTGTGTTGTAATCCTCGTATCATAGTCAGCAGGATTTGAATTTTGCTCTATTACGTAATCTTTTGAACTAGCATTTAATTTATCGATAATTGATTGCAATTGTTTCGCCTCATCTGCTCCTGCCCATGTAGACAATTTTATAGTCACTTTATTATTTGTGCTCTTAGAAGCATTGGAAGAAGAATTTTGCTTGTTTGAGCTGTTGGAGCAACCACTTACAAGTATTGATAAAATCATCAAAGCAGATATCAAAACCGAAATCCTCTTTTTCATCGTAATTGCTACCTCCTAAATTTAAATTAATTTTTGTGAGATAAGCACGTTTACATAGTTGTCTTAAATATCTATCTTATTTCTTTTACAGATCCTCTCTCGATTAATTTAACTTCCATTCTTATATGGTCATACGGTTCTTTAATATTATTCATCCTCCACAAAAGTTTTTGAACTGCCTTGACGCCCATTAGCTCCTTATTTACACGAACTGTAGTCAATGGAGGATTGACAATCTTGCATATATCGATGTCATCAAAACCCACAACTGAAATGTCATCAGGCACTTTCAATCCTAAAATGTTCAATGCATTATACAATGTTATAGCTGCACTGTCGTTTGAGCATACCCATGCAGTCGGTAGCTTATCCATCTTTGATATAATATTTGCCACTTCTTTGTAGTTTTTGCTTAAAACGTACTTTTCAACGCTGCCGATTACACAGTACCCTGGATTTACATTTAATATAGGGTCAATATTAAGCCCTGATGTTCTCATGGCTTCATTAAATCCAAGCCATCTCTCCTTGAAACTTAGAGAAAAGTCTATCTCTCCAAAAAATCCTATCTGCGTATGCCCTTTTTCAATGAGATATTTTGTCGCCATATAAGAGCCAGGCATATTTTGAGTCAAAACTGCATCTGTATTTATCAAAAATGATGAATGATCGACTTGTACTATTGGTATTCCATAATCTAAAAGCATCCTTAAGTGTTGATCTTTTATCGTTCCTACAACTAATATTCCTGACACCTTTCTGCTTTCAACACTTTTAGGAATCTGAAAATCATCTTTATTCATAAAGTTTACCAAGATGTCAAAATTGTTTTTTCTAGCCTCATTTTCTATTCCAAGTATTACCTTTGTGTAAAAATGAGTATCGCGAAAATTTCGCTCCTCTATCAAGAGACAAATATTTTTAAAGTGATTTTTGATGATGAAGGATGGATTTTCGTCAAAATAGCCCATTTCATCGGCTGTTTTTAAAATCAGGTTTTTTGTATCTTCGCTTACTCCAACTTTATCGTTTAGCGCTATCGATACCGCATTTACAGATATATTCAATTTTTCTGCAATATCTTTCATTGT
This sequence comes from Thermoanaerobacterium sp. R66, assembly GCF_028895185.1. Lineage (NCBI taxonomy): Bacteria > Bacillati > Bacillota > Clostridia > Thermoanaerobacterales > Thermoanaerobacteraceae > Thermoanaerobacterium > Thermoanaerobacterium sp. R66. The sequence goes on from NZ_JAEUWW010000001.1 coordinate 1,152,469, forward strand.
AACCTTTTTCTTCTTGATTGCCGGCAATCTAAACACCTCGGTGTAATTTTTTCTTGCAATTTAATTATACGTTATGCTTATATAACTTTCAAGCAATTTTTACTTGAATTTAATACGATTTTACTTTAATTATGTGTTATATTTGATTAAATAACGATTACTATACAATTTATACCATATTTAATATTTTGTTAAGTTTATAATTAAAGTAATTCAAGTAACCATTTAAAGAAGTTTAACAAGCACAAAAAAGCCGGTTTTTACTTAACCGACTTTTTGGCTTTATTTTAAACTCTATTCTCTATCAGAAGATCTAAAAGCTCTCTATCCACTTTATATCCGTAGAAGTCTTCGTATTTGGCACCATCGCGACCATGTTCTATGATCCCAAATGGCCCTTTAAAGTTCCAGAGGGAATATCCCCATTCAAATTCTTTGTACAAACTTAAAAGGTCCTTAAACCATCTTAAAGCAACTTCATTTGGTGTTTTGTTGAAGCATCCAAATTCACCTATATGCACCTCAACACCTTTTTCTTCCACATCTCGCCATGGCCTGTAGTATTCTCTTATAGTATCTTTATTCCACACCTTCCCGTCCCAAACAAGATCTGGATATGTAGGCGTTGGAAGCCCTTTGTAACCATTCCACCATGTCGCTTCATAATGTGTTAAAGCCATTGGCTGATATCCTCTCCCACTGTGTATCACACCAATATCAGCTAACTCCGGCATCGCTATGTTTCCACCGCCTAAGCCATCTATGACTATTTCTCTTTCAGGATCAATTTGGCGTATTGCCTCAACAGTGCGCTTAATCAGTGATGCGTGTATCTCGCGAGTCATGCCGTACTGTCCTATATCCGGTGGCTCATTTAAAAGGTCAAAGCTTAAATATTTACTTGGCGCTCCTTTGTACCTTTTAGCAAATACCTGCCATTGATATACAAATCCGTCTTGAGCAACTTTATCGAGCCACAAATTATCGCGCTCAAGGTCATTGCGGTTAATGCAGTATCCAGGCCCTCTGTGTATATTTAGGCACATGTGAATATTTCTCTTTTTACACTCTTCCAAGTACAAATCTATATATTCAAAAACGCTTTCATCCGGATTAAAATAATCAAAATTTTTTATCCAAAATCTATAATCTGTCGGTATCCTTACGAAGTTAAAGCCTGTCTCCACCAAAAAATCCAAAGCTTTTAAGTCTGGCTTTAAAGGTGACTTGCCTTCATCCCACACGTATATCCACTGAAAATTAAATCCATATTTTTTCATCAAATTCAACTCCTAAAATTTATTGAATATAAAGCTTTCTATCTCATGTTTAACTGGAGGTTTTTCTTAATAAGTTCTTTCCTCTGCTTTACGCAATCTAAAGATCTTAGCGCATCTGGCGGCGTGTTAAAAGCATAATCTAAGAGTCTATCGACAGTCGTAGTTGCAACGTGGATTCTGGTGTCTGATGAAGCGTAGTATATGTAAACATCGCCATTATCCCTTGCAATTGCTCCATTTGTAAATACTACGTTAGAAACGTCGCCGACTCTTTCCTCGCCTCTCGGTGCAATCAAATAACCTCCTGGAGATGCTATGACTTTGCTTGGATCATTTAGGTCTGTTACAAATAAGTATATAACATATCTCAATCCAGCAGCAGTGTTTCTGACACCGTGTGCTATGTGTATCCATCCTTTTTCAGTCTTTATAGGGACACATCCCGCACCATTTTTCACTTCTGTAATAGTATGATAAACTCTTGGGCTCACAAGTTTTTCTTCGTCTATTGTTGGATTTTCTATGTCATCGCACAAACCAAAGCAAATTCCACTGCCGTTTCCTGCTTCTATGAAATCATCTTGTGGTCTTGTGTAAAATGCGTACTTTCCGTTTACAAACTCAGGATGTAAAACAACGTTTCTCTGCTGCGGTGATTTCGTCTTAAGATTAGGAAGCCTTTCCCATTTTTTAAGATCTTTTGTGCGAACTATCCCTGCACTGGCAATAGCAGATGATAAGTCACCTGGAGGGGCATTTGGATCTTTGCTTTCAGAGCAGAATACGCCATAAATCCATCCATCTTCATGTTTTGTAAGCCTCATATCGTATACATTTGTTTCTTCAGGGTATAAATCGTCAAATTCTACAGGGTAATCCCAAAATTTAAACCCGTCTACGCCGCTGTCGCTTTCTGCAACAGCAAAAAACGATTTCCTATCGTACCCTTCAACACGAGCAATAAGATAAAATTTTCCATCTAATTCTATCGCGCCAGGATTAAATACGGCATTCACACCAAGCCTTTCCATAAAGTAAGGATTAGTCCTTTCGTCAAGGTCGTACCTCCAAAATAGCGGCGTATGTTCCCTCGTCAATACAGGATATTTGTACCTGTCAAATATGCCGTTGTAGTCTTCTGTTTTCTCATTCTTCCTGTTTATCAGGTCTTCATACTTTCGCAATTCTATTTCATATCTATCTTGAAACTTCATTATTTTTCACCCTCTCTATAATCTCAATGCACATCCTGCCATTGTGATAAGGGCACTTCCACGGCTCCACTATAGGCATTTCAAATGGTTTCCCATTTTCATCAACCTTCCAATACCATTCGCTGCCATCCCTTTTATCAATCAAATATCTTTTTATATATTCCCAGATGTTCTTTGAAGCATCTATAAATCTAATATCATTTGTCTTTTGATATGCGTTAAAAAAGCCCACCACTGATTCTGCTTGAACCCACCATACTCTCGATGTGTCAGTTTTTCCTTCAACGGTCTCATTTGCTATGCCCTCTGGTGAATATATGTTATTTAATATGTTTTCAGCAATTTCCATAGTGTATTTTTTTGTTACATCTCTTATTCCTTCATCGCCTAATACATTCACAGCCCTATCTAAAAGCCAGCTTGCTTCTATGTCGTGTCCATATGATTTTATATCGATGGTAGTATCCCAATTGTCGTCGAAAAATACTTTTAGATATTTTCCATCTTCACTGTATATTTTATTTTTAAAAATCTTGAAAAGATACTTTATGCTTTCTTTTAAGCTATCATCTTTCCATACATCATAAAGCAATGTGTAAGCTTCCAATATGTGAAGATGCGTATTCATTGTACGGCTGGATATTACCCCATGTTCGCTAAGTTCGCAATTCTCTTTAAGATTCCAATTGCGATCAAATTCCTCCAAATATCCATTTTCATCTTTGCAATTTCTCTCAATGATGTTAAATAAATCGATTGCAATATTTAAGGCTTCTTCATTGCCTGTCGCTTTGTAGTATTGAGCCAATCCGTATATGCCAAAAGCCTGACTGTAGGTATGCTTTCTGGTATCAACAGGCTCTCCTTTATAATCTACCATCCAGTAAAGTCCTTTATTTTCCTTGTCCAATACATTATCTCTTAAAAATTTATAAGCATGATGGGCCAATTTAAGTGCTTTTTCATCTTTATCTAAACAGTAAATTGCTGAAAAAAACCACAGTATCCTTGAATTCAATATTGAACCTTTCAAGGCTTTTTTGTCAACATTTAAGTCATAGTCAACATATCCATAAAAACCACCGTTTTCTTCGTCTTTCAGTTTGCTCCAAAAAGGAAAAATTCTATCCTTCAACTCTTTATACATTTCCTGTGCTATTTTATCCATTCGACATGTCCCCTCACCTTAATTTTTCACATTTAATTCCCACAATAACAAAAACTAATTTATATCTTTAACTGAATTTCTAACGACAAGCTCTGTATATAGCTTAATATCTTCATACGGCTTCTCAAGATTGTTCATCCTGTACAAAAGTTGATTGACAGCTTTTTCACCTAAAGATCTCTTTGGAATATCTACAGTCGTAAGAGCAGGATGAGAATACGCACTCATCTCAATATTGTCAAATCCTACAATAGAAACATCGTCAGGCACTTTAACCCCCAAATCTTCTAAGCTTCTCATAAACGCCAATGCAATTTTGTCATTTGCACAAACCCATCCAGTAGGAAACTTCTCTGCTACGGTAATCTTTTTCTTAAAGTAATCAGGATCTTTAAAAAATTCTGCACCTTTTAAGTTTATGTCTAACCATACATAATCTTTATCGATACTAAGATCCAGATCTTCCATAGTCCTTGCATAAGCATAATACCTTTCCCTGAAACTAAATGCCCATTCATTGTTACCGATAAAGCCAATCTTTCTATGACCGTTATCATATAGATGTTTTACTGCTTTGTACATTCCATTTTCATTTGCCGTATTTATGTAGTCACAATCAATTACATTGCTGTAATGATCTACGACAACAAATGGTATTTTTGTAGCCTTAACCTTTTTAATAAATTCATCATTCAAAGTACCTACTATTATGATTCCGTTTGTGGTATCTTTCGTAATAGTGCTGGGAATGCTTAAATTTTCCTCGCCTTCTTCATCAATGCCCGTAATGCTTAATTTCAAATTGTTGTTTCTGGCTGCGTTTTCAATTCCATATAGGACATTGGACCAAAAAGTTGACTCAATAAGAAAATCCGCTCTGCAAAGTATGGTCACGTTTAAGATTTTACTTGGTATGTCTTTAATCTTTTTATACCCCATTTTCATGGCTGTCTCTAAGATGCGGCTTCTCATTTCCGCACTTACGCCTTCAGCACCTCTCAGTGCCTTGGACACAGTATTTTTCGATACACCTATGACCTCTGCAATATCTTGTAAGGTTACTTTTTTCATGTTTATCACCTGCATTCGTTTGATTTGCACTTTATTTTTTTGCTTAATTTAAGTATAATGTAACTTTTATTTAGTGTCAACACGATTTTAAAATTTGATTTGTAGAAATCGTATCGCATTTATTGTACAAAATACAAGTAAATTAAAAGATAGGCTGCTTATCATCTAATACAGCCTATCTTGTCTTTTCACTTAAAAGCGTTTACTATTTTATACACCAATTTACACACTCATGTAACGTCTTCAAAAACGACTCGTTTAACAGTCCATCTTCCCTGTGGGCAGGAGTCAAGCAGCACACCTTGCCTTTACCAAAGTGATGATACCATCCTGCTATGGATTGTCCGTATTTAGAGAAAGAACGCAAAAATACATTTGTATCATTTTCTTCGCATTTGACGAAATAATGTTCATCAACAAACTCAAACGTCTGGATAGCACTTTCAAATTCTCCTAGCATATCTTTTTGTGGTACGTACTGTACAACATCGTTTTTTTCAGGATGATGTAAAAAATATCCCTTTAGCATTTTATTGTATTCTCCATCTTCCGGATATGATGATAGGCCAGAATGCCATGCAAATAAGCTTCCACCGTCTTTTACGTAGTTTACTATTTTCTTCTCTATCTCTTCTGTCATCCAGAGATTAACACTCTCTGACTGTGGATTTAATCTATTTTCTTTAAATAATATTACGCAATCAGGTTTTGATTCTAATTCCTTTTGTAACTCATCAATATCTATAAATCTAAGATTTACATTGCCAAGATTATTTATGACTCTATATAGAGATCTTTTTATAATTTCCTCATTGTGGTAAAAATCACCTAAAATCGCAACTATCTCTTTCACAATATCATCCCTTTTTTTAAAAATTCTCTAAAAGCTCTATGATTACCTTTAACTTCGAAAAAGTATCTATGTAAGCATATCTTCCACCTTCGTAATCGCCTTTTTGGACTAGGCTCATCTCATTTTTCTCTAATGCTTTTATCTTTTCATCCATGTCTTTTACTTGAAACGCTATATGATGTACACCTTCCCCGTGTTTATCCAAAAACTCCCTCCAAGTGCTTATGTTTTCATCTGGCTCAATAAGCTCTATTTGAACTTGCCCCATATCAAAAAAGGCAAGCTTTGCACGAGCATCAGATGGTTTTCCATTATATTCTGCATGTGACTTCTCATAGCCATCTGTCCAATTCCACTTAGGCTTTTCCACTCCAAAAAAGTCTGCAAAAGTCTTTGATGCTTCATCAATGTCTTTTACTATTATACCTATCTGCGTGACGATGTTGGTACCTAATAAATTTTTGTCCATAAATATCCCCCTAATATAAATTTTTAATTGAACTTACTGTAACTCATCTAATAAAATTATACACCTTCCATAATTTTTCCCAAAAAAAAGAGGAGAAAATCTCCTCTTTTTTACCTTATCAATACCTCAACTACTTTATCTTTTAACATCTCTTTTATATTTTTCAAAAATTCAATATCACACTGTTTTTCGCCGCACAAGTCTTTATCTAAAACACCGTCAGAATACTTGTAAGCTTGAAGCACATATCTTCTGCTGCCAGAAATCAAATCACCAATAGACGAAAAATCTTCTAAGCTAAATATCTTGTCATTTACAGTTGTCCTGAATTCATAATCTATTCCAGAGTTTTTAATTAAATCAATGCTTTTTACAATTCTCTCTATATCTTCATTGTTTTTTACGAATAAACCGTATTTATTTTTAGGTGCCTTTACATCCATAGCAATGTAGTCTACCAAATCATCTCTTAAAAGCCTTTCTATGACATCAGGGCGAGAACCATTTGTGTCTAGCTTGACGCTGAATCCTAAATCTCTTATTGTTTTAATGAAGTTTTTCAAGTCTTTCCACAGTGTTGGCTCTCCACCTGTTATACAAACGCCATCTATTAGATTTTTCCTTTTATTCAGATATTCCATGAAGTCAGCTTCACTCTTAACAGGTTTTTTGCGCTTAATAAGCTGGCTATTGTGACAGTATGGGCAAACAAAGTTACATCCACTTACGAATACCGTCGTAGCTATTTTGCCTGGATAATCCACCATAGACACCGGCAAATAATCATACATCATATTACAAATTCCTTCCTGTCAGAAAACTCCTCTCTTTTGCCTTCATTCCAGTTTTGAAGCGGCCTGTAGTATCCCACAACTCTGCTGTATACTTCGCATTCATTGCCACATTGCGGACAGTTAAAATGTTCTCCAGATATATAGCCATGGTTGTCGCATATTGAAAAAGTCGGCGTTATTGTGTAATAAGGAAGCCTGTAATTGTAAGCTATCTTCTTCACCAATGCTTTGCATGTATCAGGATCGTTTATGTTTTCACCTAAAAAACCATGAAATACTGTTCCGCCTGTGTATTTTGTCTGAAGTTCGTCCTGCAAATCAAGAGCCGTAAATATGTCATCTGTAAAGTCGACAGGAAGCTGTGTGGAATTAGTGTAATACGGCACATCTCCTCCTGCAGTGATGATGTCTTTGTATAACTCTTTGTCTTTTTTTGCCAATCTGTACGACGCACCCTCGGCAGGCGATGCTTCAAGGTTGTAAAGGTAATTTGATTCTATCTGATAGTCTTCCAATCTATTTCTCATGAAGTCCAAAACTTCCAATGCGAAATTTCTGCCTTTTTCACTCGTGATGCCGCATCCCATGAAATTTAAAAGTGCCTCATTCATTCCTATCAAGCCGATGGTATTAAAGTGATTCTGCCAATACGAGCCAAATCTCATCTTTATATCTCTTAAGTAAAATTTAGAATACGGATAAAGCCCCATTTCAGTCATATTCTCCAGCACTTTTCTCTTTATCTCAAGGCTCTTTCTTGCTACATCCATTTGCTTTCCTAATCTTTCAAAGAACTCTTCTTTTGAATTTGATAAATACCCAATCCTTGGCATATTTATCGTTACAACTCCAATTGAACCTGTAAGTGGGTTTGCTCCGAAAAGACCGCCACCGCGCTTTCTGAGCTCTCTATTATCAAGCCTTAAACGACAACACATTGATCTTGCATCTTCTGGGTTTAGATCGCTATTTACAAAATTGCTGAAATACGGAAGGCCGTATTTTGCAGTCATTTCCATTATTTTATCAATGACAGGACTTTCCCAATCAAAATCCTTCGTTATATTGTAAGTTGGTATTGGAAATGTGAATATCCTTCCATTTGCGTCCCCTTCCATCATGACCTCAGCAAACGCCATATTAAGCATGTCCATTTCCTTCTGAAATTCTTTATACGATCTATTCATGGCTTTGCCGCCTATTATTACAGGTTCGTCAGCCAGTATGTCTGGCACCACAAGATCCATCGTTATATTTGTAAATGGCGTCTGAAAACCTACTCTTGTTGGAACATTTATGTTAAAAATAAATTCCTGTAATGACTGCTTTACTTCTTTATACGAAAGCTTGTCATAATATATAAACGGTGCCAAATAAGTGTCAAAATTAGAAAACGCCTGCGCACCTGCAGCTTCTCCCTGAAGTGTATAGAAGAAGTTCACTATCTGTCCTAAAGCAGATCTAAAATGCTTTGGAGGTCTACTTTGCACTTTTCCCTCTACGCCGGTAAATCCAGATACGAGGAGGTCTTTCAAGTCCCATCCACAGCAGTACACAGATAAAAGGCTTAAGTCGTGTATGTGCAAATCGCCATTTACATGAGCATCTCTTACTTCTTTTGGATATATCTTATTCAACCAGTAATTAGCCGTTATCGTACTTGCTATGTGATTATTCAAGCCTTGGAGAGAGTAGCTCATATTGCTATTTTCATTTACTCTCCAGTCAAGCTTCCCTATGTACTCGTCCACCATTTTTTCAATGTCCATAAACATATTTTTAAATTCTCTTATGTCTTGGTGTTGTTTTCTGTACAATATGTAGGCTTTCGCTGCCTTTGCAAATCCATGTTTTATCAAAAATTGTTCTACAATGTCTTGAATCTCCTCTACACTTGCGCGCCCTTCAAAATTATTTCCTATGTACTCTGTAACTTCATCAGCTATCTTTGAAGCATCACTGTACTTCCCTTCGCCGACAGCTTCAAATGCCTTGTATATAGCATTTGCTATTTTCTCTTTCTTAAATTCTTCTTCTTTACCATTTCTCTTGACTACTTTCATTTCCTTATCCAATTTCAAAACCTCCATTACTTTATCATCTGTAAAAATGATTCAGCAAATACCCCGATTAAAAGTTAATCAAATAAGCAAACATATCTGAAATTTTCTAATATTAACTCTATATATTGTATTTAATTATATCATCACATCAATATATAGTATATCATTGATACATCCTTCAGTCAATAAAAATTTTCAAGAGCCAAAGGCAATTAAAAAAGGTGGAGCATTAAGCTCCACCTTAGTATAGATTTTTTTATCTAAACAAGGATGCAAACACAAGTGTGATAGTGCTTATAAGTTTTATCAAAACGTGCAATGACGGACCTGCCGTATCTTTAAACGGGTCACCTACTGTATCGCCTACAACACCTGCTTTATGCGCATCTGACTTCTTACCGCCATAGTTTCCTAATTCGATGAACTTCTTAGCATTATCCCATGCACCACCACCATTGTTTAAGAACAAAGCCATTATTACACCGGATATTGTACCAACCATCAAAAATGCTGCTGCAGATTCTTTTCCAAGCAAAATTCCTACTAAGATAGGCGCAACAACGACAATAAGACCTGGGATTACCATCTCTTTCAATGCACCTTTTGTGACTATGTCGACTGTCTTAGCGTAGTCTGGCTTTGATGTGCCTTCCATGATGCCGGGGTTTTCTTTAAACTGCCTTCTGACTTCCAGTATGACGTACTGTGCCGCTTTACCAACAGCCCTTATAGCTGTAGAGCTGAAAAGAAATACTATCATAGCGCCTATAAAAGCTCCTATGAAAACCTCAGGTTTGCCTATGTCTACAGCAAACCAAGAATCGATAGGTTTGCCAAGTATCTTCTTAACTTCATCAAGGTATGCAGAGAAAAGGAGGAATGTTGCCAATGCTGCAGATCCTACTGCATAACCTTTTGTCAATGCCTTTGTCGTATTTCCGCATGCATCAAGCCTATCTGTGACAACCCTTACAGATTCAGGTGCTTCAGACATTTCAGTGATTCCACCTGCGTTGTCAGTTATAGGGCCAAAAGTATCCATTGCTAAAATATATGCCGTCGTTGATAACATTCCCATTGTAGCTATGGCAGTGCCATAGAAGCCCGCTGTAGCTATATTTGGAAGTGCCAATTCACCAAGCCTGTATGCTATGATTATTGCTGCAGATATGAACAAGACTGGAAGTGCTGGTGACTCCATGCCTACGGAGATACCAGTTATTATGTTTGTAGCTGCGCCTGTTGTTGAAGCCTTTGCGATCTCCTGAACAGGTCTTGTGCTCATAGATGTGTAGTAGTTTGTCAAAAATACAAATACGTAGCTTAACAATATGCCTGCTACTGCTGCACCGTATAGAAGTAAATAATTTACACTATTTCCATTTGCTAAATGACCTGAAAGCATAACCTTCACAGCGAAGAAAAGTACAATTATATTTATTATTGTCGTTACAAAATATCCTTTGTTTAAAGCAATCATAGGATCTTTTGATTCGTCTTTCGTGTTTACGAATACAATACCGATGATTGAAGCGATAATACCAATAGCACGTGCTACAAGCGGGAACAATATGCCTTTTAATCCAAAGACAGGATACAAGCCTACACCCAAAATCATAGCACCTATATTTTCAGCGGCTGTTGATTCAAACAGGTCGGCTCCCCTTCCAGCACAGTCTCCAACGTTATCGCCAACCAAATCAGCGATTACTGCAGGATTTCTTGGATCATCCTCTGGAATGCCTGCTTCTACCTTGCCGACAAGGTCAGCCCCTACGTCAGCAGCTTTTGTGTATATACCACCGCCTAACTGTGCGAAAAGCGCAACGAAAGAAGCACCAAATCCAAAACCTACTATCAATGATGGAGCATTTTTAACCAATTCCTGTTGTCCAGATGCTCCACCGTAAGCAAAAAACAAAGTCGCAACGCCAAAAAGGGATAATGCTGTAACCGCAAGGCCTGTAACAGCCCCACCTCTTAAAGCGATCTGTAAAGCTTTGTTAAGGCCTTTTCTTGCACCACTGGCTGCCCTCACATTTGAATTGACTGCCATGTACATGCCTATGTAGCCTGATATAGCAGAGCACAAAGCTCCAGATATAAATGCCAATCCAACATGCCATGCATAGCTTATAGCAGAGCCAACACCTTCTGCCTGATGTCCGTAGTAATTGGCAATTATTATTATGACGGCAACTATCAGTGCAAGGACTGTTATCGTTTTATACTGCCTGTTTAGAAAAGCCATTGCACCTTCTTTTATGGAGTCTGAGATCTGCTGCATCTTCTCGTCACCTTTGTCTTGACTGAAAATAAACCTAATAAAACCAATGATGGCAAGAGCTGCAATAATAACAACTCCATAGATGATAAGTAGATAGGAATTCAATTAGACCATCTCCTTTAATAATTTAATTAATATGTTTACTAAAGTATTATTTCTACACTGAATAAAAAATTCCTTCATGTTTTTAAAAATATTTTATATTTTTTATTGACCAGTCAGTATTAATCATAGCTGCTCGCAAAAAGCAGTTAAAGCCTCAAATTGTTTTTTTTGTATAAAAAAAAGGCTTTGCACTATGACATATTCAGTCATTTGTGCAAAAGTCTTTCTCACTCTGCATCAAAAATATTTTTTAATGCTTCCTTGCTTTCATCGCTTACGACGCTTAAGACCTCATCCCCCGGTAAGATGTATGTGCTACCGTTTGGAAGCAAAACTTTGTTGTTTCTTATTACCGACATAATGACGCAGTTTTTCGGCAGCATCAAGTCTTTGATCATCTTATTGGCGGCATTGGAGCCTCTTTCAATGATGCTCCTTACGATAGAAATTTTCCCTTCTGAGAGATTTATTATTGTCGTAATTCCACTTATTTCAGCTTCTTCTTCTATCAATCTTGCGATTATCCGGGCACTGCTTACAGCCGCATCCACCCCCATATCTTTAGTAAAAAGCCAGTCATTTTTTGGATTGTTTATCCTGGATACTACTCTCGATACCCCAAACTCGTATTTTGCCAGTTGACAAATTATAAGATTATCCTCATCATGTCCTGTCGCTGCGACGACAATATCCGTTCCTATTATTCCAGCTTTTTTTAAAACATCCGAGTTGCAACCATCTCCAACCACTACTTCACAATTTAATTCCTTCCTTAACTTATCCATCTTTGACTCATCTTTTTCAACAACTACGACTTTTTCTTGCCTTTCCTTCATCAGTTGAGCAAGATACAAGCCTAACCGACCAGCACCGACAATCATTATTGACATGATTATAACCTGCGACTTGGAAACACATTTATTGTTTCCGTCAGGTTTTTCACCTCCTTACCAATATTTACATAAACATCTGTTTCATCTTTGTCTTTCCAAAAGCCGTAACAGCTATAAATATCTTGTCTCCTTTTTTTACAACAGTGCTTTGTGTTGGAATCATAGCGATGCCATCCCTCACTATGCTGACTACATTCACTTCTGATGGGATTACTAAATCTTTTACGTATCTTCCATCCAGATAAGCCGAAACTTCCGTCTCCACTATCTCCACTTCACCGCTGCCAAAAGAAGAAACCCTAAAAAGATCTGGATGGCAAATCAAATCCTTCATCTTGTTTGCACCCCACAATGTAGGGGAAACAGTATTGATGCCCATTTTTCTGTATATCTCCGCTCTTATAGGGTCATATATCCTTGCCACAATAGTAGGAACATTGAACTTCTTTTTTGCAATCAAAGCCGTAACGATATTGGTGTTATCACCGTTTGTAGTTGATGCAACGGCATCTGCATGCTCAATGCCTGCTTTTATTAAAGTAGCCTTGTCAAAAGCGACTCCTTCAATGAACTTTCCTTTAAAAGAAGGCTTCAATCTTTTAAAGGCATTTGCGTCTTTGTCTATGACTACGACGCTATAACCATCTGAATCTAACATCTGTGCCAACTCAGCTCCAAGCCGGCCGCATCCAGCAACAATTATATTCATAAATCAGGCTCAAATAGAGCCTTTCACCTCCTTTTGGTTTGATGCGATTTTCCTCCGCAATAAATATTTCCTTATCTCTTCAGCGCCTATGAGTATAGGCATAAAAGCCACATAAAACAACCAATTCTTAAATGGCACCGGATACGTGTCAAATATCTTCTGCAAAAACGGAACGTATATAAGCAGCGCAGTTAAAACCAGCTCAAAAACTACACCGATGTTTAGCAATCTATTTTTGAAGAAACTTACACTGAACATTGAAGCAACCTCTGTGCGACATGCAAATACGTTTGCTACCTGCATAATGACTATCCCCAAAAAGCTCATTGTAGCAGCCTTTCTTGCCAATGGGTCAGACAGAGGAAGCGTCATTCCCCAATGCCATCCACCGCTATACAAAACCCAGAAATATCCAGATAAAACAGCTATTGAGCTTATTATGCCCAATAACACGTAGCCTCTTAAAAACAACGACAAATTCAGAAGCTTTTCTTTTGGCGATCTAGGTGGTCTATCCATGACACCGGGCTCAGGCGGCTCCACGCCAAGAGCAAGAGCTGGCAACGTCTCAGTACCTAAATCTATAGCCAATATCTGCATTACCGTTATAGGTACAGGAATATTAAACAGTGAAAACAAGATATATGGTATTGCTTCTGGTGTCAAGTGTGCAAAGATGTACGTTATAAACTTCCGCACATTGTCGTAGACTGCTCTGCCTTCTTCAATGGCATTTACAATGCTGGCAAAATTATCATCTGTCAGGACCATCGTAGCCACTTCTCTTGCCACATCTGTTCCTGATTTTCCCATTGCAATGCCTATATCGGCTTTCTTCAATGCAGGCGAATCGTTGACACCATCACCTGTAACAGCCACTACTTCACCCATATCTTTTAAAGCAGCCACAACTTTCATCTTGTGTTCTGGAGCAACTCTGGCAAATATTATCTCCTTATTCTTCAATTCTTTCTTCAGATCTTCGTCAGACATCTTGTCCAATTCATTGCCTGTTATTATCCTTGGCCTTGGTCCTTTCACTATGCCTATCCTTCTTGCGATTGACTCAGCCGTCAATCCGTAGTCACCTGTTATCATGATGATCTTTATGCCAGCTTTGTGTGCCTGTTTGACAGCCAATTCGACTTCAGGCCTTGGCGGATCCATCATTGCAACTAAGCCTACAAAAATCAAGTCGTTTTCCACATTTTCGATGCTATATTCTTTAATCTCATTATCTATTTTTTTGTATGCCATTGCAAGCACTCTAAGGCCCGATTCAGCAAATTTATCATTTTGCCTAACTATATCATCTATATCCGACTGCTCCAATTTTTTGATGCCGTCATCGCTTAAAATGTAATTGCAAACTGAAAGGGTTTCTTTTGGCGCACCCTTAGTAAATACGTAAATTTCTTTTCCATACTTATGTATGGAAGTCATCCTTTTCCGCCTTGAATCAAATGGCAGTTGAGATATTCTCGGGTACTCCCTCGACATTTCTTCAAATGTAAATCCTGCCTTCTCAGCCAGCACCACCAGTGAACCTTCTGTAGGATCGCCTATTATTCCCCAGGATGGGTTCTCATTCGTCGGTCTAACTAATCGGCTGTTGTTGCACAATAAACCTATTTTTAACAGCAATGAAAGTTCATTAGGCAGATTTTTGACATCTATCTTTTGGTCATCAACATAAAAGTCGCCTTTTGGTTCATACCCCACACCGCTTACATTGTAATATGCCACTTTAGTCCAGATTTCTCTTACAGTCATCTCATTTTGCGTCAGTGTCCCCGTCTTGTCTGTGCAAATGACCGTTGCACCGCCTAATGTCTCAACGCTGGAAAGTTTCTTCACTAAAGCATGTCTTTTTGCCATTCGCTGTACGCCCATTGCAAGTGCTAATGTCACAGTCGGCAATAATCCCTCAGGTACATTAGCTGTTATTATACCTATTGCAAACATAAACGTATCAACCAAAGACCTTCCCATCAAAAGGCCTAAAAGGAAGAAAAATACTCCCATCACAAGAGACAAATACGCTATCACCTTTGCAACTCTCGTAAGCTGCTTTTGCAGTGGGCTTTGCTCTGCACTTATAGTCTGTGTCAATGAAGCTATCTTACCAAATTGGGTATTCATGCCTGTAGCGTAGACAACTGCAGTTCCAGAACCAGACGCAACATTTGTCCCCATAAAGACCAGATTTGGCGCTTGTATAAGCGATACATCCTCGTCTAAGACAACATCAGATGTCCTTCTGACAGGCTCTGATTCTCCTGTCAATGCAGCATTAATAGTTCTCATCTCAAAAGCTTCGATGAGTCTTGCATCGGCAGGTACATGATCGCCTTCTTCAAGGTATATAACATCTCCTGGAACTAATTCACGTGCCAATATTTGTTCTTGTTGCCCGTCCCTTATGACTTTCACATACGATGGCAGCATCTTCTTAAGGCTTTCTGTCGCTTGTTCTGCCTTAAACTCCTGCCAAAAGCTAAACAAAGCATTTACAATTATTACAAGTATTATTGCCCAGCCAAGTTGTGGCATCCCACCTACAAAGGAAAGTATGCTGGCTATCCAAAGAAGTATTGCCAATAGATGTGTAAAATTTGCTATGAATCTTGAAAACATGGATGTCTTTTTGACTTCTTTTATTTCGTTGTATCCATACTTTTCTAATCTTTTATTAGCTTCTTCTTTTGAAATGCCCTTTATAGATGTGTCTAATTCTTTAAACAATTGGTCTTCTGTCATTCTAAATATATCATCAGTTTTCAAAGCAGCAAACCTGTATTAAACAGGTTTCACACCTCCTTCTTAATCATAGTCTATATAGTAATACTCTATAGAAGTGAAAACACTTCATAAAGGCATAACTATCACCTCATACATTTTTCTCCAGTATAGCATTATTCTGCTGCATAGTTAAGCGTGAATTTAGCCTTATTATCCTCAATTAAAGCTATACAATCTTCTTCTTATCAATCTTATAGCTTATTTTGTCTCGCAATCTTCATTTATTGCATAAAATCATGGTTTTACAAAATAAAAAAACAATAGCAAAATCATGCAATACAAAATTTGCTACAGTAATTTTTATATTATTTCATTGATTCTGCAAAATCTCATGCAATTCTTTTTCACACCTTACATCATCAGCGATTTCTGCGGTTTGCTCTTTATACGATTTAATAACGACAATAGGTGTCTGCTGTTCTGAATTTCCTGACGGATTGTCTAAAAAAAGCTTCTCAACGTACGATTTTGAGACACCTTTAGACGCGCCAATGCAATCAGCACAATGCAAGTCATTTGCATCGATTATGACAGTATCGATACCTGTTTTCTGTTTTATCATATCGCATACCAAATCAGGTTCAGCAGGTCCTAATACTATGTACTTGTGATAAGGCACCATGGTTCCTGCCACGTCATCTATAAGTGCAACTTTTCTCCCTGCTATCTTGAAAAAAAGTCCTCTTTTCTTAAATATTTTGCCTATTGCACTTACAAGTGCAGCCACAAAAATCCTAAGCCAACCAACCTCATTTATGGCACACTGCATGGCTTGTGGCGAAGTTAGGCTCCCATTTCTCCCCGTAAACCTGCATAAGATTTTAGCCAAAAATCCCACTTTTATCTCATCAGGCATATATGCCCTTCCCTGGGTAATAGCCACAACGCTTTCTGCAATTGCTATCAAATCCCCTTCTTCTGCAATATCTTTTGTGTATCTTGATACCACATCAGCTATATCGTCATCTTTTGTTATAACATGGGTCCTTATAGGAATTTTCCCGTATGGCAATTAATATAACCCCCAATAAAACTTATTTCCATTTTCTTGATGTTGTGATATATTAAGGTTGTACATAAATAATTATATCACAAATGTATCAAATTTATGTCAACAATATAAGAAAGAAGGAGGTCTTTTATTTGAAAAGTATATTGACAAACATCAGGCTTGATACAAAAGCCGCAAATAACTGCATAAAGGAAAATAAAAGTTTAATAGGCTTTGACTTTTATACAGATATTCCGGAATACAGCGTAGAAAAATCGGATGGTGATTATATAATTGTATTTAAAGATGCTTCATTAAATATGCCAGACGGAACATATACAGTTGATGACGGCATCGTCGATAAGGTCATATTGAAGTGCAATGAAAAAAATGTAGATGCCACGATCAAACTGTCCATGGAATCAGATAGCGACATTAAAGTGTCAAATGGAGTACCCGCTAAGATGGATTTCTACGTTGACAGAACACCACTTAAAAAGATTTTATCAGACAAAAAAATAGCGCTAAATCCTGTACATAAAAAAACTACTAAAAGCCCTACAAATCTTTTACCTCAAGTGCCAATGAAGGATATCGCAAAAAAGACAAGTGAATTGCTTAATTTGCTATATGCAAAGCCACATATAATAGGAAGCAATTACAGCGACTCATTTGCCATAAATGATGATGTAGAATACGATATTGCAATAAGTTTTGCAACCGAAGCATCTTTAAAAGATGAAAGCGGATTTAAGATATACTACGACGAACAAAATGACAAATCCAAAAGTCTTGCTGAAATCCTCAGTAAAGCTTTAGAGCGAAAATCTCCATTGAACAATTTAGGAATACATGCAAAAAAATACGGCGATGAATTTTTTGAAATACCTATTGTGACAATTGTACCTGCCATAGAAAACAGCAGATTAGATGATGCACATTTAAGAGACATAGACTACAGAAGCAAAATTGCATTAGCAGTATTTAATGGAATACTGGAGTATTTTAAATCTAATTCTTTTTCTTCAATATTGAATTAATAAATTTGCTGCACTATAATTATAGTAGCGCGAGTTTAATAAAATCCAGATGAGGATGGCGAGAGACACCTTTTAAGGTGGCCGAAGGAGCAATATGAAGTGGGTCACGGCTTCATAAAATCTCTCAGGCAAATTAATCGCTATTTGATGGGACTCTGGAAAGCCGTATGGCACCGATGGGGCAATACCTTTTGGTAGAAACTCTCAGGTCATGATACAGAGGAATATGATGACACTTGTCTTCATATTCCTTTTTTGTTGACAAATTTAATTAGGAAGGGATGAACTGATTGGACAGCTTAAAAAGAACTCCACTTTACGACATCCATAAAAAGTACGGCGCAAAGATGATAGATTTTGCAGGATTTGAAATGCCTGTACAGTACGAAAGCATACTTAAAGAACACGAAGCAGTCAGAAAGAACGCAGGTCTTTTCGATGTATCACACATGGGTGAAATAATTGTAGAAGGTCGTGACTCTGAAAAATTCATAAACTACATGGTTACAAATGACATCACAAAAATTGGTGCAAACCAAGCAATGTATTCTCCTATGTGCTATTCTAATGGCACAACAGTAGACGATTTATTAGTGTACAAATTTTCTTATGAAAAATACATGTTAGTAGTAAATGCCAGCAATATAGATAAGGATTACAAATGGCTATGGGAAAACAAAAATGACTTTGCTGTGGAAATAAAAGATGAATCAGGAGAGATCTCAGAGCTTGCTTTGCAAGGGCCAAAATCGCAGGAAATACTTGAGAAAATTACAAATTACGATTTAGACAGTTTAAAATACTACCATTTTGATTACATGGACTTAGACGGGATAAATTGCCTTGTTTCAAGGTCTGGCTACACTGGCGAAGACGGCTTCGAAATATTTTTAAAAAACGAATATGTAGCATTGATGTGGGAAAAAATCTTATCTGTCGGAGAAAATCTTGGCATAAAGCCCGCCGGCTTAGGGGCCAGAGATACGCTGAGATTTGAAGCAGGACTTCCGCTATACGGCAATGAACTTTCTGATGACATAACACCATTAGAAGCTGGATTAGGTTCATTTGTTAAACTTGATAAATCGTTTTTAGGAAAAGAAGCTCTTTTAAATCAAAAAGAAGAAGGACTTAAAAGGAAAATAGTAGGATTTGAAATGGCAGATAATGCTATACCGCGCCATGGTTATGATGTTTATGCAGAAGGCGAAAAGATCGGATATGTGACAACAGGATATCTATCGCCTACGCTAAAGAAAAACATAGGTATGGCGTTAATAAATAGTCAATTTGCCACTATTGGCAATGAAATAAACATAATAATACGCAACAAGCCATATAAGGCTTTTGTGGCAAGCAAAAATTTTTACAAGAAAAATTACAAAAAATAGGAGGTTGTTTTTATGAAAATTTTAGAAGGTCTTTATTACTCAAAAAATCACGAATGGGTAAAAGTTGAAGGCGACAAGGCATACGTTGGAATAACTGATTTTGCTCAGCATTCATTAGGCGACATAGTCTACGCAGAACTTCCTGAAATTGATACAGCATTAAATGCAGGAGATACATTAGGCACTGTTGAATCAGTAAAAGCAGCATCCGATGTCTACTGCCCTATAAGCGGCAAAGTAGTTGAAGTAAACCAAGCCGTCGCAGACGATCCATCACTTTTAAACAGCGATCCATACGAAAACTGGATGATTTGCATTGAAATGAATGACAAGGGTGAATTAGACCAGCTTATGTCACCGGAAGAATACAGCGATTTTTGCAATTAATCAAAATTTTTCTAAAAGGAGTGGGTATAGTGCACAAATACATCCCAACATCCAATGCCCAACAAAGCGAAATGCTTAAATCTGTGAATGTAAAATCAATCGAAGATTTATTCGTGGACATTCCAGAGGATATAAGGTTAAAGCGGAAGCTTAATGTGGCAGGTCCTATATCAGAGGCAGAGCTTATAAAAAGCATGAAAGAATTGGCTAAAGATATTAAGACGACAGATGATCTTATTTGTTTCTTAGGTGCAGGCATATACGATCATTTTATACCATCTGTTGTAAAGCACATAGTATCAAAGCCTGAATTTTATACAGCTTATACGCCGTACCAACCTGAGATAAGTCAAGGTACATTGCAAGCCATATATGAGTATCAGACGATGATATGCAACTTGACTGGTATGGATGTTTCAAACGCATCTATGTACGATGGTGCTACAGCTTTAAGCGAAGCTGCAAAAATGGCCTCCGTTGTTACAAACAGGAAAAAAGTGCTTGTATCATCGTCAGTTAATCCTGAAGCAAAAAAAGTACTTCGTACATACATGAGATTTAGCGATATAGAAATTGTTGAGATAGATGATAAAGAAGGCACGATAGATGTAGATCTTTTAAAATCTTCTATTGACAGCAATACTGCAGCATTCATAGCACAAAATCCGAATTTCTTCGGCATAATAGAAGACCTTGATGATGTAGAAAAACTTGTTCATAAAAATGGTTCACTTCTCATCATGTACGTTGAACCAATATCGTTGTCTATATTAAAAACGCCTGGCGAAATAGGTGCAGACATAGCCGTAGGTGATGGCCAGCCTCTTGGAAATAACCTTAACTTTGGAGGTCCTCACCTGGGATTTTTTGCAACTACGCAAAAATTAATGAGAAAATTGCCAGGTAGGATCATAGGCGAAACAAATGATGTAGATGGCAAAAGAGGGTTTGTATTGACGCTGCAAGCAAGAGAACAGCACATAAGGAGAGAAAAAGCCACATCAAATATTTGCACAAATCACTCACTGAACGCATTGACTGCCGCCGTGTATATGGCAACACTTGGAAAACATGGCATCAAAGAGGTTGCTTCACAGTGCTATAAAAAGGCTCATTATGCATATAATAAGCTACTAAAAACAGGAAAGTTTAAGCCTCTATTTGAAAAGCCATTTTTCATGGAATTTGCAATTGAATGTGAAAGCAACGTGGATGACTTAAATGAACTTCTTTTGTCAAATGGCATAATTGGCGGTTATAACCTTGAAAAAGAGTATAAAAAGTACAAAAATTCAATGCTTGTCTGCGTCACTGAAAAAAGGACTAAAGAAGAAATCAATAAGCTTGTAAGTGTCATGGGAGGTGCAAGTGATGAGCTACGATAAACTTATATTTGAAGTATCAAAACCAGGCCATACAGCGTACAGCCTTCCACCATTAGATGTAGATGATTTTGAATTAGAAGAATCCATTCCAGACGAGCTTTTAAGACATACAGACTTAATCCTTCCTGAAGTCAGCGAAGTAGAGCTTGTAAGGCATTATACAAATTTGTCATATAAAAACTACAGCGTCGACAAGGGATTTTATCCATTAGGGTCTTGCACTATGAAGTACAATCCAAAAGTAAATGAAGATATTGCCAGCTTTGAAGCATTTACTAATATACATCCACTGCAAAGTGAAAGCACTGTACAAGGCGCTTTAAAACTTATGTACAATTTGCAAGAAATGCTAAAAGAAATAACAGGCATGGATGGGATAACGCTTCAACCTGCTGCAGGAGCTCATGGAGAGCTTACTGGAATGATGATAATTAAATCATACTTCGAAAGCATCGGTGAATACAAAAGGAAAAAGATCTTAGTACCCGATTCTGCCCACGGCACAAATCCAGCCAGCGCCGCGACAGCCGGTTTTGAAGTTGTAGAAGTAAAATCCGGAAGTGATGGCCTTATAGACATAAATTCATTAAAATCAATGCTTAACGATGATGTGGCAGGGTTAATGCTTACAAATCCAAATACTCTCGGCCTTTTTGAAAAAAACATCATAGAAATAGCTAAGCTAGTTCATGATGCTGGAGGCCTTCTCTACTATGACGGAGCAAACATGAATGCCAACATGGGTATAACAAGGCCAGGTGACATGGGATTTGACGTGGTCCACATAAATCTCCATAAGACTTTTGCCACACCACACGGTGGAGGCGGGCCTGGAAGCGGGCCAGTTGGCGTGAAAGGCAATCTTAAAGATTTTCTGCCTGTACCTGTAGTTGAAAAAAACAATGATAAATATTATTTTAAGTATGATTTACCGCATACAATAGGAAGAGTAAGGAGTTTTTACGGCAATTTCAATGTACTTGTCAAAGCGTACGCATATATATTGACTATGGGTGCTGAAGGACTTAAGTTTGCCAGTGAAATGGCTGTTTTAAATGCAAACTATCTTAAAGAAAAGCTTAAAAGCCACTATGATCTTCCATATGATGCAATATGCAAACACGAATTTGTCTTAAGTGGCCTCAAGAATAAAGAAACTGGCGTAACGACGCTGGATGTGGCAAAAAGATTGATAGATTATGGGTTCCATCCTCCTACTATCTACTTCCCTCTCATAGTAGATAGTGCACTGATGATTGAACCGACTGAGACCGAAAGCAAAGAGACTTTAGATGAGTTCATAGATGCGATGAAATCAATCGCTAAAGAAGCAAAAGAAAACCCAGAAATATTAAAGACAGCGCCTCACAATACGCCTGTAAGAAGGCTTGATGAAGTAAAAGCAGCAAGAAATCCAATAGTAAAAGCCAGTGTCTAATGACACCGGCTTTTATAATATTATTCTACGACAACGTCTGACAAAACTAACTTTACAGGATTCGCTATAGAATCACCTACTGGGCATGTTTTTTCAATAAACTTTGCAAACTCCTCTGCTTTTTCTTTTGAAGCATCTGTCTTAATGTGCATCTTAAATCTTATCTCTTGGAAGCCTGGTCTTACGTCGGATTTTCCCATGAAGCCATCCAAATCAATATCGCCTTCTAGTTCTACCCAGAAGTCTTGAAGATTTATGCCTTTTGCCTTTGCAAAAGCTGATGCTACAATGGTTTGGCAAGAGCCCAAAGCACAAAGCAATGCCTCTACAGGATTCATTCCTTTATTTGTACCGCCCATTTCTTTCGGCTCGTCTAAAACCATCTTAAAGCCTCTTACTTCGCTTTCCACTGCCAATCCTTCCGGCAATTTTTTAGAAACCGCCTTAAAAGTTTCCACTGCCATTTTAATTACCTCCTTATTTATTTCAAAGCTTTTATATAAGCTTTGATCGCTATTTACACTTTATGTATAGATTCTTTAAAAATGTCTTTTACTGCCTCCATTATAGTCTCACTTCTGGTAGGATGAGTGTATATGGCTTTTTTAAGATCATCTGCCTTTGCACCACTTTGACATGAAGTAGATATTATCTGAGCAATTTCAGATGCATCACTTCCCACAACCCATGCTCCCAAGACATCTCCATTTTCGGAAGATATGATCTTGGCAAAGCCTTTTGTTTCACCGTACGTTTTTGCTCTGCCATTAGCTGCAAAGTAAAATTTACCCACTTTTACATTTCCAAATTTGCTCTTAGCCTCTTCCTCCGTATAGCCGAAATAACCTATCTCCGGCTCTGTAAATACAGCAGCAGGTATTTTCATATAATCGAGAGCAACATTGCCTCCAAAAATATTGTCAACTGCTGCTTCTCCTTGCGCTGATGCCACATGTGCCAGCATCATTTTGTTTGTAACATCGCCAATGGCGTATACATTGTCAATATTCGTCCTTAAGTATTCGTCGACTTTTATAGCTTTTCCATCGAATTCTAAAAGTTCTGAAATTGGCCCTACATCTGTATTTAGTTTTCTTCCAATGGAAATAAACACTTTGTCAGCATATATACATTTTGTCCCACCATCTTTTTCTATCGTTACAATGCTTCCACCGTTTTCTTCTTCTAAAATCTTTTCGACCTTAGAAGATATGTAAATCTTCATACCACGCTTCTGCGCCTCAGACTTTATTAAATTGCTTACTTCTTTATCAAGTTGAGGAAGAAGTCTTGGCATCATCTCAACGATAGATACTTTTACTCCAAATTGGTTCATTATAAAGGCAAACTCCATGCCAATTACACCACCACCTATTATGCACATGCTGTCAGGCAATGATGTAATCTCCAAAATGTCGTTGCTATTTATGACGTTCTTTGATTTAATGCCTTCAATAGGCAATTCTTGCGGATTAGAACCAGTTGCTATTATTATGTTTTTCGCCTTTATCTTATTTTCTCCAAATAATATGTTTTTATCTTTGTCTATTTTTGCTTCTTCAGAATACAAATCAACACCATTGGCTTTAAGCAATGCTTTTATGCCAGATACAAGCTCGTTTACTATACTATCCTTTCTTTCAACCACTTTTTTGTAATCAAAAGATTTTTCATCTACACTGAGGCCAAATTCATCTGACCTTTGTATAATGTCATAAACTTCTGCAACTCTTGCGTAAGCTTTTGTGGGTATGCAGCCTCTATTAAGACAAGTACCGCCCACTTTATCTTTTTCGAAAAGTGCCACTTTTGCACCTTTTTTTGCAGCTTTTATAGCAGCCACATAACCTCCAGGGCCGCCACCTATGACAGCCAAATCATAATCATTTACTTCACTATAAAATGTATCTGCATCACCTGAAATTGACTTTTGAGAAACTTCTTCAGATTCTGATATCAACGAAATGACATCTCCTGATTTTACTGTACTACCGGCAGGAAAAATAATCTTAGAAATTATGCCATCATATTCTGAATACACTTCAAAATTCATTTTACCAACCGATATATCGCATAAAGAAGTTCCTTTTTTAACAAATTGCCCTTCGCTAATATACCATTTAGTTATTTTGCCCTCATTAATAGTATCAGACAAAACAGGTACCTTAACTTCTAACTCCATAAGGTACACCTCCAATTTTAATTACTATTCACTAAATTATTATTGCTTGAAGTGAAATCATTAAGCAAGTTAATTATTTGACAACTCACTCTAACCATATTTTAGCACTATCTAAACGATAGTTCAATATTTTGAACATAATTTTGATTAAAACATAACCTCAAGCAAATTCTCTAATGTTATGTTTGAAAAATATTCTCCAATGTCTATTGATGAAAGCGCATTTTTAATATCATTTTCAGAGTGCTTTACACCCTTTAGCATTTCCTCTACATCTTTTACATCCTTTTTTCCGAAGAAATCGCCGTAGATCTTTATATCTCTTATTATCCCGTCAGACACGTTTAAATCCACTTCTACCGTACCGCCTGAAAATTTCTTTTCATTTTTTAAGTTGTAATCTGGAGACATACCAAAATTCCATTCCCACGTATTGTACTTCTCATCTCTCAGCCTTTCTATATTTCTTATATCTTCGTCTGTAAATTCATAAAGGCCACTTCCACCTGTAGTTAGCCTTATATCGTCCATTATAAGGTTAATAAATTCCTCTATATCTATAGGCTTTTCCAAATGTTCATTTATGTTGGTCACTCTCTTAGATACAGACTTCACACCTTTGTCTTCAAATTTTATAGGTCGCACCTTTAATGCCGCTGATAGATCTGCCATATTTGACGACACCAACAGTGTTCCATGATGAAGTATCCTGTTTTTATAATAGTACTGCGCATTGCCTGATATTTTTTTACCATCGATCGTTATATCGTTTCTGCCAGAAAACTCAGCATTTAAAGATAGCTTTCGAAGCACATAAATAATAGGTTGTGTAAATCTTCTAAAGTCGCTAAACCCATTCAAATCATCGTTTACAATAAAGGTAAAATTCACATTGCCTAAATCGTGAAATACCGCTCCACCTCCAGACAACCTTCTGACAACCGGTATATTGTGCTCTTTAACGTAGTCAAGGTTTATCTCCGCTAAAGCATTCTGGTTTTTACCTATTATTATGCTTGGCCTATTTCTCCAAAGCATGAAACATTCATCGCTAAATTGCTTTAACACATATTCTTCCGCCGCTAAATTAAAATAAGGATCTGTGTTCTTGTTGTAGATATAAATCATAGTGTACACCCTTTCCAAAAATTAAACTATTCCTATTAAAGTATATCATTTAAAACAATAAAGACCAATAATATACTAAGCTTTAGATGAATTCAATATTGCCTCTTATCGAAAAGCCAAAAACTTATGGCAAAAAATATTAAGCTATATGCTAAAAATAATACAATGATATTTAACACATTAAAGACTGGTATTACTGACCCAATAAATAGTAGATACCAACTTGTATACGATGTAAATGATAAAGGATATGTTTTAGGGAAAATAACAGTTACTACATAGATGGTAATATAAGTCAATACGGAAATCATCACCGTGCCAGATGTACTTCTCGATATCTGTGAAATTGTAATAGCAAAAAATATTATTGGAATCAATGGAAAAACTGACAATATATATGCTACTATAGTAGAACCTATGCTAATTGACATGAAAGAGTTTAAAATTGTTCCACATGCAAGGCTTGAAATAAATCCAGAAAGCAATATCATACATGAGTATATTAATATCGCCATGAACTTTGAAATGTATATTCTGATACGGCTTACGGGTCTTGTCAAGATCGCTTTTATAGTGCCATTTTCTTGCTCTGCTGTAAACACATCAGCAGTAACCATAAAGACGATCAACGGCAAAATAAAAGTAACTAATACAGATAAAACTGTCATTGGAAAATTCGATATATAAAGGCCTATTAGTCCATTTACAAATTTACCAATCAACGCAAATGCAATAGACATAAAAAATATAAACATAAGTAAAAGCAAATATTTTTTTCTGTACAGAATCTTTATCAACTCATTAAGCAAATCTTTTTTTATCTTTATCATTGCAATCCTCCATCCGTTTTATTTATGGTTTCCATAAAATACGCTTCAAGACTTCCTTTTTTTAATGCTTCTTCCATTGTAGCAACGCTTAATAAACGACCTTCCTTCATGACAGCGATCTTATTGCACATAATTTCTAATTCATGTGCTAAATGGCTTGATATTAAAAATGTAGTTCCTTTTTCTCTATTTTCATTCATTATAATTTTTCTTATGGATACCATTCCTTCTATATCTAATCCATTAGCTGGTTCATCAAGTATGACAAGCTTTGGGTTCGATATAAGCGCCAAAGCCAACCCTAACCTTTGCTTCATTCCAAACGAAAACTCTTTTACTTTTTCATTTTGAAATTTTACCAATCCGGTGATGTTCAGCATCTCTTCAATTCTATAATCATCAATGTCATCATAGTAAGATGCAGCGATTTCTAAATTTTTCCTGGCACTCAAAAAATCGTACAATGCTGGTGCTTCAATTAAACACCCTACATCCCTCAGATACTTCTCTTGAATATCATCTATTTTATTTGAAAAGATCTCTACGCTTCCACTATCAGGTTTCATAAGGCCTACTATAATTTTCATTGTGGTTGTCTTGCCAGAACCATTTGGACCAAGCAATCCGAAAATATCCCCATCGTCAACACTAAAAGAAATCGAATTGATTCCTCTCCCATTGTGATATCTTTTCGTTAAGTTATCAACTTTCAAAACCATCGCATTCCCTCCAAAATAAAAAAGTGGCACAACAGGCCACTCTTTTACAAATTATTTAGTGCATACCATGAAATCTTCCAGCATTATTTACAGTAATTACTTGCTTTCCAGTAGTATCAATCGTATCAATTTTTGTATTGCCTACATTGCTGATGTTTGCATCTACTGTCAAATTTATATTGTGCACATTGCCACTGGTATCGGTGCCTGAAATTGCAATGTTAAATTCGTTGCTTTTTAATAAATTGCCATCAACAGTAGCTGTCAACCCTATTGATTTGACATCGATGTTGCTAAGAGTCGGAATCAAGCTCATTATGTTTTTCATGCTTGCCATACCATTGTTTGATATTTCTGCACTGCTGTGATTTTTAATTCTATCCATATTCTCTGCCATAGCTGAAATAGCTAATTTAGCAAGTTCTGGAATTTGTGATCCTTGTAAATTTACACTGATTGTCTGTCCATTCTCAATGAAATCATTTTTTACATTGCCAACCAGAGTATCTGCCAAAACTTCCGCTAATTTAACAGTACTACTGGAGCTTGTCAAATTCTCCATCTTGTCAAATCTCTTTCCACTCATGCTGTAGTACTTTCCATTAACTTCTGTTATCAAGTTGCCGTTATCATAACTGCTTTCAAAGTCGTTAGTTAAGCCCATAATATTTAGACTTGTTTTAGTAGAAAAATTGCCATTGTCAATTTTTTTAGTGGTAGTTCCTGTTAAAACTGTATTACCATTATCTGTAACTGTAAATTGCGCATCAATAGTTGAATTTTTAGCCAGCAAAGTTGAAACTACAGCATTTTTGTATGTTTCGTACCCAGAACCGGACGATGCAAAAGCCATTAAGCTGTAAGTCAATAGCATTGTGCCAACCACTAAAGCTACAATCGCAATTTTTAGTCCTTTCTTTTTCATAATATTATCTCCTTTTTATAAATTTGTTTACATACATTATAGTTCTCATTTTTACCATTATCAATGACTGTAGCGATTTTTAATGATCTTTTAATAAAATAATTCTATTATTGCCCATTTGAGCCTGAAAGTTTCACATTAACTGTAAGTGTTTGACCGTTTCTCCAAATTGTCACGCTTATCACATCACCAACATTGTGTTTATTTAAAATATTTTCAAGTTGATTAAATGTGGTTACATTATTTCCATCTACAGCGGTTATTATATCACCTGCTTGAAGGCCTGCAGCATCAGCACCGCTTCCTTGCTGCACTTGTGCAATATAAAGTCCTACCGGTATATTGTATTGATTTGCTTGCTGCTGCGTTATTTGTTGCACACTTACACCTATAACAGGTCTTTCAATATATCCCTTTTGAATAAGCTCTTCAATTATAGGTTTTGCCTCGTTTATAGGTATCGCAAAACCCATTCCTTCAAGCGGCACACTTTGGCTTTGAAATAGTCCAAAAGGATCCCCAGAACTTGAACCGCCAGTTGATGTAAGCTTTATGCTTGTTATTCCTATCACTTCACCGATGCTATTTACAAGAGGTCCTCCACTGTTTCCTGGATTTATCGCAGCATCTGTCTGGATAAGATTTACCGGACCATAATCACTTTGCAAATTTCGATTTAAACCGCTTATGATACCTGCTGTCGCAGTTCCAGCAAAGCTGTCACCCAATGGATTTCCTATAGCTACTGCTAATTCTCCTACTTCAAGCTTTGATGAATCTCCTAATTTTGCAGGTGTCAAATTTGTAGCATTTATCTTTAAAACCGCAAGATCTGTCCTTGAATCTTTACCTACCAATTGTGCAGGAAATTTCCTTCCGTCAGACAAGTTTACGGTTATCTTTGATGCGCCTTCCACAACATGATCATTTGTGACAATGTGACCTTCCGAATCTATGATTATTCCAGAGCCGCTTCCTTCCTCAACGTAAGAATTGCCACCGTATCCATAAGCCCCATAACCATTAATATATGTATCTATACCGACAACAGATGGGCTTACAGCCTTTACAATGTTTGTAATCAAGTTAAAATTGTTGTTGTCAGATGAAAGCGGTAAATACCTATTCACAACTTGAGTATTGCCTGTATCAACGTATTTAACAATTCCAGCTCCTAAAGCACCACCAGCCAATGCAGCAACAAGTGCTACAGCTACAAATGACATAAACATTTTTCTTCTATATCTTTTAACCATCTTGCCTAAACTTTTCTTATCATTTTTTGGATTGACCTCAGGAAGCCTGTAATTTTCAAAACCATTGTTGAATTCCATTTATACCAACCTCCTTACAATTTTTTCTTTTCATGATTATATTATAAATAACATTTTTTAAGAATTTGTGAATACTTTGTAAATATTTTTTTACGTTTTAAAAAAATAATACTATCCTTATATAGGATAGCTTAATTTTATGTACTATGAGCACGTTAAAAGTTAAATATAGATATATTTTATATCAATTGATAGTTTTTTGTAAAAAATTGGGTATATGATAAAAGTGCAACTGTAAAACACGCTATTGCTGTAGTAGACGTCATCATAAATGTAACCATCATTTGGTATTTTACTGCATTTACAGGATCGACGCCACCAAGAATAAGGCCTGTCATCATGCCTGGTAACTGCACAATTCCAAGTATTTTCATGCTGTCTATCGTAGGCATCATTCCTGTTTTAATAGCTATTTTTAATATTTTTTGTGATGCTTGTCTTGAATTGGCTCCCAAAGCAAGGTACGTTTCAATTTCGTGTCTTCTGTTTTTTACCTCGTCTTTAAGCCTTGACACTGTCAAGCCTGATGAAACCATTGCATTTCCTATTATCATCCCAGATACAGGAATCACTTCCTGCGGTCTAAAATGGATGCTACCAAATAATATAAGTGCTGTAAGTGTTATAGCAGCACCAAATGCAATAGATATCGTTATAAAATAAAACACATATGGTATTCCCTTTCCCCTTTTGGCTGCATTGTTTCCCGCCACAATAGTCATTAAAATAACCATTGCAAGTGTAAAAAATATATTATTTGCTCTAAAAATATAATGAAGAATATATCCAACAATCGTCAGTTGTACAATTGCTCTTATAGAACCAATAATAACTTCTTTTTCAACCCCAAGTTTCTGATAATATGAAATGAAAATTGATACTAATACGAGACTTGATGACAATATAAGCGACAAAACGCTCATTTAATCCCCCTCCTTTGTCAATTTTCCATTAATAAAAAGCCTTGTCACATCATTTTTGGGATTTGAGAAAAAATCTTTCGTATTTCCATATTCAATCAGTTTACCATTGTTAATGAAAATGGTAAAGTCTCCAACACGCTTCGCTTGTTCCATGTTGTGCGTAATCCAAATAATTGTAAGATTTAATTTGTTTTTTAACTCCATGACAAGATCCTCAATCACTTGTGTAGATGCTGGATCAAGTGCAGACGTAGGTTCATCTAACAGTAATACTGTAGGCTCATTTGCAAGTGTTCTTGCTATTGAAACTCTCTGTGCTTCACCACCAGATAAGTCATCAACTTTTCTTTTTCTATAATTTTTATCAAGCCCAACTATACTCAAGTAATATTCAACATCAATATTTTTCTTTCCTTTAAGCATAGGTCCGTATTTAATATTGTCCTCAACAGTTCCTTCAAAAAGATATGGCTGCTGAAAAACCATCCCAATCTTTCGCCTAAGTTCTATTACGTCGTAATCCTTTATGTCTCTCTCATTTATCAATATTTTCCCTTCAGTTGGATCGATAAGCCTATTTATTAATTTTATAAAAGTAGACTTGCCAGCGCCAGACGGCCCTATTATTGTATATATATAACCTAAAGAAATTTCCATTGATATATCTTTCAATATTACATCATCATGATCCTTAAAACCTACATCAATGAACTTTATTTTTTTCATTTCGCACAAATGTATCCTCCTCGTATAATTATTATTAAAGGAAATAAATTTGTCTCACACATCTTTTGAAAAATACCCTCTCTTACACCTCTGATTCTTTATTTCCCTGAAATCGACTTAAACTTAGTATAACTGCAATTAAAGCCGCAGAGGTAAGTCCAAGAACACCGCCAAACCAAAATGGCGCATCTGGACTTATATGTACCCACATAGCTCCAGCTATAATAGATGCCAACAATAATCCTATACCTTGCATCATACCATAGATACCCAATACTGTACCTTTATATTTATCAGGGGAAACTTCGGCCACAAATGCCCGCTCAGCACCGCTTATAAATGCTGTATAAGCTCCATAAAATATAAATAAAAGAAAAATTATGATTTTTGAATTAGACAACGCAATTCCCAAATAGACAAGTCCATAAATAGCATAACCAGAAACCAAAATCAATCTCCTCCCAAATTTATCTGACAACTTCCCGGAAGGAATGGCAAGTAGTGACGTGGAAACATTAAATACGAGATAAAGAAGCATGACATATGGTGAAGAAAAGCCCAAATTCTGTGCTTTCAAAAGTAGAAAAGTATTTGATGAATTCCCAAGGTTAAAAATAAATATGACAGCCAGATAAAGTTTTAATTTTAAGCTCAAATTTAAGCTTTTGAACGACAATTTTTCACTTTTCTGTTTCTTACTTTTATCCTCTTTTATAAATGGAATAATTATAATACCAAGAATAGCAGGTATAATCGACCACATAAATGCTACTTTATACTTTAGCCCAATTGTTACTATGATAAAAGCAATAAAAGCACCTACAGATGATCCAGCCATATCAAGCATTTTATGGAGTCCATAAGATCCGCCAAGTTTATCCTTTTCACTAGACTGCGCAATAAGAGCATCCCGCGGTGCAGTACGGATGCCTTTTCCTGTGCGATCTATAATTCGCGCTATCAAAACACCTATCCATGATCCTGCTAAAAGAAGAAGTATTTTATAGATAGCCGAAGCTGCATATCCTATAAAAGTCAGCACTTTCTTGTTTTTGTATTTATCACCTATGTAACCGCTAAAGACCTTTAAAATCGACGCTATGCTTTCAGCAATACCTTCGATAATTCCTACAATTGCTGGCGAAGCCCCAAGTGTTGCCGTCAGGAAAAGAGGGACTATCGGATACACCATTTCTGTACTCATATCAATTAGCAAACTTACCATGCCAATCAGTATAATATTTGATACATACAACAACTTCCCTTTTTGAATTTGTCATGATCGACTGACTCCTCCTAAAAATTTCTCATTTTGCATGAAATAATAAAAGCTATATTGAAACTTGTTAAGATAATTTTAAATCAAATTAAAGTAATTTTGCAAATATTTATAGTAGAAAATAAAAAAGCTATCCTCATTTATGGATAGCTCCTCTCCTATTCTTCAAATGCCTTTACAGGACAATGACCGTACTTCCTATCCTTAGCGACCAAAGTTGTAACATATGCTTTAGAATTTTTGTTAAATAATATATCATGTCCAACACAAAGCCCGACAACCACATTTAGTTCTGTATTTTCCTTGTTCATAATTTCAGCTTGTGTGATTGGATTGCATGTTGCAATGAATTTATCTCTCTTTTTCTCTATTCCAATTTCTTTTACATCTACTGAACCTACCTTACAACACACCGGTACTACAGTTACATCGTATTTATTAAGCATCTTGACAAATTTTTTTGCTTCTTTCTCAAGTGAATAGCAAAAAGCAACACCTATCTTCTTCATACCCATTTGCATAATTAAATTGATTATTTCTTCCGCTCTGCTTCTCAATTCGCCATTTTCGTCAACAGGAAGTGTATTTGCTATTTTCATCATCTTATTTACATTTTCATCATTGTTATATTTTTCAATTGAATCATTAATAATATCTTTTTCCATAACTGTAGGACAATTCTTAGGAAAATTATCATCACCTTTTGCACAAGGCTTATTAGGACATACTGCACAAGAAAATATGGAATTCATAAAATCACTCCTTGTATACTGTATTCATTTAATATTATATCATATACCCATCCCGTTGTATAGGGGTAGTATATGATTAAATAGCTGCTTTATCTAAGGTAAAATAAAATGAAGTTCCTTTATCTATCTCGCTTTCTATATGATATTCACTGCCATGCAAATCCAATATTTCTTTTACTATTGCAAGTCCTAAGCCTGTACCTCTATTATCATCTTTGTAAAATTTCTCAAAAACACTTTGCAGCTTTTCTTTCTCTATTCCTTTACCTGTGTCAGATACGATGACTTTTACATTATTATCCTCTAATATTGAAGAAATAGTAATCACTCCTGATTCATCAATGCTTTTTATCGAATTGCTTAAAAGATTCATTATAACCCTTCTAATTAGTTCAGCATCTCCATTTACAATAACGTCAAGATTCTCCGTGACAATATTTATATTTTTGCCATGTAGCAATGGTTCAAAGCTTAAAACTACATCATCAACTAAATTTTTTAAATTAAAAGACGATACCTTTAGTTTCACTAAACCTGATTGAAGCTTTGATAATGATAAAACATCGTCTATCATTTTTGACATTCGATCGACTTCATTTAATGCAACATTTAAATATTTGTTTCTTTTTTCTTTATCATCGCCATAAAAGTCCAGTAGCATTTCACAGTATCCTTTTATAAGCCCTAAAGGGGTCTTAAGGTCGTGTGTAATATTTGCTATTAAATCTCTTTTAAATTTTTCCGCTTTATTGAGGTTTTCTGCCATGCTATTCATGGACATTGCCAAATCCTCTAATTCATCATTTGTCTTTACATCTAATTTCACGTCAAGATTCCCAGATGCTATGTTTTGTGCTGCATTTTTTAAATCATCAATTGGCTTTGTCAGCCTTTTCGACATGATAATTGACATGATGATTATTACAACAATACATATTAGTAGCATCAAAAAAAATTCACTTTTAAATATGACGATAGTATCAGTAATAGTCGATAGTGGAATAGTCAATACCAGTTTTGCGTTTTGATTATTGTATGAAAATGATCTTATAACTGCAAGAGATTTTACACCAATTGATGGATGCGTAAATTCTACCACAGCTAATTTTTCATTAGTGTTTAGGAAAGTTTTTGGCAACCCTATTCCGTAGCCTTGTCCGTTTCCATGCGTTCCAAAAATCAATTTACCTGTATCAGCTACTGCAATTACTTTTGCATTGGATTCTTCCATAAGCTCATTAGCAGTTTTGTCATCATTTTTAGATAACGCATTGGCAATTTCTAAGCTATAGTTTTTCAACTGATTAATCTTATAATAAGTGTATATCTTACCTATAAAGACAACTTGAGACAAGTAAAACAATAAAAAAATTATTCCTGTTATAATCAGATACGTAATAAAAAGCTTTTTTCTTATGCCTCTCACTTTAATCACCACCTAATTTATATCCATAACCCCATACTGTTTTTATAATGTCCCTTTTATCGCCAAGTTTTTCTCTCAACTGCTTTATATGTGTATCGACTGTCCTTAAATCGCCAAAAAATTCATATCCCCAAACAATATTAAGGCATTTCTCACGGCTTAACGCCTTCCCCATGTTTTGTGCAAGTAGATTTAAAAGATCAAATTCTTTTGGAGTAAGATCTATTTTCTTTCCATCAACTTTAACAACTCTTGAATCAGTGTCAATAGTAATACCCGAAAAAGATATTAGCTTATCCGATTCAGTCCATTTAGATCTCGATAAGATAGCTTTTATCCTTGCTATGACTTCTCTCGGACTAAATGGTTTGACTACGTAATCATCAGCGCCAAGTTCAAATCCTAAAAGCCTATCGTATTCTTCACTGCGGGCAGTTATCATCATTACAGGTATTTTAGATGATTCTCTTATTGTCTTTAAAACATTCCAACCACTCATATCTGGCAACATTACATCCAACAAGACTATATCAAATGAATTACTTTTAAACATATTTATTCCTGTAATGCCATCTTCAGCAAATAAAGCATCGAAATTGTTCTTCTCTAAGTAAGTTTTTAAAATATCCCTCATTCCCTCCTCGTCTTCAATGACCAACACTTTTTCCATCATAAAACACCTCCAATTTTAGTTTACATATTCTAAAAACTATTTACAATATTATCAAAAAATCTTCACAAAAACATCACAATTTCATTAAAGATGTATCAAATATAATGGGTAGAATAAAAGTGTAAGATAAATAAATTTTGAAAGGAGATGTTTTTATGAACATCAAAAAATTAGTAGCATCAATAATGGTAGGAGGTTTACTTTTAACAGGCATTGCTGCATATGCGGAAACAGCAAATAATAATTCGCCTCAAACAAATACATCATATACTGCACCAAGGTATGGCAGAGCTCAAATGGTAGATTTTATGGCAAATCTTTTAGGAAAGTCTACAGACGAAACATTGAAACTTTTAAATTCCGGTAAGACACTGGAACAAATAGCAGTTGAAAATGGTGTAAAATTAGAAGACTTCAAAAATGCCTTGTTAAAACAAAAAACCGACTATATAGACCAAATGGTTAAAAATGGTGTGATAACAGAAGAAAGAGCTGCAGAGCTAAAATCATTAATTAAGGAAAGAATAAATGCATGTGATGGTACTGGCAATGGTGGTGCAGGACTTGGAATAGGCTTTGGAAGAAATGGAATGTCAGGTAATGGATATGGCAAAGGACACGGTACAGGTTTCGGTAAAAATATGCATTTCCCATCAGGAAACAATTAAGTGAATTTCTGAATGATGCTATACAATTTTCTGATTCATATGATATGGCCGCAAGATTTCCCCGCGGCCATATTACTTTCATTTTTTAGTCTTCACAGTGTCCTTCATGTTCATGTTTTTCACATGCACTACCTGTAGATATCAAAGTTCCATCAATATATTTCTTTACCACATCTTCAGCATCGCCAGACGCGCCTGTAATGACATCAATGCCGTAAGAATTAAACAAATCTATTGCGCTAGAACCCATTCCACCAGAAATGATACATTCAACGCCTTTGTCTTTTAAAAATTCAGGCAAATATCCTGGTCTATGTCCTGGATTATCAATAAAATTGGCACTTACTATTTTATCTTCCTCCACATTAAAAATCGTAAATCCCTCACAATGTCCAAAATGCATTGAAACGCTTCTTCCATCTGTAGCAACAGCTATCTTCATTTAAACATCCATCCTTTCAACATTTCAAACATACGTCATATACAATTATAAATATATAATTATTTTTGTCATATGTCAACAAAAATATTAAAATTTCTCTGTAAAAAAATCCGGGATAACCCGGATTTTTTTAGAAGTACAGATCTCTTTCACCATTTTCTAACCGTTTGAGTCTATTTTTCGTCTCTTCTCTTACCTTATCAGAAGGAATATTTTCTATGTTTGCAGCAATCGTTTCTTCACCTATAGCCTTTGTAGCTTCATCACCGTAATCTAAAAGGAACTCCTTAAATGTAAGTATAGCATTTGGCAAACAGAAATTGTGAATCTGTCCTGATTTAGCAAAGCTCATAAACCTATCGCCAGTACGCCCCATTCTGTAACATGCTGTACAATAACTTGGCAAATAATGCTGCTCACATAGTGTTCTCAATATCTCATTTGGCGTCCTATGATCCCCTACTTCAAACTGAGGTTTCGTATTTTCTTTCTTTGATATTTCTTCGTAATAACCGCCTACACCTGTACAAGAACCTGCACTTATCTGAGATATACCTACGCTTATAACCTCTTCTCTAAATTCAGGAAGTTCTCTTGTAGATAAGATCATTCCCGTATACGGTACGGCAAGCCTTATTACAGCTACAAGCTTTTTAAAATCTTTATCAGACACCAGATATGGGTATTCATCTAACGTTATATTTAAAGCAGGTCTAAGTCTTGGAACAGATATAGTATGTGGTCCAACACCAAATTTTTCATCAAGATGATTTGCATGGTACAAAAGTGCTATTGTCTCGTACTTGTAGTCATAAAGTCCATACAAGACTCCCAAGCCTACATCATCAATACCCGCTTCCATGGCTCTATCCATGGCAGTTGTATGATAATCGTAGTCATGCTTTGGCCCTGTAGGATGCATATATTCGTATGTGGGCCTGTGGTAAGTCTCTTGGAATAATATATACGTCCCTATGCCTACATCCTTTAACTTTTTATAATTTTCAACAGTGGTAGCAGCAATATTTACATTGACTCTCCTTATGCTGCCATTTTTCAATTTTGTATCGTAAATTGTCTTAATCACATCTAAGACATAATCAATAGGACAATTTACAGGATCCTCACCTGCCTCAACCGCCAATCTTTTATGTCCCATTTCCTCCAATATCTCTATCTCACGCCTTACCTCATCCATAGTAAGTCTTTTGCGTTCTTGTTCATTGGAGTGTTTGTAACCGCAATACCTGCAATTGTTAACACAATAATTGCTAATGTAAAGTGGCGCAAATATGACTATTCTGTTGCCGTAAATTTGCTCTTTAATATATCTTGCAACTTTGTACATTTCATCAAGAAGCTCATCATCTTCCAAATTTAGAAGAACTGCCGCTTCTTCAGGCGTAATACCTTTCAAATTTTTGGCTTTTTCAATGATTCTCAGTGCTTCATCTTTTGATGCACCTTCACCATATTTTAAAGCCGCTTTTATCTTCTCGTCGTCAATAAAAT
Source organism: Thermoanaerobacterium sp. R66 (assembly GCF_028895185.1). Taxonomy (NCBI): domain Bacteria; kingdom Bacillati; phylum Bacillota; class Clostridia; order Thermoanaerobacterales; family Thermoanaerobacteraceae; genus Thermoanaerobacterium; species Thermoanaerobacterium sp. R66. Next base: position 1,190,328 of record NZ_JAEUWW010000001.1, read on the forward strand.
CTGCAATTTGCCTATCCATATATTGATTTCTCCTTCCCTTGCCCTCAGTAAATCCCTTGGGCTTAGTATTTATAATAAAATTATATACCTATTTTGTTAAATATTCAACAATGAAATTTTGCTAAAATAAATCGTCCATAAATCCTTTCCCTCTTACCTCAGAAACGTCTAAAATTGATATAAATGCATTGCTGTCAATGCTGTAAACTAGATGTTTAATATATGGAATTTGTGAAAGTGATACAACGCAATACAGTATTCTGCGATTAGTCTTTGTATATGCACCTTCAGCTTGAATAAACGTAACACCTCTTTTTAAATCATTCATGATTGCATTGCTAATCTTTTCCTCATCATTTGTAATTATAAAAAGCATCTTTCGCCTGTTAAACCCATTTATCGTCTTATCCAGCACAATCGAATTTATTGACATTGAAACAAGTGTGTATAAAGCACTTTTAAGCCCTATAAATATGGCTCCAGCCAAGACTATGAAAAAATTAATATATAGGTTTGTCTTGCCCAATTCAAAATTCTCATATTTTTTCTTTACTAATACAGATATGATATCAAGTCCACCAGTCGAGCCATGATTAGCAAAGACTATTCCCATGCCTGCACCTGTAAGTACACCACCGTAAAGGCATAATAATATGGGATCGTCAAAATTGATTAATTTATCTAAAAACTGAGTTAATATCAAAAAAACAGATAGAGAAGATGTACCTAATATCGTATAGAAAGTAAATCGAGAACCGATTTTCTTATAGCTTAAAATAAGCAATGGGATATTCAGCATGAAAATCGTGTATCCGGCAGGAAGTCCTGTCAAATACTGTACAATTAGAGAAATACCAGATACACCACCGCTTAAAAGTCTTGCATGTACGATAAATGTATTAATTCCAATTGAATAAATAAAAGTGCCAAAGAGGATTCCCAGTATATTTTTTACGCTTAATCTGCTTCTTAATTTATTGTTGCCAACAAACATTATTATAATTGCCTCCTACAGTCTTATATAAACAAGATATTATATCAATGAAACATCTTCCAAAATTAAGTTTAAACTATGTCAGTTAATTATGCAATAAATTATTCAAAATAATTTTTTAAAAAGTAAAAATTTCATTTATGCTATTCTGATACATTTATATTCATAAAAACTAAAATAATTATGCATAAATTTTTATATTCACTTTCAAAAAAATAAAGCCAGCAGCAATGATTGCCACCAGCTTTTCATAATATTACTTGTTATCTTTGTCTTCGTCGTCTAAATCCTTCAATCTGTCTTCTATATATTTAAGTTGGTCCTTAAGGTATTGGGCTTGTGCATTAAGGTAAGATTTCTCGTCAACAGCATTTCCATATCTTGCCCAAAACGGTGCTTTAGTTGCGTAATACATGTTTCTATATCCTCTGTGTATACCATGTCCACTCATATATCCTGGAGCACCATGCCCACAGCAAAATCCCATACCTCTTCCAGACATCGGACCATAGCCCATTGGACCTGTTCCGTCTCCTCTTGGCATATAAACCACTCCTTTAAATTATTTTGGTCTTATGACCGTTTCACAATTATATATTACCACCGTTTTTGTCATATGTCAATAATATTTTAAAAAATTTCTTCTCTCCAAATCTTTGTATGACATAAATATCTACAAAGACTCTATCTTGACATTCTACATAAATAGCTTTTAGCATCATTCTCAATTACTACAGTGCTTGCTCAAAGTTTGCTGAGCAAAAATGCTGCAATGGCTTCTGGCTTGGCACTTGGATTTGGAACAGGAATAGGTGGTCTTGGCTTAGGTTTATTTGGAATACTCATTGACTTTAATGGTGTTACATCAGCAATTTTACTAATGGCAATCATACCAATTTTAGCAGGTTTAATAAGCTTAAGTATAAGAACACAAAGCTAAAATCAATTTTATTAATAGTAGCTCTTATATTTTATAGAGATGCTACTATTAATTTTTTATTCTTTGAGTTTTTCTCTGCATTTTTTACATATACCATATACATTAATGCTGCCATAATTTATATCAAATCCATATTTATCTTTTACTAAATTTAGAAACTGTATGATTTCATAATCTGAATACTCTTCTACATTGTTACAATGCTTACAAATCAAATGTATGGGAATATTGCCCTTTTGAGGTGTAATTAACTCATAATATTTTACATTATTGATTGTATTGGCAGAAATAATATTTTTTTTAATCAACATGTCCAGATTTCTATAAAGAGTCGCTATGCCATAATTGGGATCTTCTTTCTTGACAATCTTCAGTAAACTATTGAAATCAAAATGAACATAAGGATTGTTTGTAAATATCTTTAAAAGTATCAATCTGGTTAATGTGATTTTTACACCAGTCTTTTTTAAAAAATCTATTAAATTTTGTAAAGATACATTTTCCAATTCTATCACCACTTAAATTATAATTAACATATGTTCATTATATATGATATAATTAATTTCTTTATATGTCAATAATTTATCACAAACTAAGGGTACACAACTTTGTGTACCCTTCAGCTTTATGTTACGTACTGTACTTTTTTAATACGTCCTTCTTGATCGTACAATTTTACTATGAATTTATTTTCCTTTACTTTAATTTCACAAAAACATTCTCTGCAGAAAAATAAATTGCCTCCAATTTTACCGACATTCTTACTTTTACAATTAGGACACCTCATTTTGATTACCTCTTTTTACAATCATTCTGTATTTTAAAAATGCAGCCTAACCTAATGTTAGGCTGCTTTATAGGGAGGTTATATTAATTATGTTATGTCCTTTGTAATCATTATTAATATCATAATGTATTAGAAGCATCTGAATTTACTGTCGTTGCGCTTTTAGAAGTATTTGTTTTGCTTCCTTTTAAGTCATTAAGTATTTGTTGCTCTTGCGTCGATGTTATTTGATTCTTCTTAACTGCTTCATCAAGCACTTTTTTAAATCTTCCCATAAAACTAAATCTTTCGTGTACCACACCCATGTACTTCTTCAAATAACGTGTAACAAATTGTGGATAGCCATTCCCATCCCATTTATTGACTTTATCGGTAAAATTCTTAATAAGAGTATTAGCTTTTTCTTGTGTAATCTTGCCATTCTTTACTTGATTATTAACGATATTTGTAAAATCATCAATCAGCGTTTGCTTTTTTTGATCTAAAGTCATATTGTTAAAATCTTCTATCTTCTGCTCAGCAGTATTTATTTTAGTCAAAATCTTGTTTTCCTCATCTTGGCTAATCTTGCCTTGATTATACTTCTCTTCAATTTTTGTCTTGAGATTTTCTAAAGTTTGTATTGGGTCAAACTTTTTGTTTGTCTTAACTGTCTGGCTTGTTGAGGCATTTGAATTAGCCTGTGAAGATGATGTTGATGTATCCGCAAAGGCTATTGATGTCAAAAGAACCGTGCCTATGACAGCAGTCGCTATGATTTTTTTGCTTTTCCCTGTCATAAAAAATCCTCCTTATGTTTTATTTTAAACTCATTATAACCCAAATTTTTTAACAAACTGTTAAATAAGTGTATATTTTTTGTTAAAAGTAATGTATATCAAGCCTTATACAGTTACAACACGTAACTCAAACTTCAGCAGTTCTCTTGAGAACATTATACAGCAACAGTTCAATCCGGACTCTCCTAATGCAGTCTGGTGTACTGATATAACATATATCTGGACTTTAGATGGATTTGTATACCTGACCAGTATCATGGATTTATATTCACGGAAAATTATAGGGTGGACATTTTCCAAAACACTAGAGGTATCATGTGTTTTAGATACCATAAATAAAGCAAAGGCAACTAGAAAGTTAACTAACCCACTAGTTATCCACAGTGATCGTGGAAGTCAGTATGTATCGAAGGAATACCAAAAAGCTGCATCAAAAATGACATTCAGTTACTCAAAGAAGGGGTGTCCTTGGGATAACGCCTACATAGAGTCCTTTCATTCACTAATTAAACGTGAATGGCTAAATCAATATAAAATCAGAGATTATGATCATGCTAGAAAGCTAGTGTTTGAATATATTGTACCTTTTATAACACTGTACGAACTCATAGCCACTACGACTATAAATCGCCAGATCAGTATGAAGCACAATACTTGAAGAAGGCAATAAAACTTATTGGGTAAGCAATAAATATGCGTAAATATATTCTCTGCTTGAAATTCATAATTTAATACGTACGGAAATACTAGGGAATAACTTGCTCATTTTAATTTGTACTTTTTCTTAACATAGTACCAAGTCTATTTGTGAAAAAATTATGAACAATGTGTAAAAATTTATTTAAAATAATCTGTTTAAAAGTTAATTTTATTTTTTCTCATGCCAATATTTATCAGCAAGCCTATTGACATCATATTGACAATCAGAGAAGTGCCTCCATAGCTAACAAATGGTAGAGGTATCCCTGCTATCGGCATTATGCCTACTGCCATCCCAATATTTTCAAAGACATGAAACGCAAACATTGATAGTATTCCAATCGAAATTAGTCTTCCAAACTTATCCTTAGCATTGTATGCTATCTTCCAAGCTCTGTATAGCAACAAACTATATAGTAAAATCAAAGTTGCTGAACCAATAAATCCTAATTCTTCGCTTAACGCTGAAAAAATAAAATCTGTTTGTGATTCTGGCAAAAAAACAACTGTGTCTCTGTTCCATGAAATAATCCCTCACCCCAAAACATACCTGATCCAACAGATATAATCGACTGTATAACATGATATCCAGCACCTAAAGGATCAAGGTTAGGATTTATAAATGATAAAAGCCTTTTCCTCTGATATGGTTTTAATAGCTTATACACTATTGGCATAATCGCTATACTAGAACCAATTAATTCTGAAAACACTCTGAACCTTATTCCAGATATAAAAATCATACCGATAAAAATCATAATAAATACCAGTGCCGATCCAAGACTATGTTGCAATATAACAATGATAGAAGGTATAATCACCAAAATAAGCGGATAAATTAATTCTTTAAAATTTGTAATCTCATCTTTATCTTTTAAATAACTGGCCAACGCAATTATTAAAAAAACTTTTGATATTTCAACAGGTTCTAAAGATATTGGACCGAATACAATCCACGTCTTAGCACCATTGATCTCTTTTCCTACCAAAAAAACAGAAACTAACAATAAAATGTTTAATATATAAAGCTGTAAAGAATAATTCGATAATAAGTTGTAGTCAAAAAGTGTGATTACCAAAAGAGCAATAACACCTATTACTATTGAAACTGACTGGGTTATAGTCTGTTTTAAAGAGCCTGTTGCCGCAACATGCGCTTGTAATTACAATTACTCCTATAATCGATATTAGAATAGCTAATGTAAATAAAACAAAATCAAAATTTTTTATAAGTTTTCTATCAAGCATGATAAATCTCCTCAGTTACCTAAAACATTTATTTTTTCAATTAGCATTTCATTTTAAGTATAACAATGGATTAACCGGAATACCATTAACGTAAACGCCGAAATGACAATGAGGACCTGTAGCCCATCCTATATGCCCGGAATATGCAATAACCTCTCCCTTTGACACTCGTTGACCAACGACAACAAGTAATTTTTCATTATGTGCATAAAGCGTAGATATTCCGTTTCCATTATTAATTATTACTACATTTCCATACCCCTCCATCAAACCTGAATAACTGACAATTCCGTCTGCAGCGGCGCGAATTGGTGTTCCATCAGGGGCTCCTGTGGCCATAGCATATGGAATAAAAAAAATAAGGATCGGAATATTAAGTAATCTTCTAATTGCTTTAGTATCTGGCATTAGTACATTTTTATCGATGTTTATAGGTTTCTTTATAAATAGATTTTTACCATCAAACATATCAAATATTGCTGGCAGTCTTATACTTATTATGTTAGGCTTATGGTTTATTTTAGACTATTATAAGAAACGGAAAACAGATACTTTTGACTTTAAGAATAATTACGAAATCCTGATTAATTCAAAAATAGAAGGAAATGATAATTTAAAATATATAGATATGAAAGAATCTATTATTCTTGCTTTTGGTTTAACAATAAACAATTTAGGTTTGGGAATTGGAGCAAGCATTACAGGACTTAACATATATTTTACTACATTATTAACAATTATTTTCAGTTTATTATCCATTCTTTTGGGTTTTATCATAGGCAATACTTACTTAGCCAAAGCGTTTGGCAGTTATGCACCATTAGTTTCAGGTATTTTAATTGTTTTTTTGGGTATATACGAAATTTTCATTTAAATCGTTAAATCTTTATGCTATATAAGAAATTTCCCATCTTTTAGAGGTGGGAAATTTCTTAAATTTATTGTTAAATTAATGAATTTATAAATTGACCAGATGGCATCAGCATTGTTTGAATTAATGACGCATCAAGCATTCCAGTTGAATCATAAATTCCCATATTGTTATTGACTAAAGACATCGTTTCATTTGCATAGTCTGTAAGAGGACTTTCAGCTATTTGCCCAGCAAATTGACCTACATTTACAGCCAATCCATCAAATCCAGCAAAGGCTGCTTGTACAGTGCTAAAATTGTTCTGTATTGCATTATTTAAAGTATTTTGGTCTATCGAAAGAGTCATGTCTGGATTTTGAGTAATTCCAATGGCTTGTAAATTTGATGCCTGATATTCATAGCTTTGAGTAAGCTCTGAAGCAACAAGAGGACTTATATATTGCTGGTTCTGATTCACATATGTTAACATCTCGTTGTAGTCATTGACAAAATTATTTATGCTGTCGCTTATGGATTGCGTATCAGGCGCCACTGTCACTGTAGCATTGCTTACAGTCTTATTAAATGTCATGGTCAAGTTGTTATTGTCAACATTGACGGTATTTGTTTGAGATGTACCACTTACTCCATTAATAGTATAATTTGCGTTTGTTGCTTCTACTGTTACTGTATTTGCGCCAGTATATGAAACTGCATTGCCGCTGACATCTGTCAACGTGAATGCATTATTTGTTCCAGTATTATTTGCATTTATTTCTAACTGGCTCGTACCAAGATATGGATTGTTATTTACAATGGCTGTAATCCCTATATTTGCAGAGTTAATTGCTTGAGCCATATTATCTAAGACAGTTTGGTTAGTGTCTCCTTGATTGACATTGAAAGATATATTATACTGTTGCCCACCTACTTGTGCCGTAAAGCTGTATGTTCCAGGTGTAAGGCTTGTAACACTATTGCTTGACAAACTTGTCCCATTGTTCTGTTGTGCCATGGCAAGCTGATTTACAGTAACACTATAGGTAGAAGCAGTTGCACCTGGTTGAGCTGATACACTTATGGAATTTGGATCACTGGATGTAGCGACCATCTGGTTAAAAACATTATCAGGCGATGTAAGTTGCAACTGTGACGCTGTTTCAGCCAAATTATTTGCGTAACTATTCAACATGACAAGGGCATTTGTCGATTGCATTGGCAACTGTTGGTTCTCCATATCTGTGTACAATGCTTGCTGTGCGATTTGAGATATATTGTCAGAAGAAATATTTGATAGTGAAGTCAATGGATTGCTCGTATTAAAAAGATAGCTGTAGTCGCTGTAATAAGGGTACATCATATACATATAACTTGTATCAAGATAGCTTGCCATATTTTCACCTCCAATCTTTTTATTTTTTTATCGGCAAAACTGTTAAAATTTTTATAGAAGACATCAATTTTTTGTTAATTACCCAATAAAGTATTTTAACGAAGGCTTCACAGAAATCTCTAGTCCTATATATGGTAGCAAGTTCCATCTTCTATAGGATGGAATAGGTTCACAATTGATTTTTAGAGTGATTTGGTTTATGCTATAAGAGTAATCTTTTGTTTAGCGCATCGGAGTGATAAATGATGACATTGATTAAATCAAAAAAATCAGCTATCTTACTTTTTCTGCTATTAGTAATAATAGGATTTATTCTTTTTTATGGAAAAAGCTTATTTTTCAAACATAATTCCGCAAGCAGTGTCAAATCTGCTAAAATTGTATCTAAGATAAAGACTAAAAAAACAAGCAACAAGCCAATAACAACTGTTGTTGCTACTACAGAGTATCCGAGTAAAAGTAGTACAAGTAAAATTACATCTATAATATCATCAAACGCAATATCTGACAATGACATATTGTCGCTGGTGGACAGAAGCAACAGAAACGAACTCTTTGAAAGCCCAATACCTCTTAATGCCCCTATATTCAGCGGTAACAAAAAAGCTAAAAAATTGCTGGCGCTTACATTTGATGATGGACCTTCAAAAGAGTTTACTAAAAAATATGTAGATGTTTTAAAAAGCTTAAATATAAAGGCGACTTTTTTTGTTGTAGGAAAAATGGCGGAAAAAAACCCTAATTTACTTAAATATATTGCAGAAAACGGCGATGAAATAGGTATTCATTCATACAGTCATAAATATATGCCTCTAATGTCACCTGAGCAGATGATTGACGAGTTTTACAAGACGCAGGCAATTGTTGTCAACGTAGCAGGAGTAAAACCCGATTTATTTAGACCTCCATATGGAGCGTTCAATAATACTCTCGTGAAAATATCAAATGCACTGGGACTTCATGTTGTGCTTTGGACTGTTGATCCAGATGATTGGAAAAGGCCCGGAATACCAAATATAATTAATACAATTGTATCAAAATCATCTTCTGGCTCAATCATTCTTATGCATGAAGGCAATTCAGAAACATTGTTAGCATTGCCACAGATAATTACAAAACTTAGATCTAAAGGATATTCTTTTGTGACAGTATCTGAACTTATGAAAGCTTATCAATAATCAATAGTATTATATAGCTACTTCATGTTCCGCCTCATGCTGGACACCACATAGTGGTTCACACTACCAAGCCCTCAGCGGACTTTCACTGCCAAGTTATCGCCTATACCAGGAGCACATTAAAAAGAGAAAGCAGGTTAACCAATTAACCAACTTTCTCTTCTGTTTCTACCTTACCCGGCACACACGCAGTTTCGTCCATTATTTTTCGCTTCATAAAGCATATTGTCTAATCTTAAGAGTACTGTATCAATATTATCGCTTTCTTTAAAGTCAGTCGCTCCAAAGCTTGCTGTCACATTGTCAACATCGTCAAATTTTGCAGTGCTGATCTTAAGTCTCAATACTTCTGCTATATCTGAAACATTATTTAAAGAAGTCTCAGGCAAAAGGATGATGAATTCTTCTCCACCCCATCTAGCAAAGCAATCGGTTTTGCGTATTCTTTCTTTTACAATTTCAGCGACTCTTTTTAGCACCATATCACCTGCTGCATGTCCAAAATAATCATTGACATTTTTAAAATGGTCCAAGTCAAACATGATAAGCGAAAAACAGAGATTTCGCATCAAAATTCCAGCAAAAAATTTATCTTTACAAGAATTTTTATATTTTACATCTAGTTGAATATATGGTAATAGTAAATCCATTTAGATGCTAAAAAAGTTGTACTTTCCCCTTACCCCATGAATTTTAATAATGAATTTCCAGTTTTGTTTCAAATTATGTCTTCACAAACAGTGGATTACTCCATCCAGTTTCTATGATAAATATCTCATCTTTTATATCTTCAATAATATCTATTTGAAGCATATGCTTTTCCCTAAAATTTCTTATACACCTGAAGAAATATAATTGCATCAAATTAAATGCTATTATTATAAACATTAACACAGTTTCTACACCCTCAGGACTGTGCAGAAAACAGTGATTTAAATGCCATTCTGTTTTTAGTTGATGAAAAGCATTGTTTTCAATTTCCCATCTTTTATGTATTATTTTCCATAGGGTTTCTACTGAAGTAACTTTAGAGGTAGTTATTATCCATGATTCTTTTATTTCTACTTTGCCTGAGCTATGTATTTCTTCTATAAATTTTATAAACCTTACTTCTATGTCGGAATTAGGCATTTGAAAATTGTCTTCGTCCCAGGCCTTTATTTTAATATAATTATTACTTTTTTTCTTAACAGTCCATTCTTTATCTGCTTTTCGACACTTGAATAAACCAAGTGCATCCTTAACTATATTAAGTCTTTCATCTTTAACCCTTACTACTGCATCCATCCCTATTGATAATACTTCTTTAATCCAAGTAGATTTGCAATATAATGCATCAGCTACTATAATGTCTGCAAAATGATGAAATTCTTTATGCAATTTTCTAATTAGACGCTTGCCTGCTGTGATTTCTCCTTCGTCTTTATCTGAAGCATCTCTTTTAGGTTCAAGCATTTCCTGACCTATGATAAGATGTGGATCAGAACCTACAGTTGCACATATTACTGACCTATGAAAGTAATGAGTAATCCCGTCCTTTTGGACTCGTGTAAGACAATTATCACAGCACTTATTAGTGCTTTCAAATAACTCTACACCATCTATTGCAACGACTTTTAGTCCATCTATAGTTCCTTTTCTAAAAACCTTATTTTTTGTACTTGTCTTGATTATACTATTATTAAGTTCATTTAAGCCATCTAAATCAAAATTACTTAAAACACGCCTAATAGTGTCAATACGAGGAATTTTAGTCTTTTTAGGTAATACTTTTTTAAATTTACCTTTTTTAAGCCAATGTTCCAACCTATTAAAACTCCTTATTTGAAGTATAAATCCAAATAATACTACAAAGGTAACTGTTGAAATTTTTACTGAAGATTTTGCTCTTTTATCTTTTAGGGTATTGATTTTTTCTCCAAGATGGTATATCTTAGAGAAGTAGATAAGCATTTGTTTTAAATAACTTTTGTTCATTTTATCAGCATCCTTTCTATTTAGGTTATCGCAAAACATATTATAGAAAGGATGCTTTTATTTTGCAAATTTTTTCTTTCAATTTCCAGTAAAAAACGGAAAATCACATATTTCTAGCTGCTCTTAGTTAAATTTTATAAATCAACGTGTCTATCACTCTAAAAATTTTTAAATGCGAAATCTCTGAGCGAAAAAGGCTTTTTATTCCTTTTTGTCATTTCTACTTCTTTTTCAAGTACATCCATAAAGAAACGCCTATTGTATATACCTGTAAGTGGATCAGTAACTGATCTTAAATAAAGCAATTCTTCAAACTTTTTGCGCTCGCTAATATCTCGTATTATTCCTATCGCATGCCATGAACCATTAATTTTAACAACAGAAAGCGAAAGTTCCACATCTATCTCATGACCTTTTTTATGTACAGTCTTCATTTCAACTGTTTTTCCAACAATGCTTCCTTCACCGCTTTGGCGAAATTTTTCAATCGCCTTTTCGTAAGAACTATACAATTGTTCATCTAATATCATAAATGAGTGCAACTCTTTACCTAATATCTCATCTTTTGAATAGCCCAATATTCTTTCTGCCGCAGGATTCCAAAAAGTAACCTTGCCATACCCATCAATCATTATAATAGCATCACCGGCATAAGCAGTTATAGTATTCAAAATTTCATTTTTCTCCATAAGATCATTTTCAATTTTTCTTTGTTCCGTCAAATCAGCTACAAATGCCACAAAGACTTTTTCATTATCATACTCCATAAGCTCTATATGGATTCCCACCGGATATAATGAACCATCTTTTCTTCGGTGCATCGTTTCAATATTTAATTGCATCTGCTCACCATTTAAAAGAGGCTCTAAAAACTCTTTAAAGCCTTGCAGCGTAAATTCTATCTTTATATCAACAGGAGTCATCTTCTTAAGTTCTTCTTCAGAATAACCCAAATTATTCCTTGCTCCACGATTTACAAAAATAAATTTTAAAGTCTCAGCATCAAATATATAAATTTCATTTAGAGAATCTTCAAAAAGTTTTCTGTAGAATTCAAGTTTTCTTTTGATTTCCCATTCTTCAGTAATATCAAATACTATTAGATGAATTAATTTCTTATCTTGATAATCTATAATTGTCGAATACGCATTTACTATTTTTTCACTTCCATTAACTCCATTTTGTATGCATACACATGGGTTGCAGCCTCTTTTAAGCATTTCCCAGCAGTTTTCATATTCGTCTTCGCCAAAAAAATCTGCAACTTCTCTAATATCCATGTTTTGTACAATATCTTTAGGATATCTGCAAAATTCACAAGCAGCTTTATTCGCATAAACTATATGTCCTGATTCAGCATCAACCAACATCATAGCTACATCATGGTTTTCAAACATACTATGAAACATTTCTTCTCTGTTTTTGATCTCATTCCTGGCCTCATACAAGTTAAAAGCCATCTCGATTTGAGAAACAATGACACTTTCATCGACACCCTTTAAAATGTAACCATATGCCGAAACAGATTTTATTTTTCCCATTATTTCTCTATTGGCATTAGCAGTCAAAAATATAATTGGAATATCTTTATACTGACCAATTATTTTTGCAGCGTCTATGCCATCAATCCTTCCACTAAGCTCAATATCCATCAAAATCAAATCTGGACTTTTTTCACTGCTTATTACTTTTTCAATAGCCTTTTCCCCAGAAAATACTATTTCAGTCTTGTATCCATATCTTCTTAAAATATCTGCCGTTACTTGTGCATTAAGTTTACTGTCCTCTACAATTAGAATTTCTTTTGGATAAATAGCCTTCATCATCAAGTACCCCCAACAATCTAGTCTATAAATATCTATATAGTGAAATTTTTCCTTAATGATATTATACACTATTTAACCAAAAGCACAATAATTTGACATAAGACGACTTTATAATTTCATACTTTAGCCTTCATTGAAAATTTTATATGCCTTCAAAAATTTGTCAGACATCTCTTTATCACCTAAGCCATCGTATATCTTATAGTACAAAAGGTAAAATCTCGGATCGTCTGGATTGACCTTAGATTTTTTAAGCATGTCCAGTGCTTCGATGAAATTATCATTATCAATTAAGTTTTCTATTTCGTTTATTAAATTATTTGTATCATTCTCTTTCGTTTTTTCATGTTCATCAATCATTTTTTCCAAAACAGATTTGACTCTTTTAACAGTAAATGGTTTTTGTATATATTCTACAGCACCTAATTTTGTGCACTCAATCGCATTTTTTATCGTGGCAAATGCCGTTATTATTATGACCGGCGTTGTTATCCCACAAGACCTTATCTTTCTTAAAACTTCGGTGCCACTTAAAAGCGGCATTTTAATATCTATAAACGCAAGCTCTACATCCCCATTTTTTAATATTTTAAGCGCTTCTTCACCGTCTTTAGCCGTTATAACATTATATCCTTCTGATTCAAGGCAAGTAGTAAGAAGCATTCTAATATTCTTAGTATCATCTGCAACTAAAACTTTCTTCATAAGATTTACCCTCTTTCATCGCATATAGGAAGTGTAAACATGAAATTGCTTCCTACGTCTATATCGCTTTCACACCATACTTTTCCACCGTGAGCCTCTACAATCTCTTTTACGACAGCAAGTCCTAATCCTGTACCTTTAATCTCAAATTCATCATCATTTTGTACGTGAAAAAACTTATCAAAAATTTTATCTTTGTATTCTTTCGGTATACCTGCACCAGTATCTTTAACAGAAATTTGCATGAAGTCGCCATCAACCGACGCACTGATTGTAATATCATCACCTGCATCAGTGTACTTCAAAGCATTTGTTATGAGATTGTTTAAGACCCACGTTATTTTCTCTGGATCGGCATATACGCATGGCATATCTTCGTCAATTGTATTAGTAAGATTTACACCTTTTTCGTTTGCAATATTATATAGCGGCTTTACAGTATTTTGCGCTATTCCAAATATAGAACAACATTTAAAGTTGTACATCTCTTTGCCAGATTCAATCTTAGTAAGTTCGATTAGTTCATTAACCAATTCAGTAAGCTTTTCACTTTCTTCTTCGATTGCCACGAGTGTACTTCTTTGTTTATCATTAATCGCACCTATTTTTTCTTCTAAAATCATGCTTGTACCCATCATTATGGATGTCAACGGTGTTTTAAACTCATGTGAAATTATCGATATGAAATCGTCCTTTGCTTGATCTAACTCCTTAAACTCAGTAATGTTGTGAAAAACCAACAGTATATCTGATATTTCCGATTTATAATTTTTTATTGGGGTGATTGTAACATCATAATATTTATCACCGTATTTAACCTGCTCAACCTTGTTAATATTAAATTTTGAATCAACAATTGCATTTATTTGCTCAAAAAGCTTCTCATCTTTAACAGACAGAAGAAAATGCTTATCAATCGCATTTTTTTCTTCGATTCCAAATAACTCTTCCGCCGCACCATTTAATAATATTATTTTATAATCTGAATTAAGCACTAACAAAGGGTCATTTATACTTTTTACTATAGACAATGTCTTGTTGCGCTCATCAATTATCTTGCCTAATTGACTTTCTTCATATTGCTTAAGTCTTCTTATCATGTTATTAAATTCTACTGCTAATTTACCCAGTTCATCATCCGTCTTAATTGATATAACTTGATCAAGTTCCCCTTCTTTTACTTCCCTTATAGATTTTATCAAATATTCCATTGGCTTTAAAAATCTATTGGTAAATATTAAAGATATTATGAATCCGAAAATAGCTGCTAAAAGTGTAACTAACAAAATCGTGTACATTGAATTTTTTGCATCCAACGTCGCATTAGTCTTTTTCTTAAACATAGCATCTTCGTTTAATTTGGCAAGGGAATTTAAGAGATCTTTTATATGTTCATAGTTAGGCTTTATCTTCATATTATAATAGTTCAACATGCCAACTTTATCATCTGGTGGCATCCCTTGCAAATATGAAACGCTTGTCGTAAAATTCACATACGCACTTTTTATCTCATCGACATAATTGCCTTCATTTTTTTCTGTTATATTGTTTGCTTCTACATTGTACCAATTGTAAAACACCGAATTGTCCTGATTAAATTGCTTTATGGCGGTTTGCCTGTCATCATATATAAATGTCAGTATGGCATTGTTTTGATTTTCTAATTCCTCATTCATCAAATTAACAGCTTTTATGCTTTTATAGTTATCAATCATTAAACCATCTATAGTTTTGCTTAAATAATACATATTAATGCCAGATATTATTCCGACTATCAATACCAGTACGACAAGCACTAAATAAACAATCGATATCTTGCTTTTTAACGTCTTAAACATTAAATACACCTACCTGCATATATTTCACCTTTTAATAGTTAAAGTATAATTTTCAGAAAATATAAAGTCAATAAAGGATTCCTGCGAAAAAACGTGAAAAAATGTGATAATTATGTGTATTAGTGAGATAATTTAATATAAAGGGATTTGATAATATGGATAATTTTTTAATGAAAATTTAATGAAACTTTTGTTTTATTTTCCCGTGTATTATAATTTACTCATGCCTAAAAGCATTGATTATTTTATTTTTTAAGGAGGAGTTTGCAGTGAATATTGAATTTACTTTAGGTGGCATAATATCACTTGTAATACTTTTTTATTTGGTTTACATGCTATTAAAAGCTGATGAATTATGATAAGTGTCAGGGAGGATTAGTATGATATATGATATTTTACAAATGCTAATATTTATATGTCTTTTAGTGATAATTACAATTCCACTTGGTTCGTATATAGCAAAGGTATTTACCAATCAGCATACATTTTTTGATTTTGTGGCAAAGCCAATCGAAAAATTTGTCTATAAAATTACAGGTATAGATGAAAGCCATGAAATGAATTGGAAAGAGTATGCTTTGTCATTGCTTACATTTAATTTCTTAGGCATAATTTTTCTCTTTATTATACTTGTATCACAAGGCAAATTGCCATTAAATCCACAAAAATTACCTGGAGTTTTATCATGGCATCTTGCTTTAAATACAGCAGTAAGCTTTGTAACAAACACAAACTGGCAAGCATATAGTGGTGAAACAACCGTAAGTTACTTAACTCAAATGTTAGGGTTTACAGTTCAAAACTTTTTATCTGCTGCTACCGGACTTTCTGTTGCGATTGCTTTAATTAGAGGCATAATGCGACATTCCACGAAAGATATAGGCAATTTTTGGGTGGATATCACAAGATCAATAATATGGATTTTTTTGCCTCTTTCATTAATTCTTTCTTTAATCCTTACACAACAGGGAGTAATACAAAACTTTAGTAGCTATATTAAAGTACATACATTAGAAGGACTAAAGCAAGTCATAGCAATGGGTCCTGTGGCTTCTCAGGAAGCAATTAAAATGTTGGGAACAAACGGCGGAGGCTTTTTTGGCGCAAATTCCGCACATCCTTTTGAAAACCCAACGCCACTTACAAACATGTTAGAAATGCTGGCAATACTTGCTATACCAGCTTCATTGCCATATGCATTTGGTAAAATGGTAAAAAACACAAGGCAAGGATGGGCTATTTTTAGTGCCATGCTTATTTTATTTGTCATCATGTTGGGTACGACATATTATTCAGAAAAAACCGGCAATCCAATCATAAACCACATAAATATAACTGGTCCATCTGCTATGGAAGGAAAAGAAGTCAGATTTGGAATAGCTGGTTCTTCACTATTCTCAACAGTCACAACAGCCGCATCTTGTGGAGCAGTAAATTCTTCTTTAGACAGTATGACACCTTTAGGTGGACTAATATCAATGCTTCAAATAATGCTTGGAGAAGTCATATTTGGAGGTGTTGGCTCCGGGCTTTATTCAATGCTAATAGATGCCTTTTTAGCAGTTTTTATCGTAGGTCTTATGGTAGGACGAACACCTGAATACATCGGTAAAAAAAATAGAATCATACGAGATGAAGATGTCAATATTGGCCATCATAATACCGGCTTCCACAATACTTATAGGAAGTGCTATTGCATCGGTTACAAAAGCTGGCACAAGTGTCCTACTAAATCATGGTCCACATGGTTTAAGTGAAATATTGTACGCATTTGCTTCGGCAGCAGGAAATAATGGAAGTGCTTTTGCCGGACTTAACTCTAACACACTTTTTTACAACTTAATCACCTCAATCGCAATGATTATTGGTAGGTTTGGCGTCATCATACCAGCGCTGGCCATTGCAGGAAGCTTGGCAAATAAAAAGATTGTTCCTGTCAGTGTAGGAACATTTCCTACTGACAATGCATTATTTTCAGTCCTTTTAGTAGGAATAGTGCTTATAATTGGTGCTTTAACATTTTTCCCTGCCCTTTCTTTAGGCCCAATAATCGAACAATTGCTGATGAATGCTGGAAGATTGTTCTAACCATGGAGGTATTAATATGAGCAAAAAAGAATCTACGCGAATGAATATAAATAGTAAAGAACTCATTAAAAATGCTTTTAAAAAATTAAATCCTGCAACACTTTTCAGAAATCCTGTAATGTTTATCGTTGAAATAGGTTCAATATTGACGACTATAATAACGATCGTGGACTTCATAAGTAAAAGTGCTGAAAGAAATTTCGACTTGCAAATCTCAATTTGGCTGTGGTTTACCATCTTGTTTGCAAATTTTGCAGAATCTTTAGCTGAAGGCAGAGGTAAGGCTCAAGCTGATGCACTTCGAAAGACAAGAAAAGATATAAAAGCAAAAAAATTAATAGGTGATAAAACTGAGGTAGTGTTGGGCTCTACTCTTAAAAAAGGTGACATTGTCTTGGTTGAAGCTGGTGATATAATACCAGGCGACGGAGAAGTGATCGAAGGTGTAGCATCTGTAGACGAAAGTGCAATTACTGGTGAATCTGCACCTGTCATAAGAGAATCTGGCGGTGACAGAAGCTCTGTAACTGCTGGTACAAAAGTCTTATCAGACTGGATAAAAGTAAAAATTTCTTCAGATCCAGGTGAATCATTCCTCGATAAAATGATAAGCCTTGTAGAAGGTGCAAAAAGACAAAAGACGCCAAATGAGATTGCATTGACGATTATGCTTATAGGACTCACTATAATACTGCTTTTAGCCACAGTCACAATTGAGCCTTATGCGATTTATTCAGGAACAAAAATATCGATTCCTACCCTCATTGCATTGCTGGTTTGCCTCATACCAACTACAATAGGAGGACTACTAAGCGCAATTGGCATAGCAGGCATGGACAGGCTCATAAAAAAGAATATATTGGCTATGTCTGGTCGCGCCGTTGAAGCTGCAGGTGACGTAGACGTGCTTTTACTGGATAAAACAGGTACAATCACATTTGGCAATAGAATGGCTACAGAATTTATTCCCGCTCCAGGTGTGACAGAAAATGAATTGGCAATGGCTGCTCAAATGTCCTCTTTATCTGACGAGACGCCAGAAGGCAGGAGCATTGTAGTCTTAGCAAAAGACAAATATGGTATAAGAGAGCACAATTTAAAAGAATTAAATGTTGAATTCATACCTTTTACAGCCAAGACTCGTATGAGTGGAATAAACATAAACAACAATAAGGAAATACGAAAAGGCGCTATCGATGCCATAGAAAATTATGTGAAAGAAAAAGGCGGTAATATGCCTGAAGAAGTTTTAAGCGCAGTTAAAATGATTGCACAAAATGGCGGTACTCCTTTGGTAGTAGCAGAAAATGAAAGAGTATTAGGTGTAATACACCTAAAAGACATAGTTAAAGGTGGCATTAAAGAACGCTTCGCTGATTTACGCAGAATGGGAATAAAAACTGTAATGATAACAGGCGATAACCCAATGACTGCAAAGGCTATAGCAGACGAAGCAGGTGTGGACGAATTTGTTGCAGAGGCAAAACCTGAAACAAAGCTTAGCCTAATAAAGGAATATCAAGCAAATGGGCATTTAGTTGCAATGACAGGTGACGGCACGAATGACGCTCCTGCACTTGCTCAAGCAGACGTTGGTGTCGCTATGAATTCAGGAACACAAGCCGCTAAAGAAGCAGGAAATATGGTAGATTTAGATTCAAGCCCTACAAAATTAATAGCAGTCGTTGAGATCGGCAAACAGTTGCTTATGACACGTGGTGCATTGACTACGTTCAGCATCGCAAATGATGTAGCAAAGTATTTTGCAATAATACCAGCTATGTTTTCAGCTACATATCCTCAATTAGGCGTATTAAACATCATGCATTTAAAAACACCTGAAAGCGCTGTTTTATCGGCTATAATCTTTAATGCACTTATTATAATTGCACTTATTCCATTGGCATTAAAAGGTGTAAAATACAGACCGCTGGGCGCTGCAGCAATCTTTAAGCGAAACATGCTTATATATGGATTAGGTGGGCTTATAGTACCGTTTGTAGGCATAAAAATAATAGATATGATCATCACTTTCTTAGGATTAGTTCACTAATCAAGTGTAAAATGCCGAAAGGAGATTAGACATGATTAAAAATGCCATTTTAAAAAGTATAATGCTTCTTATTGTTTTTTCTGTTTTTACAGGTTTACTATATCCACTGGCTATTTCAGGGATAGCACAATTAATTTTCCCACATCAAGCAAATGGAAGTCTGATTTACAAAGATGGCCAAGTCATTGGCTCATCTTTAATAGGTCAACAATTTAGCGACCCAAAATATTTTCACGGACGTCCATCTTCTGCCGGCGAAACCGGTTATGATGCAACGTCCTCATCAGCTTCAAACCTTGGTCCTACAAATAAGTTGCTAATTGAAAAAGTCAAAAAATTAGCGCAGCAAGTCAGAAAAGAAAATGGCCTTAAATCAAATACCGCCGTTCCATCCGACCTTATTACATCATCAGCAAGCGGTCTTGACCCAGACATAAGTATCGACGCTGCACTTATACAAATACCAAGGATAGCTAAAGCTCGTAACATATCTGAAGAAAAATTAAAAAATCTTGTTAACGAGCATATTGTAGGGAGACAGTTAGGCATATTGGGAGAACCAAGAGTAAATGTATTAGAATTAAATATTGCTCTTGATAACCTCAAATAGCGGTACAATTTTTGTCTTTTGCTTAATTATATGGAATAACATGTATTTCAATGTTTTTTGCCGAGTTTATTAGTTTCAGCACCGTAGATCCTCTTAAAAGCGTCTCCCATTTTCTTCTGTTTGAATGTCCCATTATAATCTGTGTAATATGTCTTTCTTTGGCAAATTTAAGCAGTTCTTCTGATACGCTTTTGCCCCTTAATACAACTACTTCAGCCCCAAGCTGCTTAGCAAGCTTAAAATGGCTTTCCAATACCTCCATATCCTTTTTAGTTGGCTTTTTGGCGAAAATATTTGTGCATTCTACATATACGACTATCCATTCGCATTTGAAGCGGTGTGCTCTTCTTGCACCCCGCCTTATTAACTTTTTTACAAGCGGATTAAAACTTATGCATACCATTATCTTTTCATTTGTTTCCCAATTTTCTTGTATGCCGTGTTCCTTCATGTATTGCTCCAAGTCTTCATCAACTTCATCGGCAGACTGTCTGAGTGCCAGTTCTCTTAGCGCATTTAAATTTCCCTTGCGGAAAAAGTTTTTTAACGCTTGATCAACTTTATCGAGATTGTACACCTCGCCTCTTTTTAATCGATTTTGAAGAGCGTCAGGCGTTACATCTATGACTTCTATTTCATCAGCATTATTAACTATTGTATCGGGAATCGTCTCCCTCACTGTTATACCAGTAATCTGTTTTACAGTGTCATTTAAACTTTCTAAATGTTGTATATTCAAAGTTGACAAAACGTTTATTCCATTTTGCAGTATTTACTCTACATCTTCATATCTTTTGTTATGCTTGCTGCCCGGGACATTCGTATGTGCCAACTCATCTACCAAAACGACTTGCGGTTTTCTCTTTAATATAGCGTCAAGATCCATCTCATACTGTACAGTACCTTTATATATGATTTCTTTTTTAGGTATTATTTCTAAATCACCAATCATCGCCTCAGTTTCTTTTCTTCCATACGTTTCTACAACACCGATGACAACATCTTGACCTCTTTTTAATCTTCTGTTTGCCTCATCAAGCATGGCATACGTCTTTCCTACACCAGGCGCATATCCTAAAAATATCTTCAACTTGCCTCTTTGACTTTTATTGGCTATCTCCAATGCCTCTTCTGGAGTAAGTCTTTTAAAACTATCGCTCATTGTATCACTCCTGAAAATTTCTTTATTTTATTAAATGTCGATTTATCTTACAATTTATTTATGATACAGCATAAATATAAGCTGTCTGCTCTAATGAGTCGTCGCTTAATTGCCCTATAAGCCATCCAGGACTCGTTGTCTCTGCAAAGTAATATTTTGTACCACCAACGCTGTAATATGTAAAATCGTAATCTCGGTAGAGCGGAAGTTCATTATCGTTAAATGCTATTCCAACTGCCATGTGTCCAACTTGTTGGTTTTGAGGCGGAGGAAAACAGCTTTTACAATATTTTATCATATTTTGCTCAGCAACACCATTTTATCTTTTTTTAATCTTCTGTTAACAATTTATTCATAAAGTTTTGATATTATTTTCTTACAATTATGACACAAATACGAGGGGGAATTAAAGTTGAATAAGAAACTATTCAAATGGAAGTATATATTTATAACTTTTGGGCTAATAATTGCCATTATTATCGCATCTGTCATGAATTTAAAAACTACTTTTGCCAATCTAACAGAAAAAAAGCCTGTTCCAAATAACGACGATCCGGGACAAAGAATACTTGTAGTCGTACCACACCCTGATGATGAATCATTGGGAATGGCAGGTGTCATACAAAAAGCTATCGAATTGAAAAGACCCATAAAAGTAGTAATTGTAACAGATGGTGAAAGC
Source organism: Thermoanaerobacterium sp. R66 (assembly GCF_028895185.1). NCBI lineage: Bacteria > Bacillati > Bacillota > Clostridia > Thermoanaerobacterales > Thermoanaerobacteraceae > Thermoanaerobacterium > Thermoanaerobacterium sp. R66. Next base: position 1,212,140 of record NZ_JAEUWW010000001.1, read on the forward strand.
TATAAAAAAGCTGCTCAAGTCTTTACAGGTGACATCAATCCAACGCCAGCAGACTTTTATAAACTTGGACTTCAAAGGCACAGCGAAAGTTTAGCTGCAATGTCTGTACTTGGCCTTCCAAAAGATGATGTGATATTTTTAGGCTTTGCTGATGGCAGTACAAGATTTCTATGGAGCGATTTTTGGGATAACGGAAAACCCAGGATTAGCGGTGGAACAAATGTAGCATATTCTCCATATAAAGATGTGTACAAACCTGGTGTTGCATATACAGGTGAAAATTTAGAAAATGAGCTGCAGGACATCATGAAGTCATTTAAGCCTACAGATATTTACTATCCTTTAGCAGATGACGTACATCCCGATCATTGGGCCGTAAGCAACTTCACAAGGTATGCAATAGTCGCACTTAATCTAAACGTAAAAGAGCACATGTTTTTAGTTCATCATCCGCAATGGCCTGTGCCATGGTTACTGATGCCAAATGATTCCCTTTTGCCACCAACAGATATGAAAGACAGCAACACTGTATGGCATAGTATTCCTCTATCAAAGGAAGAAGAAGCTAAAAAAGAAGAAGCCATTAAGCAGTATACATCACAGATAAAAGTGATGGAGCCATTTTTATTGGCGTTTGTAAGGAAAAATGAGCTTTTCGGGACAAAGCCTGTCATTACGATTCCAGAAGTTGAAACAAAGCCAAACTTATACGACAAAAACATGCCTTTCTCGCTTTTAAGCATACCGGCAGGTGGAATTCTGGATCAAGAAATCTATAAAAGCGCTGATCTTACAAAGCTTGCTTCCTTCTACTATGATAATCACTTGTATATAGGTGTTCAAACACTGTCGCCTATATCTAAAAATGTAAGATACAACATCGAAATGAGGCTGTTTTACAATAACAGCATAAAGAGGATCGATTTAGGACTGGTAAATGACAAGCTCTATCAGTACAGAAAAGCCAATAATTCGCTTCTCAAATCTATAGCATCAAGACCAATAATAGACAAAAATATATTGTGGATAAAATTGAATATCCCACAAAAACAGGACTTGCGCTATATATTCATGGGTTCTGACTCAATATATAAAGGAAGACTTATCGATAAGATTCCTTGGAATTTGTACAAGATATCTAAGCAAGCATAGCCTGTTTTCATGAATAGAGGTGACTAATTTGCAAAAGAAATATTTAAAGGCAGTGATATCGCTTTTCATCATATCAGTGTTAATAATCACAGCAGTAGGCGGGTATTTTTATGTAGAAAAGTACAAAAAATCATCACAGGAGACTAAAGCTAAAGTTATAGAGGAAAATTCAAATTTGCCTAACCCTATAAAGCTTAACCTTCCTAAAGACGGAAGTCAGTACGATGTCATAGTAGTAGGAGCAGAGCCGGAAGGCGTTGCTGCTGCAAGGTCTGCCGCAAAAAACGACGCTAAAGTATTAATAATTGACAAGCACGATGGCCCTGGCGGCCTCATGACGTACGGAATGTTAAATACCATAGATATGAGCAAAGGTCCTGACGGCACATTGCTTACACAAGGCACATTTAAAGAGTTTTTTAAAGGCATAGGCTCTAAAAACTCCTTTGATGTGAAAAAGGCAAAAGAAGTATTCTCAAAGCTTTTGAGCCTTCCAAACATTACCCAATCGTACAACACTGTATTTGAAAAGCCTATAATGGATGGAAACAAGATAATAGGCATAACAGCATTAAAGGACGGAAAAGAAGTAAACTACTACGGCAAAAGGATAATCGACGCAACACAGGATGCTTCAGTTGCAGCATCTGCAGGTGTGCCTTACACAATCGGAGCAGAAGACATGGGTGTAAAAGGCAAAGTACAAGCATCGACACTTGTATTTAGATTGAAAGGCATAGACTGGGACAACCTAATAAAAATAATAAAATACGAAAAAAAGATACCAGCAACGTATATAAACGACACATCTGCAAACGGGTTTCTATCTATCACAAAAAACTACAAGCCTTCAACGCCTATGCTTAGGCTAAGAGGTCTTAATCTCGGCAGGCAAGATGATGGCACAGTATTAGTAAACGCCCTTTTGATATACGGCGTAGACGGACTTAATCAATCATCAATAGAAAGAGGAATGGAACTGGCAAAGAAAGAGCTTCCAAGGATAGTGCAGTTTTTTAGAGAAAACATCCCCGGATTTGAGAAAGTGCAGCTTGACGGCACAGCAGACGAACTGTACGTAAGAGAAACGAGGCACATAAAAGGATACTACACACTTGACATAAATGATGTTGTATTCAATAGGGACTTTTACGACAGGATAGCCATAGGCTCATATCCAGTAGATGTACAAGCCACATCACCTGAAGACACAGGGTATGTGTACGGGAAGCCTGTAGAGTATGCAGTGCCATTTAGGTGCATAGTGCCTGAGAAGGTAGAGAACCTACTTGTAGTAGGGCGGTCAGCATCCTACAGCCACTTAGCAGCAGGCTCTGCCAGAACGATACCGATAGGCATGGCAGAAGGAGATGCAGCAGGCGTAGCGTCAGCCTACTCCATAGCCAAAGACAAATCATTTGAAGACATTGCAAAAAGTGAAGAAGATATAAAGAACATACAGTCTATATTAGTAAGCCAAGGAGCGTACCTTAAACCGTTTAAAGTAGAAGAAGCTGTAGAAAAAAGTTGGGCCTTTGACGGGCTAAAATTTGCCCTTCATTGGGGGCTTATAGTGCCTGGATACACAAATGATTTTAAGCTTAATGAAAGCATAAAAAGCATATCATTTTACTATATGGCAACAAACATGATTAAAAGGTCAATACCAGATAAATCACAGCTTATAGATGATGATTATAAGTATCTGCAAAAATACATTGTTGACAAGCCTCTTACGAAAGAAGAAGCTGCGGATATACTATTGACGTATGCTGGATACAGAAATGAAGCTAATAAATATAGTGGTAGTTTATGCGATTTAGCACATGAAAAAGGACTAATATCTGATACAGCATATCAAAAGATGAAAGATACAAAATACGTAAAATGGGAAGATTCATATGACATGATATTGTCACTTCACAATTACCTAAGCAAGCTCTGACAAAGTAAAATATATGCAAAAAGCTCGGTTTTTAGCCGAGCTTTAATTAATTCTGAAAATTAGTTATTCTGTTTGCGACAATGCCAAATAAGTACTTAAACTCTTTTACTTTTAAAAGAAGCATCATACCAGCGTATATAGCACCACCAATAATGACGATCAAACTTGTAAGCAACAATTCCATCTTAAACCCAACCATGTATCTTGAAAGAAAATTATTCATTAAAAATACCACTGCACCCATGGTAACAGAAGATAAAACTAATTTACCGCCGGTATTTAAAATATCACGTCCACCAAAAGCACCCATCTTCTTCCTAAAATCCTTCATCAATAATATGGCACAAATTGCAGCAGATGCAGACGACCCTATGGCAAGACCTGCGATACCTATATATTTTACCAATATTATGCTTATCAATATATTTACTGCTATGCCTAAAATACTGTTTATCATAGGCGTCCTCGTGTCATTTGTGGAGTAAAATGATACATTAAACACATCTCTTATGCCATAAAAAATCATTCCTATTGAAAGGTACAAAAGCGCAATAGCCGTAATCTCAACACTGTAATCATTAAATCTGCCGTGTTTAAACAATATATCTATTATGTGATACCTTAAAATCATGATGCCTAAAGTAACGGGAATCATGATCATATTAATATTGTTTATAGCCTTTATCATGTGAGATTTCATGCCTTTATAATCGCCGGTACTCCCTTCCCTTGACAAAGTAGGAAATATGACCGTGACAACCGATGTAGCAAATGTCCCGTAAAAAGCACCTGTCAACAAGCTGGCATAGCTAAAAGCTGTGATGTTTCCATTTGGCAATCCTGAAGCAAGCCTCGTATTTATGATTATGTTTATCTGATTTACAGATAATCCCACAATGACAGGGCTAATAAGCTTAAGCATCCTTACTATGCGAGGATCTTTAAAATCAATTTTTAGACTGTACCTGTACTTGTTCTTAATAAGCCATGGTATCTGGTTTACCACCTGAAGTCCAAATGCGACTGTAGTGTAGATAGTAAGGCCTACTATGCCACCGTCCTTTGCAAAAAACAGCATAAACACAATAGGTGGAATGTCTATCAAAATACCATTTAAAGCAGGTGCAGTAAAGTCATTAAGAGTTTGAAGAATAGCAGTAAAACCTGCTGACATGCTTAAAAACAGCATGTTTACAATGCTTATTTTGGTCAAATTTACTGCAAGTTGAAACTTTTCACCTGTAAAATTCGACGCCATCAATCTTACCAAGTATGGCGAAAAAATCCATGCTATGACGAATATAGCAAATGAAAACAAAAATAAAATGTTCATTATATTGTTAGCAAAGTCAAACATCTCATCTTTGCCACGCTTAGCATACGTCTCATTTAAAAGGGGTATAAAAGCTGTGGATACAGCAACACCTATTATAGAGTAAAGCACTGTAGGAATATTTAATGACACCGTATATGCATCGGTAGCCCATGTGGTACCAAACACCTTACCCTGCACAGTATTTTTCAAAAGTCCAGCAAATTTCCCTAAAATCGTTATAAATGCAACAATGCTTGCCGACTTAAACAGTTTCTTATTACTCATACGATCTCCAATCTAACTCGTAATTTTTCTTAACAGTAATTTTAAGCTCCATAACAATTTTATATTTTACATCGTAAACGGCTTTTAGGCAATACACAGCAATTTCAAAATTGAAGTGTTTTATCAACTAAAAATAATTTTTTCACATTAATAGCTATTGTAACTTATGAAAAAAATAGATCATAATACTTCTGTATCTTCTCTTCTAAGATATCCATGCTTATAAATCTCGCCTCTCTTACGACTTCTTTTCCTTCCACAAAAAGAAGCACTGTAGGCACAGTAAAAACCGAAAACTCCGATGATGCAGTAGGCAATTCGTCTATAGAAACATGACCACTGGATATCTTGTCATAATTTAAGAGCATCACTTCAAGTTTTGGAAGCAATGTAGTGCATATACCACAATCATTTGTTGAAAAATACAATAGCGCCATTTCTTCATCATTCAAAAATTTCTTTATATCGTCAACTGCATATAATTTCTCCATCATCTTTGCCCTCCGAAATTATTTTTAAATCTAACATATAAAGTATTTTACCACAAAGCGAAAAATTTTTATATATCTTGCCTTAATATTAAAATTTAATTTTCAATGGTGATATAATATATTATGTAAAAATATACAAGGAGGGATTTAGATGCCATTACCGCCATTTTTGTCATCGCTTGATAAAAATGATCCTGAATTTGCATCTGCAATAGAAAAAGTCTATTCTTATGCAATGGAACCAGGCGCATTAGACCAAAAGACAAAATTGTTAATCGCACTGGCTATTGATGCGTTGCACGGCGCTAACCTTGGAGTAGAAAACATATCAAATCAACTGCGAAATATGGGGGTAAGCGAGGAAGAAATAAAAGAAGCAATTAGAATCGCATACTTCGCATCTGGAAATACAATATTAGCTTCGTATATTTCTGCTTTCAAAAACAAATAGCCGTTAAAAAGTGAGAAGCTTTAAAGAAATTTAAGCTTCTCACTGTATTAAAAATCATATAGTAGAGGTGAACAAAAATATGGATAATAAAGAAAAACTGATACATTCATATATTGACAAAAAAGTCTCCAAAAATATCAATGAAGAACACAAAGATTCGCTGACATTTGGCGATAGAATGGCAGATAAATTGGCAGACTACGCTGGCAGTTGGTCATTTATATTTACGTTTGGCTTTCTGCTTATCGTTTGGATGGTTATAAACAGCGTCGCTCTTATAAAGCACTTTGACCCGTATCCATTTATACTCTTGAATTTGGTTTTATCATGCCTTGCTGCAATACAAGCTCCAATAATCATGATGAGCCAAAACAGGCAAGAAGCAAAAGATAGATTAAGAGCGCAAAATGACTACGAAGTAAATTTAAAAGCAGAGCTAATAATAGAAGACCTACATACAAAAGCAGATAAAATCATCGAAAATCAAGAAAAAATATTAAAGCTTTTGGAAAGCCAAACGCAAAAACAATAAATTATTGAACTTTCCATCTAATCCATCCATTTTGATGCAAATAGCGTAAATATTTGTTTAGTCTATCGTACGTAGGCTCAACCTTATCGCCATAGACTTCTTTAAGCTTAATGCCTATGTCATAAACAGTTCTTTTGCCGTCAATAAGTTTCCAAACGGTGCTGCCGATTTCATCAAGCTCTATCGTCGTTATCCTTGGCCTTTTGATGATAAGCCTCGCCAACCGCTCGACGATTTTATCGTGTCTAAACAAAAGCTTGACTATGTTATCATTCTCTTCCCACATAAGTTTTTTTGAATGAATGGGTACATAAAGCATGAAATTGTTGTTCTTTTTAGCCATTTATCACATCATCCTTATATTATCGTGTTTTTTATGCAGTCACTAAAATATATTATATCACACCATTATTTGTAGAATATAAGTGCATTGCTTAAATCTCTACCTGGCTTTGTTAAATATTCACCTTTAAAATAAAGCCCAGAAGAAGCACCGCCATCAAGATTCATTGCATCGTATGCACCTAAATCTTTCATTATCTGTGCCAATTGATACACCGTAATCTCTGGTGTAGTCACAAGAAGAATGTCGCCTTGTGCAGTTACTCCAATAGCGCTTCTTGCGTATGATAAGCTTACGATTTTATCCTCTGTAAAACCCTCTCCTATAGGATCTACACTGACCACACCATCTTTAACGAGGGTAGGACCTGCTCCTACAGCCTCAGTGACATCAGACCAATCAACTGGATTTCCGCCATCATCTGTAAAGTTGATTTTATACTCAACTGTCTTGCCTACATTAAATACTTTAGCCAAGTATTCCTCGCTACCATTGAGATTTATGACATATCCGTCTGCAGGAATATTTACATCCTGGTTTTCTTCAATATCTTTAACGATGCCATTTTCCACCACAATATTTATTCCATAGTTGAAGCCAAGGTGACTGCCCCACTCAGATGTAAATATATATACCGAGTTTGTAGAAGGTATGTGATTGAAACCATAAGCATACCAATTATTTGGCCAGCTATAAGAGCCATTAGTCCCACCTACAATACTTATCCTCAGCTTATCCATCTTCACCTGCCCGTCAGCCGTAAAGCCAAAGACAGATCCTACATTAACTACATGCACAACTTTGCCATCTTTGATTATAGTATTCCACGGTACTGGATCTCCACCATAAGCATTAAAAAACGTACCGTTTATTGCAACATCTGCATTGTAGTATTTAGCCATGTCATATAGGCTCTGCGTAGAACCTATCTGATTATTCGCCAAAATAACCGCAGGTTTATATGGCGAGTTGTGAGGTATTCTCACACCTGTCACAACAACTCCATCAACTTTCTGAGTAAAGCTTGTGGCGTCTAAGCTATAATCAACCGCTTTAACATAAATATATGAATTATTAAAAGGGATAGCAGCAGTTTGCGCATCTTCATCCCATTTAACTTGATTATCACCAATCAATTCAGCCAAAAATCGAAGCGGCAAAAAAGTTGAACCGTCTTTTATTATGGCAGGCACTGGCATATCTTTAACTTCTCCATTGACAACTGCATTTGTACTGTTAATCTTAATAACGATTTGAAGGCTGTCTTTTGTAATTTTAACCGTCTGAGTATCACCATACCATTTCACATCCGCCCCCATGCTCTGAAATACACCTCTGGCAGGCACCATCATATAACTATTATTTTGATATGTATACAAAAAACCATTGTAGTATGTATCAGCGTAAACGTGTGAAGTAGATATAAAACCCAAAATCAAAAGTACAATAATTTGTAGGATTTTTTTCATATCAATTGGAACAACTGTTATTTAAGTGTTATTCCCTATCCTCCTCTCCTTTTTATGGAAATAACTTACATATCTAAAGCTTCTATTGTAATTATTTGTGTATTTCCATCCCATTTTACTGTGTATCCTAATGTTTCTGATACAAACCTTAATGGAATTAATACATGGCCATCGACTACAGGAATCGTGTCTGATAATTGTTGCTTATTTCCATTCACATCTACTACATTTGAACCTAATTTCAATTTTATTGTTAAATTACCTTTTGTGATTATAGCGGTATTTGTACTGTCGTCATAGGAAACTTGTGCTCCCAATTCCTCAAATAAACCTTTTACTGGAACGTATGTTGTCCCATCTTTTAATACTGGTGCTATTGGAAGTTCTTTTACTACTGGTTCGTTTATACCTCCTATAATTGGAGTCGGTATCTGTCCGTTTAAAAGTATTCTTTTATCGTTAGGTTTTAAATTTATTTTTATACTAAAAATACTGTTTTCATTATTTATTAAATCTCCAGATTTTAAAGCTTGCTTAAATGTGTCTAAGTTTTTAAAATATATAAATATTGCATCTCGCCATGCTTCTATATATGTATTTTTTAAAGGAAAATTTGTAAATTGTTCTTTAGAATTATAAGCATCATCTAATTTTATTGCTACTAATGTATTGTTTATATCATATTGTTTTTTAGCTTCTTCTGGAGATATGTTCTTATATACTATTACTCCAGCATATCCTGTATACGCTTCCGGATTTGCTATATAATTCTTTTCTAAGTTCTTCATAGTATCTTGACTTAAACCGTAATCATACACTTGTTCATTTATAATATCGTTAAATCTATCTATAAAAAATGTTTTTAATGTATCTGTTGAATTATACCAAGTAATAGGATTACCGTTATTTCCGAACATATCTAAATATAATGGCTCGTCTGTTGGAAATGATGGTATTTTTAAAAAATATTTAGAGCCTATAAATAAATTTTTAGATGTTAATTCATTATATACTTCACTACTACTAAATTCTCCAAAACAATACTCTCCAAATAAATTGTCTATATGTATTAATCTATTATTAGTATAATTATCAGTTATTACATCAGCACTATATATGTTTCTTATGATTTTTCCATCAAATGTTACATTTTGCATATCACTCGAGTACTTCCAATCGTAAGATGATATTTTTATATGATCAGGTATAAAATTGAAATCTAGTTTATTAAAATCTTGAGCATATTTAAACATATCGTCATACGTATCGGCTTGTGCAAAACCTACAAAACTCGCTAAAAATAACATTACACTTAACAACAATACTCCTATTTTTTTCATATTTTTTACCCCTTTCAACATAACAAAATTGTAGTTAATTATTACTACTTTATGAATTATTCGACACATTAAAAAAAATCCTTCTTGCTTTATTAATTTTTTTGTTTGCATTTGGGAATAGGCAGAAATTAAATTATTTTTAAAAAAAAATAAAAGCCATGAAAGGCTTGATATCGCTTGATTAAATATGGAGGCGGCATCCAGATTCGAACTGGAGATAAAGGTTTTGCAGACCTTCCAAGCGAAATCCATGACAATCCTTTTTTATCTTTTATATCTTGAGAACCTAGTATTTATGCATATTATAAAAGATATGCTGAATTTGATAAAAGTATCGAAATATATAAAAAAGATTGTCTCGGATTGTCACTGGATTGTCACGAAAAAAGCACCCATTTTAGAGTGCCTATTGATATTCTCTAATTCCCAATTTTTCTTTAAGAGCTTCTTGAAGCACCTGCGAAAAATTTATTTTGCTTTTTTCTGCCGCCTCATTTAACCATCGTGGAATTGTTACTGTTTTATTTACACTTTTATTGGCCATTTCATCACGAACAGAAGGCATGTAAACCTCAATAAGATTTAAAAAAACACCTTCAGGAACTTTTATTTCTTCTGGAAATGTACATTGTTACATAGTAATAAAAGAAAAAAGTATAATTATATTCAACTCTTATACTCAAATCACATTTTTGCATTCTTTAGGAACATTAAGATTATTACTGTAAATCATTATTTCATATCCAGTATATTTTCTTTGTGCAGTATAATTTAATTTATAGGTTGTTTGAAAATATTGACTATACATTTCACTGATTGCTTTTACATAATCATAAGTAACTATCCAATAATGTTCTTTAATTTGCCCTATTTTTTTACTCAATTTTAGGTGGTCCTCATGATTATAATAATTTACATAAAGTGTAGATCCTTTATTATAATAAGGAGGATCAAAAAAAATAAAGCTTTTAGTTTCAATTTTAGGCAATACTATATCTAATAACTGAATAGTATCCATATTAAAAATTTTTATATTGTTTTTATATTTTGATATATATCTAATTTTGTCTATTAGTTGTTTTTTATTAAACCGACAATCCATCTTATATTTTCCATTCTGTTCTAAACCACCAATCACACCAGCCTTTAATATTCCAGATCTATTAGTTCTATTTAAAAAGAACGTTGAAAAGCCTAGTTCTAACAAATTAGCACTATTCTTATGTCTTTGAATATCTTTTTGTTTATGCCATTGGTCTATATTAATTGGTGTATTTTCAATTAAATAACACAATTCATCTGTATGATTTAAAACTGAATACCAAAATGCATATATCGACCTGTCAATATCATTTATAATAATTTCAGAAGCATAGCCATCTATTAATAATGCTAATGCAATAGCTGCACCACCAGCAAAAGGTTCAATGTATATGCATCCTTTAAGATTATTAGCTATTAATATTTTTTTTACATATCCTGTTAATTTATTTTTACCACCAGGATATCGTAAAGGCGTATAAGTTCTCCTACTAGACATGATTTTCACTTCTCCTAATAAATATATTATATCATAAATTATTGTTTCTGGCCATAATCATTTAAGCAATTTATATTATATTAAGGCTAGTCAATTCTTGGCATCAGAAGTCTATCTGCAATTGAGTTAAAAATATTAATAAAAGTTTGTATAAATTTATCACAATCTTCTTTATTATCTTTATACCAAAAATCGAATACATTAAATGGTTCTATAAGAATGCCTAAATAATCATTAAACCATTTTTTATACCGTTCTCTATCTTTTACTTTTTCTTTATACTCTTTTTCAGGAGAATGTGTTTGGAAATATTCTTTTGTAAAATTATATTTAGTGATCTGTTCCCTTAATTCATGTTCTGCTGGTATATTCGTTAAATATAAATATAAAATTTCTTCAGGCCTTTTACCTCCTGGTAGTTTGATAATATTATTAATATTAGGAAGTTTATATTTTTCAATATCTTCATCTTTAACATCTCCATCAACTATAAAGATTATATTAGAAAAATATTTTGGATCGGCTTTGTTTAATTTTAATAAATTAGAAAATCCCATAGTTATATTTACTAGCTCTAATCTATGAATATATTTACTTAGCAATTTTTGTGCAAACCATCTAGTTTCATCATCTTCAGAATATACTATAATTTTTGATGGATTTTCTTTTATTGACTGAATATTTAAATCATTGTATATAGTAGCATATTCTATATTTTGTTTTATTTCTAAGGTACCATTTGCTTTAGTAATATATAATAATTCAATATCGTTTATATTCCCATCTTTTTTATTATATTTTATCTTTTCACAAATTAATTGAAGTATAGTTAAACTATGTGTTGTAAAAACTATTTGTAAGTCTAATTCCCTGCAATATTTAATTAAGTGTCTTAATAGCTCCAATTGAGCATAAGGATGAAGAGTTGCTTCTAATTCATCTATTAATAATAAACCACCTTTATATTTATCTGGATTATTTCTTTTTAATCTATAAAAAGATAAAACTGCTAAAAGTATCTGCCCAATATTATCTTGACCAGCTGAGTTTGTTAAAGAATCATATTCGGTCGTAGATATTCCTATCCCCTTTTTTCTGTCAGTTTCTCCAATATTTATACAATCAATACTGATTTCTTCATCATTTACTATTGACAATATTTCTTTATAACTTGTTAAAAACCTTTTTCGTTCATCTTCTTCTAATTTTATATTTTTTACTGAAAGTGTTTCTTCATTTGACTCACCTATAGGATATAGCCTCGATAAACCAAGATACAAAACTGGATAGTTATATTTTTTACTTGATTTTCTTTTACTAACTGTTTTTTCTGGTATAACACGAAATCTTTTTTTATACTTTATATCACCTTTAGTGGTTTTTATTTTAGTTGTTGGCCAAGTTATCCTACAAGTTCTGTAATCAACTATTTTATCAGGATTTTTTATATCTGAGAAATAAACAGTATATTTGTTAGAACCACTTAAATCAAATTTTTCGGAGCCTTTAAATATTTCACTAAATTCAGTTCTAAATTGCTTCTGTATTATTGGTCTACCTTCACTAGTTTTCAATTCACATGTATTCCCAATCATACCGAGTAATGTTGATTTTCCCAAAGCATTTTTACCTGAAATAACAGTTAAATATTTTCCTAAATTCATTGAAATATTCTTAAAAATTCTAAAATCATTAATTTTAATACTATGTATCATTTTTTTCCCCCATTTCTAAATGTTTTAGTAGAAAATCTAAGTTAATTATTAAATTAATAAAAATAAAATAGCAACCACTAATTCATTATTCTTTATAAAATTACATTTTCCTTCTTATTTTGATATAAATCTTCAAAAAAAATAAAAAATTACTTATCTAGTTTCTCTAATGTTAAAAATACTTCATGTTTTATTAATTGTTGTATAATTTAGTTTGATTTTGCTTTTGCAAAAAACAATATTAATCGCATATTCTTGTACAAATAAAGCATATTTAGTAAAAGCTATTCGTATTTCAAATTATTCCAATCATAATTGAGTAGGAGCTGAATAATTATTTTATTCAGCGTCCTCTCACACCACCGTACGTACCGTTCGATATACAGCGGTTCATTAGGAATTACAACAAAGTAGGTGCTCCGGCTTAATTATAGACGAGTTGCTCTCTATTTTGATGGGCCTAACAAAAAAATTATTTTCAACGTTTCATCTTAAAATATTTTTAAATTAGATATTTGTATAATATTTGCCTATAATGCATATAATAATATTACCTGCAGGAAAATATAATTGTTGACATTTTAGATGAAATAGATTATATTTAAAGTAGCTCAACTACCAAGTAGTAGGAGGAGTTCCTGAAGACGCCTAAACTATAGTTTAAGCGTCTTCTGCTTTATATTTTTCGTATTGTTTAATTTTCTTTTGCAAAGTATGTTCATGTTCAATATAAAAAGCCGAAATTAATAGATTATAATTTTCCCTTTCTTCAAGAACAACAAGAAATCTAAAATTTTCAAAAAGAAAATGCCATCTCTTATACTTTTTATAAGGTTCTGGCCAATATTTTATCTTATTACACCCATTACAATTTTCTCCACAATTATAATTTTCAATTATTTTTCTTATCCAGGCTATTCTTTCACATCTCCTTAAATCAGGTATCCTATCGTTTAGATCATTTGAAGTTTTTGAGGAATCTACAGAAGTTACATGGAAATATGCCTGTTCTTTATTTGCTACCATAGGATATTTTCTAATTCTGACTTCTTTAAATTTAAAAATTGGTCTACTTTCTATAAAATCTTTCTTAAAAATTTCGTATAAAAAGTTATCATAATTATCCCAGTTACCATCAAACTCACTTAATTGAACTAAAGGAGGAAGCCACTTACATAGCAGTTGCTCATCGTCCATTTTAGTATCTTCTCCTAAGATGGATCCCATACAAAGATATTAATTTTCTTTGAAAAAAAGCTAGTTGAATGGTTTAAGGCTAAACCTGATTGCTCCTTTAGTTCTTTCGTTATACGCAGCTTTGCCTCACTGCTTTTTAGATCTCTATTTATATATGAAACTGCTCCAATAAGAATGTCTACAAGCTGCATAAGTTGAATTTCTGATGAATTAACTGGTTGTATTTTTTGTATTATATTACAATTATAGTCATAATATTTGTTTCTCAAATATTTAGCAAGAATTTTACTTTTTTCGTTAGTATGAGTATCTTTAATATCGATATAAATATTGTACGAATTTGATGTATCGATAATATTACATAACATAAGATAATACATTTTATCATAAAAAGTATTATGGTCTTGGTTAAAATCAAAATGCCTTAATTTTGTTTTGTCTGATACTATTAAGCATCTAAAATGTAAATCTGTTTCTTTTAAAAATAACTTTATCATATCAGAATAAAATTCTATCTTATTAGGAGATACTTTTACCCATTTAACTTCAAAATTTGGTTTAATACCATGCTTGATCTTTAGATCTTTTATCTTGTCTGAAATATATTTTATTTTATTTTTAGAGCACCAAATTCCCCCAATGACCATTACTTTACTGTCATCATGTTCTAAATGACAACTCTCGTCACAATATATATTATATACCTGGCCCATATAGCCCTCCTTGTAATATTTATCTATTATTACATTTTATTAATATTATAGCACAAATTAATTAACTCTTACCATAAAAAAATAGGCCCCGAAGGGCCTTTATGCTTTCATATACTTTTCATAGATTCTCTGCAGCAACACAGCTACATATCCACCATCACATTGCTTGCCTTCCACTGCATTCTGTTTCCAGTATTCTTGACTTGTAATTATACCAGCTTTTACAAAGGCATCTATAACAGTGTCCAATGGATTATATTTCGTTTTTTGTTTCAACCCAAATGCCTGAACGATTCCGTTGCATATCGACTGAGCTATTGCCTGTCTATTATTTTCTTCTCTTAGAAAGTTAGCGTCCTTTACTGAGTCTATAAACAAATTTTCGACTAAGATTGCAGGCATTTTTGTTTCCCTGAGCACTGCCAAATTTTTTGTTTTTTCACCACGGTCAATGAAGTTATTTGACTCATATAAATTTGCAATTGTTCTATGAATGATAGCTTGTATAGAAGCCGTTTTATCGCTTGCTGCAGGATGGCGATAACTCTCAAAACCAGAACCACCTCCAGCATTAATATGTATGGAAATAAAAAAGTCCACATTTGCTGAATTAGCCATATTGGCACGCTGTAAAAGTCCTACATCTATGTCTTTATCTCTCGTTAGTATTATATCTACTTCATAGTTTTTCAACAAGTTATTTAACCTCAATGAAATATCAAGTGTTAAATCTTTCTCTCGTAATCCATTTGAACATCCTCCCGGATCTGTTCCACCATGGCCCGGATCAATACAAACTATCATTGTTTCACTTCTCCCTTCCCCTTTAATATTGCTACAGCCTTCTGTATCGCATCAGGTACAGGTAATCCAATACGGCCGGTATTTTCTATGATGCTTAAAAGCTCATTCGCAAGGTAGAAAAATATTGTGGCATCTCTAAATACATTTGAATCACCCAGAGTCGTATCAACCAAATGTGCCATAGCAACCAATACGAATATCATCACTTTTCTTGATATCCCTTTCCAGCCTATTGACGAATTGAGTTTTCCTTCCATCCCTGCCGCAATAACACCTGTAATGTAATCAAATATAACAAATACAAGCAAAATTCCAAGCAATGCGCTCCACCCCCCAAAAAGATAGGAGGCAAGAGCGCCTCCAAATGCTGTTATTGTCTTAAATATATTTTCATACTTCATTTTCACACTTCCTCTCTATTCTTGAAATACAAAATCATACTGAATTTTCATAGTATTAGTTGATGTTTTGGTGACCGGTGACGCAAGCAGTGTTCGTGCACCGTATAGAGCTTGATTTAACTTATATATCCTTTGAGTATTATATCCTGCTAACCACAAATTCGTTCCATCCCATGCAAGACCATGTGGTGAACTGTCTGGACTTGAAAAGCTGCTTATGACTGCTCCTGTTGATGGGTTTAACTTATATATCTTTTTAGTATTAACTCCTGCTAACCACAAATTCGTTCCATCCCATGCAAGACCATATGGTGAACTATCTGGACTTGAAAAGCTGCTTATGACTGCTCCTGTTGATGGGTTTAACTTGTATATCTTTTGAGTATTAACTCCTGCTAACCACAAATTCGTGCCATCCCATGCTAAACCATATGGCCAACTGTCTGGACTTGAAAAGCTGCTTATGACTGCTCCTGTTGATGGGTTTAACTTGTATATCTTTTGAGTATTAAATCCCGTTAACCACAAATTCGTTCCATCCCATGCTAAGCCATATGGCCAACTATCTGGACTTGAAAAGCTATACCACGCAAATTGTAATGGATTCGAATATGCCCATATAATAGTTTGAAATGTTCCATTTGCAGCATTAGTTGGCCAATCAAATACAAAATGCATTCTCATATATCTATCAAAATTGAAATTACTTTCTGTAACATTTAAACTACCTCTCAATGTGTCTGAACCTGCGTACGCTGTTTGATCTGCCCAGCCTATCAGATTACCCGTTTCCGGATATAAGTCATCTGATTCAATTTGCGATGTTGAATAGAGTTGAATTTGATTAAATACATTGCTAAAACTCGGCTTTGAAGCCGAAGAGTTTTGTATAATTCTATCTTGTATTGCCCATCTTAAAAAATTATATCCTATGCTTGTAATAAGGTTTTCTGTCTTCGCCTCAAGAACTTTCTTTTTTGTCGCTGCGTCAAACAATTCAACAGTTACAAGCCCTCGAATTTTTGAAAATTTTTCTTTAAAAGATACAACTTCAATGTTTTTCCTATAATCTTTCACATAACTTTTAGATAGCAATTTAGCACCTCCTAACTAAGTGTAACAATTGCACTTGTTGCAATTTGTTCTAGTTTTATGACTTCCTCATTGCCTATTGTAATAGGTAATTGTGTTTCAGCCGAAGCTACCATATTAAGCTGTAATACTTTAACATCAATGTTTTCCTCCCAGTTGACTCTTGGAGCTTCAGAGCCAACTCCACCAAGCAAGTTTGTGGCATAAACATAGAATTGCAAATGTTGTGCTGCTATTGTAAATGTACCAGTGCTTGTATACATCTGCACACCCAACATTGCAGATCCTTGTTGTATTTGTGCTAAAACAAATGGTACTCCTATAGTGTTATATCCTGCTTGACACTGTTGCTGTATCGTAGGTCCTATTTGCGTACCTGCAAGGAAAAATTTGACCGTCAGAACCAATGCTGCACTTGCTTGCCCTACTATCATCAACCCTATTTGGGCATTCGTACTACTAAAATTCGTAATAGAGAGCGAAACCGGATATTGCTGCGTCGTCGTAATAGTCAATTGTTGAT
Organism: Thermoanaerobacterium sp. R66; assembly: GCF_028895185.1. Lineage (NCBI taxonomy): Bacteria > Bacillati > Bacillota > Clostridia > Thermoanaerobacterales > Thermoanaerobacteraceae > Thermoanaerobacterium > Thermoanaerobacterium sp. R66. The sequence goes on from NZ_JAEUWW010000001.1 coordinate 1,229,448, forward strand.
TATTAGTCGCAAAAAGCATACTTGGCTGTGCTGCAGCAATATCTGATGATATAGATTGTTCTTCAGTATCCTGTAGCCCTGGAATAATATAACTTAACTCTACTTCATTTTTCCAAGGCTCTTGGGGATACCGCTTCAACCGCAATATTCTTGTCATTACATCAATTTTTAGTTCGCTGTCATAAACTCTAACTGTATCACCGATAAAAAATTTGTCCTCGCTTAACCCTGTTATCGAAGATAAGTCAAGAACATTGCATTCATAACTGATAATTGGTTGTGACAATTCAGCTAACTTCTTTTTTGCAGCATCCAGCAAATTTTGAGTGAGAATAAATCTATCGTCTTGCCAGATATATTCCTTCCTAAACTTTGCTTTTGCCTCCGTAAGTGTAAGACCTTGCGATGTATACCAGCTATAATCCTCAAGATATTCCTTGCCATCATTAAAATCTGCGATACTAAGGCCATTCTTTCCATATGCATATAACACCGTTGCTTCAGGTGGCTTTACAGTTCGCTTTATTGATTTTAAATTCTTCTTATATCGAAATCCAGCACCTCTATTGCTACCTATCTGCTGCAGCATATTTATTTTTCTGTTTATACTATCCCACTGTATCTCTAATCCTACTATTTTTGCCCATTGCCTTACTAACCAAAGGACAGTTTTATCCACTTCTTTCAAGCTATATATACCATCAGAATCTGCTTCTATAGTTCCGACTGTCCATCTTGTACCAGTTAGCAACTGCTTTAATCCATCTATAGCACTCTTTCTATCAATAAGAAACTCGCCTTGTTTCGTGCTGTTTAGAAGCTCGATATAGGCGAGTTCACATGACACATTTACGATTTCTTTGCCTGAATCGTCTCGGCCATCAACAATTTGAGAAATAATATATCTTTTGTTAGCATAAATAACCTCTTCGTCATGCTTAATATATTGCGATTTTGAGTCATTAAATGGTATCGAAAATTCCAATGTTTCAGCATCATTTAGTTTTTCTTCAACAACTATATCATATGCATTCTCTAATATTGCTACCAGATTGCCATGCAGGTCATAAAGCCTTATAAATTCTTTCTCCCGTTTTAAAAATGACTGAACTTCATACCATGCGCTAAAATTAATACTATTTACAATAGGCGATATCGAATTATCTAATGTTTGCAGCAATACTTTTATATAAAAATCTCTTTTTTGACTATTGATAAGCCAATCTATACTTGTATTGTTACTAATAAACTGCCAATTTATATTATCTTCGCTAATATAAAATTCGATATTTGTATTGCCTGGTTGTTCAATATTCAAAAATAACTTATTTCCGGTTATTTGAGTTAAGTTTTCTGTTTGAATATGATATATGGCCGAACCTTCCGGAACGTACGCATATGTTGTTCCACCTAAACCATTAATTACTAAATCATCGATATAAGCACTATCTTCTCCAGAAGATACTGAACCATCTTTTGTATACTTCCATATCAATGTATGTGTACCAGCTGTGAGAAGATAAGTTACCTGAGTCCACCCTATGTTACCTGACTTGCCTCCTAACTTCTCTACGCCATCGATATAGAACCAGAGTTTATCATAGTTTGCTTCACTACTTACTCTATACCAGAATGACACTGACCCATCTTGAACGAGAGTTACCGTGATTTGAGTTTGTGAGGTTTGGCTATCACCTATATCTTTGTTTCGGAAACAGCTTGATCCGGAATGCGGCGATGTAGTTACTCTAACCCAATCACCAACGAAATCAAACTGCAGTGTATCATCCTCGAAATCTTCTGTTTTTTGTACTATCCCTTGCTGTTCCATCTTTATAAGTTCAATATGGTCGTCTGAAACAATAACATTATTAAGAGTACCATTATTAAATTCTTGCCCAGTTATAATTTTGTTAAATTCTTGAAGTATCAATCACCTCACCGCCTTTAAGACTTCAGGACCGCTCCTAATGAAAATGTAAAAGAAGGTGTATCTCCAGCAATCGTATAAAATGCTGCTATTTGTGATCCTATTAAACCTGACACAGCCTTCATTTCAGAAGTAACGGCTGTCGCTTGTGTGAACATCACTAAATCGAACCACTTGCCCGAAACTGGGTCCTTCGTTTTTATTTTTATGTCTAAAGTCGGCGTTGTTCCACTCACTGCTGTTATATCCAAGAAAAATACTGCCTCTTTATATTTCTTCATATCTATTGGCGTTGCGCTTGTATCGCCGGATGCAGTTCTCGCTGCAGATGCAAGCACTGTGACTTCCTGAGCAGTTTGCACAAGTTGGACTTGCACTACACCATTTGAATCTGTAAGTATACGCCTTGCATTCGTTCCATCACTACCAGCTATCAATATTGCCTTAGCCGGATGTGCACTTCCCGGAGTAGCATCTGCAGGTGTCGAAGCCACATCCACATCGCCGATGTTGTTGTTGCCTGCCGGAATTGCAGGTAACTGCGATACTTGCACTTGACCTATGATATTAGAGCCGGCCGGAAGTGGTTCAGAAATTGCTGTTTTAAGGTTTCCACTGGCACTTAAAGCCGATGGCAAACCACCACCAAATAAGGTCCTTATTCTTTTTATTATGCCTATAAGCGTACCGTTTCCTGTGGCTTCGGCATCTGTCGTTGTACCTAATGTTGCTATGGCTCCATCTTTTGCCTTAGTTTGCATATACCAGTCAGTACCATCATAGTAGCTGCTGGTCAACTTATTATCCAAATCGGTATTAAGTCTTGCATTTTGCTGTGCCATCTAAATCCACCTCTCTTTAAACTGTATTTTTATATCTGCATTAACGCCATTTTCGCAACTAAATATGAGACTATTAGGTCCCGGCTGTAATGTCGGGAATTCGCCATCTATAAGAGCTAATATACTATCCTCTGCTGGATCATATCCACCGGTCGTTGCTATATCTCTATCCATACCCTTGTAAACTGTGAAATTTTCACTGTTTATATCAATCTGACTGTTATTTGTTATGGTTCCGTTATACAAGAATATCGTATCATTAATTGTTAATTTGGGATTCTTTACATCACCCCAAGCAGCTATTATTGATATGACAGGGTTTGTTTCTGCAGTGCCGTTATTATATATGCCTTGCGTTGTACCAGTTTGAACTGTATATATTTGTGTTATATCATTCAAGGAATATGCAAATGGATCACAAATAAATTCAATTGTAAATTCGCTTAAATAAAAGAAATCTCGCTGTATTTGAATATTATTGGCCACTTTAGCCATGTAATATTTATCCGTTTCATCACTCAATATTAATTGCACTTTATCATTTGTCTTAAGCCATGCTGCAACTGCTCGAAATTTTGCCATAAATTCATCTTTATTTAATACCGGTAGATCACACTCAATAGAAATTTTTCTGTCGCCAAAGGGTTGTGGAAATAAATAAGAACCTGCTCTACCTGATATTTTCTCATACTGGTCTTGTATTTCAGGAAATATATTTCCAGAGATTTCGCATTTAAAAATTTTTAGAGTGATAGACACGTTGATTTATAAAATTTAACTAAGAGCAGCTAGAAATATGTGATTTTCCGTTTTTTACTGGAAATTGAAAGAAAAAATTTGCAAAATAAAAGCATCCTTTCTATAATATGTTTTGCGATAACCTAAATAGAAAGGATGCTGATAAAATGAACAAAAGTTATTTAAAACAAATGCTTATCTACTTCTCTAAGATATACCATCTTGGAGAAAAAATCAATACCCTAAAAGATAAAAGAGCAAAATCTTCAGTAAAAATTTCAACAGTTACCTTTGTAGTATTATTTGGATTTATACTTCAAATAAGGAGTTTTAATAGGTTGGAACATTGGCTTAAAAAAGGTAAATTTAAAAAAGTATTACCTAAAAAGACTAAAATTCCTCGTATTGACACTATTAGGCGTGTTTTAAGTAATTTTGATTTAGATGGCTTAAATGAACTTAATAATAGTATAATCAAGACAAGTACAAAAAATAAGGTTTTTAGAAAAGGAACTATAGATGGACTAAAAGTCGTTGCAATAGATGGTGTAGAGTTATTTGAAAGCACTAATAAGTGCTGTGATAATTGTCTTACACGAGTCCAAAAGGACGGGATTACTCATTACTTTCATAGGTCAGTAATATGTGCAACTGTAGGTTCTGATCCACATCTTATCATAGGTCAGGAAATGCTTGAACCTAAAAGAGATGCTTCAGATAAAGACGAAGGAGAAATCACAGCAGGCAAGCGTCTAATTAGAAAATTGCATAAAGAATTTCATCATTTTGCAGACATTATAGTAGCTGATGCATTATATTGCAAATCTACTTGGATTAAAGAAGTATTATCAATAGGGATGGATGCAGTAGTAAGGGTTAAAGATGAAAGACTTAATATAGTTAAGGATGCACTTGGTTTATTCAAGTGTCGAAAAGCAGATAAAGAATGGACTGTTAAGAAAAAAAGTAATAATTATATTAAAATAAAGGCCTGGGACGAAGACAATTTTCAAATGCCTAATTCCGACATAGAAGTAAGGTTTATAAAATTTATAGAAGAAATACATAGCTCAGGCAAAGTAGAAATAAAAGAATCATGGATAATAACTACCTCTAAAGTTACTTCAGTAGAAACCCTATGGAAAATAATACATAAAAGATGGGAAATTGAAAACAATGCTTTTCATCAACTAAAAACAGAATGGCATTTAAATCACTGTTTTCTGCACAGTCCTGAGGGTGTAGAAACTGTGTTAATGTTTATAATAATAGCATTTAATTTGATGCAATTATATTTCTTCAGGTGTATAAGAAATTTTAGGGAAAAGCATATGCTTCAAATAGATATTATTGAAGATATAAAAGATGAGATATTTATCATAGAAACTGGATGGAGTAATCCACTGTTTGTGAAGACATAATTTGAAACAAAACTGGAAATTCATTATTAAAATTCATGGGGTAAGGGGAAAGTACAACTTTTTTAGCATCTAAATGGATTTACTATTACCATATATTCAACTAGATGTAAAATATAAAAATTCTTGTAAAGATAAATTTTTTGCTGGAATTTTGATGCGAAATCTCTGATATATTTCTATTTATTTTTACCACATTTACTCCCAAATTTTTGCTTGATAACCCATTAAATATAAAGAAGCTCATTATCTCACGCCCCTTGCGCGATTAGATGATTGTATAAGACTGTTTAGTTGTCTTGATATGTTATAGATATCACTATCATTTCTTACAACTAAATTCTCCACTGTTACAAGAGATCCAAACTGCATCTGTGGAAATATTGTATCCTTTAATACGCTCACTAGTTCTCTGTAATTTATCCCTGTACTAACATTAGTTGATAAATTAGTACTTATATCCGTATTTACTTGCTCATTCAATCCTTGCATTGCTTTATTTACTATTTTGCTACTATCTGCGATACCCTCCGCCATGCCTGCACCAATTTGCAAGCCTACTTCATCTCTAAACAATTTAGATGGAGAATGAATACCAAGAGCATTTTTAGCCGCATTGAGTGCGTTTTTAGCTGCTCTAACTACTCCTTCTGCAAGACTAACTGCTGCGTCTGCTACACCATTTGCAATCCCTCGTATAAGATCTATGCCCAGCTGTGCCCAGTTTATTTTTGCAAAACCTTTAACCATTGCAATAAATATTTGTGGAATAACTGCAACAACTTCTGGTATATTTTGTACTATCCCTAACGCCAAAGCGACCATGATTTGTAATGCAGCCGATATTAACATAGGCAAATTCTGTATTATTACAGATACGATTGTTGTTACAATTGTTGGAATATAACTAATTAACTGAGGAATAGCCCGTGCTAAGCCATTTATTAATGCCTGTAATAATTGAATGCCTGATTCTATTATTTTAGGCAAATTAGTTAATATGGTTTTTAAAATAGCATCAATAACTTTTGGCAATGCAGCCACCAAAGCAGGAATTGTATCAATTATGCCATTTATTAAAGCCGTCAATATTTCTGTGCCTAAATCAATTATTGTTGATAAGTTTGAATAAATTGCATCATAGAATGATTCAATTATTTTCGGTATAGCATCCACAAGTTTTGGTAAAGCTTTCATTAACCCTTTTACTAATGCAAGTATCATCTGTAATGCTGCTTCAATAAGTTTTGGTAATGCTGGAATAATGCCGTTTACCAAAGCTAATATAATTTGCAATGCCACAGGAACTAATTGTGGCAATGCCTGTGTGATGCCATTTATAAGAGCCATTACTATTGCAACTGCTGCTTGTATCAAGTTAGGTAACGCCTGGGATATTCCAGTAACTAACATTGTAATTGCTTGAACTGCTGTTTGTATTAATTGTGGTCCACTTGAGTTTATTACTTGAATTAAAGAATTTAATAGCTGCATAGTCGCATTAATTAAAGGAGGCAAAATTGTTGGAATTGCTGTAACAATTGCATTTGCAATGCCTGTTAATATTGTTGGTATAATTGTTAATATTTGTGGTAAAAAGCCTAAAATCTGATTTATTATTGAGTTCAATCCTTCCGAGATTGCTGTTCCTACCTGCGACCAATCTCCAGTTTTTAATGCCTGTCCTACAGCTGCAGTTACATTCTGTACATTGCTTACAAGCGATTGTAATGCAGGCAATACAGCTGATGCTATGTTGCCTCCTAACCCTTGCAATGACATTTTTAAAGCAGATATACTATCTCCAAAAGCATCTAATGCAGATATCTGCTCGCCAGACAAAACCGCACCATTCTTTTCCGCCTCTTGTGTTAATCGATTTAACTCATCACCGCCAGCTTTAATGAGCGGATTCAGTTCCATAGCTGATTTTCCAAAAATCTGCATTGCTAAAGCATCACGTTCTGTTTCATTTGATATGCCATTAAGTGCATTTAATGCTTCGCTAAAAACGATTTTGCTATCTCTAAGCTGTCCATTTGAATCTGTTACACTTATGCCTAAAGCCTTAAATGCTGCAGCTTGTGCTCCAGTTCCATCTTTTGCTGCGGCCATACTTTTTGTTAATTTCGCTTGTGCACCTGCAATTGTGTCAAAACTAACTCCCAAATTATCTCCAGCATATCTTAATTCTTGTACCCTTTCAGCTGTAAGACCTGTAACATCTGATGCCTTTTGTATTTCATCTGCATAGTCGGCAGCAGATGTTGCCATTTTCCACACTCCTGTAGCTGCTCCCACCGCTGCTGTACCAACTGCTGCTATTCCTGCGATTGCCGCTTTACCGATTGTAGTACCAATTTTGCCTAAGCCATCTCCTAATTTGCTTAACACGCCATCAAATTTACTTGCCTTAGATGATTCTTGCTCCATCTCATTGCCAAAACTATTTAATTTAGCAGTACAATCGGTCAATTCTTTTTGGTTCTTGTTAAGCGATTCAGTTTCTTTATTTATTCTTATTTGCAAATCCTGTGCGGCTTTACTATCTTCGCCTTTTTCTGCTGCTATTCGTTTATATTCATTTGTTAAAGCTTCGACTTTTTGGCGCTGCAATTCAGTTATTTCATTTAAAGCTTTTATCCTTGCTTGCAAACCTTCTGCATTGCTGCCCCAGTCATCCATTCCTGCTGCTGCAGCCTTAAACCCTGTATCTATCACTCGAATTTGTCTGTTTAATTCAGCTATGTTGGCTTTAAAATCAGTTATATCCAATGACACTTTTCCACCAATATCGTTCTCATTTCCCGCTGCCATAATTTCACCACCTTATAGCCATGACGGCGGTTTCGTTGCTCTTATATATGTCTTACCATTCCTAATTCGTATATTGTCATTCTTTTTAGGCTTATAAAATAAAAAATCCATCAATGTTTCAAGGCTGGTATCATCAATATCCTTCAATGTCCAACCAAAATTCTTAACCAATAAATGATATAGACTATTCAAAGTATCTTCTATTTCAACATCTTCACTATCATTTTGGGACGTTTCTACGTCCCTTTTTAGTTTTTTTGGATCACGCCTGACACTGCCAAAATTATTTTATTGATTTCAATATTTATTTCTTCATCACTTAAATTTTTCTGCAATTCATCTATTGTAAATTGATTGCCGTATACCTCACATATTAGAGCTGCCTTTCTATCATTTAGTTCTGCCATCTTGTCTAAAAGTTCTTCAATTGTATCTAAATTTTCCAGGTCATTTTGTATTTCTTTGCCTATTTTTGCTATCTCTAAAGATTCCTTTTGTATTTTCAAAGCTTCTTTACTCAAGAATGCTGTTATTTTCACTGTTGAATATGTTTTATCGCCTAATTTCAATGTAAGTGCTCTCATATTATCCCTCCATAAAAATTATAGGGAGGGCTTAACCTCCCTGTTATGCTGCTGTAGTAAAATCTATTGCTGTTGCTGCCAATGCCTGTCCGTAAGCATCTACTACACCTGCTATAGATACAATATACTTTGTCGTAGCTGAAAGTGCTGCTGTAGGCGTAATTGTAAGTATCTTCTTTGTAACATCAAGCGATTTTGTAACTGCTACAATATTTCCATTTGTTGAATTTATAAGTGTAACTGCTTCAGATTCTATCGGATTGCTAAATGTAAGAGTGATAGGTGCTGTACTGCTTACATCAGTTGCCCCATCAGTTGGCGTACTGCTTACTAATGTTATAGCTGCTGGCGAACCTGCTTTGTCGGGTGTCTGTACTTGTGAGAACCATCCAGTCGGATCGAATGCTGGATCTGATGTGTCAGCAAATACTCTCTTTATTGATTGTGATTCTCCATCTATAGTCCATTCGTGTCTCGTAGATACAGCCGTATAAGTTAGTTCATAATTTTTTACATCTATCTTATCAGCCTTGGATGATGCTTCTTCTGCCCCGCCGCTCATCGTGCCCTTCAAGAACCAATAATATCTATATCCATTTTGTCCCATATTAAAACGAAATCCAAGTGCTATATCTGGCGGATTTGCTTCACCTGAATCATATACTCTCCCACTTGTAGCATCATATTTTTTCCCAAGTAATATGGCCATTTTCTGTGCGGAGACATTTTGTACTGTTATCTTTAACTCTGTTGCAGCTTCACTTATATAATTATTTGCGGCCTTATTATCATAATAAGTCGTTACGCTGTCAGTTTTTGCTTCTCCACTTATCTCTGCAACGGGTGCTAAATATTGTGGTGCTCCAGCCACATATCCGTTTTCATCATCTTGTGTCACTAAAGCAAAGTATATATTGTCAACACCTATAAATTCGCCATATTCATTCATTCTTTATACCTCACTTTCATAATAGTTATAATCTGATGTATAACCATAATGTCCTGTATTACTATTGAAGGGTAAATCTCTGCCACTTACACGTAAAAAACCTGCCGGAAGCATTACGGACCTGAACAACTGGTCCGCATTCTGCTTTATAGCAGGTTTCTTTGAATATAACGCAAGCTGTACTCTTGTTGTAGTACTCGCTATCTTATTATCATAATGTGTGTCATTTGTCTCATTTATGATTTGATATGTTATGAATGTTTCAGGTAACATTTCTGTATTTCCAAATGTTCCTTGTTCTCTTACAGGGTAGCCCAAAGATATCAATGTATTATAAATTAACTCATAAATGTTACTCATCAGGCATCCCTGCCTTTTTTAATATATCTCTCTGTATTTTTTTAACTTTGCTTTTGTTATTTGTGAAAGCATTTCTTATCCCCGGATCTGCAGCATTATGTGGAGACCCATATTCAACAAATACAGCGTGCCAAGCATTTTCGCTTTTATCCGTATTTATGCCAACATCTACGTAAAAATAATTGCCCTCTTGCTTTACCTCTGAAAGGTCGACACCTTTTAAAGTAGCTCCTGTGAATTTATGCTTTTCTGCCCACGCTTTTATATCCTCATATACTGTTTTTGCACTTTCAGCAATAGCCTCTGATACAGATTCTTCAACATTGACTCCAACTTCTTGTATCTTTTTTAGATATTCTTCTATGCCTGATAATTTTAAACTTATAGTTCTATTTTTTGTTAAATTAGATGGCGTTGACATTAAGCATTCACCACTCTTTGCACTTTGAGAATCATGTATTGATTCCTCATTTCGACATTCTCAATGTTAATTATCTCGTATACCTTGCTTGGATCGTCATTTAATAATACTCTATCTCGTTCTGATATATCAGGTCTATACCACATCGTTAATTCAGCCGTATCATAAACTATAAGCGAGCCTGCTTGAATGCTTTCTGTACCGCCCCTACCTTTCCAATTGCAATAATCGAGCGCTGGATCTGCATCGACATAGTCTATGTCAGGAGCTCCATTTATGATTGTCTGTTTCCGATTTTGTATATGAATTATTGTATTAAAAATTAACGTACTCGGTTTATACAGGTGCACCACCTCCAGCATGTATGTATAGATTTTTCAAGCGATACCGCAAATGCTCCGGCATGCCTGCATCACTGTCTTTACTCAAAAATCTCCAGACTGCATAATCTACAACAAACATAAGATGGTATGAATTACTTCCATCGAGTGCTATTCCTTTTTCTTCGGTCAATTCGGTTATGATTCCCTCAATTAATTTTGTTAAATATATATCTCTAATGGAAGTATTCATACCTAAATTTGCTTTTACAAGTTGGAGGATTAAACCTATATCCACTTTACTTCCTCCTATTTAAATATATTATGCATTAGCAATATCAGCATCAAAGGTTATTGTTGTAGTTGGAGCAACATTATTTATATTCACTATCACAAAGCCTGCACCAATTGCTGGAGCACCATCATAACGGGCTGTGCCTTTGAATACTGTCTGGTCCTCTATAAATCTTACCTGGTCTGATACTGCGAGCTGTGCGCCTGCTCTTTCTGCCAATAGATAGAGGGAACCGTAGCCACCTATAATATCACCGTCAGGTATAAATGGCAATTCAACGATATCTCCGCCTTCGACCGGCATTGTATTATTTTGTCCCGCGACAATTGCACCGGCAGCATTAAATGTAACAGCCTTTGATATCAATGTCATTCTTGTCTTTCTATTCATAGCCCAGAAAGTTCCACCAGTTGCATAATTAGGTTGTGCTGCACCCAGTGCAAGCATTAATGCAGAGAAGAATTTTGCATCGCTTAATGTTCCATCTAATTTAAGCAGATTTGTCGTGGTTAAATTCTCCCATGCAGGTGCATTTGCTCCCCAGTCGGCAGGCTGTTGGGTTTGTGCAAGTCTCGTCGCAATGCCTAGAGGCATCTTTGTGCCAGTACCATATAATATAGCTTTATCAACTGCGAGACCTATAGCCTGTCCAAGTGCATCCATTATCTCATTTGCAAGGTTCAAGTCACTATCTTCCAATATTGAATTAGGCACTGGAATAAATCCACCAACCTTATAGCCGTCAACCTCAATCTGATTGAATTTAAGAGCTAACTCATTGAGCTTTCCGACTGATTCTGTCCATATACCTTCAGGGATGGTTCCGGCAATATTTTGTCTCGCTTTACCTGCTACTGATTTTAAGTTTACTCTCGTTATTAACTTGCTGTATCTATAAAGATTGTCTCTTAAGAGGTCCAACATAACATCAGGTATTGTCAGCTCTGCGCCAGTTACGGACCTTTTCTGTCCTATCAGTTCTCTTGTTCGTGTCAAGAATTCTTTTACCTCATCTTTTGCAATCAAAGCATTGACCACTTCTCTTGTCATTCCATTGAAAAATTTCCCTGTTCTCATTCTTACCTCTCCTTCAACCATATTTTTATTTCTGTCATTCGCTTTGCTTTCAGAATTGTTTTTAGGTTCTTTGCTGTTCAGTTCTTCAAGCTGTCCTTCAAGTTCTGCAATCTCGCCTTCAAGTTTGCTTTTATTTTCCTCAAAATCAGCTTTATCTTTGTCAAGTTTTTCAGTCTCCTCTTCTATTGCCGCTATTTCTTCATCTGTTTTTGCCTCATCAATAGCTTTTTCCAATTCGGAAGCTCTCTTATTGAGATCTTCCTCAGTTTTTAGAAGTTCCGCCAAAGCTGCTTTTCTCTGCTCAATTTTTTTGTTCAACATTATCTGTTTTAATGCCATAATTTCTCAACCTCTCTTTTAATTTTTTCTTTCTAATTTCAATTTGTTTTTGTTTATACTGTTCAATTTCTCTATGTCGAGCCTGCACACCTGTTTCTTCATATGCAGGAAATGTGCAAACAGATACCTCATGTAAGTCAATCGCTCTTAATGTCGTATGCAAAGTTCCGTCTTGGCGCCACTCATCTTCCTCATCTAATACATTAAAGCCAAAACTACATTGTGATACATCACCACGCTTTACTCTTTCATATAAATTCATAGCATCACTATCATTTTGGTTAATTTTTATACTGCCCCAAAGCCCATGTCCATCGCTTTTTAATTCAAGCGTTCCGGCTTTATTTCTGCCAAGCACAAGAGTTGTGTCATGATTTATCAACGCCCTTATGTCATTTCCAAGTGTATTATTTACAGCTTCTGGAGCAACCTTCTCAAAATAACCGGGCCATAGTTCCGTTTCTTGATTGTAGACAATGAAATAACCTTCAATATATTTATCGCTGTCGCCTTCTGCTCTAACCTTTAATTTTGCTAAATCGGACTGTAAACTTCTTGTCTGAAATATTGTTTTATCCATTATCATCACCTCCATTTCCCTTAAGCTTTTTCTGTTCTCCAATCATTCCAGCCGGAATGTAATTCTCTAAGATCACCCTTTCGTCAAGCCCGTCAAGTGGCGACATGCCAAGCCAATCCCTTACCTCATTGCCTGTCATAATGCCTCTCACATACATATTGGATCCCACATTTGATAGCTCTGTAATGTCATAAGCATATAAACTGCGCGGATTGAATTTGAAATACAAGTCAGGACTGTAAAGTAGCTTTCTTGTCAGTTCCTGTTCTATTCCTTTGGCTATCGGAAGAATAGTTGCGTTTATGAATGTATTGTACTCGTCTTTATTGAAATCTCCTACACCCAAGAAAAAAGCAGGCACACCAAATATACCTGCAACTGTCCTTTTATCAATTTGTACCGCGTCATTTATTGCGAGGTCTTGCAATGATAATGGTTTTATTGTGTCGACTTTTATAAGATCCGCTGGAATTATCCAAGGTTTACCTTCCTCTGTTTCGTCAATATACTTTTCGAGTATCGCCTCTCTGCCTTCCTTACTGGAAAGTTCTTCTGTCATAGCATCAACTGATACAATTACTGAAGGTCTCCATTTATCAGACATAAAATGCTTTTTAGTTACTATAGCTTGTTCAAGATTATTAATAATGTCTTTAAGCACCACTCTATAACCAGTACCCATATATGGTTTTTCTGGATCAGGATTGATGATAAAATGAAGAACCTCATCGTAGTTATAAATTTTATTATTATAAATTATTTTATAAGCTGTATCGGTTTCTAAAAACGATACCTCGGAAGGTTTCAAAGGAATTAATTCATCTATCAACCCATCCTGTGTTATTTTTGGATATACAATACTATTTCCTTTACCATCTAGAAGCATGGTATAAACTATATTGTACATCCATGCCTTACGCGTCATAAGGCTATATGGATTTATATCTATCTTCCTAGATAATTCATTTTTGATTCTTATATCTCCATTTTCTGTATTTTGCATTAGATATATTGTCATAGAAGATATAAGCTCCGCGATTTTGTGTGCCGCTATTTTTACCTCCGGATTGTCAGATAACCTTGTATAACCGGGAATACATAATGTATCATATGCGCCATCTGTTATAAACCATCCTATTAAAGGATCAGCCCTTGTTTTCATCTTTCTATGTTTTATAAATTTTAAAAAATTCAACTACCTCACCGCCCTTCATTAGCTTTTGAGCCATCTTTCAGCATAAGTTTTCTTTTCTAAGTTCTCAAGTTTCCTTACACACGCAAAAACAGCGGCATCAAATATATCAATGCGCTGTGTTCCTCCATCTCCATCGATTTTTTCGTATTGAATCATATCGTCTGTTTTTTCTATGGCTCTCACATTCTGAACACAATATTCAAAGGCCTCTGAATGAAGATAATAAAAGTCGCCGTTTTTTACTTTCGCTTCTATGTGCCTGAAACCTTCGCTCTTTTTATAGAAATATTGCGGCTGGTCCACAATATTAAATCCCGCTGTTTTCATGCCGACAAAATATTCTCTGCAAAATTTTCTATCATGGCCAATCTGTTTAATTTTAAATCCCATTTTTCGCATTTTGATAAACCAATTAACTACATCTGCATGATTTACAGTTGGGTTATTGCACATATCAAGCCAACCATCATCTTTCCAGCCGAATAGAGGTATATTATCTTCATCAGCTTTTCTTTGTGCCATTACTATCGGAAACCATGCATGAGTAATAACAATATCGACATCATGCATTTTACCGTTTTTATCTTTATATGCGTTATAATATGTCCCATACAGTGCCGCGGCGGTCAGATCATGCAGCTTTGACAAGTCAGCGCCACCAAACCATTCAATAGGCAATTTAACTAATTCCTCAATGGTCCAATCATATTTTTTGTCACTATTTCTAAATTCATCTATATTGAAATAGGCTTTCATAGAAGCTGTATAAATGTTTAATGACTTCGCAAGAAAATCTTTCCTTTGCTGTGGATCATTCTGAGCCTGTAGAGCGTCATTCATCATATCCTCCGGTCTTATGGTTACTCTATAATTAGGATTAGCCTTCTCATGTTCTATCGGGTTCGTATAATCTACATCTCCATTCTCATCTTCATCTGCTTTTGTAATAAATACAAAATATGCCTCATCTTTAATAGTCCCATTTAATATCTTTTGGCAATATTTCAATCTATTATAGCAGAATGAATTCATATTATCTCCCGCCGTCGTAATACCTATCATCAACTTATTCGTATAAGCTTTCATAGCTTCTTTTATGATATTATATTGTTTCGGCGTTTTATAAGCATGGATCTCATCTGCTATGCCAACATTGCAATTCAAACTATCTTGTTTATCAGGATTAGCAGCCAAAGCTTTAATATATATAAAGCCGTCACTTAATTCGCCACTTATGCTATGTTCCTGATTATTGTCAAGAATTCTAAAATTACCATCTTCACCCATCTGTTTTAGGTTGAAAAGTATAAAATTAAAAGATTGCAATGATTGATCTAGCACTGCGCTTGTAATATATATTTTACTTCCTGATCTTCGCTCTAATAATGCCAAAGCCCAAGATAAAGCAGCAACAAATCTTGTCTTCCCATTTTTTCGAGGTATAAAAATAAACGCTTCTTTAAAGCGCCTTATTTTTGTCCCTTTATTATAAAATCCTAATAAATTATAAACAATAAATTTTTGCCAAGTCTCCAATAAAAAAGGCTCACCTCGTAGCGGTGTGCCATCTAATTTTTCTCCCTGATCATGGACAAATGTTTTTTCAATAATTTGTATTACAAATTCGGCATCTTTCGGGTTAAAATCATAATTAGAATTTTTAAGATCTTTTAAAAATCTATTACAGGTTTGAATTAATTCTTTACAAGCAACTTTCTTACCTGCAACTATGCTCTTTGCATATTCTATTACAGTATCATAGTTTTTATATTTAGTCATTTCAACTCACTCAAAACTGAAGCCAGTTTTGATTTATTGCCCTTCTCAGTAGTTACAGTTTCAATTGATTTCGGATTGAGGCATAGTCTATCAGAGTATGCCAAAATATCTTTTCTCAATGATTCTAATGTTGCAACAATCGGGGATTTTTTTGTACCTCCCTGGTCCGTTTCTACCTCATATTGATACCCACCTTTTTCAAATTCATCATTCAAAGTTAAATATTGATAAACTAGTTCGGAATATATCTCAATTAGGCGATTATACTGCGGTTTATGGACTCCGAGTGTTTTCATATCTTCTATTGTTCTTCTCTTAATTGTTTCCTTTGAAGGTACCTTCGCCATGCCTCTCACCTCCTGAAAAAATTTTTTCAATGGTCGCTCTATTGGAAAGAGTTCCCCGTGCCGGTACCCAAAAGATATTTTATCTTGTTGTCAAGGTGGGGGGGATTACTTTCTTCATCGTTGTCAAATCTTATTATCATTTCTCTGAATATTTTTCTATCCAATCTAAACCAATTTTACCTATCTTCTTAACCCATGCAAGCCCGAATGAAGTAAGTTTATCACTATCTCTATCATGCATTTTATTATGGCACTTTTCACATAAACTAATTAAGTTTATATTTGCTAACGCTAATGCAATATTATATATTAAGCACCATGTAAGAGGTATAATATGATGTACCGTCGTCGCTTGTGTTGTCTTCCCATACCTCTTGCATTCTTGACATAAATACTCATCTCTCTTTAATATTATCTCTCTCTTATGCTTCCATTTTGCACTCTTATAAAAATTATGTTCCATCATTATCGCCTACTTTTGCCAAAATAAAAAAGAGCCTTGTCAAAGCTCTTTATATTTTCCATTTATGTCCGCAATTCATGCATACTGCCAATGTGGTTGCTTTTAAAGTGCCTTTCTTTTTCGGTACTAGTAACCATAACCCTGCTGTACATAATATCAAAAGCCATCTTCCTAAAGTTCTTAAGATACTTACATCCTTAACTTTTGAACTCCCTTGCACTACTTGTATATTCTCCGAACCGCATTTTTTACATACCATATTAACCTCCCCTTTTCTTTCATAATTTGCAATATAATAATATATTCTATATTTATCTGATTTTTCCTGCAAAAATATATTATCTTAATTCAAAAGTTTTATATAAAAAGAGCCCTGGTTAGAGCTCTTTTCATTTAAGCAATAGAAATTTTTTGCCGCAGTCTTTGCACGTATAAAGTATTTTTGTTGGTCCTTTTGAACTTTCTGTTCCTTCTTCAAAGGCACAACCCATATCTTCTATATTTATGCTATCGCAATATGGGCATTCCCTTTCTGACGTCGTTTTTAATTCTTCATCTATATTTTTAATGTTAAGTTGTTTTATACTTTGTTCTATAAAATCTTGAATGTTATTTTTTATACTCTCATATATACTATCAGGTAAATCTTTTTGCATATGTCTAATAGAATCTAAAAAACCTCGATATAAACAATCTATTGCAAAAGCATTAAATGTATAATCTTTAATGCGATTATCATGCAGCGAATATAAATATTGTACTATTTCTAATAGTCGCATAACATAAAATTTATTATTACCCTTCTCAGCAATATATTGTAATTGCTTGAAATAATCCTCAGGGAAAGTATCATATGCCTCTTTTCTCATTTTAAGATACTCATCATCATTATCTTGTTTATAAATTTTACTTATCATTATTTCAATCCCCTTTCATTTATTTATATTTTATTTATATATTATATACATCTTCGAACAATTTTTAAATAACTTAAGCTCAGGAAGGGAACACCTGAGCTTTCTCTTTTGTAAAATTTTCTATTATTCTATTATGTATTATAGCATAGATTTTTTTGAAAAAAGTATTAGACTTTTTTGAAAAATTACTATATCAGCATTTTATTTCTTAAATTCCCTTATATTTATTGGTATAACCTGTCCTCTCCTACTAAGAGTTCCTGGTTCAAGATTAGTTAAAGATTCTATCTCCTCAATTGGCATTTTTAAATCTTCAACCAATTGATCACGAGTTAATATTTCTTCCTCCAACAGCTTTTCAACGGCTCTTCTCAATAAAACCGGATTTTCTGGTTCTAATACATCATCTAATGGCTCCTTTTTCCTCCATTTTCTCCGTGATATTTGTTTCATGAGATACGTATATTGACTATCAGACAATACTCCTAAATCTTTACATCTTCTTATCATCATGCTAATAGAAACCTTCCATCTCTCTTTCAAAAAAATAAAGTGGTCTAAAGAAGTAGAAATCACATCTTCTAAAAAACTTTCTTCGGGAAGTAGAAAAGCCGTAGCAAACCTGTATGCTTCATCTTCTATTTTATCAAATATTTTTTTGTCGTTGATTAATCCTTTTTCTATACCTTGATGGAGCAATATATGCCCAAGTTCATGCGCAATATCAAGCCGGGTTCTAGCAGCACTTTTTTTGTCAGCGCTAAGGAATATAATGGGTCTTCCTTCTGGCAACAAATAAGAAAAAGCATCTATTTCTTGATAATTGGTTTCATTTCTTGTTACTATAAAACCATTTTTTTCAACTAACAAAGTTACATTGCTTATAGGCCCAAGACCAAGTTTCCACGATTTTCTTACATATATCGCTATTTTTTCTATTAAGTCATCATTAAGATTCTCAATATCAAAACTACTTAAATTAGCCAAATTAACTTTTGGAAATTCTATAAACTCAGAAAGATATTTATAAATTTCTACTAGTAAATTAGCTCTCTGTATCTGCTGTTCTTTTTCTTTTTTATTTGCAGTAGCATAGCTTCTAAAAAAAGCGTTATCACTATTGAATAAATTATCCGACTCTATTGGCTTATAAAAAAATGAAAGTGGAAAATTTAAAATTCTAACCATTTCTCCGAGTACAGCTGCACTAGGAGCAGTTTGACCTAATTCATATTGTGAAACAGCCTGCCGTGTAACAGATAATTTATTAGCTAATTCCTGTATAGTTAGACCACGAATAAGCCTTGCTTGTCTTATCCTTTGAGGTACAATGTTATGCTCTTTATTTTTTGTCATCTCCCGACACCCTTTTTATAATTTCTTGTTTTACTTCTAAAATTAAATCATCATTTATTTCTTCAATTATGTATTCAGGTTTTTCAATTTCCGTCATTATCTTTTGATCTTCTAACAAAGAAACCTTTGCGAACCAATCATTTAAATTAGGTGAAGGAATACCGATGTTTATAAAATTGAGCCCCTCTTTAAAATACCCATGTGTAATTATTAAGTAAACTTCATCTTGCTTTCTTTCATATCCTAATATATCATCAATTGTAAGTTGATTCGAATAACTATAATTCATTCTAAATATATTTCTTCTTGGAATTTGATTCTTATCTCTAACCTGACTAACCGTAAATATACATTTGTCATCTATTGTTCTTATTTCTAAGTGATAATGACTTTTTATGATATTAGGAACAATCTCACATTTTAAATTTCCAATTCTTCCTTCATTAATTGCTTTTTCAATCTGTAGTTCAACGACAACGCTATTTAAATAAGTCTCAATATTTTTAAATAAGAAAGATTCAAAAAGATCTCTATCTCTTTTTATCTGCTGCGTAATTTGATAAGCTTTCTTTATTGTTCTTCCGAGTTCAATTTTCATTACATCTGAAACATACTCTTTTAATATATCATCAGCAGTTTTGAACTTTGCCAAATCCAATTTCCCACTCTCCTTTACAAATCCTTATGAAAGTATTTTACCATATTATTCTTAGTTTGTCAAGTAACACTGCTGATATCAAACATTCTGTCAAGTGATTTAGACTTTTATCAAATTTTCTTGTGCTGCTAATAACGCAATATATAATATTATCTCATCCTTCCAATGAAAATACGTAGCTCTTTCGATATGTAACCTTTTCTGAATATATTCTCGCCCTTCCTCGTCAAAATATATTAATTGTAATAACTTTTCCTTATCTGTGTTTTTAAACTTCTGAATTGTTTTTTCTATTATCGTAAACCATTTTTCATATTCTTCTATCTCTTTAGGTGGTTTAGCCAACATCAATGCTTTTATCGCTGTGCTATCACTATGGTAAGATTGTCCTTCTCCAACCTTTCCAAAAAGAGGTGTACTTGAATTTAATACTTTTTCTCTATATTCTTTCACTTCTCTTTTCAAGTCAAAGTAGTGATACAAGTGCCATTCAATTTCTTTGTATATTTGCCTATCTAGTATACCCATGCTCGCCCCTCCTAAATGCGTATAGGGATAGCTTTAGCTACCCCTCTTTAATCTCCACTGTAACTTTCAAAACTTTATTTTTACATGTTACAAGCTTTACGGCTTCTGATAAATATGTTTCAGGAATGTCAAACTGCACTCTTGCGCCGTCGCCACCAAATTTAAGGCCTGATTGAATTGGCGGTATTGTTGCTAAAAATTCAATTTTATTCATTTCCATTCACCTCTCTTTTCGCTATTTTTTCTAAAGCATTTTTAATATTTCTTGCACAGTCTCGGCAGAATTCTAACCGTTCTTCTAAATATGTTGTTTCAGTTCCATCCCAAAAAGCGTTTGTTTGCAAATATAAACGATATATATCTTTTGCTTTTTCAAGCATTTTCCCGCAACCATCGCAAATATGAACCTGCTTTATGGTCATCACGATACCTCCTCGACATTAACTCTTTCAATATAAACTTCTGTTCTCGGATTTTCCCTATCATAAAGCACCCTGCTCCCATCAGTGCTTGCAATTATTTTATAATTATCATCTTTTAGCACTTTGTATTTTACAAGTATGTCATGCAGTGCTTCGTTTAGATTTGTCAAATCACATTTTCTATGTGTATCCATATAAAATAATGCTTTTACATTGACTGGATAATCTATTGGTTCTCTTGGCCATCTTATATAATAGCCGCAAGCCTCTTCATAGTTTTTATATTGAACGCTGGGAGCCACAAAGCGAGCCCCAGTTCTTTTATTTATTCTGATTTCTTGATGATTTTTTTTCGTAATTGGTACCAAAGGAATAACTATTTTGTACAAAGTAACTTCCTCCTATGCAGGCATATCGTTATTTCCATCTTTGAATTTGTTATCAAGAAATTTCATCAAATTTTTATCATCATCAAAGAAGGATATTTGCTTCGTCTGTTCCATAAAATGCTTTGCGTCATCACTATATAAGCCATATCGCCTTATTATATGGGCAAAATCTTCAAGGTCATGTGCAATAATATATCTTCTCGTAACTTTGCCATATTCATCTCTAATTACGCCACAATGACTTAATTCATGATCTATAATTGCTTTAATCGTATCAGTTGGCATATTCAAAACTAAATTACTGAGAGTGATTATAAAACTATATCCAGTCAGAAGCTTTTCTTTATCAGAGCATTTCTTAGCAGTGCCAAATACTTGTTTTCCGTTTTTAGTCCAAGTGCTGTATCTAATTACATAAGCTATTTTCTCGTCTTTCAAGTCTGAATGATATCTCTCTATAATTTCATTTGCCATATTTACAATTTCTTTTGACGCTATTTCATAATCTCCTATCATTTCAATTCCTCCTTCTTTTTTGTTTTACGTAAATGTTGCAAGATATAATAATAGTTTCTGTAAACGCCTGTATATTTTGCAAACACTGTTTCTATCGCTTGTCTTTTATAAATGCCACTACTACGCTTTTTAATCCGTTTTAAAACTTCGTCTACTTTAGCTAATGCTATTTTGACTTGTTCACTATCCCAATCCAACGATTTCTTTGTAAAACTCATTAGGCTGTTCACCTCTTATTCCCCTTCTTTATATATTTTTATTAGCTCAGTATCTATAGTCGCTTTAGGTTTCATTAAACAATCCACTAAGTCGCATATTCTAAAAAGCTTGTCTTGTATTTCATCAGGTACAGCCGGAACAATTTCCATTGCAGTCTTTTTAATCTCCATCAATTCTTCCATCCCTCACACCCCCAAAAACTTTATTTTTGCCTGTCCGCACACAATATCCGCTTTATTTATGCATGTCCTATATCCTTTTTTCTGCACTAAGTAAAAATGTTCGTATTCTTTTATAAGTTCACCCTTGCCTCGCACTATTTCTCTTTTTCTTTTCTTGTCAGAGCCATCTCCGTTTTTCAGATTCATCTCAAATTCAACCTTCATCATTTCTTGCCTCCCTCTATAAGCTTAAAATCATGCTTATTTGCAAGCATTGCTATATCGTTTTTAAGATTCTCTGGTAACAATGCTTCTTTCTTCTCTCGTTCCTGGACCTGACTAAACATCTTGAGAAATTGCCCTCTCACAACTCCTGGCTCTTCACTAAGGCATATCTCACGCCACCCCATATATTTTGCAACCTTTGCTACAGCCGGGCTCATGCTTGCTAATGCCTCTTCTTCCCGATATGAGCCAAAATAGCGTATTGCTTTTTCAACTTCTCCCCATGCTTCGGCAGGATCCAGCTGTTCTTCTTTGGGTGTCGATATTTCAGATGCCAACTTCCTAACATCTGCAATCGCAGGTGGAAATGGATTTTCGAGTATAAGTTTCTGTACCGCCATTTGCACAATTCTATAATCTAAATCTCCGAGCATCTCGTGCCATACCTGTAACGTCAATCCGGCCCTATCAACCTGAAAGCGTGGATATGCGGCTGCTATAATAGACAATATTCTTGACGTTTCATTTAGCGTCATTCTTAATCAACCTCCCAAATATTTTTTTCTTGTCCTTGTTGATATTCAGTTCTTTTGACTAATTCAAGAGCATTTCGCACGTTTTCTGGTAAATCATTAATAGGTGCAGCTCTATTGTCATACGTACCTTCAAGCACTTTTACAAGGTTGTTGTTATTAATCAACCAGTCAAAGTTGCAACCGGTCCATTTACCATTGCGTCCTGATAAAAAGTCGCTTGTTTCGGCTTTCCTGAAGGCTTGTTCAAAGGCAGAAATATTCTCATGCATATTATGCCATGCGGTTTTTATGCTTCTTTTACGCTTATTAGTTATTTGCTTTATTTTAGGCAGTGACTGACATATATCGTTATAAAGATTGGCTATTTCCTGATATGGTACTTTATCTTGTTGCGTTTGCGAGGTTGTGTCGTCAGTTTCTGACGACAATATATCTTCGGATTCGTATTCGGATTTGGATTCGGATTCGTATTCGGATTCTCGGGGACATATGCTATCATCTGATATCATATGATTGTATGTGCTATCAGATTGTTGTTGTGCTTCATCAGGTGAAGGATACTTGCTTTTCTTTGCTCTCACTTGCTGATGCTTTTCCCATGTTGTTACGTATAAATATGGCTTATTGTCAACTTCATATAAATGTATTAATCCCACTTTAACTAATTTATTAAGCCATTTATTTATATCTGATTCTTTAACCTTATCTATTTTAAGAGGATATCCTTTTGCTCTTAAGATAGCTGGCCTTGCGTCCATGCGACCATAATCATCGCACATAACTAATAATCTATAAAAGAATATTTCTTCCTCTGGATCCAATTGTGCAATTGTATCACTTGTGCATATGCTTTCTTTAAGTATTCTATTTGGCATCTTCCTTCACCCTCCAATTTAGTACTTAATGAGTATCCTTCCGTCTAAAATAATTTTGAGAGAGGCTCTTAATCGAACCTCAAAATGGTATTTCCTCATCGTCAAGCTGTTTCCTAACTTCAGCCTTAACCTTGTCCCATGCCCTTGTGAAAGCCTTATCTATATCGCCAGCAACATCTACTTCAATTTCTGCTTCAGCCTTTTTATTGTTGTAGCCAGGGCCTGATTTAAGTTCTGCATATGATACTCGAATTTTCATCTTTACCAACTCCTATCAAAAAGTTTTTTAGAAAGGCGGTTTAATCCCCGCCTCATTTCTCATTTTTCTTCATCTTCCTCTTGCAAGAATTCTGGTAAATTTTCTTCATCTATTTCCATCTGTTGGTTTTCACCTTCTTCTATTGCATAATCATTGTCACTTTTATCATCTTCAATAATTTCTCCAGTATCTACATCAATTACATTATTATTTCCTTCAGTATCCGGTTCTGGGTTATCAACATATTCATAATCAACGCCACGTTTACCTTCGTGTATTATGGCTTGGTCAGATTTTAGAGCTGTTTGCATATCTACCGAGAGTATTCCCCACTTACTCAAAGTATTTTTAATAACTGTCTTTTTGGCCATTTCATCAAAGTCAGTCCTCCATGGACCATTATTATAAGTCTTACTGAATCTTTGCGCATGTGCTTTTACCTTCTCTATAGGCCAGTATACGGTCTTTTCAAACCCATTAATCAGCCTGAAGTATGCCGCATAACCTATTACTTTGTTGGAAATCTTGTTCTCAAAATTTAACTCAATCTCTTCCGTAAGAGGATTAAATCCTTTTAATTGTCCTTCATATATTGCAATTACATTTATGTTCTTATATTGCCCTGTTCTAAGTGCTAACTGTATAATTCCTTTGTATCCTACTTGAAATTGAGCTTTCCAACCCTCTTTCGTGTGATAAGGGATTATATAAGAAAAGCCTAGATTTGGATCCACAGGAAGATCCAAAGTGGCCGCTACCATTGCGGCAGATAGTATAGAGTTTGCATCACAGTTGCGAAGCATAGGGTTACCATTTACTACGTTTGATACAGATGTTATAAATTGTGCTGCTCTATGTCCAAGAACTTCCTCAAATCTTTTCTTTACATTTACATTACTAAGCAAAAATTTTATCCTTTGATAATTATCTATTGCCTTGCTATTGCTCATTGTTTCTCCCCTCCATATTCTTCTTGCAATTTTTTATTAGCCTCTCTTATCCTCGCCAAAACTACTTCTATATCCTCACCTGCATAGCTTATTTCCCAATTGTATCCTTTCGTATTTTTTTCAAGTTTCACACTGATGTCCTTTGGCTGTTTATCGTAGAGATGTATTATTTTCATTTCCTGCGTATCCATTACACTCCACTCCTTAAATTTTCTATATCAAGTTCTATAATCTTTATAAGTACCTTATCATCTGTGTTATTTTTTAAATCTTCAAGCATTTTAATTTTGTCATCTGTTTTAAGTATGCGTGAATTAGTGATATTCCAAATCTTATTCATCAAAGCCATGTTTCCCATCTTTTTATCCCCTCTCATTTTTTAGTCTTGAGAGTATACCAGAAATGTGGTATACTCTCATTGAAAGATTTAATTTGTGCCTTTTTTAAAGGCCTTTTTTTATTTCCAAAATTCTATTCCGTGTCTGACTTGTCCGTTTTCTAACGTTGAGGTTATACCAAATAATTTATATAAAAGTATTGCAATTCTTACTGACATCTTTAAATCCCCCTTTCATCTTGCGAAAATAACCGCAAGTGCTGCGCCTGCCATTTCACTTATTTCTTTTGTAACACGCTGCCATCTTTCTTTTTCCGTTTCATCAACTACACCATCAGCGGCTATCTTAATCATGTCTTTTTTAACAATTTCCAAATCATCTGTTTCACTCTGCAGTGTCAATACCGATTCAGGTAAAATCGTTAAATTTAAGTCTGGCAGATATTTTTGTCCAACTTTTGTGCATTGTTTTAAGTGTTTGTATCCAAGCCAAGGTGCTTTGTATATTTCTACCATGTCACATACAATATCATCAGGTGGTATTGTTCTATTTGTTTCATAATCTATAAGTGATCTTGTACTGATATGTAGAAGCTCCGCTGCTTTATCTTGTGTCATACCAGCATTTTTTCTAGCCTCTTTATAAATATTTGTGCAATATTTATTCATTCACTTTTCCTCCTTCCTGGTTTATAATGAATTCAGAAACACTTCTTATGACATTTTCGAGATCTCACATCTGACTGTAGTAAAGTCTTGTCAATTCTTTGTGTTCTTGATTTAGATCTGCAATCTCATCTCTCAATTTCTCAATCAATACATCTGCCTTTGCCGCCTGTCTCTTAAGTTCCTGTAATTCTCTTATTCTTTGCAATCTAAATTCTATCGAATTTTCTAAAGATGTTAGCTGCCTCTCCATCTCTTCTTTGTCTGATGTATCAACAGCTTTCATTAGTACCTGTATCATTGCTCATTCCTCCTTATTTCCGCTAAAGGTCTCCCGTATTCTTTAGCTTTCTTTATAATTGCGCATATATTGCAAACCGTTTCAACTTCCCATTTTGACAGCCACATCATCGCTTTAAATTCGTCATCTGTAAGCTTTAAATTTTTTACTGTTCGTATAATCATCTCTTCTTTTTCATTTGCCTGTCTACAACACATCTATTTCATCCCTTTAAACTGCTTTAATATCAATTTTTAAAATCTCATCTTTTATTTGTGATAAATGTCTTTCGTATTGCCTTAATTTTTCTTTTAACCTTTTGTTCTCTTCTTCAAGCCTGATTTCATTCTCGGTTTTAGCAGGAATGATACCCAAGTAGTTGTTAATGCTTTGTTCAGTTATCAAAATCTTTGATCCAACTTTAACAGCTTGAAGTTTATGCTCATCTTTCAATTTGTATATTGTTTTAATGTCTACTTTTAGAAGCTGTGCTGCTTCTTTTGTTGTATAAACAAGTGCCATAAGCTTTTTACCCCCTTTTTGTTTTTTTTCCTCTCCAGTGGTAAAATTCTCTTGAGAGGAGGTTATAATATTGAGATTAAACCCTGATTGCATTAGAGATATTTTACTAACTGCAGAAGAACATACTGGATACGGTAAGTTTATGGACTACAATCTCGAGTCCGAGTATGAACGATTAAAACAATATAGTCATGAAGAAGTAATGTATCATATCAAACAATGCGAATTATCTGGTTTATTAACAAAAGTAACTTATTTTCTGGGTGGCAATTGTTTGATACACGACATCTCCCCAGCAGGTCACGAATTTCTTGCCAATATAAGACAAGATAATAACTGGAACAAAACCAAAGAAATTGCTAAAAGTGTTGGTTCTTACTCTCTCAGTGCACTTTCCAAAATTGCATCTGAAGTAATAGCTAAAATTATAAATTCAAAGTTAGGTCTTTAACTTGTAAAACTATCAGAAGCTCTGTTGGTAAGTCGGCAGAGTCTTTCTTTAGCTCATACCTTATTAATCCTTTTATTTTGAAATCATCCAGCATCATTTCATCGTTTTTGATTATCAGCTTATGAAGGCCGTTGTTCCCTTCCATCCTTCTCACCTCCTATGCGGATTGTTCTGTGTTGTGTGACGAATCGTCCAATTTATCATCAAAAAAAAGTTCTTCGATTGAATGCCCCAAAATTTTCGAAAGTTTCATACTTACTTTAAGATTAGGATTTCTAATACCTTCTTCAATTTTATAATAATGTGATACAGATATTCCTAACAAATTTGCTATATCTTTTACCTTTAAACCATTATCTTTTCTTATTTTTATTAATTTAATTCTTTTTTTGTTTTTCATATGCTCACCTCCACTGGACTTTTCGTCTCACGTCTTGATTATATTATATGCGACTTTAAGTCCAATGTCAATAGTTTTTTATCCAAAATGGATAAAAATATTTATTTTTTGGACTTATTGTGTTAAAATTAAGAAAAAAATAATAGGAGGTGGACAATTTGGAATTCAAAGATAGACTAAAAGATTTACGAAATGAATACAAAAAAGACCGTTACGAACTAGCAAAATTTTTAAATGTTTCTTATTCTACAATAGCAAAATATGAATCAGGATTGCGTTCTCCAGACAAGGAAACGTTAAATAAATTAGCAAATTATTTTAATGTTAGCGTAGATTATCTTTTAGGGCGCACTGATATTCGCAATCCAGAGAAAATAGTACAAGACAAACTTACAGAAAAAGACAAGAAGGATATTGCAAAAGATCTCGAAAAAATGATGAATGATTTGGAACATGCAGACGGATTGATGTTTTATAATGAACCGATTACAGATGAAGACAGAGAATTGCTAAAACAGGCTTTAGAATTCGGTTTGCGTATGGCAAAAATAAAAAACAAAGAGAAATATACGCCTAAAAAATATCGTAAATAGAGGTGAGTGTTTTGTACTCACGGGAACAAATATCTTCAATTGCAAGGAAATTGGCTAAAAAGTATAAAACAAATAACCCTCTTGAACTGTCAGAATGGTTGAATGTAGATGTTTTTATATTCCCATTAGGAAATATATATGGATTTTACAAATATACACATCGTAACAAACAAATATATGTTAATAGCGACTTAGATTATAGGAATAAAATTATAGTATGTTCTCATGAACTCGGACATGCTGTTCTGCATCCTAGAGAAAATTGCCCTTTTCTGAAAGCATATACGTATTTTGAAAATAGATTAGAATTAGAAGCTAATCTATTTGGTACATATTTATTAATTCAGACAACAAATGAAGATTTTATGACATACGGACAAATCATAAATGCTTTTAATGTTGCTGAAGAAATAGCAGCATATAAAATCATGTAAAAATGGAGGAAATAATATGTATGACTACTATCCAAATGAAAAGGAAATAGTTGAAGCATTGCAAGACGATCTAGAGTTACTCAACTTCTATCTTACTGTAAGACCTAATATAATTGGCGTAACACTACGTGATAAAAACAGTAAATTGTCGCATGAAAGTATAAAACAAATTGTAAGAATAATCAAAAATATCGAAGAAGAAGATGCAAAAGGAGAGTAATAAAAATGACTGATAAAGATAAGAAATCAGCCAGCAATATTATATCAATTGCAAAATGCAGTATGTGCGGGAAAATGTTTAAAATTTCTTTAACGCCTGATGAAGTAAAAGCCTTTGAGAAATCCGAAGACGCAAAATTGATATGTTTTGAGTGTGGAGAAAAAATTTTTGGTTTTAGGGAAAACAAATAAAGGAGGTATTATCTATGCGTGGCCATATCAGAAAGCATGGAGATGGATGGCAATATGTTGTTTATATTGGCAAAGATCCTATCACTGGGAAGAAAAAATACAAATCAAAAACATTTAAGAGGCAATCTGACTGCGAAAAAGCTATGAACAAATTAATTAGAGAGTTGGAAACTGGACAATTTGTAGATTCCAAAACCATGACTTTAGCGGATTATCTCGATTATTGGCTTGAAACATATGCAAAAGTCAATGTCACGGATAGCACTTACAAAAGGTATACTGAATTTACAACTAATATAAAAAATCATATTGGTATTGCAAAACTTCAAGATTTAAAACCAGCACACATACAACAATACTATAGCAAACTTGTTGATGAAGGTACATTATCTAATAGTACAATATTGAAAATACATAGAATGTTGCATCTAGCCTTAAAACATGCTGTAGGCTGGCAAATGATATATAACAACCCATCTGATTCCGTTACACCACCTAAAGTAGTAAAAAACGAAATGAAGGTATGGGATGAAGATACCGCAAAAAACTTTTTAGACTTTATAAAAGATGAAAAAATATATCTCCCGGTTAAAATAGCATTAGAAACAGGTATGCGTGAAGGCGAAATATCCGCACTTAAATGGGAAAATGTTGATTTAATTAACGGAGTTATATATGTTACATCAAATATGCAATATCTATATGGAACATTAACCTTAAAAGAACCAAAAACAAAAAAATCCAAGCGCAAAATTGTATTATTTAAAACGACAATAGAAGCTCTTAAAGCACAAAGGAAAAAACAAATTGAAAATAAATTACTACTAGGTGAATTATATAATGATAACAATTTTGTATGCACTCATGAAAATGGAGATCCTTTTATTCCACAGTACATTTCTAAAAGATTTCAGTTATACGAAAAAGCTTATAACAAAGAGAACAATAAAGCTCCTATAGAAATTATCCGTTTTCATGATTTAAGGCATACACACGCTACATGGTTATTAAAGAAAGGAATAAATCCTAAAATTGTAAGCGAAAGATTGGGCCATGCTAATGTAAGCATTACTCTTGATACGTATTCGCATGTATTACCAGATATTCAAAAACAAGCTATAGAATCAATAGAAATTATGCAATAAAAATCTCGGATTGTCATGGGATTGTCACGGATTTATTTTTAGAAATTGAATAAAAAATAAAAGCCATGAAAGGCTTGATATCGCTTGATTAAATATGGAGGCGGCATCCAGATTCGAACTGGAGATAAAGGTTTTGCAGACCTCTGCCTTACCACTTGGCTATGCCGCCAAATTTTGGAGCGGACAACGAGACTCGAACTCGCGACCCTCACCTTGGCAAGGTGATGCTCTACCAACTGAGCTATGTCCGCTTAACTTAATGGTGCCTCGAAGTGGAATCGAACCACTGACACAGGGATTTTCAGTCCCTTGCTCTACCGACTGAGCTATCGAGGCTTTTTAAATTTTATGGCGACCCAAAAGGGGCTCGAACCCTCGACCTCCAGCGTGACAGGCTGGCGCTCTAACCAACTGAGCTATTGGGCCATGACAGTGGTCGCAATAGGGCTCGAACCTATGACCCCCTGCTTGTAAGGCAGGTGCTCTCCCAGCTGAGCTATACGACCAATTTCCGTGACAAGTATTAGTATACATAAAAAATGCCGATTCGTCAATATCCTTTTTTAATTTTTTTCGCATCTCGTAAAATATATATTGCTATATATTTCAAAACCCTAACATTGCTGTTAGGGTTGATTTTCTCCATTAGGAAACTTTTTTAACGTTAGCGGCTTGTGGCCCTTTTTCGGCCTCCACTATATCAAACTCGACTTCCTGTCCTTCTTCTAACGTCTTAAAACCATCCTGTTCAATTGCTGAGTAATGAACGAATACGTCTGAGCCTCCTTCTCTTTCTATGAAGCCATAACCTTTCTCAGCATTGAACCATTTTACTTTACCTCTTACCATTATATCTTCCTCCAAACGTGATAAATAATTTACTTCTTTATAATAGCACTGAAACATATACATTGTCAAATGAATTTTAGCCTTGTTGTGCCGTCTTTAAATATCTTACGATTTTGCTTAAAGCTTCGCCTGCCGATTCTCTTATAATTGCATCGGCCCTTCTATCTTCAGGTGTCTCTGACTTATTTATTATGACAAGATGCTTTGATAGTCCCGGAAGAAAGTTTACAGGTGATACGGTAAGCGATGAGCCAATGACTATCATCAAATCGCTGTCTTCAGCCTCATGCCATGCCTTTTCAAAATCTTCAGGCATCTGATCTCCAAACATCACAACATCTGGCCTTAAAATCCCATTGCATTTGTCGCATTTAGGCGGGATTTCCCCTTTAGACACTTTGACCTCCAATAAATCAATTGGTACCACTGTACCACAATTTGTGCAACTTCCTGTCCTCGTCTGGCCGTGTACTTCGTATACTTTCTTCGATCCTGCTTTTTGGTGCAAATTATCTATGTTTTGGGTAATTACGCATGATACAAACCCATCCTGCTCCAGTTGCGCCAATATATAGTGTGCTTTGTTTGGCTTTGCATCTTTCATGGACAACAAAATCTTAAAACCATTGTCGTAAAACTTTTTAGGGTCATTGTATAAAACTCTTGTTGACAGTGCTTCCATAGGGTCCATCTTTTCCCAAAGTCCAGTTCCTGGACTTCTGAAATCAGGAATACCACTTTCTGTAGATATTCCAGCACCCGTCAGCACAACAGTCTTTTTAGAATTCTCTATCAACCTTGCAACTTTTTCATATACATCCTCTTGACCCATTTGTCTCACCTCAAATACAAGTATACCACCACAACAAAAATTTTACATGGCCGATTTATATTTTTTCTTTTTCACAATGGCTCCAATTTTCCCTGTTTCTTGTGCCGTCAAGTTCGACCATCCTACCTTATGTACCTTATCTAATAGCCCCAACTCTTTAGCCGCCTCTATCTTTAATTTTTCATCCATAGTATCATCTCCTAATAGCCTTTTTCAAATTCATTTACAGATACCTTTTGACCAGTTAATGCATCCACTATTGAATCCATTGTAGACAAACGATATATTGGCATAAGCTCATATTTACTTGTGTATAAATAATAAAGAGATGGTTTTTCACCTACTAATATATTTTTTGCAATACTTTCATTCAAAATATCTGTTGTTGATGGTTTATGGGCCTCATCCCAATTTAATGAGACATTTATTATTTTGCCGTTTTTATCTATTTTAATTCTCACATAATTATCCAGAACTATTGCACCATTGTAAACTCGATAAAATACGTATGTATAATCATCATCTTCTATGGCAGGTTTCTTTAAAAGATCCAAATTGCAATCTTTTCCTCTTAAAATTTCCTTTGTAAAACCGATTATTCTGTCCAAATTGCCATACGTATCAAATAACCCATCATCGTCAGAAATATCTACGTTCTCGCTTATTATATTTCCTGTCTCTTTGTCGACTGCTATATTTGCATTGGCTATTAAATTTCTATCAGTATGGTTCATATTAAATGTATATGTTTCTCTTTCAGTGAGAAAATACCTTTCAATTGTCTTGCTGTCTAATACTTTAATATCATTTATGTGAAAGTTATTCATTTCATTCATTGCTATTTTCAATGCCTCATCGTAAGCTACTATGCTATACGATTTTTTAAAATCATTGGCATCACACTTAATCTTTAAAACATCATCATATAGCATATTACCATTAAAATCTACCAAATCACCATTTACTGCGTCTATACCAACGAGATTATAATCGATGCTTAAAGCATAGTACAGCCGATATTTAGGAAAATCATCGTTGTTGTTTTTCAAATACACAAGAGTAGGATCAAGTTTGCTATTAAACGCTTTCAAGGCATCAACACTGCCAATCGTCTTTATGTCTTTATTATAAGATGACACACCTATACTTTGTCCTTTTAATTTCAATATATCGCCACTTTCAGAGTCAATGTAAACATAAGCATCTATATTGTACACAGGTATATCGTCAACTAAATTCTTGTAACGAAATTTATAAATTATTGGTCTTTCCAAAGCATCATCAATATACGTTGAATCATTAACCTCAGATACATAACCAAATTTTTCTCCAAAAATATTTTCCAAAAGTTCTTTGCCTATTATTACAGCATCGTCCTTCCTTATTTTTGATTTACCGCTTTTGCCAAATAAGTATTTCATTTGATCAACATAATAATCCACGCTTTTGATATTTCCATTGTCTAATACAGCATCAAGGGTTTTATATATGTCGCCATCGCTTTTCATGTTTATTTGGATAGATCCATCGCTATTTTTTCTGATTTGATCTACCGACATATTACTTATAAATGGCATCTTATCTTTTAACAATTTTAAGTAATCTTGATTTTGAATATCGTTGGGGAAACCAAATGAAAAAGCATTTAAGCTGAATACCATTACCAATGTCAAAGTCAAAAGAAAAATCCTTTTAATCATACATAGAATACCTCCATTAAGTAAAATATTACCATATATAGTATTCTATGTATTTTTAAAAAATCCTTTTTTTAACACAAAAAAATCCGGTTAATTCCGGATTTTTTATCTTTAAAGAGCAACAACTTCCTTTACTTCAGGTATTTCTTCCTTTATTGCTCTCTCTATTCCTTCTTTCAATGTCATTACTGCAAATGGACAGCCGCCGCAAGCACCTGTAAGCCTTACCTGAACTACGCCATCGTCAGTAACGTCGACGAGTTCTACATCTCCGCCATCTGCTTGAAGAGAAGGTCTTAAAAGCTTTAAAACTTCTTCTACTCTTTCTCTCACGTTACGCCCTCCTTTTTAAAATCTACAACATATATTATAACACGAATTGCGGAAAATAGAAATAAAACAATCTTAATGAATACGTTTTTGCATATAAAATAACTTTTTATTTAATAATTTTTATTTTTGTAGCTTAAGTGGTAATATATATTTTGAAAGGAGATGTTTTTATGTTGTTTACACCCATAAAAATAAAAGACATTACTATAAAAAACAGGATTATGATGTCTCCAATGTGTCAGTATTCCGCTGACAAAGATGGACTTGCAAACAGTTGGCACTTTGTTCACTACTTAAGCAGAGCCGTCGGCGGTGTAGGGTTAATAATGGTTGAAGCAACGGCAGTAGAAAGTCGAGGGCGAATAACTGATCGCGATCTTGGCATCTGGAACGACCAACAGGTAGAACCACTCAAAAGAATTGTTGATGAGTGCAAAAAATACGGTGTTACAATGGGAATACAATTAGCCCATGCTGGAAGAAAATCAGAAGTGGCAGATGAAACGCCTGTTGCGCCTTCAGCAATAAACTGGAGCGATGATTATAAATTGCCACATGAACTCACAAAAGAAGAAATAAAGGCTATCGTAGAAAAGTTTAAAGATGCAGCAGTAAGAGCCTTGAATGCTGGTTTTGATGTCATTGAAATACATGCGGCACACGGTTATTTGCTACACGAATTTCTGTCGCCCCTGTCAAACAAGAGAAATGACGAATACGGCGGTGATGTCACTAACAGAGTGAGAATGCTTAAAGAAGTCATAGAAGCTGTAAAAAAAGTATGGCCAGAAAATAAACCTATATTTGTAAGAGTTTCATCCGACGATTACATTGAAGGCGGCATCGACATTGACGAAATGATAAAAATTTTATCATACATAAAGCCTTTAGGCGTAGACGTGATAGATGCAAGCAGCGGTGGACTTCTAAATGCGAAAATCGATCTTTATCCTGGCTATCAAGTCAAATACTCTGAAAAAATAAAAAGCCAGCTTGGTTTTAAAACAGCGGCAGTAGGCTTAATAACAAAAGCTGAAATGGCTGAACAAATCCTCAAAGACGGAAAAGCTGATTTAATAGCGTTAGGCCGTGAGCTTCTGAGAAATCCGTATTGGCCACTGTATGCAGCCCACGACCTTAAAGAAGATGTAGAATGGCCAAAGCAATATGAAAGGGGAAAGTTCAGAGTTTAGCGGCCAGCTCCACCTCCACCGGTGGATCCGCCGCCAAAACTTCCACCTCCTCCGCTGCCAAAGCCTCCTCCGAAGCCACCACCGCCGGTTCCAAATCCGCCAAAGCCACCGAATCCTCCAGGGCCAAACCCGCCAGGACCACGCCACCACCATCCACGTATATTAGAAAAAATGATAAGCAATATTATTAGAGCAATTACAGAAATTATTCCTTCCGCTTTTTTACTGCTACTGTCATTTTGCTGAGTATACTGGCTTTGGTCAACATTTTTTAAATCCACATTGTATTCTTTGGCAACCAATGTGGCTATTGCTTTATATCCTTCTACGATGCCCCCGGAATAATCTTTATCATTCCATTTAGGCAGTACGTAATCGTCCAAAATCCTTCCTGCTACAGAATCTGGAATAGCGCCTTCCAATCCATATCCGACAGATATAAATACTTTGCCGCTTAATCCCTCCAATAGCCTTTTTTTATCTACTAAAAGAAGTACGCCATTATTTTTGTCTTTCTGTCCAATTCCCCAGTTTCTAAATAAGTTTAATGCATAATCTGATATTTGATAGTCTCCTATATCGTCAACCGTCACTACGATGATCTGAGCACCAGTTAAGTTTTCTATCTCTTTCCCTATGTTTCTTATTGTATCAATATCGTTTTGGCTCATAAGTTTTGCGTAGTCGTACACATAATCGTACTGGGAAGGCTTAGGAGGAATTGTAGCAGCAAATATTTGACCAAAAATTAGTATAGGAAAAAATATCAGCAAAAATAATGTTTTAGCATATTTTAACACCACATAACCTCCCTATTTCGAAAAATCGACTTTTGGAACTTCTGATGCTGATGCTTGTGCTTTAAAATACTGTTTCTCCGTAAATCCAAACATCCTTGCTATGATGACGTTAGGAAACTGCCTTATGCTGGTGTTATACTGTTGAACAGCATTGTTGTAATCCATTCTGGCAACAGCGATCCTATTTTCTGTACCTGCCAATTCATCGCTTAACTGCCTGAAATTTTGATCGGCTTTTAAGTTAGGATAGTTTTCTGATATGGCCAGAAGCCTTCCTAAAGCTGTTCCAAGCTCATCATTGGCGTTGGCTTTTTCTTGAACCGTATTTGCAGCAAGAAGCTTCTCTCTGGCTTTATTTACGCTATCAAACACAGACTGTTCATGAGCAGCATAACCTTTTACAGTCTCAACGAGATTAGGAATCAAATCAGCCCTCCTTTGTAGCTGATTTTCTATTTGACTCCACTTGCTATTTACATTTTCCTGCTGACTTACAAGCCCGTTATAACTTGAAAAAAAGTAAACAACTATTAATAGCACTACTGCTGCTACTGATATCAACACAACAGAAGATCTTTTCATGTTGTCTCTCCTTTCTCTGTTTTCTCTGATATTATATGATCATTTTTTATTTTTTTGCTGACTATTTCTGCCACAGCTTCTAAAAATGCTCTATCATCATCGTCAAAAGCCGCTTTTTCATCGCTGTCTATGTCAATTTCGCCGATTATTTCATCACCAATTCTTATAGGCACTACTATCTCAGACTTTGTCTCAATGCTACAAGCCAAGTAATTGTCCTCTTTTGTCACATCGTCAACGACAATTGTAGCATTTTCAGCCACAGCTCTGCCACATATACCTTGACCAACGTTTATCTTCACATGTTCTGTGGGCCTTCCTATGTATGGACCAAGTTTTAACATTCCATCTTCCATGAAATAAAAACCTGTCCAATTGTAGTAAGACAAATTGCTGTCCAATATTTTCACAACCTCATGGTAAAAATAGTTTAAATCATCTATCTCACTTGATGATTTCTCTATCATCGAAAGCAATCTTTTAAATAATTCTTTTTTCTCCATCACAATCTCCCTCTCTCATTTTTCATTATATAAAAAACCCGCGTAAAGCAGGTCAATAATTTACTTTCTTATTTTCTGGATCATTTAATACACGCCTCATCATCCAATATGCCAATATAAGTATGAAAGGAGTTGCAATCTGCGTCAAAGTAAAAAATCCAATTCCAAGGTGCTTATTCAGATAAACTGGCCAAAACAGTGGATTGTCCCTTACAGTTTCTTCAATAAGCCCTCTCATAAGCTGATAATAAAATATAAAAGACCAAAACTGATACCCGTACGGCATGTGCTTTCTCTCGATGTAGAAATAACGTATTAAAAGAATAAGTCCCATTGCTACACCAACTAATTGTGCAGGCCATCTTCCAAAAGCAAAGTCAGTCTGCCTTCCCAAAACCTCTTGGTTAAATATATTTCCTATTCTTACAAGCATATTCCCTATAGCCAATCCTATGACAGCATAATCTTCCAATGGATTTATCTTGACGTTTTTCTTACGGCAGTAATAAAGGCCT
Organism: Thermoanaerobacterium sp. R66; assembly: GCF_028895185.1. Lineage (NCBI taxonomy): Bacteria > Bacillati > Bacillota > Clostridia > Thermoanaerobacterales > Thermoanaerobacteraceae > Thermoanaerobacterium > Thermoanaerobacterium sp. R66. The sequence goes on from NZ_JAEUWW010000001.1 coordinate 1,266,459, forward strand.
GCAAGAAATCCTCCCAATACAGCTCCATGCCATGATAGTCCACCTTGATAAATCTTAAGAATCTGTATCGGATCTTTGTAAAACCAATCAATGTCATTCGCCAATACAAACATCAATCTTGCTCCTACTATTCCGGATATGACCACAATCATCAAAAGATTTAACAAGAAATCTTCATCGTAGTTAAGCTCTTTCGACCTAACGTACAAGTAATATGCACCAGCAGCTATAGATAAAGCCATAAAAATTCCGTACCAATGTACAGCAATCGGTCCAATTTTAAATGCATACGGGCTAATAGATGGTATATACATAACTAACCTCCAATATATGTTTATTTGTCATGATTTGATTATATTATTCTTTTAACAGTAAGTCAACGTTTTATTGAATTTACAGATGAATCAAAAACCACCCGCTATGCGAGTGGCTACTACTTACTTTGCTCCAATCTTTTTGGCTATAACCTGCCAAAATGATGGTGTTTCAAAACCTATTCTCCATATGCAAATGCCATGAATGCCGTATTTTTTCGCTATATCTATTTTCTCAGCCATCGTCGTAGAATTTTCAAACCATACCTGCCTTGTGGCGCCATATGTGCTGTCATAGTACGTGTAGTATGGCTCTTGATACGTATTGCTCCACTGTACTGTCACGCCTTTCTGCTGAGCATTCTGAAGTATCGTCTTTGTTGGAGCAGAAAAACCACCTGACTTATTTGCAGGCCAATCGTATCCATACGTCGCAACACCAAGGCAAATCTGACTTGGTTTAAAGCCTTCTTTTAATGCATCCTTCACATTGTTCTCAACCCACTGCTCCGGTGATACTGGTCCCGGTGGCGATGAAGCATTATGCCTGTCGTAAGTCATCAATGTCACATGATCAACTAATGGCGCCAATTTGTGATAATCGTAAATTCCCGATATATCAGGTGAAACCTGATAATGAGGAATCACAGACATATCTAAGATTTTACCCTCTCTTTTCATCATCGTCCTAAAAGTACCCATAAATGCCGTAAGGTAGTCTTTATCCTTAACATAATTTTTTGTGCCATGTGGGATAAACTCAAAGTCTATGTTGTATCCGTCAAATCCATGTTTTTTAAGAAGACTTATAAGCTCATTCATAGTCTCAGTCTTCACTTTAGAATCAAGCAAAACCGAATCCTTGCTGTCAGCCACGTTTACAAGCGGTACAACTTTTAAACCATTTTTCTTTGCGAAGTTTAAAGCTTGCGGATTTGTTGAATCTTTAACAGATCCATCTCCTTGCACAGTAAGCCACAGTGGCGAAACCGTGTCCATATACTTCGCGTATTTTACAAGCGAATTGTATGAGTTGTCGTACCCAGGTGAATCAACATAAAATCCAACAACATTTAAACTTCTCTTGGATGTGACTGGCTTTTTAACTGAGCTTTTGCATCCTGCCAATGATACAGTTGCAAGCATCATAACAAAAGTCAACATCATCGCAATATATTTTTTATATTTTTTCATGAGATATAACCTCCTCATAATTCTTTCTGGTTATATCTTTTCATGAAATCTACTTATTTATGTAACAAAAATCCGCTTTTAGTTTTTTTGTCCCGGCGTGTAATCGCCTGGTTTAACATTAAACGAAATACTTTGCCCATTGCTTAAAGCAATTATTGTCCCACATTCGTCTGTCCTATAGACCGGTATGTTTCTGGCTTTAAGTTTTTTTAATGTAGAACTGTGGGGATGTCCGTAGTCATTGCCTTTTCCACAGGAGATTACAGCGTATTTAGGACTGACATCATCTAAAAAGCTCGCAGTAGTTGATGTTGAGCTTCCATGATGACCAACTTTAAGTACATCCGATTTCAAATCATACCCCTTTTCAATCATTTCCATCTCCGATTCAGCACCAGCATCGCCAGTAAACAAAAACGATGTGTTTTTATAAGCAAGTTTTATCACTGCACTGTATTCGTTAAGATCGTCGTATTTAGAGCTATTTGGCGCTATCATTTCAGCGCTGACAGAAGGACCAAGGTCCAAAGTCACTCCTGCTTTTGCCACATCTATCTTCAATCCCTTATTTTTCGCTGCGTTTAATACATATTCAAATGTCTTCGTGTTTGTAGTTACTCTGGGCATGTAAAACTTCCCTATTTCAAAGCTTTCTATTACTCTATCCATTCCACCAATGTGATCTTCGTGTGGGTGTGTTCCAACTAATATATCGATTTTTGTTACACCTAAACTTTTTATGTAGTCGACGACCTTTTTCCCCATTTCTGGTACACCAGCATCGATTAGCATTGTCTTATTGTCAGGTGTCTTAATAAAAATGCTATCGCCCTGTCCCACATCGATAAAATACACTTTAAGTAAGCCATCTGTAGATTTCACTGTAGAATTCTGAATTTCGCCTTGTTTCTGATTGAAATTTGTGGTGTCAGAACATCCAACCAAAGAAAAAACTAAAACAAATATCAAACCAAAAATTGCTATTTTTTTAAACATGATGCACCTCCCTACTCTCTAAAAAGTTCATCTGCCAGCCTTTTTATTTTCTGGCTTCGCTTAAGCGTTTCTTCACTGTCAATGTATACATCAAACTTTATTACATCGCCTTCTTTTAAATCTTTCGGTAAAAGAGTACGAGGAAAATTAAATGTAATACGCCCAAACTCAATTACAGCGTAATCACCTTCGAATCTGTCTATTATGCACATTTCATTCATAATCATCCCTCCCAAATTATTATATCATGGGAACATTTTATTCCATTCACTAAAATGAAAAAAATAAAAAGATATGGCATCAATCGGCATAAAAAAGGGGGTTGGACTTAAGTTAAATGTCCAATCCCTTTTTTCTAAGTGGAGATGAAGGGATTTGAACCCTCGACTCCCACAATGCGAATGTGGTACTCTCCCGCTGAGTTACATCCCCATCGAAAATAATTATATCATAAGATGGCGATGATTTCTACTTTTTTGTCAAAAAGTTGAAATCATCGCCTAAAATGTGATAACATAGTTTACGATATCATATCGTCAATTTTAATAGAGGTGATTTAATATGTTATTAAAAGATGGTGATGTAGTCTTATTTCAAGGCGACAGTGTAACAGATGCTGGTAGAAATCGAGAAAACCCTGACGATTTGGGATTTGGGTACCCCAATATCATTGCATCAATGTTTTACGCATTACATCCTGAGTTAAACGTAAAATTCTTAAATAGAGGCATAAGTGGAAACAGGGTTAGAGATCTCAAAGAACGCTGGCAAAATGACTGTATAGATTTAAAGCCGACTGTTGTGTCGATACTCATTGGGATAAATGATACATGGAGAAATTACGACAACAACGACTACACATCACCGAAAAAATTCGAAGAAGATTATAGATACATACTTGAAAAGACAAGAGAAAATCTTGACGCAAAAATCATCATCATGGAGCCTTTTGTCCTTCCAGTCCCTGAAGACAGAAGAGAATGGAGAGTGGACTTAGATCCAAAAATCCATGTGGTCAGAAATCTGTCAAGGGAATTTGGAGCATATTTCATCCCGCTGGATGGCATCATGGCAAAATATTCAACCGCAAAAGATCCAGCTTTTTGGGCTTCAGATGGTGTGCATCCCACAAATGCGGGGCATGCCCTCATTGCTAAAGAATGGCTTAATTTAATCAATGCTTTCTAATCTTCAAGCCGCCTTTTAGAGGCGGTTTTTTGCAAAATAAAAACAGCTTTTTAAGCTGCATATTTCAGATTGGTGGGGTTAACAGGATTCGAACCTGTGGCCTCTACGATGTGAGCGTAGCGCTCTAACCGGCTGGGCTATAACCCCACTTAAAAATCCATATTTAAATTTTAAATTAGTTAAAATGGTGGGGTTAACAGGGCTCGAACCTGTGACCTCTACGATGTCAACGTAGCGCTCTAACCAGCTGGGCTATAACCCCACTCGCCTCACATGTTTAGTATATTATATTTTTACCTCTATGTCAACATCACTTTCTACACGTAAGACCTTATAAGTTTGCAATTGCCAGTAATGGTGTATTTGCCAATTGACGCAGGTATCAAAAGCGATTCACCGCTTTTCAAATCGGCTTCTCCATCTTCGTAAATTATCTTTCCTTCGCCTTCTACCATCACCAACGTATTAAAAATGCCGTTAGTCTCTATATTGACCGTTGAGTCAACATAGATTACATCCGTTTTAAAGTATTTTGACTGAACGACATTGGCGATGCTTCCCCCATCTACCTTTTTATATTTAGGAACTATTTTATCGCTTTTTAAATTAAAATCAATCACGTCTAAAGCTTTATCAATGTGAAGCTCTCTTTTGTTTCCATTGTCATCTACTCTATTGTAATCATAAACTCTGTAAGTTAAATCCGAATTCTGCTGTATTTCGCAGATTAATATGCCTTCTCCGATGGCGTGTACCATCCCTGAAGGTATGTACACTACATCTCCTGGCTTTACCTCTATCTCATTGAGACATTCTTCAAGTCTTTCCTTTTCAAGCAATGACTTAAATTGTTCCTTCGTCGTGCCTTCTTTTAAACCACAGATAAGTTTGGCACCAGGCTTTGCATCGATTATATACCACATTTCTGTCTTGCCTATATCGCCATTTTCATGATGATAAGCGTAATCATCATCTGGATGCACTTGAACAGATAATTTATCATTGGCATCTATTATCTTTATAAGCAATGGAAATCTATCGTACGATTTGCCTTCTCCATAAAGCTCGTCTCCATGCTTATTTGCAAGTTCGCTTAATTTAACTCCATCGTAAATACCGCCATCTACTTCACTTACAGCAGTTGTATTGTCAGAAATGCACCAAAGCTCACCTATCTTTTTGCCGTAAGGCCCATTAAAGCCGTACTTTGTCTTCAAGGCATCTCCGCCCCATATCCTTTCCATAAATATGGGTTTAAACTTTAGTGGTTGCATTCTCATCACTCCCACATATTATTCAGCGATATTTAGAGCAATTTCTATCATATCGTTAAATGTCTTCTGCCTTTCTTCTGCAGATGTAGCATGACCTGTAACTAAACTATCGCTTACTGTCAATATGGTAAGAGCATCTACTCCATACTTAGCAGCTAAAGTATAAAGACCTGCCGTTTCCATCTCAACTGCTAAAACGCCAAACTTGGCCCATAATTTCCAGCTATCTTTATCATCGTTGTAAAATGTATCTGATGAAAGTATATTGCCTACTTTTACATTGATGCCTTTCTCCAAAGCCGCATCATAAGCTTTTTTCAAAAGCTTAAAGCTGGCTGTAGGAGCATAGTCCATGCCATTAAACCTGATCTTATTTATGGCAGAATCTGTCGATGACGCCATTGCCAATATTACGTCTCTTATGTTTATATCTTCTTGCATAGAGCCGCATGTACCTATCCTTATGAGATTTTTTACGTTGTAGCTTTGGATAAGCTCGTTTACATATATGGATATAGATGGTATACCCATCCCTGTTCCCTGAACAGATACTCTTTTGCCTTTGTAATTGCCAGTAAATCCGTACATTCCGCGGACTTCATTGTAACAAATTACATCAGTTAAAAAATTGTCTGCAATGTACTTAGCCCTAAGTGGATCTCCAGGCAATAATACTGTACTTGCAACTTCTCCATCTTTTGCACCTATGTGAATACTCAAATTATCCATCTCCTTTTAATATTTTACAATTATATAATATCAAAAATGATGTAAACCTTCAATCGCTTTCTATATCAAGGCTTTTTTATCTTTATATACGGTTTCTATCACACCGCCTCCAAGACAGTATTCACCATCGTAAAAGACGACAAATTGACCTGGTGTAACAGCTCTTTGCGGTTTATCAAACACAACTAAATAGCCATCATCTTTATTAAAGACCATCACGTCTTGGTCAGGTTGCCTGTACCTGAATTTTGCTTTGCACCTAAGTTCATCAAAGCTTATGTCTCCGTCTATCCAATTTACATCCTTCGTAAACAAGCCGTACGAATACAATGCAGGATTTTTCTCGCCTTGTGCAACATAAAGTATATTGTTTTCAACATCCTTGTCAACCACAAACCAAGGCTCTCCTGTGCCTACACCACCTATGCCGATGCCTCTTCTCTGTCCTAATGTGTAAAACATAAGCCCATCATGACGTCCCAATACACGCCCCGACAGATCCCTTATTTCTCCCGGCTTCGCAGGCAAAAACTGGTTTAAAAATTCTTTAAACTTCCTCTCTCCGATAAAGCAAATACCTGTACTGTCTTTTTTATCAGCCGTCTTCAGACCTGCCTTTCGTGCTATCTCCCGCACTTCCGATTTATCAAGGTGTCCTATTGGAAACATCGTCTTTGACAACTGCTTCTGCCCAAGCTCACATAAAAAATACGTCTGATCTTTGTTTTTGTCTACACCTTTTAGCATCCTATAGTGCCCACCTGTATGCTCTATCCTTGCATAGTGGCCTGTTGCAATATAATCTGCTCCAATTTTCATCGAAAACTCCAAAAAAGCCTTAAACTTTATCTCTTTGTTGCACATTACGTCTGGATTGGGTGTTCTACCGCTTTTGTATTCATTTAAGAAATACTGAAAAACTCTGTCCCAATATTCTTTTGTAAAGTTTATCGAATAGTAAGGAATACCTATTTTATCGCAAACCCTCACAACATCTTCATAATCCTCTGCTGCCGTACAGTACCCCGAGTCGTCTTCTTCATCCCAATTTTTCATAAATATGCCTATCACATCGTATCCCTGTTCTTTAAGAAGCAGTGCAGACACAGAGGAATCTACTCCTCCAGACATCCCCACTACAACTTTTACGTTTCGATTCTCATAAGCCATTTAAAATTACAACCTCTCTCATAAAAAAATTATTTAAAAAAACTCAATGCCACATGACATTGAGTTTTTACCTTTTAATACGAGCAAGTCTATAAGCCGAGTTCTGTTTTAGATGGTCATCTATCTACGATATCAGTTGCCTGATACCTCCAGCGGTTTTACCCGAGGGTCAAGCGGGCCACTTGTATTTCCCTCCTATTCTACCTTGCTCCAGGTGGGGTTTACAGAGCATTCCAGTCGCCTGGATGCTGGTGAGCTCTTACCTCGCCTTTCCACCCTTACCCACCACCAATCCGCTATTAATAAAAGCATTATTATTGACGAATTAGTGATAGGCGGTATATCTCTGTTGCACTTTCCTTGGAGTCACCTCCACCGGGTATTACCCGGCACCTTGCCCTGTGGAGCTCGGACTTTCCTCGTACATAATGTACGCGACCATCTGGCTTACTCGTAAGTATTACTCTCCAGATATAGAATGATACCACTATTAAATAAGTTTGTCAAATGGCAATTATTACATGAATATAAACGGATCAGCCTGTACCTCGCTGGTAATGACATTTAAGTCTACATCCATTTTTTGCGCTTCATCTCTTATGTATTCAGCGATGAAATTTACAGAAATCTTTTCTGTGCCAAAATGACCCGCATCTATTACAGCCAGTCCAAGATGTCTTGCATCTACTGCATCATGATAACCAACATCGCCTGTTATCAAAACATCGGCACCTTTAAAAGCTGAAATGGACACAAGACTTCCTCCACTGCCACCGCACACAGCCACTTTTCTAACTGTCTTGTTTAAATCACCTACGACACGTATGTTTTTTAATCCAAGTTTTGCTTTTACATCATTTGCAAGGTTGCCTAATGTAGTGTCTTTTATGAAACCAACTCTCCCGATTCCATATTCGTCGTAAAATGTATCAACTGGGTATATGTCATAAGCTACCTCTTCGTATGGATGAACTTTTAACATAGCGCTTATAACCCTATTTACCAATTTATCTGGCGCTATAGTCTCTATTCTAACCTCCTGAGTATTTTCCACTTTTCCTATCTCACCTATAAAAGGATTCGTTCCCTCTAACGGTTTAAAGCTTCCTATGCCCATCGTTTGAAACGTACAATCGCTGTAATTTCCTATGTAGCCTGCACCTGCATTGCACATGGCTGTCTTTACTATCTCCTCATATCCAACCGGAACATATACTACAATTTTCTTATAGCCTTCCTTATATGTAACTTGCAAAATCTCCTCGTCGTATATTCCCAGTATGTTGCAAAGAATATCGTTCATTCCACCTTTCGCAGCATCAAAGTTGGTATGCGCTGAATACACAGGTATGTCTTCTCTTATAAGCATCGTCAAAACTTCGCCTAACGGATTATCAGCACGCAAATTCTTAAGTGGCTTAAATATTACAGGGTGATGCGTTACAATCATGTCGACTTTTTTTGATATGGCTTCTAATACAACTTCTCTTGTAGCATCTAAAGCCACCATGACAGACGACACATCTTTTCTGGGATTTCCCACAAGAAGTCCAACATTATCCCAATCTTCAGCACATTTGTGCGGTGCAAGTTTGTCAATCATTCCTGCTATTGTCTGGCATTTCAGACTCATACAATAACACCTCATATTTTTTTATTTTATTTAAAATATCCTCTTTCAGTAAATCACTTTCATTGCTTTTCGATACTTCATCAAAAATCTTTTTTAGCTTTCCTATCTTATATGATATATAATCTTTAAGCAATGGGTGACGTTTTTGAAAGAGCTTTTCGCCTATTTCATAAAAAATTTCGTCGTGGACATTTCCCTTGCCATGTTCTACAGCAATTATCTCGAAGAACTTTCCTTTCTCAAAAACTAAATCTTCGTCAACAATCAAATACCCATTCTCATAGATGTACCTGCGAAGATGGTCAGATGCCGTCATAGGCTGCAAGATAAATCTCTCTACAGTTGAAGCGATGCTTTTGTCTTTTTCTAAAATATCTGAAATCAAAATGCCACCCATGCCGGCTATTACAGCAGTATCAACTTCATTTGGCCTTAAAACGCTTAATCCATCGCCAAGCCGTACAATTATATTTTCTGACAGATTGTACTTTTTAATAACATCAATTGCTTTATTGAGGGAAGCAGATTTCACATCTGATGCGATTATGTAGTCTGAAATGCCATTTAAGTAAAGGTAAACTGGTATATATCCATGATCTGTACCTATATCAGCAACTTTAGAATGAAGTTTTATCATTTTGACGATAGAATTTAATCTCTGTGACAGCTTCATACTATAAAATAAAAAGCATTTGTAAAATCAAATGCCTATCCTTTCATCAATTATATGGTGGGCCTTCAGGGACTCGAACCCCGGACCAATCGGTTATGAGCCGACCGCTCTACCAACTGAGCTAAAGGCCCTAAATATGGCTCCTCAGGTAGGGCTCGAACCTACAGCCTACCGGTTAACAGCCGGTTGCTCCACCATTGAGCTACTGAGGAATACATTTATTATTATACTACATTTTTAACAGGTGTCAAGCAGTGTCAATCCAAAAAATCTTTTAATTTCTTGCTGCGGCTTGGATGTCTCAATTTTCTCAATGCCTTTGCCTCTATCTGTCTTATTCTCTCTCTTGTGACATTGAATTCTTTGCCTACTTCCTCCAATGTCCTTGCCCTGCCGTCATCCAATCCAAATCTTAGCCTCAACACCTTTTCTTCCCTCGGCGTCAAAGTATCCAATACGTCTATAAGCTGCTCTTTAAGCATCGTAAATGCCGCCGCTTCAGCAGGCGCTGGAGCATCTTCATCTGGTATAAAATCGCCAAGATGGCTATCTTCTTCTTCGCCTATAGGAGTCTCTAACGATACTGGTTCCTGAGCAATCTTCATTATCTCTCTGACCTTGTCAACTGACATGTCCATCTCTTTAGCGATCTCCTCCGGTAGAGGGTCACGTCCCAATTCTTGCAAAAGTTGCCTTGAAACCCTTATAAGCTTATTAATAGTTTCTACCATATGGACAGGAATGCGTATCGTCCTGGCCTGATCGGCTATAGCCCTTGTGATTGCCTGTCTTATCCACCATGTAGCGTATGTGCTAAACTTAAATCCCTTTCTGTAGTTAAACTTTTCTACAGCTTTTAAAAGGCCTAAATTTCCTTCTTGAATCAAATCGAGAAATAACATACCTCTGCCTACATATCTTTTAGCAATGCTTACAACAAGCCTCAAATTTGCTTCCGTAAGCCTTTTTTTAGCTTCCTCATCGCCTTTTTCTATCCTCTTTGCCAACTCTATTTCTTCATCAGGAGATAAAAGAGGTATTTTTCCTATTTCCTTTAAGTACATTCTTACTGGATCGTCAATATTTATCCCTTCAGGAATAGACAGATCCAAATCCAGATCTTCCTCTGGAATTAATTCATCCTGCTGCGGTTCTTCCCCCACGATTTCTATACCCAACTTTTCGAATGTATCATATACTTTCTCTATCTGATCTGCATCCATATCAATATCTTCAAGGGAATTCATTATTTCATTGTACGTCAGCATGCCATTTTTTTTGCCTTTATCAATAAGCTCTTTTATGGAATTTTTTACTTTTTCTTTATTCACGGGTGTCCCCTCCTTTTGGGCAACCTTTTTCTCAGCCATTTTTTAAACTCAGCATCTCCTTTTCATATTTCTGTAATTGTATCAAAAGTTCTCTTTCCTTTTCGACGTCACCAGCATTATATGAATCGTCAATTTCACGTTTAATGCTTGCAATTTTTTTTCGTATGTCATCTTTTATTATCTCTTTTACACAGTCATCCACTATCTTCTCGCTTGCCACTTTCTCGCTATACAGAACGTTGAATATATCATTAAATTCGTCTTTTAAATCAGCATTGTCCAGCATAAAGCTTAGGTCTTTTGCATCCACATGTCCACCATCTTCAAGCCTTTCAAAAATATACGACATCACTGCCTTTAAATGTTCGTCTTCGATGTCATCTACAGAAAGCTTCCCTTTTACCCTGCTATAAAGCTTGTTGTCAATTAAAAGCAGTGCAATCAAGTACTTAAGAGACGGTATCTTTTTTGCTTCACTGTATTTAATATTATGCCTATTATTGCCAACTGTATACCTAATTTTTTTATTATTTTGTAAAAAACCCTTGACAAACTGGTCTATTTCTGCTCTAATAGTGTTTTCAGGTATTTCAGCGTCTTTTGATACGATGGAGATATACACATCTCTCTTTACTTCGTCTTTAACTGTGGCAAGATCCTTGCACACCTTTTTGATGTACTTTATCCTGTCTGATGGCTTTCCTAAATCCAAATCTTGTTTGTACTTCTTTATCTTATACTCTATCAATGTATCTGTCTTTTCAAGAAGCTTTTTAAATGCGTCAAAACCTTCTTTTCTCACATATTCATCAGGGTCCTTGCCATTAGGCACTGTCAATATATTTACATTCAAGTCCAGTTCGTCTAAAAGGTTAAGACCCCTCATTGTGGCCTCAATGCCTGCTTCATCTGCGTCGTATGAAATGACGACAGTGTTTTTGTACTTTTTTATAAGTCTACCTTGCTCTAAAGTCAGCGCGGTACCCAATGATGCGACGACATTGTCAAGCCCACTTTGGTACAATGCAATTGCATCCATATATCCTTCAACGATAATAAACATATCTTCTTTAGATTTTTTGGCGTAATTAATCCCATACAATGTCTTTCCCTTTTTAAAAACAACCGTCTCAGGGGTGTTTAAATACTTTGGCTTTGCATCATCCATGACTCTACCGCCAAATCCTATCACATTGTTTTTCTCATCTATTATGGGAAACATTACCCGATTTTTAAATCTATCGTAATATGAACCAGTGCTGCTTTTTGAAACAAGACCAGCCCTTACAAGTACGTCAATATTGTAATTGCGGCGCTTTAAATACTTAAGCAATTCAAGTCCACTTGACGGAGAAAGCCCCAATCCAAATCTCTTTATCGTAATATCGTCAATGCCCCTATCGTAGAGGTATTTTAATGCAGCCTGTCCAAATTTTGAATAAAGATACATGTGGTAAAACAAAGCAGCTAACCTATTTACTTCATATATTTCATCTTTCAGCTTTTTTTTCTGATACTCTAAACCTGACAAATTTTCTTCTTCAATCTCTATACCAGCTCTATCTGCCAAGAACTCAACGGCCTCCTTAAAACCTACATTTTCAATATTCATTACAAAGGTAATGACATTTCCGCTGGCTTGGCAACCAAAACAATGATAAAGCTGCTTCTCTTGGCTTACATTGAAAGATGGTGTTTTCTCATGATGAAATGGGCACAATCCCTTAAAGTCTTTGCCAGATTTTTTAAGTGAAACATAGCTTGAGACAACATCTACTATATCATTTTCTTCTATTACCCTATCAATTACGTCTTTTGAATAAGACATAAACACCACCTTAATTAATAGTTCGACAAAAAACAGGAAAATCCTCTTTTTAAAAAACAATTATAAAATTTTCATGGAATTAATATATTCGACATAAATTCCTAAAATCCTTCTTGAAATTTTTACATTTTAAAAATTTTTATCTTCCCACGGTGATGGTAAGAAAATCTCTTTATACTTTGTTATAGCGTATTTATCGGTCATTCCTGCTATATAGTCAGCAACCGCTCTTTCTTTGCCATATTCATGTGTTAATTCGATAAATTCCTCCGGCATGTCGTCTACATTTTCGCAAAAATAATAAAAAAGCTGTTCAACAACTTTTTTTGCTTTTGCTTCTTCGCTTTTTGCCTTCGAACCTATATAAACCTTTTTAAACAAAAAATCTCTAAGGCTGTAAGTAGCATCATAAATCTCATGGCTCATGGAGATGTTATCTTTTCCCATGCTGTTTTCAATTATGTCCTTAACCATTGTGTTTATTCTCTTGCTGTGAGTATCTCCTAATATCTGCCTTAAATCTTTTGGTATATCATCATTTGTCAATACTTTGCCTCTAATCGCATCATCAATGTCGTGATTCACATAGGCAATCTTGTCTGCTAATTGAACGATTTTACCTTCCAATGTCCCAGGATTTCCGGATGTGGAATGATTTAAGATGCCATCTCGCACTTCCCATGTCAGATTAAGCCCTAAACCATTATTTTCTATCACATCCACCACTCTTAAGCTTTGAACACTATGCCTAAAGCCATCTTTTAAAAGCCTATTTAGAACATCCTCACCTGAATGGCCAAAAGGGGTATGTCCTAAATCATGACCTAACGCTATGGCTTCGGTTAAATCTTCGTTAAGCCGCAATGCCCTTGCGATAGTCTTTGATATTTGTGCAACTTCCAAAGTATGCGTAAGTCTCGTCCTGTAGTGGTCACCTTCAGGAGATATAAAAACCTGCGTCTTATGACTCAATCTCCTAAAAGCCTTACAATGTATGATTCTGTCTCTATCCCTTTGGTAATCTGTGCGAATATCGCACTTTTCCTCGTCTCTTGTTCTCCCTTTTGATTCTCTGCTGTGTGCTGCGTACGGTGATAGTATCTTATACTCCATATCCTCGGATATTTCCCTTATTTTCATCATATCACCTTCTCACAAAAATAAAACCCAATAAGGGTTTTATTTTATATAGACGATATTATTTTCCCATCAGCAACGTCAATATCAATGAAGTAATTATGAAAACTACGGCGCTTATCGTCGTAAGCCTCTCCAAAGTGCCTTCCATCGTCCTGGCCTTGTTTTTGCCAAAGAAAGTCTCTGCACCACCTGCAATGGCGCCGGATATACCTGCACTTTTCCCTTGTTGCAAGAGTATAACTGCCATCATAAACAAACTAACAATAATATGAATTATAAGTACTATTATTTTTAGCATGTGTTTAACCTCCGAAAATCATATTTACACTATTATATATTATATAGCAATAGCATATTTATATCAAGCACTAATTTTCTTCATCAGAAATTGATTCACTCATCATGCCATGCCTATTGCAATGTCCATGTCCATGGTGTGGTACGTCTTCACCGTAGACTTTGTAATTGCCGCCTTCTACTCTTATGGCTTTGCCATTTACAAGTGCATCTGCAACTTTTTCACGAGCTGACATGATGATCCTAAAAAATGTAGGCCTTGAAACTTTCATCCTTTCCGCACAATCTTCTTGTTCTAATCCCTCTAAATCCTTTAGACGTATGGCTTCAAACTCCTCAACTGTAAGCACCACTTCACTTAATGAGTGCATAGGTATTCCTACTGGCTTAAAATAATTTATGTTTGGTTCACATTTTACCCATCTGCATTTTTGAGGTCTCGGCATTTTATCACATCCCATTTCTTTTTTTGCATAATCATAATACTATTTTATCACTTATAAGTTAATTATATCAAGATAGTTTTAAATACAATGCACACATATTTCTAATACAATGAATAGCATAAATTAGTTAACAATATTATAAAGGATGATTTTTATGACGCTATCTTCTATTTCAAAATTATCATCTGCAAGCTCTCTGGTAACAGCTATCGGTTATATGCTTTTCGCAATAGGAATAAATAGCGATGTGAGGACAAAAGAAAATATTGCAGTTTCTGGCAGATGGATTATTTTCATAGGAACTTTTTTGCTGTACGCCCTGAATATAATATCGATAAGTCAAAATGAAAATAAAGATGCAGTTATCATTGAAAGTCCTGATTTGCTTATTTTGGCTGGCAGTTTTATGATTGCATCAGGTGCATTTGTAGCTGCAGTTGGATTTGAAAAGAAAAATTTAAAAGAAGCTCATGTATATTGATACTGAGCTTCTTTTTTTGCAGAGATAAATTATCTTACGTTGTAAAATGCGTCTTTTCCAAGGTATTGTGCTATTCCGCCTAACCCTTCTTCTATCCTCATCAATTGATTGTACTTGACGACTCTATCTGTTCTGGAAGGAGCGCCAGTCTTGATCTGTCCCGCATTGACAGCAACGACAAGATCTGCAATAGTTGAATCTTCTGTTTCACCTGAGCGATGTGATACGACAGCAGTGTACCCTGCTTTCTTCGCCATCTCTATCGCGTCAAGAGTTTCAGTCAATGTACCTATCTGATTAAGCTTAATGAGGATAGAGTTTGCAACACCCATCTTAATTCCTCTCGAAAGCCTTTCTGTATTTGTAACAAAAAGATCGTCGCCAACTAATTGGATTTTCTTGCCTAATCTTTCTGTTAAGAGTTTCCATCCATTCCAATCCTCTTCTGCCAAGCCATCTTCAATTGAAACGATTGGATATTTATTTACAAGCTGCTCCCAGTAATCCACCATTTCTTCTGATGTCCTTACAACACCTTCACCATCGAAATGGTATTTGCCGTCTTCTTTGTACATTTCAGATGAAGCTGGGTCAAGTGCTATCGCTACATCTTCACCAGGTAAATATCCTGCTTTTTGGATTGCTTCCAATATTACCTGTATTGCTTCTTCGTTTGATGTAAGGTTTGGTGCAAAACCACCTTCATCGCCAACTGTAGTGCTTAATCCTTTTGATTTAAGCACTGATCTTAAATTGTGGAAAACTTCAGCGCATGTCCTTAAAGCTTCATGGAAGCTTTGTGCGCCAACAGGCATTATCATGAATTCCTGTATATCTACGTTGTTGTCAGCGTGCTTTCCGCCGTTTAAAATGTTCATCATTGGCACAGGAAGCACTTTTGCATTTACTCCACCTAAGTACTGATAAAGTGGCAAGCCAACTTCTTCAGCAGCAGCTTTAGCAACTGCCAATGAAACGCCTAAAATTGCATTTGCACCCAAGTTTGATTTATTTGGAGTTCCATCTAAATCGATCATGGCTTTGTCTATTGCCACTTGGTCTATTGCATCCATTCCAATTATTTCTGGAGCAATCTTTTCATTTACATTTTCTACAGCCTTCAATACACCTTTTCCTAAGTACCTGTTGTTGTCGCCATCTCTCAATTCAACAGCTTCAAACTGACCTGTTGAAGCACCAGATGGAACAGCAGCACGACCTACAGCGCCGCTATCTAATTCCACTTCTACTTCTACTGTCGGATTTCCTCTTGAATCAAGTATTTCTCTTGCATAAACATCAACAATTATAGACATAAACATTCTCCTTTCGTTTTTTATCTTCCTATTATGAGGGACTTACCTGTCATTTCCTGTGGCTTCGGCAGCCCCAATATGTCAAGCACCGTTGGTGCTATGTCTGCTAAAATACCATCGTTTCTAAGCGTTATATCGCCTTCCCCTATCACTATGAAAGGCACTGGATTTGTAGTGTGAGCCGTCTGTGGCTCTTTTGTCACTGGATCAATCATCTGCTCAGAATTTCCATGGTCAGCAGTTATAAGAATAGTACCGCCCACTTCCTGGCAAGCCGTCACTATTCTGCCAAGGCACTCATCAATTGCTTCTATAGCTTTGACAGCGGCGCTAAATACGCCTGTATGGCCTACCATGTCAGGATTTGCAAAATTAAGCAGGATGAAACCATACTGTTTGGATTTTATTTTTTCAACTACCGTATCTGTAACTTCGTATGCACTCATTTCTGGCTTTAAATCATACGTGGCTACTTTAGGAGATGGTATAAGTATCCTGTCTTCTCCTTTATTTGGCTCCTCTACGCCACCATTGAAGAAGAATGTAACATGGGCGTATTTTTCTGTTTCCGCTATTCTAAGCTGTTTTATGCCTTTATCGCTTAGATACTCACCGAGGGTATTCTTTAAGTTCTCAGGCTTATACGCCACATGTATATTCTCAAATGTTATATCGTACTGCGTCATTGATACGAAGTAAACGGGAATATATCCTTTTTCTCTATCAAAAAAGTTAAACACTTCATCGATAAAAGCTCTTGTAATTTGTCTTGCCCTATCAGGCCTGAAATTAAAGAAGATTATAGAATCATTGGCATCTACAGTCGCAGTTGGTTTTCCGCCATCTAAAATAACCGTCGGCTCTACAAATTCATCTGTCTGATCTTTGCTATATGCAATATCAATCGCTTCTTCAGGCGAATTAGCAAAAACGCCTTTTCCCAATGCTATAGCATCATAAGCTTTTTTAGTCCTTTCCCATCTTTTATCGCGGTCCATCGCATAGTATCTTCCAGATATCGTGGCGATTTTGCCGATCCCAAGCCTATTCGCTTCATCCTCAAATGCCTTTATGTATTCTTTTGCACATGCCGGAGGAACATCTCTTCCATCTAAAAATGCATGGACGTATACTTCGTCTAATCCTTCCTCTTTTGCAAGTTTCATAAGGGCAAAAAGATGGGTAATATGGCTGTGAACGCCGCCATCAGACAGAAGCCCAAAAAGGTGCAATTTTGAGCCATTCTTCTTTACATTTTGTATGGCGTCAAGAAATTCCTGCTTTTTGAAAAAAGCACCTTCTTTAATCTCTTTGCTTATTCTTGTAAGCTCCTGATAGACTATTCTGCCGGCACCTATATTAAGATGTCCTACTTCCGAATTTCCCATCTGTCCTTCAGGAAGCCCTACAGCTAAGCCACTTGGTATAATCTTTGTATTTGGATAATTTTTGAAATAATAATCTAAGTTTGGTGTATTAGCTGAATAAATGGCATTTCCTTCTTTGCTGTCAGAGATGCCAAATCCATCTAAGACAACAAGCATCACAAAGTTTTTGGGCATGCAATCCTCTCCTTAATAATTTACAATTTTAGCGAAATCCTGCGCTTTAAGGCTAGCTCCGCCCACTAATGCACCATCAATATCGCTTTCTGACATAAGCTCTTTAGCATTATCAGGTTTAACACTGCCACCATATTGTATTCTTACCTCATTAGCGATGTCTATACTGTATATGTCTGCAATAGTCTCTCTTATGACCTTTATTACATCATTCGCATCTTTCGATGTAGCTGTTTTTCCTGTTCCAATAGCCCAAATCGGCTCATAAGCTATGACGACATTCAAGACATCTTCACTTTTAATGCCATCCAATGCTTTTTTTGTCTGTTCTCTTACTACATTGAAAGCTTCCCCTGCTTCTCTTTGAGATAATGATTCACCTACGCATACAATAGGCTTAAGTCCATGACTTAATGCAGATTTGACTTTTTTATTCACAGTCTCATCCGTCTCCGCAAAATACTGTCTTCTCTCTGAATGGCCGATTACGACGTATTCTACGCCTATCTCTTTAAGCATAATCGGTGAGACTTCTCCTGTAAATGCGCCTTTTTCTTCCCAGTGCATGTTCTGTGCACCTAATTTTATATTAGAAGCATCTATGGCCTTTTTTACGTCCACAAGATCCACAAATGGCGGTATTACTACAACTTCTGCTTCTGCACCAGACACTAAAGGCTTAAGCTCATTTACAAGATTTACAGCTTCAGATGGCGTCATGTACATCTTCCAATTACCTGCAATAATAGGTCTTCTCAATCAAAACACCTCTTTATTTGTCGTTTAATGCAGCTATTCCAGGCAATACCTTGCCTTCTAAGAATTCTAATGACGCACCGCCACCAGTCGATATATGTGACACTTTGTCTGCATAGCCTAATTGTTCTACTGCCGCTGCAGAATCTCCGCCACCGATTATAGTAGTGCCACTGCACTCGCTCATGGCTTTTGCGATTGCCTCTGTTCCCTTTGCAAATTCTCTGATTTCAAATACACCCATAGGACCATTCCAAACTACTGTCTTCGCATCTTTTATGACTTTTGAAAATTCTTCAATTGTCTTTGGTCCAATATCTACGCCGATCTTGTCATTAGGCATCTTATCTATATCAACCACTTCATAAGGAACACCTGATTTTAATTCTGCACTGACTACCGTATCAACTGGCAAAAGCAATTTAACGCCTTTTTGCTTAGCCTTTTCGATCAAGTCTTTTGCAAGCTCTAATTTGTCTTCCTCCAAAAGTGATTTGCCTATTTCATAGCCTTCAGCCTTTATAAATGTGTATGCCATACCGCCGCCAATCAATAGGCTGTCAACTTTGTCTAAAAGGTTTGTGATAACACCGATTTTATCTGAAACTTTTGCGCCGCCCAGTATTGCCACAAAAGGTCTTTCTGGATTTTCCAAAGCGCCACCCATGAAGTTTAACTCTTTTTCAATTAAAAATCCAGATACTGCCGGTAGGTAACTGGCGACTCCTGTGGTGGACGCATGAGCTCTATGAGCTGTACCAAACGCATCGTTGACGAATACGTCAGCCAATGATGCCAATTCTTTCGAAAAATCAGGATCATTTTTCTCTTCTTCAGCGTGGAATCTGACATTTTCTAAAAGCAATACTTCACCGTCTTTTAATGCACTGGCTTTTGCCTTAGCATCTTCACCTATTACATCATCAGCTACAATGACTTGTTTTCCGAGCAGCTCTGAAAGCCTTTTTGCAACAGGCTTCATAGAATACTCCATGTTAAACTTGCCTTTTGGCCTTCCTAAATGTGATACCAATATCACCTTTGCATTATTGTCTAAAAGATATTGAATAGTAGGCAATGCCGCTTTTATCCTCGTGTCATCAGTGATGTTTTTTTCACTGTCCATAGGTACATTAAAATCTACCCTTACAAGGACTCTCTTGCCTTTTACATCGATATCCCTTACAGTCTTTTTCATGATATACCTCCTATCGATATATTTTAGGACAAGGTTATAAGCCTTGTCCTATGATATTACAGTCTATCTGCTACATACTTAGCAAGGTCAACAACCCTGTTTGAATAACCCCATTCGTTGTCATACCATGAAACAACTTTTACCATATTGCCTTCCATAACCATCGTTGACAAGCCATCAACAATTGATGATCTTGAATCGCCTTTGAAGTCCATTGATACTAATGGCTCATCTGTATATCCGAGAATGCCTTTAAGCTCGTTTTCTGCCGCTTCTTTCAATGCTGCATTTATTTCTTCTACAGTTACGCTCTTTTCAAGCTCTGCAACAAGGTCAACAACAGATACGTCTGGTGTTGGAACTCTCATAGCAAAGCCGTTTAATTTTCCTTTTAGTTCAGGCAATACAAGTGCAACAGCCTTTGCAGCTCCTGTTGTTGTCGGAATAATTGACATTGCTGCTGATCTTGCTCTTCTTAAATCTTTATGAGGAAGGTCCAGTATCCTCTGATCGTTTGTGTATGAGTGAACAGTTGTCATTAAACCTCTCTTGATTCCAAATTTGTTATGTAAAACTTTTGCAAATGGTGCTAAGCAGTTTGTCGTGCATGAAGCATTTGATATAACGTGATGTGCATTTGGATCGTATTTGTCCTCGTTAACACCCATAACGATTGTTATATCTTCATTTTTAGCAGGTGCAGAAATTATTACTTTCTTTGCTCCAGCTTCGATGTGTTTTACTGCATCTTCCTTGTTTGTAAATCTACCTGTTGATTCGATAACTATGTCAACACCTAATTCCTTCCAAGGTAATTTTGCAGGATCTGTTTCTTTTAATATTTTTATTTCCTTGCCATTTACAACAAGTGAATCTTCTTTTGCGATTACTTCGCCTTCGAATTGACCGAATGTTGAATCGTATTTTAATAGATGTGCTAATGTTTTTGCATCAGTAAGATCATTGAATGCAACAATATCAAGATCTACATTTTTCTTTAATGCTGCTCTAAAAAAGTTTCTGCCTATCCTACCAAAGCCATTAATACCTACTTTTACTGCCATAATATTTCCTCCTTTAATTTTTATTTTTATATTAAACACCTTTCGGTGTATTAACAACTTTTTAATATCTCGAATGCCGCGCCTTCATCAGTTATGAGAACATCCACCATACCACTTATACAAGTAGATATGATCGCATCGGCTTTGCTTTTGCCGCCTGAGACAGCTATCAAATTTTTGACGTTTTTTAAATCATCCTTTGTAAGAAAAATGCTTGGCGTTTCATAAACTGTTTCACCGTTTATGTTTAAGTAAAAACCTAATGCTTCTGACGTGGCACCAACACTCTTAAGATACTCTTTAGTCGATGAAGGTAAATTTCGCCTGTCAGCCATCACATCTGCACGCCCTATGCCAAAAAGCACTACATCAGCTTCTTTCAGTATGTCAATAACGCTTTTTATGTCTGGTTCATTCATAAGAGTCTCTATGGCTTCTTTGCCTATGTTGTCAGGAATATGAAGCATTTTGTATGAACCGCCTAACTTTTTTGCAAGGACTGACGCAATTGTGTTTGCCTGTTTTTCAACTTCGCGTCCCAAGCCACCTCTTGCAGGCACTACCATTATATCTGATTTGGTGTAGCATTGAGGCATTTCATTTGCAACTTCCATCACACTTGAACCGCCAGTCAAAGCAATGATGCTGTCGTTTTTAATTATGCTTTTAAGGTAAGCTGCAGCAGATTTGCCCATATCTTTTTTTATAAGCCTGTCACTATCGACATCACCCGGTATCACTATGACTTTTTTCAGTTTCAGGCGCTCCTTTAAAGTTTTTTCCATGTTGTTTAAGCCTTTTAACTCATGGATAAACTCTTTAAGCTCCTCCAAAAGCTTCTCGCCGTCTTTAGTCACAGTCATGCCTAAAGGATTTATGTCGATAAGACCTTGCCGCTTCAAAAAAGATACCTCTGTCCTTATTATCCTTTCGCCAATATTAAGCTGATACGACAAAGCTCGCCTTCCTATTGGCTGGCTGAAATATATGTTACGCATTATAGTATACCTTTTTTGCAGCAGTTCTATTAGCTCAGGCACAATTTTCTGTTGTAATGATATTATGTCGTTCATGTATCAAAACCTTCTTCAGGACTTTTATCGACCCGTTGTATTATAACTGTCCCACCAAAACATTAAATAAATATTTTTACCTTCAATACTATTTTATATTAAGACTTCTAATTTTTCAATAGACAATATGACAAAAGAGAGCATTTTATAAAATTATTGCTCTCTTTTGTCAATATCTTTTTCTCTTGCTGGACGATGGAATATTCATCTCTTCCCGGTACTTAGCAACAGTCCTTCTGGATATCGTCACGCCTTTTTGAGATAAAATCTCAGCTATTTTTTGGTCGCTTAAAGTATCTTGAGGGTCTTCTTCGCTTATCAATTGCTTTATCATCTCTTTTATCATTTCCTGTGAAAACATCTCGCCGTCACCATTGCCGATGCCGCTTTGGAAGAAGTATTTGATTTCAAAAACACCTAAAGGTGTATCGACGTACTTTCCGTTTACTGCCCTGCTTACCGTCGATTCATGAACTCCTACTGCCTCGGCAATCTTCTTTAAATTCATAGGTTTAATGTATTTCTGCTCTCTGTCAAAAAATGACCTTTGCTCTTTCACTATCGCACTTAACACTTTGTACAAAGTATCTCTTCTCGACTCAATGCTTTTTATAAGCCACATGGCTGACTGAATTTTATTTGACAGGTACTTCCTTGTATTGTCATCATCAGTGACAGTCAAAATGCTTTCATACGACTTATTTATCCTCAAGCCAGGATACAAAGACTCATTTATAAGCACAACATAATCGCCGTCTATTTTCTTTATATAAGCGTCTGGAATGACGTATTTGATATCGTTATAGCTTGAAAAACTACTTCCAGGCCTCGGATTTAGCTTTTTTATCTCGTCTACGGCATTCTGCACTTCTTTAATATCCACATTTAATTTTTTTGCTATAAGCGAAAGCTTGTTGTCCGCAATTTCGTTTAAATAATTTTCCACAATTTCTTTTACTACGCCATTATACATGTTTTTGCTTTTTAACTGAAGCATGAGGCATTCCGTTAAATTTCTCGCTGCGATCCCCGGCGGGTCAAATGATTGCACTACATTTAAAGCCATCAATACATCTTCTTCACTGTAATTGTAATCTTCGCTGAGTTTTTTGATATCATCGTTTAGATAGCCATTGCTGTCAAGATCGTAAATTATGACTTTGCATATCTCTTTTATTTTCTTCGTAAGAGGTGTTATATGAAGTTGAAACAGCAGATGATCTGTAAGGGACGTATCAGTCGAGACCATGTTTTCAAAGCTTAAGTCATCTCTCTCTTCGTCATCGCTGCTGTAATTGTACTTATCAAGGTCACTATTCTTATTTAACTCATGGTAAATCTCGATGACGTCTTCCTTATCTTCGTACGCCTCCAACATGGGGTTGGTTTCCAATTCACTTGTGATAAGCTCATTTAACTCGTACGAATTTAGCTGTAATATCTCGATGGCCTGTTTAAGCTGAGGCGTCATCAATAATTTCTGTACTTGTTTTAAATTAAGTCCCATATCCAGCTTCATATTCTACACCCTCATATACATCAATATTCACATTTCAATTATACCATATTTGTAACCGTTTATAAAATGGATATTTTTAGTTTGACGACAGGTAAAACTACATTATTTCAAAAGAGTGATACAGACCTTGGTAGTCATCCCATTTTTGAGCTATACTTTCTACCCTTGCCCATCTTAGTCCATTTTTTATGTAATCGATAAGCATGTTTATGTCTTCTTCATTGCCTTCTGCTACAATCTCAACGCTTCCATCGTACAGATTCTTTGCATATCCAGTTATATTAAGCCGCAAAGCCATGTTGTAAACAGAATACCTAAGTCCAACACCTTGCACATGGCCTGTCAAATTAAGATGGACTGTTTTTTTCACAAAAACCCCTCCTTCCAAAAGCAAATCTACTTACAAGATAAATTTATTTATGACGTAAGCGACGCCGTTTTCCATGTTTGATTTTGTGATAAAGTCTGCCGTTTTTTTAAGTTTATCTATGGCATTTTCCATTGCCACACCAAAACCTGCGTATTCAACCATCTCTACATCATTTTCACTGTCACCTATTGCCACCATTTCTGATCTGTCCACTCCCAAATATTCTCCCAATATCTTGAGGCCGTTTCCTTTGTTTACACCTTTATTTAATATTTCTATATTATTGTGAAACGAGCTTGTAGTCTCTAATCTATCGCCTTTTTCGTTATCTATCGTTTTTCTCACTGCTTTTATTTTCTCTGAATCTTCGTCAAACATTACAAATTTCACAATGCTGTCTTTCAACTTGCTTTCAAATTCTGTATGAGAAGGTATATTCTCCACTTCTACTCGTAATGTTTCAGCGTACAATCTGTTCCACTCCCCATACTTTTGGAATTTACTGGTAATCTCTGGGGAATAGACAATTTTATCGCTGTAAAAATGATAGTAAAGGTCATTCTTCTTGGCCAAATCTATCAAATACGTCAATATGTCTATATCAAGCACGCTTTTATAAATTCCCTCATCATTGTCGTCTATCACCATGGCTCCATTGCTGGCGATGATGTAAGGTTTGAATCCTAAAAATTCCGAGTATGCGTAAGCGGAAGCGTAAATCCTTCCTGTAGATATGACAACATAAACACCTGCATCGCGGGCTTTTCTTAAAGCTTCTAAGTTTTCTCTCGAGATCTGCTTGTCGTGAGTCAAAAGTGTATCATCCATATCTATTGCAACTAATTTATATGCCATCGTAGTCCCCCATTCATCAGAATATTTTTTCAATATTACTATACCATTACTGACAGACAACTTCAAGTTTTCACGATTTTTCACAATGGAATTTTAAAAAATGATTGACAGCATGAAATCGCAATAGTATAATGTAACTATAAATATTACAAGAGAAATCTTATTAATTAATATTTCATAGAAAGAAGGGATATGATGGACGATATCTCGTCAATCCTGAAAGAAAAGGGATTAAAAGTTACACCTCAAAGACTTGCTATCATTAACATGCTTAAAAATACCAAGGAACATCCAAGTGCTGAGACCATATACAAGACGTTGTCGTCCGATTTCCCAACAATGAGTTTGGCTACTGTCTACAAGACACTTGAAATGCTAAAGAGTATAGGCCTTGTGCAAGAACTTAATGTTGGTGAAGGTAGCTTTAGATACGACGCAAATGTCAATTCACATCCGCATTTGATATGTTACGGATGCAACAGGGTAGATGACCTTGATGACTCAGCGTTAGATGATCTTCTTGGTGAAGTAAGCAAATACACAGATTACCTTTTGATGGATCAAAAGCTGTATTTTTATGGCTACTGCCCTGATTGCAAAACGAAGATGACAAATTAAAAAAACGAGCGATGCTCGTTTTTTTAATTTGTAGGATTTATGTTTTGAGGTTTTCCATTTAAATCCTCTGTAGATACATTCTTTTCATCAATTTGGCTCTGAACACTTTCATTGTTACTTACCTCGTCTTTTTTTACACCACGCCTTATGACACCGTCAACTGGCTTATATATGTCTGTATACAAAAATTCCTTTTTCACCAAAACGTTGTTCTCATAAATAAGCCTGTAAGTATTCACCTTGTATCCTGTATGCTTTTCCACATCTACCTGAGTGACTCCCTCAGGCAGTGTAGGATCATCAACGTATGTCACCTTAGGCTCGTACTTCTCCACAATTTCAGAATATATATCGATCCTTTTCCCTGGATCTTCCGAATATCCGTAAAAGTTCACTACAAAATTGTTTCCGCTTATATACGATTCAATGTATATAGGGTATTTCGTTGGATTTTCAAACTTTAAATCGAGGACGTCCCCCGAGATCGTAGCATCTTGGCCCGGCGACACATAGCCAACCGGAAATGTATGGTGGTATCTCTCATCGATTTTCATATCTGCCCGTAGTGCAGCATTGTAAAGGGTAGTGGCGACTTGACAAACCCCACCACCTATATCGGGAACAAGCTTGTTGCCGATTATCACAGGCGCTTCTTTATATCCATTCTGTATGATTCTTGGCCCTAACGTTTTATTAAGTGAAAAGACTTGCCCCGGCATAAGCAGCTTGCCGTTTACAGCTTTTGCAGCTACAGCAAGATTTTCTGACCTATTTGCGTCACCAGTATTAAATTGTGTAGAAAAGCTGACGATTTTGCTTTTTATCATGCTGAGTTCTGACGCTTTTATGTCTGCATCGACTTCTTTAACTGTAACAGGAATTTCTACATAGTCTTTATCGCCAGATATGATCACGCTCTTAACCGCACTTTTTATACTTTCAATTGTCTTATTTGCATCGACTTTTAAACCAGAAATATCATTTGTAATGTTTATCTTACCGTCAGATACGTATATTTTAGCGTCAACAGGATTTTTGTCTATGCTTTTCGATATGTCCATCACAAATTTATCTAAACCGTTAAAATCGGCTGTAGGCCTATATTCGAGATATTTACCATTTTTTGAAACATCATATATCGTCTTTATGCGATTTATGAAATTCCCACTTTTGCCTATAGAATAAGCTTCATTGACGATAGCATCATAGTCGTAGCTTATTTTAACGTCACCGCTCGGAAGCACAAACTGCTTGTCATTGTATTTTAAAGCGACTTTTAAATTGTTTACCGCCTTAAGGTTATCTTGCAGTTTTGCATACGCTTCAGATTTAGTAAGCCCACTGAGGCTTATACCATTTACAAAAACACCTTTTGCAATAGTATTTTGATTCATGACAGAATAAAACATCACAAATGAACCAGCAAACACGGTGATTATTAATAAAAGAAGAATAATGTAAAAATAATTTCTTTTACTTTTTATGATTTTTGTGTCCTTTGTCTCCATTTTGATCTCCCCATTATTTAGTTTTTTAACTTAGAACAATTTAATTATATTACAAATACTTTGCAAATAAATTACATACTGATTAATTTTTTATAAAATTTTTATAAAACTTACAAATATGATTGATGGGGCAAATATCGCACTTAGGCTTCCGTGCCGCACAGATGTTTCTCCCGTGGTATATAAGAAGATGATGAGACAAAGACCACAAATTTTTAGGAATAATATCCATAAGCTGATATTCTGTCTTTAAAACATCATCGCTTTCAGCAAGTCCAATCCTATTTGATACCCTAAAAACATGTGTATCGACAGCAATCGCATCTTTTTTGAAAGCATTGCTTATAACCACATTTGCTGTTTTCCTTCCAACACCCGGTAGCTCCATAAGTTTTTCCATATCATCAGGGACAGTACCGCCGTACTTGTCGCACAAAATCCTGCAAGTGTTTATTATGTTTCTGGACTTGTTCCTGTAAAGACCGCAATCCTTTATTTCTTCTTCAAATTCTAATGGGTCAACATCTTTAAAGTCAAATGGCGATTTGTACTTTTTAAAAAGTTTTTCTGTAACCATGTTGACCCTTTTGTCGGTACACTGTGCTGACAATATTGTGGCTATCAAAAGCTCAAAGGCATTTTTAAAGTGTAAACCAGGTTTTGCATCAGGATATGTCTTTTTAAGAATTTCCAGAACCTCCAGCGCTTCATCTTTCGTTATCCTCAAAAGTCTCACCTCTAATATTCATCATAGCTTTCTTCATGAACTCTTTTGCAGTTTCATCTTTTTCATTTAGATAAGCTTTTTCAATATGCGGAAAAGCATTTTCCTTATCAAGAATGCTTAATGCGTATGCACTATATCCTCTTATATAAGCACTTTCAGAGCTTATAAGTTTTCTCAATGGTTGGATTGAATCCTTGTCATTTAAGTTGATAGCCGCAATTATAGCATTCCTTATTATAGTATTTTTTCCTCTCCAAGATGCCGAAGTAGCACCAAACAATTCTTTGAACTTTTTGTTGTCAAGGCACAAAATGTCTTTCAAATCGTGTTTAGGTTTAAGGTTTTGAGGCGTAAACTCACGCCTTGTGACTTTCTTCGCCTTTTCATTGAAAGGACAAACATCTTGGCACGTATCACAGCCATATATGCGAGTACCTAATCTTTTTAATGTGCTGTCGCTTAAATATCCTTTTTGAATTGTAGCATACGACAAGCATTTGTTGGCATCTATTTTGTATTCTTCAATCAACGCTTTCCCAGGACACGCTTTAAGGCATCTTGCACAACTGCCACATTTCGACTCAACTTTGGAGTCTGGTTCAAATGGCACGTTTATCAGCATCTCTCCCAAAAATAAATATGATCCATATTCCTCATTTATTATCATATTATTTTTCCCGAAGAATCCAATGCCTGCATTATAAGCAATAGCTCTCTCCAAAAGCGGATTGTTGTCAACAAGCAAAACAGTTTTGACGGCACCGCATTTAGATGAAATGAATTTTTCCAGATTCCTAAGCAAATCAATCATGACTTTATGATAATCTACGCCCCATGCAGTCTTTGAAATAGTGCCATATCCAGACTTTAGAGAATCAAATTTATAATCTACATTGTACGATATAGCGACAGATATTATAGCTTTGACTTCATCAAGCAGATAATAGGGATTTATCCTTTTTTCTACATCATTTTCTTCAATATTGCAATTTAAACCATTGTTGAGTCTATAAAGCAATAAATCCCTATACTCAAAAAGACAGTCAGGACTTGCAAAGCCTATCACGTCAATGCCAGACTTATATGCAAACTCCTTAATTTCCTCTTTTGTGACACAAGTCACATCAAACATTCCTTTCTTTAACAGATGACTTTTCTTTTGTCAGTATGTCGTAAAACGATCTTAGCTTGTTTTTCACCCTTTCGTTTATATCACTCATCTTGTGGCCTGTCAATATTTCCATACCTTCATCTATTGTATTTACAGTGTATATGTGAAATTTCCCCATCCTGCATGCATCTATTATCTCATCGTCCAAAACAAGGTTTATGGCATTTTGCTCTGGGATTATGACGCCTTGCCTACCTGTCAGTCCCTTTACTTTGCATAACTTGTAAAATCCTTCGATTTTATGTGTTACGCCTCCTACAGGCTGTATGACTCCAAATTGATTGACAGAGCCGGTTACGGCTATTTCCTGTCTAATAGGAATGTCCGACAAGCTCGAAAGGAGTCCGTAAAGCTCTGTGCTGGAGGCACTGTCTCCTTCTACGCCTTCGTAAAGCTGCTCAAAGCATATTCTGGCCGATAAAGTAAGCGGAAAATCCAACGCATATCTATTACCTATAAATCCTGTTATTATCATGACCCCTTTGTCGTGAATGTGACCACTCATTTTGATTTCTCTTTCGATGTTTACTACACCTTCTTCGCCAGGGTAAGTAGTAACCGTTATTCTGGAAGGCTTTCCAAATTGGTAATCACCTAAATTTATGACAGAAAGTCCATTTACAATCCCAACTTTTTCACCATCTACATCCATCAAAAACGTTCCATCTTTAAAGTATTCTATATACTTCTCCTCTATCATGTTGACCCGCTTTGTCTTTTCCCTTATAGCCTTTTCCACATTGTGAGCCATGACAACTTTGTTTCCTTCTATTTCCGCCCAAATGTTTGATTCGTATAGAATCTCTACGATATCATTAAACTGTGTCGATAATTTGTTTTGATCTTCTGATATCCTTGTTGAATACTCAATGACTTTTGCCACTCCAGTCTTGTGAAAAGGTCTCAAATTTTCCTCGACACAATGTTTCTTTATAAAAGAAGCCATTTTCAAGATATTTTCTTCGCTTAAATCCATCACATCGTTGAAGTCAACCTTAACTTTAAAAAGCTTTTTAAAGTCATCATCATAGTTATAAAGGATATAGTATAAATACGGCGTCCCTATGAGTATTACCTTCACATTCAAGTCAATTGGCTCAGGCTTTAGTGATGATATGGACAAAAGGCCGTATGATGATGCAACATTCTCTATGACTATTTTATCTGTCTTCAGTGTACGCTTAATGGCATCCCATACGTATGGATACGTTAAGACATCCTTAGCTTGCAGAATAAGATATCCTCCGTTTGCCTTATGAAGGGCACCTGCTTTAATCTTCGTAAAATCTGTAATTGCCACTCCAAAATCACTTTCATATTCGATATTTCCCAATACATTGTTGTAGTTTGGATTGTACTCTACCACAACAGGTGCACCATTTGTATTGCTGTTATCAACAAAAAGATTTACACTGTACTTTTTAAAAACATCTTTTTTATTCTTTCGCATGATGAATGGAAATTGACTGTCTTCGTCATCATCGCTTCTAAAATTATCGATATTTTCCAGTATATCTCTTTGAAGGCTGTCAAGGTATCTCATTACGCCGTCATATTGGGCGTATTTATCTCTTAAATCATCGATCAGATGTCCAACGGCCATAAGCCCTACGTTATTGTCAAGCTCGTGAACAGCATCTCTTGTTTCTTTGTCTATATTTTGTATATCCTTCCATATCTGCAGCGCCTTTTCTTCAAAATTTGCCGCTTTGGCTTCTATCTCTTTCCTTTTCTCATCATCCAATAGTTCGTATTCTTCGTTGCTTATCTGTTTTCCATCTACAACAGGTATGCTTACTATGCCAGTCTTTGTCTCTTTAAGCACAAAGCCAAAATTCTTTGCTAAATCGTTTAGCTCTTGGATCAATTGATTCTTTCTATCCTGAAATTTCTTCACGATTTCATTTTTTTGCAAGTCGTATGCCTTTGAATTAAATGCCTTAGGGATTTCTCTTTGAAGCTGCTCCACAAAATCTTTCATGTCGTTTTTAAATCTTTTGCCATCACCTGGCCTTAAATTTATGGCAATAGGCTGTGATGGTTTATCAAAATTAAAAACGTACACCCAATCATCTGGTACCTTCTCCGACGATGCCACTTCTGAAACGCTGCTTACGGCAAAGCTGGATTTACCTGTGCCAGTAAGCCCAGTAATGAATATGTTGTATCCTTTTTGCTTGATTTTTAAACCAAACTCCATGGCGTCTTTGGCTCTTTCCTGCCCTATAAGATCTTTTAAAGGTTCAACATCATCCGTCGTTTCAAAGCCAAGCAAATCTGGATCTATATGCCTTTTAAGATTTTCTGCTGTTAATTCCCTCATTCAAAGCCCTCCTTTATAAATAAGAATTCGACATAGACTCTTTTTTCCCTTCTTTTAAATTACTGATGATTGCTTCATTATATGATTGAATTTACCTATAAATATTAAGCTGAAGGACATCCTTCAGCCTAATATCAATCTATCTTGCCGTCTTTTTCATCCATCTGTTTTTCAGCGTACTTAATCATCTTTTTAACCATATTGCCGCCAATTTTCCCGACTTCTCTGGTGGTCATATTTTCATAGCCTCGTCTTTCAATGTCATCATCAAGGTGCAATTCTTCAGCAACTTCTTCCTTTAAACTTTCAAGCTCGTCTTCTGCTTTTCTATAAAGCTTTTTTCCCTTTGACATAGAAAAAACACCTCCGCTTTTATTTTTCCTCCAGCGAAGGTATATATCCAAAATTGTATTTTACTCAAAAATCATATTTCTTTTATTGCCTCAGTAGGACAACCATCTATAGAATCACGGCAAGCCTGCTCTTCTCCTTCAGGCACTTCATCGACTATTGCCTGTGATTTGCCTTCATCATTCCAATCAAAAACTGCTGGGCACGTGTCGATGCAAAGGCCACAAGCTATGCACAAATCTTGATCTACATATACTTTCATAGTTTTACCTCCTATGCTATTTTATACATCTAATATAACATATTTTTGCAAAAAACAAAATATTTATTTTATTATATAGTAACACGCTTCCAAATCGTCATCTGCAGCGTTTACAATCCTGTTTTTAAACTTGTCAATAGTTTCTTCATTTACCTTAGCACCTTTATCACCTAAAATCCGCGATACTACCATTTGACTGGCCATAGATTCTTTGTACCTTTCCACAAAGTCCATTATCTCACTTATCTCTTTTTCTCTGTTCATAAAAGCACCTCCTAAATTTAGTTTCTTAAAAAAAACTATTATTATACAAAAAAAGACCTAAACGGTCTTAAATGTACAAAAGCGATTCTTTTAAAAAGTTATTCAACAGCGTCTTGTCATTTGTGCTTAGCTCTTTTATATATTTGTGAAATATATTGACTTTCTCAAAAACTTTTCTGCTTTCACTGGATAAATGATAATCGATGTAAAATCCAATTACGATTCCCACAAACAAAATCACAGGCGCTTCACTGCCATTAATATTTATGGAATTTTTTATATTTTCAATTACTGCTACATCAAGTGTCTTAATCTGTAAAAGCAGCGTTGTCAATGCGTAAGCACAAAACTTAAGAGGCTTTAAAGCAGCTTTTTTTTCGTTTATAAAATCATCTACTGATATGGAATCATCGTTTTTTTTGATAACATTCAATAAGACTTCTTTTACGCTGTTCCACTCGTGTATGCTGCTTTTATTCACAACATCATAAGCGCTTTCATTAGGCATGTAAACCAATATAGATCTGCCTATAGATTTATCTTCGCCAATAAAATACTGCCGTTTCACATATCCCAATTCTTCTAATTCTGTCAACATATCATAGGCAGTCCATTTGCTTATGCCCATAAAATTTGCGACGTCAGCATAGTGTACGGGAGCTTTATCCTTGTCATAAAGCTTTATAAGCGTTTCCAAAAAGTCTACCTTTCTTTTAGTTAAAGGCACACAAACACCCCATTTCTCTTACATATAATAGGGTATTTTGCCTTCGCAGTCAAGCTTCTTTTTTGACAGATGCCTTTGAATTCCAGATATCATCCGCTACTTCTCCCCATCTTTCTGCAACTTTCTCTAAATCGCTGTACAAATTTTCAATATGCGATGCATCGCTGTTTTCCGTATGTTTTGCCTTGGATTCCCTCACTATATTTAAAAGCTCTTCTGGGTTGTCTATAAGCGGGCATGGCCTCAAATGATTTTGATTAAACGGCATCCTCTTTCTGTACGCTTTCATAATAGGAGACATAAGGGCTTCCTTCAAACTTACGTCATTTATGTTTACATTGGCGTAATGGATAAAAGCACATGGCTCAACATCCCCTGCTGCATTTATGTGAAGATACCTCTTACCTCCTGCTATGCATCCTCCGCTGAACTCACCGTCATTCCAGAAGTCGATAGCAAATAGCTCTTTCGTAGCTCTTATATAGTTAATCCTTTCATAAGCGTATTTCCTCTGCTCAGGTGACACCATGAATTTTACATCCGGATCTTTCCCAACAGGAATGTAAGTAAAGTACCATGCAAAGTAAGCACCTTTGTCTATCATCATATCTACAAACTCATCACTGAATATTTCTTCAATATTAGTTTTAGTGTATGTAGCAGAGTAACCGAATAATACCCCATTTTCTCTCATAAGATCCATGGCTTTCATCACTTTATCAAAAGTGCCTTTGCCTCTTATCTCATCATTTTTGTCTTTTAAGCCGTTAATGCTTACTGCAAATGTTATATTTCCCACTCTTTTTACTTCTTTTACCATGTCCTCATCTATAAGCGTACCATTTGTAAACAAATGAAATACTTGATTCTTATGATTTTCAGCAAGTTTTATTATGTCCTTCATCCTGACGGTCGGCTCACCGCCAGATAAAACTATGAAATAGACCCCCAGTTCTTCTGCTTCTTTGCAAACTCTATCCATCGTTTCAAATGATAGATTATGAGGATTGTACTTTCCTGCCCAACAGCCCACACAATTTAGATTGCAAGCTTCAGTAGGATCCATAAGTATCGCCCACGGAACATTGGCATCTAATTTTTGTTCCCATTCTTGCTGTTTCGGAATGCCTTTAAGGCTGGCATTAACAAGGAAGTTTATCATGAGCGTCTTTAAGATGTTCTTGTCAATGTTTTTGATCCCTTTGACTGTGAACTTGTACCAGTTGCTGTCCTTGTCGTCTAAAAACGATTTTACACTTTCTATTTGCTGTCTGTGATTCGGCAGCACCGCTATTTTTGACATTAGATTGGCCATTGCTTGAAGGTTTTTCTCTGGATCTTTGTCGATGTAATTGATAATGGCTCCAACAACAGGATCGATGATGTTCATAGCTTCTCCTCCTTAACCAATAAAATTAAAATTACCAAAAAGACCAAAATTCTTCTTAAAAAAATATTAGCACTAATAATATATTAATTCAATACCCTTTTAGAACTTTTTACACATCCAAACAACTTCCGCCAATGAATTCTTTCATCAAAGAATTTGGTGGTATAGCAGATTCATCTTCTAAATTTACAAAGTAACTCAATATCTCTAAAAGCTCCTGCGCAACCGAAAACGCCTTGCTGTCTTTATTTATCTTTCTTAAAAGTGGCTCAGCGTACTTTTTTATAACAGGCAATTCATAAGGAAGCGAAGAATTAAACATGATATCTGCATCTTCCTGGTATGGGAAAATATAGTTTTCCTCACCTTTCCTTACAGAAGGCCACATAAGAATTGTCTCCTCGGCATCGCTGGAGCGGAACTGATTATCTCTCACAATCCTTCTTAAAAGTCGAGTCTCAGTAGTAGATATTCTGTTGTGCTCATCAAGATTTAACTGTGTCAAAGCGCTTATGTATATCCTGTACTTGCTGTCTTTTGGTATATCCTTTGTAAGCTTTTCGTTTAAACCGTGTATGCCTTCTACAAGGATTATGTGATTTCTGTCAAGTTTAACCTTTCTTCCTACTTTTTCTCTTTCTCCTTTTTTGAAGTTAAAAATCGGAAGCTCTACTTCTTCACCTTGCATAAGCTTTATTATGTGATCATTAAAAAGCTCTAAATCCAAAGCATCGATCGTTTCAAAATTGTAGTTGCCAAATTCGTCTTTTGGCGTCAATTCTCTCGGCAAAAAATAATTGTCAAGTGATATTGGCAGCGGTTTTAATCCATTTACTCTAAGTTGAACACTTAATCTGTGGACAAATGACGTTTTACCGGATGAGGAAGGACCTGCAATAAGGACCAACTTTATCATTTTATTTTGATATATATGATCTGCAATGGTGGCAATCTTCTTTTCATGAAGCGCTTCCGATATTAAGACAAGCTCTCTCCCATTGCCGCTTTTAATCATATCATTTAAAGACGCTACATATCCTATATTAAGTATATTTGCCCATTCCTCAGCTTCTTTAAATACAGATGCCAATTTAGGAACATCTTCAAATACAGGAAGCACATCTGGACTTTTTGGTTCAGGAAATAAAAGTATAACTCCTGGAAAATAGAGTATAAGATCGAACAGCTTCAAATAGCCTGTAGATGGAACACATGGGCTGTAGAAAAAATCTACAACATCTTCGCAAAAATAAACAGGGATTTTTTCTTTATCGCTGTACTTAAAAAGACTTACTTTTTCTTCTAAGCCTTCTTTCGAGAATAGATTAACAGCACTTTCTTTGTCTAAATACTTTTTTATTATGGGATAATCTGCATCTATTATCTCTCTCATCCTGCACTTTATATCATGCACGATTTTATTGTTTACAGTAGAACCATGAATCTCACAGTACAAACCTTTACCTAAAGAGTGCTCAATGGTAACTTTTGAATCAGGCAAGATGTCTTTTGCCGCTTTAATCAATACAAATGTGAGGCTTCTTCTGTATACCATCATCCCTTCTTCTGTCGACATATCGACAAATTGTATCTCACACTCTCTATCTACACTTGTAGACAAGTCAACCATGAGATTATCAACTTTTGCCGCAACTATCTTATACTTATGGTTGTCTTTAAACTGCTCTGATATTTCTTCCAATGTCACATGATCTGGAAAAGTAAAGACAGTACCTTCTACTTTTAGATTCATAAAATCACCTCACCATAAATTATATTACAATTGAAGATCTTTTTAAATCTGTGTATAAAAAAAACCGGCAATTGCCGGTTTTTTTTACATCCAATCTATCCCGCGAAGCCGTTCGGCTATGTTTTCAAGCCCGCTTCTAAAGTGGGTATCCTGTCAATTACTTCTGAAGTCCCATCAATGTGGGCTTTTCATACGTAATTGAACCCAAATTCCCGTTGTCATGGTGTTGGTTGAAAACAAATTCACCGTAACTAAACTCCTCAGGACCATCTTGTTGACTACAGTATATACCTAAATGCTTTTCATTGCAATAGTAGATTCTTGGAAATATGAAATCATCTTTTAATGTTAAACACACCAAGCGCAGCGTCAAGTCCAACTCTCTTGCTTTCAGGCACTGTCTGGAAGAATATTTCCACACCATAATTTTCTTCAAGCTCTAAAAGTGATTCCGTCTCTTCTTTGTTAAGGCTTACAGTAGGTATTATGAATTTTCTGTCTGCGCTTTTTGCTATACCGCCAATGTTTAGCTTCTTTATAGGCAGTCCTTTTTCAATGGTGTCTTTAACTGTTTTTATGTTTTTAAACAATAATATAACTTTAAATCCGTCGTAATGATCTTTCTCCCACAATTTTATTGAATCATCGACGGTCAATATTTTCAATGTAATATTAGCAGTAGAAGCAGACATGATGTAAATATTTTTCATAAATTCATCTTTTGCTAATTGGTCGTCAATGACAAATATTGAGTTGCAATTATACCCTTTTACCCATTTTGTCATAACTTGACCATGTATCAGTCTGTCATCTATTCTGGCAAAAATGATTTCTCCCACAGTGATCATCCTTTCTCATGATTTAAAATAGAGGTTTAGCTAAATCGCCTTTAAAGGCAATTAAGCTAAACCATGAATATTATAAAAGTCCTGTAAAGCCTAAAACCGCAAATATGACTATTAACCACAAAAGCACTTTCACTATTTTTAAACCTTTTCTTGAGAAATACCAATATACAAGCATAACTGTCAACAGTGGCAACAAGCCAGGCAATACTTTGTCTAAAATATCCTGTAAGACGAATTGTTTTCCTGACAAAGTCCATTTTAACGATGTATTTACTGTCACATAAGAAGCCGCCAAAATTCCCATCATAAAAGTACCTAAAACAGATAATCCATCAATGATTTTTCTAATTCTTGCACCACTGACAATTTCAACAACTGCAGAACGCCCAAGCCTATATCCCAATTCAGTAAAATAATATCCGTATGTGAATGTCAATGCAACAAACAATATCCAAGGAAGAAAAGCTCCCAATGCACTGCCAGCTTTTGCCCACGGTAGGAATATGCCTATTAAAATATACTGTACCGTACCTGAATCTATTGCGTCGCCTATGCCTGCCAAAGGTCCCATCAATCCAACCTTCGTGCTATTTATGATCTCTGGATCAACTGCTTCATCGATTTTGCCTTCATTTAGCTTTTTAGCCCTTTCCTCCTCCAATGATGCCGTTATTCCAAGTATTGTGCCACCGCCCCATACTGCTTGCGTATTGTAAAACAAAAGATGCCTTTTATACGCTTCTTTAAGATCCTCATTCTTTTTGTATATTTTCCTTAAAATAGGCATTAACCCAAACAAAAGTGAGGGTGCCAACATTCTATCAAATGTATGAGGTATTTCATTGGCGTACCACCATCTAAACCATCCTAAAAGCAAATCTTTTCTTGTGATTTTTTTACTGCCGTCATCAATTTCTGCCGAATTTACACTGTTTTTCGCTTTTACATCTTCCATGCCACTTACCTCCTTCAAATTTGTTGGCTATCTGCTTCTTTGCTTGTAAACATAACGTAGAGATATGCCATTATTCCTCCTAAGACAGCGTATGTCACAGTATTCACATTTAACGATTTTAGTATGACAGCCATAAAGTATGCCAAGAGGAAAAATACGACAAATTTTCTCTTGCCTATAACTGTAAGTGTCAACGCAATTCCTAGCGCAGGCAATCCTCCACCTATTACCGTCAAAACATGGAATAGCTTGCCGGCTGTAACGGTTTTTATCAACGCTGCTATCAATGGAGTCCCTTTGTAAAGTGCTATAAATATGGCTGGGAAGAATAATACAAGGCTAACTAAAATAGGCAAAACAATTATTGTCAATGTCAAACCTCTATCATTTAATTCTTCTGCATACTTATCCGTAAGTCGTAATACAAACGTATTCAAAAGGAATCTAAAAGAATACAAGTATGACCCTAATAGTCCTACAGGCACTGCGATTGCAATTGCTGCTGATGGATCAAGATGTGCCATAACCGCAACCGGAACTGCTATAGAAGCCGCAACTGCTGGCTCACTTGGCAATGTTCCACCAGGTGCGATTAACCCCATGTATATTAGCTGTATGGCAGCGGTGACTACCATGGCTTCCGGTACATTGTGCATGACGATACCTACTACAAGGCCTGTCATCAATGGCGTGAAGCGAAGCATCAATGTTGAATAACCAAGAGCACGTGCCTCAACTATAGCTACCCATAAAGCAATGATTGCAGCTTGTGATGCACTAATACTTACATGCATATAAAGTCCTCCTTTTTTTATTAAGTTTTTATATTTAAAGATAACTCTAAAAGAGCCATCTTTATTGCGGCGTATAAATTTACTTGCTGAGAATTTCTTTATTCATGTTTCTAATCCCTTCAATTCCTGATTTATAACACATATCAGCTAACATATTGACGTCGCAGCTATGCCTTGACGACAATGCTTCAATAAGCATAGGCAAATTTACTCCTGTCAAATAATTAAAAGTCAATTCCTTCAAGTTGGCTGACGTCACATTAAAAGGACTTCCTCCAAACATATCTGTCAAGACCAGCACACCTTCTCCTTCATCAAGCTCAATGATACCTTGCCTTACTTTATCTTTTAGTTTTAAAACATCATCACCTTCATTTAATCCTAAACATATGACATTTTCCTGTTTTCCTAATATTAATTCAGCACTTTTTAATAATTCCTTGCCAAACTCACCGTGTGTTACGACTAATATCCCTATCAAGATCATCATCCTTTCAAAATGTGATGTTTTGTCTTTCATAAATTTTATATTGCAAAAACCATGCCATAAAAATGACCTATCCGCAAGTGAATGTCTCTTAGGAGAGACATTCACCGTCTTTAAAATGTGTGCCATTAAAACACTTCTTAATGTAAATGTTTTTATCCAATCAAATGTGTGTCATGTCCCTAATATCAAGTGTGTCAATATATGTGTCAATCATCTCTGCTACATAGGCGTACTCACTATCTGGAATCTCTATTCCAAAGAGATTTTCTACAGCCTCAAAATGCTTTTTTATCAATTGAAACGAACCATTGTTGCGGTTTTTTATTACATCCAAATCGCTATTTGGCAAATAGTCCTTTCTAATCGCCCTCTCTATCAAACAAGCACAATGAAATAAAAATTTTATCCATATCTCGTCCTCTACTTTTTTATCCTTCTCATTGAGAATATCATTTAAAATTCCTTTTAAGACAGGATAAACCTTATCAGGATTTAAAAAATTTAATGTCTGTGCTAAAAGGTCTTTTAAATTCTTTTCATAAAGCGAGATATTGGTGGTACCTGAATTCATATCACCCATGTTGCTATCGCCACTTAATAATGGATGCAAAGATACTATTTCGTCTACCAAATTGTCTATATCCATATCTGGAGTCAAGGCCTTTCTTGTAGCTTCAAGCACTAATGGAGTGCTGACCATTTCAATCGTCCTGGTTTTTATACCGGTTTTTTCGGTAATAATATCCGAAAAAGTTCTGAGAAGCCCCATATCGACCAGAATCAGCACACCTTTGCCTTGATCGATTTCTTTTATAATGTTGATAGCCTTGTCAAGAGTTACCTCTGGTTTTTCTTCCAGTGGCATATCCAACGCTCTTACATGATCAGTGCCAAGAAGTCTATTTGTAACTTCTGCAATACTGCTGGCAGTGCTATTTCCATGCGCCATAACCAATATTCCAATTTTGCTGCTGTTTTTCCCATACTGCAACGCCTGTAAAAACATCGCTATAAAGGCTGTCTCATCTTCAGGTATATCTATATTCAATTTTTCTTCAAGCCTCTCTTTTATGACATTTGCAGCACTATAAGCGGATTTATAACCTCTTGCTATACTTTCTCTATCAGGATGCGAAATAGCAATTCCTACTTTAAGCCTCTCAATCATGGTCTTTATGTGAAATGACAATAGATAAATTGCTTTCTGAGTTATTACTCCATCAAAGCTTTCACGGACGGCATTAAAAGCGTATTCCACAGCAGTCAATATATACGGATCAACAAACTTAAACAAAACACTTCTGTTGACGCCGTCAGTATCCTGTTCTATTGGATATAGATAATTTTTATAGTACAATTGTATCTGATTTTCTATGTTTTCCCTTATGTGCTCTGATGACATCCCTTGTCTGTTAAACTTTTCCCAGTTATCCATTATGAAGTCATACAAATCATCATCTGCACTGTAGGAACTTTTTAGAAAATTAATGTTCAATTTATCTTTTACGCCTACGGTGTTTTTGCTAAATACTATATCTCCATTATTGCTTATTTCCTTGAATACAATCTCATCCCTCAAATTGTGAATTTTTAATAGGCCTTCTTTTGCATTTTGCGGTAATGTTGATAAACAGACCTCTACCATCTCTTTTTCCTCAATGATATAATCCAAAAATGCTCTTGCACAGATTAACTTTATATCACTTTTCAATTGTCCAATATTGCCTGGACAGTCATAAAGCATTATTGCTTTTAACGCATCATTTTCTAATTTAATAGGCACATTTAGTCTTTCGTATTCCTCATAAAAGAACTGATATATGAATAAAAAGCGCTCAATCAACGTTCTTTTGTCAAGGCTTGGCAATTGAATTACCATAGGAATGCGCCTTAAGAAAGTGTGAAGCAAAGCCGAATGAGGATTTTCAGTTGTTGCTGCAATAATCAGAACTTTTACACTTCTAACATTTTCAGTCTCTCCAAGTCGTCTGTATTTCCCATTGTCAATAAGCGTAAATAGCATCTCCTGCCCTTCCGGTGGCATGCGGTGAATTTCGTCTAAAAACAATATACCGCCATCAGCTTCTTCAATGAGGCCTCTTTTTTCTTTGTCTGCTCCAGTAAAAGCACCTTTAATATGGCCGAATAATTGAGACATAAGCAACTGTGGATTTTGAGCATAGTCAGCACAATTAAACACTACAAAAGGAGAATTGCTTTTAAAAACTTTAGCTTCTACGCCAAACTTATACATCATTTCGGCAAATGTGGACTTCCCAACCCCTGTAGGGCCAATTATCAGCGTATGAAGCCCATTTGGAGGATACAATATGGCTGCTTTTGCTTTTGAAATTTGTTCTTTTAAGCTGCTTTTGGCACCGATGATATTATCAAGTATGCTTTCAGAATATTTATTGTTGATCTTTTTAGCGTTAATAAATTTATTGTGATTATTTTGACTAAGTTGAAATGATTCTCGGTTCAGTATTCCTGCGCTTGTTAATGTATTCACAAAATCTTTTCTATCTTCAAAAACAGACTTTGTAAAACGGTAACTGAATTTTTCCTTAAAATACAATCTATCTAAATACAAAACCGGCTTACCTTTTATTTTTATCGCTTTTCCTGATTTTAATAGCTTGTTAAGTTCCCTGCTGGTATTGCTTCTGGAGATGTTTAGTATCTTTCCTATATATAAAGCGTCATATCCTAAAGGACCGTTAAAATCATTGAAGTTTAAAGATTCCGTCAACTCCTTTAGTTTTTTATAAACTTTATCGCTTCTTTTTATGCTTTCATTACTTTTGAAATCCATTACCTATACCAGCTCCTTTTACAATTAATAGA
Source organism: Thermoanaerobacterium sp. R66 (assembly GCF_028895185.1). Taxonomy (NCBI): domain Bacteria; kingdom Bacillati; phylum Bacillota; class Clostridia; order Thermoanaerobacterales; family Thermoanaerobacteraceae; genus Thermoanaerobacterium; species Thermoanaerobacterium sp. R66. The sequence goes on from NZ_JAEUWW010000001.1 coordinate 1,307,894, forward strand.
AATAATGCTTTAATTATCACAAAATCTTTAGAAATAAAATGCGAAATTTTCAAAAATGATATTAAAATTTTATCACCAGTAATAATTTTATTCAATCTGAAATTTTTGCTGATTTCTTTTAAAAAACGCAATTACACCCATAATTAAGCCAGATAACAAGTTTTTTGCACTTTATCATTTTAAGCTTTGGCACATTATGCATATACAAATTTAGGCTCCTTACCTTCTAAGATGCTTTTAAGTCCTTCTACAGCCATCATGTTCATCCTATTTATGGCATCTTCTGTAGATGCACCGCAATGTGGAGAAAGTATCACATTTTCCAGTTTAATCAATTTGCTATTATATGGAGGCTCTATCTCAAATACGTCTAATGCCGCACCAGCCAATCTTTTTTGCTTTAAAGCTTCGTACAAGGCTTCCTCATTTATAAGTTCTCCACGTGAAGTGTTGATTATATATGCAGTGGTTTTAATCATTTCTAGTTCTTCTCTATCTATAAAATGATGCATGCTTTCTGTAAACGGTATGTGAAGTGTTATATAGTCTGAATTTTTTAGTAAAGTCTGCAAGTCAACATATTCCATCCCTATCTCTTTTGCAAATTCATAGTCAGGAAACATGTCATAGCCCAATATTCTCATGTCAAATCCTGTAGCCCTTTTGGCAACACTTTTGCCGATATTTCCCGTGCCGATTATACCAATGACCTTTCCATATACTTCCCTGCCAATGACTTTATCCCATCTATTATCTCTTACGATTTTATCCATCTTAAATAGTTGCCTGCTAAGTTCCAATATCATCGTAAACACTAAATCAGCAACAGATTCTTTATTAGCACCAGGCGTGTAAGTTATCTTTATGCCTAACTTTTTGGCGTATTCTATATCAATATTATCCAATCCAACACCGTACTTTGTGATAACCTTTAATTTTTTAGCATTATCTAAAATTTCTTTGGTTATTTTATCGACTCCTACAATGATGCCGTCAACGTCTCGAATAAGCTCATTTAATTCATTTTCAACAAAAGATCTTCCACTCTCATTCATTAGAACTTCGTAATCACTAAGCATTTCAATTATATCATTTTTCTTATGACACAAAGATCTTGGAGTTATCAAAATCTTTCCTTTCATTGGCTCTCCTCCAATCAATATTGTAATTTAGACGAGACAATCTTCCCCCATATATAAAGTGCAAATTTGATGCCAATGTTGCAACGCACAGCAAAATAAACCCTTAGGCTTAATATAAAAAAATGTGTGCAGTGAAACACATTGCAAGAAATTCATTTAGATGTGATTCAAATGTGTGTCAACTAAAATGATTAAGTGTGTGAAATTAAAAGGAAGGTTATAATCCCTTCCTCTTTAAAAAGACACAAATTTCGTTTTTTCTGCTCCACAGACGGGACACTTCTCAGGTATAGGTCCTACTGTTGTATAACCGCAAACACTGCATATATGTACTTCATTAAATCCTACGTCTTTCCCCATATCTACTGATAGTTTCGCTTCTTTGAAAAGATCAGCGTGGATTTTTTCCGCTTCTCTTGCCCATGTAAATGACTTTAAAGCTTCCTGTTCCTGTTGAAATTCTGCTGTAGCAATATACGTCGCATACATCTCGTTTACTTCAAAAAGCTCTCCGCTTATGGCTTTACCTAAATTGTTAGACGTATTTCCTATGCCGAATCCAGCCATTGATGGCACTAAAAAATCTCCTTCAATATCTTTATGTGCTTTAAAATGATTTCCTGCATGAACTTCCTCTGCATACGCTATGGCATTAAAAAGTTTTGATACGTTTTTAAAGCCTTCTTGCATGGCAATTTTACCCCACGATTTGTACCGTTGATATGCCATGCTTTCCCCGCCAAATGCAGAGCGCAGATTTGCTGCCGTCATATTATTTTTCATAAATACACCCTTTCTTTATGAGTTTGTCTATATTTTTTATCAAATTTGTTATTTTATACAATACATCATCATCTGTATGAACGTATATATCATTTTTTTCATAAATTGTATTGGGGGTTATATCATGGTTAATATAAAAAGTATATTAAATATGGCAAAAAAATTATTTAAAAGAAGCAGAGGATATGACAAAATAACATTAAGATTGTACGGCCTTGATGTAGAGGTAGAAAGGAAGACAAACATAGATGTGCCACATGAAGTCACAGTAGTTGTACCAAGAGTGGAGTTTAGAAAAAAAATAAAAGACGGTGAAGAAGACATAGAAATAATCATGAACAGCATCACTGTGGTTCATTCACCACGCCACAAAGAGCTTGGTACATCTTCTCAACCGCCAAACATCTCTAAAAGGATCAACCGTGAATAAGAGCCGGAAGACATCTTACGCAGACTTGCTTTATCTCTCCTTTGTATTTATACGTCAAAATTGGTGCATCATCGTCGCTGTTGCCACAATATGAACATCTATCTTTGTCAATTGTAGCCTTGTGCTTCAACGCAGCTTCTTCGTTAAAAGGCATTGCTTCCCTTTCTTCAATAGACAAAGCGCCTGTTGGACACACATTCAAGCATACACCTGCGCCATCGCAAAGCTCCTCGCTTATGACTTTGGCTTTCCCATTCACTAAAACTATTGCGCTTTCAACACATGGTGAAATGCAAAGTCCACATCCATTGCACTTCTCTTCATCGATCTTTACTATCTTCCTTTTGACCATTTGATAACCTCCATTCATTTTTGTCCAATATATACTATACAACAAAAACAGCACAAAGTTTGTGATAAATATCACAGATTTTGAAATTAATCTTTTATAGAATCTAATACAGAATCTAAAAAATGTGAATTTATATTGCCGTTAACTATCTTATAAGATTTATAGCTATTTATATTATTGTACCAATTAAAAAAGAATAAATGATAAGTCTTAGCTGTTGTTATAGCGACATCAATATATTTCTCATTGGTTACGCTTATTCCGATTCTCTCATCTTTTTTATTGGTATAAAAGACAATATCGTAAGAATAATTATTTCCACTGGTATACTTGCCATTATACTGCACAAGTTTAAATTGCTTTAAATACGATATCAAGTCATTTATTGTCTTTGCATCATTGGTGCTTTTTATTTTGCTGTCCTTAGTATTGTCAGTGTTTTTAGCCAACATAACCGAAACGATCTTTGAACTGTGGAAGTTGCTTAATACCAGCGAATTAAACGACCCTATTCTAAAGTAGTCTAAGTAAAGATGAACTGCAAGAAGTATACAAAGAAAAAAAGCTACAGCATACCTAATCTTTGGTCTTTTAGATTCTGGATATTTTGAAGAAATAATCAAATATATTATCACTATTGCAAAAATCAATATAATGAGCAAATAAATTGACCCCCTTTAGATTATTTGTAACTAATTGGTTTGTTTATTTCTATCACTCATTAACTACCTTAGCGCATCCTGCCACTCCTTTGGCAAAGGATAGCTTTTAGTAAATGCTTGACCATGATATACAGGAATTACACCAGCTTCAACAGCGGTCTTTAAAGGGACATGCTGTGCAATTATTACAGAACCTGGCGGTATATCCCCAAACATCGGTACAGGGCACCAATACCTTCCGTCAGGAGGTAAATATAGAAAGACAACGCCTTGCAATGTTATATACAAAAATTTATCGTTGGCTCCATTGCTTATGGATACAGGATCGGTTTTGTCGCTTTCAGAATAAATATATTTTTGCCATGCTTTAGGCACTTTCCAAGAAGTAAATGAATTTGATTTTGTACCTAAATCCTGCCAAACATGCCCATAGATATCTGAGCCTACAACTGGTATTTGTGACACATCAAAAGTTGGGTTTGTTTTCAATTGTTTTAAAATTTCTTTTTGTGATATTGGATTTTCCATATCGACACTTTGAACATTTTCAGATATCCCACTGCTATTGCTGTCATAAATGCTTGTATGTCTTGTTAACATTTGAGATAGCAGTATACCAACTATTATTCCTATTGCAAATATCATTACATTTTTTACCTTCATACAAGGACCCCTCTTTATCTTATTTTTAAACCTGATTAATATGTGAAATTAAATACTTTGTTTTTATCCAGTGAAATAACACTGATTGTGTTTTTTCCCCATTGTATCAGTGAATTTTGCATCGTCATATCTTTCTCTGAGATTTCGCCTACCGTATTTATCTTATGAGTTTTCATTTCATAAAGTTTTAAAAAATGACTTCCGTTCGGACCATTTACTTCTGCTGACGGCAAAAAAGCAAACTCATCTTCATTATTGGGGTTAAATGAAATTCTCATCATGCTTTCTTTTTTTGATTCATCATACCATAATATACTGCTTTTATTTGTGTCAGTGTCAACAATGACACTAATTGGAACGTCTTGAGAAAACTCTAAAACAATATATCTTCCTGACGGAGAAGCAGTTATATAATCAATGCCATTAAACAAATCGTACTTCAACGCGTATTGGGTTAAATCTATAGTCTTTACGACATTATCCTTTGCATAGCTAAGCTTTATATAACTTTTATCACCATCGTGACTTTCTTTTAAATCACCATTTTCAACAAATAAGAATTGATTCACCCAAGCTGATACGTGATTACCATTGTATGTAATAAGCTGTGGAATATGTTGGTTAATCTGTGTAGCAACTATACTATCGCTATTATTTTTTACAGTATTTGAAATTTGAGCCTTTTGCAATTTACTACGGTCACCTTCACTCATTTTGTTTCCGCATCCATTTAAAAATAGAGTTAAAATCAACAAGCTTACAAAAATCTTTTTCACATATAACCCCTCCTCACAACTTTTGACAATATTATACAATAAATTGAATATTTCTTTAAAATAAACTATTAAACATTTTGATCACTGGGCTTGTGTCAATAGAATAAATATAAGTCCAATCTAATTAATTTGATTTAACCAAAGCACACTCATTTTTATTTACAAATGTATTTGTAGTAAATTCTTATGGATGTTAATTATATTTTACGTTTTATCGCTGTCATTTGTGATAAACAATACATTGTTTATTAAAACATTCGATCTTGTAATTTATTCCAATTGATAAATAATATTATTTTTGATTATTCCTTTTTTTATGGTAACCAATATGACATAAATGGTATTTTCATCTATACCTGAAGTCTGTTTTACCACACCGGTTGTATCAGTGTAAATATATAAATATTTATTATTAACTTCAATATTTTTAATATAAAATTGTGGAACATATGTGGGTTTCGGTGGATATATTACAACACAAATAAGATTTTTGTCTGTAGTATCGAGAGAAATATTCGGAAATTGATTATTACTCAAAAATGCAACATCCTCAAAATGCTCTTTTTTAAATTTATCCCATTCTTTATCATTTTTAAACACATATATTCCTTCTTTTGGAAATTCAGACATATCTGTATAAGTTAGAAAATTGCTATATATAGTATAATATTCTATAGGTTTTAAATCTTTATAATTTGAACTCATATTATTACTTTTAATAGTATCACTTCCACATCCAGTTAAAAATAAAGCTAAAATTAAAAGGTAAGCTAAAAATCTTTTCATATTCACATCCCCCTGATACTTTTAACATTATTATACATCTAATTGAACTGTAAAATATTACATAAACATTAAAAATAATTAAGAAAAAATTAAATTTAAAAATACCTTTAAAAAAGGTTGTATTTTAAAAATAAAACACTCTTTTATAATATAGAAGGGTAAATCGGCCGATAAAATCCTTCTTAAAAAACTAACGAAAGTGAGGTAAAAAAATGGGTAATGGAATTCATACAGCAACAAATGTGTCTAACGCTTTAACATGTTTAAAAAATCAGGGTAAAACCTTTATAGGACGATACTTTGCTGTTACAAATACGTGGAAAGCTTTAACAGCAACTGAAGTACAAAAAATCTCTTCGGCAGGGTTATATATCGTATCTATATGGGAAGATGGTCCTGCCAATAGTCCTAGTTATTTTACGTACAATCAGGGAAAATTAGATGGAGATAATGCATTCAATTATGCCGCTGATTTAGAGCAAAGCGCTGATACTCCTATATACTTTGCAGTTGATTTTGATGCTACTACGACCCAAAAGCAAAGTATTTTGGATTATTTTAAAGGAATTAATGATGGATACCTTCAGTATATTTACGAACGCCAAAAGGCTGGCGAACAAGTTGTACATTATAAAATTGGTGTTTATGGAAGTTATGATGTACTAACATGGTGCAAAGATCAAGGAATTGCAACTTACTTTTTCCAAGCATATGCGCCAGGTTGGAGTGGTGGCAGAAATACAAATCCATGGTCCGGATATCATTTAAGGCAGACAGCTTCAAATCAAACACTTTGTTCAATAAATGTAGATCTAGACATATCAAATGATGCAGCTGGAGGATGGAAATTATAATAGAATATAACGAAAAAGAGAAGGCTTTATAATAAATTTATCGCCTTCTCTTCTTCTTTTAAAAAAGATTTTCCCATGAAAGTCCACCATTATTACTGTATTGTAGGTTTGTACCCAATTGTGATTTAACTAAAGCCCACCCATTTTTAGAATCTATAAATTGTATTTGTACTGTATTCTTAGGGATATTAACTTTATTCCACGTTTTACCGTTGTCATTTGTGATAAACAATACATTGTTTATTAAAACATTCCAATTATTTTTATCTACTAAATTTATCTCAATCGGTTTTTCTTTTATTGAAAATGACGATACTTCTTTCCATGTTGAACCATCATCACTACTGTCCATAAAAATTATTCGGTAATCGTTATGCTTAATATCGTAAATACAAACTGGTAAAATTACAATAGTTTTTTTCTCATAATCAAAAAATTTAGGAGAATAAAATAAAATGCTATCATCTTTGAATTTTGAAAGTAATGGTATATCTTTTTTATTCCATGTATAACCACTATTACTGCTTAAGTACAATCCATGTTTTCCCGGTATACGATATTCTGCTGTGATAATACCAGTCTTAGCATCAGGCAAAAAAATGAAAGATGTCTTTTCTCCTTCAAATGAAATTGAATTATCATCTATTAATGAATTGTTTGGCATTTTCCCTTTGCTAATAAGTGTCCATTTGCTACCTATTAATTTATACACATCAACAGGACTATCTCCAGATGCCGGTCCATATTCTTTTAACATCCAACCACTCAATTCTTCCTTCGTTTGAAGAAAAAATAATTTACCCATTGTAAAAGGAACTTTCGAACCAACCCAACTTTTACCTTTATTTCTAGTCTCATATAAAGTTCCATCTGAATATAGCACCCAAGAATAATTTTCGTTTAAAAAGTACCATGAAAAAATGTTATTTTTATTGGCAGGTGATACATTAATCCATGTCTTACCTTTATCGCTAGTAATATAAATTTTATTTCCCCCTAAAGCCCAACCGTTGTGTTGTGTCGTCATTTTAATATACTGAAAATTATATGTTTGCTTAGCATTATTATTCTTTATAACATTACTTGTTTTACTTCCACACCCACTTAAGAATATTGTTAAAACCAACAAAGCGATAAAAAATCTTTTCATGTAATCTTCCTCCAACTTAAAACTTTTAATAATATTATACAACTAATCGTTTCATTATTTATTACGCAAATATTACAAATTATTAAAAATTATTAAAATAAATTACATTAATTTAAAATTATGCTATAATATGCACAAAATAATAGATTTCGATGGGGAACAGGGCAAATAAATTGTTATGCCCTGTTTTTACTTTCTTATTTATATAATTGTTTTTCTTAAAAACTACAATTAATGGGTTGTATTTTTTATAAATAGGTACTCTTTAATAGATAAAAGGAAAATAGATAATTTTAAAACTTTTCCTTTTATGGAGGTGTTGAAGTTGCAAGAGTTTTTCAATTATACATCTCTTAGCACGTTGGCAGGTAATGTTGCAGCAACAATCCTCATAGCCCAACTCATAAAAAAGTTAAAATTAATAAAGAAAATTCCAACACAGCTGCTTGTCCTTATTATCTCATTCTCCATCATTACATTTACATCGGCTGTAACTGGTAAATTTTCTTTTAAGGATATTCCCCTGTATTTTTAAATTCTATATTGGCTGCATCATCGGCCATAGGTACTTATCATACTATTAATAGTGAAAATGAGAAGAAGTCTAAAAGAGTTGATTAACGATATAAATACAGGGGATAAAGATGCACTGTGGGAGCTAATTCAGAGATTTAAGCCATTGATAAATAAATATAAAAGAAAATTGGGCTATGACGGTGCAGAAGAAGACATAATTTTATGGCTTGTAAAAACTGTTAAAAAGTATAAAAAAGGTGAGAAGAATGATAAATTTTGATGATAATAAAATTATAGCTTATATAGCTGAAGGCATGAAAAATGAATATATAAGACTCTCAAAAAAGAATGTAAAAATAAAAGAAAATGAATTTCTTATTCTTGATGATAAAGAAATTATAGTTGATAATTTTGAATATGAAAATGTAGAGAACAAAATCTTTGTACAAGAGGTTTTGAATAAGCTTACACCACTACAAAAAATGATAATACTGGAGACAATCATATATGAAAAAAAAGAAATAGATATAGCAGCCAAATTAAATATATCACAACAAGCGGTAAGCAAGACAAAAAAGAAAGCTTTAGAGAAAATGAGAAAGTTTTTAGAAAAAAATCATTGAGAATTGGTTGTTAAATTCAATATAAAGCACTCTTTCATAATATAGAAGGGTAAATCGGCCGATAAAATCCTTCTTAAAAAACTAACGAAAGTGAGGTGAAAATGATGAGTGTAGAAGGTGTAGATTATATGTATGCAGTTCCAGCTAACACTGTTAGTTGCTTTGCACAAAATGGAATAAAATTTATATGCAGATATTATGCTACTAGCAATAATACAAAAAATTTGACACAAAGTGAAGCAAAAACAATATCTAGTAACGGGATTGATATAGTAACTGTTTATGAAACGAATCCGACATATGCAAGCTATTTTACTTATAACCAAGGCTATAATGATTGCCTTGATGCAGTTTCCAGAGCAGGAGAAGTAGGGCAGCCATACAATAGTGCTATATATTTTGCTGTTGATTACGATGCAAGCAATGATTTACCCAACATAAATAATTATTTCCATGGTGTAGGTGATGCGATGCAACAATATGCAAAAATGAATGGCGGAAGCAAATGGTATATTGGTGTGTATGGAGGTTATGCAGTTGTTAACTATATAAAAGGTAAGTGGGGAGTTTCTTATGTTTGGCAAACATCTTCATGGAGCAATGGAAATATTTATCCAGGATATAATATTTATCAATACGAAATCAGTACGAAGTCAAATCCTGTTAAATTATGTAATGTAGAAGTAGATAAAGACCGTTCACCTGGCAATTACGGCGGATTTAGGATCTAATTAAAAAAATATTCAATAGATCTGAAAAATAAGTAAGATCTATTGAATATTTTCATTAAAATAAACTATTAAACATTTTGATCACGTCCATATTACTGGCATGTGGATATAACCAATAATTGTAACCTATTTTTGATGTCCATTTTATGTATTGGAAAGAGTTATTTTCAATAAAAATTTCTCCTTCTTTTATATCACTTTTAAATAATCGAAAATATGACAAATAACTTTTAACTTCTTTTATCATATCATTATTATCATAACCCCGTATATAAATATCCCAATTATTATATTTTGTATATGCTAACTGTCCAGGAAAATTTTCGCCTGTTAAAAATTCTACACCGTCAATTACTACCTTTTTAAATGATTTATTAGGTTTAATTATTGGATATTTAATCTCATCTTTAAATTTGTTTTCACCAGCCGAAAGCAAAAAAAATGTGAGAGGGTCTAAACCGACCGGAACATAAGTTAAACGTTCATCGTTAATAGGAATAATCGCATTTATAGTATCTATAGCGATAAAATAATAATCTTTATTAGCTTCATATTTAATGGCATAGTATTTATTATTTCTAACAGAAGAGCCAAGAAAATTAAGTGTTTCAATTGTTGGCACATAGGTTGGCAATATAACTGGCACATTCGTAACTTTCTGTATTTGAGGTTTAATTGTTTTTAAAACATCATAAATATTACTATTATCTATTTTAGACTTTTGCAAATCTGCTTCTTTCGAATTAATTTTTGAAGTTGAGTTAATTTCTGCTTTTGCTTTATTGTTTAAAGAGTTATCTTTTGAGTGAATATTTGTATTATTAATACTTCCACACCCACTTAAGAATATTGTTAAAACCAGCAAAGCGATAAAAAATCTTTTCATGTGCACACCTCCCCAAAATCTTTAACAATATTATGTGGCAACCTGTCTTTACTTCCATATAACAGATTTCTCGCTAAATGATTTTATATCTTCGGAATTTAATTTATTGACAACTGAATATTTGCCATCTTTTAAATCAATAGTGCACAGTTCAAAATCACTATTCTTTTCGCCTATAAAAGCAATGCAATCACCATCGTTATTCCAAAAAATTTTCGCAACATTAATATAAGGAACATGAAAATTTTTATAAACATTATTTTCAGCATCGTACAAATATACTCCACCTTTACCTATTGTGCCGGATGTAAAAGCTAATTCATCATGGTTAGGAGACCAAACCCCATTAGTCGCGCCTCCATATCTATCACCAAATTTTATAAACTTTCCATCATTAGCATTAATTATTATACTGTCAGTATCTTCAGGCAAATTGAAATTAACATATATGAATTTGTTGCCATAAGACAGAGATACAGATTTTACATCAGCAACACTTGTAATTTTGTAATCTTTCATTATTACATAATTTGTTAAATCAAATTTTTTAATCTCACTTTTTGTGTTTAATTTTACAAATATATGTTTATTTTCATCATACGCGTATACATTTGCTGACCAAGTGTTCCCACCGTCATTTGTCACATAAGTCACAGTGTGATTTTCAGATTTACCATTGTCTGTTCTATAAAAATCGACATCTAATGTCCCATTTTTATCGTCTTTAAATACAGGTACTGTAGCCGACAAGATACAATACTTTTCATAGCCTTGTGGTGTAGGAACTGAAACTTTACTCCACGTATTGCCACCATCAACTGTTCTATACAGGATCACATCCGCTGATACCGGATTTGATACACCTATCCATCCATTATCTGTACCATAAAATTTCATATCAATTGATGTTCCTACAATTGGTAAACCTGAATAAGAATCTGATGAAGTAACATTTACTTTTTGCCATGTCTTACCTCCATCATTTGTTTTGAGTAAATATTTAATTTGCTGTTCCGCTGCCGCATCAGATACAGCCAGAAGCCATCCTGTACTTTGCGTTACAAATTGGATTTTCGAGATGCTTTGTGACAATTGCTGTGGCAGTTTATAACTTAGTTTGTTCCACGTTTTGCCTCCGTCTGTTGTCTTAATCACATACAATGTAGTATCGCTATTATTTATCCATGAAATCCAACCATCATTAGAGTCTAAAAAATATGGGACAACATTTTCTACATAGACGTCATTATATGCATCTTTTGGAAAAACGTTTATAGGTAAATTTATTTCAGTCCATGAATTACCTCTATCTGTTGACTTGAAAATCTGTAGATTCTCTAATGTTTTATGATTGTCTTTAAAAGACCATTTCCACATAATATCAGATTCATTTGATTTTGAAAAGCTCTTAGACATTGTATTTTGGCTAATTGTAGTATTCTGTTTTCCACCAATTCCACATCCAGTTAAAAATAAAGCTAAAATTAAAAGGTAAGCTAAAAATCTTTTCATATTCACATCCCCCTGATACTTTTAACATTATTATACATCTAATTGAACTGTAAAATATTACATAAACATTAAAAATGATTAAGAAAAAATTAAATTTAAAAATACCTTTAAAAAAGGTTGTATTTTAAAAATAAAATACTCTTTTCTATATAGAAGGGTAAATCGGCCGATGAATTCCTTTCAAAAAATAATAAAAGCGAGGTGAAAATAATGACATATCCCTTTACGCGTACATTAACTGGGGGCAATACGGGACAAGATGTGTACAGATTACAATATGCATTAAATGCCGTCGGCAGATACTATTTAATTTCAAGCTGTCACTGCAAAGCAGATGGCATATTTGGACCAGAAACTAAAAATGCTTTAATGTCTTTTCAAGCTTGGGACAATATAACTGTAGACGGAATTTTCGGAAATATAAGTTCAGATCACCTTGTAAAAAGATACAATGCTGGTCCAGTTGCAGTATGGGGTGAAAAACCGTTAGATCAGGTTTTTCAATCTTAAATATGAGTGTCATAAAAATAAGCGTATGAGTGAGAATATATTTTCTCTCACTCATATGCTTATTTTAAATATCATTTATTATCTAATTTATGTCAATAAAATATATTTGCCTATTTATTCAAATCATCCTTCAATTGTTTTAATACGTCGTCATTTAAATTTGACATAATATTTACAGTTGTCTTATCTTTATGATATTCTTGTATAAATATAAATTTTGTAAAATCCTCGTTGTAGTAGTCAAGCTCAATAGCATTTTCATTTTTATATTTCCGTACCTCAAATAGCTTAAAACCTTTAGGAATCTTATCTGGTACAATTATATCAAAATTTACAGCTTTCTGAGCATCACTAATTGAACGAAAAATATCAAAATCACTTAGTCTATCAATTACAGGAACGTTTGAAGGAAAATTAGGTTTTAAACTTTCCTTGTCAACGCCAGAAGTAAAGTCTGTCTTATACATTATTACAGTTTTAATGTTGTTATGGACAGTTTCTTGTTTTAAAATGAAATTTGTCTCTTTATCTATCCAATAAGTGTCTATCCAGCTATCATCCTTAGAATTACCTGATGTTACTTCAATTACATTGGTATCAATTCCACCTATTTTTTCGCTGCCTACCAGTTTATAACTATCATTTTTTGCTATATCATCTATTTTTGATTTAAGGGCTAAGAAAGGTGAGCCAGTTGGATCTGAAGGAATTATTTCAATGCGATTTAAGTCTTTGTAATAATTCCATGACTTGTCACCATTTACAATTCTTATAAAATCATGTGTTTCATATCTATAGTTTAATGGACCAGCATATATTTCTTTCCAGGAATTATTAGATAAAACCACATTTGTCTTCATGTTTGTTGATATTTCTTTGCCCTCAATTACAATAGTTTTGACATTGTCATAAGCTTTTTGCATTGCATAAACAATATTATATGATGGACTTAAAGTAACCTTAGGAGCAATCCCATTTTCCTTATTCAATCCCCAAAAATGTATATTAATAAATATTATTGACAAAGACATTAAAATAGCTGCTGCTATGAATGATGTCAATAAATAATTCCATACTGACCTTTTTTGATGCTCTACGCTTGTATTTTCTGTATTTTCGTTTAAAGGTGCCTTCAATACCTTTTCTAATACATCTGGCGTATGCTCATTAGCATACTTGCGACACTCCTTATAAAAGTAATGCAACTTCATAATATCATCTCCTAATATTTTTTAATAATTTACGAAGTTTTTTCTTGATTATGGAATATTTCCACCGTACAGTACCTTGTGGAATATTCAAAATCTCACTGATTTCTTTATGCGTATAACATCCAAAAACATGTAGCGAAAATATTTCTCTCTCATCATTACTGAGATAATTCAGCACATCATTTATCATTATAGAATCCGTCACAAACTCATCAACATTTACAGCTTCTTCAACATTAGCATTTATTTTTTCATAATTTAATAATTCAAACTTTCTATCCCGCAAACAATTTAAAGCAAGATTCCGAGCAATTTTCATTATCCATGTTCGTAAATTATTAATAGAGCCATATTTATAGATGTTTGTTCTCACTCTTATGAATGTTTCTTGCATGATGTCTTCTGAAAGTCCAGCATCTTTCAGGATAGATAAAAGATAAAAATACACAGGTGTTTTGTACTTCATATATATTTTTATAAATTCATCGTCATTTTTTTGTTTTTCGTCATGCAATTTTTTCCCTCCTCAATCTAAACTAACACACTCTATAGACACTTCGTCAATTCATTTTGTTGGCAAAAAGTTATATTTTAATTATAAATTCTAGAGGAATTTTTCATACTTTGTTTATACACTAAATATGTTAAAATACTTATGAGGTGTTTTAAATGATATCAGAAGTATGCAATATATGTCCGAGAAATTGTAATGTTGATCGCAGTACAAAAGTAGGCTTTTGCGGCATGTCAAGTGAAATACATGTGGCAAAAGCATATCTTCATGAATGGGAAGAGCCTTGCATAAGCGGCAGCAGAGGGTCTGGAACAGTATTTTTCACAGGATGCAATTTAAGATGTGTATTTTGCCAAAACTACAAAATCAGCCAAGAAAATTTTGGTGTAAGTGTTTCACCAGAAAAGCTTGCAGATATTTTTATGAATTTAGAAAAAGCAGGTGCTCACAATATCAATCTCGTGACACCTACAATATTTGTACCAAAAATAAAAGAAGCTATAATCATAGCGAGAAATAATGGGCTTAGCATACCTATCGTTTACAACTCAAATGCTTACGAGAGTGTAGAATCTCTAAAATCTTTAGAAGGGCTCATAGATATATACTTGCCTGACCTAAAATATTACAGCGATGAAGTTGCTGTAAAATACTCTAATGCACCACATTATTTTGAGTACGCCACAAAGGCGATTTTAGAAATGTATCGTCAAGTAGGTGACCCTGTCTTTGACAGTGACGGCATAATGAAAAGGGGAATAATTATACGCCATTTGATATTGCCAGGGAAATTAGATGAGACAAAAATGATACTGAAGTGGATAAAGGATAATCTGTCTAACGAAGCGTATGTAAGCCTTATGGGACAATATACACCATTTTACAACGCCAATAAATACAAAGAGCTAAATAGAAGGATAAGCAAAAAAGAATATGAAGAAGCGATAGAATACTTCTTCGAAATAGGTTTGGAAAACGGATTTGTACAGGATGATGAAAGTGCATCAGAAAACTTCATTCCTGATTTTGACTTAGAAGGCATTCTTTAAAACAGCCTTCATGTCATCTGGAATTGGCGAATAGAGAGAGATGCACTTTCCAATAAAAGGCTGCTTAAATGTGAGTCTATAAGCGTGGAGTGCCTGTCTTTTTATATAAGATGTATCCGAACCATATAGCGTATCACCAATTATGGGATGCCCTATATGGCTTAAGTGAACTCTTATCTGATGCGTCCTGCCTGTCTTTAATTCTAACTTTACAAGGCTTAACCTTTCTCCTCTCTTTAGTAAACGAAAATGTGTCACTGCCGTATCTCCTTCATCGTCTACCATTCGCTCAATTGTGCTGCCTGGTTTTCTTTTTATAGGCAAATCTATCGTTCCTCTGCCATCCATATCTCCTTCGACTATTGCAATGTACAATTTTTTCATAGGAGATACTATTTGCAGATAATTTTGCATAAAAGGATTTTTGGCAAAAATGATTAAGCCGGATGTATCTCTGTCAAGCCTATTGACAGGCCTTATTGGCGCCTTAATGTTATTTTTTTCATAATACCAGGCAACACCATTTGCCAGTGTGCCATCAGGATGCCCGGCTGTAGGGTGGACAACAATGCCAGCATCTTTATTAACAACTAAAATGTCTTCATCCTCATAGCATATATGTAAATCCATTTTTTCAGGCCTTACTGATGTGTTTTCGTCATCCAACAAAAGCTCCACAACGTCCCCTTCAAAGACAAGCCTATTAACTATCGAAATTTCTCCATTTACAAGCATCTTGCCGCGATTTTTGTACTTTCTTATTAGAGTCGGAGAAAAGCCTTTATTTAGCAAAAACTCCTTCAACGTCAAATAAGCATCTTCTTTATTAACGACTACTTTCATTCCCTTACACCTTAAAAATCACGCTTTAATCAACCCAAAAAGAGACTTTCTCTCTTCTTTTTTCAGTAATTTATCCAATACTTCTGTGTCGTAATATTTAGCACCGCATTTTTGACAAACGTAAGTTGGAACATTTTTATAAACTACCATCTTTTTCCCCTTAATCAACTCATATTCTGCCATCTCTATCTTTACATCTCCCCCACAGAAGCATCGATTTAGCATTATTGACCTCCTTACATATCTAAGTTCCATACATTATATCGAAAAAACGACAAAAAATTTTAACATTTGACATAATCATTATATCATTATTTGTAGAAACAATGAATATTTTATACCGTAACAAAAATATTTTTTTATCATAATATGTTATTGTATCTATTCCCATCTATATAAAAAGGGGGTATTGTAATGTCTGGAACTGACTGCAAGAAGAAGCCAAAAGACGATTATTACTGGGTATGGATAGTTTTGATAATTGTCATAATACTGCTTTTAGTACCAGGTGTATTTGTACTCGATAAGCAAGAACCTACAGTATAATATTAAAAAGGCGTGGCTACATGCCAACGCCTTTTTTCAGCTTACAAAACACTTTTAATAAAATGGCCATCTTTATAGAAAAGTTCACCGTCTGCATATATTTCTCCGCCTTGCCTCATGTCACAAAGCATATCCCAATGAATGGCAGAACGATTTTTACCACCCGCTTCAGGCATGGAATCACCCAATGCCATATGTACCGTGCCTCCTATTTTTTCATCAAAAAGCATATTTCTCGTAAATTTTTGTATGCCGTAATTGGTGCCTATGGCTACTTCTCCAAAACGCTTAGCACCGTCATCTGTGTCCATCAAAGCGTGCAATAAATCTTCGCCTTTTTCTGCCGTGGCTTTTACGACAAGTCCATTCTCCACTTCCAGGTATATACCTTCTATGCTTTTACCCATGTATATTCCTGGGAAGCTAAACGTGATGTGTCCATTTATTTTATTTTCCACAGGTGATGTAAAAATCTCTCCATCAGGAAAGTTCTCTGTGCCACTGCAGTTTATCCACTTCCTGCCTGATGTATTGACGTATATGTCAGTCCCATCTGATACTATGTGCAGTTCTGACTTTTTATTCAGATAATCAACCCATATATCTTGCTCCATGCGTATCTTTTGCCACAATGATATAGGGTCATCGCTGTCTAATAAACCTGCGCCATAGACAAAGTCCTCGTATTCACTTAGGCTCATTTCAGCTTCCTGAGCATCTGCCTGAGTGGGATACTGTGTTCCACACCACCTTAAAGAACCATTGCCCATCCTTTCTGAGTAAACCTTTCTCCATGACGATGCACCTTTGGCTGCTAGCTGCAGCTTTAATGGATCTACATTTGAATTTGCTTTTGTGTTTTTGTTAGCCCAAGCAGTAAGCCATACATCTGCTTTTTCAAGAGCTATCCTTTGTATGTACTTTTCCATGAGAAGCTGTTCATCTGTGGCATTTTTTAAAATAATCTCTGATACATCAGGAATGTCAACCAATGTCTCAACATGAGCCCCTGCCTTAACTGCCTCCCTAACTACTTCGCTTATCCACGGTATAGCGATATCACCTGCTTGAACCAATACAAAATCTCCTCTTTTGACTTTTGTAGAGTAATTCACCAACAGATTTGCAAGCCTTTTTAACCTTGGGTCTGTCATGTGCCCACCCCCCATTAAATAATACTTAACCATATTATTACATATTACAGACGAAAATCCAATACTATTTGCAAATTTTGTTGTATAAACACATACTGCAATATTCACTTTTTCGCTTGACATATTCTTCAATCCCTTTAGCACCTAATAAGAACGGCACAACTTCACAGATTTTCCCTAATGTCTCCATGACATAAAGATCAGAAATGTCAACTTCAACGTACTTGCCTACATCTAAAAAGTACAAAAAAGCACCTTTCAAAATTGGTGAAAAACCACTGATTGTTTTTAAGCGCCGTAAAACATACGAATAAAGATGAATCTGTGGTGTATAATGTCTTGCCATTTTCTCCAAATCATCATCGCTATCTATTTTATTTGTCTTATAGTCAAAAATGTACGCTTCAATATTTCCATCATTTTCGTATATGTCGATTCTGTCGATTACTCCGTTTAAATTTATGTTGTCGTTTATGGGCACCCTAAATTTATACTCCTTTAATCTTTTTAGTAGTCTGCCATTTATCTTCTTTCTATGTTCATCTTTCAGCATGTAGTAATTGTCAATATACCTTTTGATGCTTTCATCATTTACACTACTTACATCAATATAGTCATCATCATCTAAAGTTTCAAGTATCTTATGAATAAACGTCCCTCTCTCTAAAGCACTTATTTTTCCATCATTTTCTGAGTAAATATCATCGCTGTTTTCATCTGATTCCACATATCCATCATCAAGCGACGCAATACATTTATAATAGTAAAGCACAGGACACGTCAGATAATCAATATATGCAGTTACAGAAACGTTGCCTTTAACGTTAAGAGGTATTTTGTCTATCAATTCACCAAATAATTTCATTTTATTTACATTTTTATCCAATTCTTTTGTATAATCAGGCTTGTTTTCTGCATATGATTGTAAACAACTGCCATCAATGTAGTCTATGTTAGAACAACCATCTTTAATAGCAAACAGCAACTGTTTCATAAATGAGTTTAGTTTGCTGTCTTCATCAATGTCATCTATATTGTCTTTCATTTGCCCTATAAACGCTAAAAACTTCTTTGCCCTTGTAGAAGCTACATAAAAAAGCCTCCTGCTTTCCATATTTTCCTTTTCAAGATACTTGTCATATTCCTCTTTATATAAGCTGTTTGCCGATTTATCCAAATCTCCATCATCGTTGACACCTATGCCAAAAATATAGCCTTCTTCGTCTAACACAAATAAAGGAGCCTTCCTCACCGATATGCCATCAGTAGCTTTATCCATGTCAGGTATTATTACAGCATCAAACTCCAGGCCTTTTGATGAATGAATAGTCATAATCTTAACGGCATTGCTTTCTTCAGTATCCAAAAAAGCTTCAGAATCAAGCCCTGATGACTCTTTCAAAGCATCTAAATACTCAATCAGATCTTTAGGATCGAGTATGCCTTTTTCTTCAAAGCTTTTGATTATACTCTCCAATTTCTCCACATTTCTGAATTTTTGATATCCATTTGGCAAAGAAATCAAAAGTTTTTTATACTCTGTGATTTTTAAAATCATCTTAAATATCTCATACGGACTGTATATACCATTCATTTTCGAAATCTTATCCAAAATGTTGCAGGCTCTTTTTATGACCCATTTATCGTCACCAAACATTGAAGAAAATCTTTTTAATGTTTCAAATAAATCATCTGCGGATTCGCCATTGTACATATTCATGAAAGCAAATAAATCATCATCGCTAAATCCAAAAATAGGCGATCTTAAAGCTGTAAGAAGCGCAATTTCATCCGATGTGTCAAAAGCCAATTTGTAAACCGAAATGATGTCAATTATCTCCCTCTTATCCCAAAATCCAATCCCACCTATGATGCAATACGGTATGCCGCAATCCGCAAGTGCGCCTTCAATGCTTTTAAGACTTGACCTGCTTCTTAAAAGTACGGCAATATCCTTATATTCAAATCCTTCGCCTACAAGCTTTAAAATCCTACCTGCTATAATCTTGCCCTGAAAATCCTTTCTTGAATTAACCAAAGCTCCGTCTTCCATCAGCAACTCATTAAGCTTTTCTTTATTGTCATCGTCTTTCAAAAGTTGTTTTATCTTTTTATATCTTTCATTCTTTTCATTAACTATATCATCTTTTTTGTAAGTAATGAGTTCTACTTTAGGGCCTTCGTCGGCAAAGCTTTGATACTTCAATTCTTCGTATGGATCAATCAAATTTTTAAAGACACCATTGACTGTTGATATGATGTTTTTTGTGCTTCTGTAGCAATTGCTTAGATTAAGCACTTTTCCATCTACTTCTATTTTTCTGCAAAACTCATCAAATATCCTAAAATCCGTCCCTCTAAAACCGTATATTGACTGTTTTATATCTCCTACAATAAACAATTTGCCATTTGGAATCTTTCCATCTTTCTCAGTAAGCTTTAAAATAATCTCTTTTTGAAGGTGATTGGTGTCTTGAAATTCATCTACGAGAATGTATCTGTATCTTTCAAAATAATCATTTCTTATGATATCGTTAGAAAGAAGTCTTAAAGCAATCATCTCTAAGTCGTTAAAGTCAAGCAAATTCTTGCTTGATTTGAATGCCTTATAATTTTCCTCTATTTTCTCTAAGATTATAAGCGCCAAATTTTCCATGGCTTTTGTTGATTCGTCGCTGTCGAAAGATAATTTTATGTCTTCAACTGATAGTCCGGCTTCTTTCATGCGGAAATATAAGCTTATTACCTCAGATTGAAACATTTTTCCCGTAAATATCTTTGAAGGATATTTCTTTAATGCAGTCTCTAACATATATTTGTTGTTTTTATCGTTTATCACTTCATCAATCGCAATTCCTGCTATCTTTTTAACTGCTGTGCTAACCTCCCCTTCATCCATAATAGAAAACTTAGGATCGACTGAGGCTTCAGCAAAATTATCTCTTATCATTTTCTCGCAAAAACCGTGAATTGTATCGATGTTGGCAAATATCAGTGAATCTCTAAATACAGTCCACTTTTTGCTGTCCTTATCTAATTTACACAGCAATTCTATCTCTTTTCTTATCCTTTCTTTCATTTCAGCAGCAGCTTTTCGAGTAAATGTTATTGCGACAATATCGTCAATCTTGATACCAGCCACATCACTTAAAAGCTTTATGTACCTTTTAGTCAATACCCTCGTCTTGCCAGAACCTGCGCCAGCCCTTAGTACTACATTTTTACTTATATCAAGAGCTTTTAATTGCTCTTGGCTTAGATCTTCTTCAATCAACACGCTACGCACCATTTTCACCTCTTTTGCTTTCACGTTTATCATACCTGCATATTGATGCATAAGGACATCTAATATTAGAATCATCGTATAGGCATCCTTCAGGCAGATTAAAAGAACCTGTCATCATTCTGCCTACATTTTCAATTCCCTTTTTTTCGATCCAATCCATTATTACATCAAAGCTACTTTCGCTTAATACATCTTTAGGACCTGCATTCCCTTTAAAAATGTATTTCTTGTATTCATCAAGCATAATCCCATTTCTTTTGACATTTTCTACGCTGTAGTACAACAATCCTAAACAGGATGGATTTTTTATGCCAAGCTCATTTATTAGAATTTCTTCTGCAGCCATGTAATACGTAGGCAATTGAAAATCCAAACCATCTATGCACTGCCTCAGCCCTCCTACTGCCCCTAACTTATAATCGTATATAAGGTATTTCCCCGTCAAATTGCCATCTATGCTTCGCTCTAAATCGATTCTATCTATCTTGCCGTAGAAACTGTAACCACCGTAATGACTGTCTATCTCAAATTTCTTTTCAAACATTGATGGAATAAGCTCAGCGCCAGTCTTCCTATAATAATTAAGCCTATTTGATATATCATCTGCTATAAGCTTAAATAAAGTGTCATACATCTCTTTTTTAAACTTCTCAAGTATAATATCATTCTTAATGCCATCTAATTTCTCACAAGTTTTATCAATCACATCTTTAAGTTTTTCTTCATTTACATCGTAAAGATCCTTATTTTCGCTGTAGTATTTCATCAAAATCTCATGGTATGTAGAGCCCATGTTTTTCTTGAATTCAATTGACTCATCTGAAACTTTGATGTCCAAAAGCGTCTCAACAAAAAACCTAAAAGGACAAGCAACATAACTGTTTAAACTTGATGCGCTTAAGTGAACCCCATCAAGTATCTTTAAATTTTCTTCTTTGCGTATTTTGCCTGTGTATTCATTCATCTCATTGCATGTCACTCTTTTTCTCTCTAATGATGATAAATAACTAATATCTTGGTACGTTTTTGCAAGATTTGTCCTATATGACAAAATGTTCAAGTCAACATCATCGCATTTCGAATTTGCCAAAAAATACATTATTTCATCTTCGCTGGATAAATTGCTAACTTCATAAGCAAATCTGTCTTTCATGTAAACAATAGGAGCAACTACTTTTCCCAATGATATTTCATCAAAAAGACTTTCAACTTCATATACAAATGGTGATTTAATCATTTTATTGCCTTCTTCATCTGTCGTTCTGTAAGATATATAAACATCACCTAAAGAAGAAGCTATGCAAGAATTAAACCTTATTTTCTCCCTTTCTATTTCGAAGTTTCGGCTAAATACATAAAGATGGCTATTTTTCAAATAAGCTTCATCTTGTGAATCAAAAATCGGATTGATAGAAGATGTACTTGGAAAATCCCCCTCATTTGCACCAAGGATAAACACTGTATTGTATCTCTGTCCTCTTGCCAAATCCGGATTTACCACTTTCACACCTTCAATGTCAAGATTTTTGATCATTATATCGCAGTTTGCCATCATGTCTAATAAGTCCTCTTGAATAGCCTCAATGTCATCAGAAGAAGTTCCTCCATACCGCTTTTTTAGTTCCACAACATTTTTTAAAATTTGTTTCATCGCTTCTAATGCTTTCAAACTGTATACAAAATTCCTTCCGTCTATAATGCCTGATTCGTACAACGACATAATGTTTGAATCGATTTTAAGCATCTCAATGATATTTAAAATACTTTCCAAAAATTCACTTATATCTTTATACTGCTTTTCCTTGAAATCTACAAGCATATAAATGTATTTTTTTAATTTTTCAAACTCCCCATCGTTCAATGCAGATAAAATTTCTTCTTCATAATTGCTATGAGATACATCTATCAGCTTTGATGCTTTATTGTATACATCAATTATTTCATTAGGCATCAGATACTTTGATTTCATTATGCTGTCAAAGCTTTTAAAATCATGATTTATCTTATATGTGATCAAACTGTAAATATCACCTGAAATCATCATTGATATTAATTTCTTGCCATCATTAAACCTTAAAGGAATGCCCATCTCGTCAAAAATGTCAATTATGTTTTCTCTGTAGTCATCGATATTCCTTACAAACACAGCAATATTTTCAGGTTTTACTTTTTCAAATACTATCTTCTTCTTTATTATCCTTGCAGCTTCTCTTACTTCATGTTCTATGGAAGGACTATTCAGGATCATAAGAGTGCCGTCTATGCTTTTAATAATCTCTTTCCCTGAATACAAATATTTAGAAACTTTCTCTGCATTGCTGCCATCTATACTTTCTTCCATCATTTCATTTAGCCTAAATCCAATCTCCAATAAGTCTTTCACGATGCCGTTTTTTATAAAGATTTCATTGTACTCATTTTTAAATGGAATATTCACGTAAATATCATAATCGCTATTTAAAGCCATCTTCCTCAATAATTGCATATTTACACCGTCTAAATTTATAAAGCCGTCTACAATGACAATTCCTATCTTACTAAAATAATTTGAAATATTGACATATTGTATGGCGTTAACTGAAATGTCATCTACATCAATCAATCCATTTTTATTCTTGTAATCCTCATAATTAATGTAAATTTCCGCTAAATTATTCAACTTTTCTCTTAACACATTTCTTTCTAAAACATTGGCGATTTTTTTGATATCATTAGGATCTATCATGTTTCTCTTTGCTGTCTTTATAAAGCTTAAGACAGATTCTAAGAATCCTGCCTTATCTTTTACATTTCGATAGTAGCCATTGTAGTAAGACTTTCGCAAAATGCTTCTCAAGATTTCTTTCATCTCATAAGTCGATATTACTGTGTGATTTTTTATAAAATCGTTGCACAAAAGCATCGCCATATCTTCAAACACAAATATATCCGCATCTACGATGCCGCCATTTAATCTGATAAACTTATCTCTTACATCAAACATAGCCTCACGGGAAGGCAATATGTATAAAACCTTTTTCCCATTTCTTATAGTTTCCATCGACTTTTCAATAAGCATATCTCTAATATTGTTGCAAAAAGGCCCAAAAAATATCTCCTTCAATTTATCAGCTCCCACAAAAACAAATCACATATTTATTTTATTACATATGCTAAGGCGTCTCAAGGTAAAACTGCGTATTAAAAAAGACTGATGCACTGTGAACTATTCAGTCATTTGTGCAGCAGTCTCTTTTCATCATTTTTTATTAAGCTTATACTCTATTGAGTCTACAAGCGCTATCCAACTGGCATCTATTATATCTGTCGACACACCAATGGTGCTCCAAACTTCGTTTCCATCAGACGATTCTATTATTACCCTTACTTTCGCTGCTGTAGCAGAATTAGAATCTAACACTCTTACTTTGTAGTCTGTAAGTTTCATCTCCTTGACTTCCGGGTAAAACCTCTCTAAAGCCTTTCTGACTGCCTTATCAAGTGCGTTTACAGGTCCATCGCCTTCTGCAGCGGTTATTTCTTCTTGCCCGTCTACTTCTATCTTTATGAGGGCAGACGAATTTACATCGTCAACAGATGGTTCATTGACTATTACTTTAAATTCTATAAGCCTAAATGAAGGTTTATACAGCCCCAGAGTCTTCAATATCAAAAGCTTTAACGAACCTTCAGCACCTTCGTACTTATATCCCTTAGATTCCATTTCTTTTAGTCTATCTAATATTTCTTTCGTCTTATCAGAGTCGCGGTCTATGGTTGGGTCTACTTCATTTACTATACCTATTAAAGCGCTTCTGCCAGCTACCTCTGATAATAAAAGCACTCTTTCGTTGCCGACAAGCTCTGGATCGATGATTTCATACGACCTTGTGTTTTTGCAAACAGCATCTGAATGCATACCTGCCTTATGGGCAAACGCGTTTCTCCCTACATACGGTGCTCTTTCATCTGGTGCCGCGTTGGCTATTTCACTTACTCTTCTTGAAAGTACCGTAAGCTCTCTCATCTTGTCGTCTTCAACGCATTTTATTCCTTTTTTAAACTGCAAGTTTGGCAAAATCGTGCACAGATTTGCGTTTCCACATCTTTCACCATATCCGTTTATCGTTCCTTGGACTTGTACTGCACCTGCCTCTACAGCCATTATAGAATTGGCAACAGCCATACCATTGTCATTGTGAGCGTGTATGCCTATCTCACAATCAAATTTATCTACAACCTTTTTGGTTATGTCGTATATCTCTGTAGGAAACATGCCACCTTTTGTATCGCAAAGGCAAATGCTGTCTGCTCCTGCATCATACGCCACCTGAATTGTTTTCAATGCGTAATCAGGATTCTCCATAAAGCCATCATAAAAATGTTCTGCATCAAATACCACTTTTTTGCCCTGCTTTTTCAGGTAATTTATCGTATCATATATCATATTGAGATTTTCATCTAAAGTCGTTCGCAATATCTCACTAACGTGGAAGTCCCATGACTTCCCAAATACTGCCACATATTCTGTCTCCGCCAATAGAAGCGAACTGACATTAGCATCTTTCTCCACCGACGTGTTTGCCCGCCTTGTGCTGCCAAATGCTATCAACTTGGAATTTTTCAAACTTTTTCTTTTTATAATATCGAAAAACTCCATGTCTTTGGGATTAGAACCGGGATTTCCAGCTTCAATGTAATCTACGCCAAAATCGTCTAGAAGCTCAACAATCTTTATTTTGTCTGATACTGTAAAAGAAATTCCCTGTGATTGAGCTCCGTCTCTCAATGTAGAATCATAAATGACAATGTTTTTCACTTCAATGTCCCCCTTTGAACATATTCAACTATATCTATATATAAAGATATTTTATCAAATCAAACCATCAAAGTGAATAACTTGTTTGAAAAATTTCATCTGTACTTTTTAAATAGCCAACAATAATTTGATTTAAACGAGGATAATCGCCCACATCTTCATCTGTCTTAACCAAAACCTCGTCATTGATTACAGCTATCACTTTCATGTCCTTTGCAATTTTGTTTGCACTTAGTATCCTATGCTTTTGTTTCGCTTCATCTATTGAATCGGTGTAAATTATTCTCCCGTTTTTTATGATAGCAAAGCTTGTGGCATACTCCTCTAACTCGTATATCTCATGAGAAGAAAGCAATACAGTTCCTTTTTTGTCATTGACATATTCTTTTATCATTTCTATAAGCTCAAATCTTACTGCTGGATCAAGATGCTGAGTCGGCTCATCGAGAATAATGAGTTTTGCATTTGTAGAAAAAGCTAAAATCGACAATAGAAGCGTCTTCTGCCCTTCTGAAAATTTTTGCATCTCTTGTTTTAGATTAAATCCATATCGAGATACGAGACTTTTAAAAAAGTTGTCATCCCAATTTGGATAAAGCGTCTCATATATCTTTCGATAATCTCCTAAACTTAAATTAGCAAAAACTTTTCTGTTTTCTGAAACAAACGCCATATCCGTCTTAAGTTTTGTACTAAAAGGCTGCCCAAAAATGAATATTTCACCTGCATCTTTTCCTATAATGCCCATTATACATTTTAATGTGGTGGTTTTCCCTGCACCATTAGGCCCAACAAGTGCAATTATTTCTCCCTCTGGCACAGAAAAGCTTACGTCTGATATAATTTGTTTGCCATCAATCTGTTTGCTTAAGTTTATTACTTCCAAAGCCTTCATGAGGATTTTCACCGTCCTTTCGTGTGTATACTAAATAGCTAATAAAACAAATCAATATTGAAAACACAAGTGACATGACCAAATTCCCCTGCTTTGTAAAACTTATCAAACTGTAAGGGTTAAAATTAGAACTATTTATGTCGGGTGTCCCAAAATTGCCTAAAATTGCATCAAAAATCACTGCAATAAAGCTAAAGACTACTGCATCAATATTGAATTCAGAGAGTATCACCTGAATGCCAAATATTGAAAATATTAAAATCAAACTTCTTAAAATAAATTCTAATTTTTCAACAATCGTATTGTCTATAAAAATTTCTCCAAAAGCGGAAGTAATAAAAACGGCAAGGCATAAAAAAATCAAGTTGAAACTAAACAATTCTTTTTTGGAAAAAGGCAGAGAATATAGAATTTCAACATTTTGATGCCGTATATCATGTATCAGCAACGATGATGATAAAAACAGTATTGCAAATTCCTTAACAAAAAAATTTGGCAATAAAAGAATCAACATCAAAATCGCAATTCTACCTGTCTTTTCCGTTAATTCTTTTTCAAGATACACGTCCATCTTTTTAAGCTCTAATGAAAAACCAGTCTTATAATCGCTCATTTTTCCAGACCTCCTCAAATATCAATATAGCTGTATAATAATCTATACTATTGTCTTTTAACTTAGTTACACATGTTTTTATTATTTCTATAATCTTTTTATCCACATCAAAATCCTTTTTAACAAAGTATCCTACACCCTGTTCCGCTTCAATATAACCTTCTGATTTTAACTTTTCCAATGCTTTTAATACAGTATTTATATTCACATCAAAAATTTGTTGCAATTCACGTATTGAAGATAGCTGCGATCCTTTTTGAAGATTCCCAAGCAAAATTTCTGATTTTATCATATTTACTATTTGCAGATAGGCAGGAACTCCACTGTGTTTATCTACTTTTCTCAACATTTTGCAATCACTCTTTAGTTATTTTTATAAAACCAGAAGTATTGATGTCTACGGGTGCTTTGTTCTTATTTACTACAGTTAATGTTCCGCCTGTTGAACTCACACTAAGATCTCCTCTTTCATTGCTGCTGTTTAAAATATCGATTCTGCCGTAAAGTCCAGTAGCATTAATATTTAGCTCGCTAAATTTTGACATCTCATTTATAGCTAAACCTGTTGAATTAACAATTATTTTGTTAAAATCTAATTCCCCATTCAAAGTTGTGCCAGAACTATTAATGTTCAAAACTTTTCCCTTTAAATTTCCACTCACTTTAAGTCCAGCACAACTCAAATACACATCATTATTAGAAGATATATTACCATTTATTGAAGAACCTGCAGAATTTAAGCTGAAATTATTGAAATTACCGCTTCCAGTGATCTCAATGCCTGCGGATCTTATATCTACAGCCTCATTTGGATTAGTTCCCAATTCGATCACATAAGTAACATCTTGCTTTGGAGTTTTTTCAAAAACTGTCAAATTTCCATTATCGCTTTCCACGTTCAATTCAGATGGAATGTAAATAGTGTCACTGTTTGTAAACTCTATTTCTATTCCACCTTTTACTGCTATATTGACATTCTTTGCATCCTTTAATGATATTTTCTTATCAGGCATTATTCTTTCGCTTCCATCAATGCGAGGGCTATTATCCGCTGTGCTCTTAACGTCTATTGGAAAACTGTTTGTTATCCGCAATACGCTATTTGAAATACTTCCAACACCTTGATAAGAGTATAGTCCTACAAGCCATAATGCAACAAGTACAAAAAGTGTAACCGCAATCCCTATTGATATACTTGAAGCATTCCTTTTAATCGGAAAGATGCTTATTAAAAATCCAAAAGCCCCGATAGCCATCAACATCTTAACAGAAAACCATGGCATAATCCAAGCTAAAAATATACATGCCAATGAAAAGATCAGCCTCACCATTCTGCTTTCATTAAATCTCTTAAGCAATTGCGTATTAAACGTCTTTTTAGAAATGACAACTGCAAATCCAACAAGAATCACGATAATCGATAAAAGGAAGACAATTGCTTCAATCAAATTATTTCTCATAAAACAACCTCCTTAAGTTTTATACTGTTATATAATTATATAACACTATAATACATAAATGTCAATAGTCTTTGCAATGTTTTGTAAAAATAAAAAATAGGCGGAAACACCCGCCGTTTAGTCATTTAATCCCTTCCCGCTTAAAATTTTCCCTATATATTTTTCGACTCTTGCCTCTCTCGTCTTAGATTGCTTCGGTTGAGAAAAATAAATAATGTATGCCCTCTGTCGTCCAGGGGTCAATCCAAAAAAAGCTGATTTTAAAATAGGATCTTCGTCTAATTTAATCTGAAATTCATAAGGTATTTTAGTCTCATCGTTCTTTTTAAAATCTACTTTCATTCCCAGCTTTTCAATTTCAATCGCCTTAGTGATGTATTCCTTTAAAACATCTTCTTTTTCAGCAATTTCTTCAATGCTTTTAAACCTAATCTGTCGAGATGCCTGAGAATTTTCGCCAGGTTTAATTAAGATTCCTTTTTCATCATTTAGCAAAGAGCCCTTGAAGAATGAAATCGCACAGTATTCCTTAAATCCTATCAGTATGGCTATATTGCTTTTATTGTATGAGTAACATGGCTTACCCCATTTTAAATCTTCCTCTAATTGAAACTCCAACATTATTTCTCTTAACTTTTCTAACTCATCTTTCCAGTTTAAAACTTTTTCTAAATACTCATCAACTTTATGGTTTGTCATAAAATCGCCTCATTTCTATCTTTTAATATCAGCTTGCTTTATACACTTCTGGCACGTTCTTTAAGTCCTTGCATCCAGTGAGGATCATGGCCTGATACAACTCGTCAGAAACCTTGTTGAGATAAAACTCTATGGCTTCTCTTCCTCCTCCATGTGCAGCAATCATTATAGGTCTCCCTATCAAGACGGCTTTTGCTCCCAATGACAACATCTTTAAGACGTCTATCCCTGTTCTTACGCCCCCGTCCACCAATACATCGATTTTGTTTCCAACAGCCTTTGCGATGTCCGGTAGAACATCAGCAGTTCCCATCGTGTGATCTAATACTCTTCCTCCGTGATTTGAAACGACAATTGCCTTTGCACCTGCTTCTGCTGCAATCGCCGCCTCTTCTGCCGTCATGATGCCCTTTAATATTAAAGGAAGCTCAATATTTTCAGCTATCGTCTCGATCTCTTTTTTCGATTTTGGCCCTACAAACTGGCCGCTTCTTACCATCATAATAAGCCCAGCTCCATCCACATCGACGCCAAATGCTATAGCTCCTGCTTCTTTAGCAATTTTCGCCTTCTCTATTATCTCATCTACTGTCCGAGGTTTAGAAAATGGTATGCCTAAAACACCTGTTGATTTTATAGCATCGATGCCTGCAGGATACATGTCCTTATCATTTGCATCGCCTGACATAAATATCGTTCCTACATTTTTGCACGCCTCTGCAACCATAATATCGTAATCACGCTCAGACAAATATCCACCTGCATTTCCCTTAAGTCCTGTCATTGGAGCAGCAAAAACAGGCATCTTGACTTCAAAGCCAAGAAAAGATGTGTTTATGTCGGGCTTTAGGACATCGTGAAGCGTCTTCAACTTGACTTTCCATCTGTCTAATGCCTTTATGTTTTCGATAAATCCATTTCCCGTGCCTGTACCGCCCATACCAGGGACTTCACCAGCACATGCAATGCCGTCACATCTTTTGCATCCTCTGCAATAGCCTTTCATGTTTTCCCTTGCTTTTTCCCTTATCTCATTCCAATCCATAAAAAGACCTCCAATGCAAAATTTTGTCCACATATATTATACAACTTTTTTCGATCTAATCATATTTCATAGTATGTCTATCCGATTTCTTTGTTTTTTAAAAAATATGTGGTATAATTTAGGTGTAATTTCAAAATTAGGAGGAAATATTATGAAAGATTTAAAAGAAGTGTTCGAAGAAAGGCGTTCTGTCAATTTCTTTGATAAAAATAAAGAACTTGATGAAGAGACATTAAAAAAGATAATCGATTTAGCTGCATTAACACCTTCAGCATTTAACTTGCAACCTTGGGAAATAATCGCTGTAAAGTCAAAGGAAGCAAAGGAAAAACTTTACGATGTGGCGTTGAAACAGCCAAAGATTCTTGATGCGCCGGTTACTTTAATCATGATAGGCGATAAAAACGCATATAAGGAAGATAATCCTGCATGGTGGTACATGAGAGATGTGGGAATTCCTGATGACAAGATACAAGGCAGTATCGATTTTGCTAAAAATATGCTTTACAATACAGACTTAAAGGCGAACAATTTTGCCGTCAGAAATACATCTCTTTTAAGCATGTCCATAATGTACGCCGCAAAATATTATGGCGTTGACTCACATGCAATGATCGGCTTTGAAGAAGATAAGTTAAAAGAAGCATTTGGTATACCTGATGACAAGGTTGTAGTAATGCTTATATCTCTCGGGTACTTCGATGAAAGCAAAACGCTTTATCCAAGGTTAAAGAGAAATGGATATGAAAAGATAGTAAAAGTCCTATAGATATGATTAAAACCACCCATTTAGGTGGTTTTAATTTTTTATTTCAAGTATCTTATTACCTGTCTCTATGTCTAAAATATATATGCCATCGTCATCAATTATGCTTATAGTATTTATTCCATCATCTCTTTTGCTTAAAGATGTAGAACCTGGATTTACAATTATGCAGTTGTCATGTTTCTTTAACACTGGAACATGGGTATGTCCAGTAACAAAATAATCAAGTTTGTACCTGAAAATCAAATCATGTATTTCGTCTTGGCTTATATTGTCGCCGTGCTGTACTAAAAACCTTTTGTTCTCAATCACTGCAAAGACGTAAGGCGATTGAATAGGGATGTTCAATACCATTTGATCTACAGATGCATCACAGTTTCCTTTCGATATCAAAATAGGTATTTTGCAATCATTTATGGCAGCAATAAGTTTCTTAGGATTGTATCCAGATGGAATGTCATTTCTAGGGCCATGATACAAAACATCACCCGCATGCAATATCAAATCAGCATCGTGAAGATAGCTAATAGCTTTTTCCCACGATGTATAATCGCCGTGTGTATCGCTTATTACCCCTATTTTCATGTATTGCATCTCCTTTAACGTCAATTGATATTTATATTATATCACAAAATCACCTGTTATCTACTTTTTCAGGGTACATATCATGGTAAAAAAGCCTTTTTTGTGCCACATCTTCCCACTTCGTACCAGGCCTTCCATAGTTGCAGTAAGGATCTATAGATATTCCACCTCTTGGAGTAAACTTGCCCCAAACTTCGATGTATTTTGGATCCAACAGTTTTATTAAATCCTTCATGATTATATTTACACAGTCTTCATGAAAATCCCCGTGATTTCTAAAGCTAAAAAGATAAAGCTTTAATGATTTACTTTCAACCATCAGCTTGTCTGGAACATATGAAATGTATATTGTTGCAAAGTCAGGCTGTCCAGTCTTAGGACAAAGGCTTGTGAATTCAGGACAATTGAACTTTACAAAATAGTCATTCTCTTGATGTTTATTAGGGAATGTTTCAAGCAAAGATGGATCGTAATCGAAAATGTATTTAGTCTCTTTATTCCCTAATTGAGATAATCCATTAAGCTCTTTCTCATCTCTTGGCATGATACTCACACTCCATCATAATTTGTTTTTCAACTGTTTGACTAACAGTACACCTACAATTCCAGGTATAATCTGACCTACTGTAACGCTTATGGCCAATATGTGATACGGTATTTTAAGCAAAACAGAAAGCCAAATTGGCACTATAAGGCCTGGAAATAATATTATAGGAATTGAGATAAACCAATCATTTAGACGATACTTTCTAATAAGGTAAACTGCATACGACGTCAATATGCCTACAAAGAAGCCTCCAATCATATCAGGAAGCCCTAAGCCTCCCATTAAAATATTACTAAGCATATTGCTTAATCCCATTGGCAATACCAAAAATGGGAAAATAGCAGCCAAGGCATAAATCGATGTTGCTATTCTTATTTGGTACTGGCCAAAAGCGAAATTTTGTGTAAAGTACATTACAACAAGGTACAATGCCATTACCAATCCAGAGATAGTCAATTTTTGAGTAAGGCTGTACTTCTTTTTTAAAAATCCTCCGTTCATGCTATACCTCCTAAAATTTCCAGTTATCACATCCTTCCATAAACATAATGAAAAAAAGCACAGTCCACCTGTGCTCATATATGCAAACTTTTGATTTGCAATGCCCGTAGTTTTGTTTATAGACAGGATGGTTTCGAACTGTCTTATTCAATTACTTATTTATTTTAACACCTCTATAAGATTTACACAAGATTTTTTTGTTTATACCTCTATCTCCAATTCCAATTCTATCGATCTGTCGAAGTGGTCCTCTATCGCTCTTTTGTTTCTTCGTGTTATTATGAGTATATCCTCTATGCCTGAGTTTACGGCTTCTTCAACTATATACTGAATCGTAGGTTTGTCTATCATTGGCAGTTTCAAAATTATTAAATATTTATGTGAATCTTATGTGAATTTAATTTGCAGCATTTAACTTTTCATCAATTTTATTCTTATCTCCTACTTTTCCCGACAGCAAAATTGACAAAAGCATAAATAAAATACCAAAACATGCTAAGATAAGCAAGTCGTGAATAATTAGCCCAATATTAGAACCTGAAATAGCTTCTCTCAATGCTTGAGTACCATATGTCATTGGGAAAAATGGATTTAGAATATTGAAGAATTTCGGTTCTAATTCCATAGGAAATACGCCACCAGATGATGTCAACTGCAGCATCAAAAGAACAACGGCGAAGAATTTTCCTGCCATGCCAAGAAGCATTACAAAAAATCCGATAATAAACACAAAAACCACAGACATTACAGCATTTATAACGTAATAGTATAGCAAATTGTTCACAGGCAATTTAAGTGCTTCTATCAATACAAAACCAGAAACTATCGATTGAAAAATTCCTAAAATGCTTAAGCTTAGCAGTTTACCTACGACAATTGAAGCGTTGCTAATATCTTTATAGCCGTTTTTATCGTAAATATCAATTATAAAGAATAAAATCAATGCGCCAACCCAAAGTGATAAAGGTATGAAATACGGTGTAAACCCAATGCCATAATTCGCTACTGGATTTAATCTCTTAGTATCAAGAATAATAGGTTCATTTATCATGCTCTTTTTCTCATCAGTTGTACTCATCACTTCTATTTTATCAGATGCATCACTAAGTTTTTTATAAAGAAGATCTTGATTTTTGTATAGTTTCTCCATGTTCTCTTGTATCTGCTTGCTGCCATTAGATACCGTCACCAACCCGCTATTTAAGTCTTTAGAGCCATTGTATAAACTAGAAGCACCTTGTTTTAATGCATTAAGTCCATCATTAAGTTTTAAAAGCCCGGATGTAATGTCGCTCATCTTTTGATTTAACAACGATATTCCATTTGCATACTGAGAAATGCCATTGCTTAAATTATTTTCACCATTTATAATTTGTGTTACTACTGTTTGCAATTGTGATACTCCATCATTCAATTTGTCATATCCAATTGTTAAATTATTAGTAGCGCTGTCTAATTTTTTAAGAGAATCGTTCAATGCATCCATCTTGGCCTTGTTAGTTTCAAGTCCATTGATTATTTGTTTTAATCCTGAATTTGATTCTGACACAACGGTAATCGCCGCCTTAAAATCCGAATCTGACATGGCCTCGGGGTGTTTATCAACATAATTGTTTAATGCAGCAACGGCGCTGTCCAAATTTGTCTGAATACTGTTCAATCCATTGCTTACCGAATCAAATTCTGTTAAAAATGACGATAGACTCTGACCAATTTGATCGTAACCATTTGTTACAGCGGTCGAGCCGCTTTTCAATTGGTTTATGCTGTTGCTTATTGCATTAAGACCTTGACTCACTCCATTTAAACCACTCTTTAGATTATTCATTCCATTTAAAATCAAATTGCTGTTTTTATCTACTTCATCTAATTTCTGAGATAAAATCTGAGCGCCATTTGCTAAATTTGACGCGCCATAATATGCGTTATTTGCCCCAATGCTTAAATTATACAACCCATCTTTAAATTGATTTGTTCCAGCCAAAGCTTTGTTAATGCCATCATTCAATTTTGAAACGCCATCATTTAGCATTTTTGCACCATCTGATAATTGTTTTTCCGCTAAAGAAGCTTGTTTTAAACCATTTCCAATGTCTTCAACATTTAAAAAAACAGTATCTATATAGCTTTTCCTTATCGTATCAGATATTTTTTGCGTCAAATTTTCTATGGCTTTATTTCCAAGCTGTGTCGCCAAAAAATTCTTTTTGTCATTTGTTATATACTGAATATGAGCTTTTTCTACGGCATTGCCATTGACACTTAAAATATTTTTGGAAAAGTCCTTTGGTATCACTATCATAAAATAATATTTATTGCCTTTTAAACCATCTAAACCATCATCGTAGCTTACAAAATTCCATTTGAAATCATGATTGCTTTTTAATTCCTTTACAATGTCATCCCCAAAACTTTTATATTTTCCATCGTATAGCACACTTTTATCCTGATTCACAACTGCAACTGGAAGTTTGTCTAACTTGCCATATGGATCCCAAAATGCATACAAATAAAGAAAGCTGTACAATAGTGGCATAAAAATAATCACTATTACTGCTAATCTAATAAATCTGTTTTGGGCCAATCTTTTAAGCTCATTAAAAATCACACCTGTCATAAATACACCTCCAATATTTTTTATACTGACCGGTCAGTTCTAACTTATTATAGTATCTTTGATCTTAAAAGTCAATAAAAAAACCATTATAAAGATTAATCTCTATAATGGATTCCATTAAATGTATATTCAATAACACTATCTGCTATATGTTCCGGGTCTATAACATCATTATTTCTAAATTGAAAGATAATAAGAGAGCTTATCATGCCAAAAAAAGCAGAAGA
This sequence comes from Thermoanaerobacterium sp. R66, assembly GCF_028895185.1. Taxonomy (NCBI): domain Bacteria; kingdom Bacillati; phylum Bacillota; class Clostridia; order Thermoanaerobacterales; family Thermoanaerobacteraceae; genus Thermoanaerobacterium; species Thermoanaerobacterium sp. R66. The sequence goes on from NZ_JAEUWW010000001.1 coordinate 1,343,626, forward strand.
TAGCAGTTTTTTATCACATCTTTCTATTAGCTTTTCTTCAATTCCTTCATCAATGATGTCCTCAATAATCTTTAAATAATCGTATATTTTTTCTCTAAAGCTATTTTGAATATCTTCTTTTCCCCACAATTGACTTAGCAATATAAGGACAAAATCTTTGTACTTAAATAAAAAATTCGACTGAACCACAATTATCTCCCTTAGTTTTTCTACAGAATTTTTCATGTGGCTTATTTTCTCCAGTATTTGATTCTTTAAAAGCGACAATCCTTCATCTATTAAGAATATCAATATATCATCTTTGCTATTAAAGTGATAATAGAGGGTTCCTTTGGCCACCCCTGCTTTATCTGCAATTTCATCCATTGTAGCCTTATAGAAACCTTTCTGAGAAATTATATCTATGGCTGCATTAAATATCTTTTCCTTTGTCTTATTCATTTAAAACTATCCCTCTTCATTCGATATTATACTATTAATATTATAATGCATTTTTTTAATTTGTGCTGCAATTTTTTAAACTTGTGCCTCAAACCACACGGTAATGTTTGCTCCTTTTCCTGCATCTTTGTTTTTATATGATAACCTTGAATATTGAGAAAATAAATAAGGTACCAATGCAACTGTTTTGCCTGCATCTAAAATTATTTCATTGCCATCCTCTATCCATAAATCGTCACCAGGACTTATGAGGAGTTTTACTATAACTGGATTTTCACTTGTATTATACACGAAGTACGTATATTTGTCATATGATGAGCAATCATTTACATCTGTAAAATTTTCATCATCATATGCCGTGTAAGTAAACTTCGCCTTCACAAATCTTCTTTCGTTTAGCGTAAATGGGTATCCTCCTATATAAGTCAGTTGTAACATTGGTCTTAAAGATATGTTTATTGATTCATCTTTAGAATAAAAACTTTTCGTTTCAAAGTTTTGCGCCTCTGGAGTTTTAAGCATTATCCCGTTGTTTTTGTAGATGCCACTTATCCATCCATTAACTATATTCGTTATATTAAATCCATACCAGCCCTCTTTAGTCACAGCCTTGGTAGAGCCAAATACTGTTTCATCAATATTCGGCCCATTATTCCATGTTGCTGTATTTTCATCCCATTCATCCACAATTAAAAACGGTGTAATATATGCAGGAATTGATGGATTTGTTGCATAATTGAAATAAAGCTTTAAAATAGCTTCAACCACGATAGAACCTTGTGGCACCATGCCTAAATCAAACTGTATAAGAGCTCTGTACACCGATTTCCCAGAAAAACCAATGTAATACCTACCGATCCAAAGTGTAGGATCACTTCCTCTATTGCTGTTGGGGTAACCCGATTCTAATGACGTATCTTTTGTGGATGGCTGTATAATTATAGAAGGCATTTCATCACCCCTACAAACAAAATCAAAACAATCAACTAATTTTATCTTCCTTTTGCCCACACAAACTGCTTAATATAATCATACCTTCTTCATCGATTATATCAAATAGCTTCATAGAACGTGCCAATTCTTCTTCAGCAAGTTTGTACGCTCCATGCCGATAATAAAGTTTTCCTAATCTCAACAAAACATCTTTCTCATTTACCATATTAAGCATATTTAAAGATTTTTCAAATAAGTCAAATTCCTGAATCTCAAACAGTTTGTCGAGTACAATAAAAATAACATTTGTATATGTGCCAGTGTCTTCGACGCCTATTGGCAATATCACATCTTTTTTAAGCAATAGGTCAAATTTGAAAAATACTTTATAAGCCTCTATAAAACGTTTTTTTAACAACAACATTTGATTCTTAATGCTTTTTCCAATCAACAAGCGGCAAATAATATTATTAATATAACTATCAATGGTGTATTCACCGCCATCCACCATTTCAAAACATTCTGCAGCTTCACCATATCTGTGTAGATACATCAATGTTCTTCCCTTTACATAATACGTTATATTATTCTTCAGTGAATTTAGTGCCATGTCTATAAATTTTAGCGATTCATGATACTTGCCATTTAAAAAAAATATATCGCTTATAATCGTATACGCTTCAGGTGACAAATCAAAATGCGAAACAATCTTCTCTATCGCAGTCTTCTCATCGTATCTGCTGAAATAAGCGTATGATAATTTATACAGTATTGCTTTATTAGTTGGATTAAGTCTAAATGAATTTAAAAAACATTCAATAGCATCGTCAAAATTTTTTGCATCCATAAAAACTTCACCCATGGCAAGGTAAGCTTTAAATCCGCCTACGCCTGTTATAAATCTATCGATAAGCGGCGGTTCACCCATATCTATACATCTTCTAAAACAATTTATGGCTTCTTGGTGATAACCAATCCTATGGTATAACATGCCTTTTAAGAACACCACATCAGTTACATTCGGATATTTTTCAATAGACTCATTGCATAAACTAAATGCTTCGTCAAGCCTATTTAATTGATTTAAACAAATGATCATCCTGATAATCAGTTTTGTCGTATAGCCAGTTTTAATGTTTTTTGAAAAATCAAAAGACTTCTTAAAGTAATTATACGCGCGTTCATAATCGCCCAACGCCATGTACTCCGCTCCAATATTGAAATTGTGAAAGGGATTGTCTGGATCTCTTTTTAGCTCTTTTTTCAGTATAGACATGTTCCTGTTTCTTTTATCTTTTTCTTTGATATTTTTGTGCAAATAGCCGTAGTGATAAACTTTTATCGGAACTTCTGCTACATTTCCACCATGATTTAATATTGAAATCAATATCTGTTCATGAATGGACCCAATAAATCTGTACTCAGCTTTATTCTTAATGATCCTTACATTTAAGTTGGAAAGAGCATCTGATCCTTCTTCATCTCCTACATAGCTTATGGTTTCAAACAAATATGCATCAATTTTATCGTCTTTCAAAAGCGCCTTTATCATTTTTTTACCAGCTTCATCAAGCTCGTCGTCAGCATCCATCAGCAAAATCCAATCGCCTTTTGCCTTATCTAATGAAAAATTTCTGGCTGCACTAAAGTCATTATTCCATTTATAGTAAAATACTGTTGCACCGAATTTTTTCGCTATGTCAACAGTTTTATCAGTACTGCCAGTATCCACGATTATAATTTCATCGACTACGTCGTAAACGCTTTTAAGGCATCTTTCAAGATTGTCCTCTTCATTTTTTACGATCATGCACAGGCTTAACATTTGAATCCTCCTTTCGAAAATATATGGGGCATAAAGCCCCATCGTTAAACCTGAGCGTTGTAATAAAATTCTGCAGTAGCTGCGGCACCGCCCGTGTCGTAATACAATCTTGTATACTGCATAAATTTTACAGCAGTCAAGACTGTAATAGATCCGCCTGCCAGACTAATACTATTGATGTCGTCAACAAAATAGGTGTCAGTAGTAGTAGGACTTATCTGGAGTTTAATGGAAATGGTATTAGTGCCTGTATTCGTTATATAATAAGAGTACATGGATTTGTTGCCTGTATTCTCCATTAGAACAACACCTGTTCCAGTTACACCTGCAATGCTTGTGGAGTCTTCTAAGAATGTCCTGCTTCCAAGTGTAAATGAATCAGTTGAAGCAGTAAGAGGTCTTATATCTAATGATGACGCAGTTACAGTCACTGTTCCAGCAACTGTGACCGTACCACTGCTAATAGTCACAGAATCAGTTGCACCACTTAGCGGTCTTATATCAAGATTTGATGCAGTAACCGTTAAAGTTCCTTGTGCCGTTACTGTACCTGCTACAGTCACAGAGCCATCAACAGTTGACAAAAGCTTTCCTGTCGTCGAATCTAACAATAGAGGCGTTGGTGTGGTGCCTTGCATTCCATGAACCAAAGTTTTTAGTTGTTCCGCCACTGGATTAAAAACTATATTGTTAGGCATCTATATCCCCCCTCTTTTTATATATTATGGAGATATAGCTCTTTTGTTACAAAAAATATATATTATAATATGTATAGAAAAACTTGTATATAGAATTGTACTTTCTAAGCCTTATCTGCTATTGACATTTTAATGAATATTAATTATAATACCATTGTTAAGGTTTTTGACTTAAAGATTTATGTGCGGATGTGGCGGAATTGGCAGACGCGCTAGACTTAGGATCTAGTGTCTTTGACGTGGGGGTTCAAATCCCTTCATCCGCACCAAAAACATATAGGCTGTAATAGAAATTTACATAGAAAAAAAGGCGCTGACCTACTTTTAGGTTAACGCCTTTTACTTTTAAGAATATCAATACATACTATCCACGGATCTTTTATGAAAAGTTGAGATAATAAAGTAGGTCTGAAAGTTGCGTTTTTTCAATGTCCCATTTCCTTTTATAAAGTTTAACCACTTTATATGGCAGGTTTAGGTTATTTACAAGCTTAAAAAACTCATCGTCAAGCCAAGGTGGTGTCCATGCACCCGATCTGCATATATGTATAGCTGCTGTATATATACCCTTAGGCAATTCATCAATATCATTGTAATACCTGACCGGAAAAAGTTTATTAAAATCTTTAAAGTCTTCTGGCTTTTCAGTCGTATGATGGCTGTACACTATATGAGCCTTTTTTATCCGACCTTCACTTAACAGTTTACCCATCCAATTAGCACAATTCAACTTAAAGTTTACCGAACTAATTCCTCCATATCCTAAATCAGCATGCGTATCTAAAGAGTACACTTCTTCACATTTATTATTTATAGCTATATGATATGACAACATGTGAGACTCAGACACGTACACTTCAATGTCTTTTGCAAAGATAAAATGTTCCCTTATCTTATCCCAAAAATCATCCAATCTATAAGATATGGACACTGATTTTTCTATGTCAATACCTCTCAAATAGCTTTCTAAATGCCTTTTATACCATATCCACTCTATATTTCTTTGTGTCTCAGTGTAAGAATTCAACCACTCTTTTTTTAAAGGAATAAAATAATCCCAATCTATACTTAATAGACTGCGAACCATATCCCTTCATCACCTAAAATGCTTAGAATAGTGGTTTCTCTCTATTTTTCAAATCCCATCCATTATTATATCACAATGAACAGAATAAGTGAGTTCATCTTCTTTATGCTTGCATACAATAAGTACCTCTTGCCATAGAATATTGACGTGTTTTATGACTGCCCTAATAAAAAAACATTTTTGACACATTGACTATAGTTTTGATATAATTTATTCGTAATTTCTTTTAACGAAAGAATGATTCAAATGCAATCAATGGGATATCGTGGCAAGAGATTTTACAGAGAGACTGATGAAAAGCCTCATATCACGAAATCACTTATTTTACGCATACTAAAGTATTTTTTGCCATATTGGAAGCTAATGATAGTATTGTTTATGACTGTTATTTTTACTTCCATATTAGGCGTAATTCCATCTATACTAACTAAAAACATAATAGATATTGCACTGCCAAAGAAAAACTTGACGCTTTTGGTTGTATATATTCTTTTGTCGTTTGCAACGACATTATTGCTTAATATTATTGCTGTTGGACAATCATATTTAAACAGCATTGTCTCAAAAAGCATAATCAGAGACCTAAGATCCATCATGTACAATCATTTAGAGCACATGTCTATAAGCTTTTTTTCTAATGCAAAAACAGGTGAAATAACTTCCAGAATCAATAACGACATTGGTGGAATAGAAAGTGTATTTTCAAATACGTTTATTCAGCTTTTGTCTGGTATATTTGTATTTCTAACAACTGCAGCAACTTTGTTCTACACAAATTGGATGCTTGCCATCGTCAGCCTTCTGACATTGCCTTTGTTTGTAATACCTACAAGAAAGGTTGGCAAAAGACGCTGGGAAATAGCACTTAAAACCCAATCAAAACTTGCTGAATTGACAAACATAATAACTGAAACTCTAAATATAAGCGGTATGTTCCTTATTAAGCTCTTTACAAAAGAAAAAGAAAAATATAAAGAATTTGAAAAAGTAAATAATGAAGTGACACAACTTCAAATAAGGGAAACGATCATTGGCAGATGGTTTTTTATGACAATACAAACTTTTATCGCAATAGGGCCGATGCTTATATATTTGGTTGGAGGGATAATACTCATAAAGTATAACAGTATTACAATAGGCGGAATAGTCATGTTTGTATCACTGATATCAAGGCTATATGGCCCAGTAAACACATTTTCAAATATACACGTGGATATTATTAGATCATTGGCATTGTTTGAACGAATTTTTCAATATTTAGATTTAAAAAGCGAGATTTATGAAAAGGAAAATTCCATCGTTGTTAATAACGTAAAAGGTGATATCAAATTCGATCATGTTTATTTTTCTTATGATGGTCTGCACGATACTCTTAAAGATATCAACTTTGAAATAAAGCCTGGTCAAATGGCAGCTTTAGTTGGACCAAGCGGAGCTGGGAAAACTACCATTACTTATCTTCTTCCCAGACTTTATGATGTGAAAATGGGAAAAATTTTTTTAGATGGAGTAGATATAAGAGATGTCTCACTTACTTCTCTAAGAAACCATATAGGAATGGTTACACAAGATACGTACCTTTTTAATACAACTATAAAAGAAAATCTACTTTTTGCACGCCAAGATGCCACAGATGAGGAAATAATAAATGCGTGTAAAGCAGCATATATTCACGATTTTATCGAATCTCTTCCTAACGGATACGATACAATTGTAGGCGATAGAGGTATAAAATTGTCTGGCGGTGAAAAACAACGCATATCCATTGCAAGGACATTACTAAAAAATCCCAAGATTATAATATTTGATGAAGCTACATCAGCACTCGACTCCAATTCTGAGTTTTATATACAAAAAGCATTAGAACCTCTTTTAAAGTCCAGAACCAGCTTAGTAATTGCCCATCGTCTATCCACAATAATTGCTGCAGACATAATATTTGTTGTAGTAAATGGTGAAATAGTTGAAAAAGGAAGCCATGAAGAACTTTTAAAAAAAGGAGGCGTCTACAAAGATTTGTATAACACCCAGTTTAGAATGAAAGAATGACGCTTTGATTTTAAACTCTGCGCCATTAATATCTTTCAAAAACTTTTTTGTTTTTTAGTGTGTTTTTATTTAAAAAGTGATTTCGCATACAAAAAGGGTATCGATAAAATCTCGATACCCTTTGATTGACTTAAATATTAGTGCGCCATTAGGGACTCGAACCCCAGACCCGCTGATTAAGATTGAACATTTTATTTTTTAAGTAGTTTTATTTATTGCGTTAGCAAAATGTTAGCATGTTTCGTTAGCATATTTCTGATTTGAAGCAGGCATTATACTCATTTTAAGAAAACACATTAGGAAACATCCAATAAGCCATAAAAAACAAAATACATAAAATTAAAGAATAATACAAAATATATTTCCAGCTTTTGCTTATATCTCGAATATCTTTATGAAAAATTAATCTAAAAATAAAATCTGCGACAAAAATTATTATCATTGTGCCGATAAAAATTAATAAGTATTTGTACAACTTTAAAACCTCCATAGCGAGTTGTCGCGCATTTTCTTTGTTCCCTATCATGAACATAGCTATACTTGAGAACCATGCTGAAAAAGATCTGCAATCCATTCTGCGTCTTTTACATCTGTCTTCCGTCTAGGAACAGCCTTCATGTCTCTTGCATTTATTACTATAGCACCTAATCCGAAAAGCTCGAATATATTGTATAATGGTTTCCAATAAGAAGCAGTGCTGTCCATGGCTATCATTTCACACCTTTCATTAAGTAGCCATGCAGTGAGTTCTCTTAATTCTGCTGTTGTTGTTCCGTACTCACGGATTTCCTCATCATTGCCACATTTAAAGCAATCATTTTTTGGTGTGTACATCAATCCCCCAACAACTCTCGTATAATCTATCCATCACTTTTCACCTCATAAATGAAGATTTTACGGCGCGGTTCCTTTATATTCCCTTATTTTACTATACGTCCTTTTGAACATTTTGTTATGGAAAGGTGGTTATACAAAAAGAAAGCCCCATCAGTTTATTTTACGAATTTGAATCTCAAATAGTCCCCACTCTCTGTGCTGTACACTCTAATTATACCACGATTATTACTGTCTATCGTGATGCTGTCAAAGCATAATGTTTATTTTGCATAATCTGGCAATTTGTCTATATCCGATAGAGATTTATTTTTAAAAAATGAGTATATAACAATAAACAATGTGATTCCGGATAGAATAAATACCAATCGATAATTCAGCACACTTACACCTAATAGATTCTTAATAAAATCAATGAATCTATTGTCTACAGTAAGAATGTTTTTGAATCCAACATCTGTAATAGGACCTACAATAAGATATGCCACAGGCATAATGCAACGAATAATCATGGATCTTGCTGTATAAACACGTCCTTGCAGTTCCTTAGGCGTTTTTAACTGCCAAAGTGTCCCAGCAGCCACATTTGAAATCGGAATAAATAGCAAAAATAGCATTCTGCAAAGCGATACGGTAATAAACGATGCCCTAATTCCTATTAAAAGTAAGAAAACTGACGCACTAAGAATACAACTCTTTATCGTTTTTGTGTAGGAAGCATCGCTTTTATGTAATGTAGCAATGAAACTACCAATAAACATGCCAATTCCGCCAAATGTCTGAACAATACCTAACTGAGTGCTGTTTCCAATTGAAAGCATTAAAGGAGTAATGAGTACAACAGCAAGATTATCCAGAAAATTAGCAATTGCAAAGAGAAATACCAATAATGTAAGCCCCTTTCTTGCAAAAATAAACTTAAAACCATCATTCAAATTATTAATAAATTGATTCCAGCTCCATCTGTTTTCTCTCACTTTTTCATTTTCAAATTCCTTATTAAATATTCTTGCAGGGAAGAACATCCAGATAGCCATGGAGATGACGTATGTCACCAGATCAATTATAATGATTCCTTGTAATCCTATAAATGTATATAGAATGCCTGCAATTACAGGTGTCAATAAGTTATTTAATGAATCACTTACTTGATTCATGCCATTTTGCTGTTTTCAGATTTTCTTTGTCTACAATGTACACAATTGATGATTGGACAGCAGCACTCTCAAACAGATTAAATGCTGCAATCAACAAAATAATGATGTAAGTAATAAATAAGTTAAAATAGTTATTTCTTAAAAGGAAAATAAAAGCGAAAGACACAATAGCAGCTCCTGTATTAAAGAATATAACTACTTTTTTTGTATTAAACTTATCAGCAACAAAACCTGCAATCTGCGAAAGAAATATTGCAGGCAATACTGAAAAAAGTATAGAAATAGCCAATGGCGTAGCTTTGCCTGTTTTCTCATATATCCATACACTTAGTCCAAAGTCTGTTAAGCCACTTCCGAGAATAGATATTAATTCAGCAAACCAAACGAAGACAAATTGCTTATTTATTTTTATCTTTGAATTTAACAATGATATTACCTCTTTTCTTATAATACCATAAAGTCAACGAGGCTTTATAAAAATATTCGAATACAGTCTCATTGATCCTGCAATTTTATCAGCCTCACTCAAATGATTTCTACACTTGTCTACATTATCATCTTCTAAATACAATTTTGATAGCTTTATGTGAACTTTTAACAATTCTTTTACGCTGTTTATATTTTTGACAACTTCCAATATTTTGTTGTATGTGTTTATTTCTTTTTCTCTATCGTTTAATTGCTTATAAATATCAGCCAATCTGTAATTTCCCATTATGATGTATTCTATGTCATTGTTTTTATTAGCTATCGAAATGCCTTCTTCCATGAGACTTATAGATTCTTTGGTGTCCCCTATTTTAAATAACACGTTGGCTTTTTCAATAAGTGTATGGGACAATGATTTTTCATCTTTGCTGCGCCTTATCTTCTCTGCTTTATCAAGATACTCTAAAGACTTTTCATAATCATTTAGATCTGCGTAAATTTCGCCAATATTGCTGTAAATAAATCCTGCTATTGAATCTTCATCATTAACACCGTTTAGTAAATTTTTATATACGTCTAAAGATTTTTCAAGAAAGCCCATCGTTCTAAAGCAATTGGCTTTTATAGAACTTGCATAAATATAGTTAATAAGTTCATCTGATTTGTTACAATCTTTAAGAAATTTCTCAGCATATTCTATTGCATCATCATATTTGCCAATGTGTTTATAACATAATGAAATGTTATAAATCGCTTTATTTCTTATGCTTTTATCGTTTATTTCATCAGCAAAACTCATGGCTTTATCAAAGTAAAATATTGCTTCTGCATAATCAGTTATATTCATCTTGCAAACGCCTAACATATTATAAACGTATGGTATCTGTTCCTTGAATCCATACATCATCAATAGTTCAAGGGCTTTGTTGTAGTTCAATATTGCATCTATATATTTATTTGCATTATACATTATGTCGCCAATTTTAATGCTTATCAGTGCGTTTACTCGCTTTCTTCCGTATTTTTCTGCAATTTCAAGCAATTCATTTATTTTGCTTAAATCATCTTCATTGTTAATCTCTTTTAATTTTTGGACACAATAATATTCGGCTTCTTCAGCAGGCGTCATTAAAAGGTATTCACCATCTATGTTTAGATTTATGCCAATCTCTTTGGCTCTTTTATTAAATTTCTCTGCTATGACAGAAGCTGTTTCTTTGCTCATAGTGCTTCTACCGCTTTCAATCATGCTTATAAAGCCTCTGGTAATGTTTTTATCCTGTAGTTCTCTCTGTTTCATCTTAAGCATTTTCCTAATTTTCTTTAGCCTTTCACCTTGAGTTGAAAATTCCATATAAATTTCCCACTTTCTTTTTTATATACTGTCTTAAGTCTTAAATTAATATCTATTATACAATAAATGATTTCTAAAGACTATTGGTATAAAAGATAAAACATTTAATGAATTTACGTTTTTTATTTCATTAGAATATATAGATAGTCTTTTGCCTTTTCAAGATGTTATCTCTAAATGTATTTTATTTCGTGCTACAAATCCGCTAATTAATACTATAAAACCACCTATTAACAGTACTGCCCTTACGCCCAAAAATTTTGCTGCAATACCCCCAAATGCTAATGAAATAATCGATGTTATATTTATTAACATTGTATTCATGCTAAATGTCCTCCCAAGGTATTGATTATCACAATTTTCCTGTATAATTGTAGTCCTTGAAATGGAATATAATGCATTGAATATTCCATTAAAAAATTGTATCAAAATTGCTAAAACAAAGAATGTATTTAATGGAAATACAGTAGTAGAAATTCCTAACCCTATCAATCCTAACTTAAAAATAACATCAACTGATACATTTTTTAGATATTTATATAAAACAAGTGAAGTCAGTATCATTGCTAACCCTTTAAAAGTAAGAATTGCACCATATCCCTGCGAATCTGTTTTTAAAAATTTATAAACATACATGATTAGTAATCCATTTAACATGCCAGCGGCTAATCCAACCATCATATTTATTGATAATGTATTGAAAATTATACAATTATCTTTTATATACTTTAATCCTTCGATAAATGAAATCTTTTCTGTTCGATCCAATTCTACATCATTTGGGGACTCATCTTTATATAATTCTATCAAGAAAATCATTACCATAGATAATAGAAAAGTCAAAGAATCAATATAAAAGCAATATTTAATATCAAATTTTGAAATAATAAAACCACTAATTGAAGGCCCTAATACCATCATTAATGAACTATATGAACTGCTTAAACTATTGACTTGTCTTAATCTGTCTTTTTTAACTATTTCCGGCAATATACTACTTTTAGCTGTATCATAGAATATAGAAATACTAGATACAATAAAAATTATAATAAAAACATATTCTTTAAAAAAAGGTATTAAAAAAACTAAGATAGCTCTAAAAAAATCTCCTAAAATTAGAATTTTCTTCTTATTATAAATATCAACTATTTTCCCAGCAAATACTCCAAAGATTAATGAGGGCAATAGCATCATAATAGACAAAAACGACATATCTATAGATGAGTTATTAATGTTGTATACTAATGTTAAAACAGCAATTCTATCTATCCAATCCCCTATATCAGAAATTACCTGTGATGATATGAAAAGAAAAATATTTCTACTCACATTTTTCCACCTTTTATTGGATTTAATTGCACGATTTTAATAGTATTGCCAAATTATTAAACCATTATCATATTAAACAATATTATAAACACTTGAACTATTCAAAGTTAAAGCTTTTTTTATTCATCTTAGTTTCCTCCTTAAACCAAATTTTTCATATTATTTACTTTATTATATCATATCGAAATTCAAATGCAATATATTTTTTTATTTTTATTGCACTATTCAATAAGGAATTCAATTAATAATTTCCCAGGTTTTTGACAGTTACAGCATTTCAAATAGTTCCTAAAGCCTTACAATTAGCCCATTTTTGTGTCAAATTTCATTTATTTAAAAATGAGTAATATGAATAATTTTTTAAAAAAAATATCTTAACTTTCTGATTGAAATTTCCGATATTTAAAATAGCGTTAATTGCAGTATTCTTGAGGACTTTCAAAAACATTACTCACTTTTTATAAGCATCAATAAGTTGCAAAATGTAATATTTTCAATGCTTCTTAAGCTTTTTCTTTTCTTCAACTGTCAAAAAAGGGAGTATAAACTTTTTTAGTAGCTTATACTAACTTCAATATACTCTGTAGATTTTTGTACACATAGCTTTTACAGTTAACCATCATTTGCATAATTATTAAAGCGGAAATAAAAAAAGATATCCGCCTTTTAACGGATACCCCTTCATTTTCACATTAGCACTTTTTACACTTTTAATTTTTAAGCACTTCTCAAGCACTTTTTTTATTTTAAAATCCTTAAATACTAGTGCGCCATTAGGGACTCGAACCCCAGACCCGCTGATTAAGAGTCCCTCCAATAGTACTTTATCCTATATTTTTTTAAATAGCAAAAGTTTCGCTGAGGCTTGATATATAAGACTTTTAAGTGCTTTGTTAAAAAATTGAAATTGCTTAAAATAACTTAAGATTTTTTTAGTTCGCGTACATTTCGCATACATAAAAATGTATTTATTTCAAAAATCAATTTATTCTAATTCATCAATTTTTTTATCTCCTCTTTTGACAACTCTGTAATTTCTGCTATTCTGTCAATATCCATGCCTTCTTTTAACAACTTTTTAGCAATTGCAATTTTTTCTTCTTTTTCGCCCTTTTTATTATCATTTTATACGTCTCAGATTCTTCAATTCTAAACATTTTTACCACCTCCAAAAAAACTTTCTCAATAACTTCTTTTTTAAAATCTATACCCGACAATATCTCTGCCTTAAACGCTATGTCTTTCTTTTTGTTTATATTTAATGGAATACCCTTTATAGCCTCAACACATCTTTTCAGATATTTTTCTCCTTCTTCTTTCTTTCTATTTTAGTCCATTAATAGAAGAAGGGAATTATCTAAGTCATCAATCTATTCTACTATCAATCTTGCGTTCTCTAAAATCCAGAACAGTAATACATTTTAGAAATACTCTCCATAAGATAATTTGCAATTCTTTCTTTCTCACTTTTATATGATATATTAGGATCATATACTATCTTTTTGCCTATGAATATTCTATTCTGACTTTTATTTACACAAACCGGATAAAAACTTATAAGTCCACCATATTCTTTATAATACATTTTTGCAACATTTATAAAACCTGTATTAAATTTATCTATAACATCATTATACTTTTTATTCCTATCTTCAGGAAAAATAAGTATGTTATGTCCTTCTTTTAATCTATCCAAAGTCAATAGTATTGTCTCAGATATTTTTTGGCTTCCTTTATAAACAGGTATTGCATTTAAATAATCCATAATGGAAATACAAATAGGATCTATAATTGAAGATACAATGTAACTTAATGGAGGCTTTAATTTTAATTGTGGCTCAGTAAAATCGGAGTTTATATACTTTCTACAGAGTTTTTTGTCCGTTATGTCATGAATGACCCATGGAATAAATTTCATATCAACATAAAGATTAATTATAAATGGTGCAAAAAATCCAACATGATTAGATACAAATATCGAAGAGTAAATATTATTTAAATTTTCATCGCAATATATTTCTGGCCTTTTTATAAAGAACCTTACAATACCTTTCATTAGATTATAAGTTAAGTCTCTCATTTAATCCCCCCATAAACTTTAAAAATCACTTTTATAGCAACGTATCACATACCCTTTAAGCAACAATCATTTTTATTATTTTACCAAATCCATCTAAAAAATGATATTCATATTTTACCACAGCTTCTGCAATGTATACAATATTAAAAGCTATAACCTGTCTAACAAATTTTGCAGCAAGCATTGCAAATACTTTTTCATTGTATATAGAACTTTAAAGTTTTCATATAGTCACATACAGTTTTCATTAATTCTGATAGTTTTTTCAGTTTTTGTTCACAGCCATTCTAATTATTTTTATTAACCTGAACCATGCATTTTTTGGAAGCAATACTTTTTCAATTCTTTCTAATTTCATGTATGCATTATAAAAGAAAAAGAAAGCTATGAAAGATTCTAAAAAAGAGACATCTACAAATATCTATTTACATTAACATTACTTTTAATCTTATTCTATATTATTTATACTTTTTGCTTCTTAAATCTTTTTGGACTCTTCCATTTGCCAGTTCCAACTAAACTTCCAAAAAGGCCTTTGGGAGCCGTCCAAACCACAGTCAGCGAACCAAAAGCAAAGAAAAATATAAAATACCACGGCACCCAAAACAGTTCTTTCCATAAATTCTTATCATAGCTATAGTTTAAAAAAACAGCAACTGTCATCTGTATTACACCTACAAAAGAAAGAATTGCTCCATACCAAGCTGGAATTGGACTAAGTCCAAAGGAGTAAGGAAAAAACAAATAACTCGCAATCCATAGAAATGTACTAAATACAAAACAAAATGCCCACATATACCCAAGGACAAAGTCAATATATATGGGATAGAGATAGCGCCATTGCCAGCTTTTAAAAATATCTTTATGCGTTCGCAATAAATGCCAACCCCCAAGAGCCCATCGTTTGCGTTGTTTCCAATATTCTTTTAATGTTGCTGGAGATTGTATTAATCCTACTGCCTGGGGAACAAACCAAACTTCATAGAAATTTTTCTGAATCCTCCAGGTTATATCAATATCTTCAGTAGCAGTATAAGGTGAAAATCCTCCAATTTCTTTCAAAATTTCTGTTCGATATGCAGTTATAGCTCCTGTTACGGTTAAAACCCTTCCAAGTACTCTTTGAGACCTTTTTATAAGTCCAATAATTGAAGAAAATTCAGCAGCTTGAAGCTTTTCAATAATATTTTTCCTGTTAATTGATATAGGATTTCCTGTAACGGCACCTAACCTTGGCTGTTTTAGATATGGATAAACCAGATATTTTAAGGCATCGGGTAAAAGAATAGTATCTGCATCTATTACTACCGTAATGGATGTTGCTACTGCAATAGATACTGCAATATTTAATGCATTTGCTTTTCCTTGGTTTTCAAGAAGTTTTAAAAGATGGAAATTTGAATTCTGCTCCACAAATCTTCTAATAACATTCGCCGTACCATCTGTAGATGCATCATCTATAAATATCACTCTATAATCTGGATAATCTAAAAATTGTAAAGCCGCACTTGTCGCTGCAATATTTACTTCTTCATTATGACAAGGCACAAGAATAGTAACTGATGGCCAATCTTCTGCCGACAACTGAAAATCTTTTTCTGAACGCTTTTTTTCTCTCCTTAACCCGAAATATATCCCTGCAGATATCCATATTATGCTCATTGCAAGAGGGTAAGCAAATACATACCATCCTATAACTTTCCATATTGTCATTTGCTTTTCTCCTTTTGTGGTATATATTCAGAAATTTCATAAAGAAACTCTAAGTACATACCTTTATTTGCTATTTTTTTTATAACTTCAAGTGTAACTTGCTCACCTTGAGAAACCAAAAGTTCCCCTTTTAAGCTGTAAAAATCCCTTTTCATTATTATTGGATTAAAAGAAATTAAATCATATTTTCCATTTGTATAATCATAACATTCAAAAATAGTTTTATTAGACCCCTGTAATATCTGATTATTTTCTATAATTTTTCTTATATCCGAAATTTTTAGAGTAAGTTCCTGCCATTCAAGCATTGGCGCTTTTAAAAGAGGTGGTTTTAGTTTTCTTCTATTATTTCTATAGTACTTGTAATAATGATATTTCGCCCACGTAAACATAAATATCCAAATAACAGCAGCCCATCCTATCGATACAATAATTGTGAAAGCAGTTGAATAAACCGCCTGTGGAACAATAAGATTTTTTCTCCAAATATAAACAAGTAAAAACCAGCCAAATGTACCCAACGTCCAGATAAAAGCTCCTATGATCCATGACCAGGCACTTAAAGTAAAAGCTAATAACCCTATTTTTTTTAAGAATTTCAGAAATATACCAAATTTGATCTTCGTCTTGTTTGCAAAGTAATTCCTCTTCATAATTTTTTCTCTTCTTCTCAATTATTCGAATAACTTTTTATTTTATTATGTCTGCTATTTAAAAGTCTAATTTTCTATCCGTCTTTTATGACAAGTATCTCAGCATTCTTTCATTCACTTTTTACGCAATTTCTCCCATTATTTTTTGCTTCATAAAGCATATTATCTACTCTTAAAAGGACTATATCAATTGTATCAGTATGCCTATATTCAGTAACTCCAAAACTTGCTGTTACACACCCTATATCTTCTAATTCCATTATACTAATTTGTCTTCTAAGTTCTTCAGCCAGATTAGCTGCATTGCTCAAGGAAGTTTCAGGCAGAAGAATTATAAATTCTTCCCCTCCCCATCGAGCAAAATAATCTGTCTTTCGTATTCTCCCTTTTACCGTATCAGCAACTTTTTTAAGTACTTTATCACCTGCTGTATGTCCAAATTGGTCATTAACATTCTTAAAATGGTCTAAGTCAAACATAATAAGTGAAAATGGCTTTTTATTTCTTTTTGTCCTCTCTGCTTCCTGTTCCAATATCTCCATGAAAAAGCGCCTGTTATAGATATTTGTAAGAGGATCAGTAACAGATTGACGGTAAAGCAATTCTTCAAATTTTTTGCGCTCACTTATATCACGAATTATTCCTATAGCATGCCATGAATCATTAACTTTAACAACAGAAAGTGAAACTTCTACATTAATTTCATAACCAGCTTTATGTCTTGTTTTCATTTCAACTGTTTTTCCTACTATACTTCCACTGCCACTTAATCGAAATCTTTTAAAAGCTTTTTTATATTCTTTATATAGTTGTTTGTCTTGAACTAAAAATGCATGTAGTTCCTTTCCTATTATCTCATCTCTTGAATAGCCAAGTATTTTTTCTGCTGCAGGATTCCAAAAAGTTACCTTGCCATTATCATCAATCATTATGATTGCATCTCCGGCATAAAATGTTATAGTATTTAAAACTTCATTCTTTTCTTTTAGAACATTTTCTATCTTTCTTCGTTCTGTCAAATCTATTGCCAATGCTACATACACTTTTTCTGAACCAAATTCAATAAGCTCCAAGTGAACTTCTACTGGATATAATGAACCATCTTTTCTACGACTCATTGTGTCAAAGACGATTAATTTCCGTTCTCCATTTGAAAGTGGTTCTAAAAATTCTTTAAAAGTTTGTAATGTAAATTCTGGACTTAAATCAATAGGAGTCAGCTTCATAAATTCTTCTTTGCTATAACCTAAATTTTTTATTGCACCTTTATTCACATCTATTATTTTATATGTATCTGAATGGAATATATAAATTTCATTTAACGATTCTTCAAAAAGCTTTTTGTAGAATTCAACCTTTCTTTTTATTTCCCATTCTTCAGTAATATCAAATATAATTAAATGGACTAATTTTTTCCCTTGATAGTCTATAAGTGTTGAATACACATTTACCAACTTTTCTTTTCCGTTAATCACGTTTTTTATGCATATACATGGATTACAACCTTTTTTAAAGATTTCCCAACAACTATTATATTCACCTATGCTATAAAAACCTGCAACTTCTTTAAACTCTATATTTTTAATGGTGTTTCTAGGATATCCGTAAAATTCACAAGCGGCTTTATTAGCATCAATAATACGTCCTGATTCTGGCTCAATAAGCATCATTGCCACATCATGATTTTCAAACATACTATGAAATAATTCTTCTCTATTTTTAATCTGCATTTTGGCTTCATACAGATTAAAAGCCATTTCTATTTGAGAAATGAGTACATATTCATCTACACCTTTTAGAATATAACCATATGCCGAGACTGATTTTATTTTTTCTGTTATCTCTTTACTGGCGTTTGCAGTTAAAAATAAAATTGGGATGTCTTTATGTTGTCCAATTATTTTTGCTGCGTCTATGCCATCAATTGTTCCGCTAAGTTCTATGTCCATAAGAATTAAATCTGGACTTTTACCACTATGTATTGCTTTTTCAATAGCCTTTTCCCCTGATAATATTATTTCTGTCTTATATCCGTGTTTATTTAATATATCTGCAGTTATTTGTGCATTAAGTTTGCTGTCCTCTACTATTAGGACTTCCTTAGTATTCATCAGCCAATACCCCCAACGAAAGATTCCCGCAAATTTAACTATGTTGAATGTTTTAAAAAAGCATTTGCAATTTTTAATTAAAAATCATTCAAAAACTTTGTTCCACGAAATATTATTATACTATTATCGCTTGGAAAAAATAAAATTTACCATTTTGAAAATGATTAACGGCAAAATTTTAACATTAAAATTTTGTTCAAAATGTCAAAAATATTTCTTGATAACACAAAAGCCAAAATAAAAATAATAATTTATTCCTTGCTAGTAAGCTATTTAAGTTTCTTTTTTAATCCACTCCTTTATTTGTTCAACATCTCTGTCAAGTTTAATAGCTATTTCTTCTACACTTAGGCCATCCTTATAAAATTTAATAGCATTTCTCTTTTGTTGGTTAAACCAAGCTTGCCTACACCCAGGATGAAATCTCTGATTTTTGCGTGGATTTAAGATTGGCAGTCCGCAAAATTCACAATATGTATAGCGGATCTTAATCTGTTTAGTAACAATTAACCAAAAATGTAACCATATTGCCTGAATAAGATCAGTATATCCCCAACTTGGTATAAAATCTATTTTAGATTCTGATTCCATCATTACACCCTCAAAATCTATTCTGATATTTATATTTGCAGTTCTAAAAGCTATAACCACGTTAATCAAATTTGTTGCTAATTCAATGACCATATAGTCTGTCATTAATTCGGTCAACATAAAATTTATCATTTCTTTATTTCCAATCTTTACACTTTCAATAAATATAGATTTGTCAATGTCGAATTCTTTCATAATCTCAATCCATCTATCAACTATTTCCTGAATATATTTTACAAAACCATTTCTAAACGTTGTAGCATGCGGTATACTACTGAGCTCAGAATTTGTATGTATAATTTTATCTACAAATTCATAAAAATCTATCAATGTATTTCGCAATTTTTTTATGTTTTTGCTCTTCAATTGATCATATAATTGAAATGCAAAAAATGCTTCACGTGCATACTTGTATATATCTTCTATGTTATATTTGCTGATAGGTATATCCAAATCTATACTTGCAATCTTATCTGATACTCTTTTTAAATATTGCAATTTAATTGATTCTACAAAATTGCCGCCATATGTTTCAATAAATTTAATAATCTCTTCTTCGTTTACTTCACTGTTTCTCCCTAAATTAGAAAAAGCAAAAAACAAATCCGGAAAATCAATTAACGGTCTATACTCTATATTTTTACTTCCTTCTATTGGCACTACATATCGACCTTTAGGAAATACTAATTTGTTTTCATCTGTATTATAATCATATGTTAATAAATCAAATTTTAAAGGCATTAATTCACCTTCAATAAACGGTAGTTTAAGAGAAAAACTATCCTCCTCTTTTATATAGTATTTTTCAAATCTTCTTATGTATGTGGTTTTAGCCATATCTAAAATATCAGTATTTTTTGATCTTCTAATTTCATCCATTAAATTTACACCCTTTCCTAATCAATATTGTTTACGCAAGTTTACATTAAAAATACTTGACATTTTAATTTACTTGTACTTATAATAAATTGAAATTAAAAAAAAGTCAAGGAGGTAATGTAAAATGAATAAAAAATTATTAAGGCTTCCTGAAGTGGCAGAAATATTAGATTTAAAAGAAGACAGAGTATATGCTTTAGCCAGAGAAGGCATTTTGCCTGTGGTTCATGTAGGAAGACAATTAAGAGTTGATCCCGATAAACTGTTAGAATGGATTGACAATGGCGGAAAAGCTTTTGACGGCGGCTGGAAAAAATCCAGTTAAAACAGCCTTTATCTTAATTAAGGAAGGGATCTGCAATGAACAAAAATACCATAGAAAAATCTATGGCAAATAAAAAAAATAAATTGAACATCAGCTATAATATAAGCAATAATTTTGAATATGTCAAATCTAATATTTCCCTATTACAGGCTATAGAACTTTACGGTTTTAATCCTGTAAAAAAAGGCACTCATTATTTCATTCTTTGTCCATTTCATGCAGATAAGAACCCTTCCTTAGCAATCTATAAAGATGTCTATCATTGTTATGGATGCCAAGCCCATGGCGACGTTATAGACTTCACAGCAAGATATTTTAATTTAACACCATTAGAAGCAGTTAAAAAGTTATCTTATGATTTTGGCATACCTTTATCGGGAATTGAGCCTAATAAGGAAATCCAAAGAAAAGCTATTAAAAGGCAAAAATTTAATAGGCTACTTAAGAATTTCAAGAGCAAATATGATGAAACGTATGATTATCTTTGCAAGCTATTTCAAGCGTATACGAAGATAAAATCATTAGTTGAAGAACCTGACGATATGGATTTGGAAGCATTCGTTGAAGCCTGCAAATATCAAGACCTGATTGAATATTGGATTGACACATTAAGGAATGGTTCATTAAATGAACAGCTTGACGTTATCAAGGAGGTTAAAAAATGGCGACAAGAGAAGAAAAAGAAAATGAGATGATGGCATTATTAGAAGAAGCTGAAAAAGATGGCATATTATCAGACGATCCAAAAAAAGACAAACAAGAAGAAAATGAGACACAAGAAGAATTACAAAATGAAGCAGTGCCATGGCCTGACGATTTTAAAGAAGAAGCCTTTAGAGGATTAGCAGGTGAAGTTGTAAGAGCCATAGAACCATATACAGAAGCAGACAAAAACGCATTACTGATAAATTTTTTAGTAGCGTTTGGAAATGTAGTAGGACGTCAAGTTTACACTGTCGTAAATAAAACGAAACATTGTTTAAACTTTAATGCACTGCTAATCGGGGATACCTCTACAGGTCGTAAAGGCACATCATGGGATCCCATATTTGAGCTATTTAATCGAGTTGATCCTCAATGGGCTAAAAATTGCAATAAAAGCGGACTGGTAAGCGGTGAAGGTTTAGCATACCACGTCAGAGATCCAATATACAAAAAAGAAACAAATAAAAAAACACATGAGATAGAAACGGTATTAGTAGATGAAGGAGTAGAAGATAAAAGGCTAATGGTAGTTGAAGGTGAATTTGCAAGTGTTTTGCGTGTAATGCAAAGAGAAGGCAATACATTATCACCAGCTATAAGGCAAGCATGGGATGGAAAAAGCCTTCAAGGACTTCAAAAAAACAATGCCATAAAAGCCACAGAACCACATATTAGCATTATTGGTCATATAACGCCTGAAGAATTAGATAGATACCTTGCAGATGTGGATTTATTCAACGGTTTTGCAAACAGGTTTTTATTTGTTTGTATCCAAAGCAACAAGCTTTTACCAGAAGGTCCTGAAATACCAGATTCAATATATAATAATTTAGTTTTAAAAGTAAATGATGTTTTAGAATGGGTAAGGCTCTTAAAGCCAGAAGAGCAGAAATTGAAACGCAATAATGAAGCTGAAGCTATATGGGCAGAAGCATATAAAGATTTAAGGCATGCCAAAAAAGGAATAATCGGAAAAGTTTTAGGACGTGCAGAAGCCCAAACCTTAAGGCTATCAATGCTGTATGCAGTATTAGATAAATCAAAAGAGATACAACCAGTGCACATTATATCGGCGTTGGCTATATGGGAAAGATGCAAACAATCGGTAGAATACTTCTTTGGTGACGATGAAGAAGAAGATCCAATTAAGATAAAGATATTGGAAGGTCTTAAAAAAAGACCAATGTCACAGGCAGAAATAAATAGTGAAATATTTCAAAGGCATGTAAATTCAGATTTAATTTCAAAAGCGTTAGGGGAATTATCAAAAGAACATAAGGTAATTTGTAATAAACAAATTACCAAAGGTAGAACAAAAAAAATATGGAGTATAGTTGCGAAAAAAGCGAATTAAGCGAAAAAGAAGTTTACAAGCGGATTTGAGGCAGTGAAAGAACCGCGCAATATATGCGAAAAAAGTTTTTAGATTTTACCAATAAATAGCTTTTCATCTTTTAATCTTTTTTCGCACTTAATTCGCAATATAAAACAGAACTGAAAATCGCTATATATCTATTATTTCGCTTTTTTCGCTAATTTCGCAGATATATTTTTATAAAAACTAAAAAATATTATCATTCTCTATTCGCCAAACAATAACCAAATATGGTAAATCACATCACTAAAAGGAGGTGAAAAAATATTATGAATTACCACAACAAAGAAATGACTCGTGATGATTTTGATTCTTTAGCCGGACTTTTAATACAAAAAAATCGTGCTTTAATGAAAATTATTGATAATAATCAAGATGCCAAATATTATAAAAAAATCATCGACATAATCGACTCTTGTATATACGATATAATTGGCATTGAAGAAGAAAATATAAATAAATTAGCAGATGCAATTCTTGAGTTACTTGTAAAAGTTCAAAAAGAAGACGAAATGATGCAAAATGACGATAAATAAAACCTTTAGTTACTATAATGATACCCTATGCTTTAAACCGCATAGGGTATTTAAATATTTATATTGAATTTTCTGAATATTTGTTATATAATAATATCGAATTAAAAAGAAAACAAGCATAAAAATAAAATGCGCTATACATCATTCTCTTTCCTCTGCGGTTGAAATATCCGGGCCTTCAGAAAGCATTTTGCAAGTATCAAAGGATTAGCTTTCTGCCGCTAAAGTTAATTCCTTTGCATCAATCCGAATATTTCATAAAAGAGAATGGCAATGGAAGGTTGCTTGATTTTCTTGAAGCTGCTTATATAAGCATAAATGACATCATGTATTTACTGCAGCGGCAAAGCCATATGGCTCACGGGCTTGGATAAGAGCAGACGAAATTTTAAAGCATCAGTTATCGGCATGATAAAATACACCACAGCAATACCAACAGTTATATCGCAAAAATCACTGCAGAAGTAATCTCTATCATGCTATGCGGATAATGCATTAGAGAAGATAAAGCGGCTTACCGGCTT
The DNA here is from genome assembly GCF_028895185.1 of Thermoanaerobacterium sp. R66. Taxonomy (NCBI): domain Bacteria; kingdom Bacillati; phylum Bacillota; class Clostridia; order Thermoanaerobacterales; family Thermoanaerobacteraceae; genus Thermoanaerobacterium; species Thermoanaerobacterium sp. R66. The sequence goes on from NZ_JAEUWW010000001.1 coordinate 1,367,254, forward strand.
TATCTACGACATAATCACAACTGGTAATGATGTTTTAACAAAGACTAAACTTACTTTACGGATATAAAATTCACTCACGCAGCGACAATAGGAGAATATAAACGGCGAAGCTGGTTATATTCCTCAGTTGAGACATGCTTTTTAATCAAAATGCAATCAGTATGCTGGAAAAAATTCAGAGGTGGAAAAGTGCAACTTTTGCACTTTTCCAAATACAGATAATGGAAAAACAAAAAATAGGATTAAAAAAATTAAAACTATATACCGGTAGCGAAATTATTTCGTCATTGAGGCGGAGACAGAAAAAATAAATTGGTAAATCCTTCATACCAAACTGACATGATATCCGATAGATATGAATAATTTGGTAATCGAAATGTAATAAAATAATCAAAATTTAGGAACGCCGCTGGCATCCTTCATTTTAAAACAAAAAGTGGATATGCGCCCGGCGCACTTCCTCTGTTAGGCATACCTTTAGTGAAAAGCGAAATTATTTCGTCTTTCGTCATTAAGGTAGATATAGAGGAGGTTTATAAAATTTAGGAGGTCAAAGTGCAATAATCGCACTTTCATTATCTAAAAGCTTCCAGCAATAACCAATATTTAGGGAAGGTAGATCGCTCACCATGAGCTGTCTACTTAAAACACAAAAAGATCCAAAAACCACTGCAGCTGTTATCTTTACCAGCTACAAAGATAACCGGTATACTGGAAAAGTTTTAGAAATGGCAAGTGGTCAATTTGACCACTTGCCAAATACAAATAATGGAAATGTGAAAATTTTTTATCTAGAATTATATTTCCATATCTGGACTTACTGGACTTAGTGATCTAGATCCAATTAAAAAGCGGTTTCTATCAAGTCCAGAAATTATATAAACCGGTCATATAACTGGACTTATAAGACCAGTTACATGACCACATTAAGGCAAAAATGGACTTAAAAAACAGGCTAAAAATCAACACTTTCAAGCATTTAAGTCCAGTAAGTCCACTAAGTCCACTTTTACAACAAGATTATAGAATGAATCAATATGCTGGAAAAAATTCGGAAATGGAAAGATATCAAAGTGACACCTTTTCAAATACAGATAATGGAAAAACAAAAGGCCTAAGAAAAATACATAATACTGTAAGATACATATGAGAAACAATAAAAAAACTATAGTAATTTTGTAGAAAACATTTGAAATAGCTTTATCAATTATGTTTATTGAAATATTTTCTTGATAACATTAGATTTCATTGATATTGTGCTATCTAAGCAATGACAATTTTTTAAAATGATAACATAACCCTAATATGAGTAAAACTTGTTAACATTTTTAATTTAGAATTCAATTTAAGCGTGTTATATAGGCTTTCATCACTGTTATTAATACAAATGTTTTCTGAATTTAAAATGGATATGTATGTTTTGGATACAATGCTGCAAAAATTATTTCTTCAAAATTTGCTGAAAATATTAGCAATAAAGAAATGTGCTGAATATCTTAAAAAGAAGAAAGGAATTATATGAAGCAAAATATCCAGAGGCAAAAGCAGACGTCAAACATGCTTATATTAGGCAATAACGTTAACGACATTATGACGCCAACATTCATAAAAGATACAGCTAATAAATTAAATGTATCTCCAAGAACTGTCCAAAATAGGAAGTTCAAATAGCTGAAAAAATAAATAACGAAGTAAAAACTAGAAAATTTTTGGAAATTTCAAGTGCTCAATTTAAGCACTTGAAAAATACAGATAATGGAAGATAATTGTCTAGAATCTGGACAATTATTTATGAACTAGAACAGACACCATGTCCGCTCCATTTAAAACAGACAATAACAATAATAATTAAAATGAATTGTCCAAATTTAAGTCATAGGAGTGATTTTAATGGGCAGACAAGGAAGCATTTTTTATAGATTGCTTAACAATTTAAAAGAACAGCAGTCATTTGGAAAAAGTAAATACGCTGTTAAAAAGAAGGCTAGAGAAGAAGCGATAAAGAATGGACTTCATGGCCAAGATGTATTTAATGCTATGAATGATGCAGTTTTTAATGCAGGTATCTTCTCTGTACAGACTTATGCAACTTATCGTAATGAAGTTAAAAGATTTGCTGATTGGTGCAAATCTAAAGGTGTAAAAAATAAAGACTTTGACAAAACAAAGGATATGGTATCGGATTATTTAAGCGAAAAAATCTCACTGGGTCAATCAGCATGGTCTATAAAGGTTGCAAGAGCAGCTCTTAGAAAAGCGTACAAAGATAATAGCCTTGCTGATGATATTAAAATACCCGAAAGAAGACTAAAAGATATAACAAGATCTAGACTTGAAAGACCTGATGACAAAAAAATTAATTTGGATAACTATAAGGATTTAATAGATTTCTGTAAATCATCTGGCTTAAGAAGGCGTGAAGTATCAGCTATCACTGCAAATGATATCTATAAAAAAGATGATAGGCTGTATGTCAATGTCAAAAACGGTAAAGGCGGTAAAACAAGAGAAGTTCCTGTACTCAAAAATTATCAGTCTAAAATTGAAAGCATATTAGAAAAAGCTAAAGATAGAGGAAATGAAAGGCTTTTTACAAGAATTCCAGAGCATCTTGATATACACAGTATGCGCCGTGAATACGCTCAAGAGAGATTTATAGAAATCAGAGGAAGAAAATACAAAAAGCATACAAGAGATAAAAGAGATAGAGAAGCTGTAAGAGAAGTAAGCAGAAATTTAGGTCATAACCGTGAAAATGTAACAGTATCGCATTATTTGTCATAAAAGAAATAAAGGTGGTTGATCACGCCACCTTTATTTTAGGTAGAATTTATTCTCTTTTTCCTTTTCGATACAAATTAAATTCTCACCTTTTAGCTTTAAAAACTAATCCTCTTTTTATTTTTTTGATTTCTACCTTCAATTATATTATGTCATATAAAAAGTAAAATGTCAATAGAATTTTGAAAATATTTTGACTATTTTATTAAATATATTTTTCTTTACTTCAAGCTTATAAAAGAATAGCACGTCTGCGAAGAATGAGCAGAGGTGCGTTATAATTTCGGATTTTTGATTTGAGCAAAGCGAAAATGAAAAATCCGTACCATTACAATTATCATCGTATTATACTACCTCTATCGTTACTATATTTAGGCAATATATAAAACATATCTACAGATGAACAGTAAGGCAAATCCTCTTCATAACCAAGCCTTTTCATTATACTAAATGGAATACTCTCTTTTAAAATAGAAGGAATATCATTTTGAAACATTTGATAAAGAAAATAACTAGCCTTTGATAAATCATCACTATCAAAGGAAATTTTATTTTTTAATTTATCGTATATTGCGCCAGCAGTTATAATATCATCTATAGAAAATTTTTCTTTAGTACCAGCACAAATTATTACTACATCTTTATTTTTATTAGATAAATAATCAGCAACTGCAGATACATTTAAAAGACATCCTATAATTACATCATCTGATATTGAAGCTTTTTTAAGAGCTTTAGTTCCATTTGTAGTTGTAATAATAATAGTTTTGTTTTTTACAATGTCCACCTTGTATTCAAAAGGAGAATTTGCTAAATCAAAACCTTCAATTTTAGCACCATTTCTTTCTCCACCCAGCAAAATGTTATTACGCCCCAAATATTTTGCCAATCTAACGGCATCTTCTATTTCTGCAACTGGAATTACTTCTTTTGCTCCATTAGCAAGTGCTGTAGTAATAACACTGCTCATTCTTAATGTATCAATAACAACAACTACTTTATTTTCTAACTTTTCTTCTGGTACTATACTATATGTTTCATATGTTTCAACATACATTTTTTACACCTTAATTCTTACTCTTTAATGTTGTAAAAACAATTTTAAAAACCTTACGTAATTTTTTTAGGAAAAGTAATTAATATGTTAAACCAACCTAATATACTACCCAATATAGCTGCTAATACAACCCATACCCATAATATCCACGGATCAATAAAAGGATTCCCAGTTAAAGGCCCTGCACCAAAGCCTGATTTAAGACCTGAAAAATAAAATGCTAAGTACATTGAAAGTCCATTAAAGTATGGCAAACTTCCTTTTTCAAAAATCTTATTGAAGTTCATAATATATACTGCAATCGCCACCCATATAAATATCCATACTGCTACAGAAATATTAGGATTCCACTTCAATTTAATAGTAAAATAATTATTAATAACTGCAAAAATTGCCATAGAGAGTGCTCCGATTGGATATGATACCAAAATATATTTAAATCCTTCTACTTTTCCACCCAATGCAAAGTATTCTGCCCATACAACGAATGAAGCCCATAATGCTATATTATATTTACCTAAAAACAATCCAAAAGGTAGTGATACCAATACTGTAATTGCCACAGCCAACCACAAAGGAACTCTTTGTATAATTTTTTCTTCACCCATTTTCTCACCTCCTTAATTATCTCCTTTCATTTAGCTAGTTAACAACATCATAGCTCAAATAAGAACTATATCCGGATATTCTATCTAGATACCCCTGGAATATCCGGATATAAACTTTATTACTTTATTTTTAAGCTCTTAAATTTTTCAGCTTGAGCTTTTATAGCTTTTTCAGTCGGTAGACGTTCCATACTAGATGCTCCAAAGAAGCCTACAATATCTTTCGTATGTTCAAAAATAAATTGTGCATCTTCTGGTTCAGCAATAGGGCCGCCATGACATATAACAAGAATGTCTGGATTTACATTCTTTGCTGCATCATGGATAGCTTGTATTCGTTTTGCAGATTCTTCTAAAGTAAGAGCCGTTTTAGCACCTATAGATCCTTTTGTAGTTAGTCCCATATGAGCTACTAGAATATCTGCTCCTGCTTTGGCCATTTCCACTGCATCGTTTTCATTAAATACGTATGGGCATGTAAGCATATCTAATTCATGAGCAAGAGCTATCATTTCCACTTCCTTATAATACCCCATATCTGTTTCTTCTAAGTTCTGACGGAACTGTCCATCTATCAATCCAACAGTTGGGAAATTCTGAACTCCTGTAAATCCTATTTCTTTTAATTGTTTCAAAAAGTTTGACATTACCCTAAATGGATCTGTGCCACAAACACCAGCAAGAACAGCAGTATCTCTTACTAATGGTAAAACTTCATTTGCCATTTCTACCACAATTTGATTCGCATCACCATACGGCATTAAACCAGCAAGAGACCCCCTCCCTGCCATTCTATAACGCCCTGAATTGTAAATAATTATAAGGTCAACACCACCTTGAACTGAAAATTTAGCCGAAATGCCAGTACCTGCTCCTGCACCAATTATTGGCTTCCCTTCTTTAATTCCAGCTTTCAATCTTTTTAAAGCAGTCTTCCTATCAATAGCCATTTTGATTCCCTCCATTTTAATTTATTTTTTAATTAACTGAAGCAGTGTATTTGCTATTGCTTCAGCAAATTCCGTATCGTTAATGTTGCAATTTAATTCTCTAACCTCAATACTTGGTTTCAAATGTTTTTTAAGAGTTTCAAACAACACAGCATCTGCCTCTGGATCATAAAAAGGCATACCTTCTTTGTCTATAGCAGAAACTCCTTTTAGAGGTATAAATAATACTACTGGTCCTTTAGCTTTATTCAATTTTTCTGCTATAATTTCTCCTAATTTTCGATTTTCTTCTACAGTCGTTCGCATTAATGTTACAGTTGGATTATGTTTATATAACTTCCTTGCTTTAAATTGTTCTGGTACTGTATCCATTGGTCCAAAATTAACCATGTCTAATGCCCCTACAGAGACTACCTGTGGAATACCTATTTTCCCTGCAGCATCTAATCTAGTAGGACCAGCAGAAAGTACTCCTCCAACAAGTTCATCGCACCATTCTGTTGTTGTAATATCAGCTACAGCATTAATAAAACCACTTTCAATTAAACTTTCCATTGCCATTCCACCGGTACCTGTCGCATGAAAAACTAATACTTCACATCCATTTTCTTCTAAAATAGAGCGTACTTTCTCTACACAGGGTGTTGTCACACCAAACATTGTAGCTCCAATAAGCGGCTTTTCTTTATCATTACTAGCTTCATCAGCTTCAGATACTTTAGATTCTACCATTCCACAAATAGCACCTGCAGCATTTGCTAAGATATGAGATGATAATCTGTTTAACCCAGAAATATCTACCACCGAATACATCATTGTAATATCCTTGACACCTACATATGGTCTTGTATCACCAGATGCCATTGTTGATACCATTACCTTAGGAACACCTACAGGAAGCATTCTCATGGCCGCTGTTGCTAATGCAGTACCTCCAGAACCACCTAAACTAATAATCCCGTCTATTTTTCCTTCTTTATAAAGTTGTTGTACAATTGTAGAAGCGCCTTTAGACATTAATGATATAGCAAAGCCTCTATCTTTTTTAGAAATTAATTCCTCAATTGTAGAACCACCTTTCAGAGCCACTTCTTCCCGAGGTATATCTGGATGTATCACTGGTGAGCCCATAATTCCAGCATCAATCACTATAGTTTTGTGTCCACGTTTTTCAATAATTTGTTTGATGTAATCAAATTCGCGTCCTTTTGTATCAAGCGTTCCTAATAATGCAATTGTTTTTGCCATTAATCACACCTCCTTTCACTTTTGTTTGTTACTCACTTTAAATATTATGCAAAATCAATGCCAATGTTTTTATTTCATTTTTTCTTCATTTATAAGGCTCGCTATAAAAATTATTTATGAAATAATAGGTAACACTTTATCACCATAAGAAACAAAGTGTTACCTATTAGAATATTTTGGATACACACTTTATTATTTAAAACCAAATTGTTTTAGTTTTTTATAGAGCGTTTTTCGACTTATATTTAACTCTTTTGCAGCTTTTGTTATATTCCAGTGATTTTTTTCTAAAAGTTCTCTGTAAAACTCTTTATTTTTAGTATCCTGTGTTTTACTCTTGTCGTTTTTTTGTTCAACGATTTCAATTATGTTGTGAATTTTAGTGTTGGAATACTTTTGTAAATACGACGGTAAATCTTCAAATTCGATAATTTTTTTATTACTTAATACAGCTGCATGTTCTAATACATTTTTCAGTTCTCTAACATTACCCGGCCAATTATATTCCAATAAAACCTGCAAAGCATCTGGTGATATTCGTTCAATATTAAATTTAAATTTGTCACTTATACTTTTAACAAAATAACTAACTAAAGCTGGAATATCTTCTTTTCTTTCTCTTAAAGGAGGAACACGAATTTCTACTACATTAAGCCTATAATATAAATCTTCTCTAAAGTTTTTTTCTTCTATAGCTTTTTGCAAATCTCTATTGGTAGCAGAGATAATTCTTACATCTGAATGAATAGTTTTAACACCTCCAACCCTTTCGAACTCTTTTTCTTGAATAGCTCTCAATAATTTGGCTTGTATGGCTAACTCCATTTCTCCAATTTCATCTAAAAAGAGTGTCCCATTCTGTGCAAGCTCAAAACGACCTAATTTTCTTTGTGCTGCTCCAGTAAATGCTCCTTTTTCATATCCAAATAGCTCACTTTCTAAAAGTGTCAGCGGCAAAGCAGCACAATTAACTGTAATAAACGGTCCATTTCTTCTGCTACTGTGTAAATGAATTGCTCTTGCCACAAGTTCTTTCCCTGTACCAGTTTCACCAGTGATTAATATATTAACATCTGTTTCTGCTACTTTCATTATGAGATCATAAACTTCCTGCATAGCTTTAGAATTGCCAATTATTTTATCAAATCCTTGTTTTTTTGCCAACTCTTGTTTCAAATAAATATTTTCTTTCTGAAGCATATAAATACTCTTGAATTTAGAAGTAGTTTCTGATATGCTGCTTTCTACAGGAATTCTTTCTATTGCAGAGCCTCCAATATATCCTTGTGCCTCTGTAGTCTCTACTATATATTGGAAATCATTAGGATATGTAATTGGTCCTCCATATACTAATTTAATAATATCAGGTTTTATTCGACTTGCAGCTAAAAAAATTTGTTGAGCCTTTTCAGCTGCTTGTTCCAACGTAAACCCGCCTTTAATTCCATTCTTACCCCCTAAAGTAAAGCCGAAATTTATACATAAAACATCAACATTGGCTTTAGCCATAGCTTCAGCATCTCTTGTATCATGAACATATGCTATAGTAACCAATCCAGCTTTATTAGCCATTTTCATAAACTTTACTTCATTTTCAAATCCTAATCCTGTTTCTTCCAAATATTGTCGATATTGTCCATCTATAAGACATGCTGTTGGATAATTAATGACACCTGTAAAACCGATTTTTTTAATTCTATTAAAAAAATAGTCATAATTCAATAATGGATCAGTAGCACATACTCCAAATATAACAGGAATTTTTTTTATTCTAGGTATAATCTCAGTTTCACCGATAGACATAACCATTTCATTCGAAGATTTAAAAGGCATATACGAAGCAATTGATGGTACGCCTGCACTTCGAAATATTCCAGCATTTAAAATTAAAATAAAATCCGCTCCGCCTTCTTCTGCATATTTTGCTGCTGCCCCAGAACCTACTGCTACTCCAACGATTACTTTCCCATTTGAAATATTTTCTTTTAAAAGTTTTAAAATTTCATCTCTTCTCGTATAAAAATTTGTCGAAGTTATATCCATTTTATCACACCTCATCATATAATACTTATGTAAATCAGGTGCTTTAATAATCCATTTTTTCCCCACAGTAATCTACATATTTCTTAAAATTATAATCTACTAAATGTTATTTATTTGGCTTCTCTATTTTTAAATAGCAATGTTATATTATTGTTTCTACAATTTTAATATTTTTACATCGAAATAAATATTAACTTTAAAAATTGCATTGACATTTATAACATTGTTCACATTAGTATAAAATCAAAAATTAACCCCACCAATGTCTTTTATTAGCCCCATATGTTTTTATAAACTCTTCATCTGAAAAGACATTATACTCAGGATCCATTGTTGATTCATTGCCTGTCCCTCGTCCACCAACATTGCGAGAAAAATGCAAGTTATGTTTATCTAAAAAATCAACAAACATATCAATTGTGTTCTCGTTTAATGTATCCATGTCGTTTATTTCTTTATAATCAGGTTTTAGACTTTGCTTTAAGCCCTCCCACTTTCTTTGGTTAAATAAAGTTCTCCTGTAGTCACTTTTTAAATTTTCTTTCAATTTAATGCTATCTATAACCATAGAATTACATCTCCTTTTTAACTGTTATAAATGTCAATGCAAATGATAAACCATGGGCTTGTATCAATAGAGTAGACATGAAAAGTTTAATTTTTTATACCATTAGAAGAGCAATTTCATAAACCACGTCGTAGTATCTTGCAATTAATAGCACTATGAATCCTTTTTCGGTTGTAACAAAATCTGATATATTCAAAGACTGCTAATCACGTTTCACCAAAATCGTAGTATTTATGATGATTAATCTGTAAATGATATGTGAGGCTTTAAATGTTATCTTTGCCTTATCCCCAGCCCAAGCTGTACGTGAAACTTTCACTTCATACGGTTTTCCAATGATTAGTTGTCTTTACAGAGCCAGGCTTTAACATCATCGTTATCGCCTATTTGTAATAATTCTTAATTTGTTGACTTTATTTTTCTACCTATCTGTATAGTCATTAGAAATTTTGTTTTCATGGACTACATAGTGACATCTAACTGTATAATATTTAAATTTACAACCTTAATTTTATCATAAGGATACAACTCCTATGGTTAATTAATATATTATTTCAAGGACTTTCAAAATTGCGATTGCAAATTACTACAAGAACTAACCGTCTGGTGTCCTTCGTTCAATCTTATTTATGCTATAGTTTATCATTTATCTTCTAATCTTTAATCTTTGCTGCTATACACCTCCGGCTTCCCGCATATTCCATTATGTCACAATATTTTACATGCAAGTTCTCCAGCGTTTCAATCTACACATCTTCAATCGACTTTTAGAAAGGTACTATATTTATACCGATGTTTGAATTAGAGTTGTACACCGGATATCACAATTCATTTCGGGCTTATGCAGGCATGATAACTACCAACTATTATGTTTGATTTTCATTAATTCTACATTCCTGTTAGAGAGATTTACGTAGCTTCGAACATACCTTTTAGCATATATGCAAGCCATGCCAATTGGTTTAGCATTTCATGTACATCTTCACCTGGCTTCAAACATTATTACCTGCAGGGGTATTAACACGCACACCATCTCAAACTATATTTCATAGGCATTAATTCCGTATAGCAGAAGAGTTTCGTCTATGAATTCCGTGAATCAGTTGTCATGTCATTCGCATGTAGTATTCACAATTATTGTTATAAACTAAATTTTAATTACAAATTATGGACCTAGTATTAAAGTAATAAAAAATTATCTTTCTATTTCCTCTAATCTTTGTTTTATTGCTATAAAGAATTCCTGGCTTTTAAGTAATGTTTGCCAAGTTTTATTCCATTTTTCTTGATCAGAATCATGTGTTTTAATTATTTGTTGATAAATGAAATCTAAAACATCTTTGTTCGCATTAATTTCTTCAAATAATTTTTCAAATTCATATCTTCTTTTTAAAATATACCATTGGTAACAAATTGCTGTAGCAAAAATTACGCTTTGCGGTACAATTTGTTCTAATACAAGATAATTTTGCTCAACAAAGGAACCTCCAAAAATATCTTTATATCTTTCCTTCCAATTATTTAATCTGCTTTTTTTTCGTTTTATTGACTTAAATTCTTCTACCTTTTTTTCGATTGTTTTATATAATTTAAATGATTTTGCGAAATTTTCTGCTGTTAGTCTATCATCAAAAATTTTATTAAAATAACCGTTTTCTGAAGCATCTAGAAACATATATGCAGGATTTCGTCTTGCCAAACCCGGATTCTCAAGAAATGTCGCTACATACGCTTGTATACCTTCTTTTAGTTTAATTGTTCTTTCTGAAAGATTACCATTTATACTTATTTCTATCTTTTTAACATCATCTTCTGATAGTTCTTTGATTTCTCCTTCTCTTCTTTCAAGATACCAACCTATTGTTCTAAGAGACGCAGCTAACTGCATAACTTTTGGATTATTGGACTTTAAAAAACTACCGTCTAGTTTAGTTTGATTATTAAGATTGACAGCAACATTCCCTGCAAATTCCTTATCTCCTTGAGATGTAATAACCCTAACAGGAACAATAACATTTTCTTTTAAACAATTATCTTTTTTCGCTTTGTGAAGTATTCTAATAGTTTGACCACCATTTACAATTTGAGGTTTATTTATATTTATTCTTTTTGTAAAAGCATCCCATGTTGCAGTATCACAAAGAATACTTATTCCATTATTATAATGATAAAAGTTTTCAGAATCTTCAGTTGTGCAAGTCCTATAAATTGCCTCATTTGTTGGATTTTCACCTTCATACATTCTAATATTTTGTTGTAATAGACTCTCTCCATATTTATCATAGAGATCTGCAAGAAATCCACCATTAAGATGAAAAGTATAACAATCATGATTAGCAGCTCGAATCATATATGGAACATTTTCTAGAGAAACAATAATATTTTCATTTAATGTTGGCAAAGTTTTTGTATAAAAAACATCTTGTAGATATTCAATATTTTCATCAGTAAATTTAAAAACATCCTTAGATGGTGGTTTTATACTCAAAATAAAAGCTTGAAATTTTGTTTTCGCCTCATCTTCAAGCCCTTTACTATTTGAAACAAAATGCATATGATAACCAGTAGGTATTGTTTCAAGAACATCATTAAGTATTTCTTTTAATTTTTTATTTGCTATTCTACTATATTCTTTTCTAATAATTATTTCCAATCCAGAAATTGTTTTATCAACATCACCTGATGGATAACCCTTTTCGTAATTTGTTAATGCTTTAAACTGATAAAAATGTACGACATCTTTATCATCCTTGATAATTGCATCAATGCCCAAATCTCCACTACCGTCACATATAGCATTTTCAATTTCATCATCTTCTAAAGAAAGAATTTTCGTAAAATACCACCAAATGAAACCTTGGCCTTCATTTTCACAATCATAATTATCAATCATTTCTCTTATTTCATTTTTTAATTGTTCATTAAATAAATTGATTAACGGTTTATTAATCATTCTTTTCCCTCCGTACAATATTTATTATAAAAAATAAGAGCATTCAAATAACATTATAGATTATTATTAAAAAATTTTTATTTTTAGCTATTGCATTAATTATTTTAAAATATACTTAAATATAAATATATTTATATGAGAAAATTACATAATTCAAAAATCAAAAGTAAATGGCCAATATATAGTATTGTAACTATAAATAAACTACAATATAGTTATATATTTTTATAAAAAAGTTAATTATGAAATTCCCTCATATATAAAACTTAGTAATAATTAACATAATATTACTCTTTTTGCTTTCAGTTTATCAACTTGGAATTTATTCACTTTTTAATCTCATATTCTACATAAATTATTCTACATAAATCCAAAAAACCCTTCAAAAAATGATTTTTACTTACCATTTGTTTTATTTATCAGCTTTAAGTTTTTGGATCATACTTGATACATCATAATAATTGTGATCTTCTACATAGACTTTCTCAAATTGTTTTAACGCTTTTTCATTTTGGTTTAATTGCATATACGTAAGTCCTAACAAATACCTATACATCTTCATCAATTCGCTGTCAGTTTTTCTCTTACGGATAGGTCCATTTTCTAATGCTACCAATGCCATATCAGGTTTATCAAGTTTTAAATAACAATAAGACATTGCGTTGATAACCGATAGGTTGCTCTTGTATTCACTTGGCAATTCTTCTATTACATTTAATGCATCTTGATATTGTTCTGTCTTAATAAGCAGATTAGCATATTGTTCTTTTATTTGAATGTCATCTGGATGTTGTATAAGATACTTTTTAAAATATTCTACTGCTTCATTATCTTTTTCTAACTTCTCAGATAAAAATCCAATTTCTTTATAAAGAGAATAAGTATCAGGCTGTATTTCGATAACTTTCAAAAAATTATTTAACGCTTTTTGATAATCACCTTTCTTTAAAGCTTTGCTGCCAAGCTTAAAATAAGAAAGTGCTTTTGATATAGGTGTTTTTGCTGCCTTATAATACAAAATTCCAGAAATTATAAATCCTATAATAGCAACAGGCCAAAATATAAACATAAACAAAAACGATAAGCCAAACAATAAATGCAAGTATTTTTTCTGTGGTGCCTGTTTCAATAGCTCTGGTGGATAAGAAATAGTATTTGCTTTAACAGTATTAATTGTTGTTTTTACAGCCTTTGATGAACTTTTACGTCCTTTATTTTTATTCAGGTAGTTAATCGAATATAGACCTGTACCAGGTATTCCAAAAGAAGTATACATGCCATTTGGTCCGATTCCTATTCTTGCTCCTTTTCTGCCTACACTAAAGCCAACTCCCTTTCTACTGAAATTAATTCTGATCCCTTTGCCTAAGCTAATACTTCTTCTGTACCTCCAACCCATAAAAATACACCTCTTTAATATTTTAATTACAATTTAAAAGTACAAATTACAATATTAAATGCAACAAATATTAGTGATATTTGATGACAATATTTAATTTATTGTTGTTTCATCAATGATTCTATTTATTAATTTTTCAATATATTTTGTATCATCATTTTGAAACAGTACATTACATCCTTCTAACTGTTCTTTTGTTACATTCCCTCTCCAGCTTTTCTGAATCTCTGAAAAGCGTGTTGGTGTCACAATAAAGGAATTTAACACAGCATCGGAATTAGCCATCCGGAGTTCTATGTCCTTAATTTTCTTGTAAAACTGTATCTTGGGATTTTCTTCTCCCCCATCAATATTTCTTATGCCTTTAGGATCTATAAATGTAATATACTGCTTATTATTTTTGATTATCCACATGATAAAGTCGGGATAAAAATTACCTGCTTCAAAAAAACCAATTCCAGCTTTCGACTTATTCCGCAATAGATAAAGCTCTTTATCGGCAAAAAATGCTTTATTTCTCTCATAATAGGTTTTTAAGTCCTTTATAAATTGCCGTTCTCCCTCGTTAAGTTGAACAGGACTTACTACTATTTGTGTTTCTCCACTTGATATATAAATCAACGGCGCATACAAATGCCTTTCAAAGTTAAATGGTTCAAAAGTTCCATGAGCAAAGCTTGCAAAATCTAATTCCTTTAAAACCCCTTCTTCTTTTGCTTCATTTAAATTTATTATCAAATCCTCTAATCTTGCTTTGATTGTTTCTTGATGCCCGTCATCATATACAGTAACATTGTATTCCTTGACAATATTTCTGTCATCTTCTGTTAGTATCTGATATTCCAGATTCGGCAGTTCATATTCCTGTTTTTTATAGTAATAAAATGCTTCACAATACTTTTTCAGCAATACAGTAGTAATTTCCTGGAAACGGAAATAACTCTTATAGTCCTTTATCTCAAGATCCTCTTCTGGTATCAAAAGTTCATACCAGGGGTGGCGGCTGAGCATTAATTTTTTCAGAACATGCTTAGGAATGCTCAAATTATACCAAGATTTTTCATTCTTGAATCTTTCCAATTCAAAATACACTTTGTCAAAATCAACAAATGCAAGGTGTTTAGGTTCCAAGGTGCCTTTATAAATAAGTGCTGAGTCAGGTGCTCCAGATTTTTCATCACTGGTAATCACTTGCAGCTTCGGGTAGCAGTCAAGAGTAATTTTACGCAAACCTGGACAGGTATGTGGAAGATCAAGCACAGGCCGTGGACCTTTTCGTTTAAAGTCCAATCCTTCTTTTAGTTTCAGGGTTTTTAAATTATTAAATTTCTCCGTTTTTATATTTAAAACTGCAGGCAGAACATAAGGAACTTTGTTCTCAGGGTCTGGCACACCTTCTTCTTCAAGGTATTCTTTAAACTGCTGCATGTAGTCTGCCCTTACACCAAAGATGTTGAGTGTTTCAACAGCCGCAACAACCTTTTTAAACTTTCGTGGCAAAAGAGTTTCTGGAATGTTTTCCACCATGTTGCTTCGTTTCAGACAGTATTCATAACCTTTGAGCCTTACGCCCCGCCCGAAAAGCTGAATAACCTCGGACCCCTCATTTTTCCCCATGTTCATCAAACCCATAGTGCTAACTCGCCAACTGCTCCAGCCCTCAGTAAATTTTTTGGAGCCTATCAATACATTTATGGATGAATGTTCTTCATTTATTTGCTGAAATAAAGACTCGGAAAAATCGCATTTTTCAGTGGAAAGTCCTATTTCATCACAAAATTTTAAAAGTTTACTGTCATCGCCAACATTTATGCACCCGAAATATTCATCCGTATCCCCAGCCTTAAGCCCTATTTCACCATCTGTTCCCTTTAGACTTTCTATATGTAGCTCGGCACCCGGTATCGCTTCGTTAAAAATCAGTTTGAGCATGTCCATATATACCATATCTGGAGACATACCCTTACCTTTTATATAGAAGAAACTGTCCCTGAAAATCTCCCTGTTTTTATTGTCCAAAAGACCTGGATTGCCACTAAGAAGTCTTCCAATATTGTCTACGGTTTTATTCCTTTCGTTTTTAATAAAGTTAGAAAAGAAGATCAGTACATCCACTACATCAGATACATTCCTTCTGTTTTCAGACCTAACTGCATTGACGGTACCTCCTACAAAGACTAAAAGCGGTTTTTCTATCAGTAATGGTGCAAGTGCCTTTCTGTTTTCTTCGTAGATTTTTAGCTGTTGGTAAAACACCATTAAACATGCTGTAAGGTAAAGGTTACGCTTATCTTCGTTGCTGTCATCAGCAAGGTTAAGGATATGATAATCCTTGCCGTAACCATCACCGTGAAAATATCGGTATGAATAGTCGAAAATAATACATTTCGCATATTCCTGAGTAAGCTTTGAGTCATTTTTGACAGCCTGCCCGAATGTTGCGGAATACTCAAAAGAAAAACCTTTCTCGCACAATGTATCCCTTTTTTGCTTCCAGTCTTTACCGCTGCTCCCTCTGTGTCCTTCGTCCACAAGAACAAGATTATTGTGTTCAAAAGACTCGACGGCCACAGTTTTTTCTTTGGCTTCATCTTTTAATTTATGTATATCAATGATTTCTATTTTTCTGTCACTACTTGCCCACAATCCTCCTGCGTTTTTATCAAAAAGCTCTGCAGGCAATCCTGATAGTTCAAGTTCTTTCAGATGCTGTTTTGATAAACCTTCATTGGGAGTAAGAAGGATTATTCTGTTTATCTCTTTTTCTCTATTGTGTACCATTAAATAATGCAAATATTGAAGAGTATTTATGTGCATAATCAGGGTCTTGCCTGACCCTGTAGCATTCCAGAATGCAATTTTGTTAAGGTCTGAAGGCTGGTATTCCTCAATTCTATCAGCGGACCCTTTATCGCTGTTAAAACTCCTTACATATTCGTTTAATTCCTCCATTAATTTTTCACTGTCTGTAAAAAACCTATCAAGGTATATTTCTGTAAAGAGCAAAGATAAGTATTGAAAATATTTCCACCTTATCGGATGCGATCTTTTTTGGGATATACGCATTGTATGACGTACAATATTTTCATCATATGAGAGCAATTTATCTTGTGGGACAGCACATTTCCCCGCAAAATTATCCAAAAGTTCTCGGCAGTAATATGTGTTATTGTTCTCATCATATCCTTCGTTTTCTACTTCTTTTAAATATTTAGTAATATCTTCTAATGACTCTACTCCAAAAAGTCTCAGCATATATTGGTTTAATACAAGTTTTTTATAAAACTTCAATGAAGAAGTTTCTCTTCTTCTTGTCATTTTTCCGCCTCCTAAAATTCTGGTACTTCAAGCATAAGACGTTTAAATTCCTCTTCTATAAGCAAGACTTTCCATTGTTCGCCTTCCTGTTTCATGTTTTGCAAATTGTTGTCGCCGTTTACATATATACGGTCGTATTCAAAGTCTTGCGTGCTGTATTTTTTCTTTCTGAAATATGCGTCCATGGCAGCATTGTCCTTTGCAATCTCCCCAGTGAGAGTTCGCCAGATGATAAGCACTTTATCTCCCGACAGGGTATGCCCTTCAATTTCTTTAAAAGTATATTCCCCTTTACCATCTTTGGCAGGGACAAGCCTTACTGCTCCTGGCATATCGCTTGTTTTATCAGGTTCAGTATTGAAACTTTCCTTAGCCTCAATTCTGGTAACAACCAGTCCCAACAGGTAGTTAAAGGTTTCTACCAAATCAATCGCGGTCTCTTTAGTTTCCAAGCCATTGGCAATCTTCATTTTATAACCAAAAGGGTTGACAAACTGATCGATGTTTAAAAGTGACATGCTGCCCTCAGTTTCCTTGTCAAGCATGTAGGAAAGCATATACTGCTCTCTTAAATCTTTGTTTAAATCCATTACCATCTGCTGTTCTTCGCTTCTTCTGATTTCCAGGTTATTCAATGCATCTTCATAAGACTCCAGCTTCAAATATTTGAACATATGGCTGATCCCTTCACGAGACACTGGCTTGCCATCTTTCCAGTCTTTGGAATATATGACCTTCTGTATCCTCGGCTTCAAAACAGTATCAAAGTATTCACCCATTTCCACAAGGATATACTTGCGATTGCCCCCGTCCTCTCGGTTGAGGTTTATTACGGCATGGCCAGTAGTGCCAGAGCCTGCGAAAAAGTCTATGATGATAGCATTATAGTCCTCTCCAATTATACTGTGCAAAGAATCAAGAGTTGAATATACAGATTTGGGATAACCAAATATTTTCCTTCCTCCAAAAATATCTTGCAATAAATTTGTCCCATGTGAGGATGAATCATATTTAGAATCAACCCATACTGTTTTAGGTTTTCTACCCTCTTTTATCCTATCTTTAAGATAAACATTATAAGAATCCCCAATTTTCTGTACAATAAAATCACCACGCTTAGCTGCTTCTAAAACTTTTTGTCTGTCAGACCATCTCCATACTCTTCTTCTTCCATCAGTATCAATAGGCATTATTGAAATGATAATTGAATCATTTTTGTCCATAAATTCTTCATAACTTAACTGAACAATTGAGCCATTATCCTCTAAAGTCAAGACATACTCTGGTTCATATTCAGATGGATAATTTCGTATTCTTGGTCCTCCAACTCCTACTATCTTTTGTTTAGTTACATCGTAATAAATGGAGAATTCCGAATTTGGCCTTTCATCAGGCGAAGATAATCCTCCACTACGCCTAAAAGGTAAAATTCTGTACTGTGAAATCTCATCTTCATTTCTATATTCATTCTCTTGTTCTTCGGTCAATGGTTGATCTATGATAATTAGATCATCTGGAGAGATAGAATAACATAAACAATATTCGTGGCTTGTTGCAAAATGACTATTTATTCCTCTTCCTCTTGGATTACTCTGAATTACAATTGTTCCTATGTATTTATCTATACTAAAAACATCATCTAATAACTTTTTAAGATTATATAATTCCTCATCATCAATTGTTACTAAAAGCGCTCCTGAAATATCAAAGTATTTTTTACAAAGTGCAATTCTATCATTTAACATTGCAATCCAAGATGAATGTTTGTAAGAATTTTTATATATAAAAGTTTCTTCAGATGTATTATATGGCGGATCAATATAAACACACTTTACCTGCTCCTTATACCTTTCCAGCAATAAATTCAATGCTTGGAAATTCTCGCTTTTTATTAATAACCCATCAGTTTTTTCATCTATATTGTCAATATTCTGTATTAATCTTTCCTTAAACTCCTCCCCAAAAAAGGCAGTATCCAGTACAAGGTACGGATTTGCCTTCAAAAATTCCACCGTTAAAGGTTCGCTGTAGCCTTCAAGTTCATCTATGGCAAAAAGCTTTTTCCACTCTTCAACCTGTGCTTTGTTTGCTGCAATCTCGGGATAAAATTTTTCATTTATCCTATCAAGTGTAATACAGTAATTGGTTTCAACCACAAATTTCTTTTTCAGCCACAGCTTTTTCTGAAAGTTTTCTATCTGTTCGAGAAAAGCTATAATTTTATACCCTATGTTTTTGATTACTTTGATTTTTGTAATATACTGCTCAACTCTTATTTCATGTTCGGTATCAAGGTCATCCAAGAACATAACCTCGTTTTTAAGATAGAAATCCAGTTCCCTGCGTAAAAAACCACCCAAATCTTTATGGATAAAATAATCAAAAGTGTTGCGGGCAGTATAGTCATTTAAGTGCTTTTCCAAAAGTGTTCTTCTGGGATTTGCCTCAGTCGGGCTTGGCGTTAAGATAGTAAAAAATGGCGTATATATGCCTTTACCAGTAGCAAAAATATCGGTAATTTTTTTGATTGTTTTATCGTTTAAATCCTTTTGTTTACTTTCATGCACTTTATACTCAAACTGGATAATAAGTTCGCCGTTTTCCACTTTTACTGGTTCATCTTCGTAAAGGACAAACCTGCGCTCTTTGTTTTCAGGCGGCTTGTTGTTGTCCTTATCAGTAGATGCCTCCACCAGCTTAAAATGTACTCTTTTCCCGTCAGGAAGAGTAAAAGTGTAATCCCTGAAATATTCAGTTGTTTTTATATAATACTGGTCAGCATTAGCCCAGTATAGTTTTACTTCTTCTCCTTCGTATGGTATGGCATATACTCCTTCTTTATAGCGTCGCTGGGAGATAAAATCTCCGTTATTGTAGTAACGGCTAAAGAAATCCGTTAGGTGTGAATACACTTCATCTTCAATTTTTCCAATATCCATGCCAGATTCAAGTTCGTTTTTAATTGCCACATACTTCGCACTGTTTTCATAAGGCACGCCTGTTTCATCTAGTATCTTCTTTAGATCTTCCAATTCTTTTTTAAGGTTCTTTTGTCTTACCGAAATATATTTCTCCAGCTGTTCACGCACCTGAGGTAAGAGGTCTTCATTGAGAAATTTTTCAATTTCCTTCCGCTTGTAATTCATAATTCTATAGATACCGAAATCTAAATCGGCTTGATCCATTTGAAACATTTGTTTTAAAAGCGTTACAAGTTTTTCATAGCTTTTATTCATGCTCTTCACCTCTCCTTAAACAATTTCCCATTCTATCATAAAAATAGTTTCTTTTTCTACCTTCTGCATCATTTTCATTTCAAGTTCCTTAATCAGTGCATCTCTTTTTTCAAGAATTTCATCTTCTACTTCAAAAATCCTGCGACGCTTTGCCTGCTTTCGTTTCTCCAATTCGGCAATCTGAAGCTGCATTTTGTACTGCTCTTCCGTTGTAGTAGCAAGTCTTGCTTGACGGCTGAGTTCCCGCAGCCGAACCTTAATATCCTCCAGTTCTTTTTCAGAAGACTGGATAAGGTCGTCTGCCCATTTTTGCAGTCTTTCCTGCTCTTCCGTGAAAAATTTGTTGTTGGCTTCCATTACTCGGCTAACTGTCGCCTCACAAAATCTTTCGGATTCCTGCTGCAATCTCTTGACAATCACATCGGGCAAGTCTTTTATTTCTGCCACCTGCCCCTGACACATCATAATTTTTTCGCAGATTTCCTGATCAAGCATTTTGCCAGACGATGCAAAACCGCTGAATAACAGGTATTCTTCCTTATCGAAAGACTGAATGGTAAGTTTGGTAAGAATCATGTATCCCATTTGCCCCTTAAGCTGTTCAACAACAGTTATTTTTACAGGATGATTAGTTATGTCAAATCTTACCTTCGCCTGTGAAGTAGAAAGCTTTAATCCCGTTTCTATTACATGCTCGCCCAATGGATGAGATATACGGTAAACATTTCGTCCTTCCACATCTTTGCGTTTTTTTGATATAAGGTAATACATTCCCGCTTCCCCAAGATTCTCATAAGGCTTTTTTAGATAAAAGCTCAAGACATTATCATTAAAAACGGCTAAATCTTTTAAAATAAACTTGGTTAACTGCCAAAACATTTTTTCGAACCTGTCCAGTCGGCTGGATGTTGTTTCAAATCCAAACTTAAGCTTTTGATGAACATCTTCATCAAAGTTTTCAAGAAGTAATGTTCTCGCTTTGTCCATTTTTGATTTTATTTTTTCCTCCATTTCTGCCTGGAGGACCTTAAACGCTTCGTCAATTTCTTTTGGAGTACGGCACTGTTGGTAGATTTTAAGAATTTTTCTTTCAAAATCTACCCCTGATTCTATAGAACCCAATACAGCGTCTGAAGCACCAAACACACCGTTAAACAGGTTAAATTTTTCCTCCAACAACTGGTATACTCTGCAATCTGCCTCGTTACGCTCATTTAGAAAGTTAATAACTACCACATCATACTGTTGTCCGTAACGATGGCATCGTCCTATACGCTGTTCTATCCTCTGTGGATTCCATGGAAGATCGTAATTTACTACCAGCGAACAAAACTGCAGGTTCACGCCTTCTGCAGCCGATTCAGTTGCAAGCATTATCTCGGCATGATCACGGAAATATTCCACCAAAGCCACCCGCTTATCAGCCACGGAAGAACCGCTTATCCTTCCTGTCCCTTCATTTTTCTTGCACCATTCTCTATAAATTTCCATCGATTCTTTATCTGAATTGGAGCCGTTGAAAAGAACAATTTTCCCTTTATAACCGTTTGCTTCAAGGAACTGTTTGAGATAGTCCTGTGTCCTGCGGGATTCTGTAAAAATCAAAGCTTTTCTCCTTGCTCCAAGCTCCTCCATTTTACGGAAACCCACTTCCAATGCTTTTAAAAGAGCCTTAGATTTAGTATCAACACGAATTTTTCTTGCCATAGAAATAAATTTTTCTATTTCTGCGATTTCTGCATCTATCTTTTTTAAGTCTATATTTTCATTGCAATTTTCCGTTTTCTCCGTAATTTCTTCATTCATTTCCAATTCATCTTTATCTTCTTCCGCAACAATCGCTTGATCTTCATCCAACAAATCCTCTAAATTAAGGTTTCTTATAATCCCTTTTTTTATATCTAAAAGTCTGCCTCTGATGGTTGCAAGGGTTTGTTCTATAGCTCGGGAAGATGAGGCAAGAAGTTTACGCAGGATAAGTGTAATAAGATTTCGCTGGCTCTTGGGGATAGAATATGTATCCTCTCTTTGCAGGAAAGCGGAAATTGCCTCATACAGTTCCTGTTCTTCATCTGTTGTCCTGAATTTTTGCGTGAACGGATGCCGTTCTGTATATCTTATGTATTCAAGCACATGGCTTCTTAATGTCCTTTTGCAAAAAGCATTAAGTCTTTCTTTAAGTTCTTGAAGATTTCCTTCATTAACATAATTCTCTCTAAACGCTTTGATATCACCAAAAATGTGGTCACTAATCAATGTAGATAATCCATATAGCTCTAATAGTGAGTTTTGTAATGGTGTAGCAGTAAGAAGCAGTTTCTTTCTGTCTTCAAGTGCCCATTTCAGATTTTGACCAATACGATTGCTTGTTCTGTAAACATTGCGTAATTTATGAGCTTCATCTATAACCACCAAATTCCACTGAACCGATTTTAAATCGGTTTTTTTGCTGCTTGCAAAGTTAAAAGATGTTATTACAATACTGTCCTGCTCAAAAGGCATGTCCTTACCCATTTTCTTTTCTTGATTATAATTTTTGGTCTCTAAAATCATATTTGGTAAATTGAATTTTTCTCTAAGCTCTAAGCTCCACTGCTTGCGTAAGGAAGCAGGACATATAACAAGAAGCCGTCTTTTTCTTTCCGCCCAATACTGACATAAAACAAGCCCAGCTTCAATTGTTTTGCCAAGTCCAACTTCATCGGCAAGAATTACTCCTTTTGATAAAGGAGACTTAAAAGCAAATAAGGCTGCCTCAATTTGATGGGGATTTATATCAACAGCGGCATCAAATAAAGCTGAAGATATTTTATCTATATCTCCAGGGGCGGCTCTTCTGATAAGTTCATTGGCATAATATTTTGCATGATATTCCGTAATCATATTTATCCCCCAAATGTAAATAATTTTCCCATCAAGACACTAATTCTCTTGAAAAATTACTAAATTTAATTCTGAATTCATGCTTTATACCTGAATAATTTTTTTGCTGATTTAAAATCATTACTCTTGTTAAATAAATTATGTTTCAATCTTTAATTAATGATATATAAACACTAGCTTTCATCTTCAACAAATCTTTTTAATTCTGTTTCTGATATGCGCCATAAATCGCCTATTTTAATAGCCTTTAATTTTCCTTCACGTATCCATTTATAAACAGTTCTTATATTTATCTGTAATTTCTCCGCAACTTGCTGCGGTGTATAGTAATTATCCATCAAATCACCACCTATCACCATATTAGCATAGATTATATTACATTTCAAACTAATATTTGACAACTGAAATAAAATGATATATATTGTAATTAAGTTATATATAATGTATTATATGATATTAAAAAAGAATTTTTTAAGGAGGTTTTGTATATGAGGCAGCGCGGAAGTGTTAGAGAAATGGGCGAAGGAAGATTTCGTATAGCAATATATCTAGGTGTTGATGCCAATGGAAAACGCAAATACTATTATGAAACAATACATTGCAGCAACAAAAAGGAAGCGCAAAAATATTTGACACAAAAATTGAACGAAATTGACAATGGTACTTTCATCAAACCTGCAAATATGACATTAAGAGAATACCTTGACGAATGGGAAGAAAACACTTTAAAATCACGTGTAAGACCCAAAACATACAAAAGCTATAAACAACTTATAGAACTCTATATTAAACCTCATTTAGGAAATTTTAAAATTAAAGATATAAACCCTTTACTAATACAAAATATGTACGCAGCTATGATAACCAAAGGTCTTTCGCCAAGAACTGTCAGATATACACATACAGTTTTAAAAAATGCATTAAATCAGGATATTAAATGGCAGATAATAAAAACTAATCCTTGTGACAATGTTGATCTACCAAAACAAGCACGGAAAGAAATGAAAGTATTAACACCAGAGCAAGCCAAAAAGTTTTTAGAAGCTTGTGCTTATAATAGATTTGGTGTATTGTTTGAACTACTTTTAACATCAGGAATGAGACCAGAAGAAGCACTTGGCCTTAAATGGGAAGATGTAGATTTCAAAAATAATCGTATCCACATCAAAAGAGTCTTAACAAGGACAAAAGAAGGATGGAATCTTGAAGAACCAAAAACATCAAAAAGTAGAAGAACCATACCTCTCCCAAAAGAAGTAATGAAAAACCTCAAAGAACATAAGAGAAATCAGGCTGAAGAAAAACTTAAAGCAAAAGAAACTTTAAATTACGATAAAGACAATGAAAAATTTAAAGTAGAAGAATTGAAAGAAAAATTAAATGATCCAAAAATATATGTAGATTACGAATTTGTATTTGCCACGCAGAATGGTAGTCCACTAGAAGAAAGAAATGTATCACGATATTTTAAAGATATTCTCAAAAAAGAAAATTTGCCTGATATAAGATTATACGACTTAAGGCATACATGTGCTACCCTATTATTAGCAGCAGGTGAAAATCCAAAAGTAGTTAGTGAAAGATTAGGACATGCTAGCATTACATTAACGCTTGACACTTATTCTCATGTACTACCAGATATGCAAAAACAAGCAACAGATAAGCTTGAAAAAATGTTGTTTTAATTTCGCATACATTTCGCATACAAAAAAGGTATCGATAAAATCTCGATACCTTTTAATTGGCTTAAATACTAGTGCGCCATTAGGGACTCGAACCCCAGACCCGCTGATTAAGAGTCAGCTGCTCTACCAACTGAGCTAATGGCGCATGATGTATGGAGCGGACAACGAGACTCGAACTCGCGACCCTCACCTTGGCAAGGTGATGCTCTACCAACTGAGCTATGTCCGCATGATATATGGTGCGGGAGAAGGGACTTGAACCCATATGCCATGACTGGCACTAGAACCTGAATCTAGCGCGTCTGCCAATTCCGCCACTCCCGCATTAACGCCAGATTGTTCCTCTTTCAATATCTTTTTAAGTGACCCATCCGCGATTCGAACGCGGGACACCCTGCTTAAAAGGCAGGTGCTCTGCCGACTGAGCTAATGGGTCATGCTGGCTGGGATGGCAGGATTCGAACCTACGAACTGCCAGAGTCAAAGTCTGGTGCCTTACCACTTGGCTACATCCCATCAATGGGGTGGGTAGTGGGGCTCGAACCCACGACCTCCAGAGCCACAATCTGGCGCTCTAGCCAACTGAACTATACCCACCATATTATAAACACAAATCGCATTCTTCAAAAAATGGTGCGCCTGAAGAGATTCGAACTCCCGACACACGGATTAGAAGTCCGTTGCTCTATCCAACTGAGCTACAGGCGCATATTGGAGCGGGTGATGGGAATCGAACCCACGTAGCTAGCTTGGAAGGCTAGAACTCTACCATTGAGCTACACCCGCATATACAGTTGTCATCGCTTGTTTCTGCCTCATCGCTCTGACAGTTTTAAATTATATCAGGAATATTTATCTTTGTCAACACCTAAAATTCAAATTTTGTTCCACTTTTTTTATTTCCAATGTATTCCTCCATATCATCTATATTTATTAGTTGCGGCACAATGATGCCATCTTCTATATTTACTATGGATACTGTCCGTGATGACCCTTCACGCGGCATTGAAGGGCTTCCAGGGTTCAATACAAGCATATCACCATCCCTATATATTAGCGGCACATGGGTATGGCCATAAAACACAGCATCAACCCCGTATTCCCGGGCTTTTTCTATTATGATGCTTTTTTCAAATTTGACATAGTACTTATGTCCATGTGTTAATAATATTTTTTTACCAGCTACTTCAATAATCTTTTCGTACTTCTCTTTGTCGCCAAAATCGCAATTACCATATACATATACAGTTGGTATTCCAAACTCTTTATCCAGCGCTTCTGCATCTTTGTAATAGTCACCTAAGTGTATAATGTAATCAATATTTTTAATATTTTTTAAAATATTCCTGACTGATTGCAACATTCCGTGAGTATCACTTGTAACAAATAGTCTCATTTGCGGTCCTCCAAATTATTTTTTATATATTCTTTTAATTTTTTCAAAGCATTTGCCCTATGACTTACTTTATTTTTTTCTTCTAAGCTAAGCTCTGCTAATGTCTTTCCTATTTCATCAACATAAAATATAGGATCATACCCAAAGCCATATTGTCCTCTTGGAGCATCAATTATCCTACCATCCACTTTTCCTTCTATTATAGCTTCTCTTCCTTTGTAAATCAATGCTATTACGGTTTTAAAAGTAGCTTTCCTCTTTTCCATCGGAACACCTTTTAATAAGTTTAAAAGCTTGTTGTTGTTGTCTTCGTATGTGGCATTTACACCGGCAAATCTTGCAGTATAAACTCCTGGTTCACCATCTAAATAGTCCACAAACAAACCTGTATCATCTGCAATTACCAGTTCATCGGTTAAATCTGCTATAGCCCTGGCCTTTAAAAGAGCATTTTCTTCAATCGTCTTCCCTGTTTCTTCTACTTCATCATATGATCCAATGTCGTCTGCCGACAATACTTCATAATCTTCTTTAAAAAATTCCCTTATCTCATCCACTTTATGCTTGTTGTGGCTCGCTACAACTATTTTCATCGCTTTCAACTCCAATTTCTAATGATATATCTCCCAATGATTCTTTTTGAACCTGTATGATTTTATTCAAGCCTTCCTCCGCTAATTCTAAAAGCTCTGAAAAATCACTTTTGCTAAAAGGCCCACCTTCACCAGTTCCTTGTATCTCGATGAATTCGCCTTTATCCGTCATGACAATGTTCATATCAACGTGTGCATTGCTATCTTCTAAGTAACAAAGATCTAAAAGCTTCTCATTGCCTACAATTCCTACGCTTACAGCAGCGACAAAACTTTTTATAGGGAGTTTACTTATAGCGCCCTTTTCCTTAAGTTTATTCATGGCATCTACAAGTGCCACAAACGAACCTGTGATGGAAGCTGTCCTTGTTCCACCATCAGCCTGTATTACATCGCAGTCAATCCATATCGTCTTCTCACCTAACGCATCTAGATCGACAACAGCTCTCAATGCTCTTCCAATGAGCCTTTGGATTTCCATGGTGCGTCCTGATTGTTTGCCTTTTGTTGACTCCCTCTGTGTTCTGGTTTCAGTAGCTCTCGGAATCATTGAATACTCACTTGTAATCCATCCTTTGCCAGTCCCTTTTTGAAATGGCGGTACTTTATCTTCAATTGATGCTGTGCAAATGACCTTTGTATTGCCGACTTCTATCAAAACAGATCCTTCTGCGTATCTGTTGAAATTTCTCGTTATCTTTATAGGTCTTAATGATCTGGAATCCCTTCCATCTACTCTTTTCATTTCTTCAGCTCCTTTATATTTTATATTATAATTTTAGCCTTATTTAATTTTCATTATCCAGAGCGCAAACCATAATATTATTTTAAAACCTTTTAAATCAATTTACAAGAAAGCATATAAAAAAAACAGGCGATTTGTTGCCTGTTTTAATTGCCGCCATATACGGAGTTTGAAACAGTCATGCTTATGCTGCCATTAGATAATTTGTCAAAATAATCGACAATCCCATTGTATATTCCTTGTGCAACTTTCCACTGAAAATTTTCATCAGTCAGAAGCTGAGCATCTGTAGGACTTGTGACGAATCCAGTCTCCACCAAAACAGCAGGCATCTTCGTCTGATTGAGAACGACTAAATTAGGCCTTTCTGAAAGCCCTCTGTCAGTGGTATTTATCTGTTTCATCAGATCATCATGAATTATCTGTGCAAATGTCTTTTCATCTCTTGTATCGCCATTGTAACCGTTTGGGTAATACAAAACTGTTGTGCCGTTTGCTGATGGCGATTCAAAAGAATCAGAATGAATGCTTACAAAGACATCTGCTCCTGCATTATTCGCTTGTGAAGGCCTGTCATAAAGACCCACATCAGTGTCTGTTGTTCTGGATATCATAGTCCTGTATCCTCCATTGTCCAACAGCGTCTTCAATTTTAATCCAATGGCAAGATTAATATCTGCTTCGTGTATCCCTCCGACACCTATAGCACCTGGATCAGAACCTCCATGCCCTGGGTCTATGTATACTAACTGCTTTTTGTTAGGGTCTGGTTTTGTTATTGTAAGCAATACGCCCTGAGGAGTTGGTTGAACACTAAAATCTGCTTTAAGGCTTGTCTCCGCAACAATCCTTACTGTATTGGCATCAAGCTGAGAA
Organism: Thermoanaerobacterium sp. R66; assembly: GCF_028895185.1. NCBI lineage: Bacteria > Bacillati > Bacillota > Clostridia > Thermoanaerobacterales > Thermoanaerobacteraceae > Thermoanaerobacterium > Thermoanaerobacterium sp. R66. The sequence continues at coordinate 1,395,593 of NZ_JAEUWW010000001.1, forward strand.
TACCTAATCCCTGTAACTACGTTTCCGGTATACGATATGCTACCTGCCAGTTTACCATCAGACATTGTCAGACTTGCACCTGTCACATCTATAATGATCTTGTTATCACCATATCTGGATGGGCTAAAGTGGTCGGCATCTGTATTTATCGTTATCTGATCGCCATTGTTGACCTTAGCAGCTAAAATGTTCGTCACCTTATTTTGCCCTATTTTAAACGATATGTCAAATTCTTTTTTATCTTGTGACTGTGTTATAGTATATGGCATTGAATAGTCCATATTCACAACAAGTCTTGTTACTGCTGGTTGTAACTTGTTCTGCCCTATGTAGGCCTGATTTAAGCCATTTTTGTCTATCTTTATCTGCTTATTAGCAACAGTATTTATCGCATTGTTGAAGTCAAAGTAAATTCTTATGCTGCTGTCATCATTTACAGAACCACGCGTATACGTTAGAGGTCCATCACCTTTAACAGTTATGGTATACATACCATTTGTGTAATTTGATGTAAAACTCACAATATTGACATTGTTTGCAGAGGGAGGATCTACTTTCTTAGTAGCTTGAATTAGGTATTTGTCTGCGACCCATTTCACATCATAACCTAAGTTTTCAAACAAAAACCTCATAGGCACATACGTCGTATTGTTGTTTATAAGCCTTGCTGGAACATCCAACGATACATTATTGCCGTTTACTGTAGCGTAATTTTTACCTATAACCAATTTAATTACTTTGTCCTTTGAAGTCACAGTAACTGTCTGAGTCTTACCATCCCAGTCGACTTTTTGACCTAATCCTTCGCTAATTGCTCTAAGCGGCACTATTGTGCTATTGTCAATGATAAGCGGCGGATTATTGCCAGTGTCAAATTTTCCTCCATCGACGGTAATCGACACGTCAGGCACATTGTAGCTTATAGGTTTGTTATCAAGTACAATCGTAGCTTTATATGCATAGGCAGTTATGTAAAACGTAGACAAAAGCAGTAAAAGCGCAAAAAAAGCGATGACCTTTTTCAACATTTTCCCCCCTTTGCATATAAAATCGGCATTTTTTTCATCATATTTATATATTATTATACATATATTACAGACAAGTTACAAACATATTAAGATTTTATTAAGATGTTAAACGTTATTACTTTGAAATTAAAACTACAATGCAAAAAAATAAAGCACTCAAACGAGTGCCTTATTTATCAAAAAGATGACATGCAACAAAGTGTCCACTTCCAACCTCTTTCAATTGTGGCGTAACTTGGCTACATATGTCCATGGCATATTTACACCTTGTTCTAAATTTACATCCTGAAGGAGGATTAATTGGGCTTGGCACATCTCCTTCAAGTATGATTCTCTCCCTCTTTCTCTCCACTTCCGGATCAGGTATTGGAACAGCAGAAAGAAGCGCTTGTGTGTATGGATGCAATGGATTTGTATACAGTTCACCGCTTTGTGTAAGTTCCGCAATCGATCCTAAATACATAACTGCAACTCTATCGCTTATATGCCTTACCATGCTTAAATCATGAGCAATAAAGAGATACGTCAATCCCTTTTCTTCTTGTAAATTCATAAGCAAGTTTACAATCTGGGCTTGTATGGACACATCTAATGCTGATATAGGCTCATCGCAGACTATAAACTCTGGCTCAATTGCCATCGCCCTTGCTATGCCTATCCTCTGCCTTTGTCCACCAGAAAATTCATGAGGAAACCTATTGGCATGTTCTTTATTTAAGCCTACCATCTCAAGAAGGCTGTATATCCTTTCTCTCCTCTCTTTTCCAGTGTACAAACCATGAATGTCTATCCCCTCTCCTATGATATCGCCAACAGTCATGCGAGGATTCAGCGATGCGTAAGGATCCTGAAAAATCATCTGAGCTTTTCTTGCAAATTTCTTTCTTATTTCATTGTTCATTTTATGAACAGGTATATCGTCAAATATCACCGAACCACCTGTAGCCTCATAAAGACCAATTATAGTTCTACCTGTAGTAGACTTTCCACATCCCGACTCACCAACAAGCCCCAATGTCTCACCTTTTTTTATGCTAAAACTTACATCGTCAACAGCTTTTAACACACCGCCGCTGACGTGAAAGTATTTTTTCAAATTCTTAACTTCCAGTATTACATTATCTTTCACCTGCGTACGCCTCCTTTTCAAAAGGATTTTCAACCTTCGGCGCGTATGGATGCTTCAACCAGCAGGCAACCTTATGCGTATCAGTTTCATTGGTATACTCTGGTTGAGCCTCATAGCAAATTTTCATAGCATAGTTGCACCTTGCAGCAAATGGACATCCTACAGGAGGCGCAAACAAATCTGGAGGCGTTCCGACAATCGGCACAAGCTTCTCTTTATTCTGAGCATCAAGTCTTGGAACAGATTTTAAAAGTCCCCATGTATAAGGATGCTGTGGATGCTTAAATATCTCATCAGATGTGCCTGTCTCTATAACTTTACCTGCATACATGACTATGATTCTCTCTGCTATATCTGCAACAACACCCAAATCGTGCGTAATCATTATTATAGACGTATTGAATTCTCTTTGCAGATCTTTCATCAAATCGAGAATTTGCGCTTGTATCGTAACATCAAGCGCAGTAGTAGGTTCATCAGCAATGAGAAGTTTCGGCCTGCATGCCAATGCAATAGCAATCATGGCCCTCTGCCTCATGCCACCCGAAAATTCATGTGGATACTGATTTATACGCCTTTCAGCATTTGGTATACCTACTACGTCCAACATTTCCTTAGCTTTTTTCATCGCTTCAGCTCGTGTAACCTTCTGATGCTTCAAAATCACTTCGGCAATTTGTTTTCCAATTGTCATTGTCGGGTTTAAAGATGTCATAGGATCTTGGAATATCATGCCTATTTCTGATCCTCTTATTGCTTGCATTTGCCTTTCACTAAACTTTGATATCTCTTTCCCGTCGAATATGATTCTTCCACCTTTAAATCTACCTGGAGGCTCAGGGTTTAACCTCATGACAGCCTGCATCGTGACTGATTTTCCACATCCTGATTCTCCGACTATGGCTAACGATTCACCTTTCATAACTTGAAAGCTGACATCTCTTACTGCCTTTACTTCGCCTGCATACGTGTCAAATGAATATTCCAAATTTTGTACATCCAACAATACTTCTCTATCTCCCAAAATACTTACCTCCTTTAACGGCGAAGCCTTGGATCTAATGCATCTCTCAAGCCATCACCAAGCATGTTAAATGCCAGCATCGTTATGCTTATGAAGAAGCCCGGTATGAAAAGCTGCATTGGATACATTAGCAAAACTTGTGTAGCATCATTCGCAAGCGTACCCCAGCTTGCCAGAGGCGGCCTTATGCCAAGACCGATGTAACTTAAAAATGCTTCTGCAAATATTGCATTAGGAACATCAAACGTCATTGACACTATTATTGGACCCAGTGCATTCGGTATCAAATGCCTCAATATTATCCTGCCTGGGCTAGCTCCAAGTGTCTTAGCAGCCAACACAAACTCCTGCTCCTTAAGCTGCAGCACTTGACCTCTAACTATTCTGGCCATACCTACCCATCCCGTCATAACCATTGCAGTAATGATAGTCCATAAACCTTGACCCATCACAACCATCAAAAGAATTACGAGTATTAAGTAAGGTATGCCATAAAGTATATCGACAATACGCATCATGATATTGTCAACTTGCCCACCAAAATAACCGGCTATACCACCATACGTAACACCAATTACCGCATCAAGTAAGGCAATCGTGACACCGATAAATAAAGATACCCTTGCACCCATCCAAACTCTTACAAAAAGATCCCTTCCAAGGTAGTCTGTCCCGAACCAATGAACTTTAGAAAATGGCTTATTTGTATTGAACAGATCCTGATGAGCGTAGTCAAAAGGCCTCAAATGTGGACCTATTATCGACATTATAACGAGAAGTATCAAGAAAATCAAAGATCCCATAGCAACCTTGTTCTTTCTAAGCCTTCTCCATGCATCTTGCCAGTAACTAATGCTTGGTCTTACAATCGACTGGCTTTCAGAAGCATTTGCTCCTACTATTTCAAATTTATCCTTGCTTATGTCCACCATTCTACTTTCCTCCCTTTGCCAGTCTTACTCTTGGATCTATAAGTCCATAGGCAATATCCACTATGAACATCATGACTACCAATATGATGCTATAAAATATGGTCGTACCTAATATCATGGAATAATCTTCATCGTATATGCTTTGCACAAAGAACTTTCCAAGACCTGGTATGCTGAAAATCTGTTCAATGACAAACGTTCCTGTCACTATTCCAGCAAATAATGGACCTAATACTGTCACAACAGGCATAATGGCATTTCTAACCATGTGCTTCCATATTATCTGCAACTGTGAAAGTCCTTTCGCTTTTGCCGTCTTTATATAATCCTGCCCAATGACGTCTAACATACTTGTTCTCATCATACGAGAAATTATAGATAGTGTAGCGAATGACAAAGCGATGGATGGCAATATGGTGTATTTAAATGAACCCCATCCCGACACAGGAAGCAACTTTAGCTTAGATGCCAAAAGAAGCTGCAAAAGCGTAGCTATTATGAAGTTTGGAACGGAAATTCCAATTATCGCTAAAAACATCGAAAAATAATCCCATCCACCTCCACGCTTCAATGCTGCAACAATTCCAAAAAATAATCCGAAGACAACACCAAGGAAAATTGATTGCACTCCAAGCTGGAATGAAGCTGGAGCAGATTGCTTAATTATATCGTCTACTGTTCTATTTAAATATTTGAGGGAGATTCCTAAATCACCATGCATTAAATTATCCAAATAATACCCATATTGTACAATGAGAGGTTTATCGAGATGATATTTTGCCAACATATTTTGTCTTATTTGCGGTGGAACCTTTTTTTCACTCGTAAAAGGATCACCTGGTATCATGTGCATCAAGAAAAATGTCAATGTTATGATTACCCATATTGTAATCAGCATGTATACAAATCTTTTAATTGAATAATTTAGCAACCAAAACACCTCCTATAAATATTCGTTTACCATATATATGTTAACTAAATTTAGATTCAATACCTGTTTATCATTGTTGATATTTTACATACTGTTTGCAGTAATCCCCCCGCGGACTGTAACAATCGCGCTCACTGATTGTGAATATATTCTTATGTCACTTTATCAATTTTCCTCCTATAGTAAATAAAAGTGAAAATAAATAGTACTTACCCCCAGCTATACCTAAAAACACCCCCCGCTATTTGTATTTTTTGATTTATATGATAATTGAATTTTTTATATACATAAATTTTATTACATTTAGATTTATTAATCAATAACAAATTTTTACCCGTTACATTTACAAAGAAACCGATATAATTTACTTATTTTAAACTATGAAAAATTCTGCCACAAAAATTTCACAAAAATATTGTTATTTGTAAACTAAATACTTTTTAAGTATAGCACCATTGGCAATCAATCTCAATATTTTAAAGCATTTCGGCAATTTTTTAGAGTTGGTTAAAATCTTTGTTGAATTGCACGAAAATTTGCAAACATGCAAAAACCGGGGAATTGACCCCGGTTCATCCTCATTGATGAATTCTTATTGGTTCTTACCTTCTATATATGCCCACTTAAGTTCCCAATCAGTACCAAAATTCGGCACAATTAGATCTTTAACATAACTCTTTGTGACAATTGCATAAGCTTGGAAGTAAAGTGGACCTATAGCCATATCATTCATGGCAATCTTCTCCGCCTGTATCATGTCATCGTTTCTCTTCTTCAAGTCTGGCGTCGACTTTGCATCATCAATCAACTTGTCGTATTCTGGATTGCTGTAGAAAGCAGTGTTATTACCGTTGTTTGTCTCCCACATGTCAAGGAATGTCATTGGGTCATTGTAGTCTGCGCCCCATCCAGCCAATACCATGTCAAAATTTCCTTTATTCATATCGTCTAATCTTATCTTAAATGCCTCATTCTTTATCTGCACATTTACGCCAAGATTTTGATTCCACATTTGCTGCAACGCTTCGGCATTCTTTTTAGCTGCACTTGTATCATCTGCTGTAAATGTGATTGTAGGCAATTCTTTTAAGCCTAATTCTTCAAGCCCTTTCTTCAGATAATCTTTTGCAGCCTGCACATCATTGTCTTTAAAGAATGGTGAACCGTCTTGCTTTGAAAAATCCTCCCCGTTATATCCAGGTACACCTGGCGGCACTATCGACTCTGCCGGTATAGAGCCATTCTTCAAAACCTGCTCTGTAAATGCTTTTCTGTCTATAGCCAATGTAAATGCTTTTCTGATATTTACGTTTTTAAATATGCCTTTCTTGTCATTGAATTGTATATACCAGTTGGTAGCAACAGGCTTTATTGAAAATTCTTTTGTATTCTTGTACTTATCCATCAGATCGCTTGGAACCCTCATCTGATCAAGCGTACCATTGTCATAATTTTGAGCTTGTGTATTTGCGTCTTTTATTATCAAAAGATTAACCTTCTGTAGCTTAACACTGTCTTTGTCCCAGTAATCAGGATTTTTCTCTAAAACGAGATTTTGATCGTGATTCCACTGCTTTAATACGAATGGACCACTATAAACTAATGTATCTGGACTTGAACCTAATTTATCGACTCCTACTTTTTCTACAAAAGACTTCTCTTGTGGCAAATATGTTCCAAATGCAGTAAGACCTAAGAATTGTGGCGCAGGAGCTTTTAACTTGACTTGTAACGTCTTATCGTCAAGGGCCTTTATTCCTACTTGGTCAGCACTGCCTTTGCCAGAGTTGTACTCCTCAGCGCCTTGGATGTAATAAAATTGATATGCATACTGTGATGCTGTCTTAGGATCTAATACTTTCTTCCAAGAGTACTCAAAGTCATAAGCTGTTATTGGATTTCCATCGCTCCACTTTATCCCATCTTTTAAGTGGAAAGTATAAGTTAGACCATCACTTGATATATCCCAGCTTTTTGCGAGGCCAGAACCTGGCTTAAGCTGTCCATCTTTGTCATACCTTGTCAATCCTTCAAGAACATCATTCAATACATCAAATGATGCAACATCTGTTGAAGTAAATGGGTTTAAGTTTGGCGGATCTGCTGCTAAATTTAATGTCAGAACTTGCTCATCTGTCTTTGCAGTTTGAGTACCTGAACTGCTATTGTTTTTGCTTTGAGAGCTGCTGTTATTATTTGCTGAACACCCTGCCAATAGCGCAGAAAGTGCTAATACCAATGTCAACAATAAAGCTAACCAATTTTTTCTCTTCATCAAAAATTTCCTCCCATCAAAATATAATATTTTTGATTTTACTCCCCCCAAAAATAAGTCCTCATCTCTCACCCCCAGCTATGTATGATTTATTTGAAGAACTTCTTTGGCAACACAAAATTTTAATTTAAAGTACAACCGAAAATCAAAATCTACTGCATGTTTAAGAACATTTTACTCATAATATACTATGCATGCGATATTGAGATAAATTTACTGTTCACAATTTTAAAACAATTTACGAGGATTTTTATTTATTATATCATTAGATGTTTTGCTATACAAGTATATATTAAAAATTCAGTGAAAATTGTTTATGTAATACTACTATCTTGTATTTTTTAGTATATTCTGAAATAATATTAAATTTAAAAAGCATACACCGTTTCTAATAGTGTATGCTTAAATTTAAAAAATAATAATATTTATTTTGAGAGCTCTTCTAATAAAATTTTATTTGCCAATTGTGGATTTGCTTTCCCCTTTGTTGCTTTCATTATTTGTCCAACCAAGAAGCCTATTGCCTTGTCTTTGCCATTTTTATAATCTTCAACAGATTTTGGATTATCCTCAATGACTTTTAATGCAATCTCTCTAAGTTCATCTTCATTGCTAAGCTGCTTTAGGCCTTTCTCCTCTACGATTTCTTCGGGATTTTTACCTGTTGCAAACATTTCCTCAAAAACTGTTTTAGCGATAGAACCTGTAATAGTACCATTGTCTATCAAGTTTAAAAGCGAAGCCATCTGATGTGGCTTAATCAAAATTTCTTCAACTTCTTTTCCCGTCTCCTTTAAAAGCCTCATCATTTCACCCATTATCCAATTGCTTACTGTTTTAGCTGATGAGTACTCTAAAACGCACTTCTCAAAAAAGTCTGCCAATGGTTTTGATGAAGTAATTACAGATGCATCGTATTCTGGAATGCCATATTGTGTGACAAATCTTTCCTTCTTATGCTCAGGCATTTCAGGAAGTGATTTTCTTATTTCCTCTTTCCATTCATCAGAGACTATTATTGGCACAAGGTCTGGATCTGGAAAATACCTGTAATCGTGGGCTTCCTCTTTGGAGCGCATTGACTCTGTAATGCCTTTTTGCTCGTTCCAACGGCGAGTCTCCTGCACTATTGTTTCTCCGCCCTCTATGAGTTTTATCTGCCTTTTTATTTCGTATTCCAATGCCTTCTGAACTGCTTTAAATGAATTTAAGTTTTTAAGCTCGATCTTTGTCCCAAACTCTTTGCTGCCAACAGGTCTTACTGATACGTTTGTATCAACCCTCAAAGATCCCTCCTGCATTTTGCAGTCAGATACTTCAGAGTATTCAAGGACGCTTTTCAGTTTTGTTAAGTACAGGTAAGCTTCCTCAGGAGTCCTCATATCTGGTTCAGATACTATCTCAATAAGCGGCACACCTGTCCTATTGTAATCTACTAATGATCCATCTACGTTCTCATGCATTAACTTGCCAGCATCTTCTTCTATGTGTATCCTGGTAAGCCCTATTTTCTTTTTTACCCCATCAGATGTTTCAATTTCTACGTATCCATTTTTGCAAAGCGGTAGGTCGTACTGAGATATCTGGTATGCTTTAGGCAAGTCTGGGTAAAAATAATTTTTTCTATCCATTTTGCTAAATTTAGATATTTCGCAATTTAGCGCAAGTCCAGCCTTCACAGCATACTCTACAACTTTCTTGTTCAAAACAGGCAATGTTCCTGGTAATCCCAAACACACTGGACAAACATGTGTATTTGGTTCACCGCCAAATTCAGTAGTACAGTTGCAAAATATCTTCGTCTTCGTAAGAAGCTCTGCATGTACTTCAAGTCCTATGACTGCTTCGTAATTCATCATTTAGCACCACCTTTAAAACTTGGTTTTGCATTAAAGCTTAAAGCTTTTTCAAAAGCATATGCTGCATTTAATATCGTTCCTTCATCAAAATGCTTACCGACGATCTGAAGGCCTACAGGAAGTCCATCTGAAAGTCCACAAGGCAGCGACAATCCCGGAAGTCCCGCTATATTAACTGGAACCGTATATACATCAGCCAAGTACATTGCCAATGGATCTTCAACTCTTTCACCGATTTTAAAAGCCGTCGTAGGCGACGTTGGGCCAACTATCACATCCACATCTTGAAAAGCCTTCTCATAATCCTGTTTAATAAGTGTCCTTACTTTCAGCGCTTTGTTGTAGTACGCATCATAATACCCCGAACTTAATGCGTATGTGCCTAACATTATCCTTCTCTTTACTTCTTTTCCAAAGCCTTCGCTTCTGGATACCATGTACATATCGATAAGGTCTTCGTATTTTTCTGCTGCGTGGCCATACCGTATGCCATCATATCTGGCCAAATTTGAACTTGCCTCTGCAGATGCTACTATGTAATACGCCGCCAGCGCATAATCCATGTATTTAAGGCTTATTTCCCTTATTTCGGCTCCTAACTCCTCAAATGTCTTTAACGCGTCTTCAATGGATTTCTTTACTCCTTCATCAAGCCCTTCTCTAAAGAATTCTTTTGCAAATCCTATCTTCATTCCCTTTATATCGTCTTTCAGGAATTCCTTATAATCACTTTTTCTTACGTTGTCTACAGAAGTAGAATCTTTTGGATCATGACCCGCAATGGCATTTAGCACAATAGCACAGTCTGTCACGTCTTTTGTGATAGGGCCTATTTGATCTAAAGATGACGCAAAAGCGACAAGTCCATATCTGGAAACAAGGCCATATGTAGGTTTCATGCCAACGACACCGCATAATGACGCAGGCTGCCTTATAGAACCACCTGTATCAGATCCAAGTGAAAATGCACACTCATCAGCAGCAACTGATGCAGCAGAACCTCCAGATGAACCTCCAGGCACTCTTTCCAAGTCCCATGGGTTTTTAGTCGTCTTGAAAGCTGAATTTTCGGTAGATGAGCCCATCGCAAATTCATCCAAATTTGCCTTTCCAACCATCACAGCACCAAGATTGTTAAGGTTCTCCACCACTGTTGCATTATAAGGAGGAATGAAATCTTCAAGCATTTTCGATGCACACGTAGTTCTTATGTTCTCTGTACACATATTGTCCTTTATGACAACAGGTATACCTGTCAAGTCATTTATGTTTCCATCTTTAATCATTTTGTCAGCTTCTTCGGCTCTTTTAAGCGCAAAATCCTCTGTTTCGCATATCAACGCGTCTACTTTTGGTTCAATTTCATTTATTCTTTTTAAATACGCCTTAGTCACATCTACAGCGCTTACTTCTTTTTTCCTTAAAAGTTCATTAAGCTCATGTATTGTTAATTCATGCAATTCCATCAATACCACCTCACTCGATTATCTTTGGTACTTTAAAGCATCCATCTTCTTTTTCTTTAGCATTCATAAGGATTTTTTCTCTATCCATTGATGGCACAACTTCATCTTCGCGGAAAACATTGCTTATTGGGACAATATGCGCTGTAGGCTCTACGCCATCTGTATTTAGCTCATTTAACTTGTCCACATATTTTATAATGCTATCAAGCTGATGAGAAAATTTCTCTAACTCGTCATCAGAAAATTTAAGCCTTGCCAATTTTGATACGTGGATAACTTGGTCTTTTGTAATTGACATGCATACACACCCTTTCAACTCTTAAATACTAATAAAAAGCATCATTTAGTTAATTTTATCATTGTTTCAGCATGTTTTCAAACTGTTCTTCATTTAAAATCTTTACTCCAAGCTCTTGTGCTTTTGAAAGCTTTGAACCTGGATCTGCACCTACAACGACATAATCTGTCTTTTTGCTGACAGAACCTGTCACTTTTCCCCCTCTTTCTTCTATAAGCTTTTTAGCCTCATCTCTTGTGTACTTTTCAAGTGTTCCAGTTAAGACAAAAGTAAGTCCTTTAAAATTGTCATTAACATTTATTGCATCCTTCTTGCGCATATTTACACCAGCAGCTTTCAATCTGTCTATTATATTGAGATTTTGCTTTTCCTTGAAAAAGGCTACTACACTGTCTGCCATCTTAGGGCCAATTTCCTCTATTTCAGTAAGCTCCTCAAAAGTAGCTTTCTCAAGAGATTCCATCGTCTTGAAATGACTGGCTAAAATGCCGGCAGCTTTGCTTCCAATGAGATCAATGCCAAGCCCAAAAATCAATCTGTCTAAATCTCTGCCTTTGCTTTCTTCTATAGCATTGATGAGATTCTTTGCTGATTTATCTCCCATCCTATCAAGTTTTATCAAATCATCGTACTTCAAATAATACAGATCTGATATGTTGTGTATAAGATTGTTGTCAAGAAGCTGTCCTATTACCGCTGGTCCTAATCCATCTATGTCCATGGCATCTTTAGATGCAAAGTGTATTATGCCTCTTTTTAACTTAGCAGGACAATTTAGACCTGTGCACTTAGTCACAGATTCACCGGGAAGCCTCACCGTTGCAGCACCGCATTCGGGACACACTTCTGGCATGATAAAAAACTTCTCGCTGCCATCTCTTTCTTCTGCTACAACACTTACAACTTCAGGTATGATTTCGCCTGCTTTTTGGATTATCACCGTATCACCGATTCTTATGTCCTTTTCTCTTATGTAATCTTCATTGTGAAGCGTCGCTCTTGATACAATAGAACCTGCGATTTTCACAGGCTCTAATATGGCAGTTGGCGTCAATGCACCGGTCCTTCCAACCTGAACTACTATGTCTTTGACTTTCGTCTTTTGTCTTTCTGCTGGATACTTAAATGCGATTGCCCAACGAGGATCCTTTGCAGTAGAACCTAAAATATCCCTTTTCTCCAAATCATTTACCTTGACAACAGCGCCATCTGTTTCATAAGGCAAACCATCCCTTATGTCCCTTATGTAATTTATGTCAGCAATGACTTCGTCTATATTTCTACATACTTTAATATGGGGGCTTACTTTAAATCCTTGATATTTCAAAAATTCTAATGCTTCGGCATGCGTTTTTAATTCTATTCCATCTATTCTCTGTAAATTAAATACGAAAATGTCCAGATCTCTTTTAGCCGTGATTTTAGGATTTAATTGCCTAAGTGATCCAGCAGCAGCATTTCTCGGATTTGCAAAAAGGCTTTCTCCGTTTAATTCTCTTTCTTCGTTTAACTTTTCAAATGAAGCCTTAGGCATAAAAACCTCACCTCTTACGATGAGGTTTAAATCATCTTTAAGTCTTAAAGGAATTGATTTAATGGTTTTTAGATTGTTTGTCACATTTTCACCTATAATTCCATCACCTCTCGTGGAGCCGACAGTAAAAAAGCCATTTTCATATATAAGCTCCACAGATAAACCGTCAATTTTAAACTCTACTACGTATTCTACATCACCGACAGATGCTCTTACTCTCCTGTCAAAATCTCTAAGCTCGCCTTCAGAAAAGGCATTTGCCAAACTTTGCATCGGCACTACATGTGTAAATGGTTCAAACTCTTTCAAAGGTTCGCCGCCAACCCTTTGAGTGGGTGAATCAGGTGTCTTAAATTGAGGGTACTTTTCTTCTAACTCAATGAGCTCTCTCATCATCATGTCGTATTCGTAGTCGGATATCTCTGGCTTGTCCAGTACATAGTACATGTAGCTGTGATGATTAAGCTTATCTCTCAATTCATTTATCCTGTCTTCTATCGTCATAAATACACCACCTTACGATATAGCCCTGATTGGAGCGTACTTCAAAGACAACCTCTTTATGCCAACATTAGGAAATGCAACAGTCAATTCCTTGTCATCGCCGCTTCCATCCACGCTCACTACAGTTCCAATGCCCCATAATTTGTGCTCAACCTTATCTCCTGGGTTGTAGTTTTCTTTATTATTCGCCTTCCTGGCAAAAGTATTTATATACGATGAAACTGAAACATAATCATTTCTTTTAACAGTGCCTTTGTCGTATTCGATGACCAAATCTCGAGGAATTTCATTGATAAACCTTGAAGCCGTATTGTACTGTGGCTTGCCGTACAGATTTCTATTTCTCGCATAAGTCATAAAAAGCCTTTCTTTTGCCCGAGTTATGCCTACATAACACAGCCTTCTTTCTTCCTCCAGTTCATGCTCGTCCACAAATGACATAGAATTAGGAAATATCCCTTCTTCCATACCTGCTATAAATACGACGGGAAATTCAAGCCCTTTAGCTGAGTGTAGCGTCATTAAAACTAGGCTTTCTCCTATTTCACCTGCCGTATCAATATCAGATACCAATGTTATGCTTGACAAAAAAGCTTCTAAAGACTTGTCCTGGGAGCTTTCCATAAATTCACGTGCTGCACCGATAAACTCATTTATATTTTCTATTCTTCCTTCAGATTCTTCAGTGCCGTCGGCCTTAAGCTCCTCTATATATCCAGTTTTATCCAGTACATAATCGATAACTTCAGTGACAGTCATAAAGTCAAGCTGGCTTATCAGATCGTCAATAAACTCTTTAAAGCCGTCAAGCGCCTTTCTCGTTCTTCCGCTGACTTCAACATGAGGAATCGCAAAGTACATGCTTGTATCATGTTCCAAAGCGTATTTTTCTAAAGAAGCTACAGTTGACTCACCAATGCCTCTTTTAGGCACATTTATTATCCTTTTTAATGATACATCATCGTATGGATTTATAAGAATCCTTAAATACGCAATAATGTCTTTTATCTCTTTTCGATCGTAAAACCTCAATGCTCCAACTAATTTATACGGTACGTCATTCGCCATACAAGCTTCTTCAAATATACGGGACTGGGCATTTGTCCTGTATAAGACAGCAAAATCCGAATATTTTCTCCCCTCAGAAACCAAGTTTTTTATCGTCTCTATGATGAAATTAGCCTCATCCCTCTCATTTTGTGCTTCCCATACGACAATCTTTTCACCGTTTTTATTATCTGTCCACAGTCTTTTTCTTTTTCTTTTAACATTATTGTCAATGACGCTGTTGGCCGCATCAAGTATAACCTGCGTTGAGCGGTAATTTTGTTCAAGCTTTATAACCTTAGCCTCTGGATAATCTTTCTCAAAGTCTAAAATATTCTTTATGTCGGCCCCTCTCCATCCATATATGCTTTGATCATCATCACCTACGACACAAAGGTTTCTGTACTTTTGAGCCAATAGATTTACAAATTCATACTGTGGCCTATTTGTATCTTGATACTCATCTATCATTATATACCTGAATTTGTCTTGATAATACCTCAATATGTCCTCGTTTTTTTGAAAAAGTTCTATGGTCTTTATTATTATATCATCGAAATCCAGTGCATTGTCCTTTTTAAGCTTCTTTTGGTACAGCTTATAAACATCAGCAATTTTTTTATTTCTGTAGTCATTGCCAAATTCCAGCAAATAGTCGTCTGGCGATATCATCTTGTCTTTTGCCTTTGATATGGCAGCTAACATTCCTTTTATTGTGTACTGCTTGTCATTTAAATTCAACTCTTTTATACAGTCAGAAATCAGCGTTTTTTGATCTTGCGTATCGTATATTACAAAATTTCTATCGTACCCTATCTTTTCAATATCCCTTCTCAATATGCGGACACATGCTGAATGGAATGTAGAAACCCATATATCTCCTACATATCCTAAAAGCGACTCAACTCTGTCCTTCATTTCTTCTGCTGCTTTGTTTGTAAAGGTAATGGCGATGATGTTAGCTGGTGACACATTTTTCTCCCTTACAAGGTATGCAATTCTATGTGTCAAAACTCTCGTCTTGCCGCTGCCTGCACCAGCCAAAATCAAAACAGGTCCTTCTGTAGTGACAACTGCCTCCTTCTGTCTGTCATTTAATCCTTCAAGAATATTCATCTAATTCACTCCAAATAAAATATTTGCACCTAAACTTACGATTATATTGTATATGTAACTTTTCAATTAATCAACCACTTTATCGTCACGTCTATAATCAAATAAAATCTCGGATCTACCGAGATTTTTCCTTTAATCTATCTAAAATCAAATTGTATCCATTCGCTCCATAATTAAGCGCCCTGTTGACTCTGCTTATTGTAGCGGTGCTGGCTCCTGTCTTTTCGGCTATTTCAATATACGTCTTCCTATCTCTTAACATTTTAGCCACTTGAAGTCTTTGAGCCAGCGATTTAACCTCGTTTATGGTAGCTATATCTTCAAAAAAACGATAACATTCTTCCATGTCTTTAAGCATTAAAATCGCTTCAAAAAGCTTGTCCACGTTCTCGTCCTTTATTTTAGAATCGTACATCGACAATCCCTCTCTCTTAAAATTTTTTATAAAATGTCCATCTCCATTGTACAAAATTTGCACAAATTATTCAATACTTTAAAGCAAAAAAGATAAAAAGCAATCTAAAAAGACAAAATTAAAAGGTGAGGATTGACTCACCTTTTAATTCAATATTTATTTTACCTTCTTTTCAAGAGCATCTAACCTCTTGTAAAGATCCACAAGTCTTCTTATGAGGTTCTTTTCTGCAAGAGCCGTCATAAGCTGGTCTTGAGCGTGTATAACAAGGAAATTAGGTGTTTCGCTTTGTTCACCTTGCACCAATGCGTTTTGATAATCATGGCCTGCGTAAAATTCCTCATCAGCCTTTTCTAGATGCTTCTCGGCAGATTCAAAATCCCCTTTTTCTGCTGCATCTAATGCTTCATAAGCCTCGCCTCTGGCGTTTCCACCGTGCAAGACTAAATTGTATATAATTTGCTCTAATTCCATCAAAGGGTTCCTCCTTAATATATTTTAATTATTTTTCCTCAAGCTCTCTTTCATTCTTCAAAAGCTGTGCTTCATACATTTTGAAGAATGGATAGTATATGATACCTGCTACAATCAGGTTCACAAGTTGTAGAATTGGTCCTCTCCAGTCAAGACCACTTGATATGAAACCACCTATAAATACAGGAACTGTAAATGGAAGCTGGTACAATGGTCCTGTTACTAAGTGGAAATGGAATGCGATGTAGTTTATCGTAACAACCGCTGCAGGTGCAATTATAAATGGTATCATCAATATAGGATTTAAAACTATTGGAGCACCGAAAATAAGCGGTTCATTTATATTGAATATAGCAGGGATAAGCTCTGCTGTACCTATCGTCTTAAGCTGTTTTGATGCTGAGAACAAGAACATTATGACAAGAGGCCATGTTGTACCTGAACCACCAAGGTGTGTGAACATATGGAAGAATGGTTCTGTGACAATACCTGTCATAGGTTGATGTGCATTTAATGCTTTTACATTTGCAGCAAGCTGACTCATCCAGAAAGGATATGCTATAGATGATACGACATTCATGCCGTGGATTCCAAGTGACCACAAAAGCATCATAAGGATTATCTCAGCTAAAGCTGCCCAGTAGCTATTTGATGCTGCAACAAGCGGCTTAAATAGCTCTATTACTAACTGTGGCAATGTGACTTTGAAGTTAGCCCATACGATCCACTCTACTATCCAAGCCGATACTACCATGACAAACATCGGTACAAGTGCCATAAAGCTTCTTACAACATAAGGTGGCACGGCTTCAGGCATCCTTATTACAAGGCCTTGCTTATTGAAGAATCTAACCACAACTGCTGTCAACACGCCTATTATTATAGCTACAAACAAACCTTGTCCACCAAGGTAATTTAAAACATCACCGAAGCTTACCTTTGTAACGTCTGATGCTGGGAATGTTGTTACTAAAAATGCTAACATGGAAATAATACCTGTCATTGCTTCATCAAGATCCCAGCGAGTAGCCAAACTATATGCTGTACCAAATGCAACCATCAAAGCCATAATGCCAAACGATAAGTTAAAAGGAATCATCAACTGGCCAGCAATAGGCTTAATAGCATTTGCCCACGCCACAATAGGACCCCAATTTGCGCCTTCTGCAAGTGGTGGATTGGCTATTATCAAAAACAATGAACCTGTCAATATAACTGGCAATGCGAAACTTGAAAAAGCATCTCTTATAGATTGAAGTATGACATTTTGAGCAATCCTTGCCAGTACAGGCATCAAAGATGACT
Source organism: Thermoanaerobacterium sp. R66 (assembly GCF_028895185.1). Classification (NCBI taxonomy): domain Bacteria; kingdom Bacillati; phylum Bacillota; class Clostridia; order Thermoanaerobacterales; family Thermoanaerobacteraceae; genus Thermoanaerobacterium; species Thermoanaerobacterium sp. R66. The sequence goes on from NZ_JAEUWW010000001.1 coordinate 1,412,930, forward strand.
CCATCCATTTCATAAACCAATTGTTAGTAAGTCTTTCGTTCATCTTATTACCTCCTATGCATCTTTCCCATTTTTCTTAGCAAGCTCGATGATCTGATTCAATATCTTTTTTGCATCCATAAGTGCAAAAGCCTGCATATCAACGATGTCAACAGGAATGCCAAACTTTTCAGCTATCGTCTCAACTTCCTTCTTTAAATGCCTTACCTGCGGCTCTAAAAGAGCAATATCGTATTCTTCAGCTTTTTTCTTGAATTCACCTGTGCCTCCTGCATCTACTGTAACATCTAAACCTTGCTTTTTTGCTTCATCAGTCACTTTTTTTGCCAATGCACTTGATGTAGCACCCCAACTGCACAATATAACACCATGTATTGCCATAGTAAATTACCTCCTTTTTTTGTTTTTCTTTTTTATTTCATTTTTTAAATTTTTGTCATACAATTTAAGCATCCTTATCATGTACGCTTGTATAAGGGCAATTCCCGCAATGAAAAATGCACCAAACAAAAGAATCTCTAAGCCATGTGCAAATGTATCATTTATCATAGAATACACAGCAGTTGCAATCCACACCAAGGACAGCATCGTATAGAAAATTTTTCGTTGCTTTACCGAAATACTAAACATTTTAATCACCTACAAGATTTCTCTTTATTTCATCGTAATACTTATCCATCAAGGCCTTCTTCACAAATTCCTTCGCCTCATCAATTTTGTTAATCTCATTGAGATTTTTTACCAAGTCTTTGCTTTCAATAAATGAAACACTTAAATCGCCAAGTATCTCTATCCACATCTTGTCGTCATCCGGTGCAACCATTAGAAAAGCTGTCTTTATGATTTCATACTCGTTAATCAAATTTTTCATCTTGACATGGCTTTTCACTTTTCCAAAGACGAGGATTGGCTCCACCAAATCAGATGCTGTACAGTGGTAGATTACAAACCCTTTCCCTGGAAGTATTATCTTCCCAAGGCTTTCTCTTCCCAAAAGCTTATCCTCTATCTGCTTTATTTTCTCATTATTAATTCCATCATTACCAGCAAAATCTTCTAATAGAGAATCTATGATGTCTTTCGAGTTTTTGCCATAGACATCTTTAAGTTTAAGGGAATCGCATAGCTCAATTATCCTTTTGCCATACCACGCAATGTGTTCCAATTCTTTGTACCTGTCGCCTATGACTTTTTTCTCCGAGAAGTCCATTATAAAATCTGTGTTTAAAGCGTCTTTCAGTTTTTTTACGTCTTCATCTAAAAGCAGCGGATTGACTATTATTGTCTCTTTGTCCTTTATGTCCAGCGGAATTGTAGACACTATCAAGTCAATATCATCTCTATCTTTAAAGTCTTTAACTCTCAAGCTGGAAACCGTATCTACAATATTCAATTGTGGAAACATCTGAAGCTTAGATAAAAGCATCCTCGATGTCCCTATGCCGCTGGCACACACGACTAAAATATTGTGCCTTTTCATCATATCGCTTTTTCTTGCTATGGATGCGCCAAAATGCATCGCAATATATCCGATTTCATCATCAGGCACATCAACATTAAGCTTGTCTTTAATCACATTTGCAATAGATATACATTTTTCAAATAAACCGCTGTACCGTTCTTTTATGTCATTTATAAGCGGATTTCTAATCGCAAGACCCATGCGAAGTCTAAAGATAGTAGGCCTTAAGTGCGTCTTTAAACCGCTTAAAAGCATCGTATCGCCTTTAAGATCAGTGCCAAATTCATCTTCTGCAACGCTGACCATCTCATGCAGTATTTCATTTAACAGCTCGTCATTTACGTCTTCGGTATTTGCCCTGTACCTTGCTCCTTGTAGATGAATCGTTATATATCCGATTTCATCTTCTGGAATAGATATATCAAATTCTTCCTCCAGAAACCTGGCAAGCATTTCTGCAAACTTATACTCATCTGACTTCCTAAGCTCATAGAGGCTTTCATTACCTATTTTTATCTTTTCGCCTTCTTTTATTCTTTTTAGCGCCAATGCCAGATGCACCGTAAGCCCCATGTAGGAGCTTTCTGCTAATTCGTAATCAAGGGATTTCTCCAATTTTTGTATAGCCTTCTCTATCTTTAAAACCGTATCGTAGTCTATAAGCCTGAGTAATCTATCATTTATGTCTTCACTAAGCTTGTTTATATTATTGTACCCTTTATTTAAAAACTCAATTAGGTCTTTTGTCTCCACATTGTCATACAGAAAATTTATTATGGCCCTTCTTATATTGCTTTCATCGCCTTTTACGTATATGCCAACGCCAGGCTTAGTTACAATTGTAACATTTTGCTTGTTTAGCCATTTATCGATCTCTTTAATGTCATAGCTTATTGTTGCCGTAGTCACATTGTATTCTTTAGCGAAGTACTCAAGTTTTACAGGTTCTTTCATCTGCAAAAGCTCAGATAGTATCAACTTTCGCCTTTTATCAGCGTCAATGCTTGGCCTATAACCTATTACATCGAATTTGAATTTTTCGATATCATTATCAGTTCCTTCTAAGACTAGTACTCCATCGTCATTTTTAAGCTTCAAATTGTATTCTTTTATATATTCATTTATTGCATTTATTTCTCTGTAAACAGTCCTTTTGCTTAACTTGTACAAAACGACGATATCGTCCAAACTGGAAACTTCTTTTGAAATAACCTTTTTGAAGATTTCTAATTGGCGCCTACTTAACTCTTTCATAGATATTTGTCCTTTCGTCTATGACAAATTATTAATAAGTTAACTTATCTTTCATCTTAATTATAATCAATTTATTGATTAAATCAACACAAACTTGTGAATACACTGTCAGATTTATTATGACAAAAATTTAATATTGTCGCATGAAAATTTTGCTTGACTTTTCAACATCCATCCTATATAATCATTTTAACAACTAAAAACGAAATTATTCTCTTATCTAGAGAGGTGGAGGGACTGGCCCGATGAAACCCGGCAACCGGCACGTATGTGCAATGGTGCCAATTCCTGCAGCGATTGCTGAGAGATGAGAGAGGACGAAACCTCTTTCATTGGAGGTTTTTTTTATTGCTTTTTTAAACTACATTTGTGAAAAGAAGGTGAAATGATTTGATCGAAATAAAAAACTTAAGCAAAGTTTACAACACAAACGGAAAAGAGGTAATAGCTTTAAAAGACATCAACTTAACTATACGTGATGGTGAAATTTACGGCATAATGGGTCTAAGCGGTGCCGGGAAATCATCATTGATAAGGTGCATAAACATGTTGGAAAAACCTACATCTGGCAGCATACTGATAAACGGCGTAGAAATGACAAAGTTAAATTCAAAAGAACTGAGAAATATGAGAAAAAAGATTGGCATGATATTTCAGCATTTCAATCTTTTGATGAACTCTACAGTGTATGAGAACATAGCATTTCCTCTTAAGATCTCGAAAGTCAGCGATTCTGTCATAAAAAAACGCGTTGATGAATTACTGGATGTGGTAGATTTAAAAGACAAAAAGTACGCATACCCTTCGCAGCTATCTGGGGGACAAAAACAGAGGGTAGGCATTGCAAGAGCTTTAGCAAACAATCCAGACATAATTCTATCTGATGAAGCCACATCCGCTTTAGATCCTACCACGACAGAATCCATCTTAAATCTTTTAAAGGACATAAACAAACAATACGGAATTACAATCGTGGTAATAACGCACGAAATGTCTGTAATAAGAAATCTGTGCGACAAAGTGGCAGTTTTGGAAGACGGAATGATTATCGAGGAAGGAAATGTAATAGACATCTTTTCAAATCCTTCAACAGAAACATCTAAGAGATTTTTAAAAGATATGATAGCTGAACTTCCGCCAGACATATTGCTTGATGACGAAAATCCAAATGAGGAAATCTTGAGATTATCGTTTTTTGGTAGCAGCAGCAACCAGCCTGTCATATCCCATATGATAAAGAATTTCGATGTTGAAGTGAATATCATTTCCGGAAATATCGAAAGAGTGCAAAACTCACAGATAGGAAATCTCTTAATAAAAATAAGCGGTGAACAGAATTCCATAAAAAATGCTATAAAATTTTTAGAAAACAATGGTCTTAGAATAGAGGTGCTTAAAAATGGTATCGTCTAACATATTCCAGTATTTATTAAACTTGTGGCAGCTTATGGAAGAACCTCTTTGGGAATCTTTGTACATGGTGTTTTTCTCAACACTTTTCTCAGTAATAATAGGACTGCCTCTAGGCATAATACTTGTCATAACCGACAAAGGTCATATAAAGGAAAATCTAAAGTTAAATCAGGTATTAGGTACTGTGATCAATGTCATGAGGTCAGTGCCGTTCATAATCCTCATAATCGCAATCTTCCCATTGGCAAGGCTTATTGTTGGCACAACTATAGGACCTACCGCTGCTATTGTACCACTGTCCATTGCTGCAGCCCCATTTGTAGCAAGAGTTGTAGAATCATCTCTTAAAGAAGTAGACTGGGGCGTCATTGAAGCATCTATATCTGTTGGCGCTTCAATACCACAGATAATATTCAAAGTCATGATTCCAGAATCATTGCCATCACTTATATTGGGAATAACTCTTACAGTGATAAATATTTTAGGGTATTCTGCTATGGCAGGTGCTATTGGAGGAGGTGGTCTTGGAGATCTGGCTATAAGATATGGCTACCAAAGGTTTCAGACAGATGTGCTTATTGCCACAATCATAGTCTTAATAATCTTTGTAGAAATCGTGCAAAGAATAGGAAACTATCTTGCAAAAAAAGTTGATAAAAGATGAAAGGATGGTATGTAATGAAAAAATCATTTTTATTTCTCACTCTCATATTGACATTTGCATTTATCTTATCAGGATGCACAAAATCCAACAACACAGCCGCTACATCCAACGCAAATTCAAACACAGATACCTCTACTAAAATGACGAAGATAGTCGTTGGTGCAACGCCAAACCCCCATGCAGAAATACTTAATGTAGTAAAGCCTATTCTTGCAAAAGAAGGCGTAGATCTTGAAATAAAAGAATTTACCGACTATGTGACGCCAAATACTGCACTTGTCGACAAGCAAATCGACGCAAATTTCTTCCAACACGTTCCATACCTTGAGGACTTCGAAAAGAAAAACAATGTAAAATTGGTGCCATTAGTCAAAGTGCATGTAGAACCGATGGGGGCATATTCAAAAAAGATCAAGTCAAAAGATGAATTAAAAGACGGTGCAACAGTGGCTGTTCCAAACGATGCTACAAATGAAGGAAGAGCGCTGCTTCTACTGCAAAAAGAAGGGTTAATTAAGTTAAAAGACCCAAATGGCCTTACACAAACCCCGAGAGACATCGTGGATAATCCAAAGCATTTAAAGATTGTAGAGCTTGAAGCACCTCAGCTTCCAAGGACGCTTCAAGATGTGGATTTGGCCATTATAAACACTAATTTTGCATTAGAGGCAAACTTAAACCCTTTAAAGGATGCAATTTTTATGGAAGACAAAAATTCTCCTTATGCTAATGTGTTAGTCGTAAGGGAAGACAATCAAAATGACCCAGCGATACAAAAGTTGGCAAAAGCCTTAAATTCTGATGAAGTCAAGAAATTTATCGAAGACAAGTACAAAGGCGCTATAGTTCCAGCTTTTTAACATGAGAAAAAACCCGTTTAAAGCGGGTTTTTATTATTTATTCCTGGAAAATATCAATCTATTCAAATCTTCTAAATATGGAAGCTTTACAAGTTGACATGATGCAATGTATACTAAAAATCCTGATAATACTGTAATAGACATTGTGATCCATTCGTTTGCGACTACCGCAGCCAGATTAAAATAAATGATCGTGTCGTAAATCCCCATTATAAGTGCAGCTATAAGCGGTTTTAAGAACCAATTGTTAAAATCAATATCTAAGTTAGTAATCTTAACTAATGCTTTAAAATTTAAGAGGAAGACAAAAGCATCAGCGAATATGAAGCCGTAAATATACCCGAAAAGCCTTAAACTTGGTATAGGCACTAATAGATACATGGCAATTACAGAAATTGTAGTCCAGATGACAGAATTTCTCAAAACCAAGTTTTGCATCCCAAGCCCATTCAATATGCTTGTGACTATAGACTCCAGGTATGCAAAAATGCTTCCTGCAGCTATTACCTTAACTAACAAACCTACTCCTGGACTTTTAGGGTAAAGCAATGAAGCTATTTCATCAGGCAACATCAAAAACAATACGGCTGCTGGTATGCCTATCATAGTAGTATATCCTATGGCTTGATTTATCCTCTGCCTTACTGCATCCCATCTTTTTAAAGATGCCGCTTCTGATACTGCAGGAAGCACTGTAACTGACAAGCTCATTGTTATAACTGCAGGCATATATGCAAGTGGATAAGCCATTCCAGACAGCTTTCCAAACTCAGATATAGCTTCTTTGTGTGAAAGTCCTGATTTGACAAGCTTTGAAGGTATGATGAGAGATTCAAACAAGTCCAAGATGTTTACAATCATCCTTGAAATAGTAATAGGAAAAGACGTCTTTACTATTGTCTTTGCAATATCTGCCTTACTCCATATAGTACCTTCATTTGGCATTTCCTCATTTATGTATTTTAATTCGCGCCTGTAGTAAAATATGTACATGATAAAACTTGTTACTTCTCCTATGGCTATTCCAAATACGGCTATTGCTGCAGCATACTCCAGCTTCATTCCTGTAAATACGCTGAATAGATACAACGTCAAAAAAACTCTCACTATCTGCTCAACAATCTCAGACACCGATGCAGGAACCATGTTAATTAATCCTTGAAAAAATCCTTTGAATATAGAAGACGATGAAACTACAATCAGTACAGGTGAAAAAATCAATATTGATAGATACGCTCGTGGCTCATGAAGCAAGTTGTTTGATATGTACTTGGCATTAAAGAATATTATAGATGAAATTGCTATGCCCATTATAATTACGATAAAAAATGAAACTTCCATTATGCTGAAAATATTTCTTTTGTTATTTTTGGCTCTTTCCTCAGACACAAACCGAGAAGTAACAGCCGTAATTCCTGATGTTATAAATGTTATTGATACAAAGTAGATTGGCAGCGCTATTTGATATATCCCAGTTCCCTCAGAACCCAGCAGATTAGAAAGGATGATTCTGAAGACAAAGCCAATAGCCCTGTCTACAACATTTGCTATAGTCAAAATAAAAGCACCGCGAACAAAAGATCTATTGCGCATACACGACACCTCACAATAGTTTATTCGCGGCACATAATATATATTACCTTCTAAAGTTTTTCCAAAACAGCCTTTGCGTACTCCTTCGCCGTAAAAAGAGAATGATCTCTATAGTTACCGCACTGAATCTCATTTGTAGCAGGTACATCTTCTTCTTTTGTCGTTAAAACTCTTTCTAAGACTTTTCTCAATGCATCTTTTATTTCATCAATTGATGTGTCTCCAAACTTTGTAAGGTAAAATCCAGTCCTGCACCCCATAGGAGAAATATCTATTATGTCATCGAAATAATCTCTAAAGTAAGTAGCAAATAAATGCTCTAACGTGTGAATCCCACCTGTAGGTATTGAATCAACATTGGGCTGTGTCAACCTTATATCGTACTTTGTTACGACATCACCGTTAGGTCCAACCAGAGTACCTGATTTTCTCACGTACGGTGCTTTTACCGTTCTATGATCTAATTTAAAGCTTTCAACTTTTATCTCCATAACATCACCTCATCAATTATTGATACATTATATTTTATCATTTTTCTTTACATTTACCAACATTAAGCCGATGGATTTAAGGCAGAAAATAAAAATATCCGGCATAGCCGGAGGTCATGTTTAAATGGGAGGAATCTTTTATCTATCTTAACTTGTAACTATAAGCTAATTCACTGAAATCTTCATTCCTAATCACTCTATCAACCGTATCTTTGTAGCCAAACTCACTTCTTAAAAATTCTTCGTACTCAGTGTTATCTTTCTCTATCGCTGCGGGTACAAATATCATTATAAACGCCATCAATGTTATTATAAATAACATTTTCATCACCCACCCTTCAATACATATTATGCATCAATAATCTAATTTTGTCAAGATTTGCTTCACATAAATTATTTTTGCAAGATTTCCTGTATTTTTGCAAATATATAAACCTATTCTCAAGATTATACATCAGTATGGCTATATATGGCAAAAAATCATGCATAAATATGTATCAAGGGCATTTCTGATTTCCAATTTATTTTTATATATTACAAAAAAATTTTAATAAAATGCTAATTTTATAGAGAATCACTGTAATTAAGCATATTTTTAAGCATCCTCTTTTGCTTAACTGCATCTTTTGAATCATTTTTTAAATAATTTATGGCAGTCAATACATGGATAGCTATACCATAAGGAATGCAGTTTTCATCAACATCAAACATGTTGTTGTGAATAGGCTTATCTATTCCCTTCTCCTTGTTTCCACACCCTAATTTATAAAAGCAGCCAGGAACTTTCTTCAAGTAGTATGCAAAGTCTTCGACACCAAGCGTCGGCAGTACACTTATCACATTGCTGTCACCTACGATTGATGCAGCACTTCTTTTCATTATGTCTATCATAATGCTATCGTTTATGAGGCACGGGTATCCTTCAACACGATTAAATTCGGCTTTGCCTCCCATCGCTTCTGCAGTATTTTTAGCTATGTCTTCAACCCTTTTTGTTATCTTATCTCGATTTTCCTCATTTAACATCCTTATTATGCCAGACATGCGCACTTTGCTGGCAATGACATTTCTGGCATAGCCGCCTTCAATACTGCCGATAGTTATGACAAGAGGCTCCAATGGGTTTGATTCTCTGCTTACCACTGTTTGAATCATGTTGATTATATTTGCAGATATTGCTATAGGATCTACAGATTTGTGTGGCTCCGCTCCATGGCTGCTTTTGCCTATTACATTTATGTCAAACATATCCGATGACGCGTAAGCTTTTCCGAATGTGTAGCCAATTTGTCCAACATTGAGATCTGGATCCACATGTAAGCCTATTATAGCATCTACTTTTGGGTTATCAAAAGCACCTGCATCAAGCATAGGCTTAGCTCCTCCTGTCGTCTCCTCAGCAGGTTGAAAGATAAATTTCACATTGCCGTCAAGCTTATCTTTCATATTAGATATAAGCTTCGCTGCTCCAAGAGCAATTGCCGTATGCACATCGTGTCCACAGGCGTGCATTTTGCCAGGTACAGCCGAAGCATAAGGCAAGTCATTTTCTTCCTGTATCGGAAGTGCATCCATATCAGCTCTAATAGCTATGGTCTTCTGCCCATTGCCATAAATCGTCCCTACAATGCCGGTCTTTGCAATTGTCCTTGTTTCAATTCCCAAACTGCCAAGATACTTTTTTACAAGCTCAGACGTCTTTGTCTCTTCAAAACCCAGCTCTGGCTCTCTGTGTATTTTCCTCCTTATATCTACGATTTCCTCTTGAATCTTTATGGCTTCTTTTAAAATCTCATTCATGTTTCTCCCCTCTTTATCATTTTTAATATTTCTCTATGTCAACGTAGCTTATGTTCTCAATGTCTTCATTTAGTATTAGTTTAGCAACATCTGCAAATTTTTTCGCATCGCCGCTTACAAAGTAATGAGTTTTACCACCAGTTAAATTAAGCATATCATTTTCTTTTAAATAATTCATCACATCATGCGACAATCTAACAGCCGGATCAATTATCAGCACATCTTCTCTTACGGCATTTTTGATGGCATTTAAAAGTATCGGATAATGAGTACACCCTAAGACAAGTGTGTCGATTCCTTCATCGTTTAAAGCTTTTAAATACTCTTTTGCCAATTTAAATGATTCGTCACTTTCCGATAGCCCTTTTTCTACCAATGGAACAAATCCCGGACAAGCTTTTTGAAAAACATCTATATTGCCATTTTTAAGCTTTATACTTCTTTCATAACTGCCGCTTTCTACTGTCCTCGTCGTGGCGATGACACCAACTTTATTATCTTTTGTAAGGTCTGCAGCGCTTTCAGCACCAGCCTCCAACACACTAAAAAGATTCTCCTTAAATTCATCTTTATCAATTGAGGCACACGTAGTATTGCAAGCAATCACTATTATCTTCGTATTCTTCTCATTCATAAAATTGATTATCTGCTTTGCGTACATTTCTATTTCATCCTTAGGCTTATCGCCGTACGGCACTCTTTTTGTATCACCAAAATATATGTAATCCTCATTTGGCAATAGTTCCTTCAACTTCTTCAACACTGTAAGTCCGCCTACACCTGAGTCAAACACTCCTATCGGTCTTATATCCATTTCACCACATCCTATTTTGTTGATATTCTATTATATAATATCACAAAAAGTGCGGAATGATAACAATGATGCAAAAACCCGCATGGCAAAACCATACGGGTTTACTTTCAAACGATGCCTATATCGCTTCTAAAATACATTCCTTCAAAGTGTATCTTCTTAAGCTCATCATAGGCCTTTTTTCTGGCTTCTTCGTAAGTGTTTCCCAGTGCTGTGACTTCCAAGACTCTCCCACCAGATGTTTTGTACTTACCGTCTTTTTTTGTAGTTCCTGCATGGTAGACAAAAACACCATCTGTATTTTCAACACCTGTTATATCATATCCTGTATCAAACTCACCAGGATAACCTTCTGACGCTGCTACTACGCAAACAGCTTTTTTATCTTCCCATTCTATTTTTACATCACTAAGCTTTTCATCGATTATAGCCTCTACTATGTCAATAAGATCTGTTTTCAAAAGCGGAAGGACAACCTGTGTCTCAGGATCTCCAAATCTTGCATTGAATTCTAAGACTTTTGGTCCATCTTCTGTGAGTATCAACCCAGCGTAAAGGACTCCTTTGTAGACTATCCCTTCTTTTTTCAGCGAAGTTATGACTGGTTTTAATATTGTATCCACCACAATGCTAAGCAGTTTATCATCAAAGTAAGGATTTGGAGCTATGTTGCCCATGCCTCCTGTGTTTGGCCCTTTATCCCCATCGTAAATTCTCTTGTAATCCATAGCAGATACCATCGGGACTATCGTCTTACCGTCAGTAAATGCCAACACAGAGACTTCTCTGCCGAAAAGCATCTCTTCTATTATCACTGTGTCGCCAGATGTTCCAAACCGTTTTTCCTTCATAAGTATGTCCAGAGCCTCTTTTGCACCTTTATAGCTGTATACTAAAAACACACCTTTGCCTTGTGCTAATCCATCTGCCTTTATGACCACAGGATACCATACATCCTTCAAAAAGTTTAATGCTGCATCGTATCTATCAAAAGCCTTAAATCTGGCAGTAGGAATGTTGTACTTATGAAGCAGTAGTTTTGTAAAGTATTTGCTGCCTTCTATAGCAGCAGCGTCCCTTTTCGGTCCGAAAATTCTAAGTCCGCTATCTTCAAATTCATCCACTATGCCTTTCATAAGTGGAACTTCAGGACCAACAATCGTCAAGTCCACGCTACTGTCAATAGCGAATTTCTTAAGCTTCTCTACATCAGATACATTTATATCGATACATTCCGCTGCGTCAGCAATACCACCATTACCTGGAGCACAATAAATCTTATCTACCTTTTTACTTTCCTTGATTTTTTTAACTATGGCATGCTCTCTGCCACCGCCGCCTATAACAAGAACATTCATATTCTCTCCTCCAAACAATCGGGGATTCTATTTAATGCTTAAAGTGCCTTATACCTGTAAATATCATTGAAATCCCGGCTTTATCTGCCGCATCGATGGATGCATTGTCATTTATAGATCCGCCAGGCTGGATAATAGATGTAATACCAGCTTTTGATGCTTCTTCTACAACATCAGGGAATGGGAAAAACGCATCTGAAGCCAGCACACTTCCCTTTGCCTTTTCACCTGCTTGTCTTATGGACTGCTCTGTCGGCCAAATTCGGTTCACCTGTCCAGCTCCAATTCCAACTGTCATTCCGTCTTTAGCCAAAACGATGGCATTTGATTTCACATGCTTCACGACTTTCCAAGCAAACCTTAAATCCTTAAGCTCACTTTCACTGGGGGCATTTTTTGTGACGACAGTCAGTTTATCGTCGTACAAATCGACTTCATCTTTTTCCTGAACTAATATTCCACCTTCTACCTTCTTTAAATCATACTCTTTTACGTATCCATCTAAAAGCTTGAGAATCCTGACGTTTTTCTTTTTCTCGAGAATCTCCAACGCTTCTTCCTCAAAATCAGGAGCTATTATTATCTCTAAAAATATTTTAGAAAGCTCTAAGGCCGTATTTGCATCTAAAGTGCGGTTAAATGCCACAATTCCGCCAAATATTGAAACAGGATCGCATTCGTAAGCTTTTTTAAACGCATCGTATATATTGTCTGCAACTGCAACGCCACATGGATTTGTATGCTTTACTGCCACTGCAGCAGGTTCATCAAATTCTTTTAACAGTTCAATCGCAGCATTTGCGTCGTTTATATTGTTGAAAGAAAGCTCTTTTCCGTGCAGCTTTACGCATTCAGATATTCCAAAAGGTTTCAATGAGTTTTTGTAAAATGCAGCTTTTTGATGCGGATTCTCGCCATATCTCATGTCCTGCGATTTCTCAAAGGAAAAAGTTATTGTATCAGGAAACTCTACACCATTTTTATCTAAAAGATAATTGTATATAAGTGAATCGTATGAGGCAGTATGTCCAAATGCTTTCATAGCGAGATAGAATCTTGTTTCTTCCTTCGTATTTCCGTATTCTTTTATTTCTTCAACGACTTTGTCGTAGTCATCAGGGTCAACTAAGACTGTCACGTATTTGTAGTTTTTCGCTGCAGCTCTAATCATGGACGGTCCACCGATGTCTATATTCTCTATTGCATCTTCCAGCGTAACATCATCTTTCAGTATCGTCTCCTTAAAAGGATACAAATTTACTGCTACTATGTCGATAGGCTTTATACCATTTTCCTCCAACTGCCTTCTATGGTTTTCATCGTCTCTTATGGCTAAAAGTCCGCCGTGTATCTTAGGATGCAATGTCTTCACTCTGCCGTCTAAGATCTCAGGAAACCCTGTGACATCCGAGACCTTTAAAGCGTTTATGCCCATATCCTTTAACAGCTTGTAAGTGCCGCCAGTCGATAATATCTCATAGCCCATCTCATCTAACTTTTTTGCAAAGTCCGCGATTCCATCTTTTTTAGATACACTTATCAATGCTCTCTTTGACATCATCATACCTCCTATTTTATATAAACCTTTCTTCCTTCAACTTTAAGCCTTCCCTCAGTAAACAGCTTTACAGCATAAGGCAGCAATCTGTGCTCCAGCTTTAAAACTTTAGATGCTACTGTCTCAGGTGTATCATCATCTTCAACTTTTACCACATCTTGCATTATGATAGGACCCGTATCTGCGCCTGAATCAACAAAATGAACTGTGCAGCCAGTGTATTTCACACCGTAATCAACGACAGCTTTGTGGACATTTATGCCATAGTACCCTTTGCCGCAAAACGATGGTATTAAAGATGGATGTATGTTTATTATCCTATTGTGATATTTATTTACGATTTCCTCATTCAATATCGTTATAAAACCTGCCAAAATTATTCCATCTGGATTTATCTCATTGACAACATTGGCAAGTTCTTCATAAAACTTGTCTTTTAACTTCTTTTTAGGGATACAATAAGCAGGTATATTGTTCATTTCAGCCCTTTTTAAAGCGTACGCTCCTTCTTTATCGCTAATAAGAGCCACAATTTCAGCGTTGATATATCCGCTTTTAATGCCATCTATGATAGACTGAAAGTCAGTGCCATTTCCTGACGCCATAACCAATAATCTCATAGCAATACCTCTTTTTCACCATTTACAATTTCTCCTATTATAAATGGTTTCTCACCTGCAGCTTTTAACCGGCTTACTGCATCGTCACATTGATGATTTGGAACAATAATGATCATCCCGATTCCCATGTTAAACGTCCTGTACATTTCCATGTCGTCAATGTTTCCAGTGTCTTTTATTAGGCTAAATATGTGCGGAACATCCCACGATTTTTTGTCTATTCTGGCAGATACGCCGTCTTTTAACGTCCTCGGTATATTGTCTACAAATCCTCCGCCTGTTATGTGGGCCATCCCTTTAATGTCTATGCCTTTTAAGGATTTAAAAGCTTTCACATATATTCTGGTAGGTTTTAAGATGACTTCCCCTAACGACAGTCCGTATTCCTCTATATAATCATCAGTGCTCATTTTGCCTACATCAAACAAGACTTTTCTCACCAATGAATATCCATTGGAGTGTATCCCTGATGATGCAAGTCCTATTATTGCATCACCGACTTCAATATTTCTGCCGTCGATTATCTCGTCTTTTTCAACAGCGCCTACTGCAAAACCAGCAAGGTCAAATTCGCCTTCATTGTACATGCCTGGAAGCTCTGCTGTCTCTCCTCCTATCAATGTACACTCCGCCTCACTGCATCCTGCTGCAATGCCTTTTATAACTTCAATGCCTACATCGCTTTGCAGCTTCCCAGTAGCAAAGTAGTCAAGGAAAAATAAAGGTTTTGCACCACTGACGATTATATCATTAACACACATGGCAACTAAGTCTACACCTATAGTATCGTACTTTTTCATCATAAAAGCAATCTTTAGCTTTGTCCCAACCCCATCTGTGCCTGAAACCAAAACAGGATTTTTATAATCTGTCAGTTGGTAAAGAGCTCCAAAACCGCCTATTCCATTTAAAACACCGCCTTTTATAGTGGCTTTAGCAATAGGCTTTATCATTTCTACAAATCTATTTCCCTCATCTATGTTTACACCAGCATCTTTGTAGTCCATGGCATCCTCCTTAAATTTACTTTTTTTCAAAAAGGTATTTGCTGCCTTCTTTTGGGACTTCCATAGGATACTTTCCATCAAAACATGCTGCACAGATGCTTTCTAAGCCCACACTTTCTCTTAAGCCTTCTAAGCTTAAAAAACTTAAGCTGTCTGCTCCAATGTAATCCCTGATATCTTTCACTTCCATGTATGAACCTACCAGTTCCTTCTTAGTAGGAGTATCTATTCCAAAATAGCATGAATACTTGACAGGTGGAGAACTTATCCTTACATGTACTTCTTTTGCACCGCCTTTTTTCAAAAGCGAAACAAGCCTTTTCATAGTAGTGCCTCGTACAATAGAATCGTCAATCAATACGATTCTTTTATCCCTCACCAGCTCTTTTAAGACATTTAATTTGACTCGTACACCGATTTCTCTGTCTTTCTGCTTTGGACAGATAAAAGTTCGCCCTATATACTTATTTTTGATAAGACCCTCTCCTATTGGAATACCTGATTGAAAAGAGTACCCTCGTGAAGCCGGCACTCCAGAATCAGGAACAGGTACCACCAAATCGGCATCTACACTGCTTTCCATGGCTAATCTCTTTCCCATTTCGTACCTTGCCTTATAGACACTAACTCCTTCTAAGACGCTGTCAGGCCTTGAAAAGTATATATACTCAAAAACACATGGCATCTTTTTTTCAAAAGTATCAACTTTCACAGAGTTTAAACCATTTTTATCTATTATAACTATCTCTCCAGGCTCTACATCTCTAATAAGCTCTGCTCCAATCACATCCAGTGCACATGATTCAGATGATAGATAGTAATTTCCATCCTTCACGCCTATGCAAAGTGGTCTGATGCCATTTTTATCTCTTATTCCAATTAGCTTGTCTTCCATCAATACGACCAATGCGTACGAGCCTTTAATCTTTTCTATCGTCTTTACGAGAGATTCCACCAGTCCGTTGCGATAATACTTAGCTATCAGGTGAAGTATGATCTCACTGTCAGATGTTGTCTGAAGAATCCTGCCTTCATCTTCCAGCTCTTTTCTAAGCTCTAATGCGTTTATCAAATTGCCGTTATGCGCCAAAGCCATATATCCACTGCTAAAATTCGCAACAAATGGCTGTGCATTGCAGGCATCGCTGTTTCCAGTAGTCGAATATCTTACATGACCTATCCCCACATTTCCTTCAAGGTCATCTATGTTTTCCTTAGAAAACACTTCTAATAAAAGCCCCATGCCTTTTATGCAGTTTACATATGAACCTTTTAGCACAGCAATTCCTGCGCTTTCCTGACCGCGATGTTGCAGTGCTTGAAGTCCATAGTATATATGGTGATGTATTGGGCTATTTAAGCTAAATGCTCCAAATACTCCACATTCTTCTTTTAACTTTACAGTTTCAATCATAATTTTACCTCACTGTTTTTCAAGTCGATTCAATACTTCCACATAAGCTCCTTCTACATTCCCGAGATCTCTTCTAAACCTGTCTTTGTCCAGTTTTTCCTTCGTTACGCTGTCCCAAAATC
This sequence comes from Thermoanaerobacterium sp. R66, assembly GCF_028895185.1. Lineage (NCBI taxonomy): Bacteria > Bacillati > Bacillota > Clostridia > Thermoanaerobacterales > Thermoanaerobacteraceae > Thermoanaerobacterium > Thermoanaerobacterium sp. R66. The sequence goes on from NZ_JAEUWW010000001.1 coordinate 1,429,360, forward strand.
TGCACGTATCCGGTGAAATCTCATCAGCCAAAACTATACCATCTTTAGATTTGCCAAATTCCAATTTAAAGTCTACTAAAATGATGTTTTTTGATGTGAAAAATTTTGAAAGTATATCATTGATCTTAAAAGAATATTCTTTTATAGTCTCCACTTCTTCCTTTGTGGCTAATTCCATCGCTTCTATGTGGTACTCATTTATGAAAGGATCTCCAAGTTCATCGTTCTTGTAGCAGAATTCTAAAACCGTCCTTTTAAGTTTTGTTCCTTCTTCTATCCCCAATCTCTTTGATATGCTTCCTGCTGCATAATTTCTTATTAAAACTTCAATAGGATAGATTTCTACGCTTTTAACAAGCATTTCTCTGTCACTAAGTTTTTTTACAAAATGTGTTGGAATGCCTTCTTTTTCAAGTAGCTCAAACAAAATCGCAGATATTTCATTGTTTAACACACCTTTATTTTGAATAGTACCTTTTTTTATACCGTTAAATGCTGTAGCATCATCTTTGTACTCAATAATGTAATAATCTTCATCTGTAGTCTTATAGACCTTTTTTGCTTTACCTTCGTACAACATGTTTAACTTTTCCATTATAAAATCTCCCCCTGTAATTTTTTATCTTTTTCAATAACTTCCTCTGCCAAATTCTTTTTGTACTCAACGATTTTTTCCATGATCTCAGGATACTTTACTCCAAGTATCTCTACTGCCAACAATGCCGCATTGTACGCTCCGTCTATGGCAACAGTGGCAACTGGTATCCCCTGAGGCATTTGAACAGTAGACAAAAGCGAATCCAAACCATCTAATGTAGATGATTTTACAGGAACTCCAATGACAGGAAGCGGCGTCATAGATGCCATGACACCAGCTAAATGAGCTGCTTTTCCTGCTGCAGCTATTATGACTTCGTATCCTTTATAAGCCGCATTTTTTGCAAAATCGTGCGCCACATCTGGTGTCCTATGGGCCGAAATGACCCTTACGTCGTAGTCAATTCCAAACTGCTTAAAGACATCTAATGCTTTTTTCATCAATGGAAAGTCTGAATCACTTCCCATGACAACTGCAACTTTCGCCATAACGTTAGACTCCTCCTCTATATTTGTTTTATTTGCAAAATGCAGAAAGGAAATTCTTCCTTTCTGCATTTTAGCTGCTTTACCCCATAAAGAATGCAAATCTTAACAAGAACAAAAGTCCAATTATATACATTAATGGATGAACTTCTTTAGCTTTACCAACAACTATCTTCGTGATTGGATAGAAGATAAATCCTGCAGCTATGCCGTTTGATATGCTGTAAGTAAATGGCATAAAAGCAATTGTCATAAAAGCAGGAAATGCTTCACTAAAATCTTCAAAATTAACCTTCGTCACAGAGCCTATCATCAATGCCCCAACGATAATGAGAGCAGGAGCTGTGGCTTGAGATGGCACTATTCCTATTATTGGCGCAAAGAACAATGACACCAAGAAAAGAATTGCAACTACAGTAGATGTCAAACCAGTCTTGCCACCCTCACTTATGCCTGACGCACTTTCAACATAAGTAGTTATAGTGCTTGTACCCAAAAAAGAACCTAACGTTGTGCCTATAGCATCTGCAAATAAAGCTCTTTCAAATTTCGTCTTGAAACCGCCATTTGATTTTTCAAAATCATCTTCTTTAAAAATCCCTGTCTTTGTACCTGTGCCAATCAATGTTCCTATTGCGTCAAACATATCAGCCAAGCTAAACGCCAGTATTACAGTTATAAGACCTGTAAGTATCGAAATGATATTTCCATCAGTGCCAGGCTTTAATAATCCAGCAAAATCCAACTTCATAAATGTTGGTGCCAAGCTTGGAGGCATCTGCACAATCGTCTTAAGATTAGAAATGTTCGTTATTCCCATCGGTATACCTATAATCGTCGTTGCAATTATGCCTATCAGTATAGCGCCTTTAACGCCTCTGCTCATAAGTATGGCAATTATTGCAATTCCGATTACAGTAAGTATTACGCCAGGATCCTTGAAATTTCCTAAAGTTATAAGAGTATCACTGCTTTTCGTTACAATACCGCCATTTTCCATACCTATGATTGCAATGAAAAGCCCGATTCCTGCACCAATAGCGCTTCTCAATGACTGCGGTATCGCCTTTATTATAAGTATCCTTAATTTAGTAGCAGTAATAACGATGTTTATTATACCGCTTATAAGTGCAAGTGATAGTGCAGCTTGCCAAGAATAGTGCAATGTCAATACAACATAAAACGTAAAAAATGCGTTCATGCCCATTCCCGCTGATAGAGCAAATGGAACATTTGCAAACAACCCCATGACTAAAGTAGCAGCTACAGACGATAATATAGTAGCGACAAAAACAGCGCCTATTACAGGGTCATTTGCTATAGACAAACCTGCTTTTACTGCTTGAGTGCCTAAAAGACCTTTCGCATTCATGCCAGCCTGCATAAGTATTGACGGATTTACAAAGATGATGTAAGCCATCGTGATGAAAGTCGTAATACCAGCGATGACCTCTGTCTTTACCGACGTGCCATTTTCTTTAAGCTTAAAGAAATTGTCAAGAAAGCCTCTCTTTTCGTTGTTTTTTACCATTATAATCCTCCTTATGATTGAAATAAAAACGAATTTTAAAAATAAATAAGCCCGAAAGGATAGATTCCAACACATAGAGTGAAACCTATCCTCCCGGGCTTTTATCCCACAGGTGTGGCAATACAATGCCTGTACCGCTCGGTCCGAACGCCTTTACTGTTTTCTACACATTGACAATAAGGCTGGAACCCTCAGGTACACTTTCACTCATAGTCAGACAATTTACGGTTGTCTGGTAGAGACTTCTGAGCCGTATTCTCAGAATTATATGAGCTATTATTTACTTGTCCTGATACAATTATAATATCAAGTTTTTCAATTCAAGTCAATAATTTTACGAATATTTTTTTGATATTTTTAAAAAATGTTCGTGTTGCTCTCGCCCTGTGTTTAGATCTTTTTCATAAAGCTCATCTATTCCGCAGTGTCAATCATATTACTTTATGATCTTTGTTAAATTCATTTTAGCATATATAACCCTGTGAATCTCAACAACATCTTCTTTAACTACATAAAATACCAAATAGTTTTTTACAGGTAATATTCTATATTCATTTTTAAGAGATTTTTCAGGTTGATACACCCTGCATGAATACGGAAACTGTGCAAGCCTTGATATAGATGTATCCAATTCATTAATTAGATCCATTGCTGCATTTAGTTCCTTTAATTCATCTGCAACATAAGATACAATATTTGATAAATCTCTACTTGCCAAAGGCAGGTATCTAATATCATGCATTGTCAGATTCCATTCTATCAGAAATTTTCGCTCTTAATTCATCAAAAATTTCTTTATGGGAATATCTCTTATCAGTTGTTTGGGCTTCCAGTTCCGCTTCCTTCAGCTTAAAGTAAATTTCACTTTCAAACAGTTTTCGTTCATAAGCTTCCATGCTCATTACAACCATATCTCCATAACCATTCTTGGTTAAAAAGACTGGCTCCCCAGTTTCATGGACGACTCTTGATATATCTGCAAAATTATTTCTCAAATCTGATACTGGTCTAATATATGGCATACAATCATCACCCCTTTATTAGTTTAGCATAATTTTATCATAATTATGCTAAACTATCAACAGAGCTTAAATCTTATTCCCACTCTATTGTTAAAGTTTTATTCGTCGTTATTCCTATTGTTTTCTGTTATTTCTATTATTCATAAGCGATCTGCTGCTTGCCTTCCGTCTCGCTTATGGCTGGATGGAATGTATAAACGGTTTCGATTGCTTCATATTCTGCATCCGTGAAATCTCGCTTTGAAAGACGCTTAAACTCCTGCTTTGTCATTTCGTAACCTCCCTTTTTAATTCTACAATTAAACTGGCTACATTTGTTTGCCAGGTTATTGTGTTGTAGTATTTTGAAAAAATATTTGGTTTTCTGTTCTTAATTTCATCTAACAAAAGCGCTTCTTCAGTCCTATCCCAGCATGTCTCAAGTCTCTGAATAATTTCAACATCTGTCATTTGTCGAATGTGTTCTCTAAATATGCTTTGAATGTCGTCTCCCTTAACTTATTCCTCCATTGTCTGAAGCTCTTTAAGTTCTCTAACTTTGCTTAGTAATTCATTTGTACTCATGTAATCACTCCCTTTAATTATTTCTGTTTATAATATAAACGATATTGTTTATGTGCCAATGACCAATTTAACGATTCTCAATAAAATAGAAATATTATCGTTGATTTATTAAATATATTCGTTTATAATGAGAATATCGAAAGGAGAGGGAAAGGAGTGGTTATATGTCAGTATCTGAACAGCTGAAAATTCTATGCGTAAAGCTTGGAATAAGTGTCTCCGAACTTGGAAGGATGTCTGGGAAAAGTCCACAGGCCTTTAATCAAAAGATGAAGCGAGAAACTTTCACTGTCGATGAGTTAAAAAAAATAGCCGAAGCTGCTGGATGTAAATACGAGAGTTCTTTTATACTGCCATCTGGCGAGAAAGTCACATACTAAAAAAGGGAGGTATTAAATTGCTCAATAATGGCATATACAAGTGCATAGCCTGTGGTAAACGCTTCACTGTAACCATATCAAACGCAGGATATCCCGGTGGGAAAGAACGAGAAAGCATAAATTGTCCGTGGTGTGGTGCTGAAAATGGCAGCGAAGTAACAAGCGGAATTATTACCACGCAAAAAGTAGTTACGGAGGGTGGTGTTAATCAATGACTATATATGAAAAAATCGACCGCTACAAGCTGGCCATTGATGAAAAGCGTCCCTTTGAAGGCCATTTGCTTCATGAAATTAAAAACTACTATCGCATAGGCCTTACATGGTCCAGTAATGCTCTTGAAGGAAATACTCTCACTTTAAGTGAAACAAAGATCCTCCTGGAAGATGGATTGACTGTCGGAGGAAAGCCTCTTCGAGATACATTCGAAGCCCTGGGACACGCAAAGGCTTATGATTTCATGTTTACATTGCTTAATAGTTATCAAATAACCGAAGAAGACGCCCTTACAATGCACCGAATGTTCTATACAGGTATTGATGCCGAGGAAGCAGGAAAATACCGCGATCGCCCGGTCTTTATAACCGGCTCAAAATATGAAGTATGCCCAGTAGAACGGATAGAAGGGGAAATGAAAAAACTGTTCCAATGGGCATGCTCCGAACGTAATAAATACCATCCGGTTCAATTTGCCGCCCAGCTGCATAAACGGTTTGTATTTATTCACCCTTTCATAGATGGAAACGGGAGAGTAGCTCGGTTGCTTATGAATACAGCGCTTATTCAAGATGGTTATATGTTGGCCATAATTCCACCGGTCTTACGTCATGAGTATATTAGCTTACTGGAGCAGGCTCATGAAGATGATCAACCTTTTATGGACTTTATTGCCGAACGCGTTTTGGAGTCTGAAAAGGAGATTATGAGATTACTGCATATTCCTTTTCCTAATCAGTCATAAAATAAAATAAGAGCGGCATCTAATCCTTAAGATTCCGCTCAAAATATACCCAGTGGTAATATTTAAGCCATTCCGCTTTTATATAAAAAAGAGAGCCTATACCGTGATAAAGTCCTGGAGGCTCTCTTTGTGTTCCTGGTGTAGTTTTATTGTATGACATGGAAGGGCTATGGCCGTTAATATTCATTTGGAAAGAGGATTGTCGTCGCAGATCTGTCCCATTCGGTAATAATCCAGATCTTCCCCTTGCTGGTCTCATATGCTGCCAGTATTCGTTCGCCTGTCTTAACTGCCAGATCATTCAGCTCCTTATCCACTTGGGAAAGGGCTTATGTCGTCGGTCATTTCACGGATATAGGCTTTCAATATGGCCACCACTTTGTTTTCGTCAGTGTTATCTCCGCTGCCTTCGATCGTGAATTTAGGCTCTGCCTTGACTCCCACTTTGATGGTTATGTTTTGACTGGCTTTTCCGGTTGCAGAAGCTACCGGGATTTCATCCGGTTCCTCGCCTACTATTCCGCCGTCTTCATAGGCCCTAACTCCGAGGAGTTCACCGGTCCGCTGCCATAAGTCAAGGCCTCTTTGTCTCTTGCTTGGGCTTAATGGAATAAGGCTTTCAGCTCCGTCCTCGGCCACGATGCCCATATGCGGTTTTGTCATTATACCGCCCCATGCATGTTCTTGTATAGAGCTGCCTTTTCCGGCTTTGTATCCCGCACCGAAGGAGCTTTTTACCTTATCCCAAAGGCCACCGAAAAAGCTCGGGATTGTGTCGGTAAAGAAGCTCTTAATGCTTACCCATACGTTCATTGCCAGTGTTGGCAAAGTCTGCGTGAAAAATCCGCTTATCGAGCTCCACAAGTTTCTGAAAAAGCCAGGGATTGTCTGCGTAAAGAATGGGACTATATTGTTTTCCCATACGCTGGTCGCCCAGGATGGTAGCGTTGAAGTGAAGAATGTTGTTATACCGGTCCACAATCCTCCGAAGAAATTCGGGATATCCTGTGTAAAGAATGGCACGATGTTGTTATTCCAGGTATCTGTCGCCCATGTCGGAAGGGTAGAAGTGAAGAATGTCGATATGCTGCTCCATATCCCTCCGAAGAAGTTTGGAATGTCTTCTGTGAAAAATGGTACTATGTGGCCATTCCATACATTAGAGGCCCAGGTTGGTAATGTTGAAGTAAAGAATGTTGAAATCCCATTCCATAAATCTGAAAAGAACCTCGGCACATCCTCTGTGAAAAAGACCTCCGCTTTTCCTACGGCATATCCTACCGCATACGGTACGGTCTCGGTGAAGAAATCGCCGACGCTATTCCAGAGCTCACCCTATTTCTCCGGTATAGTTTCTGTGAAGAAAGCCGCTGCGCCGCCTATTCCGGCACCAATTAAGGCACCAATTCCGACCATTCCTGCTTTAGTTCCTGCGGTTACATACTCATCTTTAGCAGCTTTGCTATTGCCTGCCTTGCTTGCTTTTATTCCCACTCGATTGTAGCTGGTGGTTTCGATGTGATGTCATACAAGACTCTGTTTACACCGTACACTTCATTTACAATGCTTGTAGATATGTCTTCGAGAATGTCGTATGGCATCTTCACCCAGTCTGCCGTCATTCCATCGTTGCTTTCTACAATCCTTAAGATTATCGGGTATGCATACGTTCTGTCATCACCCATGATACCGACGCTTCTTATATCTGGCAATACAGCAAAAGACTGCCATACATTGTTGTACCAGCCGTATTTTTTCATCTCTCTTAACACGATGCTGTCGGCTTCTCTCAATATGTTTAATTTTTCTTCTGTCACTTCCCCGAGTATCCTGACTGCCAGTCCCGGTCCAGGGAAAGGCTGCCTATTCAAAATCTCATCAGGCATACCCAGTTCTCTTCCAACCTGTCTCACCTCATCTTTAAAAAGCATTCTCAATGGTTCAATAAGCTCAAATCCTACATCTTCAGGCAATCCGCCTACATTGTGATGGCTTTTTATCGTTGAAGCGACAGGGCTTCCGCTTTCAATGACATCTGGATAAAGGGTGCCTTGCACTAAATATTTCACATCGCCGATTTTTTTTGCTTCTTCTTTGAATACCTCTATAAACTCGTTCCCTATTATCTTTCTCTTTTCTTCAGGATCTTTGACTCCCTTTAGCTTCTCTAAAAATCTGTCCTTTGCATCTACTTTTATTATCTCCATATCAAAATTGTTTTTAAAAGTGTCGACTACCTTTTCAGCTTCGTTTTTCCTGAGAAGACCGTTATCTACAAAAATACATATTAGCTGGTCGTGTATTGCTCTATTTACCAAAACTGCGGCAACAGATGAATCAACACCACCGCTTAGCGCACAGACAACCTTGTCATTTCCGACTTTTTGTCTTATCTCTTTTACAGTCTGCTCTATAAGTGAATCCATTGTCCAATCTGCAGAGCAATCACATACTTCAAACAAGAAATTCCTGATTATCTCAGTACCTCTTGGAGTATGTACTACTTCTGGATGGAATTGTACGGCGTACTGCTTTCCTTCAACGTTGGCGATTGCTGCAATAGGGCAATTTGCTGTCGATGCAACGACTTTAAAATTTTTAGGAGGTAATTCTATTTGATCCGTGTGGCTCATCCAACAACTTGTCTCTTTTTCAATCCCTTTAAACAAAGGAATGTTGTTGTTTATCACAACATCAGTTTTCCCATACTCTCTTACAGGTGCTTCCGCAACCTTTCCGCCTTGTATCATCGTCATAAGCTGTGCACCGTAACAAATGCCGAGTATAGGATATTTTAGCTTAAATATACCTTCATCGCACATTGGCGCATTTTCTGTGTAGACGCTGGCAGGTCCCCCTGACAGTACCAAACCCTTAGGCTGTCTTTTATCAATTTCTTCTGGCTTTATATTGTACGGAACAATTTCGCAAAACACGTTTGCTTCCCTTATTCTCCTTGCAATAAGCTGCGTATATTGGCCGCCAAAATCAAGTATCAATATGACTTCTCTATTAATCCCCATCAAAATCCTCCTTTATTTAATACTATAATTTGGAGCTTCCTTCGTAATAATTATATCATGTGGATGGCTTTCAGTTAATCCCGCATTCGTTATTTTTATAAATTTTGTCTTCGTCCTGAGCTCCTCAATATTGTGGACACCGCAGTAGCCCATTCCAGCCCTTAAGCCTCCAATCATCTGGTAAACAGTATCCTTCAAAGGTCCCTTGTAAGGCACTCTACCTTCTACACCTTCAGGAACAAGTTTTTTCATGCCTTCCTGGAAATATCGATCAGAGCTTCCGCTCTTCATTGCTGATATTGAGCCCATTCCTCTGTATACTTTATAGCTTCTTCCTTGGTATATTTCTACTTCACCAGGGCTTTCCTCGGTCCCTGCAAAAAGACTTCCAATCATCACTGTAGATGCGCCAGCAGCAATCGCTTTGACGATGTCTCCACTGTACTTTATGCCACCATCTGCGATTACAGGTATACCATATTTATCGGCTTCCTCCGCACAATCATAAATTGCTGTAATCTGAGGAACTCCGATTCCTGCTACCACTCTCGTTGTGCAAATTGAACCAGGTCCGATGCCTACTTTAACGCAATCAGCACCTCTTTCTATCAGATCTCTTGTAGCCTCTGCAGTCGCCACATTTCCAGCAATGATCTGAAGATCAGGAAATCTATTCTTTATCTTTTCCACCGTATTTAAGACACCGACAGAATGTCCATGAGCCGTGTCAACCACCACAACATCTACATTGGCATCTACCAGAGCTTGAACTCTTTCCATGACATCCGCAGAAACACCTACAGCAGCACCAACAAGCAATCTTCCTCTCGAATCTTTTGCAGAATTAGGATATTCTACAGCCTTTTCAATATCCTTAATAGTAATCAATCCTTTTAAATTGTTGTCATCATCCACAAGAGGCAACTTCTCTATCTTATGCTTTTTAAGTATTTCCCGAGCCTCATCTATAGTAGTCCCAACAGGTGCAGTGACTAAATTCTCTTTTGTCATGACTTCTTTAATCGGCCTGTCTAAATTGCTTTCAAATCTTATGTCTCTATTGGTGATTATCCCCACAAGTTTGTTATCAACCGTTATAGGCACTCCAGATATCCTATATCTTTCCATAAGCTCTACAGCATCTTGTATCTTGTGTTCTGGTGACAAATAAAAAGGATTTGTTATAACACCGTGTTCCGACCTTTTAACTCTATCTACCTCTAAAGCCTGTCTTTCTATAGGCATATTTTTGTGTATTATGCCAATCCCTCCTTCTCTTGCTATTGCAATGGCAAGAGAAGATTCTGTCACAGTATCCATCCCTGCGCTAATCAATGGTATATTTAACATTATACTATTTGTAAGGCGTGTTTTAGTGTCAACCTCCTTTGGCAGCACATCAGATTTTGCCGGTATAAGCAGAACATCGTCAAACGTCAGTCCTTCTTTAACAAATTTATCAGCCATTTTTATCCCCTTCCTCTAAAATTTATTATGCCTGAGTTTATAATAAAAATGCCCGAACAGAGAATTTCGTTCAGGCAAAAAAGAGTACAACAATAACTCCCCATAGTAAAGAGTTACGGCTCTTTGTAGATACTCCAGTGCCTATTCACCAGATTATATGCGGATAAGATTTTATTATTAAATTACTAAACAATATAACAAATTTAGATGTCCATGTCAACAGTACAAAAAAAAATAACCGGGCATCCCCGGTTATTTTCATTACATCATGTCCATGCCTGCCCCTGCTGCTGGAGCTGGTGGATTCTTTTCTGGTATGTCTGCCACAACTGCTTCTGTTGTCAATATCATTGACGCAACAGATGCAGCATTTTGAAGTGCTGACCTTGTAACCTTCGTTGGGTCAACTATACCTGCTTTTAACATGTCTACAAATTCTTCTTTGTATGCATCATAACCAAAAGCAGGGTCTTTTGATTCTTTTATCTTCTCAATGATTACTGAGCCATCAACACCAGCATTTCTTGCTATCTGCCTTACTGGTTCTTCTAATGCTCTCAGCACGATCTGAGCACCTGTCCTGAAGTCGCCTTCTAATGAATCAACTACTTTTTGTACTTCTGGTATGACATCTAACAGTGCTGTGCCACCGCCAGGAACTATACCTTCTTCTACAGCAGCTCTCGTAGCTGAAAGAGCATCTTCTATTCTGTGTTTCTTTTCTTTAAGCTCTGTCTCTGTAGCAGCACCAGCTTGAATTACTGCAACACCGCCAGAAAGTTTAGCCAATCTTTCTTGCAGTTTTTCTCTGTCATAATCTGATGTAGTCTCTTCGATCTGAACTTTTATCTGATTTATTCTGTTCTTTATGTCTGCAGCATTTCCTGCACCATCAACTATTGTAGTGTTTTCTTTTGTCACTTTTACTTGTCTTGCGCGGCCAAGCATGTCTATTTTAGCTTCTTTGAGATCAAGACCTACTTCTTCAGATATTACTTGGCCACCTGTCAAGATAGCTATGTCTTGCAGCATTTCTTTTCTTCTGTCGCCAAATCCTGGAGCTTTTACTGCAACGCATGTAAATGTACCTCTTAATTTATTAACTACTAATGTTGCAAGTGCTTCACCTTCAACATCATCTGCAATTATCAAAAGCTTCCTGCCTTGTTGTACTACTTGCTCAAGCAATGGCAACAAGTCTTGGATATTTGACAACTTCTTGTCTGTGATGAGTATTAAAGGATCGTCCAAAACTGCTTCCATCTTATCTGTATCAGTTACCATATACTGTGAAATATAGCCTCTGTCAAACTGCATTCCTTCAACTATTTCAATAGTCGTATTCATTGACTTTGATTCTTCTACTGTTATTACGCCGTCTTTGCCGACCTTATCCATTGCTTCAGCTATTAAGTTTCCGATCTCCTCGTCAGCCGCTGAAATTGATGCAACATGTGCAATAGAATCTTTTCCCTCTACCGGTTTTGATATGTTCTTTAATCCTTCAACAGCAGCATCGACAGCTTTTGCCATACCACGCCTTAAAAGCATTGGATTTGCACCAGCAGCTAAGTTTCTTAAACCTTCCAATACCATAGCTTGTGCCAATACAGTAGCCGTTGTTGTACCATCACCAGCAACGTCATTTGTCTTTGTTGCAACTTCCTTTAAAAGCTGCGCGCCTTGATTTTCAAAAGGATCTTCTAATTCAATCTCTCTTGCAATTGTGACACCATCGTTTGTAATCGTTGGTGAACCGTATTTTTTATCTAAAACAACATTACGGCCTCTTGGTCCTAATGTTACTTTAACTGTGTTGGCAACAGCATTTACGCCTCTTTCCAAAGCCTTTCTTGCATCTTCACCGTACAAAATTTTCTTTGCCATTTCTTCTACCTCCTTATTCTACTACAGCTAATATATCGCTCTGCCTCAAGAGAAGATATTCTTCTCCATCAAGTTTTACTTCTGTGCCAGCGTATTTTGAGAATATTACTTTGTCTCCGACTTTTACTTCCAGCTCGACTCTTTTTCCATCTATGTATTCACCAGAGCCGACAGCAAGTACTTCACCTTGTTGAGGTTTTTCTTTCGCAGTGCCAGGCAATACAATCCCGCCTTTTGTTACCTCTTCGGCTTCAGTAACCTTTACTACAACTCTGTCACCAAGTGGTTTTAATCTCATAATATCCCTCCTCGAAATTTGTTAGCACTCATTCATGGCGAGTGCTAATCATCACACTTTTTATATTAGTTTAATTACAAGTTCATGGCAAACTCCAAATTTCTCTAATTTTTGCCGTTTTAGACGATTATTATAGATTTTTCCCATTTATCTTCTAATTATACGATTAATATTGAATTTACGCAAAAAATGCAGGCTTTAGCTGCCTGCAACATTATTTACATTGCCATTTGAACTTTGTTGTTTTAGATAATTTATCATGTTGTACATAAATTGCTGCTGTTCCTTTGTAAGCATTGATTTAAGACCGTTTACGACTTCCGACTGCTGCTCTGTAAGTCCAAGATTTTTCGGCACATCATCCTCTTTTGTTTCCTTTTCTGAATCATTGCTTTTTACATCTTCCACCATTTCATCACTTGCGGTGTTTTCTGCATCTTTAACTTCTTCTATATTTTTATCTTCTTTAGATCTGTCAAATAAATCATTCTTCACATCGCCTTTATCGCTTTCTTCCACCTTCTCGTGCCTTGATTCGCTATTTTTTGCATTCATAATGCTTTCAGCCTTGTTCAAAGCTTCTACAAGCTTTATATTCTTTATGATTTTCTCTGCCATGTCCTTTTTATCATCCGGAATAACAGGTTTTATCGCTTCAAAAATGTCCAAGATTTTATCTATGATGTTATTTTTATCTCCTTCAACTTCGTATTTTTTCATTTTCTCGTTTAGGTTTTGTATTCCTTCGTGAAGTTTTATAAATTTATCTATGATTATCTGTTTATCTTCTTTCATATACGGTTTTACTGCTTTTAGCATTCCAATCTGATCGAAGTCGTCTTCTTGCACTTCAGCTTCTTGATTAAATTCCATCAACTGTCTGTGGCATTCAAGTATTTCGGCAATTTTTGTGAATATATCTATGTAGTACTGTTCCTTCCTGTGTAGATATGGTTTAACGCTTCCCATAAAGTTTTTGCTTTTCTCTATTATCTCAAATATATCCAAATCGTTTTTCTTCTCATCGTCCTTTTTGCTTTCTGTTTTATCATCTTTACCATGATCCACAATCTCTTCGTCTTCTTTTTTCTTTAAAAGCCGCCTTTCATCTTCAAGACTTAAGCCATCAAAAATTTGAAACCTGATAAAAAATATTATGAAAAGTTCAATTATCAATACCTTTAGTAATTTTTCTCTATCCACAGCAAATCCCCCACTTCTTTAAATACTTCTTAAATAATATATGTATAGGGCAGGTTTATTATCACCTGCCCCATGCTTTTATTTCTTATCCACCACAAAAATACCTGGGACAAACAAGAAGATTATAAGGATCACTATTATGATCCAAATCCATCCACCGCCCCATGCTGCTCCTTTTCCCTCAGGCATATGAAAACCCCCTTCACATTATTTATCGACCACAAATATTCCAGGTACAAAGAGGAAAATTATTAGTATTATGATTATGATCCAGATCCATCCGCCGCCCCATGCTGCTCCTTTTCCTTCAGGCATACTAAAAACCTCCTTTATTTTTTGGCCTCAAGGACCTAATACATTATACGTGATGTGTTAAATATTGTTACTGAAATTCATGGTGGCCAGTGACCACAAAAAGCGCCTTGCTTTTTTCCGCGGTTTGTCTTGCTGTAGGACGACTAACAGAAGAAAGAAAAACAGCAAATCTTCGAATTCAAACCTTACATCCATTACGACAGTCAATATGACAAAAAAGAATAGAAGCGTATTTCCAGATATATTCATAAGATCAGCTCCATTTAATTTACTTTAATTCATTATATTCTTATTTTTGATTATTGATATTGATTTCTATAGGATATGGCATGAAATCTAAAAATATAAGCATCAGAAAGTTTGTTATAAAATAAACAATTGAATTTAAAAAAATATGTGCTTTAAAATTCTATTACATAGATTTTATTAATCTAAAGACTGAACCTTTCTCTGAAATAAGTTCAGAAAAATAGTCTTCTATCTTTTTACCTAAGTTAATTTTATACAAATCTAAGCCAAAAATATTTTTATTAGACAATATTTCTCTCAAATTTCCATCTACAGTTTTTTTATCATACATTTTTATTTTTGAAATGGAATATTTTAAATTTTCTAAAAGAGGATCTGAGCAAATTTCAAATGGCTTTCCATTATCATCTATACCCATTAAATACCTTAACCAAAATGCAATAACCATTGGTATATATACAAGACTATCCGCATCGTATTTCTCACTATTGACATAAGCTTTTATAGTCTCTCCAAATCTGACAGGCATTTTTTGAGATGTATCAGTCAAAATTCTGTCAATAGAATCCTTTATATATTTATTTTTAAGCCTTTTATTAAAAACTTCATCCAGAAATTTTTCTGGATTAATAACTTTTGGATCTTCCATAACATTTAAACTTTCTTTATACACCATGTTTTTCAAAAAATTTTCAACATATTCATTGCTTATAACATCGTAAACAGTTTGAAATCCAAGTAATTTGCCAATAATTGCCGATGCAGTATGTATTGGATTTAAGCACGTGGTAACTTTCATTCTGTCTGCTTTTATAACAGTATCTTTATCTGTCAAAATTACATTTACTTTATCAAGTGGAGGCCTTCCATTTGCAAAATTATCTTCTACTACAAGATAACGTGTTTCCTCAGCATTAACAAATGGTGCGACAAAATTGCCTTTTGTTGTTTTAACTATATCTATATCTTCAAAGCCTTTTTCTTTTAAATAATCACATACAAATCCCATCGGAGCAGGTACAATATTATCAATCATCGTAATAGGGTATGAAACCATCTTTGGATCATTTAAATAATCTAAAAATTCGCTTTCAATATAATTTCTTTTAATCCATTCTTCAGCAATCAACTTTATTGATTCAAAAAGTCTAACACTATTTTTAGAAAAATTATCGAGGCTCATAAGTGCTATTGGGGCATTACATGTTTTATACCTATGATATAGCAAAGAAGCTATTTTAGAAATAATATGCTTTGGTTTTTCAATTCCTTCTTCAATATCTTTTTTTACTTCATCAATAAAGTCACCATAAAAATCTATTAATTTATAAGCTTTCTCTGTTATAGTAAAACTAACTATTTGAAGAGAAGGATTTGCAAACATATTTTTAATTTGTTGCCAATCCTTAGAAAAAGGATCAGCAACAAAATAGCCTACTATGCTTCCAATAATCTCAATTTCTATATTTCCATCGGATTTTATTACAGCAAGCAAACTCAAATTATCATGTGGACTATAAATTTTTCTAATATTTTCATCGCTTCTAGGTTCAACTCCTATTATACCGCTAGATTCTAAACCTTTATTTAATAGTCTCTGTACTAAAGGTGCAACAAAGCCTCGGAAAATATTCCCTGGGCCAAAGTGAACCCATTTAGGTTCATTATAACTTTTCTTTACAATATCTAACAAATCATACTGAGGAATTTTGATTCCTAGCTCGTCCCAATAATTAGTATTTATTAAATTTTCTAAATTAAGTTTCATCCGTGCCATCCTTTCGATAACATGCATAAAAGAAAAGGTAAAATTCTATTTAAGCAAAGTTATTTGTTAACATTTTTGACTAAAGTATCCCATATGCCATTTAAATACATAGCACCCAGCGCTCTATCATATAATCCGTATCCCGGTCTTCCATTTTCGCCCCAAATCATTCTTCCATGATCTGGCCTCATAGGACCATCAAAGCCAATTTCATAATATGCTTTCATAATTTCAACAATATCCAATGATCCATCTTTGCTTCTATGCGATGATTCTTCAAAGCATTTGTAGCCCGTTATTTTAACATTGCGAGTATGTGCAAAATGTATCCTCCCTTTTCTGCCAAAATATCTAATTATTTCAGGAATATTATTCTCAGGATTGACGCCTAGTGAACCAGAACACAAGGTAATTCCGTTGTATGTGCTATCAACAATATTTATAAGTCTTTCTAAATTTTCTTTATTAGTTATTATTCTCGGCAAACCGAATATTGACCATGGCGGATCGTCTGGATGTATGGCCATTTTTATTTTTACCTCTTCAGCAACAGGTATAATTTGTTTTAAAAAATATTCGAGATTTTTCCAAAGATCTTCTTCCGTAACATTTTGATACTGTCTTAAAAGGTCCTGCAAGTCTTCTTTCTTGTAGCTTGTATCCCAACCTGGCAAAGATAAATCACCATTTAATGGATTCATATGTTTTACTTGTTCATGATCATAAATTAAAGCCGTTGAACCATCATTAAGTCTGTGATCCAATTCAGATCTAGTCCAATCAAATACAGGCATAAAATTATAGCATACAACCTTTATTCCTGCTTTTGCTAAGTTCCTTAGTGTTTCTTTATATTTATTGATGTAATTATCTCTTGTTGGCAGTCCAAGTTTTATATCTTCATGAACAGGTACACTTTCTATCACATCAAATCTGAATCCGTATTTTTCAATTTCATTCTTTAAGCTAACAATTCTTTCATATGGCCACACTTCACCTACAGGTATATCATAAATCGCAGAAACAATTCCTTCAATGCCCGGTATTTGCCTTATTTTATCCAAGGTAACTTTATCATCATCACCATACCATCGAAATGTCATATACATTTATATTCCTCCATTCTTTATGATAATATTTAGTCATGTTAAAACTGGCATGAAGTCTTTATTAACATAATAATCTATCTTTTTCATATGAAAAATTATAATTTAGTAAATCTTAAAACGCTATATTACAAATTGTCTAAACTATTGTTAATTTTGTTTAGCACATAAAATTATTTGAAACGACTAAAATTTTTTAAAAGCATATCTCATAGTGAATTAGATTATATCTTATACCATCTTTAATATTGCAAAAAGATGATGTAAATACCATCATCTTTTTGCAACTAAACTCATTTCTAAAATTTATAATCGAAATCAGGCAAGCTTAACCAACGATTGCGCAAATAATGGGCTGCAAGCTTTGGCCGGCGATCGCGAGTAAATACACCTTTCTTGTTTCCATCAACTCTCATTATGCCTTGAATCGTCTGAAAATCAGCGAAGTTCCAAACTTGTTCACCAACAACACATTCAAATTTATCAAATACTTCTACATTAGCTTTCAAAAAGTCAACTTGGTATTCTTCAGTAAACATATTTGGCGTTGCTAAATGCAATCCCGCAATTGTATCTGCTCCAAATTCTGTGAATATAACAGGTTTTCCTACTTTTTGCCAATATTCCAGTTCTAATGTCAATGCTTGCTTTGCTGCATCTAAATCACCACCATAGATATACCATCCATAATAGCGATTTATGCATATCACATCCATAGCAGGTAATGTTTTATCTTTTGTGTAATCGCCTTGTACGCCAACTATTGTTACAGGCCTATTTTGAGGATCACATTTGTGTGCAAGCTCATAAAGTGGTTTGTAATACTCATATGCGCTATCAGGTATTGTCATAGTATCTGATTCATTTGCCAATGACCACATTACAACACATGGATGATTTTTGTCTCTCTCAATCATATCTTTAATGACTTTTCTATGATGCTCATGTGTTCTAATTGTTTTAAATGTATCAACTTGTTTGCTACTACCGACTCCACCAAAATTCAAGTTAACTCCTACAGCAGGTGTCTCATCTATTACAACTATACCTTCCCTATCGCAAAGATTCATCATCTCTTCAGAGTATGGGTAATGACTTGTACGGAATGAATTGGCTCCCATCCACTTCATCAATGAAATATCTTTCACATTTAATACTTCATCAATACCTCTGCCGTGGACATTAGAATCCTCATGTTTTCCAAATCCCTTGAAATAAAATGGTTTTCCGTTTATATAAAACTGGTTTCCTTTAACTTCAACTGTCCTAACGCCAAATGTCTGCTCATACATATCTTCACCAAATGTTATTTTAGCTGTGTAAAGATAAGCATTCAATGGTTGCCACAGCTTAACATTTTTTATTATAAAGGTTCCTTCTTTTCCATTTGCTTTTGCTACTATTTCGTTGTTTTCATCATAGATTGTAAGTAATACATCACCATCGCCGACTGTTTCAACAGAATATACGACTTTTGCATCATTTCCATCCACATTTGGCACTATCGTTACGTCTTTAATGTACTTCAAAGGAGTTGTATAAATTTTTACTGGTCGATGTATTCCCGCATAGTTAAAAAAGTCAAAGTTTGGCGCATTTTGTTTTTTAGGAGTAACTCCAGGTACTGATGGCAGCAGTCCCCCTCCTAATATATTTCCTCCATTTTCATTGCCAACAGGCAAGCTACTGTAATCTATCCTGTTATCTACTGCAACTGTCAAAAGGTTTGATTCATCAAATTTTATTATGTCCTGAATCTCTACTTCAAATGGCAAAAAACCTCCCTTATGCTCACAGATAAGCTCACCATTTAAGTATACTTTAGCATAATGCGTCACTGCGCCAAATCTTAATACGATCCTTTGTCCTTTCAAATATTTGGGAACTGCAACTTCTCTTTGATAAAACACATACCCATAATGATCCCTTAAATCAATTGACTCTTTCTGGTCATTGTAAGATGCTGGAACGGCAATTGTTAGCGGATTTTCTAATTTTCTTTCATACCACTTATCAGAAAATCCATTGCCATCATCAGCTTTAAAATCCCATATTCCTGAAAGATCAATAAGCATACGTGCTGAATTTAATTTTGGGTATAACATTTACAACACTCCATTTCTATAATTAATTTTTATTTATTCTTCAGCTTTTGCAGCTCTTATTTCTTTCAATTGTTGTTGAACCTCTGCTAATTTTGATTTTGTAAGTGGATACCAAAATTGTAAGCACAGGAATACTGCTAAATAAACCAAAGCAGGAATTAACGTCGCAATTGCTTTAATGCCATTTGCTACTTGTACTGTTTGTGCAACAGGCGGTTCTCCCGCTTTTTGAGCAACATAACCTATGGCTGCTAATGCATATCCAGTTAATCCACCTGCTAAAGCTTGCCCAACCTTGCGAGCAAATGAAAAGAAAGCATATATTGTCCCATCTTCTCGTGTTTTAGTTAAAATTTCTTGATAATCTATAGCGTCTGTTATAAAAGCCCAACTTACTAAATTGAACAAACCAAATCCTAAATTTGCTAAAAACATAAGCAAAACAAACAGATAAGCATTATGCGTTGGCATTAAGTACATGATAAAATAAATTATCACTGATAATAATGTACCAACTGCAGATACCTCTTTTTTACCAAATCTTTTCACTAAAGGAGTTACAAAAGGCGCTAAAACTAATGTTCCAACCATTGAAACAAGCGATGCTAATGACAAAGCCTTTGTATTGTGGAAGTAATCTTTAAATAGATAACTGTTCATACCCATTCCAAATAAAGATGCCAGCAGCAGCAAAAGAAATATAACAACTATTGCTAAAAATGGCCTATTTTTTATGAGCCCTTTAGCAGTAATCTTTAAATCAAGTTTCTGCTTTGTCCCGACCGGAGCCTGAACCCTCTCAATTGTCATAAAATAGAACAATAAATACGCTACACCAGCAACTACGGCAAATGCAATTGCCATATATAAAAATCTACTTGCACTCGCTTTACCGTTTACAAACACTAAAAGCGGAACTAAGAAACTGACTATAGCACCAGCAAAAGCCGCCCCAACGCTTCTAAATGTTGATAATGAAGCACGCTCAACAGGGTCTTGTGTTATAACAGATGCCGCTGAACCATATGGTATATTGACAGTACTGTAAAACGTGGCCCATAACATGTAAGTTATGAAACAATAAACTATACTCATATTGTTTGTCAAACTTGGTATATAAGTAAATACTAAAACATCAAAAACTAACAATGGTACAAACATCCTTAAAACCCATGGACGAAATTTTCCCTGCTTTGTTGTTGGGCGAGAATCTATAAATCGTCCCCATATGACGTCGAAAAATGCGTCATACAAACGAGTCACTAAAAATATAGTTCCAACTAACGCTGGAGATATCCCATATACATCTGTATAAAAAAGCATTAAAAATGCCGAAACAGTAATAAAGAACATGTCATTGCCAAAATCTCCAAAAGCATATCCGATTTTATCAATCATTCCAAACTTTCTCATATTACCACTCCATCCTAAAAATTTTAATTAAAATTGAATAACAATTCCATTTAAAATCGTATTCATAAAGCTTATAAAATTCATAAAAAAGAAAATACACACAAGTTAAATATACTACTAACACGCCTCCTTTCAAATATACTAATATACATTTAATTAAAAAACACTAATATATTGAGCAGAAAAATTCAATAAGCTATAATTGAATTATAAAGCAAAATACTGACAAATAATATATTAAAGTTTGTCGTTAACATTGTTAATCTTGCGTTAAATTTTGTTGAAACTTTAATATAATTTCATAACCAATTGCAACTATTTTAAAAGAAAGGAAATAAGTATGAAAAAATTTCAAAAATTTAATCAGAGTCAACAAATGAAGCACCAATACTTTGAAATATATCATTACAGTGGACTGGACGATACAAACATAAATATAAATTCCCACTATCATAGCCATTATGAAATTTACATTTTTATTGATGGCTCAATAGATTACGTTGTAGAAGGAAACTTGTATAGTTTGAAACCAAGAGATGTTTTATTTATATCGCCACACGATAATCATTACCCAATTTTGAATACTTCTACAGGAAAATATGAGCGAATCGTAATATGGCTTAGCAAAGAATACATGGATGAACTCTATAAGTTAGACAATAATATTTATTTTTCTTTTAATAAATGCAGAGAATTAAATAATAAACTTATAAGATTGGACAAATCACGTTGGCAACCTTTATACGCATTACTATTAATGGTAATAGACGAATATTACTCAAATAATATGAGCAAAGATTTATTATGTTATTCACTGATTTCTCAATTTCTTGTGCATTTAAATCGTTCTGTATATTTTCAAGGTCCATTTGTCATAAATAAGAGTTCTGACGATTTGCTCAATAAAATTATTAGCTATATAACAACTAATGCAACTAACGATTTATCTCTAGAAAAAATTTCTTCAGAATTTTATATAAGCAAATATTATCTGTCTCATTTATTTAAAGAAAAAATAGGGGTGTCAGTTTATAGTTACATATTACAGCGAAGGCTTACAATTGCAAAAAATATGATTTTATCAAATGTACCCATATCAAAAATCTACGAGCAATGTGGTTTTAAAGATTATGCTGGATTCTACCGTGCATTTAAAAAAGAATTTGGCCTATCTCCAAATGAATTTAAAAAACTTTATCAAAAAAATATTGCCAACTAATATGTAAAACAAATGGTCCTACCGCAAGATAGGACCATTTACTTTATTTGACTTGATTCAAGAATAATCCCATTCCACCGTCCATGATTATGACTAAAAGTACGAAGAAGAACAGCAATGTTTCCATTGACCATGCTCCGCCAAACCATCCGCCGCCCATAAGGACAACGAGAATTAAGAAGAAGAACAGCAAATTGCTTTCGCCAAATACTGAACTTGTTCCTGCCATAATAATCCTCCTTTTAAAATTTTAAATTTAATCAAGCTTTAGGCTCTTCGACTATGAAGCCAGGTACAAACAAGAAGATAAGAAGTATTATAATTATAATCCAGAACCATCCACCGCCTATCCATGATGCACCTTTCTCTGTGGGCATATAAATATCCCCCTTTCGCAAGATTTATGTCAGGTCTTTTTGACCTAATACATAATATGACACCGCCAATATTTGTGACACTTCCAATTTAAAAACTAACAAAAATTTACCTTAAACATATTCTGATATAAGAAAGGGGGATTTAATTTATGGATATAATTTCTGCGCTAATTTTATCAGGTGTTATTCAAAGCCTTTATCCCAAAAGCAAAATAGACTCGAGGCTACTACGAAAAGCTTACACATATAGAAGTGAGTGTGTTAGCGCTATTGTGTATTCCAATTTGCCATATGATGCGCTTAAAAAAAAGATAGAATCAATTGGAGGAACGATAAAATACGAACTGCCTATCATCAACGGTTGGGCTGTAAACATACCGTGCAATAAGCTAAACATCATCGCAAAAAATAAAGGCATAAAATTTATAGCTGAAGATTCAACTGTAAAAACACAGCTTAACATTGCCACACAGGAAATCAAATCAAGAGAGGCAAATGATCATGGATACACTGGTAAAGGCGTAACAATAGCTTTTTTAGACACAGGAATTTACCCTCATCCAGACTTCACTAAACCCAAAAACAGAATAATTGCATTTCACGACATTGTAAACGGGAAAAAAAGTCCATACGATGACAACGGCCACGGTACCCATGTGGCAGGAGATGCCGCATCCAGCGGTTATTTATCAGATGGCAAGTACAAAGGTGTAGCACCTGAAGCAAATATAGTATCAGTAAAAGTTTTGGATTCCAGAGGTAGCGGTTCAACATCAGATATACTGTCAGGTATGCAGTGGATACTTGACAACAAAGATAAATACAATATAAGAATTGTTTCACTTTCCATCGGTGAAACACCATCATTGCCTCCTTTTTTAGACCCTCTTGTCAAAGGAGTAGATAGGCTTTGGAGAAGTGGATTGGTTGTTGTAGTAGCGGCTGGCAATTCGGGGCCGTCTATGAACTCTATAACATCTCCGGGAAACAGCATGAATGTTATAACAGTTGGTGCAGTTGATGACAAAAGAACTGTTGACACTTCAGACGATGAGATTGCCAATTTCTCAGGAAGAGGATCCGCTTTCTTGCCAAAACCTGATGTAGTAGCACCTGGCGTAAAGATCGTTTCAGCCGCATCAGGAAATGTTCCAATAGGAACTGACGACAACATCCTTCTTAACAAATCATACAGAACGGCATCTGGTACATCAATGGCAACACCAATTGTAGCCGGAGCAGCAGCACTTCTTTTGGAAAAAAATCCTTCACTGACAAATTACCAAATAAAAAACATCTTAAAATCTACTACCACAAATGTAGACCACTACAGGTACTATTCACAAGGATATGGGATGATAAATGTAGAAATGGCATTAAAAAAAGTATGAGGCAATACCTCATACTTTAATCTTTTTTCACATCATTTTTATCCATTGGAGTAGGCGTCGGCAAGCCTCTTATCAAGTTAGCCGTAGCACCTGGTATGAATGTATACGTCAGTGCCGCATAAATCGCATATAGATACTGAAGATTTGAAAAGCCTAATAGCGTAAAAATGGAAAGCAATGTAAAACCAAAAAAGGTATCCATACTTATGCCTGTTGGCGGAGGAAATACAAGCTTCGGAAGTTTGCTGTTTTCATCTGGCGCCTCGAGGGAAATCGGCTCAGCAGAATAAATATTGTATATGGCTGGAAAAAACGAAACAATATCCGAAGCAGCCAAAAGTGCATTCAGTGCAATGACAGAAAATTTTGTATCGTTAATCAAGATAAGTAAAAAAACAAAAAGTATGAACTTTGCTATATAAATAGGCTGTGTATCTGTCTCCATCTCCTCTAAAATCGGCGATATCGCATCCATCAATTTTTCCAATTTTTCTTCATCCATCGCATCAAAACTTTTAATATCTTCATTATCCATTAAAACACCTCATTTCTCGTTGAATCCTTTTAATCTCATTATATTCACAACGAGAAACGGGTGTGAGTAAATCCTATGCCAACATCACCCTATCATCCACAAATTCAGTACCATTGACCTCATTAAACATCTTTAAAAGCTTATCTACAGTAAGATTTTTCTTTTCCTCCTTCAAATCAAGCACGATACGTCCTTGATGCATCATTATTATCCTATTTCCAAATTCCAAAGCGTGCTCAAGATTGTGAGTAACCATAAGCGTAGTCAACTTATTCTCGTAGATGATCTTATTTGTAATTTCATTTATTATATTAGCAGTCCTTGGATCTAAAGCAGCGGTGTGTTCATCTAATAAAAGCAGCTTAGGCTTTGCAAATGTAGCCATAAGAAGTGTCAATGCTTGCCTTTGTCCTCCAGATAAAAGCCCAACTTTCGTCTTCAATCTGTTTTCCAGACCTAATCCTAATTCAGCCAACTTTTCCTTGAAAAATTCCCTATTTTTCTTGTTAAGCCCCATTTTAAGGTTTAGTCCAGTGCCTTTTGAATAAGCAATTGATAAATTTTCATCAATCGTCATAGATGGAGCTGTTCCTAAAAGAGGGTTTTGAAATACCCTGCCTATATACCTGGACCTTTTATATTCAGGATACGATGTCACATCCAAATCATCGATGACGACAGAACCACTGTCAACAGGATACGCTCCAGCTATCAGATTGAGAAGCGTAGATTTGCCTGCGCCATTGCTGCCCACAATCGTTATAAAATCACCGTCATCTACTTCGAGATTCAATTTATTGAATACCTGAATCTCATTAGGGGTATTTTTATAGAAATATTTATCCACATCTATAAGCTTTAACATTGTAAATCCCCCTTTTCAGTTAGAGCTTAAAACAATTTTCTTCAATCCAGGCAGTGACAATGCCACAACTACTAATATGGCAGTCAAAAGTTTTAGATCTGTCGGATTAAATCCTATTGTAAGGGCTATTGCTATTGCACTCCTGTAGACTATCGATCCTACGACGGCAGAAATCACTGCCCACAATATATTTCTCTCTCTTATCAATACTTCACCGATAATGACAGAAGCAAGTCCTGCAACAAGTGTTCCAATGCCCATGCCAGCATCGGCAAAGCCTTGATACTGCGACACTAACGATCCTGCCAAAGCAATATAAGCATTTGATATTACAAGTCCCAGCGTAATCGTAGCATTTGTGTTTATTCCCATGCTGCGAACCATCTGCTGATTGTTTCCTGTGGCCCTTAGAGCAAATCCCGTCCGCGTCTGCAAAAAATAATTTGTCAAAAGCAACATAAAAACAACAATAAGTCCAAAAAATAGTATGTTTTTATAGCTTCCTGCAAAATCAAAGTAGTCAAATATAGATCTATTGCTAAGCATAGGTATGTTTGACTTTCCCATTATGCGCAAGTTTATAGAGTAAAGAGCAGTCATCGTAAGTATACCTGCTAATAACTCCGTGATATTTAGCTTCGTATTCAAAAATCCCGTGATTAAGCCAGCTAATCCCCCAGCAATGATGGAAATAAAAATAGAAAAAACAGGGTTTGAACCACTTGTTATAAGTTTTGCTGTAACGGCAGCCCCTAAAGTGAAGCTGCCCTCTACAGTCAAATCAGCAAAATTTATTATCTTAAAAGATATATAGACACCAAGTGCCATTATGCCATAGACAAGCCCCTGCTCTAATGTAGAAATGGCAAAAGACATTGTATAGACCCCCAATTATATCTATTTATTTGATGACCTCTTGTGCTTTCTTCATGATAGAATCTGGTATTTTAAAACCAATAGCATCTGCTTCTTTTTGATTTAGTATAAGCTGCAGATTCTTAGCAGTTTCCACTTTTATATTGGCAGGCTTTTCACCTTTTAAAATCTTAATAGCCATTAAACCTGCCTGATAGCCTAAGTCGCTGTAACTTATACCAAGCGTAGCCAATGAGCCGCCTTCAACCATTCCTTTTTCTGCTGCTATTACAGGTATCTTCGCTGAATTAGTGACCTTTATTATAGCCGCAACAGAAGAAGCAACAGTGTTATCTGTCGGAAGCCATATGGCATCAACTTTCCCTACTAAAGATTGTGCCGCTTGGCTTACTTCGCTGCTATTTGATACAGTAGCTTCTTTTACGCTAAAGCCTAATTTTGCTGCATCGTCTTTCGCAATCTTCACCTGAACTGTAGAATTGACTTCACCTGCATTGTATATTATCCCTATCCTTTTAGCATCTGGAATCAAGTCCTTTATCAATTTTAACTGATCATTTATAGGCTCCATATCGGAAGTACCAGTCACATTTCCGCCAGGATTATCCAACGATTTTACAAGCCCAGCAGCAACAGGATCTGTAACAGCAGTAAACACGATTGGAATAGTAGAAGTGGCTTTTTTAACTGCCTGTGTAGTAGGCGTTGCTATGGAAAAAATTAAATCGACATTTTTATCAACGAACTTTTTGGCTATTGTCTCAGCCGTCGACATATCACCTTGAGCGTTTTCCTTGATATATGTGACATTCTTCCCTTCTTCATAGCCATTGTCTTTCAAAGCTTTTATAAACCCTTCTCTTGCGCTATCAAGCGCTGGATGCTCAACTATCTGTGTGATGCCAATTGTTATCATCTTTCCCGTGCTACCAGTAGACGTTGCCTTGCTTTGGCATCCAGATACGGCAAAAGATATTATAAAAAAAGCTGCCAAAGCAAAGATAGACTTTTTCATAAAAACTCCTCCCCTTGCATGGCAACAACAAAAATCCTACCGTGCTACCATGCTAAATTTCAAATGACACTTTTGATAAAATTTTCATTAATTAATAAAATAGTAAGATAAAAACATTTATTAGTCAATAAAAGTTTTTTGTAATATTTATTAGAAAATTTGAATATGCCTTAAAATAATTAATCTTGATGTAAATATCATCAATAAAGTATAATTATAGTAAATTTATCGTCTGTTTTCTTTAATTTTTCTACCGGTAGAGAAAAATTTTAATTTTATTAAATTTTTAAAAAATGGGAGGATTTCTATGAAAAATTCGTTTAAAAAAGCATCAATGCTTTTAGGCATCGTAATGACAGCTTCACTTTTGTTTTCAGGCTGCAGCAA
This sequence comes from Thermoanaerobacterium sp. R66, assembly GCF_028895185.1. Taxonomy (NCBI): domain Bacteria; kingdom Bacillati; phylum Bacillota; class Clostridia; order Thermoanaerobacterales; family Thermoanaerobacteraceae; genus Thermoanaerobacterium; species Thermoanaerobacterium sp. R66. Next base: position 1,456,400 of record NZ_JAEUWW010000001.1, read on the forward strand.
AAACACCAGCGCTACAAGCAGCGACAAAATAAACGTAGGAGCCCTTTTTGAATTGACAGGACAGGTAGCCTCATACGGAACTTCTGAGTACAACGCGGTAAAACTGTATGTAGATGATGTAAACAAAAACGGTGGCCTTCTTGGAAAACAGATTAACCTTATCAAGGCTGATAACAAATCCGCAACAGATGAATCAATAAATCAGGCTACAAAACTTATCGTTGAAGACAACGTAGTGGCAATATTAGGACCTGCAACAACAGGTAACACAAAAGCAGCTTCTTCAATTGCATTAAGCAAAAACATACCTCTTATAACCCCATCTGGCACGTCTTTTGATGTAACTGTCGATCCAAACACAAATAAAGTAAAAAGCGAAATATTCAGAGCATGTTACACAGACCCATATCAAGGCAAAGTGATGGGCGAATTTGCCGCAAAAGATCTAAGTGCAAAAACTGCTGTCATATACATTGACGACAAAAGCGACTACAGCAAAGGCCTTGCTCAAAGCTTCAAAGATCAGTTCGAAAAACTTGGTGGAAAAGTGATAGATCAAGAAGCTTACGTTGCAGGCGATCAAGATTTTAAGTCGACGCTTACTAAGATAAAGGGGTTAAATGCTGACGTCATATTCATACCTGGATACTATCAAGACACGGCAAAGATAGCTAAGCAAGCGAGAGAGATGGGTATAAATACGCCTTTACTTGGCGGTGACGGCTGGGATTCACCTGATCTACTGAAGATAGCAGGTGCATCTGCATTAAACAACGTCTATTACAGCAACCACTTCATATCGACAGATCCAGATCCGACTGTTCAAGACTTCATAAAGAAGTACAAAGACGCTTACGGTACAGAACCTGATGCTTTTGCCGCTTTGGCGTATGACTCAGCAGGCATGTTGGTACAAGCGATAAAAAATGCAAATTCAACTGACCCGGCAAAAATAACAGAAGCCTTGGCAAATCTGAAAAACTTCAAAGGTGTTACAGGCAATATTTCGATAGATACACAACACAATCCTATAAAACAGACAGTAATAATAGAATTGAAGGACGGTAAACAGACACTTAAGAAAAAAGTAAGTGCTGAATAAAAATCGTAAGATAACTTTAGAAAATACGGCAATGCGGTCACCTTGTGGCCGCATATATTTTAATATATTTAAACTTGAGGTGATATTTATGAAGACATTTATTGAGCAGCTTATAAATGGTCTATCTTTAGGCAGTATATACGCGCTTATTGCCCTTGGATATACCATGGTTTACGGCATAATGAAACTTATAAATTTCGCTCATGGTGATATATACATGGTAGGTGCATTTACAGGATTCTTCGCATCCACATACTTTCACCTTGGATTTATACCATCTCTCCTATTGGCAATGCTGGTAAGCCTTATACTTGGCGTGACAATAGAGCGTGTGGCATACAGGCCATTAAGAGATAAGTCAAAAATCTCAATATTGATTACAGCCATCGGCGTCTCACTTTTACTGGAAAACGGAGGCATAATCCTCTTATCTCCGCAAGTCAGAACGTATCCTCAAATTTTCAAGCAGCACATGTACTCATTTTTAAACGGCGTAATCACCATATCAAACCAGCAGATCGTCATATTTGTCGTATCCATAATCATGATGGTGGGACTTCAGCTTATCATATACAAGACAAAGATGGGAAAGGCCATGAGAGCTGTCTCCACAGACCCTGATGCTGCAAGGCTTATGGGAGTAAATGTGGATAGGACCGTTTCATTCACATTTGCCATAGGCTCTGCCCTTGCCGCTGTCGCAGGTGTCTTAGTTGGCATATACTACAACTCCATAGATCCTTTAATGGGTATAATGCCAGGCTTAAAAGCATTCATAGCAGCAGTATTGGGAGGAATAGGCATAATACCAGGTGCTATGGTAGGAGGCCTTTTGATGGGTGTCATAGAAGCACTTGTTTCAGGCTATGGCAGCTCCCTATACAGAGATGGCGTTTCATTTGCAATACTCATAATCATATTGCTAATAAAGCCAACAGGACTCTTTGGCAAAAATGTAAGAGAGAAAGTGTAGGTGGTAAAGTTGAAGCAAATATTGAAAAACAGATTACTTATATTTTTAGGGCTGTTGGTCTTTTACGCCATAATACAGATTTTGCTGTCGACAAACATATTAAACGACTATTACGAAATAAACATCGTTCTCATGGGCATAAATGTAATACTTGCTGTAAGCCTTAACCTTATAAATGGATTTACAGGACAATTCTCCTTAGGACATGCAGGATTCATGTCAATCGGTGCATACACATCAGCTATCATAACGTACAAATTAGGACTTCCATTTCCACTTGCATTATTAGTAGGAGGCATAGCAGCAGGCATAGCCGGAATCTTGATAGGAATACCATCATTGAGATTAAAAGGAGACTACCTTGCTATAACAACACTTGGATTCGGAGAAATAATTAGGGTAATCTTTTTAAACACCGAATACGTGGGTGGAGCCAGCGGCCTATCTGGAATACCAAAGTACACAAACTGGACGTGGGTATTCTGGATGGCAGTCATAACCGTCGTCTTAATCAGAAACTTCATAAACTCCAGCTACGGCAGATGCTGTGTAGCAATCAGAGAAGACGAGACAGCAGCCGAATCTATGGGCATAAACACAACTTTCTACAAGACATTGGCATTCACGATAGGTGCATTTTTCGCAGGAATAGGCGGTGCCCTTTATGCTCACAACTTCTACATCATACAGCCAGAAACATTCAACTTCATGAAATCATTCGATATCTTAACAATGGTTGTATTAGGAGGACTGGGCAGCATAACAGGGTCCATCCTATCAGCTATCTTCTTGACTTTTGTATATGCACTTTTGCAGGATTATGCTGCACTAAGAATGGTCATATACGCTCTCCTTTTGATCATCGTAATGCTATTTAGACCAGAAGGGTTGATGGGTACAAGAGAATTTTCTCTCAAAAAACTATTCAAGAAAGGGGAGAAAAGCAGTGAGTTTACTGTCAATTAAAGACGTATCTATAGACTTTGGCGGCATAAAGGCCCTGATAGATGTCAACATAGAACTGGAACAAGGCTCTTTAACAGGACTTATAGGACCAAATGGTGCTGGAAAGTCAACAGTATTCAACATAATAACCGGTATATACAAGCCTACATCAGGAAAAGTGACATTTGACGAAAAAAACGTATCAACAAAACCGTATAACAACACAAAGCTTGGCATAGCAAGGACATTTCAAAACATACGTCTATTTAAAAACCTAACTGTCCTTGACAATGTCAAGATAGCTCAGCACATTCACGTGCAATACGGACTTTTAAGCTCCTTTGTTCAGCACAAGAAATACTTAGATGGAGAAAAAACACAAGACAAACAAGCGATGGATCTCCTTAAAATATTCAATCTTGATAAGCACGCCTTAAACCTTGCCAAAAATCTGCCATACGGCGAACAGAGAAGACTTGAAATAGCAAGAGCACTGGCAACAAAGCCAAAGCTTCTGCTTCTGGATGAACCTGCAGCAGGGATGAATCCGCAAGAGACAAAAGAGCTTACAGACACAATCAGATTCATAAGGGACAAATTTGACATAACAATACTCTTGATAGAGCACGACATGTCATTGGTTATGGATCTTTGCGAAGACATATACGTCATGAACTACGGAAAAATAATAGCACATGGCACACCAGACGAAATCAAGAAAAATCCAGAAGTAATAGCTGCATACCTTGGAGAAGAAAGTCCTGATGAAAGTGAAATTTTATCAATTGAAGGAGGTGCTTAAAACATGTTAGAGGTAAAAGACCTCAACGTATCATATGGAATGGTCAATGCCTTAAAAGGCATTGATTTAAAAGTAAATAACGGTGAAATTGTTACGATAATAGGTGCAAATGGCGCAGGCAAAAGCACTACTCTAATGACAATATCAGGCATATTGAAACCAAAAAAAGGCTACATCAAATTCGATGATGTAGACATAACAAAAAAACCTGCTCAAAATATAGTGGATATGGGCATCTGCCAAGTGCCAGAAGGAAGAAGAATATTTGCCAACATGACTGTAATGGAAAATCTTGAGATGGGAGCATATCTCAGGAAAGACAAAATGGTAAAAAGCGACATAGAAAAAGTATTTCACCTATTTCCACGTCTAAAAGAAAGGCATAAACAGATTGCCGGCACTTTAAGCGGTGGTGAGCAGCAGATGCTGGCAATAGGGCGTGCATTGATGTCAAAACCAAAAGTGCTTTTGTTAGACGAACCATCAATGGGACTTGCACCCATCGTAGTGCAAGACATATTTAAGACGATAAAAGGCATAAATGAAGACGGCACCACCATCCTTCTGGTAGAGCAAAACGCTAAAATGGCTCTATCCATTGCAGACAGAGCATACGTCCTTGAGACAGGCAACATCTCACTTGAAGGTGCTGCATCTGTCTTGAAAAACGATGAAAGGGTTAAAAAGTCGTATTTAGGAGGTTAAAAAGAGGGTTCGCAATGAACCCTCTTTTATGGCAATTTATTTATGCCAGATAAAAGCTTTCCGTTAAAATCAATTTTCCAATTCCCTTTGCAGCAGCAAAGCATGTTTTAAAGTTGATGGTGCTTTATAGAAATATCCTAATAGCAATAAAAATCCACTTATAGCAAAAAAATATACCACCGAAATTCCTTCTCGTTGGAAAATTGAAATTCCATAGCCTAAAAGATAAAGACTTGATATAAATGCATTAAAAGCAGATGTCACTTGAGGCAATTTGCAATTATCAGTCAGTTTGATCAATAAATTTTCTGAAACCAATTGGCGAATTCCCATGCCTATTCCTAAAAAAGCAGATGCTAAATAAAACACGTATATCTCATTAAAAAATGCCATTGATAATAGAGAAATTGTTAGAAAAGCAGTTCCGATATTAACAAATTTTCCTTTCGCCAATTTCGCTTCAAACTTGATATACATCAATGATGCTAAAATAGAAAAAATAGACGAAATCGCTCTTGACCAGGCAAAAGTAGTTTCCGATTTTAAAAGAATTTGCGTAACATAAAGTATCAAAAGAGGTATGGAAATACCTTCAACAAGTGAGCGAATACCTTCAAGTATAACAAGCCATTTTAACTCTATATTATTCCATATAGTATGAAAGCCTTCAGTTGCCTGATGATAAAAATTTAGATTGCTTTCGCTTTCTGATAAATGTTTGTCCTCATGACTCTGAATTTTTAAAATCAAAAATCCACTCAATAAATAGCTAACTGAATCTGCCATTAAAAAAATAGTAGGTAAAATGCCTAAAGAAATCAACAATGCACCAAAAGCCGGTGCTAGCATATTAATTAGATCATCTACTCCTAAAGAAATCCCAATTGTTTTAGTCAAAGTTAAATCATCTGTATTTGATTTAATTATACTTGTTCTAAATGAACCGTATATTGAATTAAAACAGCCTAAGAAAAATATCAGACATAAGACGATATATGGTATTTTAATAAAATTTAATATCCCAATGACAATCAAAAATCTCATTAGATCACATAAAACTAAAATAGATTTATCAGACATCTTTTTACTTAAAATATGATGAATAATTGGTCCTATAAAAAGCCATGGCAATGTTTCAGCAATGAAGGCCAATGATAATATAGTAGACGAATGAGTCTGATTGTATACAATTATAGGAAAAGCAAGGCTATGAAGCTGTGTCCCAAAATTAGAAATCCATTTTGCAAAAAGTAATAACCTAATATTTTTATTCATCGCTTTCTCCTTTAATATTTATAAGTATTTTTGAAACTTCTGTTTCTTTCTACATATTACAATCTCATCGATCATTAAATTTCTCTGCTATGACAGAAGCTGTTTCTTTGCTCATAGTGCTTCTACCGCTTTCAATCATGCTTATAAAGCCTCTGGTAATGTTTTTATCCTGTAGTTCTCTCTGTTTCATCTTAAGCATTTTCCTAATTTTCTTTAGTCTTTCACCTTGAGTTGAAAATTCCATATAAATTTCCCACTTTCTTTTTTATATACTGTCTTAAGTCTTAAATTAACATGTCTTTCCTTTCTTATAATGCAACAAATAAACTTTTTGAAAAGTCAAAAAACGATTATTTTAAGTTAAAATTTTCTTTTCCGTAAATTTTTTATTGTAAAAATACTTACAAATATTTTTATTAATTCTTTTCCTTTTATCATATTATCCTCCATATCTTATAAAAATAATATAGTCTAAGTTTGTTCGTATCTGCTATATAGTCTTAGATAAAAGTGTTTAACCATATAATAACTTTCTATTAACATAATCGAAATAATTAAAAGAATAATTTCCTCATAATGGTAATACCCGATATTAATTGTTGTTAAAATCGGAAAGTCAAAATAAAAATGCATCATACAAGCCAAATATATATTGCCACTTCGTAAAAAAAGATAACTGAAATATATACCTATTATAAATATTTCAAAAAGTTTAGAAATATTATAATGACGTATAGGATAATGGATAATTGAGAATAAAATATTTGTTAGTATCACGCTAAATACTATTTTTAAGATGTTGCTTTTTAAATTTAATATTTCAGATATTTTAAAATAAAGAGTGACTCTATATAAATATTCTTCTGATAAAGCAACTAAAATAAATAAAATCATTTGTGATATTGCAACAATATAGTCTGCCTTGTTCCAGTTTGCAATAATATTCTTAAAATCGAACAACAAAAAAATATTATATATTTTAAATATATCTAGTATATACTTAGTAAATGTCAGCGATAATAACATAAATATAAATGCTTTAATTATAGATTTAAAAGACATCTTAATAAATTTTATATAATTAAATTTTTTTAGTAAAAATATAGCTAAAACTAACAACAAAATTTCCGTAATAAAATTGTAGACTAAATTGCTACTTGTCATAACTAATGGATCATTATTTCTTATATTAAAAAAATGATATATACCTTCAAACAAATACATCATTATAAATTGATAAAAATATAAAGCCATGACAAAAATAAAAAATATTAAAATTAAAGCACTTAGCTTTTTTATCATATTTTACACCTTTTGTCTAATTTTATACGAAAATTATAAGCATTCTTGCTGGAACCAAATTTTGTATTGTATGTTTATTATATCATATTGAGATTCAAATGCAATATATTTTTTTGTTTTTATTGCGCTTCAAAATAAAAAATTTTAGATCTAAATTGTTCGGATAAATATAATGGCTTAATGCCATTTATTAGCGTAAAAAATGCTTCCCTTAAATTAAACTATCTATTTTAAGGGAAGCATGTACCATCAATACTTAAGAGATCTATGCCCAAGTCCAATGGCAACTTCGTTTAAGTTTAGCATTCCAACGGCGAAAAATGCACAGACGCAAAGGTGTTCGCCATAAAATGCTATTCCAATCTTGCCACCTATATTAAGCCCCATAGCTTTATCTTTTAGCTGCATTATTGCCTCATGTGTTGCACCTGCAACAGCCCCTTCTCCTACATGGTTGTCCTCTACGACTCCTTCTCTTTTTGCCGCTACAACTGCCCTTTCTATTATCTTTGAAATTGAATTAATGTATTCGCCGCCATAATCTACCGCCGCTACCTTGATGCCCTCTTTTCCATACTTCTCCTTTAATACGGCTTCATCTTCTCTCCTTGACATAGCCATCCTTATGGCTACTCTCGCAACATCTATGCTTCTTATTTCTTTCATAACTCAACAGCCCTTTTTAAGGGCACCTCCTTCATCATTTAAAATGCTTTCAGTATTATTTCGTATACAATAGGTATAAATATTGACGGAAGCAAGTTCCCAATCTTTATTTTCGTCAAATTCAGCATATTTAATGATATGCCTATTATCAAGACGCCACCAATGGCAGACATGTCCGCTATCACGTTAGCAGTCAATAAATCTTTAAGAAGCGATGCACACAAAGTTATAGAGCCTTGATATAATAGGACACTTATGGATGATATCATGACACCTATCCCTAATGTAGATGCAAATATTATAGATGATATGCCATCCAACATGGATTTGGCAAAAAGTATACTGTGATCACCTTGTAAACCGTCTTTTAATGCTCCCACAATAGCCATCGCGCCAATACAGTATATGAGGCTTGCTGTCACAAAGCCTTCGCTTATCTTATTTTCACCGTTTCTCGATAATTTTCTCTCTAAAAAGTCGCCAAATTGGTTAAGCTTTTTCTCTATGTCCAGCAGTTCACCTACAATGCCGCCTATCGCCAAACTTATTATCACCAGTAGCAAATTTTTGTATTTCAATGCGCTGTCAAATCCTATTATCAAAACGCTTAAAGATATGGCTTGCATAACCGTTGACTTTATTCTATCTGGAATTCCAATTTTAAATAAAGTGCCAACAAAACTACCCACGACAATAGATGCTGCATTGACAAAAGTCCCAATCATCTAATTTTTCCTCTCTTTAAACACGTCTTTTGATACATGATCTTTTGCATAATTAAAAAGGTACTGCTGCGCAAATCCAGACAAATCGCCAAACTTCTCTTTTGCAAAATTCTGCACATCAGAATTATTTGTCTTCCTTTTTAGGTATAAAAATTCTACAACTCGCTTTATCCACACATCTGTCGGAAATGCCTCATATCTTCCGATGGAATAAAGCATGACACAGTCTGCAACCTTTGGCCCTACACCTCTTATGCTCATAAGTATATTACGTACATCGTAAGTATCGTAAAGCTGCAACTCAAAAAGATTTACTTCGTCATTAAATACTTTTAGCGCTGCATCGATTATATACTTCGATCTGAAGCCACATTTACTTTTACTTAGCAATTCCATATCTGCCATTATGAAATCTTGAACTTTAGGAAATGTATAATAAGTCTTATCCCTATAGACAATAGGATGACCCAATAACCTGCTTAAATTCTCTATGACTTTTTTTATCTGTGGAATCCGATTGTTTTGAGATATGATAAATGATATAAGCGTCTCCCACGTGTCTTGCCGCAAAATCCTTATGCCTTCGCCGTACTTTATGGCTGCTTTTAAAATCTCGTCTTGCGAAAGTGTCTCTTTTATCTTGCCGTAGTCTCTGCCCAAGTCAAAGTAATCATACCATATATCATTAAAATCTGCCAAAGTGGTATTATCAATCGTCAATATATCTCCATCTAATTTTACATTTATTACTCTGTCAAATGCGACCCCCGTATAACTTCCATCATCTTCTTCATTCCATCTGAAACATTGTCCACATTCTAATGTCTCTTTAAGGTTAAAATCCTTGATTCCATGCACTATAACCTTAGAACCGGACTGCTCAACTAAATATCTCATTCTCCTCATCACCCACATATAGGTTTTTTACTGCCTTACTACATAATATTTACTGACCTCTACAATTATTATATAATTTTTTGAAGATAAAAAAAAGGCTTATTTGCCTTTATCAAGTATTTCTCGGGTTTTAAGTATCTTGTCATTTCCTTTTATATAAAGTGATTTAACGTGAATCTTTATGTCAAGCACATTTAAAGATGTCATGTACTCTACAACACTTTTTATCTTTTTTATCGCTCCTCTTAAAACGCTGTTTATAGGCGTACCATGCACCATTACAATCTCTATTTTTATTATTATTCCTTCTGTGTAGTTCTCTGTTATGACTTTATTTATTTTATAAATGCCTTCAAATTTCTTCGCTTCATTTAATACAATAGAATTTATGACATTTTCAGAGATTGTGTATTTGCCAAGATAGCTGTAGTATGGCCTCACTACCGTCTTCTCAAAGTCTATCTCTTTTCGTCTAAATATCCTCAATGGATCTATAAAATACCCTGAAAAATGCTTTTTGACTTCAAATGTCGGTACAGGTATTACATGCATACCTTCCTCATATCTTTTCTTTCTTGCAAGCTCTATCTCATCATGTGATAATATATCTTCTATATATATTCGCTCAGCAACAGGCGGTAGATTAAGCCTTTCAGCGATTTTGTCCACCATCTTGTCAGACGTTCCTATTATCAATATTTTATCTGGATTTATTTCTTCAATCGATTTTTTAACCTCTCTGGCGTGTTCATCATCTGTAAAAATGGCCCTTCTTATAGCTGATAATTTTGTCTTTTCTCTTTTGGCAGAAGATCCCGATACGATCCTGTTTTCACATATTAAAAGGCCATCATCTATGATGTACTTTATACCGTATTTCCCTGCAACAACTGACGCATGATGACTTTTGCCGCTTCCACTGGCTCCAACAAAAGAATATACCTTCAATTGATACCCTCCATGATTAAAAATGATGACTATAGGTTATATTATACGGCAACAATTAGATTTTGCAATAAAAATTTAATTCTTCTTTTTTATGCTTAGTTTTACCAATGTCTGTAAAAATTTAATGGCAAATTCCATGTCTATATTGCTTTTAGAAAATGTTATTATAAACACTAAGATGACTATGCTTACAGCTATGAAAGTCAACTGCATATCCATCTTTTCACCCCACCTTCACATGAGTTATAATGGCCTCAATGAAAGTGAATCAAAATGTTTTATTGTGCCATCACGTATGATTATACAACTTTTATCGGTAAAAATGTGGACTTAGGAATCAAAATGTCATTTTAAGGAACGAAAAGATTATCATTCGTTTATCTCATAAGACGGTATTAAGACAGTCACAGAAAAATATTCATCATCGATATTTATGTTTATATCCCCATCATATCTTTTAACAATATCCCTTACGATAGATAGCCCATTGCCCCTTCCAGTGCCTTTCGTTGTAAAGCCATCACATAAGATGTTTTGTTTAACATAATCACTGACAGCCCAGGTATTTTTGACAACAAAGATGTAGTCAACTGGATCTGAATTTAAAATTATCTCCATCTTTCTATCCTTTTTTAGCCTTTCACATTCTTCTGTAGCATTATCTATCAAATTTCCCAAAATAGAGCATACATCATTAACCGCTTTCTGCCTAATCTTCAAATCAACCGTACAAATAAATCGAACGGATATATCCTTTTTCATCGCCTTGCTTATTTTAGAATACAACAGAAGATCTAATATGTCATTTCCAGTGTCAACTTTTATAAGGCTGCTGCTTATGTCGTCAATGTAAGTCTTTAAAAATTCTTCAGCGTCTTTGTACTTCATTTGTCTTATCAATTCATACAAAATCAGTATATTGTTCTTCAATTCATGTTTATTTTTTCTGTATAAATTATTTTGCTCTTCTACAAACTTGAGTTTAAAATCATTAATGATATTTTGGTACTCGTTTTTCCCATTTGTATATATCATCCTTATTATGGTAAAAACCAAAATATTTATGATAAAAATTGTAAAGAATAAAAACAATTTAAAATCAGCCGGCATGAAATACCCTTGTTTATAGTAAATGCTGTTGCTTACCGTAATTATGACAAAAATCATATACACAAAAAACAGTGCAATTATCTTATTCAAACTTTTCCTTACCATGTCATCACCAAGCAACCTAATTTGCTTTCATATCATCCGGCTGGCTTAATATGTCTTTCAATCTATCTCTAAATTCACTGTATAATTTCTTTGATAGATATGCCTTTTTACTTTTATCTCTAAAACTTATTTCAAGTGATGTTCTACTTACAGATTTAATAGAATAAACTTTATAGAGATTTACTATATAAGATCTACTGGCCTTAAAAAACACCTTTTTATTGAGGAGTTTGTAGACATCGCTAAGAGAAGTGTTTGACATAAAATCTTCAAACGCAGTGCAGAAAAAAGTTTTCTTCCTGTTGGCCTCAATAAAGTATATATCATTTGTATTGATTAGCCTTACGTCTTCACCGCATCTTACTTCTATCACAAAAGATGAATCGCTAAATTTTCTCTTTACCCTTTCAATAGTATTAATCAGCCTGTTGTAATTTATAGGCTTTACAATATAGTCAGCGGCATATAGCTTTACGGCATCTTTTATATATTCATCGTAAGACGTTATGAATATGACCTCCGTATTGGGTAGTACGTCCCGAATGTTTTTAACTACCTCTATTCCTGTCATTTGTGGAAGTTTTATATCTAATATAGCTAAATCAGGTTTCACCCTTAGAATAGCATTTAATAAATCTCTTCCTTCGTTTGTGATGTATTCAACTTGAACATCGCTTATCTCCATGACTTTTTTGCTTATCTCTTTTCTAAGCGAATCTTCATCTTCAGCGATTATAGCTTTTAACATAACATCACATCCCTTTATGATTTTCCAACAATATAAATATTCGATATAAAAGAGAGAATTCCTTCAAAAAATGATAATCAATAGAAAAAAGAGAATAAGATGTCCTCATTCCCTATGCAAAAATTAAAAATGCCTATTCAATTACACTGTTAATATGTTCTACATTAATTATACAACAATTTTTGAAACTAAGGTCGATCTGGAACGAAAATGTCAAAATAGAGAACGAAAATGCAGAATGCCATCAAATCAATGTATCGATTAAAAGTTTTACGTTTAGAGCAGTTATTATCACCGCTAAAATAATTAAAACAGCTTTGCTGGCTTTGCCATTTGAATAATTGCCCATGACCTTCTTCGATGATGTAAGATAAATTTGAGTAAACACTGTAATCGGCAATTGTATGCTTAGTATCATCTGAGAAAATATCAAAACCTGAAATGAGTCTTTAAATAAAAATATTACAATAATCGCTGCAAAAAGCGAGATAAATATTCCTGTAAGCGTGTGTTTGTCTTTTATGTTGTAAGGTTCTTTAAAAATCCCAGCGTATATGGAACCACCTGCAATTCCAGATGTTACCGTTGATGAAAAACCTGAGAACAAAAGTGCTATTGCAAATACCAAAGATGCCTTCCCTCCAACAATAGGCTTCAAAAGCTCTCCTGCCTGCTCCAGCATATCCACAGCAATGCCTTTAGTGTAAAATGCCGCAGCCGAAAGAAGTATCATAGCACTATTTATGGCCCAACCTATAATCATCGAAAACAATGTATCGAGAAATTCAAATTTAAGCTGCTTTTTGACAACCGATTCATCTTTAAGATTCCATTGACGGCTTTGAATGATTTCCGAATGGAGGAACAAATTATGTGGCATTACGACAGCACCTAAAACGCTCATGATTACAACCATGGAACTATGAGGTATTGAAGGATTTATCCAACTTATAGCTGCTGCTTTCCAATCTATCTTCACCATGTATACCTCAAACAAAAATGAAAGTCCTATAAGTGACACAAACCCGATTATGATCTTTTCTAAGCGCTTGTAAGAATTTGTATAAAGCACTAAAGATATGACTAATAGCGCTAAAACCGCCCCGATTTTTACAGGTATATTGAAAAGCATCTTTAAAGCTATAGCTGTACCTAATAGTTCTGCTGTAGATGTAGATACTGATGCAGCAACAGCCGACAGCAGGATAAATTTCGAAAGCCTGCTGTCTATAAATATGGATGTAGCTTCAGACAAACAGTAGCCTGTGACGATTCCAAGGTGCGCCGCATTGTGCTGCAATATGATGAGCATTATTGTTGACAGTGTTATAACCCACAGCAGCTTATACCCATATATTGAACCTGCAGAGACATTCGTAGCCCAATTCCCCGGATCTATAAAGCCTACCGTAACCAATATCCCTGGTCCAACGTATTTCAGAAAATTGACGAAAGGGACGACACTTCTATCTTCCTTAAAAAAATCCCCAATGGTTTTTATAAATCTTTTCATGTTTGCCTCCAAAGCAATACAAAAAAATAAATGGATTGTACCATTTATTTTTCTTCGACTTTAGCTTTAAGCAGATTTTCTTCATTTATACGATACGACAATGTCAACAAGCTATCGCTTAAATGCACATTTTCCAGTATCACGTCATCGGGAACCTTTAAATCTATAGGAGAAAAGTTCCATATAGCTTTTATGCCTGCTTTCACTAATCTATCAGCCATAATCTGCGAATTATCCTTTGGTATGCAAAGTATGGCAATGTCTATCTTATTTTTAGACAAAAAGTCCTCTAATGTCTCCACATCCATTATCTCTATATCTCTTATTTTAAGTCCAAACAATCTTGGATTGACATCAAAAATTCCCTTTAAGCTAAATCCGGTTCTCTCAAAATTTGTGTAGTTTGCTATAGCCTGTCCAAGATTACCTGCACCAATGATAATAGTGCTGTATGTCTTATCTAAGCCTAAAATCTTTGTCAGAGTATTGTAAAGCTCTTCTACGTTGTAACCATAACCTTGCTGTCCAAATCCACCGTAATTATTGAGGTCCTGCCTTATCTGCGAGGCAGTCACGCCCATCCTTTCGCTTAACTCTCTGGATGAAATCCTTTTTACATCATTTTTCAACAATTCTTCTAAATATCTATGGTATCTCGGCAATCTCCTTATTACAGGCATAGGCACTATAGTCTTTTTAGTCATAAAATCACCCCAAATAAAATCCTAATAAAAAAATTATATTACTTTGTAAATAATATGTCAACCTGGAAATATCTATTTTTTACTGAGCAGGTTCCCACTTGTTGTAATCGCTGTTCATTATCACAATATCAACTCTCCTGTTAAGCTGCCTATTTTTATCGCTGTCGTTTGGCACTATTGGACGATACTCACCATACCCTACAGCCGAAATTTTTGCCGGATCCATCTTTACGTCATTCACCAAAATCTCAACCACATTTGTGGCTCTTATGACAGAAAGCTCCCAGTTTGAATGAAATTGATTATTGTTTATGGGAACATTATCTGTATAGCCCTCAACGCGGATGTAATTGGGCATCGATTTTAATATGTTTCCTATTTTTATCAATGTCTCTTTCTGCTCAGGTTTGACATCTGCTGAACCAGTGTCAAACAACAACGTATCATTTAGGCTTATGACAAAACCTCTCTCGTCCACCTTGTAAGTCACCATGTTTTGAAGATTGTACTGTTTTATAAGCTTGTCAAGCTGTGATGCAATCGAATTGTCGTTAGTGCCATTTGTACCTGTAGTCTTAATGCTGTCAAGTATGCTATTTCCACTTTGTTGACCTATGACGTAATTTGTTCCATCAAAGGTTTTACCAAGTGATGCAGCAATTTGCTGGAATTTCTGCGAATTAACCGTACTTATAGTATAAAGCACGATAAAAAATATCATAAGCAGCGTTATCATGTCAGAATAAGTAAGCAACCATCTTTCGCTGTTTTCCTTTTTCCCTTCATCTTCTTCATGCCTTATCATCAGCAATTTCACCTTTCACACTTTGTTCTTTTGCTTTAGCAACTGATTCCCTTTCAACTACAAATGTCAGCAACTTCTTCTCCACGATCTTAGGATTTTCACCAGCCTGCAGCGAAAGGCTGCCTTCCAAGATTATCTCCTTTTCCGTCTTTTTGATCTGCGCTTTGTTCTTAAGCTTATTGCCTATAGGCAGCCATACAAGGTTAGCCATACTTACACCATAAAGTGTAGCTATAAAAGCAACAGCTATTGAAGGCCCCAACTTATCTGGTTCACTGAGATTTCCCAAGACGTGAACAAGCCCCATAACCGTACCTATGATACCCATTGTCGGAGAATATCCTCCAGCAGCTTCAAAGATGCTGGCTTCTCTTTTTAGCTCTTTATCTTCTATGTATATCCTATTTTCCATAGTAGTCCTTATAAGCTCAATATCCGCACCATCTATGACAAGTTCAATGCAGTCTTTTAAAATAGGATCGTAGTTTTTAATTTCATCTGACTGCAACTCCTGTTCAAGACTTAAAAGTCCTTCGCTTCTGGCTTTTTGAGCGAGATACACAAAATACTTGATTATATCACCGTATTTGTTGCCTTCCTCTTTAAAAGCCTTCCCAATCAATTTCGGAAGTTTCAACATATCTTTCATCGAAAAAGAAGTCATAGTAGCGCCTATCGTTCCACCTAAAACTATAAGTGCTGCCGATACACCTATTAAAGATGCAACGCTTCCACCCTCCATGACAAATGCTAAGATGAGAGAGCCAAACCCTAACAAAATCCCTAATAACGTCGAAAAATCCATACACATTCACCTCGTTAATTTTGACATATATAATATCGGCAACAAAACCATAAAAATTAAATATCAATTGCACTTTAAATAGGACATAATCTTTGATATATTATATTATAACAGGAGGAGTATTAAATGGCTATAATATCAGCAAATAACGTAAATTTATCATACGGAATAAATAGCATATTAGAAAATATATCTTTCATTGTAAATGAAGGAGATAAAATAGGTGTTGTAGGAGATAATGGAGCTGGAAAATCGACTCTATTTAAGCTTATAGTAAAAGATCTTCAGCCTGACATCGGAAACATATCGATGCCACTAATAAGCGTAGGATATCTTGAGCAAAACGCCTATATAATAAGCAACAAGTCTATTTACGATGAAGTCAAGACAGTCTTTCAAGACATTGAAAATCTTGAAAATGAAATAAAGAAGCTGGAAAAATTGATAGCAGATACAAAAGATGAATCTAAATTATATAAGCTTCTTGACGAATATTCAAAGTTGACAGATGAATACAACAAAAAAGAGGGTTATTCGGTTGACAGCAAAGTTCGAGGCGTGCTTATAGGATTAGGCTTTAGCCAAGAAGAATTTGATAAACCTGTTTCTACCTTAAGCGGTGGCCAAAAGACAAGGCTTATGCTGGCAAAGGCGCTTTTAAAAGATCCTGACCTTCTTCTTTTAGATGAGCCTACAAATCATCTTGATATACCTTCCATAGAGTGGCTTGAGCAGTATTTGAGATTTTTTAGAGGAACTGTAATGGTCATATCACATGACAGATTTTTTCTCGACAGAATCGCAACTCGAATATTTGAGATAGAAAATAAGACATTGAAATCCTACGATGGAAATTACACAGAGTACGTAAAGAAAAAGAATGAAGAAATAAGCATAATGATGAAGGCTTATGAAGAGCAGCAAAAGGAAATCAAGAGAATACAGGAAATGATAATGATACAGAAAAATCGCCGCCGCGAAAAATCAGTAAAAATGGCTGAAAGCAAGCAAAAACTTCTGGACAAGATGGAGAAAATAGATAAGCCTTCTATAAACAATGAAACAATTAAACTTTCGTTTGATTTTATAGAAAAAAGCGGAAATGATGTTTTAAAGGTATCTGACCTCTCATTGTCTTTCGATAAACCTGTATTTCACAATATAAGCTTTGAAGTCTACAAAGGAGATAGAATAGCTATCTTAGGGCCTAATGGCGTAGGAAAAACTTCTCTCCTTAAAACCATCGTAGGCGAGATTGCAAATTACGAAGGAAGCATAAGCTTAGGCACAAATGTATCGATAGGCTATTATCAACAGGAGTTTTCAAATCTAAACGATGAGAAAACAATAATCGACGAAATATGGGATGAAAATCCTTATCTGACTCAAACAGAAGTAAGGACTATGCTGGGCTCTTTTTTGTTCAGCGGCGATGATGTGTTTAAACAAATAGGCAAGTTAAGTGGCGGGGAAAAAGCAAGAGTTTCCCTTTTAAAGCTTATCCTTTCAAAAGCCAACTTTCTACTTTTAGACGAGCCTACAAACCATCTCGACCTGAAGTCAAAGGAAGTGCTGGAAAAGGCATTGTTAGATTTTGGTGGCACACTTCTATTCGTGTCACACGACAGGTACTTTATAGACAAAATAGCCACAAAAGTATTGGAAATGTCCAGCGATTCTATTAAGGAATACTATGGGAATTATTCGTACTACGTAGAAAAAAGAAATGAAAATAATACAAAAGAAGACGAAGAGGAAAAAAAGACAAAGACACAGCTTAAGAACGAAAAAATGCGAGAAAAGCTAAAGCAGAAAGAAGCCAAAAAGCAAAGGGAATACATGGCACGAATAGAAAACGAGATAATAGAAACTGAAGACGCCATAAAAGAACTGGAAGAAAAAATGTGCAATCCCGATATATACAAAACTGGAGAAATCGTCGACACACAGTCAAAATACAATATGTTAAAAGAAAAATTAGAAAAACTGTATGAAGAATGGGAAATTTTAAGCGGGTAAATTATACCCGCTTTAATATTGCTTCTTCAAATCGATGACGTTTATGTAATCACCATCGCCCATATATGCTTTAAGGTTGTGTTTCAATATTTGCACTGCCCTTTCCATGTATCGAGGCGATATGCCTGCCGTATGCGGTGTGATCACCACATTTTCCATGTCCCACAGAGGACTATCTTTTGAAAGCGGTTCATTTCCAAATACATCCAATGCAGCGCCTCTTATGTTTTTTTGCCTCAACGCATCAATTAAGGATACCTCATCGACAACACTTCCTCTGCCGATGTTTATAAATACGCTGTCGCTTTTCATGCTTTTAAAAAACTCAGCATCCAAAAGATGGTATGTGTCATCAGTCAAAGGCAGCGCACATATTACGTAATCAGCATTTGAAACTGCATATATCATATTTTCATCTGTGTACATCTCATCTATAAAGGGACTTGACTTGCCTGATTTTCTTACTCCAACGGTTTTCATTCCAAATTCCCGTGCAATCCTTGCTATTTCTTCTCCAATGCTTCCGACGCCAAGTATGCAAACAGTCTTTCCGTACAATTCAGAAACCCTTACAGATTTGTCCCATTCTCTATTGATTTGCTTTCTTATGAAGTAATTTAATCCTCTTTCAAATAAAAGCATGTATCCTAAAACTTGCTCAGATATCTGATACTTGTGAACACCTTTTGAATTGGTCAAGATTATATTCCTCTGCTTAAGTATATCAAACGGCATCGCATCAGCACCAGCACTCAATAGGTGAATCCATTTTAAGTTTTTGGCATCGTCTATCAATTCCTTTTTAGCATCTCCATCAAAGCAAACCATCACTTCCACATCTTCAATATATTTGGAAATGTCTTCTACGTCGTCTTTGCTTATTACATTAAAATTTGGCGCAATGCTTTGTATCTCCTCAATATACTTTTTGCCTACCTTTGACAGAAAAAGCATGTTATTCATAATAGAAAGCCCCTTTCTTTTTTCCATTTGATTACATAATATCCAAACTATTAAAGTTAATCACAGTATCCACAAAGTTATCCACAGACACATAACAGCATCATGTCAGATTTAAAGACAATTTTCCACAATATGCACAGATTTTTCGCCAACAATCAAAAAAGTTTTAAATACGGGACAGCATTTAAGTCTAATCCTGAAACTTTTCCGCGAATAAAGTCAAAATACCCTGCACTTGCTATCATAGCGCCATTGTCTGTGCAGTACACTTGTTTTGGAAAATGAATCACAAACCCTTCTTCATCTGCCAGTTTTTTTAATCTTTCTCGAAGAAGGCTGTTAGAAGCCACACCGCCTGCTATGGATATTTTTTTTATGTTTTTAAACTTAGCAGCCTCAATAAGCTTTGATGACAAAACATCGACTACATTCATCTGAAAGCTGGCAGCATAGTCTGCCACATTTATCTCAATGCCATTTTGCCTTTCTTTGTGCAATTGATTTATGACTGCTGTCTTCAATCCACTAAAGCTAAAATCAAAATTATCCTTTTCCATAAAAGACTTTGGAAAGTTATACCGATATGGATCACCACTTTTTGAGATCTCATCTATTTTAGGACCACCAGGATAGCCAAGACCTAATGCTCTTGCCACCTTGTCAAATGCTTCTCCTGCAGCATCATCCATCGTTCTGCCGAGAACCTCATACTGTCCATAGTCTTTTACAAATACGATGTGACTGTGTCCACCTGACGCTATAAGGCAAATAAACGGCGGTTCAAAATCGCTGTCAAGGTAATTTGCAGATATATGCCCTTCAATGTGGTTTACGCCAACAAATGGCACGCCTTTCCCGTATGCCAAAGCCTTTCCGTACGAAAGCCCTACCAGCAATGCGCCTACAAGTCCCGGACCGTATGTAGCAGCAACAACATCAACGTCATCAAGCGTCACATCTGCCTTCAAAAGGGCCTCTTTCACCACATTTCCAATGGCTTCAATGTGGTTTCTTGATGCTATCTCAGGGACAACACCGCCAAATTCCTTGTGTATATTTATCTGCGAATATATGACATTAGACATCACGATTTTGCCGTCTCTTACGACACTTGCCGATGTCTCATCGCAGGATGTTTCAATCCCTAATACAATCGTGTTTTCCCTCATACAATCTCTCCTTACATATCGTATTTCCACATTATGACTGCATCTTCATTGTTGTCCTGATAATACCCTCTTCTCTTGCCAACAGGTCTAAATCCGTATTTTTTATAAAGCGATTGTGCTACAAGGTTAGATTCTCTCACTTCCAGAGTCATAGACGTTATGCCTTTTGTCTTAGCAAGTTCAATAAGCCCCTCAACGATGGCAGAACCTACGCCTTGCCCTCGAAAATCCGGATGAACGGCAATGTTTGTTATATGTCCTTCGTCCACAACAACCCAAAAACCGCCGTATCCAGCCACCTTGCCATCTACCTCGGCAACAATGTAGTGTGCACAACTATTTTTCGTAACTTCCATCACAAATGATTCAAAAGACCATGGCACAGAAAAGCTTAAATACTCAATTTCCATGACTTTGTCTATATCGCTTTTTACCATAGGGCGAATCTTTATATCCATAAGACCCTCCAAAACATCACTTAGAATTTTCCAGCGGTGCAGGCTTTCTAATATAATACGGTTTAAAATCAAGATATGTGCATATCTCGCCCTTAGATATTTTCTTAAGTGCCATCATTCCAACCGATGACGCTCTTGATATGTTGTTAATCGGCGATGCAAAAATGGCATCTGGCAACGCACTTTTTAACGTGTCTTTATAAGCAATGGTGCCATCTCCTACGAATAAAACTTCTTCACCGTATACCTTTGCTATGTCTAAAACCACTTCTACTTCTTCCAGTGACACATCTTTTAGTCTACTTAACTCACTACCACCTTTATAAAAAGCCGTATAGACGTTTCCTCTTAATGCATCAATAATAGGGCAGATGATGCCGTTATATTCTCCTACGTTATAGGCAAGGGCATCTAATGATGATACGCCAACAATCGGTACATCAAGAGATTGAGCTAACCCCTTAGCAGTAGCGGCACCTATCCTTAAACCTGTAAAAGATCCAGGTCCTTCACATACAGCTATATGGGTTATTTCCTCTTTTTTTACCTCCGCCATTTTTAAAAGTTCATCCATCATTGGCATCAATATGACAGAATGTCTCAAATGATTTATTGAAAATTCACCTATTAAGCCACTTTCATCCACTAAAGCCACAGTAGCCGTCTTTGACGATGAATCTATTGCAAGTACCTTCATCACTTCATCTCCTTAATCACTTCATCGTATTTTGCACCATGTGATTCTATCTCTATTATCCTCTCATCGAAAGAATCACCCATGAAAATATGCACAAATATATTTTCCTTCGGGATAAGAGGCATTATCTTTTCAGGCCACTCAATGACACAAACACCATCACCGTAAAAATATTCCTCATAGCCTATATCGTACAATTCCATGTAGTCGTCAATCCTGTAAACGTCAAAATGGTAAAGAGGAATTTCTCCCATATGCTCATTTACAATCATGAATGTAGGGCTTGTGACATAGTCCCATATACCCATACCTTTAGCAATGCCTTTTGTCAAAACTGTCTTGCCTACACCTAAATCTCCAGATATAAGCACGATACTTCCTCTTTTTAGCAAACTGCCTAACTTAACCCCTATCTTTTCCGTTTCATCAGAGCTTTTTGTCCTAAAATGTATTTTCATTGAGAACACCACCGTGAAATTTATACAAATATTATATACCAAGTATACCATAAAACAAACGCCTAATGGCTGAATAAAAAAGCGCAAAAAAATAACGGAACACTGTCCGTTATTTTAAGTGACTACATCTTCAACATTGGAGATAATTTCTTGTAAATGAGGAACGTGATTAGAGATATTACTAAGCCTTTCAAGATGTTGAAAGGAAAAATACCGTACGCTATCAATGTCTTCAAATCAACTATATGGCTATTTACCGCCTTTCCCATTCCAACAATGGCGCTTAACGGCCAACCCATTATCTTCTGATATAATGGCAAAAATACATAGTAGTTTAATACTGATCCCGCAATAGCCATGACAATAGTTCCTAAAATCATTGCAAATAACGCTGACTTTTTAGATTTGTTTCTCATGTAGATTACGCCAACAGTAAATACGTAAATAGAGCCTACAACGAAATTGGCCACTTCTCCTATACCTGCAGATTGACTAACCGGAAGATGTATCACATTCTTTACAACCTCCACAAAGATGCCGTATACAGGCCCTAATGCAAATGCCGCTAAAAGAGGCGGTATATCGCTAAAATCAAATTTTAAAAAGCTTGGAAATAGTGGCAATTGAAATTCTAAGTACATCAGTACAAATGCTATTGCTGAAAGCAACCCTACAGTCACAATCACTTTTGTCTTGCTGTGTTCCATAAATGACACCTCCAAATTTAAAAATCCCGAAGAAACATCTTCAGGATGAAAGCAAACAAAAATAAATCTTCTTCCATCCAGACTGTACTGTCGGCCTTGGAATCTCACCAAGTCCACCGCATATGCGGGTCGCGGGCTCGCTTACGCTTACCGCCGGTCGGGAATTTCACCCTGCCCTGAAGATATTCTCCACTGGTTTATTCAATTCTAAATATTATAATGTCACAAATATATCAATTTGTCAAGTATTTTTTAATCGTCAACCACAACAGTGCCTGTATTTCCTGATAAAGCATCATGTGCCTTTTCTAAAGACGTTATTATGGCTCGCCTTCCTTTTCTTGACCTGGCAAACCTTATTGCAGCCTTGACTTTCGGCATCATTGAGCCTTCTGCAAAATGACCTTCGTTTAAATACATCTCTATATCATGGCTTGAAATTACATCCAGAGGCTTTTCATCAGGCTTTTTGAAGTTGATGTACACTTTTTCTACAGCGGTCAATATCAATAAAATATCTGCATCCAAATCTTCTGCCAATTTCTCAGATGCCAAATCTTTATCTATCACAGCAGCCACACCTTTTAAGCTGCCATTTTCCCTTACTACAGGTATTCCTCCGCCACCCGCCGTTATTACAACGACACCGTTTCTCTCCAAAAGCTTTATTGTGTTTAATTCAACTATCTCTTTAGGCTCTGGTGATGCTACGACTCTCCTATATCCTCTTCCACTGTCCTCTACCATCTGATATCCTTTTTCATTTTCCAATAGCTCCGCATCTTCCTTAGAGTAAAACGGTCCTATTGGCTTTGTAGGATGTGAAAATGCAGCATCATCTTTATCTACAACAACCTGTGTAACGATTGTTGCAACATCCTTTTGTATATTCTTCTCTTTAAAAACCTCGCCTAAACATTGCTGAATCATATAGCCTATCATTCCCTGGCTTTCCGCGCCGCACACATCAAAGGGCATGGCTGGTATTATGTTAGACGCTGTCTCGTTCTGTATTACGATGTTTCCTACCTGTGGCCCATTTCCATGTGTCACAATGACAGAATACCCTTCTTTTATGATGTCTGCAATGTACATAGCCGTCTTTCTAACTGTATTCAATTGTGATTCGGCTGTAGGCACCATATCCTTGTCTTGCAGTGCATTTCCCCCAAGCGCAATTACTACTTTTCCTTTCATCGTATCCTCCTACTTACGCAAATAATGACATTCTACATTATATCATTTTATTCGCGATTTGAATAGTATGTGAAAAAGCCAAGGCAAATTGCCTTGACTTTTTTAGAGAATCGTCGCTATCATGACAGCCTTAATGGTATGCTTTCTGTTTTCAGCCTCATCCCACACCCTCGACTGCTTTCCTTCGATCACTTCGTACGTTACTTCCTGTCCCTTTACAGCAGGCAAGCAGTGCAAAAATATCGTATCAGACCTATTTGTCTTTTTCATAAGCTCGTCGTTCACTTGGAATGGCCTTAACAGCATTTCTCTCTCTTTTTGCTTTGATTCTTCTCCCATAGATGCCCATACATCTGTGTAAATTGCATGTGCGCCTTCTAAGCCTTCACCAGGCACATCTGTCAGAGTAAATGTCCCTCCATTCTCAGCAGCCATTTCTCTAATCTCATTTATGTAGTCCTCTTGAGGCCAAAGCTCTCTTGGCGAATTAATCACGTATTCCATGCCCATTTTTGCACAACCAATAGCCAGCGTGTTTGCCATGTTGTTTCTTCCATCGCCGACAAACACCAATTTTGTGCCTTTTAAGTGTCCAAATTCCTCTTCTATCGTCATTAAATCAGCCAAAACCTGTGTAGGATGGTATTCGTCTGTAAGCCCATTGTATACAGGAACGCCTGAATACTTTACAAGAGCTTCAACAGTGCTTTGATTGTAACCTCTAAATTCGATGGCATCAAACATCCTGCCGAGAACTCTCGCAGTGTCTTCTATGGATTCTTTTGCCCCAAGCTGAATATCATCTGTCGACAAGAAGACAGGGTGTCCTCCTTCTTCGCCAAATGCTGTCTCAAATGCACACCTGGTCCTTGTTGAGCGCTTTTCAAATATCAGTGCAATTGTCTTTCCCAAAAACCTTTGATGGACTATTCCTGCCTTTCTTTCTGCTTTAACCTGCTTTGAAATGTCCAGAAGATACCTTATCTCCTGCGGTGTATAGTCTTTTAAAGATAATAAACTCCTGCCTTTTAAATTAAATCCCATTTACTTTACTCCTTTCAAAACTATATTTATCTTTTAAATACCAATTGTCCATTTATGAATACAAACTTTGTCTTAGTCTTTATCTCAATTGGATTTCCGTCAAATACGGCTATATCAGCATCTTTTCCCTTTTCTATGCTGCCAACTCTATCGTCTATTCCGACGATCTTAGCTGGATTTATCGTAATAGCCTTTAATGCCTCCATCTCATCCATACCTTCTCTTACTGCAAGACCTGCACAAATCGGCAAGTAATTAAGCGGAATGACAGGATGGTCAGTCATAATAGCTACATCCAACCCTGCTTTTGATAAAATCCCCGGCGTCTTAAAAGTAAGGTTTGCAAGCTCCACCTTTGATCTTTCAGATAACGACGGACCAACGATGACTTTTGCCTTTTCCATTACAAGGTAATCAGCTATAAGATGGCCTTCAGTGCAATGGTCAATGGTTATGTCCACGTTAAATTCCTTTGCTATCCTTAAAGCAGTGAATATGTCATCAGCCCTATGGGCATGTGCCTTTAAAGGTATCTCTCTTTTTAATACTTTAACCAAAATCTCAAGCCCCAGATCTCTTGACGGCTTTTTCTCATCATCAGAAGAATCTTTCTCCATGTCCTCCATGTACTCTTGGGCCTTTATAAGCTCCTGTCTAAGCAGTGCAGCAATGCCCATTCTGGTCATAGGCATCTTGTGCTGTTCATTGTAGACAGATTTAGGGTTTTCTCCAAAAGCCACTTTAACCGCAACAGGTTCTTTTACTATCATATCGTCGATGCGTCTGCCATAAGTCTTGATGGCTACAAATTGTCCACCTATGACATTAGCGCTGCCAGGACCTGTAACAGCCGTAGTCACACCTGCCTCGTATGCTTCTTGAAAATACTTATCCATAGGGTTTATGCCATCAATAGCCCGCAACTGCGGTGTGATAGGATCTGTCTCCTCATTTCCATCTGCACCTTCAAACCCTACGGCATTTTCCCACATGCCCAAGTGGCAATGAGCATCTATCATGCCTGGCATCACTGTAAGATCAGATACATCTATGACTTCCGCATCAAGCGGTGCTATTATTTCCTCACTTACATCTAATATCTTTCCATCTCCTATAAGTACATCAGCCTTTTCATAATTTTTCCCTGCCATAGTCAATACTTTGCCGCCTTTTAAAAGATACACCGTAAAACCCCCCGTCTTTAGAATTTTTCAAATGAAAAGAACCTAAAAGATATTATACTACACTGATAAAAATTGTAAACAGAGTAGCAAGTTTAATTTATCTTCTTGATTATCTTGTCTTTATTTAAAAATCCTATGACAAATAGAATAACCGCTATCACTGAAACAACGGCAGAAACCATGTAGTTTTTATGTTCAATGTTTGAACCAATATATGAAGAAATAACTATTCCCGGAAGCCTAGCTAAAGCCGTTATGAGAAAATAGTTTACAAATTTGACTGGTGTTAATCCTGCCACATAAGACAAAGCATCCTTTGGAAGCCCTGGCATCAAAAATACAATAAAAAGCCCCATCTCACCTTTTTTGTTGTTTATTATGTAGTCAAACTTTTTTAGCTTATCCTCTGAAATCATTCCCCTCACAAACTCATATCCCAGAAGCCTTGCTATGGCAAAGCACAAAACAGAGCCAATGGTTATGCCGATCAAAGAGTAAATAGAGCCTAAAACAGCTCCATAAAGGTATCCACCGGCTACCTGCACCACTTCACCAGGAATTATAAATATTACGACCTGCAGCACTTGTATAAGTATAAACACCAGCACCCCTTTTGCTCCAAAGCCTAAAATCCACTTTTCGAACTTGGCAGGATCTTTTAAAAGGTATGTAAGGTAATCGCCATACCGAAACAGCACCCAAAAAAACAAAAATACAAAAACCCCTATTAACAAGCTATTTACGAAAAGCTTATTTTTATTTCTCCTCATCTATTTTCCTCCTAAAGATTTCTAAACCTGCTTCCATCGTAAGGCATCGAAGATTTTACGCTGTATACCTTCATTTCAGGATACCTTAAAGCAGAAAGCTTCCCTCCAAATACACACCCTGTATCTATATTGACCGTATTATTTAAAAACCTCGGCTCTTTCACAGGTGTATGGCCGTACACGACAATCGGTTTGCCTTTATAGTCCTTTGCCCAGTCAAGCCTTACTGGCGTGCCATCTGGATTTTTTTCACCTGTTATATCTCCATATAAGACAAATTGCCTTACGTATTTCCCGTAAAAGCCTATGTATTTTTCTTTAATTCCTGCATGTGCCACAACAAGCTTACCATCGTCTAAAACAAGGTACATTGGAGCCATTTCGTAAAGCTCTTTAAAATGTGAGACGACAATTCTTTTTTGTTTCTCCCTCAAGTTATTTAACTCAGCTACAGTCGTCTCTAATCCATGTATGATTTTCACATTGTGCCCTAAAAGATAGCGGTAAAGCTTGTTACAATGATTGCCAGGGGTGTAAAGGGCTTTTTTAGCTTTAACATTTCTGTATACAAGCTCGATTACATCTACAGAATTAGGCCCTCTATCTGTAATATCGCCTAAAAACACAAGCTTTCTATCATCTTTATGGAAGTATACACCGTCTTTTAATGTGTAGCCCAATAAATCTATTAATTCTGTAAGCTCTTTATAGCAGCCGTGAACATCTCCGATAACGTCATAAGCTGTCAATATAAACCCTCCATTTGTTCATATCATACATATATTATTTCATTGAAAGAGATATTCTATTTCTTTCTACATCGACGTCAATTACTCTTACCTTCACTACATCGCCTACAGATACCACATCCAAAGGATGATTTACGTACTTTTGAGACATCTCAGATATGTGGACAAGTCCATCAGTATGAACACCTATATCTACAAAGCACCCAAAGTCAACGACGTTTCTTACGGTCCCCATCAATTCCATCCCAACTTTAAGCTCCTCTATCGTCATCACATCAGATCTCAAGATTGGCTTTGGAAGGTCTTCTCTGGGATCTCTGCCAGGCTTTTTCAATTCATTTACAATATCATTAAGCGTAGGAAGTCCTATGTCGTATTCTTGCGATAATTTCAAAAGTCCATACTCCTCAAGTTTGTAAGCAAAATCCCTCAAGCTTTTCGTGTCTAACTTATCCTTAACATATCCAAACTTCAAAAGAAGTTTTTCCAATACCTCATAACGCTCTGGATGTACACCTGTAGAGTCGAATATGTCGTCACCATTTAATATCCTTAAAAAGCCTGCACATTGCGTAAAAGTCCCTTCACCTAACCTTTTGACTTTTTTCAGCTCGTTTCTGTTTCTAAACTTTCCAACCGTATTTCGATACTCAACTATGTTTTTCGCTATGGTCCCATTGATACCTGCTACGTACTTTAAAAGTGATGCAGATGCAGTATTTAAGTCAACTCCTACGCTATTTACGCAGTCTTCAACGACACCATTTAAAGCTTCGCCCAACATCTTCTGGTTTACATCGTGTTGGTACTGTCCTACTCCAATAGATTTAGGATCGATCTTCACAAGCTCAGCAAGTGGGTCTTGAAGCCTTCGCGCCATCGATATAGCACCTCTTAAGCTTACATTTACGTCAGGAAATTCCTCTGTCCCTATCTCTGACGCCGAGTACACCGATGCACCAGCCTCATTTACTATGACGTACTTCAAATCTCTGTCCATCTCTTTGATTAGATCTGCTATAAAAATTTCGCTTTCTCTCGATGCAGTTCCATTTCCTAATGAAATAAGACCAACATTGTACTTTTCTATCAAGTCTTTCAAAACCGCCTTTGCTCCATCTACATCGTTTTGAGGCGGCGTAGGGTAGACAGTGGCAGTATCTAAAAGTTTTCCTGTTTCGTCTACAACGGCAATCTTGCACCCTGTCCTGTACGCTGGGTCAAACCCCATCACAACATATCCTTTGACAGGTGGCTCTAAAAGGAGGCTCTTTAAGTTCATCTTAAACACTTTTATAGCTTTATCTTCAGCAATCTCAGTAAGCTTATTTCTTATTTCCCTCTCTATAGATGGTTTGATAAGCCTTTTGTATGAATCATTTATTGCATTAACATGATAATCTTTAAAAATTGAGTCATTAATAACATTTGACGCAACTATGTTATTTATTATTTTTTCATCATCTACATCTACTTTAACAGAAATATATTCTTCTCTTTCTGCCCTGTTTATAGCCAATATTCTGTGTGGAGGTATTTTCTTTATAGATTCCTTGTAGCTATAATACATCTCATATGGGGATTTTTCATCTTTTAATTTTTCCGTCACAAGAAGTCCATTATTCCATATATAGTCTCTTATGTACTTTCTTATCTCAGCATTGTCTGATACGTCTTCCGCTACTATGTCCATAGCACCTTGATACGCCTCTTCAAGAGTTAAAACACTATCGTTCAAAAACTTCACAGCGTAATCATCCGGGTTTCCTTCTCTTAAGTCACCATCAGCAATTAATTTTGCTAAACCTTCCAATCCTTTTTCTTTTGCAATAGTTGCTCTAGTCCTTCTCTTAGGTCTAAATGGTCTATAAATGTCATCTATTTCCTGCAGTGTTTTACTATTCTCAATCTTTTCTCTAATTTCGTCAGTAAGTTTTCCCTGCTCATCAATCAAGCGTATAGTATCTTCTTTCTTTTCTTCTAAATTTCTTAAATACGTAAGCCTTTCATAGAAGTTTCTCAAAACTTCATCTGATAGGCTTCCTGTTGCTTCTTTTCTGTATCGAGCAATAAATGGTATCGTGTTGCCTTCATCAATAAGCTTAATCGTATTTAAAACCTGAAAATCCTTTAGATTGAATTCCTGCTTTAATGTTAAAGCTATCCTGTCCATAAAATCTTCCTTTCATTTATTAAACTTAAAGGCCATCCCAAGCTAAATGAATTTAAAATAAGGGATATCCGTTAGATATCCCTTAAGACACTTTCTGCTTTAGGTATGCATTGATAAATTCGTCAATATCCCCATCCATTACAGCGTTGACATTCCCTACCTCAAAATTCGTTCTGTGGTCTTTTACAAGCGTGTACGGCTGAAATACATACGACCTTATCTGATTTCCCCAACCTGCTTCTTTGTGCTCGCCTTTTAAGTCTTCTATTTTTTCCTTCTGCTCTTTTATCATCATATCCATCAATTTCGCCTTAAGCATCTTCATCGCAGTTTCTCTGTTTTGCATCTGCGATCTTTCTGTCTGACACTGCACGATAATGCCCGTTGGTATATGAGTTATCCTGATAGCCGATTCTGTCTTATTGACGTGCTGACCACCTGCACCAGATGACCTGTAGGTATCTATCTTCAAATCCTCAGGCCTTATATCCACCTTAATATCATCGTCTATTTCCGGCAAAACTTCAACAAGCGCAAATGAAGTATGCCTCCTTCCGGCAGCGTCAAACGGGGAAATCCTGACTAACCTGTGAACACCTGCTTCGCTTTTAAGATATCCATACGCGAAAGGACCTTTTACCATAATCGTCACGCTTTTTACACCGGCATCATCACCAGGCAAGTAGTCTACCGTCTCCACATCGTAATTTTTCGATGACGCCCACCTCATATACATTCGCAAAAGCATCTCAGTCCAATCCTGCGCTTCTGTACCACCTGCACCTGCGTGTATAGAAAGGATGGCATTGTTTTTATCGTAAGGACCGCTTAGCAGCGTCTTTATCTTCATGTCGTTTACCTTTTTGGAAAGAGCTTTGTACTCCTCGTGGACTTCCTGCGAAAGGGATTCATCCCCTTCCTCCAAACCCAATTCGATAAGTGTATGAAGATCTTCCCACTGCTTTTCCAAAGCCTCGTATTCTGAAATAATCTCTTTTAAATCTTTCTGCTTTTTCGAAAGCTCTTGAGATTTCTCTAAATCACTCCAAAAATCAGGCTCCGACATCTTTTTGTCAATCTCTGCTACTTCTCTTTTCAATCCTTCGATGTCAAAGAGAAGCCCCCATTTCTTTTATAGTATCTATCATGTTCAAAACTTCTGTCTTATAATCTGCTAACACTCAATCATCCCCTTCTAAAATTTTTAAAGATTTGCTCCACAGCATTTCTTGTACTTCTTACCACTGCCACATGGGCATGGATCGTTTCTTCCAACTTTCTTTTTCTTGACTACAGGCTTCTTTGGTTCATCTCCACCTTGATTTGTAGCGATAGGCTTAGCCACCTGCTCTCTATGTGGCATATTGTCATTTCTTATCTCTATGTGGTACAGGAACTTCACCGTATCCTCCTGTATAGAATTCACAAGATCCTCAAACATATCATACCCTATTTTCTTGTACTCTATGACAGGATCTACTTGTCCGTAAGCTCTCAACCCTATGCCTTGGCGAAGCTGATCCATCTCATCGATGTGATCCATCCACCTCGTATCCACAACTTTTAAGAGGACTATCCTCTCTATCTCTCTCATCTGTGGACCTATCTGCTGCTCTTTTTTCTCATACTGCCTTACAGCTTCTTCATATATTATATCTGTAAGCATCTCCTTATCGAGCCTACCAAAATCCACATCTATTACTACGCTGTCTTTTTCCAAAAATAAATCGTAAAGATGATTCAATAATCCCTCTATGTCCCATTCTTCAGGGTATTTGCTGCCAGCAGTGTAGATTTCCACATTCCTTCTTATGATGTCTTTTACCATGTCAAGGATGTACTGCCTTAAGTCTTCTCCTTCTAATACCTTTCTTCTCTCTTTGTATATTATTTCCCTTTGTTTATTCATTACATCATCGTACTCAAGGACATTTTTCCTGACATCAAAGTTTATGCCTTCTACTTTCTTCTGTGCTTGTTCTATCTGCTTTGTCAATATTTTATGCTCGATAGGCTGATCGTCTTCTATACCCAAAGTATTCATCATATTTTTTATTCTCTCAGAGCCAAAAAGCCTCATAAGGTCATCTTCGAGAGAAATGTAGAATCGGGACTCTCCAGGATCGCCTTGACGTCCAGAACGCCCTCTCAACTGATTGTCTATTCTTCTAGACTCGTGCCTTTCTGTGCCGATTATATACAATCCACCCAGCTTAACAACTTCTTCATGCTCTTTTTCCGTTTCCTTCTTTATCTCGTTTAAAAGCTCCTGATATCTCTCTCTGGCCTTTACAAGTTCTTCGCTGTGCAATGGCCCGTATCCAGATGCTTCATTTATGACATCTGGAGAATATCCTTCTTCAATCATCTTTTTCTTTGCCAAAAATTCGGGATTGCCGCCTAAAATGATATCAGTACCACGTCCAGCCATGTTTGTAGCTATCGTAACAGCGCCTTTTCGTCCTGCTTGCGCTATAATCTCTGCTTCCTTTTCATGATACTTAGCATTTAAAACTTGATGCTTTATGCCCAGTTTCTTAAGCATACTGCTTAATTTCTCTGACTTTTCAATGGTAATAGTGCCCACAAGTACAGGCTGTCCCTTTTTATGATGTTCCACTATATCTTCAACGACAGCCTTAAATTTTGCTTCTTCCGTCTTGTATATGACATCAGGATGATCTATCCTTATCATCTCTTTATTGGTAGGTATCACCACAACGTCAAGACCATATATAGCTCTAAACTCTTGCTCTTCTGTAAGGGCAGTACCAGTCATACCGGCTAATTTGTCATACATTCTGAAATAATTCTGAAAAGTGATTGTGGCAAGAGTCTTGCTTTCTCTCTCGACTTTTACGCCTTCCTTGGCTTCTATTGCCTGATGCAGACCTTCGCTGTACCTTCTGCCAAGCATAAGCCTTCCAGTAAACTCATCTACTATTATGACTTCTCCGTCCTTTACGACGTAGTCCTTATCCCTTTTCATTATGGCATGTGCTTTTAAAGCCTGATTTATATTGTGGGAAATCTCTATATTTTCAAGATCAGCCAGATTATCCAAGTTGAAAAATTTCTCAGCTTTTTCCACACCTTTTTCAGTCAAGCTTACTGCTCTCGCCTTTTCATCTATTGTATAATCTTCTTCATTTTTTAAAGTTCTTACAAAAGCATCAGCTCTTTTATATAGATCCGTAGACTTTTCGCCAACGCCAGAAATGATAAGCGGTGTTCTGGCTTCATCTATCAATATGCTGTCGACCTCGTCCACGATTGCATAATTTAGATGCCTTTGCACCATTTCCTCTTTATATATGACCATGTTGTCTCTCAAATAGTCAAAGCCAAACTCATTGTTTGTACCGTAAGTTATATCAGCAGCGTAAGCTTTCTTTCTCTCATCTGAGTCCATGTCGTGAAGTATGACGCCAACGCTTAAACCCAGAAACTCGTATATTTTACCCATCCAGTCACGATCCCTCTTAGCAAGGTAGTCGTTGACTGTAACGATGTGAACTCCCTTTCCTTCCAAAGCATTTAAATATGCAGGCAGTGTCGCAACAAGCGTCTTTCCTTCACCAGTCTTCATCTCAGCTATTCTGCCTTGATGTAGCACAATACCGCCTATTATCTGCACTCTGAAATGTTTCATCTTAAGCGTACGCCATGCAGCCTCTCTAACGACTGCAAAAGCTTCCGGCAATATATCGTCAAGGGTTTCACCATTTTTAAGCCTATCCTTAAATTCCTGAGTCTTGCCTCTTAGCTCATCGTCTGAAAGCTTTGACATCTCCTCCTCGTATGACAAAACCTCATCTGCTATAGGTTCTATTCTCTTTACTTCTCTCTCACTGTAACTGCCAAATATCTTTTCCAAAACTCCTAACATTAACTCACCTTCTCAAGGTTATTCTCATTCAAGTATATATTATATCATTATATCGCGACCATATCAAGGAAATGAGGTATTGTCGTTTGTGTCAAGTATTTTTAGGTTTTTTTGAAAAAAAACCTCACTATCACTCTAAGGATGAGCATTGATAGCTAAATAACAAAAGTATTTTAGTATTGAAGTTTCTTAACTTCTCAATAGCATAAAATAGCTACTCCTCATAATAATAACTAAAACTACAATCTTCACTATATAGTACTTTGTATATGTAATATGCATACTTTTAAATGGCACTTCTCAATAGTAATGATTTTATAGCCTGACTTGTTAATGTTTTTTTATTTTGCAATATTGGCAAGCTTATCATGTTTTCACAAGTTGATTTTATTTTCTTTAGTTGCTGTTTCGCTTTATACACTGTTTGCTTTGGTATTTCTATTGGCTTTAAGCTTTCATATTGCTGTTTTAATACGGCATCTTTCAACGATATGCCGCTTGCTTTTATTGCTCTTAATTTTGCCATTTTGTGAGCTCCAACCTTGCTCCATGAAATTGGTCTACTTGATAATCTTTCCGAAAGTACATGACTTACATGACTTTCTGCACTGCATCCTGTTATTTCTTCCTTGTAAAGGCTGTATGAATTTATTCCATCCCAATTGTTATTTATATATGTTTGGCACTTCGTTACGGGATTTTCTGGGCCGTTTAATTCTACTTCTTTATATTTTTGCGTTAAAAGCTCATTGACTTTTTGTTTGTCTGCTTTAAATATGGCTTTCCATAGTTCTCTCTTTGTTTTTTTATCTTCTTTTATTGCAGCTGTTATGTATTTTTGTAGATGGAATAGGTCTAATACGTATACGGCGTTAGGCAGATATTTTACTCCAAATTTTATCCATTCTGCTCCATCTCCAGATACGTATATGCGTTTTATTTTGTCTTCGTTATATGTGCTTGCAATGTACTCCCATACTTCTTTCCATAACTCTTCTACTTTTTCTCCTTCGTATACACCTGAAAAGTATACGGCATTTTTTAATTCATTTCTGCCTTTTGTTATTGTTTGTTTTCCTTCGTGTACGTATATTAATTTTGCAATGTCTGGTTTGCCGTTTTGAAGATGTATATGGTCTTCATCAGCTTCTATGTATAGAGTTTCTATTTCTTTTTTAGCCTTTGGCTTTTCATATGTTTGAAGGTTGTCTATTTTTCTTAATGTGTTCATTACTGTTTGCCGGCTTACATTGCAGTTAGCTCCATTTCTTTTAAGTTCCTGAGTGGTTTTTTGATATGAGAGTATTGTAGAAAGATCCGTTATATCAGCCTTAAGCTCAGCATCTATTCTTTCATATTTTTGAATGCCAGCAGCTTTATCTACGAGATATGCCTTCTCTCCTGTTTCTTTGTTTTTGTAGTACCGTCTTTTGTATGTGATATCTCCAAATACAGTTGTTATTGTCCTTTCACAATCTTTTTGGACTACCACCCAGTTTTTCCTTTCACTTTTGTCTTTATATATGTTTTGATCAAGTTCATGAAGTACATCTGCACAAATCTCTTTTCCTAATTCATTTAGAATTTTTTTAAGTTCTTCTTCAAATTCCAGATAGGTATATTTTCCATTAAGCAATCCAATAATTTTTTCTACAACAAGCAGGAATTTTTGAAGTGTATGTTGAATTATTTTCATAAGACCTCACCTTCCTATTTATTTTTTACTCATCCTTTTGGGAGGATGGTGAGGTCTTATTTCTACATTTTATCGCTATTTTCCTGCTTTTTCACCTAAGAAAATTTTACACTAAGGGTATTGTCCTTAAATATAAAAAGATCCATGTTGTCCTCACTATAAAACATGGATCTTTAATATTTCAATTTAACGGATGTGCCTTTATGTATTCACCGTATTTTTTGTCTACTTTGCTTATATGGTTTATAAGCCAATCGACTAACTTGCGGTTTAAAGTGGTTATTATTGATACGCTGACACCATTCTTTTTAACGTCGTTTTCTATTTCTTGTATGTCGCTTATAAATTTCTCATGAAGCTTTTTATGCTGAGGCAATTCTGGGTACTTATACTTTTCTAAAAGTTTTTCCTCATCGCCAAAATGTTTCACTGTGTATTCTCTTAAGAATCCCAGTATCTCATAGACTTTGTCTTGACCTTGCTGCTTCATACATGCCTCAAAAACATCGTTAACCCTATTGAAAAGTTCTTTGTGTTCATCATCTATCATGTCTATGCCCACAGACAATGACTGCTGCCACTTTATCACTCCAACTCCTCCTCTCGAAAATTCTTTTTATATAATAATTATAATATATATTTATTCGACAAAAAAACCCTTTTCTTTAAGTTTTTTTTCGATTCTATCTAAAACTTCTTTTGAATCAGCTTCTACAGTATGCAGATGAACACCTTCTGTCAATGATGATAAAAGGGTTGCTTTAGCATTTTTCACGCTTTCCATAAATCTTTCAACATCATACCGAGATGAAATCATCAATAGTCCTCTTATTTCACCATAGAGAGGATGTTCAACAATCACATCTAAGACTTTTCCGCCATTATCCACAATAGTATTAAGTTCTTCCTCTGTTTTATCAAAATAATGTTTGCTCACAATTACTTTTGTATATTTGCCTTTATCGCTTGAGCTTAATATGTAGCCTTGCGGAGTAGACAATATCTTTATACCCTCTGCTCTTAATATGGCTATGTCTTGCACAATTACCTGCCTCGTAACACCCAAAACATCCGCCAATCTATTGCCTTTTACAGGTTCTTTCTCTGCTTTTAAAATCTCTAATATCTTATCTCTTCTCTCTGCCGAATTCATCCATCAACACCTCTTAAAGTCACAAAATACACATTTATATTTTAACTCTCTTAGAGGCATTTATCATGGCATTTGAAACCATTAGAAAAATCCCAGTTGCTATAAATAAGTCACCTATGCTGAAAGTCTTTGGAAGAGGATACGGCTTTGGCAGGTAAAGAACATCACACAAAAATTTTAGCTTCGTAGATGAAGTCATGGCTTGATGAGTCGGAATGATGTTTTTTGTAAGCTCAGGCACTAAATAGCCGATGCCTGCCGCTTTAAGGGAATTAACCGATACAGGCATCCTTCCACCATTTGCAAAAATGACTATGAAATTTAAAATGATGCCTACGGCTATTATTCTCATGTATTTGTTATGTCGATTGTACCACAATCCTATAAAAAGCATCAAATAATCCAAAAAATGTATGTACGCTCTATACGTCATTATGATTGGGTATTTATCCGTTAAATTAAGCACTCCAAACTCAAGTCCAAAGCCAAGTATAAAAAAAATAGGCATTTTTATATCTATGTCGGCAATGCCGCTTATTTTCCCTCTCCTTAATAGAAAACCGTATATGAATGAAGCGCCAAGAGAATCAAAAATCATGTTTG
The DNA here is from genome assembly GCF_028895185.1 of Thermoanaerobacterium sp. R66. Taxonomy (NCBI): domain Bacteria; kingdom Bacillati; phylum Bacillota; class Clostridia; order Thermoanaerobacterales; family Thermoanaerobacteraceae; genus Thermoanaerobacterium; species Thermoanaerobacterium sp. R66. The sequence goes on from NZ_JAEUWW010000001.1 coordinate 1,493,459, forward strand.
AAATCCTCCTTGTTCTTTTCGTATGCTTTTTTAAAGAGCTTTATAATTCTCGGGCTAAACTGCGTACCTTCATTATCAACTATTATCTTGTACGCTTCTTCTCTAGTGTAGGCGTTTCTGTAAGGCCTATCTGATACAAGCGCATCAAACACATCTGCAATGGCCAGTATCTCTGCCTCCAGTGGTATCTGCCTTCCGCTTATCCCATCAGGATAGCCATTTCCATTGTACCATTCATGGTGATACCTAACCCAATACCTTACGTTTTTTAAAAAAGGCACATCTTTCAATATCTCATAACCGCTTACAGGGTGCTGTTTGATATGATCGTATTCTTCTTTCGATAGTTTCCCAGGTTTGTTTAAGATATTTTCAACAATGCCTATCTTGCCTACGTCATGCAAAAGCGCAGCTATACGCACCATTTCAGTGTGTGCCTCGCTGAATCCAGCTTCTCTGCAAAGATAAACGGCTAATTTTTCTACGCTTTTAGAATGTCCCAAAGTATACCTATCTTTGGTCTCTAACGCCTTTGTAAGGGCATTTATGGTGTCATAGTAAGACTGTTTAATCTCCATATTTAACTTGAACATATACCTTACCATGATAAGTGGCACGAAAAAGATTAAAAGGGCTATATAACCAAATTTAACAAACACTGATGTCATTAATATACCTATAAAAGCAAGAAATAAGAAGTTAATCGTTCCCCATTTAAAATCCATTATCCAGATCGACATAAAGGATTTATTAGTCAACAATTTTATGAGTACAGCAACTATGCCTGAATTAAATAGATAGTACACACATGATGCAATAATTGCTTCGACAAGATATTTGGGGTATATATATCCGCTTCGCCCACCTAAATATTTATAGGTTATGCCAGCCATAAAAACACTTATTGCAATTTGTGATATATTAAATAACGTTTTATAATATGGAGTATTTAAAGCACATTTTATTTTCCCATTAGCATTACTAACTAGAAGCAAATTACCTAATGCAGCAATTACAGCTCCTTCATAAGGTCCAAATACAAGCAATGCCATTAAATCTACTGCATAAGCAACTGAAACAGAAACATCAGAATTTATGTATATAGGCAATGACTCACAAACCGCAGCAAAAATAATTAAAATTATAACATCTAAAATATGATGTGGATTTATCTTAAATACAGAATAAATTATTAATGATAAGCCACACGCTACAACAAACGATATATATAAAATTAATCTTTTACTCACATTATCATCCTCCATAAAAATATACCCAAACCCATATTACCCCCATTTATAGTTTGCTCCTCCAGCAAGTGCTAATGCCAATAAAGCAAGAAGTACTTTTATGATTGTTGCTTTTTTCATCCTGAAACCCTCCTTTACCAAAGATGCTCTCAAGCTTCTCAAGCTTCAGGCGAAACGCTACGCTTAATAAAGGTTTGGGTAAAAATAAGCTATTTAATTATCGACTGTCGAAATGACACGCCTGTTTAAAGCGTCTAATGTCGCTTTTACAAGTGCTTCACCTTCATCTTTTTTTACGATGCTGGAGCCTACAAGAAGCTCCTCTCCTTGAGGTGTTGCATGTGTCACTGCGACTATGGCTATACGCTTTTTGGCAAAAGAATATATATCAACATCTTCTAAAATGAGATTGTGATCATCTGGAAGTATTTTGGATACACACTCAAGTGTGGCATTCACGATTATCCTATTTTTGTTCCTCTCTGTATTTACACCTTTATATACACCTTCATACATTTCAGAACCCTTTGTAAGGACAACGGTTGCTTCTAAGTTCACTCCATTGTTGGCAAACGTTAAATTTGTAAAAGCAATCCTCTCATCGTTATAGTATCTGCCACTTGTCTCCACCTGTGCGACGCTAATTATTTTGTAGTTTACATCTACTTTAAACTCAGCCATTAAAACCGATTGTACATCTCTTGCGATCTGCTTTGCATTTCTTGATGTATCAGCTAAAACGTGAATCTCCGCAATCTGTCCGTTTTCAGCTATAACTCTACTTGATATTACACTTTGTACCCTATTTATCAATTCTTCCATAGAATTGATAACTTCTTTTGTAAATTCAATCAACGTGCTCACACTCCATTTTTTCAATCAACTTTTACACATACAGGAATAATATTCTACAAAAAATTCTATTTTCCTTCTTTATCGCATAAAAAAATTGAGGGTTTTTTTAACCCTCAATTGTATCTTCACATTGTCGGCTCTATCAAACCATATTTGCCGTCTTTTCTCTTATACACAACCGTAAAATCGTCTGTCTCGGAATTCGTAAATACGAAGAAATTATGACCTAAAAGGTTCATTTGAAGTATGGCTTCCTGCACCGACATAGGCTTCACAGGAAATCTCTTAGTCTTTACAACTTCAAACTCCGACTCATCCTGAACATCATTTTTTATGTAATCCTGTTGAACATCAAATCTTATAGAATCTGGTGTAAAATTGTTTTTCAGTTTCGTCTTGTACTTGAGTATTTGTTTTTCAAGCTTATCAACGACATTATCTATCGAAGCGTACATATCGTCGCTTACCTCTTCAGCTCTAAATATCATCCCTCTAAAAGGTATCGTAACCTCTGCAATCTGGTTATTTTTCTGAACACTCATGACGACACGTGCTTCTGTGTCATCCGCAAAAAACTTCTCTATCTTGCTTAAACTCTTTATAGCTGCATTTCTAAGTCCATCTGTTATAGCCATGCCATTTCTACCGCTTACTGTAATCCTCATACAATACAACTCCTTTCTTTATGTCTATATTATTATAATTCTACATGAAATCTAATATTCCTGCATAAATTCTTATTAATATTTTGCGAATTTTGCAAAATATAATGATGAATAAAAAAGGTGCTTCCGCACCCCGTCAAACTTATAGTATTTTGCTGAAAAATTCTTTTGTCCTTGGGCTTTTAGGATTGGCAAAAAGCTCTTCAGGAGTACCTTCCTCCACAATCACTCCGTCATCTACAAAAATGACTCTATCTGCAACCTCTCTTGCAAAACCCATCTCATGTGTCACTACTACCATCGTCATGCCTTCATTCGCCAGCTCTTTCATGACATTCAATACTTCCTTGACCATCTCTGGGTCCAGTGCAGATGTAGGCTCATCAAAAAGCATCACATCCGGCTGCATAGCCAGCGCTCTGGCAATAGCAAGCCTTTGCTTCTGACCTCCAGATAGCTTCACAGGATATGCATCTCTTTTGTCTTCCAGACCAACTTTCTTTAACAATCTCATTGCAATATCCTCTGCAGTTTTTTTGTCCATCTTCTTTACTTTGATAGGAGCCAGCGTTATATTGCCGATAGCCGTCATATTCGGAAATAAATTAAAGTGCTGAAAAACCATGCCGACTTTTTGACGTATCTTATTTATATCAGCTTTTTTGTCGTTGATTTTTTCCCCTTCGATGTATATGTCACCTTTTGTCGGCTCCTCAAGAAGGTTTATGCACCTTAATATAGTGCTTTTCCCAGAACCACTTGGACCGATTATTACCAAAACTTCACCTTTTTTTACTTCTAAGCTTACACCTTTTAAGACTTCTAAATTGCCAAATCTTTTATGGAGGTTATCAACGCGTATCACCAGTCCTTAACCTCCTTTCAAACTTGCTTAAAAGCCTTGAGAATACCAGCGTCATCACAAAGTAAATGGCTGCTATAATTATAAGCGGCTCAAATGCCCTGTATGTGACACTGGATACTATCTCTGCTTGCCTTGTAAGATCTGCAAAGCCTATAACAGACACTATAGACGATTCTTTCAACATTACGACAAATTCGTTGCCTAAAGCCGGCAAAATATTCTTTATTGCCTGGGGAATTATAACGTACCTCATGGCCATGCTGTGAGACATGCCTAAAGAGCGAGAAGCTTCCATCTGTCCCGGATCCACCGCCTGAATTCCCGAGCGTATTATCTCCGCCACATAGCCTGCACTGTTCATAGAAAGGGCTATTATGCCTACTACAAATCCAGGAAACTTTATGCCAAACTGAGGCAAACCGTTGTATATGATGAGTATCTGAACCAAAAGCGGTGTACCTCTTATTATCTCAACGTATGCTGAGCCAATAAAGCTCAATACTTTCACGCTGGACATCTTCATTAAAGCAACTATCAATCCCAATACAGCGCCTATTGCCACAGATATAATAGTAAGCTCTATTGTCATTATGAGTCCGTTTATAAAAAGCTGTGTGTATTGTGGCATGCTTGAAAAATCAAGATTCATTAACCTTTTTTTCTCCTTTCAAGAGGCTTTATTTTCCCATCCATTTGTTTAACATTTTTTCGTATTCGCCGCTGTCTTTAAGCTCTTTTATTACGCTATTTATCTGGTTTACCAGATCCTGATTCCCTTTTGCAACAGCGACTGAGTATCCTGGCACAGCTTCATTTATCTCTTTTATGTGAAGCATCTTCATGTCTTTATACTCATTTAAGTATGCATCTGCAATTGTGCTTTCCATCAATATAGCGTCTACCCTGCCATTTTCCAATGACAAAAATGCATCGCCTAATCTATTTAACTCTTTTATGTCTATTCCTTTTATCTTCTTAGCCGCATCATCAGATGTAGTGCCAAGCTGCACAGCTACCGTCTTTCCTTTCAAGTCATTTAAGTTATTTATATTGCTGGTATCTTTCACGACTAAAACTTGCTCAGAATTATAATACTCATCGGAAAAATCAACGTTTTTCTTTCTCTCTGGTGTTGCATTCATACCTGCAATAGCCATGTCAATCTGGCCGCTTTGAAGAGCTGGAATAAGCCCTGTAAAGTCCATATCTTTTATCTCTAGTTTTACGCCTAACTTTTTGGCAATTGCATTGGCCAAATCCACATCAAATCCCATTATAGTATCTTTACCATTGACAACTTTGTGAAATTCAAACGGTGGAAAATCAGCGCTGGTACCCATGACGATAACTCCTGATTTTTTCACTCTGCTTAGCGTAGACTGTTTCGAACAACCACTTAGTGCGATAGACATAATAGTAATAAGAATTAAAGATATTATCAACCTTTTTTTCAATTTTTTCTCCTCCCGACAATAGATAATTTACTAAATAATTATACTATCACATGCATAATATTGCAATATATTTTTTAACGCATCAAAAAATTTTCTGGTGGAAAAATGATTAAAGGGCATCCCTTTCGGAATGCCCTCAATAATCCTCTTTACTTCTTGCAAAAGTGAAGGGGATTACTTATTTGCTCCAGCAACTCTTCCTCTCCTGGAGTTAAACTGATTGTTTCTCTGCTTTTTAGCATCTCTGCATGCTTTGCACCTTACTGGCGCATTTTGAAAGCCTTTCTGAGCATAAAATTCTTGTTCACCGGCAGTCCACACGAATTCTGCCCCACAGTCTTTGCAGACCAATGTCTTGTCTTGATACATAATAAATAATCCCCTCACTTTGACATTTATTTACTGTATAGCCAATTAGACTATACAGTAATATTATACCACCAGTTAAGAGTTTTATCAATAAATTTTAAAATTTTAAAAATTGTATAATTATTACTGCATAAACATTTAACGCTTTTTATCCACAAAATAGCTGCCAGGTGTGTAATACTTAAGATACTCTATATATCCTTTTTTCCCTTTTGCTACGTCATTTATTTTTTCTTCAAGATTTTTAAAAGCGCAGTTTATATCCTCTAAATTTTTATCTTCAACTTCTTTTATTTTTTCTAATGTGCCTTTTATATCTATCAGTATTCCCTTTAACACGCTTTTATCTGCACTATTATTAGGTGTATTAAAAATGCTGTCAATCCTATTTACTTTCTTGTACAGATTGTACATAGGCAGAAATTCACTGTCTATCTCATCAATGCTTGCTATGATGTCTTGTTTTTTCTCCAGTATGTTTTTTATGTCATCAAGCTTTTGTGAATTTATGGCTATGTTTAACTGGTTATTTAGTTGAAGCATTTCATTTAAATAATTTAATTTTTTTTCAGCCAACTCTATCAATTTTTTTATATCGCTTACCATACTATATCAACCTTTAGAATAAACTTTTGCTCGAACTTTTCCCATCGCTTCTCCCCATGTATCTCTAAGCTCTGTTATCAAAGATATCACTTCGTCTAACGGCTTTTTATCTTTTTTTAAATTTGCATCTATCAGCCTTCTTGAAATAAAATCATAAATGCTGTAAAGATTTTTCGATATATCATACTGCATGTCAAGAGTCGCCATAAGCTCTAATACTATGTCCTGCGCTCTTGTTATGCTGTTATGAGCTTTTTCGATATTTTTATCATCTATCGCCTGTTTCGCTTCATTCACAAAACGGATAATGCCATTATACAGCATCATAACTAGCTCTTCAGGACTTGCCGTCATTATGGAATTCCGTTTGTATTCCAAGTATGGATCAATCATTTATCAATTCCCCTTCCTGCCTATTGCATCAACTTTATTAACCACTAAGTTGTTGGCTTAGCCACTGGCTCTGCGAATTCATCTGCGCCATATACGTCTCTAATTGAGTAAATTGATCATAATACTGCTGCTCAAGCGTATTTAGGTGATCCTGCATATCTGAAATTCTCTGATTTAAATCATTAATTTGCTGACCCAAAAAGCTGTTGTCATACAGTTGATACTGCCCCCCACCAGCTTCTTTCGTAATCGAGTTTATACCATTATTTACTATATAATAGAGCCTTGCTGCTATTCCGTCATTTTGACTAGAACCAGGTGTCGCATTTACATCTGTCGTTGATTCCGTTATTTTTGTAAATAGATCCATTACTTCCTGCGGATTTTTTTGTATTGCATCTTTAAGCTTCGTATCATCTATATAAAGCTTACCTCCTTCATACCACTGACCAGTAGTTATCCCAATAGAGCTTAAAGTCATCTTAGTGCCGTCAGAAGCAATCACAGTGCCTGATATGGCATTTCTCATGCTGTAATATATGGACGTAAGATTGTCATTTCCGCTTAAATCACCGCTTCTGGCTTTCTGTTGCCACGCAGTAATATCGTCTTGCGTCATCTGCTTTTTCTGATCATCTGTCAATGGCTGATAGTCATAATACCTTTGCTCTGTCAATTTTGAATTTATAGTTGTGATCACATCGTTATATGCATCAACGAAACTCTTTATACTATTGTATATTGTATCTGTATCTGTCTGAACAGAGAGGGTTGTTGAACCTATACCTGTAAGATTGACATTTATTCCTGCCACCGTAACATTGTTCGAAGTACTATTTGTGATCTCAACATTATTAAAAATAAAATCCGCGTTATTTCCGTTTTGTATATATAAATTTAATTTAGTTAAAATAGTATTACTTGTATCACTTTCTGAAATATTTATTTGTGAATTACTTCCAGTCGTACTTGAAACCAAAAATAACCTTCCTAAATTGCTATCATACGTTGCATTAATATGAGTTGTATTTGACACACTATTAATAGCTGTAACTAAATCATTTATTGTTTGCCCACTCTTTATCGTAATTGTAGCCGAACTATTAGCGTCTCCATTTGATATAGTTAAAGTTATATCATTACCTGTATCGTTAATAACATCTCCTGAATTAATAGTATTTTGGCTTGTTGCGGTAGCTGCTGATGCAAGAGTTTTTACAGTTAATTGATATGTCCCATTTACAGCATTTACACCCGCTGTAGCCGTCGCAATTGATGTATTTGATGAAACTGTTTTTGCAAGATATGTCCCTTGCAACTTCATGCTAAACAAAGTATTGTCCCTTAGTGTCAAAAGCTTTGTATTTATGTCTTGAAGATCCTCCTGCTGCCACTGTAACCACTGCTTTTGCTGCTCCAATTGATAAAGGGGCTGACTTGCAGCCGTCATAAGCTGCTTCACAATAGAATCAGTATCTATTCCTGATGCAAGACCGCTTATTCTAAGCAAATTACTTGTAGTAGAGTTTTGCATTGTAATAGGATCCATACTACACTCCTCCTAAATTTTTCTATCAACAAAAAGCCCTGCTATTTTCCACAATCCCGCCACCAAATCCAATATTTTTTCTGGCGGGATCTCGTCTATGACTTCATTTGTCCTGCTGTCTACAATTTTCACTACGATCGTATTTGTAGGTTTGTGAACAGAAAATTCAAAATATGTGCCGTCATTTTTCTTGATTTTATTGTTGACGTCGTTTATTTCGTCTTTTACCGTTTTCTCATCAACCGGATTTTTGAAAATCTCTTTTACGTCATCAATCTTGCCAGTCAACAAGCTATTTAGCTTTCCATTTCCTCCTTCTAATGATATATTTTGAATCATCTATATACCTCCCTAAAAATAACTCACATGTTAATTTCTATATCGGCAAAATATTTTAAAAAATTAGTGAATTTATTTAGCGCTTTTTTCGCAAGACATGTATTCTACAATAAGCTTATCTAATTCCTGACTTATCTCCAGCGCTTTCGCCATATCTACTATGTTCTTATTAAGCTCTTTCTTCAAAAGCTTTATCTTCTCCTCCACTGAATCATTTTTATAGTAATGTTCTCTTATGATCTTTGCCATTTTCTCCTCCATATAAGCTATTGTAACTTACTTCATTTTTATATATCGGCTTTAAGAAATTTTTATTAAATTTTTTTCAGCATGATTTAATTGCTTTTGCCTGAACGTATGTTTGTGTTATAATATCATTGAGGTGTTTTAACATGGATCTTCTCAAAAAGATAAGTATATTGGCTGATGCAGCAAAATACGATGTGTCATGCTCATCCAGCGGAAGCGATAGAGAAAACAAAAATGGCGGAATAGGAAATGCATCCTTCTATGGTATATGCCACAGTTGGTCTGAAGACGGCAGGTGCATATCCCTTCTAAAAATACTTTTTACAAACATCTGCATCTACGACTGCTCATATTGTGTAAACAGATGTTCAAATGATGTAGAAAGAGCAATATTTACCCCAGACGAGCTTGCTGACATTACGATAAATTTTTACCGCAGAAATTACATAGAAGGATTGTTTTTAAGCTCTGCTGTATACAAAAGCCCTGACTACACGATGGAGCTTCTCATTAAGACTGTCAAAAAACTGAGGGAGGAATACAATTTTAACGGATACATACATTTAAAGGCTATCCCAGGTGCAGACGTAAATCTCATTAGGTTGGCCGGCCTTTACGCAGATCGCATGAGTGTAAATATCGAGCTTCCATCAGAAAAGTCTTTAAAATTATTGGCACCTCAAAAGACAAAAGAATCAATAATAAAGCCAATGAGCTTCATACACAGTCAACTTTTGGAAAAGAGTGAATCAAAAAAGCTGATGCGCCACACAGATAAATTTGTGCCTGCAGGACAGACGACACAGCTTATCATAGGTGCAACACCAGAAAGCGATAGGACTATATTAAAATTATCAGAGAATCTGTATAAATATTATGACCTTAAAAGAGTGTATTACTCTGCATACATTCCCGTTTTTAATAGCAACAATCTTTTGGGAGTATCATCACCTCCTCTTTTAAGGGAGCACCGCTTGTATCAAGCTGATTGGCTTTTAAGGTACTACAATTTCAAGGCTGATGAATTGCTCACCGAAGAAGAACCGAATTTCGATGTATCACTAGATCCAAAAATCAACTGGGCCATGAAAAATCTAAACCTATTTCCTGTCGAAGTAAATACTGCAGACTACAATATGCTTTTACGAGTACCAGGCATAGGTTTAAGGACAGCAAAGCGGATTGTGAAGGCGCGGAAAGCTGCTAACCTTAACTATGATTCACTTAAAAAACTGGGAGTCGTATTAAAAAGGGCAAAATACTTTATAACATGCAATGGAAAGTACTATGGTGAATGTGAAATAGAAAAAGACAAAATAAAAAATAAACTAACTACCAATAAAAATCGCATTTTAGATGGACAGCTTAGCATATTCGACATCAATAATAATGCATTTAACAATTTGCCGATAATCGTATAGCTTAGTTAGGAGAGTAGATATATGATAAACTACATATTCGATGGGACATTTGATGGCCTCATGACCGTTATATACGAATCGTATTACAGTCACCAACATCCCAATGATATTTTTTCTGAAGTCAATCATCAAATAAACTTTCTTGGCCATGATGTGTTCGTGTCAACGGATATAGACAAATCAGATAAGGTGCAAAATGCCATTACGACAAAAATATCAAAAGAAGCACTCAAAAATATTTACTACGTTTATCTGTCAGAGTTGGAGTCGTCATATATGCTGATATATAAATATATCAGGTTAGGCTTTAAAATAGGCAAAAAAATAGACTACTTCATTCAAAATGACATAGTCCATGAAGTGACAAAATTAAGCCAAAGAGTAAAACATGAAGCGTACAAGATGATCGAATTAATCAGATTTAAAGAAGTCAAAAAAGGATTGTTTATTGCCAAGATACATCCAGACTACAACGTACTGCCTATCATAATGCCTCACTTTGCTGAAAGATTTCAAGACCAGTATTTCATAATACACGACGAAAAGAGGAACTTGTCGGCAATATACGATAAAAAAGCATGGATAATCATCGACATGCCTCTTGAAAATATATCTAATATGAAAGACACAGAAGACTACGAAATCCTATGGAAAATGTATCATAAAAGCATCTCTATAGAAGAAAGAAAAAACCTAAGGCTTCAAAGACAACACATGCCTAAAAAATACTGGGATATGCTTACAGAAAAGCAATAACTACATCTCAAACTGAATGGCAGAAGAAAATCTATCTATAAATGGCATGCCATTTGATGTAGGTAGAAGTGATGATGTGACCATGACCTCATTAATCGGCACAAAATTATACTTATCTCCATTTTTTGCTCCATATCCAGTAAAATCATGTATGATGTAAGGCACTCCGCCATCCATTCCAACGTACATCATAGCATGACCCGGCATGTATAAAGCTGCGCCAGGCTTAATCTTATCAAAAACCTTTATTCTCTCATCTAATGATAATCCATCAGAAAATTTATAGACTATTCCTGGACATTTTTCCTGCTCATCAGCATTTCTTGGAAGCTTAAATCCAAATGTCTTGTATACATACATGACAAAGCTGGAGCAATCCCTGCCATTGAAGCTATCTCCCCATCCATATCTATCGCCAATAAGTTTAAACGCCTGATTTAAAATATTGGCTCTCGTGTATGGGACATAGCCCCAATGGACATCTTCTTTTATCGATATAAGACCATCTTTAAATACTAAATTGCCTTTATCATCCTTTGAAGGAAGCTTAACAACATAATTGCCATAAGTAGATTGATTACCTACACTGTAAATCATATCTTTTTCCAGTGGTATTTTCGTTCCCATGTCAAACTGAATTTCAGATACATTTCTATCATAAGGATTAAAATGCGTTTTGACATGATTTCCAGTCATCATTATGAAGTCATCTGTATCAAGATAATCAAACACTTCTTCCTTATTTTTGGCGATTGCTATATCACATGCCTTTACCCATCCTCTGTAGTTGTACATCTGGATAAAATACCACTTTTCATCTTTATTTTCGTGAAGCACCAAAACAGGCTCTAATGCTTGACACGATGTCTCTTGAAATCTATCAAATTCGATATCGCCTTTCTTGCTGTATACCGCTATCTCCGTAGGAAAGCTTCTAAGAGATGTCTTTCTTATGGTGATACCGTACTGTACTGGATTGACTTCTTTTATTTCAGTGATATTTAAATTGCCAGTTATATGATAATAAAAATCTCTTTTCACTACTTCACCATTTCTAAAATACATCTCTTTTTCTGGCAATTTATATTCTCTTATCAAAGACAACAATTCATCATAAGTAAGACTATCCCTATAGCTTTTTAAATCATATACGCTACCGCATTTTTCTACAATCTTTTGATTGAACTTCATAATATCATCTTGCGTCATTATAAGGCTATCAGCATCGGGTATCTTTTCTATCCAGTATTCGGCATCAAGCATCTCTAACTTTGTTCCGGGTATAATATAAAACACCCCCAAAATGTTATTTTAGTTAATCTATTTATATTAGTCTATAAAAAAAGTTATATATTCCATCGACTGAAATATAGATTTAGGCTATAACACATTCAAGACAATTACAATTTGCACAATCTATTAACTGATTTCTATGTCATCAATTTATTCAAAAGTAACAGTCATGTCCTTTTGAATATTTCATATTCTATTGGCTTAAATTTGACCTCATCAAAGCTTCAGCAATTATAAAATCCATCTCATCATCGATATCTATAGAATGTTCTTTTGCCATTATTAAAGCATAGCACTTTTCACTATATATATTTTCCGTAGACATAAGATAATTAGTTTTTACTATGTATAACGCTCCATTTATTCGATAGTATTTAGGTAAAAATTGCCGTGGAATCTTTATCAGCTCTTCTTTTATAAAATTTTGAAGCGATTCATCTTCAGATAATGTATTGCACCATAATGGTGAATGGTCAACTTCACATACAGCAACTACAGCATTAGCGTTTTTTCTTCTCATCTGGTCATATCCATTAATAATATCATAATGTTTCCTTAGTGGTGATGTTGGTTGCAATAAAGCAACTGTATCAAATTCCTTACCAAGTTTTTTATAATTAAGCAATGCATCTTTAACAACATCCCAAGAAGATATATTATCCGTTGCTAATTCCTTATTCCTCAAAAATGGAACACTGGCACCAAATTCTTGTGCAATTTTAGCATATTCAATGGAATCTGTTGATACAAATATTTCATCAAATAAACCGGATCTTTGAGCAGCTTCAATTGTATATGATATCAACGGTTTGCCATTAAGTAATCTAATGTTTTTATTCTTTAAACCCTTAGATCCACTTCTTGCTGGAATTATTGCTATATTTTTCACTCACATACCTCCAGATCATAAAACTTTTTCTTAAGATTAATCTTATCTCCTAACAAAAAATCTTTTAAAACTTCAACTATTTTCATTGATGTGTTGCCATCACCATATGGGTTTATAGTATTTCTTGATTTATTCTTAAATTCTTCTGTTAACGCTAGGTTAATTGCTTTATCAATTTCTTCAGTAATAGGTTCACAGTTAATAACACTAGTTGCTTGCAATCTTCCTTTTTGGCGATCCCCAATATTAATAGTTGGTATGCCAAAACTTGGAGCTTCTATCAATCCGCTCGATGAATTTCCAATAACCATTGAACTATATTTTACTGCACTTAAATATCTTTTTGTTCCTAACGATTCAAATGATATGGCATTAGCACTCTCTGCTACAAATTCATCAATTTTCTTATTAATAATACGTCCATCTACATCAGCATTTGCTTTTGTAAATATGAATTTCATATCTTTATGTTTTTTACATGCATCCAACAATGCTTCAAACTGATTAGCCGAGGTACTTTCATCTAATGTCGCTGGGTGAAATGTTACAACGGCATAAGGTTTATCTAACTTATAATTAATTGCTTTTTCAAGTTCTGACTTACTCATAAGCTGTTCATTAAAAATATTTTCAATACCAATAGCTCCAACGCAAAAAACACGTTCAGGATTTTCTCCAAGTTGGATTACACGCTTTCGATATTCATTTGTACTTGTAAAATGTAAATAGCTAAGTTTTGTAATTGCATGACGTATAGATTCATCTATAGCACCTTCTGTTGTTTCTCCTCCATAGAGATGTGCAATAGGAATTCTTTGATTCATAGCTACACAACAAACAGCTAATGTTTCATATCTATCACCAAGAACAACTAATAGATCAGGATTTAACTTACTAAAATAATCTGCAAAACTTATCATAGCTAATCCCATTGATTTACTAATTGCTGATGGCGTATCAGCACTCAATAATATCTCTATTTTCTCATCAATATCAATTCCATCTTGTTCAATTTCTTTATATGTTAGACCAAATTCTGGTGACAAATGAGCGCCTGTAACAACAATACGCACATCAAAATCCGGAACTTCTTTCAATTTTTTAATTATTGGCTTTAATAATCCATATTCCGCTCTTGTTGCTGTTAATATACTTATCTTTTTCATAATTCGATCAACTCATCTTCTTTAAAATCTCTCACTGCAGTCTTTCCTAAAATTTCAAACCATTTCATTGGACTTATTCCATTGCCTGGCCTTTTAACTGTTATATTTTCCTCAGTAAAAATCTCTCCTTTTTTTATATCACGTTTTGCAATTATGCTTTTTCGTGCAATTTCAATATTTTTTATTTCAGATTCTGTAGGTCTTTTTATACCATCTCCCAATGCAGATTCTACATTTCTAATAGCCTGAACCATTGCTTTTAATTCATCAGGCTCTAAGCTGGCTTTATGATCAGGACCTTCCATATTTCTGTCAAGTGTAAAGTGCTTCTCTATAACTGTAGCTCCCATGGCAACTGCAGCTATCGGTATTTCAATGCCCTTTGTATGATCAGAATAACCTACATTTACTTTAAATCTTTCTCTTAATGTTTTCATAGCTCTTAAATTTACATCTTTATATGGTGCTGGATACTCAGTTGTACAGTGAAGTAATGTAACCTCACCACTGCCGTTTTGTCTCAGAATATTTATGGCTGCTTCTATTTCATCTAAAGTGCTCATTCCTGTAGACATTATAATAGGCTTGTTCGTCTGTGCAATCTTAATTAAATATGGCAAATTTGTTATTTCTCCTGATGGAATTTTAAATACATCTATATTTAGCTCATTTAAAAACTCAATACTATCTAAATCAAATGGAGTTGACATAAAGTTTATCTCAACCTCATCACAATATTTTTTTAATTCTTTAAAGTCTTTATATGATAATTCTAATTTTTTTACCATATCCAACTGAGTATCACTTTCTCCAGTAGTCTTTTTTTGGTATTCTGCCTTTTGCGCAAATTTTGATATCACTTTTTCTGCCTTAAAAGTCTGAAATTTTACAGCATCTGCCCCTGATTCTTTAGCTACATAAATTAATTTTTTAGCATTCTCAATGTCACCATTGTGATTTACTCCAGCTTCTGCAATAATAAAAACTCTTCTTGGCATTTGTCACACTCCCAATTTATTCAATATCCTTTAATAAACATTCTATCATATGCCCATCAAATACATTTATCCCTAACTTGCTTTTAACCTTTAAACGCTCCCCATAAGAATCATCAATAAAAATCGAATCTTTTTCTTTTATATGTTTATACTTTTCATCATCGGTTCTTATATGAATAATGTCATCGAAAAGACTTACTAATTTATGCTTTTTTAATTCTTCCTCTAAATCACCTTCATACTTTGTAATCAATGTAATTGGTATATCCTCATTCACACATTGATATAAAAACGCAATAATTTGAGTATTAACTTTTCCATTTACCATTAAAGTATCGTCGTAGTCAATATAAACGCGACTATATTTGATATCATTGTTAAACTTATTGTATAAAGCCCTGTCTAATTCTAAATTATAGTTATTTACAATTACGGAATCAATGTCATTGCCATTGAAAAGATGAAGCGTCAATAAAGGCAAATTCACTCCTAGATTTCTTGTGAAAGAAGATGTTCCAGCAATTCGTGAAGCAACTTCCAGTAATGAAAAATCTCCATTTAAATTTTTTTTAACTTGAAAAAACCAGCCACCTTTTTGTTGAATTTTAGAATTGATAATTTCTGCAATTTTTTTTAACTCATCATTTTTTTCTTCAATCGTATTTACACTAATTCCGTCTCTAATGCGTTTTCTACCTCTACCACCTACATAAATTAATTTACCTTCATTATTAGTAAAACAATCTACAGTATATTCAGGTCCTGGGAGATATTCAAGTAATAACATTCCTTTTGTCTCATTTCCTTGAATATAAAATTCTAAATCTTTTGGACTCCGTAATAACCGAGTATATTTTGATCCTTGCCCTACATCAGGTTTTACAAATAATGGATAAACAAGATGTGGATCATTAAAATCATATATTTTAGGGACTTCAATATAATCCTTTAATAAATTATATGTCTTACTCTTTGAACGTGTTATTATTGCAGTTTCGAATTTAGGAGCTATTAACGTACAATCTAAATAATCTCTATACTCAGCAAATTTATATAAAACTCCATCCATTGCTGGATAAATAAAATCAATATTATATTTCTTTATTAACTCATTAAATTTGATAATTTCTTCTAGTTTACTATCATCGGTTATAAAAGGTAAATTATCAATATGATTCTTATATACAAAGCGTCCATGGTCATATGTACTTGAGCCACCTATTAATTCAAAATGAATTGAATTTTTTACTGATCTATATATCTCAAGTCCTATCTCTGTTCCACAAGGATAAACTAATACCCTTTTTTTCATAATAATCACCCTCTAGTATAAAATTAAAAAAGTCATTATAAACCACCTTCTTCTAATCTTCTTCTCATTTCTTCCATTTCATTAAACTGACCCATATCCATCCATGAATGTTCACTTATTGGATATACACCTATTCTCTCTCCTTTATCTTTGTATTTCTGTATAATATCGGGGAAGTTTATTGCATGGTTTTCTTCTAATTCTTCTATAACCCTAGGTTCTACAACATACATTCCTGTGTTTGTAAAAAAAGAAAATTTAGGCTTTTCTTTTATCTTCTCTATGTCACCATTCTCACCTATCTCAATCACTCCATAAGGTATTTGAATATTTTTTAATGAACAAACCATTGTAATTATATAGTTTCTTTCTTTATGAAATTTATAAATCTTTTCATAATCTTCATTAATGAGAATATCACAATTTGAAAGTATAAAGGTCTCATTAATCTTTCCTTTAAGCAAGCTTAGCCCGCCACCTGTACCTAAAGGTTTACTTTCATCTATATAATTAATAATATAATCTTTATCTATTTCATTAAAATAAGCCTTTATCATATTTTTTTTATAATTTACAATTAAAAAAAAGTCATTGCAGCCATATTTATGAAATCTATTTATTATATGTTCTGCAATAGGTATTTCCCCAATTGGAATTAACGGTTTTGGTAAAATCTTAGTATATGGATACAGTCTCGTTCCAAATCCACCTGCCATAATAACTACTGGTACATTTAGCGCTTTTCTAATTCCAACTTCATCATCATTTAATAAAACAATCGAGACAATGTCATTTTTTTCATTTAAAATTGGCAATGCTTCAATAAAGTATTTTTTCATATATGCTTTAGCTTTATCTTTATCTTTTTCATATATAAATTTAGGATTGTAATTCGCAATATCTTTAACTTTGGCATCAAGATTTCCTTTTTTAAGAATCCATCTTCTAATATCTCCATCTGTTATAGCTGCAACAAATTGTCCTTCTCTAACAACAAAAAGAACTTTCTTTGCTACTTTATCTAATTGCTCCATAGCTTCAATCATTGTACATTCTTCATTAATTAAAAAATCTTTAACATCCAACATATTCACATTCACCTACTTCACAACCATATTCTATGCTTTCCCGGGATTCATAAGGCATTCAACAACATATAATACATCTTCCATACTTAAATTAGAACTGCAAGGAATATTAACAACATGTTCAAGATATTTCTTTGCTTTTTCTATTTTATATTTTTGATTGTCTATATATGGTTTCTGATCACTAATTAATCCCCATATTGGTCGTGATTGAATTCCTCTTGATGATAAATAGTTAATAACTTGGTCTCTATTAAGAGGATATGGCTTGTCGCAATACATAGCATAAAACCAATAATTTGGTCTTATAATATCTCTGAAGTTCAAAATTGTCAGCCCTCGTATTGCCTTCAATTTTTCTTTATATAATTTATAATTCTTTTCTTTTACTGCAATAAAGCTTTCAAGCTGTTCAAGTTGAGCAAGCCCTAATGCGGCTTGTAGATTTGTCATTCTATAGTTATAGCCAATTTCATTATGAGTATAATAAAGTTCATCACTTTTTGCTTGTGTTGTAAGGTGTTTGGCTCTTTTGAGTAATTCTTTATCATTCGAAACTATCATTCCACCCCCACCTGTGGTAATGATTTTATTTCCATTAAATGAATAAACACCTACTGTTCCAATAGTTCCTGCAAATTTACCTCTATATTTCCCCTCAATATAAAAAGTTCCCAAAGCTTCAGTAGCATCTTCAATTACTTTCAAATTGTATTTATCTGCAATTTCCATTATTTTTTCCATATCAGCCATATTTCCAAATACATGTACAACTACTATTGCTTTTATATGTTTCTTAGTTTTATTGTTGATTAATTTACCATTTATAAAACTACATTCATTATTACAGAACTCTGATAGTTTGTCCGGATCCATAGTAAGGGAATCATCACAGTCCATAAATATTGGTTCTGCGCCAATATACTTAACTGGATTAACTGCGGCAATAAAAGTTAGCGTAGGCACGATTACCTCATCATCTTTTGTTACACCACAAACTAAAAGTGCAATATGTAATCCAGATGTTCCATTTTGGCAGGAAACAGCACCTTTTACATTAACATATGCTGCAATTTTTTCTTCAAATTCATTGACAAATGGTCCACTTGTTGATACCCATTCAGTTTTTATTGCTTTAGTTACGTATTCTAACTCTTTCCCTTTCAAATTTGGTACAGATAGAGGAATAAATTTTTGACTCATAATTATCATTCCTATTTATATATTATAAATATCTACTTTATATCTATCTAAATTCTGTTTAATGAATTCTATTGTCTCAATCAAACCCTGTTCTAGAGTATATTGTGGCTTCCAGTTTGTTAATTTCTTAATTTTCTCATTAGATCCTAACAACCTATTTACTTCGCTCTTTTCCGGTCTCAATCTTTTCTCATCACATACTATTTTTGCATTGGGATTTATCTGTCGTATTAATTCTTCAGCAAGTTGCCCTATTGATATTTCCTTCTGTGTTGCAATATTGATCTCTTCTCCGATAGTTTTATCAGATTTAGCTATCTCGATAAAGCCATTGACTGTATCTTTAACATAATTAAAATCTCTTGTTGGAGTCAATGCACCTAATTTTATTTCTTCTTTGCCTGCAAGAAGTTGTGTAATTATCGTAGGAATAACTGCTCTCGCCGATTGCCTTGGTCCATACGTGTTAAATGGTCTAACTATGGTTATTGGCATATTAAAACTTCTATAAAATGATTCAGCAAGCCTATCTGCTCCTATTTTCGTAGCAGAGTATGGTGATTGGCCTTGAAAAGGATGTTTTTCATCTATTGGGACATATTTTGCAGTACCATAAACTTCTGATGTTGACGTTATTAAAATCCTACTCGTTTCAAGATCTCTAGCAGCTTGCAATACATTGTATGTACCTTCAATATTAGTTTTAATATAAGCTAAAGGCGATATATATGAATATGGAATACCAATCAATGCCGCTAAATGAAAAACAACATCTACTCCCTTCATAGCCTCTCTAACACTATCATAATCTCTTATATCGCCCCTATAAATTTCGATCTCATCTTTATACATAGATTTTTCTAACCAACCCCAATTATTATTAGCATTATACCTGACAAATACTTTAACTTTTGAACCTATTTCCACCAATCTTTCTGCTAAATGTGAGCCAATAAATCCTCCCGCCCCTGTAACTAAAACTTTTTTATTTTTTAAGTTCATCACATATCCTCCTAAAAAGTCTTCAGCTTAATCATCGTTTGATTTCGTTAACTGTCTTTAATGATTTCTTTAAACCTTCCAATGATTTTTCTATTGCATCATATATCCCTTGATAAAGTGTATATGACATCATTGCAATTCTTAATTTTTTTTGTTTTTCGGTCTCATCTTTTTCAGGTTTAAAACCTTTTAAAACTTTTGTAGTAACTATGTTTAATATAGAAGATATATACACAAAACTATTTTTGGAGTTTTTTAATCTTTTATCTATTTTATCTAATATCGATGTTATATGCGATACGTCTGCATTAACATCCTTTTGATATTCATTATACATCTTTTTCGAAAGCTTTGCAGCACGCATGCAGTCATTTTTTATTTTTTCTAATTTTCTAATTGCATCTTCAAACTCTTTTATAAATCCATCGATCTGCTTCTTATCTAATTTAATTTTTCCGTTTTTCAATGTACTGTCTATCTCATCGCTTATATTTATTTCTCTTTTCATAAATAACTCAATTACTTCCTCAAATCTCATTATTTTAGTTCCTTTTATAAGCGCACCACCTTCTGTAGCATTTATGTATGTCCTATCCGAATGCCCATATATATAATTTTCAAACCACGTTTTAAAGGAAAGTAAAACGCGATCAGTCAAAACTTTTTCTTCATAATTGCCATCAACATATATGTACTCTTTTTCATCAAGGTTTTCTTTTATTTTTTCTTTTTCATAAGTTGTTCCAGATGCATGTGTCCTATGATCTGAATACGCTAAATCTTGCCCCATAAAAATAATAGGGTTGCATCCTAACATATATGCAAAATCCAAAGATAAATTAGCTACAGATGGCCCTGTGCTTAATTTTCCAAAATCTAACGATAATTTGTCACTAAGCAATTTCGTATATTCTGATGCAATCTCTGCAATGATAAGTGGCCCCTCATATTCTTTTAATATTTTAGGATATAAAGTCAAATCGTACACGAGTGGAGATTTGACTTTATGTCCATCAAAATGCTCAAAATTCTTTTTTCCACCATCTATTGATACAACAAAATCCGGTTCAATATTTTTTTTCAAAAGCGCTTTTAAAGCTGTCCCAACACATATTATGACACATTTACCCTTTGCTTCTTTTAATTGATCAATGTTTTTGTCAAGTGAAGGACCAGCAGAAACTATTACTGCAGGAATATTTTTAAATACATCAAAAAAAGACTTAACAGGTACACTTCTAAAAACAAACTCCAAATTCTCCATAAAATTTGATTGCCATTGTTCAGCAAAATAAAGTGCCGTATTCCTATTAATTCTCATAGAATTAATAGTTTCCAGCAAGCATTTATCAAATTTTTCATAATATTCTCTAAAAACGATAGGATACTGTTTAAATTCTTTATATACAACATTTTCGAAGTTGTCCCACGGTATATAAGCCTGCAGTATTACATTTAATTTTTCTTCTGATTCTTCACTTATAAAATATAAATTCTGTCTATTTTTAAATTTATCGTAATATCCATTATTTAGTGCAAATTGAAATATTTCATTTGATGGTTCAACCAATATCAGCCGATTATTGGGTGATAATCTACCCAAAAGATAATTAACATGATAGCCTAATCCTATACCATAGATAATCAATATAGATTCATCATTAATTTCAATGACATCAGCCCATTCTTTTGCTTCTCTATCTGGATAATATGAACTATGTAAAAAATTTCTTTTTCTTCCATCCATATATACCAAAGTGTCATTACCATCTTTAGCTTTTAAAATTTCGAATGAACTCATAAGTTAAGCTCTCCTTTTTTGCAGTGATTCATATATCCAGATAATATATCCTTAATCTCATAATTCAGCGAATCGGATATTAATTGATAATCTGAGTTTTCAATTCCATTCATCAATGCGTTTAGACTCTCATTCACTTTTTCAACATCCAAATCGTAACCATGAAATGACATAGTCAATGTTATTGCTTTTATTGACCAATTAAGACCATCTATAACATTTATAAGCAAAGTATTTGCTTCTGCATACCTACCTTCATCTATTAACATTGTCACATCATCTATACCACCAATAAGCCTGGGAATATACTCAAGGCTTTCTTCTACAGTTTCTTTCATCATATCGTTAAGCATTATAGCACCCCTCATTGATTATTCATCCTAAAAGATTTATCGGCATTTAAAAATATATTTTTAGAACTTTAAAAAATAAATTTGATATTTCTAAAAGTTTAACATCAAATAAAACTTGCGATTAAAAAATTAAAAAAAGGAGGCTTACTTTGCCTCCCTCTTGTTATCTTAAAAGTTGCAATACTGTTTGCGGTTGTTGATTTGCCTGAGCAAGCATTGCTGTGGCTGCTTGGTTTAGTATGTTGTCCTTTGTGAATTCCATCATTTCTTGAGCCATATCTACATCTCTTATACGAGAATTTGCAGCCGTCAGGTTTTCCGATGCTGTACCAAGGTTGTTTATTGTGTGCTCAAGTCTGTTCTGGTATGCGCCTAAATAAGCTCTTTGACCTGAAACTTTGTCAATAGCAGTATCTATCGTTGCAATTTGGTTTGTAATACTTGCTGCTGTAACACTAGCACCTGCTGAACCAACAAATATACCATTAACACCCAAAGCTGATGCATTCATTGTGGCTATATTGAGTTTCAACACTTGCTTGCTATTTGCGCCAATTTGGAATGTAAGTGTAGCTGTTTTTAATGAACCATTTAAAAGATTTTTTGTATTAAATTGTGTAGTTGATGCTATTCTATTGATTTCATTTTTAAGCTGATCAATTTCCTTTTGAATATTAGCTTTGTCTGTATTGGTATTTGTATCATTTGATGCTTGTACCGCTAATTCTCTCATTCTCTGGAGAATTGAAGTCGTTTCATTTAATGCGCCTTCTGCTGTCTGCAAAAGTGAAATGCCATCTTGAGCATTTCTTTGAGCTTGATCCAATCCAGCTATCTGTGCCTTCATCTTTTCAGATATTGCAAGACCTGCTGCATCATCTGCTGCACTATTGATCCTGTAGCCTGATGATAATTTTTGCAATGCTTTTTGTGTGTTTGTGTTGTTTGTCTCAAGTGCTCTCCATGCGTTTATAGCACTTATGTTTGTGTTGATTACCATATTTTCTTCCTCCTTGAATTTTTATTTGGCATCCATGCCATATTGACCATAGATCTTTCACAGTTGGCCAACTGCTTATCATTTGTTTCACACTATATATATCGATTTTATTTTTTTTTAGTTTAGCCTTTTTTTATAATTTTTTCTAATTTCTCAAGCGATGATTTGTCTATATTAATCGCCTTTTTATTTTCGTCTTTTACTTCTAAAAGCTCTTTTCTTACGACAGTTACATTCTTTGGAGCGGATATGCCTATCTTTATATTGTCGCCATCGATGCCTACAACTTTTATCTCTACATCATCCCCTATAATCAAAGACTGCCCTATTTTACGAGTTAGTATCAGCATTTTTTAGCTCCTTAAGTATAGGATGCTTTATCATGTACTCATCATTGTCGAGAAGTATCTGCATCCCTCTGTTGTTTTCTGCATTTATGATTATAGGGGCTTTTAGGTTGGCAGTCATCTTTTCAATTTCTTTTGGTATTACAACGATGGCAAAAACGAGAATGTGGTTTAAGTCTTTTATGTCCAACGCTTTTACCGTCTCCACATCTAATTCGATTTTATAGTCTTTTATTATAGCTTTCGGATCGACTATCACAAACGCTATATCCGTATCATCGAGGGACTGAAGCCACTTAAAGGGGGTAAATTCCTCGCTGCTTAGAAGAACGAAGCTTTTAAGTCCCTCGAAGCCTGGTATACCTTCCTCAAAGTGTAGTACATCTTCTTCGTTATAGCTGACAACGCCGAAATTTCTTGTCTCTATATCCATCGCTCATGCCTCTCTTTCAAATTCAAACTATTGCGTCTACATTCTGACCTATGTAGTCGATTTTTATAGAAGGATACTGAAGCATATATATATTTACATTTGCCCTTGTTGCATCTATCTCAGGTTTTTTAGGTGTGACATCTATATACGCCTTACCCTCCTGCCAATCTATATTGAGATAACCTTCAAACCATATCTTAGGCCTTGACTTAGGCATAAGGTCTACGTTAAAATCTATGTTTTCAACACCTGCCTGAGACGCTAACTCTGGTATGACATTCTGATGGTTCTCTATTGATGCCAAAGCATCACCATCTTCAGCAATTTTCCCTATAGCTTCAAGACCTATCTGGTAGCTTCTTTCTGCCTCGTCGTGTATCAGGTCAAATACGTTTTTTAGTCCAGACTCGTAAAAGCACTGATACTGATCTATATGAACCTGTGGCAATTTCTGATCAATCTCTACCTTTGGCATCTCCTGATGTATATTGAGATCTGCATTTTGATTGTGTATATTAATTGCGGCAGGAGTAGTGTCAATGCCTATCCTGCCGAACGTTTGATGTATTGCTATATCCATAGTACCGTTCCTTTACCTCAAGAAATCTACTAATGATGGCTGGATGATCATGGCACCTGCAGCTAATGATGCTCTGTACACATTATCATCCATCTTTAAATTAGTGATGACCTGTGCTATGTCTGCATCTTGATTTTTGGAGAGTAGCGCCGTAAAGTTATAGTTATCATCACTTAATCTATTTGCGGTAAGATCTACCCTATTCGCTTTTGCCCCTGCATCAGCCCTGATTGATAGTATATTTTGGATTTGATTGTCTATATCTCCTATTATGTTGCTGACAGCTTGGTTATCTCCCGATTTTAATTTATCTGATAGGTTGTCCATCACAGAAAGAAGCTGCGAAGTGCCAGAAGATACGTCAAACACCTTATCGCCTGTCACATTCACTTGTATGGTATTGCCACCTGCGCCTACCTCAAACTTTATGGCACCGTCATCACCAGCGTAGCTATTGTCTGTGTCGCTAAAGGGCTTTGTATCAGTCTTGTATCCGGCGAATATGTATCTTCCATTGTACTGTGTATTGCCTACTTGTATAATTTGCTGTTTTAACTGATCTACCTGTGCTGCCAAGTTTTGCATGTCACTTTGAGTTAGAGTACCATTGGAACCCTGCACTGCTAACTCTCTGGCATTCTGCAGCATATCTCCTATTTGCCCTAATGCCGTATCAGTAAGGCTAAGCCACGACTTTGCATCGTCTGTATTCTTCGTATATGCGTTATTTCTCGCAATTTCTGTCTTTATCCTTAAAATACTGGCCACTGCAACAGGATCGTCTGATGGCTTGCTTACTTTTTCACCAGTTGACAGCATATTTTGATCTTTCTGAAGCCTTTCAAGATTTTTGTTGTAATCATTCATAAAATCCATAACAAGCATGTTATTGGTTACTCGCATTGTCTACACCTACCTTTTACGTTACTCCCATCTTATTTATAAGCGTATCTAAAAGCTCATCCATGACGGTTATCATCCTTGCTGATGCTTCATAAGACTTTTGATATTTAAGCATATTCGTCATCTCTTCATCCAGAGAAACACCAGACACAGATTGTCTGTTGTAATCAACCTGTTTCACCATTGTGCTTTGATTTGTTTGCATCTGATTTGCCTGCTGTGCATCAACACCAAGATTGGAAATCAAAGAGCTTATAAAATCATCCAATGTTCCATTGTTCAACCCGCTGATCTTCGTATCTCTAAGCGCTATGAGATTCAATACATTTGTATTATCTCCAGGCAATGAATTAGGATCAGATGCTGCGGCGATCTTTTGAAGCCCATCATCCGCAAGTATGTCTGATGAAACTTGTATATTTTTAGCATATTCAACAGTCGGATCATACGTAGAATCTGTTATATTAAAGAAGTTGACATTTGTAATATATGTGCCCGTGCTACTATCAATCTCAAGCCCATACCCTTTAGAATGCTGTGCATTAAAAACCGTAGCAAGGTTGTACGCAAACTGATTCAATTGCTGTTTATAGTAAGGTATCCCTTTAACACCATTTGTACCATCGCCATCTCTCATATCCAGAAGTCCTTTTAATATGCCACCTGTCGGATTCACAGGTGTTCCCGCAAGATCCCACTTTATTGTCCCTGTATTGTCTATGCTCATTGTGTAAGCATTGTTCCCATCTACAAGAGCTTGTCCGCTTATATCTACTCTGAAATTTTTATTTGAATCTTCATAAGTATTTATGTTGACTATCTCAGAAAGCTTATCTACAAGTAAATTTCTCTGATCTCTCAAGTCATTGGCAGTCTGGCCTGTAAGCTCAAATCTGTAGATCTCATTGTTCAGTTTCGATATTTGTTCTGCATATGAATTGATTTCCTGCACTCGACTTTGAATGGTGCTATTTATTTGGTTTTCTTGGTCATCAAGATGCTGATAAATAGTATTAATGGTATCTGTAAGTGATATGCCATTTTCTCTAACTTCAGCTCTTACTTCAAGGCTTTCCGGGTTTTTTGACAAATCTTGAAGTGAATTAAAAAAATTGTCTAATACGGTTGTGATTCCCGTATCAGATGGCTCGTTTAAGATGCCTTCTATAGCAGACAATGTATCTGATTTCGTCTCCCATTCACCAAGTGTAGTATTTTCTCTCCTGTACTGCTGATCTAAAAATTGGTCTCTTATCTGTCGATAACCATCAACATTGACGCCACCTCCTATGGCTTTGCCCCATTGGTCAGCCATACCGTAAGTTGTAGGAGGTGCTATCGCAGACAGATCTATGACTTGTCTCGTATACCCAGGCGTGTTTGCATTTGAGATGTTGTGTCCCGTCAAGTTAAGCGCCTGTTGGCTTGCAAAGAGACCTGTTTTTGCTATCTCCAATCCTTGAAAAGTAGACACTGCCTTTCATTCCTTTCATAGCTATAATTATTTCTTACGCTTTTTTATCGATGATTCTATTTATCTTTTTTGATACTCCGCCTTCGCCGTATATACCATTGTCCTCTAACAAATTATTTGATATGACACCAATTGAATAGTTTACGAATTCGATTGATTGTTTGAGAAGTGATTTATTCAACTCATTTCTATTGCTAAGCGCTCTTAAAAGATCATTAAATTCCTCTTGAACTGTTTTTAATTTTTCGGCGTCATCTTCAGGCAGTATACCGCAAAGCTGACTTATTGTCATTTGACTATCGAAATTGTCGTTTAAAAATTTTTCTCTTTCATCTTCCAAGTCCATAAGCTTACCTATTATACTACCCTCTACTTTTGTCATGTTGTCCAGTTCATGTATTTCTCCCCTCACTATCACATCGGTCTTTTTATTAGCTATGTCGTATAAATCTTTGTACAAAAGCATTTCCCCATTCAATATAGAAATAAGCTCATCTATATTCGGATTTGGCATAATTATACCACCTTTAAACTTTTTTATCGAAAATAGCCCCTTTAATTATGGACTCAGCGATATCATCAGATTTTATGTTGTAATTGCCACTATCAACCTTAGCCTTTATATCCTGCACCTTTTCTTCTCTCAATTTGTCATATTCTGCAAAACTTTTGTTGATCTTAGAAGCATTATCTGATATTTCCACTTTGTCAACTTTGTTTGCCTTACTTTTATTTAAAGCATTGGCATTTGCAGACTTATACATGTCGTAAATATTGTTAACATTGATATTATTGTATATTTTCATTCCATTCCCACCTTCCCAATATTATATCGGTTAAATTCAATTTCACTTAATATTTTCTTTTAATGTCTTTTTTATCGTCTCTCAAATAAAGTTTTTCAAAACTTTCGTCTCTTTTATCAACATCTAATGCGCTTTTTAAAGATTTCTCAAGTTCTCTTGAACATGATTCACAGTATCTGCCTGACAATATCTTTTTACCGCACCTTTCACAAGTCAATGAAATATTGGTGTTTTTAGAGCCCAATATGAGTCTGCCTTCTTTTAAAAAGTCTAATATTCTTTTCACCTCAACATCTGTAGCTTTGGACACCTCTAAAACCGTCGCCTGCGGATTTCTATCAATGTAATCTCTGATTTTCATAAAATCCTCTTCATCTTTGTTGAAACATTCTGGGCATAAATCGAACCCAGTATAGTTATAAAGTTTTCCACACCTTTTACAATTCCTTATATTCATAGAACCTCACACATTCCTTCCTGTTGCTATTGTAGCTGCAAAAACATCTTTTGCACCGCTCTCTCTTAAAACTTTTGCGCATTCATCAAGGGTAGAACCTGTTGTCAAAACATCATCCACTAAAAGTACGGTCTTGTCTTTGACAAGATCAGCGTAAACCACTTTAAAAGCACCTTTTAAGTTTTTCATCCGCTCTTCTCTTTTAAGTTCAGTTTGAGATTTAGTGTTTTTTATACGTCTCAAAGGCTTTGACATGATTACATCGAATCTATAAGAAAGCTCTCTCGCCAAAAGCTCTGATTGGTTGTATCCACGTTCATCCAGCTTTGTCCTGTGAAGCGGAACAGGCACTATCGTATCAAATTCCACACCATCTTCTTTAATATACTTATACATGTATTCTGCAAAAAATTCAGATAAACTTCTCTCTTTGTAGTATTTGAATCTGGCAATCAGCGATTTTATCGTATCGTCATACTCAAAAGGACTTATGCTGCGAGTAAAAACATGGTTTGTCTCCATGCAGTCGGGGCATTTGTCGCCATCTATGATAGGCTTTCCACAAACAACGCACCTATTACCAACAATAAACGGTAAATTGCTTTCACAGTCAAGGCATATCTTTCCTTCTCTTATCACCTTTCCGCACAGTATGCAATTTGTCTTTGGTGGAAATAGCAAATCGAGAAATATCATAGTACATCCTTCCGTCCATCTATTTAATCTTTATATCGGCATATCTTAAAATTTATTTAACATTCGTGAAATTAATCAACTTTCTTCCACCATGAATTTAAGGACTTTCCTAAGTTTAGGCAAAAGCCCTGAATACCTCTTTGATATGAGATTGTTGTCGATCATGCTTTTTAAATATTTTTCCTGTCCAACTATTACCACGAGCTTTTTAGCCCTCGTTACAGCAGTGTAAAGAAGGTTTCTGGTGAGAAGCATAGGCGGTCCAAAGCTCATAGGCATGATGACAGCCGGAAATTCACTTCCTTGGCTTTTGTGGACAGTCACACAGTAAGAAAGGCTTAGTTCATCTATATCTGCAAAATCGTAAACAACTCTTTTATCATCATCAAATAAGACAGTAAGCTCCTGCGAATCATTATCGATAGACTCTATGATACCCATATCGCCATTAAAGACACCTTCGCCTTTTTCATCACCTTTTGTCCACTTCATCTTGTAGTTATTTTTTATTTGCATCACCTTGTCTCCCACTCTGAAAGTAAAATCTTTCATCTGCCTTTCATCCAGTCCTTTTTTTGAAGGATTTAAGCACCTTTGCAGTTCATTGTTCATGTTTATAACGCCTATCAAGCCTTTTCTCATAGGGCTTAAAACTTGAATATCCGTAAATGGGTTGAATCCATACGCTTCAGGCAACCGCCTTTTACATAAATCCAATATAGTATTTAAAATTTCGTCTTGCGATGAAGCATTTATAAAGAAAAAGTCATTTTCTTTATCGTTTAGCACAGGATACTCGCCATTGTTTATCTTGTGGGCATTTACTACTATCAAACTTTCCTTCCCTTGCCTGTATATCTTATTAAGCCTTATCACTTTTACCAAGCCGCTATCTATGATATCTCTAAGCACATTACCAGCTCCAACAGATGGAAGCTGATCGACATCACCTACAAGTATAAGCCTTGAGCTTAACGGAATAGCTTTAAGTAGAGCATTCATAAGCAATATGTCTATCATCGAAGCCTCGTCCACTATTATGACATCTTCTGTCAATGGATTCTTGTCCTCTTTGCCAAAGCCTCGTCCTTCTTCTTCTGTGTATGAGTATTCCAATAGGCGATGTATCGTCTTCGCTTCAAACCCTGTAGCTTCGGTCATCCTCTTTGCAGCTCTCCCTGTAGGCGCAGCTAACGCTACCGATTTTTTAAATTTTTTAAAAAGCTTTATTATGAAATTTATTATTGTAGTCTTTCCCGTTCCAGGTCCACCTGTTATGACAAGAATTGAGTTCTTGACAGATTCTAAAACTGCAATCCGCTGATTGTCTGCAAGGTGAATCCCCATATCTGATTCTATCTTCCATATTTCATTTTCAATATCAATATCCTCAGGCTTTACATCTGTCAGCGTCATGTTTAAAATCTTATCTGCAGTGTTGTTTTCAGCTACAAAATACGGTATATAATATACACCGTGAGAACCATCTTCAAATGTCTCAAACTTCACTTTTTCGCTTTGTGCCAAAAGAACCAATGAATCGTAAACTTCTTCTTCTGATACTTCAAGAAGCCTTGCTGTTTCTTTAAGCAAAAGTTCAAGTGGCACATACGTATGACCATTTGATGCATATTGTATCAAAACATACTTTGTGCCAGATGAAATCCTATAGCTGGAATGCAAGTCAACGCCCATTGCTCGAGCTATCTTATCAGCCGTCCTAAAGCCAATCCCAAAAATTTCATCCGATAATCTGTATGGATTTTGCTTTATGAGTTCTATAGAATCATCGCCGTATTGCCTGTATATCTTAATTGCATTCGTAGTGGAGATGCCATAACCTTGTAAAAAAACCATCACGTCCCTCAATGTCTTCTGCTGCTCATAAGATTCTGATATCATCTTTACTCTTTCTTCGCCTATTCCAGGTATATCCAACAACTTTTCCGGATGAGATTCTATGATGTTTAGAGAATCGACGCCGAATTTTGAGACGATTTTTTTCGCCATGACAGGACCTATACCTCTTATGAGTCCAGATGACAAGAATCTCTCCATCCCATACAATGTCGACGGCGCTATCGTCTCGTACTTTGAGACCTTCACCTGTTCCCCATAGTCAGGATGTACCATCCACTCGCCTTCAACTTTAAGCGTCTCACCTATCCCAACAAAAGGCATATATCCTACTACTGTAATAGTATCCCTTTTCGAATTAAGTTCTAACACAGCGTACCCATTTTGTTCGTTTTTAAAAATTATTTCCTCAACAGTACCTATTATTTCAACCATAGCTATCCCTACTTTTTTATTTTCTATCTACAATTGTATATTATTTTCATAGATATTTGAAGCGCGCATCATATTTTTTCAATTTTGTACTTTATCTTCACGATTTCTTCATACAAAAGAGCTATGTCTGCTTTCGTTGCTGGTAGGTTATACATAGATCTGTTACTTTCAAAGTTTAATGGACTTAAATTAGCAAAAAAAGTCTTTATCATGGCAGCATCTCTCAAGTGCTTCTCGATCGTAATCTTCTTTTGATATACTTTTATCTTAGCGTCACCAAGATTTACAATGCAATACGTAGAATGCTCCTCTATCTCTTTTATCTTCTCATAGCACACATATCCGTAAGATACATCCTTTGCCACCTTTGGAATTCTAACTTTTAATTGCACAAGCGTAAAGTTAGAAGCTATAGGAATTGGAAAAGTATTTTTAATGCCAAGGCTTTTGGCGTACTTTTCTTTTATGGCACTTAAATCTACAGCATACTTTTTCAAAGTCCTCTTTAGACAACTTTTGACACTGGATTTTATATGCAATACATTGCCATTTAAGTCTATTAATTCCGTCCCATCTCCGTAATCATCAAGATAACAAGGCAATATGGCAATGTAGACATCAGGTATATCAAAATCCTTCATCTCCATTACTCCTTTACGAACTAATGTTTGTACTTATTATATAAAATAACAACTTCAAAGTCAATATATGGATATGCGTTTAAAAATTTTCCGAATTTTTTTTTTTTTTTTTTTTTTTTTTTTTTTTTTTTTTTTTTTTTTTTTTTTTTTTTTTTTTTTTTTTTTGAATTTTATTACAATGCATGAAATTATTGACTGGTACAAAAAATTATAATATAATATTAATTGTCGAAAAAAGGGGAAAAATGAGATGAATTATGATGAAGAAAAACTGATGTCGCATCTTTTGATGTCACTAAAAAACTACCATTACGAGACGTACAAGCACAGCATAAGAGTCGCAAAGTTATCATACAATGTAGCAAACATGATGCGGCTTAATATAAAGGAAAAAATAACGATATACAAGGGTGCATTGCTGCACGATATAGGCAAAGTGATGATTCCGATTAGTATTCTTGCAAAACCAGATAAACTTACAGAATTGGAATACGACGTCATGAAATTGCATCCCAAATACGGCGCCGATATACTGGAAGCCTTAACACCACTTGCATATTTGACATCTACTGTGCTATATCATCACGAAAGGCTAGATGGGACAGGTTATCCTTATGGTTTAAAAATCATTCCGTTTGGCGCACAGATTGTAGCAGTGTGTGATTCTTTCGACGCAATGACAAACGATAGACAGTATAGAAAAGCTAAAAATGCTATTGAAGCAATACAAGATTTGAAAGAGTGCGATGCAAAGTACAACCAAATGCTTGTTTCAGCATTAGAAAATTTGGTTAAAACAAAGACACAAATTCTCGAAAAAGAAAATAGAGAAAGCAATGGAATCGCCATCTAATTTATGCTATAATAAAAGTAGCGGAGCGTACAATTTTTATAAAAATCGCGGCTATAAATATAAATATACAAGCCGCAAAGCCCGGAGGAAACTCCGGGCTTTAAAATTATTATTTATTGAAAGCAAGTTTTTTCAGTATCTCAACTCTGTCAGTTCTCTCCCATGTAAGGTCAAGATCTGTGCGTCCAAAATGTCCATATGCTGCAACTTGTCTATAAATAGGCCTTCTTAAATCAAGATCTCTTATAATAGCAGCAGGTCTCAAATCAAATACTTTTTTAACTATTTCTGATATCTCTTCATCAGATATTTTCCCAGTGCCAAAAGTATCTACATTGACTTCTAATGGTGTAGCTACGCCTATAGCGTACGCCAATTGAACTTCACACCTTTCAGCAAGCCCAGCAGCTACGATGTTTTTCGCTACATACCTTGCAGCGTACGCAGCAGATCTGTCTACTTTCGATGGATCTTTGCCAGAAAAAGCACCGCCGCCATGTCTTGCATATCCACCATAAGTGTCGACTATTATCTTCCTTCCTGTAAGACCACTGTCTCCTTGTGGTCCGCCGACTACAAATCGCCCTGTCGGATTTACATATATCTTCGTATCATCATCAATAAGCTCTGGTGGAACGATAGGTTTTATCACATACTCTTTTACATCATTTTCAATCTTATCATGATCCACATCTGGTGAATGCTGTGTAGATACGACGATTGAATCAACTCTCTTTGGCACGTCATCAACGTACTCAATCGTCACCTGTGTCTTGCCATCAGGTCTTAGGTAATCTAAAGTGCCATTTTTCCTTACCTCTGCTAATCTGCGAGCAAGCCTATGTGCTAATGATATTGGAAGAGGCATAAGCTCAGGCGTCTCTGTACATGCGTATCCAAACATCATGCCTTGGTCTCCAGCGCCTTGTTCTTCCAGCTCATCGTGGGAGATGCCTTTTTTAACTTCTAGAGCCTTATCAACTCCCAATGCTATATCTGGAGACTGTTCATCTATTGATGTAAGCACAGAGCATGTATCTGCATCAAAGCCGTATTTTGCACGAGTGTATCCTATTTCCTCTATGACTTTTCTTGCGATTTTAGGTATGTCAACGTAACACTTTGTGGATATTTCTCCCATCACCAATACCATACCTGTTGTAACAGCAGTCTCGCAGGCTATCCTCGCATATGGATCATTTTTTAAGATCTCATCTACAATAGCATCAGATATCTGATCGCAAATTTTATCTGGATGTCCTTCAGTAACTGATTCTGAAGTAAAATACTTTTTCATCTGTATCCTCCTTTTTTAAATCACATAAAAGACCTAAAACAAAATAAAACCTCTCCAAAAGAAGAGGCACATCCACCCTCATCTTTCAGAAGTAAACTTCTGCGAGAATTAGCACCTTGTCGTAAGACAGGTTGCCGGGCTTCACAGGGCTCTTCCCTCCACCTCTCTTGATAAGAGTTTCACTTATTTAACTTAAAATATAATATCACAGTACAACTAATAAGTCAATTAGAAAGTGAAAAAGTGCTTGACGACTGTCAAGCACTTTAAAGTTAATATATGATAATGAAGGGGTTCTTTTGCCTTTTAGAATACAACAAACTTATCCCTTGGAGCTCCGCATACAGGACATTTTTCTGGTGCTGTATCAATTACAGTATAGCCACATACTGGACAAATATATACTTTAGAAATCTTTATGTCTTCATTTTTCAATGCTGCAGCTTTTGCATCTGTGTACATCTTAGCATGTATTTTTTCTGCTTCTAACGCATAATTAAAACTTCTATCTGCAGCTTTCTCTTCTTGCAGATCAGCAACTGCCTTATATGCAGGATACATTTCTTCTTCTTCAAACGTTTCACCTGCTATTGCTTTGTCAAGATTTGCTACTGTGTCTTTCACTTCTCCTAATGTATTGTAGTGATTTCTAGCATGGACTAGCTCTGCATATGAGATAGCTCTAAAAAGCTTTGCTATGTTTGGCTTACCCTCCTTTTCAGCCACATCAGCAAAAATTTGGTACCTCATGTGGGCCTGGCTTTCACCTGCGTATGCATCGCTTAGATTTTTTGTCGTCATTTCTCTCATTTCAAAATCTCCTCCTTTTTTTAATCTAATACTTTGTCCCCTGGTTTCCAACCTACAGGACAAGCATGACCTGTTTGAAGTGCATTAAGCACTCTTAGTATTTCATCGACATTTCTGCCGATTACTGGCTCATGTACAACTTCATAATCAATAATTCCATCTGGATTAATGATAAAAGCAGCTCTTAAAGCAATTCCAGCATCTTCAATAAGTATTCCATACTGCCTTGTGACATCCTTGTTGTAATCAGACAAAAGCGGAAAATCAACACCACCGAGGCTATCTATCCATGCCTTGTGTGAATAAACGCTATCTGTGTTGATACCTAATAGCTCTGTATTGAGCTTGTCAAACTCAGGTTTCATCCTGTTAAACTCAGGTATTTCTGTCGAACATACTGACGAAAAGTCAAGTGGATAAAAGAAAAGCACTACCCATTTACCTTTATAATCGCTTAAGGATATTTGACCTTTTGTGCTGTCTAACTTAAATTCAGGAGCTTTCTTACCTACCAACGACATATGTACACACCTCTCATCTATTCTTCTTAGTCAATCATACATTGGATAAGCTATTAATATTTTATTTCTATTAATAACTATTTTCCCTTCACAAGTATTATTATACATCAATTATTTTTTATGTCAATAGGATTTGGAAAATTTTTTATCGATGTTTTTAAAAATCATTATGATAAGGAAATCTTGAAAGGCAAAATAAAAAAAGGCCCTTTAGCCTTGTATTCATGGTGGAGGGAGATG
This sequence comes from Thermoanaerobacterium sp. R66, assembly GCF_028895185.1. NCBI lineage: Bacteria > Bacillati > Bacillota > Clostridia > Thermoanaerobacterales > Thermoanaerobacteraceae > Thermoanaerobacterium > Thermoanaerobacterium sp. R66. Next base: position 1,528,685 of record NZ_JAEUWW010000001.1, read on the forward strand.
GATTCGAACCATCGAAGGCACCAGCCAACAGATTTACAGTCTGCCCCCTTTAGCCACTTGGGTATCCCTCCATGATTATTTTATTTTAATGAGAAAAAATATTCACAAATAGAAATGGTGGTCGCAATAGGGCTCGAACCTATGACCCCCTGCTTGTAAGGCAGGTGCTCTCCCAGCTGAGCTATACGACCAATCATGGTCGGGGTGGAGGGACTCGAACCCCCGACCCCATGCTCCCAAAGCACGTGCGCTACCAACTGCGCTACACCCCGGCGTCTCGCGACATATTTGATTATAGTTGAAATCTATCAATTTCACAAGATTTATTATTCCTCATTTTAGCCGGTTTCCATCAGTTAATTTGGCATTTTTTCGATATCTTTCGCTTATGCTCCATTTATCTTTTATAATCATTATACACAATTTAGGCAATAATAATATTAGTTTTTATTTTTATTTTATGAAATTGTAACACGACTGTAATATACAAAAGGTACAATATGGTTGTATAGGTATGGAAAATTTATCAACCGCGCTAAATTGCCGAAGATAAGTTTTAAAGAACAATTGCTAAATACATAGGAGGGATTTTCGTGAAGTACCGAAAAGTTATAAGCATGTGTATATCTTCAATAATCATTTTTTCATCGGTTTTTATGAATGGTATTGCTGCAGATGCTTACACCGTAATAACTTCAAATGAAAGCCAGCAAATATTAAGTAAAGGTGTTACAGAAAAAAACATTACATATTTTACGACAGATGGTTTCATCAATATCAATGTTTTGGATGTGGACTTAAGCGACAGTAACACATCAATATCCACCATTTTTAATCCATCTGGTTTTAAAGACAGAATGGATGTAGAAGACATGGCAAATGGAAACGGTGCTATAGCCGCAGTAAATGGCGATTTTTTTGACACGAAGCAAGGGTTTATCGTAGGAGCATCAGTTAAAGACGGAAATCTTTTAACTGTCCCATACTATCAAGGGAATTACGCCACATTTGCCATAGATAAAAACAATGTTCCATCAATAGGATATTGGAAAAGCACTTCTCTTAGCATAACACTACCTGACGGCAGTCAAGTTCCAGTAAGTGCTTTAAACAACGTAGGTTCCATAGGCAGTGGTACATCTTGCGTCATATTTACAAAAGACTGGAATGATGAGACACCGGGTCTAAGCGATAGCTATAAAGACCTTGTTGAAGTATTAGTTGACAAAAGCAACAGCGTCTTGGAGGTAAGACAGGGTGAAGGTCCTGTAGCAATTCCCGATGGAGGCTATTCTATAGATGCAACAGGTGATGTCGCAAAGATTCTTTTAAATCTAAAGCAAGGAGATAAAGTCATCAAAAATATCTCTACAGACCCTCCATTTGACAACTTTAAGATGGCTGTAAGCGGAGGAACCATTTTGGTACAAAACGGTTCAATACCGTCGCAATTTACCGACAATGTAGACGGCATGTACGCAAGGACAGCTATAGGCTATACTGAAGATAAGAAGCATGTAATAATAGCAACAGTTGACAACGCCAACACGAGAGGAATGACAGAAAGTGAATTAGCGCAGCTTATGTTAAGCTTAGGCGCTTATGATGCTATGAACTTGGACGGCGGCGGCTCAACTCAAATGGCCATAAGACCTTTAGGAGATAGTCAAGCAAAGCTCCAAAATGAAGTTCCTGGTTTCGAAAGAAATGTAGCCAACGGCGTTGGAGTATTTAACACAGCACCAACAGGAAATCTATACGCCATAAAAGTTGAAGCAGATAGCCCAAATGTCTTTGTAGGCACCCACAGAGCAATCACTGTAAAAGGATATGATGCAAATTATCAACCAGTAAAAATCGATCAAAACTCCGTATCATTTTCAATAAGCGGCATAGCAGGAAAATTTGATGGAAATGAATTCATGCCTCAAAGTGCGGGTGATGGCGTAATAATAGCAAGAGTAGGCAATGTGACTGGTACATTGAAAATAAAGGCTTTAGATGCTATAGCAGACATAAGATTTACGCCTTATTCGGTCAATGTCGATAAAGGCGGGACTACATCAATATCTGTGATAGGCAAAGACATAAACGGCTATAGAGCACCTATAGAAGACAGAGACATAAGCTGGACTGTCTACAACAATGTAGGCACCATTTCAAATGGGGTCTTCAAAGCAGCCAATAGTGATCTATCTGGTGCTTTATCGGTAAATATAAACGGAAAAATAGGAAATTTAATGGTAAAAGTGGGGCAAGGATCAGATTTTGATGCGTCACAGCTTCCAAAGCCATTGGACTTTGAATCTGTTGACAGCAAAAATAAGGAAGTAAGCGTCAGCAACACTAACGATTCGTTTAAATTCATGGTATTTGGGGACACAGATTACAATACGCTTTTGAAGCTTCAAATTTCCTTAAAAGCTGCCAGCATAGCCAATAAAGACTATCCTTTAATAGTTTTCACAGGGGATGTAAATGACAAAGTCTTAAAATCACTTACGATTCCTTATATAAAAGCAGGTAATTCTTATGGAGTATATGACTTTAGAAATTCGACATTTATCATGTTAGATGATACTAATGGAGGTTTGCTATCATCAAATAAGGAACAGTGGAGTTGGTTTTTAAACACATTAAACAGCGTAAAAGGAGATAATCTATTTGTAGTTTTGCCAAAACCTGTATGGGGCTCCGATGGGTTCAAAGATACAAAAGAAGCTCAACTGTTTGAGGATACACTGCAAAAATTCAGAGAAGATACAGGTAAAAACGTATGGATAATATACAACGGAGATACGCCTTTTTATACGACATTGAATGACAACATACGGTATATATCTAATTATGGAACAAATAATGGCAGTGGTAGTATGGATATATACAATGACGCCAGATACATTTCAATAATGGTAAATGGAAAAGACATTTACTATCAAGATAAAAATTTGTTTACAAAGTAAAAGATGCGCTAAAAGCGCATCTTTTACTTTGATGTATTTTTATCATCAAAATACTTTTTCACCACACTCTTTAAAAAATCTATGTCATTTTCTGACAGGTGCTTTTTAAGTATATCCATCATCTCGTAGCTTTCTTCTGCTGTCACACCATCTTGAGACATTTTCATGATCTCGCCTATGCCTGACGGGCCTAATTTCATCAATATGCCTATAGCCTTAGATTTTGTTGCAAAATCCATCTCTCTTTGAACACTTAATATTTTTTCAGGCGTCACAACTATTCTATTCAAGTTTGAATTTTCACTGCTTTCTTTTGAATTGTTGTTGCCGTTTATATTTGTAAAATTTCTGTTCCTCTCTTGGATTAATTTATCCAGCGATTTTTCATCAAATTTTCTTATGTCATTTTCCTCACCGTTCTTTTTATCCGAATTTTTCTTATCGCTTTTTTCATTATCTGCTGCCGATTTATCTTCATTTTCTTTCACATTCTGAGTAGTGTTAAAAACAGGCACCTGCAACTCATTTTGATTAATTTTATCCGTAGATGAGTAGTATGTACTTTCATTCTCCGGTTTTAAGACTTCATTTGGAGGTGGCTGTTCTTTTATAAAAGCATCAAGCATAAATATAATACTGGCAGCCGTAATAGCGACGACGATCCCAATGCTACAGATTGATTTCTTCACCAAAAAACACTCCCTTCGAATACTTTTATTATTTCATCCTTAACTGCATTTAATACAAATTTTGGAGGAAGATTTTATGGATGAATTGCGGGTTAGATATGACGACAAAAACGCCATCAATCTCATGTCGGCGTATTTAGCAGATCAGATAAACTTTGATTCTGTGATACTTTGCATAGGTACCGATAAATGCATCGGAGATTCGTTAGGCCCTATTGTAGGAGACATGATATCAAAAATGACCAGCGGCATAAGCGTCTATGGAACATTAAAAAATCCGATACATGCAATGAACCTTGAAGAAAACATCGCACACATAAAAAGAAAGCACCCATACAGCAACATCATTGCTGTTGATGCTTGTCTTGGAGATAAGGACAACATAGGTAAAATATCCATAAAAAAATCGCCAATATATCCAGGTAAAGGAGTAGGAAAAGTATTGCCTGCTGTCGGCGACATATCTATAATAGGCGTGATTGACGCCTTTGACATAATACCTGTACATAATACAAGGCTTGGATTTGTATTTGAGATGGCAGAAGTCATCGCCATGAGCGTACATAGAGCTTTTTATTTGAAAGCAGCCATAAAAAATAACTCTGACGTAAGTCAGAGCTAATGTTTTTTACTTTAGGTACAATGGTATTGATACAAGATCTTGAACAGAGCCATCTTTTGGACTTAATGAAAATACCTGTAATGTGCCATCTTGTGGTGTTGACAATGGATTGTACTGTATGTCTGCCTGAAAATCTCCCCAAGATGGTGCACCCGCACTTGCCTGCACAGACGTCTGCGTCAATATATTGCCATTTGAATCCAACAGTCTTATATTCACAACAGCTTCAAAAACTCTGGCCTTTCCTACCACTTTTATAGGGCTTGTAACGCTGTTGTTTCTCATAGGCGACAGCACGATTATGTTTGCCTCTTGGCTGCTGTAGGATGTGATCGTGTTTTTGTCAGAATCAATCACAGCCCGCGCTTCTTTGTTTTTCGTCAAAATCATGCCAAGCTCATCACCTACTTTTATATCTGTAAAATCCATGTCTGTCTCTGAATACTGGTAACCACCTTGACTGTCGTAGCCGATCTTTGACTGGCGGTGTATTATGGCATTTGGCAATACCTTAATATCTGGACCTGCTACATTGTTTATATCACTTGTATCTTGGTATTCCCTCTCTATCGTAACGACTCTCGTATCGTAATTGATGGCTTTTACGATGCCATATATGAATGTCTCTCCTTTTGTAGGGTCTGCTTCAGGTATCTTCGTAAATTTCGGCTTAACATCACTTATAACCCATATATTGCCTTCCTTATCGCCTTCTGGTTGGACAAGTGTCACAAGATAAGACTTATTGTCATGGATAGCATTTATGAGTGCAATTCCACCCTTTTTAGATTCCAATGAAAAATCGTCATCAGGCGAAAATCCAACAACACCGCCTTCCTCTTGTATCACTTTCATCGGATCAAGTCTCCATGAATCCTTTCCAAATGACGTACTCTCCTGAAGCTTTTTTACCCTGTCCTTATCAATGTACACTTCTCCTGTAAGCACAATCCTACTCAATGGGTCAAGGCCTATTTTGTAACCATAAAGTGAATCTATCTTGTTGCCTTCCACTAAAATCTGGACACTGTTTACATTTGGAAGCCCAGTAAGTGTATTTACAAGTGCAGCAACCATGTACTTTGCCGTAGTCCCATCGATACTTGTTGAAGATGTATAATCTTTAGAAAAATTGACATAAGCCGTAGTATCCTTCAACTGAACCGATAAAAGCTTTGTGTTGTCAGGAATTATCGGCTTTGAATATTGGTCTTTAGGGCCTTTCATCAACTCATTTATCACCTGTTTCAGTAAGTCCGCATTTTCGGATACGCTTCTTACTTCCATATTCAATCCTGACATCTTGCTATTTAAAAAATACAGTGAAACTTCTTTAACAGCTTGAACAGTAGATTTCGGACTTATAGGGGCATTTTTTTCCGTCTTAGTTTTCGTGTTTGTAAAGCAACCTGACAAAGAAATTGCAGCGATCAATATCAAGACTAAAAACGCCTTCTTCATTGTTATCCCCTCCTAAAAATATGATACAACATTTTTATTACACCTGTATTAACAGAACCTTAAAATTTAATAAATTTTTATTTAAATGTTTTTAACCGGAATCGTTATGTAGAAAACGGTGCCTTCACCGACAGTGCTTTTAACGTCTATGTGTCCTTTATGCAAATCCACAATCTCCTTTACTATGGCTAAACCCAATCCAAAGCCTCCCGTCTTTTGAGATCTTGCCGTATCGCCTCTGGAAAACCTTTCAAACACCTTAGGCAGCGTTTCCTGACTTATTCCTATGCCTGTATCAGATATGGTGATGTAGACATTTTTATCGTCAGAATCAAGAGTCAGTTTAACAGAGCCACCGCTTGGAGTGTACTTTATGCCGTTTTCCACGACGTTGTATATCATCCTGTAAAATCTATCTGCATCAACATCTGCAAAAATGTTTTTCTCGTTCTCAAATATCAGCGAAACACCTTTTTGATCCGCTATAGCTTCAAGGTTTTCAATGACATTGTAAGCAATCTCGCTGATATTTTCCGTTTTATTTTCGATTGAGCGTATTTTATCAATCTTTGCTAAAACCAACAATTCATTTACAAGTCTCGTCATTCTATCAACTTCAGAATTTATATCCTTTAAAAACTCTTTATACACGGATATATCGACATTATCGCTGGATATAAGCGGTTCTACAAGGGCTTTTATTGCCGCCAATGGCGTTTTAAGCTCATGGGATGCATCGGAGACAAATCTTTTTCTCTCCTCGTCTATTTTCATAAGCTTTGTGCCCATATCGTTAAATGCATCTGCCAGCTTGCCGATTTCATCTTTTCCCTTCACATCAACTTTGTAGTCAAATTTGCCTTCAGATATTATCTTCGTAGCATCTGTAAGCCTTTTTAAAGGCTTAGTTATAAATGCAGCGACTATTAGGCTTAGTATGCTTACGATAGAACCTATGGCAGTAAATGTGTATATCATCTGCATTTTAATTGAGTACAAAAAATTCATCACATCGTCAATAGACGTAGATAATAGGATACTACCTACAATCTCATTTTTTATAGTAACAGGAACAGCAGAATACATGGTCCAACCGGAACCTGTGATGTAGTGTATGCTTGTAGAGCCTGTCCCTTTTAAAGCAGACTTAATATCACTGTAGTTATTTATATCTTTGCCTTCGATACCGCCATTTCCCGCAGAGTCAACTATCACTTTTCCATTTACATCAGTAAAAAGGATCCTTGAGTTAATCTGGTTTGCATAGTCAACAATGGTAGGCTCAATCAAATACGAGGAGACGCCTATAAATTTAGAAACCAAATTTGCAATCATATTAGCCTGCGTCAAATTAGTGACTCTTTCATTTGCAAGGTAGCTTTCATAAATATTGTTGAAAAGATAAATGCCTGTAGAAGCCAGCGAAACTATTAGGATAATAAAATAAATCGAAAATATCTTCCACCTTAAACTCAACGTATCACCCTATTTCATGTAGTAGCCAGAGCCCCACTTTGTGAAAATATGCTTTGGATTTGCCGGATCGTCTTCAATCTTCTCTCTAAGCTTTCTTATGTGGACATTTACAGTATTCGTATCTCCATAAAAGTCAAATCCCCATATTAAGTCCATCAGTTTGTCCTTAGAATAAAGCTTTCCCGGATTGGAAGCTAAAAGAACTAATAATTCAAACTCTTTGTTTGTAAGGTCGATGTCTTTGCCATTCTTCTGGACTATCTTGTCAGGAACATTTATCGTAATATCACCTAACTTTATTACATCGTGTTTTTTTACATAAGGTGTCGTTGTCCGTCTGAATAAAGCCCTGATTCTGGCAATCAATTCCCGCGTGTTGAAAGGCTTCGCAAGGTAGTCATCTGCTCCCATCTCAATGCCTACTATCTTATCCACATCTTCGCCTTTGGCTGTAAGCATTATTATAGGTATATTCGAAAATGACCTTACCTCTTTGCAAAGTGTAAGACCGTCGATTTTTGGCAACATCAAATCTAATATGACTAAATCATAATTGCCATTTTTTATTTTTTCCAAACCTTCTTCACCATCATAGGCACAATCGACGTAATATCCTTCTTGAATGAGGGATAGCTTCAACCCTTTTACAAGCATTTCTTCATCATCGATAATTAAAATGTTTTCCATAGCCGATACCTCCATTTTTAGTATATCATATTCTATGTGAAAATTGTATATAATTGATTTTATGTTTAAATAAGTCTAAAATTTAATTGAGGTGATAATATGAAGACGCTAATCGTAAATGGTAGATTATTAATTAGCGGAAATATAGTAAGTAACAAAGATGTATTGATTGAAGGAAATAAAATAAGGGCTATCGGAAACGGTCTTTATGGCGACAACATAATAGATGCTGGAGGAAACTACGTATCGCCAGGTTTTGTAGACATACATATACATGGTTCTTCCGGATTTGATACAATGGATGGGACTTTTGAAGCAATAAATACAATATCGAAGTCTGTGGCAATGCACGGCGCCACGTCATTTCTCCCCACAACCATGACTGAGGATAAAGGCAAAATCAAAAATGCTATAAAAAATGTGTTTGATAACAAAGACCGTGTTGAAGGTGCTGAAATCTTAGGCGTACACATGGAAGGGCCTTTCATAAACCCAAAGCAAAAGGGAGCGCAAGATGATAAATTCATTTTAAAACCTACAGTAGAAAATTTCACTGAAATTTGCGGCGAATATGTAAATATTGTGAAACTTGTAACAATAGCGCCTGAAGTTGATGGAGCATTAGAGCTTATACGTTATTTAAAAGAAAAAAACATCGTCGCATCTGTTGGACATACTGATTCTACTTATGATGATGTAGCTTTAGGATACAAAGCAGGTATAACACATGCCACCCACGTCTTTAACGCCATGAAAGGATTTCACCACCGTGAAGTAGGAACAGTAGGAGCAGTCTTCGATCTCGACATAAGCGCAGAAGTGATCGCTGACGGAATACACTCAGTCTTCCCAGCCATAAGGGCGCTTATAAGGTTAAAGGGAAAAGAAAAAGTAAATCTTGTAACAGATGCAATGATGGCCGCAAACTTAAGGGACGGCCTTTATCAGTTGGGCGGTCAAGACGTATACGTCAAAGACGGTGCTGCAAGGCTAAAAAGCGGTGTCTTGGCAGGAAGCACCCTTACATTAGACAAGGCTATCAAGAATATTTTATCCAATACAGATTTATCACTACCTGAATCTGTCGCACTGGCGTCTTACAACAGCGCAAAAGTAATAGGTGTTGATGACAGAAAGGGCCTTATAAAAGAAGGATATGACGCAGATATAGTAATCTTTGACGAAAATATAGAGATAAAAAAGACGATTGTCGGTGGGAAAATCGTCTATGAAAAAAAATAGCCAATAAGGCTATTTTTTTTCTTCACCATATCCTGTTGATTCTCTGACGATAAGCTGATGAGGCAAAACCACGTGCATATCATCAATAGGCTCTTTAGCAAGCAGTTTCGTCATAAGCCTCATGCTTACAGCACCTATATCGTATGCAGGCCTTTGTATAGTAGTTATCGTAGGCCTAAACATATACGAAAGATACGTGTTATCAAATCCGATAACGTGAATGTCTTCAGGCACACTAAATCCAGAGTCAAATATGGCATTTATTGCAGCGGCAGCCATCTCGTCTGATGCTGCAAAGACAGCGTCAACATTGTTTTCCAAAAGCTTTAGCATTGCAAGGTATGCTTGCCTTGCTTTGAAACTGCCTTCTACAACAAGCGACGGCTTAAATCTTATTTTCGCTTCAGATAAGGCTTCTTTGTATCCATTTGTCCTCTGTACGCCTCCAATAGGATCATCAGCAGGTCCGGATATCATGCCTATCTTCTTGTGCCCTAAAGAAATCAAATATTTGACAGCATCATAAGAGGCTTTTTTGTTGTCTATATTTACATTTGGAAACTCCGACTCGGCATCCTCTGTACCTGCTAAGACAATCGGTATACCAATGTCTTTTAGCTGCTGCTTTACAGAATCTCTAATTATATCGCCCATGTATATGATGCCATCAACTTGCTTTTCGCTAAGTATCTCTATATAATTCATCTCTTTTTCTTCTTTTTGGTCTGTATTGCACAGAAATATATTGTAAGAATACATGCTGGCAATGTCTTCTATGCCTCTTACAACTTCAGGATAAAAGGGACTTGATATATCAGGCACAATAAGCCCTATCGTGTGAGTCTTCTGTATCTTCAGGCTTCTGGCTAAAGCATTTGGCTTATAGCCTGTCTTTTTTATGGCATCCAACACCCTTTGCTTTGTTTCATCAGTGACAACAGCGCTGTTATTTAAAACTCTCGACACTGTAGCTATAGAAACTTTCGCTTCCCTAGCCACATCTTTAATAGTAGCATTCACTCTTTACCACCTCTAAGTTATCGTTTTCTCATACCTTATGGATATTTTACTTTTTTAATGAAAATTTGTCAATAGATTTTCGAAAAAATTTTACATTGTTTTTCATAAATCAACAAAAAAAGACGAAGATCACTTGTCTTCATCCTCATCAACATCTTTTTTTCTATCTTTTAAAACAAACAAAGGTATAAAAGACATGGCCATGTACATTATGCCTACAACTAAGACCACAAGAATGCTTAGCTTTACGATCAACTGTTCCACAAAACCACCTCCGGCATTTATAAAGCCTACTACATTATATGCAAAAGGTGGTTTTATGGTCTTTAAACGGCTATAATTTGTTGCCTTGCAAAAATCCTATTTATCGCAAATGCGATGCCATCTTCATTGTTTGACTTTGTGACGAAATCCGCCTTTATCTTTACAAGCTCTGGCGCATTTGCCATTGCAACACCAAAACCTGCGTACTCTATCATTGATAAGTCGTTGAGATTGTCTCCTACAGCAGCAACAAGCTCCCTCTTAATGTTGTACATATTTGCCAAAGTCTTCAATGCATTGCCTTTGCTGACACCTTTAGCGTTAAGCTCCAAATGGCCACCGCCAGATGTGGAAACAGAAACTATCTTTGAAAGCTTATCATAAACTTCCGGATCTACAGGGGCAGGATTTTTAATGTCACCTATTGCGTATATTTTAGCAGTGCCTTTTCCCGTATTTTTGATGTATTCAGCAAGATCACCAACAGCATCAACTTCAACCGTATTAAACGACAAATACCATTCAACCCTTTCATTCATTTCTTCTACCACTAATTTATCATCGATATATAGATTTACTTGATAGCCACTGCTTTTTAATACATCGATGACTGCTATGGCATCATCAGGTTGAATCGGGTTATAATAGTACACTTTTTTCGTGTAAATATCTTTTATCAAAGCTCCGTTAAAGCAAATGACAGGTGCATTTACCCTAAGCTCTAAAGCATATGGTAATATTGATGAAAACATCCTACCTGTGGCAATGGTATAAATGACTCCCTTTTCTCTCAGCTCATTTATGGCGTTAATATTTGCTTCAGATATTTTGTTATTGCTATCTAAAAGGCTTCCATCGGCATCTGTTACAAATAACTTACACATATATTTCAACCCCTACGTTTATTTTTCTATATCTATATTATAACAGTTTGTAAATTTACATACTATATCATAATTTAGCATAAAACGTTAACACTGAAAATTTTACATTTTCATTTTTTATTTAACAAACTTTTTACAGTGTATATTTTGCATCAATACTCTCAAAATATATTTGAACATATTAAATGGAAGGGTGGGCTTATGCTTATTATATTTTTTCGCACGTTAATCCTTTATTTCTTGGTAGTCGTCGTCATGAGAATAATGGGAAAACAGCAGATAGGGCAATTGCAGCCGTACGAATTGGTTGTTGCAATAATGATAGCAGACCTGGTTGCCGTACCTATGCAAAACAAAGGTATACCACTTTTAACAGGCATAATACCTATTTTTACTTTGCTTATATCACAGCTTTTTTTATCGTATGTGTCGATGAAAAGCCTGCACGGTCGCGAAATCATCTGTGGAAAGCCTACAGTTCTAATTGACAAAGGAAAAATCCTGACAAAAGAACTTCAAAAAGAAAGGTACAATATAAATGACCTTTTAGAAGAGCTTAGAGTCATGGGCTATCCAAATATAGCTGACGTAGAGTACGCAATATTGGAGACAAATGGCTGCCTAAGCGTAATACCAAAAGTCGATAAAAGACCCGTAACACCTAATGACTTAAATCTGACACCACAATACGAAGGATTACCTCTTCCAGTAATAATAGACGGAAAAATAATAGAAAAAAACATGGAAATAGCAAATGTAGATATGAATTGGCTTAATGAACAATTGAAGATGTGGAATATAAGCAGCGTAGATAATGTAATACTGGCATCACTTGACCCCAATAACGTATTGACAGTTTACAAGAAGGAGTGATACATGAAATGAAGCACGTGATTCCATTGATTGCAGCCATAACTGTCTTAATAATACTTGTAGATATAGCTTCGTACAACTACTTATATACTTCATCCAACAGCATGGAAAAAAAACTTGAAGTTATAGAACAAAACATAAAAAGTGAGAAGTGGATGAGTGCCAAAACAAATGCTGATGATTTAGAAAAAACTTGGGGAAAAGTAAGCAACAAATGGGCAATTTTAGTTGAGCACAGAGAAATAGACGATATTGATATGAGTCTTTCAAAGCTTAAAAGCTTTATCGAAACTAAAGACAAAGATTTAAGCCTATCAGAGCTTAAAACATTGAAAGAGCTTTATAGCCACATACCATCAAATGAGAAGCTGACACTTGAAAACATACTATAAAGACCCGGATTCTCCGGGTCTTTATAGTTTACAAATTAATTTTGTGCTGGAGCTGTCAACTCTTTCGCGTTTTTAGCATCGTCAGGCAACACAACATTGACATTTCCATTTATATTCGAGTAAACTATTGAGCCGCTTACCATTTCCCATTTCAATGGTATCTCGACTCCTCCAATTTTTGCTCCTTGCTTATAAACGATTTTTACAATCATGTCAAGCTTAGACACCTGATTTGTAGTTGCGTCTATATAATAAACACTTCTTCCATACGCCCCATCGACTAAATCGCTGTACTTCATACCATTCAAAATATTTCCAAGGCCAAGAGCATTTACTAAATCATCAATTTTTGACATGTCCGTAATTTTAGTGTATGCATATACCACATCTACTGCTTTTCCGTTTAAATAGCTTGTACCAGCATATCTATAAAGTACGTCTTTGCTGAAGAGATTATTTTGTTGTTGCAATTTTTCCAAGTTCATGATGTTTGACATACCTGGAACCGTCATATAGCTCCACTGACCATCAGGTGATTTTACGTAAACCTTATCGCCCATCATGTACTCTTCTACATCCATTGAGCCTTCATTTGGAATAGTCATGCTAATCGATTCATGGATTCCTTGGTCTAAATTGAAATCAGCATAAACTTGTGTAGAAACTGTATCAAATGGCAATGCAACACCATTGTTAAAGCCGATGGCAATTTTCATATTGCCACTTATGCTGCCACTCTTCATTGTAGAATTCTTGCTGCTATCTATCATATCTTTAACTTTATCGTAATTGTCGAATATATTTGACAATAACTGCTGCCCTTCATCTTCTGTTACTTTATCATTTAGAGAAACATCTTGAGGAATCAAGCCTTCTTCTAAGGCATATACGTATTCAGGCCCTTCTATCTGATGCGCATCTATCATCGATAGTCCATAAAATCTGCTTAATAAGGTAGCAACCTGCTGGTAAGTGATTGGATCTGAAAGCATCAAATTTCCTTTGCCATCGCCTTCTAATATATGGTTGCTTTTCACATACTGAGAGATATCCTGTCCAGATAAATCAATCCCATATCCCTTTACAAGATCATTTACAAACTCCTGTCTCGTCATGTATGATGGCGACGGCTGCGCTGCTAAACCAAACACTGGAATAGCTGCAACCAGCATAACTGATAAAAAGATAGAAACAAACTTTTTCACAATAACCCCTCCTTGACTTGTTTGTTAATTTTCAATCAGTTATATTTTACCACTTTACCATATTTTAATCAATAAAAATTTTCTAAATTTTTGAATCACAGACTACCTTTTAGCCCTATCTCATCCGCTACACTTCTCATTCCTATTATGGTTTCTTCTATCACTTTATCTAAGTCCATGTTAAGCATTTTTGCACCTTCTTCTATGACGTCCCTGTTGACACCTGCTGCAAAACTTTTTTGCTTCCACTTTTTCTTTACAGATTTCACCTCTAAATCAAGTATGCTTTTGCTGGGGCGCATAAGCGCTGTAGCTGTAATAAGTCCTGTCAGCTCATCAATTGTGTACAAAACTTTTTCCATTTTATGTACCGGTTCTACATCCGAGCACAATTTCCACCCATGGCTTTCTATTGCATGAATGTACTCTTCAGGCCATCCATGCTCCTTTAATATTTCTCTTACTTTCTTGCAATGCTCATTTGGATACATCTCATAGTCAAGGTCATGCAAAAGTCCTATGATGCCCCACTTTTCTTGGTCCTCACCAAAAAGCTCAGCAAAATGTCTCATAACCGCCTCAACAGCCAACGCATGTGTGATAAGGCTTTCACTTTTGTTGTACTCCTTTAATAACTTATAAGCTTCATCCCTATTAATTAAAGCATTCTCCATAATGAATACCCTCTTTCGTATGATATTATTTTTAAATAGAATTATACCACAATGAGGGACGTTATCAAAATTATATGAATATATAAAAAACATATTGACAAATTAACCTACACGATGTAGAATGAAATTAAACTACATCGTGTAGATTCGAAAGGAGTATCTTGAGACGATGCAAAGAATGTCAGATTCTGAAAAAAAGATAATGGAGTATATTTGGGCTGCCGGGCATCCTGTAACAACTTCTGAAATAATTAAAAATCTGCCTGAGGCAGCGGAATGGAAACAGAACACAGTGATTACTTTTTTAACTCGCTTAATTAGAAAAAAAATTCTTAAGGCAACCAGAATAGGCAAGGCTAACCAGTATGAGCCTTGCATTACTGAACAGGAATACCGTAATTTTGAAATAAAGCAATTTATAAAAGATGTCCATAAAGGTTCTATATTAGGATTCATTTCTTCATTATGTGATAATGGCGATATAACATTGGAAGACATTGAAAGCCTAATGAAACGTTTTAAAAAGTAGGTGTTACTTATGATTAAAATAATCTATAATCAATTGCTTATAATGTCGGTTGTGGCTGGAGGACTATATTTGATTTTAAAACTTTTAAGTCTATTTACTTTTAAATATTTTTCTTCAACCTGGCATTATTACAGTTACATATTTATGTACATGTTTTTCCTGATACCGTATCACAGGTTGGTATCTTGGCTTAATTTGAGCTTTGCACAATATCTATCTTGGTATATAAGTTCTGCTGCCAATGGTATCGCTACATCAAGACATGAAATACATGCATCTATATCACTTTACCTTGATTTGATCCCATACACATTGATGGCAGGAACACTGGTAGCAACAATTACAACTGTTGTTCAGAATTATAGCCAATACAAACGTATTTTCAGCATGTGCCGTTTGGCCAATGGTACTAAGACTTTAAATGTATTTTTAAAATGCAAGCAAGAAATGTTAATAGCAAAAGACATAAAAATTTACATCTCTTCCTGCATGACTACACCCTTTCTGTATGGTATCTTTAAGCCTCGCATCGTTTTGCCAGACATTGAATTTACCAAAGAAGAATTGAAGCATATTTATCTTCATGAACTTACTCACTGGAAGCGTCATGATCCATATCTAAAGATTTTATTTTTACTCATTAATTTACTCCATTGGTTTAACCCTTTGGCATATATCGCAAGACATGATATTGAGAATTATTGTGAGCTCTCATGTGACGAAAGTGTTGTAAAACCAATGGACAGCTACGAAAGGAGGCGATATTGTGAATTAATACTAAATGTGCTCTGGAATGTGGCAAATCAAAATGTCAAGCTGTTTTCTGCGTTCAGTGATAAGCAGAAACAGCTGGAAAGGAGGTTAAATAAGATTTTGGGCGAACAAAACTCACCTTACAAGCAAAAGAAAAAATGGGTAGCCATATCTGCAATCTTAATAACATTGCTAATAGCAACAATTGGCACAGGTATGGCTTATGCCACAGATGAAATCATTTCTGTGGCAGGGGAAACATCAATCTCTGTACCCAGTGGTGGAGTGGAAGTAACACCTCAATCTCACACTGACATGCCTTTTCTTGTAGAAGGAGAAACATCAATTTCCGCCCCATCAAAATAGATAAATAATTTTCTTCAATTATAAAATTATAAAATAAACCGAAAGGAGAATCAATCATGATATCGAAATACGAAGGATTTCAGAACAAAAAAAATGATAAGCATACTAATTGCCATCATGCTGCTGATCATTGCATCTTGGTTATTAGGACCAATTACAACGTATGCAGCAGATAAGGATGCTACAATAGCTGGAGAAAAATCAATTTCGGCATCTTCTTCTCTACCTGGTATCGGCATACTTGCATCTTGGGGAAAAGTTACCCTTACTTGGAACGGAAGAAATTATGCATATGCTACAATGTCTACTTATGCCGGAACAGCTTACTACTTATATGCAAAAGTATCTGGCACAGATGGACTAGGCAGCATTCCAGCATCAACTAATTACGCTTATAATAGTTCTTCTACAACTACTGGAAAAATTTTTAGCCGTACGACTGATTCACCTGTCACGTGGAAAGGATATGGTGAAATTCAAGACACACCTACATCTGGTACTCAAACAGCTTCTACTTCAACGACTGTTTAGTTTAACTTATATCTATTTCAAATAAGATGTGGAAACTTTGTTCCACGTCTTATTTGAAATATTATTGATATTTAATAATATAGAAACGAGGATGATAAATTTGATGAAAAAAAGATTAACAGTTCTATTTTTTATCGTAATTATTATTTTATCTGGTTGTAGTAGTTTTAATAAAAATATTAATAGAATTCATAAATGGGATAATTCAAAATACGAAAATTTTCCTAGTAGCATAGGAATAAATGTTTATAATGAAAATAGTTTTAATACAGGTATAAAAAATGATCCTAATAGCTACAAAGCAAATCACACATTATATATTTCTGATTTAACTAAACCAATTACCGTTATGTTTAACAATAATGGAAAAGACAGAAAGTTTATAATGAATGTTTATTATGATTACGAACAAATAAAATTTAAAATTAATTCAAACGGAAAATTCGATCAAAAATATATTTTTAATTTAAATGATGGATATGAAATTGAACTACCATTATATCTTCCTCAAAATTTGACAAAGTCTGGATCTCACAAATTGCTTATAACTTTTTGCATTGCCCCGGATTTACACTCATCTGACTTAAATCAAACCATAGACTGGTATGGAAGTGCAACAATTCAAGATATTATTTTTAATTCGGAAAATATCAATTTTGACAACACAAAAGAATTCGAAATACCAAAAAATCTTATTAAATCCAGTTATAATTATACGTTAAATCAAGACTATGATTATAGCATACTTAAAACGAAAATCTTGCCTAATCCTCCAGTTGTTTTCACAGTAAAACCAAATCAAAAGTTTAAATTAATCTATAACGTCTCTTCCCCTTCTGCAAAGGAAAGCAGTCAAGTTTTATTATTGACAACCATTGGATACAAGCAAGTCTTAATAAATAATAAACCTTATTTATTACTGGAAATTCCAAAAGGCAGTACAGGAATAGGGGAAATGGAATTGATTGCTCCTAATAAACCAGGACTGTATGAGATTATTAGCTATAGCGTTTGTAGTCCTTTTAATAAATTTGACGGAAAAGACCTTTTATCTTTCAACATAGAAGCAAGTCAAAGATTTACTTTAAAAGTTAAAGAATGAAACTGACAATTATGGACATAACTTCTCATACACCAATGTACCTGCTTATTATATCAACATATTTGCTAAAATCCTCTATTGCCATTTTAACACTGTTGTACACAATTTTATCATCAATTTTTTCATACTGGTGCACTAATCTATTCCTCAAACCAGAAGCTGGAGCAATCTT
Organism: Thermoanaerobacterium sp. R66; assembly: GCF_028895185.1. Taxonomy (NCBI): domain Bacteria; kingdom Bacillati; phylum Bacillota; class Clostridia; order Thermoanaerobacterales; family Thermoanaerobacteraceae; genus Thermoanaerobacterium; species Thermoanaerobacterium sp. R66. The sequence goes on from NZ_JAEUWW010000001.1 coordinate 1,546,590, forward strand.
AACTGCAAAATCTACATCCAAAACTCCAGCTTCACGTATCACCCATTTTATTCACCCCTCAACAATTTATCTATTTCTTTTCTCAGATACTGTCTCCTTTGCTCTCTCAAAAACTGAGTATCAGCATATCTAAAAGATGCATAACACGTGAACCCACTCCATCCTATAGAGGGTGGAGCTTCCTACTTCATAGACCATTGCCTACTGCTATTCACAGCAGGTCTTACACAATCTCCATGGGCGTAACTTCGGGAGGAACCTTCCCTACAAAATTATTACTCTTATGCTGCTATGCCTAATTGTTTTAATCCTTCATATAGTACATTTATTGCTGCGTTTATATCTCTGTCTATCTCTAATCCGCACTCGCATTTGTGTATTCTTACCGATAAATCTTTTTCCACTATTTTCCCGCATCTTGAACATCTTTGTGATGTATATGCTGGATCTACTTTTACGAAGATTTTTCCCTCTTTTTCTGCTTTATACTGGAGATATTTGTCTAACATTCCCCATCCTGCATTTGCTATCGATTTTGCAAGTTTATGATTTTTCATCATATTTTTTACTTGCAAATCTTCAACGCATATGATGTCATTATGTTTTACTATGTTATAGCTTATCTTATGTAGATAGTCCCTTCTTTGATTCGCTATTTTTTCATGAAGTTTCGCTAATCTTTTCTTTTGCTTTTCTCTGTTTTTGCTTCCTTTCTTTTTTCTTGATAATTGTCTTTGCAGTCTTTTTAGTTTCTTCTCTGATTTTTGTAGCCATTTAGGATTTGAGTATAATTCTCCATCTGATGTTGCAGCTATTGAGTTTATTCCTTTGTCTACTCCTATTGCTTTTTCTCTTATGACTGTTTTTTCTTTTTCTTCTTCTACTTCAACTGACAGATTTATATACCACTTTCCTGCATGGTATTTTATGTTTATTGTTTTGACTTTTGTTGGATCAAAGTTTCTATGTGCTTTGATTTTTATATGCCCTATATTTTTTATGTATACATATCCTTCTTTCCCAAAGTTTCTTTTTGTTTCGCATTGTGGAAGTGTTATTGATGTGTAGTGATATTTATCTTTGAATTTAGGATATTTGGCTCTTTTGTCAAAGAAGTTTTTATATGCTCTATCTAATCTTCTCAACACATCCTGTAATATTTGCGACTGTATTAATTTGTATTCTGGATGTTCTTTTTTATATTTTGGAAGCATGTTCTGCTGTTCTTTATATGTAAGTCCTTTGCCATATTGTTTGTAATGTTTTATTCTTTGATCTAGTGAGTAATTATATAATTTGCGACATAAATACAATGTATAAAAAAGCTTTTCTTCTTGTTCTTTTGTTGGCTCTATGAAAAAATGCTGACATGTCATCATCTTTTCTCACCTTGGCTTTCTACAATAAAATTTTCTGTATCCATTATGGCATATTATTCTATGGCAGACAATAGAAATTCGTTTCCCACCTATAGAGGATGGGAGACTTCTTTCAAGCTTTTATTAAATCTTACCATTTTCCATGTATACAATCAATAAATTCGTTGCTATATTAGATGAAATTTTACCATCCAAATCTTAAGACAAGCAAATTTTCTTGACTTTATCGAATCAAAGTGCTATTTTTATTATGATGGTATCCCGAGTGGAACCATACATGATGTTAAAATTTTAAAAGTTTATACCTCGCCAGGATCATATGACCGGGACGGGAGATAAGATGGTGTATTATGCCTTCCGTGCGGAAGGTTTTTTTGTTATCTCCCACATTTGAAGGGAGTGTTGTTTAAATGAAAGTAGGTTTCATAGGTGCAGGAAAAATAGGCACAGGTTTAGGTATTTTATTGTCACATTCTTCAATAAAAGTCTCTGGATATCTAAGTCGAAATGTAAATTCATCATTGAACGCATCATCACTTACAAATTCTGCTGCTTTTTCAAAATATGAAGACATTATAAACGCATCAGATGTAATCATAATAAGCACAAAAGACGACTGTATAAAATCTATCGTGGAAGAAATCCTAAAGCACAAATCTATTATAAACAATAAAATCTTTGTCCACTTAAGCGGCTCAATATCTATTGATGTACTAAAGCCTCTTAAAAAATATGGACACACGATGGTCATACACCCGATTCAAACATGCCCATCAATAGAAGCTGCCGTCTCTCTGCTTCCCGAAAGTTACTTTACAATTGAAGGAGATGACATTGCTGTAAATGTCGGAATAAGTATAACTAAAGCAATAGGAGCAAAGCCAATAGTAATTAATGGCATTAATAAACCCCTTTATCACGCAGCATGTGTCATAGCATCAAATTACCTTGTTACACTTGTAAAAGCTGCCAATGAACTTTTAAAAGCTTCTGGATTTCCTTTTGACAAACATCCAGATCTGCTTTTACCGCTTATAAATGGAACTTTGAAAAACATAAGTGAAAGAGGATATGACGCATCATTGTCAGGTCCTATTGCCAGATGCGACATAGAAACGGTCAAAAAACATGTGGAAAACATAAACGATGATGAAATTTTAAAACTATACAAAGCCATGGGAAATACCACAATAAGACTTTTTAAAGGCTCAAGTGATGAGAAAATATCGGAATTGGAGGAGATATTTAATGAATGATAAAATAACAGTTTCTACTCTAAAGAAATTAAAAAAAGATGGCATAAAGATAACTGCATTGACTGCCTATGATTATCCGACAGCAAAGATATTGGATGAATGCGGTATTCATTTTATACTTGTAGGTGATTCCCTCGGCATGGCAGTATTAGGATATGATAGTACCATACCTGTCACAATGGATGACATGGTACACCACACAAAGGCTGTCACAAAAGCAGCAAAAAATGCTTTTGTTGTGGCTGATATGCCTTTCATGTCTTACAACATATCTAAAGAAGATGCACTTAAAAATGCTGCTCGCCTTTTGTCTGAAGGAGGCGCACAAGCCGTAAAGCTGGAAGGCGGCATCGAAATAGCTGAAACAGTAAAGGCAATCGTGAATGCCGGCATTCCAGTAGTAGGTCACATAGGCCTCACACCTCAATCTGTAAACAAATTAGGTGGATACAAGGTTCAAGGCAAGGATGATAAAACAGCATCAAAGTTAAAAAACGATGCAAAATCATTAGAAGATGCCGGTATCTGTGCTCTTGTCTTAGAATGCGTACCGATGGATCTGGCAAAAGAAATCACTAAATCTCTGTCAATACCTACAATAGGCATCGGAGCAGGGCCATACTGCGATGGTCAGATACTTGTACTTCACGATATGCTGGGGCTTACACAGGGGCATAAGCCAAAATTCGTAAAGCAGTACGCAAACATCAGCCAAATAATAAAAGATGCCGTAGGAAGCTATATATCAGATGTCCAAAATCAATCCTTCCCAACTGATGAATACTCATTTGCTAATAGAGAGAGTGATGAAAAATGATGGTCGTTGAAAAGATACAAGATGTCAGAGAAATCATAAAGTCGCAAAAGAAGCAAAATAAAAAGATAGGGCTTGTGCCAACCATGGGCTATCTTCATGAAGGGCACCTTTCCCTCATAAAAAAAGCTAAAGAAAATTCGGACTTCGTATGTGCCAGCATATTTGTAAATCCAATCCAATTTGGACCAAACGAAGATTATGACAAATATCCAAGAGATGTTGAAAGGGACATTAAACTGTTGGAAAATCAAGGTTGCGATCTTGTTTTTATACCATCGGTAGAAGAAATGTATCCAGACGAAAGGCTTACGACAATAACCGTAAGGAAAATCACAGACAAGCTTTGCGGTGCATATAGACCAGGACATTTCGACGGCGTATGCACTGTAGTGGCAAAACTTTTTAATATATTTACGCCAGATATAGCAGTATTCGGCCAAAAGGACGCTCAGCAAGTAGCTGTAATAAAGAAAATGGTGGAAGACTTAAATATACCAGTCGAAATAATCGCATCACCTATAGTAAGGGATGAAGACGGATTAGCACTAAGTTCAAGGAATACTTACTTAACTGATGAGGAAAGACGTGCAGCACTAATTTTAAACAAGTCACTAAAAGAAGCAGAAAAACTCCTTGTATCTGGAGAAAGAAGTGCAGAAAAAATCTTAGATGCTGTGAGAAAAACTTTAGAAGATGAGCCTCAATGTAAAGTACAGTACGTCTCATGTGTTGACCCTGATACGTTGGATGACCTAAACACTATAGGTGATAAAGCATTGATTGCAATTGCATGTTATATAGGAAATACGAGATTGATTGACAATCTACTATGGGGTGTTGATGAATAATGCAGCGATTTATGATGAAATCTAAAATTCACAGAGCAACCGTCACAGATGCAAACCTAAACTACATGGGCTCTATAACTATTGACAAGAGATTAATGGATCTTGCCGACATTTTGCCCGGGGAAAAAGTGCAGATCGTTAATAACAACAACGGTGCAAGATTCGAAACGTACGTCATAGAAGGAGAAGAAGATTCAGGCACTGTATGTTTAAACGGTGCTGCAGCAAGACTTTGCGTCCCCGGTGATATTGTGATCATAATTTCATATGCAATGATGGATGATGAAGAAGCTAAAACTTATAAGCCGAAAGTAGTATTTGTTGACGAAAAAAATAGGCCTTTAAAAGATTAAAAATTTAAAAAGAGCAGTGTAATTTCAATACATTGCTCTTTTATTTTATTTAATTCCATTTGATAGATCCGCAATCTTTTTCAATACCCTTTCTTTTTCGCTGCCTTCTAATATGACGGGTCTAAAATCATTCCGATCTTTTAAAGAGGAAATTGATATAGGTATTAAATTCATGTTTGATAAACTGATTAGTCTTTTTGAATTATCAAACGTAAAAGACTGTTGAAAGATGAATGCATCTTTGTCTGATGGGTTTCTGTTGCCGCCAAAGATAAAATTGCCTAAAGAATAGACTATGTACTTGCCATTGTATCTTTCTATGCCCTCTATCACATGAGGGTGTGTGCCCAAAACAAGATCTGCTCCTTCATCAACTGCATAATGTCCTAATGCTACCTGTATCTTATTGGGATAGTACTTTCCCTCATCACCCCAGTGAAAGCATACGATGACTAAATTGGTTTGCCTTTTCATATCCTGAATATCTTCTCTTATTTGCTTTTTCAAATCTTCAGGAAAGCTCCAACCTGTATAACCTAAAACTCCTACTTTTATTCCTTTGATTTCCTTTATGTACTTATACCCATATCCAAAAAAGCCTATTCCTGCTTTTTTAAGGGTATAAACTGTATCATCAAATCCTTGCCTTCCATAGTCAAAAGAATGGTTATTGGCCAAATTTACAGCATCAACACCACCATCTTTCAATATATTTACATAAATGGGATTGCCTCTAAACTTGTACTCTTTGTCGGCCTCTTTTGAAGCATTTGTCAACGTGCCTTCTAAATTGACTATTGTCATGTCATCATTTGTAAAGATGCTTTTCACATTTTGAGTAAAATACCCGTAATCGCCACTGTGCTTTTGAAACTCTGCGTCAAACGTGTACTCTTTGCCAAAGCTTTCATCAGATCCCAGCGTCGTATCACCTGCAGCGCTTACGGTAATTTCTATCGGAGCATTATTTACATTTTTATCATCTATCGATGCTATCTGCTTTAAATTATCATTGCCAACTTTAGAGGTTTCTTGTATGATGCCGTTTTTACCCATTGTCACCTCATACGATATAAAAAATGCAGCTATCAATACAAGTACAGAAATTATAAATTTTTTCACAATGCCCACCCCTTTTATCTCATGTATAATTATATAATATTTTACAAATAAGTAATAATTAATAAATTATAAAATTTATAAAAAAATATGGCGCACACTATGTACGCCACACATCATGTAAGGATTATCTTGTTGTAAGACTTTTTACCTCGTCTTAAAATCATGTAACCTTCCTTAAACATGTCTTCTGTAACTACAGCATTTACGTCTTTTACATTTTCATCATTTACGTAAAGGCCACCTTGAGTAATAAGCCTCCTTCCTTCGCTCTTTGAAGGAATTATGCCCGTCTTTACAAGAACATCCAACAAATTTGATCCTAACATGTCACTTGTAATCGTGGAAGTAGGCACATTGCTTAAATCTCCTCTGCCCTCAAACAAGGCTTCTGCTGCCTTTTTCGCTTTTTCAGCCTCATCCACACCATGTACAAGTTTTGTAACTTCGTACGCCAGAACTTTTTTGGCCTCATTTATCTCCTTATCCTTTAAAGAGCCAAGTCTTCTGACTTCATCCATAGGCAAAAATGTCAACAATGAGAGGCACTTTTCCACATCTGAATCATCTATATTCCGCCAATACTGATAAAAATCATACGGCGGCGTCTTATCAGCATCAAGCCAAATAGCTCCCTTTTCAGTCTTACCCATCTTCTTCCCTTCACTTGTAGTAAGCAGAGTAAATGTCATGCCGTAAGCTTGTTTTCCTTCTTTCCTCCTTATCAGATCGACGCCTGCCAATATGTTTGACCACTGATCGTCTCCGCCCATCTGAAGCACACAGCCGTACTCTTTGTTTAGCATAAGAAAATCGTACGCTTGCATAAGCATGTAATTAAACTCTAAAAAAGAAAGTCCTCTTTCAAGCCTCGTCTTGAAGCATTCGGCAGTAAGCATCTTATTTACAGAAAAATGTACTCCTATATCCCTTAGAAACTCCACATAGTTAAGATTTAAAAGCCAGTCAGCGTTATTGGCAAGTATCGCTTTGCCATCTGAAAAATCTATAAAGCGGCTCATTTGTCTTTTAAAAGCTTCGGCATTGTGTGTTATCTCCTCTTTCGTCAGCATCTTTCTCATATCTGTCTTGCCAGTAGGATCGCCTATCATGGCAGTGCCACCACCAATTAAAGCAATAGGCCTGTGTCCTGCCCTTTGCATGTGAGCCATAACCATAAGCTGCAAAAAATGTCCAACATGCAGGCTATCTGCCGTCGGGTCAAAACCTATGTAAAAAGTAACCTTTTCTTTCTCAAGTAATTCTTTGATTTCATCTTCATGCGTCATCTGCTGTATAAAATTTCTCTCTTTCAATACATCAAAAACCGACATCAAATTGACCTCCTATATTCTTAATATTTATCAAAAATTTTAATTATCTTTCAATATATCCCTTGTTTATTGCATCTTCCAATATATCATTGATAAACTGCCATAGCTCTGGCGCTATCTCGCTGACAATTTTGTTTCTCTCAAGAACTTGATGGCTTTTTACCCCATGCTCTCTCCACGAATGCCCATTCGTATAGTAATTATGTATTATAGGCTGCATCCTATCAAGGGCAGATGCAAATTTTGCATCTTTAGTTTTGCGTTCTTCAAATTCTTCCCACAAGGCTTTTATCTCGTCTGCCTGATCTTTAGGTAAAATATTAAATAGCCTCTCTGCCGCTTTTTTCTCTCTTTCTGCTTTGTCTTCATATCCCTTCTCATCGTATACAAATGTGTCACCAGCATCAATCTCTACTATATCGTGTACAAGAACCATCTTAATCACATGGCTAACATCGATTTTCTCGCTTGCGTATTCAGAAAGGACTAACGCCATCATTGCAAGATGCCAAGAATGCTCAGCATCGTTCTCATGGCGTGTGCCATCCATAAGAAGCGTCTGCCTAAATACTTGCTTTAACTTGTCTATCTCTTTCAAAAACTCTATCTGCTTTTTAAGCCTTTCATTTTCCATAAGTAAATACCCCTCTTTTCGCATATATTTTTATTATATACCAAAGAGCTTACTAAAAAAAGCATGCCGTAGCATGCTTTTTCATCAAACCTTATCTTTTTTTCTCACGTAATTTATGAGTCCACCTTCTATTAGGATTTCCCGATTTCTGTCGCTGACGTCAAGATCTACTTCAAATTCATACCCTTTCGTCACATTCTTAACGACAATCTTGCCTTTTGCCTTGACTTGATTTACAGCACCTTCAATCTTGAGCACATCGCCTTCATCGATCTTGTCATAATCATCTTCACTTACAAATGTTAAAGGAAGAATTCCGCTATTTACGAGGTTTGCCTTGTGTATTCTTGCAAATGACTTTGCAATTACTGCTTTCACTCCCAGTTGAAGCGGCGCCAACGCGGCGTGCTCCCTGCTGGAACCTTGACCGTAGTTATTTCCGCCAACTATTATGCCACCGCCATTTTCTAAAGCTCTCTTAGAAAAATCAGGATCTATCGTCTCAAAACAATGCTTTGAAAGCTCTGGAATATTAGATCTGAGTGGTAAAAGCTTAGCATTAGACGGCATAATGTGGTCTGTCGTAATGTCGTCCCCTACCTTTATCAAGACGGCCTTTTCAATATCTGCAAGAGGAGTATTGATAGGGAAAGGCTTTATGTTTGGACCTCTTACAACATCAAATTCATCCGCATTCACAGGCGGTTTTATTATCATATTGTCATTCACCAAAAATTCACTGGGCATCTCTATCTTGATTTCTTCTCCTAACTCCCTCGGATCTATGAGATAACCAGCCAATGCTGATGCAGCGGCTACTTCAGGACTTACCAAATACACTTTTGCTGATTTTGTGCCACACCTTCCATAAAAGTTCCTGTTAAATGTCCTAAGAGATATGGCATTTGTAGCAGGAGCCTGACCCATGCCTATACATGGTCCACAGGCTGTCTCTAAAATCCTGGCGCCAGCCGAAATCATGTCTGATAATGCGCCATTTTTTGCAAGCATGTTCAAAACTTGCCTCGAGCCAGGAGATATGACTAAGCTTACTCCTTCTGCGATAAGACCACCTTTTAATATGGCCGCTACCTTCATCATGTCCATGTAGGACGAATTTGTGCAAGATCCAATCGCCACTTGATCGACTTTTAACTTTCCTGCATCTTTCACTTTTATTACATTGTCAGGACTGTGTGGCAGTGCCACCATAGGCTCTAATTCGTCAAGATTGATTTCAATAACGCCATCATACTCAGCATCATCGTCTGGCAGCAGTGCCTCAAAGTCATCTTCTCTCTTTTGGGCTTTTAAAAATTCATACGTGCGGAAATCAGATGGGAAGATAGATGTAGTCGCTCCCAACTCTGCTCCCATATTTGTTATAGTAGCTCTTTCAGGAACGGACAGTGTTGCAACGCCATCGCCTGTGTACTCAAATACCTTGCCGACTCCACCTTTTACAGTAAGCCTTCTTAAAAGCTCAAGTATAATGTCTTTCGATGATACCCATGGTTTTAATTTCCCAGTAAGTCTAACGTTAATCACTTCTGGCATTACCAGCCTATAGGGCTCACCTGCCATAGCCAATGCCACATCAAGTCCTCCAGCGCCTATTGCCAGCATACCTATGCCACCACCTGTAGGCGTATGACTGTCAGATCCTAATAGCGTCTTACCTGGTTTTCCAAACCTCTCAAGATGAACTTGATGGCAAATACCATTGCCTGGCCTTGAGAAGTATATTCCATGTTTCGCAGCAACTGTCTGGATGTACTTATGGTCGTCTGCGTTTTCGAAGCCTTCCTGCAGCATGTTATGGTCAACATAAGCGACAGAAAGCTCTGTCTTGACTTTGTCGACTCCTAAAGCTTCCAGCTCCAGATAAGCCATAGTGCCTGTAGAGTCCTGCGTCAGTGTCTGATCTATTTTAATAGCGATCTCATGCCCTTTTACAAGTTCTCCTTCTACCAAATGCTTCTTCAAAATTTTTTGCGTTAAATTCACTTGTCATCCCCCTCTTATTAAATTGCCTTAATCTTAGATATGTGCTCTTCATAAAGATATATCAATTCTTTATCAAAAAGCGGTCTTTTAAGCTGAATAGACAAACTTCTCACATAAGGTAAAAGTTCTTTTGCTTCCTCCTCAGGCAATACTCTTCCGTACTCTTTGAACTTATTTATTAACGCTGCCGTACCTGAATGCTTGCCTATCACAATCTGTCTTTCAAGACCTACTTCATCTGGATCGAATATTTCATATGTGTGAGGATCTTTAAGAGCTCCATCAACATGGATTCCCGACTCATGTGCAAACACATTTGTACCAACAATTGCCTTCCACGACGGCAGTTGCCTTCCAGATGCTGTAGACACGTACTCTGAAATCTCTCTAAACCTTTTTGTATCTATATTGATGTCGTACTTATACACGTGCTTTAGTGCCATAACTACTTCTTCTAACGCTGCATTTCCGGCCCTTTCACCAAGGCCATTTACAGTGACGCCTATAAAATTAGCACCAGCTTTAAAACCTGCAAGAGCGTTTGCCGTAGCCATTCCAAAGTCATTGTGTGTATGCATCTCAATATCTATATCCATGGCTTCTTTAATCTTTTTTATGATGTCGTATGTTTTAAAAGGATCCAATATACCTACAGTATCGCAGAATCTCAATCTGTCTGCACCTGCTTGTTTTGCACACCTTGCAAACTCTATGAGAAAGTCCATATCTGTCCTGGATGCGTCCTCTGCGTTTACAGAAACGTAGACGCCGTCTTTCTTGGCGAATTCAACAGCACTTGTCATGTGATCTAAAACCCATTGCCTTGAAGTTCTAAGCTTGTGTTCTATGTGTATATCTGAAGTCGAGATTGAAATCGCAACAGCATCAACACCGCACTCTAACGATTCTTTCACATCATTTACAACAGCTCTGTTCCATGCCATTATACTGGCATTCAGTCCAAGTTTTGCAATTTTTGCAATCGTCTCTTTCTCATCTCCGCCCATCGTTGGAATTCCGACTTCAAGTTGATGCACGCCAATTTCATCTAACATTTTCGCAATTCTGATTTTCTCACTATTAGCAAAAACAACACCGGCTGTTTGTTCTCCATCTCTCAGTGTTGTATCGACGAGGTACAATTTACCATCCTCTTTTTTGAATTTCATCGAACTTCCCCCTTCTTAAATCAAAGAAACTTATGTATATATTTTATTCATATAAAGAAATAAAGTCAATAGTTTTTGCAACTTTTTATATTTAAAATTGCAAAAGCCAGATTATACGTACTAATCTGGCTTTTGCATATCATTCATCAATCTCTGTATGTGTATGGCTAAATAACCTATTTCATCTTCAGGCACATTCGTCCCTAATGAATTTCCGATGTGTTTGGCAATGCTTGCAGCTATTTTATAAGCCTTCTTAAATTTTCGCTTTATCGGAATAAGAAGCTCATTTGAAATCGGCATACCCCTTTCTATTCTGTCTACTGCAAATTTCAAGTGCGTAATAAGCCGCAGGTAATCAATAGAATCTGTTTCAATCTTCCTGCCTATCATATCTTCAATGCTTTTCACAAGTTCAGAAACAAGCCTCGTATTTTTCATGGTGACTGACACACCAGAATTTTCGAATGCCGCATGAAGGTGCAGTGCAATAAAACCTGCTTCATCCTCAGGAAGCCTTACATTTAGCCTGTCTTTTATTAAATCTATAGCTCTAAGTGCTATTTTATAGTCATCTTTATAAAGGGCACTTATCTCTTGATTAAAAGGGTTCTTTATGTCTATCCCACCTTTTATTCTTTCAATGGCAAACGCTATATGATCAGGAAGCGCTATGTGGATGTGTTCATTCAGTTTCCGACCTTTCACATTTTCAGCGTATGCTATAAGCTCCTCAGATATTCCAATAACTTCATCTCTTATGTTGTTAAGTAATTCTGAAAACTTTACAACATTGGCTTTTTCTTGCAGATAGTAGACCTTCTCAATTCTTTCATTTATCACATCGCCTGGCTTTTTAGAAAACCCTATGCCTTTTCCTACAACTATACACTCTACATTCTTTTCATCACAGGCCATCACAACATTGTTATTCAATACCTTTAAAGCAGTGAACATTACCCTCCCCTCCTAAAGTTTTTATATATCATTTTAAGTTTATTTTCATTATTTCAGTTTTTCCCCCTTCAACTGTGACTCCATTCTCTTTTTTCTTCATCTTTTCTACAAGTTCCATGTTAGTAATGATTACAGGGCTTATGATAGGATGATTTTCTTTTACCTTGTCAATGTCAAACACTATAAGTTTATCGCCTGTTTTAACTTTCTGCCCTTCTTCGACAAAACTTTCAAAACCCTCCCCTTTCATCTCAACTGTATCCATTCCAATGTGAATAAGTATTTCAAGTCCACCAGACGATCTTATGCCTATGGCATGTTTTGTAGGAAAAAGTTGAATTACCTCACCATCTACAGGAGAGTACACTACACCATCTTTAGGCTCAACTGCGACACCATCACCAACCATTTTCCCTGAAAATACTGGATCAGGAACATCTTCAATATTTATCAATCTTCCGTTAAATGGTGATACTATTGTTTCGCCCATAAACTTTTTCTTAAATATATTGAACATAAGAACCAATCCTTTCAATAATATTGTGCATAAAATAATAATATATAATTTATTGTTAATAGTAAAATATATTTTAAGCGGCCGTAAAGGCCGCTAATGATCATTTTTTCTTCATCCGCTTTTGCATCTCTTGTGCTATTAAATCGGCTTTTGTGCCAACGATAACCTGTAGTGCCCCTTTGCCCATCCTTATGACGCCATTCGCTCCAGCTTTTTTAAGTTCATCGTCGTTTATGACAGTGTCATCTTTGACGCTTAAGCGCAGCCTTGTGATGCAAGACTCCAAAGATACGATGTTACCAACTCCTCCTAAAAGCGCCAAGTAGTTCTGAGCCATCTCACCTATATCAGAACTTGACAATTGCTCGTTGCTTTCATCCGTGTCCTCATCAAGTCTTCCCGGTGTAGGCAAATTCAATTTTACGATTAGGAAGTAGAAAACAACGAAGTAAACTACAGCATAAATTATTCCTATTAGCAATAAAAGTAGCGGTTTAGATGATATTCCAAAGCTTAGGATGTAGTCTATAAGACCTGCAGAAAATCCAAAGCCCATCCTTATTCCAAGCAAATACGTTATTGCCAGCGACAAACCTGTTAAAATCGCGTGTACAACGTACAAAACAGGTGCTAAAAACATAAATGCAAACTCAATTGGCTCTGTTATACCTGTAAGGAAAGCTGTAAGTGCTGCAGAAATCATGATACCAGATACTGCTTTTCTGTTCTTTGGCTTAGCAGCCATCACCATAGCAAGCGCTGCTGCAGGCAATGCAAACATCATTATAGGGTAGAAGCCTGTCATAAATCTACCGGCAGTTGGGTCTCCTGCATAAAATCTATTTAAATCACCAGTGACAACTGCACCAGATGCAGATTTAAACGACCCAAATACGAACCAAACGAGGCTATTAATCACGTGATGAAGTCCAACCGGAATAAGCAACCTATTCAATACTCCATAGATAAATACGCCAAATGCGCCTGCACTTATTATCCACTTTCCTAAAGCGTATATGACATTTTGTATTGGCGGCCATACATAACCTGCCGCAAAAGCCAATACCAAAGCTGCCAATGATGTGATTATAGGAACAAATCTCTTGCCTCCAAAGAAACCTAAGAAATCGGGCAATTTTACGTCGTGGTACCTATTGTACAAATAACCAGCTATGATACCTATAAGGATACCGCCTAAAACGCCCATGTTTATGTCTTTATTTATCGTCGTTGCACCTTTCGTCAAAACCAAATATCCGACAGTAGCTGCCAGGCCAGCAACTCCATCGCCACCAGCGAAGCCTATTGCTATGCCTATCGCAAAGATAAGTGGCAAGTTGTCAAATATGGCACCGCCAGCATTTGTGATAAACGGAATGTTGAAAACATCCTTTGCGCCAAGCCTTAGAAGCAACGCGGCAGCAGGTAAAACTGCAATTGGAAGCATCAAGGCTTTGCCGAGCTTTTGTAAATTACCTAATCCTTTCATTGACTATACCTCCTTAAATTTTTTTTGGCATAAAAAAGAGCTGGTAAGGTATCAAAACCTAACCAGCTCATGCCTGCTTTACCAGTAACACGCTGAAATCATCATTTATTCGTTTACAATATCATTATACTCTATACTTTTTATCTTGTCAATACCTATTTCTTTATCGAATAAGCCATCCTTCTGTACGTATGTCTTACACCTCTTATGGCGATAGATAAAGCCATTATATTTTCTGGTGTTGCTATTCCAGGCGCGAATCCAGCGTCGCCTATATGCTGTATGTCGCTGCCAGCCATCTTGGATTGCAGCGCAATGTTCTCAATTATACTTTTTTGCGATCCTTCTTGAGATGTGCCAATAGCAGTCAGCGCTAACGCACCTGCATCGTGCACAACATCAATCATCTTTTTTGCTACAGACAAATCGATTCCCGGTACAGTTCCCGGTGCAGGTATGAGTATACAGTCAGCACCAGCTTTGACAAACTTTTCAAGCAATTGTGGATCGTATATATTGCCTGACCCTGCACCATGCATCTTGCCAGCAATTATCATCATGTCGTCACCTAATAAGCTTCGCGCCATTTCAATGCCATTAACTATTGTTTCAACACTTACTCCCGTATTTGGATTTCCTGTTATCATGATGTAGTCAAAACCATAAAACTTAACCTTTTCAAGGTTTTCCCTGTTTAATTTCCTGCCCTCTACATATTGGACATCATCAGGAACAGGTTCTATGTTGACGCCAATTACCCTACCAGTTATTTCTTTTAATTTCTTGATGTAATTTGGATCGTTTAAATTCTTTGAGGCTCTTTCTGCGAGCATTCCTATTTCTCCAAATCCTTTAGAGATATTTACATCCAGATCATCAATTCCGAATATAAAAGGGCTTTTAAAATCAAAAAAGTTTAGCGTTATTAAATCTGCACCAAATGCTGCCGCTAACTCCGGATTTGATACACCATAAATCGGCGTTGGAAAAGTCACTATCGTCTCTGCCATGACAGTCCTTCCCTCAGATAGCCGTATGGTTTCAATCAATTTCCTGCCCGTCATGTTCATGATGTCGCTTGATGTTAGCTCAAAAATTCTCTTCATAAATTACCATCCTTTCTTCCTAAAAAATAATAGCCGGCAAGGTAATAAAACCTCACCGGCTAATGCCTCATTAAGAGTTACACGCCATCTAATGCAATTATACCAAATCTTTTTAAAAATGTAAAACCATCATAACTTTTTGACTACTTTCGTTATACTTTCCATATTGGCCTTTTGTTCTTCTGTAAACGCAACCTGATTATTTACATAATCCAAATTCTTTGTGTTGTTTTCGTCTACTCTGTTTATAATATCCAAAAGTTGCTCAGAAGACGCCAAAAGCTCCTCTACTTGAGCTGATATGTTTTGTGATGCGCCCATGACGCTCTTTACAGCATTTAAAGTCTTATCAGAGCTTGCTGCAGTTTCAGAAGTCACGCTGGATATGTCCCCAATAACAATAGAAATCTCGTCAAATGCCTTCTTTACATCGTTAAATATATCCAATACTTTGTTGACTTCCATTGCTGCTTTAGTTGAATTGTCTATGTCATTTATTACGCTGTCAATTGTCACACCTGTGTAGCTGGTTATGTTCTCTATTATTTCGCTTATCTTTACGACGCTGTCTGTAGACTGTTTAGCCAATTTTCTTATCTCATCTGCCACAACCGCAAAGCCTTTTCCGTATTCTCCAGCTCTTGCGGCTTCTATAGCAGCATTTAAGGACAATAGATTCGTCTGATCGGCTATCTCTGATATGGCTGACAATATCTCTTTTATTCCACCCATCTTCTTGTCCAACTCTTTCAGTTCGTTGGAATTGACTTTTGAATTTTTAAGGCTTTGATTCAACGTATTTATAAGATTTCTTACAACATCGCCTTGACTTTTTACATTTTCCTCTATTTCTCTTATCTTTGATATAGCGCTATTCATATCACTTAATAAAGTATCAGAAGATCTTGCCAATTCTTCATTAACTTCAGAAACATTTGATATAGACATAGCCACTTCATTGGCATTTTCTGCAATAGTGTTGATACTTTCGGTAAGTTGCTCAATGCCGTCTCTCGACATTTTGATGTTTCCAGTATTCTCCTCCGCCATCTTCTTAAGATGTATTGAAGAATCAAGAACCTTTTCAGAATGCTCCATCGACTTACTTACTTCGCTGTTTATAAGCCTTGATAGCTTTCTCAATCTCCTTACGGTTATCAAAGAGTAAATGATTATCACAATTAGGATTACTGCGCTGATTGCGACAGACATCTTAAATGTCCTGTCATTTTGCGATATCATGTCGTTAAACATTGGCAAAAATCCTTGCGAATACTTATTGCTAAAGTCTGTCATGCTGTTTTGTATCTGCGTTGCGTAATAGCTTACCTTCAATGTCTTATCGCTGTCTTGATCGAGTATGTACTTCTCATTTAAGCTGTCTATGGCCGAACTGATATTTTTTATGCTGTCATTGATGCTATCAACATCTGATTTTAGTTGATTGTATATATTAGTGCCTTTGAAATCGTCTAAAGCGTTTCCAAGATTGTTTACATTTTGGGATATATTGCTTAAATCTGTCCTTAAAGCACTTTTTGTGCTTTGTCCCATCGTGTAATTATTTACATCATTGAGAAGGACACTGCTGTACTGCGCCAACTGCACCTGTGAATTTGAAATGTAAAGCACCTGGTTAATGACAAACTTTTTTAAATTGTTGATGTTATTTTTTGTGTTTATCATTCCCAGATTTACCGTAAATGATAATACCAAAAGCAAAATGCCGATTACTACAAATGCTCTTATAAGTTCGCCCCTTAATGTTTTTGTCATTTACACCCCTCCATAGATAAAACCTTTTGACTACTATATCGGCATTAATAGTAAAATGTTAAATGATTGCAAAAAAAAATTCCTCATTGAGGAATTTTACATGTAAATCAGTTGAGGTCTCTCCACATATTGACCAGATACTAATATATATTTTTTGATTTCATTCATCGCCCAATCCAGCTTATTTTTATCATTAGCATATACTGTAGCAATAGGTTGGCCTTTCTTTATGAAGTCACCTATTTTCCCGCCTAACATTATGCCAACCGATAGATCTATTGTGTCTTCTTTTGTAGATCTTCCAGCGCCTAACCTCATGGCGATAAGACCTAAGTCTAATGCATACAAATCTTTTATATACAAGTCTTCATCAGCAATCCACGATTCAACGTATTTAGCCTGTGGCAGCAATGAAAGATCATCTACTATCCTTTCATCTCCACCTTGAGCTTTTATAAACTCTTTAAACTTTTCTAAAGCCTTTCCACTTGTCAATGCTTCTTCCATCATCTTCTTTGCTTCATCGGTATCTTTTGCAACACCAGCAATTGTAAGCATATCAGCACCTAAAATCATGCACACGTCAATAAGATCTTTTGAACCATTTCCTTTTAAAACATCAATGGCTTCTACTACTTCCAATGAATTACCAATAGCAAGTCCCAATGGCTCATCCATATTTGTAACATGTGCAACTGTCTTTCTTCCAACGGAATTGCCTATCTCAACCATGAGATTTGCAAGCTTTTTGGCGCTTTCTATATCTTTCATAAAGGCACCGCGGCCCACCTTTACATCCAGAACAATCCCATCAGCACCAGACGCAATCTTCTTGCTCATTATAGAGCTTGCTATAAGTGGTATCGAATCGACTGTGGCGGTTACATCTCTTAAAGCGTAAAGCTTCTTATCGGCTGGTGTCAGATTGCTGGATTGCCCTACGACAGCTATGCCGTATTTATTCACATTGTCTATAAATTCTTGTTCACTTAGTTCAACCCTCATGCCTGGTATTGATTCAAGCTTATCTATCGTACCACCGGTATGGCCCAATCCTCTTCCAGACATCTTTGCAACAGGAGCACCACACGCTGCCACAAGAGGCGCTAAAACTAGAGTAGTAGTATCTGCGACACCGCCAGTAGAATGTTTATCAACCTTAATACCTTTTATTTCCGATAAATCAAGCACATCACCAGAATGGGCCATAGCCATCGTCATGTTTGCTGTCTCTTCGTTCGTCATGCCATTAAAGTATATAGCCATCAAAAGAGCACTCATCTGATAATCAGGTATATAGTCTTTTGTGTATGAAGATATGATGAAATCTATCTCGTCTTTTGTAAAGGTGCCTCCATCTCTTTTCTTCATTATAAGGTCGTACATTCTCATAAAAGATCCTCCTTATCAAAATGGCAATTCATTAAGAAATGACGTTCCATGGCCAGTTCCCTCAACGTCAAATATTTCTGCAATGGTTGCGGCAATATCAGAAAATGTCTGTCTTACGCCTAAATCTTTGCCATGTGTAAATCTGCGGTTGTACACCAAAAGCGGCACATACTCCCTTGAATGGTCTGTGCTGGTCGTCGTAGGATCATTTCCATGATCTGCTGTAATAATGAGCAAATCATCATCTTTAAGCTTTGACATTATTTCAGGAAGGTGGTCATCAAAATATCTAAGTGCATCTGCATATCCTTGAGGGTTGTTTCTATGTCCGTAAAGCATATCGAAATCCACTAAATTTGTGAATATAAGGCCATTTTTTACTTTATCCAATGCTTTTAAAGTCGCAATTATGCCATCCTTATTATTAGTAGAATGGTCTTTTCCCGTTATGCCACATCCTGCAAATATGTCTTCAATCTTGCCTATCGCAAAAACCTCATGCCCTGCGTCTTTTAACTTATCCAATATAGTCGGGCTAAATGGTTTTAAAGAAAAGTCCCTTCTGTTTTCCGTTCTCACAAAATTCCCCGCTTCCCCAATAAAAGGCCTTGCAATGACTCTGCCTACCGCATAATCGCCTGTCAGTATTTCTCTGGCTATCTCACACATCTCATAAAGCTCATTTAAAGGTATAACGCCTTCATGGGCAGCGATTTGAAAAACGCTGTCAGCCGATGTGTAAACTATCGGATAACCTGTCTTTACATGTTCTTCTCCCAATTCTTCTATTATCTCTGTCCCCGATGCAGGCTTATTTCCTATGACTTTTCTTCCTATTCTTTCTTCAAACTTATTTATCACTTCATCAGGAAATCCATTTGGAAATGTAGGAAAAGCCTTATCTATCCAAAGACCTGCTATCTCCCAGTGTCCCGTCGTCGTGTCTTTGCCTGCCGAATGTTCTTGCATCTTCCCATAAGCACCTATAGCCGACTTATCAGCCTCTACACTTTTTAGCGGCAGTATGTTGCCAAGTCCCAATTTCCCTAAATTAGGAAGCTTTACTCCTGTCACATCGCATATGTGTCCAAGAGTATTTGAACCTACGTCACCATATTTATTCGCATCTGGCGCTTCACCAGCTCCAACGCTATCTAATACAATAAGTAAAACTCTGTTTACCATTTAATCACCTCTATCAATAATGCCCTCAACAAATAATATTAAATAAATATCACGAATATTATTTTTCATCTTTCAGAGAAAATGCATACGGAAGAAGATCTTTCGCTTTTTTTATTACAAAATCCCCTTTCATGTTTCCCAAGATGACAGTCATGTCTTCTCCACCTAACTCGTACATGACTTGTCTGCATGCGCCGCAAGGTGACACAGGTCCATCTGTATCGGCTACAACTGCAATCGCCTCTATATCTCTATCACCATTTGCATAAGCGCTAAAAAGTGCAGTCCTTTCAGCACAATTAGTAAGTCCATATGAAGAATTTTCGATATTGCATCCTTTATATATCTTCCCATTACTTGTTATGACGCAGGCACCGACTTTAAATTTAGAATATGGTGCATAGGCACTTTCCCTCGCCTCTTTTGCAACCTCCAACAGCTTTTCGTAATCCATAATCATACCTCCCATCAGTCCCGCTTCCTGATGACGTAAAAGTCGAACTTATCAGCATTAAAATAATTTGATGAGAAAAGAATCGGCCTATTGTTTTCATCGTAATGTATTTGCTCTAAAAGCAAAACCGAACCATTTTTCCCTATATTAAGCTTTTTCTCCAATATAACATCATTCTTCACGACTTTAATGCTTGATACAGCGTACGTTATCTTTATGTTGTACTCTTTTTCCAAGAAAGTAAACATAGATTCTTGGAAACCGCTAAAATTATCTCCTACAATTTTGTAGGGCAATCTATCAACACAGTAGACAACAGGTATGTCATCAGCAGTCCTTACCCTCTCAACTTTGTAAATTTCTTCACCAGGATTTAGCTTTAATTTTTCTGCCTCACTTTCTAAAGCAGGCAATTTGTAGAAAGTAAAATCCTTTGTGCCAGGCTTCATCCCTTGCCTTTTAATAAGGGACGTGACGCTGAAAAGCTCCTCAAGCCCACTTCTTATTATCGGCTTTTTCCGGACAAATGTCCCGACGCCTTGCTGCTTCGTTATAAGGCCTTCATCTTCCATTATTCTCATAGCTTCCCTGAGTGTAGCCCTGCTTATGCCAAATTCTTTCGATAGAGAAGCTTCAGAAGGAAGTTTCATTCCTTCCTTCCATACACCAGTCTTAATAAGCTCCTCCATCTTATTCAATGCTAATTCATAAAGTGGCTTTTTGTCAGGAATTAACATATTAATCCTCATTTCTTAGGAGTATACGGAACACCATCTGCCGCAGGTGATACACTCTTGCCGCCAACACCTACCAAAGCCAAAACTGTGAGAATATATGGAAGCATCATGATTATATTTTTTGACAAGGCACTGTTTTGAAGCTGCATGCTTAAAGCAGTAGCAAAGCCGAAAAGCAAAGCCGCACCAAAAGAGCCGAAAGGCGTCCATTTACCAAATATCATAGCTGCCAAAGCGATATAACCTCTTCCGCTGGACATATCTGTGCTAAAGCTGTTTAAAAGACCTATTGACAGATATGCACCGCCTATTGCTGAAAAAAGACCACTTAAAGCAACTCCTAAATACCTTAACTTTATTACATTGATTCCCGCAGTCTCAGCCGCTTCAGGATTTTCTCCAACGGCTCTTATCCTTAAGCCCAGATTAGTGTGAAATAAGAAGTAATCTGAAGCAAATATCAATATTATCATCAAATACACTATGACGCTGTTACCGCTTAATATCTGCCCTATAAATGGTATATTTTTAATAATAGGTATATCTATATTTGGAAGCATGGGTGTGTCTGTAGGCGTACCACTGAAACCGAAAATTGTATTCAGAAGGTATGCTGTAAAACCCGATGCAAATATATTTATTGCCATACCGAGAATAACCTGATCAGCAGTAAGTGTTACTGCAGCCCAGGCAAATATCACAGCAACTATCATGCCAACTATAATCGCACCTAATAGGCCAAGCCATGCACTGCCTGTAAGATGCGCAAATAGTACCGCAAAAAAAGCCGCAATAAGCATTATACCTTCCATAGCGATATTTACGACGCCAGATCTCTCAGAAAAAGTTCCTCCAAGGGCTGGCAGCGCTAATGGTGTTGCCATAGCAAGGGTTGCCGACCACAACTGAGGATTTAATAAAATTTCTTTCATGATGCTAACTCCTCCTTTTTCTGCTTCTTAAACATGGTTTTAAACAATTCAATGATCTTGTCTGCGGCAACGAAGAATATGATAAGACCTGTTATGACATCTGTCAACTGGCCAGGCACCTGTGCATTAAGCTGCATGTATTGGGACCCTGTTCCAAGCGCAGCAAACAGAAGGGCTGAAAATACGACGCCAATAGGATTGTTTTTTGCCAACAGTGCCACAACTATTGCAGTATATCCATATCCTGATGTAAAGCTGTCGTAAAGCCTATGTTGAACGCCTAAAATTTGAACTGCTCCTGCAAGACCTGCAAATATACCGCTTAAACTTAATGACAAAACGATGTTAAATGGCACATTCATTCCAGCGTATTTTGATGCTCTCTGATTAAACCCAACGGCTCTCATCTCATATCCCCAGACAGTCTTATACATAAGCCAGTAAACAAAAAGGGCTGCAGCCAAAGCTATAACTATGCCATAAGACAATTGCGTGTTTGGAACGATGGTAGGTATCACAGCAGAATTTCTGATAAGCGGTGATTGAGGCACAGAACCTTTTTCCATCATTGGACCAAACTCCAATAGGTAATGGCTAAAATAAATTGCCACATAACTCATCATCATAGTCGTAATGACCTCATGTGCGCCAGTATATGCTTTAGCAAATCCAGGAACTATTCCTCCCCACAATCCTCCGGCAATCATCGCAGCAATAAGTGCAAAAGGTATGTGGATATACCATGGAAGACCTTTAAAGGAATAGCCTATCCATGTACCTACAATAGCGCCAATCCAATACTGTCCTTCAGCACCTATATTGAAAAGCCCTGCATTAAATGCTATCGCAACGCCAAGACCTGTTATTATAAGTGGAACAGCATTTGCCAGTGTATTTGCTATATTAGGTAATGTTCCAAACGCACCTATGAAAAGCGATGTATAGGCAGCTACTGGATTAAAGCCTGTAGCCAACATTATTATAGAACCAATAATGATTGCAATTACAACAGCTAATATTGGCATATAAATGCTTTTTAATACTTTACTCATGATCACACCTCAACTTCCTTTGCGTCAATTTGAGAACCTGCCATAAGCAGTCCAATTTTTTCCCTTGTAGCAGATTTGCCATCCAATACATCCATTATTACACCGTTATGAATTACTCCGATTCTGTCAGACAACGACATTATCTCCTCTAATTCTAATGAAACAAGCAGTATCGCTGAACCTCCATCTCTAAGCTCTAAAAGCTTTTTGTGGATGTACTCAATAGCACCGACATCCATTCCCCTCGTAGGTTGAACAGCTATCAAAAGCTTTGGATTAGAACCAACTTCTCTTGCAAGGATTATCTTTTGCTGGTTGCCACCTGAAAGGTTGCCTGCTAAAAGAGTATAATCAGTAGGCCTTATGTCGTATTCCTCAACCTTCTTAGATGCATTTTCAAATACTTTCTTATACTGTATTACGCCATTCTTCGAATAATGGCTATCTTTGTATTCCTTCAAAATCAGATTGTCTGCGACGCTAAACTTCATGATAAGCCCTTCCTGCTGTCTGTCCTGAGGAATGTAAGATATGCCCAGCTTGTACCTTTCCCTCGTAGGAAGTTTTTCAATATCGGTATTTTGGTACTTAATGATACCTGATTTAATCTGCCTAAGTCCCATCAAAGCCTCAATAAGCTCTGTCTGGCCATTTCCATCAATGCCTGCCAATCCAAAGATTTCTCCGCTTCTTATTTCAAAGCTTACGTTTTTCACCTTTTCAATGTTTTGTTCATCTGCAACAGTCAAATCTTTAACTGAAAGAACCACATCACCAGGTTTGTATTCTGATTTCTCTACTCTTAAAACGACTTCCCTTCCCACCATCAAATTAGCCAATTCTTGCTCGTTTGTATCTTTTGTATTGAGAGTGCCTACCGTCTTACCCCTTCTCATTACTGTAACTTTGTCAGAAATCTCTTTAACCTCATCCAGCTTGTGGCTGATGAATATGATAGAAATGCCCTGCTCTTTTAATCTCCTCATTATCCCAAACAGTTCTTCCGTCTCCTGTGGAGTAAGCATAGCAGTCGGTTCGTCCAAAATGAGAAGCTTAGCATGTCTGTAAAACGCCTTTAATATCTCTACCCTCTGTTGAAGTCCAACAGATAGATCTTTCACCTTTGCATCTGGATCGATTTCAAGATGATAGTTTTTTGATATCTCTCGAATCAATTCATTGGCTTTTTTCTTGTTGTAAGAAATGCCACCAGGTTCAGCACCGAGAACTATATTTTCTGCAACCGTCAAAACCGGTATCAACATGAAATGCTGGTGAACCATCCCAATGCCTTTTTCTATAGCTTCATGAGGGCCGCTTAGATTTAAAGTTTCGCCGCTTAGCTTTAATTCTCCAGAGTCAGGCTTATATAATCCGTAAATAATATTCATCAAAGTAGATTTGCCTGCACCATTTTCACCTAAGATGGCATGTATTTCTCCTTCTTCTACAGTCAGATTGACACCATCATTTGCCCTAACCTTAGGAAATATTTTTGTAATATTTTTAACCTCTAATAATACACTCATTAACATACCTCCTAAAAAGGGGCTGAACTCCGTCAGCCCCTAAGTTAGCCATTATTTCTGTACTTGATCTGAAACTTTTATCGTACCGTCTTTTATCTTATTAGCATATTCATTAACTTTATCAATTATAGATTGTGGAACATCTTTTATCGGCTTAGCGTAGCCAACGCCATCATTTGCCAAGTCGAAGTACACGAGACCACTCTTGAAGTTGTTATTAAGAGCATTCTTTATAGTCTCAAATGTTGCAACATCAACTTTTTTAAGTGCTGATGTCATAACTGTATCAGGAGCCATGTAATTTTGGTCTGCGTCAACGCCTATTGCGTATACATTTTTTTCTTTAGCAGCATTTATAACGCCATCGCCAGTTTGTCCTGCAACATGGAATACTATATCTGCTCCTTGGCTTATTTGTGTCAAAGCCATTTGCTTTCCTGATGCTGGATCATTGAAGTTTCCTGTGTAGCTTACAAGTACCTTTGTATCAGGATTTACAGCTTTTACGCCTTGTTGGAAACCTGCAATGTAGCTGTCAACAGGTGGAATCTGCATTCCTCCTACAACGCCAACAACGTTTTGATCATTAAGCTTTGAATTCTTTTCTTTTTCCATAAGACCTGCCATCACACCTACTAAGTATCCGCACTGCTCTGTCTTAAATGTAGCAGATGCAACATTTGGCCTGTCAGTAATGTCTGAATCGATGATCAAGAACTTCGTATCAGGAAATTCTTTTGATACTTGTTCAACTGCATCTTTCATAAGGAAGCCTACAGCTATTACTAAGTTGTACTTTTGCTGAGCGAACTGTGTAAGGTTTGTAATGTAATCTGTCTGTTGCTTTGATTGAATAAAGTTAGCTGTAACACCAAGCTCACTTTTAGCTTTTTCAAGACCTTGATATGCCAACTGGTTGAAGCTATGGTCATTTATACCGCCAACGTCTGTTACAAGACCTACTTTAAAGTCTTTGTTCTTCGCATTTTGAGTCGTATTGTTTGACTGTGATGACTGTTGTTGTTTTGTAGCTGAAGAACATCCTGATAAAAGTGATAACGTCAAAACAAATGCCAGCATTAATGAAAGAACTGCACGTAATTTTTTCATTACTTCATCCTCCTATTTTTGATATCGTTTTTCTAATATTTAGCTTTCCAATTTCCGTCTGTTGTCTGACATCTAACAACATTATAATTCTAAAACCATTCATTCACAACATTATTTCTAAGCTTGTATTACAAAATTATCTCATCTTTTCTCTATCTTTCTCACTTTTTCTTGTCTTTTAACACTTTTACACTTAAACTTATCTATCACAAATTTTTAATAGAAATACTCAGTATCTCGTCTTTTACAGGTTCATACCTTTTTATCAAACTCTCACATTCTTCAACGGCGCTATCTGCCAGTGATTTGTCTTTTAAAAATTTAGCATTTACTTTTACATTTATATAAGCACTTTGAAGCCCTGCGAATAGAAGCAACGCACCAACTGCCGCATCTGATATTGCATTTGGATTGCCATACTGAGCAATAAGCAAAGTAGGTGCAAACCCTTCGCTTAAAAGTCTCGCTAACTTAAGCGGCACATTTATAGCTTTTAAATAAGCTTCATCTAATTTTTGACTTCTTAAAGCCTTCTCTTCATCATTATTTTTAGGCATTTTGATGGCTTTTATGACATCCTCGTATGCATTTTTATCTTCATCTACTAAAGGCATTAACTCCGATATAAGCCTTTCGCATATTTTAAGTCCGTTTTCAATCTCATCCTTTATATCGCTGTCATACTCATCGTAGAATTTTCTGCCAATTGTGAGATTATAAACCATTGATGACAACGCCACACCTAAGCTTGCCACTAAAGCAGATACACTTCCACCACCAGGCGCAGGTTTTGAAGATGATACATCTTTTACATATTCTTCTAAAGTTTCGTTTACCAACATAAATATGCCTCCTTTGTCCTTTTTCTTAATTATACCTTATTTCCCTTATCTTGAATACCTACTCGTAAATTCTATTTTCTATGACTTTATCATAGCTAAAGTTCTCCATCATCAGATAGTGCTCAGCAGTATCAAACAGCGCTTTAGCGGGTATAAGACCGATAAGTTCGCTGCCAACGATATTTACTCCATACCTTGACGCTTCATTTTTAATGACTTCAAAAACCCTATACAGCGGCGTCTTCTCATAGTTTGTAAAATTCATTGAAACCTGTACGACATTTCGCTCCTTCAAATCTACCCCCATCGCCTTTAAGTATCTGAAGCCACCTGAAGAATGCCTTATTGCCTTTGCTATTTTCTTCGCGATATCTATGTTAGTTGTTCCTAAATTTACATTGAAAGCTATCAGAAAATTTCTTGCGCCTACAACAGTGACACCGCTTTTTTCATTCATTACATGCGGTCCGTAATCAGGAACCCAATCAGGCATTTTTATTTTTTCAAAAAAGCCTTCATATCCACCTCTCCTTATGTCCTCAAGGTTTCTCCTTAATGGGTTTCCCTGAGCTTCTTCATAAAGATATACAGGTATCTTAAGTTCTTCCCCTATGCGCCTTCCTACATCTTTTGCTATCGCTACACATTCATCCATAGTGACATTCTTAAGAGGCACAAATGGCAAAACATCTAAAGCCCCAACTCTTGGATGCTGTCCTTTATGATACCTCATGTCGATTAATTCCGAAGCTTTTTTGGCCACATTAAAGGCAGCCTCTTTTATTCCATCCACATCTCCACAAAATGTTATAACAGACCTATTGTGGTCTTTATCCATGGTATAGTCTAACAATTTAACGCCATTTACAGATGCCACTTCTGCCACAAGGGCTGCGATCTTCTTTTGGTCTCTGCCTTCGCTGAAATTTGGAATACACTCTACGATTTTATCCATATTTACCTCCGCTATCATAAATTTAATAAGTTATTTCTCGAATTGAGAATACAATAATGCCCATGTTTTTTCAATAATTACGATAAAAAAATACGGATCAGAAGATCCGCATTTACAGAATATTGATATAATCATCAAAAGAACCGTCGTCAAGACAACATTCTATAATATCTCTGCCCAGTTTTGACAAATCCGGCGTCAAATATTTCTTAAGCTCTTGTTTAAAGAAATCAGTCAATATCTTTGCACCCTTCATAAATGCTTC
Organism: Thermoanaerobacterium sp. R66; assembly: GCF_028895185.1. NCBI lineage: Bacteria > Bacillati > Bacillota > Clostridia > Thermoanaerobacterales > Thermoanaerobacteraceae > Thermoanaerobacterium > Thermoanaerobacterium sp. R66. The sequence continues at coordinate 1,573,804 of NZ_JAEUWW010000001.1, forward strand.
TTCGCCCACTTCAGGCTGCAAGTGCACCTGCAAGAAATGCTTTGGCATAAATTCACCATCTATTTTAAGTGACTCCAAAGAATAACCCAATAGAGGGCACTTTGACTCTGTCAATTGATCGGGCCTGAATTTTGCACCACCACGCCTTGACAGGTATTCTCTCGCAATCCATTGAGGCATAAATCCGACTTTATAGGCACCTATATGCTGATTTGGTATAAGTACATATCTCGTGGCAGGCGTATTCTGTATTTGTTCCAAAATAAGATTTGCATGTCTTACCATCTTTCCTGTGGCAAACGGCCAATATGAACCAACACCTTCACTGCTTAGCCCCTCAGTATCTATGATGCTGGGATTTGCGTAGCCCCTTGGAGCCACTAACCTCCAAAGCCAAGCAATAGATGGTGGCAGTACATGGAGCACGCCTAATATGCCATAAGAAGGATTTTCTTTTGTGCATGGAGGAGTTCTCACTCCAAAACTTCTTATGTCGACTTCTACAGCATCATCTACTGTATTTGCAATGAATCCCCTTGGCATTATGACTCTCGGGTTAGTACAAGGCTTTCCAGGGCTATCTTCTATGTGCTCCCATATTAAGCATGTAGAATTAGGTACGCCATCAATATTAAGAAAAAGGAGAGGTTCTTTCGGATGGATACACAATTTTTCAAGATCAGGACTTGAGCCGTACTCTGTAACATGGTCAAGCCTTATAAACCATCCGTTTTCCGCATCTTTAACAACCAACTTCTTGCTTGCATCTTGATATGATGGATGGCATAATGCCATGTCGTCTGTAACAGGCTGCAATTCGCTGTTTTCTTTAAGTTCCATGTAGAATTTTTCTTTAGTCACGATGTTAGTGCCAAAGTGTATCCTTCCATCCAATTCCCTTGGAAGCTGCTCAGTCATCTCACTTTTCCCGCCACCGCTGGCACCTTCATGCATGATAGTCATTATGTTGTCATAAGGTGTTATGACCCTTACAGTAGATGCATGGGCTGTTATCCATCCTTCTTTTTCACCCACATCTAAAAGAACGCTATAAACTCCTTTTTTCGCACTTGGGCCAGGATATAAATTGTAGGAAAATAGTTCTTGCATGTCTTCAAGCCTGTTATGAACGACAACTTGCTTTCCATTGAAATGGGTATGCCTGAAAGGAGGTGCTACAAATATGATAGAGCATGGTTTAAAGTTCTCACTGATTTTTTCCTTCGGTATAAAGCCTTGGATGTCTGCAAGAGCGAGAACAAAAAAACCGGCATTTTTTGGTGCGATCACCAACGAAGCATATCCTAATCTTTCATCACCAGCCATAAATGGCATTACAATCAAATCCTGCTTCTTTAGCCAATTAAAAGTCTCAAGCCTTAAAGGTTCAAAGTCCTCGCCAAACCTGTCTTTGTACCTAACCTTATCAGTGTCTTTGTCATCAGCTATAACCATGCAGTTTGGTTCTCGCCGCCTCATGTAAGGCTCAGGGTAATTTACTGCAAAGCCGTTTTTGCACTTTGCAACAGTGGCTTCCACGACTTTCCCTTTTCCTGGCACTTCGTATGACACTTCAAACGTGTCGTTTCCGCTGCCGCCTATCGTCAAATCTAATAGTTCTTTTCTACTTTCAGGAATAATTATCTCTCTTCCACTTCTTAAAATATCAGAAACTTCATCAGGTAGTATAAAGTAATCTAAAATGCCATTTTCCATATTTTCTATCTCATTCCTTTCACACGATATGAAAATTTTTGAAATAATAGACGTGATATTATGCAGAATTTTAATATTTGAAATATTTTATAAAAGCCACTATCTATCTATAAATTAGATAAATACTGGCTAAGCGGTAAATTTGCAAAGCAACCCTTTCATAGAAACCCCCTATTTACTTTCCTTCAATGTAGAAAAAATTCATGTAATTTATTTTATCATTTTCAAGCATTAAAGTCAATCCCTGCTTAACAAAATACACAATTAGCCGAAATATTAAATTATAGATGCTGTGGCAACTTAACAATATTATATCACATAATATGACCAGCTCATAATTTTTATGAATAAATTTTGTCAAAAAAATATTTTTATATTTTAATTATCTGTGATATAATTATCGTGGAACTGTTATATAAAGTCTAAAGGTATATATATAAGCATTTTCAGAAAACTGTTATATAATCGCTTAACCGCTGTTGTATAACAGTACATATTTGTTTATGCTGTATTATAATAGTTTGCTTATATATCCTTAGATTTAAATATAAATTTAAAAAGAGAGGGGAAATACAATGTCGAAGGTTATGAAAACCATGGATGGCAATACAGCCGCCGCACACGTAGCATACGCCTTTACAGAAGTAGCTGCCATCTATCCTATAACTCCATCATCACCTATGGCAGAGCACGTCGATGAATGGAGTGCCCACGGCAGAAAAAATCTCTTTGGGCAAGAAGTGAAAGTCATCGAAATGCAGTCAGAAGCAGGTGCTGCTGGTGCAGTACACGGTTCTCTTGCTGCTGGTGCCTTAACTACAACATTCACAGCATCACAAGGATTACTATTGATGATTCCTAACATGTACAAGATCGCTGGTGAGCTTTTGCCAGGCGTATTCCACGTTAGTGCTCGTGCGCTTGCATCACACGCATTATCAATATTTGGTGACCATCAAGACGTAATGGCATGCAGACAGACAGGATTTGCACTTCTTGCATCAGGCAGTGTTCAAGAAGTCATGGACTTAGGCTCAGTCGCACATTTAGCAGCTATAAAAGGTAGAGTACCATTTTTGCATTTCTTTGATGGTTTTAGGACATCTCACGAGTATCAGAAAATAGAAGTAATGGACTATGAAGATTTAAGAAAGCTTTTGGACATGGATGCAGTAAGGGAGTTCAAAAAGAGAGCATTAAATCCAGAACATCCTGTCACAAGAGGTACAGCTCAAAACCCTGATATATACTTCCAAGAAAGAGAAGCATCCAACAGATTCTACAATGCTGTGCCAGAAATAGTAGAAGAGTACATGAAAGAAATAAGCAAGATTACAGGCAGAGAGTACAAGCTATTTAACTACTATGGTGCACCAGACGCTGAACGCATTGTAATCGCTATGGGTTCAGTTACAGAGACGATTGAGGAAACAATCGACTACTTGCTGAAAAAAGGCGAAAAAGTAGGTGTCGTAAAAGTACATCTCTATAGGCCTTTCTCATTCAAACACTTTATGGATGCTATACCAAAGACAGTAAAGAAGATAGCCGTATTAGACAGAACGAAAGAAGCAGGCGCATTTGGCGAACCACTTTATGAAGATGTAAGGGCAGCTTTCTACGACAGCGAAATGAAACCTGTTATCGTAGGAGGACGTTACGGCTTAGGCTCTAAAGACACTACACCAGCTCAAATAGTAGCAGTATTTGACAACTTGAAATCAGATACACCAAAGAACAACTTCACAATTGGCATAGTAGATGATGTGACATACACATCCCTTCCTGTCGGTGAAGAAATCGAAACAACACCAGAAGGCACTATAAGCTGCAAATTCTGGGGTTTTGGTTCAGACGGTACAGTTGGTGCAAACAAGAGTGCTATACAGATTATCGGCGATAATACTGACATGTATGCACAAGCATACTTCTCATACGACTCTAAAAAGTCTGGCGGTGTAACAATATCCCACTTGCGCTTTGGCAAAAAGCCTATAAGGTCAACATACCTTATAAACAATGCTGATTTTGTTGCATGCCATAAACAAGCTTACGTGTACAACTACGATGTGCTTGCAGGCCTCAAAAAAGGCGGTACATTCTTATTAAACTGCACATGGAAACCAGAAGAACTTGATGAAAAGCTGCCTGCTTCCATGAAGAGGTACATCGCTAAGAACAACATTAATTTCTACATCATAAATGCAGTTGACATAGCAAAAGAATTAGGCCTTGGCGCAAGAATAAACATGATAATGCAATCAGCATTCTTTAAGCTTGCAAACATCATTCCTATTGATGAAGCAGTTAAGCATTTGAAAGATGCTATTGTAAAGTCTTACGGTCATAAAGGCGAAAAGATAGTCAACATGAACTACGCAGCCGTCGATCGTGGAATAGATGCACTTGTTAAGGTAGATGTTCCTGCATCATGGGCAAATGCTGAAGACGAAGTTAAAGTAGAAAGAAATGTTCCTGATTTCATAAAGAATATAGCAGATGTTATGAATAGACAAGAAGGAGACAAATTGCCTGTAAGTGCCTTTGTAGGCATGGAAGACGGTACATTCCCAATGGGCACTGCAGCGTATGAAAAACGCGGTATCGCCGTAGATGTGCCTGAATGGCAGATGGACAACTGCATACAGTGCAACCAGTGTGCATATGTATGTCCACATGCAGCAATTAGGCCATTCCTCTTAAATGAAGAAGAAGTCAAAAACGCTCCTGAAGGATTTACTTCCAAAAAAGCTATCGGTAAAGGCTTAGAAGGATTAAACTTCAGGATTCAAGTAAGCGTGCTTGATTGTACAGGTTGCGGCGTATGCGCAAACACATGTCCTTCAAAAGAAAAGTCTTTAATAATGAAGCCTTTAGAGACGCAGTTGGATCAGGCAAAGAATTGGGAATATGCTATGTCATTATCCCACAAAGAGAACCCATTAGGAACAGATACGGTAAAAGGCAGCCAATTCGAGAAGCCTTTGCTTGAATTCTCTGGTGCTTGCGCAGGATGCGGTGAAACACCATACGCAAGGCTTGTAACACAATTATTTGGCGACAGAATGCTTATCGCAAATGCTACAGGTTGTTCGTCCATTTGGGGTGGCAGTGCACCATCTACACCGTACACAGTAAACAAAGATGGTCATGGTCCAGCTTGGGCTAACTCACTATTTGAAGACAACGCTGAGTTTGGCTTCGGTATGGCATTGGCTGTAAAACAACAGAGAGAAAAATTAGCTGATATAGTAAAAGAAGCATTAGAATTAGATCTTACTCAAGATCTAAAGAATGCCTTAAAGTTATGGCTTGACAACTTCAATAGCTCAGAGATAACAAAGAAGACAGCCAACATCATAATTTCATTGATACAGGACTACAAGACAGATGACGGAAAAGTCAAGGAACTTTTAAATGAAATACTTGATAGGAAAGAATATCTTGTCAAGAAGTCACAATGGATATTTGGCGGTGACGGTTGGGCATACGATATAGGCTTTGGCGGTCTTGACCATGTGCTGGCATCTGGCGAAGACGTAAATGTTCTTGTATTTGATACAGAAGTATATTCAAATACAGGTGGTCAATCATCAAAAGCAACGCCAGTAGGTGCTATAGCACAATTTGCTGCAGCAGGTAAAGGAATCGGCAAGAAAGATTTAGGCCGCATCGCAATGAGCTATGGATATGTCTATGTTGCGCAGATAGCTATGGGTGCCAACCAAGCACAGACAATAAAAGCCTTGAAAGAGGCTGAAAGCTATCCTGGCCCATCGCTTATAATAGCATATGCTCCATGTATCAACCACGGCATTAAGCTTGGAATGGGCTGCAGTCAGATAGAAGAAAAGAAAGCAGTTGAAGCTGGCTACTGGCATCTATACAGGTACAACCCAATGCTTAAAGCTGAAGGCAAGAATCCATTTATCCTTGACTCAAAGGCTCCAACAGCTTCATACAAAGAATTCATCATGGGAGAAGTTCGTTATTCTTCATTGGCAAAGACATTCCCAGAAAGAGCAGAAGCCTTGTTTGAAAAAGCTGAAGAACTTGCAAAAGAAAAATATGAGACATACAAGAAGCTTGCTGAACAAAATTAGCTTCACACAATTAATGAGCGAAATTACTTTCGCTCATTAATTTTTATGTATCGATTTAGTTGCCTCCTTCTAAATTTTTCTCTTGTTTATCTATTTAATGTTTTATATAATTAATGTTATAAACTACGTAAAAGGAGCGGATGATATGAGAGAAAAGATAAAGATGGCAAATCCTATCGTAGAGCTGGATGGCGATGAAATGACCAGAATCATCTGGCAGATGATAAAAGATACCCTTATACATCCTTTTGTAGAACTGAATACAGAATACTACGATCTGGGTCTTAAAAATAGAGACTTGACAGATGATCAAGTGACTGTAGATGCCGCTTATGCTATAAAAAAACACAAAGTAGGCGTCAAATGCGCAACTATAACACCTAATGCTCAGAGAGTCGAAGAATACAACTTAAAAAAGATGTGGAAAAGCCCCAATGGCACCATAAGAGCTATATTAGACGGTACTGTTTTTAGAACACCCATACTGGTAAACGGAATCAAACCTCTCGTAAAAAGTTGGACAAAACCTATAACGATTGCTCGTCACGCTTATGGCGATGTGTACAAAGACGTAGAATACAGAGTAGAAAAAGCAGCTAAAGCGGAATTGGTAGTAACGTACGACGATAATTCCATCGAAAGGCAGACTATACACCAGTTTGACGGTCCAGGGATTTTAATAGGTATGCACAACATAGACAAGTCTATAAAAAGCTTCGCAAAAGCCTGTTTCAACTACGCATTAAGTCAAAAACAGGATTTATGGTTTGCCACAAAAGATACCATCTCAAAAGTATACGACCACACTTTTAAAGACATATTCAATGATATGTACGAAAGCGAGTACAAAGATAAATTCAAAGAAGCTGGAATCGAGTATTTCTACACATTGATAGACGACGCAGTGGCAAGAGTCATAAGATCAGAAGGCGGCATGATATGGGCTTTGAAAAATTACGATGGAGATGTAATGTCAGACATGGTTGCTACTGCCTTTGGAAGTTTGGCAATGATGACATCCGTATTAGTATCGCCTGATGGCGATTTTGAATACGAAGCAGCCCATGGAACGGTGACGCGCCATTATTACAAGTATTTACAAGGTGAAGAAACATCTACAAACCCTATCGCTACTATATTTGCATGGACTGGCGCATTGAAAAAGCGGGGTGAATTAGACGGAAACAAGCACTTAATGAAGTTTGCTGAAAAATTAGAGGAAGCATCTTTAAAAACAATAGAAGATGGCATAATGACTAAAGATTTAGCTGCAATATCAGAACTTCCTCATAAAAAGGCTGTAAACACCAAAGAATTCTTAAATGAAATCAAAAACAACCTTGAAAAGTTGCTTTGATTAAGAAATGCTCTTTAGCCATTAAAGGGCATTTCTGCCTTTTCAAATACAAATTTCTGCGAGGGATATAAATTGGTATTATTAAATGGAATTGAAAGCATTTTACCCATTGTCCTCATCATCGTCTTAGGTTATATTCTTTCGTATAAAAAGTGGCTGGATGAATCCGCATCTGAGATTTTTTCAAGAATCGTCGTCAAAATCTCCCTTCCATGTCTAATGTTTTACACCGTCATCGAAAATCTTGAAAGAAATCAGTTGTCTCACATGATATTTGGCTTAATCGCCGCTTTTCTAAGCATTTTGATAACATATTTAATCGCTAACATGCTTGTAATCTTGCTGAAATTCGATAGAAAAAAAGCAGGCTTGTTTTCTGCCATATTTGCCTTTTCCAACACGATATTTGTAGGTCTTCCTGTCAACCAAGCTCTTTTTGGCAATAAAGCCGTCCCGTACGTGCTTTTGTACTACGTTGCAAATACAACGCTGTTTTGGACGATAGGGCTTTACAACATAAGAAAAGATGTAGAAGACCCAAATGGAGATTTTTCAATGTACCAGGCATTAAAAAAGATATTTTCTGCGCCGCTTTTAGGATACATTGTAGGCATCATCTTCATATTGCTGGGAATAAAAACGCCTCAATTTTTAGTCGACACAGCAAAATACATCGGTCAGCTTACAACGCCTCTCTCTATGATCTTTATAGGAATGTCCATCTACATGACAGACTTGAAGGATTTTAAGCTGGACAAAAACGTCTTATTTTTGCTTATAGGTCGCATCATAATAGCACCCATCATAACGATACTGGTACTGCACCTTTTCAAACTTAACATTTTGATGGAAAAAGTATTTGTCATTCAAAGCGCTTTACCTGTGATGACGCAAATAGCGATTGTAGCCCATGCTTACAAAAGCGACCAGAAATACCCATCCATAATGATAGCCGCAACAAATCTTCTAAGTTTAGTCGTGGTGCCAATATACATGTACATAATAAGCAATATATTTTAAAGGGCAGTTATCTGCCCTTTTCGACTATTTACCTTCATTTAAGTAATTTAATATATCCTGTTTCTGGCTTTCTGTAATCTTCTTGTCTTTTACAGCTTTTTCAAGGGCACTTTTGAATTTTTTGTACCCATCTCCCCTTTTAAATCCTTTCATTCCAGGAGGAAAACCTGTTCCATCCCATTTGTTTACCTTGTCAGTGTATTTTTTAATAAGCTCATTTGCTTTATCCTGTGAAATCTTCCCGCTTTGTACTTTCTTATTTAAAGCAGCAGTAAAATCACTGATAAGCTTCTGCCGCTTTTGAGAAAGTGTCAAACTGTTAAGCTCTTTTATATATTGTTCTTTTTCATTTATCTTTGAAATCATGCTGTCATACTTCTCTTTGCTTATTTTACCTTGGTTGTACTTTTCAGTAACCTTCGCCTTTATATCCTCCAATTTTTTTATTGGATCTACTTTATTTGGAGCGGCTGTTGAAATGGTGCTTTGCTGTGGTAGCGCAGTTTCATCTGCCAACGCCACCATCGAAAAAAGCATCACACCAAGCATTGTAGCCGCCAACAATCTCTTGTATTTTATCATCGTTCATTTACCTCCTTCTTTGATATTACATAAAATTGTCTAAACAAAATCTGCACCTCCTTTTTCATTTACTATTATGTCCTGAAGTTGTGTCAGAATTTTGTTAAATCGATTAACAAATTGTAAAAGGTGTATGTTAAATTTTAGTGAATTTTTGAATAATATCATCTTCTTGAAGAAAAATAAATAGTAAATAACGAGTTTAGGAGGAATAAGATGAAAGCATTAAGAAAAATCATATCCATAGCTATAATTGCAGTTTTAGCTTTAAGCCTTGTTTCATGCAAAACTATGACAAAGCCATCGACTCAAAAGCCAAAGCCTCAAACTACGCCTAAAGTATCTTACAAAGATGGTACATACACAGGTGCCGGTCCAAAATGGTCTGAAGGCAGTGAAGACGCTACAGTCGTAATAAAAAATGGAAAAATAACAAGCATAACATTAAGGCGCTTGGATAAAAGCGGAAAAGAAATAAATTACGACAAATGGACAGGTCAAAAAGACCCAAAGACAGGCAAAGTATATCCTAATTTAAAAAAGTTCAGAGTCGATATGGCCAATGAGATGATCAAAAAGCAAACTTACAATGTTGACACAATAGCAGGTGCTACAGAGACGACTACAAACTGGAAGATAGCCGTCAAAAACGCCTTAGAAAAGGCAAAAAAATAATACTTAGACATGATTAAAAAGGCATTAAAATGTGATAGTAATTCGCATTTTAATGTCTTTTTTATATGATGCCTTGTATGTTTACGGCAAATAATATAAAATGAAATATATGGGAGGAGGAGTTGAAATGCAGGCAATCGAAAAGGCCAAAAAATTTTACTACGATGAATTAAATGCAAAGCAGTTGTACTCTTACCTTGCAAAAGTAGAATCTAAAAAGGAAGTAAAGGAGTTATTTGAGGAACTGTCAAAGATTGAGGCAAATCATACGAAGTTTTGGTACGACTTTTTAAGCGATAGAGGTGTAAAGCTAAAACCAAAAGTGCGCGCTAACAGTCTGTGGTTTTATAAAATTCTGCGGACACTCCTTGGAAGCCGCCTTTTTATAATACTTTTAGAGATGCAGGAATCAAACAGCACTGATGAATACTATGAATACTACAAGGACCCCATTCTAACAGAATCAGAGCGTCAAGGTCTCGCTTTTATTATAGAAGATGAACTGGAACATGAAAAAAATTTAGGCAACCAAAACAAAGAAGCGAATTTCTCCAATATACGAGACTTTATACTTGGCATGAACGACGGATTGGTAGAAATATTAGGAACTGTCACAGGTCTTTCGGCTGTGTACCAAAGCAAACCGCTTATAGTCGGTGCATCTGGCCTTGTGGTAGGTATTGCAGGCGCATTGTCTATGGCAATAGGCGCATATACATCTGTAAGATCTCAAAGACAGGTAAATGAAGGCATCAAAAGCAAGATGGAGCTTCTATTTAACGTATCAAAAAATAGAGCTAAAGAAGAACTTCTAAACAAGCTAAGTGAATCAGGCATACCTGACGATATAAGTCAAGAAGTCGTAGAAAAATTAGGCGACAACGAAAATGCCATGGCAAATTTGCTGGTGGAAGAAGTAAAAGAAAATGAGATAAAATCAGCTTTGTACACAGGCTTGGCGTATTTGGTAGGACTTTTCTTTCCCGTCATTCCCTACTTCTTCATCACTTCATCTTCGATATTTGCATTGGTTTTCTCTGTGATTTTTGCCGCTATAGCGCTTTCTATAGTAGGTGCAGTAGTCTCAATAGCGTCTGAAAGCCTATCTATAAAAAATAAAATAATTGAAATGGTATTGTCCGGTTTAGGAGCGGCGGCGTTGTCGTACTTATTCGGAACTTTTGTGCAGTTTGTATTCGGCATTAATGCATAGTCATTAATGCCTTTTTACCTTTTTTAAATAAAATGATACAAAAACAGTATATGCGTAATCGTAAATTACAAACGATACTTGCAGCAATGTAAAAACCAACACTGTGGAATAAGAGCCTATAAATATATTTGCAGCAAAAACGTATTTAAACACCACATAAATGATAGATAAAGATAGATTGAATACAATAAGCTTTAAGACGTATTCAAAAAATCTATTTAATGACAGCCTTTCTATGTACGATTTTACGATTCCGTAAAATCCAAAAAAGCACGCATAATAAAAAGCTATAAGCTTGTTTGGTATCAATATAAATGCCAACAACGATGTAGCAAAATAAAACGCTGCTCCTACATTAGCATTTGCTTCTATGACCATTATAGATACAGAAAAGGAAGATAAAACCAGCAGAAAAAGTCTACTGGTAGGCATTGCTGCAGAGATGAAAAGCAAAATCACATTTACAGCAGCAAGCATACCCCCTAAAGAAAGCGACCTCTCTCTTGACATAAAATCAACTCCCTAAAAGCATCTAAACATATCTCCGCCCATACATTCGCAGCATGTGTCACAAGCCCATATAGCAAAAAGAGTCTGACAGCAATCATCGTTCATCGTCCTTCGGTAAACATCACCTTGGTAAACACCTCTTTGCATCTCCATGTTGTTTAATGCTTCACGGTACTCAATATTGCCAGGATCCATGTTGACAGCCGTCCTAAAGCAGTTATACGCCTCCCCAAATCTTCCTCTCCTGTAATTTACATGACCGTAGAGATAATACCACTGTGCACTTCTATCAGTCATTCGGTTTAAGATAGCTTCCGCAGCGTACAAATCATTTCTGTTAAGGGCATTTATTACTTCATAGTACATGGAACTGCTGTCACTGTACGAACTATTGCCACTTCCATAAGTTCTATCATTGGCGTAATCACTTCTAAAAGCTTCTCCTTCCATTATAGCCTTATACGCATCGTTAATCTCCCTCAGTTTCTCCTCCGCCAAATCTTTAAGTGGATTGTCAGCATACTGGTCAGGATGATATTTTTTTACAAGCTCTCTATATGCTTTTTTAACTTCTTCAATTGATGCTCCCTCTTTAAGTCCTAAGACTTCGTACGGATTTTGCATGATTTATCTCCTTCCATAACCCTCATAAATTCCATGTAAAGTCCAATTCTAAAAATATTGTCGATTATTCCAACATTCTTTTTGAACTTCAACTGTTCATACAATTTAACTATCGTAGAAAGCGTAAAAGTCAAATTAAATTTTGTCCACTCCTTGATCTCACCCAGTGTATGTTCCAGCTCATCATCGCCTGTTTGTTTGTAAGAAAGATTGTACTGATATATAAAAGGATTATAACTGCCGTTTTTTAAATCATTCTTCAAATCATCGTAGGCATCTAAAATATACACAAATCTTCCTAAGTGATATGCAATTTGACCGATTTTAGCATAATCTTCATCGCCAATTTTTAGATCCTCTTTTAGAAACACTTCTTTCATGACATTGGCAAATGGTTCAGAAGCCACATCAACAGATGAACACTTCGTTTCTTCTAATCCCTTTAAAGCTTCTAAATACCTTTTTATTTTTTCCGCCTTTTCTAAGTATGACTTATACGCCTTTCTATATTTTGTCTTAAAAAAAGACTCCAATAAAGCTGCGTTTAAAGATTTATCATCTTCTTTGTCGTCCAAAAATTTATAGTACATAAGTATTGCATTCATATCTGCCGCATAAGCAATATACGGGTTTTCTTTCATAATAGGTTTTTTCTTAAACGGATTTGCCACACAGCTTTCTTTTCTTATGCATATCTCCTCGTCAGACAAGGCCGATAAAAAAATTGCAAGATACGTAAGCTCATAGTTCAAAGTCAATCGGCTTATCTCGCCATATTTTCTTCCGATTTCCTTGCATAGGCCACAGTAATACGCCTTAAAAACATCGTAATCTTTTATCTTCATCTCAGGTTTGTAAGGCTTTATATATCCAAACATAGCATCTTCCTCAAAAAAATAATCCTGATTTTATTTTATCAGGATGTAAAAGCTATTTCAAATTAAATATGTATTAAGTCTATCCGATAACGCTTTTTATCTTGTCATTTTTATCTATGTACAAAAGCAATGGTAATCCCAGCACATAGCACGCTATCATCTCACCTAATCCAACCCATAGCATCGAAGCTACAAGAGGAAGTTTGTAAAGGAAATTTAATTCTATTCCGATGATGATTCCATTTATTATAACAGGCGGCAACGGTGCTAAATACCGCTTATATCTAAGATTCGATTTGCCAATATAATACGTTATTACAGCGCTAATTAACGTCGCTAAAGAACCAAAAACCACATCGAATATTCCATTTCCGCCTATCATATTTGCAATTATGCATCCAACAAAAAGTCCAAAAATGGAATACGACGAAAAGAAAGGCATGATTGTCAATGCTTCAGCAACCCTTACTTGAACTTGCCCATAGCTTATAGGCGCAAGGGCCACTGTGACGGCTGCGTACACTGCAGCGATCAATGCTCCGTAGACTATCTTCTTAGTTTTACTGTTCAATTTTATCTCCTCCGTAGTTTTGTTTATAGACAGGATTTTGCGAACTGTCTTTACTCCATTATACAGTTAAACGGCTATATGGTCAAACAGTTTAACGCCGTCTATCATTTTAAAATGTCCATCAAATGAGAATATCATCATATCATTTTTTATCGCTAAATAAGCAATAAGCACATCTGACATTGGTATGGTTTTGCCATCTCTCCTTTTTAAATACCTACAATTTTATGGCGCTCATTAGATACATCGAAACAGCAATCACAAGCTCTGCAAATTCATTGACAGCACCTAATGTATCACCTGTCATGCCACCTATTCTCATAGATATGTACTTAGTGATAATATACGTGACAATTGATGAGATAGCTAAAAGCTTCAGTAATGCTGTGAAATGAACAAAATATATGCCTATAACTGATGTAAACAATAAGCTTAATATTAACTCCACCGTAGATATTTTCCCTATGATAAGTCCTCCCAGCCCTTCTCCACCTCTTGCTGATTTCGATGCATACGCTGCTAAAATTATGGAAAAACGTCCAATAAGAGGCATCAATATCAATGTAGAATATATGTTGCCTTTGATGTCATTTAAAAGCAATATCTTTAAAATTATTAAAAAAACCAAAGCGAGAACTCCATTCGTCCCAAGCCTTGAATCCTTCATTATCTCAAGCATTCTATCCCGACTTCTGTTGCTAAAAAGACCATCGAATGTGTCTGCAAACCCATCGATGTGCATAGCACCTGTCAGAATGTACGATGATGCTACAGCTACTGTGACGGCTATTTCCCGGGGAAATATATTTTTAGAAGCAAAAAACATGAAACTTGCAACAGAGCCAACAACCCCACCTACAAAGGGAAAATATTTGACCATCCTGTGAAAGTCATTTTTATCTGCATCAATTTGAATATTAATAGGTATCCTTGTCATAAATTGAAACGATAATATAAAAGCCTTTATCTCATCCATCTTATTCATCACATCACCGTAAGCTATTATTTTTTATTTCTAAGGGTATGCCTGAAACCATAAAATAGACATAATCGGCATTCTCAGCAATTTTTTTGTTCATTCTACCTGATATGTCCCTAAATATCCTTCCCAATTTATATTCTGGGACAAGTCCCATTCCAACTTCATTTGTCACGACTATTACATCTTTATCCTTCTCTTTAGAGGCTTTTATAAAGCCATCAACTTCCCTGCTTATTTTTTCTTCGGCTCTTACTACATCTTCTAAATCTTTCTCTTCCCACGTCATATCTATCTCTAAAAGCAGATTAGACACCATCACTGTCAGACAGTCTAAAAGCACAGCTTTCTTATCTGTGCTTCTTATTATATCAAAAATGCCTTTGTAAGCTTCTACTGTTTCCCACTCCTTTGGCCTTCTTTCTCTGTGCCTTCTAACTCTTTCTTTCATCTCATCGTCAAATGGTATAGATGTGGCTATGTAAAGGACACTGTTACCAGCATATTTTACAGCAAGGCTTTCTGCAAACTGGCTTTTGCCAGACCTTGCGCCACCTGTCACCATAATCAAAGCCAATAAAAACACCTTCTTTCGGAAAAATCATTTTAGAACTTCTTTTATAGATTCTACCAGTTTTACATTGTCACAATGGCTTTTTACAGCCACTCTAAAATACTTATCGTCCAAATACCTGAAATTTGATGCATCTCTTATCAGTATCCCTCTTTTTAACAATTCTTCTTTTAAATCATTAACTCGCCGGTTCTTCAACTTTATAAGCATAAAATTGACCTGCGTGTCAAAAACGACTAATTCATCTACCTTTTTAAGCTCTTTCGTCAAATAATCTATTTCCTCTTTTATGTATTTTCTCGTATTTTCCATAAATTTGACATCATCAAAAATCTTTCTCCCTGCTGTATCAGCAAAAACATTTACCGTCCAAGGCTCTTTATAAGCTTCCAATCTCTTTATCAAATTTTCACTTCCAAAACCGTATCCTAAGCGCAATCCAGGCAGCCCAAAGAATTTGGTGGCAGCTCTTACGATAAAAAGATTATCGTAGTCATTTATAAGATCTAAAGACTGGTATTCTTCATAATCGCATATAAATTCTATAAACGCTTCATCTATCATCACCAGCAAATCAAGCTTTTTCGCTTCCTTCACCATGTATTCCACATCTTTTCGCTTTAATGCCTTTCCTGTAGGATTGTTTGGATTTCCTATGATGATAGAATCCACTTCTTTGAGGCGATTTGCTATTTCATTTACATCAATCACGTATCCATTTTTTTCAGAAATCCGGTAGTACAAAGGATTTCCGCCTGACAATGTAGCTGCTCTTTCGTATTCCAAAAAAGCAGGTGATGGAATAAGAGGCTTTTTAATAGAAAATGCCCGTACAAAAAGGTAGATAAGTTCAGAAGCGCCATTTCCTACTATTATATTTTCACTTTTCAGCCCTGTATATTTTGAAATAGAATTTTTTAATTTTGTGTAGTTTACATCAGGGTACTTTGTCAAATCCGCAATATCAATGGAATCTTTTATACACTCCGGAAAGCCAAAAGGATTTATGTTTGAGCTAAAATCTATCACATCTTTATCGTAAATATAAATATTGCCACCATGTTCGTATTTATCCATTCAATTCACCTCAAAAGAGTCTTCCTAACCGAATAAATGGCTTGTCTAAGAGATTTTTAACTATCTGCCTATCATCTTTTTTGTAAACTACAATGCAACATGTGGAAGGTCCACCTGACTTTTCATCATCAATCTCGTCATCGTATTTTCTTAATAAATCTAGTCCAGAAGTAAATTTAAGAACATCAAGCTCATACTTTACTCCCTTTGACCCTACAGGAATTGCTTCTGCTATTTCATTGCATCTAAATATTTTCAC
Source organism: Thermoanaerobacterium sp. R66 (assembly GCF_028895185.1). Lineage (NCBI taxonomy): Bacteria > Bacillati > Bacillota > Clostridia > Thermoanaerobacterales > Thermoanaerobacteraceae > Thermoanaerobacterium > Thermoanaerobacterium sp. R66. The sequence continues at coordinate 1,589,942 of NZ_JAEUWW010000001.1, forward strand.
ATAGTCTTTAAGGGAAAGAATATCATTAAAACGCAAAACCTCTTGTCCAACACGGGGGTAACCAAAAAGTCCTACTTCCATGCCTGCCATAGCCTTTCGCACTTTCAAATCCTCTTTCGCTGCCCTTCCAATTGCTGTCACGCCAACACCTGTCATAGTTGAGGGGAAATTTTCCTCTGTGCTGCCAGTTAAAGCAACGTCATATATCTCATTTTCAACAAGCTCTTTTTTTATTCCATCTATGATCTTAATGCCAGTGGGCTTCATTTCATTTGACAAGGCATCTGATATTGCGATTGGCCAAGCACCAATACACAAAAGCTCTGATAATGCAACTTTTATGGCTGCTCTACCTACCATCTCAGCATCTACCTTTAAAACATCATTTTCCTTTTCCCCGATTGCACCTGTGCTGTCACATGATACGGCGAATGCAACATCGCCTTCGTGTATGATTAAAACATCCCTGTACTTCTCTATCATATACATCTATCACCTTTTTATCATTTTTAAAACTGTCTTATAGATGATAGACGCCAAAAGGACATTTGCAAAAGATGCAATAGTAAGCGGCAACACCATCTGAATGAAAAATCCCCAACCGTACTGCGGTACAAAGATAAGTGTTGCAACGGGCCCATTTAATATGGTACCAACAGCGACTGCCACATAGCTGTTAAACTTCTTATACGCCAATGAATAAAAATATGCACATACAGCCATCGACACAGCAATGATGATGTGATTTGGTATTCCAAGCGGAAAGCCGGATGTAAGTGCAGTAAAAATGTGGCCTAAAGAAATGACGATCGCTCCTATGTATCCTCCAAAATAAAGGGACGCAAAATATCCCGGCAGTGAATCAAACGCCACCGTATTGTAAACTTTAATCATGGCACCAACGGCACTCATGGCGATAAGCATAGCCACAAGCGTCAATGTTTTAACATTTTTAATCGTTGTTGTCTTTGTATTCATCTATATACCTCCTGTTAATATTGTTTTAAAAGAAAAGAATAAAATAAACCCCAGAAAAGATGTCATATACATTATCTTTACAGTATCCTTGATGTGTTTTAATTCAAGTGCTTCTTTGCCATCTCCCAACTTCGGTTTCAGTTCAGGCTTTCCAAAATAGTAGTTAAGCCCTCCCAACTCCACATTTAGCGCACCTGCAACAGCAGCTTCCCCGTGTGCACTGTTGGGACTTTCGTGCTTTAATCTATCCCTTTTTAAAATGCGAAAACTATTTTTATAATCATATCTCAGCAAAAATGATGATGCTACAATCAAAAGTCCTGTTATCCTGGCTGGCAGGAAATTTAAAATATCGTCAAGCTTTGCAGAAGCATATCCTATGTTTAAATATCTTTCATTTTTATAGCCAACCATCGAGTCAAGTGTACTGGAAGCCTTGTAAGCCAATGCCAACGGCGCACCGCCTATAAAAGCGTAAAACAAAGGCCCAATTATACCATCAGATATGTTTTCCGCCACTGTCTCAATGACACCTCTTATGATATCACTGTAGCCTAAATTTTCCGTATCACGGCTTACAATGAAAGACAACATCTTCCGAGCTTCAACAATGTTGTCTTTTTTAAGAGGATTGTATACTCTCATAGCTGATTTCGCTAAATCATTAGTTGCAAGGCAAGTGTAGATGAGAAGCATATCTAAAATCTTGCCCAAATAGACATTTATTTCTTTTACAATGTAAATGATAAAGTACCCGCTTATATAGCTTGTAAAGACAACAATGGCACACAAGAAATAACCGGCGATTCTTTCTTGCCTTTCAGTTTTAGCAATCTTTCTAAATTTGCACTCTAAAAAGCTGATTAGTCTTCCCATGAGTCTTACTGGATGAGGATATCCTGGCGGATCGCCTATCATTAAATCTAAAAAATATGCAGCTATCACTTCCATATCAAAGACTACCTTTCATTATCTGGTAAATTTTATTTATGTCTAAGCTCTTTCTTACTACATCTGCCAACCTGTCGTACTCTCTTTCTTTAAATTTCCTGTAGTCTTCAATGTAATCTATATCTTTTAACCCCTTTGAGCTTCTTAAAATATTTACAAGTCGCATTGTGAACTCCGTGTTTTCAAATATTCCATGCATATACGTACCAAACACTTTCCCATCACTGCTTACACATCCGTCACTGACAGATATTTTTTCATCGTTTCTTGTAATGATATTGGAAAAACTTTTTTCTCCTGTAGAACTTATGCCCATGTGTATTTCGTATCCATCTACAAACAGTTCTCTAAGCGGTGATAAAAAATCAGGCAAATCATCAGAAATTTGAGCTTTCACCTGTGTTGTGATCTTTTCATTTAAAATAACTGTCTCTATGTCTAATAATCCTAAACCTTCCATCTCACTAACAGGTCCTTCTATGTGTTGTGGATCAGATATCCTTTTTCCCAACATCTGATATCCTCCACATATGCCGATTATAAGCTTTCCCATTTTTCTCAAATTCAAAATCTCATGATGTAGTCCGGCATCTTTAAGTGCTTTAAGATCTCCTATCGTATTTTTCGTACCTGGTATTATCAATACATCGCAGTCGCCGATTTTCTCCCCTTTATTTACGTACCTTACATTTACATCTTGAATCTTCTTCAATGGTTCAAAATCAGTAAAATTGGATATGTGGGGAAGATTTAAAATCGCAATATCAATAGCCCCACCGCTTTTTCTCCCGTAATAAGCATCCGTTGCACTGTCCTCCTCATCAACATATACATCCATGTAAGGAACTACACCGATGACATCCTTTTTAATTATGTCCTCCAGCATCTTTAAGCCCGGCTTTAATATCTCTAAGTCGCCTCTAAATTTGTTTATTATGACTCCTTTTACCCTTTCTCTTTCATCATCATTTAAAAGCAATAGTGTGCCTGCTATCGATGCAAAGACACCGCCTTTATCTATGTCGCCTACTATCAATACCGGTGAATCCACCAACTCCGCCAATCCCATATTTACAACGTCTTTTTCTCTAAGATTTATCTCAGCAGGACTTCCAGCACCTTCAATCACTACTATGTCGTACGACTGGCTAAGCTTGTCAAAATCCTCTTTTATCATGCTTAAAAGTTTCGGCTTGAATCTCTGATAGCAAGATGCATCCATGCTGTCATAAACTTTTCCTCTTAGTATAACTTGACAATTTTTGTCTGAACTTGGCTTTAAAAGTATAGGATTCATAAGCACCGACGGTTTTATGCCTGCAGCTTCAGCTTGTACAGCTTGTGCTCGTCCCATCTCCAGACCCTCATCTGTTATAAAAGAATTAAGAGCCATATTTTGTGACTTAAATGGTGCAACTGAATATCCGTCCTGCTTAAATATCCTGCAGAGAGCAGCCACCAACAAACTCTTCCCAACAGATGATGCCGTACCTTGAATCATTATCTTAAGTGCCATACTTTCCCATCCCCCGACCATAATCTTTGCAATGGTTTATAAATCTGTCTACAGCATTCGGGTATTTCAATAAGTTGATGTGAACATAAGTACCTAAACAATTTTTGTACACATATCCGCACAGCCACTTTTCTTCAGAATGTGGTTTATGCACTTCATATGCAAATTCATCGTGTATCCCCGACATCTTCGAGTTGTGAAAAACATGACCAAAGATGACATCTCCTTTTTTAAATAACACATTGTCCTTTACGACTTCCGCCTCAGCGTAGCCAAAATTGACTAACCTTTTCGTCATGATGGCATCTAAATCGAATATTCCCACCATATTGTATCCATCTCCATTTAGATCAACAATTTTTTTCGCAAGGTACATAAAACCACCGCATTCCGCATAGACTGGCATTCCCTTTTCAATGCTTCCTTTAATTGAAGATAACATGGAATGATTTTTGCTTAATCTTTCAGCAAAAACTTCTGGAAATCCTCCACCTAAGTAAATTCCAACCACATCTTTAGGAATAGCTTCATCACGTAAAGGACTAAATGGGATTAACTCTACTCCTGCATCGTTCAATGAATCTAGGCTATCCTGATAGTAAAAATTAAACGCCTCATCGTATGCAAATGCAATCTTGATATCTTCTTTTGTCTTTGCTGCCGCTTTTCCATCGTCTAAATCATCTTTTTTCAATTCCACATCGCATGCATCGAGAATGCCATCTACATCTATGAACTCACCTATTCTATCGTACAAAATGCTGAAATTGTGATCTCCATTTGTCTCATATATAGGCATAAGACCAAGATGTCTCTCAGGTAGACTTATCATATCATCCTGTGGAAGGTATCCAAATGCCTTTATACCCAAATCTCTTTCGACACATTCTTTTAAAAGCTTGTAGTGTTTTTCACTGCCAACCCTGTTGAATATTACCCCTTTAATCTTTACATCTTTATCGTATTCTATATAACCTTTAACTAAGGCAGAAACACTTGCAGCCATACCAGATGCATCTACGACAAGTACGACAGGTAAATTTAAAAGTTTTGCCACATGAGCACTGCTGCCATAGCTTGTATTATTGATTCCATCGTACATCCCCATGACGCCTTCTATGACTGCCACATCCCCAGATAAAGCATGGTTTAAAAAGGACTTTTTTACGTACTCATCTCCAAGCATGTAGACATCCAAATTGTACGAAAAATTGCCAGATGCAAATCTGTGATATGCCGTATCTATGTAATCAGGACCTATTTTAAACGGAATGACTTTGTACTTTCTAGAAAGATATCCTATTATGCCAATAGTAATGCTAGTCTTCCCCGCACCAGAATGAGTCCCGGCTATCATAAATGCTTTACCCACTTGTTAAACCATCCCCTTGTCTTTTTGAAATAACAATAAGCGGTGTATCTGTAATGGGATTTCTGATTACATCTGCATTCACAGAAAAAGCCGTCTTCATATTTTCTTCAGTTATAACTTCATTTGGCGTCCCAATTGATATAATCTCTCCATCTTTCATTAGCAAAATAAGATCGCAAAATTGAGACGATAAATTGATGTCATGAAGGACAGCAAACACGAGTATTCCTTTTGTGGTCAACTGCTTAAGTATTGAAAGCACTTCTATCTGATATTTTACATCTAAATGTGAAATCGGCTCATCCAATAACAAAATCTTAGGCTCTTGAGCCAATGCCCTTGCGATGTAAACCCTTTGCCTTTGCCCACCACTTAATTCATTTACGTATCTATCCTTAAGATCCCATGTGTTTGTAAGAATCATCGCTTCTCTTACGCTTATTACATCTTTTTCGGTTTCTCTTTGAAATCTCCTTAAATAAGGAGTCCTTCCCATCATCACAACGTCGTAAGATGTAAATTCAAAGTCAAAATACATATCCTGCGGAACATAGCCAATAATCCTCGCCCTATCTTTCGAACGCATTTTATAGACACTTTTGTCCATTATAAATACATTGCCTTTGCTAGGCTTCAAATAACCTGAAATGTTTTTCAAAAGAGTTGTCTTGCCAGAACCATTGCTTCCCAATATACCAACCATTTTATATCCATCTATCTTAAAATTTACACCTTTTAAAGCCTGAATATTGCCATAACTATAATGGAGATCTTCAACATTTACTATTGTCATTTCACTTAACCTCTTTATTTTTATTTTTGACAAGAAGGTATAAGAAAAACGGACCACCGCAGGCAGCAGTTATTATGCCAACTGGTATTTCTACAGGAGCCATCACAGTCCTCGCCAGTGTGTCAGCTAACACCAAAAACGCTGCACCCAAAATACCGCTAAAAGGAACTAAAAATCTGTTGTCAGAACCTACAATAAGCCTCGATATGTGTGGCACTATAAGCCCTACAAATCCAATTATACCACCTGCTGAAACAGAAGAAGCCGTTATTAAAGACCCTACAATCAAAATAATTTTCTTTACTCTTTCAGTATCTATTCCCAAATGCTCCGCTATCTCTTCACCTGTCATAATGACATTGAGATCTCTTGAAAACACGTATAACGTTATACACCCAATAAATATGATTGGCACTGTGTAAAAAGTCTGACTCCAACTAATAAGGCTAAATCCACCCATTGTCCAAAAGACTATCTGGGACATCTCATCATGGTTTAAAAGCATCATGAGAGAAATAATAGATGACATAAAAGCACTGATGGCAATGCCTGCAAGAAGCATCGTCTGCATTTTAATGTAAGGTCCTTTTTTGGATATGATGTATACTACGTAAATAGTCATGAGAGCAAACGCAAACGCAAAAAATTGAAGACCAAGAAGCCCAAATCCTAAAACGATAGCAATAGATGCTCCAAATGCAGCTCCTGATGATATGCCTAAAACATAAGGATCTGCCATGGGATTTTTTAGAAGACCTTGAAAGAATGTACCTGCCACAGAAAGTCCCATCCCTGTAAAAGCAGCTTCAATTATTCTTGGGAATCTGAGATTTAACAATATCATCTTGTCTGTAGCATTGCCACCGCCAAAAATGACATCAATAATGCTTTTTAATGGCATTTTGACTGCACCCACTGATGCAGAAAACATCAAGGATGCAATCAAAACCATTGCAGAAATTATCAAATAAAAGCTTTTTCTCACTTTCAATTTATTTAAATGCCTCCGGATGCAAATCTTTTGCAATTTCTTCCAATCCTAAGACAATTCTATTAGAAGGCTTAGTGACAATGTCATCGTTGGATATTATAAATATTTTGCCATCTTTCGCCGCTTTTGTATCCTTATAACCTGCCATATTTTTTATTTCATTGGCGTTTGCAGCATGTGGTGATGTGATTATCACATCAGGATTTTTCTGTACCAGTTTTTCCATGCTGTACTGTGCCCATCCGTTTGCATCGCTGGCTACATTGTTTCCACCAGCCAATGTTATAAGCTCATCGATGAATGTTCCCTTGCCAGCCGTCCAGTTCCCATTTGTATCAACAACATAAAACACATTTACTTTCGGCAAATCCTTCACTTTATCATTGATCTCTTTAATTTTATCTTTCATGCTGCTTATTATTTCATTTCCCTTTTCTACATTGCCTGTTATCTCACCTAATATCTTTATTGAATCATATATCTGGTTTATGTTTTGCGCTTCTAATACCACCACTGGTATGCCTGATTTCTCGATAGTCTCCATCTGGTCCTTCCCAGAAAGATTTGATGCAAAAACTATATCAGGTTTCTGAGCCATTATAGCTTCAATATTAGGCCCTTCATATCCTCCAACTTTCGCAACACTTTTTACCTCCGGAGGATAATCGTCGTAATTAGTAACACCAACAACATTTTTGCCAGCGCCAATTGCGTAAATCAGCTCGGTCGTTGATGGAGATAAGGATACGATCCTCTTAGGCTCCTTTTTTATCGTAACTTGCCTACCCATAAAATCAGTAATTCTCAATGGGAATGTAGCCTTAACTTCCGTCTTCACAGAATTAGCATTAGTAGATGCTTTTTCCTTTGTAGTTTGAGAACATGAAACAAGACTTAATGAAAGAACTGCTACTATGATGAAAATCGAAATATTTTTAATCCACTTTTTCACTTAGATCTCTCCTCCTAAATTATTTATAAAGATTTGAAACATAGCCAAAGCACATAAACATTAACTCAAAAAACTAAGGCATACCGAGAAGGTATGCCCCATATTTTCCAAAGCAAATATGTATCACATTACCAACCTCCCCTCCGAAGGTGTTTTTCACATCTTAAGGCAGGTCTCCTGGCTTGCGACTCATCTTTAGCTCAACCTTCCCAGTTTCACCAGTGGTTTTTTGAGCCTCATCATCGCTTACAGTAGCGGGGGCTGCAGCGGCTTCTCACCGCTTTCCCTATTAACCTTTCGGACCTTAAGACCATATTTAGTTTAACTATATTATATCTTTAATGCAAAATTGCGTCAATGAAAATAAACGGCCTTTTTTTTGCAATAATTTGTCATGAATTTTTTCATATCATCCTGTATAAATTTTTACTACTGTAATATCCAAAATCACAAACATGATGAATACCGCTAAAATAATTGAAATCAAAATAAATGCCTTTAAGATAAACTCTCTGTATTTTTTCATCCCGCGCTCTGCCTCCAATTTCTATAAAACAGATTATCTATATAACGAAAATTTCACGAGATTAATTTCCTCTCTGAATATATAGACAAATTTCTTCCTCATTTTGTTACAGTTTTTTAAAAAAATTTTTATGTATAAAAAATAGCCCAAAGGGCCAATTATCAAATGAAATGTGCAGTATCAAAAAGCACACTGTTTTAATGAGTTTCAAAACGCAAATCCGATGTAAGTTCGAAACTATCATAGTAAAAGTACAATATCCCTGATTTAGTATCCAAAAAGAATAGTTTATTAGTCGTATAGTTAGTTCTAAAAGAAGTTGAACCTTTGGACTTTGTATTTGTATATAAATAATAGTATCCATCCTTTTTCACTTTTGGAAATGGATATTTTTCCCCAAGCGTTAAATTAGGTTGTGGCAGTGATTTTGCTAATGAGTACGGGATGACAGAACCAAACTTCCATCCTTTTTCTTCTGCAGCTTTTATGAAATCATCCATTTGGGTCTTATTGAACTTTAAAATGATATAATGCAATTCTTCATCCCTATCGCCTGTATAGTTATTCTCCAGCACATTAACTGATCTTGGAATGTAGATGCCAGTTTGGGAGGCGACAAAATATTGTGGCCCAGAAAATATCTTAGAAAAAATCAGTATACACAATCCCAAAGTAAAAAGAATACCAACTGTTATCCCCCACCATTTTATGAGATTCCTATTTCCAGATCGCCTCCATTTATAAAGCGAAAAGCCAAGCCAAACAATCATCAATACAGCTACATTAATAAGAAATATTTCATATATGTAAACCATGCGATTGCCTAAATTGCCTAAATACAATTGCGTATGCAGATTCATTGATATCACCTCACATCATATAGCGAATGTAGTAGCTGTTCAAGAAAAATAGCCCCATTAAGGGACATCAATACATTTTTATATCAAAATTTTGCAGCAATAAGTCTTCTTCCCCGCCATCCCATTTTATTATCAATTTTATAGGCTTTTTGATTGAATCTAATATTTTCTGCCTTTCATCTGCATCTATTTGAGAGAAATTGGGTAGCCATGTAGATCTGCTAACATCAATACAATTATCTTTTTTCTTTGTATTTGGTACATTTAAATCTATTCTCTGTTGAATTGGTGTTCCAAAATACACAAGTCCAGATACTACATAAGGCTCAAGCCCTTTATCAAGAAATACAACAATTTTAATGTTATTTAATTTTTCCTTACTAATGTTCTCAACTCTTATAGTATAATTCAGTGAAGTAAATTCATTTGAATCTTGTGTTTTTTGGATGTCTTCAGCAGAATCCAAACCATTCGTCTTTGTATTATTATTTTTCCCAATCTCAATCGTTGTATTGATTTTAAAATGTTTGCTTTTCGTCGTATAATTCAAATTAGGTGCATCGTTTGTTTGATATAGATAAATTTGAAAATGACTTTTATTATAGCTGTAGTAATCATAATATATAAAAAAGCTCAATACAACTACTGCTATTAAACATAAGATTATTATGCGCTTATTTTTTATAAAATCACCTCCAGCCATATTCTTCAGTTATCCTATCACCCATACGATAATTGTACTCGGCTTGTTGTGTAATCCAATTTTCATCATAATAATGTGGTATGACATTAGCATAAAGATCTGCAGGAAATGGCGCCAATTTCTGTTAATGATATTATAAACCAATTATCGTCATCTGGGAAGGTGCTAAATTAGGTCAATTTTTCTGTCACCCTTTGTCAATCTATGTAATATATTGTCGAAATCGCCACCGTCTTTCGGTCATAGATAAACCACATAAAAAAACAGGCTTGAAGCCTGTTTATGATCCTAATTCATCAATTTTTTTATCTCATCTTTTGACAACTCTGTAATTTCTGCTATTCTGTCGATGTCCATACCTTCTTTTAACAACTTCTTTGCTATTTTTATACTTTTTTCTTTTTCGCCTTTTTCAATACCTTTTTCAATACCTTTTTCCATGCCTTCTCTAATACCTTGTTTAATGCCCTTTTCTAATATCATTTTGTACGTCTCAGATTCTTCAATCCTAAACATCCTCATCACCTCCGAAAAAACTTTCTCAATAACTTCTTTTTTAAAGACTATGCCCGATAATATCTCTGCCTTAAACGCTATGTCTTTCTTTTTGTTTATGTCTAATGGAATATCTTTTATAGCCTCAACACATCTTTCCAGATATTTTTCTCCTTCTTCTTTCCTTCTATTTTTGTCCATCAGCGGAAGAAGGGAATACAAGTCATAATAGTCTGTCTTTAAAACATCAGTATATTTTATGTCACCAACATTTATTGTTCTATATTTATAGTCTAATATGTTCTGTTCTCCAAAGTCGTAATTTAAGCTACTTTTGATGTTTGCATTATCTTTGCCTATATAAATTACTATCTGATATGGCAAGAGATCATGCTTTTCCATTATCTCCAGGGAATATCTTAGCATCCTGTAAGGCATCTTTTCATCATTTTTCGATTGAAATTCTATGTGCACAGCCACATTTCCTTTGTCAGTAGTACATTTAAATATCATATCGCTGTCTCTGCGTTCTACTCTTGCAAATTCTATATTTAGTTCATCAATCTTTGTGTATTGGAGACCTAAAAAATAGCTCATTATGTCATCAGCCATATCAGAAAAAATATTTTTCATCGTTATATCGTATTTCTGGCTCATACTTCTTCCTTCCATCTCTCTTTATCTTACCTTTATTATATCATACGAATATTAAAAATACAGATTATTGCTCTAACATTTTTATATCAAAATTTTGTAACATTAAGTCTTCTTCCCCACCGTCCCATTTTATAATCAATTTTATAAGCTTTTTGATTAAATCTAATATTTTCTGCCTTTCATATAAATTGATTTAGTTTGTAATATCGTTATGGACTGTAATTTCTTTTTTCTTTAATTGATCGACGTAAATGTATATTGTGAAATCATTCTGTTCTTTTATCAATTTGTCTAATTCATCGTCAGAAATGTCTGGCATATATATGCTAAGAACAGAAGACATTGTCTGATTATTGTTATTGTTGGGATATACATAAGCTATGGGCGTCATATTACTCCCTATCAAATCTGCATATTTCTTGGGATATATTATTTGAAATCCAATTTTATGATTTTTTATAGCATTATTTATTCCAGGTAGTGTGTATGTCACAATAAAATTTAATCCCTGTCCTACTTTATCGGAAACCTCCATTTGACACCTTTGTATTGATAAATTGCTTACTTGCACATTGTTAAGAAAAAATTTTTCTTCGTCTTGTTGTAATTGTTTCATATTTGTTGATATGGTTGTATAATTAACGGTATTTCCCTTGTGTGCGAAAATAAAATACAAACCCAGTAATACAATCACGATGCCAACAATTGTGAAAATAATTGTTTTCTTTTTAATTTTTATTGACATTGAAACGTCCTCCAATCTATAATCTACAATCTTCCATGGTATTACACTTTCTTCCTTCAGACAATCAATTGCGTATCTATCTTTATCACAAAGTGCAAAAATATCCTTGTTTTAAGAGATTAGCAAATAGACCTTTAGGACTAAAATCGTACCACCCTAAAACTTTTTTCGCTAAATTAGCTCTCCATAATATAAGACAAATTTTTAAAGAATTTGTTACAATTTTTTAAAAAAACTTTTTAAGTATAAAAAATAGCCTTATTGAGGGCATTAATATATTTTTATATCAAAATTTTCTAGCAATAAATCTTTTTACCCATCATGATTTGCTTTTTGAAGTATATAAGGTTAAGGATACTTTTCGTATCATTAACCTTATACATTATGGAATGCTTATTTCAAACTTTTCAGGATTGTATTTATAATAAAGATACTGATGGTTTGTATTTACATTAAACATAAGCGTTTTACCATCCCAAAAATTTGAGTTTAAAGCTTGAATGGTTGTGTCTTTAATCAATGTTTGCAAATCTATTTTTTTGTTATCATTTAAATCGTAGACATACGTTTTCGCTGTATTTTGTGCTGTTATATAGTTTGCCGCAAGGTATCTTCCGCTTTCATCGATCTTAAGTTCAAAAAATCCGCCGCTATTAATGCTATCGATCATTTTAAATTTCTTGCCGTTTAATTCATAACTTATCAACTTCACACTTGGTTTACCTGTATTTTGTATTGTAAATACAAGCGTATTCGTCTTGCTACTGTACGCTATTGGTCCAAGTCTATAGTCTCCGTCTGGCAAATACTGCTTTGGAATGTCTGTTTTGTCAAATAGTTTTACATTGCTTTGTCCTTCTACCATGTACAAAGATCCATTCTTATTTATATATTCTGCTTTGCTTAAGTTTTTTATGCTATCTATTATATATCCATTGCTGTTGGGTATCAGATAGTACCTCGATTTTTCTATAGAGTAGTAGCTTTCCATCGTATATGCATAGTTTAACTCAGCATCTACATATATCTTTCCGTTTTCCGTGCCTGACGACAGTATTGTGTATCCCACCGGGTGAGGATTTGATATTGTAAGCAGCTGTGGCGGATTTTTCATAAGCATTCTTGCAAAATCATCATCTCTAACTACCAATGCTTGTAAATACCTTCTTACAACATCTTGTGCACTGATTTTTTCTTTGCTTATATCTATCTTCATTAGGCGCATAGCATTGCCGCCTGTGTCTACATTTGCATTTTTGAGAACAAATATGCTATTTGAGCCGCTGTTCCAGACAGGATCAAAATAGCTGTACAACCCATTCGTCTCGAAAGTTTGAGCCTCATCAGAAGGTTTTATGCTTTTAAGCCAATTTTCAACAGTGATTTCATTAGATATATTAGACGTTACCTGTCTTTTAGTGGCAAAATTCACTGTGTCTGTAACCCATATATTTGAAACTGATTCTTTTACGCTTATATTATCTTTTATCTTATCTGTTTTTAACTCGCTTTTTTCGTATGCAATATAATTGCCATCCGGAGAGACGGAAGGGAATCTTCCATCATCGACAATCTTTTCTTTGTTATAATTCAAATCTTTGTATATTATTTTATTGTCCCTTTCAAATACAATTGCATCAGCACCTTTGATAAATGAGCCATATGAACCGTCTGCGAGTTTAGTGGACTTCAATGTTTTTAGATCTATTTCATTTAAAGAAGACTCTTTTATATCAAATCCATGTGTCTCTCTTGGTGATATGACTTTTCTTGTATAGATAATTTTATTTTCATCAGGTGAAAACGAAGGTTCATCATAGTAAATAGACACTTCATCACCTTTTAATATTACTGTTTCTTTATTTGTTTTAAGATCAAGCAAATAAATATTTCCGTTTGAAGAGTAAACAAGTTTATCGCCATCGTTAGAAACACTAACATAATTAATTTCCCTATTTGAAATCTTTTTAAAGCCTTCTTTGTTGTATTCAAATAAGCCTTTATCACTTATTGGCATATAAATTGTTCCATTATATTCAGTAATTCTTCCGTTGACTCCTCCGCCGATATCCACAAACGACATTTGATTAGCTATCTTGAGATCTGCTGCGTTGACTTTTGGAATGATTGTGTCAGGAATCTTCTTGATATCAAGGGAGTAAAACACCGTCAATAGGCATGCCACAGCAGCCATTCCTACAAAAGTTCTTTTTATCCAATTGTTATTTTTTTTAAATCTCTTGCGGAGCTTTCGCTTTAGTTCCATATTAACAGGTATTTGCTCTTTTATTTTATTAAGGTTATTTTCTATTCTATTCTCATCCATTTTTATCCCTCCAAACATATATTGACTAGTTTTTTAAGCTTTTGTACAATCCTATATGACTTCATTTTGACTGCATCTTCTGTTTTATTGAGTATTAGCGATAATTCCTTGTTTGTCATATTTGAAAAATACTTTAGGTTTATGATTTCGACTTCCTCCTTTTGCAGACTGTATATTGATTTCTTTAGGCAATTCAGCTCCGCCTCTTTATCAAATTTATCCTCAAAAATATCTGGATAGGCGTATTGCTCAAGGCTTTCACCTATAGCTATATCTTTTTTCTTTTTATAGAAGTCGATAACTGTATTTCTTGCTATTGTAAAAAGCCACGATTTAGGACTAGCATTAAGGTTTCTGTACTTTTCATAGGCTTTTTTAAAAATGTCGCTGACAATATCATCTGCATCCCATCTGTTGCCCACTTTGAAATACACATACCTATACACATCATCAAAATAGCTTTCATACATATCTAAAAAATCATTTTGCACCATTAAACCTCCCTCCGTATATAAAGACGAATCAACCAAATCATAGTAACACTTTTTCCTTCTAATATAATAAAATAATTTACGTTAATTTAGAAAGAAATACTCAGTATGAGTGAACTTATATCTTTTTTCATAAAAATAATCTTTAAATCTTTTAACATCGTTAAATATCTCACATAAAAAGTTTTATGATATAATCTATTTGACATGCTTAAATTTTTATGGGCAAGCATGGACGAGGGAGGGAGGAAATTGTTTATCTTATTTGACACGATTACAGACGAAAGTCAAAGAAAAAAAGTCGAAGATATATATGTAAAGTACAGCAGAGATATGTTTAAAGTGGCATACAACATTTTAAACGACTATCAATTGGCACAAGATGCGGTCCAATCTGCTTTTATAAATATTATCAATTATATCGAAAAAATTTCTGATTATGACTGTAACAAAATAAGAGCATTAGTTGTTATTATAGTTAGAAACATCTCAATAAATATGTACAATAAAATAAAGCGGCAAAAAAATTTATTTATTGAAGATGCGGATGAGTTTTTCCATGATGACTCAGAGCCGTTTGACGAGAAGGTAATAAATGATGACATTTTTAGAAGAGTATCTGAAAAAGTAAAAGAGCTAAAGACAGAGTACGCAGACATTATTTCTCTAAAATACTACTACGGATACTCTAATAAAGACATCGCAAATCTTTTAAACATCACAGAAGACAATGTAAGAGTAAGACTGTATCGCGCGCGGCAAAGCCTTAAAGATGCTTTATACCAGTATAAAGGAGATGTGGAAATATGAAAGACCTTTACGATGAAAAGCTAAAATCTGAAAGCAAAATATTTGAGGCATTGCTAGAATATGCAGGGGCTTGCCATGTAAACAACATAATTAATGATCTGGAAGAAGCCAATGGTGAAGAAATACCTTACCCTGAAGAATTAAGCATTAAAATTAGAAAGATGTTAATACATCACAAAAGAAAAGAAGCAGTCAAAAAATTCTTCACATCGGCAAAAATGATCTTCCCAAAAGTCGCGGTATTCTTCTTTGTGGTTTTTATTGGCTTCACTGTGGCAATGACGACTGTTTCTGCTTTTAGAGCTCGCATCTTTAACCTCATAATTGAAATCAAAAAAGATTATACAGACATAAAATTAAAAGAAAACAATGAACCCAGTACGTCTTCTTCCACATCGCTGGTTCCATCCAACTGGGAAAATGAATATTATCTTTCATACGTGCCACATGGCTTCAAGATAAGCAAGGTAGAATCACAGGAGGTAACCAAAATCATTCAATACACAAATGACAAAGGCGATTTCATAATTTTCAGTCAAAGCTCTAACGAAAACACTGACATGATGGTTGACACGGAAAATGCTATAACACAAAAGATTGATATAAACGGCTATGAGGGCATCTTAGTTCAAAAAAACGGTTTAAACACTATCGTATGGCGTAAAGACAACAATTTATTCTCCTTAATGTCGAAAATCGATAAGAACGAACTTATAAAAGCTGCCAATAGCATCAAACTGAAAAAATAATTTATTTTAACTGTAACAAAATTAATGATTATTTGTCTAATATATATGGAGAAAAAACTAACATAGAGGGGATTTAATGTTGAAGAAGAATTTTGTTAAAGCATTTATTATAGTCTTTTTAATCGTAGTCGTAAACTATGCGATATTTTACGGCATATTTTCTCTATATATGTCCATTCACCCATAATAAAAAGGAGCCTTGGTCATCCAAGGCTCTATAATCATACTTTTTTAATAAATGGTTTCGGTTTTCACACCTTTGTAATCATTTTGTGCCAGCTTGCTGTGCCTATATCCATAAAACACATATACGACAATTCCCAACACAAACCATACTATAAACCTTATCCACGTCTCAAGAGGCAGTGAAACCATCAAAAATACAGTTGAAGCAATGGATAAGATAGGCACTAACGGAACAAATGGACATCTAAATTTTCTCGGAAGTTCAGGCTTTGTGTACCTTAAAACAATAACAGCTACCGATACAAGGACAAAAGCAAACATGGTTCCTATATTCACAAGCTTTGCAAGTTCATCGATAGAGAAAAATCCTGCAACAACTGCTGCAAATAGCGCAACTATTATCGTACTTGCAACAGGCGTCTTGTGCTTTTCATGAAGTTTTGAAAGAAATGGCGGTAAAAGTCCATCTCTTGACATAGCAAAGAATATCCTGGTCTGTCCATACATCATAACTAAAAGAACCGTCGTTATTCCTGCTATCGCACCAAAAGAAACTAATCCCGACGCCCAGTTTATGCCGAGGCTTGTTAGTGCAAATGCCACAGGTTCAGGCGTATTAAGCTTTGTATATGATACGACACCTGTAAGTATTGCAACGACGACTATATACAAAATTGTGCTTATTCCTAAAGACCCTAAAATTCCTATAGGCATATCCCTTTCAGGGTTTTTTGTCTCCTCGGCCGCCGTCGACACAGAGTCAAACCCAATGTAAGCAAAAAATATTATTGCAGCGCCTGAAAATACTCCCTTCCATCCAAATGGCAAAAACGGCTTCCAGTTTGATGGATGTACATGCCATACAGCGACAGCTATAAAAAACAATATCACCATTACTTTAAATATAACAGCAATATTATTTAGTATCGAACTTTCTTTTGTTCCAAAAAGTAGAATTATTCCCAAAAGCAATACTATGCCTATAGCCGGTAGATTTATTATTCCACCAGGTGCAGAGCTTGCCGAATTTGCAGCCCATACAGGTATGTTAATGCCAAAGCTGTGAAGCAAACTTGTAAAGTACCCTGACCAACCTAATGCAATGGCAGGTATAGCGAATGCATACTCCAATATCAAGTCCCATCCTATTATCCATGCGAATATTTCACCAAGTGCCACATAACTATAGCTATACGTAGATCCTGCTGCAGGAAATGTAGATGCAAACTCCGCATAACTTAGCGCAGCAAACGAGCATGCAATACCTGAAAGAACAAATGACAATATAAGACCTGGTCCTGCATATTTTGCAGCCGCAACGCCAGTCAATACGAAAATACCTGTGCCAATTATTGCGCCAATGCCAAAGAGAATAAGGTCAAACCATGATAGCGATTTTTTCAATGCGTGCTTTTTGTCCTGTGTGTCATCTATTATCATGTCAAGAGATTTTTTTCTTAATATATTTAAATTACCAGTGTTTTCCTTGCGAGCCATCTTATATTTATCCCCCCAGTTTTAATTAGATTTAATTATTTTAGATTGATTATTTAAAATAGGATATTTTATTTTATTATAATTAAAATTATATTGAGCCGCAAATAACTTTTTCACAACTATTAAAATTTTTTCGCAAAAACAAAAGACGCTTACGCGTCATTTTTTCGGCGGCCTTGGCCCAAAATACTGATAATATGTGGTTTTTATCATGCCATTGTATAGCTTCCTTCTTTTGCTTGCATCCCTTCCAAAAAGTTTTTCAAAATTTTCATGCGATGTTATTATATAGTAGGACCACGTATCAAGCCTCGTAAATACTCTTCCCATCTCCCTATACAATTTCTCTACCTCTTTTAATTCCCCCATCCTTTCTCCGTAAGGCGGATTGCAGACTATTATCCCATACTTATCATCGGTTTTCAGATCTTTCAAAGATCGCTTTGAAAATTTTACATAGTCACTGACACAAGCCTTTTTAGCATTGTCTATGGATAATTTCACTGCATCTTCATCGGCGTCATATCCATTTATGTTTAGTTTTACATCTTTTTTGATTAAATCAAAAGCTTCATTTCTCACGTCAGTCCACAGCTTTTTTGGTATCTGTCTCCATTTCTCCGATGCAAATTGTCGATATAGCCCAGGAGCCATATTTGCACCAATTAACGCTGCTTCAATAGGTATAGTTCCTGATCCGCAAAATGGATCCATAAGTGGTCTATCGTACCTCCAATAGCTTAGCATTATCATGGCTGACGCCAAAGTCTCCCTTAAAGGCGCCACATTTGACACAGCTCTATATCCTCTTTTATGAAGTCCCTCTCCACTTGTGTCTATCATCAGTACGGCTTTGTCTTTCATTAATGAAAATTTTATCTTGTATATTGGACCATCTTCCTCAAACCACTCTCTTTTGTACTTCTTCTTAAGCCTTTCAACTACCGCTTTTTTTACTATCGACTGGCAATCAGGCACACTAAAAAGCTTCGACTTAAGAGAGTATCCATCGACGGGAAACTGTCCATTTTCAGGAATCCACTCTTCCCACGGCAAAGACTTTACACCTTCAAAAAGCTCATCAAAAGTAGTAGCCGTAAATTCACCAACTTTAATGTATACCCTCTCAGCAGTCCTTAACCACAAATTTGACTTACATATAGCAGCTATATCGCCACTAAATGTAACTTTGCCGTCCTCTACTTTTACATCATCATAGCCTAAAGATCTTATCTCATCAGCCGTCACTGACTCAATTCCAAAAAGTGTAGGTGCTATTAATTCAATCTTTGACATATCACTATCTCCCGTTTATTAATTCCAAATTTATTAATTCCAATATTATATTATTGCACTAAATCCCTTTAATCACATCGCCACATTGTCTTAAATGCTGCAGAGAATGAAAGCTCTATCTAAACTATCTACATCTTCAACAATATCAAATTTTCTATTCATTATGTTGACACTTTTAAATCCAGCCATTTTTAATTCATTTACAACTTCGTCTAATGAAAAACTGATTTCATGAACTGTTTCTTCATATTCTTCATACAGCCTTCCTTCTTTCTTTAAAAAGGCGGTAAATGTTATAAAAGCATTATCTCCAAAAGATATGCTTTTGGAAATATAGTAATCACCGTTTGGATACTTCCTTATATGGATATTATTCCAATTATCGCTTAAATCTTTCAATGTGTTCATGTCAAACATGAAAACTCCCTTTTCGTTAAGATGTCTTTTAACACAATTAAACATAGATTTCCACTTTTGAAAATCCGTCATGTGATTTATAGCATCAAATGTGCAAGTTATAAGGTCGAATTTTTTGCCTAAATCAAAATCGCTCATATCGCCAAGATGAAACTTTATATCGTAACCATACTTTCTACAATTTTCAACTGCCTTCTTAAGCATTTCCTCAGATAAATCAAGGCCTTCTACATTTATGCCATCTCTTAAAGCGCCTATGCAAAAAACCCCAGTTCCACATGCCAAATCCAACATAGTCTTAATATTAAAACCAGATTTGTCTAAAAATCTTTTAAAATCTGGCCACAACTCCTTAGCATAGGAATCCCAGCCTAATCTATCGTAAAATTTAGCAAATTCGTCGTACATAAAAACACCTCTTAATTATTTTTTTATCATTCTTCTATATTATATTATCACAATGCTTAAGTCAATTTTGTTATTCAATAACTGTATGTTATAATATTAACACGTGCAAATAACTATATTTAATAAATAATTGTTATCCAAGAGGTGAAAATAGTTGAAACCATTATCCATAGAAGATAAAAATGTTTTTGATGAATACTTTTGTGCATATCCACCAGAAATATCAGAATACACATTTACAAATCTCTTTATGTGGAATCACGTTTACGACATTAAATATGAGATAATCGATGGGTGTCTTTTGATTGCTTCAGGCAATAATGTATTTCCTCCTGTAGGTCCATCTGAAAATACATTAAATGCACTGGAAAAATTTTGTGAAATGCTTAAAAAAGATTACTCTGAAATCAATCTAACTCGCTTTGACAATGATTCTGCCACTAAGATTAGAGAAAATTTTAATGTTAAGATGGAACCAGATGAAGACAATTTTGACTACGTGTACAATACACAAGACCTTATCAATCTTTCTGGTAGAAAATATCACAATAAAAAAAATCATATAAACAAATTTATGAGAACTTATGATTATGTTTTGGAAGAACTTCGCAGTGAAAATGCTTTAGAATGTTTAAATTTTACTGAAAAATGGATTTCCTTAAAAGACATAGAAGAAAATCCTGGAATACTAAAGGAATTTGATGCGATAAAAAAAGTTCTGGAAAACTACGATTTTTTTAATGTAAAAGGAATCGTATTAAAGATAAATGGAAAAATAGAAGCATATTCATTCGGAGAAAAATTAAATACAGAAACGGCAGTGACTCACATAGAAAAGGCAAACCCAGAGATTAAAGATGCGTACGCATTTATAAACATGTGTTTTGCTAAGCTAATGTCTGAGTACAAATATATAAACAGAGAACAAGATTTGGGAATCCCAGGCCTTAGGTATGCAAAGAAGTCATACCACCCTGCAAAGATGATATTGAAATTCAAAGGAAAGTTGCAAATTTAAAACTTTAATAGATTGAATTATTATAATTTTTGTATTATAATGTGCATAACATTATTTTTGGGAGGTGCCGTAAATGTCTAAAAAGATGGATATAGTCGAGCTTCTTCATGAAAACAGCCGTTTGACAGACAAGCAAATATCCGTAATCACCGGGCTCAGCGAAGATGAAGTAAAGGATATAGTAAAAAGCCTTGAAGAAGAAAAAGTTATATTAAAGTACAGCACATTGGTCAATTGGGAAAAAACCGAAAAGGAAGTAGTGCGAGCACTTATTGATGTAAGAGTCACACCACAGCAAGGACAAGGTTTTAACGCTATTGCTGAAAGAATTGGACAATACGATGAAGTAAAATCTGTCTCTTTAATCTCTGGCGGATACGATCTATCCGTAGAAGTAGAAGGGAAAACCATGAAGGAGATAGCTATTTTCGTAGCGGAAAGACTGGCTCCTATTGACGGCGTACTAAGTACAACTACACACTTCATACTTAAAAGATACAAACAAGATGGGGTGTTTTTTACAGACGGTCCTGAAGACAAAAGATTGGTGGTAACACCATGAGCAATAAATACATTTCAGATGTAGTAAAAAACATCCCACCCTCTGGAATAAGAAAATTTTTCGACCTTGTTACAAATTCTCGCGATATTATCTCTCTCGGTGTTGGCGAACCAGATTTTGTGACGCCATGGACTGTGCGAAAAGAAGCCATAGATGTGCTTGATAGAGGTGCTACTACATACACATCAAACCTTGGACTCTTAGAATTAAGAGAAGCCGTATCATTCTTTCTAAAAAATCATTACGGCTTAAATTACGATCCTGAAAATGAAATAATGATAACCGTAGGCGCCAGCGAAGCCATAGACTTAGCACTTAGATGCCTTATAAATGATGGCGATGAAGTTTTAGTGCCTGTACCAAGCTATGTCTCTTATTCACCTTGTATAGAGCTTACAAGAGGGGTGCCGGTATACGTACCTACCTATGAAGAAAACAATTTTATAATAACACCTGATGATCTGAAATCAAAAATCACCAGCAAGACAAAAGCACTTATACTGCCATATCCAAATAATCCCACAGGCGCTATCATGAAAAAAGAGGAGTTAGAAGCTATAAAAGACATAATAATAGAGCATGATTTAATCGTAATATCTGATGAAATCTACAGTGAACTTACTTATGACGGGAAACACGTAAGCATAGCTTCATTGCCTGATATGAAGGAAAGGACTATCGTTTTAAACGGCTTTTCAAAAGCTTTTGCCATGACAGGTTGGAGATTGGGATACATAGCAGCGGAGCATAGCTTCATAGAGGCTATGAATAAGATTCATCAGTATACGACTATATGCGCTCCCATAATGGCTCAATATGCTGGGATAAAAGCGATATACGAGTGCGAAGACGATATAGAAAAGATGCGTAAAACTTACGATCAAAGAAGACGTCTCATAGTAAATGGCTTCAGAGAAATAGGATTTGATTGCTTTGAACCAAAGGGAGCTTTTTATATATTCCCTTCAATTAAAAAAACAGGCCTTTCATCACAAGAATTTTGCGAAAGGCTTTTAAAAGAAGAAAAAATAGCCGTCGTACCAGGAGATGCTTTTGGACCCGGAGGAGAAGGATTCATAAGGGTATCTTATGCGTATTCTATCGATAAGATAATGAAAGCCCTTGAAAGAATAGAAAGCTTTGCTAAGAAAATATTTTAAAAAAAGTAGGTGCCCCTACTTTTTTTGCTTTACTGCAGAAAATTTAGGACAACTGGAAGAACAACTACCGCAGTTGCATTGACCAGAAGTGCTTTTCTTTATGTTTTTATAAAGAATAAACACCGCTGCCGTCACTATTGCTATAGTTGCAATCACTTCAATAATCATATGACCACTCCTTTTATTAAAATATTCTCAAAATTAAATTTCCGCCATTGTAAACTATAAATGAAACTACCCAAGCTAAGACCAACTGATATGTTACAGAGAATGCTGCCATCTTTCCACCGTATTCTTTTTTCATTGTGGCAATTAGAGATATACACGGTGTGTACAAAAGCACAAAGACGAGAAAGCTAATAGCTGAAATCGGCGTAAAAACTGTCGGCAAAATCTTTGTCAAATTTCCGCCGTATATAACCCCCATAGTTCCTACTACCACTTCTTTTGCCATTATTCCTGTAAGAAGTGATACTGAATTTTGCCATGAAGCAAAACCTAATGGTATAAAGATAGGACTTATGAATCTCCCTATATATGCGATAAAGCTTTTGTCTATTTCCGTCATACCTGAAAAATTAAAGTTTGATAAAATCCAAACAATTATAGACACAG
The DNA here is from genome assembly GCF_028895185.1 of Thermoanaerobacterium sp. R66. Lineage (NCBI taxonomy): Bacteria > Bacillati > Bacillota > Clostridia > Thermoanaerobacterales > Thermoanaerobacteraceae > Thermoanaerobacterium > Thermoanaerobacterium sp. R66. The sequence continues at coordinate 1,613,016 of NZ_JAEUWW010000001.1, forward strand.
AAAAGATTATAGTACCTGCTTTTTTTAAGAATCCCTTGCCTTTTTCCCACGTGTGTACTGCCAATGACTTAAGTTCAGGCAACTTATACTCAGGAAGTTCTATTATAAACGGCTCATCATCTTTCTTGAATATGGTATTTTTGAAAAGTATGCCTACGAAAAACGCCATAATGACGCCTAATACGTATAAAGATGCAACAACCAAAGCTTCGTGGCCTTTAAACAAAGCACCTGCCATAACCAGATAAATAGGCAACCTTGCATTACAAGACATAAGCGGCAAAAGAAGAGCCGTCATCTTTCTGTCTTTTTCACTCTCTAAAGTTCTTGTTGACATCACTCCAGGAACATTGCATCCAAAGCCAATTATAAGTGGAATAAACGCCTTTCCGGATAACCCCATTTTCCTGATTATCTTGTCCATTAAAAAAGCTACTCTTGCCATATATCCGCTGTCTTCTAAAAACGATATACACAAAAACAAGGCTAAGATTACAGGAAGAAATACTATTACCGATCCTACGCCGCCAATAATGCCGTCAACGATAAGTGACTTAAACCAGCCATTTGCACCAGACAGCAATATGTTAACATGCGGTACAAACCAAACATTGACAAAACTGTCCAGTAAATCTGCCAATGGTTGGCCAACCCAGCTAAAAGTAAACTGAAAGATTAAATATATGATGGCTATAAAAATCGGATAAGCCAAAAATTTATTTATTAGGATTTTATCTAATCTCTCTGTGATAGTAACTGTATTTTCAGATGTGTACGTAACACACTGTGATAAAATGCCTTCTATATATTTATACGTTTCAGCTTCACTTTTAAAGCGTGTATCGTCACGATAATGATTTTCATTATCATTGATTGCTTTTGAAAAAATGTCATTCACTAAAAGTTCCTTAATCTCGTCTACACCCTTTCCTTTTGAAGCCACAATAGGAACAACCATGACACCAAGTAATTTAGACAATTCTACATAATCAATCTTTATTCCTTTTTTCTCGGCAACATCAACCATGTTCAATATCAATATGATAGGTATGTTGAATTCTTTAAGTTGCATAGTTAAGTACAAATTTCTCTTAAGATTTGAAGCATCTACTATATTTAATATAAAATCAACATGACCGCTTTCCAGAAAAGACTTGGAAATTTTCTCTTCATTGGAGTAAGTGTCCATTGCATAAATGCCTGGCAAGTCGACAATTTTTACATTGTCATTTATAAAGCCTTCTTTTTTTTCAACGGTGACACCAGGCCAATTGCCTACGTGCTGGTTTAATCCAGTAAGCAAATTAAAAAGAGTTGTCTTGCCAACATTGGGATTGCCAATCAAAGCGGCGGTTGTCATTCGTTTTGAATCAGTAACTGCCATACGCCCCCTCCTTCACATATCTTAAAAGACATCTTTTACGACGATATTCTTTGCATCTCTTTTTCTAATTGCCAAATCAAAACCCATAAAATTTATTATTATAGGATCTCCTAAGGGCGCAAAGCTTTTGACTTTTACTTTTACGCCTTCATTTGCTCCAAGGGCACGCAATCTTTTGGCTAACTTTTCGTCACCTAAAATACCACTTACTAAAGCCGTTTGCCCTGGTCTTAAGTCGTATACGCTCATCATTACCACCCCTTCATTGATAATCATTCTCAATTCCTAATTCTATGATACTATATATTCCCCTTCGTGTCAATAAAATATAAAAATAATATTTATCATATCTTTATAAATCTATGCCATATCTTAAGAATTTGATTTTCAAGGGAATCCAAAATGCCCTTTAGATATTTCACAAGCTTGCTCATCAAAAATCCTATGACAAATCCAGCCACAACATCCACAGGATAGTGAACTCCAACATATACTCTCGCTATAAGCAGTAAAACCGTCAAAACCATCATGATAGCACCAATAAGCTTATTTCCTTTTAACTGAGTGAATGCAATGGCAGAACCTCCTGATAGGTGATCACTTGGAAAAGACGCATCACTTGGATGTTTAACAAGCAAATTCACTTTATGTGTAACAAAAGGTCTTGGTTCAAAATAAAATCTTGAAATGATAAAATTTGCGCTCAATGCTATGACCGCAGCAAAGAACTCTTCCATCGATACCCTTTTCCCATCATCACCTCCAACAAACCATTGGATAACCATTAGCAGCCCATATATAATAGGAGAATACAAAGCAATAAATATCATCACCTTATCTAATATGCTATGATGACCCGCAAATCCATTGATAAATTGAAAAATAGCGTAATTCATTTTCATCACCTCGTATTAAGATTTTAACCTTCAATTCTTAAAATAAAATTAGATACAGATTAAAAAATAATTAAAATTTCTTGACAAATACGATAAACAATTATATAATCCTAAATAGTAAATTATTCTTATTTAGAAGGAATGAGGGATTATGACAAAGGAAGATATTTTAAAAACCATAAAATCCAACAACTTTAAGATAACTCCCCAAAGAGAGCTTATCATAAACATAATGCTAAATTCCAATGGTTACTTATCTGTAAGGGAAATCTACGAAAAAGTAAAAAGTTCATTTCCACAAGTAAGTTTAGATACTGTATACAGAAATTTAAGTCTTCTAAAAGATATAAATGTATTAAGTGAAGCAACTATAGGCAACAATATTATGTATGAAATCCACAAAGACATGCATGAACATATAATGAAATGTCTAAAATGCGGCAAAATCTTTGAACTTAATATATGTCCCGTAGATCTTTGCCGAAACAAACTGGATGGTTTTGAAGTTGTAGACCACAAAATCGAAATCACTGGATACTGCAAAAATTGCAAAAATCATGAGGAGGATAGAAAATGAAAAAATTTATTTCAATTATTTTGATAGTTTTGATAGTATTTAGCTTGACGTCATGCAATACAAAAATTTCAAAAAAACCCAGCAAATTAGCTGTATATGCAACATTTTATCCTTTATATGATCTTACAAAAAAAATAGCCGGTGATAAAGCAACAGTCCAAAACATAATACCGCCAGGCGTGGAGCCACATGATTGGGAACCTACGACAAAACAGATAGCAGACATAGAAGGAGCTTCTCTCGTCGTGTATTTAGGACTTGGCATGGATTCATGGATAAGCAAAGTAGAATCATCTGTATCAGGACCCAAATTTGTAGAAGTGTCAAACGGTATTGATGCTATAAAAGTCGGAAATGCTGTAAATCCGCATGTATGGCTTTCTCCAAAAGAAGCACAGATATTGGCGAAAAATATAAAAGATGCTTTGGTAAGTGCTGACAATAAAAACGCAAAATACTACGAAGATAACTATAATACTTTGTTAAATACATTAAAGCAGTTAGACAGTGAATACACTGAAAAACTTAAAAACACCAAAACTAAGACATTTATAGTATACCACAGCGCCTTTGACTATGTAGCGAGAGATTACGGTTTAAACCAAGTATCTATTGTCGGTATGAGCGAAGAAGCTGAAGCAAGTCCCGCTAAAGTCGCTGAAGTCATACATCTCATAAAAAAAGAAAACATCAAGTACATCTTTACAGAGCCATTGACATCACCTAAGCCTATTCAATCAATTGCCAGCGAAACAGGTGCAAAAGTACTTCCATTAAATACTATTGAAGGGCTTACTAAAGATGAAATGAAGAAAGGCTACGATTATATAAAATTGACGCAGCAAAACTTAGACAATCTTCAGAAAGCATTAAATTATTAATTTAACGAAAGGGATTTTTATGAGTAAAATTGTTGAACTTAAAGATGTCAGTTTTTCTTATGATGATAAAAAGGTGCTTAATAATATCAATCTAACTATTGATGATGGTGAATTTGTTGGCCTTATCGGGCCAAATGGCTCAGGCAAAAGCACTCTCGTAAAGATCATGATAGGAGATCTTACGCCTTCATCAGGCGAAGTCCTTATAAACGGGATAAGCGTAAAAGACATAAAAAAAAGATCTATAATAGGATATGTCCCACAAAAATCTTATTCTTTCAACGCTTCATTTCCGGCAAGTGTGAAAGAAGTTGTATCGATGGGGCTTTACGGGAAATTAGGGCTATTTAAGAAACTTTCCAAAGACGACTGGGAAATCGTAAATAATGCTCTAAAAACTGTCGACATGATTGATTACAAAGACAGGCTTATCGGAAATCTGTCTGGAGGACAACAGCAGAGGGTATTTATAGCAAGAGCGCTTGTCAGCGATCCTAAGATTTTATTTTTAGATGAACCTACAACAGGCATAGATGCAAAATCAGAAGACACGCTTTACAAAATCCTTGATACTTTAAATAAACAAAATAAAATAACGATTATTATGGTCACTCATGATGTATGGGCCATATCCGACAAGGTATCTCGAATCGTATGCATGGGAAATGGCAGACTATATGATAGGTGCGACACTTTAGACTTTTCAAAAAAAGAATTGGCTGAAATATACGGATACCCTGTCAAACTGGATATGCACCATCACCAAAGTGAAAATATCAATAATCGACTTTAGATTGAGGTGTTATAATGCTTAATATTTTTACATACGACTTTATGATTAGGGCATTTCTTGCAGGCGGATTTATATCGATAATAGCACCATTAGTAGGAAGCTTCTTAGTATTAAGAAGGCTATCACAGATGGGTGATACGCTATCCCACGTAGCACTGGCAGGCGTAGCAGCAGGATTTCTCATAGGTATAAATCCTACAATAGGCTCTATAATCTTTGTGGTACTATCATCTTTCGGAATTGAACGCTTGAGAAAATCCTACTTTAGATATTCGGAAATATCTATTGCAGTTGTCATGTCTGCAGGAATGGCAATCGCAGTAATACTTTTAAGTTTATCCAGCGGAAGTCCTGCAAACATAATGAATTACCTTTTTGGAAGCATAATATCAATTAACAACACAGACGTTTTGATTTCATTCATACTAAGCATTGTTATAATAGCTGTTATTTACATCTTCTACAAAGAGCTTTTGTACATTACATTTGACGAAGAAGCCGCTTTGATATCAGGTATTCCTGTCAACATGGTTAATATAATATTTACCATGATTGTGGCCATAACTGTAGCAGTATCCATGAGAATAGTGGGAGCTTTGTTGGTATCGGCATTGATGGTAATACCTGCAGCAGCCAGCCTTAAAATCGCCAAAAACTTCAGACAGACTATTTTTTATGCCATACTGTTTTCCTTCATATCTGTATTCGCAGGCATAATACTGTCTTTTTATCTAAATCTCTCGCCTGGCGGCAGCATTGTAATAGTTTCTCTCATAATCATGGGTTTAGCAAGTATAAAGAAGGCAGGTAACTAACCTGCTTTTTTTGTTTTTATCTGGGATAATAAAATGTACTGATTTTAAGATTTTCGTTTAAGTCTTTCTCTATTGGCTATATCTTAAAAATATATATCCCACATACAAAAACAACAAAGTAGCAATCAAATCTATTATATTAGACATATTTGCAAAAAGCTCTATGTATTCCAACTCATAAAACCTCCTAACTGAAAAAAATCCATTAATATCAATAATTATTCAATGTTATGCTGTGACGATTCACAAAATAAATGATTATCTTTTTTGAATATAGGTAGCAACATCTTAAAAAAGATGTAGCCAACTAATGCTCCAAATACGTTTAATATAAAATCATTTATATCACAAATTTTATATGCAAAACCGTATATTAATGAAACAAGCAATTGTGTTATTTCAATACAAAAAGATGTTATTGCACATAAAGATATATTTTTTCTAAATGAAATATATTTATAGTTAATAAAAGGCATTAAAAATGCCAAAGGCATCAAAAGTACAATATTTCCTATTATTTGTATTTTTGTGTAATGTAGCATTGGTAATAACGGAATTAAATTATATGACTTATTTTTTGTGCCTTTTAAAAACTGAATCATATCACTTTCTATTGGTATAGGAAAAAACACGGTATTTATTAAAACTGCAATATAAACAACTAAAGCCGCATATATAATATATTTTTCAAATTTAGCTTTTTTATAATATAATTTAAGAACTATTATCACATAAATAACAAGAAATAAAATTTTAAAAAGAATATTAAATTCCAACATATCGCAAGAGCATCCTCCTTGAAAATTATTGCAGGATCCGTCATCGAACTTGTAAGCCCCGCTTATACGCATCTTTTGTATGAATAAAGTATTTCATCATATATTTTCATATTTCCAATATAAACCCCCACGCAAAACTTGTAAATTCATTCTCTCACAATATAAAACAATTTCTAAGGAATTTGTTACAGTTCTTTATAAAAATTTTTATATTTTTTTATAGTAAACAATCAATTGTATCTTTGTGAACAAGTACACAAATTCCCACACCTTTTCGCGAATATCTAATTCTATGAAAATCCTTTACCTCCTCAAACAGAAAATTCCCCAAACAATAAGTCTGCGGGAACATAAAACACACTTCAATATTTAATTAAAAATCTTTAAAGCCTTTGATTTCAACATATTTATTCTTACTTTTATTAAACTTGGATTCAGCAGATGAATTTACAAAATGTCCAAATAGAGCTATTTAAAGACTAAAAAATGTGAAAAAAATTTTTACAAAAAATATAAAAATATATGGAAATTCTCCTTTTTCTGATAAAATTTAAGTGTCAAACAAAAAAATTAACAGAAAGGAGAATCTCCATAATATGGGTTTAACACTTAATCTTACAAGAGAAAAGGGGTTTTTAAAATATATTTTACCAACAATTTTTGACAATTTTACAGTATCAAATAATGTAACCTTCACATATATACAAGCATTCAAAGAAAAAATCGGCTTTGATAAAATTCTTTCAAGTATATTATCCTTTAAAAAAGCGCCAAATGCTGTCTTTCAGCCAGCCGAAGTTATTGACTTTATGACTGATTCTGTAATTCAAGGAAATACTCGCTTTCTTCACATGGACCAATTGAGATATGATAATGCGTACACAAAAATTAAATGACATAAAGCCCCCAGCAAAAAAGTATGCAGAGACTTAATTAAAGCCATGCCTAAAAGTTCTCTTGAAGAATTAAGACTTATAAACAAACCTTTGCTTTCATTGCAATCAAGCTGTAAAAATACCCTCCTAATTGTTCAAGTAGCTTAGAATCTTGCCATCTTGTATTGTTATGCATACATCTGCTGATGCTGCTATATCTTTATTATGAGTTACCATAATCAAAGTCTGTCCAAATTTTTCTACACAGAGTTTAAAGAATTTCATCACTTCCTCTGCTGTTTTACTGTCTAAATTACCTGTTGGTTCATCTGCAAATATTATATCTGGTTTGTTTGATAGTGCCCTTGCTATTGCTACTCTTTGCTGCTGTCCTCCTGAGAGTTCATTTGGAAAGCTTTTTATCTTATTCTCTAGTCCTAAAATTTCTATTATTTCCGATATGTAGTCCTTATCTATTTTTTTATTATCTAATGATACTGGCAATGTTATATTTTCATACACGTCTATAACTGGTATAAGGTTAAAGCTTTGAAATACAAATCCGAAGTTTCGCCTTCTCAGTATCGAAAGTTTTTCTTCTGATAGATTAAATATATTCTCACCATTTAATAATACTTCACCTGATGTAGGCACATCTAGTCCTGCCATGCAGTGAAGCAGCGTACTCTTACCTGAACCGCTGGGGCCTATTATAGTAGTGAATTTTCCATTTTCTATAGAAACTGATACTTCCTTTAAAGCCTCTACTTTATTGTCACCTTTACCGTATATCTTAGTCAATTTTACTGTCTCTAATATGCTCATAATCTCCACCTCATCTTTTATTCGGTTATATTTAAGCCTTCTACTATATTAAGCTTTTCTACTTTCTTTGCAGATACATAAGATGACAATATGCATATAACTATAACTATAGCACTGTACAATAGTATTGGTATAACTGGAAATTTAAATTGCAGCCTTTCGCTTATGTTAAATCCAGCCTTGTACTGCCTGTTTACCAAACTGTAAAATGAATAAACGTTGTAACTGCCTATTAAAGCCGCTATTATGCTGCTCAATACACCATAAATAATCGATTCTTTTATTATCATGCTTTTAAGCTGCTTGACTGTCATGCCTATTGCTCTAAGTGTGGAAAACTCATTTGTACGTATCAATAAGTTGGTTTTTAGCGTATTATATACATTCATGCCTGCTATTAGTAATATCAATGCTACGATCACCATGTCTGATTCCAATACTCCCGTAAATCCTTTTTGGCTCTTTTCTATATAACTTAGCTTGCTTTCCACACCTGCAAAAGGCTTGTCCTTTAGAATCTTGTTTATACTATCATACACATAAGTGTCCTTTCCCGCTTCAGACTGCACGCTGATCTGGTCATATGTACTTTTCCCTGAAATGTTCATTAAGTACTTTTGAGGAAGGATTATCTCCATCCTGGCTCCCCGTGTACTGTCACCTTTAGCTGTCCATTCCTGCTTTAATAGTGCACCTACTCTGATATTTTCCTCTTCATATGCTATTTTGCCATTTCTGATAACAGGAATCCTTATTGCCATGGTATCACCAACTTTTAAATCTTTTCTAATTCCCTCGAGCTTATGTTTAAAAATATCATAATAGTAATTAAATACTATTGCATTTGGATATTTATCTGATGAATTATTCAGCGATGACATGTCCCCTTTATCTATATACTTCTTAAATCCCTGCAACTGATCATCATCATAGCCTTTTACTTCTATCATTGTTTCCACATTTTTATTTGTATCTGAAATTCCATTGTACTTTTTAAAGTCATTTTCTAAATCATTTACATCAGATTCCAAAAAACCTTCCATAGATACTTTTGTACCTACTTTTTTCACTCCTTCTATCTGAGATATGGCTTTTACATCATCATTTGTATAACCTGTAAAATATAGATCTATATTTGGACCAAACAACAATTTAAAATCATAGTCCTGCATGTTTAAAACATATGGTGTTGTATTATACACCGCATCTCGGTTGTTAAGAAATGCAATATCATCTATAAATAAATATCCTGCCATTGCTACTGATACAACTATTATTATAGTCCTCCACTTATTTCTCCACACATTTTTATATGCCATCTCACCTGTTATGCCAGATATCTTTTTTATAAACTTATGGTATCCTCTATTTCTTTGCTTTCCACCTGATCTATCGCTCTTTCTCATAGCTTCTATTGGTGATATCCTGCCTGACATCCATATCGGTATTATGCTTGAAACTATGACAGTTAAGGCTCCAACTATTACTGCATTCCACATGTTTTTCCCACTTATGCACACTGTTGATTGTGATACATCTAAAAATGCAAAGTTAAACAACTTCATCCCAATATATGAAAATGCAATACCCATCAATAGACCAAGAGATAATCCAATGATGAGAATAAATAAGCTTTGAAATCCTACTATCAGTCTCACTTGTTTCTTTGACGACCCTATAGCTCTCATCATGCCTATTTGTTTTATCATGTCTATTAAAGATATATTAAACATGTTATATATAAGAAGAATCGCTGTAATTACTATCAAAATATTAAAATGACGTACAGAATCATTCGTATTTTGAGAACTGTAATCATCAAGTGCTGTTACCAGTTGTATATTTAGATCATAATCCCATCTTCCTATATTATACCTCTCTCTTATCTGATTCAACTGACCCGATAGATTAGCCTTTGATTTCAATTTGACGATTTCTTCATATGTTATAAAATTGTTAGGCAGTACATTATTTTCACCTTCTTTAAAGTATGTAAATCCTCTCAGTGAATAGTACCCCTCATAATATTGTTTGGGCTTATCTAATATCCCCACCAATTTGAAGGACTTGCTTTCCATGCATATTTGGTTCAGGCCGTTTTCATCTTTATATTCCTTTTTGATTTTAAAATTTATTGTCTCACCCAGCTTTTCTTTAAGTCCCATCTTTTTTAAAGCCTGTGATTCTAATACTATTTCTCCTTGCTTATTTGGCAAATGACCTTTTGTAAGAGTGTATCCATTCATTTCTATATAGTCTTTGTCTGTTGAATTTAATATCATTGAAATTCCATTATCAGTAACGAGATTTCCTAGATTAGCTGCTACTGCAGATTTACTTACGTCTTTATCATTTTTTATTTTCTCAGTCAAGTCTTTATTTAGATTAGTAAATATGCCCTGATATGTTCCATACATTTTGTAAATATTAGCAAGCTGATTTCTGCTCTGGCTTTCAAATATAACGTTAGTACCAAATACAAGCATTACTGCCAAGGCGACACCTAATACTAAAGCAATCGTCCTTCCTCTTTGTTTTTTCAGATATGCTAATGCTAAATGTATATATATCATCTCTATCCCCCGATTAAAACTTAAATAATATTATCTCTATTGTATTTCTCCATCAACGATAGATAATATTCTGTCTGCACTTTGTGCTATATTTTCATTATGTGTTATCAATACAAGTGTCTGATTATATTTTTTAATAGAACTTTTTATCAGGTTCATTACTTCACCTGTCGTTTTTGTGTCTAAATTCCCCGTGGGTTCATCTGCTAATATTATACTGGGCTTTGCTGCCAATGCTCTGCCTATTGCCACTCTCTGCTGCTGCCCTCCTGAAAGCTGATTTGGTAAATGTCTTTGTCTTTCTGTTAACCCTAAAAATTCTATCAAATCATCTATATATTCTTTATCTGGTATTTTTTTATCTAGTCTTACTGGCATTTCTATATTTTCTCTTACATTTAATACTGGTATCAAATTGTACTGCTGAAATACGAATCCTATATTTCTCCTCCTGTATATAGCTAATTTGTCCTCAGATAGCTTATATATATCCACACCATCTATCTCAACTGTTCCTTCTGTTGGTTTATCAAGTCCTCCTAATAAGTGGAGCAATGTTGATTTTCCACTTCCGCTTGGTCCTACGATTGCCAAAAATTCACCTTTTCTACATTTATGTTTATATCCTTTAGTGCGTGTACTTTATTTTCACCCTTTCCGTAAACTTTGTTTAAATTTATCGTTTTTAATATAACCATATATAAAGTGCTCCTCTCCTAATTTATTGCGATAATAGATTCTACTATACTCATACGCTTTACTCTTCTTGATACAATAAATGTAGCTGAAAATCCTAAAAGGATATTTATTATTATGATGAAAAGATATATTTTCCAATCAATTGTAAATTTTGGAGTGATTAAATTTGGACCTAAGTATTTAAATAATATCACCTGTCCAGTCAGTCCAAATATCACAGACAAAATACTTGAAAATATTCCATATGTCATACCTTCAAATGTTATCATCTTTCTGAATTCTTTATTTGTAATGCCAACGGCTCTTATCATTCCAAACTCATTTACTCTCGATATTAAACTGTAACTTACATTATTGATTATATTTAAGAAGCTTATGGCAAATAGTACTATTACTATGGTATTTATAAATATAAGCTGATTTGTCGCAAATGTTTTTATCTTCTGCTTTTCATTGCTTAGATTTAAAACTGTTGCTCCCTGTGTTCTTTTAGCAATTTTTAAAATCTGATTGTACAATTTTTCACTGTTATAACCTGGTTTTACATTTATATCAATGAGTCTATAATTTTTAAATCCGCTTATTTTCTGTAAAATATCGTTAGATATGACAACTTGAACACTATTATTGCCTGCATAATAATCGGAAGAATCTATTAATTTTTCTACTATTGCTCCTACAGTAAATTCTTCCTCTTTAAATTGTGCATTTGCATCTTCCATTCTAAAAAATTCTTCTCCTGTATCCCCATCTTTTCTAAAACTTTCCGTTATCTTGTCTCCAACTTTTAAATTCACCACATCAGGACTTAAATGTTTAGTGTTCATTGGATGAGGTATAGCAATGATAGCAATTTTTTCCTTTTTCATTTTTTCTATGTCTATCTGTCCTTCTTTTACATATTTTTTCATCTCTTTAAGAAGCTTATCATCATATCCATAAATATCATTTTTCAATATGTACTCGTCACTATTTTGTTCTTTAACAAGCAGGCCATTAAGTACTTCTTTAAAATAAGGAGAGTCATTTATCTGTTCAAAATATAAAGGCTCAGCTATATTTTCTTTTTTCAGTTTCATTCTCCCGTATATCGGCTGTATTGTTTTAACTTCTTCTATACCTTCTAAGTTTTTTATTTCTTGGATGTCTTCAAGGGGAATACCCACTGATAAATTTGTACCGGGTACTATTTCTATTTTATAATCGGTATTTATCTTTGATGTTTCGGCCTCTTTATTTATTTGAGCTGCTGTAAGCTCTGCATAAAAATTTGATACTATGAATATAGTGCTCCCCAAGCACATAGATAGAATTATCATATAGAAACTTTTTTTATTTCTAAAGATGTTTCTAAGTGAAATGTATTTTGAAAATGGTAGAATTCTATATAAGAAATCTGTCTTAATTAATACTTTTTTGTATTTTATATCCGTGTTTAAATTTTTTCTTATTGAGTCAATAAGCGTTAGCCTTTTTACGCTTCTATATGTAACCAACGTAACTATAATTATAGAAATAAGGTTAATTATTATGGACATCAAGAAAACTCTCGGAGATAGAACTATATTTTTTATGTCGACTTTTCCTTCTGTGAATAGATTTCCTGCTATTGAACTTAAAAGTTTCGCTCCCGCAAGACCACCCACAATTCCGATTGGTGTGCTAATAAATAGTAAGGTTAATAATTCATAAAAAAGCAGCATCAAAATTTGTAAGGAACCTGCTCCAACTGCCCTCATTATTCCATATTCAGATAGCCTTTGTAATATGGCTATATTGAAAATGCCTAAAATTACTATTAATGATACTACCCCTGCAATAAGTGATATCAATAAAAAAGTAGGATCTAATTTTTCGCTGGTTCCTAATGATTCCAGAAGCATATTATTTTTTCTCACATATTTATTATCTATTTTCAAGTCCTCGGCTATGTTTTGTATATCTTTATTTATGTCAGTATTTTCATCAAACTTTACATAAACTTGTGCATCTTTATAAGAATCATTTTCATTTAGATTAAGGATGGCTTCCATCTGCCCTGATGATTTTAACCGTGGCCTGTCTTGTAAAATCCCGGTTAAAATGTATGTTTCGTTAGTCTTTTTTCCATATAAATTGAAATTAATCTTAGTACCTGGCTCCGGATTTACCCCCATGTTTTTTAAAACCCATTCTTCTATAGCTATTTCATCATCTTTTACCGGAAACCTTCCTTTTATTACCTTAGAATTAGTTAACTGTACATAATCTTTATTTGCCTTTATTATATTTAGAATTATTCGCCCATCAGGTACAGTAGAATCGTAATATGAAGAGATGCCAACTTTTTCAACATTCGGTTCATTTTTTATCATTTTGAGTTTTGATTCATCTATATCGATATTATACCTAACATGGTAGATTCCGCTTTCATATTTTGTTTTAGTTACATTAGCATGCTTGGCACTATCAGCTAGAGTTCCAACTCCTACTATTAATGCTGTACATAAGATAATGCCAAGACAAATAGCTAATGATCTTGATCTATACTTTTTTATATATGCTGAAATTACTTTAAAAAGATATTTATTCATTTTTGCCTCCATTTTAAATTTATTGTAGGATCTGTCATCGAACTGGTAAGCCCTGCTTTTACGCATCTTTTATAGGATAATCAAAGGTATTAACCAAAAGATATATTAAAACGCCATTTATTATGAGACATTTGCTCCACTCCTATGATTAATATTGTTATAGTGTGATAACAACATATTAATACCATAGAAGTGAGCATTTGTCTTTATTTTTTATTAAATTTTTTCATGTAAGTTTATTATTATGGTAGTTTATGTCAGTGAATTTTCTCATCTATAGTATATTATTTTAATTTTAAACTTTTTGCAATGTTTAAAGCAGTTTGTTCATTAACATCAGCAGTATTAAAATATAGGTCATAAGCAATCTTTTTTTCCTTGATAATAAAAAACAGGTTTACCTGCTCGGTTACAGTTGTTTCACCAGATGCAGCCGGAGGTGTAATTTTAAGTTTTTCCTTCACTACTTCCGTAAAAAATCCTTCAAGTGTTTTTGATTCGATAACTTCTGAATGGTTTGGCTCAAGCTGTGAAATTGGTTGTTCTGGATAATATCCCAGAATATCCAGTCCACCTATCTTTTTGTTTTCTTTCTTGAATGCAAGCATATTCCCATCTAATTTCTCTGCTGTCCATTCTTTTGGAATTGAGATTTGATAAAAATCGGTCTGAATGTTTTGTTTCAATTGTGTATTTGGGGATTGATTCAATTGCTGTTCATGATTAGTGTTAAGTTTTTTGGTTTCATTTGAGCAAGATGTAAAACTCAACAAGAATATGACTGAAAATAGCAAAATAAATAATCGATTCATTTACATACCTCCTCTCATAATATAAGACAAATTTTTAAAAGATTTGTTACAGTTTTTTATAAAAAATTTTTTTAAATGAGGAAATTGCACAATTAAGCTTTTAACTAGGATAAAATGTACTGACTAAAAGATATATTAAAACGCCATTTATTATAATGAAGAACCATATACTTAGTAAAGCCATTCTAATGTTTTTATGATACACGTACAATTCATAAATTGCAATATTACATGCTATTAATGCTATACTTATCAAAGTTCTAAAAATGATCATGGATTACGCTCCTTAAAATTTATCTATAAAAAATGGATTAATATATCTCACATTGATTTAGCAATACCGAACTTCTTTTATTATCGTATTTTATAATCACTGTATATTTTTGATTTTTATATTTTTTATAAAATTCGTCTGACTTTAATTCGACTTTGTATTGCCCAAATTTAAACTTTGGATCAGGAATGTATCTTAGTCTACCGGTAAATAAACGTTTATTGTTAATAACAATGTCAACATTGATTTCATCAGGTATCACAAAATCCTCATTAAAAGGTTGAATTATTAGTTCACTATAATGAGGTACAAAAATTGTCAGAAATACTAACCAATAATGATTAGCACCTTTTAAATTTACTGAAGTATCTGGTGGATATTGCGGCGTACATGCACTTAACATAAATATTGAAATTATTATCATAATAGCAATAAATATTTTTGAAAATTTTTTATTCATCGAGAAAGCCTCCTTAACATATTTGCAATCATCTAACAAAAATTTATGGGAAATACACATTTCGCTTTAAATATATTTTTTTGCCCATTAATTCCACAGCATTACCACTTAATTTCTTTACTGAAATATCATAAACATGATCTTTTCGAAGTAAATTTTTAACAAGCAAAACACCTTTTATGACTTCTTTTTCCTGTCTAACTGTTATTCCATAATCAGTAGTAGCACCAAAATTTGTTCTATAAACCACAACAGAACTTGATTCAAACCTAATATTGTGAATTGGCATAAACGCCTCATTTACATTAAGAGTAATAGTGGTAAATAAAATAATGACTGCAATTGTTGCACTTATTACTATTAATATTATTGAAATCACACTATTCACTATCTTTGCAGAAATATGTTTAAATCTAAAGCCATTTATTAACAGTATTAATGGTATTATCTGAATACACAAAGAAAAAATATCGTTTAATCTTAAAGACTTAAATCTTATAAAAGGATAAAAGTAATCTAAATTCAATATCCATAAAATATAAATAGCCAATAGAGTCATATGGATAATGTATTTATTATTTCGAACTAAACTATTCACTAATATCACCTGCCTTCCGTTTAAATCCATTATCATTCTTTCCAATCTAAAACAGATGGAAAAATGCAATCACATCTTTTCCATGTTTGCAATACTTATCAATTGGATTAAATTTATTTTACAAATTCATTCTCTCACAATATAAAACAAATTTCTAAGGAATTTGTTACAGTTTTTTATAAAATTTTTTTCAAAATAAAAAAGACCATTAAAGGCCATTAATACATTTTCCACATATCTTGGTTCTACAAGTCTAAAAGATATCATAATTTTTGTTCATCAACTGTGTCTTACTATTATATATCCTAAATATAGCATCAATATGGTGATAATAATACTCTCTATATCATTTATGCTAAAAGAAAACTTGGCATATTCTATTTTCATCACAAACCCAAACGCATTCCATAGCCCAACCAATATTAAAAGCCCTCCACCAAACCTGAATTTCCACTTATCGTAATGCA
Organism: Thermoanaerobacterium sp. R66; assembly: GCF_028895185.1. NCBI lineage: Bacteria > Bacillati > Bacillota > Clostridia > Thermoanaerobacterales > Thermoanaerobacteraceae > Thermoanaerobacterium > Thermoanaerobacterium sp. R66. Next base: position 1,629,297 of record NZ_JAEUWW010000001.1, read on the forward strand.
TTAAACATCCCCCTATTACAATAACAAAACAAAATTATAATTTCCTAAATTATACATCACAAACCTATAACATTCGATTGCATTTTAAAAGGCAGGTTAAAATCCTGCCTTATTAATTAGAATACTCAAACACTTCTGTTTCTTTTGATGTGAAGATGTCAATTGGCAACACCCAAAAGCCTCCATTTCCATCTATGTCTATTCCTGATGATTTTTTGTATGCGGACCATGGTACTTTTGAGCAATACCAGTTTTCATCATCGTTTTTGTCAGCCCTCCAATTGTATGGCTTTCCAACAAACTTTGACACTTCATCAACAGCTTTTACTCTTTCTTCTATTGTGGCCTTTGGAACTGTCAGACCCCATGCCTCACTGAAATTTTCTCTGTAAAACCTTATTGTCTCATAAATCACGCCTTGGTCTGGTTCTGCCGTCAATAGGCATTTATCGTCGATGCTTCCATGATATCTCCTGCTGTCAAATATCGCAGCATGTCTTATTGCACCTTGCACGTGAAAACCTGGACTTGTAGCAACTATTATGTCTCCAATTGTAAACTTGTCGAATGATATACTGTTTTTATAAACAATCTTTTCACTGCTTCTTGAAGGAAATTTCACACCAAATACTTCTTCAGAGTTGATATTTTTAATTAAATCGTATAAACTTACATAGAATTTATTTACTTCTCCTGCATCAAATGGTTTTGATATCATGATAGCTCCATTTAAGGTGAGAAATCTTTTATAAAAGTCCTCCTTTTTAAAGAGGTTTTTCCTCTTTAAGTTTTCTTTAAAATTAAACTCTTCAATATCCACACCAGATATTTCAATCTGTTTCGGCATTTCACTGCTACTTGATAGATACTTACTGTTAGGCAGTATGAGCATTCCTACATCCCCCTTCTTCATAATCTATGCTGTCATAGAAGGGTTTTGTGCATGTCTCATTTAACAATATCAAATACCATTTTTATTGCGTACGCAATAGCAACACATATGAGTATAGGTCTAATCAATTTTGCGCCATTTTTTATTGCTACTTTCGTGCCAAATCTGGCACCAATTATCATAGCTACTGCCATAGGAATTGCTGCAGAATAAATTATCTTACTGCTTATAGCAAATAGAACTAATGATGTAACATTGCTTACAAAATTAAGTATCTTCCCATTTCCAGCGCTTATTCTAAAATCATACCCCAGTAATATTATAAATAAAAAAATGTAAAAAGAGCCTGTACCAGGTCCAAAAAAGCCATCATAAAAGCCCAAAACTATTGATATAATAAGTCCAATTGCTATCGTCTTTTTATTAACACCTTTAAAATTATTTACATTACCAACATTTTTCGATAGCAATGTATATATTGCAACAAATATCATCAATATTATTATGATGATTCTCAACTTTGAACTGTCCAATGACAAAACCGCTTTAACACCTAAAATTGCTCCTATTAATGTCCCGAAAACAAGATATTTCAATAAGTTGATATCATATACTTTGTATTTTATGAAAGTCATAGAGCTTGTAAAAGACGCACACGTCGATGCAAATTTATTAGTCCCAAGAGCATATGCAGGAGGTACCCCTAAAACCATAAGCCCAGGAAGGCTTATTATGCCTCCTCCACCTGCTATAGAATCAATAAATGCAGCAATAAATCCTATTACACATAATGACAGTACATATTTTAATGACAAGATATCTTCCCCCAAAATACTTGGCGTAATTCTATATAGAACTTTTAATACTAAGTAACAGGTCTTTAACCTCTTTATAGTTAGACATCGTAAATACCATCTGTTTTATCTTTGATGCACCCCGGATACCTTTTAGATACCATGCTATATGCTTTCTCATCTCCAATATTCCTATTTGTTCACCTTTGTATTCTATCATCATGTCAAGATGCCTTAAAATCATGTCAATCTTTTCACTTACGGTCGGCTCTGGCAGAATTTCACCTGTATTTAGATAGTAAAGTATTCTTTTGAAAATCCATGGATTCCCTTCTGCCCCTCTGCCAACCATCACTGCGTCACAGCCTGTCTCGTCTATCATCCTTTTTGCATCTTCCGGTGAAAACACATCTCCATTGCCTATTACAGGTATTTTTAGATTATCCTTGACTTTCTTTATTATATCCCAGTCAGCATTGCCTGAGTAAAACTGTTCTCTCGTTCTGCCATGAACCGCTACAGCTTTTACGCCGCAATTTTCAGCCATCTTAGCAATCTCAACAGCATTTATGTGATCATCGTCCCATCCTTTCCTTATCTTTATAGTTACAGGCTTAATAGAGTTTTTCACTACCGCTTTAATCACGCTTTCTGCCAAATCAGGTTTAAGCATCAAAGCAGAACCATCGCCGTTTTTCACTATCTTAGGCGTTGGGCATCCCATGTTTATATCTATCACTTTTGCATTTGACGCATTTAATCTCTTTGCAATTTCACCCATTATATAGGGATCAGAGCCAAATATCTGAAGCGCCACATTTTCATCATCATCTATGTCTGTAAGGAATTCTGTATTCTCGCTGCCATAGTAAAGGCCTTTAGCGCTGACCATTTCAGTGTATGTAAATCCACAACCCATCTCACTGCATATACGCCTATAAGGCTTATCTGTGACACCTGCCATAGGCGCCAAAAACACATTGTTTTTGATTTCTACGTCTCCTATGTACAACTTCCTCTTCATTCCCTTCTTGCTAAGTCAACATTATCATATTTATTCTCCTATTATTCTATCATTATATTTGTCTCTATCCAACTGACTTTTATGCTGTTTATGTATGGCAAAAGGGAAAGCTGCCATCTTAAAGCTTTCCCTTTTTGCTAAGTTTATCTTTCTATTTTGTGTATTTTGCGTAAACAAATCCGTATATGCCGTTATACTGAACCTTATACCATCCGTCGTATTCGCCGACTACTTTTAATTCATAGCCGTACGGTACTGCTCCTATTTTTAACGCGCTTATGGAATTATTTAATCTGACATTAAGTCCGTCTTTAGCAGTCACCTTCACCGATTTTAATACGGTTACATTTGATAAATCTGGGGACGAAGCTACATACTTGCCGTATACATAACCTGTCTTTCCATTGTAGTCAATTTGATACCAGCCATTATTTTCGCCTACTATGTTGATAGATTGTCCAGCCATTAATACGCCTATAACTTTGTAATTTGTACCAGCACCTAATCGCACATTTAAAGCTGACGCTGTGACAATGCCTTTACTTACAACATTTCCTTCTGAAACTGGTGTCTTAGATATCGTCCAGTAATTGTCGACAACGGGATCTATAGTTCCTTTCATCTTTATATAACTTATCATCAAATTTCTTACCTGTCCATCATCACCATAAGCTTTAGCCGAGTCAAAGACTACAACAGGATTTGTTATGCCTGCTGCCTTCATGAAACCTCCGCCGCCATTAAATCTGTAGTTGTTTATTGCAACTGTAAACACATCGTCGTCTTTCACCGGTTTACCATTTACCGTAAGGTTCTTAATCCTGTTTCCGACAGGCTGTGTAAGATCTATCGTGTAACTTGCTCCATAAAGCTGATCAAGGTTGTAATCCGGTATATTGAGGGTCTTATCCTTTGTTATAGGATCATCTGAAGATTTGACCTGCTGATAATATCGGGCAGACCATTCCATCCAATCCTTTAACTGCTTACCAGTCATCTTTATTCCGTACAAATAATTTTCAAACACATATACACTCATCATGTCTTGTATTGTAACATCGCCTTTTAATATCTGAGCAGTGCTACTTAATGGTGCAGCTATTGAAAGATCTGTCTTTGCATAGTATTTTTGCACCTTGTTTATAAGATCCATCAAGGCCGTTTCCTTTGTCAACTGATCTTTCCCTAAGAAGTCACCAGAAGCTGTGCCTATCTTTGTTCCTACGTATTTAAGCGTCGCTTCTTGGTATGGCTCTGCAAGCTGCATTATGTTTTCATCAGGCTGTATAGAGCTATCCATTGCAACAGCTTTGCTTGTCTTGCTGTCAATTACCCATTTTCCATTTTCATCTTTAGATATGTTGAAATCTATCCTTGAAACGTATTGCCCCCATTTGCCTGGCTCTGTCACTATTACATCTTTGCCTTCTGGGTTTTTAAATGTATCCATTTGTATTACAGCATGTGTATGGCCCGCTATTATCGCATCTATCCCATTTACACCTTGAGCTACAGCTTTTACCTGATTTTCCGGTATGGTATCTGATGGGCTTTCCTCACCGGAGTGCATAGCAACAACAACTATGTCTGCGCCAGCAGCTCTCACTTTAGGCACCCATTTATTTGCCTCTTCTACAAGATCATTGAATTTAAGCCCTGCATAATGAGATTTGTCCTCCCATGAAGGAATTTCTTTTGTAGTAAGTCCTAATATGCCTACTTTCACATCACCCATAGGTGTAGTTATCGTCTTAATATAGTAAGGCTCTACAAAGTTGGTACCATCATCTTTGTAAGTATTTGCAGACAAGACATGAATGTTTTCTTTCTCCATATCAGCGATTACTCTGTTTAATACATCCAATCCATAATTGAATTCGTGGTTGCCTAATGTCCACGTATCGTAGTGCATAGCACCCATAGCTTTTGCCATCGGATATTCAGTCTTCGTGTCAATTTTATCGTAGTAGTATGAAAGTGGCGTGCCTTGAATCGTATCGCCATTGTCTACTAATACGACGTTTAGATTTTCAGACCTTACTTTGTCAACATAACCTGCCACTTTCGCAAGGCCCTGATTAGCTTCTTTTGCACTGCTGTAGTCCCATGGTACCAGATTCCCATGTACGTCAGATGTGGCTAAGACTGTTATAGTCGTCTCATTAGAAGCTATCATTGTAGCTGGAGATATCCTATTGTCTATTTTTGCCGTTATATGACCTTGTGCTTTTACAGCATCGATAAATGCATCTCTCACCAATTTCTGCGTATCTATGTAAGATTTCTGTACATCGGGATCAGTAAATTCTGTAAAGCCATCTCCACCAGTTCCCATGAAATTATTGGTCGCTACAAGATATCTTGCATTCATATCTATTGGTGTACCATCAGATTTCTTCATGTCAAATACTCTATTCATAGATGGCTTATTCGGATCGTACTTAAATGAAAGACCTGCAACCTGAATCCCTTTGCCACCATCCTGAACAGCTTGTTCCAATACCTTCTTAATCTCTGCACCAGTCATGCTTACTGTGACAATGGTATTGTCAAATGGCATCAACGTATACATTGTTCCAACAGTGATATCGCCTTTTAATACGTCTGTTCTAAGTCCGCCATTGTTTCCAAAAGCAAAATCCGCATTTACAGCGTCCTTAACGACTTCTGACGTCCAATTTCCTAAAATCGAATCTCCAAAAGGATTTGCACTTTGAGTTCTCGTCAAATCTACATCTGCAGTGCCAATGACCTGGCTAAATAGTGGTCCAGCATCTTGTATGGCTTTATCGACTATGCTTTGAACATCTTCGTCAACTATCGGTGTCTTCGTATTGTAATAGCTGTAATCATCGTTGTAAACCATATCTCCTGTGCTTACAGTTCCATCACTATTTACTGTTATCTTAAGATCTATAAAGCCCATACCTGCATTGTTGGCGACACCTACAGGGATTCCATTTACTCTCGTTGTGACAATCGTATGTGTATGACCGCCAAATATGGCGTCTACGCCTTTTACGCTCTTTGCAAAATCAATGAGATTACCTATTGTCTCACCTGTATTCTTATCAGTCGTAGCTCCCATATGTGCTAAGACGACTACAATCTGCGCGCCATCATTTCTTAACTGCTGTGCAAGACTATTTACGATCGGCACAGGATCTTTAAAATCTACATTGCTTATAAGAGATGGCAAAATTATAGATGGGAATTCTTTGTTATCAACGATGCCGATGATACCGATCTTTACTCCATCTCTTTCAATTACAACGTATGGTTTCGTGTAACTTACAGGTTTGCCTGTAGTTTTGTCGTATACATTAGCTGCTAAAACAGGTATCGTGGATCCTTTTAAGACTGCGTTTCCTGTATCGATGACAGAATTAATGCCCCAGTCGTACTCATGATTTCCTAATGCCATCGCATCAAAGCCTATGCTTTTCATCATATCGATGACAGGCTGTCCTTTTAAAACGTTTGAAAGAGGCGTACCCTGAAACATATCTCCGCCAGATAGTATGACAGTATCAGGATTTGCTGCCTTTATGTCCTTTATCCTTTTTGCCAGTACCGATCCTCTCTCCTGAGTGATAGGCGTTCCATCGCTTAATTTACCTGATGCTTGCAGATACCCGTGGAAATCAGTGACTTCTACAAAATCAAATGTCTTTGATGTAGCTGCGTATGATATCTGAGACATACTTGAAAATACCATGCCAAATACCATCACAAATGTCAAAATGATACTTAAAACTTTGCCTCTACCTTTCAACATATGAACCCTCCTACTCCTCTTATTATTTGAAAATATTTTTAAGTATAAACACAATCCCCCCTTATGTCATATTCGTTTAAACACTGATGCATTGGAAACGTAGATGTGCATTAACTTAAAGTCAAGAAATTTTAGCTGCTTTGATGAATGGTGCAACTTCTTACATATTTAATATAACAGACAATTGTAAAGTTATTATTAAGCAAGCGTTAAGACCGTGTAAACTTAAACTTGTGTAAGATTTTAATTGTAATATATCAGATGTCAGACAACTTTTAATATAATTTTATATCTTTATAAAAACAATTACAAACTCCAAAAATTGCTTCTATCCAAAATTTATGTACATATATCTTAAAAATCCTCTCAATATTAAAAAATTATTCCAATTTGCTATGAATTTAAAAGCTGAAGAAAATATTTTCTTCAGCTAAAAACAACGCTATACATCATATTTGCATTATGCATTGATAGTAAAATTTCTTTTCAACCTATTTTCTTTCAACGCTTTTTCTATATGACCTTCTGCCTTTTCCAAAAGTTCCTGAGCTTCAGGCTTTTTAAGGCCTGTAAGTATCATTAGTATAGTCAATTTAACATCATAACCTGTCTCATTTAATATCTTCTCAATAGCAACGTCATCAGCTCCTGTTGCAAGTTTAACTATCCTCCTTGCCCTGTGAATTAATTTCTCGTTTGTCGCCTGTACATCAACCATCAAATTGCTGTACACTTTACCAATCTTTATCATAACTCCCGTAGAAATCATATTTAATACAAGCTTCTGAGCAGTTCCCGCTTTCATCCTAGTGGACCCCATAATAACTTCAGGTCCAACAACAGGTGCTATCATTATATCAACTAGATTTTTCATCTCAGAGTTTGGATTACACGATATGCCTATTGTCGCTGCTCCAATTTCTTTAGCATAATGAAGTGCGCCTAAAACATAAGGTGTTCTTCCACTGGCTGCAATTCCTACCACAACATCATTGTTGGATAAATTTCTTTCAATCAAGTCCAATCTGCCAAGTTCTATATTATCTTCTGCGCCTTCGACAACTTTTCTTATAGCTATGTCTCCACCCGCGATAATTCCCTGTACCATTTCTGGAGATACGCCAAATGTAGGAGGGCATTCAGAAGCATCAAGTATTCCAAGCCTGCCACTTGTACCAGCACCAATATATATAAGCCTTCCGCCCTTTTTTAATTTTTCCGCTGCAATATCTATAGCTTTTGCAATATTGGGTATTTCTTTTTCTACAGCCATCGGAACTTTTTTATCTTCCTCGTTTATTTTTCTTAACATATCCTCTGTGCTTAACTTATCTATATCCACTGTATCCGGATTCCTTCCTTCGGTCATTAGTACTTCTAAGTTCATGATATCAGCCCTTTCTAAACTTGAATTTTGCGCCTGGTTTGATTAAATCTGCTAGAATGTGCTCTTCTTCAGGTATATATCCTACTACATTTACCCTTTCATCTTTAGGTAAATCAACCATGCAGATATTTAGCTCTCCAGAATACCTTTTGAAATTTTCATTGTCTATTGTTACACAGTATTTTTTTCTATCGATACAGTTATGGGCTTTTATTTTCATTCCAATTTTTGCATATCCTCTTGATTCTTCTGATCTTACAATATATTCTGACGAATCAGACCTATTTGTATGGATACAATTAAAAATCAAATCTTTTTCACAATCTATAATATCATTAACTAAATTAATTTTTAATTCAATGACATTATTATCAATTGACGTAACATCATTCATCTCATCAAAAGATGCATACGCATCTCCAAAGTATACATCATCAATCCCTGAATAGATTAAATGTTTTGCGGCTATATCTGGTTTTATATTTCTATGAATTTCAAGAGTCGGTAATCCTTCACATATTGGACCTCGTTTACCTTTCTGAGATGGAATAAATGCCGAAACTTTAAGTCCATAGCTTTTTATCATCAAAGTTTTTTCTCTAAAAAACTCGTACGAAAGCCCTGTATATGGTTTAGGATAAAAATTGTGGCAGGCGCTTAAATTTTTCAAATCAGCATTCCTATTTATCAAATCATTTATTTGTTGTTTTGTTATCGTGCTTGCATTTAATTCGATTTTTATGCCGTATTCATTTTTAGTCATTTCAACAATTTCATCTATCGTAAATCCATAATCAAGTCTCAAACAATCTATCCCTAACTCATAAAATAATTTAAGGTTGTTTGGTGACGACCCTAATATATTCATAGTAACAGGTGAAATATCTATTGTAAGTTTCATGTCTAATAATTTAATATACTCCACTAAATCTTTAATCTCATTTATTTTTCTTCCATATTCTATCTCCGGAATATGCATTGATGTAAATACAGAACATATGCCCAAACCTTTTGCCATTTTAATATATTCTTTATTTTTTTGACTTGAAAAGTCATCCGTAGTATAAACAGATACGCCAAATGCCATACAATCAACTCCTTAAAGGGGCAAAACGCCCCTTTTTTTATGCATCAAAACTAAATGGTTGAGTATCTTTTATCTCTTCATCTACTGGATCTTCAAATCCCAGCAAATAAGTTGCTATAAATCCTGCAATATATGATATAATTAAACCGATAATATAATAAATTATTTTATTTGGTTCTATTAAAGCAGCAAGAGGTATACCAGATATTCCTAATCCTCTTGCTCCTACAACTTTTAATGCTTCAAATGCACCTCCAAAAGCTGCCCCAATACATGCTCCTATAAAAGGTCGTCCGAGAGGTAAAGTAACGCCGTAAATAAGTGGTTCACCAATACCTAAAATTCCAACAAGTATTGAACCTTCTATAATCTTTTTAAGCTGTTTGCTTTTTGTTTTGACATATACTGCAATTGCCGCACCGACTTGCCCAGCACCTGCCATTGCTAAAATTGGAAGCAGTATTGTAACACCTGTAGATTGAATAAGCTGCATGTGTATAGGCGTAAGCCCCTGGTGTAAACCTGTCATAACTAACGGCAAGAAAGTACCTGCAAGTATAAATCCTGTAAATATACCAGCTTTACCTGCAATCGCAACTGTCACAGCTTTGCCTATGGCATCGGCTATAAAACCACCAAGTGGCTGCAATACATAAAGTGTTGCAAAGCCTGCTATCAAAATTGTCAATAAAGGAGTCGCAAGTAATTCTATACTGTTTGGCATCCTCTTCCTAATGTTTTTTTCAAGCCAACTTGCAAATGCGGCTGCAATTAATACAGAGATTATTCCACCTCTACCGACAACAAGTGCACTGCCGCCTATTTTTATATCCGCCAAAACAGGATTATAGATGATACCCGCAAGTATACCACCAAGCGTAGGTGAACCTCCAAATTCTTTAGCAGTATTCATGCCTATCATTATGCCCATATAAGTGAAAATTGTGCTTCCAAACAAACTTAACATAGCCAGCAAATTTTTATCAGCAATCCAGTTAAACTTTGTGGCAACATTGGTTATGCCAAGTATTAATCCACCACCTATTAATCCTGGAATCAAAGGAATAAATATGCTGGCAATTCTTCTTAAAAGAAGTTTAAAGGGTGTTTTGTTTTTTTCATTTATTGCAGCTTTGATTTCTTGTGCATCTCCCAATTTAATTCCTATTTTTTTAGATGCCTCACCTGCTACTTTTGACACCAATCCTGGTCCTAAAATAATCTGCAGCTCTCCTCCTTCTTCGTTGACTTTAATGACGCCCTCGACTTTTTTAAGTGATTCATAATTGATTTTGTCATAATACCTTGCTAACACTCTTAATCTTGTCATACAATTAGTGATTGATACGACATTTTCTTTGCCACCCAATTCCCTAATGATACTTTCGGCTATGTCTTTTTCTCTTGACATTTTTCATCCTCCTTTTTTTTATCTTTGAAAACTTGATATTCTTTACTATCCCCCTTTCATGTTACATTACTTCATAAATAAATTATATTTATGAAAATTTAATTCATGATTAAACAATTAAATAACTGCTTCTATAATATCTGTTTCTCCAGCAGTTACACTACCAATGATTTTATTCATCTCTTTAATTCGCTCCGTATTTATTATGATGATTGGCGATATGAGCGACTTTGCCTTTGATTCTAAAATCAGTTTATTTATTTGCAATAATTTATCTCCAACTTTTACTTTATCGCCTTCATTTATAAATGTCGTAAACCCCTCTCCGTTTAATTTTACGGTATCTACACCAACGTGTATCATTATCTCGATTCCTTCTATTGTCTTGATGCCTATTGCATGTTTTGTTGGGAAAACAGTTGTTATGACACCTTCAACTGGTGATACAAAAATATCCGATTTAGGATTTACGGCTACTCCATCGCCTACAAGCTTTTGAGCAAATACTTCATCTGGAACTTCTACTATATCTACTATCTCGCCATCAACTGGTGCCTTTATCAATAATCTTCTGCAACTTTTTCTGAATATATTTAACATAAAATCCTCCTTCAATATTTTCTTGATGAAACAGCTTCACTTGTATTTTCTAAATATTTAATTATATCTTCATATTTTCTACAAGCAATTACAGAAAACAGTATATCTATGACATTTAATTGTGCTATACGTGATGCCATTGCACCACTTCTAAAAATCGCTTCCGTAGAATATACAAAAAGTTTGATATCTGAAACATTTGTTATGGATGAATTTCCAAATCTTGTTATGCAAATTGTCGTAGCACCTGAATTTTTCGCTATTTTCAAAGCATCTACAGTATCCATTGTTTCACCGGAATAAGATATTCCTACCGCAACATCCCCATTGCTTAGATTTGCAGCAGATGCAAGTTGCATGTGAGAATCGCTGTAAGCTGTACAAGATTTATTTATTCTCATAAATTTCTGTAACATATCTTGTGCAACAATAGCAGATGCTCCAACACCATAAATATCTATTCTATTAGCATTTAATATAGCATCAGCAGCTTTTTGCAGCTCATCTCTATCAAGCATATCCATCGTCTTTTCTATTGCCTGCATATTATTCTTTGATATTTTAACAACGATAGAATTTATATCATCGTTTATATTTACAAAACCTTGAATGCTTTTTGTTTTATATGTATAATCTGCTGAAATTTTTATTTTAAGATCTTGATAACCTTTGTATCCAAGATTTTTGCAAAATCTTACGACACTTGCCTCGCTTGTACCGCTATTTTTCGAAAGTTCACCTATAGATAGTTCCGAAATTTTATCAGCATTTTTTATTATATACTCTGCAACTTTCTTTTCCGACGGCTTTAGATTATTTATAACTGCTTTAATTTTTTCTATATCTCCTGCCATGTTAATGTTTTCACCTCTTCCTATTTATAATTATATTACATGTGAAATAAAATTTCAAGTGTATTTTATTATTTTGTAATTTAGTTTCACAAAATGTCTATAAAAAGCCGGAAAACCCGGCTTTTTTTGTTACCTATATTGTGGCAAGTAATCTATGTTTTCTCTGATAATATCGTCCAAGATTTTTTTAGCTACTGTTGATGATGGTACAAGCGGATGTATTGTTAAAGCTTGAAGTGCAGTATAGTAATCGCCTGTCACACCAGCTTCTATTGTCAATTCCTCGTAAGCTTTCACTGATTGCATCAAACCTCTTATCTTTGTCGGTACATGCCCTATATTTATTGGATGTGCACCATTTTTATCTATCACGGCATTTGTCTCAATAACCACATCATTTGGCAAATCTAAAATTGTGCCATTGTTCTTGACATTTACCACATGAATGTCTTTTTTATCGTTGTATATTGAGTTTATCAGTGAACATGCTGCATCGGAATAGTGAGCTCCACCTCTTTTCTCCAGTTGTGGTGGTTTTACATTGAGATTTGGATCTTTATACAATTCAAACAGCTCTTTTTCAAGCTTTTTGACTTGTTCACCCCTTGTCCCTATCGTTGCTGCATCTTTCTTTTCTTCCTCCAGCATTTTATCTGTAAGATAATAATACCTGTGATATGGGCACGGATACATTCCAAGAGATTTGATAAACTCTGGTTCCCATGGTAAGTCAGGCACATTCTTCATAGACATAGACTTGCCACCTGCAAAGCTATCTATCAATTTCTCTGTTATGTCTTCACCATCCAAATACACATGGGTACCCCATACAAGATGATTAAGCCCTGCAAAATCTATTGACACCCGCTTTACATCTACATCAAGCATTTCTGCAACGCCATATACCATACCTATTGGAACATTACATAGGCCTATCACTTTCACCTTTGTATGCTTTAAAACTGTTTCTGTAATTATACCTGACGGATTTGTAAAGTTAATAAGCCATGCATCTGGAGATAATTCTTCTATATCCTTGCATATATCGAGTATCACCGGTATCGTCCTCTGAGCTTTTGCAAACCCACCAGGACCTGTCGTCTCCTGTCCTATCACATCATATCTTAAAGGTATTTTCTCATCTCTAATTCGAGCATCCAAAAGTCCAACCCTAAACTGTGTAGTCACAAAGTCTGCATCTTTTATTGCCTCACGCCTGTCTAAAGTTAAATGAATATTAATGTCCACACCAGCCTTTTCAACCATTCGCTTTGCGAGATTTCCCACAATCTCTAATTTTTCTTTTCCTTCCTCAATGTCCACAAGGTATAAATCTTTTACAGGCAGCTCATCATACCTTTTTATGAAGCCTTCCACCAATTCAGGCGTATAGCTTGAACCTCCACCTATGGTAGCTATTTTCAAACCTTTTTTAGACATTTAAAGAACTCTCCTTCCCGTAGTTATTTTTGATCCTACGGTTATTTTACACCTTTTGCAGAATAAATCAATTTATACAAATCGATCATCTCAGTAATCAGATCCTTCGCCAAAATCGCAGACATCATATGATCCTCTGCATGCATCAATAGAAGTGTAACTATTTGATGATCACCGTTTGCTTCTTTTTGAAGCATACTTGTTTGTATATTATGAGCTTTAATAATCTCTTCTTCTGCTTTATTAATATAATTTTCCGCCGATTTAAAATCACCATCTTTAGCACTTTTCAGCGCATCAAAACAATTGCTTTTAGCATTCCCCGCATTTAATATAATTTGAAATACAATCTCTTCTAATTCCATTGTTTTGCCTCCTAAACTATAATGACTATTTGCCTTCTACAAAACTAAATTTTGACCATGGTTTTAAATAATCTAATAAAAATATTTCTCTTTCATCGATTCTACCCACAACGTTTGTCTTACCTGTATTTTTAATATCTTTTAGCGCTATTTGTAATTCTCCCGCATAATTTTGATATAAATATGTGTCTATTAATACATCTCCTCTTTTAATATCTGTCACATTGTATGGTAAAAATTTATGGTCTTTATATTTAACTCTGCTTTGAGTAGATCTTAATAAGTATTCTGAAATATCTCCTCTAACAAAATGAAATTCTTCCAATACTATTTTCCTATCTATAGGCGTAATGTTGTCAACTAGGTTTACTCTAAATTCTATTATATCTTTATTTATTTGACTAAGCTTTTTTAGTTCACTTTCAGATGCAAATGCATTACCAATAATCACATCATCTATTAATCCTGTAGCAAATAAATGTTTTGCCTGAATATCGACAGGAAGATCTCTATGCATTTCCAAAGTACAAAGCCCTTCCGAAATAGGCCATGGCCCAAAGTTTGCATCATTTGAACTCACAAATGCAGCAGTCCTTACTCCAAATTCTTTGAATTTACGACTGCATTTATAAAAATGTTCATAACTTAAACCCGTGTATCTATGAGGATAAAAATTATGACATCCAATAATGTTGTATATATTCGGACTATATGATAGAATATTTTCTAAATAATCCGTTCCATTGCTCATATTTAAGACAATTTTTAATCCATGATTATTAAATGTCATTATTGATTCTTCCAATCCGCTATATCCTAAATCGAGCCTTACTCCGTAAAGTCCAATTTCAGACAATTTTTTCAAATTTGTATAAGAAATGTTTAACTTTTTTAATATTTCAGGTTCCACATCCGCAATTACTTTCATTCCAATATCGTTAGAATATTTTACTAAGCTAATAAAATCATTGTAATATTTATCAAAATTGCTATTATTTATAGATATCAAAGTCGTAAACACTATTTCAAACCCGTATTTTGATGCCAGATTAATATATTGCATATTATCTTGCAAACTATTGCTATTCAAATAAACTGAAATACCTAATCTTTTCAATATAATACACCTCAATTTCAATAAAAATAATTATTAATATTGGCATGATAAGCAAAACCTTTTATTGTCAATAGGCAGATTCATTGCTTATCACGCCATTATACAATCAAAATTAATATCTATCTAACTTTTTCTTCCACTAATGCTTCTTCATTTGTTTTATTAGATTTTTCTTCAATTTTTTCTGCCGCTAATACAAAAGGTAAATATATTACTACACTTATAATTAGATTTACTAATGCAAGTATAGCACCTCTAATCGATCCTGTTACCAAAAAGCCTCCTATTATCGGTGGTGTTGTCCAAGGCATCATAGCAATAGTTCTTGGTACTATTCCCAATGATATGGCAAAATAGCTAATAATTGTGAGAATAATTGGTGTCAAGATAAACGGTATGAAAAATATAGGATTTAAGACTAACGGCATACCAAAAATCATCGGTTCATTAATATTGAATATTCCTGGTGCAATAGCTAAATTGGCTATATTCTGCATCTCATTTCTCTTTTTCTTTCTTCTTGATGCAATGTAGATAGCTATAATTAATCCAATGGTTGTGCCGGCACCACCCAAATGAACGAATGCGTCAAAGAATGGCATTGTCACTATATGTGGAATAGCTTTCCCTGCCTTTAATGCAGCTATATTGTCATTTATAGCAGGCAAGTAAACTGCATTTAATATTGGTCCTAATATATTTGTGCCATGTAATCCAAAGAACCATAAAAAATGTATAAGAAATGCAACTACAATTGCAGAACCTAATGTATCAGCTAAGCCAGTTAATGGAGCTTGAATTGCATTAAATATAGCTTGATGAATGTCTGTTAACCCTAGAGCTACAGTTATTGATTTAAACAAAGCCCAAATAGATAATACTATCAAAGATGGCAATAATGCAGCAAAAGATTTTGCAACAGCAGGTGGCACTCCTTCAGGCATTTTTATAACTAATTTTGGATTTCCTAATAAGCGCACAAATATTTCTGTAGAAATAAGAGCGACAATTATCGATACGAATAATCCCTGAGCTCCTAAAAATGCATACGGTATTGCCCAATCTTTGGCTGATGGTGTATACAACATCAATAAAGATGCAAATGACACTAACCCGGCACCTATTCCATTTGACTCATATGACAGAGCCAAATTATAGCTTATTGATACAACAAGTATAATCGACATTACTGCAAAAGTACCATTCCACAAATTCCCACCAAAAGTTGTCCACGATTTGCCAAATATTCCAACCATAAAATTCTGATATGCTTGTATTGGCAAATTGTTTATCAAAACTGCAAATGCACCAGCAAGTATAAGAGGCATTATCATTGCAAATCCATCACGAATGGCAACTAAATGTCTTTCTGAACCAAACTTTGCAGCAATGGGAACAAAATACTTTTCCAAAAAACTCATAATTTTTTTCACATTACACTCCTCCTGCTTATAAATATTAAATTAGTTCTCTACTTTTTTAAGATGCTTAAAGCTTTATTCAAAACTCCTTCACCGTCAACTTTACCGTAAAGTTTCGATTCAATTACATCTACAGCAATTCCCTTTGGTTCAGCAATTTGCTTGATTTTTTCAAGCAAATATCTTACTTGTGGTCCAATCAATATAACGTCTACATTTTCTAAGTTACGCTTCAAATCAGCTTCGGCATAAGCTTCAATCTCAACTTCTACACCTTTTTTGGCTGCTGTATCTTTCATCTTTTTTACAAGCAAACTTGTTGACATCCCTGCTGAACAAACCAAAACTATCTTCATCTAATTTCATTTCACCTCCAATTTAATTTTCTGCTTATAGATAATGCAAATACCGTGCCAAAGCAATTTCGAGTAGCAAAAGCTTGAATTTCATAGCTTTTCGTATCGTTAAAAAACCTGTATCAATCTGTATTGTTTGTAACCGTAATCAATACACATATGTGTATTAAAGCGAAAAAACTATCATCATTATGCTCACATATTCATCATCTGATAAAGCCATGTCAAAAGCTTCGTTTACTGGTTTTACGGCAGTCTTTATCATTTCGTATTTTGATGTGTTGTTTTCTATGATTGATTTACAGTTTTTGATCCGTATTAATTCGCCATCATTTAATACACGTTCTATTGCACAAGCAAGATGAAGTATTAGACCGATTATTTTGTCATTATCGAGAGTTACATTGTTTTCTGCAATGTTTAGATAAAATTCTTTAAACGCATTGATGTATTTTCCCGCATCAATATTTACGTTTTCTGCGATTATCTCTTTCATGTTGTCTATGGTTTCAAGTGCATCTCTTGAATCAATCATAGCTTTTAAAGATCTTAATTTACGGTTGTCAAACACATCAGTAGTTGAAATGTATTTAACTGTATCATCGCCTGGGTCAAATGCGCTTACTACTGCTAATACATTCTTTTCCCTTTTTATATTCTGTAGCTTTCGCTTAAATTCTCTTTTGTCTTCTATATTTAAAGGTATGATGTCAATGCCTGCTGATTTCAGATCGAGTTTTTTCTCTAAGATGGATTTTAATTTCAATGCTGTGCCTTCACCTGTGATGCAGGCAGTTATTATGACGTCATTTTTAAATCCGTTTTGCATCTCAAAGTTGTCCTTATATATCCTTCCTATATAAGGGCTTAAATTAAGCGCAGAATCGTAAACTTCATCAAGTGATGCATTTAATAATGCTTTTCTTCCTGCTTCTAATACCATAGGTGTTGATGCCATTTCAACCGTCTTGACTGGAATACCTGTTTTTTCGTATACCATATCACCAAAGAAAACTAATGAACCCATGTCTACAAGAAGCAATACACCTTTTCCCTTATTCGTCTTCTTAATTAGGTCACATAGGTTGTTAAGAGCGATTTCAGGCTTCTGGTCAAGTGGCATATTGTACCCTACGACAAAATTTTCCCCCAGCAATCTATTTGAAACATCTGCTATGGATGTAGCCGTAGACTCACCATGCATTGCAACTATGACGCTGACCTTTTCTTCATCTTTTTCTTGTTTTATGTCGAGGCACAAAAACATGGTTATAAAGCCTACTTCATCTTCTGGAACCTCTATGTCAAATTCTCTCTCTATCAATTTTTTAAGCTCTTTAGAAACTTCAAACTCATCCTTGTATATCCTTTTTATATCGTCTAATTGATGGTTTTCTATTTTCTTACCACTTGATATCCTTTCGATTGAGCTGGCAACGTGCATAGAAAGACCATACAGTGTCTTTTCACTAAACTCTCTTTTTAACATTTTTCCTGCATGATTCAGAAAATTATCCACAATATCAACAATTCTCTTGTCGACAACTTTATAAAGTTCCTCTAAATTGTACCTTTTAGCTTCATCAATATACCTTTTTAGATAAGTTTCTATATCCAAATTCATTATGAGTTTTATGTCATCTTCATTTATACCTTTTTTCTCCAGAGATTTACGCTTCTCCTCCAGCGCTTCGTAAAAGTTGAATGATTTACTATCTTCAGATGGAATGATGTCCATTTTGTCTATAGAAAACATTATTTTATCGTCTTTTACAAATTTATCGATTTTATCTTTTTCCTCTTTGTATTTGAAAAGCCCTCTTTTTATATACTGTGGAAGATCTTCTGTGTGTATAACAACTTCTTTGTCCCTATTCATCATGAATCCAAGGTATGCTTTTGCCGCACAAAGCTTTATGTCGCTTTTTAGCTGCCCTATGTTGTTTGGACAATCATAAAGCAGAAATGCTTTCAATGCGTTTGATGTTATTGATATGTCGTTTTTGATTATAGATGCCTCGTCAATCATAAAATTCTTTATTATTTCAAATCTCTCTTCATAAGTTCTTTCTTTTAATGATGGCAAATTTATCACCATCGGGATTCGCCGCGTAAAAGTCTTAAGAAGTATTGATTCTACATTTTCTGTAGTCGCACATATTATAAGCACATCCGCTTTATGCTGTGCGTCTGTTTCACCTAAGTGTCTGAACATCCCTTTGTCTATAAGATAAAAAAGCATCTCTTGTCCTTCTGGTGGCAATCTATGGACTTCGTCGAGAAATAGTATTCCTTTGTCCGCTTTCTCCACTATCCCTATCTTGTCTTTATCTGCACCGGTGTACGCCCCTTTTTTCACTCCAAATAGCTGCGCCATGAGAAGCTGTGGATTGTTGGCATAATCAGCACAGTTAAAAGCCACAAATGGAGCATTTGTCTTGATCCTGCCTATCTCTTTGGCGTATTCGTACATTGTCTCCGCAAACATCGACTTGCCTGTACCCGTTTCACCTAATATTAATGTATGAAGTCCATGTGGAGGATACATGATAGCCGCTTTTGCTTGTTGAACAGCATTTTTAAGGCTTAGATTTGAACCAATTATCTTTTTAAAAGCGTCGTCTTCCACTGTATTAAGATTTTTGGTCAATTCATCTTGCCTTATGCTGAATAAGACAGGCTTTCCTTCGATTTTATCTATCTTGCCATCCTTGTACATTTTATTTAGATCGCTTGATACATTTGCTCTATGAATATTAAGCTCATTAGATAGATCAATTGCAGAGCATCCTTTTATCACGCCATCATTTTTTAGCTGTCTTAAGCATATCTCTTTAAGCTTCTCGTAAACTTTATCAATCCTTTTCATAAAAAATACCTCCTACAAGGCTATTATATCATAACATAATACACATCAAAACACTTCTTCATGTGTAAATCAAATTTATAAGATTCTTTTTTCTGCAGAATATATACATAGGTATATTTCTATGATAAAATTATTTTGCTAATTAAAAAATTTTAAGGAGGCAAAACTGTGGAAAAAGAAAAGATTCTTAAAGTGCGTGACATCGTCCTTATGAATGTAGTGGCAATCATAGGTTTAAGATGGCTCCCACTTGCCGCAAAATACGGTGCATCTTCTATAATGCTGTGGGTCTTAGCTTCTATTTTGTTCTTCATACCGCAAGGACTTGCAGTAGCTGAGCTATCTACAGGATGGCCTTATGAAGGCGGCTTGTATGTATGGGCAAAGGAAGCATTTGGCGACAAATACGGCTTCTTAACGTCATGGTCATATTGGCTTACAAATGTAGTGTATTATCCGTCTATGCTTATATACATAGCCAGCACCGCTGCTTACATGGTGAACCCTAAGCTTGCAGATAATGACCGATTCGTATCCATATTCATATTTGTACTTTTTTGGATAATAACGCTTGTAAATGTCAATGGTCTTAGCTTAAGCAAATGGCTTTCAAATGCAGGCGGCCTTTTTGGAACAATAATACCGGGAATACTGCTTATCGGTTTTTCTATATACTGGGTTACAGGGCTTCATCAGAAAATTCAAGCAACGTACACGGTTCCATCGCTTTTCCCTAATCTATCAAGTTTAAGCAATATCGTCTTCTTTTCATCCATGATATTTGCTTACGCAGGGCTTGAATTAGCACCGACGCTGGCAGAAAGGACGCAAAACCCTGAGAGGACTTTCCCGAAAGCAATAGTTTTATCTGCTTTCATCATACCAGCATTGTATATCCTGGGCACTATATCCATAACCTTCATAGTTCCTCAAAAGGAAATAGGTTTGGCGACTGGGATAATGCAGGCAATACAAATCATATTCGACAAAATTGGCTTAAAATATTTAATAGGCGTCGCTGCATTTTTGATATTCATAGGAGGCATTGGCGGTATAAATGCATGGATAATAGGCCCAATAAACATGATCTTCACAAGCTCAAAAGGCATCATGCCTAAATTCTTTACAAAGTCCCACGATAAATATGGTACGCCTGTAAATGCCATGGTTACGCAGGCAGTCATCGTAAGTCTTCTTATACTTATGGCTTTTTCGACTCCTACTGTAGAGTCAGCGTATTGGCTTTTATCAGCCATGACATCAATACTCTACTTCATACCATACCTTGTGATGTTTTCTGCACTGATCGTCTTAAGGTATAAAAAGCCCGATGTCAAAAGGCTTTATAAGGTTCCATTTGGAAATTTTGGAGCTTGGCTTGTCGGTGGAATAGGCTTCTTAGTCGTGTTGTTCTCAATAATCCTTTCTATTATTCCACCTGCAGGCATGAATTTAGGAAGCCTTCTTTGGTATGAAGTCAAATTAGTCGGAGGAACACTTCTCTTCTTGATATTAGGCTTCTTAATATACAGAAATTACGAAAAGAAACTTAAGTAAAAGGCATTCCACAATGTGGAATGCCTTTTAATCAGTGCTTTTCTATATACGTCCACTTCCAGTCGCTATCAACTCCGACAGAATGCCTTACCCAACCTTTTACATAGTCTCTCTGAACGTAAGCCGTTGCAGAGTAGAACAATGGTCCTACCGGCATATCATTCATCAATATCTTTTCCGCCTCTTTCATCTTTTCCATGCGTACAGCATTGTCATTTGTTGACTTTGCCTCATTGATAAGCTCATCGTATTTAGGATTTGAATACTTCACATTGTTATTGCCAGCATTTGTGGTCCATAAATCTAAAAACGTCATAGGATCGTTGTAGTCGGCTCCCCACCTTGTCAAGCAAACATCATATTGCTGCTTTGAAAACATTTGAAGCCTTATCTTGTATGACACGTTTTGAATGACAACATCTACACCAAGATTGTTTTTCCAAAACTGCTGTATTGCTTGAGCTTCTTTTTTGGCAACATCAGTATCATCTGTAAGCAAAGTTATCTTTGGAAGCTGTGTTATATTTAATTCTTCCATGCCTTTTTTAAGAAGGCTTTTCGCCTCATTTGCATCTTCTTTGAATAAAGCTTCACCAGCTTCTTTTCTGAAATCTCCATTTAACCCTGTGATGCCATTAGGAACAAACGCATAAGCAGGAATAGAACCATCCTTCAAGACATTTTCTGTAAAGCTCTTTCTGTCTATTGATATTGTAAATGCCTTCCTTATATTAGCATTTTTGAAAACCGGATTCAAAGTATTAAAACCTAAGAAATACGTAAAACCATTTGGATGCACTTTAACCTGATCTTTATACTTTGGCACGAAATCACCGCTTATATTGATTTCGTCATATTGACCGGAATCATAGCCCTGTGCGACAGTATTTAGATCTTTTACCATGTCAAAATCTATCTCGCTTAATTTGACATTATCCTTATCCCAGTAGTTATCATTTTTAACAAGGACAATGTTTTGTTCATGGTTCCATGTCTTCAATACAAATGGACCACTGTATATTAAATCAGACGGACTCGATGCCAACTTATCTCCTTCTTTTTCTACAAAAGATTTCTCAAGTGGCAAATACGTGATAAAAGCCGTCAAACTTAAGAAATAAGGTGTAGGCTCCTGAAGCTCTACTTTAAGTGTCTTGTCATCCAATGCTTTTATACCTACAGAATCAGCACTTGCCTTACCTGAATTGTAGGCTTCTGCATTTTTTATAGGATACATTATGTAGGCATATTCCGATGCAGTTTTAGGGTCTAATGCTCTTTTCCAAGAATATTCAAAATCATAAGCTGTTATCGGGTTTCCATCGCTCCATTTGATATTGTCTTTTAAATGGAACACGTATGTAAGACCATCATTTGATACATCCCAGCTCTTTGCTAACCCTGATCCTTCTTTAGGCTTTTCATCAGAGCCTATTCTTACAAGTCCTTCTAACACAGCATTAAGTATTTGAAATGAAACGCCATCTGTTGATTTTGCTGGATCAAGCATTGGAGGTTCATCACCAAGATTCAAATGCAAGACTTGCTGAGTCGAATTTGAGTTGCTTTGAGTAGATGTCTTGTTGCTGGTATTTCCACAACCTGATAAAATGCTTGCTGTCAAAAGAATTGACACGATTAGAAATGCAAT
This sequence comes from Thermoanaerobacterium sp. R66, assembly GCF_028895185.1. Classification (NCBI taxonomy): domain Bacteria; kingdom Bacillati; phylum Bacillota; class Clostridia; order Thermoanaerobacterales; family Thermoanaerobacteraceae; genus Thermoanaerobacterium; species Thermoanaerobacterium sp. R66. The sequence continues at coordinate 1,651,900 of NZ_JAEUWW010000001.1, forward strand.
AAACTTCCTCACCTAAATCCCCCCATTCAAAATTTAAAAAAATTATACCATCAAATGCATATTAATTCAAAATAAATTATTAATATTACTAATATATTTTAATAATTAAAAAATATTTGTATATTGTGCTAAACTATCCGTTGATTTTGTGTATAATTTAATAAAAAATGGGCATTTATTATCATGCCTTTTAGTATAAATATTCATATTTCCTTCACAAGGATATGGCCTAATATTTCTCCAGCCAAGTCCATCTTATCGGCGCAATTGCTCAAATGTCTGTATATCTCCCGCATTTTTAAAATGTATTTTATATCATCATTCTTTAAAAGCTCCGCTAGATATTTTCTATAATATGACTCCATCTCATTTTCAAGTTTTTTAGCTTTTAGGGCGTAATCCATTGCTGATTTTTTGTCTTTATCGAGATTATAAACACTTTTATCTATAAGCTCTGTACCTCTCAATATGACATCCACCATTTCCCTAAGCTCCGCTGTCGGACTAAGCTCATATATCTCCATTTCTTTTACTGTCGTCTCGCAGTAATCCAATATATTGTCAATGGCACTGGATAGCTCGTATATATCTTCTCTTTCAATAGGTGTAATAAATGTGCTATCAAGCTCATCAATAAGCTCTTTTCTCTTATTGTCAGCCTCTTTCTCTATATTTATCACTTTTTCACCATCGTCATCTTTGCCAGTTGTCATATATAGAGCCAATGCCTGAACACCTTTTAAAGCCAAATCAGAATGTTCCTGCAACAATTTGTAAAAATCTACGCCTTTTGAAAATAGCCAATTAAACAATCCCATTTGCACCACACCTTTATACAGTTTTCCAAATCAAAAATAAAATTGAAGATATCGCAAAAGATGCCGGTATTGTGATAAACCAAGATGCAAACATGCCTCTTGCAAACTGCCACCTTACAGCAGTAGGTCTTTCTCTTGCACCAACTCCAAGTACAGAAGAATTGATTATCTGCGTTCCACTTGTAGGCAGTCCAAATACTGCAGCAGCTATAACTATGAATAGGGACGATATCTGCGCATTAAAAGAGTGAAACGGCTTAACCCTGTATATTCTGGTTCCAACGCTTTTAATCATTCTAAGACCGCCAAAAAGAAGTCCAAAGGATATCATAAAAGCCGATAAAACCTTAATCATGTTATGAAATTCACTGCTTCTTGAGAGACTACTTCCTATCGTCAATATATATATAAGACCCATTCCTTTTTGGGCATCATTAGCGCCTTGACCGGCATTTAAGATAAAGAGAGTCAAATATTGAAGCTTTTTTAAAACAGTATTGACTTTTACTCCAGCACTTCTCAAAATACGGCTTGTGGAATACATCACCAAATACCCTATCAAAAATCCAAAAACAGGAGATAAAAAAAGTGGAATTACGACTTTTAGCAATATTCCGTAGATGTTAATAGAATCAATCCCATATTTAATTATGAAAGGCCCTATCATGCCTCCAACTAATGCGTGTGAAGAGCTGGAAGGCATACCTATATACCACGTGATAAGATTCCAAACAACAGCACCAAGCAAGCCTGTAAATATCATGATATAAAGATCATTGCCAGCAATTGTAATGTATTTAAGCTTAAGCACGTCTTTGCTTATGGTGGATGCGACTGTAGTGCTTAATGTAGCTGTCCCGATAAATTGAGCTAAAGACGCTGTTATGAAGGCACTTCTTATGCCGATAGATCTTGACGAAATAATCGTAGCTATGAGATTTCCTTCGTCGTGAAACCCTGTAATAAAGATGTATAATAAAATAAAAGCTATTAAAGCATAGTGCAAATCCATTTTGACACCTCAATATATTTCTTGTGGTACATTATATTATGTGCAAATGACTCAAAACGTTAATGTACCACAACCATAAATATTATTCCATAGAAGCTCTTATGCTAAACACTGCTTTTAGCTCATCACCAGGCTTTAAAATTTTGACATCTTCCTTTGTATTCATGGAGTCAGGCTTAGCCATCCAAGGCTCAACACATATAAATTCTTTATCGTGTAATGCCCATACAACTACGTATTTAAAAACTTCATCGTATTCAAGAATAATTTTCATACTTCTTTTTTTATCTAATATAGAACACTTATTTGATTTAGGCTCAAAAATAAGATTTACCTCCGTCTTTTTAAAGTCAATCTCTCCATCGAAAGCAATCTGCTTTTTATCTATTGCATCATAGCATACATCTGAATCAACTGATATTAAGGCATCGCCCTTATTTTCAATATAAAAATACGGGTGAAATCCAGAGTAAAATATCATATTTTTCTCTGACTTATTTACATATTGTTGTTCTATTGTCAGCATTCCGCTCTTGAGAATATATTTAAAAATAAGTTCAAAATCAAAAGGGTATATTTTCCTTGTCTCGCTACTGCTTGTAAACTTTAATGTTATCGACGCAGAATCATTAGCATTTGTCTCAACTACATCCCATTTATAAAGCCTTGCAATACCATGCTGTTTCATGTTGTACTCTCTGCCATCTATCGTATATTTCTCATCTTTTAGGTACCCACAGATTGGAAAAAGTATCGGTATTCCTCCTCTTAAATTTTTCGTCGCATCGTACAGTGTTTCTTTGTCAAGGTATAAAATCTCTTTTCCATTATATACAAATTTCGTTATAACTCCTCCCCGCTCTGGCACAACTTCAAAAAAGGAATTATTTTTCAAATCATAAAGCTTGTATGTTTCAAATTTGTCCATATATTTTTCCACTTTATACATTTTTCAGCACCTCTTTTATTATTTTGTCTAAAACCTATTATACTATAATACCCATAAACTTTTCTAATTTTTTCAATACATATATTAAATATAAAAGTTAAAAATAATTTTGAAAAAATACTTTTTAGGAGTGTGATAGAGATGGCTGAGGGAAAAGGGCGTTATAAAAATCCTCCAAAGCCGGATGATCGTTCTGATAATGTCGGAAAATTGCAGGATATGATTCACGATACGATAGAAAATTACAGAGAAGCTGAAGATTATTTGAAATTGCACGCTGAAGAACTTTCTCCAGAAGAAATCGCAAGAATCAAAGAGAAAAATCGCCATAGACTTGAAAGCATCCATGGCATGAGAGACGAAATCGTAGACGAAGTAGAAGCCGGAAACGGAGTAGACAAAAAAGATTAAAAAATAGGCAGTTTCTCACTGCCTATTTTACAACTATATTCACAAGCCTACCTTTTACAACTACGACTTTAACTATTTCTTTGCCGTCAATGTATTGTTTTATGCTTTCTGCTGAAAGCGCAGCATCTTGAATTTCCTTCTCACTCGCGTCTGGAGAAACTTCGAGACGTCCCCTTACCTTACCGTTGACTTGTATTGCTATCTCAACAACATCTTTTACTAAAGCTTTATCATCGTACTCTGGCCATTTTTGATTAAAAACAGAATAGGTGTATCCCAATCTGTCCCACATCTCTTCTGCAAAATGCGGTGCAAACGGCGCCAGAAGCCTTACAAGATCTGCAATAGTTTCCTCGTACAATTTTGTGTTTTTAATTTCCACGTCAGCATCGTATTTATAAAGAGCATTTACAAGCTCCATTATCCTTGCTATGGCAGTATTAAACTGAAACTTTTCAGCATCTTCTGTGACGCTCTTTATGGTATAATTTCTCACATAATTAAGCTCTTTCTCATCTTTTGAAATCTCATCTTTGCCTTCTTTGCCTCTGTCTTCTATAAATTTATCTACAAGCCTTTCAATTCTCTGTATGAAGCGGGACATAGCTTTTATACCGTCATCATTCCACGGGCCACCTTCAGTAAAGGCAAAGCCAAACATCAAGTACATCCTAAATACGTCTGAACCGTATTCATTGATGTACTCATCAGGTGATATTGTATTGCCTCTTGATTTGCTCATCTTGTTTCCATCAGGCCCTAAAATTATGCCTTGATGTATGAGAGATTTAAAAGGTTCATCGAAGTCCAGATATCCTAAATCTCTCAATGCCTTAGTGACAAATCTGGCATATAAAAGGTGCATGCATGCGTGCTCGGCACCGCCTATATATTTGTCAACTGGTAGCATCTTATCAATAAGCTCTTTGTTGAAAGGCTCTTTGTCGTTTTTGTTGTCAGGATACCTTAAGAAGTACCACGATGAATCAACAAATGTATCAAGTGTATCAGGATCTCTTAATGCTTTGCCACCGCATTTAGGGCATGTAGTATTCATAAACTCCTCAGATTTTTTAAGGGGCGACTCCCCATCCGGTGAAAACTCCACATTGTATGGCAAAAGAACCGGAAGATCTTTTTCAGGCACGGGCACCAGTCCGCATTTCTCACAGTGTATTATTGGTATAGGTGCACCCCAATACCTTTGCCTTGATACAAGCCAATCCCTAAGCCTGTAATTTACCTTAAGTGCTCCTTTGCCTTCTTTCTCAAGCATCTTCACTATTTCTATCCTTGCATCTTCTGATTTACTTCCTGTAAAATCACCGCTGTCTACAAGAATACCGTATTCAACAAATGGCAGTGAGTCGTCTACGCCATCATTTCCCTTGATGACTCTCTTTATTGGCAAGTCGTACTTCTTAGCAAATGCATAATCTCTCTCGTCATGGGCAGGTACTGCCATGACACAGCCTGTCCCATATGTAGCAAGAACGTAATCGGATATCCATATAGGCACTTTCTCACCTGTAATAGGGTGAATAGCGTACGCTCCTGTAAATACGCCTGTCTTCTCTTTTTCCGTTGAAAGCCTCTCTATCTCGCTTTGTTTTCTGGCGTATTCTTTATATTCTTCTACATTTCTTCTATGCTCATCTGTCGTTATGAGATCTACTATCTCATTTTCTGGAGCTAAAACCACGTATGTAACACCGTATAGCGTGTCAGCCCTTGTCGTAAAAACTTTAAACGATATGTCTTTGCCATCGACTTTAAACTCTATCTCAGCACCATCAGATTTTCCTATCCAGTTTCTCTGCATCATCTTCGTCTTCTCAGGCCAATCCAGCTCATCAAGCTTATCTAAAAGTTCTTCTGCATAATCAGTTATTTTCAAAAACCATTGTGTCAAATCTTTTTTAGTGACTTCAGAGCCACATCTTTCACAAGTGCCTTCTACAACTTGCTCATTTGCGAGGACTGTCTTGCAGCTTGGACACCAATTGACAGGAGCCTTTTTCCTATAAGCCAAACCTTTCTTGTACAGTTGTAAGAATACCCATTGTGTCCACTTGTAGTAATCAGGCAAACAGGTTATAACCTCATAATCCCAATCAAATGTGGCACCCATCTCTCTTAACTGTCTTTCCATAGTCTTTATGTTTTGAAGGGTAGAATCCTGTGGATGTATGCCTGTCTTTATGGCATAGTTTTCTGCTGGCAATCCAAACGCATCAAAACCCATTGGATGAAAAACTTCATAGCCCTGCATCCTTTTCATCCTTGCCCATGAATCAGCAGGCCCGTAGTTATACCAATGCCCTGCGTGAAGCTTAGCACCTGACGGATACGAAAACATCTCAAGACAGTACAGCTTTTTATCAATGTTTTCCGGGTTAAACTTGTATAGTTTTGTATCCTCCCACTTCTTTTGCCATTTTTTATCAATATCCCTTGAATAAGCCATCTTCTCACTCCTATTAATATTTTTTTGCATAAAAAAGGCTTTACATCACAAAGAGACGAAAGCTACGCTTCCGTGGTACCACTCTTTTTGACGCAAGCCCACTTGTTTCATATAACGGTACAACCGTGCATACTTTTAATATGCATGCTCAATGGCGAGTTCAGCTAACACAATGCCTTTTCCCACCGTCATAAGGCTCTCTGAAAAAGTCTTAGCCTACTACTCCACATCATTGCATTATCAATATATATTTATCAATATTTTATTACAAATGCTCTTAAAATGCAATATGATAAATCACCATTGGCGACCTGGATCGTCTGCCATAGAATTAACTGTTGCCGCAGGATACAGCACATTTACATGGTCAACAAGATTTGTCGTATCTGATATGACAAATTCAAGCTTGTAGTCAGAATTCATCGTATATCCTAAAACAGTTTGGCTTGTAGTGCCGCTTATAGTGGCTTTATACAAGGCTTTTCCCAATACATTTTCAATATCGCTTCTTGAAATGGCTTGTAATCTAGGATCAAATGACCTTGTCTCAAAAACCTGCATTCCTTTATTAAATCCAAATACAAGATCCTTCTTTGTAAAAGTCGTATAAGTTCCCTTTGCAGATGAAATATACTCTTGCTTGTCAGGGTTTCCATACACCTTTTCTATGTCATCTATAGTAGTTTTACCTGTGACAAAATCGCAGTTTATTACTTTACCTTCTTTAGCAAGGCTTACTATCTGATTTAACAAACCAACGTTGCGATTGTCTACAACAGGATTCTGATCTCGTTTATCACTATTGCCATTATTATTATCATTGCTGCTCTTATTTTCATCTTTTGCATTATTATCAGAAGTTGAATTATCATTTGTTGCAGTTTTTTGGCTTTGCGATTGTTGGTTTCTTCTTTGTGCTGTATTAGAATTATTGTAAAGCAGGTATCCGGCAAAAATCGATACAGCAACAACAAGTGTTATCAATAAGATGTATTTTTTCATAATCAATCCTCCAATTTTTTATTTATTCCCCCACACAAATGATAACCTTATGCAATGCCTTTCGTCAATGGCTTTAAGGGAGATTTAATACATAATTAATGTTTTTAATACTTTTTTGATAATTGCTTAACAACATTACACTATAGTGTTAAAATATAGTTAAATAGATTGATGTTGGAGGTGATATTATGGTAAATGGCACATCACCCAAAAAATTTGACGCAAAATTTATAACAAGAACAGCTATTTTACTGGCATTGACTATAATCGTACAATTTATCAAGATGCCACAGCTTGTAACAGGCTCAATCGTAAATGCGATGCTTATTGTATCGGCTTACTTTGTAAGTGTCTGGTCTGGCATCACAATAGGGCTTTTGACGCCAATCATCGCTTTTTTAGTAGGACTTATGGGATTTCCAATGCTTATACCATTTATAATGATTGGCAATGCACTGTACGTAGTGCTTTTCTCGGCTATTAAAAACAACATCATAGGCATGATAACAGGGGCAGTTGTAAAGTTTTTATGGCTGGCAGCTTCCGTAAAGTACATTCTCGTAATGTTTGGCGTAAAAGTACCGCAAAAAATTGCAGCAGCCTTTACATTCCCGCAGTTAGCTACTGCTATAATCGGTGGAATACTATCCATCTTTTTAATATTCATCTTGACAGGTTATTTCAATAAATCAAAGGAGTAGGTACATACCTACTCCTACTCAATTGCTTCAACATTTTTTAAATTGGTCATCTTATTTGAAACCCTTAAAACATATTCTATCAAAAAGCTTTCTTCATACCTTAAAAGCTTTGAATCAACGTTTTCTATAGTATCTGTAAACCAATGATAATTTTTTATAGATCCGTCTTCATCCATGGATAAAAACGCTATAGCGTCGAATCCACTTGCTAAGACAGGCAGTGCATCTGTGGGCAAAAGCAAGTTTTTCCTTCTCTGAACCGTATTTTTTGGATACTCTTTTGCCATAAGATCTACAACATCTAAAAGCATTTTGCCTGCTTTCCTGTATATTAACATACCTTCTCCTTCAAGGTATGTCAACTTTCCTGCCCCAAGATTATCCAGTATTACAAACTGTGTATCACCACTTAACAACTTTCTATATTTTTTTAAGAAATATTTCATTCCCCTTTCGCCAGTCTCCTCGCTGCCTGTAAAGAGGAAAATTAGTTGCACGTCGTCCGGAAATTTATCCATGTTATTTGCATAGTGATCTGCAATTGCTAATGCCAAAGATACACCAGAACCATTGTCATTAGCGCCGTTTGTGTACTTTCCACCTAACTGGCATATAAGCAAAAACACGACCATTGCAAATGTTATAAGTATGCCTAACCCCAATAAAACGTTTGATACAAAAGAAATGTTCATCACTTTAAATGCGATACCTAATGGTATCAAAGCAAATCCCACATAGCCAACGTTAAAAATCATTTTTAATCTGCCAACAATTTTGGGACTAAACATCAGGCTGCCTTTTTGAGTATCAATGTGGGCAGATATAATTATCTTCTTTTTGTCGTTTTTTTCGAATTTTGTGAATACGTTTTTAGATCTGTGTTTAGGCATTATGCTTGTTTCAAAAGACCTGCCGCTTAGCTCTAAAACCAGCAAAAATACTGCAATAATGGAAATTAAAAACTCCACGACATTTAAAAATTTATCGTATACAAGCGATGCCGATCCCATAATGAAAAGAAGGATACCAAACTGAAGAGGCAAAATGTAAAGATTGTCTCGTGTCGTTTTAAATTCCTGTACACCCACATCATAGCCTAAAATTTTAAGCTTTTCTGCGATGTAGTCTGCTGCCCTTCTTTCATTCTTTGTGGCTGAACCACGGTGTTCAAACCTCGAAAGCTCTTTTAAGTAATCCATACTTTTCATAGTATTCGCCCCCTAACTATATATTTCTACAGACTTTTCAATATTCCTTCAATAATTTTTTCCTATGAGTTGATACATTATTCACAATAGGGAAATTACTTGAGCTTCCAAAGCCAGCGAAATAAAAAAACACCTACTATGCAGGTGCGTGACAAGAGTTATACAAAAAATCACCTTTCCGTTATTATAGAGTTGTTCAAGCTACTATATAACAAAAGGAAAGGTGATTTAATGGCTAATAAACGAGATAAAATGGCATGCACAAAATAGATGTGCCAATACCACATTTATTCACTACTAAGTATAGTGGTTATGATTTAGTGGCCAAGTATAGAGTTTATTATATTTCCAATGCCCTTTTGATTCGTGGTAGAATTTCCTTGTCCACTGCTATTAGCATTACTGCTATTTGTACCGCTACTATTGCTTTGCCCGCCATTGCCGGATGTACTGTTTTGTCCCGTATTTTCAGTATTCGTGTTTCCCGGTTCCGTGCCATTTGTCGGAGCAGTAGTATCGCCACTATTTGTCGATGGATTCCCAGTTTGTGCTCCGTTGTCATTCTGATTATTTCCCGGCAATACATCGCTTCCACTGTCCGACTGTGTAGGCAATACGTATTTGCCATCGGCAGCGTACGCATTCTGCTCTGGCGTCCTTCCTGGCGGATTGATAAACACCTCTTGTTTCACAAGGAAAGGCGGCGTCCATGAAGATGCCAGTTTCCCTGTCAATGTATCTATCTGGGCTGATACGTGAACAGTACAATACTCTGTAGGCTGTGTGCCTGCAGCAAACATCTCAGTATATGTCCTGTCCCCTCTCGGATCTTGTCTACACAAATCAGTCGGCAATTCTCCAGAATCTTTGCAGACCGTCTCATATACTATTCCAGATGGTTTATCTGTAAAATGTGTTGGTGGAAGATTTTGATGTATTTGTGCCATGACAGTCCTCCACATCTGAGCCGGGAAAGTACCGCCTACCTGCGGCACACCGTAATTTTTCACAGGATTATTTGATGATGGATAACCCATCCACACAGTGCCAACGTAGTAAGGCGTGAAACCTGAAAACCAAATGTTGCCTGAATTCTCAGATGTGCCTGTCTTACCTGCTACATCCATATTTGAAAGCTTCGCAGCAGTACCTGTCCCATGGTCTACAACATCCATCATCATGCTTCTCAATATATAAGCATTTTGCTCACTTAGCACCACATGTTCTTCAGGTTTATTGTCTACCAATACTTTCCCTGTAGAGTCTGTAATCTTTGTAAAAGTAATAGGGCTTATATACATGCCTTTATTGGCTATTGCTCCATAAGCAGCCGCTTCTTGTATAGGCGTAATGCCTTGACTTAAACCACCTAATGCCAATGCTGGAAGGTACATATCGTTTTTAGTTATGTCAAGGCCAAATTTTTTTCCGTAACTTGCGGAGACATTTATGCCTATCTTATTGACAACCTGAACAGCAGGCACATTCAACGAATCTGTAATTGCTTCCCTTAATGTAACTAACCCATGGTAATAATTGCTTTCATAGTTGTGAGGTGTATAAGGTTTTGCACCAGGAAGCGTAAATGTGGTAGGAACGTCATCTACAACTGTAGCAGCAGTAAGCCCGCTTTGTAATGCAGGTCCATAAACGGTCAAAGGCTTTATAGATGACCCTGGCTGTCTCTTTGAGTCAGCAAAGCTTATACCTCTTGTGACATACTTAAAGTCATTTGTATTTCTACCACCTACAATACCCTTAATTTCTCCAGTCTTCCAATCTATAACTACCATCGCACCCTGTACAGCCTCTTTTGTAGTCGGATCTACAGGGAAAAGCTTTGGATTTTTAAACGCATTTTCCATTACCGTCTGTATATTTGGATCCATTGTTGAATATATCCTAAGACCGCCATTGTATATTTCATTTAATGCTTCAGATTTAGTTATGCCAAGTTTTTTGACAAGAGCATCTGTAGCATCATTTATGACTTGATCTATAAAATAGCCGTGACTATACGTAGACAAATTAAGATTTTTAAAGACAAAATGCAGCTTTTCATTTATGGCAGCATTGTACTGTTCTTGAGTGATAAAGCCCTGTTTCAACATTTCACTCAAAACGAGGTGCTGCCTCTCCGTCGCTTGCTGTATATTGGAATCAGGCGAGTACATAGAAGGATTGTTGGTAATGCCTGCCAGCATAGCACATTCTGCAAGGTCCAACTGGCTTACATCCTTGCCAAAATACTGAAGGGCTGCTGCTTGAACACCATACGCATTTATATGTGGACCGCCTAAATAAATGGTATTAAGATATGCTTCCAGTATCTGCTTTTTCGTGTACTTCTGCTCTAATTGCCATGCTAATACAGCCTCTTGAATCTTTCTCGTCAATGTCTTTTCATCTGTAAGCATAGTATTCTTGACAAGCTGCTGCGTTATGGTGCTGGCACCTTCCACAGGTTTGCCACCGGCCTTTATGTCAACTAAAAGTGCACCAATTATCCTCTTTGGATCAATGCCTAAATTATTCTTGTAAAACCTCTGATCTTCTATGGCCACAACGGCATTTTGCAAGTTTTCAGGAATTTTATCTATAGAAACCCAAAGTCTGTTATCAGAACCGTGTAAAATCGCAGCTTGGCTCCAGCTTCCATCGCTGTTTTTAGCGTACACTATGGACGACTGTTTCATCTTCGTCAAAGCATCCTGCGACAGTGGAGGCGTGTTTTTTATTATAGCTAAAACTTTACCGCCAACAGCGCCAATACCTATCAAAATCAGTATAATGACACCCCACAGCACAACATTGAAGGCTTTCTTAAAGGCGCTTTTTTTGCTTTTTTTCTTTTTATTTCTATCACTACGCCTAAGTTGTGTATTATTCTCCATAACATATCCCCTCAAAAAAATTTTAATACTAATATTATACCATATCATATTATATCATATTTTATTTTCAGGCAAATGTCGAAATTATTAAAAAATAATTAAAAAACCACAGGACCTTAAAGATCCCATGGTTTTTCCTAAAATTCCTTCATAAACTCCCTTATCCTTTTTACCGCCTCTTTTAGATTTTCCATGGATGTGGCATAAGACATTCTTATGTATCCCTCGCCATGCTCACCAAATGCGCTTCCTGGCACTGCTGCAACTTTCGCCTCATATAAAAGCTTTTTGGCAAATTCCAATGAGGTTAGTCCAGTCTCTTTAATCGATGGAAATATGTAAAATGCTCCTTTAGGCTCAAAGCACTTAAAGCCCATATCAATTAAGCTTGCGTACAAAAATTTCCTTCTTTCATCGTATTTCTCCCGCATGAATTTCACATCATCATCGCCGTTTCTTAAAGCCTCCAAACCTGCATATTGCGATTGGGTGGATGCTGACGTGACATCGTACTGATGTATCTTTGTCATGTGCTTTACAAAATACTCCGGTGCGGCTATATAGCCCAGCCTCCATCCTGTCATGGCATAAGACTTAGAAAAACCATTTATCAAAACAGTCCTTTCCCACATTCCAGGCAGTGATGCAAAACTTACATGCTTAAAGCCATCGTAAACCAGTTCAGAGTATATCTCATCCGTCACAACCAGCAAATCGTGCTTTAATACTACCTCAGCCAATTTCACCATTTCCTCATAAGGCATGACAGCTCCTGTTGGATTATTGGGATATGGCAAAATCAAAACTTTCGATCTATCTGTCACATACTTTTCTAATACATCTGCTTTTAAGACAAAGTTATCTTTTTCATATGTAGGGACAAAAACAGATTTGCCACCAGCCAATTTCGTACATGGATCGTAAGCCACAAATGACGGCTCAGGTATCAAAACTTCGTCACCATCTTCCACAAGAGTATTCAGTGCTATGTAAATAGCCTCCGTCGCACCGATTGTGACGAGTATCTCACCGTCAGGCTTATAATCTACATCGCAACTTCTTTTAAGATATTTTGATATCTCTTGCCTTAATTCTATAAGCCCAGCATTTACAGTATATCCTGTTTTGCCTTCTAACAATGAGACATACGCTGCATCGATTATGTGCCTTGGTGTAACAAAATCCGGCTCCCCAATCGTCAGCGATATGGCGCCAGGCACTTCTTTTGCCATATTAAAAAAATACCTTATTGTAGATATCTCTATAGATTTTGCACGTCTTGAAACTCTATCTTCGAAACCCACCATGCTCCCCCACTTTCAATAAAAACTCTTTATTCAATTATAATACACAATTTCAACAATTTAAAGCATCATAATTTTTTCCTCTTTTTAGGGAAATATCTACCAATACTGCGATGACAAGAACAATAACTACACTGCAGCTTTTTTGTTTCCACCAATCGCATAACGCCATTGCCAAACTTGGTATGGTTTGCTGCAAATGTAAAAAAGCACTACCGTGACTGAAAAAGTACAAAATTAGGAGTAGAAAGACAAAAAGCATAGGCATACGCCAATATAAGAAAAGGCTACTGGAGAATATCCAATAGCCAAATACTCAAAACGATCATTATAAGTAAATACTTTGATGACGCTGAATAAAATAATTATTAAGCTCTACTCAATTGACTGACACCATTTAATCAGCCAACAGCTTGAGAACGACGTGTAAGGATGTCAAATACAACAGCTAAAACAAGTATTATACCTTGTATTACGTATTGAATAGAACTTCCAAGTCCCATTAAATCCATACCATTAGTTAGTGATACCATAACTAAAGCACCTATTAATGAGCCTGTAACTTTACCAACACCGCCGTTTGCAGAGCATCCGCCGATAAATGCACCGGCAATTGCCAAGAGCTCAAAACCTGTGCCTGCTGTCGGTGAAGCACTTTGCATTCTTGATGCAAAAAGTATTCCTGAAAGTGCAGTCAAAGTTTCCATAATAACAAATGTATAAATTAAAACATTTGCCACATTGATACCAGAAAGTTCAGCTGCTTCAGGGTTACCACCAACAGCATAAATGTGGCGCCCAAATGCTGTTTTATTTAATATCACCGTAAATATAGAAACAACTACAAAGACAATAACAAATGTCCAAGAAATACCATTATTCATCGCCAAAACAAGTATTAATGCTGCAATCAAGGCAACAACAAAAGCGATTTTAGCAATAAAGAAAGGCATAGGTAAAACTTCAAAATTGTATTTTTTCTTTGTGTTCCGAGCCTTAAACTGAAAATAAATAAACAATACTATACCAATTAAACCAATTACAAGAGTTGACACTGCAAATCCGCCAATTTTTCCGAAACTTGGTATAAAACCATTACCTATTTCATTAAAGAATTTATCAGTAATGTTAATTGTACCGCCTGCCTGAGTAGCGAATAGCAATAATCCATGGAAAGATATCATACCTGCAAGAGTTACGACAAACGCAGGTATACCAACCTTTGCAATCAGTACACCAAAGAACAAACCAATAACTGCACCTAAAGCCAGTACAATTAGTATTGCGAGAATAGCTGGAACATGATAATTCATCATCAATATTGCAGCTATAGCTCCTAAAAAGCCTGAAAGGAAACCGACTGACAAGTCAATTTGCCGAACAATAATGACAAGCGTCATACCAGTAGCTAACACTGCTATATAACCTGTTTGATTTATCAAACTTGATATATTATATGGAGAAATAAACGTACCATTAGTTAAAATAGTAAATAAAACGAAAATCACAGCTAATGCAATAAACATACCATAATCACGTATGTTTTTTCTAAGAATTACACCTAGTTCTTTCATAATATCCCTCCTTAAAATATCAGGCCGTAGCCATTTCCATAATTTTCTCCTCTGTTGCGTCCTTGGCGTCTATAACACCGGTCATAGTACCATTAGACATAACATATATCCTATCGCTCATACCCAATATTTCAGGTAACTCAGAGGAAATCATTATGATGCTCATACCCCTCTTAACAAGTTCATTCATAATTGTGTATATTTCAAACTTGGCTCCAACATCAATTCCTCGAGTTGGTTCATCCAAAATCAACAGATCTGGCAAAGTAAAAAGTCCTTTCGCTACTGAGACCTTTTGCTGATTTCCACCAGACAAAGTCCCAACAACTTGCTCGATAGAGCGTGCTTTAATATTTAACTCATTAAAGAACTTATTGGCAGCATTTACTTCTTCATGTTGATCAATAAAAAGCCCATTCAGTAACTGCTTGAGATTGGAAAGAGTTATATTAAATTTTATGTCTTGAATCAATACGAGGCCATTCCCTTTTCTATCCTCTGTAACATATACAATTTTCTCTTTAATGGCTTTCTCAGGAGAACTTAAATGCTTTTTGACTCCATTAACGTATAATTCGCCTTTTATATTATAATGCTTTGTATTGCCAAAAATGCTTAGGGCCATTTCGGTACGCCCTGCGCCCATAAGCCCTGCAATACCAACAATTTCACCTTTGCGGACTTTAAAATTAATATTATGGAGAATTTCACGCCCTTTGCTTGGATCAAAAGCTGTCCAATTTTTCAATTCAAAGCATACATCTCCATATTTAACATCTTCCCTCTTTGGATAAATGTCTTCTATCTCTCTGCCAACCATATACTTAATTATTTCTTTTTCCTCAACTTTGCGTTTAGTAGCATCAATCGACGTAATTGTCTTTCCATCTCTTAAAACCGTGATTGTGTCGGCAATAGAGATAACTTCTTTTAATTTATGCGATATCATTATACATGTTATGCCTTGTTTCTTTAATTCTCTTAAGATTTGCAGCAAATTCTCACAATCAACTTCACTAAGCGCTGCTGTCGGCTCGTCTAAAATCAAAAGTTTAACGTCTTTACTTAAGGCTTTGCCTATTTCAACAAGCTGCTGAACTCCAACACCAACATCCTTAACTTTAGTTTCAGGATTAATATTTACGCGAATTCTTTTAAGCACTTCTTTGGCTTTAATAATCGTTTCATTCCAATCTATAAACGGACCTTTTTTGATTTCATGTCCCAAAAATATGTTTTCATAAATTGTGAGTTCCGGTATTAAAGCAAGCTCCTGATGTATTATAGCAATTCCTGCTTTTTCACTATCTTCAATACTTCTAAAATGTTGTTCAGTAGAATTTAAAATGATTCTTCCTGTAAATGTGCCTGATGGGTAAACACCAGAGAGAATCTTCATCAACGTTGATTTCCCTGCACCATTTTCACCAACCAAACAGTGAATTTCTCCTCGCTTAACCTTGAAGTTTACACCATCCAGTGCTTTAACGCCAGGAAATGTTTTTCCGATATTATCCATTTCAAGAATGTATTCAGCATCTTTCAAGAGTTTGCACCTCCTAAATTAAAGTCGAAGGGTATGATAAGCAAAAGTTTATCCTACCCTTCCAAATTGTATAGCGTAATAATAAACAGTCGATTATTGTATTGGAGTAACTTTACCGTTATCCAGTTTATACAATCCTGAAGAATTAATAACGCTTTCAGCATTATCCTTTGTAACGATAATCAAAGGAGCTTTTGTTGCAGGAACGTCCGTGCTGCCATTGTTATAAGTTGTTACGATAGATGATGGCTTTGTATTGTTGCTGATAGAATCAACTATATCTTTAACGTCAGCAACAAGTTTTGCATCTGATTTCCAAATTGTCATGCTCTGTTTGCCATCCAGAATGTACTGCAACGAAGCCTGTGTAAAGTCCTGACCTGTTGAATAAATCTGAGTAACATCTTTGTCTGCTCTGAATGTATCTGTTATAGCACGTGATGTATCATCATTTGGAGCAAGAACATAAACAACGCCCTTCTGATCCGCCTTTGCTTTTGCCAAGTTAGCTTGTGCTAATGTCTTAGCAGTTGCTGGATCCCAGTTTGTTGTAATCTGACCTATAATTTGAGCTAATTGGCTGTGTGTCAGTGTTGCTGTGTTCTTTAATGAATCAGCAATACTTGAATTTTCTATTACAAATGTACCATCAGCGATCTTTGGTTGAAGAACACTCCAAGCACCTTGGAAGAATAAGAATGCATTGTTATCTGATGGAGCGCCTGCGTATAAATACAAGTGATTGCCTGTACCTTTAGCGTTGTCTACCAAATATTGAGCTTGAGCTGCACCAACAGCTACGCTGTCAAATGTTACGTAGTAGTCAACATTTGGTGTATTCATTATAAGTCTGTCATAAGAAATAACCTTGATACCTTTACTATGAGCCTCATTTACTTCAGCCGCTGCTGCAGTTGCATCCTGCGGAACAATAACAAGAACCTTTACACCTTTAGATATAAGACTTTCAACATTTGTTTTTTCAGTAGCGGTATCTCCGTTACTATAAAGAATTGTAGCACCTGGCAATGCTTGTTCGAATTGCTTCTGTGCCATTGGCCATCTTGATTCAGCTTTTGTTGGAAGCACTATACCAACATTTGAATACTTACCTGTACTATTTGAGCTTGTATTGCTTGAACTCGTATTACTTGAACTTGTATTGCTTGAGCCTGTGCTGCTTGAGCTTGTGCTATTTCCACAACCTGCAAATGCAAAAGTTGCAAAAACCATCAAAGCAACTACAAGCCATAACCTAAATGTTTTCATAAATACTATCTCCTTTCTGTTGTTTATATTTTCGCTATATATATTCTACAAACATCTTTATTTCGCCTCTAAACCATTTTTTGTTTTCGTTCATTTTTTTGCTTTAAATAATTTTATTTGAAATTTTATCTGGATTATTTTATGACAAAAAAATAAAGGCTTTAAGCCTTAAAAAAATCAATTGGTATATCTGTACACATCGTCGCGGCTATGAAAGCCATCTTTAATCACAGTATCGTCTATGTTAGTCTTGTCAACCGCTATTGGCTCCAGCTTGTAATATGGAACATTGTACTTCCCATCGTAAATCGTATTGCTTACGTTTAATTTCTCCCCTTTTGCCAATTTCACTGCCAACTTCGCCGCATCTCCAGCAAGTTTATCAATTGGCTTGTATATAGTCATAAGCTGAGTACCCTCTATTATTCTCTGACATGCAGCAAGGTCGGCATCTTGCGCCACAACAGCCACCTTGCCTGCCAGCCTGTGTTCTGACAATGCTTCAATTATGCCATTTGCCAATCCGTCGTCACCTGCAATTATTGCATCTATCTTATAATTTTCCTGTATATATTTTTCAGTAGATTGAAATGCGTATTCTGACATCCAGTTTGGAGACCATTCCTCTCCTAATATGCGTATGTCTCCGCTTTTAACCTTTGGAAGCAATACGCTGTCATACCCTTCTTTAATCATCTTTGTGTTGTTGTCATTTGTCGCACCATTTATTATGAGATAATTGCCTTTTGGATACCTTTTAATAAGATATTCTGCCATTAGCTTTCCGACCTTTACATTATCAAATGAAATATATAAATCTACATTTGAATTTAAGACAAGCCTGTCGTATGAAATAACCTTAACACCTGCTTTTTTAGCCATCTCCACCGCTGCAGAAGCTTTCTTAAGATCGTTTGGAACAATGACAAGCACGTCAATCTTCTTGTCCAACAAATATTTCACTTGCTTTAGCTGATCCTCGTCATCATTGTTTGCATTTTGCACAAAAACTTCTGCTCCCAACTCTTTCGCTTTTGCCATGAATATATCCCGATCCTTTACCCATCTTTCTTCTTTTAAAGTACCAAGGGAAAATCCTATCTTTATCGCATTTTTATCACTTGTATCGTCAACATATTTGCTAGCTTCATAATATTTGTAAATCCTGTTCCCTAATAACACCAGAAGAACTAGCAATATCAACGTAAGCAGCACTAATATCACATCTCTTAGTTTAATTTTCAAACGCAACACCTCCTTTTGATACTCTATTTTTGTAATCCGTAGGAGTCATGCCTGTCTCCTTTCTAAATATCCTGCTAAAATAGTTAGGATCATTGTATCCTACCTTAAAGCAAACCTCCTTTACACTTATGGTTTCGTCCTGCAAAAACTCTTTCGCCTTTTCTATTCTTACTCGAGTGATGTAATCAACAAAATTGCACTTTGTCTCTTCTTTAAACATCTTGCTGAAATAGTGATAGCTTATGCTTAGCATCTGGGCCACATCATAAAGTTTTACCTCTTTATGGTAATTTTTATTTATATAATCAATAGCCTTCGCAATAAGTCCCGTGTAGTATTTCTCCCTATTTCTGTGCAATTTCGTTATAACGTTTGATATAAATTTTGAAAACATATCTTTTAGGCTATCTATTTCGTCAGTCTTTAAAATATCGATAATCAAAATTTCTTCTAATACTGACGTAACATCACAGTACGTGTTGATTTTAGTCATAACTTCAATAAGAAGGCTAAAGACCTTCGATTTAATCTGTTCTACACTACCTTCATAGTTATGTTGCAATTTTTGAAAAATGCTGTTGACATTAATTAAAGCTCCGTCAATGCTATTGGATATGATATTTTCTACAAGCTCAGCCGTATCATAATTTAAACCAAGTTCTTTTGCTTCAGATAGCTTAATGTCGTCGAAATGTGTTATAGCGTCAGAACCTGTCTTTATGGCGAATAAAGCTTCATCATATGACTTCGAAAAATAAGCTGTCTCATATGGTCTGCCTATGCCTATTCTGACTCCTATCTCAAGGTTTCTCGTTTCTTTTAAAATCATTTCACAAAAGCTAATTGAATCATTTTTAATTATATATAGATCATCATAAGCTACTGTAGGAACATAGACTATTATCCTGTCAAGCAAAATAGTTGCAAGGCAATCTTTTAAACTTTTTATATATTCTTTAAGGTACATCAGATTTTCGTGCACTTTAACATTTCCCATAAAGATATCCGAATCTGTGCTATCTTTATCAAGCAAGACGACTACGGCAAAACCCATATCTAATTTAATATTAAATATATTTCCATAAAAATCAATATCTTCCTGCTTAAAATTAGACGATGATAAGGAATATATCATTTCATTTTCAATATAAGGCAGTATCGCTGTCATTTTTTCCTTCATTTCCAATTCTTTTGCCATATCTTCGCGCTTTTTTTCTATCAATCTTTTAACTTTTTTGACGGTATCTATGACCTTATTTTTATTTAGCGGTTTTAAAAGGTAGTCTACCACATCTAGGTTTATTGCTTCTTTTGCATAGTTGAAGTAATCATAAGCTGTGATTATGACAAACTCTATATCATTGTGGCTTTCCTTAATTCTCTTAATTGCCTCTATGCCATCTATGCCAGGCATTCTTATGTCCATGAATACAACATCAGGCTTTAACATGTGAGCTTTTTCTATGGCTTCTCTTCCCGATTTTGCAAAACCTACAACTTCCACATCTTCACAGTTATTATCAATGATAAATTTTACAGAATCCACCACTATCTGCTCATCATCTGCTATAAGTATTTTTATCATGCTGCACTACCCCTTCCATCAGGAATCTTTAAAGTCACCCTTGTTCCATATCCTATGCGGCTTTCTATCTCTATGACATCACTTATATTGGGCTTATTGTAGTATAGCCTTAAGCGGTTTATCACATTGTGCATTCCAATGCCTGTGACATGCTTATTCTCATCATTGTCAGGATCATCCGCAGCCAGAATCTTCTCAATACTTTCCTTAGGCATTCCCATACCGTCATCTATGACATCAATATGAATACTTTCTCCTACTCTTTTAATCTCTATCTTTATATGGCCATCTCCATCCATGTCTTCTATACCATGAATGAATGCATTTTCAACAACAGGCTGAACAATTGTACAAGGCACCTTTACATCTAAAAGTTTCTCATCTATGTCCGCCTGAAATTCCACCTTATCGCCAAATCTTGTCTTTAGAATGTACATGTAATTAAACACATTGTCTATTTCTTCTTTCAGCGTAACTGGTTTATCAAGTTTTCTAAGATTGTACCTAAAAAGATCCGCCACCTTTTCTATAAATTCAGATGATTTTTCTGCGCCCTCCATCATAGCGATTTGTGATGCGGCATTTAAAGTATTAAATAAAAAATGTGGATTTATCTGGGACTGAAGTGCCTTCAACTCCGATTCTCTCAAGATATTTTTCATCTTAAGGTTCTGCATCTCTTGTTCTTTAAGACGCTTTTCTACTTTAGCCTGCATTTTTATCTCATCTATATAATTTTTAATGTTAGTAACCATATTGTTAAAAGCATCAGCCAAGATATTAACTTCATCGTCTGTCTTTATTTTAATTGGATCTATGTCAAAATCTCCTTTTGAAATCCTCATTGCTGTGTCAGATAACTCTGAAATCGGCTTTGTTATCCTATATGTGTATATAATCGCTAACACGATATTTAAAACCACAGATATAACTATCAGAAAAATATTTAAAAAGCTTATAAAAACCATATTCTTAGATATTTTGTTGTACTTTATCGTACCTTCTTGAAGTTTATTGTACATTAAATTATTGATGTACAATTTTATATAATCATTTATTTTATTTGCTCTTGTGAAATACTCTATATATTCGCTACTTATTCTGCCTCTCTTGGCATTTACAGCTTTATCTGTCTCAGATAGAAGGCTTATTATCATATTGCCAATGTCCTTTTGCATGAGGCTGTCATTATCATATGTTGCTATGCTTATCATGTCTTCAGCACTATTGTTTAGCTTGTTGCTAATGGTGTAATAATTTAGAAGCGAATCGGAAGATTTTGTAGAAAGATACTTTTCAACTTCTGTTTCCAGAGAATTTATGTCGTTGTTAAGGCTGTTTAAGTAGACATAATCAGTAAAAATAGACTTTAACCTGTCTATTACAATTTTCGCATTATAATAAGAGTATATGCTTGTAATCCCCATAATAAGTGTAGTTATCAAAAGATGTGCAAATATTTTTCTTCTTATACCTTTAAACTGAAATAAACTCTTATTCACCATAACACCTACTAATCTTTTTGTTTTATCTTATCCTCATACTCTTTTACATTGTTTTTAGTTATTATATTTACGCCTGTGTCTATAAAAGTAGAAACATCGTTATTTTTTTTGATCTCAATCATGGCTTTAATGCTTTCATAACCCATCTTATATGGATCGCTCACCACTGTACCATAAATTATGCCTTTGTCAACGTACCTTAATATATCAGGCGTATCTCCATATCCAACTATAGATACTTCACCTACCTTGCTGAAATCCACCACCACTTGTGCGGCACCAATTGTATCCACAGAATCTGTAATGTACAAAGCATTTATACCATCGTTGCTATTTATGATGGATTGAGTTATTTCTTCTGCACTTAAAGCACCTAACTGTGACGTATATACCTTTGAAACTTTCATACCCGGTACACTGTTTATAATGCTTAAGAATCCATTCAGTTTTAAGTTCTGGCTTGTTGTATCATTTCCTACATCATTGCTCATGATAACAGCTATATTGGCTTTGCCTCCTGTAGACTGTTTCATAAGCTTTCCAGCTTCTTCTCCCAAAATAAAGCTGTTGGCACCTACAAAAGACTTCCTTTTGCTGTCTTTTAAATCATTTTCAATTGTAACAACAGGTATATTGTTTGCATAAGCTTCATCTATCAGCGTATTGAAGTCCCCATCATATGAAACATGTGTTATAATACCATCTACTTTTGATAAAACTGCTATATCGAGAAACTCCAATTCTTCGTTAATATTATTAAACTTTGGAGCATTAAATTCGACAGCGACGTTATAGTATTTTGCAGCATCTTCCGCACCTTTTTGCACTTCCTTCCAAAACGGATCCACCGAATTTTGTGCTACTAAATAAAAGTGATATAATGGTTTACCTGCTAAAACAGGTTCCTCGATCTGCTGAAATTTATATAAAAAAATGCTTAATACTGCAATTAGCGTTATCAATATCAATATTATATTTTTCTTAAAGAAATTAAAGATGCTATGCAACGTTTTCATAATTATTTCTTGCCCCCTACCCCTAAATATTACAACAGGGATTGAAATTTTTCAATAGTCACATATTAAGTCAATGTCACACAATATTTTATTCTACAAAAAACAAAAAATCCTCTTTCGAGGATTAATATGTGTCAAAGTGCTATTTATTTATAGCAAGTGTGGACTTGGAGACTTTCTTTATGATGTAGTATCCAATGACAGTAACTATAGTATTTACTACTGCTGTAGGTATTACAACCGTCAACATCAATAGATAAAATGGTCCTGGAAGCCCTGCTACAAGTGAAACAACTCCTAAAAAAACGGAACCTGAAATGATTGTCCCTATGATACCAACTACTCCAGCGATAATTCCTTCATTTGCTCTATTTCTCAACACTTTAAGCATCAAAATTATGATTGTTGCTGTGACAAGTTTATCGATTGGATTTGCAATCTGACCTCCAGGCATAGATCCTGTCAATGCCGTCAATATTCCTGCGATGATCGCTGTTACATAATTGATTTTTAGATCGTCAACGATCATCAGTGATATGAAAAGCATTGAAAGCATAAAATCTGGCCTCATATTTAACATGAAAGCAGGTGTGATAAAATGCAGTACTACACCAATAGCCATAAGCAGTGCGCAAAGTACAAACTCCCTCAATGTCTTTCTTGTATCCACACTCTTCACCTCCCTCCTTAAAAAAATGCAAATTAAAAAGCCTTCCACCCCAAATGTAGGGGCGAAAGGCTACGCTTCCACGGTGCCACCCTTCTTAAGACAATATGTCTTATCTCTAAGCACACCAACATGTGCATCACATATAACGGTGTTTACCGGCTCGGCTACTACAGTTCACCTCGCATCTCACAGGCCCATTCGCTAAAGCTATAATAATCAGGCTCACACCATCCCTGACTCGCTTGTATTAGTCGCTTAAGCTACTATTCCTGATCATCGAAAAATCTTTTACTTTTTTATCATTATACAGCAATAAAATTGATTTGTCAATCATTTTTTAAATTTTTGGACAATATTCGCATTCGAAATTTTATCGCAATAAAAACAATCTCCTCAGCAAAAAAACTGAGGAGATATTGTGCTATCTTTGCACTGTCGGCCTAAACATGTCTAAAACTCCTAATACTACGTGAGCCAATCCAAAGCCAGTAATTCCAGCACCCAGCATTCCACCTGTCATAAGTCCCGCAGCCGTTACAGCCGCTCCAACGCCAGTAACAACCCAACTCGTAGTTCTTCCATTCATAATATGCGCCTCCCCAATCAATATTGTTTGTAAAAAAAGAAAAAAATATGACTGGAAAGGAAGTTTTAAAATAAAAATTTTTATTATTGTTATTCAGCTTTTATCACATAAATCTTTGATCTAAAATCTGCACTATCACCTTTATCTCTATTAAATATTTCAAGATAAAAATTATCTAAAGGTAATCCAGAATACATCAATTCATCACCATAATAACATTCTGAACTACCTACAATTCTATACAAATACTTTGTATTAAGTCCCTTAAGACGCAATTTTTTTAAACCTTGATTTGGTTGTGCTAATACTTGATAATATCCTATAATTGCTTCTTTAAGATCCTCAGAAACAACCATCCATGATGTTATATTTCCATCACCTTCAAAAGGACTATTTATTCGATAAAAAATTCCTTTGTGAATTAATTCTCTATACTTTTTGAAAAATTTTACTTGTTGTCTTATCTTTTCTTTCTCTTTATCCGTTAGTTTATTCAAATCAAGTTCATAACCAAATGTACCAAAATAAGCCACATTAGCTCTTGTTTCTATTGGAGTAATTCGACCTACTTGATGATTAGGTACATCCGAAACATGTGAACCAATAGAATTTATTGGATAGCAAATAGAAGTACCATACTGTATTTTTAATCGCTCAATTGCATCTGTATTGTCACTTGCCCATGCCTGAGGTGCATAATAAAGCATTCCTGGATCAAATCTACCTCCACCACCAGCACAAGATTCAAACAATACATCTGGAAATTCAGATGTCAACCTTTCATAAAGAGAATATACTCCTAATATATATCTATGAAATACTTCTCCTTGCCTTTCTGGAGGAAGCACAACAGAATATGGTTCTGTAATATTTCTATTCATATCCCATTTTACATAAGAAATAGGTGCTTCCCGCAATATTTTTGATATCATCTCATATATGTAATTTACGACTTCATTTCTTGAAAAATCAAGGACATACTGATTTCTACCGTGAGAGACTTTTCTTCCAGGCACTTTGATTATCCAATCCGGATGTTGTTTAAAAAGATTACTATCTTCATTAACCATTTCTGGCTCAATCCAAAGTCCAAACTTCAGCCCCATTGCCGTTATCTTATCCGCTAAGCCTTTAATACCATTTGGAAGCTTTTTTTTATTTTCAAACCAGTCTCCAAGTGAAGAAGAATCATCATTTCTATTTCCAAACCATCCATCATCTAATACAAAAAGTTCTATTCCTAATTCGTTTGCTGCTTTTGCAAGTTCCAATATTTTTTCTTCATTAAAATCGAAATAAGTAGCTTCCCAATTATTAATAAGTATTGGTCGAATTCCATCCCTAAATTTCCCTCTTACTAGTCTATTTCTATAAAGTTTATGAAAAATTTGACTCATGCCATTTAATCCTTTATCAGAATAAACCATAACGGCTTCAGGTGTCTGGAAGCTTTCGCCAGAATCTAAAACCCAGCCAAAATTAAAAGGATGTATACCCATAATAACGCGTGTCACGTTATCATAGTCAACTTCTACCTGTGCAAGGAAATTTCCACTATATATTAAGTTAAATCCAAATACTTCTCCTTCATCTTCAGTAGTCCAAGGACGTTTTAAAGCTATAAAGGGATTCTGCTGAGCGCTGCTTGCACCTCTTATGCTGGATACTGATTGTATTCCCGGTTGAAGTTTGCGATGTTTAATGTATCTCTCTCGTGCCCATGCGCCTGATAAATGAAGCATATCGTAATCAGCATCTGGCAAATCAATGCTCATGCTCATTGCTCTCATCAATTTTAACTTCTGTTTTCCATTGTTTGTAAATTTAGCACTTCTTGTTATTACTGCATACTCTTCAAAAATTGTATATATTAATATTAGATCCATATTAATTAGACTATCTTTTAGCCATATCTCCAGTGTTAGTGCTTCAGAATCATTTTCACTGTAAGTTGAGGGAAGCCCATCAAGTTCTGGCTTTCCGTTGTATATTTTATGATTTTGATACTCAAAATTCGTTATTATACTCCCATTTTCCTGCTTTACTTGATATGCAGGCTCTCGAAAATCAGTCGTTCCATAAGATGGATATTCTTGTCTTAACAAATCTAAAGAAAACTTAAAATCGTCTTTAAAAACATACGCGGTATATGCTCTTGGCAATACATTCATAAGATGCCCAAAAGATTCTCTATGATTTAATCGCTTCCCAAAATATAAATGTCCAAGCTGATTATTTTTCATTATCTTTATTATATAGCTTATATAATCGTTCTGTAGATGAAATTCTCTTTCTGTTTCATTATAGTATATTTTCACTTAACCCACCTTCTTATTCGACTTTTACCATTACATTTTTTTCTCCTAAAGACCTAGACCTTACTTTTATATTAATTACACCCGATTCATTTATAGTTTCAACCCAAAATGCTATTGCCCCACCTATAAGTGCTACTTCATTTGGCCCCTGAAGCTTCGCAGGTCCTTCTATTTCTATTTTAATTACTTCATTAATAAATGGCAAAAGATTTCCGTACTGATCAAGTATTTTTACTACAATTCTAGTTGCATCTTTTTGAGAAGCATCAAGCAAAAAATCATCTGGCATAACACACAATTCAGTTGGGACAGGTTCGGTTGAGTATTTTTTTTCGATAACCACATTATTTTTATAAAATCCTCTTAAATATAAGTCTTCCCATTTCATGCCCCAAGAACCTACTTCTTCAGGCTTTATAATTGAATAATCTATTATCACTGGTGGATATGGTATACCTTTATATTCGTCTTTTTTCGGAAATATTTTATCTATTTTTGTCTTACTGCCATATTGCAACTCAATATAATCGCAATTAGTAAATATAACAAGCGGTATAACACCACCGATACTTCTTTCACCTCTAGCCCAAAATGTCACAGGTTCCAATACAGGTTCTACATCTGGAGACACCTGTGATTTGTATACATATGACGCAAACTTATTGTTAATTAAAAATTTTTATAAAGCGTATTAAAAAAAGAACGGCACTTTGCCATGCCATTTTCCTATCACCTTACAAGCCAGCCGCCATCGACAGCCAATACGTGTCCGTTTACATAGTCTGAAGCTTTACTTGCCAAAAATACTAAAGCTCCCATCACATCAAACGGATGACCCCATCTTCCTGCAGGTATCCTTGAAAGTATCTCGGCATTTCTGCTTTCATCAGCTCTTATTGGAGCAGTATTGTTGGTTTCAATATATCCTGGGGCTATTGCATTTACCTGTATGTTTTTATCCGCCAATTCATTTGCAAAAGCCCTTGTAATTCCCACGACGCCATGCTTTGATGCTGTATACGCCGGCACAAATTTTCCGCCTTGAAACGAAAGCATTGAAGCTATGTTTATGATTTTCCCTCCACCTTGTTTAACCATTACCTTAGCCACTTCATGGCTTAAATAATACACTGCATTTAGATTGATGTCTAAAACAGCCTTCCAATCTTCATCTTTGTATTCAAGCAGAGGAGATCTTTTTATTGTACCTGCATTGTTTACAAGTATGTCTATCTTGCCATAAACCTCAAGACATTTATCTACAACTGCATTTATATTCTCTCTAATCGATAAATCCGTCTGAAAGAATTCTACCTTTTTCCCTTCTTTTTCGATAAGCTCTCTCGTTTCATCAAAGCGATTATTATGAGTAACTATGAATAAATCAGCTCCGGCTTTTGCCAATGCCACCGCATATCCTTGTCCTAATCCTGTATTCCCACCTGTCACGATTGCTACTTTTCCGTCCAATCTGAAAAAGTCCATTGAAAAGTCATTAATGCTAAACATAATTAACCCCTTCCTTATCTTAGATCTTTTGTAGGTATAGTATCCATATCAGTGAATGTCTGATTCTCGCCTACCATTCCCCATATAAATGTGTAATTCTTTGTACCTACGCCTGAGTGAATCGACCAGCTGGGTGATATGACCGCTTGCTCATTTTTGACGACAATATGCCTTGTCTCATTTGGCGTGCCCATAAAGTGAAATACAACATTATCTTCGTCTATATTGAAATAAAGATAGACTTCCATCCTTCTGTCATGGGTATGGCACGGCATTGTATTCCATATACTACCAGGTTCTAATATAGTCATGCCCATGACTAATTGACAGCTTTGGCATACCGCAGGGTGGATGTACTGATTTATAGTTCTCTTATTGCACTCCTCATCAGTGCCTGCTTTTACTTTATTTGCATCGTTTAAGCCTATTTTAACTGTAGGATAACTCTTATGGGCTGTAGCGCTATTGATGTAAAACTTTGCAGGCTTTGAAGCATCTACGCTTTCAAAGCTTACTTCCTTTACCCCCATGCCTACATACAGGCCATCGCTATTTTTCAGCTCATACTTTTTGCCATCTAAATTCACGATGCCCGTTCCGCCTATATTAATTATGCCCATCTCTCTCCTTTCCAAAAAATAATCTGTCCCTAATTCTTTGCTTGTCTCAAGGCGAAGCACCTCATTTATCGGTACAACGCCTGCCACAATTATCCTATCTACATGGCTGTAGATCATATTAATCTTACCTGTCTCGAATAGATTCTCAATTAAAAAATGTCTTCTCAATTCAGATGTATCATAGTGCTTAACGTCTTCATAATGAGTTGCATACCTTATCTCCATAAAAATCCCTCCTGATTTTTCTGTTACCGTTAACGTAACATCTAAATAAAGTATACTCTTTATTTTGGAAATAGTCAATGACACTATCAACTTTCCCTTAAAGATTTTCTTACCACAAGCTGTGGTTTGAGAATTATTTTCTTCGAAATTGTCGCGCCACCTGTTAATAGATTCAACATTGTTTCTGCAACTACTTTACCCATTCGACTTCCATTTTGATCCACCGTAGTCAATGGAACAGGCAACATAGACGATTGCTGAATATTGTCATACCCTGCAATACCTATATCATCTGGTATTTTAATATTGTTTAAATAGCAATATTTTATGACTCCTAAAGCAACGGTATCATTTATCGCAAATATGCTGTCAACGCCTTTTTCAATTAGAACTTTTGCCAAGTTAAATCCATCATCAAAAGTAGCGTCACTTTCTAAGATAATATCGCTCTGATATTCCATGTTATTTTCCGCCAGCACATCTTTGTATGCTCTCAACCTTTCATTTGAAGCACTGGAGCTTGTTGGTCCAAGTATAACCCCAATCTTCTTGAATCCTTGTTTTACCATGTGCCGTATTATCTCTGATGCTCCATGATAGTTATCATTGCCGACAAAGTTCGCATTAAGCCCATCCACGTAATTATCTGCCATAACAAGCGGTACTTCCTTTAAAATTTTTTCATAATCTTCTTTCTTTGGCTTTACAGGGAAAATAATTATGCCGTCAACTCTGCCTCCTGCCAAAAAGTCGAGATACCTTTTTTCCTCTTCTTTTTTTCTGTCGCTATTGCAAAGCAAAAGCCCATAACCATGAAGGCTTAGATATGAGCTGACGCCTTTGCTTACCTGTGAATAATATTGATTTGTTATATCAGGTATAATGAGCCCTATCATGTTGGTTTTCTTTGTGACGAGGCTTCTGGCAGCAAAATTAGGCCTGTATCCTAATTCTTCACAAGCTTTCAATATTCTTTCTTTCGTTTCTTTTGATATTTGACCGCTGTTATTCAATGCTCTCGATACAGTCATGGCTGAGACTCCACAGTATTTTGCTACATCTCTTATGTTAACCAAACCAGTCCACCCTTTTTCAAATGATGTATCTAATCATTTTTTCTTTTATTATAATTTATTTTTCCTCAAATAAAAAGTGCAGAAGAAATGTCCTCTGCACTATCCATCTTATTTTAGCATTCAAGGTATTTTTTAAGGGTATTTCTCACTGCGCCAGTATCAGATATAAGCTCTTTAAAGTAGCTTTCTACCATCTCGCCTAATCCTGCTTCGTATAAATCGAGTCCAAATATTTGCTTGTTTGATAAAATCGGTCTTAGGTTGTCCTTAACTGATTCTACGTCCCCAAGCTTTATATTTGACACATGGGATTTCAAATCATTTAAAAGTGGATCTGGACTTAGTGCCATTTCATTGCCGTTATCGTCAATACTCATCAAATACCTGCACCATCCTGCTATGACTAACGGTATATACTTTAAGCTTTTTACATCAAGATCGCTTCTTTGCATGTATGATTTTATCGTCTCTCCAAATCTTATACCCATCTTTTGCGATGTGTCTGTGGCAATTCTCTGAGGTGTATCAGGCATGTACGGATTTGGCAGCCTTACTTCGATTACTTCTTTTATGAATTCTTCTGGGTCAAGCACTTTAGGATTTATGACAACAGGCATGCCTTCCACATATCCCACTTTTTCAACAAGCTTTTTAAGACAACTATCTTTCATCTCATCAGCAATCGTCTTGTAATTCAAAAGGCATCCGTATATAGCCAATGCTGTGTGAAGCGGATTTAGGCATGTGGTGACTTTCATCCTTTCGACTTTTTCTACGGTTTCTTTATCAGTTAAGATGACCCCAGCTTCTTCTAATTTCATTCGCCCATTCGGAAATTTGTCTTCTATGACAAGGTATTGAGCTCTTTCCGCATTAACAAAAGGCGCAATTACGGTATTTTTCGAAGTTGTTATTATGTCCATATCCTCTAAGCCACTGTCTTCAAGAGATTTCTTGACTATCTCATGTGGCCTTGGAACGATTTTATCAATCATACTAAGCGGGAAAGAAACCTTCGATGGATCGTTTAAGTATTTAATAAATCCATCTTCCACATAACCTTTCTTCGACCATTCCTCTGCTATAGTCATCACTGCACTTTTAAGTCTTTCGCCATTTCCAGAAAAGTTATCAAGGCTTACAAGTGCCAATGGATGCCCACCTGCTTTGTACCTTGAATAAACCAGAGATGTAAGCTTTGACACTACATTTTTCGGCCTTTCAGGACCTGCCTCAATGTCTTCTGTGACTTCTTTTATAAAATTGCCTGAGAAATCTTTAAGATTATAGCCTTTCTCTGTTATTGTCATGCTTACTATCTGCAATGATTGATTTTTGAAGATGTCGTTTAATTTAACCCATTGAGCTTCGTTTGATGGATCTGCCATTACAATATCGGCAATGCTTCCTACGACTTCTTTTTCCAGTGTGCCATCGGCATTCATGATGACTCTCAATCCCAAATTGTCGTAAGGCTTATATATTTTCTCAGAGACTTCAAAATCGTAAGATTCAACTGCAATTATTCCTGTGTCTATAAGATCTTTGTTCAAGAGGGTTTGCATAAGCATTGCTATAAACCCTCTGAATATGTTGCCTGCACCAAAGTGAATCCATGTAGGCCTTTTCGATGTAACATCGATCATCTTTTCTACGTCAAACTTTGGAAGCTTTATGCCTGCATCTTCCCATTTTTTTCTATCTTTTAGCTCAGCCCTTCTCAATTTCATAAATTAATCCCCCTCATATTTAATCCTGCTGCCACTCGGTGTGGAATATTCCATCCATGTCAATCCTCTTGTAAGTGTGTGCACCAAAGAAATCCCTCTGCCCTTGTATCAAATTAGCAGGAAGGTTTTCCTCTGACATGCTGTAGAAATAGTCAAGAGAAGCATTTACTGTAAGCATAGGGATGTAATTATCTTTAGCAAGTTTTGTCACCTTCTTAACTGCATCTATTTTTTCTTCTAAGAATTTCACAGATTTCGGGTTAAGAAGCAAGTTATCATTGTCTTCTGAGATTATCTCCATCAAAAAGTCCAGAAGCCTTGCCCTTATGATGCAACCACCTTTCCAGATTCTCAAAACTTCTTTTAAATCTATGCCGTAGCCGTAAACTTTTGACGCCTCTGATATAAGCCACACGCCTTGCGAAAAAGATGAAAATACTGAGAACAACAGCGCATTTTTCAAATCTTCTACGACTTCGTCTTTATTTAAGGCATTTTCAGGATAGTTTCTATTGACCATTTTCGAAAGCTTTACCCTGTCATCTTTAAAGAAGGAAAGAGTTCTGCCGACAACAGCAAGATTTAAAGATGGCGTAGGAATGCCTAAATCAAGAGACGTCTCTGCGGTCCACTTGCCTGTTCCCTTTTGCTCTGCTTCATCAAGTATGAGCTCTACCAAAGGCTTACCTGTCTTGTCGTCTTTGTGCTTCATTATCTTATAAGATATTTCCATCAAGAATGAATTAAGCTCTCCGTTATTCCACTTCTCGAAAATATCTCCGATTTCTTCACTGGTGAGCTTTAAGACTTTTCTCATTACGTCGTACACTTCTGATATTGACTGCATTATAGCGTATTCTATTCCATTGTGCACCATCTTTACAAAGTGCCCTGCAGAATCATTGCCAACATATGTGCAGCATTCTCCAGAATCAGTCTTTGCTGCTATCTTAAGAAGCAACTCCTTTACCATTTCATAAGCTTCTTTTGTTCCGCCAGGCATAAGTGACGGTCCATTTAATGCGCCAAATTCTCCGCCAGATACACCCATGCCTAAGTAATGTATTCCTTTGTCCTTTAGCTCTTTTATCCTTCTGTCAGTATCTTTAAAGTAGGAATTACCGCCGTCTATTATGAGGTCTCCTTCATCAAGGTATGGCAAAAGCTCATGAATCACGTCATCTACTGGCTTTCCCGCCTTCACCATGAGTATTATCTTCCTGGGCTTTTCCAAAGACTCAACGAATGACTTTATGTCGTAGTACGGATAGATTTTCTCATCCTTTACTTTTTCTTTAACGAATTTTTCAGTCGTCTCATGTGATCTGTTGTAACCAGAAAGGCTATAACCTTTTCTGGCTATGTTTAAAGCTAAATTCTGTCCCATTACTGCAAGGCCTATCAATCCTATATTGTTCATTTCTCTTACCTCCAATTTTTATAGTTTGTTGTGAACCTCAAACAAGTTTTTAAGATCTCTTGTCATAAGCTTAAAGAATTGAAATCCCTTTTCATACTGCTGTACCTTTTCCTCTTGAGGCATAAACACTTTCTTAATCTTCACCATCTTGTAAGTTGCCTCTAATACATCTTTATAGACTCCTAATGCACAAAATCCCAACAAAGCCGAGCCTAAAAGCTCAGGTTCTTCCACATTTGACACCTTTATAGGCAGTCCCAATACAGATGAGAAAATTTCCATCCAAAGCTCAGAGTTTGTACCACCACCTCCAGCTCTTATCTCTTTTATATTTATATTATTGTCTTTTACTGCCTCAAAAAGCATTCTCAATGAATATGCAACGCCTTCTAAACCTGCTTTTATCAAATGCCCTTTTGTGTGACTGTTTTTCAATCCAAAATAGACGCCAGAAGCTATGTTGCCAATTTCTTTATCCCTCTCTCCTGTGATATAAGGCAGGAAAAACAGATTGGACGTATCAGCACTTAATGCTTCCTTTGTCAATTCATCATAACTCATGTTAAAGATATTGTCTCTAAGCCACCTTAAAATTATGCCTGCATTGTTGATAGCCGCTCCTACAAACCACTTTCCTGATGAAAGGTAGTAAGTTTGAAGCCTCATTAAATCTTCTTTATCTAAAACGGCTTCTGGATACGCAACTCTAAACATTCCTGTTGTGCCTATGTTTATTGCGCCAACTCCATCGTCAAATGCTCCAATGCCTATTCCTACAGCGCCACCATCGTACACGCCAGGCAGCAGTTTTACATCCCCATTCAACCCTAAAAGCTCTTTCGATTTGTCGGGAAGGTCAGCTAAAATCACATCTGAAGGCACAATCTCAGGAAGTCTATCCTCGTCTATGCCTAAGGCACCAAGTGAGTAGCTATCCCATTTAAGGGTATTTATATTCATCATTCCTGTGGCAGATGATATGCTAGGTTCTGTATACGGCTTATTTAAAAGCTTTGATATGATGTAGTCTTTTGAGCTTAAAAAGTATTTTGATTTTTCAAAAATATCTCTTCTCTTTCTCTTAAGCCAATATATTTTAAAAAGCGGCGCATGGAACGTAGGAGCAAATCCAGTCCTTTTGTACATCTCATTTACGTCAATATCGTTTAGCAATTCTTCGTAAGTTTCTTTCGACCTTGTATCAAGAAGCGTCATTATGCCTGTCAATGGCTCTAAATTCTCATCGACAGGTACAAGGCCAAACATGTACGTAGACGGTATGACAAGAGAAATCGCATCCTCATAGCCTTTCGACGCTTCTTTAGCCGCTTTTACAAAAGTAGAAAACAAGACTTCAGGATCGTGTTCCGCTTTCCCGTCGTCGCCTTTAAAAAGTGGTATCTCACACCTATAAAGGTTTAGCACATTTCCTTCCTTGTCTACAACACCTGCTTTAAGATTTGTGGTGCCTATATCTATACAAAGAGCTAATCCCCTATCCATATTAATCCTCCACGACTATAATTTTATCACTCCGTCAGGCTCTTGACCATTCAATACTTTCTCTATGTCTGATACAACTTTGTCGCCCATGCCTTTTAAGCATTCTCTTGTGTAAGCAGATATGTGAGGCGTTATCACCACATTCTCATATTTCAAAAGTGGATGATTCTCGTCTATAGGCTCGTTTTCTACAACGTCTAATCCAACACCTGCCACTTTTCCATCGTCGAGAGCTTTCATCAAAGCCTCGTTGTCTATAAGCTCGCCTCTGGCTGTATCTACAATGTAGACACCGTCTTTCATCATAGAAAATTGCTTAAATGATAGCATGTGGTAATTGCCTTTATTAAGAGATGCATTTAAGGATATCATGTCTGCTGCTTTTAAAAGTTCTTCTAATGTCTCTACAGGCTCAGCACCTCTTTCACGTATCAAACCAGATGGCACGTACGGGTCGTAAGCTATAACTTTTGCATTAAACCCATACCTGAGTATTTCACAAACTCTGCTGCCTATATTGCCAATACCTATTATGCCTATGACTTTGTCCCTTAGCTCTGCGCCCATGAAGCTAGCTCTTTCACTCCACTTGCCATCTTTTACTTTTAATGAAGCTGCTCTTACTTTTCTAACAACATCAAGAAGCAATGTAACTGCCGATTCTGCTACAGCTTCTCTTTCAACATACCCATCGACTTTTGTGACGTATGTGCCTTTCTCTTGAGCACTTTTTATATCGATATTATCATACCCAATGCCATGCCTTGTAATTAAAAGCGTCTTATCCTTGTGCTCAAAAAACTCTTTATCGTAGTAAGGCTTGACGCTGGCTACAATGATAGAATATCCCATAAGCTTCTCTGCCAGTTCTTTGCCGTGCATGTCGTAAGGAAATTGAAATCTGTCAACTGCCCCAAACTTTTTTAACTTCTCCAAATGCTCAGGAAAGTTCCTGCCAAAACTGCTGGAATTTACAATCGCTATTTTCACACCCATTTTTTCTCCTCCTAAGATTTATTTTTCATAGAATATTTCTTTCAAATGGTTTTCTATGTTATCAGAAACCATTTTATAATGTTCTTCTTCATAATCGTAAAGCATGTCTTTAATCTCTTTCCCCTTTAAGTCAAGCAAAACACCAAAGGATATGTGAAAAAGCTGCTTTATCTCTGGTCTAATCATAAATTCTGGATTATCAAGCTCAGGTTCATCTTTAAAGTCATCCTTTTTAATCAAAACCTTGTACGATTTTTTGCTTTCTTCCAGATTTGATAAAGCTATCTTGTAAAGTTCTCTGTAGAACTCCTTGTCAGATTTGTAAATGAGATTTACAGCCTGTAGCCAACTTGTGCCAGACGTCTTTATGTGAAAATTCTTCTCAGTTGTCTTGCTAAAAATCTTGTAAATGCTAAATTTATCGCTGCCTGAATGTAAGCTAAGCTTATAACCGCCTATTAACTTAGTAAGATCGTAATGTTTTTTAAGCTCTCTTTCAAATTCATTTACGTCTCCTACGTAGTCAATGGCCTTTTCAAATTCACCAGGAAATTTAGGTGCAATGCTAAAAAAGTCGATGCCATTCCGATGGAGATACTCTGCTACAAAAAGGTGATCCTCCAAAGTCGTCACTTTTCCGCCTTCATCGATGGAGATTTCAAGGTCAAAGTCGTTAAGTTTTTCTTTTAAGATGCCATTTACTTTCTCCACAAACTTCATTGCAGTCTCATAGGCTACAGCAGACTTTAAAAGCTCGTCTTCTGAGACTAAATGACCACCAAAACCCACATTTAGAGATTTGCCTGAAAAATCTTCCACAATCTTTCTGCTTACATCTGACAATGTTTCTGCCTTTTCTTTGATTTCTGATGACGTTGCACCGCTTACATCAAAAAGCTGTTCACTTAAGTCCAGCGTGTACATGGTGTAACCAGCATCTATGCCTTCTAAAAGGTACTTCTCATCCTTTATATGGTCTGCATCAGCCCCATAATGGCCTATATATCCTGTCTCCAAGACACCTAACACTACTTTTAAAAGCACATCTTTAAAGTTCCTGTTTGTCTTTACAAGCTCTCTTGGGGATTGCTGCGCCAAAATAGGGAATACATTGAATTTTTTTAAAGCATCAAGCTGTGCTGCCGTCGCCATCCCAAGCCTGTCACCTGTGCCAAATGAGGCATTTTCCCTGCATATAGTAGGCCCTATGTGAAACCTGCCGTTTAATGTCACATAGTTATCGAAGGTAAAAGGATAAACATTAAATTGGAGGCTGTCGCTTATTTTCTTATTCTCTGAAAAGTATGGTTCTTTAAGCTTCAACTCGTCATTAGACAGTATGCCGATCATTTTTTCCTTTTGCTTTTTCACTACAAATATATATGTGTTTTCACCAAGCTTCCTTAAAGAATCTGGATATATCTGAAACCCGCTTTCTTTAAGCACGGATGATACATTTCCAACCATTTCTCATCTCTCCTTTCAAATCGAAAAACATGCTAATTAGCCAAATCTATTACAACATGATTTTTCAAATCATCTATCACATCCATGTTTTGCACTCCTGACGTTATAACCCTATCAACATCACCTATATTGCAAAATGACACCATAGCATCTTTGCCAAATTTACTGCTGTCGACGACGACAATCGATGTTCTTGAAGATCCAATCATAGACCTTTTGACTTCTGCCTCAAAGATATCAGACGTGGTAAATCCCTTTTCTAACGACACTCCCGCTGCTGCGAGGAAGGCAATGTCAGCATTGTACTTTTTTACGTACTCTACAGCATCTGGACCTATTAAAGAATAATTGACGTTTTTAAGATTTCCGCCTGTCACGTGTAAAGTTATATTTGTGTTTCTTGCAAGTTCGGCAGCTATGTTAAGTCCATTGGTTATGATCGTGATATTCTTTAAGCCTTTGTAGTTAATATACCGTGCTAACTGATAAGTAGTAGACCCTGCATCAAGAAAAATGCTCATTCCCTCTTTAATCGCATCTATTGCTTTATTGGCTATCTTCTCTTTTTCTTCGATGTTTTCTTCCATCCTGAATAAGAGTGGAGGAACAACGATGTTTTTCTTTAGCACGCCACCGCCGTAGTTTCTCTCTATAAGCCCTTCTTTTTCAAGCTCATCTAAGTCCCGTCTTATGGTCTCATCTGACACTTGAAACATCTCACAAAGCTCTGATACTTTTACAGATTTTTCCTTCATGAGTATTTCTTTTATCTTATTTCTTCTCGTGGAAGCCAGCATATGACACCATCCTATACAAATTATCATCTATCTTAAACTCATCATTTATTATCAAAAAGAACGAATAACTTTTTCTAACTCTATATTAACATATATTCGACGTAAAACCAACAATTCCTCCTTAAAATCCAAAAATTTTTATGTGGTTTTTGTGGTATTATTGGACTACGATTTCGTATTTACCCTTAAGATACGAAATCCCACTTTTTATAAATGTGCCTTTTGTGTTTTCCATCAAGATGTTTATATACGGTTTTGCGTACTTTAAAAACTTGAATATTGTTTCGTAATCCAGCAGTCCCTCACCTACAGGCACAAATTCAAACTTTCCTTCATTCATCGAAAAATCTTTCGCATGTACTGCTACAATCCTATCTCCAAACAATCTAAAGGCCTCTTCAAAAATAATCTTTTGGCTTTTGTAATTTTCCTCAGTCAAAAGGTTGGCCGGGTCAAATATGACTTGCAAATTGCTGGACTTTACATCATCTATAAGCCTCCTCATGACTTTGGGAGAGTATATGGGATGGTTGACACCTGGCTCTATGCCCACTATGACTCCAAATTTTTCAGCTTCCTCAACTAATTCAGATACGCTTTTCACCACTTCATTGTAAGCATCTTCTGTGAAATTATCAGTCGTGTATCCCATCTTCTCATGCACATTGCCTGTCTCTGTAGCAACAATGCTGCAACCAAAATCCCTTGCATACCTTAAATGTTCTTTAAAAAGCTCCAATAACAACCTCCTTTCGCTTAAATCTGGATGAATGATGTTTACATAGCAGCCCAACACTGCAATTTGAATGTTATGACTTCTGAAATGGCTGCATATATAGTTAGCCAAGCCTGGTGTCAGACTTCCATTTTTAATGTTAAGTTCTGGAAATGATTTATTTAAAGCCAATTGAACCGAAGAAAGTCCCAATTTCGAAACCTCTTCAGGCAGTCTTTCCAAAGATAATCCTATTAGATCATGCGCTCTTATTCCTAAATTCATGAAATGCACCTCTACACAATTGCTTTTTGCCACTTGGTACCCCTAAGCCTTATAAGGTAAAGAGTCCCTCTTACTGCCCAGTCTGTAAACATGCCTATCCATACTCCTACAAGTCCAAATTTCATCACTACTCCAAGTACATATCCTAAAACTATCCTAAAAGCCCACATGCCTATTATAGATGTCATCAATGTGTACTTGGCATCTCCTGCACCTTTTAAGCCTGCAGGCAGCACAAATGACAATGACCATAAAACCATACAAGCTAAATTAAGTCTAACGACTTTCACAGCGATATCTATGACGTCCTGATTTGTGGTGTATATAGATACAAGAAATCTTGCAAAAGGAAACGACACTGCACCAAGTATACCCATACATATACTGGCAAGCCACGTCATGTAGTAAAGGGACTTTTTTGCGGCTACAGGATCGCCACTGCCCATATCCTGTCCTACGACTATAGTAGAAGCTATGCTTAAAGCGTTGCCGGGAATATTGAATATCTGTTGCACAGAAAAACCTATGGAATTTGCTGCAATTGATGCAGTGCCAAAAAGCACAACAAATACTTGCGTTATCAATTTGCCACCGCTAAATAGAAGCGACTCAAGGCCGGCAGGAAGTCCTATGTTAAAGATAGATCTAAGCATTTTCATGTCAGGTTTGTAATGGCGCAAATCGTAAAGCTTCACAACACTTGTACCCTTAATCAAGATGTACAATGCTACTATAGCACCAATGAGTCTGGACAATCCTATGCCTATTGCAGCACCTTCCACACCTAAGCCTTTGAGATTAATCATCTTTATGCCATATATGAATGCGTAACTTAATATGACGTTTAAGACATTTATAAACACGTTTATATACATAGGTGTCTTTGTGTCGCCAGCACCTCTTAATACCCCAAATGCTACCAACTGAGCTGTTATAAATGGGTATGTTACAAGGCTTATGCTTAAATACAATATAGTATTGTCAAATACGATTTTTTCTGCTTTGCCAAAAAGCAAAAGCACTATAGGATGCCTTAAAATCCATATGAGAATCGTAATAAATATGGTTATAAGCTCACCTGAATACATTATCTGTTTGCTGGCTTCATTTGCCGCCTTTTGATTTTTCTGCCCCACATACTGTGCTACAACGACAGTTCCACCAACTGCAAGAGCCGAAAAGAATCCTATTAAAATGTTATTTATAGAATCAGCCATCCCGATAGATGAAATTGCCTCTTTTCCAAGTCTGCTGGCCAATATTGTATTTATTATGCCCATAGAGCTTATAAACGTCTGCTCCGTTATTATAGGTCCAATAAGTTTGAGTATGTCTTTCTTGATAATCATCTATTAACATCCTTTTAGCTAAATTCAAACTGGAAATATAACCCTTGACACATAAATGACCAAAGTCAAAGTGATAGTGCTAAGCAGTGTTGAAACCATGACCAACTGCGACGCATAGTCTTTGCAATTATCAAATTCTACGGCAATTAAAGCAGTGTTTACTGCGGAAGGAGTAGAAGATGATATCATCAATGCCTGTGCCACAACGCCAGAAAAACCGAATATCTTTATTAAAAGAAATGCGATTATAGGGCCACCCAATAGCCTTGTGACTGCTGATAAATAGACTTCCTTGTTTTTAAAGCTTATATTTGTATACGAAAGTTGAGCGCCTAAAGATATAAGTGCAAAAGGCACAAAAGCATTTTTGATGTACTCAGCAGCAGGCCATATTGGTATTTTTGTCAAATCAACAGGCAACAGTTTTAAAAGCAAGGCCGCTGGAATTGCGTAAATTGTTGGCATAGAAAATATCTTTTTCATGCTGTCTTTAAAGTCCATAGATGCACTGCTGGCCAGAAAAAATCCTATGCTGTTTGTAAATATGTTTTGTATCAAAAGCACCATTATCTGTGCGGTAATCGCCATGTTGGCGTAAGGAGTCTTTCCATGTATCAAATACGGTCCCGTAGTAAACACAAGTGTTATAAGCGACAGCCCTATATTGCCGGAATTGTAAAACATGATGGAATTCCTAAAGGCATTTTTATAGCCTTTGTCATAGTTTCTAAACTTAGCTATGATGCTGCCGATTGCCACATTTGCCAGAAGCATAGATATGGCAAATACCAACACTTTCATCATGTCCAATGGTATCTTAGTAGTATAAATATTTACAAATATAAATCCCGGAACAAAAACATAAAAATTTATTTTGCTAAAAGAATTTACGTCTAACTTAAATTTGCTGCCAAGGACATATCCTATAAATATTATCAAGAATATAGGAAGAATATCAGATGCCAAAATGTAGTAAAATATTCTCACATCTTTCACCTTTGCTTTTAAATTTACAATGTCACACCTGACTTAAAAATAGCGATTTCTTTGAAATTATTCTTCTCATTGTTGACTTTGTCACCACTGGCTACTTTTAAAACGTAGTGTACCAGTTCATCTAAAACGACATCCATCACTTCGTCTTCAACAAGTGTTCCTGCGTTAAAATCAATCCAGCTTTTCTTTTTCCTGTAAAGCTCTGAATTAGTAGAAATCTTTACAGTAGGCACAAATGTGCCGTACGGAGTTCCTCTTCCTGTTGTAAAAAGTATCAAATGACATCCTGATGCAGCTAAAGCAGTAGAAGATACAAGGTCGTTGCCAGGCCCGTATAAAAGGTTAAGTCCTCTTTTTTTCACTGTGTCCCCATAATTTAAGACATCCACTACGATTGATTTTCCACCCTTTTGAACGCAGCCTAATGATTTCTCCTCTAAAGTGGTTATACCACCAGCTTTGTTTCCAGGTGATGGATTTTCATATATAGGCTGGTGATGTTCTAAAAAGTACTGCTTAAACCCATTTATCATGTTGACGGTCCTGTCAAAGACATCTTCATCATGACACCTTTCCATGAGAATCTGCTCTGCGCCAAACATCTCCGGTACTTCTGTCAATACCGCACTGCCTCCATGAGATACCATAAAATCCGTAAATGCACCTAACAAGGGATTTGCGGTGATGCCTGAAAATCCGTCAGAGCCGCCACATTTAAGCCCAACAATCAATTGACTTATGTCTACATCAACTCTTACATCGTCTTTCATCTTCTGATACAGTTCGCCTAACAGCTTGACTCCTTCTTCAATCTCATCATCAACTTCTTGGGCGATGAGAAACTTCACCCTTTCCTCATCGTACTGACCTAAACTTTCCTTAAAAGAAGGTATGTTGTTGTTTTCACAGCCTAAACCCAAAACCAAAACACCGCCGGCATTTGGATGCTTCACTATATCTGATAAAATTTTCCTTGTGTTTATATGGTCATCTCCAAGTTGTGAACATCCATAGCTGTGCTTAAATATCTGGATGTCATCAATTCCTTCAACTTTGACTTCTCTTTTAAATCTCTCTATTATCATCTCTCCTATGCCATTTACGCAGCCTACCGTAGGTACGATCCAAAGCTCATTTCTTATGCCGACAGCGCCCGTTTTCCTTTTGTAGCCTTTAAATGTCATAGTATCTTCATGTTCTTTAGCTACGACAGCTTCTTTTTTATCATAAACGTAATTTAAAATATCCCCTAAGTTCGTCTTAATATTGTGAGTATGAACCCATGCACCTTCAGGTATATCTGAAAGTGCATGTCCTATGGGATAACCGTACTTTACAACATCATGTCCTTCTTTAATCTCCGTTAAAGCAAACTTATGGCCTTTTGGCACATCATCAGCAATAACTAATCTCTTATCGCCTAACGAAATAACATCGCCT
This sequence comes from Thermoanaerobacterium sp. R66, assembly GCF_028895185.1. Taxonomy (NCBI): domain Bacteria; kingdom Bacillati; phylum Bacillota; class Clostridia; order Thermoanaerobacterales; family Thermoanaerobacteraceae; genus Thermoanaerobacterium; species Thermoanaerobacterium sp. R66. The sequence continues at coordinate 1,694,108 of NZ_JAEUWW010000001.1, forward strand.
TTTTTCAAATTTCTCAAAGCGACAGCCACATTGTCTGAAGGATTTATTTTTATGAAATCTTTCATGGTTACTTTAGCACCTCTTTTAATGAATCCTTTATTCCATTCTTCTCAATCGAATAAAGATACTCAGTAACAGCATCATTTAACCCAGCTACTTCATTTAGATCCATCTTCCACACTTTATCGTACGACAAAACATTTGTTACAATGTTTTTTATTCCTTCATAACTGCCATCGAAGTCTTTCCATAGATCTTGATACATCTTTAGTATGTCAGGATCGTCGCTTAATGGTATGACTTCGTCGCCTCTTTTCCCTTTGTAAAACTCTATATATGCGGAAAGGGAAAATACCAGTTTTTTAGGCAGTTCTCCATATGCTTTTACGTACTGAAGAAGTGAAGGCAAAACCCTCGTCTCATATTTTGACATGGAATTTAAAGCAATGCTCATAAGGTAGTGCTTGACGTAAGGATTTTTAAACCTATCAAACACTTCCCCAATAAACTCCTTAACTTCATCATCCGGCAAATCCAATGTCTTCATGATCTCATTGTAAGCCACGTCTTTAATGAATTTTCCTACAGCATCATCTTCCATGGCTTCTCCAACAGTATCAATCCCATAAAGATACGCCACAGGTACCATAGCTGTGTGAAGCCCATTTAGGATTCTCACTTTTCTGTCGCGATACGGCGTTACATCATCTACAAATCTTACATTTAAGCCTATCTCACTTGCCGGAAACTCTTTTTCAATCCATTTAGGTCCCTCTATAACCCACAAGTGAAATAATTCCCCTACGTCTATCAAGCTATCTTCATAGCCCAATTCCTTTTCAATTTCTGCAGCATCGTCTTTTGGATATCCTGTCACGATCCTATCTACAAGGGTTGTGCAAAAAACATTCCACTTCAAAACCCAGTCGGCAAATCCTTTTTCAAGATTCCAATGATCTATATACTTAAGAACCATCTCTTTTAACTTTTCACCGTTTCTGTCAATAAGTTCACAAGGAAGAATTATAAGCCCTTTGTCACTTCTGCCATTAAAATATTTATACCTTCTATACATGAAAGCAGTAAGTTTTGCAGGAAAACTGTTGTGTGGAATAGCATCAAACGTATCATTTTCATCAAATGCGATGCCTGCCTCTGTAGTATTGGAAATCACAAATCTTATGGTTTCTACTTCAGCCACCTTTAGAAAAGCCTCGTAGTCATCATACGGATTAATACCTCTACTTATGCTATTTACGACCTTATAAGTCCTTTTAGCCTTTCCATCCTTTATACCTTGAAGTATAAGGGTGTAAAGTCCATCCTGCTCATTTAATTTATCCACCAATCCACCTCTTAAAGGCTGTACAACGACGACGCTGCCATTAAAAACACCTTTTTCATTCATTTCGTCAATCATCCAGTCTGCAAATGCCCTTAGAAAGTTCCCTTCTCCAAACTGTACTACCTTTTCTGGATATCTTTTATAATCTTTATAAATCTTCGACGATAACCTCATCATTTTCTTCCTCCTTAGCTCGATTTTAGCACACGTGAACATTTTACTTTAAAAAAAATATTTCATTGAATTTCATTGTCAATATTTAACTTTGTAAAAGGCTCTGTCAAAGCACCTTCTACTACAACATTTTTCAACCTAAGGTTTTTAATGTTGTTAAGGTAAAATCCATTTCTACACATTTCTTCTACAAAGCTAAGCATCTCAGGATAATCAGGCTTAGCGTTTAAATCAAAGCTTACATAGATATTCTCCATATCAACTCTCTCAATTTTCCTCTCAGGAAGGCCATACATGTATCCTGCTGCAACCTGAGTATCAATGCATGTTATATCTTTTAGATAAATATTGCCGACATATGGCGTCCTGTCATCTACAGGAAGCTTTTCCTTGCTCCACACGTATTCAGTCTTACCATCAGCATCGCAGAAATAAAAGCTATTTATGGTAAAAGGCGTCAAAACCCCTTCCATTCTGATGTTTGATGCGTGTATCTCATCTATGATTCCGGTCTTGCCTCTACCTCTTCTGGTCTTTATGCGTATGCCGCGGTCTGTCTTTCTAAATATGCAATTCTCAACATGGACATTCTTTACACCGCCTGACATCTCGCTTCCTATTACGACAGCACCATGACCGTATTCCATAAGGCAGTTTCTTATATAAAGATTTTCCGACGGCATAGGAAGCCTTTGGCTTACAGACAACTTGCCTGATTTTATGGCAATGCAGTCATCGCCAACAGAAAATCTGGTGCCTGCAATGAGGACATCTTTACACGATTCAGGATCGAGACCATCAGTATTTGGTGCATCTTTCGGATTTTCGATGTTCAAATTCACAAATTTAAGGTTTTGCGACATCAAGGGATGTATCGTCCACGACGGCGAATTCTTTATTGTGATGCCTTCTATCAATACATTTTTGCACTTGTTTAAATAAACCGTCCTCGGTCTCCATGCGATTCTTCTAACCTTCGCGTCGTACCACCATGTATCAAAACTGGAATTGCCATCTATGACTCCATCGCCTATTATATTAACATTTTCCACAGAGATACCAGTTATAAGGCTTGCAAACATATCGTTTGCTTCCCCTTCCCAGGATCCTAAATAGCTATTTTGAAATTCTTCACTGTCTATTTCACCTGGAAGGATAGGGTACATTTCCCTCTCTTTTGCTCCTAATAACACAGCACCTTTACCTAATTCTATCGTTATATCGCTTTTTAAAAAAATCGGGTATGTCAAGTAAACACCTTCAGGAAAATATACCCTTCCTCCATCAGGGCACGCCATTATGGCTGCTTGTATAGAAAAAGTATCAAGACGCTTTCCATCACCAACAGCACCAAAGTCCTTAACGTTTATATACGCTGTCTCGGGTTTTGTCTGTTGGAACGCAGTCAATCTTTCTTTTGTTTCTTCGTTCTTTAGTGTAATTTCGTATTGACTGTTTGGCTTTAAATTTTTTACCGTCCACACACTCCTATCCACATCGCCCATATAATCTGAATTAACGTACAACTGATACTTTTTCTCTAAATAATAAGGCTTTGAACCTTTCAATTCAAACGAAATTGTGGTAGATGTAACTGATATGACATTTAGTTCTTTCAATCGAATCACTCTTTCTTTAAAGAATCATCCTTTTAATCCGCTTGTAGATATACCTTCAACAAAGTACTTTTGAGCCGAGAAGAATACCACAATTGAAGGTATAAGAGCTATAACCGACATTGCGATTATCTTGTTCCACTCGAAGTTGCCTGACGTAGCATCCATTGCCATTTTCAAAGCTATTGAGACAGGGTACTTGCTGACAGTTGAAATGTAGATAAGAGGTCCCATGAAGTCATTCATAGACCACATAAACTGAAATATGGTTACAGACACAATGGCTGGCGTAATCACAGGCAGCAATATCCTCGTCAGTATCGTAAATGAATTACATCCGTCTATCTTTGCAGCTTCATCAAGCTCCTTTGGTATTCCCCTCATAAACTGTATAATCATGAACACGAAAAACGCTTCTGCCGCAAATATGTCATTTGCATACAGAGGAACAAACGTGTCCAGTAAATGCAATTGCTTCCATAAAAGATATAGCGGTATCCTTAAAACGATCTGTGGCAAAAACATCGTTGAAATCAGTATCGCAAACAAAGGCTTTTTAAACGGAAAATTAAATCTTGAAAAGCCATACGCTGTCAATACTGATGAAACAACTGTGAAAATCACTTTAGGAATGACGTACTTAAAAGTATTCAAGTAGTACGTTGCAAATGTATACTGAGTACCTGTCTTCCATCCTTTTATATACGGCGTAAAATCTATCCTTTTTGGTATGAAGCTTATTGACGAAAAGATTTCGCTGTTTGTCTTAAATGACGCTCCTACAAGCCAGACAATGGGGTACAGCATTATAATTGCGCCAATTGTCAGTATCGCATATCTAATTGCTAAGTTAACTTTCCTCCTAAACTCTCTCTTTCTATACCCCTTATCCATCCTAAGGTTTACATTATTGAATGCTGTCTCATTGTTCATTATGACTCGCCTCCTCCTTCATCTGAATAAAACACCCAGTACTTCGACGATGAAAATACGAACATTGTGAATATCATTATTATTATGAAGAGGAACCACGATATAGCGCTGCCATATCCCATATTGAAGAACTTAAATGAGTTGTCGTAAATCATCATTGGCAAAAGATACGTCTTATACAGAGGACCACCTTGCGTTATCATGTAAGGTCCGTTGAATTCCTGGAAAGCTTGTATTAACTGCATTACCAAGTTGAAAAATATTATAGGTGTCAAAAGCGGTATGGTGACCTTAAAGAATGTTTTGATCTTGCCTGCACCGTCAACTGCCGCTGCCTCATAAAGCTCTTGCGGTATGTCCTTTAAACCTGCCAAGAAAATAACCATGGTAGAGCCAAATTCCCATACCCTTAAAGCGCTTATAGTAAATATCGCTCCTAAACCTGTGGAAAACCAACCTACTGGTTTTATGCCAAATACTCCCAAAACCTGATTTACAAGCCCTGTATTTGCAAATACAAACTTCCACAAAACAGCTATAGCAATATTTCCACCGAGAATCGATGGTACATAATACGCTGTACGATAAAAATTGATGCCTTTTAGCTTGTAATTCAAGATAAAAGCTATAAAAAGCGAGAATATAAGCTTTAGCGGTACTGTAATTACAACATACTCCAGTGTTGCAGTAAATGACGTCCAGAATGTGCTGTCATGAAACATATTGACGTAATTTTGAATACCGATAAATTGCGGTGCATTAATAATATTGTAATTCGTGAAACTTAATATTAAAGATGTCACAAACGGATATATGGTAAATATCACAAGACCGATAAGCCACGGCAGTATATATAAAAGCCCTATGCGCTTATTTTCCATTTGAACCCTCCTATCAATACAAAGTGGATGCAATTAATTAAATGCGTGGAACTACAGTTTTCTCTCTGTAGTTCCACAAATTGACCACAGTGTTTTATTTTGTTATTTGACTTAGCACATTCTGAAGATTTGTATACATCTCTTTTGCAGCTTGATCAACTGTTTCTTGGTTGTAAGAAATCTTGTCTATGGTCTGATCGTATACTTGTTGAAGCTTTGGATCTTCCAGATATGGGCTTAATGGCAATCCTGGCTTTGACTCCAATATCTGCAATCCTTCATACTCTAAGCCTGATATCTTTCCGTCTTTTTTAAGTGTATCCAAAGCAGCCTTGCTTACAGGTATGCCCCTATTTGTGCCCATAGCTTCTATGCCTTGTGGATCATTCAAGATGAAATTCAAGAATGTAGCTGCTTCTTTTGGATATTTGCAATCCTTATTGATGGCAAAAAGCATTGATGGCTTTAATATAGCCGCTGATGTCTTAGCATCGGAATTCATAGGAAGTCCTGCTGTCACAAGCTCCATGTTGTTCTGTTTTATTGGAGTAGCTTCTTTTGATATTGCACTTGTCCATTCAAACAAGCCTGCAAATTTGCCATTTAAGAAGCTTGGAAGCTGTGCTATTGGTGCAAGTCCATTTCCACCTTCTGCAGCTATTGACTGAATCGGAGTAGTGACTTTTTTGTCTAATAAAGTCTTGTAGAACGACAATGCTGTCTTTATATCGTCTTGAGTGAAATTAAGCTTGCCATCTGTTGTCAAGAAAGGTTTTCCTGTCTCTTGTTCTGCATAAGTCATAGCTAAAAGCCAAGAATCATAAGAACCTGTTACAATTGGGTAACTGCCACTTGGGAACTTCGAAGCATCATTGATAAGGTCATCCCATGTTTTAGGTATCGTAGCACCGTATTTGTCGTACATGGTCTTATTTACATACAGAACTCTTCCAGTCATAGCTACCGGTATGCCATTTAGTTTACCGTTAACGGTTCCTGTAGCCAAAATATCCTTAGAATAATTGTCTAAACCCAGCTCGCTTGACAGCTTGTTTAAATCGTAAAAACCATTGCCGTCTTTAGAGAATAGTGGCAACCAGTTCCAGTTTATCTGCATTATGTCTGCAGCAGTGCCACCTGCCATTTGTGTTGTCTGTTTGTCAAGGTAGCCATCCCAACCAGCATACTCTGCCTGTATCTTTATATTGGGGTATTTTTGCTCAAAAAGCTTTATAGCATTTAAAGTTGCCTGATGTCTTGTGTCATCGCCCCACCATGAAAATCTCAGTGTTACTTGTTTTGCTGGCTGGCTTTCAGATGTCTTTGTACTACTATTTGTGTTCTTCTGGCTCGTCGAATTACCTGATGAGCCACATCCTGTAAGTAATGTGGAAATACCTAGAGCTGCCGCAAGTGCTAATGCTACTAGTTTTTTCATAGATGATCCTCCTTAAAAAATTTTTTTATTTTTGCATATACAAAGATGTTGATTTTGACCTCCCTTTATCACCCCTTTCAAATACAGATTTGATTTATTTTAATTATTTCACTGTATGCCATCATTAATGCTCCTACGCCTTTAGGGTCGTCATATACGACTTTTTCCGATATATAGTAGTCATAGCTTCCATCTCTGTATGGATTGTTGCCTAACCCTGCAACAGAGCATATACCTCCAAGCATCAATTCCCCTTCATCTTCTACGAGGTATTTATTGACTGTGCCTTCAAATGCCTTTACGCCACTGTCTTTATAGTTTTTCGGCAAAAGGTTTAATCTCACACCTTTCAGTATGCTGTACGAAATCATCAGCGTTGCGGATGTTTCTTGATAATTTCCTTTTTCGCCGCCTTTGTCCAAAACTTGATACCACATACCTGTTTCTTCATCTTGATAAATAATGAGTCCATCTATTGCTTCGTTGAATATTTTAAGAAGAAGATCTTTTTCAGACTCCATTCTTTCATCCATCTCTTCCAGCACATCAACAAGAGCCATGACAAACCAACCTTCAGCTCTTCCCCAAAAGTTTGGAGAAACACCAGTTTTTTTATCTGACCATGCTTCTTTTCTACTTTCGTCATATCCATGATAGTAAAGCTTTTTCTCATTGTCATACATAAGCCTTCTCACATTGCCAAACTGGCTTACAATATCAGATAAACTATGAAAGTCGCCAAAATTTTTGATGTATTTGATGTAAAAAGGCATCACCATGTAAAGCCCATCAAGCCAAACTTGATAAGGGTATATATCTTTATGCCAAAAATTCCCTTCATTTGTCCTTGGCTGTGTCTTAATTTGATTAAAAATCGTCTCTATGGCTTTCTTGTACTTCTCATCTCCTGTCATTTTGTACACGTCAAATAACACTTTGCCTGAATTTACATCGTCTAAATGGTGATTTTCCATGTGGTAGCCTTTTATCTTGCCGTCTTTTTCTATAAATTCATCAAGGTATTTTAATACAAATGTTTTGTACTTTTCATCATCTGTTGCACTGTACAGATCAAGTGCACCTTTTAGCACACAGCCATCTTCGTAATTCCACGATGGCTTGTAACTTTTGTAATCTTTAATGTAGTTATCTATAAACTTTTCAACTTTGTTCAAAGCTTTCAATCCTCCAAATGACTTTTTAATTTCCAGCAGCAATTTCTGATTAAAGCTTTTCATATAAACTGTTTTGCACACGTTAACTGGATTTATGCAAAAATTATTTTATGGCTATTACAGAATCTCTTATCTTTAACTTTGTAGGCACGTATATCTTTTCTCCGCTGTTTTCATCATTTTCAATCATAGTCATCAATATCTCTGCACCTTTTTGGCTGACATCTTTTATGGGCTTTCTCACTGTTGTAAGAGCAGGTATTATATATCTACAAAATTCACTGTCATCAAAGCCAACAACTGAAATATCGTCAGGAACCTTAAGGCCTTTTTCATATATGGCTTTTATAGCACCTACTGCCATATCATCGTTGGAGCAAAAAACGGCTGTCGGTTTTTTCTTTAACTTTAAAAGTTTGTTCATAGCGCTGTAGCCGCTTTCTATGTCGTACTCCCCACTTACGATGTAATCATTGTTAATAAGTATCTTGCTTTCAATAAGTGCCTTCAAAAAGCCGTCTTTTCTGTCAACAGTAGATTTAAAGCCTTCTTTGCCTTCAATTATGGCTATATCCTTATGTCCATTTTCAATCAGGTACTTCACTGCATTGTAAGCTCCTGTCTTCTCTTCACTCAGTATATTGACTACAGATTTTTCATTGATTTCCCTGTTTAAAACAACCAAAGGTATACCTTTTCTCATGACGTAGTACATAAATTCATTATCGCTTTCGCTTTGGCTTGTAAGTATGATTCCATCAAAACGGTTTTTTTCGATAGACGAGTAATCCTTATACTCGTCTATCCCTCTTATGATGAGATTATAATTTTTTTTGATCGCGCTGTTTACACCCCTTACAGTTTCATAGAAGAAACTTGGGGATGTTCCTTTGAAAATTGTAGAAAAGAACAAGCCGATGTTATATGATTTATTGAGAACAAGGCTTTTAGCGTTGTAATTAGGTACGTAATTAAGCTTTTTTGCGATTTCTTTTATCTTCTCCTTTGTTTCCTCTTTTATCTGCGGACTGTCGTTTAAAGCTCTGGAAACCGTAGTATGTGATACATTCGCAAGTTTTGCTATATCCTTTATTGTAACGCTCATCTCAAGCACCTTCCACATTCATTATAGAAGACTATACTCCAAAATAATTGACTGCATTATTGTAGGATATGTCCTGAACTATCTTCCCTAACAAGTTTAAGTCGTAAGGCACTTCGCCTCTGTCTACCCATTCGCCAATCAAATTGCACAGTATCCTTCTGAAGTATTCGTGCCTTGGATATGAGAGAAAACTTCTTGAATCAGTTACCATTCCAACAAATTTACTTAAAAGCCCTACATTTGCCAGTGTCCTCATCTGCTCTCTCATTCCGTCGATGTTGTCATTAAACCACCACGCAGAGCCAAATTGCATTTTCCCCGGAATCCCTTCACCTTGGAAACACCCCATGATGGTTGCCAAAACGTAGTTGTCCTTTTGGTTTAATGTGTACAATATGGTCTTCGGCAAAGATCCAGTTAAATCTAATGAATCTAAAAGCTTCGCCACTTTTTGTGCTATATCTACATCATTTATTGCATCATATCCAGTGTCAGGCCCTAACTTTCTAAACATCCTGGTGTTTGTATTTCTTAAAGCTGCAATGTGAAGCTGCATAGCCCATCCGAATTCCTTATACTTTCTTGCCAAAAACTGAAGAACACTTGTCTTGTATTGGTCAATTTCAAATTTAGAAAGTTCTTCGCCTTCTAAAGCTTTCTTGAATATTTCATCCACTTTGCCCTTTGTGCTTTCCTCATAAAACACAAAGTCAAGGGCGTGGTCTGACAATCTGCATCCTAAGCTGTCAAAGTACTCTATTCTTGAATTTAAAGCATCTAAGTAATCTTCGTAATCTTCAATATCTTTCCCGCTAACTTCTCCAAGCCTTTTGATCCAATCTCTAAAACCGTCCTTGTCAATATTTATACCCTTGTCTGGTCTAAATGCGGGCAAAACCTTTACATCAAAGCTTTCGTCATCTCTCAAAAGCTTGTGATATTCAAGGCTATCTGTGGGATCATCTGTTGTGCACAGTATCTTTACGTTTGAATTCTTAATGATATTTCTGACGCTGAATTCGCTGCTACTTAATACTGAATTGACTTTTTCCCATATCATTGGAGCTGTTTTCTCATTTAGAAGCTCATTAACTCCAAAGTACCTTTGAAGCTCCAAATGTGTCCAATGAAAAACAGGATTGCCGATAGCCATAGGCATAGTCTTTGCAAACTCTAAAAATTTGCTGTAATCATCAGCATCGCCTGTAATGTACTTTTCATCGACACCATTGCTCCTCATAAGTCTCCATTTATAGTGATCGCCATATAGCCAAACTTCCGTGATGTTTTTAAATTTTTTGTCTTCGTAAATATCTTTAGGATTCAAATGACAGTGAAAATCAAATATAGGCATCTTTGACGCATAGTCATGAAATAGTTTAACAGCAACTTCGTTGTCTAACAGAAAATCTTCATCCATAAAATTCTTCATAAAATCAGCTCTCCCACGAAATTTTTGTTCACGTTAACATTTATTTAATTTAATTATATAACTGCCAATGATGATTGTCAAGTTAATGTTAAAAATTTTTTTATTTGAAATTACTATGATTGAAATTTGAAAATTTATTCCGGCATTCTTTCGTCTTTAAAATTTTTCAATATCTTTTGTACAAAATCTCCGGGTGAAATTGCCTTATCAGTCAACCTTTGAAATTTTTCATCTCTCGTTATTATAAAATTGCCTTTAACCTTTTTTAACGATTGTAGTTGTAAAGCATCTTCCAAATCATTAAATTCTGAAAAGGTCATCGCTTTTTCTATATCTTGCTTTGCTACACTCACCACATTCATGATATTAAATAATGCTTTAATGGCTTTTATGCAAGTATCATGATTGAGATTTTTATTGATAAAATAATATATATCCGTAACTGCAAATGCAGATATATAAGCTGTTACGACCTTTTCATCTGCCATTTTAAATATAGTATATGCATCTTTAGCAAAAGGCTCTCTTTTTAGTAATACATCAAGTATAACATTCGTATCAATCAATATTTTCATTAGTTTGCACATCCATCTCCAATCATGCAATACTATCTATGGAGATGAATGTGCTTTGCCCCCTCTCTTTGTTTATCAATACAGCAAAACTTGTGTTTTTTCACAAATTCACTTACAGCGGCTCGCCATTTAGGTAAGGTTATTTGTATTTCTCATTTATCCTTTCATCTCTAATTTGTTCTTTTGTTGCATCTTTATTTTCACAATTTGATAATAAACCATATAAAAAATCAGCATTTGGAGTGCCATCTTTTCTTATAGGCACTAATTTTGCTACTTCTTTACCATTTCGTGTTATTATTATATCCTCTTTTCCCACAATATCCAAGTATTTTCCTGCTCTTGTTTTGAATTCTGTGGCATTAACTATCATATTAAGCACCTCCTCTAATTACATTATACAATCATTAATTAATTTATACAATTATACATTAATTAATTTTAAAATTTATACAATGATTAAAATTTAACTCTTCAGTTTAAATGAATTTTTGTCATGTATATGCTACTTTGCCCATATTAATTTTATCCTGGTGAAGGCAAGCATATCACCTGGCCTACCATAAGGTTATTTGGATCTATATACGGATTTAATGCAAGAATTTTGTCGACAGTAGTACCTACGGTTTTTGCGATTTTATAAAGGGTATCTCCAGGTGCTACCTCCCAATATATGCCTGTTGGACATTCTGTCGTCTTGCCATAAGGTATTATTGACGGCAAGCATATTATTTGTCCTACCATCAATCTATTTGGATCTATACCAGGATTTACTTTTATAATGTCGTCTACAGGCCTATTGATTTTCTGAGATATAAGCCACAACGTATCCCCAGGCTCTACAGTGTAATACCTTCCCGATGGGCAATATGGCATTGTAACACAACCTTTCATTTAATTTTTGTACTATTATATTCACAAAAAGACTCATTGACATATTTTTTCAGAATATGCTGTGGTATAATATGTATAAGAATTGATACGCATAAATTCAATTAAGGAGGTTTTTGTATGGGTCATATTAATATAGATGTAAAAAGAAGGTTTATGGGTCGCTTTAAGTACGATAACGATCTTTTGCAGGAGATAACGACTTTCATAACAAATGAGAATATAAGATCTGGTGAGATAAGGATTATAGGCGCGGTAAAAAAGGCCCGGTTCGGCTACTTTAACCAATCTACAAAGGAATACAAATTTATCGAGAAAAACGAGCACATGGAAATACTGAGTGCCATAGGAAATATATCCTTAAAAGACGGCAAACCATTTCCACATGTACATATAATTCTTGCTGACGAAAACGGAAATGCCTTCGGCGGTCATCTCATGGAAGGCACAAAAATATTTGCTGCTGAATTTGTCATCGTAGACTATGGCGAAAACAACTTAGAAAGGGTCGATGACGACTACACTGGATTATCTCTTTGGAATCTATGAAAAAAAAGCTTAAAAGGTTTTTGACGCCTTTTAAGCTTTTACTTTATAAACTTTAGCATCGTGTGCCCGTATTTTATCACATCTATATTTGTGTTATACACTATATGCCTAACAAGTGGCATGCCTAATATCTTAACCATTCTGTCATAATCGCTGTTACTGAATTTATCCAGTTTATCTCTGTAATCTGAAAGCATTTGTACCTTATCAGTTATAGTTTTGACCATTTTTTCATAGTCTTCACCTGTTGCAATCGATCTTGCAGCGTAAATACCGCTTTCTAAAGCGTGAAATGCTCCAAGCCCTAAAAGCGGATCTAAAAATCCAGCGGCATTTCCAACGAAATACACATTGTCGATTTTGTGCTCTTTAGCAATACCTGTATTTAGCTCTAATTCATAAGTCTCCACCATCTCATAGCTAAATCTCTCAGTTTTTAAAAAAAGCTGCCATAAACTGTCTAACTCACCGTGCTGTGCATAGGTTGTTATAAGAACTAAAGATGCTTTAGTCTTATCAAAAGGCATGATGTATCCGTACCCAGATCTTGCGTAATCAGTGTTAAACCACATCTCTGCCGTATGTGGTTCGAAATTCCCTAAGATTGTGGCACCTTTTATCCATGTAGTAACGGTAGTCCTCCACTCTGTAAGCTTTTCCAGTATCCCAGAATTACCAGTGGCTACGACTACAAAGTCAAATTCTCTTGATAGCTCTTTGTAATCAGGGTCTGCATTAAAGTTTACCTTTGACTTCACACCTCTTGCCAACTGATTGTCAAGTGAATCCGCATCTTTGCTTCTTAAGACGAAATACCCATGATTTCCTTTTACTGTTGACGTGTACATTGGAGAATGCATGATGATCTTTGTCATCTTCTCAACAGGTGTCAATGATATGCCATAGGTACGCCTAAAGTAGTAAACTGGATCTTTAATCGGCCTATCTTCCATGTTTAAAAATGAGCCAATGTTAGGCTGAATCGTCCCTATAGCATTTTTTCTCTCAAAAATCACACACGTTATTCCAAGCCTTTCAAGCTCATGAGCACATGCAAGCCCTGATATTCCTGCTCCTATTATGGCAACCTTCATAGCCTAAAATTCCTTTCATGTAATTTTTATCAACATTAAAACTTAAATAATTCATTGACGGCGTATCGTATTATGAATGAAGAATATTTTATTATGTTAAAATTTGTATCGTAAATAAGCTGCTTTATAAGTGGCGTTGTCAAAAACTTTATAAGCCTGTCTATCTTATCGTTATCTACCGTGTCGATGGCTTTTCTAAACTCTAAAAGCTTTAAATTTGCATTTGTAAGATACACCATTTCATTTTCAAAATTGCAGCCTGTTGCAATGCTTTTTGCTGCCAAAGCACCACCTAAAATTGATGCAAACTGGCCAAAACCCAAGAATGGCTCGATGGCCCCTCCTGCATTACCTACAAAGTACATGTTCTCGTACGTATGTGGAAACGCATTGCCTGATATATGCTCATAGTCATAAACACTTACTACGTCATATCCGATCTTCTCTATTTTTAAAAACATCTCCCAATACCTGTCTATTTCCTCTTTTGTGATGTAAGGAACTATAAGTGCTAAAACCGCTCTTTTATCGTCAAAAGGAGCAAGGTATACATAACCGCTTTTGCAGTAGACTGTGTTCATCCACATTATAAGCGCATTTGGGTCGAATTTACCGATTACTTCGGCTATTTTAAGCCTTGTATCAACCAGCGTCTGCCAACATCCTAACTCATTTGGTATCTGATGATTTCCAGTCGCCACAATGACATAATCATAAACTTCCTTTAGATTTTTGTAGTCTGCGTGGACATCAAAATTGACATTCGCCTTTAATTTCTTGTATAACTGGCTTTCTACAGATAATTCTCCTTGCCCTTTCAGCATAAAGTATCCAAGTCTTCTGCCTTTAATTGTGCGAGTGACAGTTGGGCCATGCATCACAATCTTGTCTATGTTGTTAAGCGGCGCAATGGCTATATCAAAGTTATTTTTTAAGTATTCTAAAGGATCGTCTATTGGCCTATTTATGACATTTAAAAGTCCTGCTACATGATTAAAAGCATCGCCGACTTTCGATTTTCTCTCAAATATATCAGGCTTTATCCCATAAGATTCAAGCCTTATAGCTGCAGTTAAGCCTGCAGAACCTGCGCCTATAATAGCTACTTTCATTTATTTTCCCTCGGCGTCGTATATACTATGCTGTTGGGCTCAGTCGGCTTTGATTTTAAAGATTCTATGTTCTGCTGTATGATAGTAATAAATCGCATCTCATCATCCCTCATCTGGGTAAATATCTGCCTCACATACGGATTAGTTATGTTTACGAGATTTTCGTTGTAGAACATCTGCTGATTTATCAAATCCTTCTCTATATCCTGTAAAGCGTCCATCATATCATAAGACATATTCTTCTTTACAAGGGAATCTATCCGCATCGTCTTTTCAGCAGCAACAATCTTGTCTACATGGTTTAAGGCAGTAATCTCTATCTGTTTCAATACTCCTTTAACTTGACTATCTGATATGTTTTTGCCGTAATCTTTTGCCTTTTTGTGTATCACATCTTCGTAATTTTTAGCCTTTTTAAAGGCACTCGATATAATCTCCTGCGGGCTCATATTCTGCATTTTGCATCACCGTTATTAGATTTTCCACATTGCATCCCTTATATACATGAAAAGAGGCTTCATCACATGGATGTAAAGCCTCATAAATATTTGATCATATATCCAATTGCTTTATGACATCTGCCATGACACTTGCTGAATGCCTAAACTTCTCCACTTCTTCGTCAGATAAAGGCAAGTCCAAAATTCTGGCAACGCCATTCCTGCCTACGATAGACGGCAAGCTTAATGAGACATCCTTCACGCCGTACTGTCCATTTAATGGAGATGATACTGTGAGAATGGAATTTTCATCTCTTAAGATGCACTCCACAATCCTCCTTACTGCAACTGCAACAGCATAGTATGTAGCACCTTTTTTGTCTATTATCTTGTAAGCGGCATTTACGACTTCTTCTTCCACTTCTTTTCTAAAATTCGTGTTGCAGACGCGCCCACATATGCTGCAGTACTCATTAAATGATATACCCGATATGTTTGTTATGCTCCACGCTGCAAACTCTGTATCTCCATGCTCGCCAATTATCCTTCCGTGGACATTTCTCGGATCTATATTGCAGTGCTTGCTTAAAAGGTATCTAAACCTTGAGCTGTCAAGAACGGTGCCAGAACCGAAAACTCTGCCCCATGGAAGTCCAGAAATCTTGTATGTAACGTACGTCAGTATGTCTACAGGATTTGTCACAATCAAATATATGGCTTTGTCATTGTACTTTAAAAGCTCAGGTATCATGGACTTAAATATGGCTGTATTTTTCTTTACAAGGTCAAGCCTCGTCTCACCTGGCTTTTGAGCAGCACCTGCTGTTACAACTATTACATCCGCCCCTTCCACATCTTTGTAGTCGCCTGCATACACATTTACAGGCTGTATTAGCGGTATGCCGTGGCTTATGTCCAGTGCATCTCCTATAGCCTTGTCCTTGTTTAAATCTATAAGCACGATATCTGTCACAGTCCCACTTAATGCCAGTGTAAATGCCGATGTTGCACCGACAAAACCAGATCCTATTATGGCTACCTTACTCATTACATCGCCTCCTAAATAATATATATTTTCCTTTAATAATATTATAACATAGTTTTGGTGAAATTGTCTAAATTTTAATCTTATTTTGTCCTTATTGATAACAATTATTTACGTTTAAAAATAAACACAAGTGGAATATTAGAAGTAAGTATATGAATGTTTTGTGAAAGGATTGAGTTTAAATGAGCGATATAGATGAGATAAAAAAATTGATGGAAAGACTTACAGAAAGCGAAAAAGACAAAGAAGAAGCCAGCAAAAAGATGCAAGAAGTATTGGGCAAATCCATCAGAGAGGTAAAAGAAATACTGCTGACATTAAAAAAATACATAGCCAATGAAAATGTGACATTAAGAAGCTACAGCGGCAAAACATTTGCCACAGGGGAAGGAATCATAATCTACGACAAAGGCATAGACGAAAAAATAATCTTAAAATCAGACAGAAGCTTTTACCTTTATAAAGTGGAAAATGACCAGTTGGTGACAGAAAAAATAGAGGATTTAGACATACACGACTACATGAGCTACGACACTCTCTTTGACAGCGTGAAGAAATCTTTGATAAAATGCATACAGAAAAACGAAGAAGACATATTGGCATACAAAAGCACTATGCTTAAAATCGACAAGTACAACAAAGATTTAGAGGAGATATTGGCTTTAAAAAATGCGACTGAAGAAAATAAAGTAAACGAAGAAGATCAATGATTCAAAAGAAAATGAATTTATTACTAATCTGTAACACAATATTAATATTTTTTTAATAAATTTTATCTTTATACGTGATATTATTATATATAGAATGAAAATGAAGTTTTCATAAGTGGATATATCAGCCCATGGGGAGGATGAAAAAATGAAGGGTAAGGTTTTTCAAGTTGTTTCTTTTGTCATGGTGTTTTTAATAATGGGCTTTATGATATCAATGGAATTTAAGACTATACAAGGCAGTGTAAAGACTGCAGCAGATACATCTCGCGGAAGCAGCGTAAATGTTGATGAGCTAAGCAGCGAACTGCAGAACATGACTGACGAGAGAAATGCCTTAAAACAGCAAGTGGCAGATCTTAATAAAAAGCTTGATGAATTAAACAGCTCATCATCAAAATACGAAGCGACTTTAAATGCTCTGTCACAAGATGTAGAAAAGTATAAAGAGCTTGCAGGTTTTACTGCCATGACAGGTCCAGGAGTCATAGTCACTTTAAACGACAGCGACCTTCAGCCAAAAGATGGAGAAGACCCAAACATGTTTTTGGTACACGATGAAGACCTGATAAAAGTAGTAAACGAGCTAAAAGCTGGCGGAGCTGAAGCCATATCTATAAATGACCAAAGGCTTATAGCTACATCTGAAATAAGATGTGTAGGTCCTACCATCAACATAAATTCTACAAGATATGCTCCTCCATACGTCATAAAGGCGATTGGAAATCCTGACACATTAGAAGCTTCACTAAATCTTAAAGGCGGCATTGTAGATACTCTTAAATATTATGGAATAAAAGTGGACATACAGACATCTAAAAACATCGTAGTACCTGCCTACACAGATCCAATAAGCTTAAAATACGCTAAAGCGACAAATTAACTTTGCCTCTTACCTTAATACATTTTATTAAGATAGGTTCAGTCATGACTGAACCTATCTTTTATCTTGTTTATTATTTTATTTTCAGCAATTATATAATAAAGGCAAAACCTGCCTGCAATAGAAGGATATGAAGCGACAAGCCTCATGTTTCTCTTTTTATCATTAGTCCAATCTTCTTTGTACTTTTCATCTCCCCTTAAGAAGTCGTAGACTTCATCTCCAACTTCTATTGAGCGCTTTATCGATAAACCTAATGTTACAGCTCCAACGCTTAATCTGCTGTAATCCAAATCGTAGCCGCTTATGTAGTAATACCTTTTCCCACCTACATGGTAACTTAATAAGCTTGCGACGATTTTATCATTGTCTTTTAATTCAAACAAGCTTAAAATACCCCTGTTGAAAAAGTCAAATGCCAAAGCTTTGTGAAAATCCCTGATCCTTTTAGAATAAAATGCACCCGGCATATGTCGTTTTCTCCACCTTGCCTGATGCAGCTCTATTAGTCTATCCATCGAATCATCTATCTCATTTTCATCTGCCACGCACATGAAACTTCCATCGCACTTTGTGAAAAATCTCTTGATCTCGTACTTTATATTTCTTCTAAATTTGCCGTCAAGGGATGCCAAGTATTCATCCCACGTTGCCGGCAACTTTATGTATGGGCATACATCTTGAACATCGTAATCGTAGTAAAGCCAGCTATCCATTATATACGGATATATGCCGCTGCTCTCTGGAAGGTGCTCCAAGTCTAACACTGTAAACCTGTCTATTGTCGACTCCAAATACTTTATAAGTGAGCGATAAAAAATATCTTCATATCCGTATTTCACTATGAAGTCAAGGTAATCGCTGTTATTAGAGCCTATGAATTTTATCCTCTTTACAGGAAGCCCCATCTCACCAAATGTCATCATAAAAGGAGCTATTCCAATAGGGCCTTGATCGCCAACTATCAAAAGAATCCACAGCTTTTTGCCGCCACCGAAATACTTCCACCAATTTACAACCCATTCAAAAGTGTTAAAAGGATAAACCTTAGAATTTTCCTCCAGTTGATGCCATATATCCTTGATGCTTAAAAGAGTCTTTACGTCCCTCACTATCTTTATCTCTATGTCAAGTATCTTTCTTTCATCCATAAAAATATCCTCCAAACGACGTACATAAATAGGATAAAGCCTACAAGCATTAACAAATAACCCCACCACGGGTACGTCCTACCGATTAAGTCTATCTTTAAAATCTGCATCGACACTAAATACGAAACAGACGTCCAAAAAAGTGACCATAAAAGATCGCCGATGGCAGAAAACACAAAAAACGACTTGAAGTCCATCCTTGTTATGCCTGAAGCCCAGATGGCAGGCGTCCTTGGCAATCCTATGAGACGCCCTAAAAGGTTAGTAACACCACCATATTTTGAAAACCAACGGTCCATGCCTTCTAAGTCTTTAACAGTTATCTTTAAAAAATGGCCATATTTCTCTACAAAAGTCCTGCCTGATTTGGCACCTATTATGTACGCTAATACATTCCCCGACACATTCCCTAACGCTGCAATCAAAACTACAGCCAAAAAGCTCATCTGACCTCTTGATATAAGGTAACCTGCCGCCAGGAAGAGTATCTCCACAGGTCCTGGCATACCAGTGCCTTCAACCAGCAATGACAGAAACAATGCCAAATAACCGTAATCTATTATTAAGCTGTATAAGATATTAGTGTTCTCCATAATTACCTTCCAATCAAAAATTTCTATATAATAGTATACATCTTTATCGCAAAATTTAAAAGCAAATGACACAATAAAAAAGAGCCTTTAGGCTCTCAAAAAATCCATTTATTTTTTGTAATTCTCTATGACATTTTTGTAAAGGTCATAAGTCTTTTTTGCAATTGATTCCCAGCTAAACATGTCTTCTACTCTCCTTCTGCCGTTTGCACCAAATAAAGCAGCTAAATCCCTATCATCAAGAAGAATATTGATTTTTTCCGCTAATTCATGTGAATTGCCAGGCTCCACTAAAAATCCAGTTTCCCCATCTACGACTACTTCTTTTATTCCACCTGTAGCGCTGGCAACAACCGGCGTGCTGCAAGCCATTGCCTCAAGATTTATAATGCCAAAAGGCTCGTATATTGATGGACATACAAAAACATCGGCATTGCTGTAAAGCTCTATGACTTCTTCCTTTGAAACCATCTTGTCAATCCAGATGATGTTTTCATAAAGCTTGACTTTTTCCTCCATCTCTTCCTTGATTTCCTGTGTATCAGGTGATGAAGCGCACAATACGACTTTTACATCCTGTGGCAAATATTTTACAGCATCTATAAGATGAATTATTCCCTTTTGCCTTGATATCCTTCCTACAAATAAGATGTACCTTCCCTCTATTCCGTATTTTTCTCTTGCCATGTTTGAATCCGTCTTCTTGTACTGGTTTAAGTCTATTCCATTGTATATAACCTCAATCTTATCTTCTGGCACATTGTAGCACTTCATGATATCTTTTTTAGAATCATTAGATACAGCTATTATCTTGTCTGCCGCCTCAACACCTGTTCTCTCCATCCATGTGCTTAAGTGATACCCATTTCCAAGCTGCTCTTCCTTCCAAGGCCTTAGAGGCTCCAAGCTATGAATGGTGACAATAAGCGGTATATCGTAAAGCATCTTTGCCAGAAAGCCTGCCATAAAGGTGTACCATGTGTGACAATGAACAATATCTGACGAAATCCCATCGCTTACCATGGCAATATCTGTTGTCAATGGTCCCAACACTTTTTTAAATTTATCGTCAGAAGCTTTTTTCAACATCTCCCATTCTCTGTAGCCTTTTACTTCCATGTTTTCAAAATGATTGTCTTGATCTCCAAAGCATCTGACATCAACATCCATAAGCTTTGACAATTCCCTCGTCAAATAATCCACATGGACACCTGCGCCACCGTAAATATTAGGCGGAAATTCATTTGTAAATAAAGTGACCTTCAAATTACCCATTGTATACCTCCAAACTTGAAATATTTTTTAATTCATCTATACACTCGATAATGCCTTTTAGGGGTATCTTAAACCAAGATGGCCTGTTGTTGACTTCATAAATCGCTTCAAACACAGCCTTATCCAGCTTAAACAAGGCTAAAATGGCAGTAATGTATTTTTCATCAGGTATTAAATCTGCGTCGTGTTCATTGATTAGATTTACATAGTTATCAACAAACACGTTTGTTATAACGGTTGCCCATGTAGACAAAAGATTTTCTACCTTTTCTAAATCAATACCACCTTTACCATTTTCCTTGTATTCAAAAAACTGTGAGTAAGCAGCATAGTTAAATGACCTTATCATGCCAGCCACATCTTTTAAAGGGGACATATGCCTACTTCTCTCAGAAATAGGTTTTGTAGGCTCTCCTTCAAAATCTATAAGTATATAACCGTCTTCTTTCTTTAAAAGCTGCTCTAAGTGCAAATCGCCATGGCATCTTAAATATTTGCCAAAGTATGGCGCTAAAGATCTAATATTCTCGATGCTTTCCAGTAACAAATTCTTGTCAGTAATTATTTCGTTTATAAGGCTTTCAACATCTTCACTGTAATCCTGATTTTTCATGTAATCCAAAAGCAAATTAAAATTAGATATTATCTGATTTGTAATCTCATCTATGTTAGACTCATTAGGCTCTAAGACACCAAAATTGCCTTCATTAATAAGTGACAGCTTAATGTGCATATTGGCAATAAGCTTCGATATTTTCTTCACTTCGCCTATATAATCGCTGCAATTTTTGTATACAAAGCTTACAAAGTCGCTACCATCGTACTTCTTCACAAACTCCTTCAAGTACTCCTGAGTGTACTGCCACATGTCAGCAACATTTTCGATGTACTGCGAAAACATCGAAAGAGTGTATATGGTGCCTTTCCCATCGTCGTACAAAAAATACCCTCTAATATCTTGCACATCGTTAAAACCATATTTTCTAAGCATGTAAGTCATTTCAAGATCGGGATTCATTCCATTAGCCATTCTCCTAAAAGTCTTCACTATCTCATTTTTGCTAAGCAATGTAAGGCTATTGCTGGACTTGTTGTTTAATCTTTTTGAACTGTATATGTCGTGATTTAAAATCATGTAAGGCTTAAGTCGACTGCCTGATTTAAACTCAATTTCTTTTCCACCTCTTAATATATCATCTAAGCATCTGATGTACTCCACATCATCAACAGCATCATATACGCCGTACACACAATTGCCATCATTGTATGCAGCAAGACAGCTATCACTTAAAACATTCTTTCTTACAATAATAGGAAAATAATACCGAGATTTTTTTTCTTCGCCACTTATGGTTTCAAAAATAAAATCTATAAGTGCTGCAATAATAATAAACGATCTATCAATACCTAATATAGCATAGTCAAAAAGCGTCTTGTCTTTTATATAAGAGGCTTTCTCCTGAAACCATCTGAATTCTTGAACCTTGTCATCTTTGATGGTTTTTACAATATAATCTATCTTCGACAAGAAACCATCAAAATCTCCTTCTTCAATGTGCACATAAACCATTCCTTTCAATTAATCTAACCTTAAGATTGAAGCTGCTTCTTCTGGCGGCGTAGGATTTATATATGCTCCTGTTGCAAGCTCAAATCCCGCAAATGTGGTAAGCCTTGGCAATATCTCTACATGCCAATGAAAATCCCGTCTATCATGATGTGGCACTGTATGAATGACTATATTGTACGGCGGATTGTCAAAAAGATCCTCATACTTCTTTATAAGCGATTTAAGTAATGATGAAAGACTTCGTATGTCATCGTCGTCCATCTCGTTAAAAGCCTTGACGTGTTTTTTAGGAAGTATCCATGATTCATACGCAAATTGCGATGCATAAGGGCATATAACTATAAACTTATCATTTTCGGCAACGATTCTTGCCTTTTCTTTCATTTCTTCATCGATGATGTGGCAGTAAGGGCATCTTCCGGTATCTGCCTCATGCCTTTCAACGCCTTTTAGCTCTCTCTCCAAAACCTCAGGTACAAATGATACGCCCATAATCTGCCAATGTCCATGTTCTAAGGAAGCACCACCGTTTGCACCAAAGTTTTTAAACATCTGAACGTACTTAATCTTCTCATCCTTCGCAATATCATCGTATCTTAAGATGAGTGCCTTCATGATGTTCTCAATGCCTTCTACTTCCATCTGCCCCAAAGTCATATCATGATGCTGGCTTTCAACGATAATCTCTGCCACACCATACCCATCGTCTGCCTTGTACAATTCACCTTCATGCTTAGCCACATTCACATCTTTTTTAAAAGCCGCAAACTTGTTGTTAAATCCTCTTAATGTCCACATGCCATCCTCCCCACGAAACTCTACAAGCGTAGGTGGCGTCATAGTTTCATTTCCAGGGCAAAATGGGCATACTCCGCTATTCTTTATGACATCTGCCTTCTTAAAATCGTGAGGCCTTTTACCTCTTTCAGTAGAAATAACTGCTATCTTGCCTGTAACAATATCATATCTAATCTCCGACATATCATCACCCTTATCAAAAAATAAAAAGCACAATTAAATCAACTAAGTAAGAAAAATCAGCTATATGTTAATCGCATGTATGTGCAACCGAGTGCACTTCTTAAGTATATAATATACTTTTTTATACAAAATGTCAATCTTATTTTTACAATCTATCGCAATATATGCGGTTTTAATGAAGCAAACAAAAAAGCACTCAAATTGATGAGTGCCTAATGCATTTATATATGCTATAATTATACTTGAGGTAGTCGGATAAGCAGGGTGCGGTTGCCACTCTCCTCATAAGGAGGTGGTTGCTATGATGAATACATATCAAACGTTGTCTTTAATGATAATGTTTGGAATGTTAATTATAGCAGTCCTCGATTTTAAGAGGAAATAACCGCCCTGCTGATACCAGGACGGTTTAAGATTTTTTAAAACCGCTCTCGGGCAACCGCATTTTGCGGACGGCTGCCTCTCTATTTATATTATAGCATAATTCTTAAAAAAATAAACAAAAATTTAGCTGTCTTAAATCTACTAGTGAACCTACTCCATCCTATAGAGGCTGGAGTTTCCTACTTCATAGACCGTTGCCTACTGCTATTCACAGCAGGTCTTACACAATCTCCATAGGCGTAACTTCGGGAGGAACCTTCCCTACGAAAAATGTTGTTGCGTTTTTATACAGCTATTCTCAATTGTCTTAATCCCTCATGCAGCACATTTATCGCTGCATTTATATCTCTGTCTATCTCTAATCCGCACTCGCATTTGTGTATTCTTACTGATAAGTCTTTTTCTTCTATTTTCCCACATTTTGAACATCTTTGTGATGTATATGCTGGATCTACTTTTACGAAGATTTTTCCTTCTTTTTCTGCTTTATACTGGAGATATTTGTCTAACATTCCCCATCCTGCATTTGCTATTGATTTTGCAAGTTTATGATTTTTCATCATATTTTTTACTTGCAAATCTTCAACGCATATGATGTCATTATGTTTTACTATGTTATAGCTTATCTTATGTAGATAGTCCCTTCTTTGATTCGCTACTTTTTCATGAAGTTTCGCTAATCTTTTCTTTTGCTTTTCTCTGTTTTTGCTTCCTTTCTTTTTTCTTGATAATTGTCTTTGCAGTCTTTTTAGTTTCTTCTCTGATTTTTGTAGCCATTTAGGATTTGAGTATAACTCTCCATCTGATGTTGCAGCTATTGAGTTTATTCCTTTGTCTACTCCTATTGCTTTTTCTCTTATGACTGTTTTTTCTTTTTCTTCTTCTACTTCAACTGACAGATTTATATACCACTTTCCTGCATGGTATTTTATGTTTATTGTTTTGACTTTTGTTGGATCAAAGTTTCTATGTGCTTTGATTTTTATATGCCCTATATTTTTTATGTATACATATCCTTCTTTCCCAAAGTTTCTTTTTGTTTCGCATTGTGGAAGTGTTATTGATGTGTAGTGATATTTATCTTTGAATTTAGGATATTTGGCTCTTTTGTCAAAGAAGTTTTTATATGCTCTATCTAATCTTCTCAACACATCCTGTAATATTTGCGACTGTACTAATTTGTATTCTGGATGTTCTTTTTTATATTTTGGAAGCATGTTCTGCTGTTCTTTATATGTAAGTCCTTTGCCATATTGTTTGTAATGTTTTATTCTTTGATCCAGTGAATAGTTGTATAATTTGCGACATAAATACAATGTATAAAAAAGCTTTTCTTCTTGTTCTTTTGTGGGTTCTATGAAAAAATGCTGACATGTCATCATCTTTTCTCACCTTGGCTTTCTATATACTGTTTTATAACTTCTATAGGTGCACTACCAGTTGTAAGAAGACAGTAACTTCTTGACCAAAAATATTCTTTCCAAAGTTTTTGTTTTATCTGCGGATATTCTTTTTTTATGAGTCTAGATGATGCACTTTTATAAGCATTTATGAATTTTGATATTTCAGAATTAGGTTCTGCTTTGAAAAGTATGTGTACATGGTCTTTATCGTGATTCCATTCTTGCAGTGATATATTATAATTGGATGATATATTCTCAAATATCTCCTTTAATCTATTTGATATGTTATCGTCTATTACTTTTCTTCTGTATTTTACAACCATTATAAGATGATAATACAGTAAGAATACTGAATGATTATTATTATCTAATATTAGCATTATATCACCAGTTTACTTTTTACTTCTGATAAGATTATAACATATAATGTTATGGAAAACAATAGAAATTCATCTCCCACCTATAGGAGAATGGGAGAATTCTTTCAAGCTTTTATTAAACTAATATTCCATGAACCAATAAACATTGTTATGAAAAATATTATTAAAAGCGAACGATTAATGAAGCTTACGTAATATATCACGATGAGCGAAGCGCAGTTTGGCGTATGAGCGAAAGCTAAGCCTAACAACGCATAGACGGCGTTAGCCAAACAAGCGAAGAGAATCGATGATATATAGTAAGCGGAATTTGTGAGCGTTAATAATATTTTCCATGAATATAATCTCTCATTCCAAATTATAATTTAGTGTAGTCTTACGCTTATTCATAAATAAAAGGAGCTGTTTATATTGGCTTTGCTTACAATCATGCTTTTAATGAGCCTGGCGTTTATATTGATTTCGTGCGCTTATTTTACAAATGCCGTAGAATGGTTAGGCAAAAAGTTTAACTTAAATCAAGGAATAATCGGAAGCATCTTTGCCGCTGTAGGAACAGCAATGCCAGAGACGATTATACCTGTAATTGCAATCATATTTCACAATGGCCAAGCATCAGAAGAAATAGGTGTTGGTGCGATAGTCGGCGCTCCCTTCATGCTGTCGACACTTGGCTTCTTTGTCACAGGTGCATCTGCAATAATATACGCTTTATTTCACAAGAGATCTTTAAAAATAACCCCTTCGCTGACTGGATTTCAAAGAGACATGTCGTATTTTATAACCATGTACTCTTTAGCCGTCATCACTTCCATAGTGAATAACTACATAGATATTAAAAACATTGTATCAATTGCTATACTTGTTTCATACTTCGTTTACGTCATCCGCACATTTTCATCCAATGATGAAAGCATAAATGATGTAAAAAATTTGTACTTCTCGGCCAATTTTCATTCAACGCCTACTGTACATCTCATCCTTTTGCAGCTTATACTTTCCCTTTTGGGAATATCCTATGGCGCCCACATATTTATAAAGTACACAGAACAATTATCTGCGATAGCAGGGATTCCTCCAGCCATACTGTCATTAATCATAACGCCTATAGCAACCGAGCTTCCAGAAAAGCTTAACTCTGTCTTATGGATAGGTCAAAAAAAAGATACCCTTGCCCTTTTAAACATAACAGGGGCAATGGTATTTCAATCATCTGTGCCTGTCGCCATAGGCATGATGTTTACAGAATGGCATTTGACTGGGCTTACTATGCTTACAACCATGTTATCACTTATATCATCATATATAAGCCTCTTATATGCATCCAACAAAAAAAGTTTAAGCCCATTTGTTTTGATATCAGGCATCATTTTCTATGCAATCTTTTTAATGGCACTGCTTTGACTATTCTTTTATGTATGATGCAACAATTTCGCCAAAGTAAAACGTATGGTAATCTGGATACCATCTTTTATCAATATCAGCATCCAGATTTTCCTTTATCATCTCCTGTTTGTATATGACTTTACATTCATAGTGAAGTGAACACTCGCCTATTATAGGAGTCTCAATCTTTTGTGATGGAATAGGTGTAAGATTGCACTCCTTAAACTTATCAAAATCCCTACCTGATTTTGTGCCGCAAAATGCAATGGCTTTATTTAAGTCCTCATTTAAAGGCACGCTAATCGTAAATTCACCTGATTTTTCGATTTGATTGTACGTAAAGCGGGACTTTCTCACTGCAACTAAGAATACAGGTTTCCCCCAAAAATAAGTTATTCCTCCCCAGCCAATTATCATGGTATTTAACTTATTCTCTTTAGTAGTCAAAAATATGCCTCTTGACGTAAGCTTTTGATTCACCTCTTTTAAGTACATATCGTAAGGCACATCTTTAATAGTCATGTTTCATCCCTCCGCAATATTTTTTACATTATACATTTTATAGCTTAACCTTAAAAAAACCAAATCATATGAAAAAGCCTCGAGTAAACTCGAGGTGTAGAAAGCTATTGATTTTTAATGAGATCTGCAACTGCCGTTATGCTTCCTAATGTTCCAACCAATTTATCAGGAATAATAAGCTTATTGGCAGGATTCTTTGCCATCTCCTGCAATGCTTCTATTTGCTTTAATGCTATGACAGTCTCATTTGTACCTGACTCTAATATGGCCTTATTTACCAATTCAATGGCCTTTGCCTGTGCTTCAGCAATCGCCTCAATGGCCTTCGCTTTGCCTTCCGCCTCTAATATCTGCGACTGCCTTAAGCCTTCAGCCTTTCTGATATTTGCTTCCTTCTCAGCCTCTGCCTGCAAAATTTTTGCCTGCTTTTGACCTTCAGCGACAGCTATGGCACTTTGTTTCTCACCTTCTGCCTGAAGTATTGTAGCTCTCTTATCTCTTTCTGCTTTCATCTGCTTTTCCATCGCTTGCCTTATTTCATCTGGCGGAGTAATATCCTTTATCTCTACAGACAGTATTTTTATGCCGTATGCGTCTGTAAGCTGATCAATCACTTTAAGAAGCTCTGCGTTTATCTTGTCCCTGCCTGACAAAACTTCGTCAAGCGTCATATCTCCAATGATGTTTCTCATGTTTGTTATTGTAGAATAGACTATACCTGATCTGTAGTTCTCTATGTTGTATATGGCATCTTTTGCACTCATTACCTTATAAAATATTACATTATCGACAGATATTTTCACATTGTCCTTCGTAATGACGTTTTGCGGCTCAATATCCAATATCTGCTGCTTTGTAGATACTTTCGCCCGTACATAATCAACAAAAGGTATCACAAAATGCCAACCCGGCTCCAACACCTTGTAAAACTGTCCCAATCTCTCAATGACGTAAACATAACCTGTTTGAACGACTTTTATGGACGCTACAGCAGCAATAAATATGAGAAGAAGCAATATTATAAACAAAATAAACACTTTTATTCCTCCAATCTCTTTACAATTAATTTATTTCCAGATATACCTGTTATAACCGCGTTGTCACCGCTTTTTAGGGGCACATCAGATTTGACAGTCCAATATATGCCTTCAAAAAATACCTGACCAGTCTTGCCGATATCGTCTTTTATCTCTATGGTCCTACCTATATACTGGTTTTCATATGGATAAGTCTTTGGTATGTTTTTAAATTTCTTTCTCAAGTATTTAAACGAAAAAATGAGTGAAACAATTCCTACTGCGAGAAATGCAAAAATCTGAATCGGTGTATTAGCTCCTAATAGATCCGCACATATTGCAAAAAAAGCTCCCATTGAAAAATTAAAAAATATGAAGTTGCTTGTAATAAGGTCAATAGCTATACCAATTATCATTATTGAAATCCATAATGTCAATAGGCTTTCCGTATTTATCCCCCTTTCTTGTTAAAAATTTGATATTTTATCTTAGTATACCACAGTATGTGTCCAACATAAAGTAGTTAGACAAGCTATTTTATAAATTTTCTATAAATTTTTTGGGCAATATAATAGAGCCGATCGCATAGTATCGGCTCTTTTAAGGAGGATCATCAATTTTAGTTTACAATAAATAGCCGTAATTATAAAGATGTTATCCTTTTATTTTCCATCCATCTAAATATTTTTTCGTATTTTCAAGCATTTCATTAAATAATTTTTTCGCATCTTTTAAAGATATTGTAACAAGCGGATCATTTACAAAAGCACTAAAAGCTAAGTCGTAATCTTTCTTTAAAGCAGCTTTTAACGTCGTTTCTTGGTTGTATACCTGCCTTAGCACGAGGCCATTTACATTGTCAGGCAATTTCCCTGATGATACAGGCTTTAGTTTATTTCCTGAAAATAAAGCGTTTGTTTCAACTACCGCACCATATGGTATTCCTTCAATCTGTCCATAGTTGGGAATATTGACATTAGTCACTAAATCACCTAAGCCTAATAGCGCTTTAATTTGCCTAACGCCTTCTTCACCTGTTTCCTTTAACTCAAATTTTTCCTCGCCTGTCTTAAGCCTTTTACTTCTTTCAAGCCTGCGCTTCAAGTCTTCTTTTCTCCAACTTACAGTCGTTAAGCCAAACATCCATTCTCTGACTGTCTCTTGATCTTTTAAATACCAATATCCCGGCACAAATTCCGCCAGATGTCTATCACCCGCTGCAGCTATCACTCGATATCTTAAAAACAGATCAAATTTTACTCTCTCTGCAGATACAAACGAATTGTTCATCCAATTATTGTTAGCATCGCTGACAAATCCACTTTCATAATACTTATTCACAAATTGTCTATAAACATCCATTAAATCTATTTCTTTGTATATTGCATTGTCGATCCATGTAAAATGATTTATACCTAAGACATTTATCTTTATATCTTCCCTTGGAACATTTTCAATACCTTCTATATCCTGCAAAGCACGAGATAATAGCTTTTGTGTGCCAAAAACTTCATGGCAACATCCAAAAGCTTTAACTTGAGGGAAAATTTCATATAATGTCCTGACACAAAGCGTCATAGGATTTGTATAATTTATGACCCACGCATCAGGACAATGCTCTTTAATCGCATTGGCAATATCAACAAACATCGGAATTGTCCTTAAAGCTCTGACTATTCCACCAGGTCCTACTGTATCACCTACTGACTGGTAAATGCCATACTTTTCTGGTGCATGAACATCAGATTCCATCTCATCGAACGTACCTGGCAAAATAGATATTATGACAAAATCAGCACCTTTTAGTGACTCTTCTAATGTCTCACAGGCTTTATAAAGCCATTTGCCTTTAACGTCTTGTCTCATTGATAGGGAATTACCTATTATCTCATTATCACGTGCTGCATCATAATCTATGTCATATAACTTTACTGTACCAGAAATGCTCTCTTCCTTTGCTAAGTCGGTCATTAAATTCCACGCCCATCCTCTTGAGCCACCACCGATATAAGCAATAGTGATGTCATGCACCTTTCCATCTGTATATCTCATAAAGCTCATCCTCCTGACATAAAATAATTTATCAATTATTTCAGCTCTTTCCTCATTCAATTTTGCATAATCTTTCAATGCATACATTTCGAAATTCATTCGCCTTAAATCATCATTACAATAAATTATTTTTTTCGTTCCTACCACATGAGCTTTGAATACAGTTGATGCTTTTATTATCAATTCTCCACGTATGGCAGCGTGGAATTTGCGTATGGAAGAACAAGTACCTTAGGATCGTGATATTTTTTAATAGCTTCATCAAGTGCATCCTGCGGAGTCTTTGCATATTTAAAGAATATCTTTTCAGTAAAGCTGCTGTCAAAAGACGACACAAGGTAGATATCAGCCCTTTTTAATACTTCGCAGATTACAGCGGCTTTATGCGCTCCAAGCCTGAACTCTTCTTTTATCCACTTTAATGGCTCATCTACAGATGATGAATTTACCATCCAGTCTGAAAAAAGCTTCTCTCCAAGCCCTTCTCTGCATTCCGCTACCAATATTATAGTTCCACCGTCTTTTACAGAATATTGGGCGTTGTCAAGGCCTTTTTGCGCTTGATAAAGGTTAATGTCTTTTGGGTATCCTCCGCAAGATGCTACAACAATATCAGCTTTTTCTGGAATAACTCTTTTGTACATCTTATCGATGTATTTAGCGCCTTCTCTGTGAGCTTTTATGGGATCCCCTGACACTACTTTCACTATCTCTTTGTGGCTATTTAAGACTGCGTTTACTATAAAATCGACGCCGGCCAGCTTTCCTCCTTCTTCGATGTCTTCTCTCATAGGGTTTCCATCGATTTTGCCTGGCATCGCTCCTTCTGAAAACATGAGAACGTGATTTCTTTCTATTGTATTTTTGCTGCAAACACCAGGTAGCAGCGCTTTATGTCCTCCGCTGTACCCTGCCTTATAGTGAAGCTCTAAGTTGCCTGTAGCTATGATGAAATCTGCATTGTATACTTCACGAAAGACTTCTACAGGCGTACCTCTTTTTGTAGTGCCAACGTATACGCAGTCATTTATATCATGGTCGATGCACTTTATCCTATTAAACACTTCTTCACCAACAAGCGTCTTCTTTTCATCATCTGTATGCTTTCTATGGTATCCAAGCCCAAAAACGATTTTTATGCTGTCATCACTTATACCAGCCTTGTTTAATTCATCGATTATAGGCGGTATTAGAATGTGAGACGGCGACGGACGTGTTATGTCGCTGGCTAATATTACGACATCTTTTTTGTCCTTAACCAAATCAGATAAAGGCGCTTTACCAATTGGATCTTTAAGCGACATCGATACTTCTTCCACAGGATTTTCAACGCCGGGTAAGTCCTCAGGATACAGCACTGTAGACATATTTTCATCTACTTTTACATTTACTGCACCTTTTCCGTATTTTAATGAGATCTCTTTATAACCCATCTCAAACCTTCCTTTACAATTTATATTTACCTAAGTCTCAAGCCTGTCATGTCGTACAGCATGTCATCTATTTTTTTAATAATCTCATCATCTGCATCGCCATCTATTGATATGCCAATCGTCATGTCATCTAAATACACGCTTGGATTTTTCTTAAGCTTAACTCCCATTTCTCCAAATACTCTCTTTGCAATATTTATGACTTCTATCTGATTGCACCCATTTCCTACTAAGATCTGCCAGCCAGTCCTCTTTATAAGTTCATCTATTTTTCCTTTGTACCTTTCACCGACTACCTTAGATATGAATGATAGCTCAATATACTTGATGCCATTTAATGTCTTTATGCTTTTTTTATAAGGCTTATGAGGCAAATCCCTAAACACCTCGTCTATGATCTTAAGTGCTTCATTCTGCTCCAGTTTATCATCACCTGTATCGACAAGGCGAATTGTATCAACTGGCGCGTCTTGTCCATTAATAACGAGCTTAAGTCCCGTCTCATTGTAAAATTTATCTTTCACTTCTTCAATATTTTCAATTTCTCCGTCGATCTTTACAGATACTAACTTGTCTGCGCCTTTGTAGGATACTTTGTTAATAGTAACATTTGGCATAAGCTTATATATCACATCATTTATGGCCGATGTGTTTACATTTTCGTTTAATTCGACTTTCCACCCTGTCCTCTCCTCAAATTCTTTAAATAAATCTGAATACTTATTTTTAGCTACATCTGGAAAATCAAAGTACAAAATAGCTATCTTCTCATCAAATCTGGCGCCTTTTTTGTAAAGTCCCGTTTCTCTGCTAAAGTATTCATCAACTAACGACAGCATCTGATTCACTTCCATAGGGCCTTCATCTTTTTCTGATTTTAGTTCTTCTTCTGATATAGCGTGATATAAAAACATCATCTTTTTATCAGGTTGGAAATATAATGAGTTATTTAATAAATCTTTTAAAGCATCAGTATCCCCTATACAACCCCATATTCCCCCTATATCTTCTACAGATAATGCGGCATCTGCACCGATTCTGTCAAGTACAAATCTCCAAAGCTTTTCTATATTGATTTCGTTTAAAGCTTCTTCCATTTTCATTGAAGGATATGGATTTCTTTTAAGCTGTTTTCGCGGATTTTGTATATCAATCTCCTGCACATCGCCATTTTGTGGCATGTACACATCTGTTTTAATGTCTTTTTGTATCTCTCTTCCTAAAAAATTTATCGTATCTGGATCGCCATGGATTAAAAACACTTTTTTAGGATAAAGGAAATTTACAAGCGACAGTATCTCGCTCATGTCAGCATGTGCCGAAAGTCCAAACTTGTCAACCGCACATTTTACCGGTATTTCTTTATCCGCCAATTTAAGCTTTTTATC
Organism: Thermoanaerobacterium sp. R66; assembly: GCF_028895185.1. Taxonomy (NCBI): domain Bacteria; kingdom Bacillati; phylum Bacillota; class Clostridia; order Thermoanaerobacterales; family Thermoanaerobacteraceae; genus Thermoanaerobacterium; species Thermoanaerobacterium sp. R66. The sequence goes on from NZ_JAEUWW010000001.1 coordinate 1,727,043, forward strand.
ATCGTCTTTCTCATCCGTAAGCTCCAAAAGCCTTCTTCCAGGCGACTCCTCGTCTTGATACCCTGTTATGGCTATCAGATTTTTTTCATCTTCTGCCAGTTTTTCAGCATACCACTGGCTGGGACCGCCTGTAAGCATTCCTGAGCTTGATACTATAACGCATGGCTCTTTTATGATTTCTTCCCTCATTTCAAATTTGTCAACTGGCATTACATTGTCATCAAAAAATATTTCTCCGCCTTTAAAAATTTTCTTAGCCAGAGTTTCCCTTAAGTAGTTTGGATTTAACTTGTAAATCCTGCATATATCTTTTACCATGCCATCTACGTAAACCTTTGTACTTATCATGCCTTTATTTATAGCCTTTTTAAGTATGAGGATTATTTCCTGAGCTCTACCCAAGGCAAAGGCAGGTATCAACACCTTTCCGCCATTTTTTACTACAGATCCTATCTTCTCAACAAGCCTTGATTCTTCTAATTCTCTATTTGCATGAAGCTTGTCACCATACGTAGATTCAAAAAAAGCTACATCAGGCCTTAATTTAGGTATGGAAGCGCCTTCTATCGCATTCTGCCTAAATCTTGAGAAGTCACCTGAGTAAAAAAAGCTTCCCTCATTTCCGACTATGTATATTGACGCTGCACCTGCTATATGGCCGGCACTGTAAAATGTCACCTTTAAATCAGAATCTAAAAAAGGTGAAAATGTATGCCCAGGCGTATGGCATATTATCCTGTTTAACATTTCTTTTACGTGTATCTCAGCATAAGCAGGTATCTCCGCTTCTCTTTCCATTATCTTCAAGCTGTCATACAAAAGTACCCTTGTCAAATCTTTTGCAGCATGTGTCATGTATATCTTGGCATCAGGGTAAATTCTTGATATTATAGGCAGTGCGCCAATGTGATCCATGTGAGCATGGCTTATCAATATCACATCGACACCGCCATTTTCCTGGATAAGCTGAAAATCAGGAAGGTTGTCCTTACTTGACGACATCCTTATGCCACAATCTAATAAAATATTTTTCCCGTCTATATTCACCAAATAGCAGGATGCACCTACTTCACTTGCTCCGCCGCAAAAATAAAACTTCATGTGTATCCCCTTTACTTGACTTTATTTGTAAGCTTGCCTATTCCTTCAATTTCAATTGTGACCACATCCCCTGACTTTATCGGTCCCACTCCCGATGGGGTTCCTGTAAGTATTACATCGCCAGGATTTAATGTCATGACATGGGATATGAATGATACAAGCTTAGGTACATTGAATATAAGGTGCTTTGTGTTGCTGTGCTGCTTCAATACGCCATTTACGTATGTTTTTATCTCTAAGTTTGAAGGGTCTAAATCGGTTTCAATCCATGGCCCTATAGGCAAAAACGTATCAAATGACTTTGCCCTCGTCCACTGGACGTCTTTTGACTGCAGATCTCTGGCTGTGACATCATTTGCGATTGTATAGCCAAGTACATAGTCTAATGCATCATCTTCTGAAACATCCTTCGCCGCCTTTTTTATGACGACAGCCAGTTCTCCTTCGTAGTCAACTCTCTCTGACATTTCAGGAATCACTATGTAATCATCAGGCCCTATCGCTGCAGTTGCAGGCTTTATAAATAGAGTAGGCTCATCAGGGCGCCTGTCCCCCATCTCCTCAATGTGATCTCCATAATTCAATCCGACGCATACAGCCTTTGTCATATCGCATGGCGGCAGAAGCTTCACATCGTCAATCTTTAAACTTTTAATCAAACTCCCATCTATTGTAAAAATATTTTCACCATCTACTATTCCATACTTCTTTCCTTCATCATCTATTCTTACAATTCTCATGTATATCGCTCCTTTTTATATCTTTTTATAGATATTTTAGCATAATATAAAAGAGGTGTAAAAACATTTTAGTAATTTAAAGTAAAAAATTTTATTGACACAAGGGTCTTTTTGTTGTATTATTATTACAATAATTTGAGTGAAAGACGATGAAAGAGGAAAGTAGGTATGTGGAGGATTATAGAGAGTCCGGGATGGTGGAAGCCGGATATCTTAAACATATTGAAGTTCCCTCTTAAGTTGCGATCTGAAACCATAGTAGGTGATGCCGGAGTCTTCTACCGTTAAAAAGAAGGGAGTATGATTGTACTCTTAGAGTGAACCTTTCATGGTTAATAAAGGTGGTACCGCGGAAAATCTCCGTCCTTTGGGATGAGAGATTTTTTTTATAAGATAATATGTTAAAAGGGGTTGATTTGATGGTCATTATAATGAAAGAAAATGCCACAGAAGAGAATATAAAAAATGTCTGCGAATACGTAAATAAATTCAATCTATCGACGCACGTAGTAAATGGCGCCGAAAGGTCTATAATCGGCGTCATCGGAAATGTGGAAGTCCTGGAAGATAAGCCTATATCATCAATGGAAGGCGTATACGACGTCGTCAGGATTTCTTCACCGTATAAGCTTGTGTCAAGGTCTGCAAAGCCTGACAGCACTGTCGTAAGAGTCAAAGATGTAGACATCGGCGGAGGCAGTTTCGTCATGATGGCAGGCCCATGTGCAGTAGAAAGCTATGAGCAAATGCTTGAAGCTGCCAAAGCAGTCAAAAAATCAGGTGCAAAAGTTTTAAGAGGCGGTGCATACAAGCCAAGGTCATCACCATATTCTTTCCAAGGATTAGAAGAAGAAGGGCTTAAGATACTAAATGCCGTCGGGCGAGAAACAGGTATGGTCACTATAACAGAGATAGTCAGCAGCTCCCACATAGAAAAAGTATCACAATACGCAGATATACTGCAAGTAGGCTCAAGGAACATGCAGAATTTCGAGCTTTTAAAAGAGATAGGCAAGTCAAACATGCCGGTTTTACTGAAGCGTGGCTTGTCATCGACTATAGAAGAATGGCTTAATGCAGCAGAATACATCATGAAAGAAGGAAATCCCAATGTCATACTTTGTGAAAGAGGCATACGCACATTTGAGACGTACACAAGAAACACTCTTGACTTAAATGCTGTGGCTGCAGTAAAAAATTTATCACATCTTCCTGTAATAGTCGATCCAAGTCACGGCACAGGCAGGCGTGACCTTATAGCGCCATTATCAAGGGCTGCCGTGGCAGTTGGAGCAGATGGACTCATCATAGAGGTGCACCCGCATCCCGACATGGCCCTTTCAGATGGTGCACAGTCATTGACCCCTGAAGAATTTGACAAAGTTGCAAAAGAAGTGAATAAAATTCTTTTGGCATTGAAAGGTTAAAGCTAAAGCTGGATTATCATACGATAGCCCAGCTTTTTTTATCAGCACACATTAGATTTTTCTATGTTTTACAAACATTCAGCATAGAATAATATACGAAGTTTTAGATGAAGAAAGAGTTGTAAAAATCTACAGGATGTAGACACACTACCAGTAAAAACATTATTCCGTTGATATTATATTACAAACAATGCAGGTGAACTGTCCAAGAAATTAGTCCACCTGCATTGTTTATAAAGTTCGATTGGCATAAACTATCTATGTTGAAATATCCATTCCAATAACCCTTTGTCATCCATTTCTCCACTGGCAAGCTGCAAACCTGCATTAATAATATCTTGATCCGTACAACTAAGCTGTACACCATTCAATTCAAGAAAGACCATCATAGCAAGCATTCCTATACGCTTGTTTCCATCTATAAAAGGATGATTTCGTATTATTGAATAACCAAGTCGTGCAGCCTTTTCTTCAAGGGATGAATATACATAAACGCCGTCAAAAGTTTGAAAAGGTGCGTTAGCAGCAAGGTCCAGAAGCCCGCTGTCACGAATTCCGTCAATTCCACCCGTCTCACGAATCAGAATACTGTGCATTAGTACAATCTGTGGTACACTTAACCGTATCATTTAGCTAATTCCTCAAAAGCACTACGGTGCTTGGCAATTAATCGGATTGCAATGCTTTCTATATCTTCATTTTTTGCAATCTGCTCATCTTTATATTCTTTAAACTCTGTTATAACATATTTCGGAACATTGTTTTTCAAAATTACCACAACACCATTTTTATCTACTAACCTTGCAACTTTCGAAAAGTTTTGATTAGCCTCCGTGATAGAAACCATGTTTTCTGTATTAATCTTCATGCTTTATACACCTCCTACCTTTATTATATCCTAATGTAGGATAAATTCAACCTATTCCCATTAAATAGTAGTAGTAATATTATGACAAACTTGAATTCGCAAGTAATAATTCTATTATTCATAAATTAAAAATATAAAAAATAAATAGCAGCTAAAGCATTTCTTTTAGTATTTTGCGGGCGCTTAATAAAGAAACACTGATTTTAGCTGCACTTTATATCAATACATATTGGGAAAACCCAATTGTTTTAAAGCTTCATAAACTACAATTGCTACGGAATTTGACAAGTTTAAAGACCTTTCCGCCTTTACCTCGTTCATAGGTATCCTTATGCAGTCATCTTCGTACTTCTCTCTAAGCCACTGAGGAAGGCCTGCTGATTCTTTCCCGAAAAGGATGTAAGACTCATCTTCGTACTTTACTTCGTGATAAAAGTGTTTGCCTTTTGTGGTAGCTAAATAATATTTACATCCTTTCGTAGACTCTAAAAATTCCTCTAAATTTTCGTACACCTTTAAGTCAAGGTATGGCCAATAATCAAGTCCAGACCTTTTTAAATACTTCTCACTTAGAGAAAAACCAAGCGGTTTTACTAAGTGAAGCTTAGATCCTGTAAGGACACAAGTCCTTGCTATATTACCTGTATTTTGCGGTATCTCCGGCTCAACCAATACTACATTTATGGGCATTTGCATTCCTCCAGTTTATTTAAAGAACTTCCTTGGTATGTACTTCCACATAGCTTCTATCATCTTATCATTAGGTTCAAAGTAGAGAATCGTCCTTTTGCCGCTATTTTCAAAGACAGCGAAGTACACGTCGGGTGATGTCATCGAACTTACGGCTTCCACCTTGTTTGGTATCTTTCTGTACTCATCTGAATACTTGTCACTTGACACCTTTGCTACAATCTCAAAGTCTTTGCAGTCAACACTTAAAAGTCTTTTCCTTCTGCTTTCAGCTACTATCCTATCTACATCCAGCTCACCGTTGGTATATGCGTACTCGTATTCAATGTTTTGTGATTTAATCACGTAGTAAGCAAAAAAAGGTATGGCAACGATAAAAAAGATGAGGAAACCTTTCACAAAAGGTATAAGTGGTATTATGAAAAAAACAACTACCAATGAAAGTAAAATAAGTCCCAAAGCTTTCAGCATGTCCTTAGATGTCTTTTGTTTTTTTACAAGCTTTTCAATAAATATATCCACAAAATCAACTCCCAGCTTAATTATACTTTTATAATAAATTTATTTTAACAAATTTGCAACATCATTATTTATACCATGAGATATTTCCACTTTCCCTGCTTAAACCTATATGTGTACATGAAAGAACGAACAACGAAGTCAAAGCATATCCCTATCCATATGCCATATATACCCATGCCCATCCACTTGCCTAAAGCGTACCCTATGGCAATCCTAAAAAGCCAAAGCCCTATAAATGCCGTCACGACTATATACACCAGATCTCCCGCTGCCCTTAAAACGCCAGACAATACATTCATTATGGCAAGCATCGGTTCAATTGCAGCAAATATCCTTATTACTACAGACCCCATCCTTATGACTTCAGGATCTGTTGAATAAAGCGCGGCAAGCTGACGTGCAAAGATAAACATGATTATACCTATGACCGTTATTATCCGCACAGCTATTTTATTCGACAGTTTTCCGTACGTCTCCGCCAACATCATCTTTCTAGCCCCCAAGCTTCTTCCAACCAAAGAAGTAGCTGCCAGTTGAAATCCGAATATAGGCATAAATGCAAGGCCATTGGCATTCATGCCTATTTGGTACACTGCAATAGACGCAGTGCCCATTGTAGAAACTATAACCTGCATTATCAAAAATCCGCCTTGCATTATAAGCTGCTCTAAGGACGCAGGGACGCCAACTTTCACAATCCTTAACATCATAGGAAAATTAAGCTTCACGCCGTCTTTTATGCTTAAATTGATCCTTCTCTTTCCAAAGTAAAGAACATAAAGCTGTATAAAACCACCTATGACCCTGGCTATGGTGACAGACATGGCAGAACCTTTTACTCCAAAAGCAGGTATAAGCTGATGTCCACCGATATTTACTCCAAATACCGTAAGGGAATTTAATATTAGGCTTATCAAGTTTATGGTAGCCGTAATGTACATGGGCGTCCTTGTATCACCTGCACCTCTTAGCGCACCGCCTAATACAATATCTATTATTACAAATGGCATGCCCAAAAGAATAATCTTGTAATACATAAGCCCCAGCTCAAATACATCTTTTGCTACAGAACCAAAAAACAATTTTATCAGTGGGACAGCAAAGATGTATCCGAAAACGGTAAACAAAATAAAAATGATTATGCACATTACAAGCGCCTGCATAACAGCAAGCTTTGCATTTTCATCGTCATCTTCTCCTATTAGCCTAGCAACGATTACCGTGCACCCTGTTGACAGCCCTGCAAAGATAGATTGAAAGAAAAACACCAAAGTATTTATCATTCCTACTGCCGCTATAGCCGCTGTGCTTATGTGGCCTACAAATATGGTTGATACCATGCCAACCATCATTATAAGCATTTGTTCAGTTATAGAAGGCCATGCCAGCTCCAATATTTCCTTTTGAAGGCTAAATCGCTGTTCAGCTTTCTCCATTTTGACCCCCCTATATATCGCTTCCTCTTTTTACAAAATATCCTCCAAGCTTTTTATTCACATCATACACTATCTTATCGATCTTCAAATTTCTCTTGACGTCCAAGTCAAAAAGCGACAACTGCTTTATCTTCACGGCACTTAAGTTTGACACAGAAAGTCCTATAAGTCTTACAGGTTGTACTATTTTAGCCTCTTTAAATATGGCCTCAGCTACAGAATAAATATCATCAGGCAAATCTATGTATTCATTTAATGTACGGCTTCTTGTGTGGACAATAAAATTCGAAGTCTTTATCTTTACGGTTACAGTCCTGCAGTAAAGCCCTTCACTCTTAAGCTCTGATGATACTATGTCGGCAAATCCTCTTAAATACCTTAAAAGCAAGTCTACATCGCTGGTGTCTTTTTTAAGTGTCGTCTCTTTACCTATCGATTTCGTTTCCCTGTACGTTTCAACAGGTCTTGAATCAATGCCTCTTATCCTGTCGTATATCTCTTTGCCGTACTTTCCAAATATATTCGTAAGCTCATCCTGGCTTAATTTAAGCAAATCATCCACTTTCTCTACGCCTATTTTTTTAAGCCTTTCCGACGATTTTTTCCCAATACCGTAAACTTTCGATACGCTTAAAGGTCTCAATATGTCAGGCACCATGTCTTCAGTTATGACCATAAGCCCATCAGGTTTATTCCAATCCGACGCAATCTTGGCAAGAAATTTGTTGTATGAAACGCCTGCAGATACAGTAAGACCTGTCTCATTGTGCACTTTCTCTTTTATTTCCTTGGCAATATCTTCTGGATTTTTGTCGATATCAGTCACATCCAGGTATGCTTCATCAATCGACAGCGGCTCCACAATATCAGTCACTTCATATAAAATATCAAATACTTTTTCAGACACTTCTCTGTACCGCTGAAATCTTACTGGCAAAAAAACGCCGTGTGGGCATAAAGTCTTAGCCATGTACATAGGCATAGCCGAATGAACACCATATTTTCTCGCTTCATAAGAGCATGTAGATACAACACCTCTGCCAGATAGCCCGCCTACTATTACAGGTTTTCCTCTAAGCTTTGGGTTATCATGTTGTTCCACAGATGCAAAAAAAGCATCCATATCAACATGGATTATCTTGCGCATCATCTTTATCCCTCATAACTGAATTACTAAAATATATTATAGCACAGCATCACATTAAACCATAATGAGCATATGACAGTTTAATATATGATTTTCTCATACTAACTAACAAAACAAGTTGACACAAATTGAGATAAATTATAAAATATATATGAACAAATATTCATATATTCAATTATAGAGGTGTTTTTATGAAAGACAATAAAAGCAACAATGACGTGTGTGAAATAACTGTAATACACCAAGACATTGTTGACAAAGTAAAAAAGCTAATGCCTGAAGAAGAAAAATTGTACGATCTTGCTGAGCTTTTTAAAATATTTGGCGATACAACAAGGATAAAAATATTGTGTGCTTTGTTAAAGTCCGAAATGTGCGTATGCGATATTGCAGCAACACTTGGCATGAATCAATCTGCAGTATCTCATCAGTTAAGGATATTAAAGCAAAGCAAACTTGTAAAATACAGAAAAGAAGGCAAAGTCGCTTACTACTCTCTTGCAGATGACCACGTCATAAAGATATTTGACCAGGGTTTTAGCCATATAGAAGAATAGCCTTTATTTGGCTTAAATTTATATGAAAGAAGGGATAGTGTTGGAATCAAATAGCATGAAAGGCTCAAAGAAGACATTCCTGTTAGAAGGATTAGACTGTGCTGTATGCGCAGCAAAAATAGAAGATAATGTAAAAAAGATAGATGGAATATGCAATGCCAATGTAGATCTTGTAAATACAAAATTGACTGTTGAATTGGAAGATATAAACAATATAAATGATATAAACAAAATTATAAAGAAAGTCGTAAAAGATGTGGAGCCAAATATTCATATTTCTGATTCTGAAAGCAAAATCGCAAAAGACAAAGACATCCGCTTTAATTGGAAAATCGTGCAATTATTATCTGCAGCAGTTTTATTTATTTTACCTGTTATTTTTAAACTTCCTGAATACGCGAAGTTCTCCCTTTTCTTCATAAGCTACATTATTTCAGGTGGAGAAATAATTGCATTGTCTATCAAAAAAATCTTGAAAGGTCAGTTATTTGATGAGAATTTTCTCATGAGCATATCCACAATAGGTGCCTTTGCTATTGGAAAGTACGAAGAAGGCGTATCCGTCATGTTTTTCTATCAAATAGGAACACTTATTGAGGATTACGCTGTAGACAATTCTAGAAAATCAATAAAAAATTTGATGGATATAAGACCTGACTACGCAAACTTAAAGATAGAAAATGATATAAAAAAGGTACCGCCAGAAGTAGTAAACATAGGCGATATCATCTTAGTAACGCCAGGTGAAAAAATACCGCTGGATGGAAAAGTAATAGATGGCAAATCATTTGTAGATACATCATCACTGACAGGAGAATATTTGCCAATGGAAGTTACCATCGGTTCTGATGTATTAAGCGGTTTTATAAACAAAAGCGGCCTTCTCACCGTCAAAGTCGAAAAGAACTTTAAAGAATCAACTGTATCAAAGATTCTTGATTTGATAGAAAATGCCAGCAATAAAAAAGCACAAGCCGAAAACTTTATAACGAAATTTGCAAAATATTATACACCAGCCGTTGTCTTATCCGCTTTATTTATAGCTACAATCCCTCCTATAATTTTAAACGAGAACCTTTCAAATTGGATCTACAGAGCGCTGGTATTCCTAGTTATATCATGTCCATGTGCCCTTGTCATATCGGTACCATTAAGCTTCTTCAGCGGCATCGGTGCCGCATCAAAAAGCGGTATCCTTATAAAAGGCAGCAATTACTTAGAAGCTTTAAATGATGTTAAAACAATAGTTTTCGACAAAACCGGCACATTGACAGAAGGCACTTTCAAAGTGACAGAAATCTGTGCGGAAGACCCATTTAAAAGCGATGAACTGCTTAAATATGCTGCATACGGAGAATATTACTCAAATCATCCCATAGCATCATCTATCATAAATGCTTACGGCAGCAAAATTGATGTAGGAAAAATAAAAGATTATGTTGAGCTTGCCGGCAATGGCATAAAAACTATTATCGATGATAAGAAAATCCTTATAGGAAATTCAAAATTGATGAAAAGTCATAATATAGCATGTAAGGATGTCAGACCGTACAGTGCTGTCCACATAGCAGTAGACGGAAAATATGCAGGATACATCGTCATATCTGATACAATAAAAAAAGACTCCAAAGATACTGTAAAAGCACTTAAAAGCTTAGGTGTAGAAAAACTCATAATGCTTACCGGAGATAAAAAAGAAATAAGCGAATATATATCAAATGAGTTAGGACTTGATGGTGTTTACTCAGAGCTTCTGCCTGATGAAAAAGTTAATGTCGTCGATAAGCTGTGCAGCAATACTGATTTAAAAGGCAAAGTAGCTTTTGTTGGAGATGGGATAAATGATGCTCCTGCTTTAACAAGAGCAGACATCGGAATTGCAATGGGAAAAATCGGCACTGATGCTGCTATAGAAGCGGCAGACGTGGTGCTGATGACAGACGAGCCTTATAAATTGGTTGACGCCATAAAAATAGCAAAGAAAACTCATAAAATTGTTTTAGAAAATATAATTTTTGCATTAGGCGTTAAATTATCTGTTCTCACCTTAGGAGCATTGGGTTTTGCAACAATGTGGGAAGCAGTATTTGCGGATGTGGGGGTAACTGTGCTGGCAGTGCTTAACTCCCTTAGAATCTTGACAAAATAAAGCAGCGAGATTAGCTGCTTTATAATTTTACGTATTCGTCGTAAACCATCTTTGATATTTTCCCTATAGCCATTCTCCCATCAAGATTCGTATTCATGTTGTTTGTCATCACGCTTATTATGTAGTCGCAATCTTTTAAAAACACTATCCCTACATCGTGCTCTAATGACTTAAGTTCCCCAGGCTTATGAGCAATCAATACATCATCTGGCAGGTACAAGTTAAGCCTCCCAAATTCCTGCTGCTTCTTTAAAATTTCTATCATCTTGATGCTGTACTCCTCATCTACAACTTTTCCAGAGTACATCTGCTCTAAAAGGCGCGTCATATCCTTTGGACATGTATAGTTGTCTTTCCCAGATTTTATAGCTTCAAAATCCATCATCTTTCTCTGTATCTTAGTATGAAACAAACCTAAATCTTCTGCCATCTTATTTATGTTTTTCATATCTGCTATATCGATCAAAACATTTGCGGCAGTGTTGTCACTTATAATGATCATCAGTGTTATAAGTTCTTCTATGGTGAATTTGTGCTTGCTATTTAACTGGTACAAAATCCCGCTGCCATCTGTTTTCATAAAGTCAGATAAAACGATATTGTCAGTCAGTCTTATATACCCTTCTTTAGCCATCTTATATATCTGTGCCATGATAAGTATTTTTATCGTGCTGGCAGATGGAAACATCATTTCTTCATTTACGCCTATCATTTCTCCAGTCTTCAGATTTTTTACAGAAACACCTATGTCTCCACCAGCATTACTGACGAAATTCATTATGTCATCATGTAAACTCATAATTAAGCACTTCCTTTTCTCATAATTCCGTACGTCTTAATAGTATCACTTTTGAAGAAAAAATCCAGTACCTATTTAAAGGCAAAAAAATCAGGTGTATCAACCACCCAATTTTATTTAGTCACTTCTCATATATACCATACTTAAGCATGTTTATGCAACTTTTTAAATCATCAATGATTTTATCTTTATCCGCAATAAGTCTGTCAATGTCGTGATTATACATCTTTATATAATTGTTGCCAATGGCTTCAATAGACGTCATGATAAAGCTTAAAGACCTACTAATATCTACATCTTTTCGAAATCGCGACAAGTCTAAATTTCCCATAAACTTCTTCATGACTTCACTGCTTATTCTCTCATATCTTTTCATTATGTCATCTTTTATTTCTTCTGGCGAATCATAAATAGATACTGTTAAAAATCTATACTCCAAAGGCTTTTTGTAATACAATCTGAATTTAACCATTGTCCAGCTCATGAGCCTGTCAAATATATCTGAAGACGAATCATCTATGAATTCATAAAAAGCAGCAACAAACTCATCTACGATGCGATCAAAAAGATACAAAAATAAATTCTTTTTGCTCTTAAAGTAGTGAAAAAGAAGTCCTTTTGATATTCCAGCATTTTTGACAATTTCGTTTGTAGAAGCCCTCATATAGCCTTTTTCGGAAAACTCTCTTAGGCTTGCTTCAATTATTCTGTTCCTCTTTTCATCGCTTAGATTTTCAAAGCTTTCGTACAAAAAGATCCCTTCCTAAAACTAAATTTTCAAATCCCTCTTTTGATAGAAAACATAAGTCCCGCCAATGCACAATACCACAATCAAAGCAGATATTACAACGTATATTATCTCAAATCCTTTTCCATTCATCAAATTCTTTGCGTCAAAATACTTAAAAGGCGTAAGGTACTTTAAGCGAGAAAGATGATTGTCTATATCTATGGCAAGAGATAAAATATACGTTGCCAGCATCACACCTATAGTAATAGGCGAAGACAATCTGGGATTTTTTAAAAAACCTGAAAAATACAATCCCAATGAAACATATATAAGCTGCAGTGCAAATACCCCCAACATCAATTTTAGCACATCACCGCTAATGTCTTCACCTTTGCTGTAGTATCCCACAAAGTACAAAGACGAAACGAAAGTAACAGCATTGAAAATGATTATATTTGTAAGCGCAGCAAAAAGCTTTGACGTAATAACATTTGCTCTCGGTACAGGTTTTGACATCAAAAATTCCGCAGTCTTATCATCTTCCTCTTTAGAAAGTATATTAGAGCCAATCAGTGAAGCGTGCAAAGCAGCCATCAATACGATGTATATAAACATGGCACCGTAAAAACCTATAGCTTTCGATAAGTCAAAATTTCCACTGCCAAACATGGATTTTAGCGCGTCAGGCATCTTTGAAATCATGTCGTTAAGAGATTGACCAGATATAGACGAGCTGGCAGCGTACTTTCCCATCGACGAAGCTACAAAGGCAATCATAACCAAAGACCATATAATCAACGACTTAACGCTGGATTTCATCTCTTTAATGTAAATATTCACCTATATCCCCCCTTACATTGCGTAAATGTCTCTTTTTTGGAAAAAGACATAGCTTAAAAAAATCGACACAACGACTATAAGCAAAGATATGATGGAAAAATGAACGTCGTAGGAAGAATTCTTCATGATGTAGTTTAAATCGAAATATTTAAAAGGCGTCAAATATTTCATGTTGTCGTCGTTTAAAATAGCCTGAATCATGCCAATTACATAAAATGCAAATACCACTCCTAAAGATATAGAAGTTGTAGACTTGATCTTCTTCACAACTGATGACAACAAAACCCCCAGCGATAAAAATATCATCTCTACAAACAAAAGTGTGACAGAAATCATGAAAAAGAGTTTGATGTTAAAGGGCTCTTTCGTCACTGATTTTGCCATGATAAATGCAGATAAAAAGTAAACGGCATCTGTAATCAGAAGTATGACGATGGATGATAAAATCTTTGACGTCAAAATAGATCCTCGCTTTACAGGTTTTGTCATGAGAAAATCAGCCGTCTTAAGCTTAATCTCCTTTGATATTGCAGCAACACCGTAATTCATGGCTTGTATGGCGCCTAAAAGCACCACATAAGAAAACACATAAGAATAATAGCCTAAAAACTTAATTATATCGTCTATGGAAATGCCAAAAGCCTTCCTCACAGCTACAGGGTAGCCTTCTAATACATCCTTAAACAAAGACGCATTCTTGTAAAACGTAGGATACATGGAAAGTAAAAAAACTGCCACAAAAGCTAATGATATAGACCATACGGCTAAAGACTTTGTTTTTGATTTCAACTCGTACAAAAATACGTTCATATTGACACCCCCTTAAGTGTAGTAGTGCATGAAGATTTCTTCTAAGCTAGGTTCTTCAATGGCGATATCTGATATGCTTATCTCTGCTATCTTTTTCATTATATTGTTTATATCACCTTTAAATAAAAAGCTGACTGTCCTGTCTTTTACCTGAAGATCGCTTACACCATCCATATTAAAATGCTCAGCCTTTAAAGGAGCGTTTGCCTCAACGTAAACTTTCTTATAGCTGTTTTCCCTCAATGTGCTTATCTTCTCAAGGCTCACTATTTTGCCTTCCTTTATGATAACCACCCTATCGCACAATTTTTGGACTTCGCTTAGTATATGAGAGGAAAATAAAATTGTAACACCTTTCTTGTTTTCCTCTTTTAAAAGATTGAAAAACCTTTGCTGCATAAGCGGGTCAAGTCCGCTTGTCGGCTCATCTAATATAAGCAGTTTAGGCTCATGCAAAAGCCCCTGGACTATGCCTACTTTTTTTCTATTGCCATATGAAAGGTCGTCGATCCTTTTGTTAAGCTCCAAATCCATAAGTTCGGAAAGCTCTTTTATCCTTTTGCTGCAGTCTTTATTATAAAAACTTGCAGAATACCTTAAAAGGTCTATCACCTTCATGTTGTCGTAGTAGAATACTTCTGATGGCAGATATCCTATATCCTTTTTTATATCTGGGCCGTACTTTATGCAGTCCTTGCCAAAAATCTTGGCACTGCCAGATGTGGGATAAATAAGTGATAAAAGTATCCTTATAGTGGTGGATTTCCCTGCTCCATTAGGCCCTATAAAGCCGAAGATTTCACCTTCTTCCACATCAAAGCTTACATCGATTATGCCTCTCGATTTCCCGTAATACTTGGTCAAGTTATTAACTTCAATGATTTTCATAAAAGCGCCTCCTTTTGACCATTCGGTCAATTTTCAATTTGATTATATCTCTAATTGACCATGTAGTCAATACACTTTTAAAAATTAAGAGGGATTTTAAAAGTACAGGGATTTTAAAAATTCCTCTTGAAAATATGGGTTATTTGAAAGTTCGATGTACTTGACCTTATCTCTTATCTCTTTAGATTTCTCAAGCATCTCATCAGAAAGAAGCGCAAAAGATGCTCCTAACCCCGCTGCGTTCCCTATTTGAACTGCCTTTTCTTTTAATCCCTTTGGTATAAGCCCTATTGCTGCAGCGCTTTCTACGCTTATGTAGCTGCCAAACCCTCCTGCTAAGTAAACTTTTTTTATATCTTCTTTATCAATATTCATCTCTCTCATGAGAATATTGATTCCAGCCTGTATAGCTCCTTTGGCCAATTGCACCTGCCTTATATCCTTTTGTGTAAGGTATATGCCACCTGCCTCGTCTATTAAAAACGATGGCATATCGTCGTATTGCACAATGCGATCTAAAAACTTTTTACCAACTACGCTTGTCACTTCATCTTTATCAAATATCCTTCCAGTATTATCAACTATTCCATGCTTAAAAAGCTCTGCCACCAAATCCACGATACCTGAACCGCATACACCCTTTGCCGCCTTTCCTCCAATAGTAGTAAATATGGGATCTCTTTCAAGATCCACATGATCTATTGCACCTTCTACTCCGCTTAAACCAAAAGTGATGCCAGCTCCTTCAAAGGCAGGCCCTGCAGCAGCGGAACAGGATATGAGAAAGTCTTTATTCCCCAGCACTATCTCTCCATTTGTGCCTATATCTATCAGCAAAATGATATCATCACTTTCACTGATGCGGCTTGAAAGTACAGCCGCCACTGTATCCGCTCCTACGTATGAAGCAACCATAGGAAGCGTCACAACGTATCCTTCTCTGTTTATATCTATCCCCAAATCTTTCGACTTCACTTCAATCGATGACGTAAACGCAGGTATATAAGGCGAATTAGCGATATTCTCAGCAGGTACTCCTAAAGCCAAGTGGATCATGACAGTATTGCCAACCATCACTACTTCATATATATTTTCATTTGAAATTCCTTGTCTTTCACAAAAATAATCTACTATCATATTGATTTCTTCAATCATCGCCACGTGCAATCTATAAAGCCCATCTTCTTTAGCGATTGTGTAATTTATCCTCGATATGACATCGGCGCCATAGGACCTTTGTGGATTTGTTCCTGAAAAGACGTCTATCATTTTCCCTGTGGCAATGTCGTACAAGTATGCAGCGATTGTAGTGGTGCCTATATCCAAAGATATGCCGTATAAACTGCCAACAAAGTCAGCGCCTTCAATGGATATGATCTCATTCTTTCTCAACACACAAATGGCATTGTAACCACTTTTATCTAATACACCTGGAAGCACCTTCAATACGCTTAGTGGAATTTTTGCGTCAAATCCTAATGCGTCGCATATCCTCTTAAAATCATCTCTCTGGTCATCCAGTGTAGGCGTATCAAGCTTTATGGGGATTTTTTTGACTCTCGGGTTTACACTGTCAACTTCAAATAGTTCAACGCTTTCAGTCAAGACTGATATTTCTCCTTCATCTAAAACTGTGATAGAAAGATCTCTATCAACATTTACAAAGCATGAAAGCCTTACGCCTTTTTCAAGCTCTACATCGCTTAAATTTTTCATCTCCTCGGAAGTCACAGGAAGCTTATAATCTATTATAACTTTGCACTTTCCACAAGTGTGATAACCGCCACATGAATTAGGCACTGGCACGCCATTATCTATCAATGTTCTAAAAAGGTTTGCACCATCTTCTGCTAAAATTTCCTTGTATTCATCTCTGTATTTGACTTTCAGTGTGTGATACATCTTTTTCTCATTGCGGTAGATACACTGAAAAAAATCGCATTTGCTGCAATCGTGGTGTGACGATGATGACTTAATATCTTTTCCTATTCCTAATATGAAGGACAGAGACTTTACAGGATGCATCATGTTACTTTCATCCAACGTAACACCTATCTTAGATGCATCCAGGTGTTTGAATATAATCTTCTGTGACGCTATATCCCACTTGTCATCGCCAGGGAACATCATCTCAGTCAATACATACCCTTCTTTTGACGCATAATTTGCCACATCGCTGTAAAACTTCTCACAAAGCTTATCTAATGCCGCATTTCCGATGGCATCGTATATCATTCCATCCATATACTTCCCATCATCAAAAAGTCTTGATGATGCATTTTCAATGCCGTCTTTAATAGTGACAACAGCCATGATGACATATTCTGCGCCTTTTAATCTTTCTACTATGTGCTTTTCATTTATCACATCATCGCTTAGAAACCTTATGGCATCATTTTCATTGTCGTACTCAAAAGAAACCCTGTCAAAGCAAACTATAGGCTCAATAAGAGCATAAGCATCATGTATATCATTTCTGATTTTGTCTAATAAACCTTTATAAGGCTGGGAATCCTTGTATCCCAAATACCTTAAAACAGACTTCTCATCTATCTCTATTTCATAAGACTTTATATCCATCTTCTCCTCCTCATTTTGTTTCATTATAGAAACTACTTCTGTCAAAACCAAACTTAGCCAACTATTGAAATGGTGGTAAAATTCGTCATCTGGATTTTCCGTATTTTATTATCGCCCATATTCCTAATATTGCTACAACACTTACGCAAATTAAAACCAAAATTATAACTATCGCCATTTTATACCTCATATTTAAAAATTATTTGTTTATTTTTCAATGATTTTGGTTTATAATATATATTGCAAGGAATTGCAGGAAATTGTCATTTGGATATAAAACGCATTTTTAGATTATGCTTTTGGGCATAATCTAATTTTCTTTATCTTTTATTTCTACTGAAAACTCTGTCTTAGCCTTGTCTACTATGTTTGCTTTTGTTTGGACTTTTACCGCAATGTTATCTCTATTGTATACTACCATCGCTACTATGCCCACAATTGCTACTATCGTTGTGCAAAAAATTAATGTTATTTGTACACTTTCACTCACATACTCACCTCCGCGCTTTGCTCCTGCAATTCCTTGACGGTGTAGAAGAGGTGAGCAGTATTTTATATCCAAATCCCCTTATATTATAACATATCTATACAAAAAGGTATCAATTAAGCTTATTTATGAATTATTCTAAATCTCTATTGATTATCAATCGATTTAGTGCTATTATTTTTATAAAAGTAACACAAAAGGAGATGATACATCTGGAAGAAATTACACGTTTCGGAGTCTCGATGGAAGCGAATTTACTTTCACAGTTTGATAAATTGATTGAGTCAAAAAATTACAAAAACAGGTCTGAGGCAATAAGAGATTTGATTAGAGATTACATAGTGGAAAACCATTGCCAATCAGATGACGCCGAATCAATCGGCACTGTCACGTATGTCTACAACCATGAAGTAAGGGAGATAAGCGACAAACTTGTGGACATTCAGCATGGACACCATGAAAACATAATCTCCAGCATGCACGTCCACCTTGATGAGCACAATTGCCTAGAAGTGATGGTTGTAAAAGGCACTTCAAAGACTATATCAGCTATAGCCGACGAGATAATAAGCACAAAAGGCGTAAAGCATGGAAAGCTTGTCATGACGACGACAGGCAAAAATTTATAAGGGGGAGTTTTTATGCATATACCAGATGGATATTTAAGTCCTTCCACCTGTGCTGTTATGGGTGCTGCAATGGTACCTGTATTAGCTGTGGCAACAAAGAAAGTAAATGAAACTTTTGATAAGAAGGACGTACCTACAATGGCAATAGGTTCAGCCTTTGCCTTCACCATAATGATGTTTAACGTGCCTATACCTGGTGGTACAACAGCCCACGCTGTAGGCGCCACGCTTTTGGCCATCGCATTAGGTCCATGGGGAGCCAGTATTTCTCTTACAGTCGCACTTCTTATACAATCGTTGTTCTTTGGTGATGGTGGCATATTAGCATTAGGTGCAAATAGCTTTAACATGGCATTCGTAGCACCTTTCGTTGGATACGGCGTATACATGCTGCTTCAAAAGTTTAAAGTAGGAAAGGTGATATCGTCTGCCATAGGTGCATACATAGGCATAAATGCAGCAGCACTTGCCGCATCAATAGAATTAGGACTTCAACCTGTGCTTTTTCACACAGCAGACGGTCGTGCCTTATACTTCCCATACGGGCTTAGTCAGTCTATACCTGCCATGATGTTGGCGCACCTTACAGTAGCCGGGTTAGTAGAGGCAGCGGTAACTGGACTTGTAGTTTACTACCTTATTAAAGCTGGTGAAGACAACATGCTTTATAAATTCTCTTACAGGCTAAGGGGTGAAAATAAATGAAGAAACTTTTGATAGCTGCTATAGTGATAATACTGCTTACACCGATTGGACTTTTAGCACCAGGATCTGCATGGGGTGAGTGGGGCATAGATGAGATAAAAAACATGGTGGGATATGTGCCAAGCGGAATGAAACACTTTTCAGATACAGTAAAGGCTTTATTCCCTGATTACGGCATACCTGGCTTTGACAAAAACTTTTTCCAGCAATCAATAGGTTACATATTCTCAGCTATCGTAGGAATCGCAGTAATTGCCATAGTGTTTTTTATCCTTAGCAAAATGATAGGTAGACAAGAGGGAAAAAATGAGTAATTTCATCGAAAAGACTGTATTGAGTATACAAAGTACATTTCAAGATATGTTTGAGTCAGACGAAATTGCCATAAAACACGGCCTTATGCAATCACTGGACACGAGAGTACGGCTTTTATCTATATTGCTTTTGATCCTCTTATGCAATTTAAGCAGCTCATGGCAATTTCTGTGTTTGATGGTTGTATACTCTATTTTTGTTGCTATACTTTCGAAAGTGCCAATAAAGTCCTATATATTCAGGGTATCATCAGTATCCGTAATCTTCACAGGGATCGTATTAATACCGTCATTGTTTAACATTGTGAAGCCAGGAAATCCGCTTATATACATTGGCAAAAACTTGTACATTACAAGGAGCGGAGCTATAAGCGCATCGATTTTCATAATGCGCTCTTTTGTCTCCCTTTCTTTCATATACATTTTGATACTGTCCACAAAGTGGGTGGAGATTTTAAAAGCCTTTAGATACTTCAAGTTGCCGAAAATTTTCTCTGCCACACTTGATATATCGTTTAGGTATATAACTCTTTTCCTGGATGTGGCGTCAAACATGTACCTTGCCAGAAAAAGCAGAAACGTAGGAAAGTCTAAAGGCAAAAGCGAGAGAAGATTTGTAGCATCGTCAATGGGAAATCTCTTAATAAGATCTGAACATTTAAGCAGCGAAGTCTACAGTGCCATGATTTCTCGCGGATACAAAGGCGAATACAAGACAATAAGCGACTTTAAATTTGATATCTTTGATGCAATCTGGATATTGTTCAACATATCATTTTTTGCAGCAACTTTTATTGTAAAAGGAGGCAGACTTTGGATATAGTATTTGAACTTAAAAGCGTTTCGTACTCATATATAAAGCCACAACCTGCACTTATTGATGTGAACTTTAGCGTATTAAATGGAGAAAGTCTAATAATTTTAGGTGCCAACGGCTCCGGAAAGTCCACTCTATTAAAATTAATGGATGGCTTGATAAAGCCAGATAAAGGCGATATATTGGCATTTGGCAAATCCATATTGGATCTGAAAGGCGACCAAGAATACCATTTTAGGAGAAAAGTGGGTTACCTTTTTCAGGACTCTGACGTCCAGCTTTTCAACACATGTGTTTTCGATGAAGTAGCATTTGCTCCACTGCAGATGGGATTAAATCCAGATAAGGTAAAGTCGATGGTAGAAAATACTCTTGAGTCGTTTGGCATCGCAAAATTAAAAGACAGACCGCCATACAGGTTAAGTGGCGGTGAAAAAAAGAAAGTGGCTTTAGCATCAATAATGGTAATAAATCCAGATGTGTTGCTTTTAGATGAGCCTACAAATGGCCTCGATCCAAGGTCGAGAAAATGGCTTTATAAAATGTTAAGCGACCTAAAAAACGAAAGAAAGACGCTTGTAATATCTACACACGATTTGGATTTAGCCAGAATCATTGCCGATAGAGTCGTTGTAATGAATGAATCACATTCGATAGAAGCTGTAGGAAAAGCCAATGAAATACTTGATGACAGCACACTGCTTGAAAATGTGAATCTGATATGAATTTAGCTCCCACAATCGGGAGCTTTTTATTTAGAATACAGTTTAAGCGATGACTGAAGAACATTAAGCATTACAATCACCAGCACCATAAAAACTACGATAAATGAAAATCCCACAAACACGCCGAATAAATCGCTTAGCTTCCCTATTATAAAATTGGCTACCATGTTTATAGACGAACTTACAGTAACTATGACGCTTATGACAACACCTGTATTTTCTTTAAAGCTCTTCATTGCCAATGCCATAGTCGTAGGATAAATTATAGAGTAAAATAAACCTGCCATAGACAGAAGAATCGATAAATCCTGACTTACCATGCTTAAGGTCACAAAAGATGCTGCTAATGATGCAAATATAAATATGCTTTTTATATACCCTATTTTCTCAACCACAAACCCGCCTAAAAGTCTGCCTATTGTAAAAGCAGCAAAGAAAAGCGACAAGTACATAGAACTTTTTACGCTGTTCATGCCGTAAGATCCTTTAAGGTACGTCACAGCCCAGTTGCCTATGCCGACCTCTGATGCGATGTAAAATCCTAACATGACTGAAAACAAAATGACATGCCTATCTTTTAGTACATCCAAATATTTTACTTTACCGCTACCTACATATTTAACTGTGCCAGGAAATCTCGTAAACAAAACCACAATAAGCATTAAAAAAGCTATAATGCCTCCAAAAAGATATATACTTTGCCATGAATACTTTAAAGCCACAAGCCTTCCTGCCGCATTTGGCGAAATCGTAGCACCTAAGCCGTAAAAGAAATGCAAAAGGTTCATCATTATGGCCTGATTAACCAAAAATGCAACTGCAGCAGTGGCATTTATGCCTATCTCCAGCATCCCTATGCCAAAATTCATGCAGAAGAAGAAAATCAAAAACACAAAGAAAATCGGTGATGCAAAATACCCTAAAATCCCTATGATGATAAAGACAAGTCCTAAGGACAATGCCATCTTGCTGCCATATCTATTTACAATCATCCCACCAACAAACGAAGCTATGATAAAGCCAAGGCTTCCTATAAACAGAAGAAGCCCAATGTACGTATAATCAACATTGTAAAACGACTTAATTGGCGATAATACAGGACCTTTTATGTTATCGACAAGACCTATTAAAAGCATCAAAAGGTAATTTAAAACAACAATAAATATCTGCATTTTTTCCTCCCTTATCAATAATGCCATATTTCATTATATAGCATTAAAGGGAATAATACAATGAAATATACTCTTACACTTAATAGCCATAGCCTCCAAAGAAAGGGAGATAAAGCTAATGTCCACCAATAAAAAAAAGGCGGAAACAAAACCGCCAAATAGATTTGTACAAAATTTTCGAGCTAACGCTTAAACTGTTAGAAATAATATTAGCTTTTTATTATAACACAAATTTATGACTTGTAAACCAAAAGAAATATCTTTATTCTACTTTTCAATATAGCTTTCTGCCATTCTGGATATTATGTCTTCCATCTCAGCTAAAAGATCAGTTTTTCCGTCTTTTAAACACCAGTCGAATATTACACCTCTCGCTACAATAAATAGCTTCTCTGTAATTTCCTCACAGTTAAAAGTGCCGGGTATCTTGCCTTTTTCCTGCTCATTTTTTAATATTTGAATAAGCATATTCTGCATAGAACGCCCATGTGTTAAAAACATCTTATTCGTAGGAATATACAGATTTCTTGCCATATCTACTCCATCATTTATTGCAAGCTTGGCATATATGAGAAAATACTGAACCAATATATCCTTGCAGTCTGTATAAGCCTCTAAGATCTTCGGCACTTCAGCCTCAAAAAATTCATCGCCATGCTTAAATATCTCCACTAAAAGATCATATTTGGATCTAAAGTAGTGATAATAATTTCCTATAGAAACATTGGCCTTTTCTGCTATGTCTTTTACAGTTATGTTGTCATACCCGTGTTTTTTTATAAGCTCTACACCGCAACTGTATATCCTCTTTTTAGTGGCAATGGCCTGCTTTTCTCTGGAAGTTAAACTTTCTGGCACCAATCTCTCTCCTGTTCTTCTAATCTATATTTTTAGCAACCTCAAAGGCATTCCATATTGCATACATTATATTAGAAACATTGCCGGCATCGCCTATAAGATACACGTTTGAAATTTTATCCTTTATTTCTCTATACAGAGAATCAGACGGGGCATATCCAACCGCAAGAATAACTGTATCTGCTGCGATGTCTATATCACCATCAGGCGTATTCACTTTAAGCACCTTTCCGTCATATGCAGTAGCTTTTGCAGATGTTATAGTCTTTATTCCTTTAAAAGGTATCAATTCTTTTAGCATATCGCTATTTGCATGGCACAATGGGCCATTTACAGCCAAAAGCTTTGGAAGCGCCTCAACTATCGTCACATTTTTGCCCATATCTTTAAGCCACAGCGCTGTCTCGCACCCTACAAGTCCACCGCCAATTACAACAACATCATTCCCTATATCAACTTTGCCTAATAGCACATCTTGAGCGGTATATAAAGGTCCTTCTCCCAGTGAAAATACTTTTGGCTTTGAACCTGTGGCGACTATCACTGCATCTGCGCCAAAATTAATGACATCATCAGCATCTAATTCTGAATTTAGATGGACTTCTACGTTTAACTTCTTAAGTTCATTCTCATACCAAGCCACCAGCGCATGATCATCTTCTTTAAATGATGGCACGCCGCCTGGAATAAGGTTTCCACCCAACCTATCAGTTTTTTCATACACGATTGGCTCATGTCCGCGAAGTGCTAATACGCGAGCTGCTTCACATCCTGCTACACCGCCACCTACAATTAAGACTTTCTTTTTGTGCTGTGTCGGTATAAGCCTCTCAACGCTTTCGCGACATGCCTGTGGATTTACTGCACAGTTTAATGCGGAATACTCCTGTATGCGTCCCATACATCCTTCATGACATGATAAGCAAGGGCGTATAGAAGCAGTATCACCTGCTTTAAGCTTATTTACATAATCAGGATCAGCCAAAAGTGGACGGCCAAGTGATACTATGTCGCATGCTCCATCTCTTACAGCGTCTGATGCAAGGTCTGGATTATCCATACGTCCTGCGCATATTACAGGCACGTCTACTACATCTTTTACCATCTTTGCATATGGGATGTAAAGGCCTTTTTCTTGGTACATTGGCGGATGGCTCCACCACCATGCATCGTAGCTTCCTACATCTACGTCCAAAGCGTCGTATCCGTATTCAACCAAAAGCTTAGCTGCCTCTATACCTTCTTCGATATCTCTGCCTTTCTCTACAAACTCCTCACCCGGAAGGCCACCTTTACGCCAATCTTTGATGAAGCTTTTTACACTGTACCTTAGCGTCACCGGGAAATCACTGCCACATGTGCTTTTTATCTCCTCCAAGACTTCCCTTGCAAAGCGCAGCCGGTTTTCAAGGCTTCCGCCGTATTCATCTGTTCGATTGTTAAACATAGATATGGCAAATTGGTCTAAAAGGTATCCTTCGTGTACCGCGTGTATCTGCACGCCGTCAAATCCTGCTCGCTTCGCATTGTAGGCACCTTTGCCAAACTGCACAACTATCCTGCGAATTTCCTCTTTTGTAAGAGGACGGCATGTCTTGTCAAGCCAGCGGTGTGGGATAGCCGATGGCGCAACAGGCGGATGTTCTCCTAAATTTGTAGGAATCGTGACCCTTCCAAATCCACCAGATAATTGTAAAAACACCTTAGAACCATAAGCGTGTATTTTCTCCGTCATCTCGCGAGCAGTCCTAATGAAATGAACTGGATTATGCGTAGAGCATGGGCAATTAGGCATGTCATGCTTTTCTATATCATTGTCAACAAAAGTAACGCCAGTGATGATAAGTCCTGTACCACCTTTAGCTCTTTCAACATAGTAATCAATTCCTCTTTGATTGAAACCACCTTCGGAATCACCAAGCCCTAATGGTCCCATAGGAGCCATTGCAAAACGATTTTTGATGACACAGCTTCCGATGGACACTTCATCAAAGAGAATGCTGTACTTTTTGTCCATAAAAAGTCCCCTTCTTTTCTTAATTTTATTGAACATGTTCACCGAATGCATTCTACGAAAATTATATCAGTATGTTAATTAATTGTCAAGAAGGTAAAGGATTATTTAGCCATTATTATTTATAGTTTGCTTAATAAAATAAATTTTAAAAGTTTGTATACATTTGTTTATCTGTTTTGTTATATTAATGAAAGAACAAAAACGGCGCCGTTATATAGAATGCATCAGACATTATACTGGGGAGGTCAGTCATGAAAGATGAGAGGTTTGAAGACTTCTTAATAGATAAGATGGCCATAATTTACAAATATCTCATTAAAATCGGTGCATCTTATGAAGATGCAGAAGACATCGTACAAGATACCATTTGCAAAGTTGTTGAGTATGTTGACTCCATAAACACAGACGACATCTATCCATGGCTGTTTAAAGTATCAATAAACAAATATTATAATCTGTACAATAGGAAAAAGAAGGAGGAAATCGGTATCGATGATAAAATCCTTAATAGCCTCTATTCAGATGGAATGATAGAAGAACACGTGCTTAATGAAGAATTAAAATCAAACGTTCATAAAGTCCTTGGTCTATTAAAGGAAAGCTATAGAACCCTCTTGATTTTTAAGTATTTTGTTGGATTATCTTATAAAGAAATAGGCGAGATCTTAAATCTGGATGAAAACAAAGTAAAAACATATCTTTACCGTGCAAGAAACAAATTTAAAGAATTATGGGAGGTATCGAATTATGGCAGATGAAAAAAATATAAATAATGATGAGAAAGAACTTGATGAAATTTTTGAAAGTACAAAGAATGATAAATTTAATAAAGCAATTAAAAAAGCAAAATGGCGCTCTATTCTAAGAACTACAGTTATAAGTTTGATAGTCATATTAATTGTTTCAATAAACACCGTCTTTATAGGAATCAAGGTAACACAGTCAGAAAGCTCTGATATAAGTTTTGCCTTATCAGTATTCAACGATATCTCTGCTCCTGACATGTATATAGGAAAATCAATAAGATATGAAGGAATCTTTGGAGGCAAGACAGTTTATTCAACTTACAAGATAATAGAAGGCAAAGTAGTTTATACAGGTCAACAGGAATACAGCTATGGGCTTTTCAACACTGTGGACGTACAGGCTATCAATTCACCGGCTATAGTATGGGGAGAAAGTTTTGATGAAGACAGTTTAAATAAACCTACGTACAACGAACTTGGTCAAAGGGAAATGATTTTCTTCTATCCATACGTAAAATACAAAATGTACAAAAATGATCTAAATCTACTGGAGGACATAGGAAATGACAAATATATAGAGATGGCATTATCTTTTGATAAAGCCTACAACATCGACGAAGTAAATAAAATGATGCCAAAAAACGTAACTTTAACGTGGTATTGGGTTGACGATCTAAATAGCAAAGAAAAAGAAGCACATGAACCACATAAAAATAAACAAAAGCTTCCTGACGGAAAGACAATTGATGTAGATAATCCAGCAGATGTATGTTCTGAAAAAGCCGCATACGGCATAAAGGTCTATGACAGCAATGGAGACAGATTAAAAAATCCAGAAGAACTTTTTATAGGAGCAATCGAAAACAATATAAATCAGTTAGAAAAACTTAAAACAGATATTCATAAGGTAAATGGCATCAAGTCTGAAGTTAAAAGGATTTACGATAATCTAAAAGACAAGAATGGAAAAATAAAGAAGGAAGATTTAAAGATACAAGGCGTCGTCGTAACAGGTACTGCAGAAACCTTAAAATCTCTTAGAGGTTTACCTTTTATAAAGGCATCATCATTAGGTGTTGTCACAGATAAGTATTGAATATTAAAAGCTGCTGACTTTTAATCAGCAGCTTCATTTTGTTACTTTCACATATTATATTCCAAAAATTTTCAAAATCCATCCAAGAATAGAACCAAGTGTTACCATATCGGTATCACCAGCCCATCTCATAAAATCAGTAATTGTATGTGCAACAACAGGTAATACAAATGCTTGACCAAATATGATTATTAATCCTGCAATTATTCCACCAACAATTGCGCCTCTTAAACCACCAGTCGAATTTCCAAAGACACCGGCAGGACCGCCATCAAAAAAGAATGGTATCATAGCAGGTAAGACAACCCATGGATATCCAGTAAAACCTAATATTAAAATTGATATTATCCCTACTATCAAGCTTGTTATAAAACCAATCATAACTGCAGTCGGTGCATAAGGGAAAATCATGGGACAATCAAGAGCTGGAATTGCATTTGGTATCCATTTCATTGTAATTCCTCTAAATGCAGGAACGATTTCTGCTATAAACATTCTGACACCAGTAAGTAAAATTGTAATTCCCGCGCCAAATGTTAAGCCTTGGATAAGTGCGTAAATTATAAAATTTTGACCATTGCTTATTTTTTGCTCAACAAAAACAGGCCCTGCAATTAAAACTGCTATCAAATAAACTACCGTCATTACCAGTCCTGTTGATATTGTCACATCTCTAAAAAAATCCAAGCTATCAGATATTTTTATATTTTCAGTATCATTCTTTTTATTGCCTACTAAGCCACCAATATATCCTCCTAAAACAGCGCCAATAGTAGACGTGTGACCATACGCAAATGTATTTCCACCTGTAATTTTTCTGATAAATGGTTGCGCTAAAGCTGGCATGAAAGTAATATATAACCCCATTAATATAATACCAAATACTATTAAAGCAGCTCCCTTTACACCAGCATCAACCAAAACTGCCACCCATACAAAGGACATCCAAAATAGTAAATGTCCTGTTAACCAAACATATTTCAATCTTGTAAATTTAGCAAC
This sequence comes from Thermoanaerobacterium sp. R66, assembly GCF_028895185.1. Lineage (NCBI taxonomy): Bacteria > Bacillati > Bacillota > Clostridia > Thermoanaerobacterales > Thermoanaerobacteraceae > Thermoanaerobacterium > Thermoanaerobacterium sp. R66. The sequence goes on from NZ_JAEUWW010000001.1 coordinate 1,754,895, forward strand.
TAATATATTTATGATAAATGCTCCAAGCATAACTAAACCAATAACACTACCATACTTTGTAATAACTTCATTTGTGCCTATGCCTGTATTATTTACCTGATTTATACCATAAATATGGTTGAATATCGTTGCTAAAGGATTTACTGTATTTGTTATAATGCCGGCCGCAGATGTCATGATCAATAAGCCAATGGCTGTTTTCAATGTCCCTTTAAGTATGTCACTAAAACTCTTTTTCTGCAAAATCAAACCAATAAATGCTATTAAAGCCATGAAGATCGCTGGTTGCTGGAAAATCTGCGTAACAACAAAATTTAGAACTTGCATATATTTACTCCTCTCCTCATTAAAATTATTTAATAAATGGCATCAATTTGCCACTTATCTCATTTTTATTTATAAAATTGTCTACAATCACTACAGGAACATCATCTCTTCTGATAATTTTAGCTATTTCCTTAGATGTCAAAATTAAATCACACGGCTCACTTGCAGCTGTTCCAGCATCACATGCACTGACTTCAGCCTTTATTCCGTTTTCACTTAAAATATCCTCAACCGTCATCCTCAATATTAAGCTAGTCCCTGAACCAACACCACAAACCGTTAATATTTTCAATTTATTCATATTCAACACCTCTTGAGAACGTATTTAACAAAAACTATAACATTTTAATTAATGGTCTATATTTATTTATCAAATTTTTATTAAATTCATCCGAACCATCTATATTCCCACTCATGAATACAGGAACATCAACACCCTTTGTTGCTAATTTTTCAGCCACATCAATAAAAATACTATTTATGATCGTTGCCCCAATTATGGTCGATGTTGGACCTATTTTAACTTTTAGCCCATCTATGCTAATTGAAGCATCCCCAACATCACACATATTATCGATATAATAATCAACAACTTCGTATAATTTTTTCCCACTAATATGTTTAGAAGAATATGCATTTGAATATTTTAGTGACGTTATGGCTACAGTTGTCAAACCATTATTTTTGGCTTTTATGGCAAAATCAATGCTAACGGGATTTCTACCGGAAGTCGAAAATACAAAAAGTACATCACCTTTTCTTAAATTAAAGTTATCATAAATTATCTCTCCAAGATAATTCATACGCTCTAACTTACTGCTTTTTTCTGCACCCTCATGTAACATCAATACTGGTTCTAATATAGGATTTACACATGCTAATCCTCCGGCTCTATAAAAAGTTTCTTCTGCAAATATATGAGAATGGCCACAACCAAATATGTCTACAGTATATCCTTTTGAAATACTATCAGCGACAATATCTTCAATCTTATTCAATATTTCTCTTTGTTCTATAAAAATTTTATCTATTTTATTCTTAATGACTTCAATATATTCTAAACTTTTCATGCTTCTCACCTTTTAACTCACAATCTTTGATATAATCTAAAATATTTTTAGAATCAACACATTTTAGCATGTATTCGACTTTCTCATCATCCCCCAACAATTCCACCAATTCCGATAATGCTTTTAAGTGTGATGAATGGTCAACTGCACACAAGCATACGACTATTTTTACTGGATCGTTTTCCTTATTGCCAAAGTTGACTGGATTTTTAAGAGTGATGAGGCTCATGCCTATTTTCTTAGCTCCTGATTCTGGTCTTGCATGTGGCATTGCTATACCAGGTGCAATGACGATATACGGTCCTATCTCTTTTACAGAATCTATCATTGCGTCTATATACCTATGCTCTATAGCACCTTCTTTTTCTAAAAGTTCACCTCCAATCCGCACTGCTTCTTCCCAATCTTTTACTTCAACATTCAGCTTTATCGTCTTTTCTGTCAAAAGGTCTTTTAACAATGGTTCTGCAACTCCTCTCTCTTCGTTTACATCTTCTATATCTAAGAATTCTTTAAGTTCTTCGATCAGTTTTTGCCTGTTTAAAATACTGCAATGCTTCTCAATAATTTCAATTAGATCGTCTAACTTAATTGCATATGTCCTGTCATTTCTTATAAACAATTTCAACTTCTCAATGTCATTTTCAGTTAACAAGGGATTTACAACTACAGTCTTAATTCCTTCCGCATTCACTGGAACAGTAGACACTATCAAATCAACATGCTTTTTCTTTAATTGGTCTTTTACTTGATGGTATGCAACAGTTCCTTTTATATTTACATTGAAAACCGATTGAAGCCTTGATGACAGCATCTTTGCCGTTCCGATTCCTGTGCCGCATACAACAAGCACATCCATTCTATTCATCACCGGTGATTTTTGCCTCTCTATCGCTGCACCAAAATGCATCACAAAATAACCGATTTCTTCATCATTAAGCTTGTTTCCTGCATATTCCTCTAAAGGTTTTAGACAACCTTTCACTATTTCAAAAAGCCTGCTGTAATTCCTTTTTATTTCATCCAATACTGGATTTTTCAGATCTAAGCCATGGCTTAACCTGTATATTGTAGGTCTTACATGCTCTAAAAGCCCTTCAAAAAGCTGCACATCTCTGGATAAGTCTATATTTACTTCTCTTTCTACATTGCTTATAATTTTCTTCGTAATAAGTTCCAGTTCAAGCCAATTTTTATCTTTGTTGCTTTTTTTATTTGTCACATTGCTTCCCAATAGATGGACAGTTATATAGCCGATCTCGTCTATAGGTATGTTGACATTAAAATGCTTTTCAAGCATCTTGGCTATATTTGAAGCGACGCTGAATTCCTTCGTCATTTCCAGCGATTTTAATTCTTCTGTAGGCATTATGATGTCTCTTCCAAGCTCTATCCTCTTTATAGCGATTGCAATATGAGCAACTAACCCTGTAAAGGCTGCATCAGAAAATACCGTCTCCAATTCATTTTCCGCAATTCTTATGCATTCCTCAATGTACGATATATCAATATTTTGAAAAAGCCTTTTTATTTCGTTGTCCATGCCTACGTTTATCTTCGTGTACATAGGCGATTTTACGATGTCAAGCACCTTTTCTATATCTACCGTTTCCGTAAGAAGCTCTATAGCGGCTTTTCTAAGTTTCTTTTCATCACCTATGACTTTCAATCCATACTTTGGCACTGACTTAAGCTCAAGCCCATGCTCTAAAAGCCATTCCCTCACCTTATCAAGGTCATTTATTATAGTGCTTCTTGACACCAATAATTTGTCTGCCAGCGTATTTATCGTCGTATAATCTTTCTGTCCCATAAGGCTGCTTAAAATAATGTTAACCCTTTCTTTCTGCGAAAGCGCATAATGGTAAATACTTACGTCGTCTAAAATCTCTAATGCTTTTTTTCTGTCTTCCAATGATTCAGAAAATTTCACACCTACATTTGGTTTTCTTATCAATTGTGGCAAACTATTGTACTTTAAAAATTCATCAATTGCATCAAGGTCGTATCTTATCGTCCTTGAGCTTACCTTAAATGAACTGGCCAGTTCAGTGATCTTGACCGGGAGGCTTGAATTAACAAGCTTTATTAGTATATGTGTGCATCTTTCATTGAGTATGATAATTATCACCTCTTTCATTATCAATTATATTATCATTTGTCTTGCTTGAAAAGCTTAACATTTTTCAAATCAATTATGGCAAATTTGCACTATATATTATACTGTATCTTTAAAAACAAAAATACCGCCTCGACTTTTAGTCTTGACGGTATATTTATCTATCTGATAACACTCACATTTAATTTTCATTCATAAATTTTTCCAATGTATCTCTATATGGAAGTCCATCGTTGTCACCTGGCGACATAATTATTATCGCACCTATTGCATTGCCTCTTTTTACTGCATCTTTTAGCGTAAGCCCTTCTAACAGCCCGCTTATTACACCTGTTGCAAATCCATCTCCAGCACCAACTGTGTCAACTACTTTTTCAACTTTATACCCACTTACAGTAAAGCTCTCATCTTTTGTCTTGACATATGCTCCTCTGTCGCCAATCTTTATAATGACAGCATCAACTCCTCGCCTTAAGTAAAAATCAGCTATGACATCAACATCATCTGAACCTGTCAAAATCAAGCCTTCTTTTATGCCTGGCATTACAATATCGCAATTAGATGCGATGTCGTTTAACGTTGCCACCATCTCATCTTCACTTTTCCAAAGGCTCTTTCGTATATTAGGATCAAATGAAATCCTTATGCCATTTTCTTTTCCAATCTGAATCATTTTGTAGACAGTATTCAATGTGTCTTTTGAAAGAGCTGCTGTTATGCCTGTAATGTGTATGTGATTGATCTCACTCGCATCACAATCAATGTCATTTGGTGTCATGTGGGATGCTGCAGAACCCTTTCTAAAGTAAAATATGTCTGGATCTCCTTTTGATGTCTTTGATTTAAGCATAAAACCTGTCGGGTACTCATCAGTAAATTTTACCGATGAAACGTCGATTTTTTCTTCCAACAATTTATTATAAATGTACTTGCCAAAAGGATCGTTTCCAAGCTTCGTAATGTATTTAACATTATGCCCCAGCCTGCTTAAACCTATGGCCACATTTGCTTCTGCACCTGCCAATGCCTTCGTAAACTTGCTGACATTGTCAAGGGTACCTTCTTCATCTGCAATGAACAATGCCATAGGTTCTCCTGCCAATAAAACCTTTGCCAAAATGTATCACCTACTTATCCAATTTGCTTCAATGCATTTACGAGCCTTTTTGCTCTTTCCTCTAAAAGATCCAAATTGTCAAAGTTTATTCCCTTTGTCAGATAACCGCCTACGCCAACTGCATATGCGCCGTTTTCAAACCACTCATTTATATTCTCGTCATTTACGCCGCCTGTAGGCATGAACTCCAGAAATGGAAATGGTCCTTTGAGAGATTTTATTATCTTTGAATCGACAAATTCTCCAGGGAAAAGCTTAATGACTTCTGAGCCTATTTTGTAAGCTTTATACATCTCCGTAGTTGTAGCTGCTGCCATCGAGAAAAATACATCATTTTCCTTGCAATATGCTGCAACTTCCTCAACAATGCAGGGTGTCACCACAAAATCTGCACCATTTCCTACAGCTTCCTCTGCCTGACTTAACTCCAATACCGTCCCTGCACCTATTATCTTATCAGGGTATTTCCTTTTAAGCTCCTTAATAAGCTTTCCTGCACCTTCCACAGTGTAGGTTATCTCTATTATGTTTATGCCGCTTTCTATGACTTTCTCTGCCATTTTAAGCCCCAATTCATAATCTTTGCACCTTATGACTGAAAATATCCCGCCTTTTGTTTTCTCTTTTATTTCCTTAAAACTCACAGAAATCATCCTTTCTTTATATTTATTTAATGAGATCTTGTAGATCCCCTTATTACAAGCTCTGCCTTCAAAACAACCTTCTTAGGTTCAAATTCATCGCCTCTACTTATCCTGTCAATAAGCATTTTAGCTGATTCCACGCCAACTTCATAGGTAGGCTGCGATATGGTAGTAATTCCTGGCGGTATAAGGGACGCCCATCCCCAATCGTCGTAACCACATACGGCAACATCACCAGGTACCTTTAAATTAATCTTATTTATGACTTGCAGTACATTTAAAAGCACAACACCATTTACGGCAAATAATGCCGTCCTGCACTTCCTATAGTCTCTCATCATTGATACTATATTTTCTTCAATTTTGCTTAAATCATCGTCTACTTCAAATATCAAATTGTTGTTATCTATTCCGTATTTTTTTGAGACATCTGTAAATGCCTGCTTTCTTTCGGTTCTGGTGCTAATATCGCCTATCCTTTCAGTAAAAAATCCTATTCTTTCATATCCATTTTTTATAAGGTGCAAAATAAGCTCAGACGTAACTTCGTAGTTGTTGACAACAACGGTATCAAATACCATATTTTTTATGCTTCTATCAGCTAATACTACAGGCAAGCCTTTTTTAGACAGTTCTATCAAAAACTCGTCATTACCACCTGCTGTGTTTATTATAAGCCCATCTATATTGTTATCTAAAAGTGATAAGATGTACTCTCGCTCTTTTGTGGCATCATTATCTGTGCTGGCTATTATTAAATTATATCCGTCTTCTTTTAAGACTTTTTCTATGCCTTTCACAAGGATTGACGAAAAATGGTTACCTATGTCTGACACAAGTACGCCTATGAGATTCGACCTATTCAATTTTAAGCTGCGAGCCAGATTATTGGGCCTATAGTTAAGCTCATCTATGACCTTTTTGATGTTTTCCCTTGTAGCATCTGACATGTACTCAAATCGGCCGTTTAAAAACCGGGAGATAGTCGTCTTTGAGACACCTGCTTTTTTCGCCACATAATCGATCGTGATTTTAAAGTTATCATTGCTCATGTCATCACCAACATTTGTTTTTTAGAAACCAGTTTACGAAACCGGTATATATAATATATTCTACATTAAATTTAAAAATCCTTCTTTTTTTATTTAATGTAAACAAATTTATTTCTATAAAAAAAGTGCGCACTATGGCGCACAATAATTAGCTAAATCTTCTTTTTAATCTGGACAATACATCTGACATTGCTGCCAAATCGCTGCCGACTTCTTTCACCTTTCCTCTATTTTGACTTATGATGTCTTTAAGCCTTGACAGAATCTTATCATTTTCCGCCCTCAATTCTTCTATCTGCTTCAATATCTCCTCATCTGAAGGCAATGCAATCTCTGCTACATTTACTTCATCGGACTCAAAGTCATACGTATCGTACTTTGATGGAATGATCGTTTCAATGTCAAACACATCTTTTATCTTCTCTGAAAGTACTTTTTGAGCACTATCTTCGCCGTGAACAATAAATATTTTCTTAGGCTTTTTCTTAAATGACGATATCCAATCCATAATACCCTTTTGATCAGCATGCCCAGAGAAGCTTTCTATGTTTTGGATTTCCGCATTGACTGTTATTTCCTCTCCAAATATATTCACAGTCTTTTCACCTTCTAATATTCTCCTGCCAAGGGTACCTTTAGCCTGGTAACCTACAAACACTATTGTGCTGTCAGATCTCCAAAGATTGTGCTTTAAGTGATGCTTTATGCGGCCAGCTTCACACATGCCACTGGCTGAAATAATTATGACAGGCTCTTTAAGGTCATTAAGCGCCTTTGATTCTTCTGCCGAATGTGTAAAATGCAAATTTGGAAAATCCAATGGATAATCACCATTTTCCACATATCTTCTGGCTTCATCATCGAAATAGTCAAGATGCTTTCTAAAGACGTCTGTGACAGATGTAGCAAGGGGACTGTCTACGTACACAGGCACTTTACTTATATACTCTATCTCATTTTTGTAAAGTTCCTCATCTTTGTGTATCTCATATAACAGTTCTTGTGTCCTTCCTACGGCAAATGATGGGATTATCACATTGCCTCCTCTTGATATAGTCTTTTTTATTATCTCCATAAGCTTTTTGGCTTTGTCGCCTACGTCTTCATGCAGCCTATCACCGTATGTGGATTCACACACAAGATAATCTGCCTCATCTATTATCGCAGGATCTCTCAAAATCGGTATATTTTTGTTTCCCAGATCCCCCGAAAAAACCACCTTCGTCTCTTTTCCACCTTCTTTTACCCAAATCTCCAATATAGATGAACCCAGCATATGTCCTGCATCATTGAACTTTACTTTTACATCATCTGATGGCTCTATTATCTCATCATAATTGACACCGTAAAAAAGCTGCATTGCCGCTTTTCCATCGTCAGCAGTGTAAAGCGGCATCCTAAGCGTTTTTCCCGCCCTCTTTCTTTTGCGGTTTTTCCATTCGTTTTCAATCTGCTGTATATGCCCACTGTCCTGCAGCATGTATTCACAAAGATCTACCGTGCCTTTAGTTGCGTATATCTTTTTTCTATATCCTCTTTTATATAGAAGTGGAATCCTTCCACTGTGATCTATATGAGCGTGTGTCAAAAGCATGAAATCAATGTCTTCAATATCAAATGCAAACTCTTGATAGTTGTACTCATCTTCTATTTCGCTTCCTTGAAACATGCCACAGTCTATCAGAAATTTTGATTTTTCAGTCTCCACAAGATAGCACGAACCTGTTACTTCCTTCGCAGCACCTAAAAAAGTGATCTTCATCATATCTCTCCTCTCGCAATTGATAAAAATATTCAAGATTTTATCAATAGTCTTAATAATATTATACTATAATTAACAAAAAAAGCGAGGAAGAACTTACATGCCTTACCTCGCTTTTACAATCCGGGATATGAAAACACTTCAGATATGACAAGTGTAACAGCGCCTATAGCTCTTTCCAGCATTCCAAGCTTTGATATCTCGATGGCAACATCATTGTACCTTGATACAAGACATTTTTCTCTCACGTACTCTTTGACAGCGTCTATCAACATATCGCCAATAGCAGATAATGTATTGCCTATAAGCACCAAGTCTGGATTAAATGTATTAACTATATTTACAATTCCAACGCTTAAATTCTTAGAAATTTCGTTTATAGCATCGATAGCAAGCTTGCTTCCTAACTCTGCATAACCTGCAATATCGTTTATATCAAGAGAATCAATATTTTCACTGTCTATAAAGTCATCTTCCTGTCCTGATTCAAGCTTTTCTTTTATATATCTGAAAAGAGATTTTTCGGATGCGTAGTTTTCCCAGCAACCTCTGTTTCCACAACTGCACATGTGGTCATTTATATCAATTGTCATGTGCCCTATCTCGCCTGCTAACCCACTGGAGCCTCTATAGAGCTCATTATTGATTATGATTCCTGTACCTATGCCAATGCCTGCACTGACATAGACAAAATTTTTGGCGTTTCTGCCTCCTCCAAACCACTTCTCACCTATAGCACCTGTATTAGCTTCATTGTCTATATACACTTTTAAGTTGAATCTCTCTTCTACCATCTTTTTAAGCTCCACATTTTCCCAATTCAAGTTTGGAGCTTTTAGCACAACGCCTCTTTTATAATCTGTAATACCAGGCACACCGATGCCTATGCCTAATATTCCCTTCACCGTATTTGGCGAATTTTTTATAGCCTCATCTATAAGTTCCAGCATCTTAGATATGATGTCTTCCTTGCTTTCGCCGATCTTTAAATGTATCCGCTTTTGCCACAATATGTTTGCAAGTATGTCTGTCAAAATGACGAGAATATAATTCACATCAAGATCGACACCAATGACGCAACCAGCAAGGCTATTTATCATAAGCATTATAGGCTTTCTGCCGCCTTTTGACTCTCCGGGCCCTTCTTCCTCTACAAAGCCTTCTTTTATAAGTTCATCAACCAAAGAAGAAACTGTTGATTTATTAAGCCCTGTAATATTTGCTAAGTCAGCCCTGGATATTATGCCTTTTTTGCGGATAGTGTTTAAGACGATGGATTTATTAATTTGTTTTATCAGCAATTGATCACCTGTTATCATTTAATCACCTTGCAATACTTCGTTTTCACCAGCATATTATACCATATTAAAATGTGCTTTCTCAATGATACGGCCTTAACATAATAATCGAAAAACACGTACAAAAGTTTAACAATTTGACGAATTTTCAATGACTTTATTCAATTCTAAAATATATACTCCAATAGCAATTGTCTCCCATCTAAAGATGGGAGACGATTTTATCTGTTATTTCAACAATTTAGTTGTCAATTTTAAGTCAAACTTTACAAATTCAGCTTCCCAATTTCTTCAAATGCACCTTTAAGCCTCGAATATAAGCTTACGTAGATTGGATACAGCTTGTTGTACTTTTCGACGTTTTCTTGGATTGGGTATACGCTATCTGTAACTTTTATTAAACTATTGCAAGCGTCATCTACATTTTTGTAAAGACCATATCCTACAGATGCCATTATGGCTGCACCGAATGAAGGTCCTTCTGTAGCATTTATCATGTCGATTCTTACATTGAATATGTCGGCAAGTATTTGCCTCCAAAGCCTGCTTTTAGCGCCACCACCACTTACCCTGGCTTCATTTACAGGTATATTTAAAGCCTTTATAAGCTCCAGCGAATCCCTAAGTCCAAATGCTACACCTTCTAATATAGATCTCGTCATGTGGCTTCTATTGTGAGTAATAGTTAAACCTACAAAGCTACCTCTCGCATAAGGATCGCTGTATGGCGTCCTCTCACCCATAAGGTAAGGCAAGAATATTAGTCCATCACTGCCTGGTTTCACCTTTTCTGCTTCTTCTAAGAGTCCGTCAAATGTCATAACATCAGTCTTGTAATTATTTACATCATCCACCCACCATTTAAGGCATGATGCAGCCGAAAGCATTACACCCATCACATGCCATTTGCCGTTCGCATGACAGAATGAGTGAAGCCTAAGCTCATCATCTGCTGCGTACTTATCCTGTGATGCAAATACGACGCCTGAAGTACCCAATGCGATGGACACTATGCCACTTTTCACTGTACCGGTTCCAACAGCGCCGCTGGCTTGGTCACCACCACCACCTACGACGATAGTACCTTCATGAAGCCCTGTCAAATCTGATACTTCTTTTGTGACATACCCTGTGACATCTGTCGATTCATAGCACTTAGGAAGGGCTTTTTCCGGTATTTCGAATATGTCTATCATTTCTTTTGACCATCTTCTATTTTCCACATCGAAGAGAAGTGTACCTGATGCATCTGAAACTTCTGTAGCGTACTCACCCGTCAATTTAAACCTTATATAGTCCTTAGGTAAAAGGATATGAGCGATTCTTTCATATACATCCGGAAGGTGTTTCTTTACCCACAATATCTTTGGTGCAGTAAAGCCTGTCAATGCTTTATTTCCAGTGTACTTCAGAAGACCTTCTTTCCCTATTTTTTCGGTGATGTAGTCGCATTCTTCCTGTGTCCTTTGATCACACCAAAGTATGGCCGGTGTTAAAACGTTATTGTCTTTATCCAGAAGCACCAATCCATGCATCTGTCCGCTTAAGCCGATGCCTTTTATGTCATAGCCATTTACGCCGCTTTTTACAATAATCTCTCTTATTCCATCCCTTGTGCTACTCCACCAATCTTCTGGATTTTGTTCTGCCCAGCCTGGTTCTGGATAGTACACAGGATATTCTTTTGAAACGCTTGATATCACATTACCGCTTTCATTCATCAGTATTATTTTAACTGATGATGTTCCTAAATCTATCCCTAAAAAATACATACATTTACCTCCATGATTTTGTTAAGGGCAGCTTTAATGAAGCATGAAGCTGCCCTCATGTTTCATTATTCTGCAAACAAATACTGATTTAGGATTGACTCCAATAGCTCTTGTCTTCCTGATTTGTTGACAATCTGGCTGTGCTCTAATGCATACTTCTCAAGGCTCTTGAAGTCAGCCTTTCCGCTTACAATATCAGCGCCAATGCCATCTTTGTAGCTTGCGTATCTTTCCTCGATAAACTTGTCGAAAACGCCATCTTTCACAAGCTTGTAAGCAACCTTGAAGCCTTTTGCAAAAGCATCCATTCCAGCTATGTGACCTAAGAAAAGATCTTCTGGCTCAAATGAAGCACGTCTTACTTTTGCATCGAAGTTAAGGCCGCCTTTGTCAAATCCGCCCATCTTTATGACTTCATACATGGCAAGTGTGGTCATGCGTATATCTGTAGGGAACTGGTCTGTATCCCATCCTAAAAGCATATCACCTGTATTTGCGTCAATTGATCCTAATACACCGTTTATTCTTGCATATCTTAGCTCATGTTGGAAGTCATGGAATGCCAATGTCGCATGGTTTGCCTCTATATTCACTTTGAAATATTTGTCAAGATCGTATTTCCTCAAGAATGCCAATACATTTGCCACATCAAAATCGTATTGGTGTTTTGTAGGCTCCTTTGGCTTCGGCTCAATCAAGAACTGGCCTTCAAAGCCGATTTCTTTTGCATAGTCAACAGCCATGTGCAAAAATCTCGCAAAGTTGTCAAGCTCAAACTCCATGTCTGTATTGAGAAGTGTTTCATATCCTTCTCTTCCACCCCAGAATACGTAGTTTTCGCCGCCAAGCTCCTTAGTAATCTCGAGGGCTTTTTTGACTTGCGCTGCGGAATATGCGAAAACATCAGCATTGCACGATGTTGATGCACCATGCACAAATCTCGGATTTGAGAAAAGATTTGCAGTACCCCACAAAACTTTCGTCTTGCTGGTCTTCAAGTAGTCCTTTATCATGGCAACTATTGTATCTAAGTTTTTGTTCGTCTCTCTAAGAGTGTCCCCTTCAGGTGCAATATCCCTGTCATGGAAGCAGAAGAAAGGTGCATTTATCTTATCAAAAAATTCAAATGCTGCTTCTACTCTAGCCTTTGCTATGTCCATAGGATCTGTATAGTGGTTCCATGGTCTTTGCATGGTAGCTTTGCCAAATTGATCTGTTCCATCAGCAGTAAAAGTATGCCAATAAGCTATAGAAAAGCGGAGATGCTCTTCCATCGTCTTGCCATCGATTACTTCCTCAGGATTGTAAAATTTAAAAGAATAGGGATTGTTTGATTTTGGCCCTTCATATTTTATTTTAGATACATTCTCAAAATATTTATTCATAAAATTTCCTCCTTCTATTCGTTTGTCTGTCCAACAAACATTATATATTATATATTCTACACAAATTTAAAAAATCCTTCTTTAAAACAAAAAAAATTTTAAAAAAAATGACCGCTCTGGTATAACCCAATCCAAAGCGGTTTAAATTTTAAAGCTTCTTATGACAATAAATTTATTTCATATGATTACTTCTTTATTTTTGCATACTTAATCTTGATTCAAAAACTTAATTAATTCATCAGTAAATACATCAGGTTTTATCTACCGTCATAATCGTCACCTTCTTTTTCAAATTATAAGTGACACTTCTGCGCCATCCCTTATTGCCTCTACTGCTGTTGCTACTTCTTTGCAGTCGCCTATAAAAATCATGTTGTCGCTTATGCAGTTTTTAAATGTTTCATCAGGGCTATTGCCTATTGCAATCACCACATCGTCTGATGCGACTTCAGCGCCATTATTGTATACAATTTTCCCATTGTTTATCACATCTACTTTTGCGTTTGTTACGATTCTTACACCGAGATTTTTCAACCTTTCCATCAAAAGCTTCTTATTCATGGCGTATATGTCTTTACCTACTTCATCAAGCTCTTCTAATACTGTAACGCTTTTACCTATTGTTGCAAGGTATTCTGCCGTCTCCAGCCCTGTCAAACCTCCGCCTATTACAGCTATTTTCGTCCCTTGTGGTATTTTACCACTTAAAACATCTATGGCTTTATAAGGCACTACATCCGTTTTAATCGTCAATTCCTTTGGAATTGAGCCTGTTGCAATTATTACCTTGTCATAATTCATATTTTTCAGTTCATCGCACGAAACTTCTCGATTCAGATTGACTTTTACACCGTACTTTTTTAAATCAGTTTCAAGATAATCTACTACTTTTCCTATTTCAGACTTGTGCGGAGGCACCTTTGCCACTTTTAACTGTCCTCCCAGTGCATCCGACTTCTCAAATAGCTCCACATTGTGTCCTTTTTTCGCCAAGTACAAAGCAGCGGACATGCCAGCAGGACCACCGCCTATTACAGCCACATTAAGCTTATTTTCTGCGATCGCATCAAACTCTTTTTCTCTGCCTACAGCAGGGTTCATCATGCATGATACAGGAAGACCTTTCTGTATATATGCGATACATGCCTGATTACAGTGGATACAGTATTTTATCTCATCAGCTTTCCCATTGATATATTTAGAAACGCAATCAGGATCTCCTATAAGGCCTCTTGCAATGCCTATAAAGTCAGCATAACCATCTCTTATGATGGCTTCCCAATCGTCTGCTGCACCCAGCTTATCGGCAGCAATTACAGGAATCGAAACACTATCTCTTATTTTCTTCGCGTAGTCTATAAGTGGTTTATCATCTATACCCATTGGCGATATGTGGTATTCTGACGTAGAACCTACACCTGATGAAACATTTATTGCATCTGCACCATAATTTTCTAAAAGCTTCGCAAGTTTTAGACTTTCTTCTATATCAAATCCGCCATTTGTATAGTCGCTTCCATTTATACGGCAAATTACTGCCATGTCTTGAACTTCACTTTTTACACTCTTTAATATCTCCAATGCAAATTTGGCCCTTCCATCGAAATCTCCACCGTATTCATCATCTCTCGTGTTTACATTTGGCGATAAGAATTGATTTACAAACCATCCATGTGCAAAATGAAGCTCAACAGCATCAAACCCTGCTTTCTTCGCTCTTTTTGCAGCATTCACAAAGTCCTTCACAAACCCTTTTATGTCTTCTACAGTAAAATCTGATGGCTTGTATTTAGGGTTGTGCATAGCAATCTGCACCGCAGCTTTTGCACCGTTGCCATGAATGACATCTGCTAATTTTTTAAGCCCATCAATCTTATCATCGTCGTCTATCCCTAACTGGTTTTTGAAAAACTTGCCAAACTTATTTACATACGATGCCTCAACTATGACTAAAGCAACATCTTTCGACCTTCTGTCGTAATAGCCTATCTCTTTTTCACTGACAAATCCATCATTTGATAAATTTGTGACAGTTGGCAGCATGACAAATCTGTTTTTCAATCTTATATTTCCTATTTTACCTTCTTTTAAAACCATGATAACGCACTTCCTTTTATCTTTTTAATGCCATTACATCTAAATCTTATTGTAATGCTTGCTTTTATATAAGTAAAATAATATAATATTATAAAATATATAAGTTATTGCTTATGGCTGGTGATTTATTATGAATTTTAGAGAATTGAATATATTCTTATCTGTATGTGAGTACGGCAGCATGTCTGAAGCCGCAAAACACCTTTACATGACACAGCCAGCTATAAGTCAGGCAATTTCCGAGCTGGAAGAAGAGTACAATGTGAAGCTTTTTGATAGGATAGGCAAAAAGCTTGTATTGACACATGCAGGCGAAATTTTAAGAGATTACGGAAAAAAAATCAATCTCTTGTTGATGGAAACTGAAAACACATTACAGAATATATCCGATACCAAGGCAGGAAAGCTTAAGCTGGGTGCCAGCAGAACCGTCGGCACATACTTGTTGCCTAAAATAATCGGCAAATTTTTGAAACTATATGCAAATGTGGAATTGCCATTTTGCATAAGCAATACAACGGAAATAGTAAATATGATACTTAATAGCGAAATAGATCTTGGAATAGTAGAAGGTCCAATACACTCCGATAGCATCGAAAAAAAACATTTGTTAGATGATGAACTATACCTTATATGCTCAAAAGAACATCAATGGGCAAAAAAGAATATCATCCAGATGGATGATTTGTCAAAAGCTGATTTCATTATGAGGGAAGTTGGCAGCGGCACGAGAGAAATATTTGAAAATACAATGAAATCCCACAACATAGAATACGACATTAAACTGGAACTAAACAGCATCGAGGCAATAAAGAAGGCAGTCGAAGCAAACTTAGGTGTTTCAGTAATATCAAAGTTAGCTCTAAATGAAGAATTAAAAAGTTCAAAGCTTATAAAAATAGAAATAGAAGGAATAAAATTCACGAGAAAATTCAATATCATATATCATAAAGACAAATACTTGTCAGATCTTCATAAGAAGTTTATAGATTTCATTTGCAGTGTAAAATAAGGATGTTATTTTAAAAGGAAACCATAATATGTCATAACGTAGTCTTTTATCCTATCTGCAATCGCTTTGTGACCATCCTCATTCGGGTGTATTCCATCTTCACATAAAAGCTTTCTGTAATCAGGCCTATCTAAAAACGCACTTCTCACATCTATTATCTTCGTATCGGTGCTTGAGGCTATGCTCAATATGGCAGAATTGTATCTTTCCTGCCACCAGTATATCTTTGTGACGCTTCCAAGCCACGTCAATATGTTTTTTGCCATTTCTTTATTGCCTTTGCTAATCCAGCTAAAGTATCTGTCTGCATCCAATGGAGGAAGCGTAAGCAAAACCGGTGCTATGTTGGCATTTTTAAGCGAATCTATGAGTTCTCTTAATGTCTCTTTAAACACATTGAAATCAGTGTTTGGCAGATGTTCTTTGTAAGGGTCTTTAGCTACCTCATCCCAATTAAAATCGCAATCATTCCCCCCAAACTCTAAAAGTACAATATCAGGATTTACCTTGTCTAACTCTTTTTTAAGCCTGTCTTTGCCTCTTAATATGGTGCTGCCAAACTTCGATATGTTTTCAACAGTTCCTTTTAAGCATCCATTTAAAAGATTTGCATAAGAATCCTTCAAAACCACATATTTGTTCCTAATTTTATCGAGAACCACGCCTTTGGATATGGAATCTCCGCACACAAGAAAGTTGTAATTTTCTTTTATGTTCAACATCTCCATCATTTAGCCTCCCTAACCTTTTAATCTATTATACCACAAATTAACATATTTATTAACAAAAAAAAATGCCGAAACATTCGGCATTATTCCAATTTCAATATTACATCATTATCCTTTTTGTAGATTATATAATTTGCGTTGATACCCAGTATATCGCCGCTTCCCGTTATGGTCTCACCTGTATTTACGTCAATCAAATCTTTACCGTCAAAAGTGACAGTCAAAGCATTGTCCTTAGGCAGTATATACACCTGATTTGGATCAATTGCATGATTCAGCTTTATGTGACTCCAGTTTTTGAAGCTTTTATCAATTGTTCCGTAGTATATTTCCACAACTTTATTGTCGCTGTCTAATTTACCTACGTACACATTGTCATTGTTGTCAGTGCCAATAAGCGAGAAACCACCACTTAAAAATGTGTAGCCACTGCCATTCTTGATGACCCTTATTATCCCGTTTGATGACTCATATAAAAGGACATCTTTTCTCTGAAGCTCGTACATTCTTGTAATCCTCTTAACTGGCAGTCTAAAGTTTGTAATCTGGCCCATTATATCTACACGGTACAGATAGCTATAACCATTGGCATCAACCACATTTATATAGATCATGTTTGTAAGA
The DNA here is from genome assembly GCF_028895185.1 of Thermoanaerobacterium sp. R66. Lineage (NCBI taxonomy): Bacteria > Bacillati > Bacillota > Clostridia > Thermoanaerobacterales > Thermoanaerobacteraceae > Thermoanaerobacterium > Thermoanaerobacterium sp. R66. Next base: position 1,771,902 of record NZ_JAEUWW010000001.1, read on the forward strand.
GGCGACAATGTGACATTTTCTATACGGCTGTTTCTTGGAGCATATATAAGCTTGTCTATCTTTATCTTGTTGTTTATATCAAGGTCATAAGCCTCAAGCTGTATCGCTTCACTGCCACGGCTATACGTCTTATAAAAATATATGATTCTGTTTCTATCGTTAAGCCATGTGTAGTACTGTATATAGTTGCTGGCTGCGATTACCTTCTTTATGCCTTGCGTCTTAGTGTCGACGACTATTATCTGATGGTTTAAAAGATATGAAACGTAACTTCCGTCATAAGAAGCCTCCACACTTTCTCCATCGTTAGGTACCGCAACTTTCATGGTCTTTTGCATCGCGTTTGTATCTGACTCAGTATTGACTTTTTGTATGTGAAACGTAGTTGTTGTAGATAGATATACATTATTTATATAGAAAAGCACTCCCATCTCTATTATCAATGGAAACACTATCCACGTAAAAATTCTTCTTATAGCTTTCATAATACCTCCATCTTATTTTGCATAAAATATTGTAGGAACCATTCTCTCGCCTAAAGGATTTGACGGATTGTTTATGACTTTTCCTTTGTAGTACATGGTGGTTGAGGATCCTCCGTCAAGATTTGTGGCATTTACGGCACCATAATCCAGCATTATGTTTTGCACATCCTTTAATGTGGCTCCGACGCTGGATATTGCCCTTCCGTCTATGACTAAAAATATGACTGTGCCATCGGCCCTCTGTCCTATTGCAGTCCTTGGGGCAATACCCCATCCACCGTCACCAGTCTTTATCATAGGCTTTCCATTGACTACGAGAGCAGGACCAAAGCTTACAGCTTCTTTTAAATTTAATTTTTTTATCTCGTCCAACGTGTATTTGCCCACCAGCAGTTTGCCGTCTGTTGTAAATCCTGCAAGGTCGATTTTACCGTCTTTGCTGTAAGCATTGTTGTATATTAGCTTTCCATTGTGTATGATGATTCCGCCTGGCGTTCCTCCACTTCCAGTCCACGCACCATCAACGTATCCAATAAAGCCTCCAGCGTTTATAGCAGCTATAGCCCCATTTTCTTTCGCTATCTCACTGACTGTCTCTCCTTCTTTAGGAAGCTTGCTTGATATGCCTACTTCAACTCTCGTAGGATCGTGAATTAAAATCACCTTTCCTTTGAATCTGCTGCTGCTTATGTCGTTCACTTCAATCGTCGTGTCGTGGTTGTTTTTGAAATTCAATAGACTACTTTTGCTGCTGTCTGTAGATATATTTGTCATTTCCTTCATTATAGCGTCAATTTTGCTTTGAGGCAAAAATAATGTGGCAATGTACTTATGGCTAAATGTAGTCATAGCTGTCGCTACCAAAGTATTTCTGATATTTGTAAAAGGACCGTAAAATATGGACATCGGTATAACTATAACAGCCAAAAATACTTGAAATATTACATAAGCTATTATCTTTTTCATACAATTTCTCTCTCCCATTTTAACACCTTATAATTTTACACATATTCTATTATACAAGAAAATTATTAATATTTTATTAAAAAATCGCAAATATATAAAAAAATATATCCTGAATAGCTATTTTTATAGCATAATCAGGATATATTTACATATATTGGGTTATTTTGCAAGATTGTATATGTTTATTATGTCTTCTTTCGTAAGTTTAACAAACTGCCCGACGGTTGCCGTCCCATTTGACGTGCATTTGTCAGCCATCTCCTCAAACCTGTCATAAGGTATATTAGCCTCCTTCAGTGTGACAGGAAGACCAATGTTTCTAAAGAAATCCTCAAGTCTTTTTATACCTTCCAGCGCTATCGCTTCTCTGTCGGTAAATGTCAAGTCTACATCCCAAACTTTAACGGCAAACTGGACAAATCTGTCCAAGTCGTGTTTATACACGTATTTCATCCATGCTGGGAATATTATAGCAAGTCCTGCGCCGTGTGCTATATCGTAGATTGCGCTTAGTTCATGCTCAATCCTGTGTGATGCCCAATCACCGATTCTTCCCGTATCCAGCAGTCCATTATGTGCAATAGTACCTGCCCACATCACTTCAGCTCTCGCATCATAGTCTTCAGGATTTTCAATAAGCCTTGGAACATTGTTTATCATTGTCTTAAGCGTTGCTTCACAAAGCCTATCTGTAAGATCTACATTGCGGACATTTGTAAAGTACCTTTCCATTATATGAGCCATTATATCCGCTGCACCTGCAGCCGTCTGATACCGAGGAAGTGTGTACAAAAGCTCTGGATTCATTATGGCAAATTGAGGCCTTATGAGATCAGAATGTATACCTTTCTTGTACCAACCATCTTCATTTGTTATGACTGCACTGTCGCTGGCTTCACTTCCTGTTGCAGCCAATGTCAATATTACACCTAATGGCAATGCCTTTTCAATCTCAGCTTTGCTTACAAAGAAATCCCACACATCGCCATCATAAAGCGCACCAACAGCAATAGCCTTTGCAGTGTCTATGGCACTACCTCCACCTACAGCCAATATAAAGTCAATGCCGTTTTCTTTGCAAATCTTTATCCCTTCATAAACCAAGCTAAGCCTTGGATTTGGTTTTACTCCTGATAATTCTATGTAATCAACACCATTGTCTTTTAGAGATTTTACGACTTTGTCGTAAAGACCTGTCTTTTTTATGCTGCCACTGCCGTAGACAAACAATACTTTTTTTGAATATTTTTTTGTCTCTTGGCCTACTCTATTTTCAGTCCCTTTGCCAAAGATGATCTTTGTCGGACAAACAAAATCAAAATTGTTCATAAAATCACACCCTCTTTTTAATTTTTCTTTTGAAATAATTATACCACTGGTTTTTTGAAAAACATATTTTGATAGTACACTACGATAACATTTGATATGTAACAACTAATATACAACTTCATATATTAGTTTTAGAACACGATCATATTTAATCGTGCTCAAAATATTCCAAACGAGGTGGTTGTTTTGCCAACTATTCAAATTAACCCTACTGACGATGCTTATATATCGCAGTATTTTCCTACTCAAAATTTCGGCAATTCTATTTCACTATTTACTGGCGAATATTTAAGGTTTGGAAATATGCCAGATGCTTACAGAACTCTATTAAAGTTTGACTTATCAGGAGCTATACCGTCTGGTAATGTGATGACAGATGCTAAACTGTATCTTTATGTAAACAGAAAAGATATGCCTGACAGCGTACTGTATCCACAGAATATTACAATCTATGAAAACTTAAATAACTTCAGTCAATCGACGGTAACTTGGAATACGGCACCTTTTACCGTCGTAACTCCTTATAGTTTTACTGTTACCGACAGCATGGTAGGAAGCTATATAGGAATTGATATAACAAACTTAGCATATAAATGGGTCTTAACACCATCTTTAAACTTTGGCATAACCATAAAGGGAATAGAAAATGTAGTTGACACTATAATAGGATATGAATCAACTAACAATGTAAATAAGCCATATCTTGAAATAACTTATGAACCATGTCCTGTATGTCCTACTGGTCCTACTGGCCCGACTGGTCCTACCGGTCCAACTGGCCCGACTGGCCCAACTGGCCCTACCGGTCCAACCGGTCCTACTGGTCCGACTGGTCCTACTGGTCCTACTGGCCCGACTGGCCCTACTGGTCCTACCGGCCCGACTGGTCCTACTGGTGCAGGAATAGCAGCTTACGGATATATTTACAACACAACTGGTAACACCGTCATTCTTGGTGGAGATGTAACATTTGATAGCAATGGACCATTAGTAGGCATCTCTCACACAGCAGGAACCGCACCTATAACATTTGATGTCGGCGGAACCTATAGAATTGGATATACTACGACAGCTTCAGTAGCTATTTTGAATTCAATGGTATTGACATTAAACGGCACTCCATTACCTCAAACACAGTATTCCACAATCATCAATGCGACAGAATTAGTAGGTGAAGCTATAATAACAGTATCCGCTGGAGATGTCTTGACTTTGAGAAACACAGGCGTCGCCTTGACTTTAGCTTCTGGAGTCGTAAATGCTTCTATCACATTGCTAAAGCTTGACTGATATTAAAAGACATCTAAGGGTTTGGTTTTGCCACCCCTTAGATGTAAATTTATTGAAATCAGATAAGGAGAATGTCTATGTTCCAAAGTATAACTATAAGTCTGTGCATGATAGTAAAAAATGAAGAACTGACATTGGATAGGTGCTTAACATCCATAAAAGATGCGGTAGATGAAATAATCATAGTTGATACAGGTTCTACTGACTTAACAAAAAACATTGCAAAGAAATTTACTGATAAAATATTTGATTTTAAGTGGATAGACGATTTTAGCGCAGCAAGAAATTTTTCATTTAGCAAAGCGACAATGGATTATATATTATGGCTTGATGCAGATGATTATGTAGAACCAGGCGATTTAGAAAAACTTATAAATCTTAAAAACAATTTTAACGCATCTATCGACTCAGTGACGATGAAATACGTCTTGACTAAAACATCAAATGGCAGTCCATCTTTTGTAAGCATTAGAAATCGCCTTATAAAAAGAGCAAAGGACTTCAAATGGATTGGCGCAGTGCATGAATGCCTTGAGGTCTACGGAAAAATTTACGATAGCGATATACAAATTATGCATGGTAAAGTAAAAAATACACCGAATAGAAACATTGAAATTTACGAAAAGATGATTGAAAGCAAAAAAGACTTTTCACCAAGAGACATGTTTTACTATGCAAATGAATTAGCCGAACACAAAAGATATACTGAAGCCATCCAATACTACAACATGTTTATAGACTCCAAGAAAGGATGGATGGAAGATATACTGTATTCTCTCGGAAAGCTTGCTGATTGCTATGAAGCTTTAGGAGACTTAGACAAAAGGGATAAAGTGCTTTTTAAATCTTTTGAATACGACGTGCCAAGGCCTGAATTCTGTTGCAGATTAGGATATAAATTTTTACAAGAAAACAAGATAAAGCAATCTATTTTCTGGTATGAGCTTGCGACAAAAGTCGAAAAACCTAATCAAGGCTTTGTAAATATAGCATGTTCAACATGGCTTCCACATATTCAGTTGTGCATATGCTATTACAGATTAGGTGACATAGAAAAATCATATATGCATAATGAAGAAGCGAGAAAGTATGACCCAAATAATCCTATGGTACTTCAAAACAAAGCATTTTTAGAAAGCATATTATAAAAAGAACAGGTCTTTTTACTCACCTGTTCTTTTTTAAACTTACTCTATTTTAAACATCTTAAGTGATTCCATAAGCTCCTCTGCATACCCTTTAAGCTCATTTGCCGTACTTGAAAGCTCCTCAATTATAGCTGTTTGCTCTTGTGATGATGCCGAAATCTCCTCAGTAGACGCCGCAGTTTCCTCAGATACAGCAGCTATATCCTGCACAGCATCAACGATCTTGTTCTTATTGGCTTCTATATCTTTTAAAGAGTCGTTCAGGCTGTTTATCATGTCTGTCACAAACTTCAAGGCTTGTATAATGCCTTCAAATATCTCTTTCGTGTTATTGACGGAATTGCTTTGCTCCATGACGATATTATTGGCATTTTCCACCGTTGCCACCGTTTCATTTACGTCATTTTGTATCTCAGATATAAGCTCTGATATGCTTTTAGCAGCAAGGCTTGACTCATCAGCCAATTTTCTCACTTCATCAGCAACGACAGCAAAGCCTTTTCCGGCCTCTCCCGCCCTTGCAGCTTCTATAGCTGCGTTTAAAGACAGCAAATTAGTCTGATCCGCTATCTGCCTTATTGTATCAACTATCTTTCCTATCTGGTTTGATTTATCTCTTAAGAAAAGGGTAGACTCTCTTACTTTGTTGTTGGATTCGATGCTTTGCTGCGTCTTAGCTAAAAGGCTTTCAATTATCTCATTGCTGCTTTCCGAAATCATGTTTATGTTTGTGACTTCGTCCAAAATATTGTTGGAGTCGTTCATAGCCGTATCTATAAGCTTTCCAAGCTCCAGTGTTGCTTTTGCGCTGCTTTGAGCACTTTCAGCCTGATTCGATGAACCTTCAGCTATCTGCTCTATCGCCCTGGCCACATCTTGCATTGTGGACGAAACTTGCTCTGACGACGATGCAATGTTATTGGATATGTTGTTTACAGATTCAGCAACATTTTTTATCTTTATGACCAATGACCGTATTCCTTCAATCATGTCATTGTAGCTTTTAGAAAGCAGTCCTACTTCATCTCTTGATTTTATATCAGTGCTAAGCACAAGCTCACCTTTTGACGCTTTCTCCATCGTCTTTGATATTTTCCTGATGCCGCCTGTCAAAGTAGAAATAAAGATAAATGCCAAAATGAGCCCAAATATGAGGCAGATAATCATTACAGTGATCATCGTATTCCTTATGGAGCTTGTATCAACATTTAGCTCCTGAATAGTCGTCGAAACGACGCCGATCCATCCAAATTCGCTTAGCTTCTTGACGCTGGCAAACTTCAACTGGTTGTTAAAAGTGTACTCCATCGTCTTATTATTAAGGGACAAAAGCTGTTTGCCAAAGCTGTACTTTGTAATCTTTGTAAACATCATAGTTTTGTCAGGATGGGATATGACAGTGCCATCACTTGTCATCAAGTAAAAGTATCCTGAATTTCCTATCTTTATGCTGCTTATGGCATCCGAAAGCTTCGATAGGTCTATGTCTATTCCGACAACTCCTGCTAAGTTTTGGTTTTCATCAAATATGGCTTTTGACATGGTTATCTCAGGTTTGCCAGACAGGATGTCCTTGTAAGGCTCAGTAGAAGCAATAGCACCTCCTGCATCTAAAGCAGCTTGATACCAAGGCCTTTTAGTGAGATCTACGCCACTTACATCTTGAACAGGGTAGATGATGGTCTTACCGTCTTTAGCTGTAAAATAAGCGTTTAATATGATCGAATTGTTGTCTTCTACACCTTTTAATTTATCCAACAAGCTACTTGAATCGCCGGTTTTGATGTAGTTTTTAAGGTCGCTGGAATTGGCAATATCATTAAGTGAAATCTCCGCGTTTTGCTTCACCATTCCAACGTAATTGTCAAGCACTGAAAGAGCCGCTTGATTTGATTTGTCTATTCTGCTTTTTAAAATTGTCTGCGCTTCATTTACAGAAAAATAGCCTGTAATGAGAAGCGGTACGACGATAAACAGGGTAACCAATGAGAAAATCTTGATCCTTATACTTTTCACTGCCTTATCACCTCATGTATTAATTTTGCTCGTAAATTGTTTATCGGCTATTTTAACAATAATCTTAAGCCTTTTTTGTATTTTTTCTCATATCAATTCCATAAATGCCGCCATGCTGCCTGTTATACCTTTGTCCCTCCTGTAAGAGTAAAACTCGTCGATATTGCAAGATGTGCAAAGGCCTGATATAGTTATGTTCTCATCTTTTATCCCACAGTTTATAAGCTCATAGTAGTTTGTCATCTCAAGGTTTAACATCCACTTTCCATCGCCTTTGTCCAACAATACATCATCTATGTTGATATTTAATCTTGATATTTCGTCTGCCACATCTTTCCCTACCTCATAACAGCAAAAGCCTATAGCTGGACCTACAGCAGCGAGTATGTCTTTTTTATCAGAGCCAAAAGCAGTTACCATCGTCTTGACAGTTTTAGGGCCAATTTCTTTCACCGTGCCTCTCCATCCAGCATGCGCTAATGCGATGACGTTCTTTACAGGATCTAAAAAATAAAGAGGTGTGCAATCAGCATAAAATGTCACAATTGGTATGCCTCTTTCATTGGTCATCAAAGCATCCGCGTTTTTTATATCGCTTTCCCCAAAGTTTTTACCTTTGTCAGATTCATTGACAATTCTAATGCCATCTGAATGGATTTGATTTGAAAACACCATATCGTTGTAATTGATATTTGCAACATGGCATATACGATTAAAATTTTCATACACGCTTTCTTTATCATCGTACCTTGTAAGGCTTAAGTTAAGAGAGCTGTAAGGTCCACCACTTACACCACCTATTCTTGTGGAAAAAAGATGTTTCACTTTTCCTGTATTTTCAAATGCGGGTATCGTGTAAAAGACGACGCCATCTATTTCATTTCTTTTAAATCCTATATTCACCTTAATCAAACCTTTCTATATTATTATTGTATAAAAAAAGGACATCACTGTCCTCAATTCAGCTTGCCTTTTTCTTTTTTTCTTCTTTTTTATTTATGTACTTGTCAGAAAACTTGATCATTGAAAGCATTATTAAAAAAAGCAATGCTACCGTCAGCACCCCTGCAACCGGTATTATAATAATGTACTTTTCCATCATTGACCTCTCCCTTTTTAACCTTATATATACATTATACTATAATCGTATACAAATTTGTTTACTTTTTTAAAAAAATAATGCAGAAAATCTGCATTATTTTAATTCTACCAGCTCATAATCTGTGGTACCCATTCCAAGCTCTTCACCGTACTTAAATTGTATGTCTCCTCTCGTCTCAGGATGAATAGCGGCAAATTTGTCATCACCTTCATTAAGCCCTCTGCCTACATCTCCTAATGCAGAATGTGGATTTCCTGCTTGCCTGTTTACAAGGTCAAAGCTGGCTTTATCTATTGCAACAGGGTCAAATGACGCCAATATTCCTATATCCTGTACAATAGGTGCATCGCTCCACGGTGTGCAGTCACACAATGGCGTCACATTCATTACAAAGTTCATAAAGGCTATTTTGCCTTTTTTATTCATATAGGCTCCATAGGCGTACTCCGTCATCCTCTCCACAAACTCATCCATGTCTGTTCCCCATTGTGGATTTATGGCGTCGTACTGGCACATTGTAATACATTCTCCACATCCGATGCATTTTTCAGGATCTATGTAAGCCTTGCCATCTACTAGTGATATAGCGTCTTCCGGGCAATTTTTGATGCAAGTTTGACAGGCGGTGCATTTTTTGCCTACTTTTGGGCTTACTGTAGAATGCTGCTGCTGCTTTCCTGCCCTTGGTGCACATCCCATCGCAAGGTTTTTTATAGCACCTCCAAATCCAGCAATCTCATGCGCTTTAAAATGCGAAAGCACGATCATGGAATTGGCATTGACTATGTTAGACGAAATTTTTACCGTCTTAAAGTGCTTCTTGTTTATCTCTACTTCATCTGCATCTTTGCTCAACAAGCCATCCGCTATTATAAGTGGTGCATTGACAACAGCGTAAGCAAAGCCATTTTCTATGGCTGTAATCAAATGGTCTACTGCATTGGAGCGGCTTCCCTTGTAAAGTGTATTAGAATCAGTCAAAAACGGTTTACCGCCGTTGGCCTTAACCTTGTCTACCACTTGCCTTACAAATATGGGATTTATGTATGCATTATTTCCTCTTTCTCCAAAATGGAGTTTTATCGCCACCAAATCATCCTTTTTAAAAATGCTTTTAAATCCTGCTACATCAAAAAGCCTTGATACTTTTGATGTGATACTTCCTGACGGCTTTAAAGACCTCATGTTGTAATAGTATACCTTTGATTTCATGTAAAACCACTCCTTTAATCACCAGCTAATTTTCCTTTTAACATTTTTGCCCCTTTTCTCACATAGCCTAACATGGAGTTGTCCGATAACATTATAATTGCAAGATAGACGACAAAACCTGCAAAAATGGCAGCTCCCAATGATACAGCTTCGTAAATTTTTGTATCCGGCAAATGTCTCATAACAAGATTGAATGTCAAATATGCAAATCCTCCCATTATAGCAGAGCCTATAACTGCTTTTAAAAAGGAGGCTAAAATTTCATATCCACCAATAGCACCTATCTTCTTTTTCAAGGAATACATAAGCATCAACGATGTTAAAGTTGCTGCAATGGACGTAGACAATGCAAGTCCTCCTAATCCAAGGTACCTTACGATGATGAGATTAAGTCCTATATTCACTAAAACAGCAATTGCACCATTTACCATCGGCGTCTTGGTATCTTTTAAAGAATAAAAGCCTCTGCTTAGAACATTTCTAAGCCCATTGGCTGTCATACCTAAACTTAAAAACATGAAGGCGATGGATGTAAGATAAGTTGATCTTTCGTTAAAGGCCCCTCTCTCAAACAAGATCCTTATAATAGGGTACCTAAATATTATAGCACCTACCGTTACTGGAATCATGATGTAGAGTATTGCTTTAACTGCTATTTTTATGCCTTTTTTAAACTCATCTACGTTGTTAGCCGCAAAGTGCTTTGAGAGCATCGGATATATTACAATTGCTATTGCCATCGAAAATATGTCAAAACCTATAAGCCTATTTGCATAGTTTAAGGCTGCAATGCTGCCTGATGGCAAGTATGACGCTATCATCCTGTCAACGTAGGTGTTTATGACTTGTATTGATGTTCCAATGAGAACAGGCATTGCCAATATGATTACTCTTTTTACCCCTTCATCTTTCAAATCCAGCACAAATCTGTACCTAAAGCCAAACTTGTAAAGGACCGGAAGCTGCATTATAACCTGAATGACAGAACCTGCCACAGTTGCCACAGCTACACCATATATGCCGTATTTAGCCCCGTATAAAAGTGCTACACCTATTATGATGATGTTGTACGGTATGCCTATCATTGCAGGTACAGAAAAATGGTCAAGTGATTGCAAAACACCTGTTATGATATTTGACACTAACACAAATACCATCACAGGCATCAAAATCATCGTAAGCTTCAATGTAGCGTGGTAGACATCACCTTTAAATCCCGGTGCCATTATTTTGACTAAAATCGGCGCCATCACTATGCCTACTGACGCAAAGATAACTGTCAATAAAATCAAAGCATTTAAAAGGTTGTTTATAAAGTCAAAAGCCTTGTCCTTTCCTTTCTTTGTAAGGTATTCGGAAAAAAGGGGTATGACTGTAGTACCGATAGATGCCGCAATTGCAGCAAACAAAACCATCGGTATGTTCTGAGCCATATTGTAAGCATCTACGTATTTTGTTGTACCAAATTTTGATCCTATGACTACCTCTCTCAAAAAGCCAGTTATTTTGCTTATCAATGTTATAGCCATCACAAGCCCTGCAGCTTTAGCAGTTTTTTTGACTGTTGACATTTAACGCACCTTCAATTTAATTTTTCTCCACCAGCATAAACGATATCTCAGCTTCGGCTGCTAAGTCACCATCCACCGTTGCAACGCCTTTCGCCTTTATGAGATTTAATTTTGACGAGATTATCTCAACTTCTATCTTTAACTGATCTCCAGGCACTACTACTCTTTTGAATTTGCACTTATTGATGCCTGTAAAAAGCCCTATCATGTTATTATTGTCTTTCCCGTGCATAACGGTTATTCCACCAAGCTGCGCCATAGCCTCTACAATCAAAACCCCCGGCATAATGGGGTTTCCCGGAAAATGCCCTTGAAAATAAGGTTCATTTGCAGATACGTTTTTTATGCCTACGGCTTTTTTACCATCTTCAATCTCCAACACTTTATCAATCATCAAAAACGGATACCTGTGGGGTATGACCTCCCTGATTTCTTTATTATCTATCATCTAATCCACTCCTAATTTTGCTTTTTACTATGATTATACCATATAGGATGAAAATATGAAAATTGCACAGTTAAAAAAATAACCGCCCTGTAAGCTTAGAGCGGTTATGGTTTAAACCTTAACTCATTTGGGCAACCGCATTTTGCAGACGGTTACCTCATTAACTATATTATATCATTTTTGAGAAAATAAACAAAAAAGAGAAATAGATTTTTAAAGTTAAATGATTCATCAGTTAAACATTGTGAAATAAACATTGCAAAACTTTATAAATATACAACTTCCCAGTCAATAGCGAAAACTTACTTAAATTAATTAAAATAAAAGAATATGAAAGTTTATTACCACTATTTAGCTGTCATAAACATTAATTTTAATATTTAAAGCTTGATAGATTTTAATACGGTGGTATAATTCAGTAAAGACAGAAAGGAAGTGGTAATTTGCTAAAACATTTTTTATAATTTTAACTATCAAACGAAGGGAGCATGGTTATGAATATCATCAAAAGGCTTTTCATGTATATGAAGCCACAAAGTAAGTTTTTTTATCTAAGTCTTTCATTGCTTATCACAAATATCATTTTAGGCATGATAAATCCATATTTACAAAGGCTTCTCGTTGACAAAGTGCTATTAAAAAAGGATACAACCTTGCTAATAAAACTTGTAAGCTTAATGATTTTTTTGTCGTTAATTACTTCATTATTCAATTATCTTTTTACATTGCTCGTAGAGTTTTCCTCTCAAAAAACCGTATCCTCTATAAGACAAGAATTATACAGACACTTAGAAGAGCTATCTTTTAGTTTTTACGACAAAGCACGAACAGGCGAACTTATGTCAAGACTTACAGGTGATCTTGAAGGCATTAGGGTTTTTATACCAGGGGGATTTTTGCAATTTATAAATAGCATTGTAACATTCTTAATAGCACTTATAATATTGTTTACCATAAATTATAAATTAACGCTTTTATCATTGTGTCTATCTCCATTTCTTATATATATTTCCGGTATATTTAATAAAAAGTTAAGAAGTGCTTTTAAGGATATAAGGCAAGAATATGCTGTTTTAAATACGACCATTCAGGAAAATATAACTGGCATTAAGGTAGTAAAAGCATTTGTACAAGAGCTATCAGAAATAAACAAATTTAAAAACATCAACAAAGAAAATATGGTAAAAAATATAAAAGTAGGATACATATCAGGTAAATATGCGCCTATAATGTGGTTCATAGGTGACATAAGTTTTGTAATTCTTATTTGGTTTGGTGGATTTTTGGTTCAACAACATGAAATGTCACTTGGAGAACTTGTACAATTCAACGGTTACCTTTGGGCAATGATTTGGCCTCTTAGAGCCCTTCCAAATATTTTAAATATGTTTGAGCAAGCAAACACATCAGGAGAAAGAATTTTTGACCTTTTAAGCCAAGAACCACAAATTAAAAATCCAGAAAATCCAATCACTGTAGATAAAATTTATGGCAATATTGTTTTTGAAAACGTATCTATGAAATACGATGAAGAATATGTACTTAAAAATATAAACTTAAATGTCAAAAGAGGCAAAAAAATTGCTATAATGGGTGCTACAGGTGCAGGAAAAACCTCCCTTATTAACTTAATTGGCCGCTATTATGATGCTACTGAAGGAAAAATAAAAATTGACGGTATAGATATAAAGCAAATAGATTTATATAAACTGCGAAGTAGCATTGGAATTGTCATGCAAGATACATTCTTGTTTTCAGACACCATAAAAAATAATATTGCTTTTGGAAGACCTGACGCTACTATGGATGAAATAATTGAAGCTGCAAAAGCTGCAAAAGCCCATGACTTTATATTAGAAATGCCAAATGGTTACAACACAATTGTCGGTGAACGGGGTGTAGGTTTGTCTGGAGGCCAAAAGCAAAGGATATCTTTGGCGCGGGCAATACTTAAAGAGCCTTCCATACTAATACTTGATGATGCTACATCAAGTGTAGATATGGAGACAGAATCGCTCATACAAGAAAATATAAAAAATATAGCCTATGGCAAAACAACATTCATTATAGCCCACAGAATCTCATCAGTAAAAGATGCAGATGAGATAATCGTACTCGATAATGGATATATAGTTGAAAGAGGAACACATAAAGAATTATTAAAAATGAAAGGCATATATTACCATAATTTTATCGAACAATATAGAACGATGATGAGTGAAAAAGCAATGGATAATTTATTGCAGGAGGTGAATGCTTGATGGCTGTCAATAGATATAATGACGATGAAGAATTGGAAAGACCTTTTAATTTACATCAATTCTTAAGGCTTGTAAAATTTGCTTTGCCATATAAAAAAGAAATACTGGAAGCTGCCTTTTTTGTCCTATTAGTTACAATTGGCGGATTGGCTGGACCGTATATATTAAAAGTTGCAATAGATAATTACATAAGCAAAAATGATTTTTTAGGTCTTACAAAAATTTCTCTCTTATATATTGCAATAACGCTATCTGTGATGTATTTAAACAGATTTAAAACTTATATTTTATCAAAAACTGGCCAGGAAATAATCTTCAATATGCGTCAAAAATTATTTGAGCATGTAGAAAGTTTATCATTTAAATTTTTTGATTCCAGACCTGCGGGGAAAATAATGATGCGATTAGTAAATGACATAAATGCTCCTGCAGATCTAATAACAAATGGATTTGTAAATATTTTAAGTGATGTTGTGTCGCTGATTGGAATAATTTTGATAATGTTAAGCATGAATATAAAACTTTCATTAATAACATTTTCCGTCCTTCCAATCTTGATGATAGTCATCAGCGTTTTAAAAAGGAAAATAAGAAAGAGATGGTTCGAAGTCAGACAAAAAACTTCAAATATGAATGCTTTTTTAAATGAATGTATTCAAGGTATGAAAGTTACACAGGCCTTTGTGCAAGAAAAATCAAACGAAGAAAATTTTAATATTTTAAATACCGACATAGTTAAAACTTGGATGAAAGCTATTAAATTAAATGGTTTATTTGGTCCATTTGTAAATACAACAGGCGCTATAAGCTCCTCTATACTTTTCCTATTCGGAACTAATATGTATCTTAAAGGGGAAGTCAGTATTGGCGTAATATTCGCATTTCTAAGCTATATAGGAAGATTTTGGGGACCAATTAACGATATAAGCAATATTTACAACCAATTATTAGTCACTATGGCTTCTATTGAAAGAGTATTTGAGCTTTTTGATCAAAAACCAGATATTATTGATAAAAATGATGCAATAGATCTACCTCCAATAAAAGGTAATGTGGAGTTCAACAATGTGACATTCTTTTATGAGCCTGAAAAGCCAGTTTTAAAAAATGTCAGTTTCAAAGTTAATCCAGGAGAAACAATTGCTTTAGTAGGACCTACAGGAGCTGGAAAGAGCACTATTGTAAATTTAATTAGCAGATTTTATGAAGCTGTAGATGGAACGGTTACCATAGATGGATACGATGTAAAGAAAGTTACATTAAATTCTTTAAGATCTCAAATGGGTATAGTTTTACAAGACACATTTATTTTTGCTGGCACAATATACGACAACATTAGATATGGAAAGCCTGACGCCACATATGAAGAAGTTATAGCAGCAGCTAAAGCAGTACATGCCGATGAATTTATAACTCAATTGAAAGATGGTTATTATACACAAGTTAATGAAAGGGGTTCAAAGTTGTCTGTAGGTCAAAGGCAGCTTATATCTTTCGCTCGTACATTGCTTAAAAATCCTGCAATAATAATACTGGATGAAGCTACGTCCAGTATAGATACACATACAGAAATACTAGTTCAAATGGCATTGGAAGAATTACTTAAAGGAAGAACTTCATTTGTAATAGCTCACAGGCTTTCAACAATAAGAAATGCTAATAGAATCTTTGTGGTAGAAAACGGGAATATTGTTGAAGAAGGAACACATGAAGAACTAATGGCAAAGCATGGTAAATATTATGAGCTTCAAGTTTCACAAATTAAATTTGCGGTATAGCGATGAAGTCCTATTAATATCAAGAAGATGCAGTTTTAATGCTGCACCTTCTTTTTTCATATCTTCTTTGACAATTGGTTGTACATTTCATCTGCCAATCCGATCCCTGAGTTTTGCGCTATTGACTTTGCATAGTTGTCGTACATCATTGTAGTAAACACATCTGTAGCAAAGTCATCGCCAGTCAGCGGATCCTTTGGTATCGTATTTCTCATCTCAGTAAGCATTTGGTTTACAAATACGGCTTCCAAGTCGATACATGCCTCTTTCAACTTTTGCTTATCCTTATTGTTTAAAGCATCTTGTATCGCCTTTTGAAAATCACCAGTATTAGTGTTGACATTAAGCTGGTTTACCTGATTTACTTCATTTATGCTGCTTACAGGATCTATGTTCATCTAAGATTTCCCCCAATTGAAAATTTATCTCCTTAAATTGTTAGCAATGCTAAGCATGTCGTCTGCCGCCTGAATGGCCTTTGAATTTAGTTCATAAGCCCTTTGAGCTGCTATCATGTTTACCATCTCATTTACCACTTGCACATTTGAAGTTTCCAAAAATCCTTGGCGGACGTTTCCCATTCTGCCCTGAAAATCATCTCTCGTGCCAGGATCTCCAGATGCGGCTGTTGCTTCATAAAGGTTGTCGCCTTTATCCAACAGCCCATCTGGATTTTGAAAATTATAGATTCCCAAAGTCGCTACATCCTGCTGAGTCCCATCAGGGTTTTTCACAGATATTACTCCTAAGGGAGATATTGATATATCCTTTTGGGTACTATCGAATGTTATCGGATTTCCTCCATCATCTAAAACAGGATAGCCATTAGCAGTTGTCAAAGTTGCTGTGTTTTGATCTACGCTTAACTTAAAGCTTCCATCCCTCGTGTAGTACGTATTTCCATCAGGGCCTAATACCGCGAAAAATCCTTCTCCATCCAACGCCACATCTAAAGGATTATCTGTCTCCTGCAAGCTTCCTTCGCTAAAGTCTTTGACAATGGCAGACGGCCTTACGCCAACACCTACCTGCATGTTTACAGGCTTTCCTTGCCCGCCATTTACGTCTTCTGTCTGAAGCGTCTGATATATGAGGTCCTGAAATTCCGCCCTATCCCTCTTAAATGCAGTCGTATTTACATTTGCAAGGTTGTTTGAAATCACATCAACATTAAGCTGCTGCGCATTCATGCCTGATGCAGCAGACCACAATGCTCTTATCACTTATACCACCTCTTTTTATACTTTTCCAACTTCATTTACGCTTTTATCAAGTGTTTCATCAAATGCAGACACTGACTTTTGGTTTGCCTCATAAGTCCTCATTGCGCTTATCATTGTCACCATCTCATCTACTGGATTTACGTTTGAACCCTCTAAGTAACCTTGCTTAACTTTTGAAGTCGCCGGTACAGCTTGTCCGCCAATTGTGAAAAACAGGTTATTGCCTTCTTTTCTGAGTGTATTGTAATTTGCAAAATCTACTATGTTTAACTTATCGACAGTTTGTCCATTTACGCTTATGTTTCCTGATTCATCGACAGATATATCTCCGTTATTAAGCTGTATAGGGCCATTCTGCCCTAAAACGTAGTAACCATCTTTCGTCACAAGATATCCATTGCTATTTAAAGTAAACGAGCCATCTCTCGTGTACCTTACGCCATTTGGCGTGCTTACAGTAAAAAATCCAGAACCATCTAATGCAAAATCCAGCTTCCCATCGGTCTTCTCAATGTCTCCTTCAGAGAAATTGGTGTTGAAGGTCTCAACTAAAACACCGTAATCCATAGTCCCAATATTGCCATTGTAGGGCATATTGTCACCGCCGCTTCTTGTAACCATATAATCAGGAAAAGCCATCGTCGTCACAGTGTCCTTTTTGTAGCCTGCGGTATTTACATTGGCGATGTTATTTGAAAGCACATCTACTATCTTCTGCTGCGCTATCATTCCCGATGATGCTGTGTACAAACCTCTTAACATATAAACACCTTCTCACTTGATTTTAAAAGCATCAATGACTGTTTCATGGTCTTCCATAAATGACAAAGACTCTAATGCCTTTCCCGTCCCTAAAGCCACACATGATATTGGATCATTCGCCAGTATAACTGGCACATCCATCTTTTCCTCCAGCAATTTGTCAAGTCCATGCAGCAGCGAACCACCACCAGTAAGCACTATGCCTCTATCGCATATATCTGCTGCTAATTCTGGCGGAGTTTTTTCTAACACGCTGTGGACCAAATCAACGATGTCGGCTAACGGCTCTTCCAATGCTTCCGCAACCTCGTCTGAGCTTATATCGAAGCTTTTCGGCAGCCCCGATATAAGGCTTCTTCCCTTCACAGTCATGTACTCTTTCTTGTCTTTTTTAAGAGCAGAACCTATGTTTATCTTTATTTCCTCAGCAGTCCTATCACCTATGATGATGTTGTACTTTTTCCTTATGTACTTTATTATAGCGCTGTCAAAATTGTTTCCTGCAACTTTAATGCTTTTAGACACCACTGCGTTACCTAAGGAAATGACAGCAACATCAGTGGTGCCTCCCCCAATATCTACTACCATATTGCCACACGGCTTCTCTATGTCAAGACCTGCCCCTATAGCCGCGGCTATAGGTTCCTCAATCAAAAAAGCTCTTCTGGCTCCTGCATGTACTGCAGCATCTATGACAGCCCTCTTTTGAACCTGCGTCACCTCACTGGGTATACAGATCATTATTCTGGGCCTCATTATAATTCCCCCGCCGCAGGCCTTTTGAATAAAGTATCGCATCATTTTTTCAGTTATGTCATAATCCGAAATCACTCCAGCACTCATTGGCCTGACAGCTATGATATCCCCCGGCGTCCTGCCTACCATTCTTTTTGCCTCATCACCTATTGCAAGTACTTTGCCTGTATTTCTATCGATGGCCACAACAGATGGCTCGTTTAAAACGATCCCCTCATCCTTCATATAGACAAGTACAGATGCCGTGCCGAGGTCAATTCCAATATCTTTTGATAAAGCAAACATCTAAACACACCTTTCTTCTGTTTTTCGACATTGTATTGGCATCCATATTCTTTATCGACACTTAAAAATAAATATTTAATAAATAAATTCGACAAATATTTCATAATTCCTCTTTTTAATATTAAATTTTTATTTAGCTGATTTGTACTTTATTTTAGTAGCATTACCGCCTCTTATATGTCTTTCAGCCTTATTTTTCTCCAACACTTCTTTGACTTCTTGGTAGAGCTTAGGGTTTATATTCTCAAGTCTTTCTGTTACATCTTTATGGACTGTGCTTTTGCTAACACCAAAAACTTTTGCAGCTTCTCTTACAGTCGATTTGTTCTTTATTATATATTTTCCTATCTCCAATGTCCTCTCTTCGATATAATCCTTCAATACAAAAACCCCCTTAAGTATAGACCTTTCAATATATTTATATGCGGGGATTGTATCAATAGAATAAAATGACAAGCTTCAACGCAAAAAAATAACAGGGTTTTTCCCTGTTATCATGATAATAAACGCACTGTTTTATTTGTTGAAGTATTGCATAGGGTCTATATAATTTCCATCTTTTAGTAGCTCGAAGTGGACGTGTGGATCTTCCGCAATTTCAAACTTAGCAGTGTTTCCGACCTTTCCTATAACGCTTCCTTGTTGTACTGCCTGTCCCACTTTCACACTGACGTTATCCTCAAGATTGCTATAGCGGGTTATATACGAACCATTTTTTATCTCTACAGTATTTCCAAGCCTACTATCGTTGTACACTTTTGTCACAACACCGCTCATTGCTGCCACCACATCAGTGCCTAAATCCGCTTTTAAATCCACCCCTTTGTGTGTTGTCCATTCATCGAGAGTCTTTGAATATGTAAGCTTCGTCACAGCAAACTCCATTATTACATCGCCATTGACTGGCTTTATCAGCGAGAAGATAGTGCTGCTTTCACTCTTTGAATTATTACTTGCTGTAGTGATGTTTGACATGGTGTTTACAGCATTATTTGGTTGAACTTTTTCTTCCACTGCTTTCTGTGTTGTACTTGATGCATTAGTTTTCACAGGCGATGGTGCACTGGTGGAATTTGTGTTTTCAACTTTCACCTTATTTTCTTCTTTTGCTGTGTTATTATTCTTGGTAGTAGGGTACTCCGAAACAGTATTCTTTGTGCTGGAGTCTGTCTTCACAGTATTTTGCGTTGTACTAAGTTCTGCCATCTTCTTTAAGTTATTGTCTGTAACGTAGACAGCAGTAACTGCTACGACAACTATGCACAAAAACAAAATTAAGTAGAATCCTTTTCTGTCAAAGAACCTTGCTAAATCGTCTCTATTTATCTTCACAAAAATTCACCTCCTTTTGGTATTTTAACCAATATAATTTAATTTATACCAAAGGAGGTTTCTCGGCATTTATATGAGCTTAAGCTTTCCCATTCTTTAATTTCAAAAGATCATCTATTTTCATTATTTCTACACCTGTGTAGTAGTGCTTCAATATGTCTTCAAAGTTTTTGCCGTCTTTCGCCATTGCATTTGCACCATATTGGCTCATGCCTACGCCATGTCCATATCCAATCACATTTATCACCACATTGCTTCCTTTCATGCTAAAGCTAAAATTGGTGGAATTTAACTGAAATAGATCTTGTATGTCTGTTCCTGTAAAGTCTACACCGCCTATGTTCAGCGATAAAACGTGTCCTGCTTCAGTCCTTTTTACATTTTTTATGTAACCTAATACGTTTTTTGTGCTTATATTAGCTTTAGGCGCTTTGCTCTTTATGCGGTTTACAAATTCTTCTGATGATACTGTCACAGTCGTCTTAAATTTCTGGGCCACTTCTTCCCCTGGAGATGGCACGCTTTTTAAGTAGGGAAGGTTCTCCTTCCACACGTTAATGGCGTCTTCCGTCTCACCACCGCTTATGGCATGGTATACAGGATCTATAAGTGCATCATTGTACACTATCACAAGACCTTTTGTGTCATTTACCGCTTTCACTATCTTGTCGTGGTACAAATTGTAGTTGTCACCCCATCGAGATTTCATTACATCATCTGATATCCATGCCTGACAGTGCTTTGAATCTGTACATATATCGCTGCCTGGATGAAGATCGCAACCTTTACCACCTAAAGCTAATTCCTTGGAAAGGGCATACGTCCTTGCAGCAACTGCTTGAGCCTTTAACGCCTCCAATTCAAAATCCGCCGGCATCTCTGCTGCCACAACACCTACAAGGTAATCCTCCAAATTCATCTTTACATCTTTGTTTTCATCCACAACAAACACATTAATCGTATTGTAATCAGCAGGTGCTTCTTCTACACTGGTCTTTAAATCTTTAAGCCCTCCACTATTTATAAGCCTGACAGTGCTTCCACGGGATACGACACTTCTTGCAGGCGCCAATCCTATGACGATTACAGTTGGCAGTAAAATAGTCGCAAAGACAATTAAAATAACCCCGTACGCAATATGCTTCATCATATCCTCCTTAAAAATAGGCTAATAAAGTATATGCTACGGGGTAAAAATTTATGAATCAGTAATTTATAACCTTCTGCACATAATCAACCGTCAGATCTTTCATCATAAAATCTATCATGCGGGATATCATGGCTGCCGCTTCTTCCCTTGTCAATGTGCCATTGGCATCAATGTTGCCGTAGTTATCGCCTTCTAATAATCCAATCTCATTTGCAACGTAAATGTCCCTTTTAGCCCATGATGGAATGCTGCTGTCATCTCTAAAGCCTGTATTGAAATTGCCTGATGGAGCAAGGTTAGAAAGACCTAATGCTCTTATGAAGATGACTGCCGCTTCCGCTCTGGTAAGTGGCTTATCAGGGCTAAACTGATTTGGCGCTGTTCCTGATATAAGCCCGGCTTGACTTGCTGCTTTTATGTATCCGTAATTGCTATCAGAGGTGGATACATCTACAAATGGAGATACTTCTGCAGTTTTAGCCTTTGAATACCCCGTCGTCTTTGGAGCAGTGTACGGCGTCAAATTTATGGCTTTTGCAACCGCAACTGTAAAATCAGTCCTCGTTATAGGAAGTTTTGGTCCAAAATACTTTGAGGTATTTGGGAAAACCTCCATGCTCATAAGCTTCAATATATCATCATATCCCCATGTGCCGTTTATATCTCGTACATCCGGCACCACAAGCCTTTTTTCTTGCGGCACTTCGTCTAAGCTTGCGCTACTTGATCCTGTATTTCTTCCTATTACATTACCACTTCCATCAAACTCTGGCAAATCGTATGTGTACGTCATGACGTCTTGTCCAGCCTGACTTAAAAGATAGCCGCCTCTAAAGCTTATGTAGTTAGGATCATTTGTCACGTACTGAAGGTCAGAGCTTACAGTAAATGATACATTCACATCGGCAGTGCCGCTCCACGATATATTCGTATTATTAGAGACGGTACTACCTTCTATCGTGTAATTAATCTGCTGTGTCTTTACACTGCCGTAAGCGTGGCTATACCCTACTGTTTTGTCAGTTATGTCTACAACAATTGTTCCACCGTTGTTGTTTAGGGTGTACACCTTTCTGCCTGCAAAATTGCCTGCAAAATAATTTACACCCGGATTTAGCGATTTAATGTCAGAGCCATTGAAATCATAAGATGACAGCCTGTAAACTTTGCCGCCTTCTGTTATGGTCTCTGAAAACCGGCTTAAAGTGGTGTTTGACTGCACTTGATTGTACTGATCCTTTGGCGTGTCCACAGTAGTAAATGTCAATGTCCTTGTAAGTTTACCGCCATCACTGGATGACAATTGATACCTATACGTTGACGTGGTGGTTCCAGATCTTGTAGACTGTGATACAGTAAGTTTTCCATCAAATACGACAGGGCTACCTGTTATAAAAACTACTTCTTTGTACTCATATTCATTGGCAATACCGCCTTCATATCCGGCATCATTGGCAAAGGCGTATACTGGAATAGCCATAAACAATAGTATCAATATAATCATAATCTTCTTCATGCTGCATCTCCCCATTTACTGCTGTACAGTGACTATTATCCCTGAAGCGCCATCTCTCACTATGTAAAGACTGTCGCCACTCTTTAAGTCATTGACAGATATTACTTTGTTGTTCTTAACTATGACTGCCTT
This sequence comes from Thermoanaerobacterium sp. R66, assembly GCF_028895185.1. Taxonomy (NCBI): domain Bacteria; kingdom Bacillati; phylum Bacillota; class Clostridia; order Thermoanaerobacterales; family Thermoanaerobacteraceae; genus Thermoanaerobacterium; species Thermoanaerobacterium sp. R66. The sequence goes on from NZ_JAEUWW010000001.1 coordinate 1,794,664, forward strand.
AGTGACATCTATAGAGTCTAAAGACGTATTAAGCTCCCAATTGTTGTTGAGTCCATTCCAATCCATCACATTGTCCAAAGTCAAGACATTGCCATTAATGCTGCTTAATACCGCTTTAGTCACCCTGTCTGTACTAACTAAAGGCCTTAAGTTTATAGCTATTGCATTATTATTGCTGGAAACGACGTATGCAGAATAATACTTAGAACCGCTGTACTTCTGATTTAAAAATTGACTGTACGGTACATTTGAAGGGCTGTTACCAGTATTGTCTACAATATATGTTTCATCACCGACATAAAAAGTTTCGTCCCCATTGGCAACCCATTCGTTGTTGCTTAAAGATTCATCGCCGTAATCATTGCCACTGTAATAGTAGTAGTTGCCAAGCGTTATGGAGTCTGATGTGACAGTTATAATATTTCCTTTAGCGTAGTAATATCCTGATGGAGCATTTGTATCCAATATTGATATGAAGTTTGCCCCGCCACCTCTTGCAAACGAAATATAAGCTTGGCTTACCTTAGACAACTGGTCTTTTGGCACCAAAAGCCCATCATCCAGTATGATAGTGCCGTCATTGACGCTTACCTGACGATTGTCACTTAGTGTCACTGTCAAAGTGTTTCCATCGTACGATATGTTGCCAACGTAGCTCATATTAAATCCATTTTGTATAGATACGAGTGTTGCAGTATCTGTGCCATAATGGTCTTCCACCATTATGTATGCATCATATCCTTTGTACTTGCTAATATCGCTTACAGGTATCTTTAGACCATTAAGGTAGACTGACGCACCATCAATGCTGTACATAGAATAGTCAGATGATGTATTCCACTGGCCTTGCCTATATATTTGGACATCTTTAAGCTGTATTTTGGGGTTAAATCCAGAAACCCCTGATATGGTCCCTCTTATGACTGCAACAGCTTTATTGTAGTCCCCTTCTAAAAACACCTCATCAGGTGTATTGGAACTTATGCTGCTGAAATAAAGCTTTATATACTCTCCGACTTTCAAATCTCCTACGCTTAGGGACCCACTTCCACCTTCAACAGGCATATCAACATTTGCCGTATACGTATTTCCATTGTCCAATGTTATTGAAACTTGGCTGTTATTCGTCTCTATGTCGGTTATTTTTCCGCTGTCTTGCCTATCACCAAGATTGACCTGGCCATTTCCGCTTAAATCGGTGTACGCAACATCTATTCTTGTGGCTGTGCTGCCAGAAACAGTCACTTTAGCTGTCTCTCCGTACTTTAAGTCGCTTATAGATGCATCCACCGAATTCATGGTAAGTTGTGTATTGTTGTTGTAGTATATTATATAGCTATTTCCACTGTCGTCTATGAGCCTAAAGCTTCCTTGCCAAACAGCATCGATGGTACCGCTTAAAACCGATGAAGACGTGCTTTCTGTCTCTGCAAATACCACATTGCTGCCATTTGTGTAATATGTGATTCTGTCGCCACTTGTGATTATTGAAGATAATCCTGCAACACCGTTTTTCAAAACTGCGAAGTCGTAATTTGCACTTTGAGAGTTTTCAGAAACCAATGCAATATCTTGTCCGCTGTCATTTTTAATTTCGTAAGTGTACCTCATGCCTCCATTTACACTGTCTTTTTGTACGCTTTCAACGTACCCCATATCCTTTGTGTACCCCATCATTGCATATGAGACATTGAAAGCCCTGCTTAGCACAGCAGCCATCTGTTCCCTCGTGATGTAGTCGTTGGGACCAAAATAGCCATTTGAATAGCCCGACATTATTTTCGACTCAATTGTCGCTTCTATGTACGGCAATTTGTCTGCATCGAATAGGCTACTATCTTTGTATGAGTAAACGTACTGTGCGTCTCTTCCATAGACAGGCGTCAGATTTATGCCTTTAGCGATCCAATTGGCTATCTCCTGCCTTGTGGCATTTTTCGTGAAATCCAAAGACTGCTCCTGCTTTGACAGAAGCCCTGTATTTTTAGCAACGGTTATCACACCTTGTGCCCAGCTATCTACCATACCGCTGGAAGTAGTACCAGCAGCACCCGGTACTCCGCCAGATGCACTGTTTTGAGCCACTTGCACGTCTTTCTCTTTCCCCATAAGCCTTAATATCATGGCAAGTGCTTCTTCTCTTTTTAAATAATTTGTTGGGTAATAAAGTCCATTTCCATTGCCTCGTATTACAGACAATGCTGTCATTCTCATTATATCGCCTTTTGCAAAGCTACTATCTATATCATTGTAGGACATGTTTTTAAAAGTAGCTGTTGCATTGTTTACTCCATTGTACATTGTAGATCCTGATACAAAACTAAAATTTAAAATAACAATAAGTAAAAATGCAACAATAAAACTTATGCTTGACTTTCTCATTTTACATACCTCTCTATTAAGTAAAATTCACAACAGCATATCTACCTGTATGTATAGCATTAACAATTGCATACTGCCATGCAGAATAAACATTCGGATAATATTCAGTAGTATCATCAAAATTTTTGACAGACAATGTACCGCTTTTTACCACTCTATTGCCGTAGTAATTTATTTTAATATTTACAGGTTGTTTAAAACTACTCATATGTGTAACGCTGCTTCCATCTATCTCATCGTAGCTTATCTGATAAACGTCAGATACAATGCTGCCTGACTTCCCAAGGTTTTTGTTTAAATCATCTATTGTCTTGCCATCAAGTAATTTTACGGTAATCCTGTCAATGTTAGAAGTAAGGTTTAAAGCTTGTGGTGTAAAATCCATGCTAAAGTTAGGCGCCTTAAGACTTATTTTGCAGTTTTTATTGCCAAAACTTTCTGGCACATTTATGACCCACGTATTTGTATTTTTGTATTTGTAGTCTGTTAAATCTATTAGATATGCGCTTTTACTTGCCGCATCATCTCCAAGTGTTATATAAACTACGTTACCTGATATATTCATAGTTGTATTGCCTACTTTATCTGGCACACCAATATCGTACTCAGAGTTGTCAGAGGAATCGGTATATGCACTGTCGCTGGCTGTAAATTGGCTGTTCCCTTTGTCATTGATAGCTCTCATTTTAAAATCATAAAGTGTGTTTGGACTTAGCCCATCAACATAGTACTCAAGTTTATCTGTAGACGCAATAAACGAATAATTATCGTCACTATGCTTTTTGCCATATATTTCATAAAGCTTTGCGCCATTTACAGCATTCCAATGTAAATATATTGTATGATCGTTTCCTCTAATTTCTTCAGCATAAAATCCGGATGGATTGTCCGGAACTGTTTGAATATACGTAAATCCACCAAACAAGACTGCTTGTGAGCCATCAGGATTCATGATTATAACATCGACTTTTCCAGCTTCATGTGCAGGTGTAGTAACAGTTATTTCTTTATAACTTTTAACAATTACACTTTCTGCTTCTTTACCACCAAATTTCACTGTAAGCCCACTTTTAAAATTGTCACCTGTTATTGTCACAGTATCACCGCCAACTGTAGAGCCTGTATTAGGCGTTATAGATGTTATTACAGGGCTGGCTCCTGTTTTAATATATGTATAAGCCTTTTCTAAAGTAGCACTCGCACCATCATCATTATATACCGTCACGTCTATAGGCTTATTTAATAACTTTTCATCTCCCGGTGGCGTCTTTACAACAATTGTGTCATCTGTATTCGATATAACCGTAGCTTTTTTCCCTTCAAAGTAGACTTCTACATTGCTTCTAAAATCACTGCCAGAAATCGTAACTATCGTTCCTCCATCTATGCTGCCCTCTTTCGGTTCAACTTTCGTAATCACGGGATGTGATCCTGGTGAAACATATTCAATATCTTTAGTTGCAGTACCTCCATCAGGGTTAACGATCTTCAAAGTTTTCTTTCCTATGTCGCTGCTTGGCGCTACAAACTTTATTTCGCTGCTGTCTACTACAGTAATGTTTGTAACTTCTACATCGTCTATATAGACTTTAGCGCCCGGCCTTACCATCGTATTCCCCTCATATATAGGCACAGCAAAATTTGAACCTAATACGATGACATGTGTAGTACCATTCACATTTACCTTTGGTGGCACAATGCTATTTATAACAGGTTTAGACTGAATGTATGTAAACCCATTATCAATGTATCCTATGCCTGTATCATAATTTACCACAGAAACTCTTACAGGACCTGGAAGATTTGGAGGTGTAACGACCTTCAATGTACCATAATCAACATATATTACTTTAGTTGCTTTCACATTTCCAAAATATACATCAGGTCCTATCGGATTTCCGTCGCTGTCTTTTAAGATATTTCCATTTTGGTCCTTTGCAATCCTGAAATCCTGTCCTATTATTGTAACAGTATCACCACCATAAGTAGAACCTGTATTTGGGTCTATCTTCGTTATGACAGGTATGCTATTTGGAACGACGTACGTAAATCCATTTTCACCGTCGTGAAGGCCATACGTGTAGTTACCTCCGTCGTAATTTATGACAGTAACATATGTCTTGCCCGGATTTCCTGGAGGCGTCATGGCCTGTATCGTCTTTCCATCAGAGCTTACCGTTATATTTGTGGCAAGCTTTCCTCCAATGTACACTTCTGCCCCTCTTCTAAAGTCGCTTCCAGTTATAGTTATTGCCGTACCACCATTTACAGTCCCTTGATCAGGTGTAATTGACGTTATGACAGGGTTTGATTCAGGCACAAGGTAATGAAATTTCTGCGGCGATACTGCAGTTGCAGTATCTGGGTTTACAACTGTAATATCATAAAGCCCTGCATACTGTAGATCAGGTACAACTGCTGTTATAGTATTCTCATCAACAACGTACACATCATCCATGACTGTATTGCCTATATACACTGTTGCACCATTGCTGTCTCCAATTTTCCTTGAAAAATCACTTCCAAAGATGTATACAAGTGTCCCTTTTCCGCCGTAATTAGGCGAAATACTGGTAATTTTGGGCTTCGTCTCAATAAGCAGGTATTCAAAACCGTCAGTCAATGATGCCGTTCCGCCATCAGATGGATTTATTACTTGCACGATCTTTTTACCTAATGTCCCGGCAGGTGTTACTGCATTAATTACAGTATTCCCTGATGTAACGCTTGTCACTTTGGCCTGTACTCCATCAATTGTTACAATACTTCCACTTTCAAAGTTACTACCTGTTATAGTTATCTGGGTGCCACCTTTTGTAGGGCCTTTGTTTGGATTGACAGACGTTATTGTAGGTGTCTTCTGTGTGTCTTTTATTTCAAATCCATTTTTAAGTGTAACAGTACCGCCTTCTGTGCCATTCTGCCCATCGTAGTTTGTTATTGTAATATCCTGCCAGCCAACAGGGTAAGGATTTGAGGTTACAGGAACCATTGCCTTTATCTGTGTTCCAATATTTAACTTTTTACCGTCTATAATATTTCCGCTATTATCCTGTACACTTATAACTTCAAGATTTATATTCCCTATTGTAACTGTCGGGTATGAAGGCACATATACTCCATTTTGTACCGTCTGACCTACGTAAAAATCCGTTCCTGTAATTGTTATTAGATTTCCACCGTATTTTGAACCAAAATTCGTAAATACACTTGTAATAGTAGGTGCTGTATAGTAGTAATACCCATTTGTCATAGTTGTAAATCCGCGATTCTGATCTGCATCCTTATTGACAACTTTCACATCAACATAACCTAACACGCTGCTCTTTGGAGTTATTACTGTTACTATCGACCTATTACTAGAATCAATTGTCAAATCCTTTACTGTGGCTAAAACACCGCCAAAGTAGATGCTGGCACCAGGCCTAATATCAAATCCCTGTATCGTTACGGTATCCCCGCCTGCCCTGCTTCCGCTGTTAGGAGATATGCTTAAGATTTGGGGATTGGATGGAAGCGGATTATACGTAAATTTTTTAGGAGGTGAGCTTTGCTCAGAGTACTGCATGACAACATTCCCATTTGAATCCATTATAGTCGTTTCAACAGTTACAACAACATCAACAGGCATAGACTGCCCCGGAGGATTTAGAGTAATGCTGGGAGATAATACCTTTAAAATCTCCTGCCCTCCAGACGGCACAGAAACACTTTCTATTTTAGCTTTGTTGCCACCAAAAGTTACGTATAATTTTCTTTCTCTTTTACCGGTTGCATTTTGCCCAGTTACAGGATCAGTATATGTATAATTGCTGTTGACATAAGTTATTTCAGTGCTGTCGGGATTGGCAGTATAAGTAGAAGGATCGTCGCTTTTTTGAAAATTGTATCCCCAAATTGTCACATCTGTATTGCCATTTTCATAACCGCTGTAAGGATTCATATCTATAGCAACTAAGCTGTCTTCAACAGCTAAATAGAAATAGCCGTTTTCTTTTGTTACAGTATACCCTGTAATTGGATCAACTATATCTACATTTACAGGCCCTGATTTTGAATAAGGTGGTGTTGTAACTTGTATTGCATCCATATTGTCTGTAAGTCCCGGCAAACTAACCATTTGAACATTTTGCCCCTGAATGCCGCCAAACTTGACTATAAGGTCCTCTCTGAGGTTTTCACCTACTATGATAACTTTTGTACCGCCGGATACTGTGCCTGCATTAGGTGTTATGCTGTCAATAGTTATAATAGAGGGTGTCGGTATGATTTTTAGCGCATTCACCAGCGTGACAGTTGAACCGTCGCTTGCAACTATATCTATATTTTGATATGAAAGTGTAGTATCTTTTGGTGCAGGTACTTTTACCGTCATCTCTGTATCGCTTACCACTGTAACATCGCTACTGTTTACAAGGTTTTCTCCCACGTAAACTCTCATACTGCTTCCAAGTGTCGAAAATCCGTGACCGTATATTGTTATCTTATCGCCTACTATAACCTGATACTTGGACAAGCTAGTTATATCTTGATTGACTGCAGATAGCTTAGTACGGAAGCTTGTATCTGACTGACCGCCGTATATGTTTGTCACGTATATATTGTAAGTAGTATTTGTATCTATCCTTAAACTGGAAGGTATATCTGAGATTAGCACAGAACCGCTCTGCGATACCACATTTGATGTTTCTCCATTTATATTGCCTAAAGCTATATCGCTTAAGTTACTTCCTTCCATCCTTATGTACGATTGAGGCTGTGTTATTCCAGTTACATTTCCACTGCTGTCTCTTATTACAGTCTTATAATTATCTAAAGCTGCACTTTTTATATCAGGATTATCGACATATGTAAATCCATTTGGAATTGCAGCACTTTGTCCATCACTTCTATGTACTATAATCATATATGGTTTATTGGTCGTAAGGCCAGTTACGCTCGTAACTTTTGCATATATTTTGCTTTCGTTTACGCTTACTATTGTAAGCTTTGTGCTGTCAGATATCGAATCAATGTAGACTGCATCAACCTGTGATATCATATTTCCTGTGTTGTCGAATGTCATAAAAGCACTTCCGTCAATCTCTATGTCTGTAGTGGAGTTGTAAGGCCCTTTTGCAGGCGATGCCATCGTCCCGTCATACCGCAATGACTTAACAGCAGTAATATTGGGAGGACTTGACGCATAAGCCTTCGACATATTTCCTGGGAAAAGTGACACCAATATAACAAATATTAGCAATAATGACAAATATCTTCTCACTCTCTACACCCTCTTAAATCTATAAATATACTTTATATATAATAAGCATTAGCTTTTATGAATCAAAGTAAAAATTTCTATTTTACAGCCAAAAATAATCTACTTCATTTTTTATATCGGCATTTTGCTTATCAATTTTAAGCAAATAAGAAAAAAAACGCTGCAATAAATGCAGCACACCATATTGGGTTGGGGGTGCAGAATATAAATTAAATTATGGGGAAAAGGGGAATCATTCTTACGAATTTTATTATATTACATTAAAATGTCTAAATAAATAGGACTTAAGACCCAAATAATCAAAATTTTATCAAGTATTTGTAATCTTTTTCTTTTAAATGCCTTGTTTTCAGCATTTTAATTCCGATGGATAAAAAATTATTTTTCGACAAAATATAATAGTATACTGCAAAATTTTTAAAATTTTCAATAGATTAACTAAGGAGGCATTCAAATGTCGATACTTGAAATAAACATCGTCCCTGTAGGAACAGGAAGCGCTTCTTACTCAAGTTTTGTCCAAGAGGCTGTAGAACTTTTAAACACGAGAGGCCTTAAATACACCGTTACACCTACATCGACAGTAATCTAAGGAAATACAAAAGAACTTATGAAAGTAGCAGAGGAAATTCACAACATACCATTTAAAGATGGGGCAATGAGGGTTGTAACAAACATCATGATTGACGAAAGGCGAGATAAACCGGATAACATGGAAAAGAGAGTAAGTGAAGTAATCAGTTGATAGAATAAGCGCAGAAGCGCTTATTCTATCTTTGTTATGGCTTTTGTCAACTCATTTATAGAATTGGTCAAATTATCTATCTTGCCTTCGATTCTAACTAATAGGTAAATGCTTACTACTATTGGAAACCCAAGATTGGCGATACCTGCAAAGATCTCATTCATGATAACCCTCCTTTACATATTTACAATTTTACAATGCCATACTTGCATAAAAGCCATGGAATTGTTCAATAAATATTAAAAGCGGGGTTGCCCCCGCCGTATTATTTGACTGCAAATTCTTTTTCGGTTGTAGATACAAGGCTGGCGCTAACTGCTTCTACCAGTTCACCGCCATTTGTATCAAATATGTTTTTTGAGATTATAGTATCCATAGCTGCTTTAACTTGGCCATCGGTAAGCGTTTCAAGTGCGTTATCCACATTTATTCTGAAATTGCTGCCAAGCTTATTTTTGAAGTTCATCTGAAGTTGTACCGCCACACTAAAACCTCCTTTCCTCAATAATCAGTTTAAATTATTACTCTTGCGCCAGGTCTACTTGGTTTATACGTGTCACAGACTTCACAGGATATGTTTGAAGGCCACTTAAAACTGATGCCACATCCATCACATCCTGATCAAGGGCAGAACTTTTAATGTTGTTGTAAGTCCTGCTTCTTATGACGTCGACGCCTCTTTCATCTTTTCCAGTGATGTATGATATGGAAAGCCTTGAGGCCTGTGGTGTAGATATAACTGCCATTTTAACACCTCCTTTTAGTTTTTACACTTATAATATAGAAAAAGCGAAAAAATCTTACCCATAAAAAAAAACAGGAAATTATCATAAAGATAAGTTCCTGTTTTTAATGTATTTACTTTGCCAGCTCGTATATGGCACGGGCGTATATCTTAGCGTTTAAGACGAGATCGTCTATCTCAATGTACTCATTTGCCTGATGGTCAAGGTCTGGTTTGCCTGGGAAAATCGGTCCAAATGCCACCATATTTTTCATCTCTTTAGCGTAGGTTCCACCGCCAATCGACAATGGCTCATCTTTTCTTCCTGTCACATCCTCATAGACTTTCATAAGGGTCTTTATGAGGAAATGATCTTTAGGGAAATAAAGCGGCGGCTGATGCATCATGTTTTCTACTCTCATGCCATGTTCACTTATCTTCGCATTAAATGGATTCATCAAGTCTTCGTACTTATATGTCACAGGATACCTTATATTTAAACCTATTGAGCCTTTCTCCTCGTCAAAATTGATAGTGCCTACGTTAAACGAAAGTTCTCCTGTATCATCCTTTAGGTAAACTCCAAATGTCTTGCCATCTGTCTCCAGTCCGACGTTTTTAGCGAAAAAGTCTATGAAATCTTTCACATCGTCTTCATCTTGATATACGACATTTAAAAACATCAAAAGCTGCATTATCGCATTCTTCCCAAGATGTGGAAGACTGCCATGAGCTGATACGCCGCGGGATTTTACTATAAGCATGTCACCTTCTACTTCGCTGTCTAAATCAAATCCTGAAACATCCTTAAACCTCTTAGCTTCATCATGAATAGCTTTTCTCTTGTCTTCATCTTTTACATAAATACCGCATTCACAGTAGTCTGGCACCATATTAGGTCTATTGCCGCCTTTTATATACTTAATAACTATATCTTGAGACTTCTTTTTAAAATCCTTTACTACTTCAAACATGGTGATGCCTTTTTCTGCGTATATGACTGGATAATTGGCATCTGGCGTAAAGCCGATTGATGGTGATTCATCGTGTTTAAGGTAATACTCTATCTCTTTAGAGCCTGTCTCCTCATTCGTGCCAAAAAGTATCCTTACTCTCTTGTTTAATTTAAGCCCAGAATCTTTTATGGCTTTTAATGCATAAAGAGCAGCCATTATAGGTCCTTTATCGTCTGTTGCCCCCCTGCCGTATATTTTGCCATCATGGATTTCGCCGCCATAAGGTGGATAATCCCAGCCGTCCCCTTCAGGCACTACATCCAGATGCCCTAAGACGCCTACCATCTCATCGCCTTCACCGTATTCTGCATACCCTACATATCCGTCTACATTTTTCGTCTTGAAGCCCAGGCTTTTAGCTATGTCTAAAGCTAATTCCAATGCCTTTGCGACTCCTTCGCCATAAGGCATCCCCGGCTTCATGTCCCCCTCAGTGCTTTTTATCTTGATGATTTCTTGCGTCGACTTGACTAAGTCGTCTTTTAAAGCATCTACATACTGATCTAATACCATAAAAAGCCCTCCTATTTATTTACTTTAATTACATTATAGTCCCTTTTTAAAAAGAAATAAAGCAATACGAGTTAAACTCGCATTGCCTCAAAAGTCATTCGTCATCCCTTAAAGCTTTCAAATATTTATTTGCATACCTTCTGTAAAGAAGGAGAGCTGTCGCTGAGAAAAATACAGGCCCAATTATCATCCATATAGTAGACGTATAGTCACCTGATGTCATAGGCTCTATAATGGTGAAGAAATTTGCAAAACCTACCGTAGCCGCACTTAATATAGTGACAGTCATCACCATTCCTTTGCTTTTAAACACTTGATATCCTTTCTTTATGCTGCTTTTGCCTTTAAAATAAGGATATGCGATGATTAGGAACATATAAGGCAGCGTCATAGCAACATTAGCCATCAAAACAAGCCTTGTGAAGAATACCTTCGCAATATCTCCACCAAATGACACCAAAAATATCATAGCCACCACGATGCCACACTGAACCCATATAGCTACCTTTGGTATTCCATCCTCAACGTAACCTATGTTGGATGGCCACAGCTCTTTTGGAGTACCTTCTACAAGCTGTTTAAGTGGCGCATAAGCAAGTGTGAAAAACGCTCCTGTAAGCGCTAAAAACATGGATATGCCTACGATCCTGGCAACCCAATTTCCCAATGAAATAGATGCTGCTTGTCCCATGCCTAAACTTGTCCCTAACTGATAGCCAAGATTGTTCATTATCACGTACGCAACATTGGCTAAGTTTATCTTGTCAGAAGACAAAACATCTTTCCAATTTGTAAAAATACCGATTAAGAAAATGCCTAATGAATAACCTACAGCTATTATTGAAGCGGCTATCATCATACCTCTCGGGAATGTCTTTTCAGCATTTTCCGTCTGATCTACGACACCACCCACCACTTCTGTGCCGCCGTAAGCGAAAATCGCGAACACCACGAACGACAAGACAGAAAGCGGTGTTGCATAAGAAGGATTTGGCGATGTCACAAACGAACTAATTCCCGTAATCGGCTCTTTAAACTTTCCACCTGTAGCAATAAACACTATCAAAGAACCAAGTAGAAGAACAACGTTTAGCAAAAGCACAGCCGTACCACCTACAGATGCAACTTTTGAAACGCCGCTTAACCCTTTGCTGGCTACAAAAGTTATGACGATGATAAGGATAATTCCCAACATTCCCAGCGTCTGTGTAGAATTAAGCCCTAAAAAGTGAAGCTCAGATGTCTTATCGCTTCCAAATATGGCATTTGAAAGCGGAATCCAAATCGTAGAGCATATGTTTACAAGCCATACAACATATGATGCGTACCACATAAAAGTGCCTGTAAACGCAAAAAGTGGCCCTACGGATTTCTCCATCCATGTATAAATACCACCGCTTTCTTCTTTGAAAGCAGCGCCATACTCAGCCATCATAAATGCAAATGGGATGAAAAATGTAATGCCTGATAAAATATACCACGGAATAGCGCCGTATCCCATAAGGTAAAACGATCTTGGCATGTTTGTAAAGCCAAAGACAGATGTAAATATCATTAAAATCAATGATAATTGGGATAACTTCTTTCTAGCATTTTCTTTTGTTGTCATCTGATTCCTCCTTTTGTTTAATTATTAAATTATTTTAATACATTTATTATAATTTAAACTTGCGATTTTTGCAATATTTAAGCATTTTCCAGCATTTCTCATATCAAATCCGTCAATCATTTTTCTCTAAAGACGAAATGATTAAATCAAAATACTTTTTTCTTTCTCTTTTATTATTGACATTTGAAAGCCCAATATTCTCTAAAAACAAAATATCATCGCCTGTTCTCACTTTGTAGTGTAGACATGATTTATAAAGGATTTCTTCTAAACTTTTTGTAAGTTTCAAAGAAGAAAAAATCTTTTCCATCAGCTCAAGTTCTTCTTTTTTGAAAAAACTGCCGTCAACTTTTGTAAAATCCTCAGCGTTTTTTATAAAAGCATCAATCTTCTCCACATTGTTTTGAATAAGCTTCAAAACATCATCTTTAGAAACCGTATCAATGCCAACTCTATCTGAAACCACCTTAATCAAAAAGATTCTGTGCTGCTCTACATACTTTGATGCAGAAACATAAAAACCGCTGGACTCCATATCGCACAGTTCTTCCTCTAAAAACTCTTGACTTGAAAGAGGCTTATCAAAGGTCTCTATAGAGCATTCTTTAAGATCGTGATTCAAAAGGATGTCTGGATAATAGTCTCTCCCTGTTGAAGCATCTTTTATCTTATTGATAAGATAAGGTGTCCCAATTTGAAATCCATCTTTCGCACCACAAATGCCGACATTCACCACAATATCACCATCATCAGGCGGTATCTTAGCTAAAAGGTGTGATGTTGCTGCAGCACAATTAACCTTGCCAACGCCTGTTATTATCAATCTCATATTATCGCTTTTAAAAACTTGATAATATCTTTCGTCCACATCCTTCTTCAAATTGTAATAATCTATAAAAGGCTTTGCCTCCACATACATAGATGCAGATATGTAAACCATGATTTCCTAAGCTCCTTTTCTAACTTTTCAAAATGCCTATAATATTATAATTCTTTTGCTGTGACTTAACAAATAAATTCTGATTTTATGCGGGAGGTGCATTCACGTCTTTTTCATTTATTCAAAAATACTACAACAAAAAAGTGTACATAAGTACACCTTTCAATCGACTCTGTATATGATTGCTCCAAGACTTCTAAGCTTATCCTCGATGTTTACATAACCTCTGTCTATATGGTACACATCGTTTATAATGGTCTTTCCATCTGCTATAAGTCCTGCTAATATGAGTGCAGCTCCAGCTCTTAAATCTGTTGCCTTCACTTCTGCACCTGATAAATGATCAATGCCTGTTACGACTGCGGTTCTTCCCTCGATCTTTATATCCGCGCCCATCCTTTTTAATTCATCTACATGCATAAATCTGTTTTCAAACACTGTTTCTATGATTACACTGGTACCTTTTGCTCCAGCCATCATTGCCATCATCTGAGCCTGCATGTCTGTGGGAAAGCCCGGATACGGCAGTGTCTTTATGTCAACTGCTTTATAGCTTTCACAACCTCTTACCCTGACGCCTGTGCCTTCCTCATACACTTCGATGCCACACTCAGTCAACTTGGCAATTATAGGCTTGACGTGATCGACTATGACATTTTCGATAAGCACATCACCGCCAGTCATGGCAGATGCAACCATGTACGTGCCGGCTTCAATCCTATCTGGTATGACAGTATGCTCTGTAGCTTTAAGCTCTTTCACGCCTTCTATCCTTATGGTGTCTGTGCCAGCACCTTTTATGTTAGCTCCCATCTTATTGAGAAAATTGGCAAGATCCACTACTTCCGGTTCTTCGGCTGCATTTTCAATGGTAGTAAGCCCATCTGCAAATACAGCAGCCATCATGATATTTTCCGTAGCGCCGACGCTTGGAAAATCCAGATAAACCTTCTTGCCTACAAGTTTTTTAGCTTTTGCTTCTACATACCCATGACCTATGTCTATCTCCGCCCCCAGCGTCTGAAATCCCTTTAAGTGTAAGTCTATAGGTCTTGTCCCTATGGCACAGCCACCCGGCAGCGATATCTTTGCATGACCCAATCTTGCCAGAATAGGCCCCATCACAAGGAAAGATGCTCTCATCTTTTTAACCAGTTCATACGGTGCCTCCACATCTTTTATGTCCACATTTATCTTAAGCTTTCCATCCTGAAATGTACATTTGGCACCTAAAAACTTTATAAGCTCTATCATCACATTCACATCTTTAAGCTCTGGCACGTCATCTATAATTACTTCTCCTTCTGAAAGCAAAGATGCTGCGATGATAGGCAAAACAGAATTTTTCGCTCCACTTACCTTTACAGTGCCCTTTAGCGCAGGGCTACTTTCAACGATAATCTTCGTGTATACCACCCTCTATTGTTAATATTCCATTGCTATGACAGGTGTTGCCAGCCAAATATATGTTTTGTCATCGTAACTGCTATACCTTACTGCAACGTTCAAATTTATTTTTTCACTGCCCATCTCAATATATTCCTTAATTTTATTTGTGTGAGCAGAAATACTGACTAACTTTTCATCATTTAATCCTTCTATTTTCGAAGCATCCGTATCCTTCATCACTTCTTCTAATATACTACTTATTTTGTCCTTATTCAACTTTCCATCGTATGTACCGACTAAGCACGTAGCAATCTCTGGAGTAAGGCTTAAACTTGAATACGCCTTTTTGATTTTTTCATTTTCACTAAGGACATCCTTGTTTCCATGAAGCAAGTATTCGTCTATTAAAATGTACGTTTCATTTGCCCCACTGTTTTTGACGCTTTGTACGACAATCGAAATTTTTTTGTCTTTAGCGTCGTATTCCGCATCGTACTGTCTGAAATTGGACTGATCAAGTTTCGAAACTTTAACCATTTTATCGTCAATTTCCAACGATTTTATAACATTTTCTACAGTTTTATTCATTTGGCTCAAAGGCGTAAAATCGGAACTCAACTTAGCCCACCCATTGATATTTGCGTACTGGTACGATGCTCCGCTTTTTGCAAAAGCTTCTTCTATGACTGAAACATCATTGCCTTTTGCAGAAAACGCATCCATCTGAGAGTTTAGCATGAAAAACACCACTATTATTGTAACAACAATCAATGATAACTTATTAAACATATTCATTCCTCCAAAATCGAAATAAAAGTGGGCGGTATCATACGGTAAATTCACAAGGGGGATAATAAATTCACCATACGTTCCGCCCAACCTAATATAATTATTGACAATTTTAATGTATTTATACATAAAAACATCCATCAATTTAAAGATGGATGTTTAAACTCCTTAAAGCACTTTATAATTTTTAAAGGCAGCTTCATAAGCTGCCTTTAAATTCATCTACTTTTTCATCTGTCATGCCAAATGCGTATTTTATGGCTTGCACAATACGCCTTGATGCATTGCCATCCCCATATGGATTTACTGCATTTGCCATCTTGTCGTATTCATTTTTGTCTGTAAGCAGAAGTTTTGCTTCACTGTACACTCTATCAAAATCCGTCCCTATTATCTTTACAGTACCTGCTTTAACCGCTTCAGGCCTTTCTGTAACATCCCGTAAAACCAAGACAGGTTTCCCCAATGATGGCACTTCTTCCTGAAGTCCTCCTGAGTCTGTCATAACCATGTAACACCTTTTTAGAAGGTTGTGCATTTCGTCCGTATCGATTGGATTAAGCAACAAAACATTGTCAAGGTTGTCAAGGATGCTAAATACCATATCCCTTACGACGGGATTTTTGTGAACTGGGTATATGATGTACGTATCCTTAAAGTCAATGGCTATTTTTCTCAATGCATTACATATATTTTCTATTGGCAAACCCCAATTTTCTCTGCGATGTGCCGTAACAACGATGACTTTCTTGTTTCTGTAGTCAACCTCATTTAACCTGTCATCCCGAAAGATGTAATTTTCCTTTACAGTGTATTTCATGGCATCTATGACGGTATTGCCTGTAACAAATATGCTGCTTTCATCTACGCCTTCTTTTAAGAGATTCTCTTTTGCCGTCTGTGTCGGTGCAAAGTGCAAATCTGACAATACTCCTGTAAGCTTTCTATTCATCTCCTCAGGATACGGAAACCACTTATCGAAAGACCTTAACCCTGCCTCCACATGTCCTATCTTTATCTTTTTGTAAAAAGCCGACAAAGCAGCAACAAAAGTCGTAGTGGTATCGCCGTGAACCAAAATCAAATCAGGTTTTTCCTGCCCTAAGACATCGTCAAGCCCTCTTAAGACAGATGATGTTATGTCAGATAATGATTGGCTTTCTTTCATAACGTCAAGGTCATACTTAGGAATGACATTAAAAAGCCTCAGCACCTGATCAAGCATGTCCCGGTGCTGAGCTGTAACGCACACGACTGTCTCTATTCCATCGGCACACTGAAGCTCTTTTACAAGCGGTGCCATCTTAATAGCCTCAGGCCTTGTGCCGAAAATAGGCATTACTTTTAGCATGTCTTCAGCTCCTTATATTTACACATTCATGTTTTTAGCTTTGTGCCCATAAAGGCCCATCTTGTCTGCTCCCCACAAAACAGCTAAGATGGCAACAATCAATATGATGTAGCCTTTTGCACCATTTGTGGAGGATATAAGTATCGCGCTTAAACCTAAGAACAAACTTACACCGTACATGACAAAAACTGCCTGTCTCTGCGAAAGGCCCAGCGCTAAAAGTCTATGGTGCAAATGCCCTTTGTCTGCCTCCATGATAGGCTTTTTATTGGCTAACCGCCTTATTATTGCAAATATCGTGTCAAACACCGGAACACCTAACGCTAATATAGGAACTGCAATCGCAATGGCGGCAGCAGATTTTACTGCACCTTGGATGGATACCGCCGACAGGATGAAGCCTAAAAACATGGCGCCAGTATCTCCCATGAATATCTTAGCAGGGTTGAAATTGTACGGCAAAAATCCCAGTGCCGCTCCAGTGACAGCAACAGTAATAAGTGCAGTAGCATACCGCCCATTTAGCAACGACACCACAAACAGTGAACCTGACGATATGGATGCTATGCCTGCAGCAAGTCCATCAAGACCATCAATAAGGTTCATGGCATTTGTAATACCTACGATCCAAAATATGCTAAGAGGGATGGCAAAAACGCCCATGTTTATCATGCCATCGCCAAATGGATTTGTAAGCCAATCGATCCTTACACCGCTTAGGACAACCACAAATGCTGCTAAAAGCTGTCCTAATAGCTTCACTTTAGCTTTTAATTCGTATTTATCGTCAAATATGCCTAAAGCCACTATTATCGTGCTTCCGGCTATTATTCCAAAGTTAGTCTCTGATTTTGGCAAAAACAGAAGCATACTTAAAACTGTACCAAGGTATATGGCCAATCCGCCTATAAGCGGTACAGGCTTATTGTGAACACGTCTTTTATCCTTTGGTATGTCGATGGCTCCGATTTTATAAGCCAACTTCTTTGCCGCTGGTGTAGCCATAAGTGCAGCCACAAAAGCCACAACAAACGACAAAACGTATATTTTCATTTTAACACTCCCCTGAACTTATCATAATTATATAATATTCCACCAACGCCATTATTGTCAACTATTTATCGTCTTTCCATCTTCACAACTTCTACAGAAGCTTCCTTAAAATACTCAAATGAAAGGTTATCAGGGTAATCCCCTTCATAGACAACTCTTTTTATGCCTGCATTGATAATCATTTTGGCACACATAGAACACGGGCTTGCACTTACATAGATGGTGGCATCTTTAGTGCTTACACCGTTTAATGCGGCTTGTATTATGGCATTCTGCTCGGCATGAGTGCCCCTACAAAGCTCATGCCTTTCGCCTGATGGTATGTTTAAGCTTTCCCTCATACATCCTACTTCTTCACAATGTTTAAGCCCTGTGGGTGCACCGTTGTATCCTGTGGATATGATATGCTTGTCCTTCACAATGACAGCACCAACCCGCCTTCTTAAACAGGTAGATCGTGTCTTCACCACATCTACCACCATCATAAAATACTCATCCCACGACGGTCTCATCTTTCATTCCTCTTACTTCGTTCCGAAAAGCCTATCCCCTGCATCGCCAAGACCTGGCACGATGTATCCATGCTCATTTAGCCTTTCATCGATACAAGCTAAATAGATAGGCACTTCAGGGTGATCCCTGTGAACAGCTTCTATCCCTTCAGGTGCAGCTATGAGGTTGACAAGCTTTATGCTTTGTGCACCTCTCTCTTTCAAAAAGTGTATGGCAGCAGATGCGGAGCCACCTGTCGCCAGCATAGGATCTACTACAATGAGATCCCTCTCATTTATATCAGAAGGCAACTTACAGTAGTATTCAACAGGCTTTAATGTCTCAGGATCCCTGTACAAACCTATGTGTCCAACCTTCGCTGCAGGTATAAGCTTCATCATGCCATCTACCATGCCAAGTCCTGCTCTTAAGATTGGAATTATGCCTAACTTTTTGCCAGCTATGACTTTCGTCTTGGCAATGGCTATAGGTGTCTTTACTTCGATCTCCTCCAATGGAAGATCTCTCGTCACTTCATACGCCATAAGCATAGATATCTCTTCTACAAGCTCTCTAAATTCCTTTGACCCTGTATTTTCGTCTCTTATCAAACTGATTTTGTGCTGTATCAATGGATGATCTAACACATAAACATTATCGTACATTCATTTACCTCCTATGTCATCTCGAGTATTTTTTTTCAATCTCAGAAATCTTGTCAATCCTCTTTTGATGCCTTCCGCCTTGAAATTCTGCGTCAAGCCATTCATCTACCAAAAGGGTTGCAAGACCTGGCCCTACAACTCTTCCCCCCATGCAAAGCACGTTTGCATTGTTGTGCTCTTTTGAGTACCTTGCCGAAAAGGCATCAGATACGTGTGCTGCCCTTATGCCAGGCACTTTATTGGCAGCTATCGATATGCCAACGCCTGTTCCACACAAAAGTATGCCTTTCTCAAACTGTCCGCTGGCTACAGCCTCTGCCACTTCTCTGGCGTAATCAGGATAGTCTACAGACTCCTCACTAAATGTGCCAAAATCCTTGTATTCTATCCCTCTTTCCTCAAGATGCTTCTTTATGGCTTCTTTAAGCTCATATCCACCGTGATCAGAACCTATGGCAATCATTGAAAAGCTCCTTTCTACAATTTTTCTATTATACGCATTATAGATGCATATATTTCTTCTGCAGTTTTTTTGTATACATCTAAACCTCTTCCAAACGGATCCTCAATATCTCCACTTTTATCTGCGAACTCATTTAACGTAAAGACTTTATCGGCAAATTCGGGATGTCTTTTTAAGATGAATTCCCGCTGCGAAGCTGTCATAGTCAAGACTAAATCGGAATTTTCCAAGTGCTCTTTTTTTATGTTTCTGGATTTGTGATTTGATATATCAATGCTGTACTGGTCTTTCAAAACCTTAATAGCCTCATCTGTGGCCGGCAATCCGTCATACGTCATGGTCCCTGCTGATTCTGCCACATGAGAAATGCCTTTCTCTTTCGCTATATGGTTAAATATGCCTTCAGCCATGCTGCTTCTGCATGTATTTCCTGTGCAAACGAATAATACCTTCATAAAACACCATTTTCTCCTTACGCATCGATTTCCTTGTATCCAGCGGCTTTTTCAAGCCTATTCATAATAGCCAGTCCAATTTCATCGTAGTCAAATCCTTCTGCATAAACTACGTCAACGCCTTTTTTGTCGAATTCTCTAAGACATCTAAAAAGATTTTTGGCGATAGTCTCAGGCTTTTCCCTACTTCCTACTACTAAAACTTCCCCGTTTCGATATTTTTCGCATGTTTGCTCTGTTGCCATTATACCAACTTTTTTGCCATTATTCAATTGAAATTCTGTCAACTCTTGTATTTTTTTTATAACATCGCCTATATTTCCCTTGACTATGTAAACTTCTGCATCCGGAGAATAGTGTTTGTACTTCATTCCTGGTGATTTAGGCTTTACATCCAAAGAAGGCTTTTTATATACTATAGGATCTACATCTACACTGCCGACTACTTCCATTATCATCTCTTTCGTAATGCCGCCAGGCCTTAAAATGGTAGGAATCTCTCCTGTCATGTCTACCACTGTAGACTCCACCCCTACATCACAGCTTCCGCCATCTATTATCATGTCTACTCTGCCATAAAGGTCGCTAATCACGTGTGAAGCATCTGTAGGACTTGGCTTACCAGATAGATTGGCGCTTGGAGCAGACACAGGCACCCCAGCTCTTTTTATGAGTGCATGCGCGATCTTATTAGACGGCATTCTAATGGCTACAGTATTCATTCCGGCTGTATTTATAGGCGGAACTATATCAGACTTTTCAAATATCATGGTCAATGGTCCCGGCCAAAACTGCCGTGCCAGCTTTAACGCATCATTTGGGACATTTTTAGCGTATTTAAAGAGATCTTGAAACTCTGCTATGTGCAAAATAAGGGGATTGTCTTGAGGTCTACCTTTGGCTATGAATATCTTCGCAACCGCATCTGGATTAAGTGAATTGGCACCAATGCCGTAAACCGTCTCTGTGGGAAAAGCCACAAGTCCTCCATTTAGAAGTATAGTTGCCGCTTCGTCAATTAAAATCATATCTGGATTATCTCTATCAAGCTTAACTACCTTTGTCATTCGTCACAACCCTTTCAATCATTTCATAAAACTCTCGTAATTATTATACCACTAATGATTCCTGCAATCATACCAAATACAGAAATCCTTCCCCTGTACAAGTCCCTTGATTCCGGTATCATCTCTCCGCAAGTCACATAAAGCATGGCACCGCCAGCAATGCCCAGATTTAAAGCTATGAAAAAAGGGGATACCTCGCCCATATAGACGCCAGCAATAGCCCCTAATCCTGTAGGTATACCTGCCAGTATGGCGTACATCATGTTTTTAAATGGCGTTACGCCACCTATCGATAGTGGTGTGGCCATTGCTATTCCTTCAGGTATGTCGTGAAGGGCAATGACGAGTGCAATGCTTAAGCCGAAACTGCTGGATGACATAAATCCAGAGCCTACAGCAAGTCCTTCAGGAAAATTATGTATTGCAATGGCAAATCCCATTATTATCCCCTCTTTTAAATAATTGTTTATTTTCTCCTTATCAGGCAGTATATCTTCAAAAAACACCACGATTAAGACACCTGCTATAAGTCCCAACATGCCCACATTCAATCCGCCTGTCTCAAAGGCGTGTGGAAGCAAATCAAATGTGACTACAGACAGCATGAGGCCGCCTGCAAAACCTAATATCGTGCTTAAAAATCGCTTCGATGGTTTCCTCAAAAAAAATGTCATGGCACCACCTATGCCAGTGCCTATTATGCCTATAACAAACCCCAACACAACAACATGAAAATTGCTCACAATATCACCTCATCTAAGTAAAATTTATTCTGCAAAAAAGCATAATATGATATGTGGCAAAATAAAATCTACCCGGATGGTAGGAGGTCCATCCGGGTAGAAAAGCGCCCTCAATGAGGACAGCTGGGGGGCAATATTTATATTTTCATAATGTGAATCATTAAAGTGTTTTCTTTATTATAAATGAGAAATCAATAGTGGGTCAAGTTAAAAAAATTTAACAATTTAAAAAAATATATAAGTTGTGTAAGTAGCAATAATCTCTTTCAGATAATTCATTTAATGCTAAAAGAAAAGGCTTTTTAAGCATCACTGCATGCTTTCAAGCCTTTCTGCCTGGTCTTCTGCCAAAAGGGCATCGATTATCTCGTCTAAATCGCCATCTAAAACCATCTGCAGTTTGTAAAGCGTAAGCCCTATCCTGTGATCTGTAACTCTGCCTTGCGGGAAGTTATAAGTCCTTATTCTTTCGCTTCTGTCCCCTGTGCCAACCTGCAGCTTCCTCGTCATAGAAATTTCTCTTTCTTTTTCTTCTCTGGCCATCTCATAAAGTTTAGCCCTAAGTATCTTCATGGCTCTTTCCCTGTTTTGAAGCTGTGACCTTTCATCTTGACATGATATGACTATGCCTGTAGGTATGTGGGTAAGCCTTACAGCCGAGTCAGTTGTGTTTACGCTTTGCCCACCGTGGCCACCAGACCTAAACACATCTATCTTTATGTCATTTGGGTTTATCTCGACGTCAACATCTTCTACTTCCGGCAATACCGCAACCGTAGCAGTAGATGTGTGTATCCTTCCGCCAGCTTCTGTCGTAGGTATCCTTTGAACCCTGTGAACGCCGCTTTCAAATTTAAGCCTGCTATACGCTCCTTTGCCTGCTATGCTGAATATGACTTCCTTAAATCCTCCAAGCTCCGTAGCATTGGAGCTCATTATCTCATACTTCCAGCGCTTTTTCTCTGCGTACATGGTATACATCCTAAAAAGGTCGTAGGCAAAAAGTGCAGCTTCTTCGCCACCAGCTCCTGCCCTTATCTCCATTATGACATCTTTCTCATCGTTGGGGTCTTTAGGAAGCAGCAAAAGTTTTATCTCGTTTAGGAGGCTTTCCTCTTTCTCCTCCAGGCTTTTAAGCTCCTCCTCCGCCATGTCTTTTAGCTCATCATCCACCTCGATTAGCTCTTTAGTGGACTCTATGTCATCTTTCACCTTTTTGTACTCCCGATACTTTTGGACGATTTCCTCTAATCCAGCCTGCTCTTTCGCCATTTTCTTCCATTCATCCATGTCTTTCATGGCTTCAGGATCGCTTAATTTCTGGCTAAGCTCAACATATCTATCTTCAATTGCCTTAAGTTTATCTATCATCATCTCACCTCAAAAGCTGATTATATCATATAAATAGTATTTTTAAAAGTATCAAGAACCAAGCCATTTTCCTAAAACTACCCTGTCTATTCCTTGAAGGTCTTTTACTATTTCTATATTGCCATATCCACCATCTAAAAGTATCTGTGATACGTCAAGCGCCTCATCGTATCCTACCTCAAATGCTATTATACCACTGCTTTTAATATATCCTTTAGAATCTCTGACTATATTTCTGTAAAATAAAAGGCCGTCCTCTCCTCCGTCGAGAGCTATCTTAGGCTCTTTTTTCACTTCTTTCTGCAATTTATCCATATCACCGCTTCTAATATACGGCGGATTTGACACAATTACATCAAACTTCACATCTTTCGGCACCAAGGAAAATAAATCGCTTTTTAAAAAGACGATCTTATCTAAAACGCCGTTCTCACAAGCATTATCTCTCGCAACAGACAAAGCATCGTCGCTTATATCAACTGCGTATACTTTCACATCTTTGTATTTCGCTATGCTTACGGCAATAGCACCGCTTCCAGTGCCTATATCCAATACCACATCGTCTTTCTGAAGCCTTTTTAAGACTTCCTCTACCAATACCTCTGTGTCGTTTCTCGGTATTAAAACATTAGGACTTACTTTAAATATAAGTCCCATAAAATGCTTTTTCCCAACTATATATTGATAAGGCATACCTTCTTTTCGTAAGTCCAACAAACCTTTGTATCTTTCAAAAATATCTTCGCTTAACTCTTTATTTCTATTTACAATTATGTATTCCCTTTCTGCACTTAATACAAAAGATAAAAGCCCTTCCGCTTCAAGTCGCGGTTCTGATACATAATTCTTAAGATACTGTGTCCCAAAATTTAAAGCATCAAATATCTTCAAAAGCTTTTCCTCCCTCATCTTCTAAGACACTTTTTAAAGATGCTATAGCTACCTCCAACTGACTGTCATCAGGTTCTTTTGTGGTAAGCTTTTGAAGAATGAGCCCCGGATACACCAATGCAGCTATGACTTTATTATCGCTATGACCAGCTATCTTTATCACTTCATACGATATGCCAGCAACAACAGGTAAAAGCAGTATTCTGGATATTATCCTTACGTATAATGAGGGCCATCTCAAAAACGAAAATACGATAATTGACACAATCATGACTATAAACAAAAAGTTTGTACCACACCTTGGATGAAGCGTCGTATACTTTCTGGCATTTTCAACGGTAAGCTCCTCTTCATGTTCGAAGCAATGTATCGTCTTATGCTCAGCACCGTGGTATTCAAAAACTCTTTTTATGTCTTCCATCCGCGATATGAGAGCAAGATAAGCGATAAATATTGCAACCCTAAGTACACCTTCAAAAAGATTTATAAGAAACGTATTTTCGGTGTACCGCTTTAAAAAGCCTGCCACATAAGTTGGCCCTATGAAAAATACGATTATAGATATAGCCAACGACAAAGCCACCGAAAGATACATTATGGCATCATCCAGTTTGTCTCCAAAGACTTTCTTCAAAAATAGTTCAAATTTAGAAGGTTCTTCCTCTTGGCTTTCACCTTCTACCAACTCAGCAGAATAGCTTAATGTCCTGATTCCAATTATCAAAGAATCTATAAGTGCAACAGTCCCTCTTATAAATGGCAATGATAATATCTTATACCTTCTTGTCAAAGGCTTTACCATATCCTTTTTTACAACTATATCATTTCCACACCTTACAGCGGTAGCTATGCTGTTGTGTCCTCTCATCATTACGCCTTCTATTACCGCTTGTCCGCCGATATCCGTCTTCTTCATTGCTGCACCTCCTTAAAAATCCGCTTAAGCCCGCGGGACTTCGTGGCACTTTCTGCACCTTGCTTCATAAGACTCCTTTGCACCAACCATTATAATGGGATCGTCGTAATTGGCAGGCTTGCCATTTATAAGCCTTTGTGTGCGAGTGGCAGGATTGCCGCATTTCATGCATATAGCAGTAAGCTTGTCGACAAATTCAGCTATGGCCATCAATTCCGGAGTTGGACCAAATGGCTCGCCTCTAAAGTCCATGTCAAGCCCGGCACATATAACCCTTTTCCCGCTATCGGCAATCTCTTTTACGATGTCCACTATTTCAGAATCAAAAAACTGAACTTCATCTATAGCAAATACATCCGTATCTTCTTCGGCGTATTTCAATATATCAGATGCCTTTACTATGGCAATGGCGTGCATGTTATCACCGTTATGAGATACGACTTTGTCTATGGAATACCTGTCATCTATAGCTGGTTTAAAGACTTGAACTTTCTGCTTGGCAATCTTGGCTCTCTTTATCCTTCTTATAAGCTCCTCACTTTTACCGCTAAACATAGGACCAGTTACAACTTCTATGTACCCATGGTCTTTAGGCCCGTACATCATAATCCACCTCTTAAGACAAATAGTTTAAGACAAAAAACAGTTATTATAGAAAATTATCATAAAAAATTTATCATAAGCGAACGATTAATGGAGCTTTCGTAATATATCACGATGAATGTAGCACAGTTTGGCGTATGAGCGAAAGCTAACCCTAACAACGCATAGACGGCGTTAGCCAAACAAGCTGAATGAATCGATGATATATTAGATAAGCGAAATTTGTGAGCGTTGATAAATTTTTCATATTACGAATTTATTTAGAATTTTAATATTTCCCATGCTTCATACAATAAAAGGTTAGAGCAACAACTCTAACCACTTCATTATTTTGCATCCAAATTGTATTTTTTCTTAAATCTTTCTACCCTTCCACCTGTATCAATCAACTTCTGCTGACCAGTAAAAAGTGGATGGCACTTTGAGCATATTTCAACTCTAAGTTCTTTCTTTGTAGAGCCTGTCACAAATGTATTTCCACATGCACACCTTACAACTGCATCGTGATAATAAGTTGGATGTATTCCTTCTTTCATCGCCTTCACCTCTTTCAAACCGAAATTACACTTAAATGATTATATCACACATAATATATAATATCAAGATTTATAAAGTTGGGATCTTATGGCCTCTATAAACTCTGCATTAGTCCTTGTCCTCATAAGCCTATCTATCAACACCTCAGTGACTTCATTAGGCGCAATGCTGCTCATGGCCTTTCTTATCATCCACATTGCTTCCAGCTCTTTTTGTGAAAGCAGTAATTCTTCTTTCCTTGTGCCTGATTTGTATATATCAATTGCAGGGAATATACGCCTTTCTTGCAGTTTTCTGTCAAGGTGAAGCTCCATGTTGCCTGTTCCCTTAAACTCCTCAAATATGACATCATCCATGCGGCTTCCCGTCTCGATTAAAGCTGTAGCTAAGATTGTCAAACTTCCACCCTCCTCAATATTTCTGGCGGCACCAAAAAATCTCTTAGGTGGGTGAAGTGCTGACGGATCAAGACCACCAGATAGAGTCCTGCCAGATGGCGGCGTCACAAGATTGTATGCCCTTGCAAGCCTTGTTATGCTGTCCATGAGAATTACAACATCCTTGCCATATTCTACCAGCCTTTTCGCATATTCCAATACCATCTCTGCCACTTTTGTGTGATGCTCTGGAAGTTCATCAAAAGTGGAATAGACAACTTCGCCTTTTATAGACCTTTTCATGTCTGTGACTTCTTCAGGTCTTTCATCGATGAGAAGCACAATAAGGTGAACTTCAGGATGATTTATGGAAATGCTATTGGCTATCTTCTTTAAAAGAGTAGTCTTGCCAGCTTTCGGCGGAGCCACGATCATTCCTCTTTGGCCTTTTCCAATAGGAGCTATTATGTCCACAAGCCTCATAGCAAGCTCTGTTGGAATCGTTTCAAGCCTCAGTTTTTCATCTGGAAAAATAGGTGTAAGCTCATCGAATGGAATTCTTTTCTTGGCAAGATCCGGACTTTCGCCATTTATAGACTCCACATAAAGAATTGCGGAATATTTTTCTCCTTCCCTCGGAATCCTTGTAATTCCTTTTACCTTATCGCCAACTTTAAGCCCAAACCTTCTAATCTGCGATTGTGATATATAAATATCTTTATTGCCTTGTATAAAATTTTCAACCCTTAAAAATCCATATCCATCAGGCATTATGTCAAGGACGCCTTCTGCAACCACATCACCCTGCGTCTCTATAAGCTCTTTCAATGGTTCAGATACATCGCTTATCAGTGGAAGCCCTTCTTTTATAAATATGCTGTTATTTTTTCTTGGCTCTTTTTCCTTCTCTTTTTCATCTTCTTTTTCTTCAATTTTCTCGTTTTCTGTATCTAAAGATACATCTTCCTTGACATTTTCTTCATCTTCGTATGCTTCGTCTTCATGCTTAACCTTTATTGCCTCATCTATATCCTTTTTGGCTTCCTCCACATTTTCTGTGATATTTTCTTTGCTTCTTAGGCGCATCCTAAGCTTTCTTCTAAGCTCTTCGTAATCTGCATCTGATTTTTCAAGCTCCTCCACCGGTATGCTTATCTTCCCTATGGTCTTTTTCTCTTCATCTTTACCAGCTTCTTCTGATTTTACATCATTGACTTCTGATGCAGTTTCTATGACTTTTTCAGTATCAGATGATTTTTCTTCTTTTTCATTTTCAGAATCCTTTTCATCTTCTTGTCCTTCTAATCTTGCTTTCTCATCAAGATTTTCTTCTAAAGACAAATTCTCTACATCATTTTTTGCTTCTTCATCTGTCTTTTCTTCAAGCTTAATCTGCTTTGACTTCTCTACGATAAGCTCTTTTAACTGTTGCTTCCTGTACTTCGTAATGCTTTTTACGCCATATCTTTTGGCTATATCCCTAAGTTCTGCAAGGGATTTCCCTTCTAAATCATTAAAATCCAAAAAAAGGCACCTCCTGAACAAAATAATTATTTAAATTGTAAAATGGGATTTTATTAAAAAATTTTTAAATAATATTTTTAATAAAAAAGAATTGTTTTAGACTGGTCTTAGAATACACGGTTATAATATTATTTACAAATAGGCAATGATGTATTCTTGAGCCCTCAAACGTTATACACTATTTATATTTTATTATACCTTTTAAAAAAGTCAAGTAACAAAGCATAATTTTAATAATTTTTTAACATCCTGTTAATATTATCGACACATTTTATAAAAATATTCAGCTTATGTAATTTTTTTCTTATAATTTTATAAAAAAAGTCAGAGGAAATATCCCCTGACTTAAAATCATTTCTTAGGAACTGTCTCCCAATCTTTTAAGAATCTTTCAATGCCTATATCTGTCAATGGATGCTTTATCATCTGCATGATCACTTTGTACGGCACTGTAGCTATATGTGCTCCTACTTTAGCCGCTTCCAATACGTGCATTGGATGTCTTATGCTTGCTGCTATAACTTCTGTTTCAATTCCGTATATGTCAAATATCTGGACGATGTCAGACACCAACTGCAATCCATCTGTGGAAATATCGTCAAGCCTGCCTACGAAAGGACTTACGTATGTAGCGCCTGCTCTTGCTGCCAGAAGTGCTTGTGTCGCTGAAAAAACCAGTGTGACATTGGTCTTTACGCCTTTTTCGGTGAGTATTTTGACTGCCTTTAGACCTTCGGCCGTCATAGGTATCTTTATGACGATATTTTTGTGAATCTTAGCCAGCTCTAATGCTTCTTTCACCATGCCGTCGTGATCTTCTGAAACGACTTCTGCGCTGATAGGGCCGTCTACAATTGTGGTTATCTCTTTTACTACTTCTATGAAGTCTCTGCCTTCTTTAGCTATAAGAGAAGGATTTGTGGTAACACCGCATATTACGCCAAGCTCATTTGCTTCCCTTATCTCATCAACATTGGCAGTATCAATAAAAAACTTCATATTGCACACTCCTTTAAAACAAATTTATCCCATAGGGGCGGAAACCGTCCCTTATGAATCTAAAACTTAAGCTCTTCCTTCTGAGCCAAACATCCTCATCTTGTTTTTTATTACTTCTTTCATAGCTTCTTTGCATGGACCTAAAATCTTCCTTGGATCGTACACTTCTTCATCGTTTTTCAATAGCTCTCTAAGCCTTGCAGCAAAAGCTTGTCTTATGTCTGTGTCGATATTTATCTTATTTACACCTAAGCTTACTGCCTTCCTTATATCAGCTTCTGGAACTCCCGATGCGCCATGGAGAACTATAGGCATCTTAAGCATCTCTTTAATCTTTACAAGCCTGTCAAAGTCAAGTTTAGGTTCACCTTTGTATGGACCGTGTGCAGTACCGATGGATATTGCCAAGTAGTCAACACCTGTCTCTTTTGCAAACTTGTAAGCTTCATCAGGATCTGTCATAGATGCTTCTCTTTCGTCAACAGTAACATTGTCTTCTGTACCGCCGATTTTGCCTATCTCTGCTTCTACAGATACACCCATGCCGTGTGCAATAGTTACAACGTTTTTCGTCACTTCAATGTTTTTCTCGAGGGGTAACTTTGATGCGTCCATCATGACGGAAGTCCAACCATTTCTAAGACATTTCATGACATTGTTGAAATCTGTACCGTGATCTAAGTGTAATGCGATGGGAACTGATGCTTTAGTTGCCAATGTCCTTACGATTGCAGAAATTGTCTCTATGCCAGCATATTTTAAACCGCCTTCACTAACCTGAATTATGGCAGGAGATCTCATTTCTTCTGCAGCCTCAACAATGGCTTGTGTTATCTCAAGATTGCTCGTATTAAAAGCACCTACTGCATAGCCTTCTTCATTGGCTTTTTTTAATAATTCTATACCTGTTACTAACATCATAACACCTCCTTAATATATTTTAACCAATTAACGTGTATAAATCAAGAAAAAGGTACCTATGCGGTACCTTTACACTGCTACTCTTTCCAGCAAAATTTTATTTACGTATTCCTTGACTTTGAAAATGTCGAAAGGCTTTTTTATAAACCTCTCCCCTTTAAAACATTCATCGGGATCATCAGCAGACATGAAAATGATTTCCATGTCTGGGTGTCGCATTTTTAAACTTTTTGTAAACTCTAAAACGTCACACTTCCCAATATGTATATCGAAAATGCTAACGTCAGGCTTAAAATTCTCCAATTTTTCGTGGACTCTTTCAATTTCACTGCATGTTTTTGCAAGGTGTCCCTCCATCGTAAAAAGCTCTTTTAAGAGAGAACAGACACCTTTGTTATCATCGACAATCAAAATCCTCCCCAACTACAAGAACCTCCCTACTGCTTACTTACTCATAAATTAATTTTTCAACAAATTCAAACGTTTTTCTACCAACGCACACACAAATATATATATTCTACAAAAATTTTAATATTCCTTTAATCTAAAAAAAATTTTTAAAAAAGAGCGGATGTTTTTCCGCCCTTTTTAACGATGGTTCTTATATATTATGAAATAGTAGATTTGATAGTGCCACTCTTTAATTCGTTGAAATACTGTACTATGCCATTGTATATGCCTTGTGCTACTTTCCACTGGAAATTGTCATCTGTTAGAAGTTGAGCATCCGTAGGGCTCGTAACGAATCCCGTCTCCACTAAGACAGCAACCATCTTAGTCTGGTTTAATACCACCAAATTAGGCCTCTCTGATAAACCTCTATCCGTCGTATTTATTTCCTGCATTAAGTTGTCGTGTATTATTTGCGCAAACGTCTTGTCATCCCTCGTGTCGCCATTGTATCCATTTGGATAGTAAAGAACTGTTGTCCCATTTGCAGATGGTGAATCAAAAGCATCGCAGTGAATGCTTACAAACGCATCTGCACCTGCACTATTTGCCTGATCAGGTCTATCATAAAGTCCTACATACGTATCTGTGGTGCGAGACATCATTGTGCGAAATCCACCGTTGTCAAGAAGTGTCTTTAGTTTAAGCCCGATTGCCAATGCTATATCTGCTTCATGTATGCCGCCAACTCCTATTGCCCCTGGGTCAGAGCCTCCATGTCCTGGATCTATGTATATTAATGGACCGTTATTGGAAGTCTGGCTGGGACTGCCAATATTAAATGAAATGTCGAATTCCTTTTTGTCTTGTGACTGTGTTATCGTATATGGAAGGCTTGAAGACATACTTACAACAAACCTTGTTATGGCAGGCTGAAGTTGGTTCTGTCCAATATAAGCCATGTTAAGTCCACCTTGATTTATAGAGATCTGCTTATTAGCAACTGCATTTATAGCATTGTCAAAGTCGAAGTACACTCTTACGCCAGAGCTATCAGTCAGAATCCCTTTTTGATACACCAATGGGCCGTCTGCCTTCAAAGTCACTGTGTAAACGCCATTTGCATAAGTTGAGCTAAAGCTTGTGATATTTACATTGTTTGATGTTTGTGGACCTGGTGTTTTTGATGTGACCTGTATTAAATACTTATCGCCTATCCATTTCACGTCATATCCTAAGCTTTCAAACAAAAATCTCATAGGAACATACGATGTATTGTAATTTATAAGTCTTGCTGGCGCTGGAAGCTGTACTTGGTTTCCGTCGACAGTAGCGTAATTTTTGCCTATAAAAAATTTAAAGACTTTTCCCTTTACTATAGTTATCGTCTGAGTTGTCCCATCCCAGTTTACACTGGCACCTAATCCTTGTGCAATCGACCTTAATGGCACTATGGTGTTCCCGTCCAATATAAGTGGTGGATTGCCGTATGTATTAAATGGGTTCCCATCTACAGTTATGCTGACGTCGGGCACATTGTAATTTACGACTTTGCCGTCTACAACGATATTTCCACTTAATGCGTACGAAGTAGCGTGAAGTACCAAAATAAAAAGCAAAATGGATAGAATCCCGATGGCTTTTCTCAATTCTCTACCCCCTTTCGACAAAAATTCTATTATTTATAAACATATTTACATGATAGCCTATTTTTATTACAGATAAGTTACAGACACATTACAATTTATTAACTTATTATGGATAACCAGCACTTCTTGATTTTCAATATGCCATTAATAGACTTTTTTCGCCACCGTATTACAAAAAAAATACCTGTCTCCAGGTATTTTTTTGACTTATTTGTTCAAATATTTATACAATGTCAGTGTCATGTCATAGGCATCCTGCCATTTAATGTATCCAGTTTTCAAAACGTCCATATACGCTTCTTTAGATACAAGCCCTTTCTCATAAGCCAGTTTAAAAAGATCTCCACTATTGCCATTAGCTTCATTTCTGTATCCAGCATACATCAAAAGTATATCCGCAGCTTCTTCTTTCGTAAGAGGCTTGTCAACAATGTATTTTTGCAGATATTCATAATCATCATCTATAAGCTGTGATTTATCTGGTATTGACCTTTTAATCATGTTTGATGCCATATAGTAAAATGATATGCTTTTTATGCCTTCATTAAGCTTAAAATCATTTGTGTAGCCAGGCACTATAAGCCCCCAATGGAGGACAAATTTTAGCCCGTCAAAGGCCCAACTTTTTTCTACAGC
This sequence comes from Thermoanaerobacterium sp. R66, assembly GCF_028895185.1. Taxonomy (NCBI): domain Bacteria; kingdom Bacillati; phylum Bacillota; class Clostridia; order Thermoanaerobacterales; family Thermoanaerobacteraceae; genus Thermoanaerobacterium; species Thermoanaerobacterium sp. R66. Next base: position 1,827,137 of record NZ_JAEUWW010000001.1, read on the forward strand.
TTCTTCTACTTTAAATGGCTTAAGGTACGCTCCTTGGCTTACTAATATAGACTGTATGTTCTTTATATCTTCTTCACTTTTTGCAATGTCTTCAAATGATTTGTCTTTGGCTATGGAGTAGGCTGACGCTACGCCTGCTGCATCTCCTTCTGCCATGCCTATCGGTATCGTTCTGGCAGAGCCTGCTGCTAAGTGGCTGTAGGATGCTGACCGTCCCACTACAAGTAGGTTCTCTACCTTCTCAGGCACTATGCACCTAAATGGCACTGCATACTCTACAGGCTTCCCGTACACATACCCTGTGTCTTCTGGTGATGTTGCTTGTACATCTACTGGATATGAGCCTATGGCTATCCTGTCGTAAAAGTCTCTATTGAATACAACATCGTTTATGTCAAGTGTGTAGTATCCTTTTATATGCCTCGTTTCTCTTACGTACAGTTCGTCTGCTGTGCCGTCAAGTTCTGCTTTCGCAAAGCCAGGGATGTTTTCTCTAAAAAATTGTACTATCCTTGGAAGCTCTTTCTTTGCCAGTTCCATTCCTTTTTCTATTGATGATTGGTTAAGTCCGTCTACGCCGTATATCAAAAGGGCATTTACTAATACTGTGCCATCGTCTTGCCTGCCGAGATTAAGTCCTCTTAGCCTAAGCATAGGCGTTGAAGGCTTGTAGTTTTTTGTGATGGATAGAAACCCGTTTGCAGATGTGTCGTTTATATACGTTGCTGGTATCTTTTTCTCGTATTTTATTATTTTTATCAGGTTGTTCCAGTCTATGCCTTTCAGTCTAAATACAAGTGTCGATGCTTGTACTTTGCCTTTTACACCCATGTCTTCTGCTCCGATTGTGTAAGGCACACCTGCAGATGCTGCAACTGAAGCATCCTGTGTTGCGTCGATTATCCTTTTCCCGTAGTAGTTTACTTCTTTTCCGTCCTTTAATGCTGTTATGCCTATTATCTTGTTTCCATCCATTATAGGCTTTTCAAATACGGTGTTGTACGACTGGGTGATGTTTGGAAGGCTCAAAAGCTTTGAGAATACTTCTTTTGCCTTTTTCACATCGAAGGAGTTTTTGGAGCCTATGCCTTTAAAAAACTCTTTAAATGTGCCTTGTGTAAGCAATGTGCCGTCGGGAGATACACTCATGTCTATGGTATTTAACATGCCGTACGTCATGAGGCCGCCAGGGCCATCATGCTTGTCAATTATTAATACTTTGGCGTTGTTTTTTGCAGCAGACCTTGCAGCAGCAACGCCTTCTGGCTCTGCTCCTACTACTATGACATCGTACTGGCTTTCGTCTTTAGGAAGGTTAAGCTTTATAGGGTTAGGCAAATTTGAATTTTCCTCTATAACTTTAGCTTTAGTCTCCTGTGATGATTTTTTGTACTTTTCTACATAAAAATACCCGCCTACTGCTGTGATTATTAACACTGATATGATGAAAAGCGTAATGATGATTATAAAATACTTCTTAGGCAAAAAAATCACCTCAACATATTTCTCATATGTTGATTATATCATGATTTGCCTATATTTGAATATAATTTCTTGTCCTTTCAAATAAATTTTTTTCCTCTTCTTTTGTCAACAACTTCGACATCCTATCATCCCCATCATTTTCACTTATTCTATGTAAACAATACTACAACTGGACTTTATAGTTTTGATGTGAAAATTTTGTGAAATTTATGTGATAGATAAAAATAGCGGAAGATGAAATATTCACCCTCCGCCTATATATTTTAAGCTCCTTCACTTAAAAATTTGTACTGTGACATGTAGAGGTCGTAATAAAGGCCTCTACGATTCATAAGCTCATCATGAGTCCCTACTTCTACGATTCTCCCTCCATCTACCACCATTATCCTATCGGCATCCCTTATGGTAGAAAGCCTATGGGCTATGACAAAAGACGTCCTTCCTGAAAGGAGCCTCTTTATACCTTTTTGCACAAGCCTTTCCGTCTGAGTGTCTATGTTAGATGTAGCTTCATCCAAAATCAATATTCTCGGATTTGCCAGAAGCGCTCTTGCAAATGATATAAGTTGTCTTTGTCCTACAGAAAGCCTTGATCCTCTCTCGTTTACCTCTGTATCATAGCCTTTTTCCATCTTCATTATGAATTCATGGGCATTTACGGCTTTTGCTGCAGCTATGATTTCCTCGTCTGTAGCATCCAGCTTTCCGTACCTTATATTTTCCTTTATTGTAGCCGAAAACAAAAACGTATCCTGCAACATTATGCCCATCTGACTTCTCAGCGACTCCAGCTCCACATGCTTTATGTCTTTACCATCTATCAAGACAGCTCCTTTAGACGGATCGTAAAAACGGCTTATGAGATTTACAATCGTAGTCTTTCCTGCGCCAGTAGGTCCAACAAGTGCTATGGTCTCACCAGCGTTCACTTTAAAGCTTACATCATCTAAGACAACACTGCCATTTTCATAGCCAAACGTGACATTTTTAAACTCAACATTTCCCTTGATCTTAGGCATCTTAATGGCATTTTTCATGTCTACAATATCTGGCTCAATGTCCATTATCTCAAATATTCTCTCTGCAGATGCAAACGACATGACTAAGCTATTGTAAAAATTGCTTATATCAAGTATAGGCCTCCAGAACATGCCTATATACATGGTAAATGCTATTATTGTCCCGATTGTAATGCCGTATCCCATAAACTTTGCGCTAAAATAATAAAGTATGACAGCCCCAATCCCATAAGACGCATCAACCATAGGCCAAAAAAGGTCATTCAATCTTACAGCTTTAATAAAACTGTCCATCATATCCTTGACAAGCTTAAAGAACACTGAAGAAGTCTTGTCTTCATTTGCAAACTCCTGCACGACTTTTATCCCTGAAAAATCTTCATGTGTGTACGCATTAAATGTAGATCTCTTTCTTCTAAATTCCTGCCATCTTCTTCTCGATAAAGTCTCTACCGAAAAAAGACCAATCACAAGCATCGGCAACAATATCATAGAAGCCAAAGCCAATTTGCTGTTTAAATAAAACATCATGGCACCAACACATATTACTGTAAGAATCTGTGGTATAAAGTTTGTAACGCTGTTGTTAAATAAATCCTGCAGTGAATTAACATCTCCTATGACCCTTGCCAAAATTTTGCCTACTGGCCTGGAGTCAAAAAATGAAAACGAAAGCTTTTGTATGTGGCTATATAGTTCGTGCCTTATATTTAAAAGTATGTCATTTGTGACAGATGCCATCTTCACTATCCTGGTTCTTGACGCCATCATTGATAGAAAATTTAATACCACCATCAAAATACCGATTATGAATAGACCATTTATATCGCCATTTCGTATGTTTTTGTCAATAGCCGTCTTCATAAGAACTGGATTTATCAAGCTTACAGCCATCTCAAATATCAAAAACATTATCACCACAAATACCTTAAATTTATATTTTCCAAGGTAACTAAAAAGCCTTTTCAATATGACGAAATTTGACATTCGCCTTAAGTCTTCGTCTTGCTTCACCGTATTTTTAGCCATTTTCCCGCCTCCCTCTTTTTACAAATATTTTAGCTGCAAGCATCCGGTATACCGTACTCTTCATCGCTAAAATCTTTAAACTGCTCTAAGTAAATCTCATAGTACCTGCCTCTTTTTCCTAAAAGCTCATCATGCGTTCCTTTCTCAACGATTCGTCCGTCTTCCATGTAAAGTATCATGTCTGCGTTTTTAACAGCCGATATTCTGTGAGCAATAATAAATGTCGTAGCATTTTTTCGCCTTTCACTTAAATTTTTTAAAAGCCTAAATTCCGTATCCATGTCAAGAGCAGATGTGGCATCATCAAGTATCAATATCTTGGCATCCCTTATAAGGGCTCTGGCAATAGCTATCCTTTGCTTTTGACCACCTGATAATCCTATGCCCCTTTCACCTACTATCGTATCGTACTTGTCGTCAAAATCCTCAACAAAATCATCTGCACAGGCCAATCTTAATGCTTCCTTTACTTCTTCAAACGAAGCATCTTCTTTTCCAAATCTCACATTTTCTTCAATGCTTTCAGAAAATAAGAATGTATCTTGCTGCACCACCGCCATCTGGCTTCTCAAATCGTGAAGATTTATATTTCTTACGTCATAGCCGTCAACGTACACAGCCCCATCAGAGACATCGTAATACCTCCCGATGAGATTTACCAAAGATGACTTTCCAGAGCCGGTAGTGCCCATTATGGCAACAGTTTGACCTGCTGAAACCTTGAAATTTATATCTTTTAAAACCATATCATCATTGTACTTAAAAAACACATGCTTAAACTCCACATCACCTTTTAATTCTTTTATCCTTACAGAATCTTCACTGTCTTTTATAGATGGAACTATGTCCATGATCCTCATTATCTTTTTAGCTGACGCATCTGACTGTGCAATCAGATTTGTCAAAAATCCCAGCATTCTCATAGGCCATATAAGCATGTATATATATCCGCTAAAAGCCACCAATTCTCCAATAGATAGAGAGCTTCTGATTACCAACATGCCACCAAAGACCACTAATATGACGATAGAAAAATTCGTCAAAAAATCTATAGGCGGAAAATACTTAGCCACTATCCTGTTTTGCTCCATGCTAAGCTCAAAATTTTCATTATTTAAGTTTAAAAATTTCATGATCTCGTACTTTTCTCTCGCAAAAGCCTTCACAAGCCTTACGCCAGCTATATTCTCCTGTGCCGCCGTATTCATAAGCACACCTTGGTCGCTTAGTTTCCCATAAGATATGCCAATCTTCTTTTCAAACTGAAGCGCAAGATATCCAATGATAGGCATTCCCAAAAGACTTACTAAAGTAAGCTTCCAGTTTATAAAAAAGAGTATTGTTGATGCAGTGATAAAATATATCATGTTTTCGATAAAAAGCCTTATGCCAAATGATATGCTCCTCCACACATTGTCAACATCTTCACCTATCCTGGACATAAGCTCACCTGTATTCATATTATCAAAAAAGCTAAAAGGAAGGCTTTGAATGTGGTCAAAAAGGTCCTTCTTTATGTCTACGCTTATCTTTGCTGACAGCACATCAAATATATACTCTCTTAAGTATCCTAATACGGTCCTCACTGCTGTGATGGCAATAAAAGCCCACAAAATTGGCCAAAGAAGGCTCTTGTCACCGCCTAAAAAGACCTTATCAGTAATTACCTCCTGTAGGTATGGATTAAACATATCAAGTGCGATTGCCAATACCATGGCAATAGACGGCACTATCACGTATAATTTGTACCTTAAGACGTATTTTAAAACTCTCCTCAAAAAAATCCCCCCTTAAGAAATAAAGACTGTACAAGAACATAGTCTTATACAGTCTTTTTAAGCAAACTTCGATACACAATAATCATAGGTACAATTATCGTGCATAAAAGCAAAGATCGTGTTTTGACTGTGTTCTTAAACAATTTAAAGTATAGCAAACAAAGCCAATAAATTACCATAAATTTACGGCTACAAAACAAAATGCCATACTTTTGCCATTTTCAGTCTAATGGCTTATTTAAGAACACCCTTAATCATCACAATCTTTCCTTTCAAAGAGAAACTACAGATATTATAACATTTAGGACAAAACAATTGCAACAAATTTGTGAAAAAATTCTTAGGATGATCAGCTTTCTTTTCCTGCCTATATCGTACTTCCATATACATTTTTAAAATAGTAGCTATTAGGAACTTATGACTATTATTATCAATAATATTCCTAAAAACTTTAATTTTAATTTACCTTCACTAATCGATGGGGACAAACTTACTTACTGCTTCATACCCGTGACCTTTCAGAATAATAAACTCATCTTTTATGTTTTCAATGTCCTAAAGATCGGTGGTTTTTTTCAATCTCGACACCACCTTCAGTTTTATAGATTTTGATAAATTATTTTCCCATTGTCTCGCGAGAAATAGGTTTATAAGAAATTCCCTTTATTCTAGCTCTTACATATTCTCCTGAAAGGCTCAATTGATTTACTGCCCACACTTTACCATTACCAGGATCCAAAGAAGTAGTTGGTAAAAATGCGGCTGAAGCTTCATTTTTATTTGCTAATGACCAATTAACCCAGCTAATATTATTAGAATTTAAAAACTCCAGCCATTCATCAGCTTCATTTAAATACGGGCCTCCATCTCCACTTGCTTCACTGGTGCCCCATTCTGTAACAAATACGGCTAAGCCATTTCCGAGTGCTTTTTCAATGTTTCTAGCAATATGTCCTTTATTGCCATTTTCCCATACACTAGCACTTCCAGTATAAAAATGAGCACTATACATAACATTTTTATCATTGATAGGATCATTTACCGCTAAATCAGGTCTTGTACTCCATTCTGGACTTCCAACAATTATTATATTTTCATTTCCCATATCTCTTAACATTTTTATAATTGGCTCTGCATATTTTTTTACTTTTTCCCACCCTGTAATATCATTTGTTATATCTGATTCTGTTGGATTTGGTTCATTAGCGAGCTCATATATAATATGTAAATCATTTGGATATTTACTAGCTATTTCTTTAAAAAATTCTTTTGCACCACTATATATCTTTGCGTTTGGATCGCCAGGATTCAAAACATGCCAGTCAACTATTACATACATATCATTTTTAATCGCTAAATTTATTCCTTCTATAACCTTTTCTTTAACACTTGGATCTGTAGAATAACCGCCTTCACCAACATACATAGCTAATCTGATTACATTTGCTTCCCAATCTTTCGATAATGCAGAGAAAGCATTGTTATTAATAATTTGTGGAAACCACTGCAATCCGTGTGTGCTCATTCCTCTCAGCTGTATTGGATTACCGTGCTGATCCCCCAGTGTCTTTCTACCACCTATTTCTATAATTTTAAGTCTACCCGCTAATGAAGGTTTTTTTACCATAGAATTCCCTATTAGATGAGGAAATTTTTCCCGATCATAACTACCAAAGGTTAAAGATGTATTTTTTAAGATTAGACTTATAATTATAGCAAATATAACAAGCGTACCTACAAAAAAGTACCATTTGTTAATATGCCATTTATTCAAAACCTCGTCTCCCTTCCAATATTTTTTTTGCAATGTTGGCAAGCTTATCATGCTTTCATAAATTGATTTAATTTTCTTTTGTTGCTGTTTTGCTTTATACACTGTTTTTTGGTAGTTCTATTTGCTTTAAGTTTTCATATTGCTGTTTTAATACAACATCTTTCAGAGATAAATAGTGGATCTTCTTTCTAAATCTCATCAAAATTTTCCTGTTTTTTTACCTAGATAAAATTTTACACTGAGACATAGAAACTTAAAAAACAATTGAAGCTCTGTTTATTACTTCTTTGTACCAAATAGCACTATCTTTTAAAATTCTCCTTTGCGTTTCAAAATCTACATAAACAATACCAAACCTCTTTGAATATCCATAAGCCCATTCAAAATTGTCCAAAAGCGACCATAAAAAATATCCTTTTAAATTTCCTCCTTCTTCAATAAATTTATTGGCATATTTCAGATGTTCTTTTATATATTCTATCCTTTCCTGATCATGAACCTTACCATCTTCCGTTATTATATCTTTAAATGCTGCTCCATTTTCAGTTATATAAATTGGTATTCTTGAATACTCTTTACCAAGTCTTTTTAAAAGATCATACAGTGATTCAGGGCTTATCTCCCAACTCATATCTGTCTTAGCACCAGGTCCTTCCACTCCTATCCCTTTTAACATAGATTTTTCACTATACTTAACAATTGATCTTGTATAAAAGTTAATTCCTAAAAAGTCTATCGGTTGATTTATAATACCTAAATCATCGCTTTTTATAAAGTCAAATTCTCCGATTTCTTTTTTGAACAATTCTATCATATCTACTGGATAGTTCCCTTTAAATATTGGATCCAGAAACCATCTATTAGTAAAACCATCAGCATATTTAGCTGCTAAATTATCTTCCTTTGTTTCTGTTGCCGGATATGCAGGTGTTAAATTCAAAGCTATTCCTATTTGGCTATTTTTTATATTCATGTCTCTAAAAACTTTTACCGCTTTTCCATGAGATAGTAATATATGATGTGCTGCAATTAATCCTTCTCTATAATCTTTATGTCCCGGTGCATGCTCCCCAATTCCATAGCTTAATATTGACGCACACCATGGTTCATTATGTGTAATCCACATTGGAATTATGTCACCTATCTCTTCAAATAATTTTGAAGAATATTCTAAATACCAGTTTATGCATTCGCTATTAAGCCATCCATCCATATCACCTGCCCATTGAGGTAAATCCCAATGATATATTGTAGCAACAGGCGTTATATCATTCTTTAACAACTCTTCTATTAACTTTTTATAGAAATCCATTCCTTTAGGATTAAATTTTCCTCTATCCGGAAAAATTCTTGGCCATGCTATAGAAAATCTATACGCTTTTACACCTATTTCCTTTAATATTCCAATATCTTCTTTATATCTGTGATAATGATCACAAGCTATATCCCCAGTATCACCATTATATGTCATACCATTAATTTTTGAAAATGTATCCCATATAGAAGGCGTTCTGCCATCTTCACTTACTGCCCCTTCTATTTGATATGATGATGTTGCTGTTCCAAACAAAAAATCTTTTGGAAAATTAGCCATTATAATCACTCCTGTCTTTTATAATAAGCTTAACCTTTTACAGCCCCTGCCGTCATTCCGCTAATAAAATATTTCTGCAACAAGAAAAATATTAAAGCGACTGGTATTGTAACAACTGTAGATGCAGCCATAAGTAAATCATATCTATTTTGATAATTGCCTACAAATAACCTTATACCGACAGGTATAGTTTGAACATCTGCTGATGTAGTTAATACCCATGCAAATAAAAGCTCATCCCATGCCATCAAGAAAATATAAATAGCAGCTGCTATTATACCAGGTATAGCTAATGGTAAAATCACACGTATAAACGCACTAAACTGTGTACATCCGTCTATCCTTGCTGCTTCCTCTATCTCTAAAGGTATAGATGCAAAAAAACCTCTTAAAATCCATATACTGAATGGAATATAAAATGCAGAATACGTTATAATAATCCCACGATAAGTATTCACCATTTTTATACCAAATGTCTGCTGAATTTGAAGAAATATCAAATATAGAGGAAGTAAAAATAATATACCTGGAATCATCTGTGTGCCAAGTGTTGCAACACCAAACAAATTTGAACCTATAAATTTAAACCTAGCTAATGCATAACCCGCTAAAATTGCAATTGACAAAGCAATTATTGTAGTTGACGCATCAATAATAAGACTATTCCTAAAATATAAACCAAAATTAATATTTGTCCACATATCATGATAATTAGTTAAAATATTTTTCAGTTGTGGTTGTATTTTTCCTGTCAGTAAACCTTCCTGATCACTTGTTGATGATACAACCATCCATATTATGGGAAATATTGTTAACACAATAAATATCCATAACATTGCAAGCGAAAAAAATCTTTTTATCTTTTTCTTTTGTCTATAATTGAACCTTTTTTTGGTATCTTTTTGTAAGACCACTTTTTTTGTAATCAAAATAATTTCCCCCTTTACTCCATTGTTAGTGAGTCTTTAAATACTTTATACCATATACCCGTTAATGTTAGTACAGCTATCATTAGCATGACAGATGCAGCAGCACCAGTCCCAAATTGCCACATATTAAATGAATTTCTTGAAATATTTGTCATGACTAAATCTCCCCAATCTCCCGGGTATCCAGCACCATTTCCAAACATCATCGCAACAATATTATAAGAGTAAATACTGCCAATCATACCGAAAAGTATTAAAGTACCAATAACCGGTTTTAAAAATGGTAATGTAACGTATATAAGTTTTTGCCAACTTGTAGCACCATCGATTTCAGCTGCTTCATAATAATCATCTGATATCGTCTGTAAAGCAGCTAGTAGCATTATCATGGTCATCGGAAACGATCTCCATATCGTTGGGATAATTATTGCTATTAAAACATTTGGCCCAATAAGCCAAAATGGTTTATGTGGTAAAAGATGAAGATAATCCACAAGAATCTTGTTTATAATACCACTATCCTGCCTCCACATAAAGCCCCAAAGCATACCTACAACATATGAAGGTACAACCCAAGGCAACAAAAGCAATGTACGTGCTATGCCTCTCCCTTTAAATTCTTGCTTTAAAACATGAGCAAGCCACAATCCAATTATCAGAACTGATAAATTAGTAACTATGGTATAGATAATCGTATTTCTGACTGCATCCATGAATCCAATTCTCAATGTACTAGACGGATCAAATAATATTGTATAAAAATTTCCTAATCCAACAAAAGGGGCATGTAAAAATTTTAATAACGTATACTGGTTTAACTTTAACAGCGAAATATACAATCCTTCAGTCATCGGAATAAAGTGAATCATAAGCATTGCAATGATAGCAGGCAAAATAAGTATATAAGCCAATTTATTCTTTTTTATATTTTGTTTTAGATAACCCAATTAGATCAACTCCTTTTTATTAGGAGTATTATTGCAAATTGCAACAATACTCCTCAAATTTTATTATTTCGATTGTTGCAATGCTCCATCTACCTCTTCAGCGGCTTTGTTCATTTCATCAGCTATCATATTCTGATTAAATGGTCCCTTTACACCAGCTACATCATCCCACACATTACCTAAATGTGTAAGCAATATATTCTCTATTTGTCCCCATGCAGGTACTGCAGGATATGAACGACCATACTGAGCAATATCCTTAAATACTGACATATGAGGATCTGATGCTATATAAGGATCATTAAGAGCTTCTTTTAATGCAGGAAGCATACCTGATACTTTTGCATAATTTACTTGTGCTTCTTTTGTTACAAGGTATTTAAGCAAATTGTAAGCTTCTATTTTATGCGTTGATGCTTTGAATATTGCTAGATCACTACCACCAAAGAAAGAATATCTTCCAGCAGGACCTTCTGGCAAATTAGCAACTGCATAATTTTTAGCCGCTATAGTATCTGCCATTCCACCTTTATCAGCCGGTGTTGAAAGGTTTTTTACTAACCAAGGACCCGAAAAAATCATTGCAAATTGTCCTTTTGCAAAAAGACTTTCAACATCAGAAGAATTTTTTTCAAGTGCAGCTTTAGGCACTAATCCTTGCAATGCAAGACTTGTGTAAAAATCGATTCCTTTTAAAGCTGCTTGGCTATTAAACGCCGCATGTTTACCATCTGGTGATAAATAATCACCACCTGCACCCCATATCCATGGGGCAAAATTATGCACCACATTCCAGTCATTTTTTCCAGGTATACCAATAGCAGCTACCTTTTGACCATTAATGTCAATATTGTTAATCTTTTTAGCAGTATCTAAAAAAGAATCCCATGTAGCAAAAGCTTGTTTTGGATCTATCCCAGCTTTCTGAAATACATCTGTTCTATAAAATATTCCTCTAGTATCAACAAACCATGGTACTGCAGACGTTTTACCAGAGTCTTTAATACTTGTTGAATTCCATGCTGCAGGTAAAAAAGCACTCGCTCCTCCTAAATCAGAAACCTTATCTGTCAAATCTTCAAGTGCACCCATCGAAGCAATAGCAGGAACCCACGTTGTACCAAGCTGTAATACATCTGGACCGATGCCACTCGTTGCTGCTGTAGTAATTTTTGTCCATGCAGATCCCCAATCCAAAACTGTTACTTTTATGTTGATGTTAGGATTGGCATCTGTAAATGGTTTCACAACATTTAAAAAATCGCTAGCGCTTTGAGGACTATTAGGCATAATCCAAACTTGCAAAGTGACTTTCTGAGAAGATGTGCTTTTAGATTGATTATTGCTGCCACCATTAGTTTGAGTTGATGAACTACCACAACCAGCTAAAACACCTAGTGCAATCACAAGCACTAAAAAAATAGCAAGAACTTTTTTGTACATAGATAAACCTCCTTTAAGATTAACACGTGTTTATAATTATATATAATAAAGGTTGACCCTTTATTATTCGTTTTATATCTTTTTAAGATATAACAATTCAAATAAAAATTAAAAAGAAAAATAATAACCACAAGAAATACTTATAAATATATCTAAATTTAATTCAGCAAGTTGTGCTAATTAATGCTAAACATCTAAAGTTAAAATTTTCCGTGTTAGCATAATCAAAAATTTGCTAGGTTTCTCCAAAATTTAGATTCAATATCACAAAAATAACTTTTTATAGCTTTGACAGCTTTTAATATATTATGTTAATAAACACGTGTTTATCTAAATTATACAGTTTATTTTGTCTATTGTCAATACCATTTTTTTGTTTTATAACTCAAACTTCGCACTTATAAAAGTAGCTCTGTACCTTGATAATTCAATATTATTTGCCTATAAAATAGCATGAGACCTCCATTTTTGGTATAATTGAATTATCTAAAAAATAAACCAATTGGAGGCTCATGCTATGAATAGTATAACACAAAATTACCAAATTGATAATAAGGTTTCTACTTCGATTAAAAGTTTTTTCAAAAAATATAGAATTTCGGCTGCTTTAAGATTATCGAATGCTTACAAAAGCAAGGGTATTCCGGTTATTTTCATTTTTGAGTACTTATTCAGTATGATCTTCACCAATAGATCTATGTATATGAATATGCTAATGGGTACAAATCAGGCTGGTTTTAAGAAGGACACGGTTTACAGACTCTTAAACTCTATCCATATCAATTGGATCCGGTTTACTACTTGGCTTAGCGCGCAGATTATAAATGAAACAATTACTGGGTTAACAAGCGATAAACGTGTAAATGTTCTTATTGTGGATGACTCTTTGTTCGAACGCTCTAGCTCTAAAAAAGTAGAGCTACTAGCAAAAGTATATGACCATGCTAAGAAAACATACAAGTATGGCTTTCGCCTACTTACACTCGGATGGTCAGATGGAAATACTTTTCTCCCAGTCAATGGATGTCTTTTATCTACCGAAAATCAAAAGAATCGTATCAATGAAGCTATAACTATGGACAAGCGATCCGCCGGGTATTTAAGAAGGAATTTAGCCCAAACCAAAGCAACAGCCGTAGTTCTGGAATTAATAAAGGCCGCTAAAAAGGCAATGATTCCAGCATCCTATGTATTGTTTGACACTTGGTTTTGTTCTCCTTCTTCTTTGATTGCTATTAAAGAGATGGGCTATGATATCATTGCAATGGCGAAGAAAACATCAAAGATGCATTACCTATATAATGGAATAATGCAGCCGTTAACGGCAATATACAAGCAAAACAGAAAAAGAAGAGGTAGGTCGAGATATCTGTTATCCGTGGAAGTCTCCCTTGAAAAAGACGGAAAATCTATTCCTGCTAGAATTGTATTTGTCCGAAACAAGAATAAGCGAAAAGACTACCTGGCGCTTATTACCACAGATATGAACCTTAATGAGGATGAAATCATTCGTATATACGGAAAGCGCTGGGATATAGAAGTCTTTTTCAAAGTGTGTAAATCATACTTGAAGCTCAGCAAAGAATGTAATTCATTATCTTACGATGCGATGACAGCACATACAGCAATAGTATTTACCAGATACATGATGCTTGCACTAGAGAACCGCCGATCATCAGATTTGCGAACAATGGGAGAGATATTTTACTACATACAGGATGAAATGTCTGATATTACATTGATTCAGGCTTTTCATCTGCTTATGCAAGTATTCTTAGATACAATAGCAGATAAACTATCGCTGACTTCGGAGCAGCTGGACCAATTACTTAATGCTTTTATGGCTGCGATTCCAAAAGAACTTAAGGAAAGACTCCCAAAATGTGCATAATTGCGTGAATTACTATACTTTTTTCTGGCAAAGTATTAAGTTTTCAAGGAACAGAGTAATTATCTATGTGCGAAGTTTGAGTTTTATAATTTTAAAAAACTTCTTTTGAAAAAATAATTAAAAAAATCTAATAACTAATTTTCATACAAGATTCTCTCTCTACTAGCTTTGCTGAAACTAGAAATTTTGCTATAATTTCAGACTCACCCTCAATTGATTTAACTAAATTCTCTACACATAATTCCGCCATTTGTAAAAGCGAAACATTCATTGTTGTTAATGCAGGTTTTACATAACGTGATATAGTTATATCATCAAATCCAATTATTGAAACATCTTCGGGCACCTTATATCCCATTTCTTCAAGTGCTTGCATAGCGCCTATAGCCATCTGATCATTTGAAGCAAAAATTGCAGTCGGTTTTGCTTTTTTAAAAAGTTTATGTGCGGCATTATATCCACTCTCTTCTATAAAATTTCCTTTTACAACTAAACGAGAATCATAAGAAATATCTGCTTCATTTAATGCTTTTTTATATCCTTCAAATCTTGCAAAGCCAGACAATTTATCCATGTCTCCTGTTATGTGAGCTATTTCTCTATGTCCTAAATTAATAAGATATTTTGTAGCTTCATAAGCTCCATTTATGTTATCCATGTTTACAATAATACTCTTACCAAAAATATCATCTCCTTCTTTTATTTCTTGATCTACAATCGCTATTTTAAGTCCACCTTCAATAAGATTTTTTATTTCCGGATCATCATTTTTAACACCAACGAATATTGCTCCACTGATTGTTTTGTTATAAAAAATTTCTTTTACTTTTTTATAATCTTTAACTTTATAAACCGTTGTAACAAGGACATTATAACCGAGCTGATTTGCAGAATCTATTACTGCTGTTGTAAAAGGTCCAAAATAGACATTATCATATACATTATGTATATCTGAATCTTTTTTTATATCAACTATGACAAGACCTATCGTTTTAGAAGATTTTCCTCTTAACATTCTCGCCGATGCGTGTGGAACATAATTATATTCTTTAATAATTTTTAATACTTTCTCTCTTGTATCAGGGGGAACATTTGGATAATTATTAATTACTCTTGAAACAGTACTGCGTGAAACACCAGCAATTTTTGCTATTTCTTTACTATTCATATTTACTTCTCCTTTTGATTATTCAGTTGAATTGTAAACTCGTGTTTATTTTTATTATAACATATTTTTTAAAAATAAAAAGGATGTCTTGTGTCTTACAATGTCAACATTTATACGCTAACAAATAAACTGCCAACAGCTTCTTGCGAAGTGTTGGCAGGCAAAATTATTATATGTTTCCACTTTTGTCTAGTAATCCGTATATGATAGCTGCCGCTTCTGCTCTTGTAGCTATGCCTTTAGGCTCAAACATGTTGTTGGGCTCTCCATTCACTATTCCCAATTTGGCTGCATTCGCAACTACGTTTCTTGCCCAGTCGCTTATGGATTTATCGTCGCTAAATGATGTTGCACCTATATTCTCTTCTTTGTACTGTGTCATCATCTCATACGCCCTCATGGCTATTGCCGTCATCTCTTCTCTTGTTATGCTGTCATTTGGCCTTACATTCTTTCCGTCTCCTTCGATTATGCCCGCTTTGTATGCTGCTTCTATTGTATTTGCATACCAATCTCCACTCTTTACATCGCTGAATTCTCCATTGTATGCTTCTTCTTTTATGTTTAATAGCTTCAGTATCATTGCTGTGAATTCTGCTCTCGTTACTGTTTTGTTTGGCGCATACTGAGTATCTGTTATTCCTTCTACTATATGCCTTGATGCTAATACTTCTATATCGTCTTTTGCCCAGTTATCTTTTATGTCATCAAATGTCTTGTCGTATTCTAATACAGTATACTGTGAGAAGTGTGTTGCGTTGAATGTTATTGTATTTGCCTCTTTATCTATTTTTCCTCCAACATACTCCCATTGATTTGTTGTCGGATTGTAGTAGTACACCGCAACTTTTCTTGGATCGTCAGCTTTTGATATATTTAATGTCACCTCTACCGGTTTGGTTAATGCTACATTTCCACTGTCTGATTTAATGCTTATGTCTATCGCATTAGAAAGTGGTACGTAATTTGATGCATTTGGCTTTCCGTTGTCTTTTATAGATATATTAACCCCAGTCGCTATCTGACTTGTATCTAATGTATCTTTTGACAATACTATTGATGCGTTGTCAGATTTTATAACGATGTCTTTGTCACCATCAGCACTGGCAGTCAAAATTTCTTTTGGAATTTCAACAACTTTTTGCTGACTTGTTCCAAGCGTTGTAAGGTCCAATACTACATTCTTGTCTTTTGTATTGTTTATAAGGTCTTTTGCTTTTTGTACATCAAGCGTCCATGTAATGACATTTCCATTTTTATTGACTGTTCCGATTGCATTGTTTGCACTGCTGCTATTGCCGCTTGTGCTTCTCGTATTGCCTGTACCGCTACTTGTATTTCCGGTGTTACCGTTATTATTGCCAGGATTTACAATAACAGCAACGTCATCTTGTGCATCAATTTCAAAAGGTCTCCAATCTCCAAGAAATGCTGTTATGGCCTTATCTGCAGTGGAAATATCTGTTCCATCTAATAACTTTCCGTCTCTTAAAACTGTAGACCATGAAACGCGTTGTGATGAATTGTTAACACCTGCTAAACTCTCCATAGTATCATATTCATACATCTTAGGCGATGTTCCGCCAAGCGTCGAAAGCCATCCAGCTGGTTGAATTAACGACTGCAAGTCTCCATAATAATCAGTTGGCTCAATAATCGTTTTGTCAAACACAACTTCACTAGTGTTTGCTAACCATGGTCTTCCAAAATATCCGGGTTTAGAATGTTTTGTAGAGGCCGTATCAACACCAGGTGTCGTTGATGTAATGGTACAATTGTACATCAAAAAGCCTCTGCCTGAAGACTGTTGAGCTGCTGTAATATACGCTACATCATTACTTGCATCACTAGTATTCATAACAAGTTGAGATTTGTAAAACACAGCAGTCATTGGGCCAAATATATAATCAGTTGATCCCATAATAGCACTTTTATTAAATGCTGCAATTGCACCATTACCGCCATACAATGTATCTTGCCTTCCAACAAATCTACAATTGTTAAAATAAATTTCTTTTGCATTGTCTGCAATTGCTAATGCTGCTGCCCTCTCAACATAAGATTTATTCTGTACTGAAGTATCTCCAAATGTTGTAGGTCTAATGCCTTTGTTTCCAGCTTCTGGTACAACTATATCATTTGCTTCTTTGTCTGAGATATACTGATTAAAGGAGTTTTCAAATATAATCCCATCAGCTTCAAATCCGTCCGCATAAATCACAACTGTGGCATTCCAAAAGCTACCATTAGTTGTACCTGCTCCAGGATTATGATAAGAGAGATATCCATTTGCTTTATTTACTGCTAATAAATCAGCATGATACTTACCATCAGGACCCATACTATAGTAGCTATACCCTGTACCATAATATGAAGTTATCCTTACTGCATTTTGGTCAATTCCAACGCCTTCGTTTGTCAAATTAATGCTTGGCTGTGTACTTGCATTTTTTATAGTAACATTTGGCACATCTACAACTAACATTTCTTCATAATTACCTGGATCTATTTCAACAGTAACTCTCTCATTATTTGGACGATTCATAGCTCTTATTGCATCTAATGCATCATTTATAGTTGTATAATCACGTCCTGTTGAACCAACAGTTATTGTTTCTCTATATGGTACTGGTGTATAGACTCTAATACTAGTCAAATATGTCTGTGTGCTATTATTCCCTTCAATACCCGATATTGTAACATATCCTTCTGAAGGCGCTACATAAGTAGCCGTTTTTATTTGATTAGTGCTTCCAAGATTTACATCTACTTTTGTAGCATCGTTATTGTCAAAAGTAAATGCTGCACTACTTGTATAGCTTACTAAGACAATATCTCCCAACTTTACAGGAACATCAATTGTTCCACCTTTAGAAAGCAGTAAGTAATAATTATTCTCTGAAACACCACTATTAGATAATTTAAGCCCTAAATAATACTTAGATCCATTTATTGTTTCAATTCCTGGACCTGAAGAAATCGAATTATAAATTGCAAAGTACCATTTTGTCATTGATTTGAAATCCAAATTTGCTGTGGCAGGTGCATCTTTAATTTTTAAATCAGGAGTTGGTGCTAATACTACGGGATATTCACCAATACCACTTATTGTTATTTTATATTGTCCATTTCTTAATTTAATATTATTATCAGTCAAATTAAATGAATAGCTATAACCTACTTCATTTACGTTTGTGAATGTTATTACAGCATTGTTTTTAATAGTATCATCAATTCCAGATATATTTAATGTAACCTGGTAGGTTGGCTTTGCTGTAAAAACAAAATCATGTGTTTCATCGCTTGTTGCACTTATAGTATTTTCATTAAGAGTATAATCATTAACGCCTTCCGCGTCTATTGTGTATGTCACACCACTTTCAAGTTGAACAGTATATGAACCATCATTAGATATATTTATTTCTGGCATATAAGTAGTTGATGATGAAAAATTCAATTTAAGTTTTGCTAATTCATCTGATGGAAGTCCTATTATGTGACCACCTATTGTAACAAGCGAAACAGCTTCAATATTGACATTAAAAGTCTGACCACCAGCACCATTAGCTATAGACAGCGATTTAGGCCCTGTTATTATATATCCATTGGCATTAAAAAGGCTTACATCGTAGTCGTAATTTTCATTTAAAGTGGCACTATATTTGCCATCTACTACATCAGCAGTCGTAACTTCACCTGTCTGCCTATTGGTAAATGTTATTCCGTAGTTTGTAAGACCTGACGGTGCCGTCACTGTACCACTTACTGTTACAGGTCTTGTATGCTGTCTGTAAACTCTAGCCACTACGAGTTTTTCATCTTTAGAGTATATCTTGTAAAGGCCTTCTTCAGATGCATAAAATGTCATTACGCTTGCGGTACTGGAACCTAAAGTATGAACTTGCGTAGATACTTTACCGCTCGGTGATTCAAAAGCAATTGTAGAAGGATTGCCATTTGAAGCAACAACCAATGTCACAATGTCATCTTTGTAGAGATAGACGCCAAGGTATACATTAGGGTTACCACTAGAATTTGAATAAAGGTATCCAGTGTATGTCGTACTTCCATCGCTGCTTTTCAATGATTTTTGATCATATCGAGTAAGTTGTGTATTTATAGTTCTAAGTCTGTGAGTATTCAGCTTTCCTCCATCATTGAACAAAAACTCGCCGTTATTAAGAGTAAAACCATTTATATTAACACCTGATGTACCTGGTGTAACACCCGGATATAGACTATTTATAATGTCGACTGTAATTTTATTATTATATTTTGCAGGATCCAATTGTTCTGCACCAAAATCCCACACATCTATTTTGTTATAATCTATTGTTTCAGTTCCTCGCCCATTATCGCTGCTGCTGCCTTTAGCAGTAGTAAAAGTAACCATAGGTCCAAATATTGTATTATTTTGATCATCAGTAGCTTCAACAGTTATTGTATAATTTGTATCTGGTGTAAGCCCTGTGAGACCGTACGATGTAGTATTTGCGTCTACCTTTGCCAATATTACACCGTCATTACCAATTAGTTGGTATCCTGTAAATGTACCAGAAGCAGCATTTGACCATTTAATCGACGCACTATTATATGTGACATTTGATACTGTTGCAGTGTTATCCGATGGCCACTCTGGTATAGACGGCTGTGTCGTAGTTCCTAAAAATTGAAGACCACTTGAGTGAACAAAAAACCAAGGATTTACAGGCGTAGTTTTATCGCCGTCGTAATTTGGCGTTGAACCGTAAAATACCACGTCTTTGAATGTACTATTCTTCAAATATGATATCTTTGTTTGATATGTTCCTGCTCCAAAGGCGACATTGTCAAAAGTAATATTGTAATCAAAACCATCCGGAGCACCCTGAATCAATATAGCATATTTTTTAGAACCATTAACAGTACAGTTTTGAACTTTGATATCGTGGAATGTCGGTTCATCTGGAGCCCAATTGCTGGTATCTGTAGGCAATGCGCTTGAATATCCATCCGTTAGCAAGAATGGTGAACCATCATTATCTGTTATATACGCAAGGGCACTATCTCTAAATGTAATATTTCTTGCGCCTCCTCCATTGCCGCTTTGAGATTTACCTCTTAGCCCTATAGCGGTTCCATTTATGACGTTATCCTCAGCTAAGATGTTCTGAATCCACGCTGCAGTATGGCTGCCCATGGCTATTACACCATGTCCTCTGCCAAAGTAGTTGTCAAACACCCATGCATCTCCCGTTGGAGGGTTTTGTTCACCTGAAAGTCCAACGCCTGCATCGAAGTTTACATCGTCATCCCCTGTATTGAATACAGAATTTACAACAGTCAAACCTGTGCTGTTGCCAAAATCTATGCCATCACCATTATTGCAGTCATAAGTTGAGGCAATCAATTGGTTTAAAACAACATTCTGCGAATTCGTGACAGATATTGTATGGAAAGACGGATTTGTCACCGTAAGCCCGTCACCGATGTAAAGCCCATTGACATTGTTAAATACCATCAAGTTAGACCTTGTAGCATAGGCATTGCTGGTGCCTTGAGATGAATATTTATTAAACTGATTTAAGGCAAGGTGGTTTTTCGCAGTAGTCGATATGTTGCTGCTATTTCCCTTTTGATACTGATCAAACTGATCATCAATAGGCACGCTGGTATCTTTGCTGGAAACTTGCGCCCATCCATTGCCGTTTATCACGCCATGTCCTACAATCCTTATATTTTGATACTGTATCGTATTACCGTACACATCCGTGCTGACTGTAGAAATAAGAGGCGCTGACTTCTGTCCTACTTGGCTCGTATCAGTATCGTATGGATTTGGATATTGGTTTGGATCTGTGGTACCTAAAAGCGTACCTTCTACATCAAGTGTCATATTGCTTTTAAGATGTATAGGTCCTGTGACAAATATTTTCCCTGCAGGCACCAATACAACGCCACCGTCTGGACATTCGTCAATCGCCTTTTGTATTGCTGCCGTATTTAAAGTACCTGATGACGGTATTCCATTTACATCGTCCGCCAGCACGCCATCACCTATAGCGCCTGTTGACTCTATATTTATGATGTTTTCACTCGGTATTGAAGGCGCAGTGCTTTGAGTTATTGTAACTGGCGTTGATGTATTGCCATTAGCATCTACAGATTGTACTTGAATCGTATACAGTGTATTAGGTTTAAGCCCTGTAAGCACAAATGAATGCATAGAAATCTTATATGCACTCATCACAGTATTTCCATTGTCATCCTTTAAATCCCCGACATTATTATCGTAAAATTGCTTTATATACTGGCTTGCAACAGTTTGATTCTCACTTGCATAGTACACTTGTTCATAGACGCTATCGCTTACCGTTATCTTGTAGTCGGTAATATCGCTGTAATTGTCCGGTTTGTGCCAGACAAGAGTAAAGCCTGTATCGGTTACAGAACCTGATAAAACTTGAAGATCAACAGGTGCTGCCGGTCCAGAAGAAGTAGTATCTGCAAATGCTTTACTCATTGGCATTGTAAACACCATGAGAAATGCCAATAAGAATGAAACGAAGCTATTAAGTTTCTTTCCTATACCCATCATTTTCCCTCCTAAGACAAGATATCAATTATTTTTCCAGCTTAAATTAAAATCAAATTATAAACCTTTTCACCTCCCATCTTCAAAATTCGCATCAGTTAACAAAATTGTGCGTAAAGAGTTTTTGACAGCGCTTAAGAAGTCCATAAAAGGAATTTAAAGTCTTATGCACACGTTAACAATTTTAATTATCAAAGATGTTTATTGAAAAAAATATAAAGATTCAGAAATTTTACAAAACAATAGAAAACAACAGCAAAAGATACTATGATATATAAATAATTATCATTTATAAGATTAAAATTATTAGATTGACATATTTTAGATTATTTTTATTTTTATTTAACTTTTTATCTAAATATCTCTTAATAAATTGTTAACGTGAACACTTTCTTCGTAATTTATTATATATCTTATCACACCAAATGTCAATAGCAACAAAAAAATCGCCCCATATTCTGGAGCGATGTTTTATATAAATCACGATACTTTCTTTTTCAAAAGTCCTATCATGAAGGCTGTCACGACCATGCCGACAAGTATAGCAAGAATGTACAAAAGCGGATTTGATACAGCGATTGGTATTACGAATATTCCGCCGTGTGGCGCTCTAAGTTCTATATGGAACAACATGGAAAGTGCACCTGTAACTGCGGATCCTACCATGATGGATGGTATTACTCTAAATGGATCTGCTGCAGCAAACGGTATAGCACCTTCTGTTATAAATGATGCACCTAAAACCCATGCCGCTTTACCTGCTTCTCTTTCTTCTTTCGTAAATCTATTTTTAAATATGACTGTGGCAAGTGCCAATCCTAAAGGCGGTGTCATTCCTGCAGCCATAACCGCTGCCATAGGCATAAACACATTTGATGCCAAAAGACCTGTTGCAAATGTGTATGCTGTCTTGTTGACAGGACCACCCATGTCAAATGCCATCATGAGTCCTAATAGTGCGCCAAATATGACTGCATTTGTAGAGCTCATGCCTTTAAGCCAATTTGTAAGACCTGTCATTATGGTCTTCATAGGCGTACCAACAACGTATATCATGAGAAGGCCTACGATAAGCGTCGATAATACAGGTAGTATAAGAACTGGCATTAAGCCCTCCATCGTCTTAGGCAATTTTATGGTCTTTTTCAGGTAGTAGACTGTATAACCAGCAAGAAAACCAGATATGATACCGCCTAAAAATCCTGCACCAGTTGATACTGCTAACATACCACCTACCATACCTGGTACAAGTCCAGGTCTATCTGCTATAGAATAAGCCAAAAATCCCGAAAGTATTGGAACCATAAGTGCGAATGCAGAGCCACCGCCAATTTGCATCAATGCAGCAGGCAATGTTCCTGGCACCTGAAATGCCTTGTATCCCCATAGGAATGAAAGTGCTATGGATATACCTCCTGCTACTACGAATGGTATCATGTATGATACACCTGTCATCAAGTGCTTATAAGCGCCTGTCCTTTGGCTGGCCCTTTCTTCGTGAATCTTTTCCACTTTTTCTACGTAATTCTTTGGTTTTTCCATCTTCAATGCTTTTTCAATCAATTCTTTCGGATTTTTTATAGCTTCCTCAACTGGAACTTCCAGTATAGGTTTACCTTCGAAGCGGGACTTGTCGACTTTTGTCGCGGCAGCAATTATGACCGCATCCGCTTCATTTATGTCGTTTTCTGTCAATTGATTTTCTGCCCCTATAGACCCTTGTGTCTCAACTTTTATAGCCACATTAAGCTCTTTACCTGCCATTTCTAAGTTTTCTGCAGCCATATAGGTATGGGCTATACCTGTAGGGCATGCAGTAATGGCGACAATCTTTTTCATCAAAAATCCCCCTTATTCATAATTTTTGAAAGCATTTATGACATCCTCGTAAGTCTCAGCCTTATTTAGTTCATCTCTCACCTCCTCATGCATTAATGACCTTGAAAGCTTAGCTAAAATCTTAAGATGCAGGTTGTCAGAATCCTCAGGTGCTGCAATGAGAAAAAATAGATGCGCTGGTTTTCCATCCATTGAGCTATAGTCTATGCCATCTTTCGACTTTCCAAAAACTAATGAAGCCTTTTTCACTAAACTGCTTTTCCCATGCGGTATAGCAACACCCATCCCAATGCCTGTGGAGAACTCCTCTTCTCTTTTTAATACCACTTCCAAAAACTTGCCTTCGTCCTCAATGGCTCCTTTTGCTACCAATGGCTTTATAAGCTCTTTTAATACAGATAATTTGTCTTTTGATTTCAAATCAAATATCATCATGTCTTTATCAAGTATTTCTTCAATCATCGTTTATCACCTTTCTATTACTTCAATCTCAACTTTTTCTTTAAGTTCTTCCACATCTTTTAAAGAACACGCTTTAGTGCCTTCCCTCATGATAACTGATGTAGATGCAGATGATGCCATCTTTATAGCTTCTTCTATGGAAAGATTCTCGCTTAAGCCATAGGCAAAACCTGCCACATAGGCATCTCCAGCTCCTACTGTCCCTTTCACCTGAACTTTTATTGGGTTTACTTTGTAAGCTTTATCCTCTGTCACCACGATGCTTCCACTACCACCCATCGATACTGCCACAATTGAAATCCCACTTTCAATTATCCTCATGCCTTCTTCAATAATCTCATCAACACTTTCAAGATTTTTCCCTGTCATCCTTCTAAGCTCGTGAATATTTGGCTTTATCATATAAGGCTTTCCTTCTACGCCAAGCTTTAAAGCATCTCCATCAGCATCCAATATGACTTTTACGCCTTTTCCGTTGACTTTCTCAATTATTTGTCTGTAAAAATCTTTATCCATGTTAGGTAGCAAACTACCTGACAAAACAATCACATCCGATAAATCAGCATGCTCATTTATGCTCAAAATCAGCTTTTCTATTTCATCTTGAGAAACATCTGGACCAGCTTCGTTTATATCTGTATAAGTGTGTCTAATCTCATCAACTATCTTTATGTTTGTCCTTATATCATTTTTTATTTGTACAAAGTTAAACTTTATCCCTAATTCACTTAGGACATTTTCGATGTACTTGCCGTTTGGTCCCATGAAGCCTAAACACTTAACGTCGCAGCCTAAATTTTTTAAGTTTTTTGCGACATTTACGCCTTTACCGCCTGCATCGATTATGGTTCTTGACACCCTGTTTACTGCTCCTAATCTAATATCATTTACTATTAGCGTCCTGTCTATCGCCGGATTTACCGTCACCGTCGTAACCATCTAATACATCCTTTCCAAAGTTTAGTACATCCACATTGGCCTGTTCATACTTTCTCACTATCTCGTAGTCCAGCTCGTCATCAGTTATAATGGCAGTTATATCGCTTATGTCTGCAAATTTTACAAAAGATTTCTTCCCAAACTTGGTGTGGTCTACTACTGCATAAACTTCATTAGAGACATCTATCATCGCCTTTTTCGTGTTTGCCTCTATAATATCTGGTGTCATAAGCCCGTTCTCATAGGATATGGCATTTGCACCGATAAAAGCTTTGTCAACTTTAAAATTCCTTATCACCATCTCAGCTATAGGGCCAACAAGCGCTTTTGTATTAAGCCTCTCTATACCGCCTGTAACTATAAGCTCAATATTATTGCGGTTTGAAAGTTCTATGGCAATGATAGGAGAGTTTGTCACAACTGTAAGATGTATATCTTGAAGGGATTTTGCAATCATCAGCGTAGTAGTGCCAGCATCAAGGATTACAGAATCGCCTTCTTCTATGAGTGAAGCTGCCATCTTGCCGATCTGCATCTTTGATGGAAGCTCATAATCCTCTTTCTCAACAAACGACGGCTCGTAATGTGTATGCGTATTCAATATGGCACCGCCATGTGTCCTCTGTATAAACCCGTCTATCTCCAACATCTTTAGATCTCTTCTTATGGTGGATTCTGACACGCCTAAGATCTCACTAAGCTCAGACACCGTAATGCTTTTATCCTTGCTTAGTATCTCGGCTATTTTCATCCTGCGCTCTTCCCCAAACATCCAATCACATCCATTCAAAATAGATGATAATTTTTGATTGATTATGCTCAATTATGATTATACAATGAAAATGTTTTTTTGTCAATTGCCTATATATAAGATTTTCACTTTTTTACTACATTATAAATGTAACTTGGAAAAATTCGAAAAATATTATTAACGCTCACAAATTTCGTTTTCTATATATCAGCGATTCATTTCGCTTGTTTGGCTAACGCCGTCTATGCGTTGTGACGGCTTTCGCTTTCGCTCATACGCCAAACTGCGCTACATTCATCGTGATATATCACGAAAACTCCATTAATCGTTCGCTTATAATAATATTTTTCAAGCAACATCTATTTAAGATCTATTTAAAAATGATGAAAATGGGGGTTTAAAAAATGATAAATGGTTTTAAGGAAGAATACGGGATAGTGCCAAAGAATTTTTTTGAAAGTCTATCTTCAATATCCGGTTCACAGTTAAAAATCATAATGTACATCGCAAAGCATACAATAAAGAATGGAAAGTGCATTCCAGTAAAACTTACTATAGATGAAATACAGAAGGGAAAATACGAAAACGGCAAAAGAATAGACAGCGGCACAGGTCTATCTACAGGCATCATAAGTAAAAGCTTGAAAAATGCCATAAAAGACGGATTTTTGGTGTGCTACGTCGACAACGAGGACAAATTGCGGCAAAAGAAATACTACACATTAAGACAAAATACATCCATCGAAGGCATCACGTACAAATATGGCGAAAACGGTAGAATAACCGAATTTTGTGATTGGCAAAATATGACAATCGGTGATTTCACTCATATGCCATACATCGACAAAAGCGAATACGCAGATAAAGAAACTGAAAACCGAATTTCAGATAGTGAAAAGGTAGATGATGTTAAAAACATTGAAAGCATTCCATTTTCAAAAAGTGAAAACAATATGATCATATCAGATATGAATGATATGATAGATATTAATTCTGATAGTATATCTATCAATCATATCAATGATATGATGTATCAAAAAAGTGAAAGCACGCCTAAGTACATAGACAAAGGCATGCTTAAAGACAAGTACCATCTTACAGATGACGAGATGAATCTGTGCATATCTCGCATGAAGGGAAAGGACATAAAATATCCAGCAAAGTTCTTAGAAAAAGTCATACAAAACTACTTGAAAGACAAATCGATACTAAAAGATGCCGCATCGTCAAATACGGCACCAAGAAACTACTTCAATTCATATCCACAGAGGAAGTACGACGTAGATGAGCTGGAAAGAAAGCTATTGGAAGTGTCGAGAAAGAGGACTAGGCCTTCTTAAACACCCAAAGCTTGCTGCCTACAAAGTTTATCATCATTGAAAACAATGTAGCAATCACCTTGGCAGAAATGACTCCTACAACCGGCTTTAGTGGATACAGGATAGAAAGAGATACCGCTAATGACACACCATTTACAGCGATAAATTTGAATACTTCGTATCCATGCGGAGTTGATTTGTCGCCAAATGTCCAATACTTATTCATGATAAAGCTGTTTACAACACCACAGCTATAAGATATCACCTGCGCCGCCATGTAGTACATCCCAAAAAACGTAAGAACGGTGAAAACCGAAAAATCCACCAAAGTATTTACTATGCCTACAAGATTAAACTTTATAAACTGTAAAAACCCTGCTTTGCTATTATCTTGTTTCTCCTGTCTTTCCATCGTCAAACCCCACCTTTCTGGCTATGATGTACAATGGTCTATCCCTTACTTCATCGTATATCCTTCCGATGTACTCTCCGAATGCTCCTAAGACCGAAAAGTTTAAGCCGAATAAGATCATATTTACAGCTATGACTGTATTTTCTATCGATACATCAACGCCTGCGACCTTTAAGACAAGCTCTACAATCAAATACGCAAATCCTGTAACTAACAGAAAAATGCCCAAATTCAAAGGCAATTTAAGCGGTGCATACGAAAACGACGTAATACCATCCATGGCCAGCTTAAGCATCTTTTTAAGTGTGTATTTCGTTTCACCTGCAAGCCTTGGATCTCTTACGTATTCTACACCTATCTGCTTAAAACCTACCCAGCTTACAAGCCCTCTTATATACCTGTTTTTTTCTTTTATTGATGTCATAGAATTCATTACATCACATACTTTTCTATCTATCAAGCGAAAATCACCTGTATCAACAGGTATGTCTACATTTGTAAGGCTTTTTAGCAATCTGTAGAAAACCCTTGCCGTAAAAAGTTTAAAGAATGATTCCCCTTTTCTCTCCGCCCTTTTGCCGTACACAACATCGTATCCTTCCTTCCACTTCTCGATCATCTTTAATATCACTTCAGGTGGATCTTGCAGGTCTGCGTCGATTACGATGATTGCATCGCCTTTGGCATTGTCCATGCCGGCTGTTATGGCTGTCTGATGCCCAAAATTTCTCGAAAAGCTTATAAGCTTCACATTTCTATCATTCATGCTTATCCCACTTAGAATCTCTGCTGACTTGTCATGGCTGCCGTCATCTACAAATATAAGCTCGTAAGTCTCATCAGTTGAGTCCATGACTTTTTTAAGCCGCCTGTACGATTCTTCAATAAGAAGTTCTTCGTTGTACACAGGTATGACAACAGAATACTTTATATGAGACATATCTATCCCTTCTTTCAAAATATTTATGTCCAAGTGTCAATGTCAGTTGACATTGACACCTTTAAGATCATAGAGTTCTCCAAAATCTCTGCCAAATCCTCCGAAGCCAATGCCGGCTTGAGTAGAATTTGTGCTGCTCCACTGGCTTGTAGGCACAAGTTTTCCATTTTCTCTTACCCAGTTCATTATCTCACTGTTGGAGCCTCTGTCCATTCCGCCTGTCATCACATACCTTACTTCGCCTTTTTTCACAAGCTCTTTAAACTGACTTAGGGTTAAAATATTGTCAGATCCTGAGAAGCCGCCTAATGCCATCACAGGTTCACCTGTCTTTATGATTATGCTATCAGCGCTTTGTGATGATGATACGACTAATAGATACTTTGCGCTGCCTTTGTTTTTCTCAAGGAAGCTTATAAGCTTAGAATCTGTGCTGCCATTTATATCTCCGCCACCGAAATCAAACCTATTTCTACCTGTCATAAGCTCTAATCCTGCAGATGGCATTGTACCGTTCATAGGATAAAATAGCGTCGTGGCTGACCAGATAGTAGGCGCTATCAAAAGCCCTATTACACCTACTGTAAGCATCGCCTTTTTGACTTTAAATCCGCCATTCTTAGCAAAAGTCATCAATGACAAAACTACTGCCGATCCGATAGAAAGCACTGCAACAGACAACATGATGTACTTTGTAATGTTAGATGTATTGTAGTGGTAGTACAATATTAGAAGTTCGACTAAGCTGTCAGCCACAAGCGATAAAGGCAAAAGCCATGACTTTGCACCGCCATCTTGGTACATCTCCCACATTGAAACGATGCCTATGCCTGTAAGTGCCGCTATAGGAGGTGCCATCATCGTCAAATAGTACGGATGGAACATACCTGTTGTAAAGCTAAAGTATATAAACACAGGTACAAGCCATGAAATCCACAATATCAGAGAAAGCTTCCTACCATCATCAAATGGCCTTTTAAGCCTTTTTCTTAAAATTTCTGCTAAAAATCCGAAGATGGCCATGGGGAAAAGCCATATTATCTGGTCAGACAAGCTGTTGTTTGAAAAAAGCCTCAATATGCTGGCTTTCTCATCTCCACCGAACATACCGCCCATTCCGCCTCTATTGCCATTTGGCCTTTCAAAATTGCCGCCTGCGAAATTTGGATTTGCACCATTTTGCCCATTAAACCTTGGAAAATTGCCTTGGTTTGCAGGTGGTGTATTTTGAGCGCTATTTGAGCTACTGCCATTCTTAGTAGCGCTTGATACCGTATCTACTGACGTCCTTGATGTACCTTGATTAAATTGACCGTTGAAATTGCCAAAATATCTTCGAAATTCTCCGCCATTGAAGTTTCCTATGCGGCCGCCGCCAAATCCACCGCCGAAACCTGTGTTTCTGCCAAGCCCAAGCCTTTCAAGCCCATTGTGGCCTATAATAAGCTCTAATTCTGAATTGTCTGTGCTGCTACCTACATAAGGTCTCATGCTTTGAGGAGTCATGTCAACAATGATTGCCCACGAAAGGGATACAATAAGTAACACAACGGTAGCCAATGACAGATAGCCGATCCTTTTCTTAAAGCTTATCTTCGATGCTAAGATGTACGTTATATACACTGCTGGAATTATCATGTATGCTTCCAGCATCTTTACATTAAAGCCAACGCCTACTAAAAATAAGCTTAACAGCAAATACTTAAGTTTACCTGTATCTAAAGCTTTCATTAAGGCCAAAACTGCAAACAAAAGGGTCATAAGCAACATATTGTCTATCGTGTTGTTTCTGCTGTCTGCCACAAATACAGGTGTTGTCGCCAAAACCAATGCTGATATAAGCCCCGCTGTCTTGCCAAAATACCTTTTAACGAGGACGTATATTAAGGCTACTGACACGACGCCTGCTATGGCCTGCGGCAGCAATATGCTTATGCCGCTAAAGCCAAATATCTTGGCAAAAATGGTCTGTATCCAAAATCCCAATGGTGGTTTGTCTATCGTGACAAATCCAGCCGGATCATATGAAACAAAGAAAAAGTTCTTAAGGCTCATGCTCATGCTTTTTACACCTGCAGCGTAATACTGGTTTGCGTATCCTTCAATGCTTAAATTGGTAAAATTCAATATTGCTGATAATAGTAAGATTAAATACAAGCCGATATTGTCTTTATTAAACTTCAATCTTTTCATTGTTCATCCTCCAATCTATTAACCAATTGTAATAATTTTATCGCTCATATAGGCTTATTCCATATATTTCAATATAACCTCAGAATGTCTTATAAGTTTCAAATAGTTGTGTGAATTTCGTGTGATTGTGAATCTAAATCAAAAGTGCATACCTTATTTATGATAGCTACATCGTAAGATACTTTTACAAGGTAAATTGCCATTATAACATTTGCCAATGAAACCATCATAGGTATAAACCCAAAAGAATTTCTCAACCCTCCAAACAGGACGTAATACATGTTTAAAAAGCTTGTTACGCTGAAACCGGCAAAAAGCCCAAATAGCCTCATGTCTTTCACATACAAAAATGTCAATATTGCTAATGCTACAGCAGGGAATAAGTATCTTTCATGCATCCCTGTTGAAAATGTAAATACTAAAGCAATCTGCAAAAGCGCTGCAAGGTATGCAAAGTTGCTGTTTTTTCCTTTGATGTATATAAACCAAGAGAACAATGTAGTCAAAACTATGAATATAAACCCCCATGTGCTGTAGCTAAATACAAACAATCTTGTGCCAGAATTCACGTAGTTTGCTCCCAGCAATCCATAGAAATTGAAGCCATTTACAGATGCGTAAGGATACTCTGAAATAGTCTTTTCATATAGCTTAAATATCCACAAGGGATCTTGACCTATGGCAAACGGCACTAATACTATAACTGCCGTAATCAATGACGCCACAAGAACCTTTAAGAAATTTTTTAGACTTCTCTCATTTACGACCTCGAAAAACAAGACCGGCGCAAATATAATTCCCTGCGGCTTCATAAGCACTGCTGCTGTAAAAAACACCGATGAAAGCCACAGATTTTTTTCTGACAGAAAGTACACCGCCATTATCACAAGCATCGTGAAAAACGAATCAACCTGTCCCCAAGCAGACGAATTTATGAATACGGCTGGATTGAAGATGTACAAAGACGACATAAACGCACTTATGTTTTTTGCAAAATGCTTATTTGCTATTTTGTATATGATGTAAGATGATGCAATATCAGCTAAAATCGATGGAAGCTTCAATAGCACGTTGTAGTAATGCGATAGATTTCCAATTGAGGCTATCTTGCCTACTAAGTAAAGCACATAGATGTAAAGCGGTGGATAATCACAGCTTGGAGTATTTTTGTAGAAGTTTAAGATGTCCTGCGATGCAGACTGTGCCCAGCTTCTAAAAAGCCCTATATCACCTGAATAACCTTCAATAGTTGCAGCTATATAAAGCCTCATGAAAAATCCTATCAAAAATAGTGACGCTATGATAAATACATCACTTTGCAAATCTAACTTAAACTTTTTATTCTTCAAAGCGTAGTAGCTTAAAATAAACAGCAAAAAGACAATCGCCGCATACGCCATTATATACACGCCGTACTTTGATGATGTTCCCCTAAACCCTCCAAAATCTCCTCTACTGCGAGGCATCTGCCATTGGGATTGGCCATTCTGTCCATTTACTTGAGAAGGATTGCCTCTTTGCCAGACACCTTGATTTGTGTTTCCACTGCCCCAACTTCTATTTGTACTGCCTTGTATGAAACTGTGCTGAAAATTTCCCCTAAACCCTTCTGTGCTTCCACTGTAGTGGTACAGTGAGTACACACTTAAAATCACCGACAAAACCAAGATAAATGCCAAACTGTACTTTACCACCTTTTTGCCCATCGCCTTATCTCCTTTTCTTTTATTCTGCCTATAGAAATTATAAAACTTAAATGTTGCAAAAAAATTAAAAAAATGTGTGATTTCTGTGTGAAAAAAAAGCAACCAGCATGCGCTGATTGCTTTTCTTCACAAAAATCACACCTTACATTTAATTCTGAAAGATATCCTTTAATTGGATTTCCAAAGATTCAAAAATCCCGACCTTTATATTGTCTTCTTCTGAATATACTTCAGGTCTTTGGTATTTGCCATTTTCACCTAAATAATAAGACAGTATAGTTTTTTCATCAGGAAATACGATCCAATACTCTTTTACTCCTGCCTTTTCGTACAAATAGAATTTTTCCTTTAAGTCTCTCTTTAATGTTGAAGGAGAAACTACCTCTATAATCATATCTGGACTTCCCTTACAACCTTTATCATCCAGCTTAGTTGGATCACACACTATCACTATGTCAGGCTGAACTACATTTGTCACATTATCATCACTGACATTTTCAGCAAACAATCTTACATCAAATGGAGCGCTGTAAGCTTCACAAGTTTTTCCTTTTAGATAATCATGGATAGAGGCAAATAATTCTCCTACAACTTTCTGATGTTTCCGCGTCGGTGATGGACTCATATTATACGGAACTCCCTCTATAAGCTCCCATCTCTCATCACTAGCCCAGCTCAGATAATCTTTGTATGTGTATTTTATATGTTCATCTTTATCTGCAACTGCCATATTTTTCACCTCTTTTA
Source organism: Thermoanaerobacterium sp. R66 (assembly GCF_028895185.1). NCBI lineage: Bacteria > Bacillati > Bacillota > Clostridia > Thermoanaerobacterales > Thermoanaerobacteraceae > Thermoanaerobacterium > Thermoanaerobacterium sp. R66. Next base: position 1,860,076 of record NZ_JAEUWW010000001.1, read on the forward strand.
ATACCAAAACTATCAGTATATTTTATAATAATTATACCACTAATTGTAAATTTATAATAAAAAAAGCACGATGATATCTTACCTATTACGCATCATGCTTTTTAAAAATATATTAAAATATTTTAATTCATCAATTTTTTTATTTCATCTTCTGATAACTCTGTAATCTCTGCTATCTTATCGATAGACATGCCGTTTTTTAATAACTTTTTAGCTATTGCAATTTTCTCTTCTTTTGCACCCTTTTTAATACCTTCTTCTATACCTTTTTCAATACCTTCTTTAATACCCTTTTCTATACCTTTTTCAATACCTTCTTTAATACCCTTTTCTATGCCTTTTTCTATTATCATTTTGTATGTTTCTGATTCTTCAATCCTAAACATTCTTACCACCTCCGAAAAAGCTTTCTCAATAACTTCTTTTTTATAAACTATACCCGATAATATCTCTGCCTTAAACGCTATATCTTTCTTTTTGTTTATGTCTAATGGAATATCTTTTATCGCTTCAACACATCTTTCTAAATATTTTTCCCCTTCTTCTTTCCTTCTATTTTGATCCATAAGCGGAAGAAGGGAATATAAATCATAATAATCTGTCTTTACAACATCAGTATATTTTATGTCACCAACATTTATTATTCTGTATTTATAGTTCAGCGTATTTTGTTCTCCAAAGTCATAGCTTAAGCTATTTTCCATTTTCACATTGTCTTTTCCTACATAAACAACTATCTGATATGGTAAGAGATTGTGCTTTTCCATTATCTCCAAGGAATATCTCAGCATCCTGTAAGGCATTTTTCCGTCATTTTCTGATTGAAATTCTATGTGCACAGCCACATTTCCTTTGTCTGTTGTGCATTTGAATATCATGTCGCTGTCTCTGCGTTCTATTCTTGCAAATTCTATATTTAATTCGTCGATTTTCGTGTATTGTAGTCCCAAAAAATAGCTCATTATGTCATCTGCCATATCTGAAAAAATATTTTTCATCGTTAAATCGTAATTTTGGCTCATATTCTTCCTTCCATTTCTTTAGTTTCTTACAATCATTATATCATATAAAACTAAAGAAGAATAGATTTGCATTAAAACTCCATTTTTTATTTTAAAGGATATTTTATTATGAAGCTTACGCCTTTGTCCCTATTTACAGCTTTTATCTCACCATTGTAGAAGTCTACGATTTTCTTCGTTATGGCAAGTCCTAAACCAAAGTTTCCCGTCTTGTCCTTGTACATCCTGTCAAATATATGACCTATGTGCCTCTCATCGATCTTTGGTCCGTCATTGTATATGTCAAGATATGCATACTGGCCTTCTTTTTTAAGCGTCACTTTTATCACTTCATCGGCATACCTTAAGGCATTATCAAGGATGTTTTCTATGCTGACTTCTATCTTGTCCCTATCACCCTTTATTATCACCTCATCTAAGCTTAAGTCCCATTCAATACTGCTTTTTATGATTTCAAACCTGCTTATTATGTTGCTCACAAGATCTTTTAAATTTATATAGTCAGTTTTGGTGTCATTCTCCAGCACATAGTCGAGTGTATTCAGATAAAGCATCTGGTTTATTTTCTTCTGAAGCCTTATGGCTTCGTCTTTAATTATGCCGGCAGTCTTTTCCAATGAATCGATGTACACCCCATCTATTATGGCATCAGCATGGCTCATTATAACCATTACAGGTGTCTTTAGATCGTGCGATATGCTTTGTAAAAACAGCTTTTCTTCCTCGTCTGCCCTTTTTAGCTCTTTCTGCATCATATTCATGGAATTTGCCAGCATACCTATCTCATCTTCTCTGTCTAAATTTATAGGCTCCTTCCAGTCTTTATGAGCTATCCTCATGGTATACTCCTCAAGTTTTTTAAGTGGCTTTGAGATGTATCCTGCTATGATTATAGACGTAAAAAATCCAATGATGATGAATATTATCCCTATAGCAATGACCAGATAAAGAATAGTATTGTCAACGATATTTGGCACGTACGACACAAGATAAGCTTTGTTAGACGAATCGTAATTTACAGTGCTTATTATAAAGAAGTACTCCATGTTGTTGTAGACTTCTCTATAAAGCTTTTCATTCATGTTTCCGCCTTTTATAAAGCTGGACATCCAAAGTTTAACGCCAAGTGAATCAAAGGATGGAGTATGAACGTCTGGTGGAGGCTCTCTGTGATTTATGTCTATAATCAAAGGTCTATTTGCAGTATCGAAATCAACAATAAAGTTGTCTCCTCCTCTTAGATTTCTTAATCTGGAAAAATTGTTGTAGTTGCCACTGAAATTATTATTATTTTTAAGAAGCATCTCATGGGAAACTTTTAAATCCTGTATCTTGTTGTTTTCTTCTACTCTCCTATAAGCAAAGATATAAAGCATCGACAGACTGCATACTATTATAAGTATGACAGCAGTAAATGTCATCCATATTCTCATTGCAAGTGATCTAAATCTAAATATCTTCTTCATGATTTACACACCAGTTTATAGCCGTAACCATATACAGTTTCTATATTTAACTTATCTATTTTCTTCCTAAGCCTTCTTATAGTGTCATCTACAACTCTGTCTGAGCCGAAATAGTCCTCTCCCCAGACGTTATTCAATATCTGATCTCTTGACACGACGATATTTTTATTTTTTACAAGGTAACAAAAAAGCTCATACTCCTTATTCGTAAGCTGTATCTCATTATCGCCTAAATAGACAGTCCTTTGCTTCTCACTCAATGTATAATCGCCTACTTGTATAATGTCATCGCTGCCATCTTCTTCTTTTCCGTATATCCTCTCCATAAGCTTATTTGTCCTAATGACAAGCTCACGAGGCAAAAAAGGCTTTGAAAGGTAGTCATCGCTTCCAAGCTCTAAGCCTACCACCCTGTCAAGCTCCTCATTTCTGGCAGACATAAATATGACTGGCGTGGACTTATTGTGCTCCTTTATGGCTTTTATAAGCTCATATCCATCTACATCAGGAAGCATTATGTCAAGTATCCATAGATCAGGCATGTCGTTTATCCTTTCCATCGCTGTGCTTCCATCAAAAAAGGTAGTGACACTGTAGCCTTCCCTCTCAAGGTACTTCTGCAAAAGAAGGTTTAGGCTTCTCTCATCCTCTACAAGATATATCTTTCTTGGCAATTTAATCACCAGCTTTTACACTATACTAACTTTGTTTATTATTTTATCACATAAATATAACAAATGTTTAAAGAAATTGTGTGAAAAGTGTGTGAAAGTAAATACTCTGATAAGCTTAAAGAGTTCTAATATAATTTATTGACTCTTTTAAAATATCTAATTTTGATGGATCTTTAAAATATTTATAAGCCAATAATGTCACCATAACTAAAAACAACAATCCAAAAAAAGCATCTAAAATTTTTGATATCATTTCTAACACCTTTCTATATACTTTATTCATATTTATCTAAGCTTTTTGTATACATCATGTTGCCTTCCAACAAATATCAACTTGAAATCTCTATCACTTTTTAACCATCTATCATAAATAGAACCTATACTTACCATTGCATAATCAATCCTATTTTCTTCAATATACTTTTTAAACGATGATTCATTCTTGATATTACCCAGATAAAAAAGATTATTTGAAAGTCCTTCACCGTACAACGGATAAATATATGCGTGAAGAAAATATGCAATATTTTTATTTCTCACGCCTTTTAAAAACGACATATCATCTCCATAAAATGAATTTGCCATATAAGAGCTTCTGTCAAGTATTGGTGTCTTTCTCAACTCATTAAATGTCTCTCTCGACGATATGTTTGCTGGCAAATACCCTTTTATAGAAACTGTAAAACTAAATGTAACTAATGAAATAATAAGCAGTGCAACAATTCTTGTAAATTTAATGTTTTGCATAATATAAGATATGGCAACATATCCCAATGCAACAATAAATATAACGTATCTGGACCACCAATTTTCTGATGAAGCTAAAAATAGTATTCCAGTAGAAATGGCGAAAAAAATGTTGACCCACTTTTTATCTATTATTGATTTTAAAGTAAATATCAAAATAGCAGGCATCGCTACGATATACCATACAGCGCCAAATCCGCCTATACGTGTATCGTAAGAATATCCTTTTAAGAAGTTGAAATTTTCATACCACGAAAAATAAATTTGCTTAAAGTACCCCATACCCTTCATCTGAGGCAAAAGATTTGGATCGAATATGATTTGCTTAGCTGTGCCAAGACCTTTAAATATCGTTATCCCGTGAAAACTTAGTGTAAATGGATAAATAGGATTCCCGTAAAAATACCATGTCCTGTAATACCAAAAAGCGCCAAGTGTAATTGAGAACAATATGTATATAGTCAGACCGTATGCTAAATTTTTATAATTCTCATTTTTTCTATGCTTTATCAAAACAATCGCCAATAATACCAAAAATATTACCGCGTAAATAGGTCCAGAGCCTTTCATGCCACTCATAAATGCAACAGTCAGCGAAAACAAGTATATATACTTTAGGCTAAATTCCTTATACAGATGTATAAGAAAATTTAATGACAAAATCACCATAACTGAAAATGCAACATCAATATAAGCCGTTTTTGATTGTATAAATACAATCGGTGTCAAGAAAAATAATAACCCTGCACATAATGAGTAATATTTATTAAGTCCAATTTTTCTTCCTATTCCATAAACCCCTATAACACCTATAAGCGCAAATACCACTTGTGTGCCATCGACGATTACATCATTTTTAAAGAATATCATATTCCATAGGAATAATATCTCAGTATTTTTGGGATACCAATTAATCCACTGTGATATGTAATCTTGATGAATATTGAATATCATGCCATGTTTCATCCATTCAACAGGCCCTACAAGATGATACATAAGCTCATCTGTGCCATACGGAGGATAAATCAATGTAATATAAACCACCCATATTACACCGATTGCTGTAAGTAATGACAATATTATCATAAGAGGTCCAAATTTGACATCGTTGAAAAAATCCTTTATGGATTCAAACTTAATATTAAATGACCAATCTTTTAAATAAAAACATGTAAATAAAAAAATTAATAGAGCAAAGATAAATAAATACATAGGATAAAGCATTTTAAGCAATATCCCCAGTACTATATTTATTAAAAGAATTTCAGTTATTGAAAAAATAAATGACACAACTATTTTATCGGAAGTATTACTTAATTTAATCCACTTCGTCCATTTAACGGATGTCATTATGAGCAGTAACGTCGAAACAATGTATAATATAAGACCTAATGTAAAGCCCATGATATCCTCCTTTTTAGATATACAATATCAAAATGACAGTAATGCAGTATAAAATCCCATTAATAAGAAAAGGCTTATCCTCAAAAAATGCCATCTCAGGGCTTCCTCCAAATGTTTTGCTGTCAACAAGGTATTGATATCTGAATATACCATATATCACAAAAAGTATCGTTATCATCATGTAATAACCTTTTCCAGCATAAAAAGTATAAAGGGAGTACGCTATTATAGTTGATGACGTTACTATTGAAAGCATATTGTCAAGAAGTTTCACACTGTATTCATCAAGGACATTTCTATGGCTTTTTGCATTATCATCGAGGACGATAACCTCATTTTTCCTCTTGGTAATTGCAAGAAATAATGACAATAGAAGTGTACATAGCAGCAACCATGGTGAGCTTGCAACGCCTATTGCCTCTGCACCAGCAATTACCCTCAGTACAAATCCTATAGCAATAACCATTACATCGATTATGATAATATTTTTTAGATAAAAAGTGTATGCAAGATTTATTATGAAATAGCTTAAAACAATTATGCCAAAATTTACATTAATCAGAAATGATAATACTGATGATGTCAAAACAAGTATAAAAAACAATATAGCCGCATGTCTCTTTTTAACAAGCCCTGATGGCAATGGCCTTAATCTCTTCTTAGGATGTTTTCGGTCTTTTTCAATATCGGCTATGTCATTTATTATATAGACGCTGGAGGAAATTCCGCAAAACAGTATAAATGCAAATAAAGTTTCCTTAAGTGATAAAACATCAAGCATTCTTTTGCTGAAAATCAGAGCCGCTAAAACAAACACGTTTTTAATCCACTGCTTTGGCCTCATAAGCTTTATTAAACCTTTAAATTTTTCAATTGAAGTGTACGCTTCACTTCGTTCCATAATAATTTCACCTTTCTTAATTTTTATACAACTTTCCAATAACCAATTTATAAAACAATATAAAGACGAAAATTATTTTAGTTTGCATAAAATCATAAATGCTAAACATCTAACTTAGATTTAAAAAATTTATTATAATACTTCTTGCCCTTTGTAAAAAAGTGTACATAAATGCCACTTCTTTTAAAATGCAATTTTGCATCTTTCAGACTATTTAAAAACCCCTTTGCGTCTTTGAAGCCCTCCAATTCTACATATGTATACCCTATCTCAAATAAAGTATGTGCATCTGTCCCACATATCTTTAGTTTACCGTATTTGTCTGCAAAATCAAGTGCAAGTTTATCATCTTGTGGATATATATTCCGAGCATTAAAAACCTCAACAATGTCTATCTCATCAATTATTCTGTACAATGCATCTAAGTGTATCTTTGACTTTCTCATCCTGTCAAACGGATGTGGGACGCATACAAGTCCCCCTTGATATTTTATCCTCTTTATCGTTTCCTCTATGGATAAAAGCGGTGGAATCTCTTGACTTAAAAAAAGACCAATAATCTCACCATCTTGCGTCTTTATCTCCTCGCATTTGATTACTCTAACATCATCGCCAAATAATTTTTCCGCTTCTACCGCACCTTTTAATGTATTGTGATCGCTTATGGCAACTATATCAATACCTTTTCTTACAAGGCGTTTTTTTAAATCTGGCAATTTTGAAAAACCATCGTGGGAATAATTCGTATGAACATGAAACGCCAGTTTCATTATGGATATTCAATCCTTTCATAAATTGGTGATTATTACATAAATAATAGAGCACTAAATACTTTTTATCTTCCTCTTGCAATAAGTATTATCCCTAGTGCTATAAAAAATGTCCCTGCTATCTTAAAAGTATTTATATTCTCACCAAATAAGATTATGCTAAATAGCATGACTAAGACAAATCCAAGGCTTGTATATGAATATGCATAACCTACATCCACTTTTGTAAGAATATAGAGCCATACAATCATGCTTCCTACATAACTTAAAATACCTAATATGACATATATATTAATATATTGAACCAATACGTGTAAAACACTACCTGTCATGCTAATATTTTTTACGCCAAATTTAATGAGAAGCTGTGCTGATGCACTAAGAATGATGCTTAGTAAAATCAAAATAGTTAACATGATAACCTCCAGTGTGATATTATATATTATATTATAGCATAAAAAATCCGGTATCTCATGATACCGGATTTTTTTATCTAACTTATTGAGCGTTTGTTACTGTAACATTACCTGTTGTTGCATCGTAGTTAACTGTATATCCTAAAGCTTCTGCTAGATATCTAGCTGGGATATATGTTCTTCCTACTGGTTTGCCATTCTGGTCATTTACTGTTGCTTGAACATCCATTGTATCAGTAACAGTTACGCCGTTCTTTGTTATTGTAACTTGATTTGAACCAAGTACGAACTTAACAACTGTTGTGCCTTTTACAAATGTTACAACTGAATGACCATCTGCACTGTATGCAAAGTAGCTTTGTGCACCAAGTGCATCAGCAAGGAATCTAGCTGGTACTACTGTACGACCTGTTGATGTGATGTATGGAGCAGCATCAGCTGTCTTCTCAACACCATTTACTGTGTATGTTGTTGAACCTGGTGTAAATACTACTGTTGATGGTGTAGCATTGCCAACTGTTAATGTTACTTCACTTGTCAACTCATTGTTATTATTAGTATTATCAACACATTTTACTGTTATTGATGCTGGGAATGCTGAGTACAATGTAACAGTGGCTTTACCATTTGAATCAGTTGTTGCTGTATTTGTTACATTTGAATAAGATGAACCAGTACCACCTAACATTACAACAGGTGAACTAAATGTCAATGTTGCACCGCTTATTGGATTTCCATGAACATCTTTAGCTGTAAATGTAACGAGCTGAGAATCATTAGAATTTAATGATGTCTTATCAGCTGTCAATGTACCTACTTTAGCTTGCAAATCAGCTACAACAAATGTCTTTTCATATCCTAAATCTTTTAATGACTTACCTAATGAAGTAATTGTTTGTTCGTAATTATTGTAAACATAATCCGTGTAAGCGCCTTCAACTTTCAGATAATCACCTGTAGGAATCTTAACATCATTAAGTGTTATCTTGCCAGTTGATGAATCATATGATCCACTTATAGCACTGCCATAGCTCTTAAATGAACCATCTGTATTTTTATTAACTGGTTCTAATCCAGAACTTGTTACTTCAAACCATCCACCATTTGCAAAATATTTGTTGTCTGGATCAATGTAAGAAACATTTGAATCTTGTGTAGAATTATCTGATTTTAATACTGTAAGTCTTACAAATTTTGCTAGATCAACTTTCAAATTACTATTTACTGATTGTGTATCACCATTTGGTAATTTATCGTTTAATGTAAATGTAACTGTATCATTATAATATCCTGCCAAAGCATTGTCAGTAGGTGCTACAACTGTTGATGATGCTGCTTTTGGTGTTAATGTTACTGTACCAGAAGCATAATATGGTGATGAAGAACCATCATAATAATTATAGTACTTTGCAGGACCATATACTCTTAGTGTATATGTGTTTGATGCAGATAATGGTGGCAATACAACTGGAGCATATCCTGTCTGAGTGCTATTTGGTGTTAATGTAAATGTTGCAAGTAATTTGCCATTTTCAAATAATTCAGCATTGGCATTTTGTGTATAATCAGCATTTGGAGCTGTTATTGTTGCTGTTTCTGGATATGATTCCAATGGTACATTATTACCACTTGCAAAGCTTACAGATGGTGTTAAGCCATTGAAGTATAACCTTGCTAACGAGTAATCAACTGTTTTCCCATTGATTGATGTAGCGCCTGATAATTGAACCTGACCATATTTAGCTACATAAAAGCTTGGTACTGTTGTACTCCATCCGCTTGTGGATACAACTGCCAAAGAACCTGTTGAATTAGGATCTAATCCTATCTTGTAATCAGGAATAACAGTAGCTCCCTGATTGTAAGTAGCACCTGATACTGTAACAGTGCTTAAATACTGAGTACCACCTACATTACTGAATACCAATGTATTCTTATCAGATGTTAATGTCATTGTATCAGCTAGAGATTTTAAAAGTGTAGCATCTTTTACTATGTTGCCTTGATTGTCTACAACTTCAATCTCCAATGTAGTTGTAGAACCTGGTGTTACTGTATCATTTACAAATTTTACTTGATAATCCCAACTTGGAGCTGGAGTTCCTTGGTTAAGACCCGTATTAGACGATGATGTTGAAGAACTTGCTCCGCCTACATAGGTGAAAGCAAAACCAGTTACCATCGATGCCATTACCATTACGAATGTGAGCAATACTGCTACTAACTTTTTGCCTTTTAACATTTACTATACCTCCTATTGATATAAGTATATTTTTTAGAAAAACCTAAGTGTATTATTGGCCTGCCTGCCTTTTCTTGCAGAACATCACTCCCTTTCGCGGTTCCTATTGATATAAGGATAACCTTTTGTTTTCTTTATGTATAGCCCTGTAGTCAGCTTACAGGTGACTACAGAAAAAGCCTCTTTTTTAAAAGGCCTCTCCTGTAGTCACCTATTATCATCATGTTAAAACAGATTATAATAAGTTTCTTAGGAGATCTAGATCTACTTACAGTTTAACGTTTTTACTGTTTTTGTTAGTAGCAGTAGACCAATATAGACTCATCCATATGATAAGTCGTTTGTCAAAGTTCGCGTTATAGAGACACCTTCCTAAATTAACCACAAGTTTATTATATCAGGTCATTTTTTCTAGGTCAATAAGTGTTGCCAATTTGTAATAAAACTGTAATATTCGCTTAACATTAGCGTCATTACTACATTTAGCCATCCATTATTTTACCATCTTCTATTGCACCTTCAAAAAAAGAGCTCTGTACATTATGACAGCTAAATTTTCCCTTGTTATGACATCATCAGGCTTATAAGACATGTCCTTTGTAAGGCCTAGTTCATCTGCTTTTTGCATGACGCCATTAGGCCACTTCAGATCTTTATAGTTAAGTGCATTTAAGATAAACCCCAATGCTTGTATGTATGTGACATTCCCTTCTGGGTTGAACAGATTATTTCCAACGCCATGTGCAAAGCCAAGCTGAGTAGCTAAGTTTATATCTCCCAATGCCCAGTAATTTTTTGGCACATCTTTAAAAGCCGATGGTGTTGTCTTTAATTTCTCTGCTGAGCTGCTGTATCCCGTAAGTCTATTTATGAATACCGTCATCATTGCACGTGTAACAGGCTTACCAACACCAAAAAGTCCTCCGCCTATGCCTTGTGTTATATTGAGATCTGATAGATAATTTACAGCCTCAGCATATGGTGCATCTTGCTTGACATCTGAAAAAGATGCAGCATATAAGGCATCTGCAAAGCAAATATTTATTATCATAGAGGCGATAATTATTGATAAAAGAAATTTTTTAAAAAACTTCACATCTTTCATCCTCCTTAGCTACCTAGTTCAACATGAGGCATGACTTCTATCTCAAACATCCTGTCCCACGGATACGCAACATTGGCTTCAATTTTTTTTATTTTCTTCCCCAATACCACTCTGCCTTCATATGTTTTTGACAGCATTTCTAATATTGGTTTCATTTTATTTGACAATTCGTTATTTGATGATTCTACATTTATATAGTCTTTATTTATGCCATTTGCTTCAGCCCACTTATACATCTCATCTCTAACTATGGCTTGATATCCGTAGTCATCAGCCATGCGTATGAATGAAAAAGACACAAAGCTTTTTACAGCTTCATCTCTTTTGTCATGAGATATTAGCTTTTTATCAAGTATCTCTTTAATAGGTATCTCAGATATAACTGTCCCTATAGCATTGCTGGGCGTATTCCATCCAGCGTACATTATATCAATCGGATCATCTTTAAGCACAGCATCAACAACATTTGCATCTGCCATGTTTGTATACGCCACATCAGCAATCCCGAAATTTTGTCCTATATTTTTATATTTATCTATGTCGCTTTTTATTCCTAAATTTTTATTTGTATGTATATACAGTATTAATTCGCCATTGCTATCCGTTTTTCCTCCTATAAAATTAATTTTTTCTTCAACAATATTTTCAAGGTCTGCACCTTCAAACGGCAGTATGACATTTTCAGGATTCTTGACATCGTATATGACCCGAAAAGAAGGCTTCTGCTTGTAGTACTCGTTTGCAAGCCTTGATATTATCTCCATCCCAATCTCGTCTGCACCATGAAGTACAAATACTTTATCCATTGCGCCATGACTTTTTACATATTGGCTTAACTTCCTTGATGTCATGTTTGTCATGCTGTACTGTGATGTATCATCATTGCCGATGACTAATGTCTTTATATATCCATCTTTTGTCCAATCTATAAGCTTTTTGTTTATATCAGTATTCAATCTAAAAAGAGTGTCATAATCATCTACAAGACTTTTGGGTATGCTTTTTTCTATCTGCTCTAGCTTGATCTCATCGCTTTTCCTGTGATACAAATCAATCAAATCTTCCAACTCTGAAAGCTCCACAATCTGCTGGCTGTATTTTAGATATTCCGGATCACTGAATTGTGTAGGTTTAAGCCTTGGCACCACGGAAAACACGATTAGATTTTTCTTCTTATTTTTTTTAATAAATTCATATAAATCTCTAAGCTTTTTTTGGTAATCCGTGTAATATTTGGTATCTCTTGATGCTATAAGTCCGCCATTTATGTACTGCTGCACCGATATGACTATAGCATAAACATCATCTTTAGACGCTTCCTCATCAAGCCATTTTTGAAGTGCCTCAAAATCTCCGGGCTTCGTATAATCATCAATCACATTTTTGGGCGGCAAAATCAAGTTTTTGCCCCATATCTTTGTGAGTATTGAAACATTTTGTGTATTTACAGGTCTACTGTCTAAAGGAACAAATATTATATCATTTAAGCTAAAATTCTTTCTGACATAACTACAACCGGATGCCAAAATCAAAGTGCTTAGGATGAGTAAAATTGCAACTATTTTTTTTAACACATAAAACCCCTACCTGTTTTTGCCTTTATTGTAACACTATGAAAGACAAATTTCAACAACATTTATTGCCATTCTACTATAAAGGTATCACTTTCCGACGACAGCCACACCGAATTTTTGTTTTTTAATAATCATTGCGAAAAGATAAGACACTGCGTAAATCAGTATAAATGTCATTATAATGTAAATATCGTATAGATATGGGTTGCCTGTATTTAAAAAGTGATTTACCACATCTAAAAATAGCGGATGTGACAGATATATACCAAATGAAAGCTTGCCTGTACTTGCCAATAAACCGCTTAAAGCATGGTAATTCAATATCTTTGCCGATAGGGCAAAAAAGAATAACGACGCTACAAGCGCAAATGCGTAATAATAAATATTGTACAGGTTAGAGTCTATATGCTTATTTGCAAATGCCCTAAGGGATATATCAACAAAAAGATAACCAAATAAAACTACAACAATGAACGAATTAAGCAATCTTTTGCTGTAATATTCTCCTAACTTATGTATGTTTTCACCGACATACATGCCTGCAATTATAAACGATATGTACGTTATAAAAAGAAGGCTAGAATTTTGGTAATATCTACTTATGAAGTATTTGAACAGCAATATACTTGCTACCTGAAGTATTATAATAGATAGCACAATCGTATGTATGTTTTTATTTATGAGTCTATATATATAAAGCAGTACAGGAAACAAAACATACAGTTGTACTATTATGACTATGAAGTAGAGATGGTAAAACATGCCACCAAAGAAGATATTTTTAATTGTCAATATCGATCTTAATGGCACATGATGTACTATATGCAAATATGCACCGTATATTATTGTCCAGACAGCATACGGCATCAATACGTTTTTAAGCCGTCTTTTGTAAAATAACTTCCAATCACACCCATCGCCATAATTGTACATGAGAAGCATGGCTGATGCGAATATAAATGCTGGAACCGCAAACTGTGAAAGCCTGTTTATAATAGCGAATATAATATAAGATAAAGATGATTTGTTTAATTGAACAACTGCATTTGAAGTAGTATGTATCATCAAAACCGCTATTATAGCTATCCCTTTAAGTATATCGATCTCGCCTATGCGTGATTTCGTCATCAATCTCTCTCCTTAAAAATATCATGTGCAACTCATATTAGTTTCTGACCTAAAAACGTACCTATAGAATTAATGTACTTTTTAAAGTCAATTAAATTATTTTGTAGGATACTATAAATTTCTTCCTCATTGACATCATCATAAAAATGTACGATTCTATTGCGAAACTTCGCCATTTGCTTATATGTATTTACCATATCAATAGGCAGAATATTGTATTTCCCTAGAATTTCAAAAGTATCAGCATAAGTTTTTGGGGAATCTAGTCCCTTCCTTGATATGATATGATTTCCTATATCTATCATCGCCTCTATAGCTATTTGCAAATTATATTTAGCAGAGTCATAATATATAAAATCTGATACAAATTCCTTTGGTTTTAAATTTGCAAGTTCTTCAAGATTCTTTATGCAATTTTTTATGATGGTAATTTTTTTTAGAATTTTTTCAACATCATAGGGCATTTTCTTTCAGTCCTTTCAAATAATCGTCGTAAAAAAATTTCATTGTTATTCCATAATCACCGTAAAACTTAAAAACATTTTCTTTAAAATCAGCTAATTTTAAATAATCTCTGCAATACAATAGATCGCCTGTATAGATTACCTTATGTTTAAACTCAAGAGATGCTTTATTTAGATTTATTAAATCTATATCATCTGTGCCTAATATTTCCGAAAATTTTACTTCTAATGAAAGCTCATCATTAAGGCTTGGCATACGTTCATATAAAACAGCAAAATCGATGTCACTATTTTCATTTTGATATTCCGTCCCATACGATCCAAAGATATACAAAGCTAATATATTAGGATTTTCTTTTACATAATCTACAAGCAAATCAATCTGTTTTTTGATATTTGTTAAATTTCTCATAATTATCACCAATTTACTAATTTTCATTGTCATTATATCACAAAAAAGGTACAAATCAAAAAGGATCCGAAAGCGGATCCTTATTACTTCATCAACAATGCTGCAGCTATAAAATCCCTAAATAGTGGGTGGGGTCTTAATGGCCTTGATTTAAACTCTGGATGGAATTGTGATGCCACAAAATATGGATGGTCTTTCACTTCTATTATCTCTACAAGTCTATCATCCGGCGATAAGCCTGACAATACAAGTCCTTTTGATGTGAGAAGCTCTCTATACTCGTTATTAAACTCGTACCTGTGTCTGTGACGTTCATATATAAGCTCATCTTTATATGCTTCATAAGCCTTTGTGCCTTCCTTTAGCTTGCAAGGATATACTCCAAGCCTCATTGTGCCGCCCTTCTCGTCTATGTCCTTTTGCTCAGGCATAAGGTCTATGACAGGGTATGGCGTAGCACCGTTAAACTCTGTAGAGTGGGCGTTCTTAAGTCCTGCTACATTTCTTGCAAACTCTATCACCGCACACTGCATACCTAAACACAGCCCTAAGTACGGTATCTTGTTTTCTCTGGCGTACTGAGCTGCCCTTATTTTTCCTTCTACGCCTCTATCGCCAAATCCTCCAGGCACCAGGATGCCTTTCGCACCTCTTAAAAGCTCGTCAACCGTATCGTCATTTACATTTTCAGAGTTTACCCACCTTATCTTTACATTGGCGTCGTTGTATATTCCTGCATGTCTTAACGATTCTACAACGCTTATATACGCGTCGTGCAGTTCGACGTATTTTCCTACTAAAGCTATCTCTACTTCTTTTTTCAGATTTTTCTCTTTTTCAACAAATGCTCTCCATTCCTTAAGATCAGGCTCACCTGCCGGTAAGTTTAACCTATTTATGACGTATTCATCTACTTTTTGCCTGTCAAGCTCCAGTGGGACTTCATAGATGGAGTCTACATCGATATTTTCAA
Organism: Thermoanaerobacterium sp. R66; assembly: GCF_028895185.1. Taxonomy (NCBI): domain Bacteria; kingdom Bacillati; phylum Bacillota; class Clostridia; order Thermoanaerobacterales; family Thermoanaerobacteraceae; genus Thermoanaerobacterium; species Thermoanaerobacterium sp. R66. Next base: position 1,875,374 of record NZ_JAEUWW010000001.1, read on the forward strand.
TGACAGCATCTGGTTTAACATTGCAAAACATGCCAATCTTTTCTTTTATATCTTCTGTAAGAGGAAACTCCGTCCTGCAGACGATCATGTCTGGCTGTATGCCAATGGATCTTAATTCTTTTACGCTGTGCTGTGTAGGCTTTGTCTTAAGTTCACCAGTCTTGCCGAGATGTGGCACAAGTGTAACGTGTATGAACATGACATTGTCTTTTCCTTCTTCGACGCCTATCTGCCTTATAGCCTCTAAAAACGGCAAACTTTCTATGTCACCTACGGTACCGCCAATCTCCACGATGACACAGTCAACATTTTGCTCTTTCCCTACTCGCCTTATTCTCTCTTTTATCTCATTTGTAATGTGGGGAATTACCTGAACCGTAGCTCCTAAATAATCGCCTTTTCTTTCTTTTGATATGACAGACCAGTACACTTTACCTGTCGTTATATTGCTGCTTTTTGTAAGGTTTATATCGATAAATCTTTCATAATGGCCAAGATCCAAGTCCGTCTCTGCACCGTCTTCTGTAACGAATACTTCGCCATGCTGGTATGGACTCATGGTTCCCGGATCTATGTTTATATATGGATCGCATTTTATCACCGCCACGCTAATGCCGCGGCTTTTTAATAGCCTCCCTAATGACGCTGCTGTTATTCCTTTGCCTAATGATGACACAACACCGCCCGTCACAAATATATACTTTGACATCGTCTCACCTCATCTTTTATTTTATCTTATATCGTGCATTAAATGCGTTTAATTAAGTGAAAGGCATTAAAAAAATCTCTATTCTTAAAAATAGAGACTCTTATCCCTTTAATTTTTTGATGGTTTTTTAAATTTTCTTCGATAATGACTCATCAAAAACACCCCAAAAAAAATAAATACTTTTTTATTATATATGAGATTTTTTTGAATGTAAAGGGGGTTGAAAAATAAAATAATGTGGTATAATATATATAGACAAATTTAAAACCTGTGGACACTTTGCATAGAAAAAGGTGAGGCCGTTACCCTCACCTTTTTCTCGACTATGTACATATCACTTCGTGTACCACTTAATTATTATCTCTAATAATTTAAGCAGTATTTCCGCGACTTTGTACCAGTCTATTTGGCGGTTTTCTCTCCGCCTTCTGCTACCTGTGGACACTTTGTCACCTCCCTTCTTGGAGGCTACCATTATTATATCATACGTTTTTACCTGTTATTGCAATGTTTTTACTGAAAAATGTTTGAAAAATAAAATAATGTGGTATAATATATATAGACAAATTTAAAGCCTGTGGTCACAATGTTATGGAAAAAGGTGAGGATGCTGCCCTCACCTTTTTCTCGACTATGTACATATCACTTCGTGTACCACTTAATTATTATCTCTAATAACTTAAGCAGTATTTCCGTGATCTTGTACCAGTCTATTTGGCGGCCTCTTTTCCGCCTTTTGCTGCCTGCGGTCACAACGCTCACCTCCCTTCTTGGAGGCTATCATTATTATACCATACGTTTTTACCTGCTATTGCAATATTTTTACTGAAAAATGTTTGAAAAATACAATAATGTGGTATAATATATATAGACAAATTTAAAGCCAGTGGTCATTGTTTATAGAAAAAGGTGAGGCTGCTACCCTCACCTTTTTCTCGACTATGTACATATCACTTCGTGTACCACTTAATTATTATCTCTAATAACTTAAGCAGTATTTCTGTGACTTTGTACCAGTCTATTTGGCGGTTTTCTCTCCGCCTTTTGCCACCAGTGGCCATTGTTTCACCTCCCTTCTTGGAGGCTACCATTATTATATCATACGTTTTCTTGAGTTATTGCAATGTTTTTGTTTTGATATTATAATTAGTTTATCAATGTAAAGGGGGAAAATATATGCCATCAGATTATCACGTACACATAGAAAGAGGACCGTACACGATTGATTGGCTTAAAAAATTTGTAGATACGGCATTAGATAAAGGCCTTAAAGAGATAGGCATATCAGAGCATGGATACAGATTTGATAAAGGATACGATGCATTTGGAAGCGACGGCTTTAGAGGGGAATGGATTAAAAAGTACAACGGTCAAGACATAGATGAATATGTATCGCTTATAAATGAAGCAAAGTCTATGGGACTTCCTGTAAAATTAGGCATAGAAGCAGACTATATACCAGGCAAAGAAAAAGAGCTTATGGATTTCTTAAAGCCATATCCATGGGATTATGTGATAGGCTCCATCCACTGGATCGATGACTGGGGCATAGATCTTGATGACTGCCTTGATATCTGGGAGTCCTGCGATGTGGACTCTGTGTATTTAGAGTATTTTAATATGATTGAAAAAATGGCTGAAACGGGTATCTTTGACTTTATAGGCCATATCGATTTGGTAAAAATTTTTAAGTACAGACCAACGCCAATGGTTTATGATAAAATAGAAGAAAATATTAAGAATATAGCAAAGACCGGAATAGCTGTGGAAGTTTCAACAGCAGGTTGGAGAAAACCTGTAGGTGAAATATATCCATCTAAAGAGATAATGTCAATGATTAAAAAGTACAATATCCCTATTCTTGTAAACTCTGATGCACATACGCCGGAAGATGTAGCAAGAGATTTTGACAAAGCATATAATTACGTGAAATCATTTGGGATTGACACTCTTAACTATTTTGACAAGAGAAAAAGAATACCGTACAAGATATAAAATATACGCTAAAAGGATAAGCATAAGCTTATCCTTTTGCCGTATATAAACCCCTATCCCCATAAAGCAAAAAGCCGCAGTAAAGACTACGGCCGGTTGCACCACTATCTCCGCATAACCCAGGTGCCCAGATACAGGTTATGCTTCACAGAATCCTATTTTTTTGTTTATATTTCTAATATTCGACATAAAACATAATTTTCCTTCTTTGATAAAAAATTTTTTTACACTCAAAGCTATAAAATGTGCATAGTGTACATAATATACATAATATGATATAATGGGAGGTGATAGGGGGAATGAATAAGATGTTTACAGTTAATGCTACAGATGTACGCAAAGAATGGGCAGATTTCATCAATTCAGTTGTTCGGGAAAAACCTAAAATTATAAAGCGAACAAAGGATTACGTCTTTGTTTCTAATATAGACATGATTAAAGAAATGTTAACAGCTTATACATTTACAGCAAATGTTCTAAATGAAGATGATGGTACTGTAACAATTTCTTTAAATGAAATCGACATTGTTGTCAATGGCAAAGACGAAAATGAAGCATTAAATTTACTTGTTGCTGACATGATTGAATATGCAGAAGACTTTTATAACGATTTTCAATATTGGTATTCGGCTCCCAACCGTAGAGAACATCTACCTTATGTATTAAATATACTGCTACAAGATAATCCTGAAGGAGTTAAAAAGCTTATTAAATGCCAACATGGAAGGAATTAAAGCGCTTTTTAGAAAGAGACGGTTGGGAATTGTATAAAAAAACAGATCATTACTTTTATATAAAGCGGGATAAAGATGGAAATATACGACGCACAAAGGTTTCAATGGGTAGCGGCGAAATAAAGAAGCACTTATGGCAAGAGATCTTAAAAAAGCAATTACAAGTTACGGAAGAATATTTTAATAGCAAGATATAAAAAAATCTCCCATTCGAATGGGAGATTTTTTTATATCAGATTTTTCACTGCCTTTGCCCTCAATATGCTATTTAGTTTGTTTAATGATTCTACGGCTTCAATAGGGATTTCTCTATCTGTATTAACGATCATGAGAGCAGTCCCGTCGTTTTTATTGGGACTTACATGCATGGAAGATATGTTTATGCCAAAGTCCCCCAATACATTTCCGATGTGTCCAATTACACCTGGCACATCTTTATTTTTAACAAAAAGCATGTACTCTGTAGGCTCAAAGTTAACCCTGTGCCCCAAGTATTCTACGATACGTATTTCATCGCCATACGTTGTCCCTGAAAATTTATAAGATTCTCCTTTTGTGTCAATCACATTTATGGTGACAAGGCTTGAATAATGATCTATTTCTTCTATCTTGCCATCTATTACTTCTATCCCCATTTCCTTTGCTCTTAGCCTTGCATTCACAATGCTTATGCCTTCTTTCAATGCAGGCTTTAAGAGTCCTTTCAAGGCATGAAGCGTGACGACTTCAGTGTTTAGACCGGATATTTCTCCTCTGTATATTATCTCTACCGTTTTTGCAGGCACATCGCTTATTTGATAGTAAAGTGAACCCATTGCTTCGCAAAGCTTCATGTACGGCTTCAATTCTCCAAATTCATCGGCTTTTACATCAGGAAGGTTTACTATGTTGCCGTAAAGTTTTCCACTTAATGCCGTTATCACTTCTTTTGCTACAGATATGCCTACATTGTTTTGAGCTTCTACAGTTGAAGCACCTAAATGTGGGGTCACTACAACATTTGGAAGCTCTAAAAGCTTATTGTGAAAGTCCTGCTTTTCCCTGTCATAAGACGGTTCAACTTTAAACACATCCAGTGCAGCCGCAGCAACAATTCCTTCTTTGACTGCATCGTACAAAGCTTCTTCATTTATAAGACCGCCTCTTGCGCAATTTACGATTCTCACGCCTTTTTTGACTTTCTTGAATTCCTCATGGCTTATTATGTCAATGGTCTCCTCCGTCTTTGGTGTATGGATAGTTATAAAATCCGATTCTTGCAAAAGCTCGTCAAATGAAACTTTTCTTACGCCAAACTTTTCAAAGCGGCTGTCTGGTATATACGGGTCATACGCAATGACTTTCATATCAAATGATGCAAGCCTTGTGGCAACTAGCGATCCTATCCTGCCAAGTCCGATTATGCCTACAGTCTTTCCGCTTAGCTCCACACCTTTAAATTTGTTTCTTCTAAAGTCGCCGTTTTTTGCGCCAATATACGCTTGTGGTATATTTCTGGCAATAGATAGCATAAGCCCAATCGTATGCTCTGCAGCCGATATGATGTTGCCTTCAGGAGTATTTACGACAATTATGCCTTTTTCCGTTGCTGCCAAAAGGTCTATATTATCGACGCCATTGCCTGCCCTTCCTATTACTTTTAAATTCTTTCCCTTTGAGATAAGTTCTTTATCGACATTTGTAACACTTCTCACGACTATTGCATCGTAATCGCCTATGATATTCAAAAGTTCTTCTCGCGATAGATCCAGTTTAAAGTCCACATCCGCATGACTCTTAAGGTACTCCAAGCCGCTTTCGGCTATTCTCTCCGTCACCAATACTTTCACAATAAATCCCCCTTAAATAAAATTAAGATAAATCCGATAATGCGCTTTTTAGTGCATCAAACGTCAAGTCAAGCATTTCATCTGTGACATAGCCCATGTGGCCAATCCTGATTATCTTACCTTTTAAATTCCCTTGTCCACCTGTCACAAGCACACCTTTTTCTGACATGTAGTTTATTATATCTCCAGCTTTATATCCTTTCGGAACTTCTACTGCCGTCAAAAGATCTGACGATATTGCCTCATCTGGAAAAAGCTTAAGCCCCATGTCTTTTACGGTTTTCCTCACTCTTTCACCGATTGCATGCTGATTTTTGTATACTGTGTCCATACCTGTTCGAAGAAGCATGTCTGTGGCTTTTTTTACAGCCATCACAGTGGAAACTGCTGGTGTATATGGATTGTCCGGCTTTTCGTTTTGCACGCCTTTTCTCGCTTTTTTAAGGTCAAAATAATACTTAGGAAGATCAGACTCCTCTGCCATCTGCCACGCTCTCTCGCTTAATGCAACAAAGCTTAATCCCGGCGGGGACATCAGGCACTTCTGTGAACAGGTAATGACCGCATCTAATCCCCATTCATCCATATCAAGAGGTATGCCGCCTAATGAGCTTACTGCGTCAACTACCATAAGCGTACCATGCTTTTTGGCTACATCAGCTATTGATTTTACGTCATTTGTGACACCTGTTGACGTCTCATTCTGCGTCACAATCAAAGCCTTGTACTTATGTTTTTTCAAGGCATCGTCTAAAATGTCAAGATGGACTGCATTGCCCCAACCAAAATCGATAATATCAGAATCAAGTCCGTAAGCTTTTGTAATGTCGTAAAACCTCTCTCCAAAATGGCCTATGCTGGCCACCAAGATTTTATCGCCTCTTTTAAAGAGATTCGCCACGACGGCTTCCATGCCGCCTGTACCAGATGACGTCAGCGTCAACACATCCATACTTGTTTTAAATATCTTTTTAAGGTTTGAATTAAGATCTGAAAATAATTTAAAATATTCCGGCGTCCTATGGTGATACGGCTGAAGGTGGCATACGTCCAATACTTCATTTGGCACCATAGTAGGACCCGGCGTCATGAGAATCCTATTTTTCATAAGCTTCACACCTTTTTAAATATTTATTTAATATGATAAACTATTAAAGAAAAAAATGCAATAGTAAAAAACAAATGTCTACTATAAGTAGACATTATGATATGTATTAGTTTACCTTATACAAATTTAAACAAATAAGCGGATTATGTCCTCCATCCTGTCAGCTATAAGCCTTTTGGCATCATGCATGGCTTCATCTATCGTCATAGGCCTATCCACTATGCTAAACAAAGCTGTAACACCTATTTTATAAAGCTCTTTGTATCCACTACCTAAACCGCCTGATAGGATTATGACTTTCTTACCATATCTTTGGGCAATCGTGGCTATGCCTGCCGGCGCCTTGCCAAACGCAGTTTGAAAGTCTGTGTTGCCTTCGCCTGTTATGACTATGTCGCAAGACTTTATCTTTTCCTCCAGTTTGGCAACCTCCATCACTATCTCTATGCCAGGCCTCATCTTGGCATTTAAAAATGCTATCAAGGCAAACCCCAATCCTCCTGCTGCGCCAACACCTGGCGTATCTTTAAAATCTTTGCCTAATGTTTCTTTTACAACATTTGCATAATGGTTTAAATTGTTATCAAGAATTTCTACCATTTCAGGTGTAGCGCCTTTCTGAGGACCGTAAACGTAAGATGCACCGTTTTTGCCGCAAAGAGGATTAATGACATCTGATGCCACTGTGAAGCTGCTTTCGTATATCCTCTTATCCAAGCCATCTACGTCTATTTTCTCTAACTTTGAAAGATTTCCTCCACCGTAAGGTATGTCCTTCCCGTCTTCATCTAAGAGCTTTGCTCCTAAAGCCGCCATCATGCCTGCGCCGCCGTCATTTGTGGCACTGCCGCCTAAGCCTACGATGAATCTGCGGCATCCTTCGTCAAGGGCTTTTCGTATAAGCTGCCCTACGCCGTACGTAGTAGTGACTAAAGGATTTCTCATGTCATCTGGCACAAGGTTTAAACCAGACGATGCAGCCATCTCTATGACCGCTGTGCCATCATCTAAGATTCCAAAAAAGCTTTTTACAGTATTGCCAAGAGGGCCTATCACTTCTGTTTCTATGATTTTCCCACCTGATGAAGAAATCAATGCGTCTACTGTACCTTCTCCACCGTCAGCTATAGGCACTTTTATAATCTCAGCATCTACAACTCTTTCTATACCTTCCGTCATAGCTTCTATGACTTCCTTTGATGACAAACTTCCTTTGTAGGAGTCAGGCGCGACTAATATCTTCACTGTTTCACCACCTTTTTTAAATAGTGAAATATCTTTTAGAATCCATATTTAACCTATAAAAGATGTGAAACTTTCTTAATACCATGATAACAATGGAAACAATTTTGAATGAGTGAAGCGACTTGTTGGAAAGCGATAACTAAACTTGGCGAGATCGACGAACGAAAGCAGGGTCGAAGCCATGGATGGCTGAGACGGGCACTTGAGGCATGGACGCCGAATGTGCCCGGAACCCTGCTGAAGTTCAAGATCGAGCTTTAGTTTAGTCGCTTTTCAACTCCGAGAGCGAACGAATCAAAATTGTTTTCTCTCATCTACTGTTGATTTAAAAGCTCAATGGCCTTGTCAAGCTGTGCATCGTTTTGAAGTGTCAAGCCGTAGAAGTACGAAAGTGCATCGACAGTGCCTCTATCCATGACACCTGTTGTCGGAATGCCTGCGTACTTTTGGAAGCTTATAAGTGCATCGTACGTATCATTGCCAAAGTACCCATTTGGCTCACCTTTGTAGTAGCCTAAAAGGCTTAAGTACGACTGCAAAAGCTTCACATTGTACCCTGTATCGCCTTTTTTCACATCATCTGTGTATATAAGCTGAGGCAAAAACACTCTGCTGTCTTTCACTTCCACATCAGGTTTAAGCCCTACTCCGTTTATGGAGCGGCCAGATGGAAGCAAATACTTAGCGATTGTAAGCTTCATGCCACTGCCATCAGAAAATGGAAATACCTCTTGCACTGTCCCTTTGCCGTAGGAATTTTCCCCTACAAGGATTCCTGCTTTTGTGTCTTGTATTGCGCCAGATAGTATTTCCGCAGCAGATGCGGTGTTTCCGTTTATGAGAACCGCTATCTTGTACTTAGGGTTTTTCAAGTATGAATAGTACGTCTCATTTCCACTGTTCATAGCCACCGTTACAACAGGCCCTGCAGGCACAAAGAAATTAGCCACATCTACAGCCTCTTGAAGATACCCGCCAGGATTATCCCTTAAGTCTATGACAAGCTTATTTATATTGTTTTGATCCATATAGTCAAGAGCCTTTGCTACATTGTCATAAGTATTTCCGTTAAACTCACTTATGCTTATGTACCCAACACCGTTTATTATCTTGTATGTGACAGGATTTATGCTTATTACATCCCTTACAAGCTTGTACTCAACCGTCTTGCCGTTTGCAAGAAAGTCGATAGTTACAGTTGTTCCCTTATCACCTTTTATGAGGTTTGTGACGTCTGCTATGTCCATGCCTTTTACGTCTTTACCATCGACAGATTCTACTATGTAACCACTTTGTATACCCGCCTTATAAGCTGGAGAACCTTTTATAGTAGATACGACTACTATGTCCTGTCCTCTTTCTTCTACTTCCAAGCCTACTCCTGTAAATGTGCCTGAAGTAGATTCCATAAAGGAATTCATCTCATCTTTTGTGAAATACGTGCTGTACTTATCAAGTGAAGATAGTATGCCTTGTATGGCACCTTGTTCCATCTGATCGTACGTGACATCACCTGCATAATTTTCTTTTATAAACTGCATAAATGAGCCTAAATCATTTAGATAGCTGCTTATGTCGTCTTGTGTTGCTGTGGCAGCAAAAACCCCTATAGGTGCAGATAAAACAAGTGTCAATACGATTACAAATGCCATAAAAATTGATAAATGCCTCTTCATAAGATAGCCTCCTTAAGAATAATTTACCTTAATTATACCATAAAATTTTCAACCATCTTACGCAAATACGAAATAAAGGCCTAATATTAGACCTTTATATGATTGTAGCGCCGTCATTGTCGCACTTTAACTTATAAACGCTACACTCTATGCTTCTATCTTTGTACACTTTCTTTATGGCTTCCTCCACATGGCTTAAGGCACTTCTATCAACCATAGCCATCATGGTAGGCCCTGCACCGCTTAAAAATGCAGCATATGCCCCTTTATCCAACGCTTCCTCTATCACATAGTACATCTCTTTAATGAACTCTTTCCTGTACACCTGATGAAGCATATCCTGCGAAGCATATTTAAGCAAATCATATCTGCCTGAAAATATGGACGCTGTAAAAAGGGATGATCTTCCCACGTTAAATACTGCGCTTCTAAATTCGATGATAGACGGCAACACGCCTCTTGCCTTTGAAGTCAAAAGCTCTCTTTTAGGGTAAAAGGCCAAAAACGCAATATTATCGTCCAACTCTTTTTTTACAAAATAAGTCTTTTTCCCATCAAAAGTAGCCACATTGAAGCCGCCGTTTAAAGCAGGCGATACGTTGTCAGCATGGCCTTCCATCGATGAGGCTATATCTAATATCTCATCCCGGCTTAAAGGACTTCCGATTAAGGCATTTGCAGCTACAAGACCACCTACTATAGCTGCTGCACTGCTTCCCAAACCACTTCCCGTCGGAATGCCATTTTTAGACTTTATGTAAAGCCCATCTACAGAAATATTGGCTTTGTCAAAAACTTTTTTGGCCGCCTTATAGACGAGGTTTTCTTCGTTCCGATCTATATTTAAAATGCCTTCCCCTTCAACATCAATTTCAAGTTTATGGCCTTTTATCTCCATGTAGATTTCATTGTAAAGATTTAGCGCAATACCCAGGCAGTCAAACCCAGGACCTAAGTTAGCTGTAGATGCAGGCACCCTCACGCAGACAGACTTAACCATATATTGCACCTTCCAATGACTTCAAATCAGCATCCACAGTCTTTACGCCTTTCCCGCCTAAGTTTATGGCTGTATCAGGATCTTTAAGCCCGTTTCCTGTCAAGACGCAGACGACTGTATCTCCCTCTTTGAAAAGACCCTCTCTGTACTTCTTTATGACGCCTGCAATAGAAGCACATGAGGCAGGCTCTGCAAAAATCCCTTCCCTCTTAGCAAGATATGAGTACGCCTCTAATATCTCATCGTCCGTCACTTTGTCGATTAAGCCCCCTGATTCGTCCCTTGCAGCGACGGCTTTCTGCCAACTGGCTGGATTGCCGATTCTTATGGCTGTGGCTATCGTCTCAGGATGCTCAAATACCCTGTTTTCTACGATAGGTGCTGCGCCTGCCGCCTGAAATCCTATCATCTTAGGCAGACTACCGATCATGCCATTGCGGTAATACTCTTTAAAGCCCATCCAATACGCCGTAATATTTCCTGCATTGCCAACAGGAAGTGCCAGATAATCAGGAGCCTTCTTAAGCGTATCGCATATTTCAAACGATGATGACTTCTGCCCTTCCAACCTGTACGGGTTTATGGAATTTACTACGGTTATAGGGTGCTTTTTAGATATCTCCCTGACGAGGTTTAATGCGTCATCAAAATTGCCGTTTATGGCGACGACTTCTGCACCATAAGCTATCGCCTGAGCCAGTTTGCCTAATGCTATCTTTCCACCTGGAATCAGGACTACGCATTTAAGTCCGGCCTTTGCCGCATAAGCAGCCGCCGACGCAGATGTGTTGCCTGTTGATGCACACACGACAGCCTGTGAACCTTCCTGCTTCGCCATGGACACAGCTACCGTCATGCCTCTATCTTTAAAAGAGCCTGTGGGATTTAGACCTTCATACTTTAAGTAGATCTTTAGCCCCGGAAAATCTTTCTCGATGTTTTCAGCTTCTATAAGGGGTGTATTTCCTTCTTTTAACGTGATTATGTTCTCATCGTCTATTTTAGGCATGTAGCTTCTGTACGACTTTATTATTCCATCCCATTCCATCATTCTTCCCCCTCTACTCTTATTACGCTGGCGACTCTGTCAACCTCTTTTAGCCTTTCTATTTCATCCAATGCACTAAACAGATTCTTTGTCAAGGCATTGTGGGTTATAAGGACTATCTCAGCATATTCTCCCAATACCTCTTTTTGAACGACAGACACTAAGCTTATGCCTTCCTGCCCTAAAACTCCTGTGACTTTGCTCATGACGCCAGGTTTATCAAGTGCTATTATCCTTATATAGTATCTGGATACTGTATCCACGATGTCTTTCATCACTGCATCATCATAGCCGTTTTGAGTAGGTATGTGATTTGCCACATCTATGACATCGGCCACAACTGCACTGGCTGTAGGCATCATGCCGGCGCCTTGTCCGTAGAACATAAGCCTTCCAACCGCATTGCCTTCCACCAAGATGGCATTGTATACACCGTTTACCCCATTTAGCGGGTTTTTCTTTGATATCATGACAGGATGTACCCATGCTTCCAACTTTTCATCTTCGTCAAGCCTGCCAAAAGCTATAAGTTTAATGGTAAAGCCCAATTCATCGGCGTACTTTATGTCCTCTTTTGATATGGTCCTGATGCCTTTTGTATATATATTATCAGGCATGACGTACTTGTTAAACGAAAGTGTGCAAAGGATGGCAAGCTTTCTTGCAGCATCAAACCCATCCACATCGTCTGTAGGGTCCAGCTCCGCATACCCTTTCTGCTGTGCCTCTTTCAATACTCCTTCAAAGCTTAATCCCCTCGACTTCATCTCTGTCAGTATATAGTTGGTGGTTCCATTCAAGATCCCTTTTATCTCGTGTATCTTGTTGGCAGCAAGGCAGCTTTTCAATGGCCTTATGATAGGTATGCCGCCACCTACTGACGCCTCGTAAAGGAGGTTTACGTTGTTTTCATCTGCCAACTTTATAAGCTCTTTACCATGTTTTGCAATGACTTCTTTGTTGGCTGTAACGACATTTTTGCCTCTTAATATGGCTTCTTTCATGTACTCCAGTGCTGGGTGCTCTTTCCCCATAACTTCCACAACCACATCTATCTCTGGATCGTCTAAGATGTCGTAGGGATCTATGGTTATTTTGCCCTGTGCTTCTTTGATCCTTTTCTTCTCTGGATCCTTCACAAGTATCTTTTTAATCTCTATCTTCTGGCCAATCTTTTTCTCAATGGCATCCCCATTTTCTTCTATCAGGTGTACAACACCTGAACCGACAGTTCCAAGCCCCATTAAACCTATCTTCACAGCAAATTCCTTCCTCTCTAAAACAATATTTTATTCGCCAAGAATCTCTACTTTTCTGACACCGTGCTCTTCTTCTATTTTCTCTATAAGCTCCTCGATGCCTTTTACCATGTACTGCGTGTCTATGGATATAGAGACACTTGCAACGCCAAGGGACGGCATACTTTGGTTTATAGTTATGACATTGCCCTTCATCATGGCGATTACATCAAGTATTGACGACAGTATCCCTGGCATGTGCTCTAATAAAAGGGACAGGGTCACTATCTTCCCTTTAGAAAATTTGGAATAAGGGAAAATATAGTTTTTGTACTTGTAAAACGCACTTCTGGATAAGCCTGCTTTTTTCACTGCCTCGTTTATGGTCTTAGCTTCACCTGTCTCCAAAAGCTCTTTCGCCAAGATGGTCTTTTTCAATGCTTCAGATAGTACTTCTTCCCTTATGATGTAAAATTTGCTTTCTTCCTGCAAGATTCCGCCCCCTTTCAGCCATGTATCTATATAGTGTACATATATCCATGTATTGTGAACATTTTATCACAGCTTTTTAAAAAAATCAAGTGCAAATTATCTTTTGGACATAAATGTGCCTTAAAAAATTTATAATTTTGTAACGAATTAGCATTTAATTTGTTATATAATATAAGTAAATGTTTTAAAGGGGAGATGAATTTGAAGAAATTTTTGATTTTTGTGTGTATTGCATTGACGATATTTTTGACTGCTTGTTCTGGCGGCCAATTTAATGTTTATAATGATGATACGAAGTTTTTGCTTAAATACGGCTTTAGCCCTGAGAAAGAATCTCCTTACTTTGATGTGACGATACCATCAGATTGGAAGATTCAAAGCACATCTATGCCTGTTGGACTTTATTGGACTGAAGTGAATTTTTTGTCGAGAGACATAGGGTATAATATAGAAAAGTACAAAGGCAAGACAGTAAAAGCTGTGATCTACAGGTTGAATGAAAAACTTCCTGGACAGGGTGAAAGCAGCAAGTACACATACCCTGTCAATGCAGTCATCTTACGGGATGGAGAAAATATAATAGGAGCGTGGCTTGAATTCAACGCGTCAACGCCTCTTTCGCTTAAGAAAAATTACATCGAGACCCTTACAGAAAGGCCTTGGATAGACTGGGTCGCATCCCACGGTTTCCTAAAGCAAATGTCATCACCATCCACAGACAAGCTTACACCTGAAGAACTAATATACGCTTATTTTAATGGCATAAACAAAGGCGACAAAGGCTTAATATATTCAACACTATCTATCGATGTGCTGCACGATATGCTTTACGTCAATAGGCCTGCAGGCGTCCTTTACAATGCCGATTTTGAGTCAAACAGCCTGGAACTAAATACAAAATCGGCAACTGTATTAAGCATAGATGAAAATAAAAGTTACACACCTTCAAAGAATAGAAATATCTACGAGAGCAAAGAGTACAAAGTGACAGTAAATCTGACGTTAAAAAGTGAAAATAATACATCTATAAGAAGTGGAAGAAATACGTTCTTCTTTATAATAGCAAAGTCAACAAAAGACTCACCGTGGAAGATAGAATCAATAGGAACAGGGCCATAAGGCCCTTTTATATTTCCACAATATCGCTTTCTGCATACCGCAAAGCCATATTTATCTCGTAGTCTATGCCTTCTTCCTTAAGCGCATCTACAACCGTCTTGTACGCTATCTCTGGTTTGTTGTTGTTTTGGCTTAGATGTCCTAAGTAGATTTTGCCTATCGATTTAAGCTTTATAAACTTCTTTATGGCCTCTGCTGCATCTTTATTGGAAAGATGTCCATGTGGCGAAAGTATTCTTTTCTTTAAAGGCCATGGGTACGTGCCGTTTATCAGCATATCCACGTCGTGATTTGACTCTAATAGCACTACGTCAGAGTCCATTATGTTCGCTGCCACCCCTCTACTTATATACCCTAAATCTGTAGCGATGGTGGCTTTATTCTGACCGCAAAAAAACGAGAAACCTACAGGTTCTGAAGCATCGTGGGACTTTTTAAATGGCCGTATCTTTACATCGCCTAATGTAAAGTCTTCGCCTGTCTTGAAAAATCGCTTGTTGTGAGGCTCAATATCTCCTATAAAGCCTTCCATAGAAGTCCATGTGGCCTCATTGGCATAGATGGGAATATCATACCTTCTGGACAATATGCCTGCGCCTTTTATGTGGTCGTTGTGTTCATGCGTTATCAAAATCGCCGAGATGTTGTGCGGATCTACATCTATGTTTAAAAGGCTTTTTTCTATTGTACTGCCGCTTAAGCCTGCGTCCACAAGTATATGTACATCTTTATATCCTATATATGTGGCATTTCCGCTGCTTCCAGATCTAAGTGAACAGAACCTCATAAGATACCCAAAAACGGGGCTACCCCCTTCCAAATTTCATAAGTCCTCTAATATTATATAACAAGTAGAATCCTTTTTCTATGGCAACTTGAAGAAAGTCTGTTTTCAAGACTTATCAACATATAAAATGTGAGCAACTTTTTTCACAGCACTTACACAGTCGTTTTTTGTCTAAAAATAGTACATTCGAGATAAGAGTTTTTAACACAGGACTTATCCACATATGCACATTTACATGTGGATAACTCGTGGGATAATCACAGGCGAATTGTTTTAGCTGTTTTCATCTGTAAAATGTATTTATTTAAAAATAATATTCCATTTTTATTGATAATAATTATCAATAGTGGTATAATTGAATTACAAGATATTGTAAATAAGGGGGACTAATGTATGGACTACAATGTATTGATCGGCGGTGCTGCCGGTCAGGGAATAGACACCTTGTCATACATAATCGAAAAAACCTTGAAAAGATGCGGCTTGTATGTATTTTCCATGAAAGATTACATGTCGCGGGTAAGAGGCGGTCACAACTTCATTCAGGTAAGGTTCGGCGACAAACCGATTTATTCACACGATGAGAAGTTTGATGCCATAATCGCTCTCGATGAAGACACTGTAAATTTGCACGCTAAAAGTTTGAAACCTTCAGGAAAACTCATCTTAGACAAATCCATTTCAGATAACGACACATACTTGTCATTTGATTTTAAAGCAGTTGCAAAAGAGTGCGGCAATCCCCGCGTTTTAGGCACTGCTGCCGTAGGCGTACTGCTTAAACTTTTTGGCATTCCATTAGACGTATCTCATACCGTATTAGACGATGAATTCAAAGGCGATGTGCTTAATGCAAATATAAAGGCTATCGACGCTGGCTACAGCATGGCAAAGCAGATTTTTAACGTGCCGCTTGGAAAAAAGGATGACAACATCTACATAAGCGGCAATGAAGCTATCGCATTGGGAGCTATCGCTGCAGGAGTCAAATTTTACTCAGGATACCCTATGACACCATCTACAAGCGTCATGACCTACATCGCTAAGAAATCGCATGATGCAGGCATAGTAGTTGAGCAAGTAGAAGATGAGATATCTGCCATAAATATGGCATTAGGAGCCTCCTACGCCGGAGTAAGGGCCATGACAGGAAGCTCAGGTGGAGGATTTGCGCTGATGGTGGAAGGCATAAGCTTAGCTGGGATAACAGAAATCCCTATCGTCATAACGGAAGTCCAAAGGCCGGGACCTGCCACAGGCTTTCCAACAAGGACAGAGCAAGGGGATCTAATGTTCATAATCCATTCAGGCCACGGTGAATTTCCAAAGATGGTGATATCATTAAGAAACCCTGAAGATGCTTTTTATCAGACTGCAAGGGCATTCAACATAGCAGACAAGTACCAGATACCTGTCATACTTGTAAGCGACCAGTACCTGGCAGACTCTGGTGTGACTGTAAAGCCTTTTGACTTCACTAAGGTGACAATAGAAAGGCATATGTCAGGCCATGAAGCATTGGAAAATGGCGTGTATAAGAGGTACAAACTGACAGAAAGCGGCATATCACCAAGGATAATACCAGGCAAAGTAGAAGGCGCCACAGTCCTTATAGATAGCGATGAACACGATGAATTTGGCCACATTACAGAGTCGGAAGATGTAAGGGTAAAGATGGTAAATAAGAGGATGAAAAAATTCAAGCTATTAAAAGAAGAAATTCAAGAGCCCCTATTTATGGGAACTGAAAATCCTGATATCCTCATAACCTGCTGGGGTTCAACGTACGGCCCTGTAAAAGAAGCAGTAGACATGCTTTTAAAGGATGGAATGTCAGTAGGAGCATTGTCATTTGGCGATATATGGCCATTTCCTACAAAGCTTATAAAAAAGTACGGAAAATTTGCAAAGATGATAATAGACGTCGAGCAAAATGCCACAGCACAGCTTGACAGCCTCATGAGAGAAAACGCCCTTATAAAGGCAGATGAACACATACTTAAATACGATGGACGCATGATGAGCTCAAGTTACATCTACGACAAAGTGAGAGAAATGACAAGATCGTCAAGCTTGTATTAAATTGAGAAAGGGATGATTTTATGAACACCGCATTTGAAACCTATGAAACGGCGTGGTGCCCTGGATGTGGAAATTTCGGCATACTTAACGCTTTAAAGGATGCCCTTACTGAGCTTGGCCTAAAGCCACATCAAGTTGTGATAGCATCAGGAATAGGGCAGGCCGCAAAGATGCCACACTACATAAACGTAAACGGGTTTAACGGCCTTCACGGAAGGGCTTTGCCTCCTGCCACAGCCATAAACATCGTAAACAAGGACCTTAAAGTGATAATAGACTCCGGAGATGGCGATACGTACGGTGAAGGTGGAAACCACTTTATACACGCAATAAGGAGAAACGCCAACATTGCCCACTTCGTCCACGACAACCAAATATACGGCTTGACAAAAGGTCAAGCATCACCTACGACGGCAAAAGGTCAAAAGACAAGTTTGCAATTTGATGGCGTAATCTTAGACCCTGTAAAACCAATAAAGCTGGCTCTCACAATGGGAGCTGGATTTGTAGCAAGAAGCTTTTCTGGAAATTATGAACATCTTAAGAAGATGATGAAAGAAGCCATAATGTACGACGGCTATGCTCTTTTAGACATCTTCCAGCCATGTGTCACATTTAATAAGGTAAATACGTTTAAATGGTACAATGACAGGGTGTATGAGCTTCCAGACGACTACGACTACACCGATTTAGACAATGCCTTCAAAGTAGCTGATGAGTGGGGCGACAGGATACCGATAGGCATAATATACAAGGTGGAAAAACCTACGTATATAGATAATATAAGCTTTTTGAAGGATGGTCCACCATTGGTAGATGCTAAATTGGACCCGATGATGGCGGAAAAATACTTAGATGACTTTAGATAATTGAAAAAAAGGAACCACCTATTTGGATGGTTCCCTTTTTATTAGCTTGCGACTTCTTCATCTTCAAACTGGCTATTGTAAAGCTTAGCGTAAAATCCGCCTTTTGCAAGAAGCTCTTTGTGGGTGCCTTGCTCTACAATATCACCGTGATCCATGACAAGTATGAGATCAGCATCTCTAATCGTAGAAAGCCTGTGGGCAATGATGAAACTTGTGCGGTTTTTCATAAGGTTATCCATTGCCTTCTGTATGAGGATCTCTGTACGTGTGTCAACAGAGCTGGTGGCTTCGTCCAGTATCAATATCTTTGGATCTTTAAGTATGGCTCTGGCTATAGTTATAAGCTGTTTCTGCCCTTGTGATACGTTTGATGCTTCTTCGTTTAAAACCATGTTGTAACCATCTGGCAGCGTGTGAACGAAGTGATCTACATGAGCTGCTTTTGCGGCTTTTATGACTTCTTCATCTGTGGCATTTAAGTTTCCGTACCTTATATTGTCCATGATGGTGCCGTTGTAAAGCCAAGTATCCTGCAATACCATGCCAAACAATGACCTTAAATCGCTTCTGGTAAATTCTCTAATGTCATGTCCATCTATCAATATCCTTCCTGCGTTTACATCGTAAAACCTCATCAGGAGTTTTACCATCGTCGTCTTGCCAGCACCTGTCGGTCCCACTATGGCCACTTTTTGACCCGGTTTAATATCGGCTGAGAAGTCGTTTATTATTATCTTATCTGGTTTGTATCCAAAGTGCACGTGATCAAACTGCACATGGCCTTCCACATTTTCAAGTTTTACAGGATGCTCTATCTCAGGCACTTCTTCTTCCTCGTCTAAGAACTCAAACACCCTCTCGGCACATGCAGCCGTCTGCTGAAGTATATTGGATATGTTGGCGATCTGCGCCAATGGCTGTGTAAATGACCTTACGTACTGAATGAAAGCTTGTATGTCACCGACTTGTATAGTGCCATTTATCACAAGGTAGCTGCCCAATACCACAACGCCTACATATCCTAAGTTGCTTACGGAGTTCATTATAGGCATCATAAGCCCCGTTAAAAACTGGGATTTCCATGCCACATTGTAAAGCTCATTGTTGTACTCGTCAAATTTCTTTACGCTTCTTTCTTCGTAGTTAAATGCCTTCATGACTACGTGTCCGCCGTACATTTCCTCTACATGACCATTAACATGGCCAAGGTAATCCTGCTGCTCTCTAAAGTACTTCTGGGAAAAGCGTACTATAAGAGCGATGATTCCCATTGATACAGGTATCATCAAAAATGTAACACCTGTCATCTCTACGCTTATGGTAAGCATCATTATTAAAGCACCGATTACCGATGTGACAGATGTGATGATCTGTGTAATGCTCTGGTTTAATGTCTGGCTTATTGTATCAACATCATTTGTTATACGGGATAGTATTTCACCGTGGTTTGTGCCGTCAAAGTACTTAAGCGGCATGCGGTTTATCTTCTCCATTATGTCCCGCCTAAACTTGTAGGTGACTTTCATTGCCACGTTTGTCATTATCCAGCCTTGTATATAGCCAAGACCTGAGCTTAAGATGTAAAGGCCTATAAGCAGGAGGATTATTCTGCCAATGTAGTCGAAGTCAATATTTCCTGTACCTGCTATCTTTGCCATGACACCTTCGTAAAGCTTCGTTATAGCCTTGCTGAGTATCTTAGGCCCTGCTATAGACAGTGCTGCACTTCCTGCCGCAAAAAGTATGACGAAAAATATGGAAATCTTGTATTCGCCAAGATACTTCATCAATTTCTTCATTGTCCCTTTAAAGTCGTTGGCTTTCTCACCGCCCACCATAGGACCGTGACCGCCCATAGGACCACGTCCTCTCATGACGGGCCGCCTTGGAGTATTTGCGTTTCTTCCATCCATTATGCCAATTCCTCCTTTGAAAGCTGCGAATAAGCGATCTCTCTATACGTCTCGCAGGTTTTCATAAGCTGGTCATGTGTGCCTATTCCAGCTATTTTGCCATCATCTAAAACTATGATCTGATCTGCATTCATTATAGTTGATATGCGCTGTGCTACTATTATGACAGTGCTATTTCCAGTGTACTCCTTTAAAGCCTTTCTCAAAGCCCTATCTGTCTTGAAATCAAGGGCTGAAAAGCTATCGTCAAATATATATATCTCCGGTTTTTTGACAAGGGCCCTTGCGATAGACAGCCTCTGCTTCTGTCCACCTGAAATATTTGTAGCGTCTTGCGAAATTTCGCTGTCATAGCCATTTGGAAGTCTTTCTATAAACTCTGCTGCCTGAGCCACTTCTGCAGCCTTTTTAACTTCTTCATCTGTAGCATTTTCATTGCCGAACTTTATGTTTGACATGACAGTGCCTTTAAAAAGGGAAATCTTCTGAGGCACATAGCCAATCTTTTCCCTTAAATCGTGCTGCTTCACATCCCTTACATCTACACCGTCTACTAAAACTTGACCTTCTGTGGCATCGTAAAATCTCGGTATCAAATTGACAAGGGTAGATTTTCCAGCACCTGTAGAGCCGATTATAGCTGTAGTTTTACCCGGTTCTGCTTTAAATGATATATTCGATATGGCGTATTCCTCTGCTCCATGGTACTTGTATGAAACATTTCTAAATTCAACGACGCCTTTTTGAGTATCGTCAAACTTCTTGCTTTCCTTAGGATCCACAACGGTAGGCTGTGTCTCCAATACCTCTGCAATACGGGATGCAGACACAGATGCCCTCGGTATCATGATAAACATCATGGACATCATAAGGAAGGCAAATATTATCTGTATAGCATACTGCATAAATGCCATCATGTCGCCAACCTGCATCGACGAATTGGCAATGTCATGTGCACCTACCCATACAATGAGAAGGGTTATGCCGTTCATTATAAGCATCATGACTGGAAACATAGTGATCATGACGCGGTTTATGAATAGCATCGTATTTGTGATGTCGCGATTTGCCTTATCAAACCTGTTTTCCTCAAACTCTTGAGTATTAAAAGCCCTTATAACCATCATACCAGCCAAATTCTCGCGGGCCACAAGATTTAACCTGTCCACCAACTTCTGCACAGACTTGAATTTAGGCAATGCAATAGAAAACACAGTTGAAACCAACCCTAAAAGCACTATGACTGCCAATGCTATTATCCATGACATAGACGCACTTTTCCCAACGGCTCTTATGACACCGCCTATGCCTATCATAGGAGCGTAGAATATCATCCTTATCATAAAGACGATAAGCATTTGTATCTGGGTTATATCGTTTGTGGTCCTTGTTATCAAAGACGCTGTGGAAAACTTATCAAATTCTTCATTTGAAAAGCTCTCAACTCTCGTAAAGAGCTTCTTCCTTATGTCCCTTGAAAAACCAGCGGCAACTCTGGAACCTAAAAATCCCACCATTATGGAACATGCCGCGCTTAAAAGAGTAATGAGTAGCATTATAAGCCCTGTAGACAAAATGTAGTTGGTTTGGATCTTGTCTGTATTTACTCCCAATGATTTATACTCTGACTTTACTGCCGATGTAGCAGCCTGTATAACCATGTTGTCGCCAAGGGAAGTAAACTTCTTATTCATGTCATCAGTTATTTTCTGCCTCTCTGATTCAGGAATCTTTGCAAATAGCGCAAATAGATCGGCATTTGCTGGAATCTTCATGTTGTTAAATGTGATAAATCCGCCTTTAGCGCTTGACTTCATCTTTTCAACACCTGATACAGCCAAGAACGCCTTGCCCATCGGAAGGTTTATCTTGTCTATCTCTGTCTTGTCTATGTTCTTCAATACGTATATAGGCTCTTTCTTTAAATCAGGATATTTTTTTACGTACTTATCGTAATCTGAGCTGTTTTTGTCAACTAACACATAATCATTTAATACATTGTTTTTATCACTGTCATTCATAAACAATGTCAGTTTATCCATGGTGCTTTTTCTTATGGCATCCGGCACAGCATTGACAATGCCTCCCTGCTGTATGCCTTGATTCACTATGTTTGACATGTAGTCAGGAAGGGCCAAATCGCTCATTGCCTGAACAAATATAAATAGTATGGCAACAATAGTTATAAAGATGTATGGCTTAAAATATTTCCGTAATTTTAGCATCCATCAAAACCACCTTTCTTAAAATCATCACTACTTTGACTACTGCTTGATTCAATCAATTTCTTAAGGGTATTAAGCCCCTTTACGATATCAGCATGTTCTTCATCTGTCGCTTTGCTCATTATAGCCTCAAATCTCTCATAAATATTCTTAAAGCTTTCTTTAGACCTCTTTTTGAAATCCTCGTCTACCTTCACATAGACAACCCTCCTGTCATCGCTGCTCCTTACTCTCTTTACCATGCCTTGCTTCTCCAGCCTGTCTACTATGCCTGAGACAGTGCTGCTTGATAGCCCCATCTTTTCACTTAAATCGCTTATCTTCATCTCTCCATGGTGCATAAGGATTCCGATGATCATGCCTTGAGGTCCTGTTATCTTAAGATCCTTAAACTCGCTTTCCATGTTTTTGTGAATCATGTTCATTATTGACTTTAAAGTCTTTAAAACATCTATTCTTTCGTTGTACTCCTTCAAAAATTCTTCACCTTCTTTCAACATTTCAAAACCGTATATTTTGTACGCGAATATTTCGGATGCTAAATAATTATATCGCCGCAAAATAAAAAAGTCAATAGGCTTTCTGAAAATCCCATTAACTTTTTTCATAATTTATATTTCAGTCATCTTCCTTATATTGTTTTTTATGTTTACAACATCTTTTTCATTCCCCAGCAAGACTATATAATCACCAGCCAGTATCTTCGTATTTCCTTTTGGTATTATCTCCTTCCCACCTCTTTTTATTCCAACCACAAGGCAACTATGAGGCCATTCTATGTCTTTTAATTTTTTGCCATCTACAAAAGACCCTACAGCAACAGGCATCTCAAATAATATTTTAGCCGCATCATCACTTTCATCGACATTAGCCACGTTCACTTTGCTTTTTATTATCCTATCAAGCAGCGATTCATATATTGGTTCATTTCCGTAAAAGCCAGATACAATGTAAGCCGTTATGGATACAGTGCTTAAAGCAAGCAAATGGCTAAATGAACCTGTCATCTCCGTAACTAAGAGGCTTCCTGTTATAGGGGCCCTTACGATAGCAGCAAAATATCCAGCCATAGCTAACACAACAAAGTCCTTTAGGTATATGCTATTTATATTAAAGGCATGAATGATAGTTATGCCGTATAAATTGCCTATAAGCGCACCTATTGCAAGAAGTGGCATGAATATGCCTCCCGGCACTCCAGACCCATAGCTTATGATTGTAAAAAGGAATTTAGATATAAGCAATATGGCAACAAATACAAATCCTAAATCCGCACCACTTATCTTATCTACAAGGCTTTCGCCACCGCCAAGCACCATTGGCAGAAAAAACCCTACAATGACTGATAGCAAAAGAGGAATAAAGATCTTCAATTGGGGTATTTTTACATATTTATTGTACAGATCTTGCGATTTTAGAAGCGATTTGTTGAATATGATACCTCCAAAACCTATTATCACTCCCAAAAGCAGCAGATAAAAATATTGAGAAAACGGAACAATCGGCATATTAGCAATATCAAATACCGTCTTAAGTCCCAAAAAAGTATCTGTAATATATGTCGCAGTAAGGGATGATACCATTGATGACACAAGAACGATTGGAGAAAAATTTTTATGAAGCTCCTCCAAAGAAAATATAACCCCCGCTAACGGTGCATTGAACGCTGCAGCCAAACCAGCACCAGCGCCGCAAGTTATAAGGTACTTCTCCTCAAAGCGCATCCTTTTTAATGACCTGCTGACACCTTGACCTAAAGATGCACCAAGCTGGACACATGGACCTTCCCGTCCTAAAGACAGCCCAGCACCAATCATCAATATCGTACCTACAAACTTCATAATGAATATTTTTAGCCAATTTAATTTAAAATAGCCTATAATCGTCCCTTCCACCTGCGGTATGCCGCTGCCACTGATCATAGGCTCCAATTTAAGCATATAGTTTGTAAATATGCCTATCGCAACTAAAAATATAAGCCATATAGGCAAAAGGTAAATCTTCGTTTCTAAAACTCTGTATACATCCAAAAGATAGATACCAGCTTTTTCTAATACAAACCTTAAAGCTGATACGACCAATCCTATCAAAACTCCAACAACTATCCCCTCTAATATCAATCTGTCTTTGAAATTTTCCCTGTTTTTAAACATTTCATAAATGTGGCTGCTGCTTTCCATCAGTCCGCCTCCCATACGTTTCATAAAAAAAATTATACAACAAATTTATATATATGTTAAGAGATAAGCTAGGACAAAAACCTTCCCTATGGCGCCAGTGGAAAGCAAAAATATCACCAAATATCTCTTGATGTTACCCAAAAAATAATAAATAGCGATTTCCTTTGGTAGCTCATACAAACAAGCTTTCGCCGCCTTTTTCAAGCCCTATTATCTCTCTATCTGAATACTTAGTAGTTCTCAAAATATATATGATTACTGAATCCTCCTCCTTGTCGATTATCTTTGAGATCTCACTCTTTAGTTTTCTAAAATTTGCATCAGATATTTCACCTTCCAAAACTGAATTTTGTACCCAATTTAGGTACTTTCTGCACGTCTTCAGAACCTTATTTACCCTTTTCTCATTTACATCATATACTAGTATGATAAACATAATATCACCCTTTTACCATTGAGCAACAAATGGCGTGTACTCTTGTTCTTCCATAAGATGTTTTTCCAGTTTGTAAAGCTCAAGCCTTATGAGCCTGCGGTATGAAACATTATTGCCTAACGACCTATGATTTATCGTGGTCTTTAGTTTATTCTCGTATTCCTCTATGAATGCCATCTTCGCTCTATCTTTAAGCAAGAGCCCTTCTGCATCTTGGTCAAAATCATCTTTTTTGATGATATTTTTACTCACAACTGTAAATATGACTCTATCTACAATAATAGGTTTAAATATCTCTGAAACGTCTAAGTTTAGTGTAAATCTTCGGAAGTTCGTGGAGTGCAAATACCCTATCCTTGGGTCCAAATGTGTCTTATAAACTTCGCTTAGTACTGTTGTGTACATAAGAGAATTTCCAAAGCTTATAAGGACATTTAGAGAATTTTTTGGCGGTCTTTTGCTTCTTACATCAAACTCAAAATCACTATTTCCTAATATCTCATCAAATGATTTATAGTAATACTCCCTTATATTTCCCTCAATAGCCATAAGCTCATTTACATCAGATGTTCCAGCTATCAGATCTCCTAATCTTTCTATAGCATAAATGATGTCATCCAAGTTTTTGCCTCGGTTTTGATAGTACTTTAAAACTTGACGGATGTTTCTATATGCACCTTCTACAAATCTTTGCGCTATAAATAGACGTTTCTTCTCATCAATATAATTTTCCGCTTGCTTTAATATCATGTAGCCAGAGTTTAAATGCTCTCTCGGATAAAATGACCCTATGTAGTAGCCGTAGTGGTTGAAGAAGTGAAGTATTATCTCCGATTGTGAGATAAACTCCAAAAATCTTTTGTTGAGACTAACTTCGCCAAAAATCATTATTTCAGAAGTATTTTCAACCGGTATAAACTTCCTGCCGTTTTCTCCTTCAAAATACAATGTGTTGTCTTTTCTATGCAATTCACCGTCTGAAAAAATGTAAACAGGCTTTTTCATGATAAGCAAAACTCCTTATAACCACAATTTTTGCAGTAAGGTATTTTCTTAAAAGCCGGCGCCTTGTCCATATTTATAATATCTCTTATTTCATTTATAGCACTTACAACTTCCATCTCCGACTCATCCGTAAGACGCACATCAATCTTTTTTCTCTCATCGGGGAAAAAAAGCTGCCCCTTCGCATCAATGCCACTTTGCTTCAATTTGTACAAATAAAAAAGAAGCTGAAGTCTGGCACTCTCTACAGCTTTTGAGCTTTTCTTTATCTCGCCCACTAACAAATTGCCATTGTCATTTCTCACAAGATCTATGACGACATTCTCAAAATTTATCTTCTTCCTGTCCCTGTCATAAGATATGTCATCGATCAAGCGTCCCATCTCAATGTATGGATGCTCTTGGTCAGGAATTATCTGATGAGCCATAAGCCATACCTGCCTTTTGCAAATGTTGTAGCTTTGCACAAGTGAGCCTGTAACTTCTTCATACATAATATCACCTTTTTAAGTGTTCTCTCATTCGCCATGCCACTTTTCCTATCTGGTCAAATGAAATTCCCACAATATCGCCATCATTTTCCTCTACAAACATCGCTATTATACCACCTTTCCAGTGAAAAGAAATGTATAAGAAATCTTTTCAAAACCACTGTTTCAATTCCTTATAGATAGGCTAAAAACCCAGAAAAAGCTTTTTAGCGAGTAACTGGTTACTAAGTTTCAATTCCTTATAGGTAGGCTAAAAACCCGCAACATAATTTTCAAATCCTGTACCACCCCCACTATGTTTCAATTCCTTATAGGTAGACTAAAAACATATAAAAACAGGCTTGATAGGTGGTTAGAAAAAACTGGTTTCAATTCCTTATAGGTAGGCTAAAAACTACCTTTTTTGAAAAAGCAAAAAGGCTATCACGTGAAGGTTTCAATTCCTTATAGGTAGGCTAAAAACGAACTTGAAGCAGAAAAAGCAAGATTGAGATTATACTGTTTCAATTCCTTATAGGTAGGCTAAAAACACCTGCTAATGTGCAATATACGGTTGTATTTGACGAGTTTCAATTCCTTATAGGTAGGCTAAAAACCCGTTCAAATGTGATAAATGCGGAAAAACTTTTGTGAAGTTTCAATTCCTTATAGGTAGGCTAAAAACCATAATTTACATATATGCAAGCGTGCTCGGAGGGGGTGGTTTCAATTCCTTATAGGTAGGCTAAAAACTGTCCAATACCAAAATGGGAAATAGCATAGCAGGCTAGTTTCAATTCCTTATAGGTAGGCTAAAAACTTATAAACCGCAGCCAATATTCTACGGTTCCACTCCGTTTCAATTCCTTATAGGTAGGCTAAAAACTATCTATCAATTGACGCACTATTTGCAAATCCAAATGTTTCAATTCCTTATAGGTAGGCTAAAAACCCACCGTCAAAAGAGAGATTAGTTTCTATGGTCAAGTGTTTCAATTCCTTATAGGTAGGCTAAAAACGAAGAACATATTGAAGGTTACGAATATATTCCGTAATTTCAATTCCTTATAGGTAGGCTAAAAACCTGTACGTCAATGTCGTTAATTTCACTGCCTCAATCGTTTCAATTCCTTATAGGTAGGCTAAAAACCCATAGTAGAAGTCTGATTATACCAATGCAAAGTATCGTTTCAATTCCTTATAAGTAGGCTAAAAACCACTGATTTTCAAACTATTATGAATACAATAGCGGCGTTTCAATTCCTTATAGGTAGGCTAAAAACTCACTGCAATGTATGTGGCAAAAATTCTAAAGCATCGTTTCAATTCCTTATAGGTAGGCTAAAAACCAGATAGTGCTCGAAGTCAGGCATTGCAAAACTATTGTTTCAATTCCTTATAGGTAGGCTAAAAACAATGTTCCAACCTTTTCGGTTTCTATTGTATTTCGTGGTTTCAATTCCTTATAGGTAGGCTAAAAACTCGATGCAGTGTAGTAACGCTATTGCAGAAAGGAGAGTTTCAATTCCTTATAGGTAGGCTAAAAACCTTCTTAAATCTCTAAATAGCATTGCAACATCTTGGTTTCAATTCCTTATAGGTAGGCTAAAAACTTCGGAACGCCCAAAGGATTTATTAAAGAGTGATTAGTTTCAATTCCTTATAGGTAGGCTAAAAACCTGGATCTGGCAAATCTGTATTTGTGGTTCAAAAAAGTTTCAATTCCTTATAGGTAGGCTAAAAACAAATGTTCATATTCTTTCAACAGCTCACCTTTTCCTTGTTTCAATTCCTTATAGGTAGGCTAAAAACAAAAGAAAATACCAAGAAAAGCGGGGCAATTCCTAGTTTCAATTCCTTATAGGTAGGCTAAAAACTTGGGAATTTCTGGCGGTATTACAACAAGTTTTCTTGGTTTCAATTCCTTATAGGTAGGCTAAAAACTTTTGCATCAGAAACCGGCGACGCAAAGGTTTTTGTGTGTTTCAATTCCTTATAGGTAGGCTAAAAACGCAATACTCACAATAATCTTTTCTAACTTCCTGAAGTTTCAATTCCTTATAGGTAGGCTAAAAACTAAGTTATATGAAGGTTTTTGAACAGGCACAATATTGTTTCAATTCCTTATAGGTAGGCTAAAAACCCGTTTGTTCAAGCATTATTCCTTCCTTATATGTGTTTGTTTCAATTCCTTATAGGTAGGCTAAAAACTTCTAATTATGAACATATCTAAAATTAAAGAGGTAATAGTTTCAATTCCTTATAGGTAGGCTAAAAACTAAAAAAGATAAAAGAGATAAAAGTAACTTTATTGGAGTTTCAATTCCTTATAGGTAGGCTAAAAACTTCTCTGGATTGCGAATATCGCTTTTGCCAAGAAGAGTTTCAATTCCTTATAGGTAGGCTAAAAACGCAAAAAGAGCGAAAAGGTCGATATTATGAAAAAAGTTTCAATTCCTTATAGGTAGGCTAAAAACAATTTCCATACCAGTCCTAAAATACTACAATGTCTTGTTTCAATTCCTTATAGGTAGGCTAAAAACAGAAAGATAGTTATTGTTGACGAAGCATGGATGTTTAGTTTCAATTCCTTATAGGTAGGCTAAAAACCCATTTTGCGCCGGTTGTGAACTTTGTTCCTGCTGGTTTCAATTCCTTATAGGTAGGCTAAAAACCCTTTTTGCCCTCCCATGTTGAATGAAGTATTTACTGGTTTCAATTCCTTATAGGTAGGCTAAAAACTGGTTATATCTTGCTCTTTATACCAAATGGAAGCAGGTTTCAATTCCTTATAGGTAGGCTAAAAACTTCTATACTTTTTTATATTTTCTCCAATAGACATTTGTTTCAATTCCTTATAGGTAGGCTAAAAACCAGCAAACGCACAGCAAGCAGTACAAAACAAAAAATGTTTCAATTCCTTATAGGTAGGCTAAAAACTGCTTCTATAAAAGAGCTGTTATCTTCTTCTATTTGGTTTCAATTCCTTATAGGTAGGCTAAAAACCCGTATCACTCGCATATGCATTCTGCCCGAATGGCGGTTTCAATTCCTTATAGGTAGGCTAAAAACGTAATAGCAGCATTATTATCAGTACCCCAATTATCAGAGTTTCAATTCCTTATAGGTAGGCTAAAAACTGCCATTTAAGACATTCGCTTATATAGAATATTGGAGTTTCAATTCCTTATAGGTAGGCTAAAAACATGCTTTGTCAATTATACTCAGGCATACTTTTAAAATGTTTCAATTCCTTATAGGTAGGCTAAAAACGTGTGAGTGTACGCCGTGGCTACTTAACGTTGCGGAGTTTCAATTCCTTATAGGTAGGCTAAAAACGATGCTATAGAAAAGCAAAGCGATATAAGAGAGATGTTTCAATTCCTTATAGGTAGGCTAAAAACTTACGACAAAAACGTCACAGTATTTCCACAGGACGAGTTTCAATTCCTTATAGGTAGGCTAAAAACTCTACGCTCTACGGTGCTAATCAGCCTTTCGCAATCGTTTCAATTCCTTATAGGTAGGCTAAAAACGCTTTTTTATTTATAGTTCATGTATTAGTTCTCTTATGTTTCAATTCCTTATAGGTAGGCTAAAAACAAGGAGAGGATAAACTATGGAGATGCAAGAATTAAAAGGTTTCAATTCCTTATAGGTAGGCTAAAAACTTGACAGCTTGTTGACACTGTTGACACAAAACATAGTTTCAATTCCTTATAGGTAGGCTAAAAACTCACCTCCTTGAAAGGAGCAAAAAAATAACACTCATTGTTTCAATTCCTTATAGGTAGGCTAAAAACATACAAAACTTGCATAAATAAAGCCAGTCTAATAGAGTTTCAATTCCTTATAGGTAGGCTAAAAACACGGTTGCCGGGCACTCTTGGAAGGATTATATTTATGTTTCAATTCCTTATAGGTAGGCTAAAAACACGAACTTGATTGATAAGTATAACAGTTGTTCCAGGTTTCAATTCCTTATAGGTAGGCTAAAAACTTGCAGTAATTATGTTAGGTTTGTTCTTATGTTATCGATTTCAATTCCTTATAGGTAGGCTAAAAACCCACATGTGACGTTTGCGGGGAAATCATTTATCAAGAATTTCAATTCCTTATAGGTAGGCTAAAAACTTGTCTAATACCAAAACGAAGAATAGCATAGCAACCTAATTTCAATTCCTTATAGGTAGGCTAAAAACCCAATCTGTTCTTGGTGGAACTGTACCTATGTGGAATTTCAATTCCTTATAGGTAGGCTAAAAACGCGTTTTTAGAAGTCGTCGACGTGCAAGGCGTCGACGATTTCAATTCCTTATAGGTAGGCTAAAAACTTATTCATGTAACTGACCCCTCTACCGGTAAGTCTACTTTCAATTCCTTATAGGTAGGCTAAAAACAAAATCTTCAGGATATTCATCGGAATAAACAGTCAATACTTTCAATTCCTTATAGGTAGGCTAAAAACTGTGTAGAAGCTATCTTCATTTGTTTTCCCCCTTGGTTTCAATTCCTTATAGGTAGGCTAAAAACATATTAGGTGGAGAACCTCTACTTCAGGATAGAAAGTTTCAATTCCTTATAGGTAGGCTAAAAACCGGTGTTCAGACGGTTTATAAATCAGTGACTAAAAAGTTTCAATTCCTTATAGGTAGGCTAAAAACAATTCCAAAAAGTATACTTAAACTTTGTGATTATGTGTTTCAATTCCTTATAGGTAGGCTAAAAACCATTGAATTTTATATAATATCCCGCCATAATTTCCTGGTTTCAATTCCTTATAGGTAGGCTAAAAACGAGCCTGTATTAGCTTCTTTGATTTCTTGGTCTTTCAGTTTCAATTCCTTATAGGTAGGCTAAAAACAGTGACGGGATATGACGGAAAAGGAACTCTTAAACTGTTTCAATTCCTTATAGGTAGGCTAAAAACATGGCTTTTTTCTTCAACATATTGCCAAGTTTTCTGTTTCAATTCCTTATAGGTAGGCTAAAAACTTACTAGAGCATTATAATTGCACAACGCCTGAAGACTGTTTCAATTCCTTATAGGTAGGCTAAAAACCGAAGTAGAGCCATTGAAACAGCTCGGTATAGTTGTGTTTCAATTCCTTATAGGTAGGCTAAAAACTCTCGGAATTGCTTTATTGCTGGGCTTAAATTTGTAGTTTCAATTCCTTATAGGTAGGCTAAAAACTTTGTACAAAATCAAGCCAAGCGTAGCTATTGCCGGTTTCAATTCCTTATAGGTAGGCTAAAAACAGAATTAGAAAAAGAGTGGAACAAAAGAGAAGAAAGCTGTTTCAATTCCTTATAGGTAGGCTAAAAACCATTCCTGTAACAAGGCCATCAGGTAGCAGAGTCTTGTTTCAATTCCTTATAGGTAGGCTAAAAACGCGCAGGTACTACTACAGTAAAACTACCGATAGGCTGTTTCAATTCCTTATAGGTAGGCTAAAAACATACTCTGTATAATATTTGTTATCATTTGTTTTTATAGTTTCAATTCCTTATAGGTAGGCTAAAAACCTTCGGCTGTATTTCCTCTTTCGGCTTCACTTCTGTGTTTCAATTCCTTATAGGTAGGCTAAAAACTAGCAATTCCATCTCCAACATCAATAAATACAACAGGGTTTCAATTCCTTATAGGTAGGCTAAAAACTAACTTTGGCAGATTGGAAAGCAATCAAGAAAGCAAGTTTCAATTCCTTATAGGTAGGCTAAAAACTAAGTCAAACAAAGCAGGTAGGCGGTACAATTTATGTGTTTCAATTCCTTATAGGTAGGCTAAAAACCCGAAAACCAAAACTTTACATCAAATTTACTTACAGGTTTCAATTCCTTATAGGTAGGCTAAAAACGTCAGAAGCTGACATATAAGGATTGGGCCTTAGTTTGTTTCAATTCCTTATAGGTAGGCTAAAAACTGTCAAGCCGCCTACATATGGCAGGATGGATGTCTGGTTTCAATTCCTTATAGGTAGGCTAAAAACTCGTTAGAACGTAGAAAATCCAGCACTTTTATCTTGCGCAAAATTTATCTCATGTAAAGCTTATGCCTTTATTATATCACAAACTGCCGGAAATTCAACTTATCGCTATAGCAATGTGTCGTCGATGTCCAGCAATTTTTGCACTATTGTACATCGACGACACTTACCAAATGCTTAACACATCACTCGTTTTAAACCCTGTTTCACTATCGTAATAATCTTTTAAAGAAGCAGCATTGACATATTTGAAGCCTTCTACTTCTGCAGGCATGTTTTCTGTTTTCTCTGGTATTGATATTACGTATTTATAAAAATCAGCTTTAAATTCGTCAAATATACTTCGCCTTTTAAATAGATTTTTTATTTTCTTGAGGTTGGTATACCTTTGCCATAAGTCTATTGCTTCTTCGTTATACTCTATAAACACATCTACTTTGTAGTATTCATCATCAATGAGTTTAAATTTGCTTACACTTGGCGTCCCATCATCACTGTCATACTTTAGCTTGAAAATCGCATCTAAAATGTCAAGTGCTTCTTTTGATGAAAGATTTTGTGATATTTCCCTATAATAATGATCTATTATGTCTAGAAAATCTTTTTCTGATATTGTTTCGTACTCTGACAAGATCCTTTCAGTAATATTTAGCATGACTTTATTGTAAATCCTCGAAGCGTATTTCCTATTTTTTTCATCAATCAATGATACTACATATACTTCTCCTTTTTCCTCCCAATTTCTGTTACACCTGCCTGCTGATTGATTTATAGAATCCAGCGGTGCCAAATCTCTTACAACAACGTCAAAGTCTATGTCTACACCAGCCTCCACAAGTTGTGTGGTAACAGCGTATTTTATGTTATTTGTCTTTAAAAGGTTTATCCTTTCAAGCCTTTCATGCGGTATTACGTGGGTAGACATGTATACTATCTCTTCATCCGGCAACTTTTCTTTTAATAATTGATAAAATTGTCTCGCTGATGATATGGTGTTCAGTATAAAAAGATAGCTCCTTCCATCCCTTAAATTAAACATATCTATTAGTTCATCAAGATGCATTTCTTTTTGTAAAACTGGCCTTATTACTACTCTATCCATTTGACTGAAGTACTTTCTTTTGTCTGTAAGCTGCCCAATCTCATTATCGTCAAATATCATAGGCTGTGTTGCCGTAACAAATATTATGTATGAATTCAATTTATATGCAACTGCTTTTAAGACTTCTTTCACAAGCTTCCAGTAATAAAAAGGTATTGACTGAATCTCATCAAGTATTATTATGGAATTTGCTATTCTGTGAAATTTTCTTAATGCGCTGTTTCTGTTAGACAAAAGAGTGTGAAAAAGCTGTATAAATGTCGTAACTATGATTTCCGAATTCCAGCCTTCAATCATTATTTTTGACTTTTCTGTATCAAATTCTGTTTCATTGTCACTATATTTTACTTCTGAAAGATGGTGGTGTTTCAACAATACATTTGTGCTAATATCTATATTATTGCTTTTTAATATCTTTTCAAATTCCTGATAGTTCTGCTCTATTATACTTAAAAATGGAAGCGAATAGATAATCCTGAAATCTTTGTTGTATACATCGTAAAGCTTCTTTTTCAATTTTAAAGCAAATGAAATAGACGCCAAAGTCTTGCCAAGCCCTGTAGGAAGGTTTATGGATAAAATTCTTTCATCTACATTTATCTCATTTTCATTTACTTCTCTATACGCATTTTCCCTTAATACATTTATTTTGCTATCTTTGTAGCTAATCTGTGATTTGTATTTATCAACTGCGTCTGAAGTCAATTCCGTATAAGATGGCGAAATCTTTCCAATCACGACTTCACTTTTGTCTGCATCTATAAGCAGTGAAAATACATAGTTTATGAGAATATAGTACGTCAAATCCTCTTTTTGCTTTATCTTCCTTAGATATGACCTTATGCTTCTCATCTCATTTTTTATATTCTCTATATTATTAGCTATAGTTGTCTTATTAAGATCAATATTTAAACCAGCTTTCTTTAAATTGTCGCTTAATATCTTAAATTTTGTCTCGTCTATGCTATGAAGTTGAGACTTCATTATCTCTATGTCGCTGTCTTCTAAAGAGGCTTCTGTAGCTACATCATTCAGATTTCCGTGATGCTTTTTTACAGCTATATACGATATAAAAGGAAGCAATATTTTAGTATCATTGTCAATGTCTAATCCGCTTATCTCCTGCTTTACAGCAAAATAAGCTATAACCGCCGAAATCAGTGAATGATGTGTTTCTTTCTTTGATTTAAGCTCTTTTTTCTTATCGTTATCTTGTGAAGTCAAGTATTCTTGAAAAAAGCCTGTAGACTTGCCAAGATCATGGCATAAAGCCACAATCTTGACAAGCTTTGATAGAAACTCCTCATCCATCAAATTAACCTTGACTTCATCTAAAAACTGCTCTGTTAAATCTGCACATCCTGATAAATGTTCTTCTAAATATTTATCAGGGTGTGAATAAAGCTCAGAAAAACACGATGTGTTCATCTTTTATCACCCAACTATTTGATACGTACGATCTTATGCTTTTGCCGTTGGCTTCATATACTACATCCGCATAATCCAATACAATTCTTTCTTCGTCCATATCGGCAGGAATCTTTTCTTTAAAGTATTTTTTGCCGTCTTCAAAGACTATCCTATCCTCTAAAATATACTTATATGGTAAAACAGAGGATATCTCAGTCTCAACATCTCCAGTCTCAAAAGCATCTTCCACGCCAACAAATCTATAATCCGCAATCATTTCACTTAACCCTAATGAAACTGTGTACACATTTTTGTGATTTTTTAGTTTTTCAATTATGTCATTAAAAAGATCTTCATCTGTGTGATGAAAATATATCCTGTACATAGGGTCTTTTAAAAGCTCCATCTTTACCTGCGTTCGGGCTTCGTGATTTTTCTTTTTCAGTGGGATCCAAAAATTATCCTTTGTATTTATAAGGTTAAGTCCCATTCTCATTTTTTTGACTGGATTTAGAATTCTCACCGCTAATTTGCATTTGTCAGAGCTTAGAACTTTTAAATAATCTTCTTTCCCTATTCCATCTATCGCACCTATTAATCCTTTTATAGTCGGCGGCGGGGGAAATGAAAATGTAAGCGGCGATGATGTGGTATAGTACTTCTTAAAATGCCCAAAATCACCGTATACGTCAAAAATCAATAACTTCATTCTATACATTCCTTTCTCAAGAACCTCATTATCATCTTTTCCTGAGATGTTTACTGATTTATCCTAAAAGCTTAACTTTTCTGCAGTAAAGTCTTTTACCACATCGTCAAAATCACATACGACACCATCTACTGCAAAAATTGTCCTTTCATCTAACGCATATCTCAACTTTTCAATTTTGCCTTTGTTTGCATTAAGGCTTTCGATTAATTCTTTTATCTCGATCTTTCCATCTTGTATGTCCCGCAATTCTTCGTCTTCTGTATCATGGACAAATTTTATCCTTTTGTTTAACTCACCTATCTGATAATTTTTTTCTTTCATGACTACCTGAAGCAAAAATCTTGGCATGTGGCCCATCTTTGAATTAGACATAAGGTTTTTGGTGCCATTCCACATTGCTTCCAACATCAAATCTACATCGTCATCTGTAAGCGGTATATTCTGATTTTTAGCTGCATTTTCATTTACAATACCATAGAACGAGATAAGAGAATATGGAAGTATATATTTCTCTGTAAATGTTCCTTGAACATTGCCGCTCTGTGACGGCATTACAGTTGTGCCTTTTATGTAAGTCATGTTGACCTTGTGAAGGGACCTTCCATATCCAAACTGAACAGGACCTGTTAAAGTCATAGTTTTGTCCTTCACTGCTGTCGTAGCACCAAAAAGCCTAACATCTATACATTTATTGATGATATCGTCATTCGACCCGAAGTCGCTTATTCTATCATCTTTTGTCCGCAGTTTTCCGCTTTCATCTCTCGTCTCTAAGATAAACACATCCTTTCCTTTATACTCTGCCAAATAATCTCTTATGGTCCTTTTAAGTCTTACGTCTGTAACTATGTTTATGCCTGTTTCCTCATCGATCCTGGGCTTGTTTTCGTCTACAGGGTCTCCATTTGGATTTGCAAAGCTTACATCATAAAGAAAAAGTATTTCTGAGCGGTTGTTTATAACGTTGCTCATCATTGTTCCTCCCCTTTACTATAAATTATTGATGCTATTTCGTCTGCAAGATTTAATCCACAGGCGAAGTAGAAGTTTATTTCATCTACTGGCATATGCCAATCATCTCCCGCTAAAAGAAGATAATTTGATACCTCCTTTGCCAGCAGCCTCTTGCCTTTATCAAATGAATCGTACTCCTCAAGCTTATTCTGCACTTTTGGCAAAAGCCCTCTTATGTCTTTTTCATCCATCTTGAGGCTTTTTAGATTTTTCATGAAAGGCTTTGCACCTCTATCTTTGTACTGCTTTCTGAGAAGCAACTCTGTAAGAGCACCTAATAGCACAAGTCCTCTTTTGATAGGCGTTTCGAAGTTTTCATCGTACTTTTTAAAGAAATCTGATAATGGTCTTTCCTCCATGGCTTTAACCTCCATTTCTACTAATCCTAAATTTTGTAAAAACTTAATTGTCATCATTCCATCTTTTATAGCACTTTGATAGTATTTGTCCTGAATGAATTCATCTCTTACCCGCTTCATTATAAATTTTAGTATCAAGTTTATGTCAATTTTCCTGCCTCTAAAGATCCTGTCTGTCAAATCTAAAAAGTAACCGTCAAGATCGCTGTCTCGCTTCTTCATGTCGGACTTAAACAAAAAATTACGTATATTTTTGAAAGTGAAGTTTTCATTAAAAATGCCGTCTACTGTGTCTTTCGCCTTAAAAATCTCCCTTAAATGGGAAGGAAACACGTCTTCTATAAGAAGCAGTATTCTTTCAGCAGAATTTTGCTTTTCTATAAATAGATAGTTTAATGAAATTGAGTCATCAGCATCTTTTAAAAAATACATTATGTCGTCTTCATCCGTTATGACTCTTTTTTTCGTTGATTCTTTTAAGGACACAAGCTTTGAAGACTCTTTGAATATGTCCAATATCTCCTCTTTTACAAATTTTTCACCTATTAGAAATTTGGGTATTAGTTGATATTTGAGCCCATAAAACTTAAATGTCAAATTGTTTTCTATGTACTTCTTACCTTCTTCAAGCTTTAATCTGCAGTCTGGACACACAGGAAAGTTTCTCCACGATTTTTTCTCGTCAAACCCTCCGACTATGTACCCTGTTTTATCAATCGTGTAGAAAGCGTACGTGTCAACCTTGCCAAAAACCAAATCCTTCTTCTCACCACATATTGAACATACTTTGTCATTTGCTGAAAGTTTATTGTATTTTTCATTGTCCGTATCTACGAGGAGTTTTCTAAATAGCGGCATATCGCCGATGTATTTGTATGTACTGCCTTCTACGAATTTCAGCATGAGCACAAACTTATCCTTTTTAGAAGATTGTTTGATAAACTTCACGATTTCTTCTAATATCTCATCTCTATTTTCTTGAATAGCACTGTTCAAATTTTCAAGAAATCGCCTTTCATCTTCATCGATGTTTAATCCTTTTTTGCTAAGGATTTTAAACCAACTTAGAATCTTACCGTTAAACGTCTTGTCAGGCTCTGTAATCTTTGCGACAGGCATATAACCAGGGCCATTGCCACCAGCGCTTGAGTACAAGTACCTTGATATTTTTTGGCTGTCTGTCTCCTCTATCGTCACATCTTTGTATTTTACATCATTACCATCGACTGTAAAATTAATAGCTATGATGTTTTTATACGATCCATTTTGATTTGGATCTTCTATCAAAACATCTAAGAGACTTTTCCTTCCAGCACTTATAGACATCTCTCCTATGTCTTTTACAGCATCCAGCATTTTGCGCACCCCCTTTACAATATCTCAAAGCATCCGAAACCTTGCGAGTTTTTAGCCCCAAGTCCTGAGTAGTAAGCAACCTTCAAAAGATCCGGGTTACACTCCACATCATATATTCCCATCCAGCCTTTTATGACTGTATTTTTGTACTTCATGATTTTTTGATATTTCACATTTTCGTTGCCAATCGGATAAAACTTAAAATATGGATCTTTTACCTTCTCACCATAAATTACCTCATACTTTTTTAATAGGTTTTTTAATAAAAGATCAGAAAAGTTTTCATGCCAAGGTGAGTAGTAATAAGTATACCTTACACCCTTGTCCTCGATTGTAGAGTATGTGACGACAGGTGACAAAAACTTTATCCTTGCCTTATCTCTAAAGACAGGTGGATTCTCGATGTTTATTGAATTAAGCTTAAATGTCTGGTTATTGAATACGCAAAAGTCTTTTTTAAATATGTTTTGTGAAATGTCGTATATAAACTCATCAATGGGAGAAGATACAGTAAGCTTAAATGGTGGCTTTATCAATATCTTGTCATCTCTTTTTAAAAGCCTAAATTCCCCTTCAAGCCTCGAATACGTAAATAACTTAAACTGCCTTTTTCCATGTTTGAATCCTTCGTCATGCATGAATGCGCTGAAATCTCCATCTGTCATGCTGTTATATATAAAGCCTTGCACTATGTGATTGTACTGTATAGGCAAGTGCAACTCTTTGTCACCGCTGAACTCCAATACCACCCTCATCACTTGATACCTCCTCATTTTCAAAAAGAACATCCACACCACATTCCTATTAAAATTTTTTCCAATGTAATATATTCTCCAAAATCCTCCATTTTCCTGCTAAAGTTATGGAAATTTTTAAAAATAATAAGCGGATGATACCGCTTTTTAAGAAGGTCTTTTATCATGTCCAAAACACTTTACATATCTATTAGCCCAGCACAAAACATAAATCATCTCATCTGTCGTAAGTCTTGCAAAATCTATATTGCAGCACTCTTCATTTTTAAACTTATACACAATGGATAGATACCCTTCTACAAACTTTTTAAATGCTTCTTTTTGTGATTTCCCGCCGCCTAACATAAAGGGATCTTTATTTACAAGATTAAGCATATTAAAAAATTTTGTTTTCACTTCATTTTCATTAGCACTTGCTTTCTTCGCACTATCAAAAAGATTTATAACAATGTCTAATATATTCGTCAATTTATTTTTTACAAA
Organism: Thermoanaerobacterium sp. R66; assembly: GCF_028895185.1. Classification (NCBI taxonomy): domain Bacteria; kingdom Bacillati; phylum Bacillota; class Clostridia; order Thermoanaerobacterales; family Thermoanaerobacteraceae; genus Thermoanaerobacterium; species Thermoanaerobacterium sp. R66. The sequence goes on from NZ_JAEUWW010000001.1 coordinate 1,914,712, forward strand.
GTATTGCCCCATATTTACTGCCATATCATAAATACCGTCTTGCATTTTATCACCTCTCAGTATCCTCTCTGATTGTTTACAGTATGCCAAACGCTCTTTGTATGCCTTCTGTTCCAAGATAGCAACTCTTTCAACCTTTTTACATTCTTGGCCACATCACCATCATTTTCCCCATACCTATTAGCTCTTTTCGATGCATCAATATGATCGTCTATTGATTTCACCTTTACAGAGCCATAGTAAGCAGGCTTGCCATAACCTAATTTAAGGTAGATATCGCCACTTAATCCCAGTGAAAAGCACAAGAGATCTAATTCATTATCATCTAAGCCATCAAAAAATACTTCCCCTTCAAATATGCTGCCCGGCATTACAAATTCACAAGGTACTGTGCCTTTTTCTATTATATTCGCATCTCCATGGCTGTAAAATTTTATTCCCTTAAATTTCCCATTAGAATCATAATAAAGGCTATTCTCTGCCTTTGGTTCGTAAAATGTCGGTATGTTTATTATTTCTACACAATTATCTTTCACAAGTACCAAATCAGTAAACCGCAACCTGCTTTTCTTGCCTAATGAGCCAAACATATCGCATATTATGCAGTCATTTTGGTCATTTACATCTTTTCCAATCTTGCGTATGTCTTGTTTTGTGCTTATACAGCTTCTTGATACGCTCTCAGCTATGGCCCTTGCGCATCCTTTTAAAGATGAACCAGGTATGATATACTCTCCATTGTACTTTGCAAATTCTCTAAATACAGTGCTGCCGTTTTCATTGTAATATCCTGAAAATATATGGACTGGCGTCACTACCTCAATGCTTATTCTAAGCTTACCACTTTTTAACTCAGACGATTTCACATATTTTTTAGCACCTAATATAGGTACAAAGTTATAAGGTTTCATCAAACTCCACCTTCCTGAAACACTCATCATTCAATGACAACTTGGATAATTTTTCTCTTAATGTTTCTCTGTCAAACTTTCTCTCTATGTAAAATCCACAATCTTCATAACCTGATACGTCTTTTCTATCGTAGTATCTCATTGTAAGCTGAACATCTTGTACAGCCATGCGGCCAAAACCCCTTGATGTTATGCCTCCAAAGACTACATACCCATCATCGATTTCATCTAATATTTCCGTAATCACTTTAATCTGCCAATTAAACACATTCTCCATTTTTATTTCGCATTCAAATATGCCATCTTCTACAACTTCAGGCTCAAATAACGCTTTTCCTTTTGAAGCACCCGTTATTCTATCGATGGCAACATTCTTTCTCTTGCCCATCTTAACTTCTCCTATTGGATAAGCATCTTTAAATAGAATTCGGCTCTTTAAAGCAGTATTGCCAAACATTTTACATGCAGGACAGCTTTCTCTGTACCGCTCTTTTCCATTCATACTGCTACTAAGCTTCTTTCCACAATATTCGGATCCAAATATATCACAGCCTTTTAACTTTTTCTCTGCTCTACTTCTAAATACACCTTTTATACTGCTGCCAGGCATCACTACCGTTAACTTACCATCTTTATAAGACCTTAAAAATTTGTTATCAGGCACTGTCGGATCAAAATCATTGTTGTCAGCGGCTTTTATTGAAAGAGGGCTCATGGTCTTTAAATAAAATTTGAAATATCCTTCATTGTGCAGTTCTTTAAACATCATTCCACCTCATTTCTTCATTTAAACCATTAGATACGTACTCCTTTAGATTGGATTTATCGACTTTATAGATCTTCTCATCAATAAGCTTAATAGTTCCTAAACCTCTGCTTGTCATTCCTCCTACTGATATCTGCCCATTTTTAAGCACATTTAGGCAAATTTTTAAAAGTTCTATATCGTCGTCATCCAGATTATCCCCTATCATGTGAAGCTTAAATCTCGTGCCAGATGGAGTAATCTCGTAATTGTACTTCTTTCCATCTTTCGCAGTACCTGTATCTCTGTCTATGCCAACACCATCTCTCATATCAAAAAAAGTCTTTTCATCTATCGAATTTAAATCTTTTATAGTAAGTTTTGCTGCTAAATGATTTGAGCCAAAAAGCCTACAAACATTGCAAGAACTTTCGTATATTTCTTCTGCAATTTTTTTGTAATCTTTGTCGTACTTAGTTTTTAATCTTTTAACATCGTCATCACTCACACAAGGTTCATCATTGACTATTAGACATGACCTATAACCTTCAAAAGCGCCGCTTGAAAGGACTCTTTCAACAAAGCTTCTAAGGACTCCTTTTAGACTTGAGCCAGGTATTAAAGGTAGACCATTTTCATCCTTTATAACAGGTGAATCAACTTCAGTAGGATCCATGCTTTCTTGGCCTTTGCCTATGTGAATAGGCTTTAAAGCTACAATTGTACCTTTCACAATATACTTATTTTCAAATTTATCAAACATCTACATCACCTCTTATCATCCTTTAATGCTTATTTCTATTTTTAAAATAGCCGCTTTGACTCTCATTGTTTCTCATCGGCTTTACTCTGTAAGATGACTGCCAATACAAATATCCAAAAAATAGACTTAAAGCCTTTGGCAAAATATCTTCAGGTACATCATTTTTTATCTTCCTCATGTATTCTATTATCTTATCTCCATACTTCATGCCATCAAAGATGCTATTCCAGCCGTTGCCCCTTGATTCTTTGTACTTTATGTAAAGTTCAAATTCATCATAAGAGTCGATATTTGAAGCAATTTCAGCCAATGTCCTGTATTGTGATATGCCAATCTTGTCTTTTTCTCTTCCTTTTTCATCATTTGCGTGAATCGATAAAAAATCTCTTTTTGATGCTATTTCATCTGAATATTCAATCAGCTTTTGCTTTAACTCTTTGCCTATATTCATATTTTAATTACCTCCATTCAAATGTATTTTATCGCAAATTTTCACATTCCCATATCCATTTGCAGTATTTTGCCCAATACCTGACTTCTCCGCAGAATACAGCTTGTCTTTGATGCCATCAATGTCTTCATTTGTACCGATTAAAACGACAGAGCCTTTTTCTATATAAACTGATGGTTTCTCCCTCATGTCATCCGTTGGTTTTGATGTATCGTATCCTCTGTATAAATTGCTTTCTGAGTAAACTTTTATCACGTCATATTGAAATCCAAGATTTAATATTTTCTTCCACAATTCTTTGTAATCATCTGTCGTCTTTAAAGGAATATTATAGTCTATATCAGGTATCATGTCTGAATAAAAATCAAGCGTTATAAGCGTCTTATATGTCTTACCACCATACTGCCTTTTGCCGACAATTTTATTCAACTTTTCGATTCTTTCTATCAAATCAACTTCATTTCCTGCACCTTCACTACATATTTCGATCTCGCATTTACCAAATCCGCTGGAAGTATCTGCACCAATCCTTAGCGTTTTAAATTCTTCAAGATCATTTGTTCCATCTACATACCCTTCAAATTCTAAGCCTTCTTCTATTGCTAATATGCTGTACAATCCTCCATCTCTTGCTGTCTTCGTGTATGGATCGATTGCTGTTCTTGTAAAAAGCCTCTTAGGGACATCTACCATTTTCCCATCTTTATAATACCCTGTAGCAAACTCCATTCTCTCTTTGCATCTTGGACATTCACTCTTTCTATTAAAAAGCACATCTACAAGACCATGGTCATTGTAATACTTGCATTTCATTGCAGAAAGCGGAAATGGCCTTGCACCATCATAATAGAAGTTGTAAAATCTTATATTGCTAAAATTCCTACACCAATCTTTATACTTACATCTGCTGCACTTTTCATCATCTCTTATGTATATCCAATTGTACCTTCCATCTTTATCTGGTTTATCTACATCGTACAGTGGACAATTTCTCAAAATCTCTCTTGCAATAGCTGCCCTTATAACGTCACCAGGAATATAATCCTTAGTGCTTAGAAAATTGCCGACTAAGTTTCTGCCACCTACTATAAGAGGTGAAATCAGGTTTAGCTTTACCTTTATCATTCATCCCCCTCCTTAACATCAACATGGACCCATCCATATCCTCTGCTTTTACCTGCCCCAATGCTTTCTATCATTTTTAAAGATATCAAGATGAGTTCTTCGTACTTTTCCGTACTCTCATCTAAGTATAAATCCATTGTTCCTTTGAATGTACCGCCTTCGTAGACTTCCATTGAGGTTAACGAATTGTCTTTTGCCACTTTTCTATACCTATCAACAGACGTTGAATACCTTATAGTCCTGCTGCCAATGTTAACACTACTTTCATCTAATAATAAATCATCTATATACAACTTAGATGGGTTATACCCAGGTGAACCAAATACCTTGCATACAGGGCACGTGCACTTCATATCATCACGGTGTTCTTCATCGATCAAAGACATGAAATTTTGCCTCATGATCCCTTTCATTGTAGAAGCAGGGATATAAGGTTTTCCGAGCCTATCTTTTATAAAGTATTTATCCACAAGGTTGCCAGTGCTACTGCCTGTAGCAATGCACATTGGGGATTTTAATTTTACAACTATGTTAAACGTCTTTTTCAAAATATCACCTCAATCCTATACATAATCCCAAATCTCGGTAATATCATACCATGGCGAGTAGTATTCCATGCCGTTTTCACCTGAAAACTTAAAAAGCCCTTCTTCAAAACAGCCATTGGCTATCTCCACAAGTCCTTTTTCAAAGTCTTCTATATTTGACCTTGACCTATCATACATGTAAAAAAGCCTAAACTCCAATGGCAACATCATGCTTGCAGCATCCCTAAGTTTGTATATATGGTTTTTCATCATCTTTTTGCTTTCTTTCATTTTCAGTATCAAGTCTACAAGCTTAGTCATTTCAATCCACGTGTAATTTAAAATACCTTGATGTATGAAATCATAATTGCTACCTTTATCCCTATTCAATTCCAAATACATATTGCTTTCTAAAACCGCAAATGAAACAGTACCAATTTTGTTGTCCATCTTTTTTGAATATGATTTAGCTTTTTTCAAAAGCTTATTGGCCAATTCAAACATATTCCGTATAGGTGTGGAATATTTGCTTATTGCAACGCCAATAGACATTGTCACATTTGCACTTTTGTTAATATCTGACTTGTTTTGAAATTCTTTATCAAATGTTTCAATAAGCTTTGACGCCATTATCAAACTGGATTTTGCAGGGGTTATTATAAATATATCATCGCCTCCAAGCTCAATAACTTCAAATGGGATCTCTTCTCCTTCTACCTCATACCCTTTCCGTATAGCCTCCAATGTCGCTTTAAAAGCAGAACTTTCCGCTTTTCTGCTAAAATACATCATCTCGTACACATTTTTTATGTTCTTTATTATGTTCCCGAAGTTATTGCCATCACCGTATATTAATGCCATGTATCCATTGTTTTTAAAAGCCCCAATCTCGTCTAAGCCTTGAACTTTTTTGCCGCCGTATTGTCCTTGTCCAAATCTTTTTAAGTGCATTCTCTGAAACTCCTCATGGAATCCACTTTTAGCGTAAGTCCCAGCTTCAATTTTGTGAAGGCAGCTTAAGCATACTCCTTTTTCCCCTTCACTTGTCTGAATTGTATAGTGGGCATCTCTCAAATTACAGAATTTACATATCAGTTTAGATTTGCTTTCTATCTGTTTGTGGGTTATCTCATTTATCACCATGTCTTTGTCTTCTATTCCTTTGTTTACATCGCCATAATTAGGATCAACGTTTAAGTACAGCTTTAACTTTTTCCTATCTTCCAGCATTTCTTCACAATCTCTTATGACATCTTTATAATCATTCAGTAGATCTTTTAAAGTTGTTTTGTACGATATAAAGGCGCTTTGAGCTGTTATCGTCACATCTTCATAAAGTCTTTCTAAGTCATGCTCTATATCAACATCATTATCAGGAACTACTGCAAAGACATTTCCTCCACCACAGTAGATAATGGCCTCCGGTATAAACTTCTCTTTGAAGTAATCAGGAATCCTTACTCTGTTTATGTTATCTAAAAGATAACTGGAACCTCTCAAGCACTTTATATCATTGTTCTCAACGATGTACTTTTTTGTCTTGTATACACCGCCTTTTATTATTTTTATATCTGCATTTCTGATGGAATCTTCAAATTTTTCCCCAAGGGCAAGCATGTCTACCATTTTTAACGCGGTATTTATGCTTTCACTTTGAGATTTTTCTATCTCAAAAAAGTGATGATACATCTCGAGCCTTACATCATTTGAATTGTCCATGGCATATGCAAAGCAAACGGCCAATGTAGCAGCATCTTTTAAAGATGGCGCCTTAACATCTTTTTTGTCTTTGTATGGCCTAATGTACGGTATTTCGTCTACATCGTTTTTCAAGTACTCGTATATTTCATCACTGTTCATCACAGATATGTCTCGAGCTATTTTCTTAAATCTCTTTTCATAATCATCCATTTTCATACAGTAATTGATGCCAGTAACAATGTCTACCCAACTTATATATCCACCGGGAAGTTTCTCATGTCTAACTTTCTCATCCTTGAAATCTATGTACACGCTATCACCTCACTCTATGATTTTTTCTACATCATTTATAAAGTTGTTAAGTTTTTTTACAAAAGTTTTATACGGTTTGCTGTTTTCTCTCCAACCAGCATGATTTATGTCGTTTCTAAAATCTTTTATATTGTAAATCAGTTTAGCAAATTTATCACTATTCTCGCTTTCTAATATGTTATTTACAATATCTTCATAAATTTTTGCCTCGTCTTTCCACTTTTCTTTAGGGAGATTATTCCTCTTTATGTAAAGAGCTTGACCTACAGCATCTCTGATTTTTTGATTGCATTTATCAACCCCAAACTTGTTGCAAAAATAAGTTATTATGCCTTCTTCCAGTATCGTAAGCCCTTGCTGTATCATGTTGTGGTCTCTGCACCATTTCACCACCTGTATCATGTTTTTGTCTTCATCATCAGTAAAATTGTCAAAATGATTCTTTATGTTCTCTATTAATGGTGTCATAGGTTTTATGTAGCTTTTCTCTGATATGTTAAAAGCAAAGTCTATCTTTTCCTTAAGCTCTATTCCATCGTTTGATATTGATTTACCTCTACAAACTGCCACATTGTTTGTGTAATTCTGTATCGATTTACCAACCTTCTCTAATATATCCTTGTCATCTCTCATGCCTTTTTTTAAAAGCTGGTCTTTCCCACGCTCTATAAGCTTATTTATGTACCTTGAGTCGCCGTCCTCTATGAAGCGGTCGATTCCAACCGTCCAATCAAGAAGATTTATAAAAGGAGTGAGATTAAATATAGGCGCATTTCTATCTTCCAATTTTAGCCTTTTTTCAATTTCGTTTGATGGGACTCCGAGAGCTTCTACAGCTCCGTAGTACATTCCTTTTATTTCGCATTTCTTTACAAATTTTGCGTAATTCAATATTATAAGTGCTAAAACAGGCAGTGATCTAAACGAATGCGTTATGTCAAATATTATTTCATCTTTGTAGTCTATCTTTCCTAATACTTTGTCAAATATATCCCAAAGTTCTTCTTCTACTTCCCCAGACGGAATATCTACAGCTTCAATAGTATCTACTATGCCTTCGTATTTTTTAAGCACACCAGATAGCCCACTTTTATCAGGATGACTTGCATTTGATAGCCAATTAGCTGTGGTAGCTTCTTTTGTCTTAAAGATGTAAATGCCGTCTATTTTGATGCCTTTTTTTAAAAAGATATCTATAAGCGCTTCTTGAATATAGCAAATCGCGTCGATTTTTACGTCATCCAACAAATAATTACATTCAGCATATTTGCCTGTACCTAAAAATGAAAAAAATTTTGTTGCCATCATTTCCACCTCTCATATTTTCTAAATCTTACATGTCTAAATATCCTTTGAACTTTTACAGTGCCATCATTAAATGCCCTTTCATCTGCATCTCTCGCAGTCGTAGAATATACAGGTATCAATCCGCTTTCAAAGCAGAAATCCACCAATAAAAATGTAGCTCCAAAATCGCCTTGTATAAGGACATAATCGCCTTTTTTAGAATTTTGCTTTATCCACTCAGCAATCCTATCTACATAAAGACGTATAGACTCTTCCTCCGGCGGTATAGATGTCCATACTTTTTTAAGGTCATCTGGAAGATATATAAATTCATCGACGCCAAAAGTGCTATAAGCATCTTCCATTTGGCCCTTTGTAAGTTGATGTGAAAATACTAAAAATATTTTTCTCATTTTGTCATGACCTCTTTTATGAATTATAAAAGGATATAGACTAAAAGAAATGATAATCCTGATAGGTAGGCTAAATATGACATTTATATAGATATTTCTACATAAATCAAAAATTTCCTGCTTAAAAAATAAAAAAAACGCCTTAACGTAAGTTAAAGCGCTTATTGTTATATTATCTTTTCAAGTGTCTTCCATGCCAACAAGGCACATTTTACTCTGGCTGGAAAGTCTGAAACACCCTGCAAGACTTGTGCATCGCCAAGGTCGTCTATGTCCACATCTTTCTTGTGTATCATGTCTATAAATTTTTCCACCAATTTTAAAGCTTCTTTTTTATCTTTTCCCTTTATAAGGTCACACATCATTGATGTTGATGCTTGGCTTATGGCGCAACCATGACCCACAAATGATGCATCTTCGATAACATCGCCGTTCATCTTAAGCTCCAGCGTTATGTCATCACCGCAGAGAGGATTGTGGCCTCTTTCTTTTATGGTAGGATTATCCATCTCCCTTTTATTGGGAGAATTTTCATAGTGCTCCATTATTATCTCTGAGTAAAGCTGATTTAAGTCGCTCATCTAAACCACTTCCTGACATCTTTTAATCCATCTACAAAAGCATCTACTTCGCTTTTATCGTTGTAAACGTAGAAACTTGCCCTCACAGTGGCAGGAACACCTAAGTACCTCATGAGAGGCTGGCAACAGTGATGACCGCTTCTTACCGCTATCCCATCCTGGTCAAGTATCGTAGCCACATCGTGAGGATGTACATTTTCCACGTTAAATGATATTATACCTGTCCTATCTTTTGCATCTTTAGGTCCGTACAGTTTTACGTAGTCTATCTTAGACAATTTCTCTAAAGCATATTCCGTAAGCTCTTGCTCATGTCTTAAAATATTGTCAAGGCCTATTTTCTCTACGTACTCTATAGCCTTCATAAGGCCGTAAGCACCTTCAACATTTGGCGTACCTGCTTCAAATTTAAGTGGTGATGGTGCAAATGTGGAATGATCCTCAAAAACCTCGTCTATCATCTCTCCACCGCTTAAAAACGGAGGAATGTCATCCAGAAGATCTTCCTTTATATACAGGACACCTATACCCATAGGCGCCATCATCTTATGGCCTGAAAATGCATAGAAGTCACATCCAAGCTTTTCTACATCTATCTTCATATTTGGTATGCTTTGTGCACCGTCTATCAATACTTTAGCACCATTTTCATGCGATAAATTCACAATTTCGTAGACAGGGTTTATGATGCCTAAAACATTTGACGAATGCTGTAAAGCCACAAGTTTAACTTTTTCGTCTCTCAAAATGCTTTTAAACTCGTCTAAATCAAGCCTGGAATTTTCATCAAGGTGAACGTATTTAAGCTTTGCACCTTTTTTCTCCGCCACCATCTGCCATGGAAGGATATTGCTGTGATGCTCGGCTATCGTCAATACTATCACATCACCTTCACCAATGTGTTTAAGTCCCCATGTATATGCCACAAGGTTTATAGACTCTGTGGCATTTCGCGTAAACACGATTGACTCAGATGATTTGGCATTTATAAACCTTCTTACAGCATCTCTTGCTTTTTCGTAAGCTTCCGTCGACAATGCGCTTAGATAATGAGGACTTCTGTACACATTGGCATTGTACTCTTTGTAATACTTAGCAACCGCATCAATCACATACATTGGCTTTTGAGTCGTAGCCGCATTGTCAAAATATATGAGCTTTTTCCCGTGTGGAGTCGTCTTTAACACAGGAAAATCTTCTTTTATCTTTAAAACATCCAGCATCAGCCAGAAATCCTCCTTCCGATGTAACTTCTAACTGCCTCCTTAAGACTGTCATCAGGCAGTGTGTCAATTACTGGATTAAAGCTTGCTTCCACCATCAAAAGCTTTGCTTCTTCCATGCTTAAACCTCTTGACATCATGTAGAAAAGCTTATTTTCATCGATTTGTCCAGCGCTGGCAGAATGGTTTGCCTGCACGTCATCTTCAGAACACCATAATGCCGGTATTGCGTCAGATCTTACTGTCTTATCAAGCAGCAAAACTACCTCGCTTTCATTGCCTTTTGCCTTTCTAGCTCCCCGCTTCATGTCTAAGTTTCCTCTGAAAACCGCCTTTGCTTTATCTTTCAATGCGCCTTTCACATCAACGTTGCTTTCTGTCCTGATTCCTATGTGATTAACCCTGTATGACATATCATGGCTTTGATCGTAAGCTCCCAAGAATATGGAGCTGAAGTAAGCACTGCTGCCTGCGCCTTCCAATTCTGCAGTCACATCATAAGCATCTACTTTTCCGCCTAAATCGATTTGCGTCCATTTTACAGTAGCATCATTTCCTGTTATTATTATATTATTGTCAAAATTTGAAGAATCATCACTGAACCTTTGAATCTTCACTATATTTACGCTTGCGCCATCTTTGGCAATTACGGCTGTAAGGCCATTGTGAAATCCTCTTTTATCTGAAACCAAATCAAACACAACTGTCAAGTTTGATAGCCTCTCTGCAATAATAAGGTTTAAATCAATTATAGTGTCGTCATCACCAACTACACTGTAATTCACTGTGACAGGCAGTTTAACATTTGAATTTGGCAGCGCTCTTATGCTATAGCCTGTATTGTAAAACGCCAAAACCATATTTTTAAACTTTTCGTCAACGCCAAAATTGTGATCCAATGCGGACTTTATCGCATTCAAATCGTCATCCATCAAAGCTTTTGTCAAAGGATTCACCACAAGTCCTTCTTGAGCGTCATTGCCAATGACTGCACTTTTGTACTCTTTGTAGTATGGAATGTGGACATCATCCAGTTTAACTCTTTTCCACATAGGCATTGGCACTTTTGCGAATACCTCGTAGCCTTTCACTCTAAGCTCTTTCTCTTCACTTCCGCTTTCCTTTATAATATCTTGTATTGTATTGTAATCTAATGACTTAATCATAGAAACATCTCCTTTACCCTATAGTTCCTTCAAGCTCCAGCTTTATAAGGCGATTAAGCTCAACGGCATACTCAAGCGGAAGCGACTTTGCTACAGGCTCTACGAATCCTCTTACGATCATGGACCTTGCCTCATCTTCACTTAATCCTCTTGTCATAAGGTAGAATATCTGCTCATCGCTGATTCTTCCTACCTTTGCCTCATGCCCTATGTCCACATTGTCGTTTAAAACTTCTATTATAGGCATCGTATCTGATCTCGATATTTCATCTATCATAAGGCCTTCACACTGTACAGATGCCTTAGCACCTTCTGCATTAGGCCCTATCCTTAAAAGTCCTCTGTAATTTGTGATTCCACCGTCTTTTGATATGCTTTTTGCCAATACTTTGGACGATGTATACGGTGCTAAGTGTATCATCTTAGATCCTGTATCTAAATGCTGTCCTTTTGCCGCAAATGTCACACCTGTGTATTCAGATTTCGCACCTTTACCTCTTAATACAGACGCCGGATAAAGCATAGTCTTGTGGCTGCCAAAAGAGCCTGATATCCACTCTATGACACCATCTTTATCGACTAAAGCTCGCTTTGTATTTAAGTTGTAAGTATTTTTGCTCCAGTTTTCGATAGTAGAGTAAATAAGCCTTGCTCCTTCTTTTACAAAAAGCTCCACACAGCCTGCGTGTAAATTGGATACTGCATACTGTGGTGCTGAACACCCTTCTATGAATCTCACTTCGCTGCCTCTATCGGCTATAATAAGCGTGTGCTCAAACTGGCCTGTTCCTGGTGCATTCATCCTGAAATATGCCTGAAGCGGCACTTCTACTTTCACATTTTCAGGCACGTACACAAATGTGCCACCGCTCCATATGGCCCCGTGTAGCGCCGCAAATTTGTGGTCATTTGGCGTAACATTCTTCGTCATAAAATACTCTTTAATAACGTCAGGGTATTTTTTTAAAGCCGTGTCCATGTCTTCAAATATTACGCCTTGTTTTGCCAGATTGTCTTTTATGCTGTGGTAAACAACTTCTGAGTCGTACTGTGCACCTACGCCAGATAAAGCCTTTTTCTCTGCCTCAGGAATGCCCAACTTCTCAAACGTATTTCGTATGTCTTCAGGTACTTCGTCCCATGAGTTTTTTAATTTAGCGTCAGGGCTTAGATATGCTACAATGGAGTTTATGTCAAGCTGACTTAAATCAACACCCCATGTAGGCATTGGCTTGCTTTCATATATTTCAAGAGATTTTAAGCGAAAGTCTCTCATCCACTTAGGCTCATTTTTTCTCTCTGATATTTCCTCAACGATCTTTTTAGAAAGCCCCTTTTCCGTCTTGTACGAATACCTGACTTCGTTTTTTATGTTGTACCTGGAAAAATCTATATCATTAACAATGGTCTTTTTCATCTGATTCACCCCTTTATGACAGAACTTCGTCCAGTATAGACTCGTATCCTGTCTTCTCCAGCTCCTTCGCCAGATTTTTGTCTCCTTCTTTGACAATTCTTCCATGTGCCAGTACGGATATTACGTCTGGCTCTAAGTAATCCAATATCCTATTGTAATGAGTTATAATTAGTATTGACATATCTTCTGTCTTCAATTTCCTTACTGTCTCAGCAACAACCCTTAAAGCGTCTATGTCAAGGCCTGAATCTATTTCATCCAGCATGACAAGCTTTGGATTTAACATAGCCATCTGCAAGATCTCGCTTTTCTTCTTTTCTCCGCCAGAAAAACCTACGTTTAAGTACCTTGTCCTGTACTCCTGCTTCATGTCCAGCATATCCATCTTTTCCTTCATGCTTTTTGCAAATTGCAGCATAGGCATGTTTTTATTTGTAACTGCATTTAAAGAAGTCCTTATGAAATTATCTACCGTAATCCCTGGGATTTCCTCAGGAGATTGGAACGATAAAAATATGCCTTTCTTCGCCCTTTCGTTTACTTTGAGGTTTACGATATTTTCCCCTTCAAAAAGTATCTCACCATCTGTAACTGTGTAATGTGGATTTCCCATTATTACATTGCAGAGGGTACTTTTTCCGCTGCCGTTAGGGCCCATAATAGCGTGTATTTCTCCTCTTTTTATAGTCAAATTAAGTCCTTTTAATATCTCTTTGCCGTCCACTTCTGCTTTGACACTTTTTATTTCTAACAAATTATCCTTCATATTTACACTCCCTTTTTAATTCCTACTATTTTAATGGGATTACTTCCATGTTTTAATTATACCCTAATATTAAAAAAAATCAATAAATATATGAAAAATATAATCATTGTTTATTTTTCCCTTGTGTAACATAATCTATAGCGAAGAAAAATAATATGGATTTAAAAAATTTACTTCTTTTACTTTTATCGATATAAAATCTTTGATAAAATAAAATTAAGTTTTTATTTTTCAAAATTATACAAAAACGGGGTATGATGATGAAAAAGCCATTAATTAGAATTTTAATCGATCGACTATTATATTTGTTAATTGCATCATATGGAATTATCAAGGTATTTATCGTTAAAGGTGTTATAGACAAAATATTCTTATTTGCAATATTCATTTCATTCTCTTATGAATTTTACAAAACTTTTAACCAACAAACCAAATCCAAGTAATAAAAAAATTAATTAACGCTAAAGGGGTAACATTCATGAAATATGCTGGTTTTTGGAGAAGGTTCATCGCTTTTTTAGTAGATTACATTGTCATCGTCATAGCTGAAATGATCTTGCTTTTAATCTTTGGAGTAATTTTACAATTGACAGGAAATGTAGATAAAAGTAGTAGTCAGACTGATACGGCTATTGGAATGTTTATTTTAATTGTACTCATAGTTGGTAATTGGTTGTACTATTCGTTAATGGAATCATCAAATTTTCAGGGAACATTAGGTAAAGTAGTTTTAAACATTAAAGTTACAGATTACGATGGCAAAAAAATTTCTTTCAAAAAAGCAACAATCAGATACTTTTCAAAAATTTTGTCCACTTTAATAATTTTCATAGGTTTTGCTATGGCCGGCTGGACGAGATACAAGCAAGCTTTGCATGATATAATTGCTGGTACTTTTGTAATAAAAAGTTGAACTTTTCAAATGGAGGGAGGAGCAAATTGCTGAAACTTTTTATAAGGGCATTGATTTCTAGTTTAATTTTTACACTGTTAATGTTTCTGTTATTAAAAAGAGAAAAAAGTGACTATAAAAAGAAGAGTTTAAAGCAATTCGCCTTTATGTTCTTAGTTTATTTCATATCATATATGCTTATTAGCTTGCTCATCAAGTAAAAATTTTAAAATTTTTCCGAAGGAGTATCATTGTAAATGAATAGAAAGAACATTATAACAATAATTATTGCTGTGTTAATAATGGCCTTTGGATTAATTATAGGATCATTAAGTAGATATAACATCTTAGAAAAAATTTTTTCTGTTCTCTTAGTTACAACAATACTGGCTTTAATATACGATACATATTTTCTTTTCAAAGATAAAAGATATTTTGGAAAAGCAAAATGGATAGTAAAATCAACCAATAATACATTACTGCTTACAATCAACTTATATTGTATCTTAATACCGGCTTTAAGCATTGATTCTAAAGACTCTCTGCACACCATGCTTATCTCAATTATCTTTGTATCTGGACTAATCCCCTTTTTTCATTCCATATTAAAAGACGGAATAAACGAAAAAGGCATATTTCATTGGGGCATTTTATACACATGGGATAAAATTCAAAGCTACAGCTTTACAGACAATTTCTTAGTCATAGCTTTAAATTCCGCCACTAATAAAATCAAATTAATTGTCAAAAAAGAAGATAAAGAAAATATTAAACTCTTATTAAAAGAGCATATAAAGCGCTAACGTCAATCAACAAATAAAATAACAAGCCACGAAAAAACCGAGATTTACTCTCGGTTATATTTCATCTACATCCACGTATTTAGCTATTATATCGTCAACAGGAATTATCAAATACTCGGTATCGCCGTGCTTTATCTTAGTACCAGAAAATTCTTTGTATATGACTCTATCGCCTATTGATATCTCATCTGTGGCACCGGCTGCAAGGCCTTCCACAATTCCTTCATGAAGCTTTTCTTGTGCGTTTCTTGGGATTATTATGCCGCCAACTTTTTTATCTCCTTCAGCTTCTTCAAGCCTTATAAGTGCGTTCCCATTTACTGGTTGTATCTTTTCCATGTACATCATCCTTTCTATTATATTTATAAATAATTTTTATCCTTGGATACCTAATAGTGTGTTTAATCTGGCCTTATCAAATCCCACTACTATTGTACCATCTATGTCCGTCTGTGGCACACCTCTTTGTCCGCTTCTCCTTACAAGTTCTTCAGCAGCACCAGGATTTTTGGTTACATCTACTTCTCTAAATGGTATATTGTTTTGCCTCAAGTACGACTTTGTGGCGCTGCACCACGGGCACGAAGGCGATGTGTAGACAATAACCCTATGGTATTTTTTTGATCCATCGCTTGACTTTACAGGCGATGTAGTAAGCAACTTTTCGTAATAATCTTCTGTCTGTACGCCGTAGACTATCTGCTGTACTTTCCCGTCACCGTAAGCAATTAAAGCAGGTACAGCAGTAATGCCAAATTCTGTATGCAATCCTACTTCTGACGCATTTACTGCATAGACTTTTACATCCTTGTTTTTATCGCTGAATTTCTTTAAATTATCTAACGCCTCTAAACTTTTTTGAGATTTATTAGAGTAAAATAACAGCATAAAGAAATCTGCCGACTTTTTTATGTCCTCAAATTCACTCCTGTCCTTTATAAAGCTTAACATACGCAACACCTCTTATAATCGTATATAAGTCGCGGGTTTATACCCCCCAATGGTAACTGGTTTAATCTACAATATATTATATTCACACTGCATTAAAATGTCAACATATCAAATATCACGAGAACAGTATATGTTTATATAAGCTAATGTATACTATCTATAAGGAAAGGAGTTGTTTTTATGAAATATGAAAGAGCTGAAGAAATATACAATTCTCCATCAAATTATGAAGTTATCTATGATGGTCAGGCAGTATGGATAAATTCTCTAAATCCCAATAAAAAATACGCTAATATCAAATTTTTGCACGACAACGCCATCATGGATGTTCCTGTCGGTTTTTTGGTGGAAGGCAAAAAATTAAGCTAAAAACAAGGGCAGCCTTTCTCGATTACAGAAAATAGCTGCCCCTCATCTTATGACATTAATCGTTTTTCTCCTTCCAAGGCTTTAATAGGTCCTATATCTTGTGTCACTTCCAGTGTTCCTAAATACTCTCCATCTTTGTCTCTTACAGCAAAATACCTGATGTACACGTATTTGTTCCCCATTTTTATCCAGAAATCTTCATGACTCTTTTTCCCTGATTTAAAATCCCTCAAAAGTTCTTCTACTACATGGACACTGGCAGGCGGATGGCAATACTGAACCTTTCTGCCTATTACAGCCTTCGTCCTGGCAAAAATCCTGTCTTTCCCATTCGAAAAATACCTTACCACATCATCTTTGTCAACAAACGTCACATCAAAAGGCAAATTATCAAATATGGCACCTATCTCTTCCACCTTCAAAACACCTGTGTCAAATTTAATGTATCCATGCTGTGCATCATTTGCAAGTTTTCCTTCTTCTTTAGCCTTTAAACTTTCCCTTTTTGGTTTCCACTTTGACTCAGGTGATATTAAGCAATATCCGATTTCGTCACTTTCATCCATGATATTTACCCATTCATCCTCAGTAAGCGTATCCAAAGCCATCGGGAGAAGTATGTTTTCCTCTTTGAATATCATCTCTATCATCTTGTTGATAAGCTTATTTAATTCATCCTCAATTGCACCTTTTTTAGATTCATTGTATTCTTTTAAATCCCCGATGGTGGATTTTAAAAGCTCTCTAATTTCATCGTCCACACCCCACATGACACTTGGAGGACCTGTTATTCCGTACTTCTCCAGATATGGAAACAAAAGATTTTCTTTCCTTGAATAATGTTTATCAATATCCATGAGAAGATTTATATTTCCCAAAAGCTTTGATATGCTCTCTTGTGTGCCATTGCGTTTAAAATCCTCTAATGTTGGCCTTAAATTTTCATTTATATGTTTTTCAATTGCTCTATTTTCTTCCTTAAATGTATGAACCGGATGTCCGGGTATAGTCTCAGGTTTCTTTAGCTGCTCCAATGACTCTCTGAAAACAGCCGCATGAACATCGCAAAGCCTTTGAATTTCCTTTACAGAAAGCCCCTCGTTCATAAGCTCCTGTTCTATCTGAGACAATTCTGTATGCGTAATGCCGTCTATTACGTCTTTGAATTTTTGCTTCACCTCATCCACCGATTTGCCTTTGTGAAGCTCTCTTATCACTTCTTTTAAAAGCTCTTGCCTGTGCTCTCTATTGTTTATAAGCTCACTCATAGTAAATCCTCCTTTCTTAAATTATTATCTAATTGTTGCATTCATATTTATTATGCCGTCTATCTTCTTATTTAAAACAGATGTCTCAACTTAATTTTACCTCAAAATACAGTTATTACTGTGATATAAATCACTACTTTAAAAATAATTTATCCTTGCTTACATGCTTTGCCAATCTATCGTACACAAATTCTTTCATGTACTTTTCATTTTTATATGTAAATACTCCATCCTTTACCTCCGTATCGTAGCAAAATACAAATGATGTTTCTTTAAGCTTTTCCACTTTTTTAGCCTGCTCCTTTACCATCCTAAATGCACCTATATTAAAGTCGTATATATCTTGAAGTGGCAATTCTTCGTACAATTTATCTATAAAGTCCGAATATATCTTTTCAAAACCATCAACATACATGATAGGTTCTAACGATATTCTCACTTTTACTCCTTTTTCAATAGCCTTTCTTATGGCCATTATCCTTTTGTCAAGGGATGGAGTAGAAGTCTCATAAATCGAAATCACTTCCTGAGGTAAAAGGGACCACGAAAATATTACATTATTAGGAATCGCTGTAGATTCAAAAAACGCCGCATTAGCACATTTTGTCCTTATCTCCATCAACAAGTTATCATTAGTCGTTGCGTATGAAATCCACATAGATGCAAAGTTTGTCAACGGCTCAAACGCCAATAAATCTGTCTCATATGATATGCTTAAATATATCCTTTTGTCACAAGAAAGTTTGTCAACCTCATCAAAAAAGTCTTCTAAATTGACAAAAAACACGATATTAGCCGATGGATACATGCCTTGAAGATAACAGTAATCGCAAGAGTAAATGCAGTTTAAGACATTCGAAGTATGGTAAAACTCATCAATCCCAAAGTTTTCGCACATCTCAGAACCTCTGTATATAAAATCGTACCTTTTCTTTGCCAGTATTATATTTGGATATTTCTTTTGCATGACATAATTCTGCCTTTGCCTTAAAAATAAGTCGCTATACCTTTGGATTTCAATAACAGTACTTCTTTTCAATGCATTTAATATTTTCTCTGTAGTAGAGTGGTTTAAAACATCTTTTTCAACGTAAACATGAGAAAACTTCATATGCCATTCATCCTCTCAAAGTGTATAAAGATAAACAAAAAAGCGCCCATAGCGCCA
The DNA here is from genome assembly GCF_028895185.1 of Thermoanaerobacterium sp. R66. Lineage (NCBI taxonomy): Bacteria > Bacillati > Bacillota > Clostridia > Thermoanaerobacterales > Thermoanaerobacteraceae > Thermoanaerobacterium > Thermoanaerobacterium sp. R66. The sequence continues at coordinate 1,933,551 of NZ_JAEUWW010000001.1, forward strand.
TTTAAACATCATTAAGCTTGTGTATATCTAAAAGCAGCTTCACATCTGCTTCTCTTTCAAGTATGTGGTCATTCAAAACGTCAAATTTCTTATCTATCCTCTTAAAATTCAATTCAAACTTGCCAAGTTGGCTTGTGTGCTTTGTGACTTCTTCAAATGTATGCTTTAAGATGTACTCAACATCACTTTGCTGCCTTTCAAGGTTGTATAGTCTATTTTCAACACCATCAAGCCTCTTGTCCATGCCATCAAGTCTATTTTCAACACCATCAAGCCTCTTATCCATGCCATCAAGTCTATTTTCAACACCGTCAAGCCTCTTGTCAATCTCGTCAAGTCTATATTCAACACCGTCAAACCTCTTATCCATGCCATCAAGTCTATTTTCAACACTATCAAGCCTGCTTTCAACACCGTCAAGCCTTTTTTCTACATTGTCAAGTCTTTTTTCTACATTGTCAAGCCTTTTATCCATATTGTCCAGTCTTTTGTCTACGTCGTCCAATCTCTTCTCAACGCTGACAAGTCTTCCGTCCATGTTTTCCAGTTTCACGTCAATCGAGTCAAATCTTTGAAGCACCAAAGTCATAAACTCTTCATTTGTCAAGGTTTTTTTCCCTCCCCTTTTACCTTTGTGTCCATTATAACACACCCAAAAATCACAAGCAATGAAATAATTTGAGTAAAATTTTTTAGTTAATCGTTTATAAAAAATTTTCTATATTGACAAACTAATAGTGATAATATATCATATAAGTGTAAGGTGATTGTTAAATGAATAACAAAAATTATTTACATCATACGGTTCAAGATTCAATCCATTCAGGCAAATTTCCTATTAAAATGCTTGAATAACACGTACAATCACCCCAAATATAAAAATTTATTGTTAATAAATTAACACGGAGGTGTTTATCATGGCAACGACGAAAACGGAATTAGACGTTCAGAAGCAGATAGATTTACTTGTATCAAGAGCACAAGAGGCTCAAAAAAAATTCATGTCTTACACACAAGAGCAAATCGACGCAATCGTAAAGGCAATGGCTTTAGCAGGTGTAGACAAACACGTAGAGCTGGCAAAGATGGCATATGAAGAGACAAAAATGGGTGTGTACGAAGATAAGATTACAAAAAATCTCTTTGCCACAGAGTACGTGTACCACGACATAAAAAATGAAAAGACTGTAGGAATCATAAACGAGAACATAGAAGAAAACTACATGGAAGTGGCAGAACCGATAGGCGTAATTGCCGGTGTCACACCTGTCACAAACCCGACATCTACTACGATGTTTAAATGCTTAATATCCATAAAGACGCGAAACCCCATAATATTCAGCTTCCATCCAAAGGCAATAAAGTGCAGCATCGCAGCAGCAAAAGTCATGTACGAAGCTGCATTAAAGGCAGGTGCACCTGAAGGATGCATAGGCTGGATAGAAACGCCATCGATAGAAGCAACACAGCTTCTCATGACACATCCAGGCGTATCTCTAATCCTTGCAACAGGCGGTGCAGGAATGGTAAAAGCAGCATACAGCTCAGGAAAACCAGCATTAGGCGTAGGTCCTGGCAACGTGCCATGCTACATTGAGAAATCAGCAAACATAAAAAGAGCTGTATCAGATCTCATCTTAAGCAAGACATTTGACAATGGAGTAATATGCGCATCAGAGCAAGCTGTGATAATAGATGAGGAAATAGCAGATGAAGTCAAAAAGCTTATGAAAGAGTACGGCTGCTACTTCCTAAATAAAGATGAAATCAAGAAGCTTGAAAAATTCGCAATCGACGAGCAAAGCTGTGCTATGAGCCCTGCAGTGGTAGGTCAGCCAGCCACGAAGATTGCCGAGATGGCAGGCTTCAAAGTTCCTGAAGGCACAAAGATATTAGTGGCAGAATACGAAGGAGTAGGTCCAAAATATCCTCTATCAAGGGAGAAACTAAGTCCAATTCTTGCTTGCTACACTGTCAAAGATTACAACGAAGGAATCAAAAAGTGCGAGGAAATGACTGAATTTGGAGGTTTAGGCCACTCTGCTGTAATACACTCTGAAAACCAAGACGTCATAAATGAATTTGCAAGGCGAGTCCGCACAGGAAGACTTATCGTAAATTCACCATCATCACAGGGAGCAATAGGAGATATATACAATACAAACACGCCATCACTTACATTAGGCTGCGGTTCTATGGGAAGAAACTCAACAACAGACAATGTAAGTGTCAACAATCTTTTGAATATTAAGCGTGTCGTGATAAGGAAGGATAGAATGAAATGGTTCAAGATTCCACCAAAGATTTACTTTGAAAGCGGGTCACTGCAGTATCTGTGCAAGGTCAAAAGGAAAAAAGCCTTTATCGTCACAGATCCATTCATGGTTAAACTTGGATTCGTAGACAAAGTGACTTATCAATTAGACAAGGCAAACATCGACTACGAAATATTCTCAGAAGTTGAGCCAGATCCATCTGTTGACACCGTCATGAACGGCGTAAAAATAATGAATTCATACAATCCAGACTTAATAATCGCTGTAGGCGGCGGTTCTGCAATAGATGCAGCAAAGGGAATGTGGCTTTTCTACGAATATCCTGACACGGAGTTTGAAACATTGAGACTTAAATTCGCTGATATAAGAAAGAGAGCATTTAAGTTCCCAGAGCTTGGCAAAAAAGCGCTGTTCATCGCAATACCGACGACAAGCGGTACAGGCTCAGAAGTTACAGCATTTGCCGTAATAACCGACAAAAAGAGAAATATCAAGTACCCACTGGCAGACTACGAGCTTACACCTGATATAGCCATAATAGATCCTGACCTTACAAAGACAGTGCCACCATCTGTAACAGCAGATACAGGTATGGATGTGTTGACACACGCCATAGAAGCATACGTATCAGTAATGGCATCAGACTACACAGATGCGCTGGCAGAAAAGGCTATAAAGATCGTATTTGAATACCTGCCAAGGGCTTATAAAAACGGCAACGATGAAGAAGCCCGCGAAAAGATGCACAATGCTTCCTGCATGGCTGGCATGGCATTTACAAATGCATTCTTAGGAATAAACCACAGCATGGCACACATATTGGGTGGAAAGTTCCACATACCACACGGAAGAGCAAATGCAATACTTCTGCCGTATGTAATAAGGTACAATGCAGAAAAGCCTACAAAGTTTGTGGCATTCCCACAATACGAATATCCAAAGGCAGCAGAAAGATATGCAGAAATCGCCAAATTCTTAGGACTGCCTGCATCAACCGTTGAAGAAGGCGTAGAAAGCTTAATCGAAGCTATAAAGAATCTCATGAAAGAGCTTAACATTCCGCTGACTCTAAAAGACGCTGGCATAAACAAAGAACAATTCGAAAAAGAAATCGAGGAAATGTCAGACATCGCCTTCAACGATCAGTGCACAGGAACAAATCCAAGAATGCCTCTCACAAAAGAAATTGCAGAGATCTACAGGAAGGCATACGGTGCATAAGTAATAAAAAAGAACGGCTTACAAGTAAATTAAAACTTATAAGCCGTCTTTTTTTATCTATATTTAATTCCCCATAAACATCTTTATGTCGTCTTCCACGTTTGTTATGCCGCCGATACCGAAGTTTTCAACTAAAACTTTTGCGACATTAGGCGACAAGAATGCTGGAAGTGTCGGTCCTAAGTGAATATTCTTTACCCCCAGGTACAGAAGCGCAAGTAATACTATTACAGCTTTTTGCTCATACCATGCAATGTTGAATGATATTGGAAGCTCATTTATATCTTCAAGTCCAAATACTTCTTTAAGCTTAAGCGCAATCACAGCCAATGAATACGAGTCATTGCACTGTCCTGCATCAAGCACTCTCGGTATGCCGTTTATGTCGCCAAGATTTAATTTATTGTATCTGTACTTTGCACATCCTGCTGTCAATATGACCGTATCTTTTGGAAGTTCTTTTGCAAATTCTGTGTAGTATTCTCTTGACTTCATCCTGCCGTCGCAGCCTGCCATTACAAAGAACCTCTTTATAGCTCCAGTCTTTACTGCATCAACTACTTGATTAGCCAAAGCTAATACTTGGTTGTGGGCAAATCCTCCTACTATCTCTCCACTCTCAATCTCTACTGGCGGTTTGCATCTCTTTGCGTGCTCTATTATCTCTGTAAAATCTTTCTTGCCGTCTGGACCAGCATCAATATGCTTCACACCTTCAAATCCAACGACGCCTGTCGTGTAAAGTCTGTCTTTGTATGAATCTTTTGGCGGCGTCAAGCAATTTGTCGTCATTAGTATAGGGCCATTAAAGCTTTCAAATTCTTTATCCTGCTGCCACCATGCATTGCCGTAGTTGCCTGCAAAGTGTGAATACTTCTTAAATGCTGGATAGTAGTGGGCTGGAAGCATTTCACCGTGTGTATATACATCAACGCCTGTTCCCTCTGTCTGCTCCAACAGCTCTTCCAAGTCTTTTAAGTCGTGTCCGCTTATCAATATGCCAGGATTGTTTCTGACGCCGATATTTACCTTTGTGATCTCAGGATTGCCGTATGTGGACGTATTTGCTTTGTCTAAAAGCGCCATCACATCGACGCCGTATTTACCAGCCTCTAATGCAAGTGATACATAATCATTTGCACCTAAGCTGTCATCCAATGTTGCAACTAACGCCTTTTCAATAAACTCTGATATATTAGGATCTTTAAAGCCAAGGTTTGCAGCGTGGAATGCGTAAGCAGCCATACCCTTTATGCCGTAAGTTATAAGCTCTCTTAATGATCTTATGTCTTCATTTTCAGTAGCAAGGACACCTACTGATAAAGCCTTTTCATCAAATTCGCTTTCATCTTTCGTCCATGTAGCCGCATCATGCAATCCGCTTAACTGTACTCCATTTGCACTTAATTGGCTTTTTATGGACTCTCTTAAATTCAAGCCTTCTTTAATCTTTCCTACAAAATAATTCTTGTCAAAATTGACATTTGTTATCGTTGAAAACAATCCGTCGATGATGAATGAATCCGTGCTTTCACTGTTTAAACCGTGTTTTCTGGCCTCTTGGTTTACTATTGCTATTCCCTTTAATGTGTATATGAGCAAATCCTGAAGTCTTGCTGTGTCGTCAGTTTTGCCACACACACCTCTTAATGTGCAGCCAACGCCTTTTGAAGCTTCTTGACATTGGTAACAAAACATTCCCATATCATTTCCTCCTTCATTTATTTCAATTCGCCAATGTGCGAATTGTATACAGTATTTCGTACGTTTATTATTATACAATCGTCAACCGATTTTTTCTGTGATAAATATCACAATAACAAAAATATGAGGGTTTTTCCCCTCATATTTTATTTAGACAGTATATCATCTATTTCTTTCAATTCTTCATGGCTGAATTCCAGGTTGTCAAGCGCCTTTACATTCTCCTCTATCTGGCTTACCCGGCTGGCGCCAATTATAACAGATGTGACTTTTCTTAAGTCCCACGCCAAAGCCATCTGTGCAATGCTTTGGCCTCTTCTATCTGCGATTTTTTTCAGTTCTCTTACCTTATTTATATTCTCCTCTGTAAGATTACCTCTCAGTGAAGTGTTCTTTCTGGCAGCTCTCGAATCGTCCGGAACTCCATTTAAGTATTTATCAGTAAGTAGTCCCTGTGCCAATGGACTAAATGCTATACTTCCGACGCCTTCTTCCTCAAGGACATCTGTAAGCCCATCTTCTATCCATCTGTTAAACATGGAGTAGCTGGGCTGGTGTATTAGAAGCGGCGTCCCAAGCTGCCTTAGGATTTCAGCGGCTTTCTTGGTATCTTCAGTATTGTAATTTGAAATGCCAGCGTATAAAGCCTTTCCTTGCCTCACAGCCTGTGCCAGCGCTGACATGGTTTCTTCCAAAGGTGTATTTGGATCTCTCCTGTGGGAATAAAATATATCAACGTAATCTATGCCCATCCTCTTTAAACTTTGGTCCAAACTTGATAGCAAATATTTCCTTGAGCCCCAATCACCATAAGGGCCAGGCCACATTGTGTAACCAGCTTTTGTGGAAATCAACAATTCATCTCTGTAGCCTTTTAAGTCCGTCCTTAAAATCTTGCCGAAGTTTTCCTCAGCAGATCCTGGAGGCGGCCCGTAATTGTTTGCCAAATCAAAATGGGTTATGCCAAGGTCAAACGCCTTTTTGACCATCTCTCTCATGTTTTCAAATACATCATATCCGCCAAAGTTGTGCCATAGTCCAAGTGAAATCGCAGGAAGCATTATGCCACTTCTTCCGCACCTTCTATATATCATTTTTTCGTATCTATTTTCGTTTGGTATGTAGCTCATTTTTCTCCCTCCTAAATCGGTTTCTATTTTAATTATATAATAATTATTATTAAAAACAAAATATTTAAAAGTTAATTTAATTTTTGTCAATTTAAAAATATGGTATATTAAATAAGTAAACTATTTGAAAGGGGAACATCAAATGAATTCTATAATGCTTTATATAGGCGCCATTATTGTTGGACTTGCTTTAGGACTGCAGTCGCCGATGAATTCAGCTCTTGGCAAGATAGCTTTACCAAAAAACTCTGCAGTCTTAAATAATTTAGTTGGACTTATAATATTAGTCCTCATCAGCATATCAGACGGCAGTATAAAACAATTTGCAAGTTTATTTAAAGCACCAACATATCTTCTATTTGGCGGCGTATTAGGATCTATAATCGTTTTAGGATCAATCATTCTGATTCCAAAGCTTGGTGCAGCGACTTTTGCATCTATTATAGTCTCAGCTCAAATGATTGCTGCTGTGCTTATCGATAATTTTGGATTATTTGGTGTGGAAAAAACTCCCATCAATTGGTTCAAAGTAATAGGTGTTGTGCTTCTCATAATAGGTGTAAGGTTAATAAAAGCATAAAAAAACCTTATAGATTTTTCTATAAGGTTTTTTCTCAGGTTATCTTCTATAGCCTCTGTTGTTATTGTACTGCTGCTTTCTTGCTTTTCTGCATTCAGGGCATCTCTGAGGCTCATTCTCAAAGCCTTTTTCTTTATAGAAAGCTTGCTCGCCTTCTGTAAAGACGAATTCCTTGCCGCAGTCTTTGCATACTAATGTCTTATCAGCCACAACACTTTCCTCCTTTTTAAGATTTATAAGATTTAAACAAACCAAATTCCATCCTAAAAAGGGGAAATGTTGTTAAATCTCTTTTTTAACTACGAATTAAAGTATACCACGTTTCATCACAATATGCAATACTTTTATTTAATTTAATATCGGCTATTGCTATAAATAGAACCAATCTCATCAAATGGCCATATCCTATATAATACTTTTCCTTCTATTTGCTTATAATCTACAAATCCTATTATCCTGCTATCTAGACTGACTTCGCGATTATCGCCCAACACAAAGACTTTACCTTTTGGAACCACTAACGGGAATGTTAAGGCATTAGGATAGCCATTCCCTTTAACATATGGATAAGTCTTTCCTTTAGCATAGTACTCATCTTGTTTAACGCCATTTACGTATACATATCCATTTTTTATATCAATTTTATCACCCGGTATCCCAATCACACGTTTTATTAAAATATTATCATCTTGATATCCAATGATATTATTATATGTTTCTTTTAATTCTGAAGTTACATTTGATAAAACCCCATTGCTTTTTTCTACTTTATTAAATATAATTATATCCCCTCTTTTCGGCTCTTCAAAATTATATACCAGCCTATTTTCAAATAATTTCTGACCATTAAATAAAGTATTTTCCATAGAACTTCCTTTTACTTGAACCATAGCAAAAGCTGTACTTTTAAGTAATATTGATATAGTCAATGCAATAAATAATGTCAAAATCCATTCAAACACTTCTCTTTTTAATGTTTTCTTACTTTCTGATTTTGCGAATTTGGATTTTCCCATGAATTAATTCCTCCATCTCAATATATATGTTTCTCAATTGATTACTAATACTCGCCTATTTTCGCTAAATATTTCTAAAATTGATGTTTTAATCTATGGTAGCAAATTTTTCTTATTCCTCACTGGTAAAATAGTTCATATACGCCTTATCAGCGGCACTTACTTCCATTCCGTTAAACACAATTGTCTTTTTATCACCATCTTCTGATATGAGAGTAAGCTTAGAATCAAATGTTGCAGGTATGTTTTTGCTGGGCTTAAAATAGTACGGTTTATAGCCATCTTTAATAAGTTTCACTGCATAAGAAATCTTATCCATCCGTAAAACCTCCCGTACTATTTATAATGCCCACATTTTAAAAAACTATATTTTCTCTGTGGCAGCAATCTGCTCGAATGTTTCATTGCTTTTTTCTAATTTCTTGAAAGCTACAGACAGCATAAGCTTTATTCTATTTAGCTGATTTACTTCGCTGGCGCCGGGATCATAATCAACCGCCACAATGTTAGCTTCTTTATAAAGCTCCCTTAATGCTTTAATGACGCCTTTCCCCGTTATGTGGTTTGGAAGGCATGCGAAAGGCTGTATGCAAACAATATTTGATATGCCTTCTTTTAATAACTCCACCATTTCTGCAGTAAGATACCAGCCTTCGCCAGTTATGTTACCAAGAGATACTATAGGTGACGCCAACTCCTTTAGCTCATTTAGGGTTTTGGGAGAGATAAATCTTTTGCTTTTCTCTAAAGCCTTTCTCATCTCTTTTCGATAGAACTCAAGTCCTGCAATGCCTATATTCTGCAAAACCTGCCTTATCTTGCTGCCTGACAAATACTTATACTTTTCATTTGCATGATCCAGTATAAACATCAAAAAGTCTATCAGATTCGGCAGTATCACTTCTGCTCCTTCTTTTTCAAGCACATCCACGATGCTGTTATTTGCAGTAGGATGATACTTCACAAGTATCTCGCCGACAATGCCAACTTTAGGCTTAATTACATTATTGATCTCAAGATTTTCAAAATCCTGAACAATCTGATGGACATTTCTCTTAAATAATTTCAAATCTCCACTTTTTACGGACTCTATGCACTTTGCCACCCATTTTTCATAAAGCTTATTAGCAGAACCAGGTATCTTCTCATATGGCCTCACCCTAAGCAGCACATTTTGTAGAAGGTCACCATATACGAGGCCTATAAATGCTTTATTCAGAAGTCCTGGCGTTATTTTAAATCCAGGATTCTTCTCCATGCCAACAAAATTCAATGATATGACGGGTATATTTTCAAATCCTGCATCTTTCAAAGCCTTTCTTAAGAAACCTATGTAGTTGGTAGCTCTGCAACCACCGCCTGTCTGTGTGATTATGACAGACGTATTGTTTAAATCATACTTACCAGATTTCAATGCTTCAATAAGCTGCCCTACGACTATTATAGAAGGAAAACATGCATCGTTATTGACATATTTAAGCCCTTCTTCAACAGCCGGCTTATCTATAGATGGAAGAACCTCCAAGTTGTACCCTGATACATTGAAGGCTTCCTGCAAAAACTGGAAATGTATTGGCGACATCTGCGGTGCCAGTATAGTGTGCTTCTTCCTCATTTCGTCCGTAAACAGTATTCTTTTCATCGTATATGAAGTCTTGCTTCTTTTCTCATCTTTTCTTTCATTGATAGCGGCTATCAATGACCTTATGCGTATCTTTATAGAGCCTACATTTGTACCTTCATCTATCTTTATAAGCGTAAATATTTTTTCCCGGGAGCTTAAGATCTCCTGAACCTGATCGGATGTGACAGCATCGATGCCGCATCCAAAGGAAGTAAGCTGTACAAGCTCTAAGTTATCGCTGTCAGCCACAAAGCTTGCCGCCGCATAAAGCCTTGTGTGGTACATCCACTGGTCAACTACTCTAAGCTTTCTCTCAAGTTTGCCTAAATGCGCTACAGAGTCCTCCGTCAATACTGCCACACCCAACGATGTTATTATTTCCGGTATGCCATGGTTTATCTCTGGATCTATATGGTATGGTCTGCCTGCAAGAACTATTCCTCTTTTTCCCGTATCTCGCAGATATTTTAAGACTTCTTCGCCTTTTCTCATTATATCTTCTTTTACCCTTTTATCTTCATCAAATGCTTCTTTTAAGGCATTTTCCACTTCACCTTTTGATACGCCAAAAACTCTCAATTCTTCATAAAGCCTTTTGGCAAGTTTTTCTTTGTCATCCAATGCCAAAAATGGATTCATGAATAAAATGTCTTTTTCCTTAAGAACATACATGTTATTTCTAATTACTTCAGCGTATGACGACACAATTGGGCAATTGTAATGATTGTCTGCATCTTCAAATACATTCTGCTCAACAGGTATGCATGGATAAAATATCGTCTTTATGCCTTTATTTATTAAGTTGACTATGTGTCCATGGACGATTTTCGCCGGATAGCATGCGGAATCTGACGGTATAGTATCCATGCCTGATTCATAAAGCCTTTTTGACGACCTGTCAGACAATATAACCCTGAATCCAAGCCTTGTGAAAAATGTAAACCACAGTGGATAGTTTTCGTACATGTTCAAAACTCTCGGTATGCCAATGATACCTCTATACGCCTCGTCTTCACTTAATGGCTTGTATCCAAATATTTTTTTGTACTTGTAGTCGTAAAGATTTGGTATATCATTGTTAGTTATCTCTTTTCCTGCTCCTCTTTCACAGCGGTTTCCAGATACAAATACTCTGCCGTCATTGAATTTATTTATAGTTAAAAGGCATCTGTTTGTGCATTTATTGCACCTGCCGCTTGACACTTCTACACTAAAGCTTTCGAGCTTGTCTTTCGTAAATATTGTACTTATACCGCCACTGTACCTTTCCTTTGCGATAAGTGCTGCACCGTACGCACCCATTAGCCCTGCTATCTGAGGCCTTACGGCATTTCTACCTGTAATAAGCTCGAAGCTTCTCAATATGGCATCGTTAAGGAATGTGCCACCTTGAACGATTATCTTTTCTCCCAGCTCTTTCGGATCTCTTATCTTTATGACCTTGTATAAGGCATTTTTTATGACAGAATACGAAAGACCTGCAGAAATATCACCTAACGATGCCCCTTCCTTCTGTGCCTGCTTTACCCTTGAATTCATAAAGACAGTGCAACGAGAACCTAAATCGACTGGGTTTTGAGCTTTTAGAGCAGCTTCAGTAAACTCATCAATTGACATGTTGAGAGACGACGCAAATGTCTCTAAAAACGAACCACAACCCGATGAACATGCTTCATTTAGCATTATACTGTCGATTATGCCATCTCTTATCCTTATGCACTTCATATCCTGTCCGCCTATGTCAAGTATGAAGTCGACACCAGGCAAAAAATGCTCTGATGCCTTGTAATGTGCAATTGTCTCAATCTCACCTATATCCACCATCAAAGCTGCTTTAATAAGGTTTTCGCCGTATCCTGTGACAGTAGAATTAGCAATAAATGCGCTATCAGGCATCTTTTCGTATATGTCTAATAGCACTTTTATGACAGAATTTAGTGGATTTCCTTCGTTACTGCCGTAGTAAGAATAGACAATTGCACCATCCTCATCTATCACAACTAACTTTGTTGTAGTAGAACCTGCATCTATTCCTAAGAAAAGACCACCTTTAGCATCTTTTATGTCTTTCTCCAAAATATCAATGCCTTTGTGCCTATCTTTAAATTCATTGTACTCATTTTCATCTACAAATAGCGGTCTTAATCTCTCCACATCATTTTTCACTTTGTATGGAATCGTATGTACTCTATTGTATAAGTCTCTTAATGCAATGATCTCATCATTTTTTGCAGATAATGCCGCACCTATGGCAACTGCCAATTGAGAATTTTCAGGAACGATGACCTCTTCATCTTTCAAGTTCAATGTTTCTATAAATCTCTTTCTTAATTCCGGAAGAAAATATAAAGGCCCACCTAAAAATGCCACATTCCCTTTTATAGGCCGTCCACAAGCCAGTCCGCTTATGGTCTGATTTACAACTGCTTGAAATATGGAGGCTGCTATATCTTCCCTTGCGGTTCCTTCATTTAAAAGAGGCTGAATGTCCGTCTTTGCAAAAACACCACACCTTGCAGCTATTGGATATATGACTTTGTGGTTTTTGGAAAGCTCATTTAAACCTTGTGCATCAGTCTTTAAAAGTGATGCCATCTGATCTATAAATGCACCTGTGCCGCCTGCGCAACTGCTATTCATCCGCTGTTCGATAGTACCGTCAAAGTATGTAATCTTGGCATCCTCGCCGCCTAATTCTATGACCACATCTACATCCGGGAAAAACTTTTCCACCGTCTTGGTACCTGCAATCACTTCCTGCACAAACGGCATATTAAGCCACTCAGACACTGCCATACCGCCAGAACCTGTTACAGCAGCAGATACAACAAGGTCACCAAATTTAGAATACGCGTCATCTATCAAGTTTACAATAGTATCTTTTATGTTAGATAAGTGCCGCTCATATCTACTATAGATGATCTCATCATTTTCATTTAAGATGACTATTTTGGCCGTAGTGGAACCTACGTCTATTCCTAAATAGTGCAAATTTCTATTCACTTCAATTTCTCCTTCAGATATACGTATTGTAATTATTATATAATAGATAGATTTAATTATAAATAATTCCTTAAATTTATGTTAGCACTATTTAGTTTAAAAACAAAATTCCTATTTACACATTAATCCAGGCTGTATCTAAAGCCCAAAATAAATGATGGGCTAATTATTTAACAAATAATTTTTAATGAATTGATCTTTTCCTATGCTTGCCTCCCATCACATCAGAAACATCATTGATAGTGACAAAGGCATTTTCATCTTTATCATATATGATGGATTTGAGCTTCGCCACTTCTAGACGAGTGACGACAGAGTAAATGATAGTCTTCTGGTTCTTCGAAAATCCTCCTTTTCCCTCAATAAATGTGACGCCCCTGCCTAACCGTGCAGTTATGGCATCTGCAATCTCCTCACCATATTCTGAAATGATAATGACCGCCTTAGCTTCGTCCAGTCCTTCTATTGTTATATCTATCACCTTAAACGCAATAAAATAAGCGATCAGAGAATACATTGCTCTGTCCCATCCAAAAACTAATCCTGCACTGCTTAGAATGAATACGTTAAAAAACATCACCATTTCTCCCACTGAAAATGCCGTACGCTTATTTATTATGATTGCAACCATTTCAGTCCCATCAAGGGATCCGCCGTATCGAATAATCATTCCTACGCCAATCCCCAAGATTACTCCGCCGAAAACCGACGCAAGCAAAACATCATTTGTGATACCGGGTATAGGGTGTAAAATTGAAACCCATAACGACAGAGATAATAAGGAAAACAAAGATGACAAGACAAATGTCCGACCTATCTGATTGTACCCTATAAATAGAAATGGAAGATTATAAACGATTATGAATAAGCTAAGCGGCAATTTGGTCAAATAGCTTGAGATTATTGATATTCCCGTGATTCCACCATCAATAATGTTGTTGGGTATGAGAAATATTTCTAATCCTACTGCTGCTAAAATCGATCCTAAAAAGAGGAAAATGTATCTAATCATTTCTCGCACAATTGGATGATTTTTCGTCATATAATCCCTCCTTAAAATTAAAATTTATCACTGTTTAATTTATATGATAATCACTTAAGAACATTTACTTGGCATATCTTGTGTATTAACTTCATTGCATGAAATAAGCACATTTTAATAAATAACTTTTCTCACACAAAGTGCTTTACATAAAAAACCCATATTATTATACTATAAATGCTAATCTAATTGAAACCCAACATTATAGTGGGCGCCTCATGTGAACAGAAGACACTTTACTTTCCCCTATTTTTACCGCATACCAAAATTGTACATTAAGTTTACACATTAATCCAGGCTGTATCTAAAGCCCAACTCTACTGTCTTTCTTATATAATATCCATTTTCACCTGATTGAAAAACATTAAACCCAGACTTATTTAAAAGCCCTACCGTAAATATATTGGCTTTCATTTCTATCGTTGCAGTACCGCTTGCCTCGATTTCCTTTGAAGGAAAGACACCTGTTGTAGAAATCGCAGCCGCATGTGGATTTTTCAACTGCCAATCGCCATCATCAGCTTTCTCCCAATACGTCTTATCAATGCTTTTTATCTGTCTTAAGCTATCGGAATAAACCGTCAAAACTACGTAAAGTCTCACTACGGCAGAATAATCTTTGCGCTCTTTGTAAATTGTCACTTTTGATGCTTTATTGGTAAAACCCGATACATTTAAAGGCTCTTCTTTTACACCATAAGCTTCAATGAATTTTCCGTTGTCTTTGTCATAAACTTCAATCCTTGAAAATCCATCAGAATCCAACTTTGACTCAGATATATTGATATTATCTCGTGACACATCTATATGGCCATATTTCAATTTGATTGTCTTTGCTGGCATATTATCAACGTTTGTACTTTCAGTATCTTTCTGTGTATTGACATTTGATAAATCAAAAGCTATGATGACAAACAAAACCACAGCAATAAATGACAAAACATATATCATTTTTCTCAATCATACCACCACCAAATATATATTGCCAATATAAAGACCCTCTACATAAAGTGGAAGGCCTTTATATGTTTATCTTCGAATTGTTTTTACTTTAGTCTAACCGTAAAATCGCCTGATATGGGAGAGCCAATCTGTGGTCCATCATTTACAAAAGAAATATAGTAATTGTATGCGGGGTCCAAATTGTAAAATCTTGTTGTCCACCAGCCAGTATTAGAATCTGTTGAAAATTGATCCGAGCTCATTACAAACTTATTCGTGCCAGCTTGATAAACATTAATGTGCCATAACACATTAGCAGTATAATCAGCTCTTACATTCCAGTCCACATATAGCTGCGTGGAACCATTTGTGAAAAAATAGTAGTTTGAAAAAATCTCCGTGTTAACTCCACTGAAAGCACCGCCATAAGGTAGATTTGTTCCTTTAGTCGGCCGACTAAGGGACATTGGATTTATATCTGCATTTAAAGAAGCTACCTTTTGTGATGTCATTTTTGTGGTTTCAGAAGCTGGTTTAGCATTTTCTTCAGTTGAAACAGTTATTTGATTACTGATTATATCCACATTTGAAGGAACTTGCCTCGGAGATGTCATTTTTGTCGTCTCAGATGATGGTTCAAAATTTTCTACATTTGAGGCGGAAATTTGTTTACTACCTGTATCCACATTTCCTCCTCGTAAAGCAAATGAAGTTCCACTTAAGCTTAAACTTAAGATGAGTATCAAGATTAAACATATTGATATTCGGATTGATTTTTTGTTCACTTTAATTCCACCTCCTTTCGGTATTAAAATATTTCGCAAACATTATCAGTCAATCTTTGGTTTTATTATATGCTAATAACTTATGTCTTCCCGGCCTGGGAAGTACATCAAATCTGCACCAAATTCTTTGTACAGATTTTTACCTTTCACATCCATCGAAGATGCAACTTTTTTATCAAGACCAATTACATCCCACGTATCATCGCTTTTTAGATGTATTGCACCTAATAGCTTATTATCTTTAAAGGCGCATATTAAAGGCTCTACATTTGTATCTGTACTTATAGGAAGGTTTAAAATCAACACGTCTTTATACTTTCCAACAGGCGTTATATCCTTAGAATAGTCTGGCTTAAAACTTCCCTCTTTCACGATGCTTCTACATTCTTTCGCAACATCATCAAGCAAAGTTGTTTTTTTTGTCTTAAGATCGACTTCACCTAAAGTTTTGAAACATTGGATGTAGTATTTAGAACCTACAAGCATTGTATTATTTGGACAAGGTGTATAAACAACGCCACCTCCGGGAAGCCTTATCTCATCCCAGCTTATCTCGTCAATGTTGCCTACATTGCACTTGGCAACGTATATATTGGAATGTGTCTCAAATGGATAATCAAAGATAAATGTTATATCACCTGTTTTGCTTTCATAATCTATAAAGCATGGTTGATTATATTCACCTACTGTAATATCATTGCCTTTGTCATCCTTCGTTTTATACAGAAATGATACATTCTTTTCCATTACATCGCTGCCATTGTGCAAGTATAATGTATAGTTTTTTACTTTTTTAATTGGTTCAGGATTGTCATCCAAATTCCCTTTAGCTTCAATGTCCTTGCCGTATACCATACCCACATCATTGCCTTTGACAAAATCTACTTTGTCTTTATATTCATCTACTGGATAATACGTCTTCCTCAATACTATCCTGCCATCTCCATCCCAAAATAAAGGTGTGACAAAATTGGGGTCTTCTGAGACATAGACTATCTTTTCAGTTAAATTTACTTTAGAATTATTCAAATCCCAATAAGCTAACATCGCCGAATGTTTATTATCTGGCTCATTTGTATATATCAAAAAAGGTATTTTTATCTCTTCAGAGTCGCTCTTAGGGCTTTCATTTTCTGTTACTTTAGTATTGTCTACAGTATAACAACCTGTAGCAATAAATATAAGTGTAAAGACCATTAAGAAAAATTTTTTCATAAAGAACAAAAACTCCTTCCTTAAAAATTCATACAAAGAAGAAGCAAAATAAGCTTCTTCTTTGTATGAATTAAACACTCATTAATCTTAATTCCACAGAACATAATATTCATAGGTTGATACATTTGAGTAATTTACTTGATTCCTATCATTTGTATGTCCACTAAATTGCCTTGTTAAGGAGATTTCCAATTGATGATAAAGACAAACGACAAAAACAAAAGATTTAAAACTAATACAACCAAAATGATAGATTACAACCATTTGAAAAATTTATCCAAACCTATTCACCCCAATTCCTTCAAACATCGCTGTATCGAGTAATGTACACTCTTAGATCAACATACTCATCTTGTACTCTGAAAAAATCGCTTTTCCAAATCTTTTAATTTAGACCTTAAGATGCTTTCATCCATATGTTTTATCTCAGCTATCTCGCTAAATGTCATTAAAGACATGTCTATACCCCAATGCATTTTTAATAATTCTTTTTCTTCCTCGGAAAATTCTTTTGTTAGCTCAGCAAAATTTTCTTTTATATATTTCAACAACTTTTCAAATCTATCTTTTTCATATGGTTCTGTTGGCTGTTCATCTTCAGTTATAACTATATTTTCTGATTCAATACCATTTTCCTTTTTTCTAAGCATTACTTTTTTCCTTCCACAACCCTTAATCACGACTATACACCACCTACATTTTTCATGGCCAAATATGTATTTGGCTTGAGTACATAGTTCCTATAACTTCAGCACGTCCTGGTGCTGAAAGAACATAATAATTTCTACTCATATACGAGCCTATTGTCTTATCTAAATATAAATATAGAGGTGTATATATCGCAGTTCCCGTTCCATAATACGGTTTTTGAGTGGCTACTTGTTGCCAACTACTACCAAGCGCCCATAACAGACTCATAGTTAATTGAGCATTAATGGGGTAATCTGCTGTAACATCACCATTATAATATAAAATACCAGAACTTGTTAAAGTGACATAAGCGTCTACATACGCTACAACCGGAGTAATATCACTTGGAGCAATTTCACTATTATTAAGTGAATTATCTATTTTATCCAATTTGATGTCATCGTCTTTAACGTTGCTGGTAGGTTCAGGTAATAAGCATACTTTCACGCAATTCATAGCTAGTATATTCTTGTCATTATAATAGCCAGTAATCAATAAATTATTTTCATCAATAAAATTAAATTTAAGAACATCTATTTTTATTTTTTGTTTTTCTATTATATTATTTACTCTATTCATGCTCAATTTTATTTGCTTCTCTATATCTTTATTTATCTTTTTTTCAAAATCATCCGGTATATTCAAAGTTAGTGTGCCATCCTTTTCTTGCAAAACATATTTCGATAATTCTTCAACAATTTGTGTTTGATTATCTTCAACTGGTACATTCGTGTTTTGTAATTTTACTTTTGATGGATTTTTGTAAGAAGATTGGATAGCAGCAAAAGATGTAATACTAGCTGTTATAAATAAACATAGAGTTAATAATAACACTGCTAATTTTTTCATTTAAACCATCCTCTCATCATTTTTAATTTAAAGTAGCAATCCAAGTTTCAAATACCACCTCCATTTTTTATTCGTTCTGACACTTCTGCTGCTTTAAGTTATTCTGAAAAAATTGCCAGTCGATATTTGATTTCATTATATGTTTCTTCCAAAATTGTGTCAACTGACCAAAAGTACTAATTTTTTTAGTACGAAAGTACTAAAGCATATTACACCAAGTCCATCTTTGCCGCTTTGTATATACAGTCTTTTACATTTTTCACGTTTAATATTTCAAAGATCTTATTCTTGTGATATTTTACATTGCTTATTGATCTATTAATCATTTTTGCAATCTCTTCATCTGTCTTTCCTTCCGCTGTCAGTTTCAAAATCTTTAGCTCTACTTCTTCCAATTTTTCCTCTATCATTTCTTTTTTAAGTAATATAAAATTGTATTCTGTATATTTTGCCATCAAAAACGCCGTAAACACACATTCATCAAATAATCCACATTCAGATGATATGTCTACTATTCCTATTAATTGACAAGTATTGTCAAAGACAGGTACAGCTATGCAGTCTATCCCACTGAGGCACTTAAGATAATGTTCATTCTTTTTGACAAATGCAGTTTCTCCTTCATTTAAAGCAATCGATACTGCATTTATTCCTGCAAATTCTTCTTTTAACTGAACACCTATATTTAAATAAGAAAAACTACTTTTGTTAGGCACAATCAAATCTATTATGATGCCGTTTTCGTCTGTCAATAGATATGTATATTTTTTAAATTGGCCATTAATCTTAGATATTTCATGAATGCTTTTTCTAAAGGCTTTGATTAGCAACTTCTTCTCATCGGAAATGTAAAGATCTGATACAAACATAAATGGCTTTACATCTTGATTAAGTTCTCTTTTTATACACCTTCTCCTTGCCTCATCAAACAAAAATTTATGAGTATCATATTTTATGACTTCATACTTCATCTTGATCTCCCTTATTACAACAAAGTTAAAATATTAACAACTTTCAAAATGTCCAAGTTTATTATTGTATTTTTTCTATAATCATATTTCTACAAAAACTTTTGAATTCCTTTTTATGTAACCAAAACTTAACATTTCTTAATAAATTCTTAATGTTTTTAATAAATTTTTTAATTTTTATCAATAATAAACAAGGGACAGATTAATATCTGCCCTCCGGGAATAAGCATTAATTGTAAATCATATCTGATTATTCAATTTTATTTGCAACATTATTAATATAGTTCACCATAAAAGATACTTTTCTAATTCCTCTTTGAATCATAAACCCCAATATTAATCCAATAATATTCAATATAACATCATTGATATCAGATGTATGATTGGGGTATTTTGTCAAATAATCAATAGTAAATTGAGCGATTTCTATAAATACTGAAACACACAAACCCAACAATAACGTATAATTAAATTTGTTCATATTTCTATATATTATCGGTACAAAAAATCCAAGCGGTATAAAAAGTATAATATTCCCAACCACATTTTTTATAACTATATTAATTGGTTGTGATCTCATAAAAATTATTATATCTTTCATAGGAACAATATTTACATTTGGAGTATAATTAGGCATAGGTGGATAAAATGTGATCGGGAAAAACACTATACTTATTAGTTCAATTGCATATATAATAAACCCCGTCATAAATGTGACTATAACAATATTTTTTGTCGACTTAAATTGTTTTATAATAAGAGGAATGAAGAAAATAAACAAAATAGCTTTTAATCCTATCGGAAAATTTATCCCCAAAATAATCCATCTCCCGAATATAACTTAAATTATTTAGGCTCGATATTGTTTCATAATCTCCAGATGAAGACACAACAATAAAAATCTATTCTTAAATGCTTTTTAATTATCTCCTAAAACTAAATTACATAAATATGGCAGAACGTTCTCTCTTCTATAGCATTCGAAGAGAAAGTTTAGTTCATTTTTTCTTTTAGGTAAACGTCTATTAAACTCTTCAATAAATTCTTCTTTACTTAACTATAGATGAGAAAAATTAATAACAAATATTACCATCAAATAGATACACTCTGCCTATGCTAATTTTAGTTGTTCTAAAATTTCATCAATAGGTACATAGTTTTTAGCTTGTTCATATAGCCATTGAACATGCTGCTTTTGTACTTCTTTACGAACCATTTTTATTCCCTGCCCAAATTTGTAATATTCGTCGCCCGAAGTCGTACAATAAAGGTATGTCAATGATATAAGCCATAATAATCTATCTATTGATTTTGTTGAGATTTAGTCCAAGATTATTCTTTGTCTGTCTAAAAAATATTTATATAGGCCATCTCTGACTATAGTATTTTAGAATAGTCTCAGTATCTAATTCAGTATCAGTACAGATAAATGCATGTAGAGCCTTCTGATTTTTAAAAGCTTTCTCAATCCAGCACATTAGAACTACAGCATTATCTATCCCATTTAAAGCTCCTTCATAGCGATATACCCAGTACCTAGAACCATTCACTGTAACGAGGTGAACTTCGTTCTTTTCGATATATTGGGCAAAGTCTTTTATCTGAATTCTAATGCCTTGTGGATAGATAATTCTATTAGTTTTTAGTGCTCCTATGAGATGGTATCCTCTTTCAAAATGTGCTTCTATTACTTTCTTGTTTATGTACCATGAATCACATAGTCCATATGCTGGTCCTTTAGGTATTGGAAGCATAGATACCATTTCACATATTCTTTCGATTTTGCTTTTGCCACCTTTTTCATAGCGTTCGATGTAGTAAGGCAATACTACTTTGCCGCATGATAGCATCATGGTAAGAAGCTGATGTCCCCAAACTTGCTTTCCTTTTAAATGTGATTGATGAAATCCTGTTGCCTGGATAGAATGTTTAGCCTGTGACGAAGGCCTAGTTTTTTCAGCAATAGTATCATCAAAAATCACAAATATCGGCTTTTTGTAAGTTTGTGATAATTCAAGTATAATACGAATAACTTCCCGCCTTATAGCTCTCCATGCATACTCTATATTCCAAACACCTTGACTTAAGAATTTGCCAAAGGTAGTTCTATGGCAATTAGCAAAGCTTAAATTAACTATATCAGTAACAGTACCACTATAACCTTTTTGAGTGGCAGCAATTATAAATTCTACAATATGGCGAATAACAGGTTTAGTAAAATATAATGCAAAATTTAATTTCATTAAGTACTGGATTATTGATGAATTTTCTGTTATTCTTTTATTATGAGACATTTGCTCCACTCCTATGTTTAATATTGTTATAGTGTGACAACAACATATTAATACCATAGAAGTGAGCATTTGTCTCTATTTTTTATTAATTTTTTCATGTAAGTTTATTATGGTAATTTATGTAAGCTAATTTTCTCATCTATAGTACTTAAATTATTTTCAATGCTTTTATTAAATGCCCACTTTAACAATCCCTCAAGTTCTTGTATTTCATAAGCTGTATATTTATTGAGAAGAGCATATGTATTTTAGACCAAGCCCTATTCCTTTTGCAATGCTATAAGGTACACCTAATCCATTCAGAAGACCCATTACTTGATCTTCAATCGCTTGAAGTGCCAAATCTCCCCATGTAGAAAACTCATCCAATTTATTTGCAATCTTGATAGAATATTTTCTTAGATATTTTGCAGCTTCTTTATTAATATAAGTTTCCATCCATCCAGCTATTTTATCTATCGCACTTGACCTTAACATTCCAGCAATTCTTTTTACAGATAGTTTTAAAGCTTTACCTTTTAAACCTTGTGGTTTAATATTGCCACTTTCTTCTACACTTGTGTCCTTTTGTTGTGCATATTCTGCAGTCATTGATCCATTCTCAACTTTTTGTTTGTCAATTGGATCATTTTCAATAGTTGTATATGCGCGGTTGTCATTAATTGATTTCTTTAAATTTGTATCATTGAACGTTGGATTAGCAGCATAAACTGAACTCAAAGTTGAAATTGAAAGAAGTGTTACAACTAAAAACAATGAAACGAATTTTTTCAAAGTTAAAAACCGTTTTATCATATATTAACATCTCCCTCCCTTCCTTTTAACATAAACTGTTATATGCTACCAGTAATTCTCTTAGCTTCATAATATATCCACTTCATAAATATGTCAACTGACCAAAAGTACTAATTTTTTAGTACGAAAGTACTAAAACGGTACTTGTTGCATGAAAAAAGTTGTAATGACCTTATTATTATAATAAAATAGATGTGTAATAAACAATTTTTTTGCGAAAAAGCTTGTAAAATAATAGTCCATATCCTCATGTTAAAAACACTGTATTAATATGAAAAAAGACAAAAAAGAATATTATATATGAATACACAAAAACACACAAATATAAAAAGATTATTGAGGGAGATGTTTTTATTATGAAAATTAGATCTTTTTTAGTATTTGTTTTGATATTATCAATTATTATTGTTTTTGCAGGATGTAATTCGAGCCAAAAAATTACAACAACTAATCCTTTAAAAATTACTCAAAATGATAAAAAAATTATATTAAATTATCTGGACACAAAAACAAATGACATTGCTTATCCAAATAAAGGAAAAATGTATAGTGCATTCGAGCTTCTAGGGACATACAAAGACAAAATTTACATCTGGTTAGTTAAAGAAGAATATATAAAGGCAGGAACTAATCTTGAAAGGGGGCAAGGTGTATCATTACCTGTAGTTCTAAAAATTAAAAAAAGCAGTAAAGGCATTTCAATTATCAGCCATGACTTTCCTAAAGATGGAGTAAACTATAATAAAGATGTAAAAAAATTATTTCCGGCTAATATTAGATTCCCAAATAATGAAGAAATCAAAAATCTTGTAAAAGTTATTGAAACTCGGGCAGAAGAAGATTTGAATAATAGTCTTACAAAATAACCTAATATAAGAATATTTTCTTATATTAGGTTATTTCTGGTGTATATAATATTTAGGTATGTTTCTAAAGACCTATAACTTAGCTCTATGCTTTTAATTTTAATAAGAAATAAATTCTATCTCGCTATAATTTGCGATTGCACTAAGTAATGGATAATTACGTCTATTATTTGAGTGTCCTGAAAGTAAAAAATCTTTATTTGTTGTATCATACCCAGAAATAATCATTGCATGTGATGGATAAGTAATCCAATTTGCTATTCCTGAGTAAAATATAACAGAATCCCCACGATATATTGGTAAGTTATAAATTGTTTCATGCCGAGTTACATAATCATCATGTGAGTAATAACTTACATTAGCTTTAGGAGTCCAAAATTCTGCAAACTGTCCAACACTGATCCAAGGGCTTGGATCAGATACGGACCAACTATAATTCAATTGATCTGCATTAATTGGACTCGGGTACGTAGAATTCTTCTTATAACAGTACCAATTTCCCTGCATTAGCATACCACCACCCACATGCATAGCTTGTGACACAAAATTTGTGCAGTCAGAATAACTGCCGTTTGGATTATTAAATGCTGGATAATCAGTGCTATATGTGTTGTAATGATTGTAAGCCCAATCAGCCGCTGCTCCTCCTGAATATGATCCAGCATACGATGAAGCAGTGATTGCCGAATTGGCATTTACAGACTCTTTATTTTGTTTGAGTAAATCTTCTTCTTTTTTTGTATTAGTTGATTTTATTGGTTGAATAAGTTTATTCAAAAATGAGATTGATACATTGTCCTTTGAATCCCTTGCGTATCTTTCTAAATATGCTACTAATATTTTTTTCTCATTTAGATCATTAACGGAAGGATATATTTTTTGTATAGCATGCATTACATTTATTTTGTCATTTTTTATTAATGATGTTGTTTCCTCAATTAATTTTGTATCCTGACAATATTTTTTTATGATATTAGCTACTTTTATATCTTCATTATAGTACTCGGTTAAAGTAGCTATAGATGTCTTTTCTTCTAATTGCGGATCAACCAATGTTTCCGAGGTTGCATTTTCCTGTAGCGACACATTTTCCGTTTTTTCTTTAAAGTACTGCTGTACATATGGATTTTGAGGTATATTTTCCAATGAACTTGCCGCTATGCTTATTCTTGCAGAAACAAATAAAATTGCAACTATTAAAATACTTCCTAAAATGTATCCGATTTTTTTCATACTAACCCACATTCCTTCCTTTTCACTCATGCACAAATAGTAATGTTAGTGTGCTACTAAGTGATATTTTCTGATACATTGTCATTATTAAAATTTTCAGAAATTTCATATGATGCTTTTTTTGTACGCGTAACGAGAACTTACCGGTAATTCTCTTAACTTCATAATATATCCAATTCATAAATATGTCAATTGACCAAAAGTACTAATTTTTTTAATACGAAAGTACTAAGATGGTACTTGTCGCATGAAAAAAGTTGTAACAACCTCTTTTTCATAATAAAATAGTTGTGTAATTATGAATTATGTTTAGGAAAGGGTCATTATGAGCGATCTTTTATGGGTACTTGAATCAACAAAAAGTGATAAATTCCCATACAGGCTTAGTATCAAAAAAGGCGATACAACACTTTTATCATTGTTTGTGCAGAACAAATGGCCTGGTGCAGGAAGCCAGATATTTTGCCTTAAAGATGCAAGCAATAGTTCATCTAATGATTATGAAATCGTAGAGAAAGTTCCCATTATTTCTATTGATCGATATGGAAAGCGTCTATCTGTAGTTTTAGACCGCGGTGTAAATAAAAGGTGTGAATTTCTCTTTCTTAAAAAGAAATACAAAAATAAAGAAGGAGAATACGAACAGATATTTTGGAGAACACAGCAAGGCTTGAAGGAGCACAAGCCTCGTGTCAAGTTGACTGCAAAAGGAAGCAACAACCTTCACATATTGATTGATGCAAATGAAAAATACCCCTGGAAATTTACCAATTGCATTGTTGAGAGAGTACAGTTGCCAGCAGGTGATTACGCATTATTTTACAATAATGAAATAGAAGCCGTCGTAGAAAGAAAAAGCTTTGAAAACTTTAGAGCCGACATCGCTAATTTGCCAATTTTACATCAGAAGCTGGGTGAATTAGAAAAATATAGGCATTCAGCACTTGTCATTGAAGCCAACTACTCTGATTACTTAAATCCAGACAAATTAGGCGTCTATACGCCATCGTATATGTCAAAGGTGATAGCTGAGGTTTTTGCATTTCATCCAAAATTTCAAATTATCTTTGCTGGCAATAGAAAATTGGCAAATGAATGGACATTACGGTTTTTCCAAGCCATTGTATCACACGAAAGCGAATCTATACATGATGTAGTCGCAGAAGAAATATCAAATTATCAAACGAAGAATGACTTTACAGGCGGAATTTACTACGACATTAGAAAAGAAATTCTTGAAAACATCGATGGAGATTTTACAATAAACGATTTAAGAAATAGATTTGTTAATGCAAAAGACTCTACAATTAGAAAGGTACTAAATGACCTTAAAAAAGAAAGTTTGATAATTAGTCATGGCAGAGGTAAAGGCAGCACTTGGACAAAAGTACAATAAAAAGCTATCAAAGGATTACATCATTTATAATTGGTATAGATTTGTTTGTAATATCTCCTTTATTACTATTCATTTCTACAGAATTTAATATAACTCCTACAGTTGTTGGATGGATAGTTGCTCTGTATTTTATTTTAACTTTGTTAGGAATATTTCTCTAAGAACTGTGCAGGTGTAAGAATTTCCGGTTTTTCTACATCAATATTTAAAAAATCTTTATCACCTGTAATTAGTATATCTACATCTTCAATAATTGCTGTATATAAGATTGGATAATCTTTTTCATCTCGAATTTTAAATAAATCATTTTTCATTTCTTGCGGCGTATAAACCATCTCGTAAGGAAATTTGCTTAAAAATTTGTCTATAGCTCCCTCCTTACCTTTAAACTTTCTTTTAACCACATCTACAGTTTCATCTATGACAAATGATGATAAAATTAACTTATGCCTTTTAGCTATCATAATCATTAAGTCATTTATACTACTTTTAGGAAATAGAAAAGCAGAATGAGGATATTAGTATCAACTATGATTCACATGACGTTCTTCCCACATTTCATTTCTAACTTCTTTTACCAATTTGACTACATCCTGCTCATCTTTCAATCCAAGCCTTTCAGCTTCACCTTTAAAAGCATCTTGTACTTCCCGTAATGCAAAAATTGCCGAATTTTCAATGAAGATTTTCCCATTTTCCTCTAAAAAAATTACTTTATCACCATCTTTGATGTTTAGTTTTTTACGAATTTCTTTTGGTATTGTAATTTGACCTCGAACAGTCACCTTGGCTAATTCCATAATATTAATTACCTCCTTATTTTCATTGAAAATAAGATTTCTACACTTATATTATAAGTTAATTCTGATTAAGTATCAAGTCAATTATCTAATTTTCGGAGATCTCGTAATAAAATTCCAGTAAAAAATTTATTTTTACAAAAATCTATATTTTATACCTAGTTGAACATATGGTGATAACAAATTCTTTGGATGCCAAAAATAATTATACTTTCTCCTTACCTCATGAATTTTAATAATGAATTTCTGAAACAATACTATCTATTCCTCACTTATGGTACGTCTCACCCTTCATTATCTTAAATGCCCTGTAAATTTGTTCTACCAATATAAGCCGCATAAGCTGATGTGGAAATGTCATCTTTGAAAATGACAGTTTCAAGTCTGACATAGATTTTATATCGTCGTGTAAACCTAATGACCCTCCTATCACAAACGTTATATTAGAATTGCCCGCTGTCATAACATCTTCTATATAGCGGGCAAATTCCACCGAATCCATTTGTCTACCTTCTATGCAAAGGGAAATTATAAAGCTTCCCTTTCTCATCTTATCGATGATCTTAGAGCCTTCTTTCAACATAATTGCTTCTTTTTCCTTTTCGCTTAGGCCTTCAGGAGCTCTTTCATCGTTTACTTCAATTATGTTTATATTGCAGTATGGCTTCAATCTTTTGACGTATTCCCGTATTCCATCTTCTATAAATTTCTCTTTTACCTTTCCAACTGCAATTACGTCTATATTCAAAATTCTCCCTCCATTATACGACAAGGTACTTAGGAATGTCATCGCAAAAATCGCACTTATGAGGTGCCAACCAATCAGTAAATGATACATCGTCAAGCATGTATATATCTGGCGGTTGCTCATATACATCTACAAACTCTTCAATGGCATCCTCCAAATGTTTTTCACAAACAACATACATAACAATATTCTCCTCATTTTCCTAACGTTATTGTAGTCATCCCGATATTCCCCGTCAATGTCCTGTATTTCACACTTACTTTGTCACCTATATTTTTCGAATATATTACAGTTTTAAGCTGTACCATTGTATCAACAGGTTTTCCATCGACCTCTAAAAGTATATATCCTTTTTTGATACCAGCTTTTTCTGCCGGCCCTGCAGGATCTATGTCAGCAACGTATATCCCTTCCGCTATAACTATATCTGCATTTATATAGCTGGCTATCTCTCTGTCATATCCCACTATTCCTAAATAAGGTGCTTTAAATGTACCTGTTGCAATCACTTTTTTAATGATAGGCTTTACAATATTGATTGGTATGGCAAAGCCCAATCCTTCCGCTGTCGTAACCTTCGCCGTATTGATGCCTATTGCATTTCCTTGAGCATCCACTAAAGGGCCACCGCTATTGCCAGGATTTATCGACGCATCCGTCTGTATCAAATCCTCCATGATTTTTTGTTTGTTATTTTCCTCTATTGGCAAGCTTCTGTTTAAAGCGCTTATTATGCCAGATGTCACTGTCCTTTCAAAGCGAAGCCCTAAAGGATTGCCTATGGCTATCACCGTCTGACCAACTTGAACTTTATCTGAATCTCCCAAAGGTATGGTCGGAAGATTTTTGGCGTTTACCTTGACAACCGAAAGATCCAATGTAGAGTCAGACCACAAAACTTTACCAGGAAGCGTACTTCCATCGCTTAAATAGATGGTAAGTTTCTTCGACTCAGGACTTGCCACATGGTTATTCGTAATAATGTACCCGTTTTTGTCCACAATAAATCCAGATCCTACACCTTCTACCTGCTTTTCTAATATGTAATACTGCCTTTCATATTCAATAGACGATATTCCAACAACGGCCTGCGTGTCTTTTTTCGCCACAGCTTCTGCTATCGTAGAAGGCTCTGCTTTAGGTATTATAACTTCTTTTTTAAGTGGAGCAGTATTTGTGTATGGTAAAGGTATCACCTTCCCCCACAAGAATTTTGGTGCAATATATGTAAAAACAAGTGAAGTAATCACAGCTATTATTACAACTGTCGTGAGATACGACGGTCTTTTTACATTTCTATCATCGCCGCTTTGCATCATATCACCTCACAATTATCATGTGTATTATGAGGTGATTTATTCTATATTTATGTACAAAAATAAGTCCTAATGAGGACTTATTTTACCCTTTTTATGTCTGCGCCTAATTTTTGCAGTTTTTTCTCCATCGACTCATATCCTCTGTCAATATGGTAGATATTCTTAACCTCTGTAGTGCCGCTGGCCGCAAGTCCAGCTATCACCATAGCTGCGCCAGCCCTTAAGTCAGTAGCTGTAAGCGGCGCACCAGTAAGCTTTTGAGTTCCTTCTATGACAGCTATGCGACCTTCCACCTTTGCATTGACTCCCATCTTCTTAAGTTCATCTAAGTATTTAAACCTGCCTTCATACACATTTTCGGTTATAACGCTGACCCCATCCGCAAGAGCCAATAATACTGCCATCAGTTGTTGCATATCTGTAGGAAAACCTGGATATGGTTGTGTCTTAATGTCTACTCTTTTCAACCTGCCATCTGTGGTAACTCTCAGTTCTTCATCATACTCCTCGATTTTTACACCCATTTCAGACATCTTCGCGATTATGGACTCTAAGTGTTTCGGTATTATGCCTTTTACAATGACATCCCCATGTGTTGCCGCCGCAGCCACCATGTACGTCCCAGCTTCTATCTGATCAGGTATTACTGTATGCCTGCAGCCATGAAGCTTGTCTACTCCAATGATTTTTATGGTGTCTGTACCAGCGCCTTTTATATTGGCACCCATTGCATTTAGGAAGTTTGCTACATCCACGACATGAGGTTCCTTTGCACAATTTTCAAGTATTGTAGTGCCTTCAGCTTTACAGGCAGCCAACATCAAGTTTATAGTAGCACCTACGCTTACAACGTCAAAATATATATGATTCCCCACTAACTTATCTGCTTTTACCCTTATTATTCCATGTTCTATAGTCGTTTTTGCGCCTAACGCTTCAAATCCCTTTATGTGCTGGTCGATTGGTCTCACACCTATGTTGCATCCACCAGGCATGGCTATAGCAGCCTCTTTAAACCTGCTTAAAAGGGCACCTATAAGATAGTATGAAGCCCTCATCTGGCTTGCCAACTCATGCGGCGGGCAAAATGAATTGATACCTTCAGGATCTATCATAATCTCATGCTCTTTCTTGATGGTTTTTCCACCAAGATATTGAATCATTTTGCTAAGCAATTCTATGTCGTTTATCTCTGGCAAATTGTCAATACTACTGGGAGTATCTGCTAAAAGAGCAGCAGGAAGTATGGCAACAGCAGAATTTTTCGCCCCACTAATCTCAACTGTTCCTTTAAGAGGTATTCCTCCATTTATAACAAACTTATCCACTGTTTAATCTTCCCTTCACAGAATCTAAAAAACTTCACAATCATACATATATACTTTAATACAATTTCAACAATTTTACAAGCATTTTTACAAAAACATCTTACGCAAAAAGAGAGGTAATTTTTACCTCTCTTCAAAATTACCTGTATACGCATTTATGTAGTACACAGTGTTTTCCGTCGTTATCCTCCACGTAGGTATTGCTTCGCCAGTATCGGCATTTCTCCAACTAAAAAAGTAGACTGGCCTTATGTCTTTTACTACGATACTTTTACTGCCTTCATTTACATCTAAAAGCTTTAAAAGTGCGCTTATTGGAGGTATGATCTCTTTTTTGTCATTTTCTTCTCTCAAAGGTATAAGCCACGTCGATTCAAAGGAAAATGTATTGCCTGATATGATGCCTTTCATATAACTTACATCCACGTTAATACCATTGTATTTTTCGGTATACTCAACAGTGTATTTGTCTCCATCTATGTACTGCCTTAAAGTTGAATACTCCTCTTTAAGTTTCTTGTCATTTACAAAGGATATTATGTAGTGAAAAGCTTCATTGCTACTCATCTTGGCAAACTTTTCGTCTTTAACCTGAAAATATAAAAAGCCGTTTTTAACTTCTAATGAGCCATTGCTAAATGTGTAAAGTGAACCATCGCCATTTGATACGTACTTTAAGCCTTTTAAAAAATTTTCATCTATGTACGCTTTGCTGTAGCTTTTAAGCTTTACTAGAAGCATAGGCATAGGCTTGTAATCATCAGGTATTTTAGCATTCACGACAATATTGTTTTCTCTTAAAATCTCTTTCATCTTGCTCATATCAGAAAAAGATGGAACAGAATTATTAGTTTCCGCTATGCTTAAGTTTCCCATGTAAAGTATCAAATTTAGTACAGCAAATATAATAATCAAGATCGTTTTCGCTTTTGACCAGTCCATATTAAAACACCATCATCACATTATTTTCCCATCCAAAACGCTGAAAAAATACTCATTTGTCTGAGTTTTTACATGCCAAGCAGGTATAAGTTCATTGCCATCAAAAACATACACCATATCTACAAACTGTACGTCATCTACTTTATGGTCCTTCAAAAGTTTGCCTATATCGTAAAATCCGCCATTGTACTGGCCTGCGTAGTAAATATCCATATAGCTTACAATCGCAGATTTAATTGTCCCGTTTGATACAAATACATATATTGGATCTTTGATATCACCGTTTTTCATGGCATACACGGGGTAATCATAATCGTAATTGAAGGCAAAGCTGTAATCTCCACCACTGCCACTGACACCTGTCAAGTAAACATTTTTCTCATCTATTCCTAAAGCTTTTATGAATTCCACCGCTTTATCTAAAGACTCTACTCTACCGAAAGTTAGTTTCGACGATGCGGTGGTAGTGTCAAAATATTCTATTAATCCATTTTTGTAAAGCCTCAATCCTCTCACACCATCGGTGTATATGTATGAACCACTGTTCTCTTTTATCTCCCGCACTACAGATATATTGACAAACACATTTTTGGTAATAGTCCTATATACTGTGTCATTTTCAAAGCCTCTATTTACATATCTTTTTAACTGAAAACTTTTTACCGCAAATGTGTTTTCACCGTATACATCGCCTGAGGTAGTGATAGAATAATTTATAGAACTTTGAAATTGCTTGCTTATAAGGCTTAAAAAATAGCTGGGATTTTTAAGATCTATGGCATAGTAACTGCTGTAATCCGTAAAGATAATTTGAGGCTTTACACCTAATTTTATGACTATCTCTTTTATCAAAGTGTCTTGCCCTATTTTCAAGATAGGTGAATCACTTAATTTTAAGGCATTTTTAAACAAATCCTCTGTTATGCCTTTCCCAAAATAAATATGTACAAAATCACCTTTGTGGTTTAAATCATTCTTTGAAAGTTGTGAAAGTGTTGTATCTTTAATCTCTTTTAAAATTTTTACCGTATTCATCCACACTGAATTTATATCGTTTGACGACGTTATATCCATAAATGTGCCGCTTGACTCTACAATGATAGAAGAAGGCCTCAATATATCAGAAATATCTACACTTACTGGTATAGACTTGGTCATAAAAAAGCTTTTCTGAGGAAAAGATGTCCAAAGCGTGTAGCTAAAATAAAGGCTTGTAGAAACAAGCAATATGAGTACAGCAGTCTTAATATGCTCTTTCATAATCACACCGCTTTATTTAAAAAGCTTATTCCACAAGCCTTCCAACGTATCAACCGTAATCTGAATAATGCCATTGTTGCTTTGCAATACAATATGACCCTTTACCACCTGCACCTGTCCGTCCTTGACAGCCTTTAAAGTTACATAGTTGTCCCCTAAAGCCAATGTTATAAGCTTGGCAAAGAGGCCAGTATCACCTATAATCCACTTGTCATTCAAATTGTCGTTTAATATAAGCTCCACGTAAGTATCCGGCTGCCCATTGCCTGATATGACAAAGTATTTGTTGCTTGTGGTGACATCGCTTATATCTGATTTTACAGTTATCAGATCATCAGCAAACCCGTAAGTCATAAAAAATGTCATAAACATCATGGTGGCAATAACAAGGGCTAAAACCTTTTTCAAAAGTACCACTCCTCATCATGAACTGACATAAATATATAAAATTTTACACATGATACCTAATATAACCATTATTCTATAAATTGATTATAGAGCATCATTATTACAATAATGTTACACAAATATTAAAATATAGTTACGGTTTGACTAATATTTAAGCTTTACGGTTACGGTAGTACCTACTCCAAGTTCGCTTTCTATGTTTATCTCCCCTCCATGGGCGGTGACGATCTCCTTTGCAATGGCAAGGCCAAGCCCAGTACCTCCAAGCTCTCTTGACCTTCCCTTGTCAACTCTGTAAAACCTCTCAAATATCCTCGGAAGATCCTTTTTGGGTATGCCAATCCCATTGTCAGTCACCACTATATATGCGGAATCGTCAAAGTACTTTGTAAAAACTCTAACATATCCCCCTGGATTCGTATATTTTATGGAATTTGACACTATATTTAAAATCACTTGCTCCATCTTGTCTTTATCTATGCTTACGCTTCTTATTTCTTCACCTGCGCAGAATAATAGTTTCTGATTCTTCTTCTGAGCCTCTATCTTTATTTTGTACAAAACCTCTTCCACAAATTCATTGAGATTTGTCTCAGATAAATTTAACTTTCCATTTGAATCCATCCTTGATAAGAGAAGAAGGTCTTTCACCAGCCTCGTCATCCTGTCAACTTCTTTATCTATTATGTACAAAAACCTGTTCCTCATTTCATCGTCAACGCCGTCATTGAGAAGGGTCTCTGTGTAGCTTTTTATGGTTGTAAGGGGAGTCCTCAATTCGTGTGAGACATTTGCCACAAACTCTTTCCTCATGTTATCAAGGTTTTGCTGCTCCGTTATGTCGTGCAGCACAAATACATTGCCATCTATGTTTTTGTCTACTTTTATAGGACTTACAAACGACTTTAAAATCTTTCCATTGCAGTATATAAGACTTTCAGTATTTTTTAACTGTCCCTGGGCTATCTTCTCTAAAGGCTCATCCATAGCTAACTTTTCGCCAATCATCTTTTCTGCAGCATCATTGAAAAGTATGATCCTATTTAAGTCATTTGTAGCAATTACTCCATCTGACATGTAGCTTATTATGGCTTCTACTTTGCTTTTCTCATTTTCCATCTCATTTAGAGTAGTCTTAAGCCTTTTTGACATGAAGTTAAACATGCTGCCAAGTTTGCCTATCTCATCATCAGATCTTATGTTTATGTGAACGTCGAAATTTCCTTCCGCCATCTCTTTAGCGTACTTCGTCACTTCTTTTATGGGATCTGTGATGGTCTTTGCCAATATATATCCTAAGATGACTGTTATTATCACCGCTATAAATGTTGCACTTAATAAGATGAAATTCACATCAGACAGCGTATCATATACGCTTTTTAAAGAACCGCTAACATACACGACTCCTGATATCTTCCCATCGCTGTCAACTACAGGCATGGCGATGCTTCTTAATTTACCGTTTGAATTGTTGTCATTTGTGGTCTCCATCCCTTGCTTGCCAGACAATGCTTTTATGACTGCAGGAGTTAGCATCTTGCCTTTTTCTCCTGTGGAGCTGGCTAATATGTTGCCGTCTTTGTCAAGTATGTACAAGTATTTTATGTAGGCATTAGGACCTAAATACATGTTTATTATGTTGTCTAAGCTTGTTTTGGAATTCATGTTGTCTTTCAATGTGAAGGCGATGCCTGTAGCTTGTGCTTCAATGTAGTTTTCGAAATTCGTCATGTGATAATTTTCTAAAGATTTGAAAAGGTATACCCATATTATCTCCATCGCCACAAGTATCAAAAGACCATATATGAGTATTATCTTCCACTGTATGCTTTTATAGTTCACTTTCTTCGCTAAAATAATAACCAACCCCTCTTTTGGTATGTATATACCTTGGGTTTGCCGGATCATCCTCAATTTTTTCCCTAAGTCGCCTTATTGTAACATCAACCGTCCTTACATCGCCAAAGTATTCATAACCCCAAACCTTTTCTAAAAGCATCTCTCGCGAAAATATAAGCCCTCGGTTGGCTACCAAAAATTTTAACAGGTCAAACTCTCTCGATGTAAGCTCGATGGGTTTCCCATTTTTCTCCACTCTGTACTTTGACAAATCGATGTTTAAGCTATTTACACTTAAAACATTTGACATAGTCTCACCATTGCTTATGCCGCTTCTTCTTAAATTAGCTTTTACCCTGGCAATAAGCTCTCTCATAGAAAAAGGCTTTGTCACATAATCGTCAGCGCCCAGTTCTAACCCTAATACTTTGTCTACTTCCTCTTCTTTTGCCGTAAGCATCAAAATAGGAGTATTCATAGTCTGTCTCAATATTCTGAGAACTGTAAAACCGTCCATTTTTGGAAGCATGACGTCAAGGAGGATAAGGTCAGGATTTTTTTCTTGAGCCATCTTAAGACCTTCCTCCCCGTCGTAAGCTTCTATCGTATTGAATCCATTTTTTTCTAAATTGTACTTCAATATCTCCACGATCGGCTTTTCATCGTCTACTATCAGGATTCTGCTCAAATGCCATCACCCCTTAACATTGTTGACAAATGTATCAAGCTTTAAGCCAGTTTCTTTGTAAAAGCTTGACTCTATACTCATTCCGCTTCCCAAATCTCTAAGCATCTCTCTTATAGTCTCCATGCCAAATTTATCGCTTATAGCCTTTGTCACCTGAAAAGCCCTTTTATACGCCAGCATCTCATCAAGTGAGTCAAAATTATTTTCCAATTGGTCAAAAGTATATGGTTTCCCATTATAGCTTAAGTCTTTGCCCCATTCATATCCATCTTGTCTGTACTCCTCTAAAAGGGCTATGCCTTCTGTAAACCACGTCGGATAATTGCCTTTAGCGATGTCGTCTACAACAAGATGCGTAAACTCATGCACAACAGGACCTTCGTATTGAAAAACTTTCGTCACATCCTGTCCTGAAGGTATCCAAAGGGCTGGAGATTCTATGCTTATTACACCATTTAGATATATTCCCATGGCATTTTCTCCTTTTGCAAGGGAAAAATCCTTATTCATTTCATCAGGATTGCTATAAACTATGATAACCGATTTATCTTTAGGTGCATATCCTAAATCTTTTATGACGCCATAATAGTGCTTTTCAGCCGTATCTATGATAAGCGAAACGTATTTGCTATCTGAATCTTGATATCTAACAATAAAATGTTTGCTTTCCTTAGTCTTAAAATTTTTTACGCTTTCTTCAATCTTGTCTTTGCCAATCACCTTATAAACCGGATATGCCTTTGTCAATATGCTTTCATTAAACAATAAAGCCAACACAAAAACAATAAAAACAATCGCCACAATGATTTTATTTTTCTTCATAGTGTATCACCTCACAAAATACTAAAAATATGTATATACTTAAATATATGAGGTAATACAATTACATTATAACCCAATGTCAAGCACATTGCAAAGTAAATTTAAGGAACAAAAAAGAGCCGTATTTCGGCTCTCATTTTAAGTACATCATAGGGTTTACTGGCACACCATTTTTTCTGACTTCAAAGTGGACATGTGGTCCTGTAGTATTTCCTGTCATGCCAACTAAGGCGATTTTCTGTCCTTTATTAACTTTGTCTCCCTTTTTCACCAAAAGCTTGCTGGCATGGCCATAATACGTCACATATCCGTTTCCATGATCGACCTCAACAAGATTTCCATAGCCATTTTCCCATCCTGCAAATACGACTGTGCCTCCATCCGCTGCATATATAGGATCATTCATAGATGCTGCTATATCTATGCCTGCATGAAGTCTTCCCCACCTTTGCCCGTACCTGGACGTTATCACTATATACCCTCGTATTGGATAATCAAGAGCGATTGTGGCTGAAGGGGTCTTAGTCCCTACAGATACAATCTCATCTGCTGGATCTTTTACCACCTCTTCGTTTATCACATCTTTTTCGGATATTTGCCCATTGTAATACTTCAAAACGGCAGTAACTATTTTGACACCATCTTCTCCATTTGCTACAACTTTGGAAGCGCCTGCAAACATGTCACCATCTTTTTGATAAACGGTTTCATGCGGAATGTCATCCATGTACACGATTTTTCTCTCTGATACTACAGTCAAAACAGGTTTAAGCTCTTTTACTTTTAAAATCTGCCCTTTAAAAATTGTAGTGGTAACCATAGGATTTAATTTATATATGTCGTCTAACGAGATGCTAAATTTTCTCGAGATTGACCAAAGAGTGTCATGGTCTTTTACAGTATAAGTCTCAACATCATCACCTTCCAGCTTTTTTAAGGCTTCTCCAACTGTCTCGATTTTAACTGTAGGGCTATCTACTTCAACCAGTTTTACATCATTTTTGAAATAGACTTTCATAGACCCGTTTTTGTACTTGTCAAGGATATCATTAAGTACCCACAATGCGTCTTCTCTATTCTTTAGCGTCACTACATTTAAGCCATCAACTACAATCGCTGTGGGTCTATCAATGCGCACAAATCTTCCCTGTTCTACGTTATATGCAAAATGATTTAAGCTTTGATCTTCCGTACTGAAAAATGCACTTTTGTCGATGCCCATGTAGAAAACTACGGCAAACAAAATCGTCAAAGTAGCAGTTAATATAAATCGCCTTTTAATTGAAACTTTTTTGATCAGGTTGCAACTAAAAGGGTTTGACTTATCTTCGTTATCCATCGTCTTCTCCTTTCATTTGCGCATAGATCGCATACAAAAATGCGTTATTATTTTTTGTTTTTTTACAAATTTTATACATTCTAAGCTTAAAAAATAGACAAATTTGTCGTAATATATATTATATTCTTTTAAATTGATGGTTATGACACATCGTGTTATAATTAAACTTGAGGTGGTGTACATGAGCAGATGTAACTTTTCTAATGATTTTGATGATATGGGAAGCACCCCCGTTAGCAATTTTTTTATAAATCATTATATGTTGGAAGCACCAGGTGAATACGTGAAAGTATACCTTTTAGGACTTAAATATTCATATTACAACCAAAGCTTCTCAATGGAAGAAATGGCAGATAAGCTTTTTATGTCAGAAAATGACATAGATAAGGCTTTGAAATTCTGGGAAAGGTCTGGCGTAATTAGGCTTAGGTATTCTGACAACGAATATTACATAGAATATCTTCCGCTTGTCAAGAAATCTGATGATGTACACACATTGTCGATTGACGACACTGAAGTCAAGCAGATGTTTGAGACGGTAGAAAAAATGATAGGCAGACCTCTTTCGCCAACTGAGATGAACACTTATCTAAGCTGGGTTGACGAGTACGGATTCTCGCTGGAGATTTTGACAATGCTTATAAGCTACTGTGTGTCAAAGAACAAGACATCTCTTAAGTACATGGAAAAGGTAGCAATTGCATGGCATGATGCAGGGCTTAAGACAGCACTTGATGTAGAAGCATACTTAAAATCAGAAAGCGAAAAATGGCTGCGGTACAAAAAAATCTTAAGAGCACTGGGATTAAAAGATGACGATGTGATGGAAGCCCACAAAGCCATGATGGACAGGTGGATGGACGATCTCGGCTTTGACGTTGATGTCATCATAAAAGCATGTGACGAATGCGTCTTAAAGATAAACGAGCCCAGCTTTCCGTACATCAACCAGATACTCATCAATTGGTACAACGATGGCATAAGAACTGTAAATGACTTAGACAAAATAAAGAAAAAACCGTACACCAAAAAGACGGCTCCTAACTATAAAGTCCCTAAAAACTACTTCAATGGATACTCTCAAAGGACATACGATGTAGACGAGCTGGAAAAGAAGCTTTTAGCTCATTCAAGAGGTGAATTTGGTGAATAATTTGGTTCAAGAGGTTTTAAGAGAATACGACATGTTAAGGGACAAGTCCTTAAAGGAAGCCTTGATGAGGCGGGAAGAAGTGTACAGAAAGATACCACAGATATCGCAAATCGATGATAAAATAAAGGAAATCGGCATTGAGATCTCAAAAGCCATTTTTCTAAACCCCCAAAACCAAAAAGAATTTTTGGAAAACTTAAGGCAAAAGCTTATTCATTTGAAAAAAGAAAAAGCTGGACTTCTCAAGCTTAATGGTTACCCCGAGACATACATGGAGCAAGAATATGAATGCAATATCTGCAAAGATACGGGTTTTGTAAACAACAAAAGGTGCAGGTGTTTTGAGCAAAAACTTATCAATCTATACTACAAGCAGTCCAGCATAGAAGAAATAACTAAGATCGAAAACTTTGACAACTTTGACTACCACCTTTACTCAGATAAGCCATACAAAGGAAAAATGTCTCCGAGGGAAAATATTAAAAGCATAGTAGAAGTGGCCAAGGACTTTATTGATTACTTTGACCATGAGAAGGAAAGCCTGTTTTTTTACGGTGATTCTGGACTTGGCAAGACTTTTCTTTCACACTGCGTGGCAAAAGAACTTTTAGACAAAGGCAAAGTAGTGCTATATAGGACAGCTCCAGACCTTGTAGAAGGATTAAGGCTTAATAAGTTGAACTCTGACAACGATTCGTACTACGAGTATACGGATTTGCTTAGAGAATGTGACTTGCTTATAATAGACGACCTGGGGACTGAACCCATTACACCATTCAGCCTCCAGGAAATCTTCAGCATTGTTAATGCAAGGCTTTTGGCCAACAAGAAATTCATAATATCCACAAACTTGCCATTGTCAGAAGTTATGAATATATACCCAGAAAGACTGTGTTCAAGAATACTTGGCAATTTTAAACTTCTAAACTTCTACGGAGAAGACATAAGAATTAAGAGAAAAACTATAAATTAATCAAGCCATTCTTCGAAAAATCCTCCTGTATCCTTTCCAGTCACACTGTCCACTACGTCTATAAGGTTCTGCGTAGTGGCATTTTTATATTTATACTGTGAATAGTACTTATCTAAAACTTCTTTAAACTTTGCATCGCCTATAAGACTTCTAAGCTCATTAAATACCATTGCACCTTTGTTGTACACAATATTTGTGTAATCATTCCAATCCTTAAATTGTCCTAAAGTCTTCACCATTGCATCATCTTTGTTGGTTTTGGAAAATTTATAAAACTCCCCTGAAATTATCGACTTAAACACAGCATCTGCCGTGGCTTTTCCGTAATACCTCTCAATGTACATTATCGTCGTATATTCTGTAAGTCCTTCATCAAGCCATGCTTCCTTTACCTCATTATTTCCAACGACGCCATACCACCACTGGTGTGCCGTCTCATGTGCTATAACGTATTCTAAATTAAACAAATTATCTTTTGAATAGAGATCCTTCGATATAAACACTAAATTTGGATACTCCATTCCACCCATGTAAAAGTCCGACTCCGCTACGCTGTACTCTTTATACGGGTACTTGCCTATGTAACTATTGTAAAATCTTATGGCATCCTGTGCGTATTTTAAGGCTTTTAATCCTGAATCTTCATCGAAGTAATATGACTTAACCTTTATGCCGTCAACGTCTCCTTCTGCTACTTTAAATTTAGAGCTCATGACAACAGCAAAATCTCTCACATTTGGCGCATCTATAGTCAATATGTCGCTATCACCTTGCCTCGTCCTAGACTTAACGATACCTGTCGTTGCGACTTCCATGCCCTTTGGCACTGTAAGTTTTACTTTATAATTTGACACATCGCTGTAAAATGGATCACCTAATGCGTAGTACGGATCGTTGTTCCAACCGTTTTGGTCATACACTGACAAAATAGGGTAAAAATTTGTCACTTGGATAGTATTCTTACCATATCCAAATCTGCCGCAAGATGGAGGAATCTGAACTTTAAAGTCTATAGCAAATTTTATCCTGTCGCCTTTTCCCAACTTCTTTGGAAGAAGTATTTTTAAAATCTCACCTGTTTTTTGATCAATGCTGTATGCAGCTTTTGTATTTTTGCCAAAAGTCACTCCATTTATCTCTATATACCCTGGCTTAAATCCATTTGGATATGCCAAACCTATCTCTTCTTTTGTAAATGGAACCTTATCTTTATCTTTAAATGCGTTGGGATATAAATGCATGTACACCTCACTTAAATTCACATCATCTGTGTTTATAAAATCTACAACTTCTGTTCCTATAATGGTCTTGTCTTTGTCGTTGTACTTTAGATCCATATTGTACACCGTCGTGTTGCTGTTTTTAATGGGTGCAAAATAGATAAGTAGCCCTATGGCAGCAACAAGGATTACCAGCCATATATATTTTTTACCTTTCATTAAATCAGCTCCCCCATATTATTGTTCACTATATATTAATACGAAACCACAAATATTAGAACATAATTTGCTTAAGTAGAAACACATATTTACTTCCCCAACATATATTGATTATGAATCTAAAAGAGGAGGGATAAAATATGCACTTTATTTATTCACTGTTCATCGCTTTAGCCAACAACATAGACAACATAAGCGTCAGAATAGCCTACAGCGTAAGAGGAATAAAAATCACCGCAGTAAAAAATTTGTGGATATCCCTGATAACATTTATAATATCATCCATAGCGGCCATATCCGGCAGCATAATATCTGGGCTGTTTAGTAAGCACATAAGTTCCATATTAAGCATGATACTCTTTATCTCTATAGGACTTTGGATAGCAATTGAGCCGTATTTCAAAAAAAATAGCGATAGCCATTATGATATAGACGATAAAGCAAAAAACATATACGACATATTGAAAAAGCCTGAAAAAGCCGATGTGGACGATTCTAAAGATATAGACTTCAAAGAAGCTACACTTCTCGGCATTGCTCTATCTATAAACAATATTGGAGGCGGATTAAGCGCTGGCATGATAGGCCTTAACTCTTTTTTTATAGGCTTTCTGTCTGCTCTTATAAGTTTTATCGCCTTGTGGATTGGAAATTATGTGACAGACTTTTTAAATAGATGGAACTTTAGAAAAAAAGCGACAGTGATTGCCGGCCTTATATTGATACTAATAGGCATAAAACAGATAATATAATCCTTATAAAAGGCATCAACAACGATGCCTTTTAAATTTTGCCATGATTAACAATTGCATAATAAACTTTTAACATATTTTACATACATATAATATCCATTTAACACAAAAGTATTATCATTTATGCAGTACCAAGAAGCAATTTGTAAGCTTCGAGACTTGTTGCGGCAGATTATAAACGTGAAGAAATCACATGAGGTCAATTAAACAAATCTTGACTAACGCCTATGTGTTTTGCAACAGAATATAGAATATTGATTTAAAACAATTTTTGTGATACAATTCAATTTAGTTTAATAATTGTTTTTTTTCGGTTGAGCAATTTTTGCTTCAAGATTTTTGGCTTCCAGGGTGGGAAGCTCATCGTCACGATGAGTTTTCTGCCTTTTTATTTTTTATTACATGGACAAAATAAAGAAAGGTGATTTACATGATTAACGCTATTTTGTTTGCAATACTATTAATAATACTAACAGTGCCTTTTTTTGTAAAAGCAATAGAAGATAATATTGAATATTTTCTATTTGTCATGGGCATCATCGCAGTTACCGTATCAGGTGCAATGTCACTTGATCTTTTATCACATATATTAAAAAACCATCTTTTGTACATTATAACGGCTGCTGTCTTTATAAGTGGTTTTCTATTTGAAACTTTTAAAAATAAAATCAAAGAATTTGTAAAGTCAATTTTAAAACACATGTCGCTTAAAATTTTTGTCTTTATTTTAATAGTCGTATTAGGGCTTACGTCAAGTATTATAACTGCGATTGTTGCCTCGTTAGTCTTAGTTGAAATAGTCCACATCTTGCCAATACATCACAAAGACAAAGTGGTCATCACTGTAATCGCATGCCTTTCGATTGGCTTAGGAGCAGCATTGACACCTGTAGGAGAACCTTTATCAACATTGGTAATATCTGCTTTAAAAAAAGACTTCTTCTATCTTCTAAGGACGATTGGCATTTACATTGTACCTACAATTTTTGTAATGGGTATTTTAGGTGCTTTTTATGTAAATAGATTTACAGATAATGCGAAACCAAAAAAAGAGGAAGAATATTTTAAAGAAGAAGAAATGGAAATTAGGCAAATAGAAAATATTAAGTTTATCGTCATCCGTTCAATAAAAATCTTCATATTTTTGCTGGCTTTAGAGCTTTTAAGTGCAGGATTTAAGCCGTTGGTTGACAATTATGTGATGCACATGAACGTTCGGCTTTTATACTGGGCAAACATGATTTCAGCAGTATTAGACAATGCCACATTAGCAGCAGCAGAAATAAGCCCTGCTATGGATCCTGAGCACATCCGCGCTATTCTGATGGGACTTTTAATTAGCGGCGGAATGTTGATACCCGGAAATATACCGAATATCATATCAGCAGGAAAGCTGGAAATAAAAAGCAAAGAATGGGCCAAAATAGGGATTCCCATATCTATGGCTGTTTTAGTTGTCTGTTATATATTTGTTTTCATTTAGCTGGTTCTAATATTGACAAAAAAGGTATGCTAAAGTCAAGCATACCTTTTTCTTATCGTTTATCACGCTTCTTTTTCGTCTGTGTCAAATACACTAAGCTCTTTTAATTGTGCAAATTCGAAAATTGTGAGAGGCACATCTTGTAAAACTTTTATACATTCATCCAAGTTGTTTCTCAAATTTATATGGCGCTCAGACAAAATTGCCTCCAGCGATCTATTCTCCCATTCGGCCCATTTTACAAATCTTTCTCTCTCCCTTACATATCGCTCTTTAATTTCATCATCAGTCACCTTGCTCATGACCTCGTCGCAGATGAAAAAATTGCAGACATAGTTGCGATAAACAGGAGGTAGTGTGCACCCAAAACCACTTTTCACAAAGGGACAAGCTCTAAAAAATATCGTCTTGTCTTTTATTCCACTGTCATCATCGTTTGTCTTTATATACTTTTCATATCCTTCCTTGTCAAAATACCCCTTTGCGTGAATGTAATAACTATACACTACTGTTCCTGGATTATCAATTATCCTGTTTAGCACATTAAGGCCTTCGGCTGATTTAACCATCCTATGAATATCAATAAGCTCAAATTTCGGAAAATACGAACAACATCCTCTCATCTTAATGCTGCAATAACTTATACCCATTTTGCTTTCACAGTGATAACATGATGTACATATATAGCGAGCATATCCATAAGAATCAAATCGTTCTAAACAGATTTTATCCATTGTATCACCTTTTTGGTAAATTTATAAAAAATTGAGGGTGAGTATTGCGCTCACTCTCAATTCTATACAGCATATTAGTTTTTCTTCTCTGACTCGTTTTCTTTCTTTGCTGTGCTTATGCCAAAAATTTTATAGAGAGGGCAAAAGCCAAACGCAGCCGTAAGTATAGGTATTAGTCCAAGGAGTCCCCAATATCTGGCATTGCCTTTTAAGATAAATAACAAGAGTAAAAGAATTATTCCGATTACATATCTGACTATTTTGTCAACACTGCCTACATTGGATTTCATGCTAACACCTCCTTTTTCCCTTATCTAATTATAATTATAATCCAAATATTAGAAAAAACAAATAAATTGCTTGCACTTTTATAATTAATTTTATTTCCTACAGCATCAGTATATAAATTTATTATTCCGTATTTCCAGTCTAACGTATTTTGTTCTCCGAATAAGTAGCCTAAACTATTTGCCATTTTCGATTTCTTTTCGTATATAGCAAAATACCTACGTACCCAAGTACGAAGTCAATATATAGGCATGACAATTTGCAAATGAGATTAAGACTAATCCTTCATCTGTGTATAACACTGCCTTAATGAAGTTGTAGAATAAAGACATTTTTACGCATTAAAATAACCCCTTGAATAAAGTGGGGCATGAAATATACTTTTACGCAATAACTGCGCTATTTATTTGAAACGTAGGAATGTTTTTTTCGCGTTTGTCCTACATATGGTCATCAGTCTTTAAGATTATATATTTAATTTTTTTTATCTTCCACGTTACGCACAGGTAGGTTTAAATTATAAATTATTGACAAAATTCTTATGATAAATACAATTGCACAACAAATGTATAATGATATTATATCTGGCAAGTATCCATGAATATAATAGAAGCATAAGG
Source organism: Thermoanaerobacterium sp. R66 (assembly GCF_028895185.1). Taxonomy (NCBI): domain Bacteria; kingdom Bacillati; phylum Bacillota; class Clostridia; order Thermoanaerobacterales; family Thermoanaerobacteraceae; genus Thermoanaerobacterium; species Thermoanaerobacterium sp. R66. Next base: position 1,978,118 of record NZ_JAEUWW010000001.1, read on the forward strand.
CACCTACAATTGATGCCACAGCATAGATTTCTTTTTTTAAAACTAGCGGAACATTTTTGGCAAGAACATCTCTTACTATGCCTCCACCAATTCCTGTACTTAGCCCCATAGTAATTACTATAAAGGCGTTACTGTAGCTGTGTGTAATTGCAGTTCTACAACCAATTGCCGTGAAAACCCCAAGTCCTAATGCATCTGATATCATTATCATTGTTTCAAACTTATTTATTTTTTCATAAAAGAAAAATACTACAATTGCAGTTATAATACTTATTATACAAGATGTGGGATTAACATAAGCTGTTGGGGGAATATTTCCTATTATTATATCTCTAAATATCCCACCACCTACAGCTGTTGTAACAGCTAAAAAAGTAACCCCGAACAAATCAAGCTTCTTTTCAATTCCAACTAAAGCACCTGAAATAGCAAAAGCAATGGTTCCTATTATTTCAAAAGAATTTATTAAAAACATTTTTTCACCTCTTTTATACGCTTAGCGCTTCCTTAAAGATTATTTATTTCTTTGTAGATTTGTGGTATTTCATCTACATAAGAAATTTTTTAGGCTGCAGCAATTATTTTTTCACCGGCTACTTCTATTTGTTTCAAAGCAAGTAATAATTGTACTAAATTCTTTATCAGAGTGTTTAAATATTCACCTTGCATACACATTTGATCAAGCAAATAGCTAAGATGCTCAAAGAAAAAAAACTGCCTTCCAAAACAATTCAAGCAGTACTTCAATATTGGGAACTTCCCCTAAAGCTGTATTATAAGCCATCTTAAAATTCAAATATGTGTTTTCAATTAGTCAAATCAATGATCCACCTAAAATATCTATAATACGTACCGTTGCAAAATAAGTAATACCAATTATCTTAGAAGTAGTTTCAGCTAGTAACAACGCATCTGGTATTAAAAACATTGCTTGCTGCAGCATAGTTTTTTACAATAAAATTTCTGTCGTAGCAGTTAAAATAATATTCACTATAATTATCGTAAAACCATGAGGCAGAAATTTTCAGATTACAGTAGCTATAATCACTCAAACAATTATGCCTCATGAATGCTGAATTGCACGATTGAAAGTAGCATAATAGTTGATACTATACTATTCATTTAAAAAGTCCAAAGCAAATTGTACATATAATGCTGTACCATACTTTAAGTAGTCTTCATCAATCTTGAACTTCTCATGATGCGGGAAGTATATAGCTTCTTTTTCCTCATTTCTATATCCAATGAATGCATAAACTCCTTTAGCATGCTGGAAATAGTATGGCATATCCTCTGAACCCATATATCTAGGTAAGGTTTTATTTTTCCCTTTTCCAAAGACTTTTGTTGCAGACTTGTCAGCTAGTTTTGCTAATTCTGGATCATTATAAAGGCTGAGAGCACTTTCCTCTATTCTTACGTCAACTTTAAGCTCATAGGCATCCGCAATGGCCTTTGCATGTCTTTTTATTGCTTCATGAACTGTTTCCCTAACTTTTGGGTCAAAGTACCTCATTGAAATTTCAATATCTGTATATTTACTAATAACATTGGCCTTTGTACCCCCAATGAACTTTCCTACAGAAAGTACTATTGGCTCCTGAGGATTAACATTTTTAGCAACTATTCCTTGGAGATCTGTAACAAAAATACATGCAGGATGAATGGTATCCTTTGCAAGATGCGGTGCTGAGCCATGGCCTGATACTCCTTCAAACTTAACATAAATAGTATCACAACCTGCCATTCTATATCCTGGTTCAATATTTACATATCCTGTTTCTAATTCTGGCATTCCATGCATGCCCAAACATGCATCTACCCCGTCCATTTCGCCTGCTTCTATTATTTTTTTCGCGCCAGAGAATGTTTCCTCAGCTTCCTGAAAGAAGAATCTTATCTCACCTGGTATTTCATCCTTCATTTCTGATAAAATTTTTGCAGCCCCAAGAAGCATAGAAGCATGGGCGTCATGACCACAAGCATGCATCACTCCAGGAGTTTTAGATTTAAATTCAACATTTGTTTCCTCGTTTATCGGAAGAGCATCTATGTCTGCTCTTAAAGCTACGGTTTTTCCACTTTTTCCACCTTTTAATGTAGCTATTAAAGAGGTATTTCCCGCTTTCTTATATGGTATTCCTAACTTATCTAATTCTTTCATAATCTTTTCTTGAGTTTTAAATTCCTGTCCACTAAGTTCAGGTTCCTCATGTAAACTTCTTCTGAAACTTATAATATAATCTTCAATTGATTTAGCCTTATCTAATATATTTGACATAAAAAACACCCCTTTCTATATTTTAAATATTCTCATTTACTTGTAGCTGTAAATATCTTCAGTTTCCTTTGGTACCAGCGCTAAAATAACAAGTGATGATATTGTTCCAACAGTCTTGTTTCTGCATTTTATCGCTATTTTCCTGCTTTTTTACTTAAAAAGACTTTACACTAAGTACCTGTTTCTACATATTTTTTACTGCCTGCAAAAACAATTAGCTAAGTTTCTTAATATTAGTTTAATTTATTTAGTTCTACTGCAATTTTTGCACCTACTATGGCATTATTCTTTACTAGTTCAATATTTGCTTTTAAGCTATCGCCAGATGTTATATCCTTGATTTTCTCCAAAAGAAATGGTGTTAATTTCTTACCTTTAATATTGTTTGCATCTGCTTCTTCCAAAGCTTTATATATTGCTTTTTCAATATATTCTCTATTCATTGAATACTCTTCAGGTATAGGATTTGCGATGATTAATCCACCTTTCAATCCAAGATCCCACTTAGCCTTTATAATTTTAGCTGCTTCGATTTCATCATTTATCATATAATCAACTTTAAGACCACTATTTTTAGTATAAAAAGCTGGCAGTTCATCTGTTTTGAATCCTAAAACAGGGACACCATGTGTTTCAAGATATTCAAGCGTTAATGGCAAGTCAAGTATAGCTTTTGCACCAGCACATATCACAGCTACGTTTGTTTTTGCAAGCTCTTGTAAATCTGCGGAAATATCAAAAGTATGTTCAGCGCCTCTATGCACTCCACCAATTCCTCCAGTTACAAATATCTTTATTCCAGCCAAGTTAGCACAAATCATTGTTGCAGAAACAGTTGTAGCAGCGCTTAAACCTTTTGCTATTATTGATGGAATATCTCTTCTACTAGCTTTTAAAATGTCCTTTGATGTTGCTAAAAATTCTAATTCTTCTTTATTTATTCCAATCTTTATTTTACCATTAATTATGGCTATCGTTGCCGGAACAGCACCATTATCCCTGATTATATCCTCCAGCATATTTGCTGTTTTTATATTTTCTGGATATGGCATTCCATGTGAAATAATGGTTGATTCAAGAGCAACTACTGGAAGTCCTTTATCAATCGCACTTTTAACTTCTTCACTTATTTCTAAATATTTATACATATTCATTCTCCTTTACAATTTTATCTAAAATTTTTTTATTAAGAAATGGATTTACAGTTTCAGATGATGATAATGTGAATGTTGCAGCAGCTATTCCATATCTTGCAGAGTCTTCTATAGACATATCATTAATAATACCATAGATGAAACCAGCTGTTAATGCGTCACCTGCGCCAGTCGCATCAATGACATTGACCTTATATGAATCTAGATATCCTTCATAATCATCTGAGCTTATATAAACACCTCTTTCACCAAGTGTCACAATAACATTTTTTGTACCCAATTTTCTTATTTCCTTTGTCGCTTTTATCATGTCATCATCGTTAATTATCTCGGTTTCCAACAGTGACCCTAATTCATCTCTATTTGGTGTAATATAATCTATATTGCCCAGTACTTCTTTCAATTTTTTTGATTTATCAATAGAAACTGGTTCAGCAAGTACAGGTATATTCTTTCTTGCACATGCATCAACAATATATTCAATAGATGCTTCAGGAATATTTGCATCTATGACTACAATTCTGCTGTTATTAATAATATCTATTTTTTTTTCAAGATATTTAATATTCAACTCTTCTAAAATTTCCATCCCTGATAATGCAATATCCATGTCCCCTGTATTATCGATAATTGCTAAATATATTCCGGTGTGTTTTGCATTAGAGATAGCAATATGTTCGCAATTAACACCCGTTTTTCGTGTCTCTGTTATAATTCTTTTACCTTCATCGTCACTTCCTACTATACTCAAAAAAGTCACAGGAACATCTAGTAATGCAAGGTTATTGGCTATATTTCTTCCAACTCCACCAAGAGTAATTTCGACATGGCCAGGATTTGAAGTATGCTTTTTTAGAGTATCAAATGTCATACCTTTTATATCAATGTTAGCTCCACCTATTACAGTTACGCCCTTTTTGTCGTTTACTACATATCCTCTTCCGTTTATATAGCCTTTTTTAATCAAATTGGCAATATGACCCGCGACAGCTGAGCGGCTAATACCAACCGTATTTGCAAGTTCTTCCTGTGATACCATTGGATTTGATTTAATGTGCTCATATATTTCCTTTTCTCTTTTAGTTAATGACACTTTATCACCTCCATTCAACATTTGTTTGTTTATCAAACACTTGCAAGTATATTATACCACTATACTTATAACACATCAATAAAAATAATTTACTTCAATCATTAATACGGTTGTCTATAATGCCTCCATCTGTCAAGATAATTTTTTAAAATCTAAGTTAGATTTTCTTACCACCTTTTATTTAGATAATTTTATATAAGTTGTAAGTCAGATAGATGAACTAAAATTATTTAAGTGTTTAGCCTTATTACAATAAGTGTATACCATTTCAGATATTTAAACCAACTTGTACAAGAATATTAGAGGCGTTCAATTTCCTAATGCCTGTGTGATTTCTATTCAATATAGTACGGAAATAAATGGGAATATTAACACCAGAGAAAGCCAAAAAGTTTTTAGAAGCTTATGCTTATAAAGAAACTTCTCAGAAAAGAAGATTTGTCCGATATAAGATTATATGACTTAAGGCATACATGTGCTACCCTATTATTAGCAATAGGTGAAAATCCAAAAGTAGTTAGTGAAAGATTAGGTCATGCTAGCATTACATTAACGCTTGATACCTATTCTCATGTACTACCAGACATGCAGAAACAGGCAACAGATAAACTTGAAAAAATGTTATTTTAATTTCGCATACAAAAAAGGGTATCGATCAAATCTCGATACCCTGAAATCCTCTTAAAATGAGAGCTGGCGAAAGGAATCGAACCTTCAACCTGCTGATTACAAGTCAGCTGCTCTGCCGATTGAGCTACGCCAGCATTTATCGCCCTGACAGTTATATATTATACCGGGTAAGTTTCACTCTGTCAACACCTTTTTTAAAATTTTTGAGAGGAACTGATGGTTATTTCATCAGTTCTTCTCTTATTATTGTCTTCTCCCTGCCGGGTCCTACAGATATTATAGAAGCGTTTATACCTGTAAGCTCTTCTATCCTTTCTACATATTTCTTTGCGTTTTGAGGCAAGTCCTCAAATCTTTCTACATTTGTGATGTCTTCAGTCCATCCGTCCAATTCTTCGTATACAGGCTCACAAATAGCTAAATCTTTCAGGCTGGCTGGAAATGTGTTTATTATCCTTCCATTTAACTTATATCCTACGCATATCTTTACCTTTTCAAGTCCAGTAAGTGTATCAAGTTTAGTAAGCGCAAATGACCTTATGCCAGAAAGCCTTATGGCGTAATTTACTATGACTATGTCAAGCCATCCGCATCTTCTCGGTCTTCCTGTCGTTGTACCATATTCATGTCCCTTTTCTCTTAGAAGATCACCTTCTTCATTTAAAAGCTCTGTTGGAAATGGTCCTTTTCCAACCCTTGTCGTATATGCTTTCACAACGCCTACCACATCGTCTATCATTGTAGGGCCAATACCCGCTCCAACTGTTACTCCACCCGATATGGGGTGTGACGCTGTCACATAAGGATATGTTCCTAAGTCTATGTCAAGAAGTGTTCCTTGTGCACCTTCAAACAATACCTTCTTTCCTTCCTTTATTAAATCGTATAATAGTGAAGTCGTGTCTACGATGTACGGCTTAAGTATCTTTGCATATTCAATGTATTCTTCGTATATTTCTTCAAAGCTCATTTCAGATGCGCCGTATATCTTTTTGAATGTCTCATTTTTCTTCTTAACATTTATCATCAATTTTTCTTTAAACACTTCCGCATCTAAAAGATCGCAAGCTCTTATCCCTATTCTCTCCGATTTATCCATATAACATGGTCCAATTCCTCTTTTTGTTGTGCCAATGTCATTCTCGCCTTTTGAAACTTCTTCTAATTCATCAAGTTTAATGTGGTACGGAAGGACTATATGGGCTCTGTCACTGATTTTGAGATTTTTCACATCTACTCCTTGACTTTTCAACTCATTCATCTCAGAAATCAAAGAACCAGGGTTTAAAACGACGCCATTTCCTATAATACATATCTTATCAGGGTACAAGATGCCAGACGGTATTAAGTGAAGTTTATACTCAACACCATCTTTTAAAACTGTGTGCCCTGCATTGTTTCCGCCTTGATACCTTACAACCACATCGGCCTTTTCAGCCAAATAGTCTGTTATCTTTCCTTTTCCTTCGTCGCCCCACTGCGAACCTACTATTACAAGCGTTGACATTATTTTGCCCCTTTCTCTACTTTCTATTTAAAATTTCCCTTGCCACAACGATGCCTGATACAGACGCTTGTGCAAGTCCTCTTGTGATGCCTGCACCATCACCGGCAGCAAACAGATTTTCTATCTGGGTCTCAAATTTATTTGTAAGTTTCACCCTCGAAGAATAAAACTTAACCTCAACACCGTATAAAAGCGTATGTTTCGAATAGATACCTGGCGATACTTTGTCAAGAGCCTTAAGCATTTCCACTATAGACTGGAGAAATCTGTACGGCAACACGAGGCTTAAATCACCAGGTGTAGCATCTTTTAGTGTAGGCTCTACAAGACCTCTTTTAAGCCTTTCTGGAGTAGATCTTCTCCCAGACAAAAGATCTCCAAGCCTTTGCACGATGACACCATCTCCCAGCATATTTGCAAGCGATGCGATGTACTTTCCGTAAGCTATAGGTTCTTTAAAAGGTTCCGTAAATTCCTTGCTTACCAATATCGCAAAGTTTGTATTATCTGTCTTTATGTCTTTATAGCTGTGGCCGTTTACGGTTTTTAGACCATCGTTGTTTTCCACCACTACTTTCCCGTAAGGATTCATGCAAAACGTCCTAACCCTGTCATCAAATGATTTGGAGTAGTATATAAACTTTGACTCGTAGACGACATCAGTTATATCTTCCATCACAACAGCAGGAATCTCTACTCTTACGCCTACATCAACCGCATTGTTTTTAGTCTCCAGCGACAATCTCTCAGATTCCTTTTTAAACCAGTCTGCTCCTTCTCTGCCAGGCACTACTACCACATACTTTGAGTAGTACTTCTCACCATCATCTGTAACGACCCCACACGCCTTGCCGTCTTCTGTCAATATCTCTTTGACCATCTTTTTAGTCTTTATCTCTATTTTATCCATCAAGTAATCTTCTATATTTTTTATGATGTCATAGCACTTTTCCGTCCCTAAATGCTTTATGACAGCAGGGATTAACTTCAAGTCTGCCGCAGCAGCTCTTTTTTCTATTTCCCTTATTTTAGCTTTATCAGTGCCATGAACTTCTTTCGTTCCACCAAAGTTTACGTAAATATCATCTACATACTTTATAAGCTCATTTAGCTCACCTTTTGGTATATACTCGTCCAATACTCCACCATAATCAGATGTCAAAGTAAGCTTTCCATCGCTAAATGCACCTGCACCACCTATGCCACAAGTTATAGAGCACGGTTTGCAGTTGGCACACTTTGAGCCATACTGGCTTATGGGACAAAGTCTACCTCTTATGTCTCTTCCCTTTTCCAAAAGCAATATGTTAAGTCCACTATTTTCCTTCACCAATTCCAGGGATGCAAAAAGTCCTGCCGGACCACCGCCGACTATTATTACATCGTATGATTTCATTCAAAACACTCCTTTTTGATAGTATAACAACATCCCCTTTAGTATATTATCAGATATCATCATTTTAATCAACTAAATTTACGAATTATATTCATTATTTTTTATATAAAGTTCGTTTTTTATCGATTTTTGCCTCGATTTTTCGACAAAATATCGATAAAATTTAAAATACTTTTTTTCATTAACACGGTAAAGCCAAATTCATCATTTTTTTATAGCTTAAAATAATATATAATAGTCTTGTGAGTTTAGATATGAAAGGAATGTGGGCAATTGAACCATGAAGATCTACTGAAATTTGCTGTAATAGCCGGAAAAACAATACTCGAAAACGGCGGTGAAACGTATAGAAGTGAAGACACTATAGAAAGGATGCTTAATAATAAAGTCGAAAGAGTGGAGACATTTGTAACACCTACTGGAATCTTTGCTTCTATTGAAAACAACGGAAAAATAGAGACGACGATAACGAGAGTAAAACAGAGGGATAGCGACTTAAACAAAGTAGCTCTTGTCAACGATTTATCCAGAAGATTCAGCAAAGAAAGTTTAGATACGCTTGACTTTTCAAAATACGCAGATGAACTTATAAAAATTAGGTCAAAGGGCAAATACAGCTTTTTATTGAGAGTTTTCTTTGCAGGCGTTGCTGCAGCATCATCTGGCATGCTTTTAGGCAGCACCATAAGAGATTTCATCCCTACGTTCATAACAGCTACAATACTGCAGTGTATTGTCACGTATTTTGAAAGGCTGCGACTTTCTACATTCATAATAAACATCATAGGCAGTGCATTTGCTGCATTATTAGGTTTGGCGTTTTCTCACTTCGCAATAGGCACTTTAAACGGCATAATAATAGGATCAATTGTCACATTGCTGCCAGGAGTGGCCATAACGAATGCAGTCAGGGATGCTATATGGGGTGACTTGATTTCAGCCGTATCAAGAGGCGTTGAAGCCGGAATGTCTGCCATAAGTATAGCTGCCGGAGTAGGGGTCGTTCTAAATATTTGGTACGTGATTGGAGGTAAATTATGATACAGCAGATTTTCTTCGGATTTTTAGCAACAGCAGGATTCGCGTTTTTATTCAATGTGCCGCTTGATGCCATTGTTGTATCGGGCCTTTCAGGTGCAGTGGGATGGGCTGGTTACCTGCTTGTCATGAAGATATACCCTTCAACCATAGCCGCTACATTTATAGCATCGCTTTTTATAGGCATAATGGGGGAAATATTCGCTCAGAAGAAAAAGTACCCCACCACCATATTTGTCATTCCAGGCATAATACCTCTTGTTCCTGGTGCGTATTCTTATAAGACTGTCCTTGCCATAATTCAGGGCAATAATAAACAGGCCTTTGATTTAGGCCTGCAAACCATCGGCATCGCTTTGGCAATAGCCGCCGGACTTATGTTTGTGATCTCATTTGCCAGGATTATGAGACGGTGATCTTTGAAAGCTCCTTGTCAAGCTCTCTTACAGTAACCAATAAGCCTTCAAGATTATCCTTTATGTCTTGTATAAACTTAGACTGCTCCTCTGTTGATGCCGATACCTCTTCCGTCGATGCAGCAGTTTCCTCTGAAACTGCAGATATATTCTCAATTGATGATATTATCTCATTTTTGTACTCAGTAAGACCTATTACAGCATCATTCAAGACTCGAGTATTTTTCGTTATTGTGTCGATAGAGGACTTTATTTCGTTAAACGCCTGTGCTGTAGTTTCAACTTGATTCGATTGCTCATCGGCTATTTCTTTAACAGCGCTTGCCTGCTGCACTGTAGCATCTGTCTTCTGTTTTATAGTGCTTATTATCTTCGCTATCTCAGCCGCAGCTTCCCTTGACTGTTCAGCCAAGTTTCTCACTTCTTCAGCTACGACCGCAAATCCTTTGCCTGCTTCACCAGCTCTTGCAGCTTCAATGGCTGCGTTCAAAGCCAGCAAGTTTGTCTGATCGGATATACCTGTGATTACTTCTATGATCTTCTCTATCTGCCTTGAGTTAGACTGCAATTCGTTTATCTCAGTGACGACGCTGTCGATGGAGTTTTTCGTTTCTGCCGTCTTTTCCTTAAGTGAATTTATGGTCTCTATGCCGTTTTGGCTTACTCTATTGGCATTGTTTGTAGACTCTTCAACAGCTTTAAAGTAATTTGCAGATTCGTCTATGTTTTGGCCCATCTTTTGAGCCATTTCTGCTGCATTTGAAGCATCTTTCGCCTGTTCGGAAGAACCTTGTGCTATTTCTTCTACTGCTTTGGCTATCTGAGTAAATGTATTGTTTGCTTCCTCTATTGACTCTGTAAACTTGCTTACTGTAGCTTCTGCACTCTTTGCAAATTCAGTGACATTTTTGATTATGCCTTTAATCTTATCTACCATCTGATTGTAGCTTTCTATCAAAGAGCCAATCTCATCATTGCGGCCTTTTGCGACATTGGCATTGAAATTGCCATCTGAAAGCTTTTTAAATCCCTCTTTAAGCCTTGATATAGGCTTCGTAATCGTAAAAGATATGTATATTGAAAATAATATTGATAATAAAAACGACGCTGCAGCTACAAAGATAAATACACCGGCACTTTTGTCATCTAATACATAGTGATATGTTCCTGCAAGAGGAATAAGAGCTACAACTATAAATGAAAGCATCAGTCTCCAAAATACACTTCTCATCCATATACCCCCTAACTTATATTGTTTCCCCTACTTTTTTAAGAGTCTTTTAAACTATCTACCTAAAAGCCTCATCAGATACACAAATAGCTGACCGCCTAAGTATATGCCTACGATTCCTGCAATACCAGGAAGAACGTTTGGCGCAGGCAATGGCAGCTTTAAAAATGAGAAAATCACGCCTACCAAAAAACCCGTAAATAATGCTAAAATCGACGCTTTCAATTTAACACCTCACTTACCATTATCGACATTACTCTTGTAAAGTTTAGAGCTTTTATATTATACCACAAAAATTATTTGCCTACACAGCATTTAGTTTTATCAAAAAGCATACGCCGCCATCCGTATTGAATGCTTCTATAGTGCCTTCATGCCATTCGATTATGGCTTTAGTTATAGCCAGCCCCAAGCCTGTCTCGCCTTCATCACCCTTATAAAATCTCTCAAACATATTCTTAAGCTCTTCGTCAGTAAATTTCCTGCCGTCGTTTTTTATTTTTATCTCCACATAATCCTTTATCTTCTTAATCTCTATATCAATAGACGTCTTGGCATACCTTACACCATTGCTTAATATATTCATAAAAGATTGCATGAGTTTTTTTCTGTCGCATTTTACGTTTGCATCGTCGCCATTTAAGCTTATTTTTATGTTTTTCTTGTTTAGCTGAGGCATTATCTTTTCTATGCATTCCTCAAAAATGTCCTTTAGATACTCTTTATGCTTTTTTATTCCTTCTTGATGTGTTTCAATTTTTGTCAGGTACATCAAGTCGTTTACTATATCCCTCAATCTTTTGCTTTCATCTATGATTATATCAAGTGATTTTGGTATATCGTCTTTTTCTATGACACCATCTTTTATGCCTTCTGCATAACCTTGTATAGACATAAGCGGGGTCTTTAGCTCATGTGAAGCATTTTGCAAAAACCGCCTCTGAGATGTGTAATAATTCCTAAGCTCTACAGACATTTCATTAAAGGCATCTGCCAAAAGCTTTATTTCCCCATCTGACTTTACGTTTACCTTCTCGCCAAACTTCTTGTCCTTTATTTTTTCCACCACTTCTGTAAGCTTTGCGATGGGGGCAGAGATTGACCTGGAAAGAAAGTAACCTATTATCAATGAGACAATGCCAGAAAGCAAAATCCCCTTTAACAAAACGCCTACTATTTGAAGGGATGCTATCTTTATGCCTTTTACAAGCGTATACATGACGATAGAGCCGATGACTTTTCCGTTTAAGTTGCTTATTATTGGAAAGACTGCAGCCACCACATCTGTGTTTCCAATCTTTATGCTGTTGTATGAGCCTTCTTTTGTTATTTTATCGAGTATTGCGTACTCCAACCTGTTTTCTTTGCCAAAAGGATTTTGCCTTGATGAATACACGATATCGCCGTTTAAATCCACAACTATAAGGTCGCCATCTAAAATCCTTCCTCCTACCCAAAACTTAGGCATGTACCTTATGGATTGCAGCGCCTCTGGAGTGCTTATCCTTCCATTGTAAAGCCGCTGTATGACAGATCCTTGCCTTATGAGATTTTGCCTGGCTTCATTTATCAAAAAATCCCTTATCATCAGGTTGAAAAATACACCTATTATAGAGAAAGAGATAAAAATAAGCAATATATATGAAATAATTAGTTTAAACCTAATAGACATCACGATTCCACCTTATAACCATATCCCCAAATGGTTGATATATTAAATTCGCACCCGTAGCTTTGCAATTTTTTCCTTATTCGTTTCACCATGTCGTCTACAGCCCTCGTCTCCGTAAAAGAGTCATACTTCCATACCTTCTCTAAAAGCTGTTCTCTCGTAAAAGCTTTATTTGCATTTTTGGCTAAAAACTGTATAAGCTCAAATTCCATGGAAGTAAACCCTATTTCTTCCCCATTGTATATTACTTTCCTCTCATCAGGCACAATGACGATATCTTTTATCCTTATCTCGTCGTTTCTTTTAGGCGTTTTAACCCTTCTAAATACGGATTTCATTCTGGCTATAAGCTCTCTGGGCGAAAAAGGCTTTGCGATGTAATCGTCTGAGCCTAATTCTAAGCCAAGTATTTTATCTAAATCTTCATCTCTTGCTGAAACGATTATTATCGGCACGTCGCTTTTCTTCCTTATTTCTCTACAAAGCTCGTATCCATCCATGCCTGGCATCATTATGTCCAGTATAAGCATATCAGGCTTGTCTTTTTCGAAATTTTCCAGAACCGATTCAGCATTTTCAAATGCTTTGACGGTATACCCTTCTTTTTCAACGTACTTAACCATGAGGTCTCTTATATTCTTATCATCATCTACTATATATATAAGTTCTGGCATATTACCACCTCACATCTAATTTAACATCATAAGATATCAAAAACAATATCGTATACTATATATTTTAATCATATTACGGCAAAAAATAAAAGGCGGTTACCCGCCATATTTCTCTTGATCTCTATTTTAAACAAATGAAAAGAACATTAAAACAGCAGTCAGTCCTATTAAAATTATCGTGGTGCTCCAGCCGATGACGTTTTTCAAAGGATTATTTACGTATTTCCCCATTATTTCCTTGTTGTTTACAAGAAGCATCATGGAAATCAACACCACCGGCAACAAGATTCCATTTAAAACCTGCGTCCAAATTGTGATTGTAATAAGGGGCGCATGTGGAATCAATATGATGGCAACTGCTATTATTATTATGGCTGTAAAAAGCGTATAAAATTCCGGTGCTTCATCAAGCCTTTTGTCTATGCCTGCTTCAAACCCAAACGCTTCACAGATGTAAAATGCTGTAGCAACTGGAAGTATGGCAGCGGAAAAGATGGATGCTATAAAGAGCCCAAATGCAAATACGCCTGATGCCAGCTCACCAGCCAGCGGCCTTAAAGCCATGGCTGCATCTTTAGCCTCATTTATTTTTATGCCATTCACATTAAGAGTAGATGCACAGGCAACTATTATGAAAAAAGCTACAACAACTGTTGCGATACAGCCTATCACAACGTCCCAAATTGTATACTTATAATCGTCTATCTTTATGCCCTTTTCTATAACCGATGATTGCATGTAAAATTGCATCCAAGGAGCTATCGTAGTACCTACAATTCCTATTACCATGCTTAAATAGTCTGTTTTAAATGACATGGTGGGTTTTATGATGGATTGGCCTACAGCCTTCCAATCTGGATGTGACAGAAGGGCTGATATGACGTATGATAGCAAAAAAACGCTGAATATCAAAAACACTTTTTCTGCTACAGTATAATTGCCTTTGACGATTAAAAGCCACACAGCTAAAGCGGCCAATGGCACCATTATATACTTGCTTATGCCGAAGATCTCCATGCTGCCTGCCACACCGGCAAACTCTGTAGCGGTATTTCCAATATCTGCGATAAGAAGTCCGAGAAAAATGAAAAACGTGACTCTTACGCCGAAGTTTTCCCTTATAAGGTCTGCCAATCCTTTCCCCGTCACGACACCCATTCTGGCATTCATCTCCTGTATGACGATCAGGACGATAAATGACGGTATCAATGTCCAAAGCAATTTATATCCATAAGTAGCACCTGCCACAGAATAAGTGGTTATGCCACCTGCATCATTGTCAACACTTCCTGTGATTATACCTGGCCCCAAAATCGACAAAAATATCAACAAATTTGTAAGAAATGTCTTCCTCTTTGTCACTTCACACTACCTCCTTGCGTACGTCTTTCCACTTCTCATAAGTTCGTATATTATATCATTTATAAGGACAGTGCCTAATAGCTTCATATCTTCATCCACAACGGGAATCGCTACCAAATTGTACTTTGTCACTGTCTTTATGAGGGATTTTATTGAATCCATATCTCGGGTGTAGATGATGTCCTTGTTCATGATTTCATTTAATAGGGTATTAGGCTCTGAAATCACCAAATCTCTAAGCGTAACTGCACCTAAAAGCCTATTTGATTCATCAACTATATAGATGTAATAAATGATATCTTCATCTGGTTTTAAAAGCCTAAGCTCCTTTATTGCCTCCTCAACGGAAAGCGTATTTTCAAATGCCACAAAGTCGGTGGTCATCAAGCTTCCAACGGCATACTCCGGGTATTCCATCAGCTCTCTGACTTCCAGCGACGCATTGTTTTCCATCTCATTCAACAGTTCTTCTACTTTTTCTTCATTCAGATCATCCAGTATGTCTGCAACTTCATCTGCAGGCATTTCTTCCAATATGTCCGCAGCTTTAGAGACAGGCAGCTCGTTTAATATGCTTCTTTGAGTATCTGTCTCCATTTCCTCCAGCACATCTGCGGCTCTTCCGTGCTCTAAGCTGGAGAATATATCTATGCCGGCTTTAAAATCCAGATCTTCTATTATATCCGCAAGGTCGGAAGGGTGAAGTGTGGCCAGCTTGTGATACGTCTTTGACAGCATTATGTTTTCTCTCGAGCGAGTAATCGTCTCTATATCTTCCCAAAGTATGAATTTGCTGGATATAGTTTTGCCAAATCTCTTTAATATCCTCTTTAAAGGCTTTGCAAGTCCAAGTCTTCTCAATATGCCTTCAACGCCTATATCGACAGCAATCGCAAACAAACCTTTATCTAAAAGTGCCAGCCTTATATCATTGACTCTTACTACTTTCCTTCCATTCACGTCGATAATCTGTTTATCTAAGACATTTTTTGACAAGTACAAGACATCTTTAATGCCATTTGCCTCTATTGGCTCTGTGCACATAAGCTCGTACTGCCCAAATTTTTTCGTTATCTTTATGTTTTCCCACTTGTACTCTTTGACGCCAGATTTCGTCTTTACCAACATGGATATTGCAATTGGATGCGTCAACTCTGTTGATACTCCAATATCCTTGAGTTTACCTAAAACTTCACCATTTTTAAGCAATATCTTATTGCCTAAAATCCTGCTTAAATAAAGGCTTAAAATTGGCATTTCACTACCTCCTTTTCTAAGGGAGGAGTTTTAAGGCAAGATAGACTCCTCCCTCATATTCTTTTTTGAATTATTAAATTTTATTCGCTTATGACTATAAGGGCCAGAGTCCATCTTTACCACCTGCCTTTAAAAAATTTAAGCCTTTTACAAAACGTAAAAGGCTCTAATCTCAACACACTCGTTGGGTTTTAGCACTATGCGGCATAGGTAGTACCGGCTGAATTAGATTAAACCTTGTAACGGTAGAATCTGTTGACCCATTGGCATCTCTCGATGTTTCCGGGCATCAGCATGTATCCGCATAGGAGCCTCACTTAACGAACTTTATTCAATTGCATATAAATTATAGCACACATTGAATATAACTACAACAAATTTATGACAAATTTTTTAATGCATTTACATCTTTTATTATTATGGCATGTCGTTCCAGCTTTATGACTCCTTCCTTGTCTAACTGGCTTAAGATTCTTGTCATATTTTCTCGAGACGTGCCTACCATGTTTGCAAGATCTTGCCTGCTTAAGTTTAATTCTATGGCTATGCCATCTTTGCCTTGTATGCCTTTTTCTCTGGCAAACGTCAGAAGAATAGAAACCGTCCTGCCGAGAGAATCTTTAAGCGCTAAGTTCTCTATTATGACCGCCACATTTTGGAGTCTTTTTGCCATTAGCTTTATTATGCTTAAGGCTACTTCATTATTGTTTAGTATCAAGTTTTCTACGTCTTTATTCTTAAGCATAATAATCTTTGAATCCTCTATGGTCTCTGCAGTAGCTGGATACTTGCCACCTATAAACAGAAGGGACTCGGCAAAAATATCTCCATCCTCCATTATTCTTATTATATGCTCTCTGCCTTGTTGTGATATTTTGGATATCTTGACTTTCCCCTTTTTTACAAAATATATGGCGTCACCTTCGTCGCCTTCGTAAAATATGACGGTGTTTTTTTTGTACTCCTTCTCCACAGCTATTTTATTGATCTCAAATAAAGAGCTTTCGCTTAAGACATTGAAATACGGTATCTTTTTTAAATAATCATAATCACCCATAAAAATACCCTCTTGACTACTCTGTCCTGTATTTATCTATACTTACAAATTTCGTGTACTGGCCCATCCATAGAAGCTCTATGGTACCTGTAGGACCGTTTCTGTGCTTTGCTATAATAAGCTCTGCGATGTTTTTCTTTTCAGAATCCTTGTTGTAGTAATCATCTCTGTAAAGAAACATGACTATATCAGCGTCCTGCTCAATCGCACCTGACTCTCTTAAATCGCTTAAAATCGGTCTATGATCGGATCTGGCTTCAGGTGCACGGGATAGCTGCGAAAGCGTTATTATAGGAACTTGCAGCTCCCTCGCAAGCCCTTTTAATGACCTTGATATTTCAGAAACCTCCTGCTGCCGGCTTTCCGAGTTTCCCCTTCCTTGCATAAGCTGCAAATAGTCTATTAACACTAAAGACAACCCCTTCTCCAGCTTCAGTCTTCGACACTTTGCCCTTATGTCCATGACTGATATGCCAGGTGTATCGTCAATGTATATAGGCGCTGTAGAAAGAGGAGCCATCGCAGCAGCAAGCCTTGGCCAGTCGTCGTCATCTAAATTTCCCGTTCTAAGCTTTTGGCTGTCTATGTTTGCCGTAGAACATATTAGCCTACTTACAAGTTGCTCTTTAGACATCTCAAGGCTAAATATGGCAACAGGTTTTTTCAGTGCCAATGCGGCATTTTCCGCAATATTTAAGGCAAAGGAAGTTTTACCCATAGATGGCCTTGCAGCAAGAAGTATAAAATCAGATGGCTGAAAGCCAGACGTCTTCAAGTCTAAATCGGGAAAGCCAGATGGCACACCAGTAAGATGTCCTTTATTTTTATAAAGATTTTCTATGTTGTAAAATGTGTCCATCAACACATCTTTAATAGGATAGAAGTTTTCGGTGTTTCTGCCTTGTGCTATGTCAAATATCTTCTGCTCAGCCGTATCCAACACATCGTGAAGATCGCCGCCTTCATAGCTTAACTCCATTATCTCTGATGAAGCTTGGATAAGGCGCCTCAATGTCGCCTTCTCTCTAATCATCTTTGCATAATACGACACGTTGGCAGTAGTCACTATGCTGGATGACAGATTCGTTATGTAGTCAAGCCCTCCTACCGCCTCCAACATATTTTGCCTTCTCAGCTCATCAACCACCGTAACCAAATCGACAGGTATATTCTTTTCAAACATATCCATCATTATGGTAAAAAGCTTTTTATTTGACTCCTTGTAAAAATCATCTGCTTTTACTATCTCTGATGCATCGATTATGGCATCTCTGGACAAAAGCATTGCACCTAAGACAGCCTGTTCTGCCTCTATATTTTGAGGAGGGATTTTATTCCACTCCATCTCATTCCCCCCTTAAAAGTCCAAAACTTTGTGTATTTTTCACTCCAAGTCCTGAATAAACTTGAGTAATTATTGTCCTACAACATCTACTTTTACCTTTGCTTGTATGCCGGGGTATATTTTGATGTCTACGTTATAAGTGCCGATTGTCTTTATAGAATCCGGAAGATTTATCTTCTTCTTGTCAATATCATATCCTTTTTTATTAAGCTCATCCTGTATGTCTTTTGACGTTATAGATCCAAACAATTTGCCGTTTTCGCCCGTTTTTACTTTAAGCACGATGGACTCCTGCGAAAGCTTTTTAGCCATCTCTTGTGCAGCTTCTACCTCTTTCTGCCTTTTCTTTTCCTCCGCTTTTTTCTTTTCATTGAGAACATTTATGTTTGACTTCGTGGCATCTATAGCAAGTCCACGAGGCAAAAGATAATTTCTACCATAACCGTCACTTACATTTACTACGTCGCCTGCTTTGCCTATACCCTTTACATCCTTTTGCAAAATCACTTTCATTACGATTCACCTTCCTTAAAATATTCATCTATGGCTGTCTTCAAATCATCTACGACATTTTTAATAGGCTTTTTGACCTGAGCACCTGCCACAGTCAAATGACCGCCGCCGCCCAATTTTTCCAGTATTACCTGAACATTTATATCCCCTATCGATCTTCCGCTTATGGCCACATCGTCATGCCTTTTAAATACGACAAAAGATGCCTGAACGCCTTTTATGTTGAGAAGTTCATCTGCAGCTTGTGCAGCTATGACATTGTCCGTCTCATCAGGGCTTACTGCAATCGCTATTCCTTCTTCTGTTATCTCAGCATTTTTTACTATCGTAGATTTTATTATATACGATTTTAAGTCATTTTGAAACAGCATCTTTACAGATATAGTATCGGCACCCTTTCTTCTAAGATAAGATGCAGCTTCAAATGTCCTTACACCTGTCCTAAATGTGAAATTTTTCGTGTCAACCGTTATTCCAGCCAAAAGCGCTTCTGCTTCTATCGGCTTTAAATCAATCTTGTCTTTTATATACTGTGATATCTCAGTTACAAGTTCACATGTAGATGATGCGTATGGCTCTAAGTAAATAAGCAATGCCTTGTCGATAAATTCTTTTCCTCTCCTATGGTGATCGATAACTACTATCCTATCCACCATGTTTATTAATTCGGGGTACGTAAGATAGCTGGGTCTATGGGCATCAACGACGATAAGAAGCGTCTTTGGATTGACCATGCTCTTGGCATTGCCTACATCGATAAAAGGATTTGCGTACTCCTCGTCTTTCTCTATCTTCTCTAAAAGGGTTTCTATAGCCGGATTTGATTTGTCTAAAATTATCTTTGCATCTTTGCCGAAAGACACAGCACACCTATACATGCCTATTGCGGCACCTAATGAGTCAAAATCCATAAAATTGTGCCCCATAAGCAAAACATTTGATGAATCTTCAATAAGTTCTCTTATGGCATGTGCCACAACCCTCGCCTTTACTTTTGTCCTCTTTTCTACAGCCTGTGTCTTTCCTCCATATATGAGGATTTTCTCGCCTCTTTTGACTACGGCCTGATCGCCGCCTCTGCCTAATGATAGATCAATGGCAGACACAGCATACTCATTTAATTTCGCAAATTCAGGTGAATCTGCACCAACACCTATACTTAAGGTAATCGGTATTTTGTTTCCTACATTTATATCTCTTATAAAGTCAAGTATCTCAAATCTATTTTCTTCAAGATTTTTCAAATCCGCCTCTTGCGTCACAAAGATGTACCTGTCATTGGCGTACTTTATTATATAGGCATTCATTGATTGAATCCAAATGTTCAATCGCCTTTCTATTTCTGCAGCCACAACAGGCTTATTTAGATCATCTGCAGACTGCAAAGCTTCTTCGTAATTATCTACAAGTATGTAGCCTAAGACAGGTTGAGAGCTTACAAGCTTTTTCGATATTTCCATGTAATCAGTTTCGTCAAAGATGAAGACATTGTAGTAGTTTTCGCCGTCTTTAGATTTTCTTCTTTTGGTTTTAGAGATGATGCTTATCATGTAGTAGTATTTATTGCCAATCCTGAAGTGATACTTTTCATCCTTTTTCGACTTTGCGTATTTTAAAAAAACATTGTTTATATCCTTTTTATCCTCAAAAGTTTGGGCAAAACAAGAATTGTACCAGACGATATTCCCATCTTCCCTCATCAATGCTACAGGTATAGGCAAAAGTGGTAGTACATTGCCTGATGCCTTATCGACGCTAAAAAAGAGCCTTTCAATGTACTTGTCAAATTCTGTCCGCTTCTTTTTTGCCCCTCTGTATTCCACATACAAAATGTACGCCAAAAGAACCATCGATACAATGCTGATGTAGACATTATAGTACAAGAGTACGAAAGCAAGCACTGCCGATAAAATGATGCTTAATAAGCTTACAGAGGATATTAACTTATAATTCTTTTTATCAAACATGAATACATCCCCTTAAACCATGATACAAAAACCATATCACGTAAATCTTCGCAAGTTCATGCTTGTATCTATGACCCCCAGTAGCGTCATCAGCGAAAAAGTAATCGGAAACATAAACAAAGCCACTAATATCACATCGGTTATTAAAGAGCTTACATTAAATCTCTTTGTCATAAAGTATTTTACATATGAAAGGCCGCTTACGGTAAACCCAATAGATAGAAGCAACAGCAGATTAGATGCCACAACGCTGGAGTTTACAAAATACTGATACAAAAGAGCACCTATAAAAATCCATCCCGTCATGTAAGGCATCCTCCAAAACATGAAGGGAGGTAATTTCTTTACTTTGCCTTCCTTTGCCAATATCCTTGAAAGAAGTATGTAGTTAGCTAAGACGATAAGGGCAATCATTATGACAAAAATAGATGGCATAAGCATCTTTAAAGACTCTAATGTATAACTTACCATACTTTTTACATAAGCTGCATCAGGTGAGTTTTTGTATATGTCTAATACCTGATTCCCAATCTGCTGATAGTTACTTAAAATACTACTTATTACATTTATACCAAATATTTTAAGAACATACAATACTCCTACAAAACCTGCCAAAGATATTGCACCAGTTTCAATCACCACATCCTGAGGAGTGCTACCACTTTTTATAAAATATCCCATTGCAATCCCTATAGCGCTTAACGCAGCCACAATTGAAGCTGTGATTATGTCTGTAAACAAAAATGTAGCAATAAAAATTAAAGCTGTGGTCAAGATACCGTACAGCAAACTATTGCTCCTTATTATCACCATGCTTACAGGTACTGCCACAAAAAACAATACGAAAAAAAGCGGCGGTACATATGACCCAATCAAAACCATTATAACCGCTACAGCCACCATTAAAGCTCCATTTACCATGTTTTTGCTGCTCATTTTTTATCCTCCATGCACTATCTTACCTTTTCTTAAGGTACTCCGCCAGTTTTCTGTAATTTTGAGAGTCTTCTTCTATGTCTGCCGAAATGGATTTTATCCTCTTTAAAATTTCCTCATCGATTTCTCTAAAATCATACCCTAATTTGTCTCCAAGAAGATACCCTATTATGATTACGTGACATATGTCGTCTATCAATTCTTGAGGCAAATCGTCATTATTAAAATTTTTAAAAACTGATGCAGTTTTCAATAAAAGCTCAACTTTTAAATTTTCCAAGCTTTTAATATTTCTCGTTATATCAAAATTATTCTCCATAATATCCCACCTTAAACACATGAAAAACAAGAGAGGGCTTGACCCTCTCTATATTATATCATTATTCGGCTGTATATGGTAGTAGTGCAATCTGTCTCGCTCTTTTTATAGCAACTGTAAGTTGCCTTTGATGTATAGCACAGTTTCCTGTTATTCTTCTCGGAAGTATCTTGCCTCTTTCAGTTATATACTTGCGAAGCTTGCCGACTTCCTTGTAATCTATATAATCTATCCTGTCAGCGCAAAAAGCGCATACTTTTTTCTTAGCTTTTCTATTTTTCCTCTTTTGAGCGGAATTCTCCTTAGAATTGTTATTGTTGTTTGACATCATCTACCCTCCTTAGAATGGAAGATCATCCTCTGACTCTACCGGACTAAATCCATCAAAATCGCCGCCATCTAAGTCGATATCAAAATTGTGAATATCCTTACTTAGATCTGGCATAGGATCGCTACCGCTGGATTTATTTGAGTCCAAAAATTTAACTTCGTCTGCCACAACTTCTGTAACCCAGTGGCGATTGCCGCTATTATCATCCCATGTGCGAGTTTGAATGCTGCCGGACACAGCCACCAATCTTCCCTTTTTAAGATTATTTCCGCAAACTTCTGCCAGTTTTCTCCACGTAACGATGGGTATAAAATCAGCCAACCTGTCTCCGTTCTGCTGTGTGTAATTCCTGTTGACGGCAAGTGTAAATGTGGTCACAGGAACCATGTTTGCAGAAGCATACTTAAGGACAGGATCTTTAGTCAAACGGCCTATTAATATAACTTTATTCAACATCATTAACCCACCTATCGTTCATTATTTATCAACTTTCACGATCAAGTATCTCAATATACCGTCTGTGATCTTGTATACTCTTTCAAGTTCATGTGGGACATCTACATCGCTTGTAAAGTTCATCAATACGTAGTATCCTTCAGTTTTCTTATCGATTTCATATGCAAGCTTCTTCCTGCCCCACTCATCCACATTAGTAATTTCTCCACCTTTTTCTGTTATGAGATTTTTAAACTTCTCAATTAAAGCAGGTCTTGCCTCGTCATTTACATCTGGAGAAATTATGAATATTGTTTCATACGCTCTCATTCTTTCACCTCCTTATGGACTTTACGGCCCTATTGGGCAAGGCGGCAATCCATATTGTTATTTTATCATTGTTCATTTGGTTTTTCAACAGTTTTTATTACTTTTTTCATTCCTTTTTCAAATTTTGGCCTTGGCATTAAAACCATCCTGCCGCACTTTAAACACTTTATCCTTATGTCCATTCCTACCCTAAGCACTTCCCATTCATCGTTGCCGCAAGGATGGACCTTTTTCATTTTTACAATATCACCTACGTTAATCTCTTTCGGCACTGACATCACCCTTTTTATCTTTGTCTTCGATTGATATATTCATGTGAGGATATGGCAAATCAATATTGTAATCCTTAAAAAGCTTCTTAATCCTGTACCTTAGATCCCTTTCAACAGCCCACTGCTGCATTGGCTTTGCCATTGCTACTACAGTTATTTCCACTGTAGAGTCTTTAAAATTTGTTATTCCAAGGACTTTTGGGCCATCTAAAAGGTCAGTTCTGTCCCTTTTCATTTCGTCACATATCTCATTAAGGGCTTCTATGACCCTATCTACATCTTCTTCATAAGATACGGATACAGCCACAAGTGCTCTCATGGCACCCTTTGAATGGTTTGTCACAGATGTTATCTCTCCGTTTGGTATGATGTTTAAATCACCCGAAAAATCCCTTATTTTTGTGACTCTAAGTCCGATCTCCTCAACAGTGCCGGATAAGTTGTTTATTGTTATGTAGTCCCCTACTCCGAATTGGTCTTCAAATATTATGAAAAACCCGGTAATGACGTCTTTCACAAGGCTTTGGGCTCCAAATCCTACGGCAAGGCTACCTATACCAGCAACAGCCAATATGGAACCCATCTTAAGCCCTAATATCTCAAGAATAGAATAAACAGCCACAAAATATATGACGTACTTTAAAATATTCTTCGTAAGTGAAGAAAGAGTCTTTACTTTTCGCTCGGAAAATTGAAGCTTTGACTTCTCTTGCATCACATAAAATCGATCGATTAAAAGATACCCCAACTTTTTGGCAATATAGGCTATTATTATGACTTTTATTATGTCAAAAGCATTTCCAAAAATTTTTATATCGTAAAGCTTCAGTATTTGATCGTAAAGTCTACTTATGTACTCCAATTTAAACATCCTTTCATTTAAAGCAAAAGCAATTTAATAAAGTCCTTGTTTGTCAAAAACAGCTTTGCAAATTGAGACTTTTCTATGTAAGTCCAATAACTTAATGGCAGCATGCCATTTACTACACTTAACAATCCAAACAGCAAAAATAGAAATGCAAATCCTTCTATAGCGCCTAAAATTCCACCACCGACTCTGTTGAAAGTCCTTATAACTGGATAATCCATTAACTTATTGATAGTTACTGCAACAGCTTTCAAAAACAGCAAAGACAGCAAAAACGTAAATACAAAACTAATCAATATAACAATCATCTTCGTCGATGCACCGCTTAAAATCGCATCACCGTATCCTGTGATCTTCACTATAAGACTTACCAATTTATTATTTCTCAATATCAATTGTTCTACAACTGGATAAAATCTTTTAGTCAAAATCCATGATAGCACAATGCTGGCCATCCCGTACAACGTCATGATAAATCCTTTGATGAAGCCAGTATATATGAAATAGGCTATTATTAAAAGTATTGCCATATCAACAATATTCATATAAACCACCTTAAAGTGCAACTACTATTATAATACACATATCTACCCAGCTTTTCAACCTAAAATGTCGTCAATGTATTAACAAGGTAAAAATTGTGAAAAATAAATATGAGATTGCTTAAAGGAGATGGGCTACAATGAAACTGATAAACATAAATGACAAAACTTGTTACAGCGATTTTAGCCTTGAATTTTCAAGATGTTTTAATAAATTGTTTAATTTTAAGGATGAATTTGTAATAGTATGTATTGGCACTGATAGATCCACAGGAGATAGCCTGGGACCTATCGTGGGATACAAATTAAAAAACTATTTCTCCGATAAAATAGGCATATACGGCACATTAAATGAACCTGTCCACGCTAAAAACTTAAATGAAACTTTAAATACGATAAACAAAGTACATAAAAATCCTTTTATAGTCGCTGTAGACGCATGTCTTGGCTCATTAAACCACGTAGGGTGCATATCAATAGGTGAAGGATCTATAAAGCCTGGCGCAGGTGTTTCTAAGGATTTGCCTCCTATCGGAAACATGTATGTGACCGGAATAGTAAATATATCAGGTTTTATGGAATTTATGGTTCTGCAGAATACGAGGCTTAATATCGTTATGAAAATGGCAGATATAATAACGTACGGCATAACACAATCTATAATGAACATCATAGACCGCAAGGAAAGGGCGTGATTTACGCCCTTTCTTTGCTTTCATCAATATTAAATTGGCTTAATCTTATGAAGTTGTTTATGGCATCGATTATCGGTGTGTACTTTTCATAGAATATGACTATCAAATCGCCTGGCATCGCTTCATACATGGCCGATTTCAGTGCATCTACTTCTTTTAAAATCACCTTTACATCTTCTTTAGAAATTCCACCTTTTAAGGCGCCTATCTCAAGAAGTTTTGCTACTTCGCCAGGTTTTCTTCCTCTCAAATCTATGTCTTCTTTTATGTAGATTTTGTCAAACCCTTTTCCACATATCTCTCCAACCTTCAGTGTGCTTGAATCGCTTCTGTCCCCAGGCACACCTATGACGCCGATTAAGCGATTTGGATTTAGCTTTCGGGCAGATTCTATCACTTTCTTTATTCCATCAATATTATGGCCATAATCCACCAACACTCTGAAGCTTCCTATGTTAAATATATTAAATCTGCCTGGATTGTGGTTTTCATCGCAGTAAAAAGACCTAATGCCTCTCGATATGACGTTGACTGGAACCTTTATTCCATAACATGCAGCAATTGATGCCATGGCATTTTCCACATTGTACAAGACTTTGCCGTTTAACGTTGCTGGAATCTCATCGATCTTCACAACAGGTATGATTTCGCCATTTGCTATGACTATAGTGTCGTCCTTTAAATATACAGATATACCACCATTTTCAAGATGTCTTTTTATAGTCAAGTTGTTCTCGTGCATGGAGAAGTATATGATCTTTCCCTTTGCTCTTTTCGCTATGTATGGTGTCATAGGATCATCTGCATTTAACACAGAATAGCCATCCTTTTTTACTGCCTCCACCACCAGTGATTTTACAAAAGCCAGATCTTCCAATGTCTCAACACCATCTATCCCAAGATGATCTTCTGATATGTTTGTGATTATGCCGACATCAGCTAAATCATATCCTAAGCCTTCTCTCACTATGCCGCCTCTGGCGGTTTCTAATACTGCTGCATCGATGTTTTTGTCTGCAAGGCATGTTCTGGCGCTTTTCGGCCCCGAATTATCGCCTTTGTATATGCAGACATCGTCTACGTAGATGCCATCTGTTGAAGTCATGCCAACTGTATAACCGTATATCTTAAGTATATGTGATATCATCCTCACAGTGGTGGTCTTTCCATTCGTCCCTGTCACTGATATTATTGGTATAGTAGCTTTGCTTCCCTTAGGATAAAGCATATCTATTATTGCCTTAGCTACATCTCTTGGTTTCCCTTGTGACGGATAGTGGTGCATCCTTATTCCAGGCGCTGCATTGACTTCAATTATTGCACCATTCTCCTTATTTAAAGGCAGCGATATATTCTCCATAGTGATATCAATTCCTGCAATATCAAGTCCTATGGCTTTAGCTGCTCTTACAGCTATCTCAATATTGTCTGGATGTATTTCTTTTGTCCTGTCTACTGCCGTTCCACCAGTGCTTAAATTGGCGCTTTCTCTAAAATAAACATACACGCCTTTTTTGGGAATATCATCTATGTTATAACCTTGCTTTTTTAAGACAAATTGAGAAATGTTATCTATATTTATCTTTGTAAGAGGCTTTTCATGTCCTACACCTCTTAAAGGATTTTCATTTTCTATCTCCACCAGTTCTCTTATCGTATGTACGCCATCTCCTAATACTCTTGCAGGTATTCTCTCAGCCACTGCCACCACTCTGTCGCCTACCACTAAAACTCTGTAATTCTTTCCTTTGATGTGCTTTTCCACTATGACGATATCGCTTATATTTTTAGCATTTCTGTAAGCAACAATAAGTTCCTCCTTGTTAGAAAGGTTTAAAAAGACGCCTTTTCCTTGATTGCCATTGTAAGGCTTAACTACAACTGGATATCCAATTTCCTCAGCTATGGCAATAGCGTCATTTTCATTGTACGCCACATCTCCTTCAGGCACTGGCAATCCATATTCTTTGATTATTTTTTTCGTAAGAATTTTGTCGCATGCGATGTCTACAGCAATGCAACTGGTATTTTGCGTTATGGTACCTTCTATCATCTTTTGATAGCGGCCATACCCAAGCCTCAATATGCTGCCATTTCCCACTCGCGTCACAGGTATTGATGCTTCTTCAGCAGCTTTTTTTATAGCCATCGTACTTGGCCCCAATTCCACTTCTACGACGACTTTTCTAATCTGCTCCAACTCCTGCTGAAAATCGAAGTCTTCGCCGTTTATAAATTTATTTACCATTTTTACTGCTAACTTTGCAGATCTTAATGCACACTCTTCCAGTTCGTACTCGAAAATGACATTGTACATGTGCCCATCAATAAGTCGCGCTTTCCCAAACTTCACATCATAGCCCAGCATATTTTGTATCTCCAGTATTATGTGCTCGGTCACATGGGGAAGATACGTCCCTTCCTCAAGCCTTTTTATAAATCCGCCTTCATAGCCGTATGAACAGCAGTGTTTGCTTAAACCTGGGATTGTTTTTACAAGCCTCTCATTAAATCCAGGTATGTCTTTCGTAGGTATATCATGATCACCTGTATCAACTACCATCTTTACAACAGGTCTATGGCAGTATATGTTTCTGCCTCGATACACCTTTATGTCCTTTATATTCATTATTTATCCTCCTCATTGTATTTAAAAGGCTCCCTCAGCATGATATTAAAACCATATCCAGATGGGAGTATATGCAGTGTAACATGTGTCAATGATAGTATCTCATCAGGACTTGATTCCGATACATTTGTATTTTTTAGCGTCCTTCCATCTACAACAGTCACTGCATTTGAACCAATGACTTTAAACTTGTCGCCATCGACAACTATGGCAGTATCCTCATCTATTCCTACTCCAAGATTGTTGGGATTTTCAGCTATGGCCGTAAGCAGTCTTCCAATCCTGCCTCTTTGTGCAAAATGTTGATCTATTATGACGTTATTCAAAAGTCCCAATCCTGAAGCCATGTTTATGGTGCATTTTCTCGGGGCTTCCTCGTCGTCTCCACCTATTATCATTGTCCCTGACATAGCGGAAGCACCTGCGCTTGTGCCAACTATTAGAGTCCCTTTCCGCTTATTAAGTTCATTCAATAGTTTGTCTATACCGCTTCCGCCAAGTATGCTTGTGATCCTTAATTGATCTCCACCTGTAAAGAAAATACATGTGCTTTTTTTAAGCTTTTCTAAGGCAATCTCATCTTTTGCATCATCTCTTGAATCTATATTTACAGTTTCTACGATCCCAGCTCCTAGCCTTTTAAAAATTTCCACATAATTTTTACCTACCTCTTGTGGCTTTTCTGTGGCTGTAGTCATCACCACAATCCTGCCATTTTCACCACCTGATAGCTTTATCACTTCTTTTAAAATTACACATTTATCTTTTTTGTCCTCTGCTCCACCTATTATAATCAGTTTCCCTGTTTTTATTTCATCCATCTATACGCCTCCAAAGAAGTTAAAAAATAAAAAACTTCAACCATATATAGTATGGCTGAAGTTTTTTAACAATATACTTTTTTATTTAATTCGTACAAATTTTTACAGAATTCCTTTTCACATTAAGCACTATTGTGTTTGATAAAATGACTTCCCCGTCAACACAAAGCGCCAACTCTTTTTCAGCGTCTATATGTATTTTCTCGGCTTTATAAGTTTCAACACATTTCAACGATGTGTGCTTCCCAAAGATGGCCATAGGAAGCAAGAAAAGCAGCTTAAATTTGCTGATTTCATTTACGATTATCACATCTAAATATCCATCATCAGGATTGGCGTCAGGCAAAATCTTAAATCCACCGCCGTAAAAGCTGCAATTGCCAAATGCAGCTAACATTATCCTTCTCTTTATCATCTTTCCGTCTATATCGATCTTTACGTTGTATGGCTTGTATTTAAAAAGTACATTTATAAGGCTTAATGTATAAGCTAAAATTCCACTGACAAATCTTTTAAATCTGGTTACTTGCACCGCAACGTCTGCATCGATGCCTATATTTGCCACATTGTTGCATGTAATGTACTTGTTTATGACAGCGCTATCGATAAACTTTGTCTTTTTCATTAACAGAATTTCCAATGCCTTATATACGTCCTTTGGAATGCGGAAATACCTGGCAAAATCATTGCCAGTACCTAAAGGTATTATGCCAAGTGCTACATCTGAATCCTTTATGCCATTGATGACCTCATGAACTGTCCCGTCGCCACCTACTGCTACTACGATTTCAAAATCATCTTTTACAGCTTCTCTTGCCAGTATAGTGCCATGTCCGGGATATTTTGTTATAAAAAACTTGTACTTTAAGTTTTTCTCATTCATATACTTCTCTATTTTAGGAATCATCCTGTATGCCTTGCCATTGCCAGCAGTGGGGTTTACAATAAAGGCGATCAAATTATCCTCACCTCTGGCCTTTTCTTGCCTTATCTATGGCTTGTATCTCCTCAGCAGACAGAGGATAATTTGATTGTGCTTTGACTATAGGTTTTGCAAATGTGGCTGTTTCATTTCTTCCATAGATACCTGATATTACTATTCCATTGTCATCGCTATCTAAAAGAGCTATCGAAAAGCTTAAATCAGATCCAACATCATTAAAAGCATTGTACCTTACGATTCCAACCTTTTTTATAGATGCTTTCATTTCATTGTCTATCATGCTTAGCTCTTTTCTGAACTTCTCCAACTTCTCGTTAAACTCGTCGTTTTTGCTTATATTTTTAGCCAAAAGATCTACTACATCCCCCATCTCCAATTCCTTAATAAGCTTTTTATATTTATTTTTCAATTTTGTGTATTTTGAATTAATCACAATGACCACTATAAAATCTATTAATCCTAAGACAATCGCAAATAATACAAGTAAATCCATATTTTTATTGAGCATCATCATAAGTTCCTGCATAGTTTTTTTCCTCCGCATATAAAGATTATTTAAATGGCCTGTTTTGCTATAGTATAAAGTGCTTCAACAGCTTTATCAACTTCATCTTCTGTGTTGAAATAACCTATTCCAAATCTGACGGTTCCAGTCTTTATAGTGCCTATTGTCTGATGTGACAAAGATGAACAATGGAGTCCAGACCTCGTCGCTATATCAAATGCCTTATCCAATATATAGCTTACCTCACCAGAATCAATATCTTTGATATTGACTGAAACGACGCCAACTCGTTTTTTCGAATCTTCGTTTCCATATAAGATAAGATTAGGAATTTCTTTTACACCATCTATAAATCTCCTGACAAGCATCCTTTCGTGTTCAAAAATATTTTCTACCCCTACACTTCTCACAAATCTTACGCCTTCTTTCAAACCTGCAATTCCAGGCGTATTTGGCGTGCCACTTTCCAGCATATCAGGCATCATATCAGGCTGATGTATGTTTTCCGAATTGCTACCTGTCCCACCTTCTTTTATCGTCTTAAGTTTTATTGTGTCTCCCACATAAAGCCCACCGGTACCTTGAGGGCCTAACAGGGATTTGTGGCCAGGAAATGCTAATAAATCAATATTGTCTCTCTCTACATCAATAGGATAACTGCCTGCAGTCTGGGCAGCATCCACAAGGAAATATATACCCATTTCCCGGGCAATACTACCTATTTCCCTTATTGGCATCAGCGTGCCAGTAACGTTTGATGCATGGATCATGGCGATCAGTTTTGTATTTTTCTTTATGGATTTCTTTACATCCTCCACATCGATATTTCCCTTTTCATCGCATTTGACTACAGTCAAATCGATGTAATTCCTATCCCTCAGCGCAATAAGCGGTCTTATCATTGAATTGTGCTCCATGCTGGACGTTATAACGTGATCGCCTTCGTTTAAAATTCCCTTTATGGCAATATTTAATGAATCCGTCGTGTTAAGCGTAAAGACTATCCTCATTGGATCGCTTATATTAAATAGATTGCAAAGTTCCTGTCTGGCTTCCAATATGTGCTTTCCAGATTCTATTGCCAACCTGTGACTTCCTCTGCCTGGATTGCCACAGTATCTCATCACTCTATCAATCTCATCATAGACTGATTCAGGCTTAGGATACGATGTAGCTGCATTGTCAAAATAAATCAATGATAACCCTCCTATCGACTTTTCTATACTATTTCTTTTATATACTCTTTATTTATATAAGGAGGCAATTTTCTACCGGCTTTTACGATAGCCATGTATGCCGTCTTAAGATCTACCATGTTTTTATTGCTGTAAATCCTGTACCTGCTTCTGTACTTTGAAGGGGTAGATATAAGCATGATAGTATTTGCGCCAGCCATCAAAGCCTTTACTTGGGCTTCTTTGTCAACGGTAGCTAATGCAGTCGTGGCTGGAATAAAGACATTTTTTAGTACAAGCCTTGTAACAGCAACAGTTTTAAGGGTCATATCGACGCTTCCATGCGGATACGTTTCTAAAGGCGTACCTGCAGCAGGCACGAAAGGACCAATGCCCACCATGTGAATGCCCATCTCTTTAAAGAAAAGAATATCTCTTGCAATGTCTCTCGCTGTCTGACCAGGCAGACCTATTATGTTTCCATTGCCATTTATATATCCGTTTCCCCTAAGCCATTGGCTGCATTTTACGCGGTAGTCAAAGTCATCATCAGGATGTATGTTTTTAAATATCTCCCTGTTTGTAGTCTCTATTTTTAGCAAGAAGTTGTTTGCACCAGCTTCCCTAAAATGCTGGTACTCTTCTTCAGTCCTTTCACCAATGCTTAATGTTATCCGCATGTTAGTCTCTTTCTTGATTTTTCTTATTATCTCAATTATTTTATCTTCTGTATACCATGGATCTTCTCCTGATTGAAGAATAACCGTCTTTATCCCCATCTGCTTTAGTTCTTTTGCAGTTTCAACTATCTCATTTACATACATCCTATACCTGTCAACAGTTAAATTGTCTCTCCTTAAGCCGCAGTATAGACAATTTTTTCTACAGATATTAGAAAATTCTATTGCAGCCCTTATGTCGACTACATCACCTACAACCGCTTTCCTCATCTCATCGGCAGCTTTGTATATAGAACTTAAGTTCTCATCACCATCGGCACTAAGCAGCAAAACTATATCATCTTCTGTAAGCTCTATGCCTTTTTCCACTTTTTCTAAGACAGCTTTTATGTCCCTATTTAATCCTTTATTTATTATTTCTAACAAGCCATCTAATTTCCTAATTTTATATGGATATATACCTTTTACTGATACGGAATTTATTTTTAGGAGCTTTTCTGCTACATCTACATTATATGCATCAATTTTAATTGCGGTACTGCATACAGAACCGTACTCTGCTGGAGCTGGTATCAATTCTGTTTTAATACTATTTTCCTTTAATATCTTATCTGCATTAAGCATGTGCTGCGTTGAATTGCAGATTATTATGCAATGTTCCATCTACATCACCTTAAATTCATTCATATATCTATATTTTATATTTATTTGGCCTTTGTTACAATAGAAAAATGCATTTGTTTTTACAAATGCATTGAGATTACCTATCTATTATGAGTTCAGCAAGTCTCGACAGATCTTCATCTCCATAGTATTCTATCAATATTTTTCCCCTGTTTTTTCCATGGATAATTTTAACCTTTGTGCCAAAGAATCTGCAGAAATTATCCTCTATCTCTTTTATGTATGCGTCGCTTTCTTTTCGTTTTTTCTTCTTAGACGATGTGACTTCTTTTATGAGGTTTTCAGTATCTCTCACATTTAGGTTCTTGTCCACTATTTTCTTAGCTATCATGTTTTGCTTCTCAGCGTCCTGCAAGGCCAATATAACTTTTGCATGTCCCGTCGTTATTTTGCCTTCCATCAACATATTTTGAACTTCTTCATCCAAGTTTAGGAGCCTTATGCTATTAGCGATGGATGACCTGCTTTTCCCCACCCTTTTCGATATTTCTTCCTGTGTCAGGTTGAATTGCTCCATTAGAGATTTATACGCCTTTGCTTCATCAATTGGATTTAAGTCTTCTCTCTGAAGGTTCTCTATAAGGGCTATTTCCATCACTTTTTGATCATCAAAATCTTTCACTATAGCAGGTACTTCTTTAAGCCCCGCTAACTTTGCCGCCCTCCACCTTCTCTCACCAGCCACAATCTGATACCCAAAATCGTTCTTTCTGACTATTATAGGTTGTATAATACCGTGTTCTTTTATGGAATCGGATAATTCTTTTAAAGACTCGTCATCAAAATGTTTCCTTGGCTGAAATTGATTTGGCTCAATATCCGAAATCTTAATGCTTTCAACGCCTTTCGCGCTTTCTTCATCTATCTCTGGTATAAGAGCTTGTAAACCTCTACCAAGCCCTCTTTTGTTATTCACCTGCCTCACCGTTCCTTTCAATTAATTCCTTGGCCAACTCCTCATAAGCTTCAGCACCTTTTGAATGTGGATCGTAAAGAGAAATAGGCTTTCCAAAACTTGGCGCCTCACCTAACCTTATGTTCCTCGGTATTATGGTCCCGTACACTTTCCCTTTAAAATACTTTTTCACCTCGTCAACAACCTGTATCGATAGGTTTGTCCGAGCATTAAACATAGTCAAAACAACACCTTCGATTTCTAAACTGTGGTTTATGTTTTTCTTTATCAGATTTATAGTGTTCATTAATTGTGTTAATCCTTCCAGCGCATAGTATTCACATTGTATAGGAACTAAAATAGAATCCGCCGCCGTCAATGCATTTATTGTCAAGAGTCCCAAAGATGGAGGACAATCAATTAAAATATAGTCAAAATCCTCTTTTATTTCATTTATGGAATTTTTAAGCCTAAATTCTCTGGATAGCATCGGCACCAGCTCTATCTCTGCACCTGCCAATTGTATGCTGGAAGGTACAATGGTAATTCCGCTCATATCTTCTAACTTTATGTACGCTTCTCTTATGTCTTTTCCTTCAATTAAAATATTATACGTAGTGCAGTTAATAGATGAACTATCTATTCCAAATCCGCTGGTCATATTGCTTTGTGGGTCCATATCAACGCACAGCACCTTCTTGCCAGCAGCAGATAAAGAATAGCCAAGATTTATAGTTGTCGTAGTCTTGCCAACGCCGCCTTTTTGATTTGCCACAGCTATTACTTTGCCCAATTTATCACCCCGCAATTTTATCATATTTTTATTATAGCATTGTTCCATGTGGAACAAAAGTTAAATTATGATACGGGGTGATTAAAAATTACTTTTTAGGAATCCTTATCTTAAATTCTATGTAGTCATCTTCATTAAGCTCAGTGTATTCAGCATCGACACCTGAATTTTTCATTATTGTAATAGCTTGCTTTATTGTATTTACAAAGATTCTTATGTCTTTATAAAACCTCATCATCTTCTTTTTTTCTTGCTTTTTATCTTCTTCCATCGTTATCTTGTTTATCATGTCTTGTACAATTTTCTCTGTTTCTTTAACATTGCACTTTTTCTTTATGATTATGTCGATGGCTTTATTCTGCATCTCCTCATCTGGAAGCCTTAAAAGAGCTCTTGCATGCCGTTCAGTCAAATTGTGCTCTATCAATTTAGCCTTTATATCATCGCTAAGCTTTAGAAGTCGCAACTTGTTGGCAATGGTAGACTGGCTTTTCCCCAGCATAATAGCCAATTTTTCCTGAGTTAGATTGTGGTCATTTATTAGATTGTAATATCCTTCAGCTTCTTCTAAAAAATTCAGGTCTTTTCTTTGCAAGTTTTCTATTAAAGCGATTACTGCAGAATCCTCATCATATGCTTCAAACACTATAGCGGGAATCGTCGTAAGACCCGCCAGCTTTGATGCTCTTAGCCGTCTTTCCCCAGATATAAGCTCATACGAATTGCCATTTACGACTCTCACGCTTATTGGCTGTATCACACCATAAGCTTTTATAGAATCGCAAAGCTCTTGCAGATTAGCAGTGTCAAAGATTTTGCGAGGCTGATATGGATTTGGTCTAATAAGATCTATCGGCAAGTACTTTATTTCCTGCTGTTTTATCGACACCATAAAAAACACCTCTTCGTAAAACAATAGATTATATTATATATATTCTACAATAATATCAAAATTCCTCCTATAATTCCATTATTATCCTTAATATTTTTATCGATTTTTTATCTGTATATTTCAGGCAATCTTATGTTTTGATCCTTAATGCTTCCGTCCATAATCATCTTCTTAAGCCCTTCTGGATATATGTCTAAACTATCAAATTGTGATACGTCAATCCATTTTACGTCTTTAATCACCTGGTGCTCTCTAGGCATATCAGGATCAGAACCTAACTTCAAATCACCACCTACAATTCTGCACTTAAAGTATGTAGCGTAGTAAATAAGGTATTCTTCAAGATAACAGACACTATCAGCCACCACATCGTATCCTGTCTCTTCCTTGCATTCCCTCACCAACGCTTCTACAAGGGACTCATTTTCCTCAACACGTCCTCCTGGAAAGACCCATCCTACCTCATTTTCCGTCTGATGTTTCACGAGAAGAACTTTGCCGTCTTTAATGATAACGCCTCTTGAAACTAACAGACAAACCCTAAAATCACTCATAAATCATTACCCTTTCTTTAAAGTGGTGACTTTTCAATCGATTTTGGCTTTCTCGGGTATTTACTATCAGTAGCATCCAACTTCTTTATTAAGACAAGTTTATGGTGAATGTCGGTGTAAGGCAATGTGACATCAAGGACATTTTCCACCTTACACCTTAAAACATTTAAGGCATTTTGCGATGCAGCTATTTCCTCATCTGCATTAGACCCTTTATATGCTATCAAATATCCATCAACCTTCGTAAAAGGTATGCAATACTCTATTAGCACATTTAGTTGTGCAACAGCCCTCGATAATGATATGTCGTATTTCTCGCGAAAATCCCTATCTTTGCCTAAGTCTTCCGCTCTTCCATGTATGATTTCTACGTCTTTTAAATTAAGATAGCTTGCCAATTCATTTAGAAATACTGTCCTCTTCTTTAAAGAATCGACTATAGTAAGCTTTAAAGACGGATAAAGAATTTTAATAGGAACTGATGGAAAACCAGCACCTGCGCCTACATCGATTATTCTTTCATCGCCCTTTATTATTTTACACTTTGATGCGGTTAAGCTGTCTAAAAAGTGCTTAATGATGATTTCCTTTTTTTCTGTAATAGCCGTTAAATTCATTTTCTCATTCCACTCTAAAAGAAGATCAGTGTACTTTAAGAATTGTTCCACATGGAACATATTAAGTTCTACTCCTAAATCATCAGCACCTTTTATAAGCATATCAATGTATTCTCTGTTCATATACCTTATCTCCTTGACTGCAAATAAACTAAGATGACAGAAATATCTGCTGGTGAAACGCCGGAAATCCTGGATGCTTGACCGACAGATGTAGGCATGATGCTTTTTAATTTTTGTCTTGCTTCAATGCTTATTCCTTTTATGTCGTCATAATTTATCCAAGGCGGGATCTTTTTATTTTCCAATGCCTTAAACTTCTCTACTTGCTCCATTTGCTTCTTTATATAACCTTCATACTTTATGTTTATATCGATCTGAAAAGCCACATCGTCTCTAATATTATCCGGCCTACCAATATCAATCGCTTTCGACGAAACATAATCTATCTCAGGCCTCTTTAGTAAATCGTACATGGTTATCCCTGTGACGATAGGTGAACTTCCTTTTGACTTTAAATACTCATTTACATCATGGCTTGGAGTTATCATGGTGCTTTTCAATCTTTCCATCTCTTTTTCGTACTGCGCTTTTTTGCTTAAAAACCTATTGTATCTTTCATCATCGACTAATCCTATCTGCCTTCCCTTCTCAGTTAAGCGAAAGTCGGCATTGTCCTGCCGTAAAATAAGCCTGTATTCCGCCCTTGACGTCAACATTCTGTACGGCTCATTTGTTCCTTTAGTTACAAGATCATCGATCAATACGCCTATATACGCTTCAGATCTATCCAATATAAATGGTTCTCTATTGTAGTGCTTCATAGCGGCATTTATGCCTGCCATAAGTCCTTGTGCAGCAGCTTCCTCATATCCTGACGTACCGTTTACTTGTCCTGCAAAAAATAACCCTGAAATAGTCTTTAACTCCAAAGATTGCTTTAACTGAGTGGGATCTATGCAGTCATATTCGATGGCATATCCCGGCCTCATCACCTTAACATTTTCCAATCCCTTAATCGTCCTTAAAAATTCTATCTGGACATCTTCAGGCATGCTTGATGACATGCCTTGAACATACATTTCATTTGTATCTCTTCCTTCTGGCTCAATAAAAAGCTGATGCCTCAACTTATCGGGAAACTTGACCACCTTATCCTCAATAGATGGGCAATACCTCGGTCCAACGCCTTTAATTTCACCACTGTAAAGAGGAGATCTGTCTATGTTTTTCATTATCACTTCATGCGTCTTTGTGTTTGTGTATGTAAGCCAGCATGGAATTTGCTCAACATTTATCTCATCGTGCATGTATGAAAAAGGCGTTATCTTATCGTCACCAGGCTGAATCTCCATCGCATCAAAATTTATAGATTTTTTGTCAACTCTTGCCGGCGTACCTGTCTTAAACCTCATCAATCTTATGTTAAGCCTTTCAAAGCACTTAGAAAGCTCATTAGCTGGAAACAATCCATTAGGCCCACCGCTGTAGCTTACATCACCGATGATTATCCTACCTCTTAAGTATGTGCCAGTCGTAACAATACAAGACTTACAAAGATACCTTGCGCCTGTCTTTGTAATAACGCTTTTAACTTGTCCATCCTCCACTTCTATATCTACAACTTCTGCCTGTTTTATGTCTAAATTCTCCTGCTTCTCCAGCGTATACTTCATATTAAATTGATACCTTTTTTTATCAGATTGTGCCCTTAAAGCCCTTACAGCAGGACCTTTGCTGGTATTTAATGTCCTCTCCTGTATCAATGTCAAATCGGTATTTATGGCCATCTGACCACCAAGCGCATCAATCTCCCTCACAAGGTTAGTCTTAGCCGGCCCACCTATAGCAGGATTACACGGCATCAAAGCAATAGAATCTAAATTTATAGCAAAAGCGACTGTCTTTAGGCCAAGTCTTGCGGTAGCTAAAGCTGCTTCACATCCAGCATGGCCTAAACCTATTACAGCTACATCATATGAACCTGCATCGTATACCATCCTTACACCTACTTTCCAACACAAAATCTCTCAAATATTTCATTTATCAAATCCTCATTTGCAGTTTCACCAGTTATCAAACCTAAATGATCTATTGCAGCATTTAAGTCAATCGATACAAAATCTTCCGTCAGACCACTTTCTATCGTCTTAAGGCACGACACCAAATTTTCTTTCGCTTTAATTAAGGCCTCTTTGTGTCTCATGTTTGTCAACAAAAACTCGTCGTGGGATAAACCATCAACCATAACCATATTGTATACAGTATTTTCTAATGTTTCTAACCCCTCTTTTGTGACAGATGACAGTTTCACATATCTTCCACCTGATAACTTATCAACTTCATGTATGTCAATTGCAGAAGGCAAATCGATCTTATTTAAGATATATAAGATCTTCTTATTCTCTATTAGCTTAAGTATCTCATAGTCATCTTTCTCCAAAGGCCGTGAACCATCAAAAACGAACATTATCAAATCAGCCTTATCTATAGCTTCTCTGCTTCTTTCGACACCGATTCTCTCCACGATCTCATCAGTCTGCCTTATGCCTGCTGTATCTATGAGGTTTATAGGTATGCCTTTTATGCTTAAATGTTCTTCGATGATGTCTCGTGTTGTGCCTGGTATATCTGTCACAATTGCTCTGTTTTCATTTAACAATGCGTTTAGAAGCGATGATTTGCCTACATTAGGTTTCCCAATTATTGCTGTGTTAAGCCCTTCCCTTATGATTCTGCCTTTTTCAGATGTTTTAAGTATCTCATCAATTTCTCTGATTGATTTGTTAATGCCATCTATAAGTTCACCATCATTAAATAACTCCACG
Source organism: Thermoanaerobacterium sp. R66 (assembly GCF_028895185.1). Classification (NCBI taxonomy): domain Bacteria; kingdom Bacillati; phylum Bacillota; class Clostridia; order Thermoanaerobacterales; family Thermoanaerobacteraceae; genus Thermoanaerobacterium; species Thermoanaerobacterium sp. R66. The sequence continues at coordinate 2,017,455 of NZ_JAEUWW010000001.1, forward strand.
TCTTCTTCAGGAAAATCCATGAGTGCAAATATATGTGCAATAAGCGCCACAAGATCATTTTTTATCTTTGTGATCTTTTCTTTGACGCTTCCATTAAGCTGCATCAAAGCGTATTTATTAGATAGATCTGTCTTAGATCTAATTATGTCTATGACGGCTTCCGCCTGTGATATATCCAATCTTCCATTCAAAAAAGCCCTCTTTGTAAATTCACCAGGTTCAGCAAGCCTTGCGCCATTTCTGAGTACAAGCTCTAAAATTCTTTTAGCGGGAATATAACCTCCATGACAATTTATCTCTACCACATCTTCTTTAGTATAAGTATGAGGACTTCTCATGACATTTACCAAAACTTCATCGTATATCTCGTCATTTTCCATATCGCAAATAAAACCGTAATGAACCGTATGACTCTTAACATTTTTCAAATCCACGTTTCGCTTTGACTTAAAAATACCGGAAACTATTTTTATTGCATTACTGCCACTTATCCTTATGATGGAAATACCACCTTCACCTATCGGAGTCGAAATTGCAGCAATTGTATCATCTATCACATTAACCACCAAACTTTCAAATCTTCAGTATGATAATATAACACCAAATATTATTTTACAATAAGATAAAAGAAAAAATACCCTTTTGGGTATCCGCTACTTTAAAGATATCGTCACTCTCCTATTTGGTTCATCGCCTTCGCTAAATGTCTCTATATCAGGATCATCTTGCAAAGCCAAATGAATTATTCTCCTCTCGTTGGCATTCATAGGCTCTAATGTGATGCTTCTATGTTCCTGCTTTACCTTCCTGGCAATTTTATTTGCCAAATTTATGAGTACCTTCTCTCTTTTTTCGCGATAATTTTCCGCATCCAATAGAACTCTCTTGTGCGCGCCTTCTATATTATTTTTATTGGCCACTAAAGATACAAGGTACTGCAGTGAATCTAATGTCTCTCCTCTGTACCCTATCAGCAGACCAACGCCTTTTCCCTTTAAATTTACCAATATCGTATTATCTTTTTCGCCAATGTCGTAAGCGACATCTATGCCCATAAAACTTATCAATCCGTCTAAAAACCTTTTAATGTTTTCCTTGAAGACATCTTTGACTATTATCTTCACTATTGCCTGTTTGCCCAATAAACCCAGAAATCCTTTACTGCCTTCGTCTATTACTTCTACGTCCACCAAATCCCTCGTTATACCTAACTCTGAAAGTCCAGCATTTAAAGCTTCATCAACCGTCTTTCCTGTTTTTATTATTTCCCTCATTTGAAGACTCTCCCTTCATTGGTTCGGTAGGTCTTAAAAAGATGTACTGCTGCACAATCTGAAAGATATTGCTGGTAACCCAGTATATTCCTACACCAGCAGGCAGTGAAACAGTTATCCATATCATAAAAGCAGACATTATAAGATTCATCGACTTCTGATTGTTGTCTGTCTGTATCATCGCAGAGGAAATATAAGTAGTAACACCCGACAATATTGGCAATATAAAATAAGGATCTCTTGCTGCTAAACTCTTAAGCCATAAAAATGAAGCCGTGCTAAACGCAGGATAGCTTCTAAGCATAGCAAAAAGCGGCCAAAGTATTATAAGAGGAAGAAGCATCGGCAGACAACCGCTCATAGGATTTACGTTCTTTTCTTTATATAACTTCATCATCTCTTCATTCATCTTTTGGGGATCTTTAGCATACTTTTTCTTGATTTCTTCAACTAAAGGACTAACTTCTTTCATCTTTCTCATTGTCCCCATCTGCTGGACATAAAAAGGCAAAAGGACAACCCTTATGAGAATCGTAAATATGATTATGGCTACACCATAATTTCCAACAAAATCGTATATAAATTTCAATAACTGGCCAAGGTACATACCAATTGATGCCATTTTAAACCTCCTAGCTATTTTACAGGATCGTATCCACCTGGATTAAAGGGATTACACCTTAATATCCTCCACAAAGCCATAATTCCACCTTTCAAAATGCCATACTTCATGATGGCATCGATAGCGTATTGAGAACAAGTCGGATAAAACCTACAGGATTTTGGCTTCATTGGAGATATGAATTTTTGGTAAAACTTTATTAAATATATGAAAATGTATTTCATTTATCATTCACCATATAAAGAGAAGATTTCTTAAGAAGCCTTCTCATAGCATTTCCTAACGTATAAAAATCTGACTCTACAATTTTATTTCTGGCAATAAAAATAATGTCGTATCCTTTTTTTAAATCACCATCTAACAACCTGAAATTTTCATATAATAACCTCTTATAGCGATTTCTAACTACACTTTTACCTATTTTTTTACTGATAGAAAATCCGACTCTATTGGCATCCAAACCATTCTCTAAAAAATACATGACGATGTATTGATTAGAAACAGATTTCCCATGACTATAAACATTCTTAAAGTCTCTACTGCGTTTTATCTTCATCATATCATAAATTTATAAACCTCCGATTGCAAAAAAGGCCCATTAAGGCCTTCCTTATGCTGTCAACCTATGTCTACCTTTTCTCCTTCTTCTTCTTAAAACATCACGACCATCTTTCGTAGACATCCTTTTTCTAAATCCATGTTCCTTTTTTCTATGCCTTACTTTTGGCTGATGTGTACGTAACACTACTACACCTCCTAAAACCATAAAAATGCTAATAAGATTATATCGTTTATTTATTTGCATGTCAATAAATTAATCCACTAATGTTATTAACATATTAAAAAGTTTTATTCAGCGACTGTTAATAATTTTTATTTTTTTATTGATAATGTGTTAATATTTTGGTATTATATAATCGAAGTTGTTAATAAGTTTTAAAATTTATCAATACGCATGTTTAGTTATTCACAGGTTGTGCATAAATCTGTGAATAACTTGTTATTATTTTAGTTTATTTTTTATACATTGATTTTATAATTAGGTTTTTTAGCCTTTTTCAATATATTTTTATCAAGTAAAAATTTATCAACAACATTTTTATATCTTTTAAACAATGTTACATTGTTGATATTTTTTTGCCTTTTTAACAAAATTTATTAACAACTTGCCGATATAAACACATGGAAATTATTTTTTATTAACAGCTTGTTTATATTTGTAGGAGGTCACAAAATGTATGACGATTGTTACTCACTCTGGGATGCAATATTTGAAAAATTAAAAAGCGAATTAACATCCACCAGCTATACCACATGGCTTGTCCATTTAAAGCCTGTAGCACTATTAGATGACATACTTGTGCTATCAGCAGTAAATGTATTTACAAAAAATATCATAAATGGAAGGTATTTAAATGTAATCTACGATGCGGCAAAATCGATAACAAACAAAAACATAGAAATAAAAATAGTATCAGAAGACGAAGAAGAATACAAAAAAATAAAAGAAACCGTTCAATTTAAAAGTGAAAAAGACAAATCTGTTTCTAACATGTTAAATCCAAAGTACACATTCGATACATTCGTTGTAGGAAACAGCAATAAATTGGCACACGCTGCATGTTTGGCCGTAGCACAATCACCCGCAAGGGCGTACAATCCTCTTTTTATATATGGCGGTGTTGGCCTTGGCAAAACCCATTTAATGCACGCTATAGGTCATTTTGTGCTGGAACACAACAGCAATACAAAGATAATGTACGTTACATCAGAGACATTTACAAACGAGCTGGTTAACTCTATAAAAGACGACAAAAACGAAGAATTCAGAAATAAATACAGAAGCATAGACATCCTTTTAATAGACGACATACAATTTATAGCAAAAAAAGAAAGGACACAGGAAGAATTTTTCCATACATTCAACACACTGTACGAAGCAAATAAGCAGATAATAGTTTCCAGCGATAGACCTCCTAAAGAGATACCAACGCTGGAAGACAGGCTTAGATCACGGTTTGAATGGGGCCTTATAGCAGACATACAGCCACCAGATTTCGAAACCAGGATAGCAATCTTAAAGAAAAAAGCGCAAAACGAAAACTTAAATATACCTGACGATGTGCTTATATACATTGCAGAAAAAATACCTTCAAATATAAGAGAATTAGAAGGCGCTTTAATAAGAATCGTGGCTTTTTCTTCTCTTACAAAGGCAAACATAGACCTTGATCTCGCAAAAGATGCCTTAAAGGACATAATATCCAACAAAGTCAGAAAAGTAACAGTTAAGCTTATACAAGAAGAGGTATGCAAATACTACAACATAAAATACGAAGATTTTATATCAAAAAAGAGGACTAAGACGATAGCTTTTCCAAGACAAATTGCCATGTACTTGGCCCGGGAAATGACAGACTTGTCATTGCCTAAAATAGGCGAAGAATTTGGAAAAGATCACACTACAGTTATACATGCCTACGACAAAATCTCAAACGACATAAAAGAAGACGAATCTTTAAATAAACAAATTGAGGAACTTAAAAAGCGAATAAAAGGTTTTTAACATATACACATTGATAAACTGTTGATAACATCGATTTTTTAGAGCTTGTTGATATTGTAGATATCTTTTTAAAAATTTTAATAAGTTATCAACAACATAAAAACAAGGTTTTATGCTGATTAAAAAAGTTTTTAACATATTAACAAGCTCTATTATTACTACTACTATTATTTAATTATATTCTTATTTTTTTTAAATATACCTAAAAGGAGAGAAATTTCTATGAAATTTTCTTGCGATAAAATTTCATTATCAAATGCAGTGAACAAGGTTATAAAAGGGGTAACCCCCCGTACCACCCTCCCTATACTGCAAGGCATACTTTTAAAATCAGAAGGCGATAAGATATTAATGTACACAACTGATATGGAAATTGGAATTCAATGCAGTGTTGATGCATTTATCATTGAAAAGGGAAGTATAGTCGTATCATCTAAGGTTTTCTCAGACCTTGTAAGGAAGCTTCCAGATGATACAGTTTTTTTTGAGTCTGACGAAAACAACACAGTAAATATAAGGTGTGGTTTATCTGAATTTTCTATATCAGGAAATTCATCAGAAGAATTCCCTGATATACCAGATGTGATAAAAGATGTAACTTTCACTTTAAAACAGAAAGTCTTAAAAGAAATGATAAAGATGACTTCATTTAGCGTCGCTCAAGATATGACGAGGCCTATTCTGACAGGTATACTTATGGAGGTAAGCAGAAATGCGATAAATATGGTAGCACTTGATGGATACCGTATGGCTATAAAAAAACACGTTTCAGAAGATCCTCTATCAAATAATATGGATGATTTCAGCGTTGTCATACCAGGTACTACGGCTAACGAGCTTTTAAGGATTATGGAAGACAATGATGATGACGTATCAATATCTTTTACAGGCAATCAAATTTTGTTGGAATTTGACGGTACAAAAGTTATATCAAAACTTTTAGATGGGAATTATATGAATTATAAGGCAGTAATACCTAAGGATTTTAAGTCTGTAGTTATCATAGATAAAGATGATTTGGTAGATGCTATAGACAGGGCGTCATTGCTGGCTTCAAACAAAAGCAATCTAATTAAATTTACTTTTAATGAAAGAGAACTTGTGATATCATCAAATTCTGAAAAAGGAAAGATGTCGGAAAGACTTAATATAGAGATTGAAGGCAATCTTATTGAGATAGCTTTTAACTCCAGGTACCTTTTGGAGGCACTTAGAGTCATCGATTCTGAAAAAATAAAGATGAGCATGATAAACAGCATAAATCCTATGATAATAACGCCGATAGAAGATGATGATTACTTGTACATGGTATTGCCTGTAAAATTAAATGATTAGTCGAAAGGGTTTGGTATGATGGAAGAAGTAAAGATAAGCACTGAATACATTACGCTTGATCAATTTTTAAAGTACGTAGGCATAGCAGAAACTGGCGGTAAAGGTAAACAGATGATATTGGATGGCCTTGTAAGAGTAAATGGAAATATTGAGCTTAAAAGAGGGAAAAAATTGCGCAAAGGTGATACAGTGGTTGTAAATGAGAAACAGTTTGTAATTAAATAAAGTACGGTTTTGCTGTACGAAAGGAAAAGGAATGAATGTATCTAAAAGAGCTTATTGTTGACAATTTTAAGAATTTAAAGCATCAAAAGGTTACATTTTCTGCTGGTATAAATGTAATATACGGTTCAAATGCACAAGGAAAAAGCAATCTTTTAGAGTGCATAAGGTTGTTAAGCATCGGAAAATCCTTTAGAAATAGCAAAAATAGGGATATGGTGTGTTTTGATGGGGATTATTATTATATAAAAGGTGTTTTCGACGTAGATGGTGAAGAAGTGACAGTTGAGACAGGGTATAAGTTAAATCAAAACAGATTTTTTAAGGTAAATAACAATAAGATAAAGAATATTTCGGAGTTAATCGGCATTATACTTACTACGATTTTTTCTCCAGATGACCTAAATATTGTAAAAGGCAGCCCTTCATCAAGAAGGCGATACATCGATGCATCTATTTCAATGATGAAGAGAAACTACCTTTATGATATAATACAATACAACAAAGTTTTAGCAAACAGAAACAAGATTTTAAAGGATGTAAAATTTAAAAAAGAAAGTGCAAGGCTTTTGGACATTATGGATGAGCAGCTTTCATTTTTTGGCTCAAAGATTATCATGTACAGAAGGCAGTACATCAATAATCTTGATTTAATAGTAAAAAAGATTGTTCAAGATATTTCATGTGAAAAAGTTGATCTGATATATTGGAATAATGTTACAGACAAAATTGATGATATTAAGTCTACTAAGGATTTATTTTTAAATAAGTTGATTTCAAACAGGGATGTGGATATAAGGTATGGTGATACGAAGTACGGGCCTCACAGAGATGATGTGAAAATATCGATAAATGGCCACGATTCAAGAATTTTTGCTTCACAAGGTCAGCAGCGGACGATTGCACTGTGTCTTAAATTGGCAGAATACGAAGTAATAAGATCAGAAAATGGTGAAAGTCCTATACTTTTGCTGGATGATGTCATGTCAGAGTTAGACGAAAATAGGAGAAAATATATCTTAAATAAAGTTGAAGGGTGTCAGACTTTTATAACACATACAGAAAAAAAAGATGTAAAAGGCGATAAATACTTTTTGATTTCAAATGGAGTAATAATACCTGATTAAGGAGGAAAATATGTACGTTCATTTAGGTGGGAATGTAGTGGTGCCAGACGATGAAATAATTGCAGTTTTTAATATAGATGTTAAATCGTCAAAAGATACCAGCGAATTTTTAAGGGTTGCTGAAGAAGAAGGATTCATCGTAAAAATATCAGATGACAATATAAAGTCTTTTGTAATAACAGAGAGAAACAAAAAAAGCATAATTTACATATCTCCCATATCGTCCTACACCATCATTAAAAGAGCTTTAAAATACAGCGAATAAAAAATAGAGGTAAAACCTCTATTTTTTTGCAAATCTATTTATTATGGCATCTTGTGTTAGATGTTCAAATGAGTCATCTAAAGGCGTTAGATTGCAATTGCCGTATTTTCTTTCCAGAGCTTTTTTTATCAGCATGTCTGTAAACTCTGGATTTTTAGGCAGCACTGGGCCGTGAAGGTATGTTCCAAATGTGTTTTTGTATATTGCGCCTTCCATGCCGTCTTCGCCGTTATTGCCATTTCCATATATGACCTTTCCTAAAGGCTTAACGTTATTTTGCAAAAATGTCTTTCCGGAGTGATTTTCAAATCCTACCATCTTAAATGTCTTGCCATCGATAGATGATTCTATTATTATGTTGTCAATCATCCTTTTATTTCCTGCTACCGTGTATATTTCAAGTGCACCTATGCCAGGCAATTTGTTTCCGTCTGAAGATAAGTAGTACATGCCAAGCAGTTGGTATCCGCCACATATGCTGAGAAGCGTCAATCCATCTTCAATGGCAGACTTTAAATTTTTTGCTCTCTTTAATGTCAGATCATCGCTGACGATTTTCTGCTCCCTGTCAGAGCCACCACCTAAGAACAGTATGTCGATGTCTTTGAAATTTGTATTTGTGTCTACTGTTATGGCCTTTATTTCGGCTTCAATTCCTCTCCACTCACATCTTCTTTTCAGTGTTATTATGTTTCCTCTATCACCGTAAAGATTCAGTAGCTCTGGATACATATGGCCTATTACGAGTTTCATTGTTTTACACCTCTTGATTTTAAGTAATTATTTACTTCGTGCAATGATGTGTAGTTAGGCAGGACAGCTATCAATTCTTCATTTGTTATGGTTGGAATGTAGTCCAGTGCTTCATCTATTGGTTTTATGATTTTTATCTTCTTTTGATCTATTCCGGCGTATTTAAGCCTTAATGCCATATCTTCTGCTCGTAATCCTGATGTCACAACATGGTTTATCTTTGTATGGGATACGAAATTTTCGATGTCTACATCCCAAAGCCAAGACACATCTCTGCCGTCAGCGTAATTGTCGTTTATGGCAATTAATAAGTTTAAAGGTTTGTTGATTTCTCTTAACATGTTTAAAGTGCTGTCAAAACCTATTGGATTTTTAATGAGGTTTATTATGGTTTTTTTGCCCTTTAAATAAGTCTTTTGAAGTCTACCTGCAATAGGCGTGTAGTTGTTAAGCCCCGTTTGTATATTTGAAAATGAAATTCCTAAAAGTACATTTGCTGCTACAGATGCCATGACGTTATAAACATTGTATGCACCTGTAAGATGGCTTTTTACGTTTATTAACTTGTCTTTGTATTTTAATTTGAATGATATGCCATCTTCTGTAAGTTTTATGTCAAGTGCGCCGAAATCCAATTTTGGCCGTGATTTTCCGCATTTAGGGCAGTAATAGTCGCCAAGCTGACCGTAAAAAACATCCCTGTAGACGTATTTTCCACCGCAAACCGGACAGTATTTCTGTTCAAATGCTGGTGATAGGCTGTAGCCGTAATTTAACTTGTCTAAGATGCCGTAGTAAAAGACATTTAGATTGAGGTCATCGCCTAAAGAAGCTGTAAAAGGTTCGTCTGCATTTAAAAGAAGCATTGAATCTTTAGGAAGTTTACTTAAAGATTCTTTGACTTTTTTGATTGTCGTGTCTAACTCGCCGTATCTGTCAAGCTGATCTCTAAAAAAATTCGTCACAACGACTACCTTTGGATTGATGTCATTTAAGACAAGAGGCATATTCGCTTCGTCGACTTCAAAAACGCCAGTATCGCAGCTTATATTGCCAAAGATGTCGCTGTTTTTTATAAGCACAGTGGCAATTCCACTTAACATATTTGCTCCTTCTCTATTATGAACTACTTTCTTGCCAGACGACTTTAAAATCTCTGCTATAAGTCCCGATGTAGTAGTCTTTCCATTTGTTCCTGTCACAACTATCTTTTCATTTTTTACGTCTTTTACGATGTTCTTTATGATATCAGCATCTACCTTTAAAGCTAATTTTCCTGGCAATGATGTACCGTTTTTTCTAGTTAATTTACAACCAAGTATTACAAATTTTCCCACTAAGATACCGAGAAGATCCAATATAACACCACCTTGAAAATGAACATCTTATCTATATATTTAAGTATATTATAAAATAGTCTTTTTATAAAATAAAAAATTTCCTTTTAGAAGTAAAAATGCGAAAAAATCTGCTTAAATTCGCTTCCTTGTATAAAAAACAAAAAAATGATACAATAAAACTATTGGAATTTAGTACGGAGGTATGTATATGGCAAATGATGAAACATATGGTGCAAGTCAAATTCAAATATTAGAGGGTCTTGAGGCTGTAAGGAAGCGTCCTGGCATGTACATAGGTAGCACCAGCAGCAGGGGACTTCACCATCTTGTGTATGAGATAGTAGACAATAGCATTGATGAAGCATTAGCAGGATACTGCAAAAATATAGATGTCATTATTCACAAAGATAATTCTGTATCTGTAATAGATGATGGTAGGGGAATACCGACAGACATACATCCACAAACAGGCAAATCAGGTGTTGAAGTTGCGCTGACTGTGCTACATGCAGGCGGTAAGTTTAACAATGACGTGTACAAAGTTTCTGGTGGTCTTCACGGTGTAGGACTATCAGTAGTAAATGCTTTGTCAAAAAAGCTTGAAGTTATCGTCAAGCAAAATGGAAAAGTGTATCAGCAGAAATATGAAAGAGGAGTTCCAAAGACAGATCTTACAGTAATTGGTGAGACAGATGAAACCGGTACGACAATAACATTTTCTCCAGACGGGGAAATATTTGAGACATTGGAATACGATTATGACGTGCTTTCACAAAGACTGAGGGAATTGTCGTTTTTGAATAAAGGCGTAAAAATAAGGCTTGTTGATGAGAGAGATGGAAAAGAAGATGTTTTTCACTATGAAGGCGGCATAGTTGAATTTGTAAAGTATCTAAACAGAAATAAAGAAGTGTTGCACCCAGAGCCTATTTACATGGAAAACAAAAGCGATACGTACGAAGTGGAAGTGGCGATGCAGTACAATGACAGCTATACGGAAAACATATTTAGCTTTGCAAACAATATCGATACAAGAGAAGGCGGCACTCATTTAATAGGCTTTAAGACAGCACTGACAAAAGTCATCAATGACTACGCAAGAAAGTTTAACATCATAAAAGAAAATGACAAGAACTTGCAAGGCGAAGATGTAAGGGAAGGGCTTACGGCGATTATAAGCGTGAAACTCATGAATCCGCAATTTGAAGGACAGACGAAGACGAAATTAGGCAATTCTGAGATGCGCTCCATCGTCGATTCTGTCGTGACGGAAAAATTGACGGCTTTCATGGAGGAAAATCCTTCGCTTTCAAAAGTCATTCTTGAAAAGGCTACATCTGCTGCAAGAGCAAGGGAAGCAGCCAGAAAAGCCAGAGAGCTTACAAGAAGGAAGTCAGCGCTGGAATCTACTTCGCTTCCTGGTAAATTAGCAGATTGTTCAGAAAAGGATGCATCAAAGTGCGAGCTTTACCTTGTTGAGGGTGATTCTGCAGGCGGTTCTGCAAAAATGGGAAGAGACAGCAAGTATCAAGCCGTACTTCCCCTTAGAGGTAAGATTTTGAATGTAGAAAAGGCAAGGCTTGATAGAATTTTATCAAGCGATGAGATAAAGGCGATGATAACAGCGTTAGGCACTGGAATAGGAAGCGATTTTGACATTTCAAAACTTAGATACCATAAAGTCGTCATAATGACAGATGCCGATGTAGACGGAAGCCACATAAGGACATTGCTTCTTACATTTTTCTACAGGTTTATGAGGCCGTTGATAGAAAATGGAAATATATATATTGCACAGCCTCCACTTTACAAGATAGAGAAAAACAAAAAGGTGTACTACGCTTATTCCGATAAAGAGCTTGACAATATTTTAAAAGAGATCGGAAGAGAAAATTACAATGTGCAGAGGTACAAAGGTTTAGGAGAAATGGATGCGGAGCAGCTTTGGGATACTACGATGGACCCTGAGAAAAGGACTATGCTGAAAGTAAGCCTTGATGATGCTATTGCAGCCGATGAAATATTTACGATTTTGATGGGGGACAAAGTAGAGCCAAGGCGTGAATTTATAGAAAAATATGCTAAAACCGTTAGAAATCTTGATATATAGGCAGGTGATTTAAGTGAGTGATAACACAAATAATGAAGAATTGAGAGTAATACCAGTAGATGTAGAAGATGAGATGAAAAAATCTTTTATAGATTACGCCATGAGCGTCATCGTAAGCAGGGCTTTGCCTGACGTGAGAGATGGATTAAAGCCTGTTCACAGGAGAATTCTCTATGCAATGAATGGCCTTGGTCTTACGCCTGACAAGCCTTACAAGAAAAGCGTAACTGTCGTAGGTGAAGTATTAGGGAAATACCATCCACACGGCGATGTGGCAGTTTACGACGCTATGGTTAGGATGGCGCAGGATTTTTCCATGAGAGAGACATTGGTTGATGGCCATGGAAACTTTGGAAGCATCGATGGAGATCCGGCTGCTGCCATGAGGTACACAGAAGCAAGGTTATCAAAGATAGCTTTGGAAATGCTTACTGACATAAATAAAGAGACTGTAGACTTTGTGCCAAACTTCGATGAAAACTACAAAGAACCTGTAGTTCTTCCATCAAGGTTTCCAAACTTATTGGTAAATGGATCACAAGGAATAGCCGTTGGAATGGCTACTAATATTCCTCCTCACAATTTAGGCGAAGTGATAGACGGCATAATTGCGTATATAGATAATCCGTATATTGCTACAGATGAGCTTATGAGGTATATAAAGGGCCCTGACTTTCCTACGGGTGGTCTTATAGTTGGAAAAGATGGCATCAGAGAAACGTACGAGACAGGCAGAGGGAAGATAATAGTAAGGGCAAAGGCAGAGATAGAGGAGCACAATGGCAGGAATCGCATAGTCGTCACAGAATTGCCTTATATGGTCATAAAATCAAAGTTGGTTGAAAAGATAGCGGAGCTTGTAAGGGACAAGCATATAGAAGGCATCTCTGATTTAAGAGATGAATCGGATAGAAACGGCATGAGAATCGTCATAGAATTAAAGAGAGATGTAAACCCAAAGGTCGTCTTAAATAAATTGTACATGCATACACAGATGCAGCAGACGTTCGGAGCTATCATGTTGGCCCTTGTGGATGGAGCTCCAAAGATACTTTCGTTAAATCAGATTATTGAAAAGTACGTGGATCACCAGGTGGATGTTATTACCAGAAGAACGAAGTTTGACCTTCAAAAGGCCGAAGAAAGGGCACACATTTTAGAAGGCTTGAAGATTGCCCTTGACCATATTGATGAAGTCATAAATGTGATACGAAGCTCAAAAACAGAGCCTATAGCGAAGAATAATTTGATGGATAAGTTTGGGCTTAGCGATAGGCAAGCACAGGCTATCGTTGATATGAGGCTAGGACGCCTTACAGGATTAGAAAGACAGAAGATAGAAGATGAATTAAACGATCTTTACAAAAAAATAAAAGAGCTAAAAAGCATACTGTCAGATGAAAAAAAGGTGCTGGACATAATAAAGAAAGAGCTTAAAGACGTAAAAGATAAATATTCATCAGATAGAAAGACGCAAATTGTTGCGAAAGAAGACGAAGTCGACATTGAAGATTTAGTTCAACTGGAAGACGCTGTTGTAACCATGACGCACTTTGGCTACATAAAGAGGATGCCTCTTGATGCGTATAAATCACAGAAGCGTGGTGGAAAGGGTATTTCCGGCATATCTACAAGAGAAGACGATTTTGTAGAAAATGTATTTACAACTACGACACATGATAGGCTTTTGTTTTTTACAAACAAAGGCAAGGTGTACAGCTTAAGGACGATAGACATACCTGAATCAGGGAGGCAAGCTAAAGGGACAGCTATAATAAACCTCATTCAGATAGATCAAGATGAAAAAGTAAATGCTGTGATACCAATAAAAAAATCCCATAATGCTAAATACGTCGTTATGTGCACTAAAAATGGCATAATCAAAAAGACTGAGATCGAAGATTTTCCGAAGATAAAGAAAAGCGGCAATACAGCCATAAAGCTTGACGATGGAGATGAGCTTATAAATGTCATGCTTACAGATGGCAATAGGGAAATAATCATAGGTACAGCAAACGGCTTCTGCATAAGGTTCCATGAGGACAATCTAAGGCCAATGGGTAGACAGGCAAGAGGTGTAATAGCAGTTACACTAAGAGATGATGACTACGTCGTTGAAATGGATTTGGTTGATAAAGATAGAGATATATTAGTTGTTACAGAAAATGGATACGGAAAGAGAAGCGATGCAGATGAATACAGATTGCAGACAAGGGCAGGAAAAGGAATAATAGCTGCAAAAATAACGAAAAAAACTGGAAAATTGGTTTCTGTAATGTCTGTAAGTGAAAAAGACGAGATCATGATAATATCAGCTAATGGTATCCTCATAAGAACTAAAGTGGCTGATATATCAAAGATGCACAGGGATACTACAGGTGTGACGCTGATGAAGCTTGATGATGGTGATAGAGTTGTTTCGACTGCAAGGATTGCAAATGATGAAGAATAAATTGTTAAAATTTATTTTAACAAAAGAAGGATTTTTAAGATAGATGTCGAATATATATTAAGAGGCGAATTGTTAAAAATTTTTCTAAAAGGAGAGGTTACCATGAAAAAATCATTAGCTATTGGGCTTACGACGGCATTTATTGCAGTAAGCTTGGTTGGTTGTGGTTCAAATAACTCCAATACGTCTTCAAACACATCTGGTGCGTACAAGGATGGGACTTACAAGGCAGAGCAAGCATCATTCGATGCACACGGATACAAAGGACAGATTGAAATCACCGTAAAAGACGGCAAGATTTCAAGCGTTGTGTACAATGAAGTAGACAAAAACGGCAAGTTCAAAAGAGACGATGCTGACTATGCATCAAAGATGAAAGCTAAAAACAACATAACGCCAAAAGAAGTAGATGAAAAACTTCAGCAAGAATTGGTAGATAGTCAAGATACGTCAAAAGTTGATACTGTGGCAGGTGCTACAGAGTCGTCAAAGACGTTTGTAGAGTTGGCAAATCAAGCATTGAAAGATGCTAAGAAATAAAAAAACCCCTCCATTTTGGAGGGTTTTTTTCATGGATCTATTTTTAGTATACCTAATGCTTTTTCCAGATCTATTATGTGATTTTCTTCTTCTAAAGCTATATTTCTAAGCTTTTGTCCTACATCGAAAAGCCCTAAATTTTCTGCTTGAGCTATTCTCTGATTGTACCCATTCAGTGCGTCGTACTCGTAGTTTAAATCTTGATAAAGCATTTCTCTATTGTCAAGAGAAGTTTGCCTTGGGTAAACTTCCACTGTGGGGATACCACCAAGGTATTGTATAATGTCTGTCAATATTACCGCATGATCGTGTTCATCTTTTGCGTGTTCTAATATCTTGTCGATGACTTCTACGTATTCCGCTCCGTGCAGCATGCTGGAGTGCTGGATGTACTGCACCATTGCGGCGTATTCCTTAGTTAAGTCGGTATTCAAATTTGATATAAGCTCTTTTTTGCTTACCATTAAAATTCACCTCTTTAAAAATATATGTTGATTCATACTATGATGATACTGATAAAAAAAGTATTTTTTTGCTTAAAAAATTAAAATTTTTTAATAAATGTAAACGATGATTTATTTAGAATTTACAAAAAATTAAGTTGACTTATTTTCAATATGCTGATAGAATAACTATTAATTTCACCTTAAGATATTTCATCTCAATAAAAGCGATGATGGAGAGGGGTATATGTATAAGCTAAAGAGAGCCGGTGGTTGCTGCAAACCGGTGCGAGTACATATATTAGATCGCTCCGGAGTAGTTAAGTTGAAGTTTTAGTAGGCTTAACCGTAAGACCTGCGTTAAAGGTAAAGTATGATTACTTGCTGAGGCATTTGCCGTGAGGTAAATGCGAAATCAGGTGGTACCGCGAGATGATCCTCGCCCTGAATATGGGGCGGGGATTTTTTAATATGTGAAAGGGGTGATATTATCATACACACAATATCTGTCTTGGTAAACAATCATTCTGGTGTATTGTCGCGAGTTGTAGGTCTTTTCTCAAGAAGAGGCTACAACATTGAAAGTTTGGCTGTAGGCACCACAGAACAAAACGATCAATCTCGCATTACCTTAACAGTCGATGGTGACGATTATGTGATAACACAAATAATAAGACAGCTTAGCAAACTGTATGATGTCATTAAAGTACAAGATGTAGGTAAATTCCCTAATGTATCAAGGGAGCTTGTACTGGTGAAAGTCGAGATCAATTCCAGCACGAGAGATGACATCATGCATATCGTAGATACTTTTAGAGGCAAAGTCATTGATATTTCATTGGATTCTATCATCATTGAAATGACTGGAGACACTGAAAAAGTAGAGGCATTTATAAAACTCATCAAACAGTTTCAAGTCAGAGAACTTACAAGAACAGGTCTTATAACTTTAGAAAGAGGAAATAGAATTTTAAAAGAATATGAGGAGGAATTGTAAATGGCAAGAATGTATTATGATGAAGATGCAGATTTAAACCTTTTGAAAGGAAAGAAAATTGCGATAATTGGGTACGGCAGTCAGGGACATGCACATGCTCTTAATTTAAAAGATTCTGGTTTAGATGTTGTGGTAGGTCTATATGAGGGAAGTAAATCTGCTGAAAGAGCAAAGCAGGATGGACTTACGGTGTTAAACGTAGATGATGCATGTGAATCAGCAGACATAATAATGATTTTAATACCTGATGAAAAGCAATCAAAAGTTTACAAAGAAAGCATAGAAAAGCACTTAAAACCTGGAAATGCTTTGGTTTTTGCCCATGGTTTCAATATACACTTCCATCAGATTGTGCCGCCAGAGTACGTTGATGTATTCATGGTAGCGCCAAAAGGGCCTGGACATTTGGTAAGAAGGGTTTTTACAGAAGGAAAAGGCGTTCCTGATTTGGTTGCGGTTCATCAAAATTACACTGGAAAAGCTTTTGAGACAGCATTGGCTTATGCAAAGGGAATTGGAGGCACAAGAGCAGGTGTCTTAGAGACTACTTTTAAAGAGGAGACAGAGACGGATCTTTTTGGTGAACAAGCAGTTTTGTGCGGCGGTGTTACAGAGCTTATGAAAGCAGGTTTTGAAACTTTGGTAGAAGCCGGTTATCAGCCTGAAATAGCATATTTTGAGTGTATACACGAGATGAAGCTTATAGTGGATTTGATATATGAAGGCGGCTTTGCCAACATGAGGTATTCCATCTCTGATACAGCAGAGTACGGTGATTATCTGACAGGTAAAAGGATAATAACGGAAGATACGAGAAATGAAATGAAACAAGTTTTGAAGGAAATCCAGACAGGAGAATTTGCAAAGAAATGGCTTTTGGAAAATGCTGTAGGAAGACCGCAGTTTAATGCCATAAGAGAGAGAGAAGCAAATCAAAAGCTTGAGAAGGTAGGAAAAGAGCTCCGTGGAATGATGTCATGGCTTAAAAAGAAGTAAAGAGGGGGCTTGTTTATGGGGGATAGAAAAGTCATTGTTTTTGATACGACATTGAGAGATGGTGAGCAGACGCCAGGCGTCAATTTCGACAAGGAAACTAAATATAAGATAGCAAATAAGCTTGTTTCACTTGGAGTTGACGTAATAGAAGCCGGCTTTCCTGCTGCATCAAACGGTGATTTTGAAGCTGTAAAGTATGTAGGGGAGAATTTAGATGGCGTCACTGTCGCAGGATTGTCAAGATGTGTGAAAAGCGATATAGATAGAACATATGAAGCATTAAAAAATGCGAAAAAGTCCAGGATACATCTTTTTATTGCCACATCTGATATTCATTTAAAATACAAGTTAAAAATATCCAGAGATGAAGCTTTAAAAATGGCAGTTGACAGTGTGAAATATGCTTTAGGTAAATTTGATGAAATTCAATTTTCTGCTGAAGATGCGTCAAGGACTGATTGGGATTTCTTAGTCAAAGTGTTTAACGAAGTCATTGATGCTGGAGCTAAGATAATAAATATACCTGATACGGTAGGATATGCCGTTCCAAAAGAATTTGGCAGATTAGTAGAGTACGTAAAAGATAACATTCACGACAGAGAAAATGTGACGATAAGCGTCCACTGCCACAACGACCTTGGCATGGCTGTGGTAAACTCGCTTTCGGCAGTGGAAAGCGGTGCGGATCAAGTGGAAGTTACTGTATGTGGAATAGGGGAAAGAGCTGGAAATGCTGCTTTAGAAGAAGTCATCATGGCCATAAATACAAGAAAGGATTATTTTAATGTAATCCATGGCATAAACACAAAGGAAATTTACAGCACATGCAAGCTGGTAAGTGAGATGGCAGGGATAGAACTTCAACCAAACAAAGCCATTGTTGGATTTAACGCTTTTAGGCATACTGCTGGAATCCATCAACATGGTGTCATAAACAATAAAGCTACCTACGAGATAATGAAGCCAGAAGACATAGGCATAACGACTGATCATATATCTATGGGCAAATTATCCGGCAGAAATGCCTTTGAATTGAAGTTAAAAAACATGGGATTCAATCTTTCGCGAGATGAGATAAATATCGCTTTTAAGAGATTTAAAGACGTAGCTGACAATAAAAAAGTTGTAGATGATGAAGATATAAGAGAAATCGTAGAAGATGTAATTTTAAACAGTAAGAGTTTTAAGGAGGGAGAGCTTTGGGGTTAACACTTACACAGAAAATTTTAGCTAATAAAGCCGGATATGAAGTTAAACCTGGAGATCTTATAGAGATAGACGTTGACATGGTGTTAGGCAATGATGTCACATCGCCTGTTGCCATAAAAGAGTTTTTAAAGATAGGTGTAAAGGAAGTATTCGACAAAGAGAAAATTGCATTAGTGCCTGACCATTTTGTCCCAAACAAAGACATAAAGTCTGCAGAACAAGTAAATATCGTAAGGAAATTTGCCAGAGAGTACGGCATCGTAAACTTCTTTGAAGTAGGGCAAATGGGGATAGAACATGCCCTTTTGCCGGAAAAAGGCTTAGTATTGCCAGGAGATGTGGTAATAGGTGCAGATTCTCATACATGCACGTACGGTGCAATAACGTGTTTCTCTACAGGAATAGGAAGCACTGATATGGCCTGTGCCATGGCTACAGGCAAGGCTTGGTTTAAGGTTCCCGAAGCCATAAAGTTTAATCTTAAAGGAAAGCTTAATAAGTGGGTAAGCGGAAAAGACGTCATACTGTACATCATCGGCATGATAGGTGTAGATGGCGCACTTTACAAGTCGATGGAATTTACTGGCGACATCTCGTCTTTGTCGATTGATGACAGGTTTACAATTGCAAATATGGCTATAGAAGCAGGGGCTAAAAATGGTATTTTCGATTACGACGAAATTACCGAAGCATATGTTTTGGGGAGAGCAAAGAGAAATTACAAAGTGTTTAAAGCTGATGATGATGCAGAATACGTAAAGACATACGATATAGACTTATCAACGATAAAGCCGCAAGTGGCATTTCCTCACTTGCCTGAAAACACAAAGTCCATAGATGATGTTGGAAATGTAAAGATAGATCAAGTTGTAATAGGTTCTTGTACAAATGGCCGTCTACAAGATATGGAAGTGACGTATGAAATTTTAAAAGGCAAGAAGGTTCATCCAGATGTAAGGTTAATAATATTCCCAGCTACACAAGACATATACTTGGAATGTGTAAGAAGAGGCTATATAGAAGAATTCATAAAGGCAGGTGCTGCTGTATCTACGCCTACATGCGGCCCTTGTTTAGGCGGTCACATGGGGATACTTGCAAAAGGTGAAAGGGCAATATCCACTACAAACAGAAACTTTGTTGGCAGGATGGGTCACACAGAAAGCGAAGTGTACTTGGCAAGTCCTGCTGTAGCAGCGGCATCAGCCATAAAAGGCTATATAGCAAGTCCTGAGGAGGTGGCTTAATTGGAAGGAAAGGCAATAAAGTACGGGGATAATGTAGATACGGATGTAATAATACCTGCAAGGTTTTTAAATACATCTGATCCAAAAGAACTTGCTGCCCATTGCATGGAAGATTTAGATAAGAGCTTTAAAGATAGAGTCAAACCGGGAGATATAATGGTTGCAGGAGACAATTTTGGCTGCGGTTCATCAAGAGAACATGCTCCTATAGCCATAAAGGAGTCTGGCATATCGTGTGTCATCGCAAAGTCGTTTGCCAGAATATTTTACAGAAATGCCATAAATATAGGATTGCCTATATTGGAATGTCCTGATGCGGCATCTTCGATAGAAGATGGTGACATTGTTTCAGTCGATTTTGAGACAGGTGTCATAAAAGACATAACAAAAGGTATCGAGTTTAAATCGCAGCCATTTCCTGAGTTTATAAAGAAGATAATCGAATGTGGCGGCCTTGTAAACTACGTGAAGGAAAAGGTGGTATAGATGTACAAGATAGCTGTATTACCAGGAGATGGAATAGGAAAAGAAGTAATGGAGGAAGCACTTAAAGTATTAGATGCTGTTTCAGAAAAATACAACATCCAATTTGAAGTAAAGAAGTATCTGTTTGGCGGCTGTGCCATTGATGAGTTTGGAACGCCGTACCCTAAGGAAACAGAAGAAGCGTGCCTTAAAAGCGATGCAGTTTTGTTAGGGGCTGTTGGTGGGCCTAAGTGGGATGATCTGGATGGCGATAAGAGGCCTGAGGCAGGTCTTTTATCGTTGAGGAAAAGCCTTGGCGTGTATGCCAATTTAAGGCCTGCCACTCTCTTTAATTCTTTAAGAAGTGCATCTCCTTTGAAAGACGAAATTTTAAAGGATGGGTTAGATGTACTTGTTGTAAGGGAATTGACAGGTGGCATATATTTTGGCGATAGAGGAACGGAAAAGATTGATTACGGGTATAAGGCATATGATACAGAATCGTATACCACAATGGAAATAGAGAGGATTGCCCATATAGCGTTTAAAGCGGCGAGAAACCGCAAGAAAAAAGTCACATCGGTTGATAAGGCCAATATTTTGGATTCATCAAGATTATGGAGAAAAGTCGTCAATGAAGTGAGTAAAGAATACCCAGATGTAGAATTAAACCATCAGTATGTTGACAATTGCTCTATGCAGCTTATAAAAGATCCATCACAGTTTGACGTGATACTTACATCAAATATGTTTGGAGACATATTGTCTGATGAAGCATCACAGCTTACTGGATCAATAGGAATGTTGCCATCAGCCAGCTTGAGAGGTGACAAAGTTGGGCTTTACGAACCTGTACACGGTTCGGCTCCTGATATTGCTGGCACGAAGAAAGCTAATCCTTTAGCTACAATACTATCTGTCGCAATGATGCTGGAGTATTCCTTTGACATGGTTGATGCCGCAAATGACATAAGAAAGGCGGTAAACGACCTATTGGAGGATGGCTACAGGACTCCTGATTTAGGAAAAGGCACTATTTTAAACACCGAAGAGATGGGCGACATGGTTGTAAAGTATTTAAAGAGGTGATTTTATGATAAGCGATAGCGTAAAAAAAGGAGTGGAAAAAGCGCCCCACAGGTCACTTTTGTACGCTTTAGGGCTTACAGATGATGAGATAAATAGGCCTTTAATAGGCATAGCTAATTCAAAAAACGATATAATTCCTGGACACATAAATCTTGACAAGATTGCAGAAGCAGTAAAAGCTGGTGTAAGGCTTGCTGGCGGCACTCCTTTAGAATTTTCCACAATAGGTGTCTGTGATGGAATAGCCATGAATCACAAAGGGATGAAGTATTCTCTTGCTTCAAGGGAATTGATAGCCGACAGCGTTGAGACGATGGCTATGGCCCATGGCCTTGACGGACTTGTGCTTATACCAAACTGCGACAAGATAGTTCCAGGTATGCTTATGGCGGCCGCAAGGCTAAACATACCAGCTATCGTAATAAGCGGAGGCCCGATGCTGGCTGGAAGTTACGAAGGAGGAGCATGCGATTTAAGCTCCATGTTTGAGGCGGTAGGCGCATTGAAGGCA
Organism: Thermoanaerobacterium sp. R66; assembly: GCF_028895185.1. NCBI lineage: Bacteria > Bacillati > Bacillota > Clostridia > Thermoanaerobacterales > Thermoanaerobacteraceae > Thermoanaerobacterium > Thermoanaerobacterium sp. R66. The sequence goes on from NZ_JAEUWW010000001.1 coordinate 2,039,018, forward strand.
GGCAAGATAAGTGAGGACGAGTTAAAGGCGATGGAGATGTCTGCTTGTCCTACGTGTGGTTCATGTTCAGGAATGTTTACCGCAAATACGATGAATTGCCTTACAGAAGGGCTTGGCATAGGACTTCCTGGTAATGGCACGATACCTGCTGTTTACTCAGAAAGGATAAGGCTTGCTAAAAAAGCAGGAATGAAGATAGTGGAGCTTGTAGAAAAGGATATTAAGGCAAGAGATATTTTGACAGAAGATGCCTTTATAAATGCTTTTTGCTTAGACATGGCTTTAGGAGGCTCTACAAATACAGTTCTTCACTTAAAGGCTATTGCACATGAGGCAGGAGTTGATATACCTCTCGAAAAGATAAATGAAATCAATGAGAAGGTTCCAAACCTGTGCAAATTAAGCCCTGCAGGAAAGTATCATATAGAAGATCTCTACCATGCAGGTGGCATACAGGCAGTATTGAAAGAACTGTCAAAATTAGGAGTCTTAAATACAGATTGCATTACAGTCACATGCGATACAATCGGTGAAAATTTCAAAGATGCGCGGATAAAAAATCATGATGTAATACACTCAGTAGAAGATCCCTACAGCAATACAGGTGGCTTGGCGATTTTGTACGGAAATATTGCGAAAGACGGTTCTGTAGTAAAGGCGTCTGCAGTAGCTAAAGAGATGCTTCGCCATTCTGGTCCTGCAAGAGTCTTTGATTCAGAAGATGAAGCCATAAAAGCCATTTATGATGGCAAGATACAAAAAGGCGATGTCGTTGTAATAAGGTATGAAGGGCCAAAAGGCGGTCCTGGCATGAGGGAGATGTTAAGCCCTACATCAGCACTGGCAGGCATGGGACTTGACAAGGATGTAGCGCTTATTACAGATGGAAGATTTTCTGGCGCCACAAGAGGAGCTTGCATAGGTCATGTGTCGCCTGAAGCGATGGAAGGTGGAGAAATTGCTTTGATAAAAGATGGGGATATCATTGAAATAGACATACCGGGAAGAAAGCTTAACTTAAAGATAGACGATGAAGAAATGGAAGAAAGAAGAAAAAACTTTAGAAGGCCGGAGCCTCACATTAAGACAGGTTACATGGCAAGGTACGCCAGATTAGTCACATCTGCAAATACTGGTGCGGTTTTAAAAAATGATTGACAAAGCTTAAATTCCATGAAAGGAGGCGCATATCGTGATCATAAAAGGTTCGCAGGTTGTCATAGAAGTATTAAAAGAGCAAGGAGTAGAAGTCGTTTTTGGCATTCCTGGCGGTGCCGTCATACCTCTTTACGATGCTTTGTACGATTCTGACTTGCGGCATATCCTTGCAACGCATGAACAGATGGCTGCCCACATGGCAGATGGATACGCAAGAGTGACCGGAAAAGTTGGCGTGTGCTTTGCTACATCAGGACCTGGTGCTACCAATTTAGTCACAGGAATAGCCAATGCCTACATGGACTCTGTGCCAATAGTTGCTATAACAGGGCAAGTTGCTACAAGCCTTATAGGAAAGGACTCTTTTCAAGAAGTGGATATTGCAGGAATCACGATGCCTGTGACAAAGCACAATTTTATTGTGAAATCGCCTGATAAATTAGCGGACACTTTGAGAGAAGCCTTTTTTATAGCGAAAGATGGAAGACCAGGCCCTGTTCTTGTAGACATACCAAAGGACATTCAGACTGCAGATATAAACTTTGTCAAGCGAAAGGATTTTTATGTTGAAGTAAAGAAGCATCAAGTGTTAGAAGCAGATTTAGTAAAGGCAGCCCAGTTAATCTCATCAAGCAAAAGACCAGTTATTTTTGCCGGTGGTGGAGTAATATGGAGCGAAGCATCGAAGAATTTGTACGATTTTGCTAAAAAGCACATGATACCTGTAGCTACTTCGCTTATGGGCCTTGGATGCTTTCCAGAAGATGATGAGTTGTCATTAGGGCTTATTGGAATGCATGGAAGCAGATATGCCAATACGGCCGTTTATAAATCAGATTTGGTGATTGCAGTAGGGTCAAGGTTTAGCGACAGAGTCGCCGGTAAAGCAGGTGGTCTGGCGCCAAATGCAAAAGTCATTCACATCGATATCGATCCTGCGGAAATCGGCAAAAATATCGATGTTGATGTGCCATTAGTAGGAGATATCAAAGAAGTCCTATCTCTTTTAAATGGAATGATAAAAGAAAAAGACAATAGGGAATGGATTAATGAGCTTATATCGATAAAAGACAAAACGTCCTTTAAATATAAAGATGATGGGAAATTGAAGCCACAGTGGATAGTAGAAAGGGTTCAAGAGCTTGGAGGAGACAATCTTGTAGTAGCGACAGAAGTAGGGCAAAACCAGATGTGGACGGCTCAATACTATAAATTCAAAGAGCCAAGGACATTTGTCACATCCGGTGGATTAGGTACCATGGGCTTTGGACTTCCTGCATCAATAGGTGCACAAGTAGGGAGAGATGACAAAAGAGTGGTGAATATTGCAGGTGACGGCAGCATAAGGATGAATATTCATGCTCTTGAAACGATGTCGGTGTACAACATACCTGTTATAACGATAATCCTCAACAATCAGACACTTGGCATGGTTAGACAATGGCAAAATCTCCTTTACGACAAAAGATTTTCTCAGACAGATTTAAACCCGAATCTCAATTTTTCAAAAGTCGCCGAAGCTTTTGGGGTAACCGGAAGAAGAATTTACACGAAAGAAGAATTTACAGATGCTTTTAGTGAAGCATTGTCAAACAACAAGCCTTATGTTTTAGAGTGTATCATAGACAAAGATGAGATGGTTCTGCCATTTATTCCTGCTGGAGGAACCATTGAAGAGATGATAGACTAGCATTTTTATAAAATTAATGTTATAATTATAGAAACTAAATAAGATTAAACCTTCAGGGATTGGTGAAATTCCATACCGGCGGTAAAGCCCGCGAGCCTTATGGCAGATCTGGTTAGATTCCAGAGCCGACAGTATAGTCTGGATGAAAGAAGGTGAAATGGCAATTGTCATTATGCCCTGAAGTATTACATGCTTCAGGGCTAATTTTTTGAGGTGATTTATGGAGAAATACATGAAAAGGGCATTAAAGCTTGCTAAACTTGGTGTAGGACACACAAACCCAAATCCTTTAGTAGGAGCTGTAATTGTTAAAAATGGCAAAATTATAGGTGAAGGCTATCATGAATACTATGGAGGACCACATGCGGAAATAAATGCATTAAAAAATGCTAAAGAAGATGTAAATGGAGCCACGCTTTATGTGACATTGGAACCGTGTTGCCATCATGGAAAAACACCACCTTGTGTCGATGCTGTCATAAAATCAGGCATAAAAAATGTTTTTATCGCTATGGAGGATCCAAATGAACTTGTAGCAGGAAAAGGAATTAAAAAGCTTGAAGAAGCTGGTTTAAATGTTTATACTGGATTGTTAAAAGATGAAGCAGAGAAATTGAATGAAGTATTTATAAAGTACATCATAAGTAGAGAACCTTATGTAATATTAAAATCCGCCATGACAATTGATGGAAAGATATCGACTTTTACAGGCGATTCTAAGTGGATAACAAATGAAAAATCAAGGGAGCATGTCCATAAAGTTAGAGGCAGCGTTATGGCAATAATGGTAGGTATTAATACAGTTATAAAAGATAATCCACATCTTACTGTTAGATTGCAAGGATATAAAAACCCTTTAAGAGTTATTGTGGATAGTCACGGCAGGATTCCATTAGATGCAAATGTCATCATTGATAAATCTGCTAAGACATTAATAGCTACAACAGATATGATGCCACATGATAAGGTGAAAGCTTTGAATGATTTGGGTGTTGATGTTGTTACAATCGAAAAAAAAGATAATAAAGTCCATCTAAAGAAATTGATCTATACGTTAGGGGAAAGAGGGATAGATAGTATTCTCATAGAAGGTGGAGGAACTCTCAACTATTCTGCTTTAAAAGAAGGAATAGTAGACAAAGTTATGTTTTATATTGCTCCAAAAATAATAGGTGGAAGCAATTCATTAACGCCTGTAGAAGGTGATGGCATTGCTTTGATTAAAGATGCAATAATGATTGAAAAGATAGATATAAAAAAATTTGACGATGACATACTTATAGAAGGTTATATAAAAAAGTAGGTGTTAAGATGTTTACAGGAATTATAGAAGAAGTTGGAAAGGTCAAAATGATTCAAAGAGGAAATATTACCAAAATAGCAGTAGAGTGCAAAAAAGTCTTAGATGGTGTAAGAATTGGAGATAGCATAGCTGTAAATGGAGTATGCTTAACGGTTACAAATATAGGTAAAGATTTATTTACATCAGATATAATGTATGGAACACTTAAAACAAGCAATTTAGGAAGTTTAAAGATAGGAAGCATTGTCAATTTAGAAAGGGCATTAAGCATATCAGGCAGGCTAAATGGACACATTGTGACGGGACATGTGGATACCGTTGGTACAATAATTGATAAAAACAAAATAAACAGTACGACGACATTTAAAATTAAAATTGATGAAAGATATTCAAAATATGTGGCTGATAAAGGAAGTATTGCTGTGGATGGAATAAGTTTGACAGTGGTAGAATCATCAGCTTCATACTTTACAGTGTCAATTATACCCCATACAGAGAACAATACAACTTTAAATATAAAAAGAATCGGAGATACCGTAAATATTGAAGTTGACATACTTTCAAAGTATGCAGAAAGGCTTTTGACGAAGAAAAACGTTGATGAATTTTTTACAAAAACTTGAAAGAAGTTCTCCCATCCTCTATAGGTGGGAGATGAATTTCTATTGTTTTCCATAACATTATATGTTATAATCTTATCAGAAGTAAAAAGCAAAGTGGTGATATAATGCTAATATTAGATAATAACAATCATTCAGTATTCTTATTGTATTATCATCTTATAATGGTTGTAAAATACAGAAGAAAAGTAATAGACGATAACATATCAAATAAATTAAAGGAGATATTTGAGAATATATCATCCAATTATAATATATCACTGCAAGAATGGAATCACGATAAAGACCATGTACACATACTTTTCAAAGCAGAACCTAATTCTGAAATATCAAAATTCATAAATGCTTATAAAAGTGCATCATCTAGACTCATAAAAAAAGAATATCCGCAGATAAAACAAAAACTTTGGAAAGAATATTTTTGGTCAAGAAGTTACTGTCTTCTTACAACTGGTAGTGCACCTATAGAAGTTATAAAACAGTATATAGAAAGCCAAGGTGAGAAAAGATGATGACATGTCAGCATTTTTTCATAGAACCCACAAAAGAACAAGAAGAAAAGCTTTTTTATACATTGTATTTATGTCGCAAATTATACAACTATTCACTGGATCAAAGAATAAAACATTACAAACAATATGGCAAAGGACTTACATATAAAGAACAGCAGAACATGCTTCCAAAATATAAAAAAGAACATCCAGAATACAAATTAGTACAGTCGCAAATATTACAGGATGTGTTGAGAAGATTAGATAGAGCATATAAAAACTTCTTTGACAAAAGAGCCAAATATCCTAAATTCAAAGATAAATATCACTACACATCAATAACACTTCCACAATGCGAAACAAAAAGAAACTTTGGGAAAGAAGGATATGTATACATAAAAAATATAGGGCATATAAAAATCAAAGCACATAGAAACTTTGATCCAACAAAAGTCAAAACAATAAACATAAAATACCATGCAGGAAAGTGGTATATAAATCTGTCAGTTGAAGTAGAAGAAGAAAAAGAAAAAACAGTCATAAGAGAAAAAGCAATAGGAGTAGACAAAGGAATAAACTCAATAGCTGCAACATCAGATGGAGAGTTATACTCAAATCCTAAATGGCTACAAAAATCAGAGAAGAAACTAAAAAGACTGCAAAGACAATTATCAAGAAAAAAGAAAGGAAGCAAAAACAGAGAAAAGCAAAAGAAAAGATTAGCGAAACTTCATGAAAAAGTAGCGAATCAAAGAAGGGACTATCTACATAAGATAAGCTATAACATAGTAAAACATAATGACATCATATGCGTTGAAGATTTGCAAGTAAAAAATATGATGAAAAATCATAAACTTGCAAAATCAATAGCAAATGCAGGATGGGGAATGTTAGACAAATATCTCCAGTATAAAGCAGAAAAAGAAGGAAAAATCTTCGTAAAAGTAGATCCAGCATATACATCACAAAGATGTTCAAGATGCGGGAAAATAGTAGAAAAAGACTTATCAGTAAGAATACACAAATGCGAGTGCGGATTAGAGATAGACAGAGATGTAAATGCAGCAATAAATATACTATATGAAGGATTAAAACAATTAGGCATAGCAGCATAAGAATAATAATTTTGTAGGGAAGGTTCCTCCCGAAGTTACGCCTATGGAGATTGTGTAAGACCTGCTGTGAATAGCAGTAGGCAACGGTCTATGAAGTAGGAAGCTCCACCCTCTATAGGATGGAGTAGGTTCACTAGAAAATTATTTATAAGGAGATGTTCATAAATGTTTGATACTATTGAAAGCGCAATAGAAGACATAAAAAATGGGAAAATGGTCATTGTAGTCGATGATGAAGATAGAGAGAATGAAGGGGATTTAGTTATGGCTGCGGAAAAAGTGACAAGTGACCATGTGAACTTTATGATAAAGTACGGCCGTGGATTGGTATGTGTTCCTATGATGGGGGAGAGGCTTAAAAAATTAAACATTGGCAAGATGGTATTTGATAATACCGATAATAGAGAAACTGCTTTTACAGTATCTGTAGATCATAAAAACTGTAAAACTGGAATTTCTGCTTACGAAAGAGCACTTACTATAAAAATGCTTATAGATGATGAATCGATGCCGGATGACTTTACAAAGCCAGGACATGTATTTCCATTGGAAGCGAAAGAAGGAGGAGTATTAGTAAGAGCGGGACATACGGAAGCAGCGTGTGATTTAGCAAGGCTTGCAGGTCTTAAAAGTGCTGGTGTAATCTGCGAAATAATAAAAGATGATGGAAAGATGGCCAGGCTTCCAGAGCTAATTGAATTTTCGAAAAAATTTAATTTAAAAATAATATCTATCGCTGATCTCATAGAATATAGAAGAAAAAATGAAAAACTGGTGAAAAGAGTGGCAGAAGCATATTTGCCCACAAAGTATGGAGATTTTACGATAATAGGTTATGAAGAAATCTTAACAGGTAAAGAACACGTTGCGTTGGTGAAAGGTGATTTATCTGATAGTCCTACATTAGTCAGGGTTCATTCAGAATGTTTGACAGGCGACATTATGGGTTCATTAAGGTGTGATTGTGGCGATCAGCTTCATACATCGATGGAGAAAATTGGAAAAGAAGGAGGTGTACTATTGTATCTAAGACAAGAAGGCAGAGGAATAGGACTTTTAAACAAGATTAAAGCATATCATTTGCAGGATGAGGGACTTGACACGGTAGATGCCAACATCAGATTAGGTTTTCCGGCTGATATGAGAGAGTATGGGATTGGAGCTCAGATTTTGAAGGACCTTGGGCTTAAAAAACTCAGGATAATGACAAATAATCCCAAAAAACTGGTTGGTATTTCAGGTTATGGCCTTGAAATTGTAGAAAGAGTTCCTATAGAGGTTTCAATCAATAGACACAATGAAAGATATCTTAAAACAAAAAAAGAAAAATTTGACCACATATTTACTTCATTTTAAAAATAAGCAAAGGAGAGATTGTATTGAAAAAGTATGAAGGAAAACTCATTGGAGATGGCTTAAAAGTAGGCATTGTTGTAAGCAGATTTAATGAATTTATAACAAATAAACTTTTGGATGGTGCTTTGGATGCTTTAAGAAGACATGGTGTAGATGATGAAAGCATTGACATTGCTTGGACGCCAGGCGCATTTGAAATACCCCTTATATCAAAGAAGATGGCCACATCAAAAAAATACGATGCAATTATCGCGCTGGGTGCTGTAATAAGAGGCGATACACCGCATTTTGATTATGTTGCAAATGAAGTATCAAAAGGGGTAGCAAAAATATCGGTAGATTACGATGTGCCTGTAATATTTGGAGTCCTTACGACGGATACAGTTGAACAGGCAATCATGAGGGCTGGAACAAAGTCAGGCAATAAAGGGTTTGAAGCGGCTGTTACAGCAATTGAGATGGCCAATTTGATAAAGGAAATAGAAAGCTTATAAAAAAATACCCATCTTAAGAGCATTACGCTTTTAAGATGGGTATTTTACTTCCATGATGGTATTATGCCAGATTTTTGGAATGTTTTAAAGACGACTACGAAAACAGGCCCCATTATAAGCCCGAGACCACCAAAAAGCCTTGCACCGATAAACATGGATAAAAGCGTCACAAGAGGATGAAGGCCTATACTTTGGCCGACTATCTTTGGCTCTATCATCTGCCTTACGACTGTGACGATGGCATATATGATAAGCAAGTAGATTCCAATAAGGTAGTTTTTGGTGAATATGTTGTACAATGCCCATGGGACTAATACAGAGCCTGATCCTAAAACAGGCAGTATATCTATAAAGCTGACTAAAAGCCCCAGCAAAAATGCGTAATCAAAACCTATTATCGTAAGCCCTATGGAAACTTCTAAAAAAGTGATAAACATTATGGTTATTTCAGCCCTTATAAAGCCTATTAAAGTTTGAAAGAGATCTCCTTTTATATTTTCAGCGTGAAATGCCCAATTGGATGGAAACTGTCTTTTTATAAAGTTTAATATGAGCCATTTGTCTTTGCTTAAAAAGAACGTTGATACGATTGTTATTATTGACATAAAGAAAAAGTTAGGCAGCTTTGTTGCCAAGCCTAATATCCATCCTGCGAAGTTTTTAGCGTACACAGATATATTATTTAAAATCGATTGAAGATTGCTTTCTAAGAAAGTTGAGATGTTTGTAGGAAGCGATACATAATATCTCCTAATTCTGTCTATCAAATCAGATATCACTACATCAAAATTCTTTGTGTAACTTGGTGCGTGTTCAGCTAAAGTATTGAGTTCGAATACAAGCTGTGTGACTAAAAGGCTTATTAAAAGACCGATTATTCCAATCAATAAAAGTATAAAGAATGCAGATGACAAACCCCTTGGTATTTTCAGTTTTTTTTCTGAAAACTCTACGGCAGGGTCAATTAAAATAGCCAAAAACAATGCCACTGCAAAAGGCATTAAAAATGGAATAAGCTTAAACACAAATAGGTAAAAGCTCAGTATGACTGCTAATATTACAATTGAATTTCTTATAGTGCTTTGATACCGTGAGAGAAAATCTTTCACGAAAAACCCCTCCTTACTCTTTATTATAGTATCGGAATAGCTATGTGTCTACATAAACGAATAAATAAAATCCGGTTTTGCCGGATTTTATTTATTGGGCGGTCTTTATTTTGATTTCATATGATTTTTTAGCTATTTCTGATTGAGATATTATTCCTTTTTCGATAAGCAATTCTATTAAAGATGTCAAAGCTAAAGTGTTTTTGTACTCTGTGTCTTTTATGTCGGCAATTTCTAATAGGTATTTGATTTCGTTCATCATATTCCCCCATAAATTATTTTATATAGTAATTATTGACACATATATTCATTATATACATTGTTGTTGTAATGTATATAAAGTTAGTATTTGAAATATTGATGTGATATAATAATAACTGTATATTTAAAAAAGGAGATTGGACGATGAAGAGCAATACGAAAAAAGAGATTGTAAGTTGGATACTTACTATTGGGCTTGCTTTTATCATAGCTATGTTTATCAGGACGTATGTGTTTGAGCTTGTTGACGTACCTACAGGTTCTATGCTTAACACAATACAGCTTAATGATAAGTTTATTGAATTAAAATTCATATACAGATTTGAGCCTATTAAAAGAGGTGACATAGTCGTATTTAAGTATCCCGACGATCCGTCTGTAAGCTTTGTAAAAAGGGTAATCGGAATTGGCGGAGATACCATTGAGATCAAAAATGGGATATTGTATAGAAATGGAAAGCCAGTAAAAGAGCCATACCTTAAAGAGCCTATGAATAAAAATGAGACATTTGGGCCGTATAAAGTTCCGCCAAATCACTACTTCATGTTGGGGGATAACCGCAATCAATCTCTTGACTCAAGGTATTGGAAAAACAAATATGTATCCAAAGATGCCATAATGGGCAAAATAGTATTTAGAATTTGGCCTTTAAGCAGATTTGGTTCTATGATTGGCAAATAATTGTTGAAATCGCATTTGTTATATAGTATAATTAGTTTTAAGTTAAAAGAAGCGTTGAAGGGCCAATAGTATGTATTATATTTAAGAGAGCTGGTGGCGGGTGTAAACCAGTATATGTACATATTTATCCAGCCTGGAGCTATGGTTAATAACCATCGGGCGACCGTTAAATCAGTGATGAGGGCTTTTTAAGCCGAATCAGGGTGGCAACACGGAAATCCCGTCCCTACATAGGGCGGGATATTTTTATTAGGAGGTGCAAATGATGCTTGATATTAAAAGGATAAGGAATAATCCAGATGAGGTAAAGAAAGCTATTGAACTTAAAAAAGAAAACTCAAACATCGACGAATTTTTAGAGATTGACGAAAAGAGACGGGAAATCTTAAAGGAACTGGAGTCTTTGAAAAACACCAGAAATAAAGAATCTGAAAACATAGCTAAACTGAAAAAAGAAGGCAAAGACGCTGAAGAATTGATAAAAGAGATGAAAGAAATATCCGACAAAATCAAGGCGATGGAAAGCGAAGTAAAGCAGTACGATGAGAAATTGGAAGAGCTTCTATGGACCATACCAAATATTCCACATGAAAGCGTTCCAGTTGGAGACAGCGATGCTGATAACGTGGAAATCCGCAGATGGGGCGATGTTAGAGAATTTGACTTTGAAGTGAAGCCACACTGGGACATTGGAGTTGAGCTGGGGCTTTTAGACTTTGAAGCGGCATCACGGGTTACAGGTTCCAGATTCACGTTTTACAAAGGATTAGGCTGTAGGCTGGAAAGGGCTCTAATAAACTTCATGATGGATCTTCACACAGAAAAACATGGATACACAGAGGTTTTTCCGCCTTTTATGGTTCATAGAAGAAGCATGTTTGGCACAGGACAGCTTCCTAAATTTGAAGAAGACGCATTTAAGGTGGCTGGGACAGATTATTTCTTGATACCGACTGCTGAAGTTCCGGTTACAAATATGTACAGAGAGACCATAATTGACGGTGAAAAACTTCCTATATACAATTGCGCGTATAGCGCTTGTTTTAGACAGGAAGCCGGTTCTGCAGGGAGAGATACAAGAGGATTAATAAGGCAGCACCAGTTTAATAAAGTAGAACTGGTAAAGATTACAGAGCCTGAGAAATCATACGAAGAACTTGAAAAGATGGTAAGCGATGCTGAAGATGTGCTGAAGACTTTAGGCATACCTTATAGGGTTGTATCTATATGCACTGGAGACCTTGGCTTCACTGCGGCAAAGAAGTACGACCTTGAGGTTTGGATGCCAAGCTACGGAAGGTATGTTGAGATATCATCTTGCAGTAACTGCGAGGACTTTCAGGCAAGGAGAGCAAACATCAAATACAGGCCAAAAGATGGAGGAAAGGCCCAGTATGTCCATACTCTAAATGGTTCAGGTGTGGCAGTCGGCAGGACTTTTGCAGCAATACTTGAAAACTATCAGCAAAAGGATGGTTCTGTAGTTGTGCCTGAAGCTTTAAGGCCGTATATGAGATGTGATGTTATAAGGAAGTAAAAGGATTAAATAACATTAAATAATTGATTCAGAGATTTCGCATTTAAAAATTTTTAGAGTGATAGACACGTTGATTTATAAAATTTAACTAAGAGCAGCTAGAAATATGTGATTTTCCGTTTTTTACTGGAAATTGAAAGAAAAAATTTGCAAAATAAAAGCATCCTTTCTATAATATGTTTTGCGATAACCTAAATAGAAAGGATGCTGATAAAATGAACAAAAGTTATTTAAAACAAATGCTTATCTACTTCTCTAAGATATACCATCTTGGAGAAAAAATCAATACCCTAAAAGATAAAAGAGCAAAATCTTCAGTAAAAATTTCAACAGTTACCTTTGTAGTATTATTTGGATTTATACTTCAAATAAGGAGTTTTAATAGGTTGGAACATTGGCTTAAAAAAGGTAAATTTAAAAAAGTATTACCTAAAAAGACTAAAATTCCTCGTATTGACACTATTAGGCGTGTTTTAAGTAATTTTGATTTAGATGGCTTAAATGAACTTAATAATAGTATAATCAAGACAAGTACAAAAAATAAGGTTTTTAGAAAAGGAACTATAGATGGACTAAAAGTCGTTGCAATAGATGGTGTAGAGTTATTTGAAAGCACTAATAAGTGCTGTGATAATTGTCTTACACGAGTCCAAAAGGACGGGATTACTCATTACTTTCATAGGTCAGTAATATGTGCAACTGTAGGTTCTGATCCACATCTTATCATAGGTCAGGAAATGCTTGAACCTAAAAGAGATGCTTCAGATAAAGACGAAGGAGAAATCACAGCAGGCAAGCGTCTAATTAGAAAATTGCATAAAGAATTTCATCATTTTGCAGACATTATAGTAGCTGATGCATTATATTGCAAATCTACTTGGATTAAAGAAGTATTATCAATAGGGATGGATGCAGTAGTAAGGGTTAAAGATGAAAGACTTAATATAGTTAAGGATGCACTTGGTTTATTCAAGTGTCGAAAAGCAGATAAAGAATGGACTGTTAAGAAAAAAAGTAATAATTATATTAAAATAAAGGCCTGGGACGAAGACAATTTTCAAATGCCTAATTCCGACATAGAAGTAAGGTTTATAAAATTTATAGAAGAAATACATAGCTCAGGCAAAGTAGAAATAAAAGAATCATGGATAATAACTACCTCTAAAGTTACTTCAGTAGAAACCCTATGGAAAATAATACATAAAAGATGGGAAATTGAAAACAATGCTTTTCATCAACTAAAAACAGAATGGCATTTAAATCACTGTTTTCTGCACAGTCCTGAGGGTGTAGAAACTGTGTTAATGTTTATAATAATAGCATTTAATTTGATGCAATTATATTTCTTCAGGTGTATAAGAAATTTTAGGGAAAAGCATATGCTTCAAATAGATATTATTGAAGATATAAAAGATGAGATATTTATCATAGAAACTGGATGGAGTAATCCACTGTTTGTGAAGACATAATTTGAAACAAAACTGGAAATTCATTATTAAAATTCATGGGGTAAGGGGAAAGTACAACTTTTTTAGCATCTAAATGGATTTACTATTACCATATATTCAACTAGATGTAAAATATAAAAATTCTTGTAAAGATAAATTTTTTGCTGGAATTTTGATGCGAAATCTCTGTAATTGATTCATGAATATTGACAACTTAGCCGGTATATGATATACTTTATATTGTTCCCGGCTTGGAGAGGTGTCCGAGGGGTTTAAGGAGCTGGTCTTGAAAACCAGTGTCTCTTAACGGAGCCGTGGGTTCGAATCCCACCCTCTCCGCCATGAATTTAATATTAAAATAGATTGTAGCTGACATGGAGAAGTACCCAAGTTGGTGAAGGGGCGGTCCTGCTAAGACTGTAGGTCGGGGATAACCCGGCGCGAGGGTTCAAGTCCCTCCTTCTCCGCCATACATAGGCTACTTTTTTTGTTGAAAAAAAGGCGCAATTGCGCCTTTTCATTTTTTATCATTACCTATTATGACGGTGACATCTGCACTGCTTAATTTTTCATCTTTTAATACGTTTTTTATTGATAGAGCATTGGCAACTTTGTGGGCTTTATCAATGCTGGTATTTGCGTAAACGCATGATTCATCGTAATTTTTCGCATCAGCATTGGCGATTTTGACTACGTTAAAGCCAAGATTTTTAAGTTCATCAGCGTACTTTGCAGCCAGTCCTTGTACTTTTGTTCCATTGTAGACCGCAACAGAAATGGTATTATTTATAGGTGAATACGTTATTTGCGAGACTGTGCTTACAGAATCATTGTTTAGGCCGTCTCCAAACATCTCTGATGCCACTTCCATGGCTTTTTGCTGGTCTACAAAATAATAGCTGTAATCACCCATGTATCCGCCTTCTCCTGGCACTATAGAAGTATTTATGTTTTGAGGCTTATTCTTGACGAAGTCCAATGCGTACGTTGTGATATCTTTTGCTGTCAAATCTGTTTTTAAGTTTTTGCTTAGTGTTATGGCCAGAGATGGAATCTTCGTTATTATGGTAGGTGATGTGACTTTCTTTATGAATGATTTCAAAAATTCTTGCTGAGCATTTATTCTTCCTATATCGCCATCTGCATAGCCATGTCTATAACGAACAAATTGCAAAGCTTCTTCACCATCTAATACTTGAAGTCCCTTCTTTAGGTTTATGTGAAGTGGTGGATTTGCCACGTTATCGTCGTATTTCATGTTAAACGGTATGTTTACCTCGACACCACCTATGGTGTCAATTATATCTTTGAAGCCATCATATGTTAAAATGACGTAGTTGTCTATTTTTATTCCCAACAGACTTTCCACTGCATCTTTTAAACCGTCTATTTTCTGCTCGGAATAAGCTGCATTGATTTTTTTCTCAGTTGGTGCATTGTAGCCTGGCCTTGGATAATATGTATCGCGTGGAATCGATAACATATCGATTTCTTTTTTATTTGCATCAAAGCTTGCCACGAATATAGTGTCAGAGAGACCATCGGCATCACCGACAAATAGTATATTTTTTTTGTTCTGACTACTGTTATTTTGTTTAGACGTTTTAACTTGATTATTGGTTGTGACAGGATTTTCTTCTGTGTTTACAACGTTTAAATTTCTATAAAACATAAATGCACCTGTGCCAATAGATAAAGCGATTCCTAAAATGACAAGGAGGGAGATTTTTAAAGCCCTTTTCATCCATATATCACATCCTCATTAATCATCATTTTCTATTTATTTCTAATATACATTATATGCCTAAATTAATCAATAAAAATCGCTTTGCATTTTATAAAATGGATATATTATAATAGTGTCAAGAAGTACATTTTAGGATGGTGATTTGTTTGAAAAGAGGGAATTTGGCAATAATCATTTTATTGATATCAATATTTTTAATTGTAGCTTTATTTGCAAGCCTTGCAAATCTTATTGTGGACATACAGTGGTTTAACAGTTTAAATTATTTAGGGGTATTTTTTAAGAAGTTTTTAACACAGCTTACTATAGGTGTACCATCGTTTGTAGTAATCTTTATCCTTTCTTATTTCTACCTGAATAGAATGGTTAAAGACTATGCAAAGTTTGCCCAGGACATTGAAATCAAAAGTGTACGCAAAAGATTTAGAGGTGTGGTGATAGGCATATCGATATTTGTAAGCTTTTTGATTTCTGTATTTATCTCTGCAAATTGGTGGAACGACTTTTTGTTTTACATAAATTCTGCGAATTTCGGCGTGAAAGATCCGATTTTTAATAAAGACATAAGCCTTTACATGTTTAGACTGCCATTTCTTTTAGATGTATATGATTTGCTTATTATCATAATACCGATACTCATAGTCGCCACTATAATTGTATATGGGCTTATGTACTTATCCGATAAGACCAGGTTTTATGAGATATCAGACAGAGGAGGTTTTTTTAGAGCTATTTACAACAAAGAGATACTGATGATAGCTTTTAGGCAAATTGCCGTTTTGGGATTTGTATTTTTTGCCGTTCTTTCATTGGGTTATTACTTAAAAGCGTATGGCATATTGTACTCTAAAAGTGGCGTTGTCTTTGGCGCAGGCTATACAGATGTTCATGTAAGGCTTTTGTTTTACAGGATTTTAATGTTGGCATCAATAGTTTCCGGCATTTTGTTTATGATTGGTGCATTTAGGCAAAAACTTAAATACATAATAGCATCACCTGTAATAATCGTTGCCATCATGATCTTATCGACTGTATCACAAGTGGTTGTTCAAAGTTTCATTGTTGCGCCAAACGAGCTTGACAAGGAAAAGACTTATTTGAAGTACAATATTGACTTTACTCAGAAAGCATTTGACTTAAATAATGTTGAAGAGAAAAATTACGATTTAAGCGGTAATATAGACAAAAAGGTATTAGATGAAAACCAAGATACTATAAACAATATCAGGATAAATGATTATAGGCCTGTAAGCCAAATATACAACCAGCTTCAAAGCATAAGGCTTTACTATAAATTTAATGACATAGATATCGACAGGTATATGATAAATGGAAATTACAGGCAGGTCTTTATATCTGCGAGGGAGATGAATCTTGACAATCTGGCAAGCCAAGCGAAAAATTGGATCAACATGCACCTTAAATATACACATGGGTATGGCGTTGTGATGTCAACCGTAAATGATGTAACGGCTACAGGGCAGCCAGACATGGTGATAAAAAATATTCCGCCAGTGAGCAGCACAAATATAAAGATAACGAGGCCAGAGATATACTTTGGAGAGCTTACAAACACGTACGCAATAGTAAATACAAAGACAGGTGAATTTGATTACCCTTCAGGCGACACAAACAAAGAAAATTTTTACTCTGGCAAATCAGGCATACCTATGACGTTTTTAAACAAGCTTTTGTACACTATTTATACTGGCAATATAAAAATACTTTTATCCACTGACATTACGCATGATAGCAGGATGCTTCTTTTTAGAAACATAAAGGATAGAGTTCAAGGGATAGCTCCGTTTTTGATATACGATGATGATCCATATATAGTAGTAGATAATGGTAAACTGTATTGGATGATTGATGCATACACTTATTCTGGAAACTATCCCTATTCAGAGCCTTATGGGGATACAGGCATAAATTACATAAGAAATTCTGTCAAAGTCGTCGTTGATGCTTATACAGGTGATGTAAAGTACTATATATCTGACAAAAATGACCCTATAATAAAGGTGTACAGCAGGATATTTCCCGGGCTATTCAAAAACATAGACGAGATGCCTAAAGGCTTAAAAGCTCATATAAGGTATCCTCAGTATATGTTTGATATACAAGCAAGCGTTTATAAAAATTATCACATGTCAGATCCGCAAGTCTTTTACAACAAAGAAGATTCTTGGGACATAGCAAAGGAGAAATTTACAGGTAAGATAGAACCGGAAGAGTCACAGTATGTCATAATGAGGCTTCCAGGAGAAAAAACTGCTGAGTACGTTTTGATGATTCCGTATACACCAGCCACGAAAGATAACATGGTGGCTTGGATGGCAGCAAGGATGGATGGCAATAACTATGGAAAACTGGTAGTCTATAAGTTTCCAAAAAGCACTGTCGTGTATGGGCCTATGCAGATTGAGAACATGATCGATCAAGATCCGAATATTTCAAAAGAGATGAGCTTGTGGGATCAAAAAGGATCAAGCATCATAAGAGGCAATTTGCTGACACTGCCGATTGACGATTCTATGCTTTACGTTGAGCCTATCTATATACAGTCATCAAATGAAAATGCAATACCTGAAGTGAAAAGGGTCATTCTGGCGTACAAAGATAAAATCGTAATGGAGGATACGCTTGCAAATGCATTAAACAAGCTATTTAATTTGCAAGCTCCAACACAGCCACAGGTTCCACAAGTGCAGACGAATGAAACCCAGCAAGAGCTTATAAAGAAGGCAAATGACATATATAATAATGCAATGAATGCTTCAAAAAATGGCGATTGGACAGATTTCGGTAAAAATCTCGATGAGCTTGGAAACGTGCTTAATGATTTAAACAATAGCATAAAAAAGTGATGATGAAAAGTGCACTGCTAATTAATATTTGGCGGTGCACTTTATTTTTTGCATTAAAAGTGGAGATACTAAATGTAGGTGATGTTAAATGGAAATACTGCAGTCAGAATTAAAGATAGAAAATTTGATAAAAGAAACAGAACATATATTTGAAAAATTAATGAGCTTCAATGAGATTTTATCAAATGATGTGACAAAAATTGATGCAAAATTAGAAAAAAGCGAAAAAGAAATTAAGGAGTACATTGAAAGTCAATTTGAAGAAAATAACGATAGAAAATATCTAATAAGTTATTTGAGAAAGGCTGACAATCGATTAGATAACTTAAAAGAAATAGAAAACATGATTTACTCCAATATCGATGAATTAGGTAATGACGTAAAAACTCTAAAAGACAATCTGGATAACATGAAAAAGACACTATACAAGTTAAAAGATCTTGAAAGAGATATTAGCTCTATGAAAGCTGTAATCGAAAAGGATGTGCTTTTAAACATAGAGCTAAACAAAGAAAATACACCTGAAAAGGTAGAATACGTGTATGACTTGCCGCCGCAACTTGTAAACAATCTAAATACGGCGTTAAATAATTTGTACATCGCTAGAGAAGGAATGAATAGGATAAAAATATACGAAGACATTGTAAATAATTTGGAAAATTTTCAATAGTAAAATTTTCATTTACTAATTCTAATCATAAAGGGAATATTAAATAACGGGGAAATTTTTTAAAGGAGGGTTTACATTGAATAGGAGAGAATTTGAGGATTACCTAGGTGAAAAAGTAAATAGCGAAGTGTCTGAAGAATTAAGTGCAAGATTTGGCAAAAACAATCAAGCACAGCAACAAGCTCAACAACAGGCACAGCAGCAAGCACAGCAATTTCAGCAACAATTGCAGAGCATGGGCATAAATGTCACACCGCAGCAATTCCAGCAATTATTAAATCAAGTAAAAGCTCAAGCGCAACAACAGCAGCAGCAGACAGATATGCAGGTTCAGCAAGCATTACAACAGGCTATGGCTGCACTTCAACAGGCTCAACAAAGCATACAGGCAAACCAAGTATTTGCACAGATGAGCAAAATATTAGATTCATCAAATCAGCAATTGCAGCAGTTGACACCTCAATTGCAAGCTCAACAAGCTCAGCAAGCACAGGCCAATTTCTTAAACCAGCAAGCAAATCAGCAGAATACGACACAAACAGGAATGCAGTAATAAAGTAAGGGTTATAGATAAAAGTCTATAGCCCTTTTTAAGCGGGGATTAATTTAGCATTTGCAAATAAAAATAAATTGTGGTATTATAAAGTATGTAAGTGTGCGCCCGTAGCTCAGTTGGATAGAGCGTTTGACTACGAATCAAAAGGCCACGGGTTCGAATCCTGTCGGGCGCACCACTATGATATTGACAAATTTGAAATTTTATTTATAATATAAATCATGCGCCCGTAGCTCAGCAGGATAGAGCAACGGTTTCCTAAACCGTGTGCCGGAGGTTCGAGTCCTCTCGGGCGCACCATTTGTGTGATTAAGATGTACAACGAATTTATGAAGTCTGCTATAGATGAGGCTATACTAAGCTTTATGCTTGGAGAGATGCCGGTTGGTGCAGTTGTAGTTAAAGATGGCATCATCATCGGTAGAGGCCATAATCTGAAAGAAACAGAAAAAGATGCGACGCAGCACGCAGAGATCAATGCTATAAAGGATGCTTGCAAAAGCATTGGTGATTGGAGACTTAATGGTGCATCGCTGTACGTCACATTAGAGCCATGTCCAATGTGTGCAGGTGCGATAATAGAGTCCAGAATAAAAAGAGTGTATATAGGCGCAGAGAGCCGTGATAGCGGTGCTGCAGGCACTGTATATGATCTTTTAAATAAAAAAGCAGAAGTTTATTTTGGCATCATGGAAGATGAGTGCAAAAAACTGATAAATGATTTTTTTAGTAGACTAAGGTAATCTGGAGAGATGGCTGAGTGGTCGAAAGCGCTCGCCTCGAAAGCGAGTGGGCGGATTCCCGCCTCGTGAGTTCGAATCTCACTCTCTCCGCCATGGAAATATCATGGAGAGATGGCTGAGCTGGTCTAAGGCGCACGACTGGAAATCGTGTGTACCCTCAAAACGGGTACCGAGGGTTCGAATCCCTCTCTCTCCGCCATTAAATGTAATTCCCATCTTAATCCATAACATCCATTAAAAATTTCAATCCATGTGTTGATTTTTACATATAGACGATGTATAATAGGTCTTGCATTGCACAAAATAATGTTGTAAGTTGAAAAGGACTTACATGGCCGTACTAGATGGGGAGGTAGCGGTGCCCTGTAACCTGCAATCCGCTATAGCAGGGTCGAATTCCCGAGCCGAGGCATGATTACTGTAAGGCTGGCATAAGTAAGTGATTATGATATTCAAGTCCTCCGCAATGGAAATTTGTGAACCCCGCCAGGTCTGGAAGGAAGCAACGGTAAGCAAATACTTCCATGTGCCGGGGGAGTGCTTGAGTGGAGTTAACTGCTTATGTAACGCTTATGGTAACATGACAGAGTCGGGTGTGCGGCCTTTTTATTTTATTATATTTTACTAAAAAATTTTAATACGTACATAAAAAATATTTTATCAAAAAAATATTCTGATATTTAAAATTTGTGTAAAGTTTTTTTGCGCATTGTCGAAAATACTAATAGTGACTTTTACTGCTTAGGGAGGTATTTATGTTTAGAAGTTATCGCAATCGCTTGTTCGTCATAATATTCGGAGTTTCAGTCTTTGTATATCTACTTTCGTTTGTCCACATAGTAAAAGGCATAGGCAATAACATATTTGCTTCTTTTTTGATATTGTTTATTTCGGCTTTTATAGCAATGACAGAGTCAAAGCACTTGTCATATCCAATAGAAAAGTTGAATGAAGGCGTTAAACGTATAATAGATGGTGAATACGATTATAATATCGATATAGATGTTTCAGAAGAATTTGTAGAGTTATCAAGAAGTTTCAGAGAAATGTCACATAAGCTAAAGTCAACTTATGAAGAGTTAAAAAGGGAGTCTCAGGAGCTTTTAAAGAAAAACAACGAATTGCAAGATTACTATGCAGAGCTTGAGGCATCTTATGAGCAGATGGAAGCTGTGACAAACGAGCTTGAGAAATCGGAATCAAAGTATAGGACGTTGGTAGACAATATTTCAGATATTCTTTGGTTTACTGATAGTGAATATAATATAGAGTTTATTAATAATAGATCAGTAAGGTATTTAGATTATATGCCAGACGAGATGACAGGCAGAAAAATCACAGAATTCGTTCATGACGACGATAAGAAGATCATGGAAGATCTGATGAATGGCAGAATAAGCATGGCGGAAATAAAATTCAAAAAAAGAGATGGTTCAATACTCCTTACAGAAACGAGAGCCAAGGTAATAAAGAACAATGAAAATGAGATATTGGGAATTCAAGGCTTGTCGAGGGATATAACTGATTACAATAATGCGAAAAAAGAGATAATGGAGAGAAATAGGCAGATTCTGGCCATAGGAAATGTGACGCAATTGTTGACTAAAAATTTAGAACCTCGAGATGTTTTATATTCTATTGCTGAAAAAATATCCACCATTCTTTCTTCACCACTTTGTACCATAAGGACGATAAATGAGTCAGGAAGATTAGAGCTTATGGTAGCAGCAGGGGAATTGAGAGACATGCCTCTTTTAAAAGAGTTGTCGTTGTCGTCGGATGAAAATGTTAAGCTTCTTGTTTCAAAAGAGATTACTGTTTTGGATCCTAATAAATTCCCGATAGATGATAATTTGCTTTTGCGATTGAAAGAATTAAATGTAAAAAACGTGATAGCTGTTCCACTCATATCTAAAGATAAGGCTGTGGGAATCTTAAATATATTAACAACTTCAAAGCTTGCCAATGATATAAGCTTGTTGAGGTCTGTTGCTGATAGTGTGTCTGTTGCCATAGAAAATGCAAATCTATATGACGACATGAGGAATTGGTACTTTAGGACCATCGACGCTTTGGCTCATGCTGTTGAGGCAAAGGATAAATACACCAAGGGGCATTCACTTAGAGTTTCGAAGTACGCTGCAATTATAGCCGAAAGCATGGGACTGCCAAAAGATGAAATAGAAAAGATAAGGATCGCTGGTTTGTTGCATGATATAGGAAAGATAGGGGTGGCTGACAGTATACTTACCAAGCCTGGCAAGCTTACAAATGAGGAGTACGACAAGATAAAGCAACATCCAAAAATATCCAGAAAAATATTAGAACCAATTGGACTATCTAAGGATATAATAGATGGAATTGAAAAGCACCACGAAAGATACGATGGGAAAGGATATCCGTTTGGGCTTGATGACGACAACATACCGCTGATTGCTGCGATACTGTGCGTGGCAGACTCGTTCGATGCTATGACATCTGATAGATCGTATAGGAAGGGGATTTCCTTTGACGAGGCCGTAAATGAATTATTGAAGTACAAAGGCACACAGTTTAATCCGAGGGTTGTTGACAGCGTAATATCTATATACATGAGAGATAGAAAAAAGATGGAGAGGATAAAAATAGAAACGGAAGTAGCAAACTAAAAGGATATAGAAAAGTATCCTTTTTTTTGTTACAATTAAGTAAATGAGGTGTTTTTATATGTACCAATCACTGTACAGAAAGTATAGGCCCAGAAGCTTTGGGGAAGTTTTGGGGCAAAATCATATTGTCAGGACTTTAAAAAATCAGATAAAAAGTGGGCGAATAGGACATGCATACCTTTTTTGTGGTACAAGAGGTACAGGCAAGACAAGTGTTGCAAAGATTTTTGCAAAAGCTGTTAATTGCCCTAATAGCGTAGATGGGGAGCCATGCAACAAATGTCAGATATGCGAGTCTGCCAATAACAATTCTCTCATGGACATAATAGAGATAGATGCGGCATCGAATAACAGCGTTGATGATGTAAGGGAATTGAGGGATAACGTCATATATGCTCCTTCTTCATGTAAGTACAAGGTGTACATTATCGATGAAGTCCATATGCTGTCTGGCAGCGCTTTTAATGCCCTTTTAAAGACGCTTGAAGAGCCTCCGCAACATGCGATATTTATTCTGGCTACAACTGAGCCAAATAAGATACCTGCAACTATTTTGTCAAGGTGTCAAAGGTTTGACTTTAAAAGGATATCATCGAAAGTTATTTCACAGAATATAAAGAAGATAGCTGAAGACAGCCAAATAAATATAGACAGTAAAGCAATTGCACTGATTGCAAAGCATGGAAATGGCTCTATGAGGGATGCTATAAGCATACTTGAGCAGTGTGCTTCATACAACGATGTTTTAACGTATGATGATGTGTGTGATATACTTGGCACTGTAAATGATGATACATTGTTTGCTTTAGTGAATAGTTTAAACGATAGAGATGGAAAAGAAACCATAAAACAGATAGATAAGTTGATGCTTTACGGCATAGACGTAAATAATTTGGTGAAGGCTTTATTGTCTTTTTTGAGAGATGTGATTGTATATAAGACATGTGGTGATGAGTCAGAAGAGATATTAGAAACAGAGATAAATGATGTAATTAAGAAGGCTTCTTTATTTGACATGGCGTTTTTATCAAATGTGTTAGAGAAATTGATAGATCTTCAGGGAAAAATAAGATATGCTCAATCTCCAAGAATAATGCTGGAAATAACATTGCTTAAGCTTATAAATCCGGAAATCTCACCTGATATGGACAGTATTTTAGATAGACTAAGTATGTTGGAAAATGTGATTAAAAATGGAAAAGTAATGCCATCTGTAGAGAAGGATATTGTCGCTGATGATAAAACTTTAAAATCTGAGAGGGCTTTTGATGATGTAGTGGTAAAAAAAGAAGCGAAAAAAACTGATGATATAGTTGATAAAGTAGATAAGAGCATTGAGATAAATGTGAATGAAGTTTTCAAAAAACTATTAAGCATGATAAAGAAAGACAGACCGATGATTTTTTCTTTTTTAAGCTTAGGCAAACCGTATTTGAAAGATGGCAATTTTGTGATAGAATATCCAAAGGAGCATGTGTTTTACAAAGAAGAGCTTAATAAAATCGAAAATAAAGATTACATCAAAGATGCTATTAAAAGACTGACAGGTAATGATTACAACATAGTTTTTGCTACAGAAGAAAAAAATGAAGATGAACAGTTAATTGAGGCAGTAAGAAAATATTTTGGCGATGTAGAAATAATAGATTGATTAATCACTACTGAGTCAAAATTAGCATATAAATAAGAGAGAATACAAAATTAATTAGGAGGTATTTGGATGGCTAAAGGAGGATTTCCTGGCGGTTTCAACATGAATAACATGATAAAGCAAGCGCAGCAGATGCAGGAGCAAATGAAGAAAATGCAGGAGGAGCTTGAAAACAAGACGGTTGAGGAGTCTGCAGGCGGTGGAGCTGTAAAGGTAGTGGCAAATGGCAGAAAGGAGCTTATAAGCATAAAGATCGATCCGGATGTCGTTGACAAAGACGATGTAGAGATGCTGGAGGATCTTGTATTGGCTGCAGTAAATCAAGCTTTAAGAAGTGCTGAAAAGATGATTGCAGAAGAGATGGGAAAAATAACAGGAGGTTTCAACATACCTGGCTTGTTCTGAGGTGAATTAATTAATGAACGTATATTCGAGGTCATTGTCAAGGCTTATTGATGAATTATCAAGACTTCCCGGCATTGGACGCAAGACAGCTCAGAGGCTGGCGTTTTACATCTTAGATATGCCTTTAGACGATGTTGTTAACTTGTCTAATGCTATTTTAGAGGCAAAGAACAATTTAAGATACTGTAAAAAGTGCTATAACTTTACTGACAGTGAGCTTTGCAGTATATGCAGTGATGAGACGAGGGATACACATACCATATGTGTAGTTTCCGATCCCAAAGATGTAGTAGCGATGGAAAAGACGAGGGAATATCGAGGCTTATACCATGTACTTCACGGTGCAATATCGCCTATGGATGGAATAGGTCCAGAGGATATAAAGATAAAAGAGCTGTTGGAGAGGATAAAAGACGCTGAAATCAATGAAATAATATTAGCTACAAATCCAGACATAGAAGGCGAGGCAACTGCAATGTACATCGCAAAGCTTATAAAACCTTTTGGAATAAAGGTGACAAGAATTGCACATGGTGTACCGGTAGGCGGTGACCTCGAATACACAGATTCTGTAACACTGTCAAGGGCTTTAGAAGGCAGAAGGGAAATGTAAGTGATCGAAATTGAATCTTTTAACTAAAAGGTACTATGTTGATGTAAGAAAATGTGGAAAAGATAAAAAATCTAAAAATATGTATTGATTCTTAGCGTATAAAGTGATAATATAAATATCAACAAATTTAAAAGAGAATATTGAAGGCCTCTTATCAAGAGTGGTGGAGGGACTGGCCCGATGAAACCCGGCAACCGGCATTTATATGCGTTTGGTGCCAAATCCTGCAGGGAAAACCTGAGAGATGAGAGGAGTGGCGTATTTTGGCCCTCTTCTCATTGAAGAGGGCCAAAAATTTTTAGGAGGTATGCCACATGGAATTTAAGATTGGATTGTTGGGATTTGGAACAGTAGGAAGCGGAGTCTATAAAATAGTCGCATCAAGAAAACAGCATATAAAACAAAAAACGGGGTTTTATCCCGAAATAAAAAAAATACTAGTGAAGCATCCTGATAAGCCGAGAAATGTTAATGGTGTAGATGAAATACTAACAACTGATGCTAACGAAATCTTGTGTGATAGCGAAATAAGTGCAATAATTGAAGTAATGGGAGGAATTGATCCTGCTTACGAGTACGTAAAAAAGGCGATAATTTCTAAAAAACATGTAATTACTGCAAACAAAGAGTTAATAGCAAAATATGGAGACGAGCTTAGAAAAATGGCAGATGAAAATGGTGTATTTTTGAAATTTGAAGCAAGTGTCGCTGGAGCAATCCCCATTATACATCAAATTGAGAGGCTCAAAATAACCGATGAAATAAATTTTGTAGGAGGGATAATAAACGGTACTACAAACTACATATTGACGCAAATAACAGAAAAGGGAATGAAATATGATGAAGCACTTTTATCAGCTCAAAAAAGAGGTTATGCTGAAAGCAATCCGGATTACGATATAAAAGGATTCGATGCTTTGTATAAGCTTGTGATTCTCATAAAAAAAGCATTCGATGCTGATGTTTCTGCTAATTCAATATTGAGATATGGTATAAATGAAATAAAAAATGACGATATATATTATGCTGAAAAATTGGGATACAAGATTAAACCATTTGCATGGGCTAAATACGAGAAAGGAAACGTCTATGCGAGTGTAGAGCCTATATTGATAGAAGATAGCAACATTTTAGCAAGTGTTGGTGATGTAAACAATGCTGTTATACTGAGAGGAGACAGTTTTAAAGAGCTAATTTTTATTGGAAAAGGTGCAGGACAAATGCCTACAGGTGATTCGGTTGTTGCAGATTTAATAGATATACTATTGAATTATGATATAAAAACGAATCATACGTCTAAACGCATTTCAGTTTTTAATGGTAGTTTTACAGATGTATTTTATATAAAACTTAAACCATTTTACAAGTTTAATATAAAAAATATTTTAAAATTTTTTACTGATAATGGCGCTTCGTTTAATGAGTCTGTTTATGATGGAAATACTTTTGCGGCTGTTTTCAAGCTTTTTGATAATGATATAAACAGGTTTATAGAAAGTTTAGAAAACAAAAAAATGTGTACAATAGAAAGTCTCTTCAAAGTGTTGCATGATGACAATGAAGTGGATAATAAACAAGTTAATACAATACAAAGTGAAGTTATATAAAAATTATACAAAGTATGATGCACGTCATTAAATTAACGGAAAGTAAATTTAAATCTTGTAATGCGTTTGATATCTATCAACATAAAATTTTAACCAATATTTATTTTTACAATGAAATGAGGGATGAATATGACAAAGAATTTTTCGAAAAAGGACTTGATTAAAGTTATATTAGAAGATATAGATGATTCTGAAATGATTGAAGAAGATATTATTCATATGATTATTAATGAGAAAGTTGCTAAAGATGTTTCAAAAGAGCATGAAAAGCATTTAACTTTTGGAGACAGAATGTCAGATAAGTTAGCGGAATTTGCCGGAAGCTGGGTTTTTATAATAGGTTTTGGAATTGTGCTTTTTGCCTGGATCATTGCGAATAGTTTTATTTTAAAACGTCCTTATGATCCATATCCATTTATTTTGCTTAATCTTATTTTATCATGTCTTGCTGCAATTCAAGCTCCAATTATTATGATGAGCCAAAATAGGCAAGAAGCAAAAGACAGAATTCGCTCTAAAAATGATTATAAAGTTAACTTAAAATCAGAGCTAATTATAGAAGATCTCCATAAAAAGATAGATGAATTGCAAAAATTACACCAAGAATTACTTAATAAGATTGACACTTTAAATAAAATGTAAATTTTATATAAAATATTTACTTTAAAAACAAATCTATGATATAATTGTTGATGTAAGGTGATGGAGCTCACCATTAAATGCAATGATGCTGATGGCTCCTATTGGGTATACTAACTCAATAGGAGCTTATTTATTACTGTTTTATGAAAATGGAGGGTGATTTACATGGAATACGTCTATATAGGTGTTGGTGGTTTTTTTGGGGCAATTTTGAGATATCTAATTTCTACTTACTATCAAAGTATATTGCATACAGTATTTCCCGTTGAAACCTTTTTTATTAATATCTTTGGATCATTTTTGTTAAGCTATATTTCAAATTTATCCCTTGAAGAATTTAATGTAAATTTCAATATAAGACTTGCTATTACAACAGGATTTATAGGTGCTTTTACTACATTCTCCACTTTTACTAAAGAGACTATGGATCTAATAAGAAACGGGAAAATCGCTGTTGCGATATTGTATGTGCTTCTATCAATATTTATAGGATTTATCATGTCATTTATGGGATTTGAATTAGGAGATAAGACTGCAAAAATGATTAAAGGGCGTGAAGAAAATTGATGCTAAATATGCTGTTAGTAGGTTTAGGAGGAGTTTTTGGAGCAATATTGAGGTATGAAATATCAAGGCACATAAAAGAAAATAGGGAATTTGTAGTGCCATTAGAGACATTTATCATAAATGTTACTGGCGCTTTATTATTAAGCTTTTTATCAAGTCCTAAGCTTGTCCATCTATTTAATGACGATATAAAATTGTTTATCATGACAGGATTTATAGGTGCTTTTACTACATATTCCACATTTTCTCATGAGACAATAGATCTTTTTCGCAAAAAACATTATATACATGCATTTTTGTATTCATTTGTTACTGTCGTCGTTGGACTTATTGGCGCTTTTTTAGGATACTATATTGGAAGTTTGTTTTAAATAATGTATTATAGAAGTATAGAAGGAGGGGGTATGAGGTTTTGATATTAGACTATTTTAGATTGCTTTCAGCGTTATCGCTATCATTAGATGTGATGGAGAAAAGAAGTTTCGGACATGCCAGGAAAGTTGCCTATGTTGCCATAAGACTGGCACGAAATATTGGCGTTAAAGACGATGAAGAATATAAGATCTTTTATTCTGCTTTTTTGCATGATATAGGGAAAAGCGATGTAGTTGAGGACATTAACCATGACAGCACGTGGAAGCATTCCCTTAAAGGAAGTGAATTTGTAAAAGGGATGCCTAAAGGGGATGAGTTTTCCGAAATCATCAAGTATCATCATGAAAATTGGGATGGAAGTGGGCATTTCCATCTTAGTGGAAACTCTATTCCTTTAGAAGCACAGATAATATATTTAGCTGATCAATTTGATATAAGGTACAGCATTATATCCAAGAAACTCAATGAGTACGATACAAGGGAAAACATAAAGAAATGGCTTGATTTAGAATCCAAAAAGGCGTTTAATCCTCTATTGGTAAGCATGTTTAAAGATCTAATGAAGCAAGAAAAGTTTTGGCTGGATTATGAAAATTATAATCAGTTTGATGTCTTAAATCCGTACATAAGAAATGAAATTATGGTGATTGGAATAGATGATCTTGAGAGTATCGCCGAAGTTTTTTCAAAAATAATTGATAACAAAAGTCATTTTACGTACAACCATTCAAAAGGCATATCTGAAATTGCACATAAAGCAGCGATGCTTTCCGGATACGATCAAATTACAGTTCAAAAGGTGAAAATAGCAGGCCTTTTGCATGATTTAGGCAAATTGGCCATACCAAATGAAATATTGGACAAGCCGGGAAAACTTACTGAAGAAGAATTTACGACGATAAAGTCTCATACATACTTTACTAAAAAAATACTACGGGAGATAGGAGAAATTGATGATATAGCTGAGTGGGCTGCAAATCACCATGAGAAATTAGATGGCTCAGGGTATCCTGAAGGACTTACTGAAGAAGACCTTGATGAAATTTCAAGGCTTATGGCTGTTTGCGATATATACCAAGCACTAACAGAAGATAGGCCCTATAGAAAAGGTATGTCACATATTGAAGCAATCGATGTGATCTATAAATTGGTCAAGCAAAATAAGGTAGATGGGAAATCGCTGGAGATAATAAGAGAAATACAAAAAGTGAACAAATAAGTATACTCATCCATATAACTGTCAATAATATGGATGAGGAGGTATTATATGGGCACGCTATATAAAATT
The DNA here is from genome assembly GCF_028895185.1 of Thermoanaerobacterium sp. R66. NCBI lineage: Bacteria > Bacillati > Bacillota > Clostridia > Thermoanaerobacterales > Thermoanaerobacteraceae > Thermoanaerobacterium > Thermoanaerobacterium sp. R66. Next base: position 2,068,660 of record NZ_JAEUWW010000001.1, read on the forward strand.
TTTAGGGAGATATCAGCTACAAAAGAAGAAACAAATGATGAAAATGATGCTTTGATAGATGAAGTGAAAAACACCATGAGACAGTTAAAAGATGCGGAAATGTATTTTCAAAGTGTCACAGATCCTGACTTAATTGATCAAGCTATTTACAATATAGAGTCATTGAGAAAGAAGTATACATATTTACTTAAAAAAGCTAAAGAAAATGGTGTGAATTTTGATAATTTCAATTCGCTTATATCATAATTTGTCCCCCTCTTAATATAATAATCATAGGATGTATTAAGGGGGAATTTTTATGAATTTAAGCATTGAATACAATATAATAATAGCATATGTAGTGGGACTTTTTTTATTATACATACTTGGGTGGTTATTGGTTGTACCGAGAAAATTTCTTATAAGGCTTATTTTAAATGGAGTAGTAGGAGCATTAGTCTTGTTTTTTATAAATATGGCTGGAAAGACATTTGGAATATATGTCGGCATAAATCCTATAACAGCTTTAGTTGTAGGCTTTTTAGGCATACCTGGAGTGATTTTGCTTATTGTGTTGCAGTATATCGTGTAATATAAATTTCCAAATAATTATAAGTGTAAATAATCTCCTTAATAGAAATAATAAAAAAGGTAATATTTTATTAAGGAGGTTGCAAAGATGACTGTAAAAAGCGATATCGAAAAGGCTGTTGCTGCAGCACAGTCTGCACTTGGAACGTACGCGCAGTTTGCCAGTGCAACAGATGATCCAGCAGCTAAGCAGATGTTTCAGCAGATGCAGCAAGATATGCAAAGGCATGTAAATATGCTAAACAATAGGTTGAATTATATAAATTCAAATAACAAACTAAATCAACAGCAGCAGGCCACACAGCAAGTGCAAAATATACTTTCAAATAAAAAATGAGTATTAGGGGCATCTATTGATGCCTCAAAAATTTTACATAAAATTAACATAAAACGAGAAAAATCCAAGCATTTATAAGATAATTAGACATAAAATGAATTATTGGCCGTAATTTGGGCAATAGGAGTATTGCAATATAAATAATAAATGTGGTATATTAATAGAGCACAGATTATTGGGCTATATGATGATTCTATTCACCACAAAATACCAGACAGAAAGCAGTTGACAGAGAGAAGATAATGTGGTAAGATAGACGATGTCGCGGAAAGCGGCGAGGGAAATGAACCTTGAAAACCGAACAGTGAGATATAAGAGCAAAGGATATAAACATGAGAGTTTGATCCTGGCTCAGGACGAACGCTGGCGGCGTGCCTAACACATGCAAGTCGAGCGATCCGGCACTCAACTAAGCGCTTACAGAAAAAAAGACAGAAAAGAAAGATAAAGCAAAAAGAGAGAAAAATGAGTAAACGCGGAGTTGAGTGCCGGATAGCGGCGGACGGGTGAGTAACGCGTGGACAATCTACCCTGTAGACTGGGATAACACCTCGAAAGGGGTGCTAATACCGGATAATGTCAAATGATGGCATCATCATTTGAAGAAAGGAGAAATCCGCTATAGGATGAGTCCGCGTCCCATTAGCTAGTTGGCGGGGTAAAAGCCCACCAAGGCGACGATGGGTAGCCGGCCTGAGAGGGTGAACGGCCACACTGGAACTGAGACACGGTCCAGACTCCTACGGGAGGCAGCAGTGGGGAATATTGTGCAATGGGGGAAACCCTGACACAGCGACGCCGCGTGAGCGAAGAAGGCCTTCGGGTCGTAAAGCTCAATAGTATGGGAAGATAATGACGGTACCATACGAAAGCCCCGGCTAACTACGTGCCAGCAGCCGCGGTAATACGTAGGGGGCGAGCGTTGTCCGGAATTACTGGGCGTAAAGAGCACGTAGGCGGCTATAAAAGTCAGATGTGAAAAACCTGGGCTCAACCGAGGGTATGCATCTGAAACTAAATAGCTTGAGTCAAGGAGAGGAGAGCGGAATTCCTGGTGTAGCGGTGAAATGCGTAGAGATCAGGAAGAATACCAGTGGCGAAAGCGGCTCTCTGGACTTGAACTGACGCTGAGGTGCGAAAGCGTGGGGAGCAAACAGGATTAGATACCCTGGTAGTCCACGCCGTAAACGATGGATACTAGGTGTGGGTGAGGAATCATCCGTGCCGGAGTTAACGCAATAAGTATCCCGCCTGGGGAGTACGGCCGCAAGGTTGAAACTCAAAGGAATTGACGGGGGCCCGCACAAGCAGCGGAGCATGTGGTTTAATTCGAAGCAACGCGAAGAACCTTACCAGGGCTTGACATCCACAGAATCTGGTAGAAATACCGGAGTGCCTCGCAAGAGGAGCTGTGAGACAGGTGGTGCATGGTTGTCGTCAGCTCGTGTCGTGAGATGTTGGGTTAAGTCCCGCAACGAGCGCAACCCCTGTTGGTAGTTACCAGCGTAAAGACGGGGACTCTACCGAGACTGCCGTGGAAAACACGGAGGAAGGCGGGGATGACGTCAAATCATCATGCCCTTTATGCCCTGGGCTACACACGTGCTACAATGGCCTGAACAGAGGGCAGCGAAGGAGCGATCCGGAGCGAATCCCAGAAAACAGGTCCCAGTTCAGATTGCAGGCTGCAACCCGCCTGCATGAAGACGGAGTTGCTAGTAATCGCGGATCAGCATGCCGCGGTGAATACGTTCCCGGGCCTTGTACACACCGCCCGTCACACCACGAGAGTTTACAACACCCGAAGTCAGTGACCTAACCCGGCACTCAAGTAGATATGGAATTATAGAGAAGAAAAGAAATAATCCGTATCTACTTGAGTGCCGGGGAGGAGCTGCCGAAGGTGGGGTAAATGATTGGGGTGAAGTCGTAACAAGGTAGCCGTATCGGAAGGTGCGGCTGGATCACCTCCTTTCTAAGGAGCAATCCTTACAACAAGTCGTATCTCACTGTTCAGTTTTGAGGGTTTAGACCCTCAGGAAAGTGAACCTTGAAAACTGCACAATGCAAATATGGGTAACGAAGAAAAACGAGGAAACAATAGGTCAAGTTAGAAAGGGCGTATGGTGGATGCCCAGGCACTTAGAGCCGAAGAAGGACGCAGCAAGCGGCGAAACGCTCCGGGGAGTCGCAAGCAGACGCAGATCCGGAGATCTCCGAATGGGGAAACCCGCTTAAGGTAATACTTAAGCATCCCATGGTGAACACATAGCCATGAGGAAGGGACACCGCGTGAACTGAAACATCTAAGTAGCGCGAGGAAAAGAAAGAAAAAATCGATTTCCTGAGTAGTGGCGAGCGAAAAGGAAAGAGCCCAAACCATCACCGTTGGTGATGGGGTTTAGGACCACAAGAAGGTATGAAAAGCGAAGCCGAACAGACCTGGGAAGGCAGGCCAAAGAAGGTGAAAGCCCTGTAGGCGAAAGCTTTAAATACCGAGTGGGATCCAGAGTACCACAGGATAGGCAACCCGGTGGGAAGACGGGAGGACCATCTCCCAAGGCTAAATACTCCTAAGTGACCGATAGCGCATAGTACCGTGAGGGAAAGGTGAAAAGAACCCCGGGAGGGGAGTGAAAGAGAACCTGAAACCATATGTCCACAAGCAGTGGAAGCGAAAGCGACCACGTACTTTTTGTAGAACGGACCGGCGAGTTATAGATATGCAGCGAGGTTAAGCGAAAGCGGAGCCGAAGCGAAAGCGAGTCTTAAAAGGGCGAGAGTTGCATATCATAGACCCGAAACCGTGCGACCTACCCATGATCAGGGTGAAGCCGGAGTAAGATCTGGTGGAGGCCCGAACCACGTTGACGTTGAAAAGTCATGGGATGAATTGTGGGTAGCGGAGAAATTCCAATCGAGCTCGGAGATAGCTGGTTCTCCCCGAAATAGCTTTAGGGCTAGCCTCAGGGGGAAGGAAATATGGAGGTAGAGCACTGAATGGACTAGGGGCCAAAGAGGTTACCGAACCCTATCAAACTCCGAATGCCATATTGAGACCCTGGGAGTCAGACTACGAGTGATAAGATCCGTGGTCAAAAGGGAAAGAGCCCAGACCGACAGCTAAGGTCCCAAAGAGCATGTTAAGTGGAAAAGGAAGTAGGATTTCCAAGACAACCAGGATGTTGGCTTAGAAGCAGCCATACATTCAAAGAGTGCGTAATAGCTCACTGGTCGAGAAATCCCGCGCCGAAAATAAACGGGGCTAAAACATGCCACCGAAGCTACGGATTCTGAAAAGAATGGTAGGGGAGCGTACTGTACAGGACGAAGGATAAGCGAAAGCGAATCTGGACAGTACAGTAGAGAGAATGCCGGTATAAGTAACGAGAGTAAGGCGAGAAACCTTACCGTCGAAAGCCTAAGGATTCCTGGGGAAGGATAATCCGCCCAGGGTAAGTCGGGACCTAAGCCGAGGCGAAAGCGTAGGCGATGGAGAACCGGTAATAAATCCGGTACCACCGAAATCCGCTAAAAGAGAAGCAAGGACGCAGCGAGATAAGAAAAGCGTGCGGTTGGTAGAGCACGTCCAAGCAGCGACGAAAAGAGCTTTGAGTGAAGTACCAAAGCTCATAAGAGCTGTGATGGGGAGCCGAAAGGCGAAGTTTCGAAGGGGCTGCCAAGAAAAGTTGCTATCGAGGATGAGGTGCCCGTACCACAAACCGACACAGGTAGGCGAGGAGAGAATCCAAAGACGAGCGGGAGAACCCTCATTAAGGAACTCGGCAAAAAGACTCCGTAACTTCGGGAGAAGGAGTGCCGAAAGGCCGCAGAGAAGAGGCCCAAGCGACTGTTTACCAAAAACACAGGTTTCTGCTAAGTCGAAAGACGAAGTATAGGAGCTGACGCCTGCCCGGTGCTGGAAGGTTAAGGGGAAGGGTCAGGAGAAAATCCAAAGCTCTGAACTTAAGCCCCAGTAAACGGCGGCCGTAACTATAACGGTCCTAAGGTAGCGAAATTCCTTGTCGGGTAAGTTCCGACCTGCACGAAAGGCGTAACGACTTGGGCGCTGTCTTGAAGGGGGACCCGGTGAAATTGTAGTACTCGTGAAGATGCGAGTTACCCGCGACAGGACAGAAAGACCCCATGGAGCTTTACTGCAGCTTGTCACTGAATTTTAGTAATATCTGTACAGGATAGGTGGGAGGCGGAGAAATATGGGCGCCAGCCTATATGGAGCCGACGTTGGGATACCACCCTGATATTACCGAAATTCTAACATAGGAGCCGTAAACCGGCATATGGACACTGACAGGCGGGCAGTTTGACTGGGGCGGTCGCCTCCTAAAAAGTAACGGAGGCGTCCAAAGGTTACCTCAGCGCGGAAGGAAATCGCGCGAAAGAGTGCAAAGGCAGAAGGTAGCCTAACTGCGAGAAAGACAATTCGAGCAGGGACGAAAGTCGGGCTTAGTGATCCGGCGGTAGAGAATGGGATTGCCGTCGCTCAACGGATAAAAGCTACCCTGGGGATAACAGGCTGATCTCCCCCAAGAGTCCACATCGACGGGGAGGTTTGGCACCTCGATGTCGGCTCATCGCATCCTGGGGCTGAAGTAGGTCCCAAGGGTTGGGCTGTTCGCCCATTAAAGCGGTACGCGAGCTGGGTTCAGAACGTCGTGAGACAGTTCGGTCCCTATCCGTCGCGGGCGCAGGAAATTTGAGAGGATCTGCCCTTAGTACGAGAGGACCGGGGTGGACAAACCGATGGTGTACCAGTTGCAAAGCCTTTTGCACAGCTGGGTAGCCAAGTTTGGAAGGGATAAACGCTGAAAGCATCTAAGCGTGAAACCCACCTCAAGATAAGATTTCCCATCCGAAAGGAGTAAGACACCTTGAAGAAGACGAGGTAGATAGGCCGGAGGTGTAAGAGTAGAAATACTTTTAGCTGACCGGTACTAATAAGTCGAGGACTTGACCTTTAGCATTGTGCAGTATTCAAAGTTCATTTAAGAAAGCATATATGTGAAGAAAATATTATTGAAGAGAGCGATTAATTGCGTTTTCATAATATACTCGGCGAACGGAGTGAAGTGAGGCGTAAAAAGACGTCACAACGCATAGACGGCTTTAGCCGAACAAACGAAGAGAGCCGAAAGTATATAGAAAACACAATTTGCGAACGGAAATAATATTTTCAAAGAAAAGAATCAGCATATATGCAAAAGACAAATGAACGAAAGATTTCCGGTGGCAATAGCGGAGGTTAAAAACCCGTTCCCATACCGAACACGGAAGTGAAGCCCTCCAGCGCCGATGGTACTGATTTCTCGGGAGAGTAGGTCGCTGCCGGATAATATATTCCTCAGTAGCTCAATGGTGGAGCAACCGGCTGTTAACCGGTAGGTTGTAGGTTCGAGCCCTACCTGAGGAGCCATTTTTGTATTTAAAAAAGAATATTTTGCGGATGTGGCTCAGTGGTAGAGCATCGGCTTCCCAAGCCGAGGACCGCGGGTTCGAATCCCGTCATCCGCTCCAGTGATATCAAGATTCCAGTCAATGGGATCTTTTTTATTTTATCTTATTTGTTGATTTTTTTTATTAAGTATTTTTTAAATATGCCTTTTTAATTTCATGTCTTAAAAGATGCGGGACAAAATATAATGTTATTAGAAATATTTATTTAGGGGGATTTTATTATGGATGTTTACGACGTGTCGTTGATACCTTTGATAATAGGTTTGGTAGAGGTAGTAAAACAAATTGGCTTACCTAAAAAATATTCAGCATTGATTTCGTTGATATTTGGAATAGCTTTAGGAATACTTTACATAGCTCCCGGCGATATTTTAAAAGGAATACTACTGGGAACTGCCATGGGTCTTGGAGCATCTGGCCTTTATAGCACTACAAAAAATACAGTAGAGGCCATAAAAAAATAACCACAAAAGGTGTATGAGTGCTTCATACACTTTTTTTCTATTGATTTTTGTTTTACTTTTGTATAACCTATCTATAAGCGGCTTAATTTATTAAAGGAGATGTTTTTATGTTCAGTGGAAAAGTTGTCGTTGTTACAGGTGGTTCTGGAGGCATTGGTTCATCTATATGTAAAGAAGTAGCAAAATTAGGTGGATGTGTGGCAATTCATTACAATACAGATTACGATAGTGCATGTAGTTTAAAGAATTATATAAAAAGTAACTTAGGATATGCAGAGGTATTTAAAGCAGACATTAGAAATAGAGAAGAAGTAGAAACGATGATGAAAAATGTAGTTGATAGATTTGGTCGCATAGATTATTTGGTCAACAATGCTGGTGTTTCACAAATTAAGCCTTTTATGGATGTATCAGCAGAAGATTGGAGATACATGATGGATGTGAATTTAAATGGCATGTTTAATTGTACGCAAAGCGCTTTAAAGTACATGTTAAAAAGTAAAAAAGGTGCTATTGTGAATGTTTCATCCATGTGGGGAATATACGGCGCATCTTGTGAAGTGCCATATTCTGCTTCAAAAGGTGCTATTATAGCTTTTACAAAAGCATTGGCAAAAGAATTGGGACCATCAAATATAAGAGTTAATTGTGTTGCACCTGGGGTAATCGAAACAGACATGAATAAAGACTTGTCAGATGATACACTTAAATATCTGTCGACAAGAACTTCTCTCGAAAGGCTTGGGATGCCAGATGAAGTCGCTAAGGCAGTGGTTTTTTTGCTATCGGATCAATCTTCATTTATAACAGGTCAAGTATTGACTGTAGATGGAGGTTTTGTATAAAGTCTTTTAACGTTTACAATCCTTTGACCCTCTTGACTTATGGAATTAAAAGGATTATAATTTTAATTGTTAGCAGCCGTTTATATAGAGTGCTAATACTACTGATGTATCTTCACATTTAACTCACATTGTACTTTGATTGCGACACGTTTATAAATTCTAATTGTTAAACAAAAACTAAATATTGACGAAGGGGGAATTCGAATGAAAGCATTATTGCTGGCAGGAGGATTAGGTACAAGGCTAAGACCTCTGACGAATTTTCTTCCTAAACCTATGGTACCAATAATGGGTAGACCATTATTAGAATCTACCATTTTAAGACTTAAGAATCAAGGTGTAGACGAAGTTGTAATAAGCACATGCTATAAATCTAATCATATTGAGAATTATTTTAAAAATGGTGAAAAATTAGGGGTAAAAGTTTCATTCATCAAAGAAGACATACCGCTGGGAACAGGCGGAGCTATAAAAAATGCTGAGGAATTTTTCGATGATACTTTCTTAGTGCTAAATTCAGATATTATATGTGATATCGATATTAGAAGTCTTGTGGAGCATCACAAGTCAAAAAAAGCATTAGCTACTATTGCAATGACTAAAGTAGAGGATCCCTCGCAATACGGCGTGATAGAATATGACGATAATGATTACATTACAGCGTTTAAAGAAAAACCAAAACCATACGAGACTAATTCAAAATGGATAAATGCAGGAATATACGTGTTTGAACCGCAGCTATTAAATGAAATCCCCAAAGATGAAGTGGTATCAATAGAAAGGGATACATATCCAAAACTTTTATCAAAAGGTTATAAAATGGCTGCGTATAGGTATGACGGGTATTGGATAGACATAGGAACAATTGAAAAGTACAAAAAAGTCCACTTTGACATATTAAAAAAGTATTGCAAATACGTTGACATAAATGATCATGATACTAAGCGTAGAAAAATCACAATCGATAATTCTGTAAAAATTGTTGAGCCTGTTTTTATAGGAAGTAACGTCAAAATAGATGCCAAAGCAGAGATAGGTCCGTATGCGATTATAGGCGATAATACGCGTATAGGTCCTAACAGCATCATAAGACACAGTGTTTTATGGGACAATGTCAAAGTCAAAGGAAATGTAAATTTGATAAATGCTGTCGTAGCTTCAAATAGCGTGATAGATGGCATGAGGAAAATTGAAGATGAAGTTTATGCAAATGGTATTAACGATTATGCTGTAAGTTGATGGAGGTGTTATGAATGGTAAAGAATAAAGAAATAAACATTGCGTTTTTGAGTACATTTCCGCCGAGAGAATGCGGCATAGCTACATTTACACAAGATTTGGTAAATGAGCTTAAAGATATTAAAATTATAAATGAACCAAAAGTGATTGCGATAGACGATAAAGAGTATGATTATGGTGATGATGTTATTTATAGACTTAAGCAGCACGACCGAAATAGCTATTTAGAACTTGCGAATAAATTAAATGATTCATTAATTGATTTGTTAGTCATCGAGCATGAATATGGAATTTACGGCGGTGAGTGGGGCGAATATATTTTAGACCTTGTAGACAATTTAAAAGTGCCTTATGTCGTAACTCTTCATACGATATTGTCTAACCCACTTGATAAGCAAAAGCACATTTTAAAAGAATTGTGTACAAAGAGCAAAAGAGTTGTCACTATGGCCAAAAACACAATTCCACTTCTTGTCAATTTATATGGTGTTGATGAAAGAAAAATCGTAGTATTGCCTCACGGAGTTCCAAATCTGCCAACGCTGTCCAGTGAAAGTTTGAGAAAGAAATACAACATTGATGCAGGAAAATTCGTCGTAAGCACATTTGGACTGATAAGTCCTGGAAAAGGGTTAGAATATGGCATAGAAGCCATAGCAAAAGTTAAGGAAAAATATCCTGATATATTGTACCTTATATTGGGTCAGACACATCCTAATATAGTCAAGTCAGATGGGGAAGTTTACAGAGATTTTCTTGTAAGGAAGGTAAATGAGCTAAATCTAAACGACAATGTAAAGTTTGTCAATAAATATCTGACAAAAAGGGAGATCGTAGAATACTTAAAGCTTTCTGATGTATATTTGACGCCATACATTGGCAGAGAACAAGCGGTCAGCGGGACATTGGCATATGCTGCAGGCTTAGGAAAATTAGTTGTGTCAACACCATACAAATACGCTGAAGAAATTTTAAGCGATGGAAGGGGATTGTTGGCGGAATTTAAAAATCCTGATTCTATAGCAAACTGCATAAATTTTGCCATAGAAAATCCCCACGAAAAGCAAATCATGGAGGAGAAGATAAAAGTTTATGGAAAAACGATGATGTGGGACAATGTTGCATTAGAATATGTTGAATTGTTCTTGAGAATATTTGAAGATTTAGAGGATGATGCAAAAGAAGCAGTATAAACAAGGAGGGACGTACTGTGGACGGCAAAAAAATGTTTAACCATTTGTTTATACTGACAGATGATACAGGTATGATGCAGCATTCTATTGGCTCTGTCCCTAATCTTAAATATGGGTATACGACGGATGACAATGGAAGGGCTTTGATAGCCTGTACAATGATGTACGAAAAATACAAAGATGATGTGTATATAGACCTTATCAAAAAATACTTGTCATTTTTGATGTACGCACAAGAAGAAGATGGACATTATAGAAATTTTATGTCATTCGATAGGAAATTTATTGATGAAGATTTTTCAGAAGATTGTTTTGGCAGGTGCATCTGGGCTTTAGGGTATTTAATAAATGCAGATATAGATGAAAGGGTAAAGTTACCTGCGTATAAGATGATTGAGAAATCACTGCCTTTAGTAGACACTCTAAATTACATCAGAGGTAAAGCATACACCTTGATAGGTTTATCCTATGTTTACAATTCTTTTAAGAATTTAGACAAAAATTTCGTTAGAAAAAAGATGGATAAATTGGCGCATGATATAATTGAGAAGTACGAAAAAAACTCAAGCGAAGATTGGCAGTGGTTTGAAGACGTAGTGTCGTACGATAATGGAATCATTCCATTATCGCTTCTAAAGTATTTTTCAATCGCTAAAGATGAAAAAATTCTGAATATCGCTTTAAAGACAGTCGATTTTCTGGATAGTGTTTGCTTTAAAAATGGCTATTTTAAAGCTGTTGGATGCAAAGGATGGTATAGAAAAGGCAAAGGCATTGCAGAATATGATGAACAGCCTGTGGAAGCGTATACGATGGCTCTCATGTATATAGATGCTTATAAATTGACAGGCGACGAAAAATACAAAAAAAGGGCTATAGACTGTGACAAATGGTTTTACGGAAAAAACTCAAAAGGGTTAAGCTTATACGACGAAAATAGTGGAGGCTGCAGTGATGGCATAACGGAAGATGGCGTAAATATCAATGAAGGAGCCGAAAGCCTTATATCGATTATGATATCCCATTGTGCAATCGATCAATTGAAATAACTATTCAATTGACTTAAGCAATTTTATTTCTTCTTCATTTAATTCCCGCCATTCCCCTTCTTTTAAATTTTCATCTAATTTTAATTGACCTATTGAAAGCCTTTTTAAGTAGACGACCTTTGAGTCTATCGCTTCAAACATTCTTTTTATTTGATGATATTTTCCCTCTCTGATTGAGATATTTACTTTTGAGATAGTGCCTGAAGATATTATTTCCAGTTTTGCAGGCATAGTCTTATAACCATCGTCTAATAATATGCCTTCTGAAAACAAAGACACGTCATCTTTGTCGATAAAGCCTAAAACTTCTGCATAGTATTTTTTGAAAACATGCTTTTTTGGCGATAAAAGCTTATGTGACAGTTCTCCGTCATTTGTGATTAAAAGCAATCCTTCTGTGTCTTTGTCAAGTCTTCCTGCTGGAAAGACCTTTCTTGATTTTATATGGTGTGGCAAAAGGTCTACAACGGTTCTTTCTGATGGGTCATAAGTTGCGCAGATGACGCCTTTGGGTTTGTTCATCATTATATATATGTATTCTTTGTATAAGACTTTTTCACTTCTAAATGTGATGACGTCTTTGTCAGGTTGTATTGCAAAACCAGGGTCATTGATTATCACATCATTTATTGAAACAAGGCCTTCTTTTATAAAATTTTTAATCTCTTTCCTTGTGCCATATCCCATATTTGATAAAAGCTTATCTATTCTCATCTTTGACATCTTAGATTCCTCCTAAACAGTATAACTGTGCTCCTTACTAAATTATATCCCAAAAACATAAAATTTGTATCAAAATGTGATATATGTCATATTTTTTACACTTTGATAGTGATACAATGAGGTTGATGTTTCAAGATAATAAATTTTCTGAAGTGTATACAGTATATTGACTACAAAGAACAAAACAGCTATAATAAAACCATAATAAATCATTAGGGGGAATAAAGATGATTAGCGAATGGCGCGGGTTTCAGGAGGGCAAGTGGCAAAAGACTATTGACGTTCAAGATTTCATACAGAAAAATTACACGTTATACGAAGGTGATGACAGCTTTTTAGAGGGACCTACAGAAAAGACTATTAAGCTTTGGAATAAAGTACTCGAGCTAATGAAGGAAGAATTAAAAAAAGGTGTATTAGATATCGATACAAAAACTGTATCGTCTATAACATCCCACGATGCGGGGTATATAGACAAAGATCTTGAGGAAATAGTTGGATTGCAGACAGACAAACCTCTTAAAAGAGCTATAATGCCTTACGGTGGCATAAGGATGGTCAAAAAAGCTTGTGAGGCTTATGGATATAAAATAGACCCAAAAGTAGAAGAAATATTTACGAAGTACAGAAAGACCCACAATGATGGTGTGTTTGATGCATATACTCCGGAAATAAGAGCAGCAAGACATGCCGGTATAATCACAGGTCTTCCAGATGCGTATGGCAGAGGAAGAATTATTGGGGATTACAGGCGAGTCGCACTTTACGGAATAGACAGACTCATAGAAGAAAAGGAAAAAGAAAAACTTGAACTTGATTACGATGAATTTGATGAAGCAACTATTCGATTGAGAGAAGAACTGACAGAACAGATAAAAGCGTTAAACGAAATGAAGGAAATGGCTTTAAAGTATGGCTATGATATATCAAAACCTGCAAAAAATGCAAAAGAAGCTGTGCAGTGGACATACTTTGCCTTCCTTGCTGCTATAAAGGAACAAAACGGTGCGGCTATGTCGCTGGGCAGAGTATCTACTTTTCTTGACATATACATTGAAAGAGATCTTAAAGAAGGTACATTGACAGAGAAACAGGCGCAAGAGTTAATGGATCACTTTGTCATGAAGCTTAGAATGGTTAGGTTCTTAAGGACTCCTGATTACAATGAGCTATTTAGCGGCGATCCTGTTTGGGTCACCGAATCAATTGGCGGTGTAGGCGTAGACGGAAGACCTCTTGTAACTAAAAATTCATTCAGGATTCTAAACACATTGTATAATTTAGGTCCTGCACCTGAGCCAAACTTGACAGTTTTATGGTCTAAAAATCTTCCTGAAAACTTTAAAAGGTTTTGTGCTAAAGTGTCAATAGATACCAGCTCTATTCAATATGAAAATGACGACTTAATGAGGCCAATATACAATGATGACTACAGTATTGCTTGCTGTGTATCAGCCATGAAGACGGGAGAACAGATGCAATTTTTTGGAGCAAGGGCGAATCTTGCGAAGGCGCTACTATATGCCATAAATGGCGGTGTCGATGAAAGGTATAAAACACAAGTGGCACCGAAATTTAATCCTATAACGTCTGAATATTTAGATTACGATGAGGTAATGGCAGCATACGACAATATGCTGGAGTGGCTTGCGAAAGTGTATGTTAAGGCTATGAATATAATACACTACATGCACGACAAATACGCTTATGAAAGATCCCTTATGGCTTTGCATGATAGAGATATCGTAAGGACGATGGCGTTTGGAATCGCAGGTCTTTCTGTTGCGGCAGATTCTTTAAGTGCCATAAAGTATGCTAAAGTAAAAGCCATAAGAGATGAAAATGGCATAGCGGTAGATTACGAAGTGGAAGGTGATTTCCCTAAGTTTGGCAATGACGATGACAGGGTTGACTCAATAGCAGTTGACATTGTGGAAAGATTTATGAATAAGCTTAAGAAGCATAGGACTTACAGAAACTCTATACCAACACTGTCTGTTTTGACAATTACATCAAATGTGGTGTACGGCAAGAAGACAGGTGCAACGCCTGACGGAAGAAAGGCAGGAGAACCTTTTGCGCCAGGTGCAAACCCAATGCATGGCAGAGATACAAAAGGTGCCATAGCATCAATGAATTCAGTATCAAAAATACCTTATGACAGCTCGTTAGATGGTATATCATATACATTTACGATTGTACCAAATGCACTTGGCAAAGATGACGAAGATAAAATTAATAATCTTGTGGGACTATTAGATGGATACGCATTTAATGCAGGACACCATATAAATATCAACGTTTTAAACAGAGACATGCTGCTTGATGCTATGGAGCATCCTGAGAAATATCCACAGCTTACTATTAGGGTTTCAGGGTATGCTGTCAACTTCAATAAATTGACGAGAGAGCAACAGTTGGAGGTCATATCCCGCACGTTCCACGAATCCATGTAATTCAAATTTTATGTAAAGGTGATGTGTCATGGTTATGGGGAAGATACATTCAATAGAGACATGTGGTACTGTAGATGGGCCTGGCATAAGGTATGTAGTCTTTATGCAAGGTTGTCCTTTAAGGTGCGCTTATTGCCATAACCCTGACACATGGAATTATAACGATGGTAAAGAAGTATCGACAGATGAGATATTTAACGATGTAAAAAGATATATACCGTACATGAAATCATCAGGTGGTGGTGTGACGCTGACAGGTGGAGAACCTACATTGCAACCTGAATTTTGCGAAGATCTATTTAAAAAGCTTAAAGCATCTGTCATACACACGGCATTAGACACATCGGGATATGTGAATATAGATAAAGTGAAAGGACTTGTAAAATACACCGATCTTTTTTTGCTTGATATAAAACACATTGATGATGAAGGCCATAAAAAGCTTACAGGAGCTTCGAATAGAAAGACTTTGGAGTTTGCAAAATACCTTTCTGATGAAGGCAAAAAAATGTGGATAAGGCATGTAATAGTGCCTGGAATAACAGATGATATGGAAGAGATAAAGAAATTGGCTGATTTCGTTTCATCGTTGAAAAATGTAGATAGAGTTGAGATACTTCCGTACCACAAAATGGGTGTGTATAAATATGAGGCACTTGGGATACCATATAGTTTGAAGGGAATAAATCCTCCTGACACATCAAAAATAGAAGAGATAAAAGAAGAATTTAGAAAAAGAGATATAAAAGTAGTCTAAAAGCCTCATGATGGGTATCATGGGGCTTTTCCTTTGAACTGGCTTGATAAAAGGTGTAAAATTATCATGTAATGATGTGATTTTTGGGGGTAATCGCATGAATTTAAATGAGGAAATTGCACAATTAAGCTTTAATTTTTGAAGCTAAAAAAGGCAATAGCAAAGCTAAGCATATCAATGCCTGTGGATAACTTATGAAATTTGAAAATTTAACAAAAATAGTTTATAAAATAATTTTTGTCTGTTGCTATACGCTTGTTTAAGCATAGGCAGTTTATTAAGCTACTTTTGGCAATGATTTAGTAACATTAACAGCAATAGTACCTGCGACAAGTGTAATACAGTTTAATAAAGCAAAGGTTTTAGCTTTCTTAATACCCGCTGAGCGCAGATTGTCAGTATTTAAATAGTCCTTTAATCGGCTATTACATCTTTCAATAGAAGTTCTAAGGTTATATATCTCTTGCCATTCATCAGAACTCCTTATTGGAAAGCTAAAATATCTGTTATTTTTCTTGTAATTTATTTTAAGGCAATACCCATAGTTTGAATTGCTGCACCAAGAAGAACCATGAGGACAATCTACCTTTCCTAATACATGTGGACATCTGAACTTTAAATAATCACCGTCTTTGCCCCAATATACAAGTTCATATCCCATAGAACAAATTGGGTGAAGCCTTTCATTTAATCCTTCTGGTGGAGCAAAACTTCCTCTTTTGTTGTAGGCTATGATTGGTTGTGCATGAAATTCGTTCATGATATAATCGTAATTCTCTTTTATATCATAGCCTGAATCCATAATACAGTGTTTTACATTAAAAGTATTGCCGTAAAACTCTTTTAGCTTCTTTAATAAGGGTATTGCTAAAATACTATCATTTACGCTTGCAGGAGTAATTTCTATGGCAAGTGGAAGCTCACTTTTACAGTCGGCTATTATATGTAACTTCCATCCAAACCATTTTATATCATTGCCATCAGTATCTTTTTTCTTTCCCCAGTTAGGAGATTTACCATCATCTTTTATCTTTGATTTAGGTTTTGGTTTTTCAAAAGCGTTCAATTTAGTTGAATCAATAGCTATATTAGTACCATCAATTATATTGAGGTTTTTAGCCTTAAGTATTAATTGCTTAAAGTCTTCTTCCAGTGCATCCGACTTTGATATCAGGTTTAAAAATCTGCTAAATGTTGATGTAGATGGTACATGACCCAATACATTGAAACCACAGTTATATCTAAATACAGGGTCTGATTTTAATCTAGCTACAAGTTTTGCTATATTGGGGATTTTCTCAAGTTGCATAGCAACTAAGGCATAAAGCAAAGGCAGTGGATCATATCCTTTAGGGCCTCTTTTATATTCAGGCCTTGATAGTGAAAGCACGACATTTGAGAAATCAAGTTGTGACAAAACCATTTCAAGTTTTGTTTCTGGTTGAAATTTTATTAATTCGTCGAAGGAAAATAAGCATTCTTGTCGAATATACATAAGTAGGTTCACCTCTTTTGTTAAATTTGGGTTACTACTTATATATTCGACATTTGGGGTGAACTTCCTTTTTTATCTTTTAAAAAGTTAAGAATATCAAGCTATTTAAAATATGAAATTCGCTCAAATAAGATAAATAGAAATACGTACTACATCGATAATCCTACAAATATAGGCGTTTATACCTATAAAAACAAAAATTGTCTATTAGTAGATACCGGTATAAACAATGGGCAAGCAAGAAAGATCGACAATGTATTAGCAGAAGGTGGTTTACATCCCAAATATATTATAAATACTCACAATCACATGGACCACTGCGGCGGTAATATGTACTTTAAGACTCAGTACCCTGGATGCGAAATCTATACATCAAATAAGGAGCGATTATATATAGAAAATCCAGAGTTAAGAGATATGGTACTATTTTCTTCATGCCCAATAAGAGATCTTGATACGACTAATAAAACATTTTCTGTTGATTTTGTCCTTGATTATGGTATCTCAAAAATTGGCGATGAAAAATTTGATATAATATCTTTGGTGGGGCATTCAATAGATCAAATCGGTGTCATTACACCCGATAGAGTATGTTTTTTGGGAGATAGCGTATTTAGTGAGGATACAATAAAAAAATATTCACTTCCATATTTGTTTAATATAGAAAAAAGCGTAGAAACCTTAAAAAAGTTAAAAGAGGTTGATGCAGACTATTTTGTAATAAGTCACATAGATAGAGTGCTTAACAAGGATGAGCTTGATGCACTGATAGAAAAAAATATTTCAAATATAGAAGATAATATTGAAATTATACTGGAATTATTGGAACAACCTCATACAAGGGAAGGATTGCTGCAAAACTTAGTAATATTAAATGATCTGCCATTAAATTTTACCCAGTATTATATTTATTTTTCATCGGTTTCCGCATTTTTGAGCTATTTAAGAGATAAAAAACTTATCGATTATTCAATAGAAAACGGAGAAATATATTTTTATAGAAAGGCTGTTTGAATAGATTTTTGGAATATAATGAAAGGATTATTTGCAGGAAAGACTTTAATGGAAAAGTTGTAATAGTGACTGGAAGTGGGCATGGTGGTATGACAGTAAAAATGATATATGTGTAAAACCCTTTTGCAAAATCTAATGTTGTAGTATTATTATTTTAATGACATTGTATAGCTTTTTTATTTAGTAATGAGGTGTGCTTATGAGAGAAATAAAAGCAGATGATGTAAAAAAGGCTGTAGAGCTTTTGTGCATTAAAGCTAATTACAATTTGCCAGACGATGTGTTAAATACACTGAAGGAGAAAATTCGCGAGGAAGTTAGCGAAACAGGAATAGAAATATTGACTAGTATAATTGAAAATGCTGAGATAGCCAAGGCAAAAGAAATGCCAATATGTCAAGACACAGGCATAGCTGTGATTTTCGTTGAGGTAGGACAAGATGTTCATATTGTGGATGGTACGTTAAAAGATGCTATACAAAACGGTGTTAAAGAGGGGTATCTTAATGGGTATTTAAGGAAATCAATTGTGATGGATCCGTTTGTACGTATCAATACAAATGACAATACACCGCCGATTGTGCATTATGATATTGTAGATGGCGACAAGCTGAAAATCACAGTTGCGCCCAAAGGAGCCGGAAGTGAAAATATGAGTGCACTAAAGATGATGAAGCCTTCTGATGGCATTGAAGGGGTAAAGAAGTTTATAATTGATACGGTTGAAGCGTCAGGTCCCAATGCGTGTCCACCGCTTGTAGTAGGCGTTGGAATAGGTGGCAATTTTGAGTATGCACCATTGTTGGCTAAAAAAGCCCTTTTAAGGCCTATCGATCAAAGAAGCAGTGACAGTGATGTGAGGGCATTAGAAGAAGAACTTTTATTAAAAATAAACGGACTTGGCATAGGACCGCAAGGATTAGGAGGAAGGATAACAGCTTTGGCAGTAAACATCGAAAAATATCCTACCCATATAGCAATGCTACCTGTGGCTGTAAATATATCCTGCCATGTTACGAGACATGCTACAGCTATATTATAAACATATAAAATGTGGAGGAGAAAATGTATAAAAAGATAAATACGCCTTTAATAGAAGAAATTGTAAAAGATCTCCGTGCTGGCGATACTGTATTGATTACAGGCAAAGTTCTTACTGCAAGAGATGCAGCACATAAAAGAATGATAGAATCTTTAAATAATGGGGGAAAATTGCCCGTTGATGTAAAAGATCAAGTGATTTACTACGTAGGACCTTGCCCTGCAAAACCTGGTCAAGTTGTAGGAAGCTGTGGACCTACAACAAGTGGAAGGATGGATGCTTATACGCCAAAGCTTTTAGAGGTTGGTTTAAAAGGCATGATTGGAAAAGGCTATAGAAACAAAGATGTGGTTGAGGCAATGATGAAGTATCATGCTGTTTACTTTACAGCTATAGGAGGCGCTGGTGCTTTATTATCTGAAAGAGTAGTAGATTCAAAGGTTTTGGCTTATGAAGACTTGGGACCGGAGGCCATACATCTTTTTACTGTGGTGGATTTCCCTGCAATAGTCACAATCGATATGTATGGCAATAATCTTTATGAAACAGAAAGAGACAAATACAAAAAAAGGAATTACTGAAAAGGGTGGTTTTGATGTCACTATTACCGCTGAAAGAACTTATAGAGCAATGTATGAATTGCACCAAATGTCCGCTGCACAATGTCAGAAATAATGTTGTGTTTGGCGAAGGAAATTTAAAGTCGAAAATCATGTTTGTAGGTGAAGGACCTGGACGAGACGAGGATTTGCAAGGACGTCCTTTTGTAGGAAAAGCGGGGCAATTGCTAAATAAGATGCTGGAAGCAATAAATTTAAAAAGAGAAGATGTATATATTGCCAATATTGTAAAATGCAGGCCGCCTAACAATAGAGTGCCGCTTCAGAGTGAAGTAGATGCATGTTTACCATATCTTAGAAATCAAGTTGCAATAATAGCTCCCAAAATCATAGTATGCTTAGGTGCTACGGCTGCAAAAGCCATAATTGATAAAGATTTTAAGATAACAGTCATGAGAGGACAGTGGTTTGAAAAGAAAGGCGTGAAGATAATAGCCACATATCATCCAGCGGCACTTTTAAGAGATCCGGAGAAAAAGTATCCTGCTTGGGAAGATTTCAAATCTATTAGAGATGAACTGGATAGGTGTAATCAGTAGTATATAGAAGCATTTTGAAGCATTCTTGAGTTATTTACATGTAATTGTGTTATATTAACATTAATGAAGCTTGAATTAGAATTTAAAACGTGGTATATTAACATACGTCGCTCCTGCGAGGAGCGAATAAAGATACCACAAAATACCAAAGAGAAAGCAGTTGACAGAGAGAAGATAATGTGGTAAGATAGACGATGTCGCGATAAGCGGCGAGGGAAATGAACCTTGAAAACCGAACAGTGAGATATAAGAGCAAAGGATATGAACATGAGAGTTTGATCCTGGCTCAGGACGAACGCTGGCGGCGTGCCTAACACATGCAAGTCGAGCGAAGGGAGTACTACGGTACGAACTTAGCGGCGGACGGGTGAGTAACGCGTGGACAATCTACCCTGTAGACTGGGATAACACCTCGAAAGGGGTGCTAATACCGGATAATGTCAAATGATGGCATCATCAATTGAAGAAAGGAGAAATCCGCTATAGGATGAGTCCGCGTCCCATTAGCTAGTTGGCGGGGTAAAAGCCCACCAAGGCGACGATGGGTAGCCGGCCTGAGAGGGTGAACGGCCACACTGGAACTGAGACACGGTCCAGACTCCTACGGGAGGCAGCAGTGGGGAATATTGTGCAATGGGGGAAACCCTGACACAGCGACGCCGCGTGAGCGAAGAAGGCCTTCGGGTCGTAAAGCTCAATAGTATGGGAAGATAATGACGGTACCATACGAAAGCCCCGGCTAACTACGTGCCAGCAGCCGCGGTAATACGTAGGGGGCGAGCGTTGTCCGGAATTACTGGGCGTAAAGAGCACGTAGGCGGCTATAAAAGTCAGATGTGAAAAACCTGGGCTCAACCGAGGGTATGCATCTGAAACTAAATAGCTTGAGTCAAGGAGAGGAGAGCGGAATTCCTGGTGTAGCGGTGAAATGCGTAGAGATCAGGAAGAATACCAGTGGCGAAAGCGGCTCTCTGGACTTGAACTGACGCTGAGGTGCGAAAGCGTGGGGAGCAAACAGGATTAGATACCCTGGTAGTCCACGCCGTAAACGATGGATACTAGGTGTGGGTGAGGAATCATCCGTGCCGGAGTTAACGCAATAAGTATCCCGCCTGGGGAGTACGGCCGCAAGGTTGAAACTCAAAGGAATTGACGGGGGCCCGCACAAGCAGCGGAGCATGTGGTTTAATTCGAAGCAACGCGAAGAACCTTACCAGGGCTTGACATCCACAGAATCTGGTAGAAATACCGGAGTGCCTCGCAAGAGGAGCTGTGAGACAGGTGGTGCATGGTTGTCGTCAGCTCGTGTCGTGAGATGTTGGGTTAAGTCCCGCAACGAGCGCAACCCCTGTTGGTAGTTACCAGCGTAAAGACGGGGACTCTACCGAGACTGCCGTGGAAAACACGGAGGAAGGCGGGGATGACGTCAAATCATCATGCCCTTTATGCCCTGGGCTACACACGTGCTACAATGGCCTGAACAGAGGGCAGCGAAGGAGCGATCCGGAGCGAATCCCAGAAAACAGGTCCCAGTTCAGATTGCAGGCTGCAACCCGCCTGCATGAAGACGGAGTTGCTAGTAATCGCGGATCAGCATGCCGCGGTGAATACGTTCCCGGGCCTTGTACACACCGCCCGTCACACCACGAGAGTTTACAACACCCGAAGTCAGTGACCTAACCCGGCACTCAAGTAGATATGGAATTATAGAGAAGAAAAGAAATAATCCGTATCTACTTGAGTGCCGGGGAGGAGCTGCCGAAGGTGGGGTAAATGATTGGGGTGAAGTCGTAACAAGGTAGCCGTATCGGAAGGTGCGGCTGGATCACCTCCTTTCTAAGGAGCAATCCTTACAACAAGTCGTATCTCACTGTTCAGTTTTGAGGGTTTAGACCCTCAGGAAAGTGAACCTTGAAAACTGCACAATGCAAATATGGGTAACGAAGAAAAACGAGGAAACAATAGGTCAAGTTAGAAAGGGCGTATGGTGGATGCCCAGGCACTTAGAGCCGAAGAAGGACGCAGCAAGCGGCGAAACGCTCCGGGGAGTCGCAAGCAGACGCAGATCCGGAGATCTCCGAATGGGGAAACCCGCTTAAGGTAATACTTAAGCATCCCATGGTGAACACATAGCCATGAGGAAGGGACACCGCGTGAACTGAAACATCTAAGTAGCGCGAGGAAAAGAAAGAAAAAATCGATTTCCTGAGTAGTGGCGAGCGAAAAGGAAAGAGCCCAAACCATCACCGTTGGTGATGGGGTTTAGGACCACAAGAAGGTATGAAAAGCGAAGCCGAACAGACCTGGGAAGGCAGGCCAAAGAAGGTGAAAGCCCTGTAGGCGAAAGCTTTAAATACCGAGTGGGATCCAGAGTACCACAGGATAGGCAACCCGGTGGGAAGACGGGAGGACCATCTCCCAAGGCTAAATACTCCTAAGTGACCGATAGCGCATAGTACCGTGAGGGAAAGGTGAAAAGAACCCCGGGAGGGGAGTGAAAGAGAACCTGAAACCATATGTCCACAAGCAGTGGAAGCGAAAGCGACCACGTACTTTTTGTAGAACGGACCGGCGAGTTATAGATATGCAGCGAGGTTAAGCGAAAGCGGAGCCGAAGCGAAAGCGAGTCTTAAAAGGGCGAGAGTTGCATATCATAGACCCGAAACCGTGCGACCTACCCATGATCAGGGTGAAGCCGGAGTAAGATCTGGTGGAGGCCCGAACCACGTTGACGTTGAAAAGTCATGGGATGAATTGTGGGTAGCGGAGAAATTCCAATCGAGCTCGGAGATAGCTGGTTCTCCCCGAAATAGCTTTAGGGCTAGCCTCAGGGGGAAGGAAATATGGAGGTAGAGCACTGAATGGACTAGGGGCCAAAGAGGTTACCGAACCCTATCAAACTCCGAATGCCATATTGAGACCCTGGGAGTCAGACTACGAGTGATAAGATCCGTGGTCAAAAGGGAAAGAGCCCAGACCGACAGCTAAGGTCCCAAAGAGCATGTTAAGTGGAAAAGGAAGTAGGATTTCCAAGACAACCAGGATGTTGGCTTAGAAGCAGCCATACATTCAAAGAGTGCGTAATAGCTCACTGGTCGAGAAATCCCGCGCCGAAAATAAACGGGGCTAAAACATGCCACCGAAGCTACGGATTCTGAAAAGAATGGTAGGGGAGCGTACTGTACAGGACGAAGGATAAGCGAAAGCGAATCTGGACAGTACAGTAGAGAGAATGCCGGTATAAGTAACGAGAGTAAGGCGAGAAACCTTACCGTCGAAAGCCTAAGGATTCCTGGGGAAGGATAATCCGCCCAGGGTAAGTCGGGACCTAAGCCGAGGCGAAAGCGTAGGCGATGGAGAACCGGTAATAAATCCGGTACCACCGAAATCCGCTAAAAGAGAAGCAAGGACGCAGCGAGATAAGAAAAGCGTGCGGTTGGTAGAGCACGTCCAAGCAGCGACGAAAAGAGCTTTGAGTGAAGTACCAAAGCTCATAAGAGCTGTGATGGGGAGCCGAAAGGCGAAGTTTCGAAGGGGCTGCCAAGAAAAGTTGCTATCGAGGATGAGGTGCCCGTACCACAAACCGACACAGGTAGGCGAGGAGAGAATCCAAAGACGAGCGGGAGAACCCTCATTAAGGAACTCGGCAAAAAGACTCCGTAACTTCGGGAGAAGGAGTGCCGAAAGGCCGCAGAGAAGAGGCCCAAGCGACTGTTTACCAAAAACACAGGTTTCTGCTAAGTCGAAAGACGAAGTATAGGAGCTGACGCCTGCCCGGTGCTGGAAGGTTAAGGGGAAGGGTCAGGAGAAAATCCAAAGCTCTGAACTTAAGCCCCAGTAAACGGCGGCCGTAACTATAACGGTCCTAAGGTAGCGAAATTCCTTGTCGGGTAAGTTCCGACCTGCACGAAAGGCGTAACGACTTGGGCGCTGTCTTGAAGGGGGACCCGGTGAAATTGTAGTACTCGTGAAGATGCGAGTTACCCGCGACAGGACAGAAAGACCCCATGGAGCTTTACTGCAGCTTGTCACTGAATTTTAGTAATATCTGTACAGGATAGGTGGGAGGCGGAGAAATATGGGCGCCAGCCTATATGGAGCCGACGTTGGGATACCACCCTGATATTACCGAAATTCTAACATAGGAGCCGTAAACCGGCATATGGACACTGACAGGCGGGCAGTTTGACTGGGGCGGTCGCCTCCTAAAAAGTAACGGAGGCGTCCAAAGGTTACCTCAGCGCGGAAGGAAATCGCGCGAAAGAGTGCAAAGGCAGAAGGTAGCCTAACTGCGAGAAAGACAATTCGAGCAGGGACGAAAGTCGGGCTTAGTGATCCGGCGGTAGAGAATGGGATTGCCGTCGCTCAACGGATAAAAGCTACCCTGGGGATAACAGGCTGATCTCCCCCAAGAGTCCACATCGACGGGGAGGTTTGGCACCTCGATGTCGGCTCATCGCATCCTGGGGCTGAAGTAGGTCCCAAGGGTTGGGCTGTTCGCCCATTAAAGCGGTACGCGAGCTGGGTTCAGAACGTCGTGAGACAGTTCGGTCCCTATCCGTCGCGGGCGCAGGAAATTTGAGAGGATCTGCCCTTAGTACGAGAGGACCGGGGTGGACAAACCGATGGTGTACCAGTTGCAAAGCCTTTTGCACAGCTGGGTAGCCAAGTTTGGAAGGGATAAACGCTGAAAGCATCTAAGCGTGAAACCCACCTCAAGATAAGATTTCCCATCCGAAAGGAGTAAGACACCTTGAAGAAGACGAGGTAGATAGGCCGGAGGTGTAAGAGTAGAAATACTTTTAGCTGACCGGTACTAATAAGTCGAGGACTTGACCTTTAGCATTGTGCAGTATTCAAAGTTCATTTAAGAAAGCATATATGTGAAGAAAATATTATTGAAGAGAGCGATTAATTGCGTTTTCATAATATACTCGGCGAACGGAGTGAAGTGAGGCGTAAAAAGACGTCACAACGCATAGACGGCTTTAGCCGAACAAACGAAGAGAGCCGAAAGTATATAGAAAACACAATTTGCGAACGGAAATAATATTTTCAAAGAAAAGAATCAGCATATATGCAAAAGACAAATGAACGAAAGATTTCCGGTGGCAATAGCGGAGGTTAAAAACCCGTTTCCATACCGAACACGGAAGTGAAGCCCTCCAGCGCCGATGGTACTGATTACTCGGGAGAGTAGGTCGCTGCCGGTAAAAATTTCATATATTAGCCCCCTAAGCAAAACTCCTATTTAAGGAGTTTTTAATTTTTATATTGACAAATTGGAAAACCTATATGAATATAGAAGTAGAATAATTTAGTTTGCTTAGGAGGAGTGTTTGTGAAAAAGTTTGCATGCGGTGTAGATCTTGGCGGTACAAAGATAAATACCGGCATTATGGATGAGGACGGAAATATTTTGTGCAATGTAAAAATACCTACAGAGGCAGATAAAGGACCGCAACATGTAATAGACAACATAAAGAAAAGCATAATAGAATCTTTGAATAAATTGAATATAGATGTCAGCCAGATTGCAGGTATTGGGATAGGTGCTCCAGGACCTTTGAATGCAGATAGAGGCGTGGTGGAATGTCCTCCTAATCTACCTGGATGGATTGACATTCCATTGGTGGACATATTAAAGAGAGATTTTGATACAGAGATAAAACTTAACAACGATGCTAATGTTGCGGCACTTGCTGAGCATTTATTTGGTGCTGGACAAGGAATAAATAATATGGTTTATATGACTGTAAGCACAGGTATCGGTGGTGGCGCCATAATTGATGGAAAGTTGTACAATGGCGCAAATTCAAATGCTGCTGAGATAGGACATCACACCATAAACTTTGACGGGCCTAGATGGTGCAATTGCGGCAATCCTGGATGTTTAGAGTCTTATGCTTCTGGCACATCATTAGTTAAATTTGCAAAAAAACATATCGAGTCTGGAAAAGATACTATTCTCAAAGACAAACCTTTAGGTGAGTTAAAAGCAGAAGATATTTTTGATGCTGCAAAATCTGGTGATAAATTGTCTTTAGAGCTTATTGAGAATGAAGCATTTTATTTGGGAATAGGTATTGTAAACATAATGGCATTTTATAACCCTGAACTTATAATAATAGGTGGCGGATTGTCAAGCCAATGGGATGTCTTGTATGACAAAATGATGAGGACAGTTGACGAAAGAGCATTAAAGCCAAATAGGCAGATTTGCAAAGTTGTTAAGGCAAAGTTTGGTGGAAATGTGGGTCTTATAGGTGCAGCATCGCTGGTATTGTAAGGAGGAAAAAATGGATCGATGTCCTTGGTGCCTCAAAGATGAAATATACATAAAATATCACGATACAGAGTGGGGAGTACCAGTACACGATGATATGGTCCACTTTGAATTTTTAGTGTTGGAATCGGCACAAGCGGGATTAAATTGGCTTACGATCCTTAAAAAAAGAGATAATTACAGAAAGGCATATAGCGGATTTGATCCACAAAAAGTTTCGCTCTTTGATGAGAAAAAGCTGCAGGAGCTTTTAAATGACGTTGGCATTATTCGCAATAAAAGAAAAATAGAATCGTCTATAGCAAACGCTAAGGCCTTTTTAGAAATTCAAAGAGAATTTGGTAGTTTTGATACGTATATTTGGAGTTTCACAGACGGAAGGCCTATCATAAATTATTGGGAAAGCATTGACGAAGTACCTGCTAAAACATCATTATCTGATAAGATAAGTAATGATCTTAAAAAAAGAGGGTTTAAATTTGTGGGGTCCACAATAATATATTCACACATGCAAGCGACTGGAATTGTAAATGACCATATAATATCGTGTTTCAGACATAAGGAGCTATTGCAATTTAACTCATAAAAAAATACATGCAGGGCTTGGTGCAAAATGCACTTAGACCTGCCTTTTTTTATTCTTAAAATAATATAATGTTAATAAGAAAGCGTATAGATACTGGTTACTATGGAAATAATTATATTAGAATATTATGAAAGATGGTGTAGCATATGGAAAGCATGTTAAAAACTAAAAAGTGCTTTATATGCAATCATGAAAAGACAGACGGTATCGATGTATTGGGAGAATTTTTATGCAATGACTGCCAGAAAATAATCGCTCACATATCTCCAGATGATGCAAAGTACGAATATTACAGAAAAAAGATGATAGATATCTGGCGCAACTACAAAAAAGATTTTGAATATGAGGACTGTTGAAATATGTCCTCATATTTTTTATAGGCAATAATTAGTGTTATATGGTATTATATATGTATAATACGTGAAAAGGTGATAAAATTGACAGCACCGCTTTATGAAGCATTGATTAAATATGTTGAAGACGGTACAATACCATATCACATGCCTGGACATAAGGAAGGGAAAAATATTTCCCGGAAATACATTGAAAATATTGCTAAAATAGATTTGACAGAAGTTCCTGGGACAGACAATCTTCATGATCCACATGGCCCGATTTTAGAAGCAGAAAGACTTGCAGCGAAAGCATTTGGAGCCAAATCATCTTTCTTTCTCATCAATGGTACTACGTGTGGTATATATGCGGCAATGTCATCAGTTTTAAATGATGGTGACATGGTAGTTGTTCAAAGAAATTCACATAAATCTGTCTATAATGGATTGATACTTACTGGTGCCATACCAATTTATTTAGAACCGCTTATAGACGATGAAGATGACATAGCTATGGGTATATCCATAGATGAGCTTGAAAAGCTCCTTATAAAACATAAGAATGTAAAGGCAGTGGTTATTACATATCCAAATTATTATGGTTTCTGTGTCGATATAAATAAAGTGGTGTATTTAGTTCATAAATACGACAAGGTATTGATAGTAGACGAGGCACATGGGGCCCATTTTGCATTTTCTGATAGATTGCCATTATCGGCATCTTCAGTTGGTGCAGATATTGTGATTGAGAGTGTTCACAAGACTTTGCCTGCATTTACGCAAAGCTCAATTTTGCATGTGAATACAGATAGGATAGATATTGATAGATTAAGGTTTTACTTAAGCCTTTATCAATCAACATCTCCTTCTTATATTTTGATGACATCAATTGATTTAGCCAGAGATTTTATGGAGAGGGAAGGCAAAGCATTGCTTGATAGATGTGTAGATCTATCGATTCAAGCAAGAGATGTTATCAATGAAATAGATGGTATAAAGTGTATTGGCGATGATGTCATTGGCAAGTACGGAATCTACGATTACGATGTTACAAAGCTTACCATCAATGTAAGTGGAATAGGCATGTCTGGAAATGTGGCGGAAAGTATACTGCGAGAAAAATTCAACATTCAGATGGAAATGTCAGATTACAGAAATATACTTGCCATAATGACCGTAGCTGATGACGAATCATCTTTTGACAAGCTAATAGAGTCTATCAAAGGTCTTTTAAAGTACAAAAGATATGAAAAATTAAGTTATTTTGATAGCAACGGTCGCCCAGAAATTCCTGAAATGGCTATGAAACCAAAAGACGCTGTAAACAGAGAGTATGATTATGTAAGCATAGATGAAGCTGTAGGAATGGTTTCACTTGATTATGTAATTCCATATCCACCGGGCGTTCCGCTTTTGTGTCCTGGTGAACTCATAAAAAAAGATATGGTACAATATATAAAATTACTATATAATATAGGTATAAAGATTATTGGCATTGATAATTTAAAAATACGGGTGTGTAAATAATGTACAGAGGAAAACTCATAACGTTTGAAGGAATAGATGGCAGTGGGAAGACTACGCAGATAAATCTGCTTAAAAAATACCTTTTGGAGATTGGACGAGATATTGTTGTTTTAAGAGAGCCTGGAGGTACAGCAATAGGTGAGAAAATCAGAGAAATACTTCTTGACAAAAAAAATAATATAGTCCCATCTGCGGAAGCACTTCTTTATGCGGCATCTCGTGCAGAGCTTGTAAAAGAGGTCATAATACCGTCATTAAATGATGGGAAAATAGTTATTTTGGACAGATTTGTTGACAGCTCTATTGTATACCAAGGATACGCGAGAGGACTTGGAGTAGAGGTTGTAGAGGAGATTAACAGTATCGCCATAGATGGACTTGTACCTGATTTAACTGTGTACTTAGATATAAAGCCTAAAGATACCTTAATGAGAATCGACAGAAGAAAAGACAAGGATCGCTTGGAGATAGAAGATGCAGAATTTCATGAAAAAGTCTATGAGGGATATATGAATCTTATTAAGTCAAGGCCAGACAGGTACTTTATTGTAGATGCTACGCATGATATTTACTATATACAAAAGGCTATAATTGCTGAAGTAAGCAAAATTATTTAAGGAGGGGAAAAAAGTGAAACTGATATTTGCCATAGTACAAGACGAAGACGTAAGAAGGCTTATGGATGGTCTTACGGAAAAAGGCTTCAGCTTTACAAGAGTTGCTTCTACGGGTGGATTTTTAAGATCTGGCAATACGACACTTATGATAGGTGTAGAAGATGATAAGCTGGATGATGCTATTGAAGTGATTGAAAAGAAGTGTAAAACGAGGGACAGAATAATCACATCTCCGACTCCTATGGGAGGAGCCACTGATATATTTATACCACAGCCTGTTGAAGTTTCTATCGGCGGAGCTACCGTTTTTGTCATAGATGTAGAAAAATTTTTCAGGATATAGGTGTTTTGCATGAAGATACAAGAGATAAATTCAAATAAAATAATGACAGGCTATGAAAAAGATGATAGAGGTGAAAGGACTTCTGCCTTAAAATTTGAAGACATCTTTGACAGTGAAATAAGCAAAGTAGAAGAAAGCATGTTAAATAAGATGCTTAATGATATTGACGATGCTGCTGAAAAATTAAAAGATGAAATGAACTTGGATAACCTTATGGTTTACAAGAGAAAAGTTAAAGAGTTCTTGCAGAAGTCTTTAAATGGCATGTTTCAAAAAAGCAAAAGAGAGTCAATAAATCTAAGTGGACGAAAAAAAATCTACACTATTGTTGAAAAAGTGAATGATAAACTTGAAACTATGACGCGGGAGTTTTTAGAGGGAAACAAGAAGAATCTTGATATTTTAAGCGCTATAGAGGAGATCAGAGGATTGTTGATAGATATATATTCGTAGGTGAAGCTTCATGCACAAAATTTACGGTCACAAAAATATTTTAGAATTGTTTGATAAGATCATAAATTCAGGGAAAATAGCAAATGCGTATCTTTTTGTTGGAGAAAGTGGGTTGGGGAAAGAGTACATGGCAAAGTATTTTGCCATGATGGTAAATTGTGTTAGAAATCCTAAGCCATGCTTCAGTTGCCATTCATGCGTTCAATTTGTATCAGGCAATCACCCTGATATTTTCTTTATAGAGCCTGTGGGAGGCTCAATAAAAGTAGACACATTGAGAAATACTGTCATAAGCAATGCCTATATTAAACCGTACAATTCATATAAGAAAATTTTTGTAATAAAAGAAGCTGAGAAAATGACAGAGCAATCTCAAAACAGCATTTTAAAGACTTTAGAGGAACCTCCTTTGCATGTTCTGTTTATATTGACAGCGTCTAAAATGGACGGCCTTTTGCCTACAATTGTATCAAGATGCGAGATAATAAGGTTTAATAGAGAATCGGATGATGTTATAGAGGATTATCTTATAAATGAGAAAAATGTCGATGCAAGTGAAGCCAAAAAGATTTCGTCTGTTGCTTGCGGCAATTATGGCAAGGCGGACTTGTTGACCGATGAGAAGTATTCAACTATAAGGCTTGAAGTTGGAGATGTATTACGAAGTTTAGTAAGCAGTGATAAGGCATTAAGGCTTGATAGCTTTAGATTTTTCGATGAAAACAGAGAAATGATAGATGATGTAATTGATATAATGGTTTCTTACGTGAGGGATATTATGGTTTTAAACTTCCGTGATGAAGAAAGCATTATAAACAAAGATATACTAGATAAAATTAAAGCAATTTCGAATGATTTGACAGGGGCTAAGCTTAATAATATAATAAATGAGATAGAAGATCTCATATTCAATCTTAAGTCAAACGTTAATTACCAAATGGCCATTGAAAAATTTCTCTTAAGCATTTAGGAGGTTTTATTTTGTATACAGTTGTAGGAGTTCGGTTTAAAAAAGCCGGTAAGATATATTACTTCGATCCAGGTGATTTGCCTATAAATGTGGGTGACAATGTCATAGTAGAGACAGCCAGGGGAGTAGAGTTTGGCGAAGTCGTTGTAGGCAAACGAGAAGTTGACGACGACGAGATTATAGCTCCTCTTAAGATGGTTCTTAGGATTGCGACAGATGAGGACTATGAGCATTACAAGGAGAATAGAGCCTGTGAAGCGGAAGCATTTGGCGTCTGCTTGGACATGATAAAAGAGCATAACCTTGACATGAAGTTAATAGATGTTGAGTACACTTTTGACAACAACAAGATAATCTTTTACTTTACTGCTGATGGAAGGATAGATTTTAGAGATCTTGTAAAAGACCTTGCTGCAGTTTTTAAAACGAGAATAGAGCTTAGGCAAATAGGTGTAAGGGACGAGTCAAAGATTGTAGGCGGTCTTGGTCCTTGTGGCAGACCTCTTTGCTGTGTGACATTTTTAGGGGATTTCGAGCCTGTATCGATTAAGATGGCGAAGGATCAGAATCTTTCCCTTAACCCTACTAAAATCTCAGGGTTGTGTGGCAGATTAATGTGTTGCCTAAAATATGAGCAGGATACTTACGAAGAAGTTAGATCAGAACTGCCTTCTGTAGGAAGCCTTATAAAAGTCGATGACAAAGAGATGAGGGTAGCAGAAGTTGACGTTGTAAGAAAAAAACTTAAGGTAAAGATGAAAAATGCTGAGGGAATAGAGATAACGAAAGAGTACGACCCAGAAGATGTCATTGTCATAGAAGAAAGCCAAGACGATAAAAAAGAAGAGATTTCTGAAATTTATGAAGAGATATTGGGAAGTGATTTTGGAGAATAAAAAAAATAGAGGTTTTACCTCTATTTTTTATTCTACTTTGCCTAACACAAAGCTTAATATCAGAATAATAAAAACTGCCGATGTTATGTATACATACATATAGTCTTTTTCTTGAAGAAATGTGATGATAGATACTCCCACGCGAAATACGGGAGTTAGAATCAGCACTAAAAGTCCTGTCATGATTATGGCGTAAGGCTTTAGAGACATTAGCCCTTTAATTATTGCTATTACAGATGTAGGGTATGTGTTTGCAGGGTAGCCACTGCTGTTTGTTGCAAAAAATAGGATTAAACCGATGAGAATGATTAAAGCACTTAATAAAACTCCTGCCCTCAATGTTTTGCTTATTATTATCTCCATGTTTTCTATTTTCTCATTTTGATTTTTTATTTCTTCCACGGCTTATACCCCCAATCCTTTAAGAAGCATTTCGATGGAAACATAAGCTAAGACAGGTATAAATATTTTCCTTATGGTTGTGCTTTTCATATTTGTCATGATTTTTGTACCCAGTGTTGCACCTACAAGTACTCCAAGTGCCACAGGACCAGCTATCTTTGGATCTATATCGCCTCTTACAAGGTATACTCCAGCACTGGCGGCTGCAGTAACACCGATCATAAAATTGCTGGTGGCAGTTGAGACTTTCATCGGAAGTCTCATAAATAGGTCCATTGCCATTACTTTAAAAATGCCGCTTCCGATTCCTAAAAGTCCTGATATTACACCAGCTATGTACATCATGCCAAATCCTTTGTTTACACCGGTGACATTGTACTGTATCTCTTTTTTAAGGACTTTATCGTAGTAAGAACCTTCTAATTTCAATTTTTTTGCTATAGGCTGTGATACCACACCTACAGGCAATTCTTCATTTCGCTTTTTTAACATAGTGAATGCTGAATATAAAAGAAGAAGGCCAAAGATAATATAAAGGTATTTTGAGCTTATGAGTCCTGCGATAAAAGCGCCTGTCAAAGCCCCTGTCGTGGTAGCTATCTCTAAAAACATTCCTATCCTTAAATTAGTGATTTTATCTCTTACATACGTTACA
Organism: Thermoanaerobacterium sp. R66; assembly: GCF_028895185.1. Taxonomy (NCBI): domain Bacteria; kingdom Bacillati; phylum Bacillota; class Clostridia; order Thermoanaerobacterales; family Thermoanaerobacteraceae; genus Thermoanaerobacterium; species Thermoanaerobacterium sp. R66. The sequence goes on from NZ_JAEUWW010000001.1 coordinate 2,101,545, forward strand.
GCAGCACCGCTGGACGTGGCGATGACGGATACGATGCTGGCGCCAATGGCGTATTTTATGTTTACTCCTAAGAGAAGTGTAAGCATTGGTATTACTATTATGCCACCGCCTAATCCTAAAAGAGCTCCAAATACTCCAGCTACAATTGATATGAGAAGTATAATTGATGATGTCAATATCACTTTATCATCTCCTAAATTTCATTATGTTTTATTTCTCTTTCCAACATTATCAGTATTGGAGGAAATGCATATATGCACATTGTGGAAGCAGCCACGATTCCAGCATCGTTAAATGCCAGCGCAAAAAGCATTCCTACAATGCTGCCAAAAAAGCCATAGTAGATATATTTATTTTTCTTAAATATGTTTTTAAGTATTCCTGTAGGCTTGTATGACAAGATAAACAAGCTCATTATGGTTATGATTAGAACCCACGACCATATTGTGTATCTTATTAATGTCAATTCCATGTCTAATTTGCGGGCAAATATCTTGTATAAAGCCATTATTCCTTCGTTTTTAACAATCAAAGCAGTTTGCGCCATATGCGTTACAGTGCCCATAAACATTGATGCTACAAACATAAGCGTCAGAAGGACAGCCATGCTTATGAACAAAATCAGCAAACTTTTGTAGTTGACTTTGATTTCTGACATAAGCAAAAGCGTTACGCCAAATGCCATAAATCCTGTTATAAATCCGCCAATTTTTGCACCATATTGAGGTAGCACCATCAACATGAAAACTACCGCGAATAAGAGCACTCCTAATAATTTGTTTATTCTCGTGTCATACTTTTGGATGTATGTCATTATTCCCATTATTGTGGATCCTATTAGAACACCCATGTATTCATTGCCTATTCCGTAAAATCTGGCACCTGCTATGACGTCATATCCTAAAATAGAGCCTTTCATCAGATGTGCTCCTGTAAAAATGTCAACCGTAATTGTCAAAGCAGTTAAAAGGCTTATCACTATTAGCATATTAAGTTCATCTTTAGCAAAAAGTTTTATTATAAGCAATAAAGCTATTGTTATAAGTATCAAAGCGATCATGCTTGAATACACAGTCAAAGGCCCAAAAAGGGACAAAATCAAAAGCGACAGAGGGACGATCATCACGCCTAAAACTATAGGTTTCAAGTATTTTAAGTAGTTGATCTTTAGAAATAGCGTAATCAGGTAAAGTATTAAAATTATGATTAGAAAAATTACGTAACTTTTTAAGACGATGGGTCGTGCAGTGTAGATAGACACTACTTTATCATTTAGATTTTCCAAGTAATTTACTTTGTCTTGGGTCTTTATGTTCGTTATGGGATGTCCTAACATTTCTACAGGTGCCTTTATGCCGAAATAATTAAGTATTGTGGGCGCCAAATCTAAATTTGTAATGATCCCATTTCTTTTTGTCGTGATAGATGTTGTAAGTCCGTTGTATCCGGGACCATAGATTATTATTGGGGACAGCAGATTGTTGGTAGACATATCGCTTTTTGAAGGATAAGGTGTTGCCACTATAAGCAAATCCCTCGATGGATCCAAGCTTTTTAGAAGCTTTCCTATGAATGCATCAGCGTTTTTTATGGCGTATTCTTCATATTTTGATGCTAATTGGTCTGATACGTTGGAAGAATAGCTATCTACTCTCGATGTATCACCAGTGTCGATTACAAAGAATCCACCATTTTTATCGTATTTTTGAAAATAGTCAAAGATTTTGTTGTAATCAGTGCTAATAAAATAGGGGCTATTTCTATCGTACTTCAATATATTTTCACTGACATCGCCAAATGCTGTACCTTTCTCATCCATGGCGATTAGCGCCCCATACCTTCTGTATGAAACTGTGTTGTCTGTTATTATATCAGAATTTCCAAAGACGTATGTAGGAATGTTGTTATCCTTTAGCAGTTGTCCTAAAAGACCAGGCGTAATCTTGTAGTCGGCTCTTTTGCTGCTTTGTATAAGGTTTGATATGCCTATATTTACTATGTTTGCATTTCCATAGTCATCTCCTGTGTTAAGCTCGTAAATTTCCCCCGCGGTTCCGAAAGAATATTTTTCGTTCACATTAAGACTTATTTGACCGATGTCATGAGCACTTGCCCTTGTGCCGGTTCCAAATGTCAAATACCCAGATGCATCGACGTAACCATCAGCATTTCTGACATTCATAAGACCAACTGAACCTTTGTTGATTAGCTTTTGAATGTTTTTTGCGTCGTATTTTGTATAGTCACTTAGACTAACCCTGTCGATTATTACAAGCACTACTTTCTTATTGTTGCTTGTATCAGCATAACTTTTTTGTGGCAGCATAAAAGTCAAAATCATCAATAAAAGCATAAAAGCAGTGATAAATTTCTTCAAGTGAAACACACCCTCTATAGTTTTTTATTTATTATACACCATAAATGTTAAGAAATTATTAAAAAGAGGGTAAAACCCTCTAATATCTCAAAAGTGGCATGCTCATACATCTTGGACCGCCTCTGCCTCTTGATAGTTCAGAACCTTCGATCTCGATTACCTCGATGCCTTCTTTCCTCATGATTTTATTTGATGATTCATTTCGGGAGTATGTGATGACTTTGCCTGGCGCTATAGCAAGCGTATTTGTGCTGTCGTTCCACTGCTCCCGTGCTGACGTTATGGCATTAAAACCACCTGTAGGTATTATTTCAATATTTCTGAGATTTAATGCAGATTTCAATGCGTCTTGGAGGTCTTTTTCTTTCTGAATTGAAAAACCTTTATCATCCTTTATTATGCTAAAAACTCGCAGATCTTTCTTTATTCCAGGGTAGAAGACGAACCTTTCCTTATCTACCATGGTGAATACAGTATCAAGGTGCATGTATGATCTGTTTATGGGAATCTGGACGACAAGGATGTGTTCTACTGTTGAATTGCCTTCAAAGAGATTGCGGGCAAGCCTTTCTATTGCTTGTGGCGTAGTCCTTTCGCCGCATCCTACTGCTATTACTCTGTCGCTTAGTATAAGCACATCTCCGCCTTCTAAAGAGTGGAAATAGGTGTTGTCGTACCAACATGGAATGCCGTTTTTCTTAAAAATATCGTGGTTTTTGTATATGTATTTCATTATGAGGGTCTCAGGTTTTCTCGCCGCAGACTTCATGGAGCTTATCATAAATCCTCCATCTATCATTGCGCCGGGATCTCTGGTAAAATACATATTTGGCACAGGCTTAATGTAAAAATAGTGTTCTTCATAGATGAATTCAGCCAGGCCTTTTGGGATGACATTGTCAATATCTCCTTTTTCGAGTCCGCTTATGGCAATTTCAGCAATATCACTGTAGCTTAAATCCATAAGGTAATCTTTAAGGTAGCTTTCTGTTTCGGTATTTGTTATGCCATTTATCTTCAGAAGATCTATTATAAATTGTTCTTTTATAGCGTCATCTTTCAATACATCCTGAAGAAGGTCTTTTACGTACAAAACGGTTATACCGTTATCTTTTAATACTTTGGCAAATTCATCATGTTCCTCTTGAATCTTTCTAACCCATGGAATATCATCAAAAAGCAGTTCTGTCAAATTTTGAGGCGTAAGCCTTTCTAATTCTTTTCCGGGTCTGTGCAATACGACTGCTTTTAAAGTTCCTATTTCTGATGATACATGTGGCACTAATAATGGATGCGTCACCAACACATTCCTCCCTATGCATAAACTCTTTATATAGTATACTTTGCTTATATCTATTTTTCAATACGATTTATATTAATTTATTGATATGGTAAAATTATTTGTAACGAGGTGGTAATATGCTAAAAGATGGCGAGAGAATTGACGATTTGAATTTGAATGGGCTTAAGCTTATACAGAGAGAAGACATGTTTAAATTTGGGATGGATGCTGTGCTGCTTTCAAATTTTGTATACACAAAAAGAGGAGACAAGATTATAGATTTAGGGTGCGGAACAGGCATCATACCAATTTTGATAGCAGGCAAGTCAAGAGATACACGTATTGTAGGTGTTGAAATACAAAGTGAAGTTGCCGATATTGCCATAAGAAACGTATATCTCAATAATTTTGAAGGTAGAATAGACATAATAAACGATGATATTCGAAATGTTGTGGATAAATTGGGAATTGAAAAATACGATATTGTGACGTCCAATCCCCCATACATGCCCTGCAACACAGGATTTGACAAAAATAGCGAAAGTGAAAACATATCGCGATACGAGATAAATGGCGGACTTCATGATTTCATAAAGGTTGCGTCAAGGCTTTTAAAGTTTGGAGGCAAGTTTTTTTTAGTCCATAGAGTGGATAGGATTGTGGATATTGTTTATAATTTGCGGATTTGCAATTTAGAACCTAAAAAAATAAGGTTTGTCCATCCGCATGTTGGGGAAAAGCCCAATTTAGTCTTAGTGGAATCAAAAAAAGGCGCAAAAAGTGGTGTGGCAATAATGCCGCCTCTTTACGTATACGAAGAAAATGGAGAGTACACAAAGGAGCTTTTAAGTATATACGGGAAAACTTCGATAGAGGAGGAATAGAATGTCTGGAAGCTTATATTTGTGCCCAACACCAATCGGAAACTTGGAAGACATAACCTTAAGAGTCCTAAGGATACTTAAAGAAGTAGACATAATAGCTGCTGAAGACACGAGGCAGACTTTGAAACTTTTGAATCATTACGACATAAAAAAAACCGTAGTAAGCTATCATGAGCATAACAAAGCTTCAAGCGGTAAAAAACTTTTAATAGATTTAAAGGCTGGGAAAAATGTAGCGCTGGTTACTGATGCTGGTACACCGGGCATATCTGACCCTGGGGAAGACCTTGTAAAACTTTGCTTAGAAGAAAAGATAAATGTAGTATCGCTTCCTGGCGCTACAGCAATAACAACGGCATTAGTAGGCTCTGGGCTTGACACAAAGAAGTTTGTCTTCTTAGGATTTTTACCAACAAAGAAAAGCGAGAGAGAAAGCGCTTTGGATGAGATAGGGAGAGAAAAGAGAACGGTTATCATTTATGAGGCGCCTCATAGAATTGTCAGGACGTTGGAAGAATTAAAGCCATACATAGAAGGCAGAAAGGTTGTAATAGCAAGAGAGCTTACAAAAGTGCACGAAGAGTACATAAGAGGTACGGCAGATGAAGTTCTATCAAAATTAGGAGACGATGTAAAAGGAGAAATTGTAGTCCTTATAGAGGGCGGAAGAGATGAAGTTGCGATGGAACCAGAGGAGCTTCTCAGAAAATACATTGAATGCGGCATGGATAAGAAAGAAGCGATTAAATTGACGGCTAAACAATTAAAGATACCAAAAAGCGAAATTTACAAGCTCGCATTGAAGGATGAATCGTAATTCGATTTCGCCTATCAGTATCAATTGATAATGATAATCAATAATTTCGAATATAAAAATATCTTAATATATTGCATAATTTTTAGTTTAAGCATATAATATGTATTATATTAAAAATTATCAATTGATACAAAGGGGTTTTACAATGAATTCATTTAAAAAGATAAAGAATGTTTTGATACTCATACTTTTTATAAATATAGCTGTGGCGTTAGCTAAACTTTTATACGGTTTGCATATAAAAAGCGCCAGCATGGTAGCTGATGGGTTTCATTCATTGTCAGACAGCTCAGGCAATATAGTAGGCCTTGTAGGCATATATTTAGCGTCAAAACCGCAGGATGAAGAACATCCTTATGGGCATAAAAAATTTGAGACATTTTCGTCAATTTTTATATCTGTGATGCTGTTTGTAGTAAGCTATACTATATTAAAAGAAGCTTATGGAAGGCTTTTAAATCCTGTAGAACCAAAAATCACCTTAGACAGCTTCATAATAATGATTACTACATTACTGCTTAATATATTTGTATTTGCTTATGAGTACAAACAAGGAGTAAATTTAAAAAGCGACATACTTGTATCTGATTCACTTCACACAAAAAGCGACATCTACGTGTCTGTCTCTGTTCTCATTACGCTTATTGCATTAAAACTTGGAATACCGCCATACATCGATCCGCTGATGTCTATAGCAATATCGATATTCATCGTAAAAGCAGGTATTGAAATAATAAAGCACAGCTCCGACATTTTGTGCGATAGGATTGTCATAGATTCAGAAAAAATTCGCGATATCGCTTTATCCGTAAAAGGCGTGCTTTCTTGCCATCAAATAAGAAGCAGAGGCAGAGAGGACGATATAAATATAGACATGCATATAATGGTTGACCCGAATGAAAACATAAAAGATGCTCATTATATAGCTGATCAGTTGGAAGAAAAATTAAAAAAGGAAATACCTGGTGTCACAGAAGTCATCGTCCATATAGAGCCTTACGATAAAAATGAAATAACAGAGTAAAAAAAATAATAGAAGTAAAACTTCTATTATTTTTAATATTATTCGCTCTTTTTAATGTCATCGAGGCATGTCTTGCAGATGTTTTTGCCTTTGTAATTGACGACATTTTCTGCATTGCCGCAGAAAATACATGCAGGCTCGTACTTTTTAAGCACAATCTGCTCGCCATCCACGTAGATTTCCAAAGCGTCTCTTTCTGCAATATTTAGAGTCCTTCTAAGTTCGATAGGAATGACGACTCTTCCTAACTCGTCCACTTTTCTCACAATTCCTGTGGATTTCAACATCTCTCTCCCCTCCTAAAACTACAAAATTCGACAAATTCTTTGCATTCTAATAATACCAAGTTTTGAAAAATAAGTCAATAGTTTAATGGCATTTTTTTTTAAAAATAACATAAATTTTTATAGGATGGGGGAGATAAAGTTGATAAATTATATATGGATCTTCATGATTGGTGTAGGTGTGGTCGTCGGCATGATAAATGGTAGGATGGGGGAAGTTTCGAAAGCTATAATAGATTCATCCGAGTCGGCTGTTACAATATCAATAGGACTCATAGGCATCATGTCTTTATGGTTGGGTATAATGCAGATAGCTGAAAAATCTGGGCTTATGGACATGCTGGCAAAGGTTTTAAAGCCAGCCATAATAAAACTATTCCCTGAGATACCCAAAGATCATCCTGCCATTGGCGCTATGATAATGAATATATCGGCTAATATGTTGGGGTTAGGCAATGCTGCTACGCCATTTGGAATAAAAGCGATGGAATACCTTCAAGAATTAAATAGAAAGGATGTTGCATCTAATTCCATGTGCACATTTCTCGTCATAAACACTGCATCAGTTCAGCTTCTTCCTGCTGTAATGATAGGGTTAAGGGCTTCTTTAGGTGCGAAAAATCCAGCAGATTTTGTGTTGGCTGGACTTTTATCAAGTATTACAGCTTTAACCGTAGGCCTTATAGTTGTAAAATCACTTGAAAAGTCATCCCTTTTTAAGGAGTGATATTTTTGCTTAAATCGATTTCTGAGTTTATAATTCCTGCTATAATGCTTTTGATTCCTGCATACGGATTAATTAAACATGTAAAAGTCTATGAAGTCTTTTTAGATGGTGCAAAAGAGGGCATTAATACGATAATAAAAATATTTCCTGCTTTGCTAGCAATGTTGGTGGCAGTGGGAGTCTTAAGGGCATCAGGTACTTTAGATATCTTTGCAAAGTGGATTTCACCGCTTACTGCAAGAATTGGGATGCCGTCAGATGTAGTGCCATTGGCACTCATAAGGCCTCTATCTGGAAGCGGCGCATTAGGCATAGCGACAGAACTTATTAAATCTCATGGGCCTGATTCATTTACAGCAAAACTTGCTTCTGTCATGTACGGCTCCACTGAGACTACGTTTTACGTCTTAGCAGTCTATTTTGGATCTGTTGGAGTTAAAAAGATGAGGCATTCTATAGTAGCGGGCATCGCTGCTGATATCGCTGCAATACTGTCATCTGTTTTTTACAGCAGACTGTTTTTTTGAAACTTCAAATCTGATATACTAAAGACAGTAATATAAAAACGAGGAGTTTACATGATATGGGGATATTGATAAATAGGATAAAGCGCATACTATCTGATGAGGCCGAAAAAGTCTATATTGTAGGAGGAACCATAAGAGACAGAATACTAAATGTAGATATAAGCGATTATGATTTTGCTGTATTAGGTGATGCTGCTTCGGTTTCAAAGCTTGTGTGTGATAAGCTAAAAGGCTCTTATGTGCCTTATGCAGAAGACAGAGGCACATATAGAGTCGTATATGAAAATATAGTGCTGGATTTTACGCAAATTAGAGGCGAAAATATAGATGAAGATTTGTTTCATAGGGACTTTACGATAAATGCGATGGCAATAAGGCTAAATGATTTTTTTGATGTAGACTTGATAATAGATCCTTTAGGCGGGTTAAAGGATTTAAGAGAAAAGAAGATAAAATGCGTAGGGAAAAGTTCCTTCGATGATGACCCTTTAAGGATGCTTAGAGCTATTAGATTTGCAGCTAAATACAATTTTTCTATAGATGAGGATTCCAAAAATCTTATAAAAGAAAAAGCCGATTTAATTAAGAACGTTTCTTCAGAAAGAATTATGAGTGAAATATATTCTATACTTAAGTCAAAGGAATCCTTCAAATACGTACAAATGATGGACGAGCTGGGATTAATCGATGCGCTGTTCCCAGAGATAGCTGAGATGAAAGAGATAGGCAAGTGCTATTATCAGGTTTTGGACTCATGGCATCATTCCATAAAGACTATAGAAGAATATGAAACAATTGTAAATGACCTCAGATTTCCTTCAGATATAGAAAATTTGGCCAAAAAGTACCTTGATAAAGATCTTTCCTCAGGAAACAAGCTAAAAGATGTATTGAAACTTGCTGCAATGTTTCATGAAATCGGCAAAAAAGATGCCATTTACATAGATTCTGATAACAGGCTTCAGTTTTACAATCACGATGTAAAGGGAGAAAAAATTGTTGCAGATATAGCTAAGAGATTAAAACTGGCGAAAAAAGAAGCATCTCTGATAAAGAAGATGGTTTTGTACCACGTAAATCCATTTTCACTTTACATAGATGGGACTGGAAACAAAGCATTGTTTAAATTCTTTTCAGACCTTGAAGAAAATGCTATAGGGTGTTTGCTTTTGTCGTTAGCTGATGTTACATCGGCTATGAAAGGACAAGGCAGGTTGAATGAAGCTTCATGCTATAGGAATTTTATAACAAAGCTATTAAGAAGGTACATGGACTTTGAAAAGACGAAGACACCACTTCTTACGCCGCTTGATATAATAGTCAATTTCGATCTTAAAGATTATAAGCTTTTAAATCAAATACTATACGAATTGAGGAAAAATCAATTTTATGGTGAAATAGAAAGCAGAGAAGATGCAGTAAAATTTGTGGAAGAAAGAATGAGGATGGAGAAAATATAGTTGACAATACATTTGCGATAAAGTATATTATTATGTAACGATGTTAATAATATATTAAAAAGGCAATGAAGGGAAGAGTAGAAAGGAATTTCTCTTAAAAGAGAGCTGGATTAAGGTGAAAGCCAGCAGAGAATGAACTTTTGAACATGGACCTTGAGCTTCAAAGCTGAAACTAAGTAGGCTTTGGCGGGATTTCCCGTTACAGAGTAGGAGTGTGACAGCACTTTACGAGGCATACGACCGTGAGGCGTATGTGAAAAGGGTGGTAGCGCGAATAAACTCGCCCCTTAGTGGGAGGCGGGTTTTTTTACGTCTTAAAAATAAATGTAGATGAGGAGGATTTTCATGGCGAAGACTTTTTACATTACGACACCAATTTATTATCCAAGCGATAAGCTGCACATTGGCCATTCCTATACGACTGTCGCTGCAGATGCGATGGCTCGGTTTAAAAGGCTTACAGGCTATGATGTGATGTTTTTGACAGGGACAGACGAGCACGGTCAGAAGATACAGAGAAAGGCAAAAGAAAAAGGCGTTACGCCGAAGCAGTATGTGGATGAGATCGTGGCATGGATCAAAGATTTGTGGAATATTATGGACATAAGCAATGACAAGTTTATAAGGACGACGGACAAGCAGCATGAAGAGATTGTGCAAAAGATATTTACAAAGCTTTATGAAAAAGGGGACATATACAAAAGCGAATACGAGGGTTGGTACTGCACACCTTGTGAGACGTTTTGGACTGAGAAACAGCTTGTGGATGGAAACTGCCCAGACTGTGGCAGACCTGTAGAGCTTGTGAAAGAGGAAAGCTATTTCTTCAAGCTTTCAAATTACGCAGATAGGCTTCTTAAATATTACGAGGAGCACCCAGACTTTATACAGCCTGAATCAAGGCTAAATGAGATGGTAAGCTTTATAAAGTCAGGTCTTGAGGACTTGTGCGTATCCAGAACGTCATTTGACTGGGGCGTAAAAGTTCCGTTTGACCCAAAACACGTTGTGTATGTTTGGATTGACGCCCTTTCCAACTATATAACTGCGTTGGGTTATTCTACAGACCACGACGGAGATTTCAAAAAATACTGGCCGGCAGATGTGCACCTTGTTGGGAAGGAGATTGTAAGATTCCACACCATTATATGGCCTGCTATGCTTATGGCACTGGATTTGCCTCTCCCTAAGAAGGTGTTTGGCCATGGTTGGCTTATATTAGAAGGCGGCAAGATGTCAAAGTCGAAGGGCAACGTGGTTGACCCGAAAGAGCTTGTTTCAAAATACGGCGTAGATGCCATAAGGTATTTTCTCTTAAGAGAAGTTCCGTTTGGAGCAGATGGCGTATTTTCAAATGAAGCTCTGATTTCCAGGATAAACTCAGATCTTGCCAATGACTTTGGAAACCTTCTAAGCAGAACTGTAACGATGGTGGAAAAATACTTTGACGGTGTAGTACCTGAGCCTTTAGATAAAGACGATGTTGATGATGAGTTAATATCTATTGCAAATAATTTGCCAAAAGTTGTTGAAAGTTATATGGATAAGCTACAGTTTTCAAATGCTCTTGCGGAGATTTGGAAGCTTGTAGGTCGCGCCAATAAGTACATTGACGAGACGATGCCATGGGTATTGGCAAAAGATGAAAACAAAAAAGGAAGGCTTAAAACTGTCCTTTACAACCTTGTTGAATCACTGAGGTTTGTTGCTATTTTGATAACGCCGTTTATGCCAAATACGCCTATGAAGATATATGAACAACTTGGCATCGGCGATGATTTAAGGACATGGGATAGCCTTAAATTCGGCTTACTGAAACCAGGCACAAAAGTCAAAAGAGGGGAGAATATTTTCCCGAGGATTGATGCAGAAAAAGAGCTTAAAGAAGCTGAAAAGACTTCTAACAAAGTAGAAGCGAAGGAAGAGGCGAATTATATCAAAATAGACGACTTTGCAAAAATCGATTTGAGGGTTGCAGAAGTATTGGAAGTGGAAAAAGTAGAAGGTGCTGATAAATTATTAAAGCTTAAACTTAAAGTAGGCGATGAGGTAAGGCAAGTTGTATCAGGACTTGCACTGCATTACAAAGTAGATGAACTTATAGGCAAAAAACTCGTCCTCGTTGCAAATCTAGAGCCTAAAAAATTAAGAGGCATAGAATCATACGGAATGATTTTGGCGGCATCAAACGAAGGTAAATTGACTGTTGTAACTGTCGATAAAGACATAGAAAGCGGAGCAAAGGTAAAATAGCATTATAAGAGGGCATAACATAAGTCCCTCTTATTTTTATGTGCATTTTACCTTACAATAAGTTTTTAAAAAAATATTGACATTCTCGCTATCATAGTGTACTATTCAATTAGTGCACTATGATAGCATCATGGAGGTGAAACATGAAAATCGAATTTAATGAAAAAATGCCTATTTATATCCAGATTATGGATATGATAAAGAGGGATATAGTGACAAAAAAATTAAATGGAGGAGACAAATTGCCTTCTGTAAGAGAAATGGCCGAAAGCCTTAAAGTGAATCCAAATACTGTTCAAAGAGCTTATCAGGAACTTGAAAGGGAAAACGTCACATATACACAAAGAGGTATGGGAACATTTATAACCGAAAATACCGAAAAGCTTGCATCGTTAAAAAGAGAAATGGCAAAAGAGATAGCTGAGTCATTTGTAACAGGTATGAGAAGCTTAGGATTCAATTCAAATGAAATACTCGAAATTATTAAGGAATATCTTAAGGAGGTCAACTGATGGGGTTAATTTTAAAAACGGCAAACCTTACTAAAAATTATTACAGCAAAAAGGCATTAAAAGGAATTAATATTGAGTTGGAAGAGGGTAAAATATTAGGTCTTTTAGGTCCTAACGGTAGTGGAAAAACGACATTTATAAAGATTGCAGCAGGCATATTAAGGCCCACATCTGGCGAAATATTAATTGACGGTCAGGAACCAGGTATCTATACAAAATCAATTGTATCGTATCTACCTGATATAAACTATCTCTATAAATGGATGAAGATTAGAGATGCGATAAATTTCTTCAAAGATTTTTACGCTGATTTTGACATTGAAAAATCAAAGAGATTGCTGGATTTTATGATGTTGGATGAAAATGATAAAGTAACGTCACTTTCAAAAGGAATGCTTGAAAAATTGAATCTTACACTTGTGCTTTCAAGAAATGCGAAACTGTATATTTTTGATGAACCACTTGGGGGAATAGATCCGAATACAAGGGAAAAGATAATTGACGCAATAATTGATAATATTCGCGAAGATAGTTCAATGATTATATCTACACACCTTGTAAGAGATATTGAAAGGCTTTTTGACGATGTGGCATTTATCTCAGATGGTGAAATTATTTTAAAAGGAAATGCTGAAGAATTAAGGATGGAAAGAAATAAATCTATTGATGAAATCTTCAGGGAGGTGTATGAATAATGATTAAACTAATAAAGTATGAGTTTTTAGGAAGGTATAAATATTATCTTGGATTTTTGGCTGCCTTGATTTTATTGAATATATACCTTATAACGAAAAATAATACATGGTCACATGGCTTGCCATTCGTTGTATCTTTTATGGCTGGATTTGCCTGCTTTGTAGCCGTGCTTATATCAGGAGTGATGTTGTATCAGAGAGATATGTACGGCTATACAGGATATCTTTTGTTTACACTGCCACAAAGAGGTTTTGACATAGCTTTTTCAAAGCTAATTATATCGATCATTGAATTCACATTGTTTATAACAGTATCTGGAGTGATGGCATTTATAAATCTATTATATGTGAATGAAGCTAAAGTGTTTATAGATGCAGTACTTCAACATAAAATTTTTATACTTTATATATTTGAGGAAATTGCACAATTAAGCTTTAATTTTTGAAGCTAAAAAAGGCAATAGCAAAGCTAAGCATATCAATGCCTGTGGATAACTTATGAAATTTGAAAATTTAACAAAAATAGTTTATAAAATAATTTTTGTCTGTTGCTATACGCTTGTTTAAGCATAGGCAGTTTATTAAGCTACTTTTGGCAATGATTTAGTAACATTAACAGCAATAGTACCTGCGACAAGTGTAATACAGTTTAATAAAGCAAAGGTTTTAGCTTTCTTAATACCCGCTGAGCGCAGATTGTCAGTATTTAAATAGTCCTTTAATCGGCTATTACATCTTTCAATAGAAGTTCTAAGGTTATATATCTCTTGCCATTCATCAGAACTCCTTATTGGAAAGCTAAAATATCTGTTATTTTTCTTGTAATTTATTTTAAGGCAATACCCATAGTTTGAATTGCTGCACCAAGAAGAACCATGAGGACAATCTACCTTTCCTAATACATGTGGACATCTGAACTTTAAATAATCACCGTCTTTGCCCCAATATACAAGTTCATATCCCATAGAACAAATTGGGTGAAGCCTTTCATTTAATCCTTCTGGTGGAGCAAAACTTCCTCTTTTGTTGTAGGCTATGATTGGTTGTGCATGAAATTCGTTCATGATATAATCGTAATTCTCTTTTATATCATAGCCTGAATCCATAATACAGTGTTTTACATTAAAAGTATTGCCGTAAAACTCTTTTAGCTTCTTTAATAAGGGTATTGCTAAAATACTATCATTTACGCTTGCAGGAGTAATTTCTATGGCAAGTGGAAGCTCACTTTTACAGTCGGCTATTATATGTAACTTCCATCCAAACCATTTTATATCATTGCCATCAGTATCTTTTTTCTTTCCCCAGTTAGGAGATTTACCATCATCTTTTATCTTTGATTTAGGTTTTGGTTTTTCAAAAGCGTTCAATTTAGTTGAATCAATAGCTATATTAGTACCATCAATTATATTGAGGTTTTTAGCCTTAAGTATTAATTGCTTAAAGTCTTCTTCCAGTGCATCCGACTTTGATATCAGGTTTAAAAATCTGCTAAATGTTGATGTAGATGGTACATGACCCAATACATTGAAACCACAGTTATATCTAAATACAGGGTCTGATTTTAATCTAGCTACAAGTTTTGCTATATTGGGGATTTTCTCAAGTTGCATAGCAACTAAGGCATAAAGCAAAGGCAGTGGATCATATCCTTTAGGGCCTCTTTTATATTCAGGCCTTGATAGTGAAAGCACGACATTTGAGAAATCAAGTTGTGACAAAACCATTTCAAGTTTTGTTTCTGGTTGAAATTTTATTAATTCGTCGAAGGAAAATAAGCATTCTTGTCGAATATACATAAGTAGGTTCACCTCTTTTGTTAAATTTGGGTTACTACTTATATATTCGACATTTGGGGTGAACTTCCTTTTTTATCTTTTAAAAAGTTAAGAATATCAAGCTATTTAAAATATGAAATTCGCTCATTTATATCTACTTTATTGAGTTTTATTGCTTTATTGATTTTGTCGTATTTTTCTATCACAATCAGCAAGATAGCTATTTACAGCAAAAAATATGGAAAAGTTTTGTCAATAGTTCTATTTCTGATTATTTTCTATGTAATCGGTAAAATTAATGGTCTTCTCATTAATTTATTTCCATACAATTTAAATATAAATCTATTTTCAGGAATTGCACAAAGAAGCGATAATTTTGCTTTGTCTTTTGCGGTTTTCCCGATAAATGTAGCAAGCTTTGTTTTCCAAACACTTGTATATATAGGTTTATTCACTCTGACATCATATCTTATTGACAAAAAAATAGATCTATAAAAAGGATGTCTATCCAGGTAGTACGCGAAGGTGAAATAAAAAGAAGGCGGGGTGATTCCCGCCATTATTTTTATCTAATTGAACTACTTTAAGTGTTTTGCTTCTTATCATCTTTCGAATTTTTGTCTGAAGAACTATATGGTAATCCGGCTGCTAATCCAGTGAACAGGGCTAAGTAAAATGAAGATCTTTTTGGATAAAAGAAATCTAATATTAAAGCTATGACGACAATTGCTATAAAGCAGAAAAACTTAATTTTAGACTCTTTGTCTTTCGGTATGGAATACTTAAACACCCGTCCAGAAAAGCGTGCCATTTCAAAACCAATTAGAAAAATGATTAAACTTACTACAATACTTATTAGCCAAACATATAAACTCTTCAAAGGCAAACTCCTTCCTTATGTTATTTGAATTATAGAAATGATGCAAAATATTTCGTGGTGCAAATATATTGGGTATGTGCTGCATCGGCATACCATCATTCAGAAAGGGTAATAAATTGTGTTATACCTTTATTATTTTCTAATTTAGTCCATGACAATACGTTACCCATTATGCTAGAAAAATTATTTGTTTTTATAGGGAAGTCTTGCAATTTACCTGTCTTAATGTTATATAATTCCAGTATTCCCATATTATCATACCACGTAATATATGTATCGTTTAACGATGGAAACCATCTTTCTACTGCATCGCCTTTTACAATTTCTACAGTATTTTTAGTTTTGAGATTGTATAAGGATATATGGCTTTTATCAGATACCCATACAATATTCTCACCGTAAATATTTGGTGTGAATCCATTATCGCTTATTTTTGCAATTTTACTATTTGAAATATTGTATAGATAGACCTTGTCAACTTCGCTTTGCTCTTCGATTTTACCTTCATGCCATACTATGTAATTGCCAAATATTTTTGGATGTCCAATATAACTATTTCCCAGTCCATCAATGCTTCTTATCACTTGCTTTTTGTCATTTGCTAAATCGTATAAAATCAAAGAACACAGAATTTTGTTGTTTTGTATTTCATAAGTAGACCATACAAGCTTTGAGCTATCCAAAGACAGGTTTGGCTGTTGATTAAAGGATACTTTTGAAGCAGATTTTTCATTTAATTTTCCGTAGTCTATCTTTTTAATGGTTCCATTTTTTATATTATAGGCATATATTATCCAGTCATTGCCATATGGATTATCAGATGCTTCTACCCAAGCAATATACTTTCCATCCGTAGCAGCATTTATTATATTTTTATCAGTATTAACTGGCTTTATCACTGGTTTAACTACACTTGTATTTAAATCATAGAAACCCAGTTCTGTTTTTTCATTGTTTTTGTTTTCTATTGACACCAATATTCTTTTTTTATATTTGTCAAATCCAAGAGGAATTGTATTTTGCGGAATGATTGAAGCATTATCTATATTAAGGCTTTTATGTATTTGATTATTAGTTTTTACATGACAAGACGTTAACAAAATGGACAATAAAATGATAGACAAAATCATTATATTTTTTTTCATTACATTGCCTCCCGATTGTTATAAAGCATGAAAGAAATATTTGTTAGTAAATAATACATTGAATTCATCTGTTTGACTACATTATAACTCTAACTCCAACATTTGGGAAGTTCCGAAATCCGGCACATTTTTTATGAAGTAGGTGCCGATTTTCGGAACTTCAATTTCTGCTTGACTGAGTTTTCCTAACTTGTGTATATACAAGACAAGCTTCAGTTATTTAATAAGAGCTTGGAATGCTGATCAGATTGTATAATAATTGTTATAATAAATGATTAAAATAAATAGATAAACGTTCAAAAATGCCTTTCTGCTTGAATTCTAACGGAGGAAGTCCATATAGAGCTTCATTGCTGCCTATTGTCTTATAATTTCCTTGTTTTGCTTTTTCTTGAATATTACGCACTTTGTTCATAAAAGATTTTTTAATAATATCGCTGTTTACAAGTGTTTTTTCTTTTAGACCAGCATTTTGATCAGAGTAATATGGTGAAAAGGCCATCTCTTCTCCATTTTTATTAACAATCACAAATATATCACCGCCAAAATTCAGTAAAAAGCAATCCCCAGGATTAAAATTATTTTCATTTGCTAATTTATAAATATTTTTGGTTAATGCTCCGCCAAAATCTACAACATGCCATTCTTCATTCTTTAATATGATTGAAAAATCAGTTATTACATTGTTTCCAGCTATTACTGGGTATGTGTAAAATGGTTCACGAGTGACTTGATCACTTATTTTTATTGAAGGATCATATTTATTAATATCAATAGTGGCCCATTGAATTGGATTTCCCAACTTTGCCTTTGATACTTCATCTTTTGTTGTAAAATAAAAATCGCGGTATTCTGTATTAATGCTTTTAAGCAATGTTTTAAAGTTGTCTTGTGCGGCAATATTGGCTTGCACTTGAGGAGAGACAGCATAACTAATTGTACCAATAGAAAATATGATGAGCATGCACAATGTCATAATCATAATTAATTTTCGTTTCATTTATTTTTCCTCCCTTGTTTTATTTTTGGAGATATACAAACATTGCACTATATTTTCATTTTCAAATTACGCATTATTTACATTAATTTTAGCATAACATAAAAACTAAAAATTAGTAGATATATGAATAAAATTAGTTGAATTTTCTTTTGTTTATATACAAAATATACCATACGATTTTTATTTAGCTATTGCTAAAATTAAACATTGATGCTATTATGAAGGTAATTTAAATTTTGGGGCAAATTACAAAGAATGTAATATGTAATAAGAGGTGGGATTTTTGTACTATATACCAATTATACTAACTATTATTGCTAATGTGTTTTACCATATTCTCCAAAAAATGATACCAGAAAAGTCAGATCCAATTGCATCGCTAATTTTGACGTATTGTACCGCATTAATAGGTTCTTTGATAGTGTTTATTTGGTATCATAAAAATATTAATGTTATTGAATCATTTAAAGGATTAAATTGGACAAGTTGCGCTTTAGGATTGTCTATAATTTTATTAGAGTTGGGGTTTCTTCTTGCATACAGGGTAGGATGGGATATAAGCTTAGGTGCAATAGTTTCAAACGTATCTGTTACGCTATTGTTAATTCCCATAGGTATAATATTTTTTAAAGAAAATATTTCAATGGCGAATTTGATTGGCATATTGCTTTGCATTGTTGGATTAGTGTTAATTAATAGCAAATGAAGAATACTTGCTATTTACATGGCTAAATTAAAGATTGTAGAAAGAAGTGATGACATGATGAATGATTTTGGAAAAAGAAATAAAATATTGCTATCAAATAGCAATTTTATGCTTTATATTATTGGTTATGTAATATCAGGTATTGGCACAAGACTTACCACGATAGCTATCTCAAGCAAAATATTGTATATTAGGAATAGGTGGTGCTTTAACAGGCATATTTAGCGCAAAGGTAATTTTTATACTATGTGGAATTGCAGAGATTACTGTATCACTTATTTATAAAACATATAATAGGGTTAAATCAATCAATTGATCTTTCGCAAAATTGTAGACGATCGTGCAATAAAATAATCTTGTTCTTTTTTGTAAGATTATTCTATAGATGAGAAAAATTAATAACAAATATTACCATTAAATAGATACACTCTGCCTATGCTAATTTTAGTTGTTCTAAAATTTCATCAATAGATACATAGTTTTTAGCTTGTTCATAAATCCATTGAATACGCTGCTTTTGTACTTCTTTACAAACCATTTTTATTCCCTGCCCAAATTTGTAATATTCGTCGCCCGAAGTCGTACAATACAGGTATGTCAATGATATAAGCCATAATAATCTATCTATTGATTTTGTTGAGCGTACTTGATACGTATTTAGTCCAAGATTATTCTTTGTCTGTCTAAAAAATATTTCTATAGGCCATCTCTGACTATAGTATTTTAGAATAGTCTCAGTATCTAATTCAGTATCAGTACAGATAAATGCATGTAGAGCCTTCTGATTTTTAAAAGCTTTCTCAGGCCAGCACATTAGAACTACAGCATTATCTATCCCATTTAAGGCTCCTTCATAGCGATATACCCAGTACCTAGAACCATTCACTGTAACGAGGTGAACTTCGTTCTTTTCGATATATTGGGCAAAGTCTTTTATCTGAATTCTAATGCCTTGTGGATAGATAATTCTATTAGTTTTTAGTGCTCCTATGAGATGGTATCCTCTTTCAAAATGCGCTTCTATTACTTTCTTGTTTATGTACCATGAATCACATAGTCCATATGCTGGTCCTTTAAGTATTGGAAGCATAGATACCATTTCACATATTCTTTCGATTTTGCTTTTGCCACCTTTTTCATAGCGTTCGATGTAGTAAGGTAATACTACTTTACCGCAGGATAGCATCATAGTAAGAAGCTGATGTCCCCAAACTTGCTTCCCTTTTAAATGTGATTGATGAAATCCTGTTGCCTGGATAGAATGTTTAGCCTGTGACGAAGGCTTAGTTTTTTCAGCAATAGTATCATCAAAAATCACAAATATCGGCTTTTTGCAAGTTTGTGATAATTCAAGTATAATACGAATAACTTCCCGCCTTATAGCTCTCCATGCATACTCTATATTCCAAACACCTTGACTTAAGAATTTGCCAAAGGTAGTTCTATGGCAATTAGCAAAGCTTAAATTAACTATATCAGTAACAGTACCACTATAACCCTTTTGAGTGGCAGCAATTATAAATTCTACAATATGGCGAATAACAGGTTTAGTAAAATATAATGCAAAATTTAATTTCATTAAGTACTGGATTATTGATGAATTTTCTGTTATTCTTTTATTATGAGACATTTGCTCCACTCCTATGTTTAATATTGTTATAGTGTGACAACAACATATTAATACCATAGAAGTGAGCATTTGTCTCTATTTTTTATTAAATTTTTTCATGTAAGTTTATTATGGTAATTTATGTAAGCTAATTTTCTCATCTATAGGATTATTATTATTTTTCCGTTGACAGAATGTGTTAAAATAAAAAGGACGTTGCAGATTATATCGTTGATTAGGAGATGATTTTATGATTATAGATTCACATGCACACCTGGAAGATGAAAAGTATGATGAAGATAGGGATGATGTTATAAAAAGGTGCAAAGATGAGCTTACATTATTGATAAATGTAGGATCCAGCATTGAGACGTCAAAAAAATCGATTGAGCTTGCTAAAAGTAACGATTTTATATATGCCGCCATTGGCATACACCCTGAGTATTCGCAAAAAGAAATAAACGACATTGGTGTTATTGAGGAATTGTTATCACAAGAAAAAGTTGTTGCTATAGGAGAGATAGGACTTGACTATTATTACGGCGATCCGCCAGTTGAATACCAGAAGCAATGCTTCATAGAACAGATAAGGCTTGCCAAGAAGTATGATTTGCCGATAGTAATTCACGACAGGGATGCACATGGCGATGTGCTTGATATTATCAAAAAAGAGTGGACAAGCAGTTTAAGAGGGGTTTTTCACAGCTATTCAGGCAGCAGCGAAATGGCATTTCAGTTGATTGAGATGAACTTTTACATCTCATTGGGAGGACCAGTGACATTTAAAAATGCGAAAAAAGCTGTTGATGTAGCTATGAAAGTGCCGATAGAAAAGTTGTTAATTGAGACAGACAGTCCTTACTTGACGCCTGTGCCATATAGAGGTAAGAGGAATGAGCCTATTAATGTGAAATACGTGGCACAAAAGATTGCTGAAATAAAGAATATGACATTTGATGAGGTTTGTGATATAACAGCATCTAACGCCTTAGAGTTATTTAAAATAAGTCCAAGTAATTTATAGCAATTTAAAAGGTGGAACATATACTGTATTGAAATGGATATTTCAAAAAAAGGAGGAAAATTGAAAGATGGATGGAGAAAATGTAAATGAAAATCCCATGAATGTTCCACCTGTAAATCCAGAACCGTATTTGGGTTCTATGCAACCGCCAATGGGCGGTATGCCTACGATGCCGTGCCCTTCCGAGCCACCAATGGGACCAATGCCTTATCCAATGCCAGGAATGCCGGGCATGATGCCACCAATGCAGTGCCCTCCTGAGCATATGAGAATGTTTATGGATGCTTACAATCATGTTTCAATGGCATACATGATAATGACACAAATGATGCAGATGATGCGCCCGTAAGGGCGTATTTTTTTCAAAAGAAACATAATATTTTCATGTATATAATATAATAATGTAGTAGATAATATAAGTGATAACTTATTATGGAAATGGAGATAAATATTATGAAATGAATTTGACAAAAATAATATGTTATATTAAAATTATAAAAAGTCTTCCCAATAAAAATGAGGAGGTTATGTAATGGATGCAAGCAACCGAAGAATTTGGCCGGGTGCATTTACTGAGCTTATCAAAAAACCGGTTGGAATTCTGATATTGGCTGCATTGGTCATTTTGTTAGTAGGTACAACTGTATACGTTAACTTGAAAAAACAGGTGACAATCACAGATAACGGAAAAACAGTTGCTGTGACCACATTTAAAAGCAGTGTAAAAGACTTATTGGCGGAGAAAAATATAAAGCTTAGAAAAGAAGACGAAGTTACACCATCGATAGATTCGAAGCTGAAAAATGGAATGAAAGTTAGCATTAAAAGAGCATACCCCGTGGTAATTCACGTTGATGGAAAAGATATTACAATATACACAGTAAAACCAACATTAAAAGATGTATTAGCTCAAGGAAAAATCACAGTAAGTCCCATCGATAAAATTAGCACCTCTTTAGATAGCAAAACATATAGCGGAATGAATGTCACAATTACTAGAGTAAATGAAAAAGTAATAACTCAAGATGAAGATATAGCTTTCAACGTTCAAACAATTCAAAATGACAATATGATAAGAGGTCAGACTTTAGTTGTGCAAGAAGGTCAAAACGGAAAGAGAGAAAAGACGATAAAAATTACATATGAAGATGGGAAAGAAGTATCAAGGCAAGTTATAAAAGACGTCGTAGTGCAAGATCCCATAACAAAGATAGTGCAGGTAGGCACATTAGGGCTTTTGACTACGTCAAGGGGAGAAACCTACAGATATAGAGAGATGAAGGTAATGGATGCGACAGGGTATGATGCACCGCCTGGATCCCTAACGTATTCTGGTGCTACAGTCGGGCGTGGTATCATTGCGGTTGACCCGAGAGTAATACCTTTAGGTACAAGACTTTATGTTGAGGGGTATGGTCCTGGGGTTGCAGCAGATATTGGGGAAGCGATAAAAGGCAATATCATCGATTTGTTCTTTACATCGTATAGAGAAGCGTGTAATTGGGGAAGACGAACTGTTAGAGTTTATATACTTAAGTAGACAGGTTTAACCTGTCTTGTTTTTTGAAAAAAGCGAGGTTGGATGATGATGAAAATAAAAGGATTCAATACAAAGAAAAGACTTGGACAAAACTTTATTTTTGATGAAGACATACTATCAAAAATAGTTGATTTATCAGGCATAACAAAGGATGATAATGTGATAGAGATAGGCGCAGGTTTAGGCACCCTGACAAGAAAAATATTGGAGAAGGCTAATATGGTAGTGTCTTATGAGATAGACCAAGAAGCTTATGACATACTTAAGGCAGATTTTAAAGGACGTGATAATCTAATCGTATTAAATGACGATATAATGAAAGTTGACTTGAAAGAAACCGTTAATGCGTATTTTGGAGGGGAAAAGTGCAAAGTCGTTGCAAACCTGCCTTATTACATAACATCGCCTATAATAATGAAACTTTTAGAGTCCCGCTTGATGAAAGACATAACTATAATGGTGCAGAAAGAAGTGGCGGAGAGGATATGTGCAAATCCAGGTGGCAAAGATTATGGCGTATTGACAGTAGCAGTAAACTATTACTCAAAGCCGGAGATACTGTTAAATCTTCCTCCGGAAGTATTTTCACCTAAGCCAAAAGTAAGTTCATCGCTTATAAAATTACATGTCCTTGATAAGCCATCTGTATTTGTGAAGGACGAAAGACTTTTTTTTAGAATAGTGAAATCATCATTTGGACAGAGAAGAAAAGTAATAACAAATTCTTTAAAATCCCTTAGCATTGATCAATCAATAATTGCAGATGCTTTGACAAAATGTGGCATAGACTTAAAACAAAGAGGAGAGACTCTTTCAATAGAAAAGTTTGCTGAGCTTGCAAACACCATTTATGATATGAAGATGTAATATTAAATCCCCCTGTTTCATAATATATATTGCTAAAATATATTTGAAATAAGGGGGATATAAAATGCCTTTAAGGAAGGATATTTATAAGCGCATGTATATAATGCTGGAACCTGACGAGAGAGGTGCGTCGCTTTTAAAGGACAAGGAAATATCAGGGTACCTTAAAATAGAAACTATGAATGGAAGGGGCCGAATTACAGCGTCGCTTCAAAATCTCGATTCTAATTATTCTTACACAGTAAAATTTTTAAAAATCGGAGAAAGTCCTAAATTAGTTGAGTTTGGAGCAATAAGGGTAGACGACAAAGGCAGAGGCGGTGCAGAATGGTCTTTTAATACAGACGATGTGCTTGATAAGGGTGTGAAGTTTGATGATCTTGCTGTAGCATTAGTAGAAGCAGATAATGGACAACAGAGGCTGATTCCATTGTCTGGCGTCATAGACAAGTCCAGATTTAACTGGAAAGCCACTTATAAGAAGCTTATGAAAAACATAGAGAATATTGAAAAAGATAAAAGCGAGATTCATTTTATTGAGGATTTAGTTGAAAGTCAAAAAGAAAGTGTAGATAGCTATACAACATTGCCACAGTACAATGACGAGGAATACCACGAAGAAGAAGTGGAAATTCAAGTTGAGCCTGAAAAAGATGTGGAAAATGGACAAATTGACAATATAGAGGAGACGGGTGATGTTAATTTAAATGATGAAGGGAATACAAGCGTTCAACCGGAGCATCAAAGCGATGATACAATAACTAAAAGTGATGTTTATGAACAGGAAAACAGCGGTTATGTAAAATATTTAAAAGAGTATGTAAATAATATTGTGAATTACCTTGATGAAGTTCATCCATTTGAAAATAATCTGGAAGGTTACAGATGGTGGAGGATAAATACGGGATATAGGAATGGCTTCTACGATCATTATTTAGTAGGATTTGTAAATGACGAAAATGGTAAGCTTAAATACATCGTCTACGGCATGCCGGGGCTATTTACACTTTCTGACCAACCTTTTGGAGGCATGACAGGGTTTGTGTACTGGTGTCCATTAAAGGAAAATATGAGAAATGCCGGCGATATGGGGTATTGGTTGATGCACATTGATGCAATGACGGGACAAATAGCCATACCAAAAGGCTCTACACCGCCGCCGATAATATAAAAGTGAAAGCGTAGATAGTCTACGCTTTTAAATTTATTTTTACTTCATGTATTCTTTTATGTCATCGGAAAAGTTAGCCAATGCTTCTTCATCGTCTGTGTGTGGTATAACCGTAAGCAAGTTTTCAAGATTTAGACTGAAAATCCCCATTATGGACTTTGCATCGATGACGTAGCGACCTGATACGATGTCAATATCAAAAGGGTATTTTGACATCTTCTCCACAAAATTTTTGACCTTATCAATTGAATTTAAAGAAATCTGAAACTCCTTCATACACTTATCCCCCTTACTTGTATTTATTTTAATCATATATTAAGAGCTAATTTTATTCAATCAACCGATTTAACAAAAATTTCATTGTTAATTTGGTAATTGTTTTCACTCCATTAAGGTGGATTTTAAATGTGACATATGATAAAAATTTCGCTTTATAGGTATTCTATTTATTAGGATTGTATATTATAATATAAGTGTTAAAAAATAAAATACCATTAGGGGGTATACAGTTGCTTACAAAAGAACAAATTTTAAATGCACTAAAAGATGTTTTTGATCCTGAGATAGGAAGAAGCATCGTCGACCTTAATATGGTTGATAATATCAATATAGACGGCAGTACAGTCACAGTTGACATAAAATTGACAATCAAAGGCTGTCCACTTCAAAACACCATAAAGGAAGATGTCATAAATAAACTTAAAAGCTTGGATGGCGTTGATGATGTGGTTGTCAACATGGGAGCCATGACAGAAGAAGAAAGGCAAAAGCTTGCAAATAGCATGAATCAAGGGAAAGTGCCTTTGTTTGAAAAGACTCGTGTTATCGCAGTTGGAAGCGGCAAAGGCGGTGTTGGTAAGTCTACGGTTTCTGCAAACCTTGCAGTTGCTTTAGGAAAGTTAGGCTACAAAGTTGGCTTAATTGATGCCGATGTTTTAGGCTTCAGCATACCTCGTTTATTAGGCATAGTAGGCGAAAGACCTTATGCATTAGATGAAAATACGATACTGCCAATAGAGAAGTACGGCATCAAGGTTATCTCCATGGGCAATTTTGCAGATGAAGATACACCGCTTATTTGGAGAGGACCGCTTTTAGGAGGCGTCCTGGAGCAGTTTATGAATGATGTTTATTGGGGAAAACTTGACTACATGATAATTGACTTGCCACCAGGCACTGGGGATGTACCTCTTACAATAATGCAGAAAATACCTGAGCAGAAATTTTTGCTTGTCACGACTCCACAAGCATCTGCTTCACATGTGGCAGGAAGGATTGCATATATGGCTCAGAAGGTAAATATAGAGCTTATAGGAATAGCTGAAAACATGTCGTACTTTGAGTGCCCTGATTGCCATAAAAAGTACAATATATTTGGAGAAGGCGAAACAGACAGACTTGCAAAAGAGCTTAATACAGAAGTTCTTGTAAAGATTCCTATTGACATAAAGATACGCGAAAAAAGCGATATTGGCTTGCCAGTAGCTTTTATAAATGAACCTGAAGCAGAATACTATTTGGAACTGGCGAAAAAAGTGTCAGAAAAAGTAAAGCCTATTGGCTGATAATTTATCTTAAAAAAGGAGGCATCGAAATTACCAATGCCTCCTATAAATTTTTCATTTTTTCTTAAATAATTCTTGTTCTGGTATATCATACGCTGCGCTATTTAAGTAAGTTTCAAGATTTTCTATGACATTTTCAAATGGCAGACTTTCATCAAGTCTTATGAATTTGATGCCGCTATTTTTAGCTTTGCCATACGATATGTCGCAGAATGATTCGGGTATTGTGATGACATGATCGACTTTCTTTTCTATGAGAAAATTAACTGTAGCGATTCGCCTACCATCTTTTAGAGGAAAACCTGGATTTTCGTATTTTTCTGCGTCTTTTCTCTCTACATCATAGATAACTATATAAGGACCGTCTGGCAATTTAGAAATTAATCCGTCATTTGTCACAGTAGCTGCTATCCTCATGATTTTTCACTCCTATTTCTGTAAATTTTAAACATTAAGTTTTGGATATAAGTTGTAATATAATTATATATTATTAAGTTAATTATAGTTTTATGAGTTGAAGAAATCAAATGAGATACTATGGTGTTGTCTGAGTATATATTTTATGATATAATATGATATATCACGTCGCTGGAAAGGGGGTATATTATGTTTTCAAAATTAAAATGGCAGGTAGTTATAGTAACAGTGACGTTGGCGTTGGGTGTGCTTTTAGGAGGATTTAATTTATATCAGAACCGCATATTGCCGCAGAAGATAGCCAATGACATAAAGTCCTTCAATAATGTTCAATCTGCAAATGTAAGTATTGGAAACAGCGGTTATACGGCAAATATCAAGCTTAAAAAGGTAGACAACCTTATGACAGCGTATAAGGACATTGAAAAAATAATTGAGAAATATCCGGTTAAAATTGATATAAAGATAGTTGACAATCCTAACGACAAATTAGACAGTCTATTTTACGAAGATCAGTTTGCCATATATCAGGCCATTCAAAATGGCGATTATATAGATATGAGCAAAATTGTTGACAAAAATGGCATTGAAAAAGGTGCGAAGACGAATGTCTATATTGATGGTAGCAATATATATTTAAGTATATATGATGGTCAAAATTACTTGTACAAGATTATACCGCGCAATACAAAGGGGGATGTAACAGATGGTTAAAGAAATACTAATCGGTATTTCAATTGCATTAGTGATTTTTGCTGCTATATTAGGCATAGATATAACTCCTATTGTGATAGTAGGAATGATGATTTTCGCTTTAAGCTTCTTGCTGGAAAGCAGGGGGCTTATAAGTTCGTCAGGAAAAGTAGTAAATCCTGACACAAGCGTGTCTTTTGATGACATAGGCGGTCAAAACACAGCCATATCAGAGCTGAAGGAAGCATTGGATTTTGTGATAAACAGGGATAAAATCAGGAAAATGGGCATAAGGCCGCTTAAAGGAATACTTTTAAGTGGACCTCCAGGTACAGGCAAAACGCTTCTTGCTAAGGCTGCTGCAAAGTACACTGACTCTAGCTATGTAGCTACATCTGGCAGTGAATTTATAGAGATGTACGCAGGTGTCGGTGCACAGAGAGTCAGGAAACTTTTTGAATCGGCAAAAGCGTTGGCTAAAAAGGAGCAAAAAAACAGCGCGATAATCTTCATAGATGAAATAGACATACTTGGTGCAAAAAGAGGTACAAACGAAAGTCACCATGAGTACGATCAGACACTAAACCAGCTTCTTGTTGAGATGGATGGAATAAAAAGCGATAATGATATAAATATTCTTGTGGTGGCAGCTACAAATAGACCTGATATGTTAGACCCAGCCTTATTAAGGCCGGGGCGGTTTGACAGGCAGGTGACGGTAGACCTTCCCGATAAAAGCGGTAGGCTGCAAATACTGAAGATTCATACGAGAAACAAGCCTTTAGATGAAAATGTGGATTTAGAGGCGATTGCAGAAGATACCTTTGGCTTCTCGGGAGCTCATCTGGAAAGCTTGTGCAACGAAGCGGCTATATTGGCCATGAGGGATAGTTCATCTAAGATAATGCAAAAGCATTTGCAGGAAGCGGTTGACAAAGTCATACTTGGCGAAAAGACAGATAAAAAGCCTACAGAAGATGAGATACTAAGAGTATCGATACATGAAGCAGGACATGCCATAATTGGAGAGATAGTCAATCCTAATTCTGTGGCTACTGTAACGATAGTGCCAAGAGGTAAGGCTTTAGGCTTCGTAAGACAGACTGAGAAAGACGATACGTTTATATACACGAAAGAACAGTTGGAGCACGAAATAATGGTGGCTCTTGGTGGAACGGCTGCTGAGCTTCTCATTCTAAACAGCAGAAGTACAGGCTCTGCCAACGATTTTGAACAGGCAGTGGATATTGCAAAGAAAATAGTCTATACAGGGCTTTCAAGCCTTGGCATCATCAGTAAAGACGATATATCAGGGGATAAGGTAAATGAGGAAGTAAACAGGATAATAAAGGAGCAGGAAGAAAAGGTGAAAGAGATTTTGAAGGACAAGATAGATGTCCTGAACGAGATATCCAGTATATTAGTTAAAGAAGAAACGATATCTGGTGAATATTTAAGAAGGATACTGAATGGAGAGACTGCACAAAAAGCTTGTTGACGGCAGCAGAGGAGATTATTCCTCTGCTATTTTTGTGGGAAAAACTGCAAAATTCATTGAAATATTGTTAAATAATAAACAAAATTAATTAATATTAAATACAATTGACTTATCATTTAATTAGATTTATAATCAAAATGGGTATTTAAAAATGTATACAATATATAATATTCATTAAATGAAATAAAGAAGGAGTGAAAAAATGGCAAGTGATCTGGTTTTAATAAGCATTGTTGTTCCAATTGTAATGAGCTTGATAACAATTACAATTGGTAAGGCTTCAGCGAGAAAGGTATTTGTTTCGGCTACACTGCTTATCGTATTTTTAAGTTCATTGGCAATTTTTAAAACTGCCAATTTACCGGCGGTGATTGGAACATCGTATTATGGAATCATCGATAAATTGATAAAAGTTGGTGATTATGTACTTTTACTTTATACTCTTTATGTGTCATTTAAGGTTAAAGAGCCTAAGATAGCGATTTTTTCAATATTGCAGATACTGCCTCTTGCATACTTTGAATTATTTGTACTGAAAGAACAAGAAGTAAGCGCATTTTACATCGACAATCTTTCAATCATAATGAATTTGGTGGTTTCGATAGTAGGGCCTATAATAGCTTTGTACGCTTTTGGTTACATGGATCATCATGAAAAAGAAGAAAAATTGGTTAAATCAAGGCAATCAAGATTTTTTGCAGTCATACTCTTGTTCTTTGGAGCAATGAATGGCATAATATTCTCCAATAATCTGATGTGGCTGTATTTCTTCTGGGAGATAACTTCTCTGTCATCTTTCCTGCTTATTTCTCACGATAAGACAGAAGTGGCAATCAAAAATGCATCAAGAGCCTTGTGGATTAATATGTTTGGCGGATTTTCATTGTTGGTTGGAATCATAATTCTATACAAATATACTGGCATGATAACATTAGATGCTGTTTTGAAGTCTGATACATCGTATATTTTGTTGATACCTGTGGCTTTTATGGTATTAGGTGCATTTACAAAGTCTGCTCAGATGCCATTCCAAAGTTGGCTTTTAGGTGCTATGGTGGCACCGACACCGGTGTCAGCACTTTTGCACTCAAGCACGATGGTGAAAGCTGCTATATACCTTATCTTAAGATTAGCTCCTACATTTAGAGGTACGACATTAAGCGGGTTTATAGCACTGTATGGTGCTTTCACATTTATCGCCACATCAATATTGGCTTTAAGTCAAAGCAATGGCAAGAAGATATTGGCGTATTCCACGATTGCCAACTTAGGATTGATGATATCCAGCATAGGAATCAATACTTCCAGTGCTATAACAGCGGCAATTTTGCTTTTAATATTCCACGCAGTGTCAAAGGCTCTCTTGTTCCTGTGCGTCGGCACAATTGAACAAAATATCGGTAGCCGCGACATCGAGGACATGAAAGGGCTCATTACAAAAATGCCTGTTACGACCATCATAACTTTTATAGGCATTTTGTCGTTGATGATTGCACCATTTGGTATGCTTTTAAGCAAGTGGATGGCCATTGAAGCAGCATCGAGAAATCTACTTGTGGCACTGCTTTTGATTTTAGGCAGCGCTATAACGGTCATGTACTACACCAGGTGGATAGGCAATATATTGTCAGAAGGACATAACAGCAAATTTTTCGTAGAAAAGCAACCGACGACAGTAAAGTTTGCCTTGTACAGCTTAGTTACGATAGCGATTGTGCTGAGTTTGGCTGTGACGCAGCTTTTTAATGCTATTGTAAAGCCTGAAATAAACATGCTTAAGATGTCTATTTCGATAAAAGCTGCAGCAGGATACCTTGAAAGCAATCTTGGTGGATTTTCCATATATCCAGTGTTTTTCGCCATAGGTTTAGCTGTCATCTTGGCATTTTTGACAATAAGGAATTCACGCGACATAGTAGAGACAAAACCGTATGAGGCTGGACTCAATTACGATGACTCAAACAACGGCTATGATGTAAAAAATTATTATCTTCCAGGTATAATAAATGAAGAGAAGATGACGAAGTACATGAACTACATCTCGTTTATTTTGATACTGGCGGTTTTCGGAGGGATATTGCTATGACGTGGACAGATTATTTGATTTTTTTGGCGGCGGTCATTTTGACCCCGCTTATAGGTGGTCTCATAACCGGATTAGACAGAAAAGTAACAGCTCTTATTCAAGGCAGGTATGGTCCACCTGTATTGCAACCTTTTTACGACGTTGTAAAATTGCTTTCTAAAGAGAAGATGATAGTAAACGACTTTCAGATATTCGCAGCTTATATATATTTGTTATCAGCTATACTAAGTGTTGGCTTCTTTGCAATAAAAGCTGACCTTCTTATGATAATTTTTATAATGTCAATAGGGCTTGTTTTCTATGTAATAGGGGCATTGGCTACAAGGTCACCGTACAGCCAAGTAGGAGCTCAGAGGGAACTTATGCAGATGCTTGCTTATGAACCTCTCCTTATATTTGTGCTTATTGGCATGTACTATGTAGCTGGAAGCTTCAATTTGCACGATATAATGTCACATGGAAGGCTTCTTCTGGATTTGCCGCTTATTTTTGTGGTTTTAAGCCTTGTATTGGACATAAAAATAAAGAAATCTCCTTTCGATTTTTCTACATCCGAACATGCTCATCAAGAGCTTGTAAGAGGGATTCTCACAGATTACGCAGGGCCGTATCTGGCTTTAATAGAAATAGCTGATTGGTATGAGTTAGTGCTGCTTTTAGCAATGCTGGCAATTTTCTGGTCGCAAAATCTTGTGATCGGTGCTTTGATATCGCTTTTTGTATTCTTTTTAGATATAATTGTAGATAATATATCTGCAAGGATGACGCTTAAGTGGATGCTTAGCTTTAGCTGGATTGTGGGTATAAGTTTTACAGTCTTAAATATTGCTTACCTGTACTTTAGCAATGTATCGAGGTGATAAATTTATGGGTTTAAAAGAATTTGTGAAAAAGTCCTTCTCAAAATCACCATGGGTAGTCCATTACGATTGTGGAAGTTGCAATGGATGTGATATAGAGGTTTTGGCATGTATGACGCCTATATATGACATGGAAAGATTTGGTATGGTAAATGTGGGAAATCCGAAACATGCTGACATCTTGATAGTAACGGGCACTGTAAATGAAAAAAATAAAGATGTATTGAAAAATGTCTATGACATGATGCCTGATCCAAAAGTAGTTGTGGCAGCGGGAATTTGTGCATGCAGCGGAGGCATATTTAGGGACTGCTACAATGTGTTAGGCGGCATAGACAAGGTGATTCCTGTCGATGTGTATGTTCCTGGATGTCCGGCTAAGCCTGAGGCCATGATAGATGGTCTTTACAAGGCGGCACAAATATTAAAAGAGAAGTATTCTCGCAAGGAAGTAATAGTTTCAGCCAAAAGCTTAGGTTAGGAGTGATTTTATGATCGTAAATAGCAGAGAAGTGGAAATAGGCAATCTAAAAAGTGAAGTGAAGAAATACCACGATGGTGGATATAGATTTGTCACAGAAACGTGCCTTAATTTAGAAGATAAATTTAAAATCATATACACATTTGCCATCGGTTATGATTTAGAAAACATCCACATCATAACCGACGGGAAAAATGTTCCCAGCGTTTCAGATATTTATTCATGTGCGCTGGCAGTAGAAAATGAGATAAAAGAGCTTTTTGGAGTTGAGTTTGATGGCCTTGCAGTTGACTTTGGAGGAAACTTTATGTTGGGTGAAAGCTCTCCAATAAGTCCACAAGCAGACATAGAGATTATAAGAAGAGAAAAGGGTGGTAAGAATGAGTGATAAAAGTACGATTCCGTTTGGACCGCAGCACCCTGTTTTGCCTGAGCCTATTCACTTAAAACTTGTTGTAGAGGATGAAAAGGTAGTAGAGGCATATCCTGCTTTCGGTTTTGTCCATAGAGGTTTGGAAACTTTAGCGCAGAAAAAGGACTTTAACCAGATGGTTTACGTCGTAGAGAGGGTTTGCGGTATATGCAGTTGTATGCATGGGCAGGATTATTGTGAAGCAATAGAGGAATTGATGGGGGTTCAGGTTCCTGTAAGAGCTGAATATTTAAGGACTATTTGGGCAGAACTTCACAGGATCCACAGCCATCTTTTATGGCTTGGACTCTTTGCTGATGCATTTGGCTTCGAAAACCTCTTTATGCAGACGTGGAAGATTCGCGAGAAGATAATGGACATACTGGAAGCTACATCAGGCAACAGAGTCATAATTTCAGTTAATATAGTAGGCGGAGTCAGAAAAGACATAAATAGCGAACAAGCTAAGTGGATCTTAAAAGAGTTAGACGATGTTGAGAGACAGCTTAAGGACATTAACGATGTTGTTATGAACAACTATACTGTAAAGCAAAGAACTGTTGGCATAGGAGTTTTGACGAAAGAAGAAGCGTACGAGCTTGGCGCAACTGGACCTATGGCTAAGGGAAGCGGCGTGGATTTAGATCTTAGGACTACTGGCTATGCTGCTTATAAGTATCTTGACTTTGAGCCGATTGTGGAAAAAGCTGGTGACAGCTATGCCAGGAATTTGGTTAGGATGAAGGAAATATTCCAGTCAATTGACCTTATAAGACAGGCGTTAGGAAAGATGCCTGAAGGGGAAATAAGCGTTCCTGTAAAAGGCAATCCACCTGCTGGTGAAGTCATATCAAGGCTTGAGCAGTCAAGAGGAGAAGTGGTGTACTACATTAAATCAAATGGCACGAAATTTTTGGATAGGCTTCGCATAAGAACACCTACCTTTGCTAATATACCGGCTCTTTTGAAAATATTGCCTGGATCTCATTTACAAGATGTCCCTGTACTCATACTGACCATCGATCCTTGCATCAGTTGTACGGAAAGATAATCTGTCAGGGAAGAGGTGTTATTGAGATGTTGGATATGCTAAAAAGCGTGTTTTCTAATCTGTCAAAGAAGCCAGTGACTCGTATGTATCCTTTTGAAGAAAGAAAGCCCTTTGATATAAACAGAGGTCATTTGGAAAACAACATTGATGAATGCATTTTTTGCGGCATGTGCCAGAGAGTGTGTCCATCAAACTGCATAAAGGTGGACAGAAAGACCAGCGTTTGGGAGTACAATCCTTTTGAATGTGTCTTGTGTGGCGTATGCGTGGAAAAGTGCCCTAAGAAATGTTTAAAGCTTGATGTGCATTACAGAAGCTGCACAGACAAAAAGTACAACATTCACTTGGAAAAACACGATGATTCTGAGAAAGCCGGTGCTTAAATGCATGAATTGTCTATAACTGAAAGCATCGTAAACATGGTTTCTGATGAAGCTAAAAAAAGAAATGTCAATAAGGTGACCAAAATAAACATCGTGCTTGGGGAATTAACCGGGTTTGAAGAAGAAAGCATAAGGTTTTATTTTGATGTTTTAAGCGAAGGAACGCCATTATACGGTGCTAAGCTTGATTTTAAAAAAGTGAAAGCAGAGTTTAAATGCCGCAGTTGCGGCATGATTTATAATAGGGATAATTTCACGTTTAAGTGTCCCTATTGCGGCAGCAGCGGTGTTTTGATTGAGAAAGGCAAAGAACTTTATATAGATAGTATAGATGTTGAATAAGGAGTGTATTATAAATGGAAATAAAGATTATTAAAGATGTGCTTGAAGCCAACAACAACATTGCGGAAGAAAACAAAAGCATAAAAGATGAAAGAAAAATCATGATGGTAAACATAATCGGCTCACCTGGTACAGGCAAAACAAGTTTCATATTGAAGCTTATAGAAAACATGGATATTCCTTGTGGTGTCATAGAAGGCGATGTAGCGTCTGATATAGATGCCCGCAAGATGGCTGAAAGAAATATACCGGTGGTACAGATAAATACTGGTGGTGCTTGTCATCTGAATGCAAATTCAATAAATAAAGCATTGTCTACGCTTGATTTTGAGGGTGGCATATTGTTCATAGAGAATATAGGAAATCTAATATGCCCTTCAGATTTTGAACTTGGTGAAGACTTCAAATTGGCTATGGCAAATGTTGCTGAGGGGGATGATAAACCATACAAATATCCTCTCCTATTCTCAAAGGCGAAAGCAGTTGTCATAAACAAGATAGATTTACTGCCGTATTTTGACTTTAATAAGCAGTATTTTTACGACGGTGTGAAGACGCTTAATGATGAAGCTGAGATTTTTGAAGTATCATCAAGGACGGGGGAAGGCTTTGAGGTGCTGGCGAAATGGCTGAAAGAGAAATACGACGAATACGTGCAAGGCAAATAAATATTAAAGGAATTGTTCAAGGTGTAGGATTCAGACCGTTTGTGTACAATTTGGCATTAAAACACAGCTTGTCAGGCATCGTTTATAACACATCATCTGGTGTTTCTATTAACGTGGAGGGTTATGATGATGAAATAGATGCGTTTTTAACGGAATTAAAAGAAAATCCTCCGAAGCTTTCGAAGATAGACGAGATATCTGTAGAAGATTGTGATGTTGTAGGATATAAAGGTTTTAGCATAAAGTCAAGCAAAGCAGATGAGGGATTTGTGCCGATTTCTCCTGATATGGGTGTATGCGACGAATGCGTAAGTGAGATGATGGACGAAAAAAACAGGAGATATAACTACCCGTTCATAAATTGCACAAACTGCGGTCCGAGATTTTCCATCATAGAGGATATACCATACGACAGGCCAAAGACGTCTATGAAAAAATTCCCCATGTGTAAATTATGTAGAGATGAGTATGAAAATCCTTTGGACAGGAGGTTTCATGCACAGCCTGTAGCATGTTACGATTGTGGACCATCCCTTAAATATGTTGGCGAAAGTGCGAATATTGATCCTATTATGGCGGTTGCTGAAGATTTAAGGAATGGAAAAATCGTTGCTATAAAGGGGATAGGCGGCTTTCATCTGGCTGTAAATGCATTATCCCATGAGGCTGTATTAAGGCTTAGAGATAGGAAAAACAGGTATGGAAAGCCTCTGGCGCTTATGATGAAAGATGTAGAAGCTGTAAAAAGGTATTGCCATGTAAGCCATGATGAAATGGAGCTATTAAATAGCCAAAGAAGGCCTATCGTCCTTTTAAAAAAGAAATACGAGTTTGAAGGTGTAAGCGATGGCCTTGACAGCGTAGGTGTGATGCTTCCTTACGCGCCTATACATTATCTTTTGTTTAAATATATAGATTTTCCAGTTGTCATGACCAGTGGCAATATCAGTGAAGAGCCTCTGTGCAAAGACAATGATGAAGCAATAAAGAGGCTTAAAGACATAGCAGACAGTTTCCTTTTAAATGATAGAGACATTGTAAATAGGATTGACGATACGGTTACATCTTGGAAAGCTAAAAGCGAAAGAGTCATAAGGCGATCGAGAGGATATGCTCCAGAGCCTATGGTGCTTAAAATGGACTTTAAACCGATACTTGCCGTTGGAGGGTATTACAAAAACACGTTTTGCTTGACTAAAGGCAATTACGCATTTCTAAGCCATCACATAGGAGATCTCGATAACAGCAAGACGTACATGTATTATGTAGATGAGATAAAGAAGTACATGAAACTTTTTAAAGTGGAGCCGCAATTTGTGGCGTGTGACATGCATCAAGGTTATTTGTCGACGCAGTTTGCAAAAACACTGGGCTTGCCCGTAATATACACGCAGCACCATCATGCACACATAGCAAGCTGTATGGCGGAATACGGCATAGATGACAAAGTAATAGGCTTTTCATATGATGGCACGGGATATGGATTGGATGGAAATATTTGGGGTGCTGAATTTTTGATAGCTGATTTGAAAGACTTCGTAAGGGCTGGCCATATAAAGTACAATCCGCTTCCAGGCGGAGAACTTGCTATAAAAAGGATATACAGAACTGCAATAGGCTTTATAAATGAAGATATGGATAGCTACCATGAATACCTTAAAAGGTTTGATGAAAAGGAATTGGAGATCATAAAAGCGCAGATAGACAAAAAGATAAACGCACCATTGGTGTCCAGCATGGGTAGATTGTTTGATGCAGTTGCATCACTGATTGGTGTTAAAGACACTGTCCTATATGAAGGACAAGCAGCCATGGAGCTCGAAAGCATCATAGAAAGTGATCAATCGCATTATGACTTCACTGTATCAAGTGATGACCAGTATGTGGTGGATACATCAGGTATTTTAAAGCAAGTTTATTTTGACTATAAAAAAGGAGTAAGCAAGGGAATAATATCCGCCAGATTTCACAATACAATTGTAGAGTTTACTGCTTATGTGGCATTGAGACTTGGCGAAAAGTACAATATAGATAAAGTGGTTTTAAGCGGTGGAAGCTTTCAGAACAAATATTTATTGGAAAATATTATTGATAGATTATCAAAAGAAGGATTTTCTGTTTATTCCAATAGCAAGATACCTTGCAATGACGGTGGCATTTCCTTAGGCCAAGCAGTCATAGCAAACTATATGATGGAGGTGTAATTATGTGTATTGCTGTCGCACAAAAGGTAGTAAAAATCGATGGAGATGTGGCAGAGACTGAATTAAACGGACTAAAAAGAAGGGTGTCCATATCAATGGTACCTGATGTCAAGATTGGAGATTATGTCATGGTTCACGCAGGTGTAGCCATAAGCATTGTAGACAAAGAGACGGCTGAAGAAGATCTAAGGCTTTGGGAAGAAATGGAGGAAGCTTTGAGAGAAAGCTTCAAACAAAAATAAGAAAGGAAAGGTATTTCTATGCAAGGCATCATAAATACAGCCAAAGAGCTTATAGATAGGTATAATACTGGAGAATCTATTAAAATAATGGAAGTCTGCGGTTCTCACACTATGGCTATATCGAAATACGGCTTAAGGCAGATATTGCCGCCAAATATAAAACTCATATCGGGGCCAGGATGTCCTGTCTGTGTGACGGCACAAAATGAGATTGATGCATCAATATCTTTGGCAAGTCAAGGAGTGACTATTGCCACATTTGGAGATTTGGTAAGAGTGCCTGGAAATAATTCTTCGCTGCAAGAGGAGAGGGCGAAAGGCAGAGATGTGAGGGTGTTTTATTCACCACTTGATGCACTGGATTATGCTATGGCAAACCCAAGTAAAGAGGTAGTTTTTATTGGGATAGGCTTTGAGACGACAATCCCGTCTGTCGCCATGACTATAAAAGAAGCGTACACAAAAAAAATAAAGAATTACAGTGTGTATTGTCTTCATAAGACAATGCCAAAGGCATTGGAGGCACTTGTTGTAAATGGATCAGACATTCAGGGATTTCTACTTCCAGGCCATGTAAGTGCCATAACAGGAAGCACTATATATAATTTTTTGGTTGATAGATACAATATTGGCGGTGTCGTATCTGGATTTGAAGCAACAGACATATTGATGAGCGTCGTAATGATTTTAAAAAACTTAAAAGATCCTAAGATAGAAATTCAGTATAAAAGGGTCGTAAAAGAGGAAGGAAATACTGATGCACAAAGATTGATGGATGAAGTCTTTGAAGAAAGCGATGCTGAATGGAGAGGCCTTGGCATGATAGAAGGATCAGGGCTTAGGATACGTGATAAGTACAGCGAATACGATGCAGAGAAAAAATTTAAGATTAAAAAGCCCAATAGCAGTACAGAGATAAAAGGCTGTCGCTGTGGTGATGTGCTGAAAGGGATTATAACGCCAAAACAATGCCCACTGTTTGGCAAAGCTTGCACACCTTTAAATCCTGTTGGTCCCTGCATGGTTTCATCAGAAGGATCTTGTGCGGCGTACTACAAGTACGGCGAGTAAAATCGAGGAGGAACGGTATATGGATAAGGTATTGATGTCACACGGTGGCGGTGGTTCGATGATGCAAAGCTTCATAAGCGAAATATTCATAGAAAAGTTCAATAACGAATATCTAAATCAGATGGAAGATGCAGCATTGCTGCCGGGTAAGACCGTTTTTACTACAGACAGCTTTGTAGTAAAGCCTGTTTTCTTTCCAGGTGGTGACATTGGAAGGTTGGCAATATGCGGTACTGTAAATGATATTTCCATGCGTGGTGCAAAGCCTCTTTTCTTGAGTGCATCATTTATAATTGAAGAGGGATTTCCGGTTGATGACATTAAAAAGATAGTCGGCTCTATGGTAGATGCCGCTAATGAAGCTGGTGTACAAATTGTGACAGGTGATACAAAGGTCGTGGAGAAAAACAGTGCAGATGGAATCTTCATAAATACTGCCGGAATAGGCATTTTACCTGATGGAGCTTACGTGTCTATTAAAAACGGAAAACCTGGAGATGTAGTGATAGTTTCGGGGACAATTGGAGATCATGGGATGGCAGTGATGGGTGCCAGGGAAGGGCTTGATTTTGACCCTCCTCTTCTTTCTGATGTGTCACCTTTAAATAAAATGGTGGAGAAGCTTATGGCTCTTAGAGATGCTGTGAAAATCTTAAGAGATCCTACAAGGGGCGGTGTTGCGGAAGTTCTGTACGAGATAGCTGGCATGAGCAATGTGGGAATCAAAATACATGAAGATAAGCTGCCTGTGAAAGAAAGCGTAAAATCGGCTTGTAGTATGTTAGGCATCGATTATCTGCACCTTGCTAATGAAGGAAAGCTTGTGTGTGTAGTTGATAAAGATTTTGCTTATAAGGCATTGGAAATAATGAAAGAGGATAAATACGGTAAAGATGCCGCTATTATAGGTGAAATCGATGATTCTGGTCTTGTGACGATAGAAACAGTCTATGGCACAAATAGAATCGTTGATAGACCAATTGGCGAACTT
Source organism: Thermoanaerobacterium sp. R66 (assembly GCF_028895185.1). NCBI lineage: Bacteria > Bacillati > Bacillota > Clostridia > Thermoanaerobacterales > Thermoanaerobacteraceae > Thermoanaerobacterium > Thermoanaerobacterium sp. R66. The sequence continues at coordinate 2,141,071 of NZ_JAEUWW010000001.1, forward strand.
CTCCCCAGAATATGCTGAAGAAAGCAGGGCATGGCCCTGCTTTCTTATGCTATAAAATTATGTTTTCCTATTGCAACGCTTACTTTTTTTGATTTAATCCAATCGTTTGTTGCTGTATACATATTGTAAAAGTACAGAGAACCATCTGTCGGGTCTTCTCCTTCCAATGCTTTTAAAGCTGAAATAATACATTCCTCATCTATGTTTTCTACATTGAATATGCGGTTATTTGTTACGCTTTCAAATTGTCCAGGCTCAAATATGACTTCAGATATTGTATCAGGGAAATTTTGATTTTGCACTCTGTTTACGATGACGGCTCCTATGGCAACTTTTCCAATCATTGGTTCGCTTTCGCCTTCTGCCTGAATTAATTTTGCTAAAAGCAAAACATCATTGTAATCAGCATTTACTATGAATGAGTGTTTTTTTATATCAATCGATTTCTTATTCATATAATACATCTCCATGAGAATTTTTAAAAATTATTTTGATTATATATATGCAATTTCAGCATTATATGTTAAAGTATTTATATCGGATTCTTTTAAAGCCAATTTGATTGAAAGGAACGGTCTTTATGATCATTCGAAAAGCTAATATAGATGATATTGAAAGGATAAATGACATATACAATCAAGCTGTATTAAACACGACAGCAACAATTGATACTGAACCAAGGCCATTAGAGTATCATAAAAAGTGGTTTGAGGCCCACAATGACAGATATGCTGTTTTTGTGGCAATAGAAGACGACATTGTTGTAGGCTGGGCGTCATTATCCATTTGGTCTGAAAAATGCGGCTATAGGGCTGTGGCGGAAGACTCGATTTACGTTGATGAGTCGTACAAGGGACGTGGCATTGGGGATAAATTAATCAAGAAGATTATAGAACACGCAAAGGAAAATGAATTTCACACTATAATAGCCAGAATATCTGAAGGCAACGATGTAAGCATTCACTTGCACGAAAAGTACGGCTTCAAAATTGTTGGTACATTAAAGGAATTAGGTTACAAGTTTAATAGATACCTGGATATTCACATATTGCAGTTGATTTTGTAAAAAATAATACCAGGTGAATAAAAAATATTAAGGAGACAAAAGATTAATGGATTTTAAGAAACTAAATTTAAATGAAAAAATTTTAAAAGCTATCGATGATATGGGATTTGAAGAGCCATCTAAAATACAGTCGGAAGTAATACCTGTGTTGTTGCAGGGCTCAGATGTAATAGGACAGGCAGAGACAGGAACCGGCAAGACGCTAGCGTACGGTGCACCTATCATAAACAATATTGGTTCAAATGAGGGGAAAGTGTTTTGCCTTGTTTTGACTCCTACAAGAGAGTTGGCAATACAAGTAAATGATGAATTGGCCCGCATTGGAAAGTATTCTAAAGTGAGATTGCTTCCTGTCTATGGTGGCGTGCAAATAGATAGGCAGATTAAAGCAATAAAAAGAGGCGTAGATATAATAATTGGCACTCCAGGCAGAGTTCTCGACCTTATTAAGAGGGATATATTGAGATTGAACGATGTGAAGTACCTTGTTTTAGATGAAGCAGATGAAATGCTGGATATGGGATTTATAGATGATATTAAAGAAATCATAAACCATACAAATAAAGAAAGACAGACCATGATGTTTTCTGCCACGATGCCGGATGAAATAAAGAATCTTGCAAAGAAATACATGAAAAGCGATGCAAAATTTATTTCTATCGTAAAAAAGACTATGACCGTTTCAACAGTCCAGCATTTTTATTACGAGGTGAAAAACCAAGAAAGGTTTGAATCTCTTTGCAGAATATTAGATGTTGAAGAGCCGTCAAGTACGATAATTTTCTGCAAAACGAAAAAGGAAGTTGATGAGCTTACAGAAAATATGCAGTCGAGAGGATACAATGTTGAAGGTATGCACGGTGATATGAGCCAAAATCAAAGGATAAATACGCTTAGGAAATTCAAAGAAGGTATTTTGGATTTCTTAGTGGCGACTGATGTAGCAGCAAGAGGCATAGATATTGAGAATGTGACACATGTCATAAATTACAATCTGCCACAAGATGTAGAATCGTATGTTCACAGAATTGGCAGGACAGGAAGAGCAAATCGAAGCGGTGTCGCTTATACATTAGTGACATCAAGGGAGTATCCAGCATTGAAGAGGATAGAAAAAGCCACAAGATGCAAAATAAAGCGAAAAGAACTGCCAACTGTAGATGACATACTGGAAGTCAAGTACAATAAAATGATAGCTGAAATCAAAAAGACATTGGAGAAAAATGATTATAAAAGGTTTGTGCCATTGGCAATGGAGCTTGACGAAGAATACAACCTTGTAGATGTTGCGGCAGCTTTGATGGATATGTATTATGGGGAAGATGTGTATAGAAATGACATTGAACGGGATTATTTAAGGCTGTTTATCAATTTAGGAAGAAAAGACAAATTCAATAAGAGGACGGCAATTAAGCTTTTTTCAGATTGCCGCATCTCAAAAAATGATATACAGGATATAGACATATTTGAAAAATTTTCGTTTGTAAATGTGGCCAGAAGCGCTGCAAAAAATATAATTGACCAATTATCTGGTAAAACAATCGATGGTAAAAGAATAAGCGTAGAGATTTCAAAGCCCAGAAAATAATTTAAAAAGACTGCCAATACGGCAGTCTTTTTAATAGTCATATGTTTAAATAAAGCGCTTTATTATACTCATCCATGAGAGTATTAATTAAATCTTTAACGGGTATTATCTTATCCGCTCTATAGGCATTGGCCCCTGCAAATGCAAATCCATTTGCCATAAGTCCTTTTTGAGCGTTTATAAGTGCTTGCGATATACAGTAAGGGCTTTTTTTATAGTCACACGTCTTAATGCAGTGATACAAACACTTATATGGTTTTCTTTCACCTGATTTTACATCATTAAGGAACTTATTAATGATTGCTCTACCTGGCATACCGACAGGACTCTCTATTATAGCTATATCTTCTTTTTTGCAGTTTAGATATGACTTTTTAAATTCATCTGACGCATCGCATTCATCGGTTGTGACAAAACGCGTGGCCATTTGTACACCAGCAGCACCCATTTTTAGATATTTGTATATGTCTTCACCTGTATATATTCCACCAGCAGCAATGACAGGTATTTGCTTTCCTGAGATTTTCTCATATTGTCTTGTTTTTTCTAATACGTCTTTTAGTATTTTATCAAGAGAATAGTCAGGATTTGATATTTGCTCATTTGAATATCCTAAGTGACCACCAGCCATTGGACCTTCAACGACAACAGCATCTGGCAAATAATCGTATTTTTGCACCCATCTTTTTGCTATAAGATTGAATGCCCTTTCAGATGAAACAATAGGTACTAATTTAGTCTTAGATGTTTTATTCAAAAATTTAGGGAGATTTAATGGAAGTCCTGCGCCGGAAAAGATTATATCAATTCCTTCATCTATTGATGTTATAACCATATCAGCAAAATTTGAAAGTGCTACCATTATATTAACGCCAATTATACCTTTAGTTTTTTCTCTGGCTTTCTTAATTTCCTTTCTAAGTGCCCTTATATTTGCCTCAATGTAATTTGTAGCAAAATCTTTTTCCAACATGCCAATACCTGCTGCAGATATTACGCCGATGCCACCTTCATTGGCTACGGCAGAAGCGAGATTGTTTAGTGACACTCCTACGCCCATGCCACCTTGGATTATTGGTAATTTTGCCACTAAATCGCCGATTTTTAAACTTTTAATATTGATATCTATTGTAAATTCCTCCTCATATGATTTTATAAAGTTACTCTAACATTATTTTGATGGAGAGTCAAGAAAAAAATACATAGATGTGATTGACATTGATGTTAATACTGTATATAATATATATATACAGTATTAACTATATACAGTTAAAAGAAGGAGATTTGCATGTAAATGAACATTATAATTTCGAATTCATCTGATGAGCCAATATATGAACAGATAAAAAGGCAGATTAAAAATTCAATCTTAAGCGGTGAACTTAAAGAAGGAGAATTACTTCCGTCAATTAGAAATCTTGCAAAAGAACTTATGATAAGCGTTATCACGACAAAAAGAGCTTATGAAGACCTTGAGAAGGAAGGTTACATTGTTACAAAACCTGGCAAAGGATCATATGTAGCCGCTCAAAATAAAGAATTTATGAGAGAGATGAGATTAAAAATTGTAGAGGAGAAACTTTCTGAGGCTGTTGAGGCGGGAAAAGCTATTGATTTAAAGTTAGAAGAAATGGAAGAGATGCTGAGACTTTTATATGAATGAAATTTATCTTACAGATTAAGTATCTATCAATAAGTTTTAGGAGGTTGTATGATGGAACCGATATTGGAGGTTAAAAATCTGAGGAAAAATTATAGAGGTTTTAGTTTGAAAGATATAAGTTTCAAACTTGATAGAGGATATATAATGGGATTTATAGGACAAAATGGCGCCGGGAAAAGCACTACTATAAAGCTTATAATGAACTTATTAAAAAGAGATGGCGGTGAAATAAAGGTCTTTGGAAAGGATAATATAAAACATGAGATGGAAGTGAAAAATAAGATAGGTTTTGTGTACGACGAGTGTTATTTTTATGAAGAATTGACTGTTTTAGAAATGAAGGAAATAATTGCATCATTTTATAAAGAATGGGATGATGATTTATTCAGTAAGTATATTAAAAAATTTGATATACCGCCAAAAAAGAAAATAAAAGATCTCTCGAAGGGAATGAAGATGAAGTTTTCACTGGCGATTGCTCTTTCTCATAATGCCGATTTATTGATAATGGATGAGCCTACGTCAGGGCTTGATCCTGTTGTTCGCAGTGAAATTTTAGACATTCTTTCGAATATTATTCAGGATGAAAACAAAAGCGTGTTTTTTTCTACACATATAACATCAGATTTAGATAAGATAGCTGATTATATAGTTTTGATTGACAATGGTGAGATAATACTATCATCTTCAAAAGATGAGATTTTAGACAATTACGGCTTGATAAAAGGCAACAAAGAATTGTTAGATGATGAGATAAAAAAGAGATTTGTTGGAGTCAAGATAAACAATTTTGGCTTTGAAGGTCTTGTAGACGACAAAAAGCAAATGAAAAGAATTTTAGGCGATAAGGTGTTAATTGAAAAGCCTACGTTGGAAGATGTAATGCTCTATTATACCAGGAGGGATTTTAATGTATAGTCTATTGTTGAAAGATATATTAGTGCAGAAAAAGCAATTTTTATACGGCATATTGTTGGCAGCAATTTATTCATTTGCCTTCAGCAGCAATAATTTAGGCGGCGTATTGACTGTTTTTGTATTTCCATACATTTTCGTGCTTACTGCCGCTTCATATGAAGAGAAAAACAGATCCGAAATTGTTTTAGCCAGCCTCCCAATCAAGCGTTCTATTTTAGTAATGGAAAAATACGTATCCGTTTTTCTGTTTGCTGCATTAGGTGCAATAGAATATATAATAGTAGTGGGTATTGGAAATTTGCTTCAGTTACCTATAAGGTTTTCCACATTGACGATTGAACCAGTTTTGATTTTTGGATTAGCTGTTTATTATGGTATATACCTGCCTTTTTATTTTAAATTCGGATACATCAAGACGAGATGGATAAACTTTGTCATGTTTTTTGGATTGTTTTTTGGTGTTACGGGATTAATAAGTGTAATAGACAAGTATGGAACGAACTCTCAAGTATTAAATTCTTTAATCACGCTTTTTAAGAATCAATCAAATACATTTGTGGCAAATGAACTGATTATAATGGCACTTCTCATTTATGCTTTTTCATATATGACTTCAGTAAAAATATACAATTCACGCGAATTTTAAGGTTTAATTTAAAATTTTAGTTTATTTTTTTGAAAATTATGCTATAATAAAAATAAAGAGGCAGCCGTCCGCAAAATGCGGTTGCCCCAAAAGACGGTTTAAATTTTAACCGCTCTGGGTTCAGCAGGGCGGTTATTTCTTCCTCTTAAAATCGAGGATTGCTATAATTAACATTCCAAACATTATCATCAAAGACAATGCTTGATATGTATTTATCATAGCAACCACCTCCTTATAAGGATAGTGGCAACCGCACCCTGCTTGTTCGACTACCTCAAGTATAATTATAACATATTTAGATATATGTAGTGTCTAAAATTTTTTGCAATAGTAAAGCACATCATTTGGATTAAGGAAAACGACAGTAATTATATGAGGGCTTCACAAGAGATTAAATAATTTATATACTATATGTGTAGCGAATAAAGGGAGAAGGAGTGCTTAAAGTGTTTGAAGCAGTTATTTTTGATATGGATGGTGTATTAATCGACAGTGAGCCACTGCACATACAATTGGAAGAAGAGATTTTCAAGGAAATAGGAGCCAATATATCTTTTGATGAGCATATTTCGTTTGTAGGGACAACGTCTCACTATATGTGGGAATATGTAAAAAATAAGTGCAATGTGCCCCTTACGGTTGAAGAACTTGTTGAGATGGACAGAAAAAGGTATTTTGACTATATATCAGAAAATGACGATGCAGTAAAACCTATAGAAGGCATAGACGAAATTGTAAAAGAATTGTATTCAAGAGAAGTGAAACTTGCAGTTGCTTCATCATCACCTATTGATGTAATTGAACTTGTTGTAAAAAGACTCAAGCTTGAAAGCTATTTTGACAAGCTTGTATCAGGTGATTTTGTACAGAGAAGTAAGCCATATCCTGATATTTTTCTTTATGCGGCAGAAAAACTTAATATTGTACCTGAAAGGTGCATAGTAATAGAGGACTCAAATAAAGGAGTTTTGGCTGCAAAAAGCGCTGGCATGAAAGTAGTGGGATTTATAAATCCTAATTCGGGAGATCAAGACATAAGTATGGCGGACATGGTTATACGTTCATTCTCTGAATTGAACTACGAAAAATTGCAAAATATATAAAATTGTTACATATGCTTGGAGGATTTTTAAGATTTGTGTAGAAATATATATTTGTTGTGTATTGTTGGAAATTTGAAAGGAATTGATACAATGGAGCAGTACGATGTTTTTCTTATAAATCCTCCATCATCAAGTATGAAAGATAAATACGAACATTTAGGACTTGCATATATAGCAGCTTTTCTTAGAAAAGAGCACATCAGTGTAAAGATAGTGGACATGCCACTTTATGATTTATTTCCAGATGATGTTATTTACGATATAAAGCAAGACAAGCCAAAATTGATAGGTGTAAGCATACCATTTCAAGATAGTGCGATTGAAGCTTTAAGGTTCATAAAAAGAATAAAAGAGACGGGTTATAAAGGGCATTTGTCTGTAGGTGGCATATACCCTACTTTTTCATACGATGAGATATTGATGGAGTGCCCTCAGATTGACACAGTTGTTTTAGGTGAAGGAGAGCTCACTTTTACAGAGCTTGCAAAAAAGATACTAAAAGATGAAGAATGGAAGGATATAGAAGGCATAGCTTATAAGGACGGCGATACTTTAAAGGTAAATGACAAAAGACCTCTCATAGATGACCTTGATAGTATGCCATATCCTGAAAGAGATACGCTTCCGATAGTAATCTTGAAGTCAGGTTTTGCATCAATACTTACATCAAGAGGATGCTATGGAAGATGCAGCTTTTGCAGCGTTGGGCCATTTTTTTCCCAGTTTGGACAAAAGTATAGGCAAAGAAGCGTAGAGAATGTCATTGATGAGATAAAAATGCTATATGAAAAATACAATGTAAGAAATTTATTTTTCAACGATGCTGAGTTTGTAGGCGGCAAAGGCAAAAGTTATGAAAGGGCATATAGATTAGCCGAGGAAATCATAAGAAGCGGCATGAATATCAATTTTAGCATACAATGCAGAGTAAACGATGTAGATAAGGAGCTTTTTTCCATTCTAAAGAAGGCTGGGCTTAAAAGAGTATTTTTAGGTGTTGAATCAGGATCGCAAACAGTTCTTGACCGTTTTAAAAAAGATGTAAGGGTTGAGGACAATATAAATGCTTTAAAGATTTTAAATGATTTAGAGCTTTATATATCTATGGGATTTATCATGTTCGATCCGCATATAAATTTTAAAGAGCTTAGCGAAAACATTTCTTTTATAAATAATGCAGTAAAATTGATAGGCAAGGAAAGGCTTGACTATTACCCTGTAAGTAGACTCTTGCCATTAGCAGGGACAGAAATTGAAAGAGATATGAAAGAAAAAGGCTTGTATAAAGGGAATTCTTTAAACTACAATTATGAATTTGATGACAAGGCTATTGGATTTATTTACAATTTATCACATGGAGTGTTCAATTTAGTCGGCAATTTAAAATCAAGGTTTAAAGGAAGTAGCGATATCAATACTAAATGGATAAAAAGATAAGCCGTAAGTGGCTTATCTTAATCGTATATTGTATTTCTTTCGTATCTATAACCTGTGTAATCTATATGATTTGCTACTTTAGCTTTTTTAGGCAGTTTGACGTTTTTTAATACTTCTTCTTTAAACTTTTTAAATCCTTCCCTATCGACAATATATCCAACATGCTCTTTATCTAAGGTTCTGTCGATGTATTTATCGATAAAGTCGTACATGTTTTTTATTATTTTTAGCACAGATTCTTCGTCTGCCCACTCAATAAATGTCTGCGCCAGTCTTGGGTTTTTCTTGCCTGTTCTACCCATTATGACGAGTCTATAGTACTTTTCACCTCTTGTCCATGCAGAAGTTGGACACTTCAATATGCATTCGCCGCAACCAATGCATCTATTGGGATCCCTTACGACTTTGAAGTTTTCAAAAGTAAGGGCACCAGTCACTCTTCTTTTACAGTTCTTTACACATGCTTGACACCCGATACATCTTGATGGATCGTAAATTGGTTCAACTTGACCTATGATGCCTATGTCTTGCATGTGGGCTTTTATGCAATCATTGGGGCAACCAGTGACTGCGATTTTTACGTGATAGTCATTAGGGTATATTAGCTTTTCTATCTTTAATGCAAGTGCTGTTGTATCGTAGTTGGCAAATGGGCATACCCGATTACCGATGCAAGCCGACACGTTTCTTGTGCCTGCGGCAGGGTATCCTCCTTCTTCATCTTCTATTTGGACACCTTCATCTTTAAGTCCTATTATAATAGGGGATATAAGCTCATTTATCTCGTCAATTTTCTCCATTGATATTCCTGGTATTTCAAAACCTTGACGTGTTGTAATGTGAACAGTTCCATTGCCGTACTTTTCAGCTATTTCTTTTATTATGTCGAGATACTTTATATTTAGATCTCCTCCGGGGACCCTTATTCTAAGAGCCGTTATGCCTCTTTGCTTTGTTACTCTATAAGCATTTTTCTTTAAAAGTTTTGTATCGATATCGAGAATCATTATTTCACCCCTTTAATCGAGAAGTTGTTTAGATTTTGTATAGTTGAATACAGGACCTTCAAGGCAAACGTATGTTTCATTTATCTTGCAATGGCCACATTTTCCTATGCCGCATGACATCTTTCTTTCGAAAGATACCCATATATTTTCCTCTGGTATACCTCGCTTTAAAAATTCAAGGCATGTAAATTTCATCATCATAGGTGGACCTACGACAATTACGATCGTATCATTAGGGCTTTCGATACTTAAATCTGGTATAAATTTTGTGATTAAACCTGTATTTCCTGTCCACGTTTCATCTCCATTGTCAACAGTCAATAAGACATCAAAACTTTTTCCCCATTTTTTTATTTCGTCTTCAAAGAGTATGTCTTTCGGGGATTTAAAACCTACCAAAATATTGAGTTTTTTTATCTCTTTAGGATTTCTGTAATACCTGTTTATTATGCTTTTGACAGGTGCAAGACCTGTACCGCCAGCGGCGATCACTACATTTTTATCTTTAAAATCTTCAATAGGGAATCCGTAGCCATATGGGCCTCTTATAAACAAGAAATCGCCTGGTTTTAATTCATGTATAGCATCTGTTACAGTGCCTACTTTTCTTATGGTAAGTTCGATGTATTCATCAGTGTAATCGCTTATCGATATTGGGGCTTCACCGATTTTGGGTATAGATACTTGTAAAAATTGTCCATGTTTTGGCATAATATTGGATTTTAGCCTAAAAGTATAATCGATATCCGTTTGAGGAATTATAGACAATATTTCTGCTTTTCTTGGCATATATATATTTGCCATTTTGATTCACCTCTCTACTGCATCAGTGACTTTTGACACGATCTTTATAAATGAAATGTACTCTGGACATACATCGTCACACCTTCCGCATCCTACGCACATTGTTGTGCCAAAGCGTTTTTTGTAGTCGTATATCTTGTGCATCACCTTAAACCTCATTCTTTCACCGTATTTTTGCCTGTAGCTGTGACCTCCTGCCACATCAGTAAATCCATCTACCATGCAGCTAGCCCATACCCGCCTTCTCTCTCCGCATTTAGGGTTATCTTTGTAAAATATATCTTGCATTGAAAAGCAACTGCATGTAGGACATGATACAGTACATCTTCCGCAAGCTATGCATCTTTTCGTGTATTCGTCCCACAATTCATGATTAAATACATATTCTATATTTCGAGATATTTTGTCTACATCAGGCAATTTAATTTCGATTTCATTTTTTTCTATAAATTCTGGAGTGAATTCCACTTCTTTGCCTGAAAAAGCATAGCTAAACTCGTCGTTTTTTACATCGCATGTTATCTTGTCATTGTCAAACCGGAAAAAAACATCATAATCTAAAAACTTGTTAGAACCTGTTGACACACAGAAACAAGTAGAAAAGCCCTTTGTGCACTCTATGACAAAGAACTTGACTTTATCTCTCAGCCTTTTGTAATAATTATCTTCATAAGGACCATTTTTTAGAAAAATATTGTCTAATTTTAGATATGAGTTAGCATCGCAAGGTCTTAAAAAGACGATGATTCCTTTATCGTCAATTTCAGGTTCTTTGTATTCATCTTCTGTAAAGTAAAATAGGGTTTGTGTTATAGGGTAAATCACCTCTTTTGGGGAATACCTTGATTTTTCGCTTAATTCTATATCTCGATAGGAAGAAATTTCTCCGTATGTCACAAGATCAGTATCAGAAAATGAACCTTTTCCTTTTAACCTTATAGGAGCAAATATTTTGTAATCTTTGCTTAATATTTTCAGGGCATCGTCAAAACTTTTTACATCTAATTCAATACCCATCATATCACCTCGTATTGCTGTTTTCATGACTAATGGTTATTTATTTAACAAAATTTTATCATAAAATCGCAAATTTTTATGTGATATATCTCACAAATAATATAAAAACTCCCTCAAAAGAGGGAGTATATCAATTGTATATTTGCTTTGAAGTGCAATTGCTGTAATTATGATAATGGTCTTTATCGTAAGATGTTCTGCCATCCATTTTGTGGACGTGGCCATCTTTAGTCCTTATGGCAGGTCCTGTGTATCCATTTACATAGTGTTTATGATTTTTGGCTATAGACGTGTACCCAGAGTAATAGTGTATATGGCTTGTGCCATATGGTATGGCATAGCTGGTACATCCTTTGTAATCATGGTTGTGCTCTAACACTGTGCTGGTTGTACCAAAATAATCGTGGTAATGCTTATCTCCATCTGACATAATATATACCTCCAAAATATATTGTTGTATTTTACATTATATGTTTGATGTTGATATAGTGATAATATATACAAATAAATGAAACGACTAAAAAATGCTTTTTCGTTCCTTAAAATGATATTTTCGTTCCTGAATTGACAATATTCAAATGAAATTTTGTATAATGAAGTTAAGAAAAAATTAATAGCTTGCTCAATGGATATAGCTTATAAAAAATAAGTGTATAATTTACTTAATGGATTTACCGGTAAATTCCAACAATAACTTTAAAATTTCAAAAGCAAATTTTGTGGCTAATGTTTAAAATTTATATTCTTTATTTGACAAAGGTACAAGTTTTTAAAAATGTACCTAAAAAATGTATAAATTAAAAGGATGGTGAAAAAAATGATACGTACTAGAATTTTGATGACTTTAATAATAGTAGTGACATCATTGTTTATGACTTCTAATGTATATGCTTCTTATGATAGAATCAATGCGACGATTTATGCTGATGCGTGGGCATTGGGACGAAATAGTAATTATCCAACAAATTGGAATTCTGATTGTGCTGATTTTGTTTCACAATGCCTTCATGAAGGTGGAGGACTTCCTTTTGATGATATACATGGTTGGTATATCTATAAAAATTTAACTGGTTTTTATTGGGGGAATGCTTGGTCTGTAGCAAAGGATCTTATGTCGTGGTTACTATATTATGAAGGTGATAATTATCAAGGGGCAACATATATTGGCAATTGGGGTCCAGATTATCAACCAGATAGCAATAGTTTAATACAATTTGGTGATGTGCTGATATATGATTGGGGCACAGGTGAGGGATGGTCTCACGCGGCAATAGTAGCAGATTACGGTCAAGATCCCAATTCGCCTTATTATGGTAATTTACAGGATCAACATACAACTGATAGAAAATGGGCAATTTGGCATCTAAAAGCTTATAATAAAAATTGGAGAACAACTACTATAGCAGTAATAAGACCAAATTAAGGGAGGTGCAAATTGATGAATAAAAAATTAGTAACTAAAGAAAGCATTCTTATAAGCTTGGCAGTATTATTGATTGCTGTAATTGCAATCATGTCATTGACAGGCTTACAGGATAAAAATAAAAATGAAGATATAATTAAAATAAAACAATTAATTAGTGATGCAGAAAACATGGAAGCCTCAGTTTGTATTTTGCCAGAAGCGTATACAACTTCACCAGATATAGATGTTCCAAGTGACGTTGCAGATGCCATGTACCAAAGGGTTGTTTCAGAAGCAGAAAAATATTATAGTGCAAAGTCTGGAATTCTGGCTGACAGAATTCAGATTTTACAAATGGGTGTTAAAGCTGAAATAGAAAGTAAAGATTATAGGGACAAGAATAATATAGTTGAAAAAATAAATTTTATCAGTGTTGATGTAAGCGGTGATACAGCGACTGTAATAGCTGATGTGACTGGACATTCAACCGCTGTAGGATTAGTTCCGGAAGGTATTGATATTAGCAAATACAAAACAAGTGATAAAAAAGAAGAAATGAAGCCGGAAATGAAAGCAAAATTACAAGAAGATATAAAGAATGCTCCAAAAAAATTAGTTACATTTACACCGGGAGGAACGATGAGATTTTACTACAATTTAGCTAAAGAAGATGGAGTTTGGAAAATAACTTCAAGAAAAGGTGACTATCTACCCGGACAAGGACCATAAATATAAAAAATTTTTAAAAACTGTAACAAAATCCAGTGTAATCTGTTTTATAGGTATGTTATTTGGAGAGAACAATGATATAAAAATAATAATGACAGCTATAAACATAGGCATCATAGACACACATGGCAATATATTATAGAATGAAGTGTCTATTAAGAATTAATAATGGAACCTCATACTGTCGGGTTCCATTATTAATTCTATGAAAACTATTTTTTCTCTTTTCGTAAATGCAATAAGTGCATAAAAAACTCTCCAAATCTTAACCTTTCACCAATATAATTTGCTGCATTCATCAAAACTTTAATAATTATCTATAGATGAGAAAAATTAATAACAAATATTACCATTAAATAGATACACTCTGCCTATGCTAATTTTAGTTGTTCTAAAATTTCATCAATAGATACATAGTTTTTAGCTTGTTCATAAATCCATTGAATACGCTGCTTTTGTACTTCTTTACAAACCATTTTTATTCCCTGCCCAAATTTGTAATATTCGTCGCCCGAAGTCGTACAATACAGGTATGTCAATGATATAAGCCATAATAATCTATCTATTGATTTTGTTGAGCGTACTTGATACGTATTTAGTCCAAGATTATTCTTTGTCTGTCTAAAAAATATTTCTATAGGCCATCTCTGACTATAGTATTTTAGAATAGTCTCAGTATCTAATTCAGTATCAGTACAGATAAATGCATGTAGAGCCTTCTGATTTTTAAAAGCTTTCTCAGGCCAGCACATTAGAACTACAGCATTATCTATCCCATTTAAGGCTCCTTCATAGCGATATACCCAGTACCTAGAACCATTCACTGTAACGAGGTGAACTTCGTTCTTTTCGATATATTGGGCAAAGTCTTTTATCTGAATTCTAATGCCTTGTGGATAGATAATTCTATTAGTTTTTAGTGCTCCTATGAGATGGTATCCTCTTTCAAAATGCGCTTCTATTACTTTCTTGTTTATGTACCATGAATCACATAGTCCATATGCTGGTCCTTTAAGTATTGGAAGCATAGATACCATTTCACATATTCTTTCGATTTTGCTTTTGCCACCTTTTTCATAGCGTTCGATGTAGTAAGGTAATACTACTTTACCGCAGGATAGCATCATAGTAAGAAGCTGATGTCCCCAAACTTGCTTCCCTTTTAAATGTGATTGATGAAATCCTGTTGCCTGGATAGAATGTTTAGCCTGTGACGAAGGCTTAGTTTTTTCAGCAATAGTATCATCAAAAATCACAAATATCGGCTTTTTGCAAGTTTGTGATAATTCAAGTATAATACGAATAACTTCCCGCCTTATAGCTCTCCATGCATACTCTATATTCCAAACACCTTGACTTAAGAATTTGCCAAAGGTAGTTCTATGGCAATTAGCAAAGCTTAAATTAACTATATCAGTAACAGTACCACTATAACCCTTTTGAGTGGCAGCAATTATAAATTCTACAATATGGCGAATAACAGGTTTAGTAAAATATAATGCAAAATTTAATTTCATTAAGTACTGGATTATTGATGAATTTTCTGTTATTCTTTTATTATGAGACATTTGCTCCACTCCTATGTTTAATATTGTTATAGTGTGACAACAACATATTAATACCATAGAAGTGAGCATTTGTCTCTATTTTTTATTAAATTTTTTCATGTAAGTTTATTATGGTAATTTATGTAAGCTAATTTTCTCATCTATAGTAATTATGATAAATAAAAATAAAACATATATGAATTGTAAAATATACATAATATTGACCATAATTTTCTTCCACTTCAAAAATATTATTGTATTTTTATATATTATACAATATAGTTTAAAAAATGTATACATTTTTTAGAAGTTATAAAATCGAGATTTGATAAAAATTTCCTTTAAAATCTATGAATTTTTACTTTGATTTAAAAAATTTTTTATAAAAAACTGTAACGAATTTTATTTTAATTTGTTTTATATTTATGAGAGGAAAAAATAGTTAGGTAGATTTTGGGGTTATGTAGAGGTGATTAAAATAAATAAAGATAAACTAATCTCGTTAATAGTATTAATAATTTTGTCTTTATCAATTTTAATTGTAATAAGTGCAAAATATATTATTAGTCATAAATATATATATAATGAAAATATTAATACAAGTGCCATAAAAGCATTAAAAGAAAAGTTAAATGAATCTAACTGTATTACCGAATATAAAATTTATTATTCCAGACCTTATTTATATTTTTCTATAATTATTGATTCAAGGTGTAAAAAAGAAGATGCATTAAATGTTTTACATATAATTAGGGATTTTGCGATTAAAGAAGGTAATATGGAAGAATTAGAAGACAAATTTTATATACTGTCTATAGATGCCAGATTTTATAAAGATAAAAATATGAATAGCAAACCTGTTTATTGGTTTTCTGGCAGCAGCAAAGATGGGTATAAAGTATGGTATGATGAAATTGGAAATGTGAAATTATTTGATTAAAGTATAAAATTATCGGGTGGTGATATAGTGAATTTTGTGGCAATATTAGTTATGTTACAAGGGGCCTTGTATATATTAGACTCAATTATGAGGATGCTTGAAAGAGTAAACTTTAAAATTGGCAGTAATGTCATACTAAGCACAAATTTTTATTTTATTGGTATCATATTTGGAGCTGTATTTATTATATCATCAATTGGGTTATTAAAGAAAAGAAAATATGGATATTTTTTAGCATTATCTCTTTATACAATATTGATTATTTATTATTTAATGGCTATAGCATATTTAATTATTAACCAGCAGTATTTTTTGGCATTTTACTGTATTGCTGTAATGGCTGTTTTTTATATGATTATTAATTATATCAGGAAGAATAAATCAGGATTTACTAAATAGCTAAATATTTTTTAATACTCTAAAATTGCATAGATTTTAGCGAAATATGCAACAATGAACAATGACATGTTTATACAGTTCAAATAGGCACTAATGCAGGTATTGTGAGGAGTTGTTATAATTGGGATTAGGTATAATGATAGACATTAAAACTATTATGCCGGTGATAGTTTTAATATATGGATGGCTAATTTTTTATATGTGGAGAAAGAAACAACGCAGTATTGGATATATATTATGTTTTTCGATATTTTTCATATATTTGCTTTCTGTAGCTCACTATACTTTGTTTCCGATTCGATTATTCCAACACAATGACTTGATTAAAGATGGAGTTGATTGGAAAAACGGTTTAAACTTTATTCCATTTCGTGAATTGACATATTCTTATCTTAATTCAGTACAAGGATGGGGGAATGTGATAATTACCGTTCCTTTTGGTTTTGGACTGCCGTTTATAAGTAATGTCGATCTGAAATCAGTTATTTGGAAAGGGTTCTTATTTTCTATTTCGATAGAGCTTCTACAGTTTTTAGAAAACATATTTTATTTATCTGGTTATGTTGCCAGAAGGGTTGATACTAACGATGTAATACTAAATGCATTAGGTATATTATTAGGTTACTGTTTATTTTGTATACTTTCTTGGTTTTATATTAAAAGCATACCGCCAAATGAAAAGGTGAAAGGAGTGTGGGATCATATTCACAAAGTTTTAATTAAGAGAGAATTCTAGAAGTATATTACCTGGGCTGGTTTGGATAATATGATTAAAGAGGAGTTGGTGTGAGGATGAAATTTACTTTTCTTAAACGTATTTTGTTTGTTGCTATTTTTGCTGTTGTATGTACAGGATCCATCGCTTACGCTGTACAAGATGATGGAAAATCTGTAACCAAAGAAACTGTCATGCAAGCAGGATATTCTCAAGAAATGGACAATGGCATAATCATTTATAAAGATTCAGGTGGAGGCACTGTAATACATTTTCCTTATGTTCCGAAAATCAAGTTAAACGGGCAAGAGATAAAATTTACTAAGGAGCCATTTACTTTAATAGACGGAATTACAGTAGTACCGGCCCGTGAATTTTTTGAAAAATTAGGTGCAACAGTGAATTGGCATAGTGACAGTCAAACAATAACAGCAGAAAAAGATAGTACGACTGTAGAGTTGACAATAGGGTCAAAGGTAGCAAAAATAAATGATAAGATCAATGAACTTCCGGTGAAGGCGAGATTAGGCGATAATTGCACATATATTCCCCTAAGGGTTATAAGTGAAGCATTTGGATATAAAGTCGATTATAAAGATGGTATTATAACAGTAGATGCTGCTCAAGGTAATTAAATATAGTGCATATCTATAATAAGCTGTTGACAAATGTAACTTACAAAATAAAGACAGAAAATAATCTGTCCTTATTTTTTTATCTTGCAATTGAAGAAAAATTAAGAGCTAAAAATGCTTTTTCGTTCCTAAAAATGATATTTTCGTTCTCAAATTGACAATATTAAAATGAAATCATATATACTGAAATTGATAAAAAATTTTATAAAAAACTGTAACGAAATCCAGTGTAAGTTGTTTTATATTTATGAGAGGGAAAAATTAGTGAGGTGATAGTGTGTTTAAAAAATTCTTGTCTATTTTTGTGCTGACAATAATAATGGTGACATCACTTTCAACCACTGGTTTTGCGGATGATGGTATTTCAAAAAAATTAGTGACAAGTCCAATAACGCCTAATTGGATAGCCATATCCCAGTTTACTAACACATTCGACATATCATCAATGGGAAAATCGACCGTCGACAGCGTATTATATGCTTTCAGCGTCGACAAAATCAGAATTGATGCGTATTTGCAACAGTACAAGAACGGAAAGTGGGTGACAATCAAAAGCTGGTCAACCACATCGACAGACATTAGTTGCTCCATAAGTGAAATATGGTATGTGGAAGAAGGGTATTATTACAGGCTTGTAACAAAAGGTACAGTTTATAGAAATGGAGTTCAATTAGAGCAAGCTAACTATACAAGCGATGCACGCTGGTATTAAAAGAGGATATTGCGATTAACTGAAAAGTAAAAAGATGGAGTGATATTGATGAACAATGACATGTTTATAAAAAGAGGAAATGGTAAGCTGACTGTGTCTTATAGGGAATCATTGCTTTTAAATATCAATCCTGAAAAAAACTCATTTGATAAAACAATCGATGATGATGCATTGTTAAAAAAGAAAAGAGAAAACAACTTTTTAATATTGCTGTTAAACAACTTTGTAAACCAATGCTATAGGTACAGGATGCTTATTGAAGAAGGATATTTCTTTATTCTGTGTGATAAAGACGGTTATGTGATTGAAATTATAGCTAATGACCAATTAAATGAAGATTTTAAAAAACTGCAATTTAGAGAAGGCATAAGCCTAAGGCTTGAAGACAGTGGAACAAATGCAGTCAACATAGCCATGGAATACAAAAGCCTTGCACAGTTATACGGAAAAGACCATTGTTGCGACTTGTTTAAGAATTGGTATTGTACTGCAATGCCTATTACAGATCATTATAGCAAAGAAATAGTGGCATATCTTGATATATCCCGTATAAAGATTCCCAGCATAAAAGAGCAGAGCATTACACTAAAAAACATAGCAATTTACATTGAAAAATGTATATCATGTAGAAGTGCAAATATGTCTTTCATAGGAGGAGAGATCGATGATACTGATAAGCTTATCCTATCATCATTGGTCCGAAATGGGGTAAGGAAAGTAGTAATGGACGAAGTAGGCATATCTGATAGAGCATTGAGAAACCATCTAAATAAATTAGGTATATTGTTTGATGCAAACAATGATATAAAAATAATAATGACAGCCATAAACATAGGCATCATAGACATACATGGCAATATATTATAAAATGATGTTCCGGAATTCGGCATTTATTTCATAAAAAATATGCCGAATTCCGGAACTTCCCAAATGTTGGACTTGGAGTTATAATGTAGTCAAACAAATGAATGGCCATTCGATGTTTAATAAAAATGTAGTTAGTATGCTGTTTTGGTATCGAAATAGTGTTACTAACTATAAAAGGGAGATGTTTAGTAATGTTAAAAAAGGCTGTTTCATTGGTTCTTGTTGTAGTGCTTCTTTCAGTCTCATCATTCAATTATGTTTTTGCTACTAATGAAAATAGCTCAAAAATGGCTACGAAAAACGATCTTGAAATAATGGTTAACAAAACTGACAATGATAATTTAACGGCGACAATAAGAAATAAATCAAATGGAACTCAAATAAATTATGTATACAAAAAAGATATTGATGGAAGTTCGATGTTACAATATAACATAGATAATAAATATAATGTTAAAGTAATAATTGATAAGAACAATAAAGTAAGAACTGAGATGGATAAAAAAACAATTGATGAGTTTAATAATATGATAAAAAATCAAAGTAATGTAATGTTGCCAAGTGTAATCTCACCAAACTCGGTGATTGGTGGTGGCGGTGGTGAAACGCAATGGAATGATGGTATTTTAGAATTTGTTTCCGGTTGGAATAGTGAAATAGGTAATATAGTCCCTTATGCTCATCCAGATTATTTATATTATAAGATTGGTTCGAAGTATAATGCAAATTTAACTGGATATACCTACAATTTCACACAAATTGGGACCGATACCGTATCAAATATTAATACTGTAACAGGCATTGCTTTAGGAGGATTAATAGGAGGAGCTATAGGTGCTACGGTGGGCGGAACTTATGGTGGTTTAATGGGCTCAATTGTTGGTGGGGCATTGGGAGGATATTTTGCAAATAAAGGTTGTCAAGCGCTGGAAGACGAAAGAGGTACAGTATGGTCACAAATTGATAAGGATCCTGAACTTGTCAACAAAGGGACTGTATATTTTCCAAGCTATTATGCACATTTTAAAGTTATATCTGTTGGGCCATATTATGTAGATGATTATTACTTCCCAATGCCACAATAGATAGATTGAATTTTATCAATAATGGCAAAATGGAAATCAAAAATTGGTGATATAATTATTTAGTACATCAGTTGAATCGCATTTATAAAATAAGATGAACGATATATTTAAATTTTTATCGTTCATCTTATTAAAAGATTTTATTAAAGGGTGGAAAATATTATGAAAAAGAGGTATGTAATTATTATTTATATATTGTTTTTTAACATTATAGTATTATACGCATCAACAATTTTGATAAATAATTTTATTAATGCATTTGAGAGAGCATATATGAGATTATTCATATACCACACTATTATGTTGCCTCAATATCATGATGTTTTATTAACAAGATCTCTCATAATATATTTAGCTGGTGCATTTCATATAATAATTTTATTTTATTCGTTAGATAAAATTTTTGACAAAAAGTATGTCAATGATAAAATATACAAAAAAGGGCGTGCATATTTTATTAGTAATATTATAATTCTGTCTTTTTTCTTTTTATATCTTAATAATTTTATTGATGCGTTTGGAGAGATATATAAGAGATTTAATATATATCATACTATAACAATACAATATTATCATAATATCATATTTTATAGAATATTTGTAATATATCTAATTGGTATATCACATGTGCTATTGATTTTATATATTTCTAAATATATCAGTGAAGAAAAATCGACGAAATAACTTATAATGATACCAGAAAACTAGACAAACAAAAAACAAAAATTGTATTATATGTATTGAGAGAAACAATGTTTATAATGCTAGGTGGCATGATATGAAAACAAATGTATCTAAAAGAATAATAATTTCTCTTATTTGTGTAGTAACCATTTTATTTGTTGGCTGTTCTAAAAGCGGAATTAGTATGAACTATGTCAAAACTCCAGATAAAATTTATTTAACTGGAGATTTACATAGGCAGGAAATCATTGAATTAAATAAAAAATATGAAGAAACAAAGGATTATAATGAAAAACAAAAAATATTACAAGAAATTGCCCAGCTTGAGGTTAAATCTACAGTAATGATCGATGATAAAGTGTTTATTAATAAGTTTTTAAATTATATCCACAATTCAAAAGGAAAAGATGAAGATATAATTTTGGATAGGTCGAGTAAAGATTATTATTCAATGCAGTTTGCATATAATGGTTTAAAAACAATGGATGAAAATAAGCTGAAAGAAGGATATATGATAACAAATATTAATATTTACAATGGTTATGCGCTATTCCCTAAATATGACAAAACTTCAAACAACAATATAACTTTCATAAGTGTTAAATTAAGTGATAGTATGATGAATTATTTAAAAGATTATTACAAATCAAAAGCGAGATGATGAGTATGCCTTTATAAAATTTTCAAATTTATTATTGCTTTTCATATACAATAACACCATCCCGGTTAATATTATCTAATAACTTTTTGTCAGTATTATCATCTATAGAGACTATATCAAGTTTCAATAGAGTATTTATATCATCTAAATCGCAATAAATTGCGCCTTTATGTGAACCATCTTTGCAATATACGGCAATATCTATATCACTGGTCTTTCTATTATCTCCTTTTGATCTTGAACCATATATTACCATTTTATCAATATCATTATATTTTTCACCTATAAATTTAATTGAACATATTATGAAATGCACTACAATCGACATTTCGCTTAAAAATTTTATAAAATCTATTTACAACGTAACAGTGTTATGTTATACTATCCATGTGGAGGTGAATGTTAGTGGATAACAATGATTTAATATCGAAAAAAGAATTGCTTGAGATTACGGGTATTTCCTACGGGCAGCTTTACAGGTGGAAAAGAAAAAATCTTATTCCTGAGGAATGGTTTATAAGAAAGTCTACATTTACAGGACAAGAGACATTTTTCCCTAAAGCAAAAATTCTTGAAAGAGTAAATAAAATTCTAAGCATGAAAGAAGACTTGTCATTGGACGACCTTGCAAATATGCTTTCGCCAAATCCGTCAGAGATTGTATTAAGCTTAGATGAGATAAAAAAACGCAACATTGTTTCGTCAATATCTTTGGAATTATATGTAAAGACGTTTGGAGAAGAAAAAGAATTTTCATTTAACTCCATTCTATATATTTACATTGTTGATGAAATGATAATTGCAGGAGATATAAATCTTGAGGAAGGAAAAATCATTTTAGAAACTTTGAGAGAAAATTACAATAAATTCAATGGGAAGAATTGTGATCTATTATTTGTGAGAAAGTTTGGAGTATCTACATGTTTTTTGGTATCAAGTGGGTCTGAAGTTTATTTCGAGCCGGGCGCGAAAATTATTAAAAGACTGAGTATTGCGGGAATTATTGAAGAATTAAAAATAAAATTAGTAAATGGGGGCGAGCTTAATGAGTAGTGAAAACTTAAATGACTTAATCGGTAGTGGCGTAGGAGATTCTGCTGGTGGCAAGTATCGAAATGTCATAATAAGCGGTGTTATGGGAGTGAAAGGCGATGTAGAATGCACAGATTTTAAATGCAGTGGTGTTTCAAAAGTAGATGGCAGCATAAAAGCAGAAAGCATTCTTGTAAGTGGAGTCAATAATGTAAATGGAGATATTAAGTGCAAAGAATTAACCGTGGAGGGGTCATTGAATGTTGCTGGCAGTTTGAATGCCGAGAAAGTTCAGATATATGGTGTGCTCAAGGTAAATGATGACTTAAATTCAGAGATATTTATTTCACGAGGAGGATTTACCATAAACGGACTTTTAAATGCGGAAAATATAGATATAAACCTCTTTGTAAAATGTAAAGTGAGAGAAATCGGTGGACAAAGTATCAATGTTTGTAGAGACAATACAAACAATATAAAATTCTTTGAAAAAATCCTTGAGACATTTTCAGCACCACAAAGATTGATTGTGGACACTGTTGAAGGCGATGATATTTATATAGAGTACACCAATGCAAAAATCGTAAGAGGTAAAAACGTCAAAATTGGCCCGGGTTCAAATGTTGATATTGTAGAATATGAGGATAAATTTGAAAAAGATGATAATGCGAATGTTAAGGAATTTAAAAAGGTGTAAAGGAGTGCTTATCATGGATTTTGAGAAAAGGCAAGATATAAAGATTATTGGTGATAATACATCTGCAGGCGGCTTATTTAATAATGTCTCAGTAGTAGGAAATGGGATTTTTAATAGCTCTGTTGACTGTGCATACATCAAAACTACCGGGGATTGTACAATAAATGGAGACTTAAAAACTGTCTCTGGGGTAGTTGCAGGAAGTATAGCTATAAAAGGCAGCTTATTTGCCGATATATTTAAGGTTGCAGGCAACATGACAGTAGATGGTGATACGTCTATTAAAAATTTAATAACGCACGGAAATACGACAATTAATGCAAATATTTCGTCTGAGAAAATAGATGCAAATGGCTATTTTACAGTAGAAGGAAATTGCAATTCTGAAACTTTTAAATCAGACAGCATTGTCATGAAGTTAAATGGGCTCTTGAATGCTGATGACATAGACATCTACATCTATGGTAGTAATTTTGTCAAAGAAATTGGCGGAGAGAAAATCATGATAAGACGAGGCTCTGAATCAATATTCACGAGGCTTAAGCTTATCAAATCGATGATTTATGATATGTGTAAAGGTAACCTTACAACAGATGTCATTGAAGGTGATGAAATATACCTGGAGTATACGACGGCGAAAGCTGTGAGAGGTAAGAATGTCACAATTGGTAAAGGGTGCAATGTAGAGCTTGTAGAATATGTGGATAATTTCACTCAACACAATGATTCTGTTGTCAGAGAAAGCAAGAAGATAATATTATAGCCAAACACAGGTGTCCTGCGTCTGGCTTTATTTTTTATTGTATATCTATTTTTCTGCCCTTTGGTTTATCTGGATGCAATTTTGGCATTACGATGGTCAATATGCCGTTTTCAAATTTTGCAGTTGTTCTTTCTGAGTCTACTTCGGCGGGAAGTCCTATTCTTCTTTCAAATGAGCCATAATACCTTTCGTTTAAATAGTAGCTTTGATTTTTTCTTTCGGATTCTTTTGAAGTCTGCCCTTTTATCTCAAGTATATCATCGTGAACGCTTATTTCTATGTCTTTTTTGTCAACACCAGGCAATTCGGCTGTCGCTGTAATTTCAGTTTCGGATTCTGTAATATCTATTCTGGGTCGAGCAAATATATTTGATAATGCAGGTAAGTTAAAGTCAAAATTAAAATCCGGCCACATGTCGTTGCCGCGCCATTTTATTAAGCTCATAAATGACACCTCCAATAATTTTTACAAAAATATTTTGTGAAAAATAGATTTTTTTATTCTTACATTTTCAATATATGTATGGTAAAATCTATTGTAGACAAAATGAAAAGGAGTTTTGGTATGAGGCCGTCTGAAAAAGATGCTAATAAAATCTATCTGCTTATACTGATCCTATTTGTTTTTGTAGGTTCATACGTTCAGAGAAAATCATTGTATTTAGGGCTTGTTATTACAGAGTTTGTTATCGTTTTGCTGCCTGTTGTACTTTTTCTGATTTTTAAAAGGTATGACGTAAAATACGTATTAAGATTAAATAAACTTAACTTAAATCATGTGTTTTTAATAATAGCTATAATGATATGCGGTATGTTTGTATCCAGCTTTTTTAGCATCTTGACAAATTACGTACTAAGTAAATTCGGTAAAATACCTATACCGCCTATAAATGCTGCCACCGACATTGGAGGATTGATAAAACAGATATTGATAATTTCAGGGACTGCAGCTTTATGCGAGGAGATACTTACAAGAGGGCTTATTTTGAGAAGTTATGAGATGAGAGGCTCTATAAAGGCTGTCGTCATATCAGGCATAATGTTTGCCGCATTGCATCTTAATGTGCAGAATTTTTTAAGTGTAGTCTTTTTAGGGTGCTTATTGGGATTTCTTGTTCAAAGGACTGATTCAATTTACGCTTCAATGTTAGGACATTTTACAAACAATACTATGGTACTTATATTGCAATATGCGTCAAATAAAGTTTCAAGTGCGGCAGGGCTTAAGCCTGGAACCATGGTAAAAATGAATATTCCATTTTTATCTGTAGTGGTGTATGGATTCATCGCTATAGCGGCAGGTACGATTCTTTACATGCTTCTTGAAAAACTCGTGAAAACTACAGATCCATACATTATTCACAGCACTACAACTTTAAAAGATGATTTTAAGATATTGCTTCAATGGCCTCTTTTCTTATCTTTATTGATTTTTTTAGCCATGATAGGTTTGGAGCTATTGGGAATATCGGGGTCTCAGTATTACGGAAAAATTGTCAAGTTTATCTATTGAGGCTTGTAAGTTGACAATAAATCTAAATTGGTATAAAATATAAGTAACTGCAATCGGTTTCACTAAGGTGGTGTTAAGATGAATGTAACAATAAAAGACGTTGCGCAAAGAGCACATGTTGCACCTTCGACTGTGTCAAGGGTTATTGCGGATAATCCAAGGATAAGCAAAGAGACGAAGGAAAGAGTTTTTAAGGCAATGGAAGAGTTGGGGTATTACCCTAATGCTATTGCAAGAAGTTTAGCCAGCAAGATGACCTACACTATAGGGCTTATAATGCCTCGATCTGCAGAAGATGCGTTTTCAAATCCTTTCTTTCCTGAAGTCATGAGAGGCATAAGCGTGGTTGCCCATAACGAAAAGTACGATTTGCTTATATCGACATCAGGCAATGAAGAGGAAGAAAAACAGGCTGTCATAGATATGGTAAAAGGAAGAAGAGTTGATGGCATCGTGCTTCTCTGCTCAAGGACTACAGATGAGCTAATACCTTGGCTTAGAGAGGAGAAGTTTCCTTTTACTGTAATAGGAAAGCCTTTAGATTCTAAGGGCGTATGCTGGGTAGATAACGACAATATTGGAGCATCAAGGCTTGCTACCAATTATCTCATAAAACACGGTCACAGAGAGATAGCATTTATAAGCGGTTCACTGGAATTCGTAGTAAGTTTGGATAGACTTGATGGTTATAAGTTGGCATTAGAGGAGAATAATATTCCATTTGACAAAGAATTGGTTGCTCAAGATGAATTTTCAGAAGATGGCGGTTACAATGCCATGATGAGGATTTTGAAGCAAAAGAAACCTACTGCGGTTGTTGTGACAGACGATATAATGTCTTTTGGTGTCATAAGGGCAGCCATAGATTATGGGCTTAAAGTGCCGCAAGACGTATCCCTTATCGGGTTTAACAATATTCCTCTTTCTGCTTATGCAAATCCGCCCCTTACGACGATAGACATTTCCACTTTTGATTTAGGTGTGAAATCTGCAGAGCTGTTGCTTAAGAACATTAAAAATAAAGACTTTGTTGCAGATCACATGATTGTACCTGTAAAATTAATCGAAAGAAAGTCATGCATAAAAAAATAAATAGGCTAAATGCCTATTTATTTTTATGCGCCTATTGCCGCTTTTTTGTTGAAGTTTAAAAGCATGTTGCCTATCTCGTATACATCGCCTGCACCTATTGTTATTACAAGATCGCCATTTTTTATAGTGCCTTTGAGATAGTCTACTATGTCAGTGAATTCCTTTATGTAGTATACTTCATTTCCTCTATCTTTTATAAGGTTAGCCAGATCTTCTGCTCGTACTATTCCTGTGTCTTTTTCACGCGCAGCGTATATATCTGTTATTATAGTAATATCGGCATCGTCAAAAGAGGCAGCGAAGTCATTCAAAAGCGAATAAGTCCTCGTATATGTGTGAGGCTGAAATACGCATATTATTCTATTGTGAGGGTAATTTAATGCAGAAGACAATGTAGCTTTGATTTCTGTTGGATGGTGGGCATAGTCGTCGATTATTACTGCGCCGTCGATTGTACCTTTGAATTCAAATCTTCTGTGGGTGCCTTTAAACTTCTTAATGACATCCGGAGTCTTTTTTATATCTACGCCTAAAAGGTGACATACTGATAGTGTTGCCAATGCGTTTAATATGTTGTGCTTTCCTACAATGGACAGCTCAAAGCGTTCCACAAATGTACCATTGTGATACACATCAAACGAAGGGAATCCTTTTTCATCAAATTTTATATTTTTAGCATTCCATGTACAGTTGCTGTCGATTCCAAACGTGATGATATTGCGGTCTACATTTTTAAGCACGCTCATTGTATTAGGATCATCGCCACATGCAACTACAAATCCGTCATTTGGAACAAGGTTTGCAAACTGCGTGAATGACTGCTTTATGTTGTCGATGTTTTTAAAGTAATCAAGGTGGTCTGAATCAACATTTAAAATGACCGCAATATACGGATAAAACTTTAAAAAACTGTCTGTGTATTCACATGCTTCTGTTATAAAGTATTCTGAATTGCCTACTCTTACATTTCCGCCGATTATGTCGACTTCTCCGCCGACTAAGACTGTCGGGTCGTAATTCATCTCTTCCAGTAAAACGGATATAAGCGAAGTCGTTGTGGTTTTGCCGTGACTTCCAGCGACTCCGATGCCGTACTTGTATTTTTTCATTATTTCACCTAAAAGCGTTGCCCTATCTATTGTGGGTATGTTAAGCTCTCTCGCTCTTATCATTTCGGGATTGTCTTCCTTTACTGCCGCTGTGTATACGACTAAGTCTGCTCCGTCCACATTTGAAGCGCTATGGGGAATATTAATTATTGCACCTTCATTTCTTAATTTTTTTATTATATGAGAATCCTTTATGTCTGACCCTGTTACAATGTGTCCAGAGTTTAGCATTATATGTGCAAGGCCGCTCATGCTTATGCCACCAATTCCTATGAAATGAACTCTTTTAAAATTTTCGATGTCTATTATCATTAATATAGCACCTCTTTCAAATTTTGTTATTATTATTGCCAAAAAACGGTCTCTTTATGAAAATAAAATACTATACAAAAAGATTATATCACATATTGCAAATTAATGAACTTTAAAATATAATGTTAATTAAAAGTTTGTCTTTGGAGGTTTTTCGATGAATTCATACAAAAGGTACGAGAGGATCAGTGTTATACTTAAGATATTGACCGAAAACCCCAATAAATTGTATAACTTGAATTATTTTATGGACTTATTTAATGTGGCAAAGTCCACTGCATCAGAAGACATGGATATACTACAAGGTATATTAGAAAAGTTCGGCTTAGGTAAGATAAAGACTGTTGCAGGGGCTGGCGGTGGTATAAAGTACATTCCTATAAATAATATAGATAATTATCGAGAATTTATGATAGATATATGCAATAAGCTTCAAGATCCAAAAAGGATTATTCCTGGAGGTTTTTTGTACACTGCCGACATCATTTATTCTCCACAGTACGCCAATAAGATAGGTGAAATTCTATCATATCCATTTCAAGACAAAGATGTAGATGCAGTTGTCACAGTTGAGACAAAAGGAATACCTATTGCCATCATGTGTGCCAAAGCATTAAATGTTCCATTAGTGATTATAAGGCAGGACAATAGAGTAACTGAAGGTTCATCTGTTTCGATAAACTACGTTTCAGGTTCGCAAAAGCAGATAAAAGCCATGTCCCTTTCAAGGAGATCTTTAGAGAGGAACTCAAAAGTTGTTTTGATAGATGATTTCATGAAAGCGGGTGGTACTATAAAAGGCATGATTGAGCTTATGAATGAGTTTGATGCAGAAGTAATAGGTGCTGGCGTCATGATATCTACAAAAGAACCTGAGAACAAGGTCGTAAAAAACTATTTTTCTATATTTACGCTTGTAGACATGAATGAGGAGAAAGAAACTGTAAAGATGGAGATAAGCGATTGGTTAAAATAATGTATAATATGCATAATAATGGAAATAATAGTGTGGTGGCATAAAATGAATTTTTTTATCAAAATTTTTCTAAATTTTAATTTTTCATGGAGGAAATTTTGATTTAATGGCGAATAATATTAAGGTAAGAAATTTTATTTAATTTTTCTTATGCTAAAAGTCATAAATTATTGGCTTATATTGCAGGAAGGTGGTGAGCTTATGGAAATTACAGACGTTAGGGTGAGAAAAATAAACGAGGAAGGCAAAATGAGAGCTGTGGTTTCTGTAACCTTCGATAATGAATTTGTTGTTCATGATATAAAGGTTATTGAGGGACAGAATGGTTTGTTTATAGCTATGCCTAGCCGCAAGACACCCGAAGGAGAGTTTAAAGATATTGCACATCCAATAAATTCAGAGACAAGAGCAAAGATTCAATCTGCTATACTTAGCGAATACGAAAAAGCTAAAGAGCAGGACAAGCCGCAAGGACAGGAATAAAAAGGAGGTTTCTCCTTTTTATTTTTTTGTTGAACTTTGTCAAATTTATAGTTAAAATAGTATAGGAGTAAAGAGTTAAAATATTAAGAATGTATTAGAAGGTGTCGCGATGGATAATTTTGTTACGCTAATACTTGCTGCAGGACTTGGAAAGAGGATGAAATCAAAGCATCCAAAAGTGATTCACAAAGTCTGTGGAAGGTCTATGGTTGAGTGGGTTGTAAGGAGTGCCAAAGAAGCTGGTTCACAGGATGTAGTCGTGGTTTTAGGACACGGTGCTAATGAGGTAAAGAATGTATTGGGTGACAGCGTTAAATATGCGTATCAAGAAAAACAGCTTGGTACTGGACATGCTGTCATGGTTTCGAAAGACTTATTGCCTGATACGGGTAACATAATGATCTTGACTGGTGATACACCGCTTATAACGTCTGAGTCATTGAAGAAATTCTATGACTTCCATTTAAGAGAGCAAAATTCTATCACAATATTATCTTCTTTTTTTGACGTTCCAGATGGGTATGGAAGAATTGTACGGGATTCAAATGGCAATGTTTTAAAAATTGTTGAGGACAAAGATGCCAATGATGTAGAAAAAGGTATCCATGAGATAAATTCCGGAATGTACATTTTTAATTCTGACTATTTAAGGAAATCGCTTCAACATATAGGCAACAACAATGCACAAGGGGAATATTATCTGACGGATGCCATAGAGATAGTGATAAAATTAGGTGGAAAAGTTGGAGCATATCAGGCTCCAAATGAGGAGATAATGGGGGTCAATACAAGAGTACAGCTAAAAGACGCAGAAAAGGTCATGAGAAAAAGGATAAATGAAAGGCTTATGTTAGACGGTGTCACCATAATCGATCCTGATAGCACTTACATTGGACCTGATGTTGTTATAGGAATGGACACGATTATATATCCTGGCACTATGATAGAAGGCAAGACTACGATTGGAGAAGACTGCGAAATAGGACCTAATTCATACATCATCGATTCAGAAATAGGAAATGGCTGTAAAATAGTATTTTCTATGATCACCGAATCAAAACTTCACAACAATATAAAATTAGGACCGTTTGCTCAGATAAGGCCTGAAAGCGTAATACACGACAATGCTAAGCTTGGCAATTTCATAGAGATAAAGAAATCAGTCATAGGTGAAGGAACAAAAGTGCCTCATTTGACTTATATAGGTGATGCGGAAGTCGGGAAACGCGTTAACATGGGCTGTGGTTCTATAGTCGTCAATTACGATGGTAAAAACAAGCACAAGACCATCATAGGCGACGATGTTTTTGTTGGATGCAATGTAAACTTGGTATCGCCTCTTAAAGTCAATGACAAAGCTTTTATAGCTGCAGGCTCCACCATAACAGATGAAGTGCCAGAAGGAGCATTGGCAATAGCAAGATGTCGCCAGACCAACAAAGAAGGATGGGTAGAAGAAAGAAGAAAAAAAGGAGGACTATAGGAGTGGTAAGACACGGAGGAGCAATAAAGATTTTTAGTGGCAATTCAAACCCTGAATTGGCGAGGGAGATTGCCGAAAACTTAGGGCTTACATTAGGTGATTCAGAAGTTGGTACATTTAGCGATGGTGAGATAAGCGTAAGGATCAAAGAAAGCATAAGAGGTGCAAATGTATTTGTCGTTCAGTCTACATGTTCACCAGTAAATGATAACCTTATGGAACTTTTAATA
The DNA here is from genome assembly GCF_028895185.1 of Thermoanaerobacterium sp. R66. Taxonomy (NCBI): domain Bacteria; kingdom Bacillati; phylum Bacillota; class Clostridia; order Thermoanaerobacterales; family Thermoanaerobacteraceae; genus Thermoanaerobacterium; species Thermoanaerobacterium sp. R66. The sequence goes on from NZ_JAEUWW010000001.1 coordinate 2,172,389, forward strand.
ATGATAGATGCATTTAAAAGGGCATCTGCAGGAGAGATAACTGCTGTCATACCTTATTACGGTTATGCAAGACAAGACAGGAAGTCTAAACCAAGAGATCCGATAACGGCTAAATTGGTAGCTGACCTTATTACAGTTGCAGGTGCCGACAGAGTTCTCACAATGGATCTCCACGCGGCACAGATTCAAGGATATTTCAATATACCGGTCGATCATCTTCTTGGCGGTCCAATACTGGCGAAATATTTCATGGAAAAGGATTTGGGCGGAGACGTAGTAGTTGTATCGCCAGATCACGGAAGTGTAGTAAGAGCAAGGAATTTTGCGGAAAAACTTAATGCGCCTATAGCCATAATAGATAAGAGAAGGCCAAAGGCTAATGTAGCAGAGATAATGAACCTCATAGGTGATGTAAGAGGGAAAATAGCCATATTGGTAGATGACCTTATTGATACAGCAGGGACGTTACAACAGGGAGCGCAAGCGCTTATTGACAATGGTGCAAAAGAGGTGTATGCGTGTGCTACGCACGGTGTTTTGTCAGGTCCTGCGATAGAAAGGTTGATGGATTCTCCAATAAAAGAATTAGTCATAACAGATACTATCCCGCTTCCTGAGGAGAAGAAGATAAGCAAGATAAAGGTAAGGACTGTAGCTCCATTGTTGGCGGAAGCCATAATGCGAATATATGAAGGTATGTCTGTAAGCAAATTGTTTGTATAGGCACTAAGGTGCCTTTTTTTGTATGCACAATCCATCATTGCGGTTTTTAAATCAATTATGTATAATAGTCTTAAAAAGAGGGGTGTTTGTATGGGCGAAAACAAAAAAATATATATAGTTGACGATGATAGAAATATATGTGAGATAATTTCACTTTATCTTGAAAAGGAAGGCTTTGCAACATTAAAGATCAGTGACGGGCTTACAGCATTGAACAAAATAAAAGAAGAACTCCCCTTGCTTATTATACTTGATTTGATGCTTCCCGGCATTGATGGAATGACGTTGTGCAAAGAGGTTAGGAAATTTACAAATGTACCTATTATAATGCTTACAGCCAAAGGAGATACATTTGATAAGGTATTAGGGCTGGAGATAGGCGCCGACGATTACATCGTAAAGCCTTTTGATGGAAAAGAGTTAGTTGCTCGTGTCAAAGCTGTGCTGAGAAGGTATGAACATGAGGAAAATGATGGCGACAGTGTCACATACCCTGATCTTTCTATAAGTTTAAGCGAGTACAAGGTGAGATATAAAGGTGAAAATGTTGACCTTACGCCGAAGGAATTAGAGCTTTTTTACTTCTTGTGTACTCATCCAAATAAAGTATTTACGAGAGATCAACTGTTAGAAAATGTATGGGGATACGAGTACATGGGTGACAGCCGAACTGTCGATGTACACATAAAGCGTTTGAGAGAGAAAATAGGGGATGGTCCAAACTGGAAATTAACAACTGTATGGGGTGTGGGATATAAATTCGAGGTGAAATGATTTGAGCAGAAACAGGCTCTTTAGAAGGCTGCTTTTCACAAATATTGCAATAATTCTGCTTACGATGTCTATACTTTCTGTGCTTTTTTACATCATGTTTGAAAATTACTATTTTCGCGATAAAGAAAAGATAATGGTAGAAGAAGGAAAGCAGATAAACACCGTTTTGAATGATTACCTCATAGGAGACATAGACATCGACAGGCTTAATCAGGATTTAAACGTTATTGACAGGCTTATAAACGCATCGATATGGGTTGTAAGCACAGATGGGCGGATATATATACAGTCTAAGAACTTTGAAAAGAATTGGACAGGCGTCACATTAAGCAAAGATGACATCAAAAGCATTTTAAAAGGTGAGACTATTGTAAGAAGGGGATATTTTGGCGGTAGGTTTACACAGCCTGTTTTGACTGTTGGCTTTCCGCTGGTACTTGCTGGGAAGATTCAAGGTGCCATATTCATGCATGCTCCTATTGTAGAGATGCAGAAAACCTTGATGGACATATTTTTTATAATGCTTTTAGCCATAGCCATATCCATAATAATAGCATTTATACTTATTTCTTATACATCAAAGAGAATCTCTAATCCTTTAAAAGAGATGAGCATTGCAACAGAAAAGATGGCAAAAGGAGATTTTTCAACAAAGATAAACGTTGTAGATGACGATGAAATAGGAGATTTGGCAAAGTCCTTCAACATAATGTCAAGCGAATTAGGCAGGATGGATAATGCGAGGAAAGAGTTTGTGGCTAATGTTTCACATGAGCTTCGCTCGCCTTTGTCCACGATCCAAGGCTATATAGATGGCGTCGTTGATGGGACTATACCTGCGGAGAAATCCAAATTTTATTTGGAGATAGCTCAAAAAGAGACGAGGCGAATGTCTCGATTAATATCTGAACTTTTAGATATAACGAAAATGGAATCAGGGGCTTTTCCGTTAAACATATCGGAATTCGACATAAACGAGCTTATAAGGCTGACCATAATAAAGATGGAAGCAAGGATAAGCGATAAAGATCTCATGGTTAAGGTGGACTTTGAAAGCGACAAAGAAATTGTAGAGGCAGATAAAGACAAGATAGAACAAGTGCTTACTAATCTAATAGATAATGCAATTAAATTTTCAAATCCTGGTGGCTATATACACGTATCTACAGAAAAGGTGAGAGAAAAAGTTCATGTAAAAGTCCAAAATAAAGGCAAGACGATACCACCTGATGAAATTGACCATATATGGGACAGGTTTTACAAAGTTGACAAAGCCAGAAGCGGTAGCCCAGGTGTCGGATTAGGGCTTTATATTGTGAGAAGCATCATAAATCTTCACAATGAGGATATATGGGCTACCAGTAACGATGTAGACGGTACTACATTTACTTTTACACTTAAGTCAAAAAAAGTTAAGCAGTAAAATAAAATTTTTACAATTTGTTCATACTTTATTCATAAATTAAGGTTATAATAATAATCGAGAGAGAGAAAAGCCTCTCCTTGACCTCCCTTATTATAGCAGCTCGAGCCACCCCTCGGGCTGCATTTATTTTTTTCTTTTCACATAAAATTATTAAAAATAATTTACAATATGTTCACAGTTTATTAAAAATTCTAATTTATAATGTAATCATGAGAGATGTTAAGGAGGATGATGAATATGGATTTTGAAAATGAACAAAACAAAAATATAGGCGAAAATGAAATAGATAATTTTAGGACTGACGATGCCTTAGGTTCCGATGACATAAAAGGCGAAAATATAGATGACACTCAGGAAATTCCAGCAACATATAGTGTTGAAGAAAGCGGAACCTATACGACACCAAGGGTAGAGTTTAGAAGCAACAAAAAAAGCTTAGGCAAGATGGTTAAAAGATTTAGAAGAAGGATGCTTGTTTCATTTGTGGCTGTTGCATTGATTGCAGCACTTATCGGTGGTGGAACTGTGGCAGGAATTATGAAATACACTAATTTAGGGCAACAGACACAGGTTATAAATAGATACTTGCCACTTTCATCATCAGACAATAGCAATTTTAACTTGATTGCCAATATAGCTAAAATTGTAAGTCCTTCTGTGGTGGGAATTGATACAAGTGTATCATACTCTAATGGATTTGGAAGTGCCCTGGTGCCTGAAGGCAGTGGTTCAGGAATAATCATCGATTCACAAGGCTATATTGTGACAAACAACCATGTTGTGGATGGCGCTTCTAAGATAACCGTAAACTTATCTGATGGCAGAAAGTTCCCTGCCCAACTTATAGGAAAAGATTCAAAGACTGATTTAGCAGTATTGAAGATAAATGCTACAAATTTGATTCCGGCAAAATTAGGTGATTCGTCAAAACTTGAAGTGGGGGATCTGGCAGTTGCAATAGGAAACCCTCTTGGTGAAAGTTTTGCAGGTACGGTTACAGCAGGCATAATAAGCGGTCTTAACAGAAATCTTCAAAGCGATTACGGCCCAGTTAACCTCATTCAGACAGATGCAGCTATAAATCCTGGTAACAGCGGTGGACCTTTGGTCAACAGCAATGGTGAAGTTGTTGGAATAACAAGTGTGAAGTTGACATCTACAGGTGGTTCAGATACTCAAGATCCATTTGGAATGTTCCAGAGTCAAGGCACGCCTGTTGAAGGAATGGGATTTGCGATTCCGATAAATGAAGCAAAGCCTATAATAGATGACTTGATAAAACACGGATATGTAGAAAGACCAATGATGGGTGTAAGCGTACAGGAAGTAACACAACAAGATGCAGCGCAGTACAATATACCAGTTGGACTTTATATAGCGCAAGTACAGCAAGGAAGCGGCGCTGATGAAGCAGGACTTCAACCAGGTGATGTGATAACAGCAGTAGATGGCACAAAAGTACAGACTTTTGATGCACTGCAAAGCATAATATCTAAGCATAAAGTTGGCGACACGATAACTGTTACATTCTGGAGAAACGGCAGGACCATGAGCACAAAAGTAAAGCTTATGAGCAGTTCAAATGCACAATAAAATGTAAATAACGCTAAATAGTTCTTTACCAGTCTCCTCCCGCTGGTAAGGAACTTTTTTTATTGTTAAACTTGAACTTTTTTTCGCCGTTTTTTGTGATATAATAAAAAATAGCATGACTGGAGGGGTTATGATGTACATTGTTGTAGGACTTGGGAATCCCGGGAAAGAGTATGAAAAGACGAGGCACAATGTAGGTTTCGAAGTGATAGACAGTCTTTCTAAAAAGTTAGATATAGCTGTAAAAAAAATTAAGTTCAAATCATTGATCGGTGAAGGACTTTATAAAGGAGAAAAAATAGTGCTGCAGAAGCCTCAGACATTTATGAATTCCAGTGGTGAAGCTGTTTACGATATAGTTGATTTTTACAAATTGCCACTTTCTAATTTGATTGTGGTATACGATGATAAAGACCTGGATGTGGGTAAAATAAGAGTGAGGAAGAAAGGCAGTGCAGGTGGGCATAATGGAATGAAATCGATTATATATATATTAAATAGCGAGGACTTTCCAAGAGTGCGATTAGGCATAGGAAAGCCTAAAGGCGACATGATAGAGCATGTTTTGGGTAGATTTGAGGAGAGGGATATGGACATAGTTACAAAATCTATCGATAATGCCGCAAATGTCGTTTTGGATATAATAGAGAATGGAGTTGAACATGCCATGAACTTGTACAATGGCAACAGTATATGTTTATCATAGGTGGCTTGATAAGCGCAATTTTGTCCTACTTTTTGAATAAACTTGTTGTGGATATGTACGGTGACAAAGCTGTAATATACGGCGTGCCACTTATTGAGGAATCGTCAAAAACTGCCATGGGATATATCTTTGGCAGTGTCATTGGTGCTCATTTCGTATTTGGGGTTGTGGAAGCCTTTAAAGATTTTGTTGCATCACCAAAAGAAATAAATTTTAAGGCATCAGTTTTAAGCATCGTCACACACATTGCTTTTGGAGTTGTTGCTTTTTACGTTTTAAGACATGTAAATATATATGCTGCTATCTTTATGACAGCCGTCATTCATGGGTGCTGGAATTGGATTATGTTGAGGTGATTGCATTGTTTATAAAGCCGATAGAAAATTTGAGAGAGGTTGGGGAAATAAATGAGGCTCTTAAAGAGGAGAAACTACCGCTTTTAATATACGGATTAACTGATTCTCAAAAAGCACACATAGCACACTACATTGTAAAGAAATTAAATAAAAAAGTGCTTTTCATAACATACAACGATGTGGAAGCTAAATTGATGCATGAAGATTTAAGCTCACTGTTAAATGGCGATGCATATTTGATTCCATCGAGAGATGCGCTTTTTTACAAAGTGGATGCGTCCAGTTTAGACATCACAGGCAAAAAACTTGCTGCTATTAAGAAAATCATTGACGATAAGCCTTATGCATTTGTTGCTTCAATAGATGGAGTTTTAAACAAAGTTGCGTCTAAAGACGTGTTTTTAAAGTATAAAAGGAAGTACAAGATTGGCGATAAGTTGGACTTAAATGAGATTTCATCGTTTTTTATCGACATGGGATATGAAAGAGTCCCTATGGTGGAGGGTAAAGGGCAGTTTAGCATACGTGGCGGTATAATTGATTTTTTCTCTCCTATGGAAGAAGAAGGTTTTAGGATAGAGCTTTTTGACGATGAAATTGACTCTATAAGAAGCTTTGATACATTTACGCAAAGGTCTTTGGACAATGTAGACGAGGTTGAGTTGTTTCCTGCCAGAGAGTTTATTTTGGAAGATGAGAACATCAAAAAGGGGCTTACCAATCTAAGCAACAAGGTAAATTCCTACATTTCTAAGATAAAAGAGACACAAAGCGGTAGGGCAGAAAAGCTCAAGAAGAAGTTTGATGAGATGATGGAGAATATTTCTGAGACCAGAAATGTAACAAATATAGGGGAATTGATAGGCTTTTTTTACGATAATCTTTATTCCATCGTTGATTATTTCGATGATGCTTTTATAATAGTAGATGAGAATTTAAGGGTAAAAGAAAGGGCCTCAAACATTGTTAAAGAGTTTAATGAAAATTTTAAGTCGCTGCTTTTGTCTGGAGAAGTCATACCTGAGCAGTCAAACCTTTTGTTTGGCTATGACGACATCCTAAGGAAGCTTTCAGATAAATCTCTAATTTTAATGAACACAATTGTAAAATCTGATGAAAATATACAGGCAAAAGAAATCGTTAATTTTGTATCAAGAACGATGCACTCTTTTCACGGAAAGCTGGATCTTTTGGCAGATGACCTTAAATTCTATAAAAGTTCTGGATATAAAGTTGTCATGCTTTCCAGCAATTTAGAGAGAGGAAAATTATTGAGAAATTCCCTTATAGGATATGGATTAGAAATTCCTATTATAGAAGACGAAGAGTACGACATACCAGAAGGCGGTGTGTTAATTTATCCAGGCACAATAAGCAAAGGATTTGAGTACGTAGATGCCAAATTTGCTTTAATAAGCGATGTTGAGATTTTTGGCCAATCGAGGAGGTCAAAAAAATCTCTTAAAGTTAAAAATAGTGGAAGGATTAAGAATTTTACAGAGCTTACTGTTGGTTCATACGTGGTCCATGTAAATTATGGCATAGGCAAATATGAAGGAATTGAGAAAATAACTGTTGATGGTGTTACGAAAGATTACCTTAAGATAAAATACGCTGGCGATGACAAGCTGTTTGTACCTGTTGAACAGTTGGATTTGGTGCAAAAATACATAGGGCCAGAAGATAAACCGCCAAAGTTAAACAAGTTAGGTGGAAGTGATTGGTCTAAGCTTAAGAAAAGAGCTAAAAAGGCCGTTGAAGATATAGCGAAGGACTTGATTAAGCTGTACGCAAAAAGGCAGACAATGAAAGGATATGCTTTTTCTAAAGATACGCCGTGGCAAAAAGACTTCGAAGAAAGGTTTCCATACGAGGAAACGGAAGATCAGCTTAGGTGTATAGAAGAAATAAAGAAAGATATGGAAAGCGATAAACCTATGGACAGATTGCTTTGTGGTGATGTGGGATACGGCAAGACAGAAGTAGCACTTAGGGCTGCGTTTAAAGCTGTTGCAGATGGGAAGCAGGTGGCTTTTTTGTGTCCCACGACGATATTAGCTGAACAGCACTACAACAATTTTGTGCAGAGGTTTAAGGATTTTCCAGTCAAAATTGAGATGCTTTCTCGTTTTAGAAGCAACAAGGAACAATCGCAAATAATTAAAATGGTAGCCGAAGGTACCGTAGACATCCTGGTGGGGACACACAAGATTTTGCAAAACGATGTGAAGTTTAAAGACCTTGGCCTTTTAATCATAGATGAAGAGCAGAGATTTGGTGTGAAACATAAGGAGAAGATTAAAAAGTTGAAGGAAAACATTGATGTGTTATCTCTTTCTGCTACGCCTATTCCAAGGACACTTCACATGTCCCTTATAGGCATAAGGGATATGAGCGTATTGGAAAATCCTCCTGAAGATAGGTATCCAGTTCAAACGTACGTGGTAGAATTTAATGAAGATCTAATAAGAGATGCGATTTTGAGGGAGCTGGGGCGTGGAGGACAAGTTTATTTTGTCTACAACAGAATTGATGGCATTGAAAGAATGGCTTCGATTTTAAAAGAGCTGGTGCCTGAAGCTCGTATTGCTGTTGCACATGGTCAGATGGATGAAGGAAAGCTGGAAGATATCATGATAGGATTCTTAAACAGGGAATACGACATATTAGTGTGTACCACAATAATTGAAACGGGTTTGGACATACCAAATGTAAATACCATAATAGTGTATGATTCAGATAAGATGGGGCTTTCTCAATTGTACCAATTGAGAGGAAGGGTAGGAAGGTCAAATAGACTTGCTTATGCGTATTTTACTTACAGGAAAGATAAGGTTATTACAGAAGTGGCAGAAAAAAGGCTTGAAGCAATAAAGGAGTTTACGGAGTTTGGTTCAGGGTTTAAAATCGCCATGAGAGATTTAGAGATAAGAGGTGCTGGAAATCTTTTAGGAGCTGAGCAGCATGGGCATATAGATGCTGTAGGGTATGACATGTACCTGAGGCTTCTGGACGAGGCAATCAAAAGCTTAAAAGGAGTACCTGAAGAAGACAAGCCCAATACAGCAATCGACATTAAAGTTAGCGCTTATATAGATAAGGATTATATTGAAGATGAAAATCAAAGGCTTGAAATGTATAAAAAGATTTCTTCCATCGAAAATGAAAAAGACGTTGAAGACATAAAGGACGAGCTTATTGACAGGTTTAAAGAGTATCCGAAAGCTGTAGAAGCTCTTATAGATGTGGCTTATTTAAAAGCGCTGGCAAGAGATGCAAACATATTGGAGATTACTGAAAGAGGAAATTCCGTAATCTTGAAGTTTAAGGACAATAAGTCTATAAATTCAAGCATAGTTGATGCTTTAGTCAATGAATTTAAAGGTAAAATAATGTTTTCAGGTCAAATTCCGCCATACATCACCTATAAATATGGCAAAAAGGAAAACTTATTGAAGGAATTGATCGATTTGGTCAGCAAGATTAAATGTTTGCAGATAAATTAAAACTGATATATAATGAGTATATAAATAGTAATGTGAAAGGATGAATGCATTGAAGCTTAAAAGATTAGGAGCATTTTTAGCATTGACATTGGCACTTACCACACTGACTTCCTGTGGTGTAAACAAAAACATCGTTGCAAAAGTTGATGGACAAGACATAACGCTGAAAGAATATCAAGATTCGTTTAATCAGGTTAAGGCGCAGATAGAAAGCGATCCGCAGTACACTAAAGACATTTGGAATCAAAACTACAATGAGCAAAAGTTTATTGACGTAGTTGAGAATTCTGTATTGGACAATTTGATTCTGGAGAAGCTTCTTCTAAAAGAAGCTGAAAAAGAGAAGTTTACAGCGACGGACAAAGAAATAACCGATGAATATAACGCGGAAAAAGCCACAAATAGCAAAGTCACCAAAGAAATGGCCAAGGACAACGTCCTTATAAACAAGCTTGTAGATAGCTGGACTAAAAATGTAAAAGTTACTGACAGTGAAGCTTTAAAATACTATAACGACAATAAAAGTCAGTTTGAGGTGGTTAAAGCCAGCCATATATTAGTTTCTGACGAGAAAACCGCTAATGAAATATACGATAAGCTTATGAAGGGCGCTAACTTTGCAGATCTTGCAAAGCAATATTCGATAGATACTTCTACAAAGGACAATGGCGGTGAACTTGGAGAGTTTACAAGAGGCACAATGGTAAAGGAATTTGAAGATGCTGCATTTGCGCTAAAGCCTGGAGAGATATCAAAGCCTGTCAAGACACAGTATGGATACCATATAATTAAATCAGAAGAAAAATATACAAAGTCTTTTGATGAAGCAAAAAGCAGCATAATATCCTACTTGGAAAACAACAAAAAGCAGGACATATTTAATCAGAAATCAGAAGCTCTTAAAAAGGCAGCTAAGATTGAGAAATTTCCGCAAAATATAAAAGTTACTGTTTAACATTCCCCTTTGGTGCATGCCAGAGATAAGCGTAGAAAGGTTTTGGGAAGGTTGTAAATTTCTTACTATCAAGATTTGAAATGGGAAAATCATAACTACAGTACAGTTACAGATGATTGGTGCGAAAAAGAATGTGTATGAGCCATTCTTTAGCAATAGAAAAGTAGCTACAAAATAAAAAATAACTATAAAAAGGAATACAGTTTTTCTGCTGTATTCCTTTTTATAGTTTATTGCATAAAACGAACAAGAAAATTTTAATGTGTTTAATCCTTTTTAGAAAAATATAAGAAAATTTTATATAATAGATAGATAATAAAAATTAAACTTATGACATTTATTATTTGAATAATAATAGAAAAAAGTTTAAATATCATTTTTAACCCTTTCTTTACCTTATTTAATTTATTATACCACCATAATAACTTACTGATAAATCAATTGGATAAGAAGCAATTTTTAGTAATCCATCGACAATAAGATATTCGTTTAGTACCCCTCCGCCATATACGTCAACTCTATACCTATCCGAGCTAATAACATGATAAGCATATCTTTCATCCCATTCAACACCGAGAGTAACACCAGTTAAGCTCGTCCATTCTTTACAATCTGTTATAATTTCTTCTAAATGCGTACCTCCTAACGATCTAACTTGTGTAAATACATCTGCGTCTAAACTTACGAATCCCCCTATATTAACAGTTTCTGAAGTGTTAATGTGATGTTTACCTGTACTCTCTAAAATGACGTTGCTGTTCATGTCGTTTATGTTGTTTTTATCTATCAAAAAATCGTTAGCATAATATGTTTTATGGATTTCAACAGGTCCTTTTGGCTGTTTTTCTAAAAATGCTTTTAATTCATCAATAGAATTAAACTTGATTGGCACGATTCCTTCTGGTACTTTATCTACATCTTTTAAATTATATTCTTTGCTAAGATTATCTAATAAAATTTTGTCTCTTGTAACCGTATCTACCATGTTGTTATCAACTTTTGCAAAAGCAACTGATGATGTCGATAAAATTAAAGCCAAGCACAATAGAAGTAAAAATAGTCTTTTCATTTAAATCATTCTTTTCCTTCATTTTTTATCAATTATACATTATTTATTATATTTTGTCAATATTTTCTAATAAAATTCTGCACAAAAAAAGAATATAGTTTTGATACTGTATTTCTTTTTGTGTTTGCATATCTCATAAAACAAATAAGAAACAACAGAAACACGGAGGAAGTGCTTGAAATGGATATTGAAAAGAAATCTTAAAGTATGCTATCGAATGGTTCCCAGATATTTTTATAAATTTTTTTTAATTCTTGTTCACTAAAAAGACACTTAAGAAGTGTCTTTTTTTATGTATAAAATAATGGAAATACATAAATACTAATCTTGAACTTAAAATTTCAGGAAATGGAGGTACATAATTTGAAAGCGACTGGAATTGTTAGAAGAATAGATGACCTTGGAAGAGTTGTAATTCCAAAGGAAATAAGAAGGACATTGAGGATTAGAGAAGGTGATCCGTTAGAGATTTTCACTGACAGAGAAGGTGAAATAATATTAAAGAAGTACTCTCCTATAAGTGAACTTGGAGACTTTGCACAAGAATACGCAGACAGCATATATCAATCAACAAAGCAACCTGTTTGCATAACAGATGGCGACAATGTCATTGCTGTGGCAGGTATGCCTAAGAAAGAATTGATTGACAAACCTATAAGTCCAGAATTGGAAAAGTACATGGAGGAAAAAAGGACTGTCATACTTGGCGAAGGAAAAGACAAAGGCACTATTGCAATAGCAGAAGGACAGGAATTTATGCCTGTATCACAGGTTATAGTTCCGATTATTTCACGAGGTGATACGATTGGAACTGTAATAATCTTTACGAGAGAAAGCGGTGTCGTTCTTACCGATGTCGAGGCCAAGATAGCTGAGACAGCCGCTACATTCTTAGGAAAACAAATGGAAGAATAATATATAACAAGTATATAGAACCCTGCATATTATAGTATATGAAAATGACTATAATGTTGTGGGGGGATCTTTATGCCTTTTAAAGTCAATGACATAGTAGTGAGGAAATCACACGGTTTTGATTTACTGTTTAAAGTTATAGATGTTATAGAAAATAGAGGAACAAGACATTACCTTTTGCACGGACTAAATATGCGAATTGTTGCTGATGCACCTGAAGATGATCTTATGCCGGCTTCATTGACCAGAATTAACGAATACGATGAACCATATCAGAGAAAGGCAAATTATATAATTAAAAAGATTGCTCAATCAAAAGATTTGAGGAAATCGAATGTGATGCGATCAAACCGAAGTGAGCCGTACGGCAAACCCGGTACGGTTCTCCATATAGATGGCGATGAAGGATATCTGAATATTTGCTTAGATGCATACAAAAAGGCAAATATATTGGCTTATGGAGAAATAGTAGATGAAAAAGAGCAGCCTGATAAAGTGGTGGCTTTACTAAATAAATACAAACCGGATATTCTGGTGCTGACAGGACATGATGGCGTAAAAAACACCAGAAATTATTCAGATCTAAACAACTACAGAAACTCAAAATATTTTGTAGAAGCTGTAAAGAAAGCCAGAAGCTATGAGCCATCTCTGGATGATTTGGTGATTTTTGCAGGTGCTTGCCAGTCTAATTATGAAGCTTTAATATCATCTGGAGCAAATTACGCAAGTTCACCTGAAAGAGTGCTGATACACTGCCTTGATCCTGTTTTAGTGTGTGAAAAAGTAGCTTACGCTCATATAAATGAGATAGTAAAAATCGAAGAGCTTATAGAAGACACTATCACAGGTTCAGCAGGGATTGGCGGACTGCAGACGATGGGGAAATTTAGATATGGCGTTCCAAAGGCTAAATTTTAGCGAGTCAACTGACTCGCTATTAATTTTTCCCGGCTTATGCCGGATAAATCTCTATTTAACGCATTTATTTATGCTTTTAAGCATGAATTGATTTGTTGACAAACTACATTTTCACTGGTATAATAATATATTTTATTTGACAAAGGATGAAAAATGTGTTATAATATTTTCAGAATTTTGTAAGGAGTGATAAAATTGGCCGATAGATTAGCCCTACATGAGATTAAAAAGAAGCTGGATGACCATGTTGGCGCCAGAGTCCGGCTAAAAACTAACGGTGGCAGAAAGAAGACAATAATCCGTGAAGGATTTTTAGAAAAAACATATCCCAGTATTTTTATTATTGTCATAGATGGACACGGAACAACCCGCAGGGTCTCATATAGTTATTCTGACATTTTAACAGATACAGTTGAGCTTACACTTATGAAAGGTGAAAAAGAAATAAGATGTATGTAGCAAAAACCGATAACAATCGGTTTTTGTTTTTAGCATATTTTTATACCTCCTTTTATATTATTATATTAGATAAATATAGCTTCTATATTTGATCATATATTTAATACGAGGAGGTAAAAAAATGTTACAAGGTGCATTGACAAATCCCATAAGTTATGACAGATTTGTAGGCGGGGAAGATAGTCAGGCTCTTATAGAAAGCGATGTAATAGTACCGGAAGATATGCCTGATGCCATAAATGTGATTGCGGTTTTAGGGGAATCTGTAATAAACGACGTTGTTGAAAGCGACGGCAAGATTCAAGTTGATGGGCAGCTTAAGCTAAGCATATTATACGTGGCTGACAAGGACAAAAAGCTCCTTCGAATTAACAAGTCTGTGGATTTTACGCATTTTTTAGAGATTAGCGGTGTTGACTCAAAGTGCAAATCTATCGTCAATTGTAGAGTAGAACATGTAGATTTTTCCCTTATAAATAGCCGCAAGATGAACGTAAAAGCAATAGTAAGCGTTTCTGGTAGAGCATTTGCAAAGGAAAAGAAAGAAGCCATAGTGGGAATACAGGGCGATGAAGGCATAGAATATCTGAAAAAGACCATCAAATTAGCAAATATCGTAGGGCAAAACAGTGCGGAGACTTTCTTGAAAGAGCAAGTTAAGATTTCTGACGGTGAACCTAATGTTTCTAAGATATTAAAAGTTGACATGGTTATAAAGCCTGATGAGCCTAAAATAACAGATAATCGCGTCATAATACAGGGTAGCGTTCACATGTATATAGTTTACGAAGGCGATTCGAAAGATGAGTACGGCTATGAAGAATGTGACCTAAATTACGCTAATTTTATAGACGTGCCTGGCGCATTAAGCTATATGAATGCCAATACGTATGAAAGAATAATTGAGAAAAACATAGAGATATTGCCTGATGAAAGCGGAGATAACAGGATAATCGACATAGAATTGGTTTTAAAGACTGATACTATTGTGACAGAGAAAGATGAAACTGAGATCCCGGTAGACATATACGGCATCAACAGAAACGTTGAGCCTGTAATCGAGAGAATAGAAGCCATAAGTCAGCAAGGGCGCTTTAAATCACAAGCCATATTTAAAGAAAATGTGGAATTTAGAAACAATGTCCGTAGAATAATTGATGTTGTTGCATATCCTGTCCTTTCAGACTACGCTTTAAAGGACGGAAAAGCCATCTTAGAAGGTGTGATCGATTATAACATCATATATATAGGTGATAACGGCAACACCATGTCTTATAAAGACGAAGCGCAGTTTAAGACGTTTTTGGATGTGCCAATAGATGACGGAGATCTTTTCGTCGATTTAAAAGTAACGCATATTACCTATGACATTATGGCCATGAAAGAGGCAGAACTTAAATTTGTAGTCGATGCTACTGTAGATGCCTTTAAAATTAGCAGGTACGATGTGCTTGTAGATGCGAAGGAAGTTGAAGATGTAAGAAGTGAAGAAAATAGGCACAGCATCACGATATACATGGTCCAAAAGGACGATGAGCTTTGGGATATAGCTAAAAGGTACAGGACTTCTAAAGAAGAAATAATTAAAGTAAATGAATTAAAAGACGAGAGGATTTTGGCTGGCTCAAAGCTTATAATACCTAATAAAATATGAGGTTTAAGCTAAAGTTGGAATTCATGATTTATTCCAACTTTATTTTATTTCATAGAGAAAATTTATTTATCGATTTAAACATATGTAGAAGGATTTTCGTGTATAATGTATAATATATATTATAGCGTAAATTTTTTGTGGAAGTGAACTGGTTATGGACAAACTAAAAGCGAAATCGTACGCAAAAATAAATTTGGCACTTGATGTCAAAGGGAAAAGAGATGATGGATACCACTTTGTTGAGATGGTTTTGCAATCGATAGATTTATATGATAAATTAGAATTTGAGATGTATGATGACATAGTTCTTGAATGCAATAGGAAAGATGTACCTACAGATAGATCCAATTTGATCATAAAGGCAGCGGATTTATTAAAAAGAGAATTTGGCGGATACGGTGTTCACATTAGACTTAAAAAAAGCATACCAATTGCTGCAGGACTTGCTGGTGGCAGCTCAAATGCTGCGGCAACTTTAGTCGCTCTAAACAAGCTTTGGAACCTTAATGTAAAGTTGTCTGTCTTAAAAGATTTGGCCGTTTCTTTAGGGGCCGACGTGCCTTTTTGCATAGATGGTGGTACTAAAGTGGCTTCTGGTATAGGGGACGTGTTTCAAGACTTACATACGCCCAACTTGAAATTGCTATTAGTAAAACCTCATATATCCGTAGCGACAAAGGACGTGTATACTGAATATGACAATCTTGCTTTCATAGAAAATAATTATACTAAAAATATGGTTGACGCTATAAACTCAGGAAGTATCATGAATATATGTATGAGTCTGGGGAACGACTTGGAGCGGGTAACCATCAAAAAATATCCTATTATAGACGATATAAAAAAGATGATGGTTAAAAAAGGTGCATTAGGCACTCTTATGAGTGGCAGTGGGCCAACGGTATTCGGAATTTTTGATGATAGTGTAAAAATAAATATTGCTTATGATTCTTTTGTGGCTGATGGATTTTATGCATGTATTTCTAATACTATTGATAAGGGGATAGAACTTTATGAATAACTATTTGCCATTAGAAAATTACAAACCGCTTAGGGATATCGTATTTGATTACATGAAAAATGCTATTATAACAGGCGAATTTAAGCCAGGAGAAAGGCTTATGGAGGTGCAGTTGGCGGAGAAACTGGGAGTTAGCAGGACTCCCGTAAGGGAAGCCATAAGAAAGCTGGAGTTAGACGGGCTTGTCGTCATGGTACCGAGAAAAGGTGCATATGTGTCAGATCTTAGTACGAAGGATCTGCTTAATGCGTTTGAAGTCAGGCAGTCTTTAGAAGGACTTGCGGCATCACTTGCTGCTGAAAGGATAACAGACGATGAACTAAAAAAACTAAAAGAAATATTGGACAAATTTTATGAGGGGATACAAGAAAACGACGTAGAAAAGCTGATTAAATACGATCAGGAGTTTCATGACCTGATATTTAATGCTTCAAGAAATGAAAAATTGGTTCAGATAATGAACAACCTTCAAGAGCATGTTCATAGGTTTAGAGTAAGGTATATAAGCGATTTTAAAAAATCAAAGAAGCTGTATCAAGAGCACAAGAAGATATTGGAGTCATTGGAGATGCGTAGTTCTGACAATGCTCAAAAGTGGGCGGAGAAGCACATACAGAATTTTCAAAATGATTTAGTGAAAGATATGAAGCATTTTAGCAATGGAGAGTGAATGAATCATGAATGCTTTAATACTGGCTGGAAGCACTGGCGATGAGAAGCTTCCAGAAAAGGCTCTTATTAAGATAAAGGATAGGTATATGATATCGTATGTCATTGATGCGTTAAGAGGCTCTGGGAAAGTAGATAAGATTGCTGTAGTAGGCGACAGGGAAAAACTGCAATGTATAGATGGCATAGATATATTAATAGATCAAGGAAATTCCATAATAGAAAATGTTGTCAAAGGAGTCGAGCCTTTTAAAAATGACAGGCGCGTATTGATATTGACATGCGATATACCTATGCTTACAAAAGAGGCAGTAATAGACTTTGTAGAGCAGTCTGAAGCCTTGAACGCGGATTTGTGTTATCCGATAGTTAAAAGAGAGGACAACGAGAGGAAATTTCCAGACGCAAAGAGGACTTACGCTAAAATCAAAGAAGGCACTTTCACCGGTGGAAATATATTTTATATAAATCCTCAAATTGTCGATGCCTGCATTGAAGCGGCAAAACAATTTATAGCGTTTAGGAAAAAACCGTGGAAGTTAGGACAGTTGCTGGGCTTTAGGATTTTGATACTGTTCGCTTTTGGGCGCGTAACCATAAGTCAGCTTGAGAGAAAGGTATCAGAGCTTTTCAATATTAACGCAAAAGCTGTAATATCTAAATACCCAGAGATAGGCAATGATGTAGATAAGGATGAAGACGTAGAAATGGCAAATAAGTATATAGCTTAATATATATGCATGAGAATAGGCGGAGGCCTATTTTTTTTGCATATATTTTTTTTATTGTGAAATACTTAAAAAAGGTGATGTGGATATGATGAATGTATTTCTTTTTTTGAAACAAGTTTTTAACGCGTATTTGTTTACCGTACTTTTCATAACAGGTTTTTATGAATCGGTGTTTGAGCCTAAAGATTTGAAGAAAAAAGGGCTTGATAAAGACTCAAAAGTTTGCAGAAATATAGGCATAGCGTATCTTTTAGTTGATGCTGTCATGTACATAATCATTAAATTTTCACCGATTTGATGAGAAAGGGGTGCTTTTTTTGGGATTTTTTAATAAACTTTTTAAAAATAAAAACAATGATAACAGGGAAGGTAAAGATGTAGAAAGTCCAAAGGTGAAAGAAGACATTGAAGAAAATATAAAATACATAAAGGATATGTTAAAAGATTCTGATGATATAATTTACAGAGAATTTTGGGTTGGGGAGGAATTTCAGCACAAATTAGAGTTAGTGTTTGTAGATGGACTTGTGGACAAAGGCATCATAAACGAGCACGTGATGCATTCCCTTATGCTTGATTCAAGGCAGGCAAGACCTTCGATTGATGAGATTAAAAAGAACATATATGAAGTAATCAAAAAAGCGGCCATAACTGGTGGTGACATAAAGGAGATTGACGATTTAGACAAATGTATAACATCTATACTTTCAGGTGATACGGCCCTTTTCTTAGATGGACACTCTAAAGTTGTCATTATATCCAGCAGAGGATGGCAGATGAGATCTGTTGCACCTCCTGAGACAGAAATGGTTGTAAGGGGCGCAAGAGAAGGTTTTACTGAGACTTTGAGGGTAAATACAGCTCTTGTCAGAAGGTGGATAAGGGATCCGAAGTTTAAGATAAAGCAGATGCAGATAGGGAAAAGGTCTAAGACGGATATTGCTTTACTGTACATAGATGACATAGTCAATAAAGATTTGTTGTCATTGATAAAAGAAAGGCTTAATCAGATAGACATAGACGGCGTTTTAGAAAGCGGCTACATTGAGCAGCTTATAGAGGAAGATTGGCATTCGCCATTTCCACAAATGCTTAACACCGAAAGACCTGATAAAGTTGCTGCATCAGTGTTGGAGGGAAGGATTGCCATACTCATAGACAATTCGCCATTTGCACTAATAATACCTACAACGTTGGCTACACTATTCCAATCGCCTGAAGATTATTTTGAGAGATGGATGATTTCTTCACTTCTCAGGATACTAAGGTTTACGGCGGCAATCATTGCTCTTGTAGGTCCATCTATATATATAGCATTTACATCATACCATCCTGGCATGATACCTACAAAATTGGCTCTTTATATAGCTTCAACAAGGCAAGGAGTTCCATTTCCTGCCTTTATGGAAGCATTAATAATGGAAGCGACTTTTGAGCTTTTGAGAGAAGCAGGCATAAGGCTTCCTGTACCAATAGGCCAGACGATAGGCATAGTAGGCGGCTTGATCATCGGTCAGGCTGCTGTAATGGCAGGAATCGTAAGTCCGTTGATGGTGATAGTGGTAGCAGTTACTGCTGTTTCGTCTTTTTCTATACCCAGTTACAGTGCTGCCATTGCCTTTAGGCTTTTAAGATTTGCTTTTATGATTCTAGCGGCTGTATTGGGGTTATACGGCATAATGCTGGGATTTATACTTATGCTGACACATTTGGTCGTACTTAAAAGCTTTGGACTTCCTTATTTATCTCCATTTGTAGAGATAAATTTAAGCGATTTGGCAGATACAATTATAAGAGCGCCGCTGATGGCCTTTAAAAAGAGACCTCCTACACTTGACACACAGGATAAGAAACGGATGAAGGATTTAAGACCGGAGAAGATCGAAAGCGTAGAAGTAGACCGGAGGGATAATAATGATAAAAAACAATGACAAGATCTCAGAAAATCAGCTTTCTATACTGCTTTTTACCACTATGTTAGGAGCTGGTGTATTAAGCTTACCTGCAGATGTGGCCAAGGCAGCAGGACCCAATGGTCTTATTGTGATACTTCTAGGAGGACTTGTGGCTTTAACATTTGCTAGGATTATAAGTTTCGTAGCATCAAAATTTCCAACGGAGACATTTGTAGAGTATTCCGAAAAAATTATGACTAAGCCTGTGTCTATTTTGCTTACAATATTCTTAATCGCGTATTTTTTGATTTTTTGCAGTTTAAATTTAAGGATATTCGGTGAAGTCGCAAAGTCATACCTACTGAATAGCACTCCTATAGAGGTTATAATGATAACCCTGCTTTTCACGTCGGCGTACATTGTGCGATATGGGATAGAACCTATTGCAAGGATGTCGGAGATACTTTTTCCTGTAATGGTTATACCTGCCATGATCATCCTTTTGCCAGCCATTACAGACATAGATTTAAGCAATTTTTTGCCTGTGCTTAGGATTTCACCTTTAAGGCTTGCAAAAGGCATTTTGCAGACTACCTACAGTTTTATCGGATTTGAAATATTGTACGTCATATTTCCATATATCCAATTGGGAAACAAGCTTAAAAAAAGCATAAATGTATCATTTTTTTCCATAATATTTTTTTATCTTTACATAACGTTTTTCACCATAGGTATATTCGGGTACAAGGAAACAAGTGTCCAATTGTGGCCATTGCTTACAGTCATAAAATCTATAAACTTTCCAGGTTTTTTTATTGAAAATCTTGAAAGCCTTATAATGGGCATTTGGACGTTTGCGGTATTTACATCTATATCGGCTTTTCATTATGCCGCCACACTGAGCTTGTCAAAGCTTATAAAGGCAAGAGAACATTCATATCTTGTTATACCGCTTATACCCATCATATACTTTATGGCACTTATACCTGAATCAATTGTAGAGGTGTACAGATACGCATCATACGCTACATATTTGACGCTGTTTTTTGTGATTATCCTTCCTTTATTAATGTGGGCTATAGTGAAGTTAAAGCATGGAGGTGAAAGGCAATGAAAAAACCCATTGTCACGTTGATACTGATTATACCGTTAATTTTGACTGGTTGTTGGGACAAGGTTGAGATTGAGGACAGAGCATTTGTGATGGCTATAGGGATTGACACGTCAAATCAAGCAAAAAATTACGTAGTGACTTTTCAATTTCCAAATGTAAAACAGGTGTCCAGTGCTGCAGGTGGCGGCGGTGGTGGAGGAGGACAGCCTAATTTCTCCATATCAGAAATTGGGGATACGGTCTTCTCTGCATCACGTCATGTAAGCACAAGACTTGATAAAAGGCTTTTTTTAGGTCATACGAAAGCTGTAATATTAGGCAAGGATGTAGTAAGCAATAGGGATAAATTTCTTGAAGTATTAGACACTCTAGATAGAAGCTACGAATTAAGTAGAAAGTTGAGGCTTCTAGTGGCGAACGGGAAAGCACAAGATATACTGCTTAAAAATTATAAATTTGATCCAGATATCGGTGTGTATATTGATGATATATTCAAGCAGTACAATAGGACGTCAATATTTCCTAATATAGATTACAATAAAATAACTAAATCGCTACATGATACAAATGGAAATGCCATAATTCCAGTCATATCATCTGGAAAAGATGAACTAAAAATTGCCGGTTCTGCCATCATAAAAAATTACAAACTGGTAGGATGGTTATCAGATGGGGAAAACATGGGCTACATGTGGCTTATGGGGTTTGTCAAAGGTGGAGACATTACATTTGACATGCCTACAACGGACGGTAAGGAAGTAAAGGTGCCATTTAATATTACAAATACCGTTATGAAAAGACAGGTTACTGAACAAAATGGAAAGATAATATACAAATTAAAATACGATGTAGAAGGAGAAGTGACTGAATATAGCTTTCAAAAGCATGGCGAGATGTTTGACACAAATGTGTTAGGCACAATGGAGAAAAAAGCCGACGGTGTCATTGAAAAAATGATAAATGAGTCACTTAAAAAATTTCAGAAGGACTTAAAAGTCGATATGATTGGTGTGGGAGACTACATTGAGAAGTATAAACCTTCACTTTGGAGCAAAGTTGGGCCAACTTGGAATGAGAAATTTCCGGATGTTGTGGTAGAGCCGGTTGTGACTACTCACATTAGGAGAATAGGCTTATTTAGATAAATTTTGTATAATTCCCATCTTATTTGGCAATAATTGAAATCGAAGACAATTTGCCTTATGGTTGTCAAATAAAAATAAGTGGGGGATTATACATAATGAAACGTCTTATTGCAATTGTTCTAATTATTTCTACAGTATTTCTTTTTGAAATCAGTAAAAATGATGACACATACGCCATGAAAAAAGATATTTCAAATAAGCTTATTAGATTTCACGTCATAGCAAACAGCGATTCTAAAGATGACCAAAGCTTAAAGCTGAAAGTAAGAGATGCGGTAATAAGGAGCATGAACGACAAATTTATCGGTGTGGCAAATCTAAAGGAGTCAGAAGAAATAATAAAAAAGAACATACCATATATACAAAAGATAGCGCAGGATACTATTTACGCCAATGGCAAAGATTATGGTGTCAAAGTCATGTATGGTCGCTTTGATTTTCCTACAAAATATTATGGTACAATTATGCTTCCTGCAGGAAATTACAATGCATTGAGGATTGTTATAGGCAAAGGTGAAGGGAAAAACTGGTGGTGTGTGATGTTTCCGCCGTTGTGTTTTATTGATATAACACATGGGCTCTCAAGCGATGAAACAAAGAAAGAATTAAGCAGGTATTTGTCAGAAGATGAATTGTCTATGATAGAGACAGAAAAACCACAGGTGAAATTTAAAGTCGTTGAAGTGTTGGAAAGATACTTCAATGAAATAAGAATGGCATTAAAAGATTAGGAGGAAAACTTAGATGACAAAGTACACCCAGAATGATGCGCCTTTATTTGAGGCGCTTAAAAATTATGTAGAGGAAAATGTATATGCTTTCCATGTTCCGGGGCACAAACATGGAAAAGGCAATAAAGAATTTACCGAATACGTGGGAAATGCAGTTATGGGCATTGACGTCAACAGCATGGAAGATTTAGATAATCTCGCGAACCCAGTAGGTGTAATAGAAGAAGCACATAAACTTGCGGCACAGGCTTTTGGCGCAGATTATGCCTATTTTTTGGTCAACGGCACTACCTCTGGAATACAAGCCATGATAATGGCAGCTACAGAACCGGGAGACAAGATAATAATGCCGAGAAATGCCCATAAATCAGCTTTTTCAGCCCTTATTCTATCAGGTGCAGTACCTGTTTACCTATATCCTGAAATAGATGAAGATTTAGACATCGCTTTGGGAATAAGTGCAAAGCAGGTACAAGAAGCTATTACGGCAAACCCAGATGCTAAAGCTGTTCTTATCTTGAATCCCACATATTATGGTATTACTTCAGAATTAGAAAAGATAATTGATGTTGCACATCAGAATAATATGGCTGTCTTATGTGATGAGGCGCATGGAAGCCATTTTTATTTTCATCCTTACATGCCTCGTGGTGGTATTACACTGGGCGCTGACATTTGTGCACTTAGCATACATAAAACAGGCGGTTCAATGACACAGAGCTCTCTTCTTTTGTCTAAAGGAAATAGAGTAGAAGTGTCTTCAATAAAGTCAATTTTAAATCTTTTGCAGTCTACATCTGCTTCATACGTTTTGATGGCATCACTTGATGTGGCGAGAAAACAGTTGGCTACTAAGGGTGAAGAAATGCTTATGAAAGTCATAGAACTTTCGGAATACGCAAGGGAAGAAATCAACAAGATAGAAGGATTAAAAGCTATTATTCAAAAGGATATAATGAGTCCATATCTTTTAGACCCTACTAAACTTGTAATAAACGTATCAAAAACAGGTATGACTGGATATGAAATCATGAGAGAATTAAGGCTTAAATATCACATTCAGTTGGAAATGGCGGATCTTAACAATATAATGGCTATAATAAGCCTAGGTGATGATATGGATGATGTAGAGCACCTTATACGCAGTTTAAGGGAATTTGTCAGGATGAAGAAAAATCATGGTGAAATAACGGCAGGAAATCTCATAAGACCTGAAGTCATCGTAGCTCCAAGAGATGCATATTACAGCAAAAGTAGATTAGTTTATTTAGACGATGCAGAAGGTGAGATATGTGCAGAGATGATTATGGCATATCCACCAGGAATACCCATGATTTGCCCCGGTGAAAGGATAACAAAAGACATAATTGAAAGGGTAAAGCTACTAAAGGAACAACATTGTCAGCTTCAGGGCACTGAGGATCCAAACATAGATTATATAAAAGTTTTGGGACACGTGTATAAAGTTTGATTCTCTACAAAAAATATCTACAAATACTAAATTGTAGAGGAGGAAACAGATGAAAAACTATTCCGTTTCAAGGATAAAAGTAGTTTTGCTGATATTAATACTATTTACTACTTTTTGTGTTGAGTTAAGCACGTTAAATATGTCTATCAAAACAATGTCAAATTTGTATTGGGGCAATTCTGGTTCAGATGTGTCGAGAGTTCAATCCAGGCTAAAAGATTGGGGATATTACGATGGACCTGTAGATGGATTTTTTGGAGTCAGAACATGGCTGGCTGTGAGAAAATTTCAGGCTAATAATGGGCTCAATGTGACTGGAATTGTGGACGATCAGACGAAAGTAGCATTGGGATTTAATATTAGCAAATACACCTCAATATCAAGTACATACACTCCGGTAACATCTACGACTACAAATGACGATGTATATCTTTTGGCAATGCTTATAAACGGAGAAGCAAGAGGAGAACCTTTTATAGGGAAAGTGGCTGTTGGAGCGGTTGTGATGAACAGAGTAAGGTCACCAATGTTTCCACATACGATTGCAGGCGTGATTTTCCAACCTGGAGCATTTTCTGCGGTTGATGATGGACAAATGTGGCTTCCTCCAACTCAAGACTGCATAAGAGCAGCTCAGGATGCAATAGCAGGATGGGATCCAACAGGTGGAGCACTGTACTACTACAATGCATCGAGAGTACAAAATTACTGGATTTTTAATAGGCCAATAATAACCCAGATTGGCAACCATATATTTGCAAGGTAGGTGATGTAAATGAAGAGAATATCAACAGTCGTGATGCTTCTTTTGCTTTTAGTAGTAGGTGCATGGGGATACAATCAGTACATGCAGAAAGTAACATACCATAGATATTTACAGGCACAGTACGATAGGTCTTTTTATCAGCTTGTAAACAGCATAGAAAATATAGAGACATCAACAGGCAAGTTGATGGTTTCATCTCAGGAAAATACGACAATACCAATTCTAAGCGATGTATGGAGGCAGGCTTTTGAAGCGCAGGAAAACTTAAGCCAGCTTCCAATAAGCCAGCCTGAATTAGACAACACTTCAAAGTTTTTGTCTCAAATCGGCGATTATTCTTACAGCCTTTCAAAAAACGTCGCTGACGGCAAAAAATTGACGGACAAAGATTTAAAGACAATATCAGAGCTACACAACTACGCAGTATATCTTGGCAAAAGTTTGCAGGATTTAAGAAGCAAAATACAAGGAGGATATGATTTAGACAACTTAAATAAAAAAGGCACTCAAAAGATGAGCCAGATAGACAGCAAAATACTGAATGTGAATATGAATACTGTAAATCAACAGATGTCTAACTATCCAACACTAATATACGATGGACCTTTTTCTGAAAGCCAGGCAAAGTTGACACCAAAAGGATTGACTGGCAGCAACGTTTCGTACGATAACGCAGTGTCAATAGCAAAAAGGTTTTTAGGAAAACCAGTATCGTCTGCGATTAAATACAGTCCTAACAATGGAAAGATAGATGCGTATGGAGTAGAATTAAAGCCACCTCAAAACGTTCCTTCTATATATGTGAATGTAAGCAAGAAGGGCGGGCATGTAATATGGCTTATGGATCAAAGGGCAGTTTCTAAAGTGAACATATCAGAGACACAAGCGTTAAATTATGCTATGAAGTTTTTAAAATCACATGGTTTCAGCAATATGGAAAATACTTATTCTATAAAGGCCAATGGAACGGTCCAATTTAATTTTACTCCTGTTCAGGATAACGTAAGAATCTATCCTGACATTGTCAAAGTAAAAATTGCATTGGACAATGGCGACATAGTAGGATTTGATGCCACATCATACTATATGTCACACGTTGATAGGAAAATAGAAAAGCCGAAGCTTACGGAATCTGAAGCGCAAAGCAAGGTCAGCAAGAATTTGAAAATTGAAAGCAGCCGATTGTGCATAATACCATTGGACGGAGGGAAAGAAGTTTTGGCTTATGAATTTAAAGGAACATACAGCGGCGATACATTTTATGTATACATCAACGCGGAAAATGGCGTTGAAGAAAAGATTTTAAAAGTCATAAAGACAAATCAAGGCAATCTGACGATGTAATTTCTTTTAGAATAAAAAAGAGCTTAACAGGAAAAATATAAATGGGCCCAAAAGGAGGAATTGAAAATGAGTAGACGTCGCAATAGCCTCATGTCAGATAACCTGAAAGAGGAATTGGCAAAAGAGTTAGGCGTTTACGACATTGTAAAGACTGAAGGTTGGGGAAGTGTATCATCTCGTGACTGCGGCAATCTTGTAAAACTTGCTATCAAGAAAGCCGAGGAAAGCATGGTACAGAACAATAACTTCTAAGTCTCCTCATTAAAGCCCAGAAAGGCCGGGGAAGATAAATTTCTTCTCTGGCCTTTTAACGTCTATAATGACTTAAAAAATTTTTAGTGCTCAACTAAAATTGTAGACATTTAATAGCAAACGCGATAAAATTATTGTGTAAAAAATGTTTAAAAATAATCAATAATTTTGTAGAGATTTGAGGTGAGTTATATGACAAAGCTGGATCGCCACAACAAGATATTAAAAATCATCAAAGAGAAAGATATTGAGAATCAAGAGGAATTAGTCAATGAATTGCAAAAAGAAGGATTCATTGTGACTCAAGCCACCATATCGAGAGATATAAAGGAACTGAAGTTAGTAAAGATATTAAGCAGCGATGGGAAAAGATACAAATACTCCACCAGGGATGTAAATGAGAATATAACATTGGATAAATTTTTATCGCTTTTATCTAAAGTAATTGTAGATGTAGATTATTCAGGCAATATAATTGCAATTAAAACGTTGTCTGGTGCTGCATCAAGTGCCGCTGAAGCAATTGATGAATTAAACTGGAGTGAAATCGTAGGCACTATTGCAGGAAATAATACTATTTTTGTGCTTGTCGACAAAGATGATAATGTAAAAGAAGTAATCGATAGATTAAAAAAAATAGTCGATACGCAAATGGGGGAAAATATTAAAAAATTAAGTTGATGTTAAAAACAACATAGGAGGCAATATTAGATGAATGTATTCAGAAAGAAGTCGGCAGATCAACTGCTTGAGACTGCTGAGAAGACGAATTTAAACAAAAAACTCACTGCTATTGATTTGGCTGCATTGGCCATTGGTTCTGTCGTTGGAACAGGAGTGTTTGTGTCGACTGGCGAAGGCGCTTTAAAAGCGGGTCCAGCAGTGATTATCTCGTATATAATTGGTGGCGTTACGGCTGTTTTGGCTGCTTTTATATTTGCTGAGTTGGTTACGATGTTTCCGGTGGCTGGCAGCACGTATACTTATTCTTATGTTGCCTTTGGTGAAATAGTCGCTTGGATAATAGGATGGGATTTGCTTTTGGAATATCTTATATCTGCAAGCGCTGTGGCATCAGGATGGTCCGGCACGTTTATCGGATTTTTAAAAACCCTTGGCATAACATTGCCTAAAGTCATAACTACACCTCCAATTTCTGGCGGCATCATGGATTTGCCTGCAATTTTGATTACTGCGTTTGTGACATGGATTTTGTACGTTGGCGTAAGGGAAAGTGCCACTGTAAATAATTTGATAGTTCTTTTAAAAATTGCAGTTATAGGGTTGTTTGTATTTTTAGGGTTTAGCCACATTAAGATGGCCAATTTTACTCCATTTGCACCGTATGGATTTAAAGGGATAATGACTGCAGCAGCTATAATATTTTTTGCATATGTAGGCTTTGATGCTGTTTCTACTGCAGCGGAGGAGACGAAAAATCCCACAAGAGATGTTCCTTTAGGACTTATGGTGGCTGTAGTATTGATTCTTGTCATATACATGGCGGTTGCCATCACATTGGTTGGGATGGTACCTTTCAAGCACATAGATCCAAACAATGCGCTTCCTGGTGCACTTTTAAGTGTTGGAATTAACTGGGGTTCTGCACTGGTTGCTACAGGCGCTATTGTAGGCATGGTTTCGACGCTTTTAGTGACTTTGTATGGTCAGATAAGGATTTTTATGGTGATGGCACGTGATGGCCTTTTGCCAGAGGTTTTTTCAAAGGTTCATCCAAAGTACAAGACTCCTCACATAAATACATTGATTACATGTGTTTTGACTGCTATTATTGCGGGATTTCTTCCATTAGATGAAATAATTGAGCTTACAAACATCGGCACATTGAGCGCTTTTATCATTGTATCGATTGGCATATTGGTGCTAAGAGTAAAGATGCCAAACGCCGAAAGGAAGTTTAAAGTGCCATTTGTGTGGATTGTAGCGCCACTTACGATGATATTTAGCTTATATCTTATCATCAATCTTCCGATGGTGACACTTGCAAGATTTGTCATATGGATGATAGTAGGCTTGATCATTTATTTCGCATACAGCAGATATCACAGCACTTTAAATGTAAGATGAGGAAATCAAAAATTTTTCTGAATGAGAATAACCGGGCTTAAAACCTGGTTATTTTTTTTATAAAAATCTTAAATTAATATTTTATGCAGTGAATGTATAAAAGTTTGTATAGGTTTGTATATTTTGTAACAATTAGCGACATTAAAAGACATTTATGAATAAAAATCAATCAGTATGCAAGTAAAAATTCATATTTTTTTATAAAAATCGGATAAATACATAAATTTCAGAGAATATACGCATATTTAAGAGGTAAACCGTTATTTCTCTCAGAGAAAACCATATCATATAAAATTAAAATATTTTAAGATTATTGCTGTTTTATTGGATGAGCGTTTTAGTTGTATAATTGCGGTGAACAGATGATGATAAACAAATTTAGAAATGGAGGTAGCAATATGGAATCCTGTGTCAGTATCGATTCTTTGAGCATAAACGTCTATTCAGAAATAGGCGTATTAAAAAAAGTTTTACTACACAGACCTGGAAAAGAAATTGAAAATTTAGTTCCAGACTATTTGGGAAGGCTTTTGTTTGATGATATACCATATCTCAAAGTTGCCCAACAAGAACACGATAAATTTTCAGATGTATTGCGAGAAAATGGAGTAGAGGTAGTGTACGTTGAAAATCTGATAGCAGACGTCTTAAACGACGATGATATCAAAAACGAGTTCATTGAAGAATTTTTGAATGAAAGTGGCATAATTTTACCTGTTTTAAAGGATGCACTGAAAGAATACCTTCTTAGCATGGACACAGAAGAAATGATTGACACGATAATTGCTGGAATACGAAAAGATGATGTAAGGCTTAAAAAAGTCAATTCTCTTACAGGCATAATTAAAGATGATTACCCATTTTATCTTGATCCGATGCCAAATCTATACTTTACCAGAGATATCGGCGCTTCAATTGGAAATGGCCTTTCTATAAGCAGAATGAAAACTGAAGCCAGAAGGAGAGAAACACTTTTTATAAAGTACATTCATAAATATCATGATCTTTTTAAGGATGCGAATATTCCTCTTTGGTATGACAGGACAATGCCTTTTTCCATCGAAGGTGGGGATGAGCTTATATTATCAGATGAAGTGATGGCAATAGGATGCAGCGAAAGGACATCGTCGGAAGCAATTGAGATATTAGCTAAAAATTTATTAAATGGCAATACAAGCTTCAAAAAAATATTAGTATTTGAAATTCCAAAAGCACGTTCTTTCATGCACTTGGATACCGTATTTACAATGGTTGATTACGATAAATTTACAATACATTCAGGCATACAAGGAACTTTAAATGTATATGAAATTTCAAGCGGAAGTGATGGTGCCCTTAAATACAGGAATGATACTAATTCACTTGAAAACATTTTAAGCAACGCATTGGGATTGGATTATGTCGAGCTTATAAAATGCGGTGGCGGTGATCCAATAATCTCAGGTAGAGAGCAATGGAATGATGGATCTAATACGCTGGCAATAGCGCCTGGTGTCGTAGTAACATACGAAAGAAATTATGTTTCTAACGAATTGTTGGAGAAAAGAGGTATAAAGGTTCTCAGAATACCAAGTGCAGAGCTTTCAAGGGGTAGAGGTGGCCCAAGATGTATGAGCATGCCTCTTGTTAGAGAAAATTTAAGATAAAAACTAAAAGATTTGAGGAGGAATTATTATGCCAATAAACTTAAAAGGAAGAAGCTTTTTAACACTTAAAGATTTTACAACAGAAGAAATAAGGTATCTGCTGGATCTCTCACACGATCTTAAAGCAAAAAAGAGAAAGGGACTAAAAGATAAACTTCTTGATGGGAAAAATATCGTCCTCTTGTTTGAAAAGACATCTACAAGGACAAGATGTGCGTTTGAAGTGGCTGCATTAGATGAAGGAGCACATGTGACATATTTGGATATGAACAGCTCTCAGATGGGTAAGAAAGAATCGCTGGAAGATACGGCAAAGGTTCTTGGCAGATTCTATGATGGAATCGAGTATAGAGGTTTTGCGCAAAAGGTCGTTGAAGATCTTGCAAAATATTCTGGAGTTCCTGTGTTTAATGGGCTTACAGATGTAGATCATCCTACACAAATACTGGCAGATATGCTTACAATTGAAGAGCATGTAACAAAACCACTTAACAAAGTGAAAATAGTTTTTGTAGGTGATACAAGAAATAACATGTCTTATGCATGGCTTTATGGTTGTGCAAAAATGGGAATGCATTTTGTGGCATACGGACCTAAAGAGCTGTGGCCAGAGAGTTCTGTCCTTGATGAGGTAAATAAAATTGCAGAGGAAACTGGCGCTATACTTGAAGTTACGGATGATATTGAAAAAATTAAAGGTGCTGATGTCATATATACAGATATATGGGCTTCAATGGGCGAAGAAGATAAACTGGCTGACAGAGTAAAACTTCTTACACCTTTTAGAGTTGATATGGATATGTTAAAAGCTACACAGAATCCAGAAGTCATATTCATGCACTGCTTACCATCTTTCCATGATTTTGAGACGACAATGGCTAAGAATGCAAAAGAGAAAATGAATCTGGATATTAGAGAAGTTACTGATGAAGTTTTCAGAAGCAAACATTCAGTTGTTTTTGATGAAGCCGAGAATAGAATGCACACAATTAAAGCAGTGATGGTTGCTACTCTATGATGCATCTTACAATGGGCTAGGTTACAAACCTATCCCATTGTAAAAATAAATGTATAGGAGGGAAATATATGGAAGGTAGTGTTGGGAAGCAAAAAAAGTTGGGGCTGATGCTTTTAATAGCATTGGGCGTGGGTTCGATGATTGGTGGAGGTATATTCAATAGCCCTACTGATCTCATAGGTGTGTCAAATCCGCAATCAGCTCTTATTGCGTGGCTGATTGGCGGCATTGGTGTAGTTTCGTTGGCGCTGGTGTTTCAGATGCTGGCAAATAAAAGACCAAGTTTGACAGGTGGTATTTATTCTTATGCAAGAGCAGGCTTTGGAGAATTTGTAGGATTTAATTCTGCATGGGGTTACTGGTTAAGCGCATGGCTTGGCAACGTGGCATTTTTGGTTTTGCTTTTTAAAACATTTAATAGCTTGCTTGGAAAAGGGCATGAGTTAAAACCAGTAGTTACTTTCATAGTTGCTTCAATTTTGCTTTGGATAATACATTATATCATTACAAGAGGAATTAAAGATGCTGGTGTCGTAAATGCGATTGTAACAGTTGCAAAGCTGCTTCCGTTGATTTTAGTCATCGTATTTGGATTGATAGTTTTTAAGGTTCCAATTTTTAATGTACACAACTGGACCACGACACTTGCATCCGATGGCAGTGCAAGTAGCTTAATAGGACAGATAAAAGGCGCTATGGGAACCATATTGTGGTGCTTCATAGGCGTCGAAGCTGCAACAGTATTGTCTGAAAGAGCTGAATCTCAAAAAATAGTAGGTAAAGCAACAGTTTTAAGCATCTTGATTACACTTTTGATTTACATGCTTATATCCACAATTGCAATGGGCGTTGTGCCTGCAAAGGTTTTAGTAAAAGCCAGCACTCCATTGGCAAATGTGCTTGAAGCCACTATATTAGGAGGCGCTGGTGGAGTTATCGTAAAGCTTGGCCTTATAGTATCACTTTTAGGCGCGACTTTAAGCTGGATACTGTTAGCTGCAGAAATCCCTTACGTAGCGGCAAAGGATGGGGTCATGCCAAAGTGGTTTTCCAGAGAAAATAAAAATGGAGTGCCAATCAATTCACTTATTTTGACTAATGTGTTAACACAAATATTTTTGGTATCATTGCTATCTGATAAATTACAATCTGCATACTATACATTGTATTATATGGCAACTACATTGATACTTGTACCATATCTTTTTTCAGCACTGTTTTCTTTAAAAGTATGCAATGAAGACAAATCTTTAGTCGTTGATACGGTAATTTCTTTGATAGCCACTGTATATTCTTTGTACGTGATTTATGCTGTAGGCATATCCTACTTAGGTCTCGCATTCATTATGTATGCAATAGGTATAATTCCTTACTATATTGCTAAAAGAGAGAGAGGAGAAAAAGTCAGTAAAGCTGAAGTCATATCTATGGCGATAATGGTTTTAATAGCGATTATCATGATTTATGAAGTTGCGACAGGAAAAATAACACCGTAGAGAGGAGAAAGTAACATGGCAAGAATCGTTGTAGCACTTGGAGGAAATGCACTTCAAGAAAATCCAAAAGATACATCTGCAGAAGCACAGCTTAAGACAGCACATAGCACTGCAAAAGCAATTGTAGATCTTATAGAAGATGGACATGAGGTTATCATTTCTCATGGCAATGGACCGCAGGTAGGACAAATTGTATCAACGTATGAAACTGCTAATTCTGTAAATAAAAATATACCTGTTATGCCTTTTCCTGAATGCGGTGCATTCAGTCAAGGTTACATTGGATACCACCTGCAACAGGCGATTAGAGACGAGATGATAAAAAGAGGCATCAATAAGGACGTTGCGTCTGTGGTTACACAGGTGGTGGTTGATAAAGATGATCCAGGTTTTAAAAATCCGACAAAACCTGTAGGTTCATTCTTCACTGAAGAACAGGCTAAAAAATTAATGGAAGAGAAAGGATATGTAATGAAAGAAGATGCTGGCAGAGGGTATAGGAGAGTTGTCGCATCACCAATGCCGAAAAAGATCGTTGAAGAGCAATTGATAAAAACGATTGTCAATGCAGGACATGTGGTTATTGCGGTAGGCGGTGGCGGCGTGCCAGTAATTGAAAATGAAGATGGAAGCTTGAAAGGCGTTCCAGCAGTTATAGATAAGGATCTGGCCTCTGAAAAATTAGCTGAAATTTTAAATGCGGATATTCTCATGATACTTACGGCTGTAGAACAAGTTGCGATAAACTTTAACAAGCCAGACCAAAAGAATTTATCGCTGTTGACGGTAGAGGAAGCCAAAAGATATATAAAAGAAGGACATTTTGCAGAAGGCTCAATGTTGCCTAAGGTCAAAGCGGCAATAATGTTTGCAGAGTCTAAGGCAGGACGAAAATCGATAATAGCATCGTTAAGCAAAGCGAAATTAGCAGTGATGGGCATAAGTGGAACTTCCATAATCTTAAGTCCTGTCGCTGAAAGAAAACTTGCTAATTTAAAAGCTTAAAAGATTTAAAGTGCTGTGGATACTTATAAAGGTGGTTTTTATAATGATGGCTTATAATCAAAAGGCTTTAAGGCAATCTAAGATAATCGAGATAATAAGAGAAAAGGAAATAATAAACCAAAAACAGCTTATAGAGGAGCTTAAGTTAAATAAAATTATAGCCACACAATCGACGATTTCTCAGGACATTAAAGAGCTAAGGTTGATAAAAGTTCCAAGCACTGATATGAAATCATATAAATATGCTTTTAATGAAGACTGCAGTCTTCCTAAAAACAATTTTTTAAAATCAATAGTCGATATTAAATGTAATAGAAATATCATTGTCATAAAGACATTGTCTGGAGCGGCATCTGCCGTAGCCGAGATGATAGATCTATTAAAATGCGATGATATCGTTGGCTCTGTAGCTGGCGACAATACAATTTTTATATTGGTAAGAAAAGCGGGCAGTACAGTTGTTAAAGAGATTTTCAAAAGCGAAATGACAAATTAAAATATTAAGGCGGATTTATCCGCCTTAATATTTTACTATATTGAAAAACTTAAGCTTGAATCCATATTTCTAAAGGGTTAGAATATAATTAATAAATAATACATAATTAATTATATGTATACTATTTGAAAGGAATGAATTCTTTTATGGATAAGCTTAAAGTAGCTGTATTGTTTGGGGGGCAGTCTGGAGAGCATGAAGTATCAAGGGTTTCAGCCACTTCTATAATTAACAATATAGATAGAGAAAAGTACGAAGTTTACATGGTAGGCATAACGAAAAATGGTCAATGGTATTTATACAGCGGTGATGTTGACAAAATCGCCACAGGTGAATGGGAAAAAGAAGCTGTGCCTGCTTTGATAGGGCCTTCCACTATGTACAAGGGGATAATTGCATTTAAAGACGGGAGCTATGAATTTTATCCGATTGATGTGGTTTTTCCGGTTTTGCATGGCCCTAATGGAGAAGATGGAACAGTACAGGGTCTTTTAGAACTTCTTGAGATGCCGTATGTTGGGCCTAATGTGCTTTCATCATCATTGTGCATGGATAAAGTCTTTTCAAAAAGGATATTCTTGGAATCCGGCATACCTACGCCGAAATTTACGGTAGTATACAGAAAGGATTTAAATGATTCAGATAATCACGAAAAGATAAGAAGTGAAATATCAGAAAAGATTGGATATCCTTGCTTTGTAAAACCTGCAAATATGGGTTCAAGTGTAGGGATAACAAAAGTTCACAATGAGGGAGAGCTATTTGATGCCTTGAAAATTGCAGCAAAGTATGATAGAAAGATTATTGTAGAAGAAGGTATTGATGCAAGAGAGATTGAGTGTTCCGTTTTAGGCAATGACAATCCTGAAGCATCTGTTGCTGGTGAGATTGTTCCTGCACATGAATTTTACGATTATGATGCAAAATATTTTGATGAAGCATCAAAACTTTTTATCCCAGCGCCTATACCTGATGCTAAGATGGAGGAGATAAGAGAGTTAGCCATAAAAGCGTATATGGCATTAGACGTGAGAGGAATGGCCAGAGTAGATTTTCTGATGGACAAAAATACAGGGAAAGTTTACTTAAATGAGCTAAATACGATTCCAGGATTTACGCAAATCAGCATGTATCCTAAGCTTTGGGAAGCATCGGGGAAATCATACAGCAAACTGATTGATGAACTGATACAGTTGGCTTTATCTGCCCACAATGAGAAATGTACAAACTGGTAAAGGGGAGTTTGGCTTGAAAAAAGCTTTGATTACGGTTAAAGGCACACAGAAGAATGCGCAAAATGAGACAGATACGATAGAACTTATAACAGAGGGTGAATTTTTGAAAAAAGGTGAATACTACTATATAAAGTACGATGAATCGGAGCTTTCTGGCTTAGACAAGACGACTACTACATTGAAAGTTGGCGAAGATTCAGTAATCTTAATGAGATTTGGAGACAATCAATCAAAGATGATATTTGAAAAGAACACAAGACATGAATCAAACTATGTGACTCCTTACGGCAATATAATGCTTGGTGTAAGATCTGATGAAATCAAAGTAAGTTTGACAGAAAATGGTGGAGAGTTGAAACTCAAATATGCCATTGATTTAGATGAAAGAGTATTAAGCGATAATGAACTACATTTAACGGTGCGGGAGGTTAATTGATTTGGATAATATTGTACAAAAGGTAAAAAATCAGATAACTGAAATGGTGATAAACTCTATAGAGGAAGCAAAAAAGAATGGTCTTTTAAATGTTGAAGAAATTCCATCTGTAGAAATAGAAGAGCCTAAAGAAAAACAATTTGGAGATTTGGCTATAAACACAGCCATGATAATGGCTAAATCTGCAAAGATGCCGCCAAGAAAGATCGCTGAGATAATTAAAGATGGACTTAAGCTTGAAGGGACTTTGATTGAAAAAGTAGAAATAGCCGGTCCTGGATTTATGAACTTCTACCTAAATGATGATTATAAAGTCGAAGCATTGTTGCTTATTAAAAAGAAGGGCATAGATTACGGCAGAGTGAATATTGGAAATGGTAAAAGAGTGCAAGTAGAATTTGTATCAGCAAATCCAACTGGACCTATGCACATGGGAAATGCCAGAGGTGGTGCATTAGGCGATGCCTTGTCGTCTATATTGGACTATGCAGGATACGACGTTACGAGAGAGTTTTACATAAACGATGCTGGCAATCAGATAGAAAAATTTGGCATATCATTGGAAGCACGCTATTTGCAATTATTGGGTGAAGATGCAGAAGTACCTGAGGGCGGTTATCACGGTGACGATATAATTGAAAGGGCAAAAGAATTTTTAGAATTATACGGTGATAAGTATAAGGATGCAGATCCTGAAGAAAGGAGAAAGGCATTAA
Organism: Thermoanaerobacterium sp. R66; assembly: GCF_028895185.1. NCBI lineage: Bacteria > Bacillati > Bacillota > Clostridia > Thermoanaerobacterales > Thermoanaerobacteraceae > Thermoanaerobacterium > Thermoanaerobacterium sp. R66. The sequence goes on from NZ_JAEUWW010000001.1 coordinate 2,208,721, forward strand.
TACAGTATGGCCTTAAAAAGAACATAGATAAACTTAAAGAGGACCTTGAAGCATACGGAATAAAATATGACGTATGGTTTTCTGAAAACACACTGCATGAAAGCGGTGAGGTAGAATCAGTCATAAACGAACTTAAGGAAAAAGGTTATACGTATGAAAAAGACGGTGCTCTTTGGTTTAAAGAGACGCTTTTTGGAGCTGAAAAAGACGACGTATTAGTAAGGGCTAATGGTTTTCCCACATATTTAGCATCTGATATAGCGTACCACAAGAATAAATTTGTAACGCGTGGCTTTGATTGGGTCATTGATATATGGGGTGCCGATCATCATGGACATGTAGCACCGATGAAAGGTGCTATGAAAGCACTGGGCATTGACCCTGATAAGCTTGATGTGCTTTTGATGCAGCTTGTAAGGCTTATGAAGGGCAAAGAAGTAGTGAGGATGTCCAAAAGGACAGGCAAAATGGTGACGCTGAGAGATTTGATAGATGAAGTTGGCAAAGATGCTGCAAGATTTTTCTTTAACATGCGTTCAGCCGACAGTGCTGTTGACTTTGATATGGACTTAGCTAAAGAGCAGTCAAATGAAAATCCAGTTTTTTACGTTCAATACGCCCATGCCAGAATATGTTCTATATTAAGGCAATTAAAAGAAGATGGCATTGATACAGATAATTTAAAAGAAGTCAACTTAAAATTGTTGAGTGAAGATACAGAGATTAGTTTGATTAAAAAACTGGCATATCTGCCTGAGGAAATTACAATAGCAGCAAATACCATGGCTCCTCACAGAATCACGCGGTATATACTCGACGTAGCATCACTGTTTCACACTTTTTACAATAGCTGCAGGGTGAGAGGTGTTGATGAAGAACTGATGAAAGCAAGGATAGTTTTAATCGATGCTACAAGAATTGTAATAAAGAATGTGCTTGACATGCTGAAGATAACGGCACCAGAGAAAATGTAAAGGCGGATTATCCGCCTAATATTTTTATGGAGGAGTATTTATGAAAGGCGTAGAATTTATTTTAGAACTTTTATATGTCGTTCTTATTGGCGGTGGACTATTATTAGGTTTTCAAGTGAATCATTTATTCTTTATAATGCCTTTTGTAGGCATTGCCATCATGATAATTGTGAATAGAGTCCAGCAAAATAAGATTAGGAAAAAGATAAAAGAAGAAATAGAAAAAAACTGGGGAATTGAAAGAGAAGAAAAACGAAACTTTGAATCAATACGAAGGCTTTGGGATGAAATAAAAAAGGATGAAATTCATAAAATGGATGTAGATGATATCACTTGGAATGATCTTGATATGGATTTTATCTTTGGAAAACTTGATCATACAATGTCAATTGCAGGACAACAATGTTTATATTCGCTTTTGAAATCTCCTTTGCTTGATGATGGAGAATTAAAAAAGCGGGATGCTGTAATTGAAGGATTTATGGAAAATAAAGATTATGCCATGTCTGTGCAGTGCCGATTGCATAGGATTGGCAAAAAATACGAAGTGGATATTTTGAACTATCTAATGCAAGGAATAAAAATAAATCAAAATCCGATTTCCACATATTATATTTTACAAATGTTATCTATATTAGTTGTTTTGTCTCCAATCATTATTGCTTTTACACATGCGTTTGGGATACTTTTGATAATTGGACTTGTTATGATAAATGGAATGATTTATACAAATACTAAAAACAAACTGTTGGAAGGTATAATCGTCTTTGAATATATGTCAAAAATTTTAAAATCTGCAAATGAGATAATAAAGATGGGGGATAAAGGACAGATTTATGATTTATCCACATTGAAATCTGCTTTTATTAAGGTAAAGAAGATCTATAATAATATAAAATGGATAGAAAATTTTGAAAGAGCTTCATCAGGTGGTGATCCTACAGGAATTTTTACATTTATAAATGTTTTGTTTCTTGTAGAAGTAAAAAGTTTCTATAGATCGATCAATTTGATTAACAAATATAAAGATGATTTGCTTACTGTATATGTTGAACTTGGAAAGTTGGATGCGTATATAGCTTTGGCTTCATACAAAAGTAGTTTGAAGTATTATGCAAAACCCGTATTAGATAAAGATCTGGCATATCATTTTAAAGCAGTCGATATATACCATCCATTGTTGAGAGATCCCGTACCTAATTCATTAGAGGTTGCAGGCAGAGGTGTATTGTTGACAGGTTCAAATGCGTCGGGCAAATCGACATTTTTAAAGACAGTAGGTATAAATGCCATATTTGCTCAGACATTTTATACTGTCCTTGCAAAAGATTATTCATCAAGTTTTTTTAATGTAATGACATCTATTGGGACATTGGACAATATAATTGGCGGTGATAGCTATTTTATGATTGAAGCAAAATCTTTAAAAAGGATAATTGATGTTACAGGGGGAGAAGTGCCAGTCTTATGCATACTGGATGAAATCTTTAGAGGAACTAATACGGCAGAAAGAGTAAGTGCAGCTTGCGAAGTCCTCAAATATCTTGCATGCAAAAATTGCTTTGTTGTAGCTGCGACTCATGACATGGAGCTAACAAATCTTGTAAAAGATATGTACGATAATTACCATTTTGAAGAAGAAGTAGATGATAATGATGTGCGATTTAATTATCTTTTACAAAAAGGGCCATCAAAAAGCAGAAACGCTATAAAGATATTGAGGTTATTAGGCTATCCAGATGAGATTTATGATAAAGCTATGAATCGTGCCAATGATGTTAATATAGGATAGGATAATGTGTTATAATATGGCATAGGAGGTGTTAATGTGAAAATAAGGTATTTTGGACATTCCTGCTTTAAAATAGTGTCAGAAAATGGCATAAGCGTAGTGACAGATCCGTTTGATAAGACTGTAGGATACCCGCTGCCTGAAACAGAAGCCGATATTGTGACATCATCCCATTCTCATTTTGACCACAATTACTTTAAAGCCGTAAAAGGAGATTATAAGATCGTAAATACTCCTGGTGAGCACGATGTGAAAGGTGTTCATATAAAAGGAGTAAGCGTGTTTCACGATGACGAGCATGGGGCTAAAAGGGGCAAAAACATTATATTCGTGATCGAAGTTGATGGCATAAAGGTGTGCCATGCAGGAGATCTTGGACATATACTTACAGACGATATGATAAAAGACATAGGAGATATAGATGTATTGATGGTGCCGATTGGCGGGTATTACACGATTGATGACAGGCAAGCGGTAAAAGTAGTTGAACAGCTTAAGCCAAAGTTGACCATTGCGATGCACTATAGGACAAGCAACGTTGATTTTCCAATTGAAACAGAGGATAATTTCTTGAAGATGACAGGCGGACAAAAGATTCAATCCAATGAAATCGAAATTGACAAAAATTATTTAGAAGGCAGAAAAGAAGTAATCGCTTTGAATTATAAAAATTCCTAAATTTACCACATGCTTTTAAGTATATTATGTCGTAATCGGGACAATATAATATCGTAAGGTTCGCAATGGTTGAGCCAAGATCATCTAAGGACGAAAGTTCTTAGATGATCGGCCAAAGATTGATATTGGATCTAATGGCCCAATATCAGTCGGCGGGCAGACTGTAATATGTCTTGTAAGGCTTTATATTAGTCATAGAGATTAATATAAGGTTAAAAGAGATGTATTATAGTCGAGCTAAGATCATTATAAGTTCCGCAGGCCAGATGTATAGCTTAATGTTGTACTTAGGCTGGAGGTCTAATATAGTCGAAAGATTATATTAGGTTTCTAAGGTATTTATAATGGTCGAGCAAAGGTCTATATAGGTTTTGAGATGCTTGTATTAAGTCATAAGGTTTGATTTAATACAGGTGTGCAAAGATTTATATAGGCTGAAGCGAAGATCATTGCGAGCCTTTTTATATATAATCATGGAGACGGTTATCGCCGTCTCTTTTTTTGTGACAAAAGTCATATACAAGTAGTGACTTTTTGTACTTAATAAAGATCAATTTTTGTTATATGATTTAAACGTAAGATTCAAATAAAGGAGAATGTTTATGAAAGCTGTGAAATTTGAAAGATTGACCAAAAGATTTGGGGACTTAGTGGCACTTGACAATGTAAATCTTGAAATTGAAGAAGGAGAGATTTACGGCTTTTTAGGTCCAAATGGTGCCGGTAAAAGTACAGCTATAAATATAATATGCGGGCTTTTGAAGATGGACAGCGGAAAAGTCTATGTGATGGAGAGGGACATAAAAAGAGAGCCTGATTTCGCTAAAATGAATATTGGCGTTGTGCCACAGGATATTGCTATCTATGGAGAACTGTCCGCATACGAAAATGTAAGCTTTTTTGCAAGTCTTTACGGACTTAAAGGCAGGGAACTTAAAGAAAGTGTTGACATGGCGTTGGAATTCGTAGGTCTACAAGACAAAGCAAATTGGCTGGCAAATAAATTTTCGGGAGGAATGAAAAGGCGACTTAATATAGCATGTGCGATAGCGCATAAGCCGAAGATAATAATATTGGATGAACCTACAGTCGGCATAGATCCTCAATCAAGAAATCATATTTTAGAATCTGTGAAAAAGCTAAATGAGATGGGAAGCACTGTAATATACACAAGCCATTACATGGAGGAAGTTGAAGCCATATGCACGAAAATCTCCATAATCGATCATGGAAAGATAATTGCCGAGGGCACTAAAGAAGAACTTAAATCAATCATTACAGATACGAATACGGTTATGATAACTGTCACTTCAGTGGCGAATATAGATGAAAACAAACTTAAAGCTATTAACGGAGTAAAAAGCATTGATATAGATGAAAATACGGTAAAAATTGTAAGCTATAGGGATGTCAGCAATCTTGACAAGATAATTCACTACTTTACGTCTGATGGCATAGCTATCAAAAACATTGAGACGCAGACGCCTGATTTAGAAACGGTGTTTCTGACGCTTACAGGTAGAAAATTAAGAGATTAAGGTGGATTGATCATGAGAGTATTAAAAATCGCATTGAGAGAAATAAAGGAAAATTTTAGAAGCAAGAAAGCTATGGTATTCATGGTTTTATTTCCCATAGTCCTTATGACCATATTAGGTTTTGCTTTTTCAAATACATTTAATAGCGATCACAAGATAAGCAATATCAGCGTAGAATACACAGATAACGGAAGCAAAGAGCTATCGAAAGGATTTAATAATTTTGTGGATAGCTGTGAGAAGTTGGGGATAAGGTTTCATGAGGTAAAAGAAATAGCCAGTGGCATAAACGATGTTAGAAATGTAAAGTATAATTGTGCGGGTTACATTGTCTTAAGAGGAAATAATATAGTATTTTACAAAAACGACAGAGACTTTGTTGATACAAACATTGTTGAGACGATTCTCAAAACTTTTGTTGACAGATTTAATGTTGTTGCTGTCGTAGCAAAGGAAAATCCACAATCATTATCAAAAATAAATGTAAGTGACAATTACGACTTTACGGAAATAGTGTCGTTAAATAGTGTAAGACAGCCGTCTTCTTACGATTACTATTCAATCACCATGTTGACGTTAATCATACTTTATGGCTCTATAAGCGGCATTTACTCTATAAACAGTGAGAGAGTGAGAAATACAGGCAATAGATTGCTTACAACCCTTGCTAAAAAGCATGAGATATTATTGGGAAAAATTTTAGGTTCATCGCTATCAGTTTTTTTGCAGTCAATTTTAGTTTTTCTGTACAGCAGGTTTATACTTAAAGCTTATTGGGGAAATGATATATACACAATCACGTTGATAATAATAAGTGAGATTATATTTTCTATAAGTCTTGGAATCTGCCTCGGGTTTTTATTTAAAAACAGCGGCGTTGCTTCAGGTATTGTCAATGCAATAATTCCTTTTATAGCATTTTTGGGTGGTTCTTATTTTTCGGTAGATGCTGCGGAAGCCTTATTTAAAAATCTGTCCAACATATCACCAATAAAATGGACGAATTCAGCCATATTAAATGTGGCTTTTGCCAATAGTTACAATGACGTATTAGCAGCGATAGTCATTAATTTGGCATGTGCCTTTGTTTTCGTGTTTTTAGCCGCTTATTTGTTTCGAAAGGAGGCTTTCTAATCGTGAGAAACGTTTTTCTTCTCGTAAAGAATACTTTAAAATTGTTTTTCAGGAGAAAAGGGAATTTGATTTATATACTGTTGTCGGTTTTAATACCTTTTGTAGTTTTGACGTTGAATCTGTCCGGCAGTTCAAAATTAACGATTGGAGTCATAAACAACGACACAGGCATATTATCAAAAGACTTAGTAAACTCGTTTAAAGATTCTCAAAAGTTCAAAGTTGTCAATATTGATAAAAGCAATTTGGATAAATACGTTACAAAAGGAAATATCGATTTTGCGATTATATTTCCGAAAGATTTCAGCAAAAATATAATTGAAGATAAACCTTTAAAAGTTCAAATCGTGTCTATCAAAGGCAAAGAGGTCGCCTTAGCCGTAAAAAATTATGTCGATGAATACATCAGCAATTTAAAATACCTGTCGATTTCTTCTAATGGCGATAGCAGCACTTTTTATAAAATGTACCAAGAATACGAAAAAAATGCATTGATAAAATTAGGAGAATACACAGTTAAAGACAAAAGCGTGATCAACGACATAATGACACGCAGCGTAGGTATGTTTATAATGTTTTTGATGATGGGAACGAGCAGGATAGCAGAGCTTATGCTGCAGGAAAAACGAGATAAAACTTACTCCAGGATATGCGCTGCACCTGTCAAATCTATAGTATATGCATCAAGCAACTTCATAGTGAATATGATAGTGACTTTGTTTCAGATAGGGCTTATCATGCTGCTTTTGGCTGTGTTTCTGAAGCTTCCTTTTGACAAATCTTTTTTAGAAATATTTGTAATTCTTGTTGCGTTTGGGATATCTGCTATAGGGCTTAGTATGCTTATCGTAGCATTTAGCGATTCTACTGCTCAATCTGGAGGATTATCGACATTGATAATAACTCCAAGCTGTATGTTGGGAGGCGCTTTTTGGCCTATTGAAGTCATGCCGAAGATTTTCCAAAAGGTTTCATATTTTATGCCGCAAAGATGGGCTATTGACGCCATAACAAAAATAGAAGGTGCCACGTCCAGTAGTGATGTATTGCTGAATATTTTTATATTGCTGGCATTCGCTTTAACTTTTATACTGATTGCATCGTATAAAATGAAGATGTCTAATAAAATGGCAGATTTTGTGTAATTTAAGGCTTTAAGCCTTATTTTTTTATAGTGCAAATATAATCATTTTGGGATAAAATATAATTAGTCTATCAAGGAGATATTTTTATGGAAATGTGGATTATTGCAACAAAATTAATCATTATTTTATACATTATTGTAAAATACATATACACAGATGTGGCTACATATCCGGCAGAGTTTGTTGCTTTCATTCTTCTATACATTTGTATCAATATGGCGTATTATTTAACAAATGGAAAGATGATAAAAAAGCTTATGTTGTTTCTATCCATTGGCTTATTGATGTTTTCCTATAATTATGTCAGCGGCTTTTTTGTGTTTTTAGTTCCACTTAATATTTATGAGATATTTTCGGGATTGACTACGTATTTGTTTAGCCTTGTCGTTTCGCTCTCAGTTATGATATTTATTAAAAGTGAATTGATGCCAGAATATATTATTACATTGTTGATGTCGTACCTTATATTATTTCTCAGCAAAATGTCATACGACAAGTTAGAAAGCTTAAAAAAGAGAAACGATGAATTAAGGTGGAAAGTACAGGATTTATACATAAGAATAGATAAAAATGAAGAGTATGAAAGGCAGCTTAAATACACTACACAGTTAGAAGAAAGAAATAAGCTGTCACAGAGAATCCACGATGATATTGGGCATACAATATCAGGAAGTTTGATGCAGTTGGAAGCTTCGAAGCTTCTAATGGATAGAAACAAAGATGATGCGAAAAAGATGATCCAAAGCACCATAGACACATTGCGAAATGGACTTGAAAGCATAAGAATTGCATTAAGGGAGATAAAACCACCACCAGAACAGATGGGGCTTAACAGATTGAAGCTTGTTTTGGATGATTTTGCATTAAAGACTCATATTTCTGCAAATTTAAAATACACTGGTATTATTGATAAGATTACATATTCACAGTGGAATATCATAATGGAAAATGTAAAGGAATTGTTGACAAACGCCATGAAATATTCAAAAGCCACTAAAGTTTCTTTAACCATTGACGTGCTTAATAAATTTATTAAAGTGGAAATGAAAGATAATGGCGTTGGCACTGATGTTGTAAGAAAAGGACTTGGACTTAAAGGCATTGAGGAGAGATGCGAAAGCGTTGGAGGAAAAGTCATTATAGATGGTTCAAATGGATTTTCGGTGATATTTTTGCTTCCATTGGAGGGATGTTGAATGCCGATTAAGATAATTATTGCCGACGATGACTCTCTTATTAGAGAAAGTCTTAAAATCATATTGGAAATGGATAAAGACTTTGAAGTAGTGTCTTGCGTTGACGATGGACTAAAAGCTTTAAACTACTGTTTAAATCACAAAGTAGATGTTGCATTGATAGACGTTAGAATGCCTATAATGAACGGTGTGCAGGCATCTTACGAAATATGCAGTCGTACAAAGACGAAGGTTTTGATACTCACTACATTTGACGACGATGAATACATAGTAGATGCCATAAGAAGCGGCGCAAAAGGATATCTTTTGAAGAATAATTCTCCCGAAAACATAAAGAATGCCATAAAAATGGTCTACGAAGGCAATTCGGTCATACAGGATGTAGTTCTTGACAAGATTAAAGAAGGGATTCGCAAGCGTGACGGTTCAAAAATCGACATGTCGATGTTCACGAAAAGAGAGATAGAAATAATGGATCTTATATCGAAAGGACTTTCCAACAAAGAAATTGCTGATAAACTTTTTATTTCAGAAGGAACCGTGAAAAACTATATATCGTCTATACTTGATAAGACATCCCTTCAGCATAGGACGCAGATAGCCATTTATTACTTAAATGGAAAAGAAAAAAATCAGTTTAAATGACATCGAAGTTGTGGTATACTACAATATGCTTTTAAAACTTAATTTTGGAGGTGATATGTGTGGACAATATGTTCATTCCGGAGATAGTGTCTCCTTTGAGGCAGAAGATGGTCAGAGTTCCAGAGGTCATACAAAATGTTTCGGGTATAAAAATACATGGAAAAGTGATAAAGTCCATACTTTTTACTACAGACATAGCTATAATAAGAAACACAAATGCAAATGCCATATTAGCAGTTTATCCTTTTACACCGCAGCCTGTCATCACACATGCTATAATTATGGCGTCAGACATTCCTGTGTTTAGCGGTGTTGGCGGTGGACTTACACAAGGCAAGAGGGTAGTCAATTTAGCACTTGATGCAGAATTCCAAGGTGCTATGGGAGTCGTCGTCAATGCACCTACCGCAAATGATATAATCAAAAAAATAAGAGCTACGATCGACATACCGATAATAGTCACCATCGTCTCAGAAAATGAAGACATAAAAGGCCGCGTAGATGCAGGGGCAACGATTTTAAATATTTCAGGCGCAAAAAAAACGCCGCAGATTGTGAAAAGAGTGAGAGACATTTGCCCCAATATACCGATAATTGCCACAGGAGGGCCTACAGATGAGACAATAATGGAGACGATAGAAGCTGGTGCAAATGCTATTTCGTACACACCCCCAACAAATGCGGAGATATTTTCACACGTAATGGATAAATACAGAGAGGAAAGGCAGTAAAAATAGTAAAATATATAAATAAATTGATATTGATAAATAATTAATAATGATTTATAATAGGTTATTATTAATAAGCGGAGGCGTTATGATGTTTAATAGACTTAAGAGGGCTTTAATAGGTAGACCACTGACAAATAAGGCTATTAAAAACGAGAAATACGGCGTAATATGGGGACTTCCTATACTGTCCAGCGATGCGATTTCTTCTGTGGCTTATGCCGGCGAGGAAATCTTATTAGTTTTGCTGCCTGCAATAGGCTTTATGGCGTATAAAAACCTGCTTTATATTTCTGCTGCCATTATCAGTCTATTATTGATATTAACTTTTTCTTATATACAGACGATAGAAAATTATCCAAATGGAGGAGGCGCCTACATAGTCGCATCTGACAACTTAGGGAAAATAGCAGGAGTAGTAGCTGGTGCTGCACTGTCTGTCGACTATATTTTAACAGTGGCAGTTAGTGTGTCATCAGGTGTTGATCAGATAACATCTGCATTTTTATTTTTGAGGCCTTACTCAATACTTATATGTATCGCGATTGTCTTGATTTTAATGATAGGTAATTTGAGAGGTATACGTGAATCATCCAGAATTTTTGGTGTTCCTACGTATGCTTTTGTTTTTGGCATAGTTGCGATGCTTATTGCGGGTATTGTAAAGATAAAAGGAGGATATGTGCCTCCTACCACACCTTTAAAAGCTGTTGAACCAGTTACACTGTTCTTGCTTTTAAGAGCTTTTTCAAATGGATGTTCTGCTTTGACAGGTGTTGAAGCTGTAAGCAATGCGGTGCCGAATTTTAAAGAACCATCAGTGAAAAAAGCTGTAACCGTCTTGATTTTGCTATCTTCTATTGTCTTAATTTCATTTGGCGGCATATCTGTCCTTATAAGCATGTATCACATTACTGCAGGTGACAAAGCTGTAATCATACAATTAGCAAACGAAATATTTGGCAGAGGCTTCATGTTCTACTACATTACAGCAACGACATTTATAATATTGGTAATGGCATCTAATACTGCTTATTCAGGATTTCCTCTTTTACTTGCAATAATGGCAAAGGAAGGACACATGCCGAGGCAGCTTAACAAAAGAGGTGACAGATTAAGCTATTCAAACGGCATAATATTGCTTTCAGTTTTGGCTACTGTTCTTATTGTGGCATTCAGGGCCAATGTCACTTCCTTAATAGGACTTTATGCAATTGGCGTATTCATATCATTTACTTTATCGCAGACAGGCATGGCAAAGAGATGGATAACGACGAGAAGCAAAAATTGGGTTATAAAGGCAATTATAAATGGTACAGGTGCTATTGTTACGGCATTAGTTGTCGTAATTGTCGGGATAACTAAGTTTAGAGAAGGCGCTTGGATTGTGATAATAGTTATACCTGTTTTGGTATTTATGATGCTTAAGATAAATAAGCATTACAGGGCTGTGGCTGTGCAGCTTAGAGTAAGCCCTGAGGATCTTCAGTGCATAAAGATCTCAGAAAATCATTATCGCAATAGGGTAATAGTGCCAATAGAGAGCATCAATAAGGCCAGTATCAGAGCATTAAGGTATGCCAGGACGATCTCAGAGCATGTCATTGCTTTTAACGTGTCAATAGATGAAGAAAGCGGTGAAAAGATAAAAAAGAGGTATGCCATGCTAAATACAGACATACCGCTCATTGTCAAATATTCGCCATTTAGGAGAATTGTTGAACCGCTTCTTAAATTTATAGAGTCTGAGGAGTACAATTACAAAAAAGGAGACATGATAACAGTAATATTGCCGCAGTTTGTAGTCAGGAAAAGGTGGCACAACATTCTTCACAATAAGACGAGGGTTTATATAGAAAAGGAACTTTTAAAGCATAAGCACATTGTGGTTGCGACCATGCCACTGCAACTTCACGATGACGATGATATTGAAGATAAATGCAAAAAAGAGCAATAAGATTATTGCTCTTTTAATATTGCACTTATGGCGTGAAGGACTTTGTCAATATGGTCTTTTTTGATGTAATAATGTGTTACAAATCTTACAGTGTAGTCGTTGCCGCCGTTTACCTTAATCCCATAATCTAAAAGTTTTGAGGATAATTGTGCTCCTGTAAGACCTGTTGCAGATATGTCAGACATGACGATATTTGTCTGCACTGTTGACATGTCTACATTTATGCCTTTTATGTTGTTTAAGCCTTCTGCTAAAAGCCTTGCATTTTCGTGGTCTTCAGCTAATCTTTTTGTCATTTTTTCAAGTGCAACAATTCCTGCTGCAGCTAAAATTCCTGCTTGCCTTAAACCGCCTCCTAACATTTTGCGGTACTTTCTGGCCTTTTTGATGAACTCTTTGCTGCCTGCCACAATAGATCCTACAGGTGCGCAAAGTCCTTTTGACAGACAAAACATTACGCTGTCAGCGTATCTTGATATTTCTTTTACGTCCACATTTAGGTATGTGGCTGCATTAAAAATCCTTGCCCCGTCTAAATGAACAGGTATATTGTGTGCTTTTGCGATTTCATAGATTTCTTTCATATTGCTTAAAGGTATTACTGTACCACCTGCCCTATTGTGAGTATTTTCCAGGCATATAAGACTTGTCTTTGGAAAATGGATATCATCTGTTCTAATGGAGCTCAAAACATCTTTTGGATCCATGATGCCGTTTATTCCACTTATGGTTTTAGCTTGAACTCCCGATAGGTATCCTATACCGCCTACTTCGTACGTAATTATATGGCATTTTTCTTCCAGTATTATTTCATCTCCATGATGGGTATGTGTCATGACAGATACCTGGTTGCCTTGTGTTCCGCTTGTCACAAACATTGCATCTTCTTTTCCCATGATATCTGCAGCCATTTCTTCAAGTTCTTTGACTGTAGGGTCTTCGCCATAAACGTCATCGCCTACTAAAGCTTTATACATTGCATCTCTCATTTCTTGAGTTGGCAGCGTGACTGTGTCGCTTCTTAAATCTATGTATTCCATGTAATATTACCTCCAATCTATTAGATTAATTTAAGATTAACATTGTTGAAAAACTAAAGCAATAGGCGGAGTTTTGTGGATTTTGTTATTTAAAGCAATGGTGCTATAATCAAATAAGAAATTTAAAATTTGAGATACGGAGGGGTTGTATGCAGTACAGAGAGTTTGGCAATACAGGTGTTAAAGTTTCAGCACTTGGTTTTGGCGCAATGAGATTGCCTATAATAGGCGGAGACAACAGCAAGATTGATGAAAAAGAAGCCATAAAAATGATAAGATATGCCATTGATAATGGCGTTAACTATGTTGACACTGCATATCCATATCACAATGGACAAAGCGAAATCGTGGTAGGCAAAGCTTTGAAAGACGGATACAGGGAAAAGACGTATTTAGCCACGAAACTTCCGTCATGGCTCATTAATGAAAAGGAAGACATGGATAAATATTTAAATGAACAACTGAAAAAGCTGGATGTTGACTACATAGATTTCTACCTTCTCCATGCATTGGATAAAGACAGGTGGGAAAAGTACAAAAGGCTTGATGTGTTTAGCTGGATGGAAAAAGTTAAAAGGGAAGGCAAAGTCAAATTCATAGGTTTTTCTTTCCATGATGAGTACGATGTATTTAAAAACATAATCGATGATTATGATAATTGGGATTTTTGCCAGATACAGTACAACTACATGGATATAGAAAACCAAGCAGGCTTAAAAGGGCTTAAATATGCCGCATCAAAAGGTTTAGCTGTAATTGTCATGGAGCCTATAAGAGGAGGAAAGTTGGCTGGTGATCCGCCACAAGCTATAAAAGAGCTTTGGAATAGTGCAAGTGTAAAAAGGACACCTGCAGAATGGGCTTTGCAATGGGTTTGGAACCATCCAGAGGTATCGCTTGTATTAAGTGGAATGAGCACGATGGAGCAAGTGAAACAAAATATAGAAAGTGCTTCAAGATCAAAAGCGAATGGCTTAACTGATGATGAGGTAAAACTTGTGGATAAGGTAAGAGAAACTTATAATAAGCTTTCGCCTGTAGGATGCACTGCCTGCAATTATTGTATGCCGTGTCCAAACGGTGTGAATATACCCAAGAATTTTGCCATATACAATGAAGCCCACATGTACAATAACTACAATGAAGCACTTAGAAATTATAATAGCTTAAATGAAGGAAAAGCAAGTTCTTGCATAGAGTGCGGAGAGTGCGAGACTAAGTGTCCTCAGCACTTGACGATAATTGAATATTTAAAGGATGTAAGAAGATATTTTAAAGAAGCAGTTTAAAAATAAGCCATATTGATGAAACCTAAGTTTCACCAATATGGCTTTACTTTTTATAATATTTTTTATAATACTTGCTTTGACGGTTTACTTGTGAAATAATAAATAGTGAATATCTTATTTAGAAGGGAGTGTCAAGGATGGTTCAAAGCGGATTTATGCTATTTCTGCAGTACTTTGTAGCATTAGCAACACCGATTGTTTCAGTTATCTTTTTGGTATTTTACATAGTTTATACAATGAAAAAGATGAAAAAGATTGATTCAATAGAAAAAAGCTTAGCAAAAATAGCAGCTTCAGGCAAGTCAGAATCAAGTGAGTCTTCTTATGAATCTAATGAAGATTTTGAAGTTGAAGATGAAGTCGAAGAAGTTATCGTTAAATAGCAAAATGTATCAGGATGTGGTAATGTGCTGCGGGATGACTTAGATACACCCATTGGAACGCTAAGAATATATTCAAGCGAAGATGGCATAACGAGGATAGATTTTCCCAATGAAGAACATTTACAATGTTTAATGGGTACAAATTCGCTTATTGCAGATTGCAAAGAACAGCTTAGATTGTACTTTGAAGGTCGCTTGAAAGAATTTAATGTAAAGTTAGACTTACAGGGGACAGACTTTCAAAAATCTGTTTGGCGAGAGCTTATGAAGATACCGTATGGTTTTTACGCTACATACGGTGAGATCGCAAGGAGAATAGGAAAGCCAAATGCATCAAGGGCTGTAGGAAATGCCCTTAATAAAAATCCGATCCCGATTATCATACCGTGTCATAGGGTCATCGGCTCGGATATGACGTTAAAAGGCTTTGCAGGAGGACTTAATGTAAAATCATTGTTGCTTCAACATGAAGGTATTGCATTTAAAAAGTAATTTCATTATAATATAGTATAAATTAATAAACAGACTATGTCCGCTGGGGGTGCTTTTAGCTGAGATGGCAGATGCCAAACCCCTAGAACCTGATTAGGTTAATGCCTACGAAGGGAATGCGGCAAAAGACCGCATCAGTGTGCGGTTTTTTTGTTTTAAGCGGTACATAGCCTCAAAAGGAGGTTATTTTCATGTCCTACATTGTAAGCATTTTTTCAGATTTCACAAAGATAAAGCCTGCCACACTTTCCATCATCATCGCGATTTTATTTGCTGTGTTTTTGTTTTACATCCTGAGAAATAGCGTGAAATTTAACGCAAAGATGCTTGTGTATGGCGGATTAGCAATAGCTATATCATTTGTCTTGTCGTATATAAGGTTTTACCATTGGCCTCAAGGTGGCTCTATAACGCCAGCCAGCATGCTTCCGCTGTTTGTCTTTGCATATTATTATGGAGCAGGTCCAGGCATAGCGGTGGGAATGGCTTATGGAATGCTTCAGCTAATACAAGATCCTTATGTTGTGCATTGGATACAGCTTCTCTTGGATTATCCATTAGCATTTGGAGCCTTAGGGCTTGCAGGGTTTTTTAAGAAAAACTTAAGCTTTGGCGTTTTAGTTGGTGGTTTTGGCAGGTTTTTCTCACATTTTCTATCAGGTGTCTTTTTCTTCGCCAGCTATGCACCTAAAGGCATGAATCCTGTCGTCTATTCACTTCTTGTAAATGGGATACTAGTAGGTGTGGAGGTTTTAATTTGCTTTATGGTTTCTATTATTCCACAAGTGAGAAATGCAATTGAGATAATAAAGAAAAAAGCTTTAGCTTAAAAAAGATTTATTAAAACCCTCTTCTTAACGGAAGAGGGTTTTAATAAATCTTATACAATAAATTGATTTTGATGGTATAATATTAGATAGCAAATGAAAATAAACTATATTGATAACACTATTTTAACGCATTTTTAATTAAACTTTAATCCAAATTTAATTTTTGGATGAGATAATCAATATAGTGATTGCGAGGGTCTTTAAAATGGATAAAATAAAGATTTTAATACTTTATGAAGATATAGGGACTGGGCATAAAAGGACTGCAATGGCATTAAAAAAAGCATTTGAAAAAAGAGATAATGTTGAAGTGTTTGTAGAAAATCCACTTGGAGAGAAGTTTCCCAGTCTTTCGTATTTGACGACTCGAATTTACCTAAAGACATTAAAATTGACACCTGAATTATGGGGTTATCTCTATGAGATGGAAAGGGACAAGATAGAAAGGCGCATAAATAAGCTGGTAGGCATATCCGTTTATACATTTATAAAAGATTACGTATTAAACTTAAAGCCTAACGCTGTAATATGCACCCATCCGTTTTCTTGCTCTATTCTGTCTCATATAAAGAGAGATCTAAATATTCCAATATTCGCTATATTGACTGATTATGATGTCCATGCGTATTGGATACATCACCAGATAGACGGGTATTTTGTCGGTTCTCAAGAGATGAAAAGTCAGATGAATTTGATGGGTGTTTCTGATGATAAAATATATGTTACGGGAATACCTATTGATGAGGAGTTTTATGTTAAGAAAGATAAATTTGAGGTGAGGCAAAAATTAGGATTTGTTGTAGATAAGCCATTTATACTTGTAATGGGTGGTGGGCTTGGACTTGGAAATATTAAAAAGGCTGTTAATGTCATACAAAGCCATAAAGATTTACAGATTGCTGTAATATGTGGATTGAATAAAAATTTAAAAGCCAAAATTGAGGAAATTGCTGATGATAATGTAAGTGTATATGGACATGTGGATAATGTACATGAATTTATGGAAGCGGCTGATGTGCTTGTAACAAAAAGTGGTGGCCTAACTGTCACAGAAGCGATAACTAAAAAGTTGCCTATGATTATTTTTGATCCTATTCCAGGTCAAGAAGAGCGTAACCTTGAATATTTGCTTAAGAAGAGGATTGCCTTAAGAATCAAGGATATAGAAAAGCTGGATAAGAAGATAATAGATTTGTTAGGAGATAGCAAAAAGTTAAATGAAATGAAAGAGCGAATGGGAGAGATTGGCATATATCATTCTGCAGACAAAGTATGTTACATTGTTATAAACAATATAAAAAAGGATGCTATAAGGGTGTAAGGAGGTTTCATTTCGTGTCGGGAGTTAAGAAATTGATTATTACGGAGGACAGAAACGTATTTTATCTTCTTAATGAAAGGATAAAGTGCAAAGCTCTTGATAAAATTATGCCAAAGATAACTCATATTGGTGGGCCGTATTTTACGATATTGTCTTGCCTATTGCTGATTTTATTCGGGAAAAATAGCGTTAAAATTTCTGCTGTTCAAGCACTTACCACGTTGACCAGCAGTCATCTGGTTGTGCAGATTTTAAAAAGGCTTTGCACTAGGCCTAGACCTTATATGGTATTACCTGAAGCTAATACATTTAAATATTTGCTTAGAGATTACTCTTTTCCATCAGGTCATGCAACAGCTATTTTTTCTTTAGCAGTTTCATTCTCTTTTTTCTTTCCTGATTTGACTATTGTTTTTGTAAGCTTAGCGGTTTTGGTAAGCCTCTCTAGGATATACATGGGCTTGCACTACCCTTCAGACGTCATAATAGGTTCTACAATGGGTATACTATTTTCATATATTACTCATATATATGGACTAATGCTGCCGATTCTTTAGGACAAGTATTTATTCTGCACTGTTAAAGCCGCCAATGTAAAAACATATGTGATAATTGAATAGAAATAATTCCATCTATTGTAGATCAAAAGCCCTTTTATATGGAATACTGCTTCAATAGCGGTTAGCAATAAAGTCCAAACAATCAGATATAAAATATAACTTTTTCTATTCTTCGGAAGGTACTGTATAAAAATCATTCCGTATGGTGGCCCTATTAATGTTTCCATTAGAAATGATAATATTCCATTTGGAATAGGTGGTTCGACGTAATAGTAGTATTTTAATGTCACGTCAAAAATCATATCTAATGTATAACCTACAGTTGATGAAAGAAAATATGCAGGTATTAATATATTCATTTTTCTTTTATCGATTAAAAAAATTGTTAATATAATTGTAAAAATGGAAAAAACAATATACCACATAACATCACCTTAATTTGTTTTGCCTTTAATCAGAAATTTTATTCATCTATATATAAATTTGATTGACTAGAAAATTTTGTATTGATAAAATTATTTGTAGGAAATAATAATTTTCGAAGAGGTGTTGTTATGTCAAGCGAAATAGAGAAAAAATATTTAACAGATCTTGAAGTTGTAAGCCTTGCTATTGACATAGAAGATAGAGGCTATGAATTTTACACTATGGCTTCAGAAAAATTCTCCAATGATAAAAAAATAAAAGAGTTTTTTGATGAGATGGCAAGAGAAGAGCTGATGCACAAATCGAAATTTGAAGAATTGTATAGAAAACTTTTGGATGAGAAGAAAGGAGACGACAGTGCATATTTTGATATCGAAGCGTCTATTTATTTGACGATGTTGTACAAGACATCTGTATTTCCATCAAAAGATTCAGTAAATGAGGTGCTGAAAAAAATAAATACATATGAAGATGCCATAGAATTAGCAATAAGGGCAGAGAAAGATTCCATAATATTTTATGATGAGATAGTCAAAGATGCTAAGTTTGATTCTACTAAAAAAGTTGCAATCACATTATTAAATGAAGAGATAAAGCACTTCATAGATCTAAGCAATATGATAAAAGCGATATAGTATTAAGAAAATTAATCTAAAGTTTTACAAAGCTAAGATTGAAATTTTGAAGACCACTCAGCGCATTTTATGAAAGATTTAGATTTATTATGGGATTTATTAGCACACAGTTGAAAAGTTTTATTGTGAAATATAAAATTGATTTAAATAAAAAATATATGAGGTGCTGTTATGTTAACTGTTATTGTAGGAAGTGTTTTGATTTTAAGTTTTATAATAATCTTTGTAAAATTGACACATGTTGTGGGTTCGGGGATATTTAACTATATACGCAAGATATTCAAATGATATTTTTTATTCAATTCTATCAATAAAAAATGCACCCTTGAATATTAGACTTTTGTCTAAATCTTGGGTGTATTTTATTTTTGTTTTTCAAAGTTTTATAAAAATTGTATTATTTTTATACAAAAATATTACCCTTTCTAATTATAAATAGTTAGAACTGTGAGAAGGCAACCTGATAGAGATGTTTAAAACTATGTTAAATTTTGCTGCGGATTGGAAATAAAAGAAGGATTTTAGGAAATTTTGTAGAATTTATAGTATTATGTAAAAAATTTCTTGTTTAATAACTTTATTGTCTTACACAAAGTATAAAATTATGGTTGCAGAAAATAAAAACGATAAGATAGGGGTACTTTGAATGTTTTTTGTAATGGTACTTGTTGATGTAATTATAGTATTTTCCTTCTTATTTATAGCACTGAGAAAGGGAGATATACATATAAAAAAACAGAATATAGGTGTATTTGTTCATTTCTGGTTTTTTATTTCAAATAGTATTTTTATTGAGAAAACACTGGGAAATGTATCTTTTAAGTTTAAACACTTCATTGTGGTATGTGCTTACAGTTGTGTAGGCAGATAATGCTTTTTGGGAAGAATTATCCAAATTATAGCTGTTTTAGTTGTAGTATACTTTCTTGATAAGAATATGATGGTACAATTTAAAGATTTAAAATATTCTACAGTGATTTTTACATATACAGGGCTTGCTTATGGTATAGGCGAAGCGATGTCTTTGATGTTTTTGCTTTATAATCCTCAATATGGTAGAGTTTTCGGAATGCAGTTTCTTGTAGGAACATTTGTCGGTTTTGTTTATGTTTTTGAAAGATTTTTTGCTATTCAAATGCACGGAATTATGGGAGGGATAATAGGAATAGGCTTTAGCAGGTATGTTTTTGATAAAAAATTTGTTAGTCTCTTAATATATTTTGCTGTTGCAATGCTTTATCGCATGTTTATTGATAACTTTGCAATGTTTTTTCAATATTATCCTGTTTTGCGCTCCGTTCTTATTTATGTAGTATTTGTGTTTTAAGTACACTGTTAGGCTATATTTTGCTTTATTTTCTTTATAAAAATGCTATTAAGAGGGAAAGGAGAGCTTAAGTATGGTTAAAAGATTTTTAATGCCAGTTATAATTTTTACTTTGTTCATCCTTACAGGGTATTCACAGAATGCAAAGCCTATGAAGATTGACAGGATTCCTTGGGGAGATTATCAGAGACTTACCTATGACATTTTTGAAACTGACAAACTGGTAGGCACAGCGGAATTTACAATTGAAAAGTCTCAAAGTACAAATACTTATGAGATATCGTCTATTACAAAGATTTACTCAACACAGCTGAATACCGGTACTACAGTTAAGCCTGATACTTTAATGCCTGTGAGTTCTTATTACAATGTAATGTCACCACAAGGGGATATAATGATAGAGACTAAATATAAGGATAAGTGGAATATAAAGGCTGAAACTTCCAAAGGGGAGCAGAATCTAACTGTTAAACTTCCTAAATATTATTATGACAATGACTCCCTTCTTATGATTATGAGGGCATATCCCTTTTCAAGTAGGAGCAGAGTTTACAATATATGATGCAATAGCTTAAACTGCTCAGATAGCACCTATTCCAAATAAAGTTGTGTCTAAAGAGAAAGTTACTGTACCTATGGAGAAGTAGAATGCTTTAAAGTTGAATTAAAAGCAGGTCCATCAAAGCAGTATGTCTGGTATTCAGATGATGAAAATAGGCTTTTGTATCAGTATGAAAATGGGAAACTTGTGTATAAGCCTAAAAAGGTTGAATATTATAAATAAAATGTTTTTGAACAGATTCTTTATGATGGTTTTGGAATCGGCATGTTTTTACTTTTTGCAGACTTTATATTTGAAAGGATGAATTAAAGTGAGGTGAGATCTTGGCAGAAGATATAAAGTCTAATGAAATACTTTTTTCTTATAAAAAGTGTTTGGAAATAGGGCTTACAAAATTGATAGTTGCTCCATTAATATCTTTAGAAGAAGAGGAATTGAAAAGGAAATTACAAGAGAATAAAAAACTCATAGAAGTTTTTAGAAAATGTGTTAATAAGGTACGCGGACAATGGAAAAATAGATATATTTTTTTGCTTGTAGATAGTGAAGGATACCTTTTAGATGTTTTATATAACGGGAAAATATACGAAAAAGTTATTACTGACTCAGCTATTAGGAGAGGAGCCTCTTTTAAGGAGGAAAGCTGTGGGACAAATGCCATTTCACTTGTTATGAAATTAAAGCAGCTAATTTACTTAAAGGCGGAAGAGCATTATTGTGATATTTTCAAACAATGGTACTGTATAGCCATGCCCCTTTATATTGATAATGATACAGTAGGCTATTTAGACATATCAACAATAAAACACAATATGGCAGATGAGATGATGGGATTTATAGATTTATTAGCATATAAAATTGTCAACGAGTATAAAAGAGAAATGGATTTAAAATCACAGGAAGACCTTGAAAAATTGACAGATAAGCAGATTGAAATAATAAAAAGATGTGCAAAAGGGTACACAGAATTAGCCATATCGATGGAACTTGGACTAAAACTAGCTACAGTAAAGTATCATAAAAAAGAAATTATTAAAAAATTGCGAGTAAAAAGCTTTCAAGAGGCGATTGCAAGAGCTATTAAGCTTAATTTGATAGATTAAATTTGGACTATACTTTTGTATAGTTTTTTTATTTTTTCGCCAAAACTATACAAAGATATAGTAGACATTGGAAAAAATACATTATAAAATAAAAATGAATAAAAAATTAGTTGAGTTAGGGGATAGTATACTGGAATAAAATGCAAGTATATAAAAAATAAAGTTGGTACCCATAAAGGAATTAATTGTGATGTGTGTTATAGCTTCAATGATGCAGGGGAAATTTTACGGCAGATTCTAATTGTATTGAATATAATGCAGAAAGTTTTTAAAAGGAGAAAAAAATAGTTATGTTTAAACAATTAATGCTTTTTCTTTATCCAATTGATAGAAATGAAAATATTATATGTTATTAAACTGAGGGGAGAATGTAAAATGAGATTCTTTCCGGTAGTTTTACTATTTATATTAATTTTAATTTTAATAATCTTTACTGCGTGTAATGGAGTAAATTGGATGAGTTATCATGTGAAAGAAACAAAACAAATTTCAAAACAACTTTCCGGGATTGAAAAGATAAAAATATACAATGGCGTAGGCGAAATCATATGTATTCCATCAAATGATTCGGAAGTAAAGGTATATATTACAAAAAAAGTCAGTGGTCAGGATAAAAGTTATGCTCAAGATGTGTGTAATAGGATATCATTTTCGTTTTCAGTAGAGAACAATACTCTTTCAATTAATGCAAAAATAGATGACAAAGAATTTTGGGAGTGGAAAAGAGATAATTATAAAGGAGATATTTCTATTGATTATCATATTGAAATACCTAAAGAGATAAAAAATGTTACTTGTGAAACTGGAGTTGGAGATATAGAGGTAAAAGATATAAGGGCTCGTTTTTATTTAAAAACAGGCGTTGGAGAAATCAAAGTAACTGGGATTGAGCCAATGCTGAATAGTAAAATTGAAAGTGATATAGGAGATGTAAAAGCTAAATTAGCCAACATTGAAAATGTTACAGAATTATATGTTAAGAGTGACTTGGGAGACATCAATTTATCAATACCAAAAAACTCAAAATGTAAGATTGATGCTGTTGCAAACAATCACAAATGTGATTTTGAGTCAGACAATAATGCAAAAGTTGTTGTAACTGTAAGAACTGGATTAGGGGATATAAAGTTGAATAAATTCTAATGATAAATATTAAAAAATGGAATATTAAGGAGATGGTGGAAAATGAAATATATTATCAAACCAATTAAGGAAATAACGAGGGGTTATTGTATTTGGTGCTTTGGAAAATCATGTGGGAACGTATGTACGAATAATTGCGGCAGAGTTTGTTTAGTTGATTGCGTAGTGAATGATGCTGGAGATATGGAGGTGAACGATAAATGAAATTTATAGTTAAGCCTACTAAAATAAACACGAAGGGTTACTGCCTTTGCAACAATTGTACAAGATGTGGAGATAGATGTGGTTCAAGATGCGATGTTTTCGGTTAATTAATATCTAAAAGGAAATAAAACGGACTTTAAATTATTAAAGTTGCATTGTAAGGGGAGATTTTTATGAGGTTTATCATTAGACCATCAAATGCCTTGAAAGTTAGGTATTGTTATTGCAATCAATGCGATAATTGCGATAAATGTGACAGCAAATGCGGACGTTATGTACCATGTTCAGATAAAATTTATTATGCTTAAGGGAGGTGAAGTGCAATGAGGTATATCGTTAAACCCGAAAGTAAAATAATAGTATCATATTGTTATTGTTCGGATTGTAGTAATTGTACTCCGCTATGTAACGAATGCAAAGTAAATACACCTTGTTCTTCTAAATGTTCAGCTTTTTGTGGTGCAGTAATTTTTTAATATTTTATTATTCAAAATATTTTATTGTTCAATAAGATAGCACTATTTATTAGGTAAACATTACAAAAATCCTTATTGATTTTTGGCAAAAAAGTATTTAAATAATAGCAACACCTCTTTTTTGATATATTTGACCTTTCGTGAGCATTGCAAAGTTTAGATGGATTAGTCTTCTGGTAGTTAAGACGCGGGCACGTTTATGTTGGTGTTGAGGTACCCGCGATATTTCTTGTTGTAATAGTCTTTAAACTGTGCTGTGTTTGTCCTAACACAGTCAGCAGTTTCAACGAGATAATATCGCGGATAGTGAACACCACATTTAACCAAGGCATCCTGAGTATTAAATATGAGTAGGATCCAATAAAGTCGATGAGGTTATAAAGAGGCAAAAAGGTACAATAAACGAGTATGTATTAGTCAAATAACTGAAGAGGTCCAATCTTTACCGAATGGTGATGCTTATTTGACAACATTCCACAGAGGGGAGTTCATATTATACGAGGGGGTGAAGAAAATGAAATACATAGTAAAACCACTACAAAATACAGTTTCTGGTTATTGTTATGCATGTGGCGAACAATGTAACAACAGATGTGGAGAGCAAACTGGCTGCAGTACACTTTGCATAAGAAAATAAAACTAAAAAAGATTGAAAGATAAAAGAAAGGGGGACAGCATTATGAAATTTGTAGTGAAGCCAACGAGTAAACTTGTTGAAGGATATTGTTTTGGCTGTTCTAAGCAGTGCCAAAATGATTGTGGAACACAGTGCTTAGATAAGAGGGTATAAGCCGGTATGATTTTACACATAATCAAGTAGGGTGATATAAGCGATATACTGCTATATTATATAAGTTTGAAGCAGCATGTCGCTTATACATAAATAAAAATAGTCTTTTTTATACTTTGGGAGGTTAATTTGAAATGAAAGCATCTAAATATAATATAATATTGACGATGGATGATGGAACAAAGATAGCTTTTAATAGTATGACATGTGCCTTAGCAGAAATAAACGATGATTTTATAGAAATTATAGAAAAAATTGATTCACTTCAATATAAAAAATTAGATGCTAAACAAAAGTTGCTTGTAGATAAAATGCTGGAAGGAAACTATATTGTCCATGATAATATAGATGAACTCAAGCTAATTAAATATAAACACTTGAGTGGCAAGTTCAACAATGAAAGTTTAGGATTAACAATAGCACCAACTCTTAGTTGTAATTTTGAATGTCCATATTGCTATGAAAATCCAAAACAAAGCTTTATTAAAGAAGATGTTGTTAAAGGTATATTGGAAATGGTGTCAGAAGCTGCAAAGAGAAAAAAAAGTATATATGTTACTTGGTATGGAGGCGAACCTCTTATTGCCAAGGATATTTTGTTTGATATGTCAGAAAAGATGATAAATATATGTAGGGAAAACGAAACTAATTATAGTGCTTACATTGTTACAAATGGTTATCTTATTAACAATGAAATAATATGCAAGTTTAAAGAAACAAAAATTAATGGTATGCAAATTACAATTGATGGACCACCGTATATTCATAATAAACGTAGAAAATTAAAAGGAAGCGACGAAGGAACTTTTGATGTTATTCTTACTAATGTTAAAAAACTATCAGAAGCAGGAGTGAATGTAACAATACGCGTGAATATTGACAAAACTAATATTGATAAATTGGAAGAGCTTTTAGATATATTAGAAATAAATGGTTTGAAAAATATCCAGCTAGCTTTGGGGCAAGTTACTGCTTATACTGAGGCTTGTGCCTCTGTTGCAGAAACTTGTTTGGATACGGAAGAATTTGCAAAGGTTAATATAATATTTCAAAATATTTTGCATAAAAGAGGATTTATTTCCCATGGATATCCTTACTATCCTGGGACAAAAGCAAATTATTGTACTGCAGATACTATTGGTTCTTTTGTCGTGGATCCATATGGATATATGTACAAATGCTGGAATGATATAGGAAATATTAAAAGAGCTGTTGGAAATGTAAAAAATTTTAAAGAAATATTAGATCATGATATGTATACAAGATATATAAACTATATTCTTTGGTCCCCTTTTGATCATAAAGAATGTATTGAATGTAAGTTATTGCCTATATGTATGGGTGGATGCCCCTATAATGGTGAAAAGAATGGTTCAACACCAGATTGTGAAAAATGGAAATATAATCTGGAAGAGATATTGAAATTAACTTATATGCAAAAAAAGGACATGCTTGAAGAGAATTTGGAACAAAAAGGAGCGTGTAGCTGCTAATTTTATGAATATAAATCTAAATTTTAAAGATATAAGAATGTTGAAGTATCTTTTATCTGATGATGTTTGGATTAAAAAATTGCAGAAAATAAGAGAAGTATTCGACTTTTACAGTAGCGTCGATGTCCTTCTCTTTGAGTCTGTTAAGGAGGTTTCTATTTATTTGGGTTTGGAGATTCCCGAATGGGTTGTTGGTACATATTTTGATAAAACAATAATTATGCTGGATTATGAAATTTGGAAAAATAAGGGTGTGGGAACATTTGGACAAATATTGCTTCATGAGTTTGTACATGTAGTAATAACTAAGATAACGAAAAATAGATGTCCTGTCTGGTTAAATGAAGGTATTGCTATGTATTTTGCTGAACAACAGGTAAATATTTTTAAAAAAACAAATGAGGACTTTTATTGTGAAAATATTTTTGAATTAACTTATGATAATGAAGAGCTTTATTTTATAAGTGCAATAACTGTTGATAGATTAATAAAAGTTTACGGGATTGAAACAATTTTATTTCGAATCAAAAATGTTTCTAATTACAAAGAAGACTATATTTTAGGTGTAGATAATATAAAACGAATAAGTTATCAATATTGTATTTAGTGAGGGATTTTTATGGATTATTTAATTAGAGTTGCTAATATTAATGATTTGGATAGTATAGCAAAGCTTTGGGAAAAGTTATCGATTGATCAAATGAGTAAAGACCCATATTATAAAGGTGATTTGGTATTTTCTGGTGGTTATTCGCAGTTTAAGCAGGCGTTAAATAGTGATAATTGTTGCATATTTGTAGCGGAAGTTAATAATATTGTTATTGGATTTATAGAAGTTTGGCTTTATCAGAAAGATTTTTATTTTTTTATAGATGATTATGCATATATTCTTCATTTTTTTATAGATCCTGATGCAAGACGAAGTGAAAATATTTTGAGTATTATATATAATCTATTTGAGGCAGCACTAAATTGGGCTATTGAGAAAGGTAGTCGATATATAATTGCAGACGCTTTTGCTCATAATATCAGAATTATGAAATTATTAGAAAGAGTAGGGTTTGAAAGTTATAGGATTAGATATGTAAAAGAATTAAGTTCAAAGTAAAAAGACACAAAAACGGAGGTTATATTGATGAAATGTTTATTAAGAAGGATAATACCATTGATTAAACCCTATTTGTTTTTTGAAATTTTAGGAGCAATTTTAACTATTTTATATACTTTTGCAATTTTTGCTACACCTTTGGTTTCAAAATATTTAATTGATGAGGTAATTCCAGCAAAATCAATATATAAATTATACCTTGGTTTAGGTATCTTTTTGATAGTGTGTATAGCTCAACCAATAGTGGGATATTTAAAAGACTTGTTGTTTTTACATATTACAGAAATTATTACTCTAAAGATAAGGAAAAAACTTTTTTTAAAGCTAATTTATGCACCATTAAAATTTTTTGATGATACTCATAAGGGAGAAATAATCTCGAGAATAATCAATGATAGTAGAGGTGCCAGTGAATTTATTACAAACTTTTTTGTAATTTTTGTCAAAAATGTTTTTTTGATTATTGTAGTTATAGGCGGCATGCTATATCTTTCACCAATGATAACAGGAATAGTTATAATATTATTTCTTCTATTTTTTATTGTAAATTGGATATTAAGCAGACGCTTTAGTATTTTACAAGCTAAAGTTCAGCAAAACTATGATATGATTTGTACGAATGTAGAGCAAATGGCAGACTCAATATTGACAATAAAATCTTTTTTGGCGGAAAATAAAATATTTGATAAATATGAACAAGTTATAACTAACGCTTATAGAAATAATAAAAAAATAGGACATCTTAGTATTTTATTAAACAATTTAACTGGTGTTATAGTTATTTTATCATTAGTTGTTATTTATGGAGTTGGTGCATTGCAAGTAATGAATGAACATATGACACTTGGGACTATTATTGCAATAGGACTATATTTTCAGATTTTAGTTCAACCGACATACGAGTTATTGAATAATAATATTCATTTAAGAAAAGTAATACCTATTTTTGACAGGTTATATGAATATTTTGATTTAGAGAATGAACCTTTAAAAGATGAAATAATTTCATTAGATGGTGAAATCAGTATAGAAAGAGTTTCATTTTATTACAATGAAAATGTTTGTGCACTTAATGATATTAGTTTTATTATAGAGCCTAAAAGTTTTGTAGCTTTAGTTGGAAGATCAGGGTCTGGAAAGAGTACTATTGTGAAGTTGCTTTTATGCTTTTACAGACCAACATCGGGGAAAATTAAGATTGGTGGAAAAGATATATTAGATATGGGGGTTAATGTT
Organism: Thermoanaerobacterium sp. R66; assembly: GCF_028895185.1. Lineage (NCBI taxonomy): Bacteria > Bacillati > Bacillota > Clostridia > Thermoanaerobacterales > Thermoanaerobacteraceae > Thermoanaerobacterium > Thermoanaerobacterium sp. R66. Next base: position 2,236,926 of record NZ_JAEUWW010000001.1, read on the forward strand.
TTAAGAAAAAATATAAGTTTTGTTCCACAGGACATAGAATTATTTAACACAAGTATAAAAGAAAATATAAGGTTTGGTAAACCAGATGCTTCAGATGAGGAGATTTTTGAAATTTGCAAAAAATTAAAATTACATGGAAAAATTATATCATTACCTGAGGGTTATGATACTATTATTTCTGAGAGAGTTAATTTATCTGGGGGAGAAAAACAAAGAGTTGCGATAGCGAGGGCATTAATAAAGAAGCCAAAAATTTTCATTCTTGATGAGCCAACGTCTTCATTGGACCCTGAAAACGAAATGATATTAAGTGAAATACTTAAGGAAATTTCCAAAGATTGCACTGTTATAGTTATTGCTCACAGGCTTACAACAGTAGTAGGTGCAGATAAAATAATTGTTTTTGAGAAAGGTAAAGTTGTAGAAGAAGGTACACATAGTACATTAATAAACAAAAATGGTCTTTATTCTAAGTTTATCTTAAACAACAAGAATTTAAAACAAGTTATATGATTTTAGATGTTAATAAAAAATATCATCAGTGAGGTGCTGTCGATGAGAGCTCTTTTTAAATTGGCTTTGCGAAATATCATTGCTAAAAAAGTAAGGTTTTTTATATTATTTCTTACTTTTGTTTTATCTGCCGTAACTTTAATGGCAGCTATATTTTTTAAAGATGCGGCTATTGAATCCAGAAAAGAACAGCTTAGAAATAATACATTAAATAGTCAAATAGTAGTACTTTCTTCAAATGAGAGAGATATTTATTTTAAGCCAGAGGATGTGTTAAATAAGATAAAAAATATTGAGGGCATAAAATATATTGTTGAAAGATGTGGAGGTGTTGCTGCATATCAAGATGAAAAAATAAATGTAGTTGGTGTCGACTTTAATAAACAATCACAAGTTTATTCATTCAATTATATTAATCACATACAACTACCTGCTTCTGAAAATCAAATTGTTGTGAGCAAGGTGTTTTCAAAAAAGTATGGATTGAATATTGGAGATGTTATTTTATTATCTACTCAAAATAATGAAATAAAATTTAAAGTTAGCGGAATTGCAGAGGATAAAGGAATTTTTCAAGAAGGTAATATTGTTTTTGTAAATATTGATGCTGCACAAAGATTATTTAAAAAAGAAGGGTTGGTGTATTCTATTGGTATTACACTAAAAAATCTGGATAGTATTTCTGATGTTGCTAATGATATAAAAAAAGCCATTGGTTCTGGGTACATAGTTGAAGAAAGGTATGATATAGAAAGTTATAAAGCTTATGTTGGAACGATAAGCATGGCATTGAGTATTTTTAGTGCGTTTGCTATTTTCATAACTTTATTTTTAACATATTCTACTTTCAAGACAGTACTATATGAGAGGATTTCACAAATTGGTACTTTAAGAAGCTTAGGAGCAACTAAAATGGAAATATTTATAAGTACATATATAGAAAGCTTCATAATTATTACAATTTCCACTATAATTGGTTTAATTGTAGGTTTTCCTTTTTTGCATTTTATTCTTAAATTGATAGTTGAAGATGAAATTATAATGAAATTTAGCATTCTAAAGTTTATGTTAGTATTTTTTATGCTTTTGATTACAGGCTTATTAAGTGTTATTTTGTCAGTTTTGAGGATACTTAAAATTTCTGTAGTAGATATCATAAAAGGTAATGTGGAAAAACATACCAAAAAGAAAAATATTCTTAAAAATCATGCCGGAGCAGTGATGATATTTGTGTCTATAATATTATTGATTTTAAGTGAGAAAATGAATAATGGTATTTTTTATCTTATCTCTGGAATTATTTTATTTTCGTTTTCATTTATTTTGCTTATAGAGTTTTTACATATTTTAATTAATAATACTTTATTAAAATTTATAAATTTACTGGGACCGGGAGCAAGATTGTTAAATAAAGAATTTAAAAGAGACTTTTCAAGATCAGCGGAATCTATAATACTTATTAGTATAATAATTGGAATAGCATATCTTAGTTTTACTTTATCATATTTGGTCAAAGAAAGTGTAGATAAGGTATATAAAGGTGTTGATATTGTTATTAATACAGATTCTTCAATGGGGTCCTTAGATGAAAAATTATCCTCTATTTCAGGGGTTGATAAAGTTGTTTCGCAGTTAAGGGTAAAGGAACGTATCAGAGATATGGATGTAGAAATTTCAGGAATTGATCCAGAGAAATATAAAGATTTTTCTTTTGAAATATATAAAAATGGTTCAATAGATGAATTATTTAAGCAATTAAATTATGGAAAAAATATTGTAATTACAAATACATTTGCTAAGAACACAAATACTAAAGTTGGTGATTATATTCAAATTAAATTAAAAACAAAAGCGAAGGGAGAAAAATATAAAGTTATTGGAGTTGTAAGTAGTTTTGAGAATATGGGCAAAGTTCTTTTTATATCTAAGGACAATTTTATAAAGGACATTGGTTCTAATGACTACACTTTATATTTATTAAAAATCAAAAAGAATTACAATGTTAGCCAAGTGGAAAATGGTATAACAGAAATGTTGGGGGAAAAAGCTTACTATAGTATAAATTCACTTGAAGAAATGAAAAAATTAAATGCTGAAGATAATAATAGATTGTTTTTAATAGTAAATGCATTATTTTTAATATCGGTGTTTATAAGTATTTTTAGTTTAAATAATAATCTTATTATAAATGTTTTGACGCAGGTTAGATATTTTGCAATAAAAAGAACGGTTGGGATGTCCTTAAAGCAATTGTTATTTAGTATAATAGGCGAGGGGGTTATTATAGGTTTTGAGGGAGGAATTTTTGGCTTATTATTTGGATTTTGCCTGAATCTATTTATTGTGAAAATTTTGTCTTATTATGTTGGAGATTTATCTTTTGGTTATAATTATTTAGTGTATTTAATTTTATTACTATCTTCGATTTTTATCGGTTTTATAAGTTCAATTTATCCTTTTATTAAAATTAAGAAAATTAATATTGTAGAAGCAATAAAAGGAATAGAGTAAGCAAAAAATAAAAATATAGGGAGGGACCAAAATGGGTATTTTAAAGACAGAAAAAATATTTAAAGAATACAATGTGGAAGGAAATGTGACAAAAGTTCTTAATGGTATTGATTTAGAAATCAATGAAGGAGAGTTTGTTTCTATTATGGGACCGTCTGGCTCAGGGAAAAGTACTTTGTTGTATGTACTTAGTGGTTTAGAAAAACCTACTTCTGGCAGTATCTTTTTTAAGGGAGAAGGTTTAACTTTGTTAAATGATGATAAATTAAGTAAAATGAGAAGGAGGGAATTTGGATTTATATTTCAGTTTTATAATTTGATACCTAATTTAAACGTTGAAGAAAACATAACACTCCCCTTAGAACTTGAAGGAATAAATAGGAAAGAATATAATAGCAATATTGATAAAATTTTAGAAAAGGTCGGATTAATTGAAAAAAAGCAGAATTTTCCTTATCAATTATCCGGAGGACAGCAACAACGAGTGGCTATTGCAAGAGCGCTGATAATCGATCCTAAAATAATATTTGCTGATGAGCCAACTGGAAATCTTGATTCAAAAGCGGGAGAAGAAATTTTAAAGCTTCTGTATAATTTGAGTAAAGAAAATAATAAAACAGTATTAATGGTTACTCATGATAATTATGCTGCATCCTTCAGCGATAGGATAATTAAAATAAAAGATGGGGTAATTGAGTGAATTTTCCTCAATTTTTAAAATTGTTAGATTCATTGATTTGGATTTTACTTATAGACGAACTTTTTATGTAAATAAATGCTTTCAATACTTACGATACTTGGCATAATAATGGGAGCATTTCTGTGATAAAAAATATAAGATTTGAAATAAAAAGTACCTCCTGATAAAATACAAGATGTCGATTGTTCATGAACACGACTCTCAAATAACAAGGAGGTACCTAATATGAAGTATAACCAAAATTTAAAGATATTGCAAGTAACAGAAAAAACAGTTTGTGTCAAGTAGTTGTAGGCAAATTTTTTTCTTCAAATTTTATCCGCATAATGTTTAACGTATTGTGAATTTTCGTGCAATTATTTTTGCTCCATTCTTCTTTTTATATTGCGCCTTTTATATGACTTTTAGTTCACTTAAACATTTGTATCTTAGTATTTCCCTTATTGCTTTTCGACTGTTTGTCATTGCGCAACCTTCAAACGGCATACCGCCTCTTTGTATGTGATATGCCTTAGCTTTTTTCTGCTTTTTGTTTACATCCGCTGCTGATAGTTTTATTTCTTCTTTTACCTCTGCTAATTTTTCATCCGATATTGTCACATTAAAATATGCTTCTACAACACTATTAAGTTTTTCACTTGTCTTTAAGGCTGTATATGCTAATATAAAAGTAAGCCAAAAAGTGGCTCTGTGCTGACGAAAAAGTGATCCACTTTTCAGAAAAAACCTGTAAAATTTATTATACAAGATAAATTTTACAGGAGGTTGGAAGGTGTGATTATTGACGTGAATTTATACCAAAAGATTAGAGAAATGTATACAGTACATCAAATGTCTCAAAGGGCTATAGCCAGGGAATTAAAAATTTCAAGGAATACTGTAAGAAAATACTGCAAAGGTGACAATGTTCCTTGGGAGAGAAAAGAATATTCCCGTGAACCTGATGTCTTAACACCTGATGTAATGGACTTTATCAGGCAGTGCATTAAAGAAGACGAAGCAGAAGGAATAAAAAAACAACAACATACAGCCAGAAGAATATATCATCGCCTTGTAGAAGAAAAAGGATTTAAAGGTGGAGAATCCACAGTAAGATTGGCTGTACAACAACTTAAAGATGAAATACCAAAAGCATTCGTTCCCCTTGAATTTGACCCTGGAGAAGCAGCACAAGTAGATTGGGGCGCAAAACTGTGTACCTTGACAACAAAAAAGTTACTATAAATCTTTTCTGTATGCGACTCTGCTACAGTTGTGATATTTTTGTAATGGCATTTTATCGCCAAAATGAAGAATCATTTTTAGAAGGTAATGTAAAAGCATTTGAACATTTTGGTGGTGTACCCCACAAGCTGATTTTTGATAATGCAAGAGTTGCAGTAAAGGAAGGTTTTGGGGCTCATGCAAAACCTCAGGCCCGTTATCAAGCATTGAGTGCACATTATGCATTTAAAATGGAATTCTGTAATCCAAGTAAAGGAAATGAGAAAGGACTGGTAGAAAATCTGGTAGGCTGGATAAGACGCAATATTTTAGTTCCTGTCCCAAAAGTAAAGGATATTGATGAATTAAATCAAATTCTTATGACAAACTGTTTGAAATACCGTTCCCATCAGATACGCGGCCATGAACAGACAGTCGGCCAAATGTATGAAATAGACAAATCATTATTATACTCACTTCCTAAATATGTATTTGATTCGAGCAAAAGCATATCAGTCAGTGTAGACGAGTATTCAACAGTACGCTTTGATAGGAACAATTATTCAGTACCAGTAAAGTATGTAGGTAAAAATGTCAGTATCAAAGCATATGGAAATATATTAACCATCTTCTATCGTGGACAGGAAATTGCTAAACATAACAGAAGCTATGGTTCCAACAAAACCACTTACAAACTAGAACATTACATAGATCTATTAGAGCAAAAGCCCAGAGCTGTATTCAATGCAAAGCCCGTAAAGGACCATGTCAAACAAGAATTATTAGAGTGGGGACAAATACTTCCTGGCGGAGCCAGAGACATGGTAAAAATTCTGAGACTTTGTGTAGACTACGGTTCAGATAAGCTTGTGGAGATTAAAAAACAAATTCCAGCAGGTGTAACACCTACTGTTGATTTAATCCGCAGTTATTTAATAGATTACAGCACACCGGTGAAAAGTACACAAAAAATTATAGATACAGTAAATGTAGAAGAAGTTGATTTAAGTATATACGATAAACAATATGGGGTGGCACGATGAGTGAAATAAATATAGCTAAAGAAACAATAAAACTTTATGCCAAACAGCTAAAATTGCCTACTTTTGCACAATACACAAGTATTATTAGACGTATGGATAGCAATATGGGATATGAGGAATTTCTCATAGAATTAATGAAAAAAGAAATAGCTTCCAGGCAAGAAAATCAGCAAAAGCGCCGCATACACAAAGCGGGATTTCCTTACCTGAAAACCCTTGACGAATTTGATTATACCAGACTCAAATACGTCGAACAAGCCTTTATATGGGAACTTGCCACATGTGAATTTATATCTAAACGACAGAATGTCATTATGATAGGGAACACTGGCACAGGCAAAACTCATATTTCAATAGGCTTAGGGCTAAAGGCTTGTAAAGAGGGGCATAACGTAAAATTCTATACCGTTGCAAATCTTGTAACAGAACTTACAGAAGCACAAGAGTACAAAAAGCTTCTAAAACTTGAAAAACAGCTAGAAAAAGTGGACCTGTTAATTCTAGATGAACTATCATATCTATGTTTTAATAGGAACCAAGCTGATTTATTATTCAGGATAATTTCGGATCGTAGTGAAAAAGGAAGTGTAATAGTATCTACGAACCTTGAATTTTCAAGATGGACAGAAATGTTTGAGAATACTACTATGGTTGCAGCATTAGTAGATCGTCTAACCTTCCGTTCACATGTATTAAATATGAATGGAGAATCTTTCAGGCGTGATAATTCGCAAATAGAATAAATTATTATCTGCGTAGACGGTAACTTTGCAAATGCTGATTTTATTAGCTATATGTAAATAAAAGTAAATATCATTTTTAAAAACCAACATATCAAGCATAGGGAAAGTCTTTATATTATGGCTCAGAAATTCATTAGCACATGGATCACTTTTTCAATAGCAGAAGTGGTTCAAAAATTCATTAGCATGTGGCTCAAATTTCTATTGACATTCACAAAGTTTCTTCAAAAATATAGAATTTCGGCTGCTTTAAGGTTATCGAATGCTTACAAAAGCAAGGGTATTCCCGTTATTTCTATTTTCGAGTACTTATTCTGCATGATCTTTACCAATAGATCTATGTATATGAATATGCTAATGGGTACAAATCAGGCTGGTTTTAAGAAAGACACGGTTTACAGATTCTTAAACTCTGTTCATATCAATTGGATTCGGTTTACCACTTGGCTTAGTGCACAGATTATAAATGAGACAATTATCGGGTTAACAAGCGACAAACGCGTAAATGTTCTTATTGTGGATGACTCTTTATTCGAACGCTCTAGCTCTAAAAAAGTAGAGCTATTAGCAAAAGTATATGACCATGCTAAGAAAACATACAAGTATGGCTTTTGCCTACTTACACTCGGATGGTCAGATGGAAATACTTTTATCCCAGTCAATGGATGTCTTTTATCTACTGAAAATCAAAAGAATCGTATCAATGAAGCTATACCTGTGGACAAGCGTTCCGCCGGGTATTTAAGAAGAAATTTAGCCCAAACCAAAGCAACAGCCGTAGTTCTTGAATTAATAAATGCCGCTAAAAAGGCAATGATTCCAGCATCCTATGTATTGTTTGACACTTGGTTTTGCTCTCCCTCTTCTTTGATTGCTATTAAAGAAATGGGCTATGATATTATTGCAATGGCGAAGAAAACATCAAAGATGCATTACCTATATAATGGCGTAAATTGCTATTACTTTTTTTTGGCAAAGTATTAAGTTTTCAAGGAACAGAAGTAATTATTTATATGCGAAGTTTTAGTTATAAACTAATATATCTCTTATTAATATCTTTTCCTTGTTATAAATTTCTTTCCAAGTTGGTACGAAATGATCTAAAATTAAACATACCAAAGTTCCCTTTAAATAACATATCAGATCCATTCTGCCAAGTTGTATTGAATTATATATTTTTTCAATATTATATTCAATCGATTTGTTATAATAAATTTCTCGAAATTTTAATTCAACATACATAGCAGAACCTTCTATGTCTTCTCTGAATAAATTCGGATAATAATTATATTTATTTTTGTAAATTGATATAATCTTTTTGTAATTTTGATTCATAAATAAATCATATAATTCATCTATTTCTTCTTTTAAAAAATAATTTCTATCAACATTGTCCAATTTTCTAAAAGGTATTATATTTTTAAGTTGATATATATGAAACATTTCATGTATTAAACCACTAATAATTTCATATTCATCATATTCATTAAATTTTAATGTATTCCAAATAGCGATATAATCATTATCAAATATAACTGTATTTGAAATATCAGTTCCATATTTTTTATTTTTTTCATCAATGATATAGTACTTTTCCTTCTTAAAGCAGGGAAATAATAAATCATAATTAATATTATCTAATATTTTATGTATTTTTTTCAATTTTTACCTCAAATCTATCATATTTAAATGATGGATAAATAATAGATATACTAGCATTCTTTATTTTTTTAAATATCCTAATATCTATCCATCTACTAAATAAATCATTAAAATCTTCCCTGCCATTAAAAATAGAAAACACTGTTTTTCCACTATTAATAATATTATTGTATCTTGATATATATTTTTTTCTTTTATCTGGAATATCAAAATGATATATTAAACCATCATCATTTATTAATTTTAATAATTGTCTGTTTAAATTTAAAATATCCAAATCTGATAAATATTGTAAAACAGAAAAAGAATAAACTACATCAAATTTATTTTCAAAAGAATTATTGTCTATTTCTAATATATTTTTTTTCACAACATATATATTTTTGAAACAGCCTTTAAAATATTTTAACTTATCAATAAAATCAACACCATATATTTTTAAATCAGGTCTATTTTTAGAAAGTTCTTTTTCAAACTCTAAATTACCACATCCTAAAGATAAAACATTTGAATTTAACTTAAAATTAATTTTGCTTGTAATATAATAGTATACCATTTTAACATCAAACTCATCTATAAAATTTTCATTTTCTGTATTATTAAAATAGCATTCTACGCCATTAGTCATTATTTATCCAGCTCCTCAAAATACTACTATTTTCATTGTCTGTATTTAAAAGATATATTAAATGTCTTAATATACCTTTCAATATTTTGCACCTCTGACTTTTGCTTACTTTTCCAACAAAGCTACCGTCTTGAACATAATTGTAAACTGGACATATACCACAAATTGGATTATAAACACAACAACTACATGTTGGATTACACTCTATACAAGATGATGATATAACACATTTAGTAACATCAGAATTTAAGCAATCTTTATAGCTACTTTCAAATGCATTACCTATCTTAAAAGTTTGATCTCCTTTATTTGCTATCATTCTTCCTTCATCACAAGTATATATATCACCATTCCAGTTATAAGCAATCTGTCCTATAACTGCACCACACGGCGATTTGAAATCAGGAAAACGCAAAGATTCTTTTGTTAAAATTAATCTTAAATACATTTCCGTATAGCTCTCTTTAAAGGGAATACCTTCTTTATTTTTTTGTAAAATATAATGCAATGTTTTAATATAAAAATCAACAAATTCTTCTGCAGTGTAACCTATTTTATCCCAATTTTGTTTACACCTTCCAAACGGAGATAATTCTCTAATAGAAATCGTTCTTGCACCTAAATTTATATATAAGTCAACAATTTCTTTGTATTTATTTAAACTAGCTTTTGTAGTAGTAGGCAATAACCCTACTTTTACTCCCTTATTATTAAAATAATTAATCCAATAAATAACTTTTTCATAATTTGATTCTCTATTTTTGCTTGGTCTATTAAAATCATGAACATCTTGGGGTCCATCTAAAGAAATGCATATACCTATTTTATTGTTGATTAAATAATTTGCTTTATCTTCATCCATTGCTTGACAATTAGTTACAATTGTAAAAGATATTTCTTTACTTTCTTTCTTTTTGTTAGCGTAATCTACTATAAATTTAATCACTTCAAAATTTAATAGAGGTTCTCCACCTTGAAACTCAAATGTTAATTTTTTACGAGGTGATTGCATTGCAATATTTACGGCAGCTTCAGCAGTTTTAATGTCCATCATACATCTTAAATTTTCATTTATACCTTTATCTGCCTGACAATATAAACAATTTAAATTACATTCAAGTGTAACAACAAAAATATGTAAATATGTTGATTCCAATAAATTAGTTTTCGTTTCTAAATAAATTTTAGCATAATCATCTATAATGTTATTAAAATTACTGTTATCATGTATAAATCTTTTTTCTTTTAATAAATTAAATAACTCACTATCTTTTTGTAGTTTACCTTCAATAAAATCTTTAAATTCATCTTTTTTTAATAACAAAAAATCTCTAAACATGTTTGAAATAATTACATAATCTTCATTTTTTTCAAAATAATAAGGTAAAACACTATATTGCATATTGTAACCTCCAAAAAAAAAAAGGCAATCAGAGCCTTTTCAAGTTATTTGCTAACTTTATTTTCAACATTTTTCTTATAAACTTTAATATATTGGTATTTGTTCTACAATTCATTAATTAACTCAAATAATGCCTTATATACTATCATTTCTCTTATTTTTTTTGTTTCGTTTGCAATCCTTTTTCTTAGTAAAAAATCATTATAAAATTCAACTATCATATTAAAATCATCTTCATTAACAGATAACAAATACACTTTATTTCCATCTATTTTATAATTAATTTTTACATTTTTATTCGTTTCAAATTCACTTATTGCGTAAATAAGAATTTCATATTCAAAATTTTCAAGCGATAATTCTTTCATTAATATGGCTCCTGTGATCTATGATTTGTATGATTATCATGTGACTTATGTGAGCCATGTGCTAATTGTAAATTATCTAATAATTCTTTTCTAGTCTTTTTTAATGTTTTATCAAGTGTATTATTATCTATCGTCAATACTACTTCTTCCTTTATATATTTCATAACAACACCTCTTTTATTTTTATTATTCTTTTATTTTATTATAATATTAATTATATAAAAGTCAACATCAGTTTTGCCAGAGATTCCGCATCAAAATTCCAGCAAAAAATTTATCGGTTAGTTGTATAATTAAATGCAACAAGCAAAAATTTAATTGAGAAAAATTGAAACCATAGTTTCAAACCATGTATGATATTAAGTGAAAATCAAATCAACATACAGGAGGTTTGAAACTATGGCTAAGAATAATAATATCACAAAAAAGAGAACTTTTAAACACCTATCACAGTATGAAAAGTGTATGATTTATTCATTAAGAAAATTAGGTAAATCAATGCGCCAAATAGCAAATATACTAGGAAAATCTGTAAGCACTATTTCAAGAGAGATAAGAAGAGGAACTGTATCCCAAATGAGATCAGATTTAACTACATAATGAGGAGTATTTTCCTGAAGCAGGATATGAGGTATATAAAAAGAACCGAAAAAACTGCGGAACAAAGCTAAAAGTGGTAAAGGCAGAGAAATTCTTGAGATTCGCAGAAGGGAAAATATTGAAAGATAAATGGTCACCTGATGCAGTTGTAGGTTACTGCAGAAATAATTCTGACTGGCAAGAAGAAATGGTATGTACCAAAACCCTCTATAATTACATAGATAAAGGTCTGCTAAGAATTCGCAATATTGATTTGTGCTTAAAAATACGTTTAAAACCAAAGAAAAAGATAATAAGAAGGAACAAGAAGATTATGGGAGAGAGCATATCGCAAAGACCTGAGGAGATAAACAAAAGAGAGAGTTTTGGACATTGGGAAATAGATACTGTTATAGGAAAGAGATCAAATGATAAAGCATTATTAACACTGACAGAACGTTTAACGAGGTACGAACATATTTTTATGATAGATAAAAAAGACAGTTCATCAATCAAGAAGGTATTTGATGAATTCAAAGAGCAATATAAGGAGAATTTTCCAAAGGTATTTAAGAGCATAACAGCAGACAATGGGGCAGAATTTGCTGAATTTAGTGAGATATTAAAGGAATGTGAAAGTAAGGCATATTTTACTCATCTATATTCTGCATTTGAGAGAGGGACAAACGAACGTCATAATGGATTAATAAGGAGATTTATACCTAAAGGCACAACGTTAGCTGACTTATCAAAGTATGTTATAAAATGAGTTCAAAATTGGTGCAATCAACTTCCAAGAAGGATCTTAGGATACAAAACGCCTGAAGAATGTTTTTTAGATGAGGTTAGCAAGATTATCAATTATGCTCAATGATTATGATGAAATAGTTCAACCATGACAAAATACAAAATTAAGGCCTCTGTTCCCACTATAGTGGAAACAGATATATCATATATGGTTAAAAATTATGGTTTTATCAATTATTTAAAAAGTGTTGCATTTAATATTGCAATTTACACAATACAGGAATAATAATAATTGATAATATGAATTCAAAAACCAAATATACAATAATTCTTTTCGTCAAAATCATATTTATCATAAATAACTCTCATTCCTTCCATTTATAAACGACATTTATTTTTGCTTTAAGTTTTTCGGGTGTCTCATGTCCTACATGGTAGTTATCCATAGTATCCTCTGTAATATATTAGCATAAATAATATTCAGGTATCAACAGGAATTTAAAAAATTTTCAAAAAATATGTTGACTTTATAGGTAAACCTCATTATATTAAATAACATAGTATTGCATATTATTTGATAAAAGTATTGTCATGTATTGTAAAAGATCTTATTTTAGCTTAATATATATTTGTAATTATATATAGTGTCGTCTTAAACATTTGTTTGATATAATTATTAATAACAAAAGTTATATTGATTGGGATGGTAGTTATGATGCAGCTAACTGATGCGGAGATTAAAAACAGGTGCGAAAATGATAGCGTCTATAGAAAAGGTCTTGAGTATTACTTGTCAGGTAGAATACACAATTTTACTTACAACAAAGACGGTACTATATTTCAAGCTTTTGTAATGGGTACATCTTTGTACAGGGTGATGATACAAAAGTATCATGGTGAATTGCACACAAGCTGTACATGCCCTGCAAAGGCAAGATACGGCGGCGATTGCAAGCATATTGCGGCAGTTTTAATGTATATAAAAAATAATCACGCTGAAATAGAGGATAATCTAAAAAATAAAGTTGCTTATGATTTATTCGAAGAATTTGAAAAAAGGGAATACATACCTGACGAATTAAAGCAGCCTGTTAACATAGAGGTTACATTAGAATCTTATCAATTTAATACATCTTTAAGCCTTAGAATGGGCATTGACAAATTGTACGTAGTTAAAAGCATAAAGAAGTTTTTTGACGATATTGATGAAGGAATGGTCGTTGAATTTGGCAAAGGGTTTTCATTTGATCCAAGCGTAAATACTTTTAAAGAAGAAGATATGAAGCTTATAAAGTTTTTGAGAGAGATATACGAGATTGACAAGATCAATACCGAAAATTCATATTACAGAGTCGACTCGGTTATTTCTGGAAAATGTGTAAGGCTTACGCCATCGAATTTGGAAAAATTTATTGAAATTATGAAGGACAGTCACTTTAATTTAGTTTTGGATGGAAAAACCTATTATGATGTAGATGTAGTTTTCGAAGATCTTCCTATTAGCATTAAACTTGAGAAAGCAAATAAAGACAAAAATCTTAGACTTACCGTTGAGGAGATTGAAAAAGTAAAGGCGTTAGACAACAGAGGTAATTTTTTTGTGTACGATGGAAAAATATACAAGGTTTCTGATAAGCAGCGTTTTGCTTTAGCGCCATTTTACAATGTATACATTACTAATAACACCAATAGCGTTGTATTTACTGAGAAGGATAAGCAGAGGTTTGCAGAAGTAATACTTCCCAATATAGATAAAGCAGGAAGCGTCACGATTGATGATGATGTGAAATCGGAATTTTATAGTGAACCACTTGTTACGAAGATTTACCTTGATAAAGAAGGAGAAAGAATAACTGCAGATATAAATTTTACTTATGGCCAGTATAACATAAATCTATACGATGATACAAAGACGAAGATAAAGCATGACTGTATTTTAATTAGGGAGGAAGTTTCAGAAAAACGCATACTGGATATTTTTGAAAAGTGTGAATTTAAGGTAAAAGATAAATCGGTTTACTTAGATGATGAAGACTCCATATTTAACTTTGTGTCAAATTATTTGCCTGTGCTTCAAAGAAATGCTGATGTGTATTATTCTGAATCGTTTAGAGCAATGAAATTTTACAAAAGATCGTATAGCAGCAGCATTAGGATTCAAGACGATGATTTATTGGAATTTAGCTTTTCTATTGATGATATAGATAGAGATCTCATTCCTAAGATATTTGACTCGATAAAAATGAAGAAAAAATTTTTTAAGCTACCTGATGGATCTTTCTTGCCTATTGATGATGAATTGACGAAAGTTGCAAGTTTCATTGATTCATTGGACTTAAGTAGCAAAGATTTAAAGAAAGAAATTGTAAAGATTCCTAAATATAAAGCGCTTTATATCGATGAAAAACTCGAGAGTGATAAATTAAAGATTGCTAAGGATGAAAAATTAGATAGCTTGGTTAAGGCCATAAAAAATCCAATAGAGACTGAATTTGAAGTTCCTAAACAATTAAAAGGCGTGTTGCGAAAATATCAGGAAGTCGGATTTAAATGGCTTAAAACATTGTCATCGTATGGTTTTGGGGGGATATTGGCAGATGACATGGGATTAGGAAAGACGATACAGACTATAGCATTTTTGCTGGATGAAAAAGAAAAGCATAAAGAACCTGCAATAGTCATTTGTCCTACGACTCTTATATACAATTGGGAAAGTGAAATACAAAAGTTCGCACCATCTCTTAAGACTTTAGTGGTATCTGGCAATAAAAGCGAAAGAGGAAGTCTTATTAAGAGCGTAGCGGAATCAGACGTTGTCATAACTTCATATCCTTTGATTAGAAGGGATATAGACAGCTATGAAAATATTGAATTTAGCTATTGTATTTTGGATGAAGCACAGCATATAAAAAATCCAAAGTCTCAGAATGCAGAATCTGTAAAAAGGATAAAAGCCAAAGGATATTTTGCGCTTACTGGTACGCCTATAGAAAATTCTTTGACTGAACTGTGGTCTATATTTGACTTTTTAATGCCTGGATACCTTTTGTCTCACAGGAAATTCGTAGAAAAGTATGAGAAGCCAATTATAAGATACAAGAATGAAGAGGCGCTTAATGACTTAAGCAAACATATAAGACCTTTTATACTGCGAAGGCTAAAAAAGGATGTTTTAAAGGAGCTGCCACAAAAGATAGAAACTACATCATTTGCCGAGCTTACAAAAGAACAAAAGGAGCTTTACATGGCGTATCTTGAGAATGCAAAGACTGAAATAGCAGAAGAGATACGAAATAAAGGCTTTGAAAGAAGCCAGATAAAGATAATAACTGCTTTAACGAGGTTAAGGCAGATATGCTGCCATCCATCAATGTTTGTAGAAAATTACAAAGGCACCAGTGGCAAGATGGAGCTTTTGATGGAACTGATTCAAGAATTGAAAGAAAGTGGACACAGGGCGCTGATTTTTTCTCAATTTACGACAGCACTTAAGCTTATAGAAGATAATTTAAAGAGAGAAAAAATTTCATACTTGTATTTGGACGGTCAGACAAAGTCAGAAGATAGAGGAAAATTAGTCAAAGCCTTCAACAAAGGTGACTCGGATGTCTTTTTAATTTCATTAAAAGCAGGTGGAACAGGACTAAACTTAGTAGGTGCGGATACTGTTATACACTTTGATCCGTGGTGGAATCCAGCGATAGAAGATCAAGCGACAGACAGAGCCCACAGGATTGGGCAGGTAAATACAGTACAAGTCATAAAGCTTATAACGCAAGGTACAATTGAAGAAAAAATTGTAAAGCTGCAAGAGAAGAAAAAAGAGATGATAAATTCTGTCATAAACCCAGGTGAGACCTTTATAACTAAGTTGAGTGAAGAAGAAGTAAAAGAGCTTTTTGCAATGTGATTTAATGATTTGCAATTGCCGATTAAGGCAGTTGCTTTTTTATGTTACAAGATTGTAATAGAAAATTAAGGAATAATTAATAAAATTTATAATTTTAAATTTTATAATAGAGGTGAGGCATGGGAGGTTAAGAGTATAATCTATATTGATAAAAGTCACTATGTCTGGGAGGCTATTATGAATAAAGTGAAACTATGTTTATTAATTATCGTAATCTTAATACTTGGTGGCTGTAGTATTAAAAGTACAAATACAGACTTAAGCAATGATAATATAATTATTGATAAAACAAATGGTAATATACTTGATGAGTTAGAGGATAAAAAGACCTCATCGATTGAAAATGCACATCCAATAGCTGTGCTTGATGATGGCAGAAAAGTGTTTTTGCAGGTCAATCCTGAAGTTGACAACAGCATTTTTATCACCTCAAGTGACAGCTCAATAATTTTTAAAATTAATGCTGGAATTTCTAAAAATATTTATGATGCAAAAGTCATGGGGAATTGGATCGTGTATGTTGAATCCAGCAACGATATGACAAAAAGCGATTGGGCTTTGTATGCTAAAAATATAGATGACAATCGTCTCATAGAAATTGATAAAGGAAATGTTGTAAATGCAAAAGTAAAAACGCCTACTTTGTTAGGAGCGTTGATAGCTGCATCTAACGACAAAATTGTATGGACAGCTTTTGAAAAAGATGAGAAATCTGTTAATGCAATTGTCAAATTATACGATATTGAAAACAATACTTATAAAATCATTGATAGATTAAATGTTGAAGATGGAGAATTCGGGCAGCCAGGATTAGATGGGGATTGGCTTGTATATGATATTGGGAAGATCGATATGAAAGCACTGGCAAGAAATGGGAAATTGGTTCTTGTAAATCTTAAAAATAACGAAAAAAGAATATTAGATGAAGGATTAAGAGTTAGCGGTGCATCAATTAAATTTCCATATGTAGTATGGAATTCAGGCGATTCTATTCTAAAATTATACAATATAAAGACAAAAGAAGAAAAAACTATTGTAAATTGGGGTATGACAGGCGTTTGGAATAGCTCACTTAATGATAAATTTATTTCATGGAATACTAACGGTGATGGTTTATACATTTACTCTATAGAAAATGGAGAGACATTGAAGTTAAAAGATTCAGGTATTACAAGCGGTGGTAATATTTCAGGCAATATACTGTGGTGGTACGTCAAAGGAGAAAAGTGCAAATCAGAGTGGATTATTTTAGATTAAATAAATTGCTAAATGCTTTTTAAGCATATTGGAGTGATATTTATGATATCAAAAAAATGGATAATGACAATACTACTTATTTCGGCTCTTACAGGATGTTCAAATCTAGAAAAACAAGGAGATGTGGTAGGCGGAATATCTGATAATGAAGCTTTGAAAATAGCTAAAGAAAAAGTGGAAATTACTAAAGTAGAATCAGAAGAGCTTAAAAATTTAGAAGTTGATCTGGATAAATTTTTTGATGATCCAAAACTCAAAGAAAAATCTCCTTGCCCCGTTTATTGGATAATAAAAGGTGTTGATAAAGAAGGAGAGTCTTTAACTGTATATGTAAATTATAAAAAACCCGACATTTATTATGTTAAAAATGAAAGATAATCTAATTATTAAATTTATCGTGGCATTTGCCATGTTTTTTTATGTTACAAGATTGTAATAGAAAATTAAGGAATAATTAATAAAATTTATAATTTTTAATTTTATAATAGAGGTGAGGCATGGGAGGTTAAGAGTATGGGAGAGAGCGATGTAGAATTTGCATTCATTAAGTTTATTGAAAAATCTATTAATTATGAAGCAGTAAAAGCAATAAAAAAATATAATAACATTAAAAAGAAAGAGCTTTTGACATTAGACTTGGCAGATTGTAATGGCAATATCGAAAATGATGGGAAAATTATTGACAGTACGATATACGATAATGTGTTAATTGAAGATGAAATAATAGATAGATTAATGATTTCAAAATTCAAGGAACTGCTGGAAGCGGAAGAATTTAATGTTGTAATGCTAAATATAATACAAGATATACCACAAAAAGAGGTAGCTAAAATGTTAAATAAATCACAATCATCCATAAGTAAGATTAAGAAAAAAGCCCTTAGGAAAATAAGAAAGTTTATGGAGGGTTCTTGAAAGTATGTGCAAAGATAAAAGCCTTTTTGAAATTATTTTAAAGGCTAAAGAAGGGGATAAAGATGCTATGCAAGAGATAATATTGCGATTTCAGCCTCTTATAAAGAAAAACATGAGGAATGTTGGCATGGACATAAAAGATTATATAAGTCAGGATATTGTTGAAGTAATAATAAAAGCGATCAAAAAATTTGATTTAAAATAAAGCATAACATTTGAAAATGATAAAAATAATTTTTATGATGTGGAATATTTTTAGAAAAATTTAGCTTTTATATAAGTAGAAGGGGAAATGCAGAAAATGGAGGTGATCAGCAGTGGTATTCTTTAAAAGAACTGTTTTATATTTTTTGATATTTTTTGCCTTTATCGTTGTCGGATGTTCATCTAAAAGCAATAACAGCGTTATTAAAGAAAAGGGAAATAATTCAATAGCGCAAAAGTATTTCAATATGCTGACTAAGGAAGATAAAATTAAAATTTCAAATGCGTCTCCGGAAGAAATAATAAATATCTATTATAATAGCATAAATAATAAGAATTATAATCTCGCCGTTGTTTGTGCCTCCAATTTTTTAAATAATGCAGCAAATAAATCATCTGAAGATATTAGTTATGTGTATAATGAACATATAGAATATTTGAAAAATATAAAGAGAATTGACATCAAATCAATAGAAGTATATCCAGATACGATAAAAAAGAATGATAGCGAAAGTGTAGAAAAACCTTCTAAGCTTTACTGCGTTTATTATATGCAAAAATCAAATGATATTAAAAAATTTCCTGAGGAAGGGTACTTTACAAGATTTATTACAGTTTCTAAGTCGCCTTTATATGGTGGCTGGTGTATAAGTTATATTGCTTCATCACCATAGATTTTTTTAAGAAAAGCTATATACGGGAGGTAGATGATGTGATTAAATCGTTTAGAACTTCATTAGCTCTTGTATTTTTATTACTTATGTCTGTTGTACTCTCTGGCTGTTCTGACACAGTGAGAAATAATGCTGAAGTGCCATTTGTTGTTTTAAATGATGATGCTGGAAGCTTTAAGGCGGATATATATTACTGGAATGTGATAAATAATAAAATAAAAGGAACAAATGAAAACTTATATAAAATTCCACAAAAGATGATAGTAAATAAAGAATCATATACGATATTTCCGATAGCTTGGGATGGACATAATCATGTAGTTTTGCCTTCTTATTTAGAAGCATCGGATAAATTTAATGACTTTGTAGAAAAAGCGGATTTTTATTTTCAACCAAAGACGATATGGGGACAAGACGTAAAGTTGGTAAAAAGCGATGAAGAAAATAGGTATAAATTAACATTAACAGATGACGGTAAGACTGAGGAGAAAGAAATAACAATTCCTCTTCATACTTTTAAAGGAGAGGATGGCAAAGAGTATGAAGCAACAAAATGCGGAACAGTAACATCGGTAGTCAAGACAAGTTATGGTGCAGCAATGCTCTATCCTTGTTTCACATTAGGTGGCGGAAAATTATTTATTTTAAAATATGATAACGCATCAGAAAGCATCAAATGGCAAGAAGTTGGACCTATTAAAGGTATAGAGTTATCACCAAGCTTTCCACCATTGGCTAATCGTACGGCTACTATCGGAGAAAATTTTATCATAAGAACGCAAGCTAATCCTATAGAAGTGTATACCGAAAAAGTAGGTTATAAAATTATAAATAATATATCTGATCTTCAGAAGAAATACGCACCTGAAACATTAAACAGTGAATTTCCTGAATATATAGATGTTTTAGGAAGCTATAATGATATTTTGTTTTTCAGTATACCAATGCATAAAAATGAAGGGACAGAATTGTATATATTTGCTGTGAAGGATGATAAACTTATAGGGATTATGCACAGAACGATAAATGATATTAAAATAATTGATACGGCAGGAAATGTTGCATCAAAATATAATATGCCTAAAGCGAAAACTTTAATCGGCGAAGATGATGTCTATTTTCCAAATGTGAACGGCATGGATTGATTGATAGATAAATTTATAATTCCTAATTTTATAATAAAGGTGAGGTATGGGAAGTTAAGAGCATAATATACAATATGATAAGAATTATTTTTATGATGTGGAATATTTTTAGAAAAATTTAGCTTTTATATAAGTAGAAGGGGAAATATAGAAAATGGAGGTGAGGAAAAATGAAGCATAGAAAGATAGAAAATAGAGCCCTTATTTTAGGATTTTTATTGATAAGTTTTGTGCTAGTTTTTCAGATTAATAGTGCTTTCGCTGCTAGATCTGTATTATCTGTGCCTCAATATTCTCAACAGCCTTATGACAATCTTTGTTGGGCTACTAGTACTTCTATGATAATTTCATATTTTAAAGGTGACACAACAGATCGTACAGTTGAAATTGCAAAAGATAAGTATGGTACGAACTTTAATCAACCAGGATATACAACTGATGCAGAATACTATGTAAAGAAATACACCAGTAAAGCAGGTTCTATACAATATAATTCATTGTCGTATACAGCGGTGCAATATCAAATAAATCATGGAGGACCTATCTATACGAGAATACAATGGACTTCCGGAGGAGGACACGCTATGGTTATTAAAGGTTATGATACCAGTACAAACTATGTTATTTATAACGATCCTTGGGATGGATACGGACACGGCGCAACTTACTCATATTATGTAAGTAACAGTAGCTGGTATTGGACAGATTCTCTATTTTGGGAATAGTATGAATGAGAAGGAGGTGAATTATTTTGAAAAAGGTTCTTACTTTTGTTGTGATTGCTATATTGATATTAATATCAACTTTTCCAGCTTTTGCGGCTACTCCAATAAATACTTTGGTTAAACAACAATTAGATCTGGCTAAAGAAAAAGATCAGGTAGAGCGTGCAATTAGCGATAGCCAGTCAAATCCTAAAAAATTTTTAGTCGATAACAAACATGAGCTGGGGCGCAAAGAGTTAATGAATGTAAGCAATCCTGACGATTTAATATATGGGAAAGCATATAAAGTATATATTGCTAATAAAGAAGTTATTCAAGATCTAATAGATAGGAAAAATATTTCTAATGCGTTGTTAAATACATCCTATGAGTGGGAAATACCTGTAAAATTTAATAATAGAAGTGTAGCGTCAATTACCGTATCTTTTTTGGACAATAGATGGAATGTTGGTGAAATTGGCGGCTATCTTTCGCCTAATTCTATTGATTTTGTAAGCAATCCTGATGATATAACTTCATATCTTGATAACAATAATTTAAAAGAAGCAAAAACATTTATTCATTTCAGAATACCTTCGTTGCATTCCGATTTTCTTTATATTGAAGCAAATAGTGGGGAATATTTTATCCCTATTATTCACGGCGAAGGTAAAAGCGAGCTTTATGGCCTTAAAGACAAAAAAATATATACAAAAGACGAGATAATTTCCGCTATTGGTCCTACTCTTAAAGCCGGTTTGAATGATGCAGGGATGACAACAGGTCGTCCGTCGCTTAATGGGAAATATCTTGGCAATCAAGTATACTATTTAATTGCGTTGACAATTTTTATTGCCTTTATAACAATTTTTCACTTTATTAGATTGAAACGAAAATACAGTTATAAGTAAATAAGCGAATCTAAGGTTGAATATTAAAATTCTATGTTAGACACCAATAAAAAATAGTTGGTGTCTTTTATCCTGACTTTTGCAGCAAAAAAGGATAAAAAAAGCCCCTAAGCCCTTTAAAATAAAGGCTTTCGGGCTTTCTGTTTTTGTCAAAAAGTTGTAGTGGAAATGTCATTTTTTTACTTTTCCTAAAATTTTTTTAATCTCTCCTAATGTCATAATCTTTTTCCCAAAATTAATGCCTAATTCTTTACCTATATCTTCAAGAACATCATTATTAAAATCAAACAAATAATAATTTTCTTGTATGTAACTGCAGGATGCTTTTGCTAGACTCTCAAGTATAGCTGAAACAGAATATTTTCCCTTTAATCTATATTCAAGTATTCTCACAATTACAAGTGATATAAAGCATATCAGAAAATGAGCATCAATATGTTCCCTCAGTGATAAATAAACTGGTCTGCTTTCGATATCACTTTTAGTTATTTTAAAAGATTCTTCTATTTTCCAAAGTCCACGGTACATTTCAATAATTTTATCATCAGATTCTTTGCATTCACTAGTAACTATTGCATAATATCCATCAAATTTTTCTTCTTCTTTTAGCCTTTCCTCATCAAATGTTAAATGCTGATGAGCACTTTCTAATATTTCGCCGGTTTCTTCATCAAAAATGAGATTCTTTACATATTTGGAAGCACCATATGATGTAGCTCTATTGTATTTTGCTGGATTTTTAATTAGGTCTTTTGCTTTCTCTATGGTAGCAGCTCGTTCATATTTTGCTTTTAAGGCATACTCTTCACTATAGAAAATAACCTGTTTTTCATCAACTACCTTTTTCATTTTTTTGCCTTTAGTGGTGGTTACTAATATTTCTCTTGGATAAAGTCTGGATTTTATCTTGAAACTATCTCCTCTGTGTGTATATCCGTTTTCGTCAAGGACATATTTCTTAAATTCCTTATCTGCACAACGAACAGAATAGCTGAATACATAACCATTACCAGCAGATAAAGTATACCAAATGTTATCGCCAGTGATGATACCTTTATCAGCAACTACAATAATTCTTCCCAAAGAATAATCATGTTGTATTTTCCTTAACATAGGCATAAGTGTAGTTTTATCTAGAGCATTGCCAGGAAAAAGTTTATATGTAATAGGTATACCATTGGTGTCCATAAATAATCCCATCTGCACAATTGGATCTGGCCTGTGTTCTTTAGAAACGCCTTTTTTACGCAATTCGTCTTGTTCATCAATTTCAAAATAATAGTTGGTAACATCGTAATAAACCAGATTAGTATTTCGTTCATATAAAGACTTAATATGCTCATGAACC
The DNA here is from genome assembly GCF_028895185.1 of Thermoanaerobacterium sp. R66. Lineage (NCBI taxonomy): Bacteria > Bacillati > Bacillota > Clostridia > Thermoanaerobacterales > Thermoanaerobacteraceae > Thermoanaerobacterium > Thermoanaerobacterium sp. R66. The sequence goes on from NZ_JAEUWW010000001.1 coordinate 2,260,093, forward strand.
CAAAGCTGCAAAGCATCACTATGCTTATTGAAAAAAGATAAACATCTGTAGATATCATCCAAAGAAAAATCAAACCTCTCAAAGAATATATCTCTATTCTCATAAGTCTTTTTCTTTGAAGCAGGATACAATAAACGTGAAAATACGAGAAGTTTCATAATAGCATTAGAATCATACTCTTCTTTTGAATGACGCTGCCTGTTTTTCAAAAATTTGTCCAATTCAAGTTCATGATAAATCTTACTAAATGCAGCGTAGCCAAAGTTTTTACGATTATTCGTATTAATCAAAAGTCTTTCATTAGGAGAAAAACTAAGAGTAATTGGAGTCTTTTTCATGGCTTTTTGTTCATTCAATTCTTTAACCTTTTGTTCAAAAAAAGCGATTGGATCATCGTATTGTTTTTGAAGTTCATCGAGGTATCCAAGGGATTCAATAGTAACAGTTCTTGTATGCCCTCTTTCTTTATCACGATATCCATCTGCAATAGATAGGTATATTCTTCCGGAACTGCGTCTACTTTTCTTTAAATACACATTAAACTCCCCCAACAAAATTCAATATAACTATATTATACCACAATCCATAATAATCCGCAACCAAAATATGACAAAAATTTAAAAAATTTTACCCAAAATCATTAGTAAAATTGCTGGTTCTGGGGTACGATACATAAAATTTTGCTGCAAAACTAGGGGTAAAAGCGAGCTTTATGGCCTTAAAGACAAAAAAATATATACAAAAGACGAGATAATTTCCGCTATTGGTCCTACTCTTAAAGCCGGTTTGAATGATGCAGGGATGACAACAGGTCGTCCGTCGCTTAATGGGAAATATCTTGGCAATCAAGTATACTATTTAATTGCGTTGACAATTTTTATTGCCTTTATAACAATTTTTCACTTTATTAGATTGAAACGAAAATACAGTTATAAGTAAATAAGCGAATCTAAGGTTGAATATTAAAATTCTATGTTAGACACCAATAAAAAATAGTTGGTGTCTTTTATTTTTTATTTTGCATATGCAATCAGGATGTAGGTGTTTATCTGGCAAGTTTGGGGAATTAGTAAAAATTTTATGCTAATTATGTTACAAGATTGTAATAGAAAATTAAGGAATAATTAATAAAATTTATAATTTTTAATTTTATAATAGAGGTGAGGTATGGGAGGTTAAGAGTATAATATGCAAAATGACAAAAATAATTTTTATGATGTGGAATATTTTTAGAAAAATTTAGCCTTTATATAAGTAGAAGGGGAAATGCAGAAAATGGAGGTGAGGAAAAGAATTATGAAATATTCCCCTTAAATATGAGGGAGGTAGATCTTTTATGAAACATCAAACAAGATTAACAGCAGTACTGCTTATAACGACGTTTTTAATAGGTATAGTGATTACAGGGTTTACTTCAATACTGAAAGCAAGCGCAAAAGAATCGGTTAGTCTGAGCAATACGACAAATTTTGATGACCCTATTTCAGTAATTAAAGGGATGATTCAAGCAATTAACGATCAGGATCCTTATGAGTATATGAACTATTTTACCAATTCTAATCGCACAGCCATGACACAATTTCTTTCAACTAATAAATCAGAATCATTCTTTAAAGAGAAAGAGGCTAAGTTGATTCAAATTAAAGAGCTTCCAAAGGAAGTAGGTGTAGTAGCTGCAGGTATTTCATCTGGAGAAAACTTAAATTTGGACGATACACGTATTTTTTATGCTGAAATTAACTTCACGGTGGATAAAGAAGATAAATGGCTATATAATGGTACAAACCATCGTGTTATTGTTGTTACAAAAGAAGATGGAAGCTGGAAAATAGTAAGGCTATCAGTCCCATCTATAGAATACTTAAAAGATACTGGCAATGGATTTAATTCAAATGATGAAAATATTGCTGCTAAAATCGAAAATACTCTTGATAAAAAAGGGCAAATAATGAATATGAAAGGCACAGTTATTGATAATATTGCTGCAAGTGAAAAATAGCCTTTTTTACTACTACTACTTTCTCCGGCTCCTTATGACTAAAGCAAGGCCCAATAAGATTATCATGATCGAGATTATCAAGTTTGGGTTTAGCCATACGATGGAGAATTGGTTGTACAAAATTGATGTATAGCTTAATATTACAGTAGCGGTAATTACCATGACTAAGCCCATCAGTACAAAATCCCTGCTTACGATGTAAAGCTGAAAAAGACCCATTGCAACAGATAGAATGTATAGAGGCCATGTGTATTCAGAGTAAATCCAGTTTGTGAAGATGTCAAAGTAAAAAATGATGCCCATTGATGTAAGTATTCCGCCTGGAACTAAGATTTCAGGATTTTTTCTTTGCTTTAAGTAGCTTACTTCCATCATTATCCCGGGTATTAACAGAAAAAGAGGCCATATATTTGACATATCTAATGATATTCCGTATCTTGATAGCAAGCCCAGGTTGTCATTGAGATATATAAGTCCTAACAATATAAGTACAATTCCGATTATTTTTCTTCCCATGATTAAACCTCCTGAAAAGTTTTGGCTTTCATTTATATTTTACTATAAATGGATGAAAATTTAACTATATTTTTGCGAAAAAATACTTGAAAAAATTTCAGAAGGTGATATAATAATAAAAACGGTGAATAAATATAAAAATAAACTACTATTTATACATATTTCACATTATTTTTTTAATGTTTAATGCATAAATATAAGTTAAAATTAATATATATAAAATATTGAAGGTGGGATCTCAATGGTGAGGGTCGGCATATTAGGAGCTACAGGTTATACAGGCGTAGAACTCATTCGAATCTTATCAAATCACGAAGATGTCCAGATAAAATATTTGTCATCTCAAAACTTCAATGGCAAAAAAATTGAAGATGTGTATCCTTCTTTGAAGGGATATTGCGATGTTGAGCTTCATGAGCTAAACATTGACGACATTGTTGAAAGCTGTGATGTGGTATTTGCAGCACTTCCATCTGGATATGCAATGAATATAGCTGAGAAATTATGCAGTAGTGGGGTAAGACTCATTGATCTTGGTGCGGATTTTAGATTTGATGATTTTAAGATTTACAAGGAATGGTATGGGGCAAGTAGCGATGATTACGGCAGCGTAAGCAGAGTATATGGGCTTCCAGAAATTCACAGGCAAGAGATCAAAAATGCGATGGTTGTGGGAAATCCGGGCTGTTATCCTACATCTGCAATTCTCGGTTTGGCGCCGGCTTTAAAAAGCGGAATAATAGAAAATCATATAATAATAGATTCTAAATCTGGTGTATCTGGTGCAGGCCACAGTCCAAAGCAAGGCAATATGTACGCGGAGTGCAATGAAAGCATAAAACCTTACAATGTAGCAAAACACAGACACATGCCAGAAATAGAGCAAGAGCTTTCAAAGTTAAATCACGAAGATACAAAAGTCATTTTTACACCACATTTGACGCCTATGACAAGAGGAATATTAAGCACTATGTATTGCCGATTGAAAAAAGATATTTCGATAGAAAGCATTCACGAGATTTACCGGGAGTTTTATAAAGATGAATATTTTGTGAAAGTATTGGACATCGGTGAATATCCATCTACAAAGAGCGTATACGGTTCAAATTTTTGCCATATTGGATTAGAAATTGATAGGCATTCTAATACATTGATAGTCATGTCTGTCATTGATAATTTGGTGAAAGGTGCATCAGGGCAAGCTGTCCAAAATATGAATATAATGTTTGGCATCGATGAAGCTAAAGGATTAAAGATGGTGCCAGTTTTTCCATAATGATAAGCTTAAGGAGGATATGATAATGGAGGATTTTGAGGTGATTGAGGGAAATGTCACATCTCCTAAAGGATTTTTAGCCTCAGGTGTGTTTGCAGGCATAAAGAAAGCGAAAAAGGATTTTGCCATAATATACTCTGAGAAAAAGGCCAAGGCTGCGGCGGCATTTACTACAAATAAGGTAAAAGCGGCTCCAGTGATTTTAGACATGGAAAAAATAAAAAGCGGTGAGGCGCAGGCAATAGTCGTAAATAGTGGCAATGCCAATGCGTGCACAGGACAAAAAGGATATGAAGATGCCTCATCTATGGCTTTTATGGTGGCAGAGAAATTAAACATAGATAAAGATGATGTGCTTGTCTGCTCAACAGGTGTTATCGGTGTGACACTGCCCATGGAAAAGGTAGCTAAAGGAATAGAGTTGGCTTCTCAGGGACTGTCGAAAGATGGTGGGAAAGATGCTGCGGAAGCGATTCTTACCACAGATACATTTACAAAAGAAGTCGCTGTAAAGTTGAACATAAAAGGCTATGAAGCTTATATAGGCGGCATTGCTAAAGGGTCAGGAATGATTTCTCCAAATATGGCTACTATGTTGTCTTTTATCACTACAGATGCAGATATATCGAAAAAGGCTTTGGATAAGGCGTTGAAAGAGACGGTAAAGAGGTCCTACAACATGATATCAGTCGACGGAGACATGAGCACAAATGATACTGTCATAATGCTGGCCAACGGTATGGCAGGCAATCCTACGATAGAGGAAGATACACATGAGTATGAGATTTTTTACAACGCACTTTTGTACATAAACAAGCATTTGGCAAAGCAAATAGCCAAAGATGGCGAAGGTGCTACTAAGTTCATGGAAGTAAGTGTAGTCAATGCGCCTACAGAAGATGATGCGATCCTTGCTTCTAAGGCTATTGTAAATTCAAATTTGGTCAAGACGGCTATATTTGGCGAAGACGCCAACTGGGGGAGAATCATTGCAGCTTTAGGTTATTCAGGAGCTAATTTTTCGCAAGATGCCGTTGATATATATTTGAAAAGCAACAAGGGAATTATAAAAGTTTGCGAAAATGGCGGTTACGTTCCTTTTAGCGAAGATAAAGCGAAAGAGATTTTAAGCGAAAAAGAGATTTCGATAGTAGTTGATTTAAATGCCGGAAAATATGATGCTTTAGCGTGGGGCTGCGATTTAAGCTACGATTATGTGAAGATAAATGGGAGCTACAGAACATGATAAAGAGGCAAAAATACGGCGATGAAATCGCAAAAGCTGAAATATTGATAGAAGCCCTACCTTATATTAAAAAGTTTTCCGGTGCTACTGTCGTGATAAAATACGGCGGTAATGCAATGATAGATTGCAAAATAAAGAAAATGGTAATGCAGGACATAGTTTTGCTAAAGTACGTTGGGCTGAATCCAGTCGTCGTACACGGTGGCGGCCCTGACATAAATAAGATGCTTGAAAGCCTCAATATTGAGTCAAAATTTATAAATGGCTTGAGGGTTACAGATGAGAAGACGATGGAAGTAGTTGAGATGGTCCTTACAGGCAAGATAAATAAAGAGATAGTTTCAATGCTAAACGAGATAGGCGGCAAGGCTATAGGTATAAGCGGAAAAGATGGCAAGCTTCTCGTAGCCGAGAAAGATACTGCAAATGGAGACATAGGCTTTGTTGGGAAAATTGAGGAAGTCAATATTGATGTTATAAAGATGATGCTTGACAAGGGATTTATACCGGTTATCGCCCCGTGTGCTGTTGGCAAAGATGGGAAGACTTACAATGTAAATGCTGATACAGCAGCAGGTAGAATAGCTGAAGCTTTAAAAGCTGAGAAATTCATACTTTTGACAGATGTGGAAGGCATACTGTCAGATGTGAATGACAAAAGCAGCGTTATATCGAGAATTGATTTAGATGCGGCTAAAGAGCTTATGGCGACAGAAAAGATTACAGGCGGCATGATACCTAAATTAAAATGCTGTATTCAAGCAGTAGAAAATGGAGTTAAGAGAGCGCACATAATCGATGGAAGATTGACACATTCGCTTCTTTTAGAGATTTTCACTGATGAAGGGATTGGCACTATGATAGGAAAGGAGTGTTTTGACGATGACAATCTCTGATGACAAAAAGTACGTGATGAATACTTACGGACGATATCCTATTACATTGGTAAAAGGCAGTGGAACAAAAGTCTGGGATACAGATGGAAATATGTACCTTGATTTTGTAGCAGGTATTGCTGTAAACGCATTTGGGCACTGCTACCCACCAATAGTAGATGCCATCAAAAGTCAAGCAGAGACTTTGATACACTGTTCAAATCTTTACTGGAACGAAAATCAGATTGAACTGGCCAAGATCATTGCGGAAAACTCGTTTGGTGACAAGGTGTTTTTCGCCAACAGCGGTGCAGAAGCTAATGAAGGTGCCATAAAGCTTGCAAGAAAATACGCATCGATTAAATACGGTGATAAAAGGTATAAGATTATCAGCGCAAAAAATTCATTTCACGGAAGGACATTTGGCGCTCTTACAGCAACAGGACAGATAAAATATCACAAAGGCTTTGGACCATTGCTGGAAGGATTTAAGTACGTAAACTACAATGACATTGACGATATTTACAGTGCATTAGATGATGATGTATGCGCAATCATGATAGAGATTATACAAGGGGAAGGCGGCATACATGAGGGCAGCCTTGAATATTTAAAAAAGGTCAGGGAAATATGCGATGAAAATGACATCCTATTGATTGTAGATGAAGTCCAGACAGGCATTGGACGTACTGGAAAACTCTTTGCATATCAGCATATTGGCATAGAACCTGATATTATGACGTTGGCAAAGGCATTAGGCGGTGGTGTGCCAATAGGTGCAATTGTGGCAAAGGAAAATGTGGCAGTATTTAAACCTGGTGATCATGCATCAACGTTTGGAGGAAATCCACTTGCATGTGCTGCTGGAATTGCAGTAATGAAGGAGGTTACAAAGGAAGGTTTTCTTGATGATGTAGTGAAAAAAGGAGAGTATTTTAAGGAAAAGCTTAATGGATTAAAAGATAGGTACAAAGTCATAAAAGATGTAAGAGGAAAAGGCCTCATGATAGGATGTGAAGTTGATTTGGATGATGCAGGTGAGATAGTGCTAAAAGCCTTGGAAAAAGGTCTTCTCATAAACTGCGTAAACCACAATGTTTTGAGGTTTGTACCTCCACTTATCGTCACTACTGATGAGCTTGATACTGCGGTGATAATTCTTGATGATGTATTACATGAAATGGGGTTTTAAGATGAAAGGGTACTTGAAGTTGGAAGATGGCAGCATTTTTGAAGGCAATATTATAAGCAAGAATTTTCAGGGTTTTGGAGAAGTTGTCTTTAATACAGGCATGACAGGATATCAGGAAATCATCACAGATCCGTCTTATGCTGGGCAGATCGTCGTCATGACATATCCGCTTATTGGGAACTACGGTATCAATAAGTACGACTTTCAATCGGAAAAGCCGCATATTAGAGGGTATGTTGTAAGAGAGTACTGTGATAGCCCCAGCAATTTTCTCTCAGATTCTTCATTGATTGACTATCTTGACAAAAATGGAATACCGGTATTAGCAGGTGTCGATACGAGGGAATTGACTAAAAAGTTGAGATCAAATGGGACTATGAGAGGCATCATAACTGACGATGCCAATGCTTTAGTGCCTGATATAAAAGTGGATTTGCTTAAAGAAGTGTCCACGAAAAAGCCGTATCACATACAAGGAGAAGGGCCGAAATTGGCGTTTATAGATCTTGGCACCAAAAAGAACATTTTGAACATGTTGAGAAACGTAGGATTTGACGTATACGTGTTTCCTTACGATGTTTGCGTAGAAGACGTAATGGCGATTGAGCCTGAAGCTATATTTTTTTCAAATGGCCCAGGAGATCCGAAAGATGCAACTTCTGCCATAGAACTGGCGAGGTTTTTCATAGGTAAGATACCAGTTTTAGGTATATGTTTAGGACATCAGATAATTGCACTTGCTATGGGGTGCAATACCATAAAGATGAAATTTGGTCACAGAGGTTCAAATCAGCCTGTAAAAGACTTGATGATAGGAAAGTCATTTGTAACATCGCAAAACCATGGATACGCTGTAGAAGAAAGCTCTATAAATGGCGATGAAATAGTGGTCACTCATGTAAACTTAAATGACAATACGGTGGAAGGAATAAAGCATAAGTATCTGCCGGTATTTTCCGTACAATATCATCCAGAAGCGTGTCCTGGCCCACATGATTCAATGTACATTTTTGATAAATTCATGGATATAACTTGTGTTTATAGAAGGAGGTCTTATCTTGCCGAAATATGAAGGAGTGAATAAAGTGCTTGTTATAGGCTCAGGGCCTATCGTAATAGGTCAAGCTGCAGAGTTTGACTATTCCGGAACACAAGCATGCAAATCATTGAAAGAAGAAGGATTAAAAGTTATCTTAGTGAATAACAATCCTGCTACAATAATGACAGATACAGAGATCGCCGATGTGGTCTATATAGAAAATCCGGAAGTTGATGTGTTGGAAGCCATCATAGACAAAGAAAGGCCAGATGGAATATTAGGGACAATCGGTGGACAGACAGGGCTTAATGTAGTCGTAAAGCTTAAAGAAAGCGGAATAATCGATAAATACAATCTAAAGGTATTGGGAACTTCTATTGAATCAATAAAGACTGCTGAAGACAGGGAATTGTTTAAGAAGAAGATGGAAGAAATAGGAGAACCTATAGCAGAAAGCGCGACCGTAAATAATGTAGATGATGCGGTTAAATTTGCAGAAAAGTGCGGCTATCCGCTTATAGTCAGGCCTGCCTTTACATTAGGTGGAACTGGCGGGGGCATAGCAAACAATGTGGATGAACTTAAGGTTATAGTTGATTTGGGTTTGAAGAAAAGCATGGCACATGAAGTGCTGATAGAAAAATCCCTTTACGGTTACAAAGAGATAGAATACGAAGTTATGAGAGACAGCAACGACAATTGCATAACCATATGCAATATGGAAAACTTTGATCCAGTTGGTGTCCACACGGGTGACAGCATTGTTGTTGCGCCGTCACAGACACTAACAGATTACGAGTATCAAATGCTGAGGACTGCCAGTCTGAAAATCATAAAGGCATTGAAGATTGAAGGCGGATGCAATGTCCAGTTTGCGTTGGACCCTAATAGCCATCAGTACTACGTTATAGAGGTAAATCCGAGGGTTAGCCGCTCAAGTGCTTTGGCATCAAAAGCTACAGGTTATCCTATAGCCAAGATAGCTGCTAAAATAGCTGTTGGCTTTACGCTTGATGAGATAAAAAACCCTGTCACGGGAAAGACTACAGCTTTGTTTGAGCCATCGCTTGACTATGTTGTTACAAAGATTCCAAGATGGCCTTTTGATAAATTTTATGAGACAGACAGAAAGATTGGCACACAGATGAAAGCTACAGGAGAGACGATGGCAATAGACAGATGCTTTGAAGCATCACTCCTAAAGGCTGTAAGGTCTTTAGAGATAAAAGCTTATGGACTTACAAATGAAAACATAAAGAAATTAAGCGATGAGGAGATCATCGATAACATTAAAAAGCCAAATGACATGAGGCTATTTTATATAGCTGAGGCACTTCGCCGCGGTGTCACTGTGAATCATATAAATGAAATATCAAAGATAGATAAGTGGTTTATAAATAAGCTCTTAAATATAGTAAGGATGGAAAAAGAGATATTCATAAACGACCTGACAAAAGAGGTTTTATGGAAGGCAAAGCGAATGGGCTTTTCAGATAGAGAGATTGCCAATATCAAAGGGATAGACGAAAAAGATGTTAGAAATTTGAGGAAAAGTTATGGCATATTACCTGCTTATAAGATGGTTGATACTTGTGCGGCAGAATTTGAATCTGTTACGCAGTATATTTATTCAACGTACGGAGAAAATGATGAAGTGCCTATTCATCACGACATAAAGAAAGTCATAGTTTTAGGTTCAGGACCTATTAGAATAGGGCAGGGCGTAGAATTTGATTACTGTTCAGTGAAAGCACTTTGGGCTCTTAAAAGCAAGGGAATCAAATCAATCATAATAAATAACAATCCTGAGACGGTAAGCACAGACTTCGATACAGGCGATAGGCTGTACTTTGAACCATTGACGCTGGAAGATGTATTGAATATCATCGAAAAAGAAAAGCCTCTTGGCGTTTTGGTGATGTTTGGAGGCCAAACAGCTATAAACTTAGCACAAGGATTGTCTGACAACGGCGTAAATATATTGGGTACTTCATTTGAAAGCATCGACGACAGTGAAGACAGAGAAAAGTTTTCTAAGCTTCTTAAAAAGCTGAATATAAACCAGCCAAAAGGTGGATATGCGCTATCAGTAGGCGATGCAAAAGATGTAGCGCTGACAATAGGATTTCCTCTCTTAGTAAGACCTTCATACGTAATAGGCGGCCAGTCGATGGAAAAAGTAAACACACTTCAAGAGATAATAGATTATGTTTCAAATGCCATGAAAGTATCTCCAGGGAAGCCTGTCTTGATCGACAAATACATTGAAGGAAGAGAAGTTGAAGTAGATGCCATATCCGATGGCACGGATGTATTGATTCCTGGGATAATGGAGCATATAGAAAGAGCAGGTGTCCATTCTGGTGACAGTTTTTCAATGTACCCTGCGAGAAACCTATCTGACCATGAAATATCTACAATTGTAGAGTACACAAAGAAAATATCGTGTGCTTTAAAAGTAAAAGGGCTTATCAATATTCAATTTGTGGTTAAAGATGGCGTCGTCTACGTTTTAGAAGTAAATCCGAGGGCTTCAAGGACAGTTCCTGTAATAAGTAAGGCAACAGGAGTTCCTATGATAGACATAGCCGTAAAAATCGCGTTAGGTGACACATTAAAGAGTTTAGGCTACGAAGATGTTTTATGGCCTAAGACAGCTCATACAATCGTTAAGGCACCTGTATTTTCAACAGAGAAGCTTACTAATGTTGAAGTGATGTTGGGACCTGAGATGAAATCTACTGGAGAAATAATGGGCATAGATCTAAGCTACGAAGGAGCTCTTTACAAGGCTATGGCAGGAGCTAACTTAGATATACCTGTCAGTGGAAGGGTCTTAATTTCTATAGCCAGTGGAAGCATAAACGATGCAATGAGTACGGTAAAGAAGTATCATGATGCGGGATATGAGTTATTTGGCACATCCGGTACAGCCAGACATTTTAATTCTGCTGGAATTAGTGTTAAGCATGTGAATATAAAAGATGCCATAAGGCTATTAAAAGAAGGGTATTTTTCATTAGTCATCAATATACCGAATCGCGGCAAGAAAGTAGACAATGATGGATTTATACTGAGGAGAACTGCATGTGAATACAGGGTTCCGCTGTTTACATCCCTTGATACGGCAAAAGCAGCCCTTCAGGCGGTGCAGAAGGTGAAAATAAGCGGACTTAACTATCTGTCGCTAAATGAGTATCATGAGTTGCAGTCTAAAAATTTAAAGAAATCTGCTTTGTAAAATTAACTTGGAAAGGAAGATTTATATGTTAAAAGGAGAAAAAGTGGTTCTGGCGTATTCAGGCGGTTTAGATACGTCTGTCATAATACCATGGCTTAAAGAAAATTACGAATGTGAGATAATAGCTGCGTGTATAGATGTAGGTCAGGGAAGCGAGCTTAACAGCATAAAAGAGAAGGCACTACTAAGCGGTGCCAGCAAGATATACGTTGAAGATGTAAAAGATGAGTTTGTAGAGGATTATATTTTCCCCACATTAAAAGCAGGAGCTGTGTATGAAGGCAAGTATCTGTTAGGCACTTCATTTGCGAGGCCCCTCATTGCTAAAAAGCTTGTGGAGATAGCTCACAAAGAAGGTGCAAAGGCGATAGTGCACGGTGCTACTGGAAAAGGGAATGACCAAGTAAGGTTTGAAGTATCAATAAAAGCTCTTGATCCATCAATAGAGATAATAGCGCCATGGAGGATATGGGATTTTAAGTCCAGGGAGCAAGAAATAGATTATGCCAAGAAAAAAGGCATTCCTGTCCCTGTCACAAAGGAAAAGATATACAGCGTTGACAACAATTTATGGCACATAAGCCATGAAGGCGGTGATTTGGAAGATCCGTGGAATGAGCCTAAAAACAGTTTGTACGATATTGTTGTTCCACCGGAGAATGCGCCGGATGAGCCGGAGTACGTCGTCTTAGAGTTTGAAAAGGGGATACCTGTAAAAGTAAATGGAAAGTCATACGCAAGTCCTTCGAAGATGATAGAAGAGCTTAACTTGATAGCTGGAAGAAATGGTATAGGCATAGCTGATATTGTAGAAAATAGGCTTGTAGGCATTAAGTCTCGCGGTGTGTATGAGACACCTGCAGGAACGGTTCTTTACGCAGCTCACAAGGAATTGGAGTATTTGGTTTTAGACAAGGAAACCATGAGGTTTAAAGATTTGGTGGCGCAAAAGTATGCAGACATTGTCTACAATGGATTGTGGTTTTCACCGCTTAGAGAGTCTTTAGATGCGTTTGTGGATGTGACTCAGCAGAATGTGACTGGTACTGTAAGGCTTAAACTTTACAAAGGAAACTTGATAAATGCAGGTTCAAAGTCGCCGTATTCACTGTACAGTGAAGAATTTGCTACATTTGGCGAAGATGAAGTTTACAATCAAAAGGATGCAGAAGGGTTTATAAACTTATTCGGATTGCCGCTTAAAATAAAAGCGCTTATGGATATAAGCAGAAAGGAAGATTTTAATGAAGCTGTGGGGCGGTAGGTTTAAAGGAGATACAGACAAACTTATGGAGGATTTTAATTCCTCCATTTCTTTCGATATGCGCCTTTTCAAATACGATGTAGAAGGTTCCATAGCCCATGCGAAAGGTTTAAACAAGGCAGGTGTATTAAAGGACGATGAGACAAAGCTTATTGTAGATGGGCTAAATGAGATTTTAAAGGAAACTGATACAGGTTTTATACCTGATGATGAAGATGTACACACGTACGTTGAAAGGCTTTTGACTGAAAAAATAGGTGATGTAGGCAAAAAACTTCATACTGGAAGAAGCCGCAATGACCAAGTAGCAACAGATGTGAGGCTTTATCTGAGAGATGTCGCAGGTGAAATTGGGAAAAACATTGAAACTTTAATTGACATGCTTAAAAATAAGGCTTTTGAGCATAAGAATGTGATCATGCCTGGATATACCCATTTGCAAAGGGCTCAGCCTGTCACTTTTGGACATCACATGATGGCGTATGTGGAGATGTTTAAAAGAGACTTATCAAGGCTTAATGATATGGTAAAAAGGGTAAATGTGATGCCATTAGGTTCAGGCGCTTTAGCAGGCACATCGTACAATATAGACAGAATGTACGTGGCAAAACTTCTTGGGTTTGACGACATAACTAAAAACAGCCTCGATGCAGTTAGCGATAGGGATTTTGTGATAGAATTTTTGAGCTTTTCTTCAATCATGATGATGCACCTAAGCCGCTTTTGCGAGGAAATTGTGCTATGGTCCAGCAAAGAGTTTGATTTTATAGAGCTGGATGACAGGTACTCAACAGGAAGCAGCATGATGCCTCAGAAGAAAAATCCAGATGCTGCGGAGCTTATACGAGGCAAGGCAGGGCGGGTGTACGGCAGCCTCATGACGCTGCTTACAGTCATGAAAGGACTTCCTTTGGCATACAACAAAGATATGCAGGAGGACAAAGAAGCGCTTTTTGATGCTATAGATACTTTGAAAATGTCGATTGCGGTTTTTAATGGCATGGTAAAAACGATGAAGGTAAAAAGTGATAATATGGCAAATGCAGCAAAATACGGATATATGAATGCTACAGATTTTGCAGACTACCTTGTATCTAAAGGGATTCCCTTTAGAAAAGCACATGAGATAACTGGTAAAGTCGTATTGTACGCCATAGATAAAAATTGTGCCATAGAAGACCTATCAATAGATGAGTTAAAGTCGTTTTGCGATGTGATAGATGAAGATGTGTACAGTGCAATTGATTTAAGGAACACGATAAAAAACAAAAAAACGATAGGGTCACCACGATTGGATGATTAAAAATATAAGAGATAGGGTAAATCCTATCTCTTAATCATTAAATAAAAGTTTTACGGCATTAATTATGTCATTGTCTACAACTCGATAGCAGATTTCAAGTCCGTTTCGCTTTCCCTCTATTATGCCGGCAGATTTTAGCTTTGATATGTGCTGCGACACTGTAGATTGAGGCAAGTTTAAGCATTCTTGTATCGTAGTTACGTTGCATTCTCCTGATAGAAGTCCTCTTACGATGCAAAGCCTGTAAGGATGCGCTATGGCTTTTAATTTTTCTGCTATCGTTTCATACTTTTTAAAATCTTTTTCGATGTCTATAGCACTGTTTTTCAGCGGAAATCCCTCCAAATTTTATATAAAGAGTGTGGTGTCTGACTGCTCAGCTGCACCTATAAATGATGCAACACCGCCTAATTCAACACCATCTATAAGCTCATCTTTAGTTATGCCCATTATGTCAGATGACATGTTGCATGCCACAATCCTTACACCGTTTTTAAGCGCTTGCTGTATTAAATCTTCCAGTGAAGATACATTTTTTTTGTTCATGATGTATCGTATCATTTTAGGTCCTATGCCCAACATGTTCATCTTTGAAAGTTTTAGCTTCTTAGAACCTCTTGGCATCATCATGCCAAACATCTTGCTAAAGAAGTCCTTTTTAATTGATACTTTTTCTGGTTTCCTCAGTATATTAAGTCCCCAGAATGTGAAGAAGAGAGTCACCTTTCTTCCCATTGCGGCAGCGCCATTTGCTATTATAAATGCGGCTATGGCTTTGTCTAAGTCTCCACTGAATACGATAATTGCTTTATCATTCTTTTCAGAAACCTGCTTTGTTTCGGCTACCTTGCCAGCAGCGTTTTTTCTTATCTCTGCGACGATGATCTTTCCTTCATGGTATAAATTGAGAAGCGCATTTCCTGTTCTTTGACACCATGTTTTAATATCATTTTCGAAGCCAGGGTCTGAAGCCTTTATCTTTAGTATGTCTCCATCTTTTAGATTTTTTATTGCGTTAAATGTCTGCATTATAGGACCTGGACATTGAAGGCCGCATGCATCGATCTCCAATGTTGCGGCGATATCATCTGATTTTTTTTTATCTGTTACACACATGCCGCACTCTGTCTGCTCATCGTCGTATCTCACTGTTATATCGCTAAAATCCGATGTTGCAGTTTCGTATATTTTATATCCGCCACTTAGGTTTTTGACAGATTTAAAGCCGTTTTGCATCAGTATCCTGCAGGCTATATATCCTCTTAAACCTACTTGACAGTATACGTATATATCTTTGTCTTTTGGAATCTTATGAAGATTGTCTCTTAGCTCATCTACAGGTATATTTATAGAACCTCTGATGTTTCCAAGCTGATACTCAAGATCTGTTCTTACGTCAAGTATGACGGATTTAGACATATCTATTTTTTCAACTTCGTCCCAGTGAAATACACTTATATCACCTTTTAATATATTGGAAGCTGCAAAACCAGCCATATTTACAGGATCTTTCGCTGACGAATATGGTGGCGCGTATGCCAACTCAAGTTCTTCTAAGTCGTAAACTGTCATATTGCTGCGTATTGCAGTAGCGATGACATCTATTCTCTTATCAACGCCGTCAAATCCAACTATTTGAGCGCCTAAGATTTTTCCATCATCTTTTTTGAATATGAGTTTAATGGTCATAGGCAGTGCATCAGGATAGTAGCTGGCATGTGAATTTGGATGTATTATGACTTTTTCATAATCTATCCCAGCTCTTTTTAAGATTGTTTCATTGTTTCCCGTTGCTGCTACAGTTAAGTCGAAAATTTTTGCAACAGAAGTACCTTGTGTGCCATCATATTTGCTTTTTCTTCCGCAAATATTGTCTGCTGCGATACGACCTTGTTTGTTTGCAGGTCCTGCTAATGGTATTAAAGTATTGCTTCCGTTTATATAGTCTTTTACCTCTATAGCGTCACCTACGGCGTATATATCAGGATTCGATGTTTGCATGTATTCATTGACTTTTATACCGCCTCTTTCGCCTATTTCGAGGCCTGCATCTTTCGCTAATTTGATATCTGGCCTTACACCTATGCCTAATACGACCATGTCAGTGATTAGCGTATTGCCGCTGTTTAATACGACAGTTGTTATGCCTTCTTTGTGGTGGAATTCTTTTACACCATCTTTTAATATGAGATTTACCCCTTTGTCCTTAAGGCGTTGATGTACAATTGCAGCCATTTCGTAATCAAGTGGTGCCATTACGTGGTCAGCAAGTTCCACCACCGTCACATCAAGTCCTGTTTCTTTTAAATTTTCTGCAACTTCAAGACCAATAAAGCCTCCTCCTACTACAACGGCTTTTTTAGGTTTATTGTTGTCAACATAATCTTTTATTTTAAAAGTGTCTGGAATAGTTCTAAGTGTAAAAATGTTTTTGCCGTCTATGCCTGGCATTGGAGGTTTTATAGGTTCTGCACCAGGTGACAGTATCAGTTTGTCATAGCTTTCTGTGTAAGTTCTGTCATTTTTTATATCATGAACGACTACAGTTTTTTCATCAGGATTTATCTTTGTGACTTCTGATAGTGTTCTTATGTCGATTTTGAACCGCTTTGACATGGCTTCAGGTGTTTGAACGACTAATTTTTCACGTTCTTTTATGACTTCACCTATATAATAAGGCAGACCGCAGTTGGCATAAGATATATATTCTCCCTTTTCAAAGAGTATTATTTCAGCGTCTTCATCAAGTCTTCTCAACCTTGCCGCAGCAGATGCGCCGCCAGCAACGCCCCCGACAATTACAACTTTCATGATTCTTCCTCCTATTAAGATTATTATTATATCTTAATATTACAATATATTAATTTTATTGTCAATAATTTAACTAAAAATATTTTTCAATTAAAGAATTATGATAAAGCCTTATCAAATAAAGTCATAAAAAAAGCGAGATTATATCTCGCTTACTTCTTTTTCAAGAAAGTCACTAAAGCAGGTATCAGAGAAATCACGATTATGGCTATTGTGACGAATCCAAAATGTGTTTTGACAATCTCGAGGTTTCCAAAGTAGTAGCCGCCAAACGAGAACAACGCTGCCCAGATTATACCGCCTAATGCGTTGTAGGTGAGGAAGTGGATATAATTCATCTCACCTATGCCTGCCACAAACGGCACAAACGTCCTTATGATAGGTATAAATCTTCCTAATACTATTGTCATATTGCCGTATTTATCATAGAAGTTTCTGGCTTCTAAAAGGTGTTCTTTCTTTATCAATTTTAGGTTTTCAGCTTCGTATATTTTTTCGCCTATAAATTTTCCTATGTGGTAGTTTACAGTGTCACCTAATATTGCAGCCGACGCGACTACTATAAATAAGGTGAATACATTTAGCGAACCTATGGCAGCAAACGCACCTGCAGCAAATATTAGTGAGTCACCAGGCAAAAATGGCGTTATGACGATGCCTGTCTCAAAAAACAATATGAGAAATATAAGTAAATATGTGGCGGTACCATACGTTTGTATTATGGTGCCTAAATACTTGTCGAGATGAAGAACTACATCAATTCCCAATTTCAATAATGACATTAAAATCCCCATTCCTTTTTGCAAAATAGTGTACATTTATAATTATAGCATATTAAAAATTGCAATTATTACAGAATTGTAAATTTTAATCCACTTTTAATCTCTTTTTGATTTCATGTATTGAGTTAATTTTTCTTTAATATCATTATTTTGTTCCAGGAAGTCCATAAAACGTAAGAAACAATGAAGTGTTTCTGTACTTACAGTGTGTTCTATTTTTTCTGTTTCCTCAAGAAGGTTATTTTCTTCGATTCCCAACGTCCTTAGAAGTTCCAAAATTGTATTGTGTCTTTTTATGAGGCTTTCTCCAATTGATTTACCTTCATCGCTTAAAGTTATGACACCGTACTTTTCGTAGTTTATAAGGTTTAACTCAGCCAGTTTTTGGACCATCTTTGTGGCGGAGGGTGGCTGGACATTCAATGCATATGCCAATTCGTGCAGTCTTACATAACCTGATTTAGTTGACAATCTACATATCATTTCAAGATAATCTTCCATAGACGCTGTCAATGAGTTACTTTCTTTCTTCATGTATTCACTGAAAGTGCGAAATTTGTCATACAATTTATTCACCTTCTCTTTAAATGTAACGAAATACATCCGTTTAACATATTCTATGTTAGGATTTTTGATTTTAGGATTGGCTAATAATTTTGCCAATGTGAAAAAGGGTGTGACTTATTATGAAAGATTCAGGCAGTGTAGCTGTAACAGATTTTGCTGAAAGAAGCAAAAAAGCCTCAGGAAATCTAATTGTAAAGAAGATTGCTGATTTCTTGAAGTACGTAGGTCCAGCATTTGTGGTAAGCGTAGCTTATATAGATCCTGGCAATTTCGCTACAAACATAACTGGAGGTGCTAAGTACAATTACAGTCTTTTATGGGTCATCTTGTGGAGCAACATAATTGCAATCTTTCTCCAGTATTTGTCGGCCAAATTGGGCATAGCTACTGAAAAAAATTTATCTCAAATGTGTGACGTCATATTTTCCAAAAAGACTAATGTATTGTTGTTTATTGTCTCTGAGATCGCCGCTATTGCAACGACGATGGCGGAATTTTTAGGCGGTGCTGTTGGCATATACCTTCTTTTTAAGATTCCATTGGCTTATGCTGGTGTTGTCACTGGAATTGTGACACTTTTTATAACGTATCTGGAGAAATTCGGGCAGAAGGCAGTGGAGCTAATAATTGAAGTATTGATAGGTGTAATATGTGCAGCGTACGCATTCGAAATGTTTTTAGCAAAGCCAGAATGGCTGAAGGTTGGACTCAGCACTTTGACTCCAACGATTGCAAATAGAGATGCTTTGTATATAGCAGTTGGTATGCTGGGAGCTACAGTAATGCCACATGTCATATTTTTGCATTCTCAATTAGTTCAAAGTAGAAACAAGGGTTTAAGCTTAAAAGAGAAAAAGCACCATTTATGGATGGAAAGGCTGGACATTGTGATAGCCATGAATATCGCTTTTATTGTCAATGCGGCTATGGTAATTGTGTCAGCGGCAGTTTTCTTTAAAAATGGTATTAATGTTGATTCTATAGAAGATGCTCATAGATCATTAGAACCTCTTTTGGGTTCTTTTTCAGGTATAGCTTTTGCATTGGCCCTTTTATCATCGGGATTTTCGTCGTCTGCAGTTGGGACTATGGCAGGTGAGACGGTTATGGATGGATTTTTAAATAAGACTTTTTCACCGCTTTTAAAAAGGCTTATTACGATAATACCGTCAATGGCAGTCCTTTTCTTGGGTGTAAATCCAATGAATGCTCTTATTTTAAGCCAAGTCGTTTTAAGCTTTGCTCTTCCATTTGCTATAATACCACTGCTTTTAATAACTTCTAAAAGAGAATACATGGGTGAATTTGTAAACAATTTGGCTGTTACAATTGTAGGATGGGGAATTTCGATTTTTATAATACTTTTAAACGGAATACTTTTGTATACAACTTTTCAAGGAATGTTGTGAACAAAACAAAAAGATGTCCTCATTAGGACATCTTTTATGCATAAACAAATGCAAAAATAGGAGGAGTAAAGTTTAAATCTCTGCAGTCCACAAGCCGTGCAAATTACAATATGCCCAAGCTTGAATCTTTGCTGCATCTGTCTTGAATGTTGCTTCAGGTTTATCTCCTGGTTTTAACATCTTCCTCATGTAAATTCCGTCGGCTAAAATTGAAATCCACTCTATGTAGTGTTTTTCCTCCATAGGATGTTCTACGCTGCCAACTTTTACTGTTACTGTGTCACCATCTTTTAATATCACAGGAACGTGTTTTTCTTTGCTAGCATCAACTGTATTTACTATTTGCTCTTCCATCGGCTTTTCACAGCATGTCAATGTTCCATCACCAGCGTTTAAAACTTCTACAACATTTCCACACTCCTTGCATTTGTAAACTCCAAATAAATTTGCCATAAGAAAACCTCCTTTTAATTTAAAGATAATTTATTTCTTTTGATAAAAATTATCTTTTGTAAATATTATACACCTCATATAAATTAAAATCAAGTAGTATTATAATAATATATTTTTGATAAAAATATGCTAATATATTGTATGAAAGCTTTGATGTTTTTGGAATACATGTTAAGAAGGTGAAAAGATGAGCTACAGGGTAGAACACGATATTTTAGGATATATGGAAGTGCCTGATGATGCTTATTATGGCATTCACAGTTTAAGAGCTCATGAAAATTTCAATTTGTCAGGTCAACCAATTCACAGAGAGCTTATAATAGCACTGGCGCAAGTAAAAAAGGCGGCTGCTATAGCCAATAGAAATATAAAATTGCTTGATAAAAAAATTGCAGATGCTATAATTATTGCATGTGATGAAATAATCGAAGGTAAATTTCACGATCAAATCATCGTTGATGCACTTCAAGGTGGAGCAGGCACATCTGCAAATATGAATATGAATGAAGTCATAGCAAACAGGGCGATAGAGCTGCTTGGCGGCGAAAAAGGAAATTATGATTTAGTAAGTCCTATCGATCATGTAAACTTAAGCCAATCCACAAACGATGTTTTTCCTACTGCTGTAAGAATAGCGGCTATCAAACTTTTAAAGCCTTTAAGTGAGAGCTTTGCTAATTTGCAAGTAGCACTTCAAGAAAAGGAAGACGAGTTTAAAGACGTAATTAAGATGGGCAGGACGGAACTGCAGGATGCTGTGCCTGTGATGCTGGGTCAGGAGTTTGGAGCATATGCACAGGCAATAGCAAGGGATAGGTGGAGGATATACAAGGTGGAGGAAAGGCTAAGGCAGGTGAATATAGGTGGGACTGCTGTCGGCACAGGGTTAAATGCCGACATAAGGTATATCTACAGCGTCATTGAGATTTTAAGAGACATAACAGGAATTGGACTTGCCAGAGCTGAGTACATGATGGATCCTACTCAAAATAACGATGTTTTTGTGGAAGTATCAGGTATGTTGAAAGCTGCAGCTACAAATCTTATCAAGATATCTAATGATATTAGGCTTATGTCATCAGGTCCAAGATGTGGACTTATGGAGATAACCATACCGGAAGTACAAGCTGGTTCGTCTATAATGCCAGGCAAGATAAATCCAGTAATACCTGAGGCAGTAAAACAGGCAGCATATCAAGTATTGTCCTGCGATTATGCTATAACATTAGGAGCGCAATCTGGGGAATTTGAGCTTAATTTCACATTGCCGCTTATTGCCTATAATCTTTTCAATGAGATTGATCTTCTTAAAAATGCAGTAGACATGTTTATATATAAATGCATAAAAGGCATAGAGGCTAATCGACATCACCTTGAAGAAATGGTGGAAAACAGCCTGTCTTATGCGATTGTTTTAAGCCCTCATTTGGGATACGAAAAAGCATCTATGATAGCAAAAGAAGCTAAAGAGAAAGGAAAGACCATAAGAGAAGTTGCTAAAAAATATTTTAAAGAAGAACAGCTTGATGCCATACTTAATGAATACGAAATGACAAAACCAGGCATACCTGGTTTAAAAAGATTGAGAGGGGAAAATAGATGAATACGACGCCAAATGCATCGAGATTGCATATATCAATATTCGGCAGAAGAAACGCAGGAAAATCAAGCATAATAAATGCACTTACTAATCAAAACATCGCTATTGTCTCCGATGTAGCAGGTACTACAACAGATCCTGTGCAAAAGGCGATGGAGATACTGCCGATAGGCCCTGTAGTTATAATAGATACTGCAGGACTTGACGATACAGGAGAGCTGGGGGAACTAAGGGTCAAAAAAACGTATGAAGTGCTAAACAGGACGGATCTTGCTTTGCTTGTGATAGATGGCATGGTGGGGCCGTCGGAGTTTGAGGAGGAAATTTTAGAGAAGATCAGAGAAAAAAACATTCCGGTTGTAGGTGTTTTAAACAAGGCGGATTTAGCTCAATTTCATTTCAATCAAAAAGCTGATTGGGAAAAGAAGTTGAAATTAGAGCTTGTTGAGACGTCTGCCAATAACGGTTATGGCATAGAAGAGCTTAAAAGGCAAATAATAAAAAAGGCTCCATACGATGATAAAGAGCTTTCTTTAGTGTCTGATCTCATAAATCCTGGTGATTTCGTGGTGCTGGTAGTTCCCATAGATAAGGCTGCACCTAAGGGAAGGCTTATACTGCCGCAGCAACAGGTGATAAGAGATGTGATTGAAAGTGATGCTATTGCTATTGTCACAAAGGAATACGAGCTGAAAGAGACGTTGGAGAATTTAGGGAAGAAACCGGCATTAGTTATCACTGATTCGCAGGTTTTCTCAAAAGTAAGTGCAGATACACCTCGGGACATACCTTTAACATCTTTTTCAATTCTTTTTGCAAGGTACAAAGGCGACCTTGACGAATTGACAAAAGGGCTTAAAGCATTAGAAAGACTTAAACCCGGTGACAAGGTTCTTATAGCCGAAGGATGTACACACCACAGGCAATCTGATGATATAGGGAAAGTAAAAATACCCAGGTGGATACGCCAAATTGTAGGCGGTGATATTCAATTTGATTTTTCCAGTGGAATGACGTTTCCAGACAATCTGGAGCAGTACAAGCTTATTGTTCATTGCGGTGGGTGTATGCTTAACAAGAGAGAAATGATGTACAGAATATCCTATGCAAAAGGCAAAGAAATTCCGATTGTAAATTATGGGCTTTTAATTGCGTACGTGCAAGGGATTTTGCCGCGGGCAATTGAGATGTTTCCGTCTGCGAAGCTTATATATGACGAGGACCAGCAATATTGAAGCTGGTCCTTTTTTACTCGTCTTCTACAATGTCTAAAGAAAAGCTCTTTTTGTACTTGAATAATACTACATACAGTATATATGCGATGCCTATAATACCACTTATTATAAATGTCATGTGTGCGCCAACTTTTTCGGCAAGACTTCCTGCGTAAAGGGCACCTATAGGCGTGACGCCTCCAAACACTAAAGAGTATACGCTCATGACTCTCCCTCTAAATCTGTTGCTGGAGTTAAGCTGTACGGTGGTGTTTGCCGATGCAGAGAAAGTAATCATAGAAAATCCAGATAAAGCGAGGAGAATCGTTGTAAGCCAATAGTAGCTTTGGAAACCGATTAAGATTTGGAAGACACACAATCCCACTCCACCTAATATGAGATAGAAAGGTTTCGCACCTTTCTTGCTTAATGATGCCAGTATTAGAGCACCTATTAATGCGCCAACGCCCATAGATGACATGAGAAAGCCGTATCCCGTGGAATTTTGATTTAAGATGTTTTTTGCAAACACAGGCACTAAAACATTGAAATTTATGGCGAACGTGCTTAAAACCGCCATCATAAGTATAGTAGCGAATATTATCGGAGTATTTTTGATGTAGAGAAGCCCTTCTTTTATATCTGATATCACATCTTCCCTTTTTAACATTGCTCTTGATTTGCTTACTTTCACATCAATAAGGATTAAACCAGTGATTACTGCAATAAAGCTTAATGCGTTGAGGTAAAAGCACAGTGCATAACCTAAAAGGCCTATAAGTACGCCTGCTATGCCAGGTCCTATGATTCTGGCTGCATTGAATATGGAAGAATTAAGTGATATTGCATTCATCAAGTCTTCTTTGCCAACTAAATCGATTATAAATGATTGCCTTGCAGGATTGTCGATGGTGTTTATGAAACCGACGATGGTTGCTAAAACGAGTATTTCCCAGTAGTTTATTATGTTTAATGCAGTTAGCGTTGCAAGAGCCAAAGCTGTCACCATCAGGCTTGTCTGAGTAAATATAAGGATCTTTCTCTTTGGAAACCTATCTATTACGACACCAGCAAACAGAGATAAAAAAAGCATAGGCAGAAATTGAAGGGCGCTTACAACACCCAACAAGAATGCAGAATTGGTTAATTTAAGGACTAGCCAATCTTGACCAATATTTTGCATCCATGTGCCTATGAGGGATATCATTTGTCCAAACCAAAACAATCTGAAATTTCTATGCCTTAATGCAGGAAAAACACTGTCAGTCAGTTTATCAAGAAAAATATAGAATGAGTTCAATTAAAATGCCTCCTATTTGTAATAGTCACATAAAAGTTCAATGGATTTATTGAAATTTTCACTGGCTAAATCAGGCTTGCCAATTGATATATACAGGTTGCCTAAAGCTTTGTAAGCATCTGAAAGTTCCTTTTTAAGCCCCAGCTTTTTTAATATTTCCAATGATTTATTCAGTTCTGATGCAGATTGTTTAAAATCCTTAAGTTTTAAATGTATAGTGCCCAGCAAAGTGTACAACCTGCCAATCTCTTCTTCCGCATTTAACTCTTTCAATATATTCATAGATGAATTTATGTGTTCAAGAGCTTTATCATAATTTTCTAAGTAAAATTCTATTCTGCCTAATTCAGTCAGATTACATGCCATGCCTGTTTTGTTGCCTAAATCTTTGTACATAGAGTAGCTTTTGAGGAAATATCTTTTTGCTATATTGTATTTCCTAAGATCTGTATAGACAAATCCCAATAAGTTGTATTCGCTGGCAATGTCGCCTTTTATGTTTAATGCCTTACTTATTACTAAAGACTTTCTTATGTAATTTAGTGCATCGTTGTATTCTTTTAATTTGTAATTTATAAGTCCAAGACCATTGTTGCACTTTGCAATGTAGTTAACAGTGTTTGTCATCGTGGCATAGTTTAAACAATTTAAATAGTAATCCCTCGATTTTATGAGTTCTCCTAGCTTATTGTAAAGATCGCCGATGCTATAAAGCATCTTACATTTAAGTTCATAATTAATTATACTGCTTTTTTCGAATTCGTCGATAGCTTTCAAATAAAAAGTCAGCGCAGCATCAGGATTTTGCAATTTTTCATGACACAAACCTATGTTGTAGTATATTTCAACGAGAATTTCGTGTAAAGAATTTTGAGAAAAGTAAGTCAAACACCTATTGAATGAATCTAAAGCAGACTTGTAATCTTCAATTTTTGTGTACGTCCTGCCTAAATAAAAGCTTATTATATTTAAAGTGTATTCATCTACATTAAGCTCTAAAGCTTTTTGATAATAAGATATGGCATCGGCTAAATTTCCACTGTCAAGCGACTTTCTTCCTTCTATCACTAATTTCAATACTTTTTTGTAAGTATTTATCTCATCTATAAGTTCTGCTTTGTCTTTGTAATCGTCATCAAGAAAGTACACCAGCGGTTTGTTCAATTTCTTTGCAATAAAATCTAAAGCCTTTAGCGAAGGATTTATCTTCCCCTTTTCTATCAAACTTATATAGCCTTTTGAAAATTCATCACCCGAAATATCACCCTGTTTTAAAAGGAGTTTTTTTCTTTCATCTCTGATTTTCTTCCCTAATTTAACTACATCCATCAGAAATTGGCCTCCCTCCCCCTTTTTATTATAAAATATATTATAATTTAACTAGTTGAAATTTTCAATCGCTTTTATTTGTGCTATTAATATATTTTAAGCAAAGTGAAATTTTTGCTGGTTTAATATTGTAGAAATTTGTTTTTTTGTGTGAATTCAATGGTATAATATTAATTAAATAGTCGGAGGTGTAAAAATGGGCAAATTAACCATAGTAGGGCTTGGACCTGGCGGGTTTGAACACATGACAATTGAAACTATTGAAAAGATGAAGAATGCAGACAAGTTGTATTTAAGGACGGAAAAGCACCCTGTTGTAAAATATTTAATGGATATGGGATTGTCTTTTGAAACTTTCGATAAAATTTATGAAACGGGCTCGACATTTGAGGAAGTTTATGATAATATTACTCGGGAAATAGTAGAAATTGCCGAAAAATACGATAATGTAGTCTATGCTGTTCCAGGCAATCCTTTAGTTGCGGAAAAAACTGTTGAGTATCTGTTAAAGTTTTTAAATGACAGTGACGATATAAAAGTAGAAGTTGTTCCTGCTATGAGCTTTGTCGATGTTGTCGTGAATGAATTAAAAATAGATCCTATTTATGGATTGAAAATCATCGATGGACTGTCTCTTGATAGTATAAAACCTGACAAAAGGTGCAATAATTTAGTAACACAGGTTTACAACAAAAGGGTAGCTTCAGAAGTAAAGCTTAAGCTTATGGACATTTACGGCGATGAATTTTTGGTGACGGTTGTAAAAAGTGCTGGTGTAAAAGGTGAACAGCGAATCGAAACCATGCCTTTGTATGAAATTGACATGATAGATTGGATCGATTACCTTACATCTATATTTATACCGCCTGTCGAAGGCACTTTTAAAGCAAGGTACGATGTAGATGACTTGCTTGACATAATGGCAAAGCTCAGAGGTGAGAGTGGATGTCCTTGGGATAAAGAGCAGGATCACAGCACATTAAAAAGATATTTGATTGAAGAATGCTATGAAGTAATCGATGCAATAGAGAACAATTCAGACGAAAGTTTATTGGAAGAGCTTGGAGACGTTTTGCTGCAGGTGGTTTTTCACTCTCAAATAGCTGATGAGAGAAAGGCATTCAACTTTCATGATGTATGTGATGCCGAGTGCAAAAAGATGATTTACAGGCACCCTCATGTGTTTGGAGTGGAGGAAATAGCTACTTCAGCAGATGTTCTAAAAAGGTGGGATGAGATAAAGAAAGATGAAAAAGGCTATAAATCCCACACAAATGAGTTAAAAAGTGTTCCAAGGTCTATGCCAGCATTGATTAGGGGTTATAAAGTGCAAGAAAAAGCGGCAAAAGTAGGCTTTGACTGGGACAATGTAGACGACGCAATGGCAAAAGTCTATGAAGAATTAAATGAATTTAAGGAGGTGTATAAAGGGGAAGACGAAAATGATAAAGTAGAAGAATTAGGTGATTTGATTTTTGCTGTCGTAAATGTTGCTAGATTTTTGAAAATAGACCCCGAAATTGCTGTTCATAAGACCATTGAAAAATTCATCCAGAGGTTCAATTACATAGAAAATGCAGCAGAGAAATCTGGACATAAATTGGAAGACATGACATTATCTGAGATGGATAGCCTCTGGAATGAGGCAAAAATGAATAAATTTAATAAAAAAGCACAAAAATAAGCTTAAACTAGCAGGATTTTTAAGATTTGTGAAGAATAAATAAGTGTAGTATAAATTACTAAGGAGGTATTATGGTGAATAAGGCAGATCTTGTTACTAAGATTGCAGAAAAAAGTGAGTTAACAAAAAAGGATGCAGAAAAGGCATTAAATGCATTTGTTGATGCAGTTCAAGAAGCTTTAAAACAAGGAGACAAAGTTCAATTAGTAGGTTTTGGAACATTCGAAGTAAGGGAAAGAGCAGAAAGAAAGGGCAGAAATCCACAGACAAAAGAGGAAATTACGATTCCTGCTTCAAAAGCACCAGTATTTAAAGCAGGAAAGGCATTAAAAGATTTAGTAAATGCATAAGATCAGGTCGTATGACCTGATTGTTTTTTTGGAGGACGATGGACATGCGGCTTGATAAGTTTTTAAAAGTGTCCAGGCTTATAAAAAGAAGGACAGTGGCAAAAGAAGCTTGTGACAAGGGAATGGTATTTGTAAATGGAAAAGTGGCAAAAGCAGGCGATATTTTAAAAGTAGGAGATATCGTAGAGATTAATTTTGGAAATAGAGTAATAAAAGCGGAAGTTTTAGATATAAAAGATCATGCCCTTAAAGATGACGCTGATAAAATGTACAGGCTACTATAAAAAGAATTAAATACGACAATCCTTCCCATACTAAGAAAGGAATGAATTTTGAATGGGAGGGATTTTTTATGAATAAGACAAAGTGGATCTTAATTTTTCTTATCTTTATGTTGGTTTCTACGTCATGTGGCACTCCAGCCAAAAAGCCTATGCAGCCAACAAAAGAGAAAACAACGCTTCCTAAAATACCTGATAAAATAAGCCGTGGATATAATAAAGAGCCTGTCTTGAAAGTCTACATTACACAGACGGGGAAAATAGAGACAATGCCTTTGGAACAATATGTCATGGGAACAGTCGCAGGTGAAATAAAAAACGATTGGCCGCTTGAGGCATTGAAAGCACAAGCAATATTGGCGAGAAGCTACGTCTTGAATTTTGTCAATAATGAAAAATCAAAATACACAGATGCGGATATATCGACTGATTTCGAAGAAGCGCAAGCGTGGAATCCGTCAAATATCAATTCGAATATAAAGAAAGCGGTGAATGACACGAGGGGATTAGTGGCGGTATACGATGGAAAATACATCGAAGCATGGTTTCATTCAGATGCTGCAGGCAGAACGGCATTGGCTAAAGAAGGGCTTAATTATAAAAAAAGTGAGCCACCATACACAGAAAGTGTAAAATCAGACGATATTAAAGTAGCTCCTCCCAATATAAGAAATTGGTCATATACTTTTACAAAGCAGGAAGTTTTAAGTGCTTTAAACAAGATGGGCATAGAAATAAGCGATTTTAAAACAGTGAAGATAGGAGCGAAAGGAATATCTGGCAGGACGGTACTTCTGGACTTTGATAAAATACCTGTAAATGCGCCAGATTTTAGGATTGCTATTGGAAGTGAAAAGATGAAGTCTACAATGTTAGACAGTGTCAAATACGATGGAAGTAATCTTACAATAAAGGGAAGAGGATTTGGACACGGTGTTGGCATGTCTCAATGGGGGGCATATCAGATGGCTAAAAATGGAGCTAAAGCCAGTGACATTATAATGCATTATTTTAAAAATATAAATATTGTAAAACTTTGGAAGTGAAGAGAGCCAAAAGCTCTCTTTTTTGTTCTAAAAAATTGATGTGGACATAAAATTATTCTAAAAGAGGAGGTGTTATGATGGATGATAGAAAAGGGACAAACATCAACAAACCGCAAAATATCTCTGTGCAAAATAGGGAAAAGATGCAAATAACAGGCGTGGACAATGTTGTAAGTTTTGATGATGAAACTGTTGTGCTGGAAACATCAATGGGTATTCTCACGATTAAAGGCCAAGAACTTCACATAAATAAGCTGAATTTGGACGATGGAAATGTATCAATAGATGGCGAACTTATAAGTATTGTTTACAGCGATAGAGGCGGATTAATGGGTAAATCTGGCGGCTTTTTAAGCAGGATGTTTAGATGAATTTGAGAATTGATGTATTCCTTTAAATCATGTATTATAATAATAGATGATTTAAAGGGGATATGCTTTATGGATACTTATGTGCTTGTAGATTTTGATGGAACAATAACAAAAGAAGACACGTGTTATGCGATGGTAAAGGCTTTTGCTAAAGACGGCTGGCAAGAGATAGAGAAAGATTGGGAAGAAGGCAAGATAACTACGGAAGAATGTGCATTAGAGACATTTAAGCTTATGGACATGGATGAAGAAAAATTGAAATCATTGCTTTTGACGATGGAAATAGATTTATACTTTAAAGATTTCATGGAGTTTTGCAAAGATAGAGGCTATAAAGTTATAATAGTCAGCGATGGCTATGACTTCAACATAAGGACTGTCTTAGATAAATACAATATTGGCATAGAGTATTTTAGCAATAAGCTTGATTTTCGCGACGGTAAAATTGTGGCATCATTTAATACATCTGATGATTGCGATAAATGTGGTTCTTGTAAGTTGGACATCTTAAAAAAGTATAAGAATGAAAACACGCGGATTATCTATATTGGCGATGGTTACTCTGATATTTGCATTTCAAAACATGCCGATTTGCTTTTTGCAAAAGGTGTGTTATTAAAATACTGTGAGGACAATGGCATTCCATTTGTTCCATTTGGAGATTTTAGAGACATCATAGAATATTTAGAAAAAAGCGATAAACTACTTTAAGTTTATCGCTTTTGCTATTGGAGGTACAACTTGCTTTTTCCTCGATATGACGTATGGTAGGTAAAAATGATTGTCATCGATATTTATGTTAAATGCTCTTTCTAATAACTCTTTGTGATTGCCTGCAAATAAGAACAAAGAGCCCTCGTTGATTATATCTGTCAGCATTAGCAAAAGCATATCAAAGCTTTTGTTTTTTCTTTCCTCTTCCATGAATTTAAGAAGATCATCTTTAAGATTTCCGATGCTTGACAGTGTATTGACTTGTCCTATGCCAACTTTTAAGTTGCCGATTAAAAATTCTTTAAAGTCGGTATAAAATATCTCTTCAACTGTTTTGCCTTTTAAGGATGTGCCGGCTTCAAACATCTCTTTGCCGAAAGACTCTATATCTATCTCAGCTATTTCAGCTAATTTTTTTGCCGCTCTTATATCTTCGGGTGTGCATGTTGGAGATTTGAATACAAGGGTGTCTGATAATATGGCTGCACACATGAGTCCTGCAATACGCTTGTCTGGCGTTATACCTCTCTCTTCATAGATCTTATTGATTATTGTAGAAGAACATCCTACAGGCTGATTTCTAAACAGTATAGGTTGATTTGTTTCAATGCCGCCAACTCGGTGGTGGTCAATGATTTCAAGGATAGTAGCATCTTCTATCCCGTCAACAGCTTGAGACAATTCGTTGTGATCAACAAGTATTATTTTCTTTCTTTCATAGTCCAATATGTGGCGTCTTGCCAATAGACCCAATATTTTTCCTTCATCATCAACTACAGGGAAATTTCTATATCTGTATTTTAACATCGTCTGTCTTACATCATCTATGTAATCACTGTCTTTAAATGTGACAATGTCATCCTTGATCATTATCAATGACACAGGTAAGCACTGATTTATAAGCTTTATGGTATCAAAAGTGTCGCAAGGGACTACTATCAAAGTCGAGCCAAACTTTTTCGCTTCTTCTATGACTGCGGAAGATGGGTCTTCGCCGCCGGTGATTATTATAGTCTTTGCGCCTTTTTTTATTGATTCTAATTGTATGTTTTCTCTGTTGCCTACGATTAACGTCATACCGGGTTCTATTCTGCTTACTACGCTTTGTGTTTGCATGGCGGCAACAATTATGTCGCCTCTTACAAATTCCTCATTTTTTAATATTAGCTTTCCGTTTAATGTCTTTATGATGTTTTCAACGGGAATAGTGTAATTTGACAGCTCGTGTGATGATGTCAGGTATGCTTTTGCAAGGTCTCCCATAGTAGCGATGCCTTTTAATTTATTTTCATCGTCTACTACCACAATCGTCTTGGAATTGTTGTTTAATAAAATATTCCAAGCTTCATACATTGGTGCTTTTTCACTTATAGTAAGTGGCTTGTCATAAGCGATATCGCCAACCTGAGTATATACATTGTCTATCAATAGTGGTTCATTTACATTAAAATAGTCTAAAACAAATTGCGTTTCTCTGTTAATAGGACCAAGCCTTACTGGTACCGCATTTATTTTGTCGGCTATTCTCTTTAAATTAGCGTATGCAATTGCTGAACAAATGGAATCAGTATCTG
The DNA here is from genome assembly GCF_028895185.1 of Thermoanaerobacterium sp. R66. NCBI lineage: Bacteria > Bacillati > Bacillota > Clostridia > Thermoanaerobacterales > Thermoanaerobacteraceae > Thermoanaerobacterium > Thermoanaerobacterium sp. R66. The sequence continues at coordinate 2,291,529 of NZ_JAEUWW010000001.1, forward strand.
GATTTTTATGTCCTGAAACAAATACAATACTCATATTCAATTTCTCCTTTGTTTAGATTTTTAAACTTCGTAAATAGTTTAATACGGAAGATTGTGTAAGATTATCAATGAATATCGGTTGGCGCATTAAATGAATCATATCAATTTCCTACATAAATATAATATAATATGAGGAGGTATAATGTAAATGGTAATGAATGTTGAGAGTCAACTTTATTCTTTTCTTGTCATGTTATATGGTGGCATAATAATCGCTATTTTATACGATGTATATAAATTGTTTAGATTTATACTAAGGCCAAAGAGGATTGGAACTGACATAGGGGATATAATCTATTGGATATTGGCTACAATCGTATTTATATTTTTTTTATATGTAAGCAATTATGCTGAAATAAGGTTTTACTCATTTCTTGGACTTTTAATTGGAATACTTTTGTACAACATATTTCTAAGTCCTATTGTGATGAAATTGTTGCTATTTTTTTATAAGGTCATGAGAAATACTGTCATATGGGTATATAAAATTGGGTCATATCCATTTGTTGCTATTTATAAAATTTTATCGGTACCGGTAAGATATATTTCAAGGATACTGGGTATTCCTGGTAAGTTAATCAATAACACAATATCACATTTTAATATTTTTAAGAGAAAAAAATAAAGGATTTTTCTAATAAATGTCGAATATATTTAAAAGACTAAAAATGTGTGAGAGGTATGTTAACCATGAAACAAAGGAGAAAAATGAAGTTAAAACCTGCTCTTTTGATTCTTTTTGTTGTGTACATATTATTTACTCTTGTAAAGCAACAAATAACATTAAATGTGTTGGATAAAAAATTGAATGCAGCTATTACACAGGTAAATGCTGCTGAAGAGGAGAATAAAAAATTAAACAATCAGATAAAATATATAAAGACAGATGAATTTATCGAAAATGAAGCCAGGCAAAAATTAGGGCTTATCAAAAAAGGAGAGATAATGTTTATAGATACTGCTAAGGATGCACAAAATTCCTCGAATTAAGGCGAATTTTTTTAATATGCTTGATAGAAATGACTTTTTAATATATAATTAAACATATTAGTAATCAAATAAGAAGAGGGAGGATAAACATTTATATGCCATTTCAGGTAGGAGAGGTAGTTGAAGGAACTGTTCTAAATATCACAGATTTTGGAGCGTTTGTTCAATTACCAGAAGGCAAAACAGGGCTAGTCCATATATCAGAAGTTGCTAATACGTATGTAAAAGACATAAACGAGTTTTTGAAAGAAAACGACAAGGTGAAGGTAAAGATTCTTTCTATGGATAAGGGCGGAAGGATAAGCCTATCAATAAAAAAGGCTTTGCCAAAGCCAAAACAAGCAAAAAGCAACAAAGGCTATGACAGTGACAATTATAGCAATCGGAATAATAATATATCTTTTGAAGAAAGGATATCAAAATTTTTAAAGGATTCTGATGAAAGGCAGCAGCAGCTTAAAAAGAATTTTGATTCAAAAAGAAGAGGCGGCGGCTACAAAAGAAACGCTAGTTATTAAAACTTCGGGCAAGCCCGAAGATTTTTTATGGGAGGACTATTATGAGGTGTTCTGTTATCGATATAGGAACAAATTCTGTCCGCCATCTTATGTGCGATGTAGATGGGAAAGAAATTAAACACATAAAGAAGGATGTTAAAGTAACGAGGCTTGGTGATTCTGTATCAAAAAATGGGAGATTGGCCAGCGATGCTATTGAACGAACAGCAAGTGCAATAAAAGCTTTTTTAGATGATGCTGAAAATCTCAAGGTACAAGATATATATGCTTTTGCTACATCTGCAGTGAGAGATGCTAAAAATGCTGACAGCTTTATAAATGAACTTTCAAAACTTGGCATAAACGTTGATATAATAGATGGTGAAACTGAAAGTCTTTATGGATATATTGGTGCCTCATACGGAATAAAAAGAGAAAATGTATTGGTTTTGGATGTTGGTGGAGGGAGTACAGAATTTTCTTATCTTAACGGAAACCTTGTGAAAAAAAGCTTTGATATAGGTGCTTTAAGGCTTACTGAGAAATTTATAAAGAATGATCCTATTACGATCGATGAGTACAACAATATAAGTCTTTATATAACAGATATGCTTACGCCATTTATAAGCGAAAATCAAGAAATACCTACAGATATAGTTGGCATAGGTGGTACAATAACAACACTTGCTGCCATGTCACAGGGTTTAGAAATCTACTCGAGAGAATTAGTTCATGGATATGTACTTAGTAAAAGCGAAATAAAAAGATTGCTGGATTTAATGATGTCGTTGAGCTTGGATGAGAGAAAACTTTTAAATGGCTTGCAGCCTGAAAGAGCTGATATTATCGTTGCTGGCACAATAATAGTCTATACAATTTTAAAACTTTTGAACTGTACTTCAATTACCGTAAGCGAATGGGACAATCTAGAAGGTGCTTTAGTAGAAAAATATATATCAGTACTATAAATGCATGTAGAGCATTTTCATTTTTAAAAGCTTTCTCAGGCCAATACTACTACTGAAGCATTATCTATACCATTTAAGGCTCCTTCGTAGCGATATATCCAGTAATTAGAACCGTTTACTGTAACGAGGCAAACTTCGTCCTTTTCAATATATTGGACAAAGTCTTTTATCTGAATTCTGATGTCTTGTGGATAGATATGGTAGTTTATGTCAGTGAATTTTCTCATCTATAGATATTTTTTAAATTGTACTACAAAATTGTAAACAAATTGTGAACAAAATAAAAATATACAATATAGGTATAAAAAGTTAAAATGCAAGGAGGAATTTGAAGAATTATGTAGAATTATATTATATAAAGTTGTTAGATTGTGTAGTAAATTGTCGTCTACTTTAGATAATGCAAAAAGTGCAGGACATCGACGGCAATGTATGAATTTATGTTTTAAGTTTTTATCAGGAAGAATGAGAGATTATTAAATTATTAAGCAAGAGAGATTGACATTGATATGTTTTCTTGCAAAAAGAGAATGGCTTTATAAGAGGAAGTGAACGTGTTTTTAGCCTACCTACGAGGAATTGAAATGCTAATAAAGCTAAATTTGAATTTATAAGTGCTAGAGTTTTTAGCCTACCTACGAGGAATTGAAATCAAAGCTTGACAGTGCAAGTCAATCACGAGGAATGGTTTTTAGCCTACCTACGAGGAATTGAAATTTACTAAGAGAGACATATCTTATACAAAAATCATAGTTTTTAGCCTACCTACGAGGAATTGAAATAATGGCATTAGTTGTGGCAATATTAATGTCTTAAAAGTTTTTAGCCTACCTACGAGGAATTGAAATACAGTAACTTCTAATAAAAACATAATCTTTTTATAAGTTTTTAGCCTACCTACGAGGAATTGAAATCGATGTGGATATGTATTTCTTTTGTCAATCCAAATCCACGTTTTTAGCCTACCTACGAGGAATTGAAATAATGCTTTTTCTTTGCAGATGTTAGATCTGCAAAGAAGTTTTTAGCCTACCTACGAGGAATTGAAATTCATCATCGCACGTCCAACAGGCGTTGTTGTATCAAAGGTTTTTAGCCTACCTACGAGGAATTGAAATCTTAAAGGACCTTGCTCGTCAAAAAACGTGCATTGAGTTTTTAGCCTACCTACGAGGAATTGAAACGTCCATAGCCTTCTGTACGCTCTGGAAGGCGTATTACATGTTTTTAGCCTACCTACGAGGAATTGAAACTATGTGCCATATGCAGTGGCAATGGTGGACGCTTTTCGTTTTTAGCCTACCTATAAGGGATTGAAACATAAAATGATTTCCTCCTCCTAAAATAGATAAGGTAATTAAAAACGAAAAGAAGGTGTTTTTATAATGGGCAAGAAAGAAGTTGAGATTTGTTTTGAGACAATAACTCCTTTATGGTTCGGTGATGCTTGGCAAAAGAATGAGAAGGTTCGACCTTCAGCTTTAATAGGGAATTTGAGATTTTGGTTTTCTGTATATTGGAAATTTATCAAAAGGGGTCAAATTGAAAATTTAGATGATAATGGTATTCCTATAGATAGTTTATTAAGTAAAGATTATAAAACTTTTCCGGATATTTTATTGAAACACATACGGGATGGTAATATAGGTGATGATTTTAACTTTGACAAGGAAGTTGATAATGTATTAAATGAATTAGAATTGCCTGTTCCTTCGCGAATATTTGGATGTACTGGATGGGATAGTAGGGTAAATATAGAAATTTTAGAGTATTGTACTAATAAGTTGAATTTGAAGGAAATAGAATTTAATTTCCCAAATGACGTAGAAAGCAAATTTTGGATAGAAAAGATTCTTTTTCAAAGCATGAATAATATCAATGGTCATGATAGATTGAAGATTAAGCTTAAAACTATGTCATATTGGTGGGATACATATCTTAAGGATTTTATTAGTTTTTTTGGAAATAAAATTATTCTTATTGGAGGTAAACTTTCTTTTGGATTTGGATTTGCAAAAATCAAAATTGAAGAATTACAGGATGTGAAAGAACAGGATGAGAGTATTGGTAGAAATAGCAGTATTAATAACTTCCTGTTAGTAGATAAAATAGAAGGAATGAATTATCACACAGGCAAAAAGGTTTTGGGCTATAATTTTAAATATCATCTAAGAAAAAATGAGGAAAAAAAGTTTAGAGAAAAGAATTTTGGCAGTAAAGGTAATGCCTCTAAAGTTTATGTATCACATTTGCAAAAAGAAGATAATAATTCTGTATATCTTATTGTTTTAAATAATTTATATGACAGTTTATCTATTCCTGATTGGATAGTTGATAAATATAAAAAACAGCTTAATGAATATAAAAAGGAAGTGTAGTAAGATGCCAACATATGATTCTTTTGTAGAATATAAAAATGATAAAAATAAATTTTTAAGTGAATGCGAAGAAAACATAAAGCCTTTTATAATTTTGAAATATGGTTTTGTTAATAGCAAAGAGGATGAATTGGAGAATTTCAAAAAAGACAATAAAATTTATTGTATAGGGGATAAAAACAAAATACAGAATATATCAGGAATTTTAGATAATTGTGAGAATGTTAGCGTATATATTAAAAAACTTTTTCCGTATTCATTTATTATTTGGTCAAAATTTAAATTAAAACAGCCATATTTTTCAAAAGATGATGATGATTTTTATATAATTTCAAATCCTGTATTAAAAGAAAAAGCTTTTAAAGTGCCAATGGTGCGAGGAAGTGGATGGAAAGGTACTTTGGCTAATGCTTTCAAGGACTTAATTAATGAAAATATTGATATAGGTGACAAGGAGAGAAATCGAACTTTAATAGAAAGCTATATTAGAATTTTTGGTACAGGATCAGAATATATGAAAAGTTTAGAATATTATTATAAGAAAAGATTAGAGAATGAGGCTTACACTATTAAATATTTAAAAGATTCATTATTTAGACTATTACTTTTTGAATTTGGCATTAAATTAACAAAAGAAATGTTAGAAAATATAAGAAAAGCCAATACTAGGGAAGAAATTTTTAATATATTAAATGATGAATATTTTGCGAAAATTGAATCTATAAATACTCATAAAGGAAGAGCTATATTCTATCCTACATACTTTGATAGATTATCGCTGGAAGTGTTTAATCCTCATGATAGAAGGAAAAGAGCAGGTACACAGCCTATTTATTATGAAGTGGTTCCTGAAAGTACAGAAGGGATATTACAGATTATATACATTCCGTTTGATGGCATGTTAAATGAAAATGACATATTAAAAAGCGAAGCGGAAAATGATTTGAATAATATTTTATTGGCAATTGAAAAAATATCCCAAAATGGTGTAGGTGCAAAAACAAAACTTGGATGGGGAACTTTTGAATTTAGTGAAAAATATTATTATGTAAATGAAGATTTAGAGATAAAAGAGGAACTTAAAGAAAAAGGGTGGTTGAAATGCCAGAATTGAATTTGGAAAACTTAAAAAATTATAAAGATGAGATTTTAAAAGCGGAAATAGGTGCATTGTTATTTAATTTAGGTAAAACACATGTGGGATTTTCATTTTGGAAACCATATTTTCCAAATTCAAATTGTATATGGTCGACATACAAAGAATATGTTGATAAATATCTGGATAACGAACTTAAACAAATTAATAAACAACTTAAAGATTTTATAGATTCTGTACAAGTAAACTTAAGTTTTCAATCATTAAAGCTGAAAGAAATAATGCAAGGTAGCAAAAGTTCTTCAGAATTTGTTAAAAAAGTTTTCTTTCGTGGATGCGAAAACATAAATTCCGGTATAGATAAAGGCAGTCTTGGAGAACAAATAAAAGGTAATTTATGGATTTCGGATGCTTTTGGTTCTTTTAAGAAAAAAGTAGAGTTGCATGATTTAGATGATCAAAGAATTTGCTTTTACAATAAGCTTAACAACTTCTTATCTAGTAACAATTATTACACAAATCCTGACTGGCAAAAAATAAGAAAATTTATTTTCACGGAGATTAAAAATTGGTATTCGAGACTCTTAAGTGACTCTCGTTTTCCAATAAATGATGTTACCCTTTGGGATCAAGCCTATATGACTGCTACAATGTTTAAGGCCGTATTATCTAATTTAACTATTCTTAAAGACAGCAAGAAAAAGGTGGAGGATTATAAAAAGTATTATAGTAACATCAAATGGCGTATTCTTGGTATACAGTACGATAAACTCAGATTAGCAGAAAAAGGTTACAAACCTCAACAAATACAATGGTATAGAGAAACTGTAGGAAAAATAGATGAGGAAATAAAGAAGCTTTTGGAATATGAATATCCCATTGGAAATGAAATATACAGGGATGAAACAGGAATATATTTATTAGTTGGAGAAGATTTAGTTGAGGATTCACAAAAAGATAACACTCTTGCGGAGTTACATATAGGTGAAATAAAAGATAAAATATTGGCAATTTGTGAAGATAAATCTTTTGGTGAGTTTTATCCCGCAATCTTTCTTACTAAAGCTTCAAGAGGCCTGATGAATTTAAGTTATATTCTTGAGAAAGCAAGAGAAAATTTCTTAAGAGTAGACTGGAGCAAAAAACAAACTGATGTATGCATAGAAAAATCAGAAAGTAGGAGAGCAATTGGTATATGTCAGGTTTGTGGACAAAGATTTGTGTTTGAAAAAGATAAAAGTGGCGAAAATAAAAATATATGTGATATATGTCTAAAAGAAAAAACGCAAGGTAGGATTGATAAATGGCTTGAAGATACGAGTAAAGAAACTATTTGGATGGATGAATTGAAAGATAAGAATGATAAAGTTGCATTGGTGACAATTAAGTTTGAATTGCATGACTGGTTAAATGGAGATATGCTAAATAGTATAACGTTGCAAAAAGGCATTGATTTTATGAAAGAAGTTAATAAGCTGAAAGACGATCTTAAGGATATTTATAGAAATAATCAAGACAAAGAAGTTGCAGATACTGTTTTGAAAAATTATACAGATAAATCTCTTCATAAATGCAAGGTCAAAAATGATGTTATAGAAAGTTTATTACTTGAACGTTCTATAGGTGACAGATGGGAAGAATTTATATGCAAGAAACTATCTGATTGGGATGATAACAACAATAAACCTTTAAAACAAAAAATAGACTTTAATGAAAGAAAAATAATGTGGGCTCAATTAACTGATGATGACATAAAATTTTTATCTATGCTTATTCTTCAATTTCTTCTTCGGAAAAATCCTTCTCCAGCGAGATTGAGAAGAATATGGGAGAGTACTCAGGAGTTTTTTGAAGATATAAAGAAGAATATATGTGCTTATGCGGATATCCCAGATAAGAGGATAAAAAGATATTTTTGGAAAGATATAAAAATTAACGGTAAAGATGAAGATATCCCAGATGGAGAGTATTATGATGGAGAAGCAGTTTTTTGGGCTAATAAAGGCAAAGTTTATTTGATATCTTATATTAAGGATTTGACAAATGATACAAAATTTAATTTAAAACGATGTGAGGATAAGAAAGATATAAGTGTGTCACTTGATTTAAGCGCAGCAAAAACAGAAGATTATCGACCTTATTTATCAATTATAGACCCTACTCCAATTAGTTGGCAGTTTATTATACCTGCTGAGTATGTACTAAATTTGATTGATAATGTTATGAAAAAATATAATGAAAGTTTTAAATTTGTTTATGGAAAACTACCACTTCATATAGGTATAGTAGTACAGAATTATAAAAATCCTCTGTATGTTGGTATAGAAGCTTTAAGGAAAATTAGGAGGGATTTAGAGAACACAAAACAACTAATAACGGAAGTGAAAGCGTCTAAAGTTAAGGATATATTAAAATGCCAAAAGATTGAGGAATCGCTAAACAATACTCATAGATATTACTCTTTATATTATGGTAATCATTCCAAAGGATACAAATTTTATATTAACCCCGAAGATAGAGGTATGCACTGTATACTAGATATTGACGAAATTGGAGAAAGTGAAGAAATCAATATTATCCCCAATACTTTTGATTTTGAATTTTTAGATGCAAATGTTAGAAGAAATGATATCTACTATGCGGAGAATAGTGATATAAGTAGCGAGAGAGGTGGAAAGAGAAGATTATATATTAAAAAACAAAGACCATATAGTATTGAAGAATATTGGAGCAAATTTAAAAAATTTAGGGATTTATTTGGAGGGAAGAATAACAAAAGTATTAGAACTACTAAATTGCATAATTTAATTTCTATAATTTATGATAAGATTAATGATTGTGAAAAATTTAAGGAGCATCTTGCTTCAAGTTTTATAAATATTCTTGATTTAAAGAAAGATGTTGAGTTAAAAAATGGTATTGCTGATATTTTAGGAATAAATACAGATAATAGCGATTTTTATAAGGAATTAAAAGATAAAATGACTGAAGAAAATTTAATGTTAATTTTAGATATGTTTGATTTTTGGCATAAATCATTGAAGGAGGTATAAAACAATGTGTGAAAATACAAATAAATTTGATAAAGAGGTTAAAATTTATGGTATGGCGATGGACCCAATTTATGTTGGAACAGGAGGATATACAATAGGACGAGTTGATAATACAATTGTGAGGGATCCAATAAATAGACTTCCTAAAATTCCTGGTTCAAGTATAGCAGGGACTTGGAGGTATTATGTGGCTCTAAAAATCCATGAATTTTTTGAAGATGACGAGATGCGAATTAAAAAAAATGAAAGAAGAGATAAGAAGTTAGAGGAAATTTTTATTCAAAATTCACCAGAATGGGTTGTGAAATTTGAAGGCAATAGATATGCAGGAATAAAATGTGCAGGACATGATGACTTATCTACTGCTACTTTAGAGGAAAGCAGGGAAAAAGAAACTGGTCATTGTGGACATTGTATAGTTTGCAAAGGTTTTGGTTATTCAAAAAGAGATATGAGTTGGCAAGGTATGATGTATTTTAGTGACTTAAATATTTTGTTCTTTCCTGTATTTACAATGTTAGGTACTAAATGGATTACTACAAAAGAAATATTGGAAAATGCTAATTTATTTAATGGTGAGTTAAAAGTTAATAATGATGAAAATCATGAGTATGTTTATGCATTAAAAGAAATTGAAAAAGATAAAGAAGCTGGTTATATAAATATCGGATGGCTTTACTTGCCATATAAAATAGAAAATATGTCGATAGACTTAAATAAAATTAAAATTGAAAAGTTTATGTTAAATTATGAAGATATTATTATTGTATCAAAAGAGATATTTTCACAAATTGTGAATTCTAACCTTGAGGTTAGGACATCCGTATCTATAGATCCGATAACTGGTGCTGCAAAAGAAGGAGCATTATTTACTTCAGAAGCAATTCCGCGGGGAACGATATTTTACGGCAATTTGAGAATATTTGATAAATCAACTTTTGTAGGATTAGACAAAACAAATGATTTACCTGATTATGATATGCTAAAAGACGCTTTAAATGATTCCAAACACTTTTTTGAAACCTTAGGTATCGGCGGTATGACAACGAGAGGTTTTGGAAGATTAAGAATTAATGAATTAGATTGAAATTGAAAAGTTAAAGTTCAATTATTCTGATTCATAAAATACAGGAGGGAGTAATGGTGGGAAAGAATAGCTTAGAAAGTGTTATCAGTCAAATTGCTTTTGAAATTGTAGATGAGAAAATTTTAGATGCAAATGAAATCAATAAATTTTTAGGTGTACTTTCTAATGATGGAGTTTATGCTATGTGGGTATATGCTTTATATAAAATTGGTTGTGAATTTTCTCCTAACATAAATTTGGAAAGTATGCGTATTTTTAAATTGTTAAAGAAAATTGCAGAGTTAGATAAGTATGTAACGAATTCTTTAAATTATGAGAATTTAATTAAAGAAATTTCTGGCTTGGGAAAAGAAATTTTTGATTTAGAAAAAGAAATTAAGGAAATAGATTCGGATACAACAAATAATAGATCAGAAGAAATGAAAAAATTAAAAGAAAAAAAAGAGAAAGAAAGACGAAAAAAGCTAAATGAATATTTTATTAATTTAGCAAATGAAATAGACACACTTCTCTTCTTCAAAGATTTATTAGAAAAAACATTAATTTATGCTCGTTACCATGCAAAGGCTATGGAGGAATAAGAATGAAGTGGTATGAACTGATTTTTAAGCAAATCCAGCCTATACATATTGGTTCAATTAAATGGGGAGTTATAAACGAAACTGAAATTTTTATACCTGGTTGGACTATGTGGGGGGCTTTAACTAATCAGTATTTAAGAGCAAAAAGATTTAACGAAATTGATAAGGCTAAAAGAATATTTGAGCATATAACTAATTTTTATCCATGTATAAAATACGAAAGGGATGAATGTTTAAATAAAGAACCGCTATTTCCTAAATATAAAGAGGGGAATTTTTACATAGGAGATTATTTTGAGGATGAATTTAAATTTGATTTTGTGGATACTATTGTATCAACTGCAATAGAGCCATTATCAAGGAAAGCAAAAGATGAAAGCATTCATGAATTTGAATTTATATTGCCAGTATCAAAGCAAAATAGGGATAAACCAAAACAGCTTTATTGGATAGGATTAGTTGGACTAGAAGATGATATGATAGATAATATTAAAAGTTTTTTTAAAAGTTCTTTAAAGATATATATTGGCGGAGATGCTAAATATGGCTTTGGAGAGTTGAAATTAATTGAAATCAGTGAACTAAATAACAAAGACGGAGATGTAAATCAAGAACTTAAAAAGTGGGATTTGGATGAAAATGGTTATTTGTTTTTATATAATGAGAAAGATAATCTAACTTTAAAACATTTTTTTAAATTTTCCAATATGATAAATTTTGAAGGAGAAATCAAATTACTTATAGAATCTGACTTTAGTCAAAATACGCCTAGAATTTTAAATGCAAATTATTTTGTAAACATAGGGAGTAAAATAATCAATAGAGAGAACTTAAGAAATTACCAACTTTTTAAAGGTAAATTAATAAAAACTAAATAGTTTTTAAAATTTTATTTACTTATGAGTAAATTTTTATCATCAAAAATAAGCAACCTCTCTAATTTAAGAGAGGTTGTGGCAATTTGAGTGCTTGTTTTAAAATTAAAGGCAGGAGTGATCAGATGCCATTAATAGTAAGAGAGTTACTGCATTTTGTTGTACCTTTAATTAGTGCAGGCATACTTGGTATTTTGTTTATATATATTAGCAATAAAATAATGATAAAATATTATAATTATTCAAAAGAAGCTGCTTACAAAATGTCTTTAGAACAATATATAGAAATAATGTCGGTTTTGACGGTATTAGATTTCTTAAGAGTTTTTCTACATTTTCAGTTTAACATTATACAATGGTCGATTATAGGTGTACTGATTGTAGAATTGATAAAACAAATAATAAAAGATTTAAAAGATTTATAGTGCAAGGAGGAATTTGAAGAATTATGTAGAATTATGTTATATAAAGTTGTTAGATTGTGTAGTAAATTGTCGTCTACCTTAGATAATGCAAAAAGTGCAGGACATCGATGATAATATAGGAATTTACGTTTTAGCTTTTATCAGGAAGAATGAGAGATTATTAAATTATTAAGCAAGAGAGATTGACATTGATATGTTTTCTTGCAAAAAGAGAATGGCTTAATGATTCGATTATTTTAAAGCTACTTAAGCTGGTATTGCCTAATAGACGAAGAAAGAGAGTTTTATCTGGAAAGTTACTGGTTTAGAAGCAGATTATATATTCTATCTTTCTATATTGTAGAATTTATATAATTGTAGTATTATATGGATAGAGTAATCGGATATAGCAGGGTGTGGTTGCAACTTTCCCACGAAGGGAAGTGGTTGCTTATGATGAATACATATGAAACATTATCTCTAATGATAATGTTTGGAATGTTCGTCATAGCAATTCTTAGTTTTAACAAAAAAATAATAACCACCCTGCTGCAACCAGAGTGGTTATAACTTTATAACTTACGCTGGGCGACCGCACTTTGCGGTGCCGATTACTCTCACTTATATTATAACACGATGAGAATAAAGTAAACAACATTTTAAAGTTTCGTTCTTGTATAATGAAGGTGGGATTTATAAATGCTTTTAAGAAAGCGGTTAAAAAATAGTAGATTAGGCTATCAACTTATTTTTGCAGGTGCTTTACTTATTTCTTTTATAGAAATTATCATAAGATACAAAGTTAGAGATTTTTCAAGAGGACTTTTTATAGGTGTATGTATTGGTTTGGAAATATTAGGGATTATTGCTGCCGGGAGATATAATAAGTCAAATAAAATCAAATAAAGCAGTACGGATTTTTCGTTTTCGCTTTGCTCAAAACAAAAAATCCGAATTTATAGTGCACCTCTGCTTATTTTGTAGAAGTGCTTTTATTTTTTTGTATATTTTTATGGTCTTTATATATTAAGAAAGCAGAGAAATGGAAGGAAGATGTATGAGCCGAAAATACGATATAACGATGAAAAATATTTTTCTGATATGTCTGATGACATAATGAGTTATTTTTTAGGACTGCAATATACGAAAATCGATGAACTAAATATAGAATTTGCAAGAGTAGAACGCAGAGACAGTGGCATGATATTCAAATGTACAACAGACAAAGGAAAAGTGGCTGTTCATATAGAATTTCAATCAGAAAATGACGAAAAGATGCCTTACAGGATGCTTAGATATTCCCTGGAGATAATGGAAAAGCATAATCTCTTACCATATCAGATAGTAATTTATATAGGCAAAGATAATGCAAACATGGAAAATAGCTTAAACTACGACTTTGAAGAACAAAACACATTAGACTATAAATACAGAATAATAAATGTCGGCGACATAAAATATACTGATGTTGTAGAAACAGACTATTATGACTTGTATTCGCTTCTTCCAATGATGGATCAAAATAAAAGGAAAGAAGAAGGAGAAAAATATCTGGAAAGATGTGTGAGGCTATAAAAGATATTCCATTAGACATAAACAAAAAGAAAGACATAGCGTTTAAGGCAGAAATATTATCGGGCATAATTTATAAAAGAGAAGTTATTGAGAAAGTTTTTCTGGAGATGATAAGGATGTTTAGGATTGAATAATCTGAAATGTACAAAATGATAATAGAAAAAGGCACAGAAAAAGGAATTAAAAAAGGCGAAAAAGAAAAAACATAAAAATAGCAAAAAAGTTATTAAAAGAAGGTATGGACATAGATAGAATAGCAGAAATTACAGAGTTACCAAAAAGGAGATAAAAAAATCGAATAATTAGGATAAATTGGTTTTCGAAGATTCATGGTATCTGTAAAAAAATAGAAAGGAAAAAAGAAACAAGTTTTATTACTCCTGAAATAATCATGAAAATATTCAATGCAGATAGAGAGGTAATTAATTCTTTAAACGATCCACAAAAAATAAAGGAGGTGCTGAAAAAATATATAAAAAAAATCATCGTTTATCCAACTGAAATAAAATGTGAATTCTATTTCGGGATAGGTGATGATTTCCGTTCTTTGGAAGTAGCGGCGAGTGGAGTCGAACCACCGACACTGCGGGTATGAACCGCATGCTCTAGCCAACTGAGCTACGCCGCCATGTTTGGTTGCGGGGGCAGGACTTGAACCTGCGACCTCCGGGTTATGAGCCCGACGAGCTGCCAACTGCTCCACCCCGCGATGTACTATTCAATTGGTGCCGGAGACCGGAATCGAACCGGTACGGGCTTTAAAGGCCCGCAGGATTTTAAGTCCTGTGCGTCTGCCAGTTCCGCCACTCCGGCAATCACATCAACCAGCGACATCATTAATTATATTACATAAAAGACTATTAGTCAATACCTTTATGCCATATTATTCGGTGTAGATTACAATAAAATTTTGACATATTTGATGATGAAAGTGACCAATAGTAATCAATTGTTTTTTTATTTAATTTACAAAGAAGGAATTAGAGGAATTATGCAGAATATATTTATATAAAGTTAAATTTGTCGTCTACATTGGATAAGGCAAAAAGCACAGGATATCGAGATATTTTAGGAATTACTTTTAAGGTTTATAGGAAGGTGGGATGTTTAAAATTATCAAGAATGATTGATTGATATTGGCCTAATTTACATAAAAAGAAAGTAATTTTACAATTTTACAAAAGATGTGAATAAATGTTTTTAGCTTACCTATGAGGGATCGAAAAATATTAGCTAAATTTGACAAAAGTCGTTAATTCTATATAATTTATTATAGCGCTTTATGAGAAGTTAAAAAATTAACGAATTAAGGAGGACTAAAATTGATAACTGTATCTAAAGATGAAATGCTTGAGTTTTTTAATAAGTTAACAACTTTTTTACCATTACTTTTTGAGGACAGTGTATCTTTTGCCATTGTAGATAGAGAAAAATATTTGGAGATAAAAAATTGTGATGAGCTTCCTATTAATGCAAAAGTAGGTGATGCAATTCCAGAAGGTGGTGCAGCTTTTGAAGCCATTAGAACTGGAAACTACATTATAAAAGATGTACCGAAAGAAGTGTATGGAGTGCCGTTTAAGTCATATGCTATCCCTATAAAAGACTACGATGATACTGTAATTGGGGTTTTACTTATGGGGAAAAGTTTAGAAAAAAGACACAAAGTATTATCACTATCCGAAAATCTTGCATCATCGCTTGAGCAAATATCTTCGGCCATTCAAGAGGTTTCCTCTGGAGTCGAAATTGTGGTTAATTCTAATACTAAGATATTGGAAGAAGTAAATAAAGCTATTGAAAATACAAAGGGCACTGATGATATTTTAAAATTTGTTCAGAATATTTCTAAACAAACTAATTTATTGGGATTGAACGCAGCCATTGAGGCCGCAAGAGCTGGTGAAAAAGGTAAGGGTTTTACTGTAGTTGCTGAAGAGATACGAAAGCTATCTAATAGCAGCAGTGAATCAATAAGTAGAATAGACTCAATATTGGTAAAAATACAGGAATCTATTAAAAGTATTTCTGACAAAATAAATGCATCAAGTTCATTTTTTGAGACACAAGCTACTGCTTTTGAAGAAATTAGTTCATCCATAGAAGAATTAAGCGCTACTTCTCAACTTTTAGAAGAATTGGCAAGGAATTTATAGGATTATAAAAGCAGTGTGGATTTTTTATTTTCGATTTGCTCAAGAAAAAAATCTGAATTTATAGCGCACCTCTGCTTATTTTGCAGGAGTGCTTTTATTTTATAGAGGCAATAATTTGCTTCTATCAATTGCTGTTATCAAACAAATATCAGAGAAGATAAAAAATATTTTTTAAGCATACTCTTAGACTGAACTCTAAAAGCATGAAAGATGTATTTCATTCTACTTCAAAATTTCTTCTGATAGATCTTCTGGTAAACATAATGATTCGATTATTTTAATAAAGCTTGAAAGAAGTCTCCCATTCTCTTTAGGTGGGAGATGAATTTCTATTGTCTACCATGGAATTATATGTTATAATATTATCAGGAGTAAAAGAGTGAAGTGGTGATATAATGCTGATATTAGATAATAATAATCATTCAGTATTCTTATTGTATTATCATCTTATAATGGTTGTAAAATACAGAAGAAAAGTAATAGACGATAACATATCAAATAGATTAAAGGAGATATTTGAGAATATATCATCCAATTATAATATATCACTGCAAGAATGGAATCACGATAAAGACCATGTACACATACTTTTCAAAGCAGAACCTAATTCTGAAATATCAAAATTCATAAATGCTTATAAAAGTGCATCATCTAGACTCATAAAAAAAGAATATCCGCAGATAAAACAAAAACTTTGGAAAGAATATTTTTGGTCAAGAAGTTACTGTCTTCTTACAACTGGTAGTGCACCTATAGAAGTTATAAAACAGTATATAGAAAGCCAAGGTGAGAAAAGATGATGACATGTCAGCATTTTTTCATAGAACCCACAAAAGAACAAGAAGAAAAGCTTTTTTATACATTGTATTTATGTCGCAAATTATACAACTATTCACTGGATCAAAGAATAAAACATTACAAACAATATGGCAAAGGACTTACATATAAAGAACAGCAGAACATGCTTCCAAAATATAAAAAAGAACATCCAGAATACAAATTAGTACAGTCGCAAATATTACAGGATGTGTTGAGAAGATTAGATAGAGCATATAAAAACTTCTTTGACAAAAGAGCCAAATATCCTAAATTCAAAGATAAATATCACTACACATCAATAACACTTCCACAATGCGAAACAAAAAGAAACTTTGGGAAAGAAGGATATGTATACATAAAAAATATAGGGCATATAAAAATCAAAGCACATAGAAACTTTGATCCAACAAAAGTCAAAACAATAAACATAAAATACCATGCAGGAAAGTGGTATATAAATCTGTCAGTTGAAGTAGAAGAAGAAAAAGAAAAAACAGTCATAAGAGAAAAAGCAATAGGAGTAGACAAAGGAATAAACTCAATAGCTGCAACATCAGATGGAGAGTTATACTCAAATCCTAAATGGCTACAAAAATCAGAGAAGAAACTAAAAAGACTGCAAAGACAATTATCAAGAAAAAAGAAAGGAAGCAAAAACAGAGAAAAGCAAAAGAAAAGATTAGCGAAACTTCATGAAAAAATAGCGAATCAAAGAAGGGACTATCTACATAAGATAAGCTATAACATAGTAAAACATAATGACATCATATGCGTTGAAGATTTGCAAGTAAAAAATATGATGAAAAATCATAAACTTGCAAAATCGATAGCAAATGCAGGATGGGGAATGTTAGACAAATATCTCCAGTATAAAGCAGAAAAAGAGGGAAAAATCTTCGTAAAAGTAGATCCAGCATATACATCACAAAGATGTTCAAGATGCGGGAAAATAGTAGAAAAAGACTTATCAGTAAGAATACACAAATGCGAGTGCGGATTAGAGATAGACAGAGATGTAAATGCAGCGATAAATGTGCTGTATGAAGGATTAAAACAATTAGTCATAGCAGTATAAGAGTAATAATTTTGTAGGGAAGGTTCCTCCCGAAGTTACGCCTATGGAGATTGTGTAAGACCTACTGTGAATAGCAGTAGGCAACGGTCTATGAAGTAGGAAGCTCCACCCTCTATAGGATGGAGTAGGTTCACCAGAAAAATAACCGCCCACTGCAACCAGAGTGTTTATAAATTTAGACACAGTTTTGTTACAAAATTTACATTTTTTTAATATATTTGCAAATGGAATTTTGCTATGGTATAATTTAATTAATTTAATAATATGCTATAACGCTGAATTCGTATGAAACGGGGAAACCAATTTTGGGGTGAATCCATTTGTATGGAGGGGTTATCTTTCGACCCTAACCCGTCAGCTAACCTCGTAAGCGTTGAAAGAGGAGGAAGTAGCATGAATATATTCGGTACAACTACCTTCTATTAGTTACCGGGTTTCAGCTATAGATTTTCTCTATGGCTTTTTTAATACCCTAAAATAGAAGGAGGTTTTTAAATGAGATTACCTATTTTTTCTGTCATTGGTGCCGGCAATGGTGGGCAGGCGATGGCGGCACATCTTTCGCTGATGGGTTTTACAGTCAATTTGTACAACAGATCTCGTGAAAAATTAGCTTCTATCTTAAATAATGGTGGCATTCATCTTGAAGGAGTTGTAGATGGATTTGCAAAGCTTAATATGGTCACTGACGATATGGAAGACGCTATAAAAGATGCAGACATAATCATGGTGACAGTTCCTGCGTCTGGCCACAGTGACATAGCTTATGAAATGTTACCACACTTGAGAAATGATCAGATAATAGTTTTGAATCCGGGAAGAACTTTTGGCGCTATAGAGTTTTATAACATTGTTAAAATTAGAGACGATATAAATGTGGTAGTAGCAGAGACTGATACGTTTATATATGCTTGCAGATCGAATAATGGCATTTCAAAAATTTTCAGGATAAAAGATGTGGTTTCACTGGCATCTATACCGGCTTGGAAGGCTGATTATGTTGTTGATTTATTGAGATTGGCTTATTCGCAGATAGTACCTGCTGAAAATGTTTTAGAGACTAGTTTAAATAATATAGGTTCTATCTTTCATCCAGCGCCTACACTTTTGAACTCTGCAAGAATAGAGACTACAGAAGGTGATTTTCAATATTATCTTGAAGGTATATCGCCGTCGGTGGCTAAAATATTGGAGAGAATGGACAGGGAGAGAATAGCAGTTGCCCACGCTTTAGGTGTCAATGCTGTTACAGCGCTTGATTGGCTTAAAGATGCATACGGCGTTATTGCAGACAATCTGTATGATGCGATTCAAAAGACAGATGCTTATAGAGGCTTGCTTGCGCCAAAAAATCTTAATTGTAGGTACATTTTTGAAGATGTGCCAATGAGTTTGGTGCCTATTTCATCGATTGGCAAACAATTAGGCATTCCTACTCATACTATAGATTCCATAATTCATTTAGCATCGTGTATGCATGAGGTGAACTACTGGAAAATCGGGCGCACAGTAGGAAAACTAGGATTGGAAGGAAAAAGCGTAGAAGAAATAAAGGAAATGATAGAGGGGTTAAAGGAGGAGATCACTGTCGCATGAAAAAATATATTATTGCAGCTTCTATAGAAAATGACGTCCATGTTGCGGGAGTATATAGATTTTTAAATATGGCAGAGCAGGAAGGGTATAAAGTGGATTTTTTAGGTCCTGCTACATCTATTGATAAGTTGGTAGATACAGTGCGTTTAAAGAAACCTGATATAGTAGGTGTAAGTTATAGACTGACTCCAGAAACGCTGAAAATCATATTGAATGAGCTTAAAGATAAAATACGAAAATATGGTTTAAGCAATATTAGATGGATATTTGGAGGCACAGAGCCCAATTGCTTAGTTGCAAAAGAGTCAGGAATATTTGAGGAAATTTTTGATGGAACTTTTGGTGATGAGTACACAATTTCATACCTAAGAGGAGAGAAAGCTTCACATAGCGAAATAGAATATGGTAAAGATGTGGTTGAAAGGATTGAGAAAAGCTATCCATATCCTATAATAAGGCATCACTTTGGGTTGCCTTCGTATACAGATACACTTGAAGGTGTAAGGAGGATTGCGGAAGAAAAAATTCTCGATGTGATATCTATAGCCCCTGACCAAAATACGCAAGAGCACTTTTTTGATAAAAAGTATAAAGCATCGCTTGATGGAGCAGGTGGTGTGCCTATAAGGACTGAAGAAGAATTTAAAAGACTTTACGATGAGTCAAGGCGTGGAAATTATCCGCTGCTTAGATGTTACAGTGGAACGAATGATGTCTTTAAAATGGCAAAAGTGTTAAAAGACACGATAAACAATGCCTGGGCAGCTATACCCCTTTGCTGGTACAATGTACTAGATGGCAGGGGGCCAAGAGAAATAGAAGAATCCATTAGAGAGAACCAGATGTTGATGAAGTGGCACGGCGACAGAAACATACCTGTTGAGGTAAATGAAGCACATCACTGGGGGCTTAGAGATGCACATGATGCCATTTATGTGGCGGCAAGTTATCTTGCAGCGTACAATGCTAAGAGAATGGGTGTAAAGACATATATAGCACAGTTTATGTTTAACGTTCCGCCGGCTACATCTCCTAAAATGGATCTTGCTAAAATGCTGGCATCCATAGAACTTGTTGAAAGCCTTCAGGATGATAACTTTAGGGTATTTAGACAGGCGAGGGCAGGGCTTGCAAGCATGCCGCAGGATCTTTTTGAGGCGAAAGGGCAGCTTGCTTCCAGCGCATATCTTTCCATGGCGATAAAGCCTCACATATATCATGTTGTAGGTTTTTGTGAAGCACATCATGCTGCTACGCCAGATGATATAATAGAAAGTGTGAAGATTGTAAAAGCTGTAATAAAAAATACCTTATCTGGCATGTTTGATTTTACTCAAGATTTAGATGTTTTAAAGAGGAAAGAGGAACTAATAAATGATGCGATGGTAATAATCAATGCCATAAAGGATCTTAATACACTATGCAGTGATCCGCTGTCAGATCCACATACACTATCATTGGCGATAAAATTGGGAATTTTAGACGCACCGCATCTTAAAGGAAATAAAAGCGCAAGTGGCATGCTGACTACAAAGGTCGTAAATGGTGCGTGCTATGCCTATGACTATGATAGCAATAGGATTATTAAAGAGGAAGAAAGAATATATAACATAATTCAAAATTACCAAAAACTCATAATCGTAGCTTAAAAAATAGTTATTATCGGGTGTATACACAAAATATACATCCGTTTTTTTTTATGTTTTCTATATAAATTTTTTTTGAGAAAAACATATTATAAGGAGAGGCAAATACAATAGGAGGTGATGAATAATTGTTAATAGTTGTAGATCCTGGCCATGGCGGTTCTGACAGTGGTGCTATAGGATATGGCTATTTTGAAAAAGATATAAACTTAAGCGTATCTCTTAAATTGAGGGACGTTTTAGAAGCAAACAATGTAGATGTAATTTTGACAAGGGATAAAGATATAACGTTGGGGCTTAGCGAAAGGTGCGATATTGCCAATAAAAACAATGCAGATTACTTTGTTTCAATTCACTGTAACAGCTTTAAAGATTCTTCTGCGAAGGGGACAGAAACTTATTCATATCCTGGAAGCACTTCCGGAGCAAAATTGGCAAAAAGCGTGCAGCAAGCTATTGTGACAAATTTAAAAACAGCAGATAGAGGTGTAAAAACAGCTAACTTCTATGTATTACATCATACAAATATGCCATCAATATTAGTTGAATTAGGGTTTATAACAAATAAGGATGATTTAGATCTTCTTTTGAATAAACAAAATCTGTATGCTGCATCTATTTCAAATGGAATATTAAATACTGTAGGTTTAAAGCAGACGAATGGTTCCAATGATATAGAAAAACTTCATCAAATGGGCATAATCTCTGATTACTACGATCCAGAAAGTTATGTAAAGTGGAAAGATATTGCAGGTGCATTATTAAAAATTATAGGGGGTTAAAGAAAATGAAAGACCTAATCATGACTATATTGACAGCAGGGCTGCAATTGGTGATACTTGCTACATTAGGCTATGTCATAAATTATTTGTATTCAAAGATAGGCACTGAAAAGACAAAAAGGTATTTCGAGATAGCGAAAATGATTGTAAGAGGAGTAGAGCAGGAATTTGGTGCGGGAAATGGTGCTGATAAAAAAGCAGAAGCGGTAAACCTTATAAAGAAGATAGTGGGAAACAAGCTGACGGATGAAGAAATAGACAAATTAATTGAAGCTGCTGTGTTTGAGATGAACTACGTATTAAATCTAAAGGGGCTTAGCACCACAAGCAAAAAAGTTTAAAAAAATGACTGCTGCAAGCTATATTAGCGTAGTCTTGCAGCAGTCTTTTTTTTACGCTTGTGTAATGACGCTGTCGTTTTTTACTTTCGATTTTTCGCCTTCTGGTTTTGTAAGTTTGATTTTAGGAAGAACTAAATTTAAGATTATACCTGCTAGTGTTGCAGGACCGACGCCTTCAAACACGAAATTTCCTGATCCTATTTTGATGCCGCCGACACCGAGAGTTAAGATTACTGATGCTATTATCAAATTTCTGCTGTCAGAAAAGTCAACCTTATTTTCTACTAATGTTCTTATACCTGCGGCTGCAATCATTCCAAATAGGATTATGGTGACACCGCCCATTACAGCTTGCGGTATGACTTGTATAAGTGCTCCTATCTTCTGGATAAAGCTTAGAAGTATCGCTATGACAGCGGCACCTTCTATGACTCTTGAGCTGTATACTTTTGTCATGGCTAAAACACCGATATTTTCTCCATACGTCGTGCTTGGTGGACCGCCAAACAGTGCAGCTATTGACGTTGCTAAGCCATTTCCCAGCATGACTCTATGAAAACCTGGATCTTTTATCAAATCCTTATCAACTATATTTCCTATTACAAGGACATGACCTAGATCTTCGATTATTGCAACTAATGCTAAAGGTGCAATAAGTGTCACAGCACCCCATGCAAGCACTGGTGAATGACCGATAAGAAATGAAAATTTCGGTACAGCAATCCACGAAGCTTTTAAGACAGGAGAGAAATCTACAAGACCTCTGAATATGGCGAAGATGTATCCGCCGATGGTTCCTAGTAAAATTGGTATAACTTTCATGAATCCTTTTCCAAACATGCTGAATATTATTACAAGTGCGGCTGTAACTAAAGCCGTAGGCAAGTCCTTTTGTGCTTCTTGTATCGCTGTAGGTGCCAAGCTTAAGCCAATGATCATTACAACAGGACCTACTACTACAGAGGGAAGAATCCTTTCAATCCAATCGATGCCGGTTAAGCTTATTATTATGAAAACTGCCACGTACACAAGCCCCGCGGCTATCATGCCGGTGAAAGCGCCTCTTACGCCGTAAGCTTTTGTCGCTGCTATTATAGGAGCGATAAATGCGAATGATGAACCTAAATATGCAGGAACTTTTCCTTTTGTCATTAAGTGAAATATTAATGTACCAAGACCTGATGTAAACAACGTTACGGCAGGGTCTAATCCTGTCAAAAGAGGTACCAGTATTGTTGCGCCAAACATTGCAAAGACATGTTGAAAGGACAGCGGAACAGCTTCATTGATAGGCGGTACATCTTGTATACCGTAAAATTTGTTTTTCATGACGATTCCTCCTTTAATTTTTGGCATAAAAAAACCCTCTCAAGGAGGACAAACATATAGATATGCAGCAATATCGTTCCTCCTTTTTAGCCTCACTGGACTAATTTTAAAGGGTCTTATTAAACTACAAAAATTATAACATACAAAAATAAGATTGTCTATATGATATTTTAAAGTTGCAATTATGCTGTTAAAACAAAAGTGTATTAAACGTCTAAGGATTACAAGAATTTTTTATTGGAATGATTTGAAAAATGTTTTAAAATAAAAATGTAAAGATTTTTGATTGGATGTGGATTTATGATAATTAAATTAAAAAATAAAAAGTTACTATATTTATTTATATTGATGAATATATTGATAATAATTTTATCATCAATAATAATTTCTAAATATTTCATCTATAAACATGAATTGGTTTATCTTTACTATTATGCAAATCTAATGGATGAAAATAGAGCAATTTTAGAAAGTGTGAAATTTAAGGATTTTCATGATGAACAATTGATAGAAGATAGTTATAAAAATTTAGAACATTTTGTTCAATATAATAATTTATATATTTTAAAAGGTAAATTAAATAGTAAAAATGTTGGATATTTTGAATATGGTTTCCTTCATAACATAAAAGAAGCAACAGATAAAGTTATTAGTGATATACATAATAATAAAGTTAATATACAAGATGAAAATTATATACAAGATATGTCGAATAAATATGATATTTTATTTAATGAGTATCTTAAATTTATTAAGGAATCAAACTTTGTAAATTTGAAATATCCAAGACTTGAAAGTACATCAAGAATATACGAAGTTATGAATAATATTTCGTCTAAGTTTATTAATGCCAAATAATTGCAGAAAGAGGCTTAGTCAAGCCTCTTTCTGAATCTTAATACGGCGATTAAGAGCAACGCAAATCCCATAGATGTCATAATTATGATTTGGTTTAATAATATGTTTGCGCTTATTCCTTTTATTATTATTCCCCTCAATATGTCGAGAAAATATGTGAGTGGAATGACATCACTTATTGCTCTTATGACAGAAGGCATTTGTTCTCTTGGAAATATGAACCCTGATAAAATTATTGTGGGCAAAAGCACCATGAAAGCGCCTTGCATTGCCTGCGTTTGAGTCTTTGCTGCTGTTGATATAAGCATACCTATAGCGAGAGCGCATATTATAAAGTCAAAGCCTAAAAGAAGCAGTAAAAATATGCTGCCATTTACAGGAACGCGGAACCAATAAATGCTTAAGGCAAGAACCATTAGAAAATCTGTATATCCGATTAGAATATATGGTGTCAATTTTCCTATCATAAGCTCTACTGACTTTATAGGCGTCACAATAAGTTGTTCCATTGTGCCTTTTTCTTTTTCCCTTACTAAGGCAAAAGCCGTCAATATTATCGTTATGTTCTGCATTACTAATCCTAAAAGTCCAGGTATGGTAAATGTCAATGTGTTTAAATCAGGGTTGTATTCGACTTTTGTACTTAAGTCTATGCCTATATTAGGTATGTGCATACCTTTCTTAGACAATTCTTCCTCTGTATTTTTGTTTGAGAAGTACTGGGCCACCATTATACCGCTTGATAGTGCAGTCCGTGCTGTTGTGGGATCGGAACCGTCAATTTTAAGTAGTACGTTTGTCATCTTGTTTTTATATTGTGAGAAATCTGGCGGAATGATAAGTCCCGCCTTTACTTTTCCTGTATCAATGAGATTGTTGAGTTCATCAATATTATCCACATAATATTCAGGATTGAAGTACAGTGAATTTCTATATGCATTTATGAAATCTCGACTTTCCTGCGTCTTGCTTTGATCAAATACTGCCATTGGTATATGATCTACTTCTGTAGATACGGCGTATCCAAAGAGAAAAAGCATAGCAAGAGGCATCACTATTGATATGACTAGACTTGGTTTATCTCTCTTTATCTGTATAAATTCCTTTTTTATTATGGCAAAGAGCCTTGAAATACTCATATCTACTATCCTTTCATTACAATTTGTCCATACCGCCATGCTCATTGACGTATTTTATAAAGACATCTTCGAGGTTGTTTGAATTGTTTTCTTTGATGATTTCTGAAGGTGTGCCAAAAGTCAAAAGATGGCCGTTAAACATGAATGCGACAAAATCGCTTTCTTGAGCTTCTTCCATGTAATGTGTCGTGACTAATACAGATAGTCCTTCTGATGTAAGTTTTTTTATTGTGTTCCAGAAAAGTCTCCTTGAGACAGGGTCTACACCTGATGTTGGTTCATCAAGTATGATGAATTTAGGATTGTGCAAAAGGGCACATCCAAGAGACAATCTTTGCTTCCACCCTCCCGATAGTGTGCCGACTATTTGGTTTTCACGGTCATGTAATTCCATCATGTCGATTATGATTCTTTCTCTTTCGGTTCTTTCTTTTTTGTCAAGCCCATATATGCTGGAGTAAAAGTCCATATTTTCCTTAACAGTTAAATCCTCATAAAGGCTAAATTTCTGTGACATGTATCCGATGGACTTTTTTATCTTTTCACTTTCTTTTACAATGTCAAAGCCCATGACTGTGCCATGACCAGATGTGGGTTTTATTATTCCGCATATCATCCGTATCGTTGTTGACTTTCCAGATCCATTTGGGCCTAATAGGCCGAAGATTTTGCCTGACGGAACTTTAATTGAAAGTTTATCTACGGCAGTGATGTTGCCAAAGCGCTTTGTCAAATCTTTTAATTCTATGACGTAGTCCATTTTATCACCTTCATCATATAGTCACATCTGCCAGCATTCCAGGCTTTAATTCTTTAACATTGTCTTTTATTTGTATTTTTACCTCATATACGATGTCCTCTTTTGAAGACTCTGTAGTAGCATTTTTGGGTGTAAATTCACCATTTGGAGAGATGTACACGACTTTACCGCTTATTTTCTTATTAATGGAGTTTACGCTTATGGCAACATCTTTATTAAGGGATACTTTGTACAAGTATTTTTCTGGGACGTATATTTTAATCCAAAGATTGCTTAGATCAGATATTTCAGCTATATTACCGCCTGGAGTTATGATTTCACCTGCATTAAAATATGTGTCTGTAATAGTACCGCTAATAGGAGATGTTATCACGCCTTTTTTAACCATTAGATTAGATAGATCATAGGCTGCTTGAGCTTGCTCTACCTTGAGATTTGCAATATCTGCCTGTTCTTTGGGTCCATTTTTGATTTGTTCATAATTTAATTTTGCCATATCAAGAGCTGCTTTTGCTTCTTTAGCTTGTTCTTCATATTGGCTGACATCAAGCAAAGCTATCTTGTCTCCCTTTTTAACTTGTTCACCGGTGCTAACGTATAAATCTAATATGCGCCCAGAAATTTCTGATTGAACGTCTACTGTTGTTGCTTCAATTGTTCCAGAGTATTTGTTTTCATTTGAACTTGTATTTGAACATCCTGAGACGATGAATACTGATATGGCTAATAATACTATAATCGCCATTAAACGCTTCATAGACTACTGCTCCTTTCTCGATTTTATGCCATTCATAAAGATCTCTACGATTGTGCTGATTTCTTTTTCAACGTCTTTTGACTTTTTGTCATCAGGGAAAAATTGTTGTTCTGCTATAAGCATCATTACGGAGCCAAACAGCGAGCGTACAACAGTGCGTGGAGGCAAATCTCTAAATATGCCTTTTTCAATACCACTCTGATAAAATTCTTCTCCTATTTCCAATGTCTTTATTGCGACGTGTTCCACCAGTTTTTCGCGTATTTTTTCTTTTGTCAATGCTTCTGTGCCTATCACTTTGATTATTGAAAAATTTTTTGTGATCATTTCATACCTATCTTTCAATAGATCTGCGAGAATTTCTTCTTCTGGCTTTTCAGAGTGAAGGACTTTATTTAGAGGCAATACGATAAACTTTTCAGAAAAAAATTGGATCGCTTTTGTGACGATGGACATAAGTATATCTTTTTTTGTCTTAAAGTACCTAAATATAGTTCCTTCTGCGATGCCTGCATTTTTGGCGATTTCGCTTGTCTTTGTGCTGTCGAAGCCTTTTTCGCTAAAAAGTTCAATTGACGCGTTTATGATCTTTTCTTCTGTTGAAATGTCATCTTTTTTCATTTATACACCTCCAAGTGAGTGCTCACTCATTTTTATCTATTATATTCTACGATGAAAAAATTGTCAATATGATAAAAATTTAGATTGTGCCATCAAAGTGCATTAAGATAAAGGTAAATTGGCAGATATGTGTATGATAATCATTTTTTATGAAATACTAATTTTAGCAAAAATGTTTTGTTTAAAAAAGGAGGGCTAAATATTTATGTCTGTAGAAATTAAGTCGATGGATGGAAATACTGCTGCAGCGTATGCATCATACGCATTTACAGAGGTTGCGGCCATATATCCTATTACTCCGTCATCGCCAATGGCAGAGAGTGTAGATGAATGGTCTGCACATGGCAAAAAAAATATCTTTGGGGATACTGTCAAAGTGGTAGAGATGCAATCAGAAGCAGGTGCTGCAGGAGCAGTGCATGGATCATTGCAAGGAGGTGCACTGACTACTACATACACAGCATCACAGGGTCTTCTCCTTATGATACCAAACATGTACAAAATTGCAGGTGAGCTTTTGCCTGGTGTTTTTCACGTAAGTGCCCGTGCAATCGCTGCACATGCCTTATCAATTTTTGGGGATCATCAGGATGTGATGGCATGCAGGCAAACAGGATTTGCACTTCTTGCGTCGAATAGCGTTCAAGAAGTGATGGACTTAGGATGTATTGCACATCTTAGTGCTATCAAGTCAAGAGTCCCATTTTTGCACTTCTTTGACGGTTTTAGGACATCCCACGAGATAAAAAAGATTGAAGTTATTGATTACGAGGATTTAAAAAAGCTTGTAGATTATGATGCAATAAATGAATTCAGGAATAGAGCGCTAAATTCTGAACACCCGGTGGTAAGAGGAACTGCCCAGAACCCTGACATATACTTTCAAGGAAGAGAAGCAGCAAATAAATTTTATGAAAAGGTACCAGATGTAGTTGCATTCTATATGGAGAAAATAAAAGAATTGACAGGTAGGGAGTATCATTTGTTTGACTACTACGGGGCAAAAGATGCTGAATACGTAATAGTAGCGATGGGCTCTGTATGTGAGACAATTGAGGAAACGATTGATTATCTTTTGGGGTTAGGCGAGAAAGTTGGACTTGTAAAAGTTAGGCTTTACAGGCCGTTTTCAGAAAAACACTTTTTAAATGCTGTCCCAAGCACAGTCAAGAGGATAGCTGTATTAGACAGGACAAAAGAGCCTGGGTCTATCGGCGAGCCTCTATACCTTGATGTGGTGAAAGCATTTTTTGGCAAACAAGATAAGCCTATAATCGTAGGAGGCAGATACGGTTTAGGTTCAAAAGATACGACTCCTTCGCAAATCATAGCAGTGTATGAAAACCTTAAAAAGTACAATCCGATAGATAGATTTACGATAGGAATAAAAGATGATGTGACGATGACGTCTTTAGATGCAGGCAGATTAATAGAAACTGTGCCGCAAGGAACTGTAAGCTGCAAATTTTATGGCTTGGGCTCAGATGGGACGGTTGGTGCAAATAAATCTGCCATAAAGATAATCGGTGACAATACAAATCTTTATGTGCAAGGTTATTTTCAGTATGATAGCAAAAAATCAGGAGGAACTACCATATCTCATTTGAGATTTGGCCAGAAGCCTATAAAATCCAGTTATCTTGTGTATCATGCCGATTATATAGCATGCCATAACAAGTCTTTTATTTACAACTACGACATTTTAAAAGGACTAAAAAACGGTGGAACCTTTGTCTTAAACTGCCCTTGGAGTGAATCAGAACTTGACGAAAAACTTCCAGCATCTATGAAAAGATACATTGCCAAAAACAAGATAAATTTTTATACAATTGACGCCATATCTATTGCAAGAGAAGTAGGCTTAGGCGGTAGGATAAACATGATAATGCAGACGGTGTTTTTTAGGCTTATCAATATAATACCATTTGAAGATGCCATTAGGTACTTAAAAGAATCTATACAAAAGACTTACGGCAGCAAAGGGCAAAACATAGTCGACATGAATATTAAAGCTGTTGACAGGACATTGGAGTCTTTGCGAAAAGTTAATGTTCCCGCTTCATGGGAAAATGCCGTCGAAAATGAAGATTTTGTCAAGGATGAACCGGAATTTTTGACCAAAATACAAAAACCTATGGCCAAAAATGAAGGCGATGATTTGCCTGTAAGTGCTTTTTCAGGCATGGAAGATGGTACATTTCCATTGGGAACAACAGCATACGAGAAGCGTGGCATAGCCGTAATGATTCCGCAGTGGCAGATAGAAAAATGCATACAGTGCAACCAATGTTCATTGGTATGTCCTCACGCTGTTATAAGACCGTTTTTGTTAAACGATGAAGAAGTGAGAAATGCACCGCCTACTTTTGAGACCAAAAAAGCGGTAGGTAGAGGGCTTGAAGCGTTTCAGTATCGCATTCAGGTAAGTCCCTTAGACTGTACAGGATGTGGCAACTGTGCGGATGTGTGCCCAGCACCTGGAAAGGCACTTGTGATGATGCCAGCAGAGGGAGAAATAGAAAATCAGGTTGACAATTGGGAGTTTGCTGTAAAGATTAAGCCAAAAGATAATGTGATGGAAAAGACTACATTGAAAGGCAGCCAGTTTTGTAAGCCTCTCTTTGAATTTAATGGAGCGTGCCCTGGCTGTGGAGAGACTCCTTATATAAAGCTATTGACGCAGTTGTTTGGCGATAGGATGATAATAGCAAATGCTACAGGGTGTTCTTCAATATACGGCGGAAGCGCACCATCAATACCATATACAACTAATGATTTAGGCAAAGGACCTGCGTGGGCAAATTCTCTTTTTGAGGACAATGCAGAGTACGGATATGGCATATACCTGGCAAACAAGAAGATAAGGCAAAGGCTTGGGGAATTAATCTCTGAAGCGCTTAAAACTCAGATACCTGATGAATTGAAAAATGCTTTTGTAGAATGGCTAAACAATAAGGATGATGGTGAAGCATCTCAACTTGCATCAAGTAAAATCATAAATATAATTAGCCGTGAAAATTTAAAATCTAATAAAATAGTACAGGAGATATACAGACTGAAAGATTACCTTGTCAAGAAGTCCCATTGGATAATAGGTGGTGATGGGTGGGCGTATGATATAGGTTTTGGAGGGCTGGATCATGTGTTGGCATCTGGAGAAGATGTAAATGTGCTTGTGCTGGATACTGAAGTTTACTCAAATACAGGAGGTCAGTCGTCAAAATCTACACCTACAGCGGCTATTGCAAAATTCGCAGCATCCGGCAAAAAAATAAAGAAGAAGGATTTAGGTTTGATGGCTATGAGCTATGGATACGTCTATGTGGCTCAGATTGCCTTAGGGGCAAATATGAATCATACGGTGAGGGCAATTGCTGAAGCGGAGAAATATAAAGGCCCTTCACTTATAATCGCCTACTCTCCATGTATAAATCATGGGATAAAATCAGGAATGGGTACAAGCATTAGAGAAGAGAAAAAAGCTGTCGATGCGGGGTATTGGCATCTTTATAGGTACAACCCAGAGCTTAAAGCCGAAGGGAAAAATCCATTTATATTGGATTCGAAAGAACCGACAGCGTCTTACATAGACTTCTTAAAAGGCGAAATAAGGTATTCATCATTAGAAACACTTTTCCCAGATTTGGCGAAAAAGCTGTATGATGAGTCTTCAAAAGACGCAAAAGAAAGATTTGAAATCTACAAGTCTCTTTCACAACTTTAAAAAGTATGGCCTCGGTTGCTGAGGCCATACTTTTACTTTTCGTTTTCATCTACCCATTCTTTTGCGTTTATGACTTCTATTTCATTTGGGATAGGTACTTTTGCCTTGCTGGCATTTTCTTTAATATTCGCCCATGAGGCTGTTTCATGCTTTTCAATAGGTTCTTTATAATATTTTTTGCTTTTTCTTATCATAATATCAACTCCTTAAAATGTAGTATAATCATTGTGTATTATTTTATTATGCAAATTTTAGGGGGTTTTTACATGATTATAAGAGGTCATCATCTTTTGTGTATGTTAGGCTTTAAAGGCTTGGGATATGATGAGGAATTTATCAAAAACATGGATAAAGTCGTTGAAAAGCTTAAAAATGACGATGATGTGTTGATAAAGCTTGTGGATAGTGTGGATAACATTTGCGAGAAATGCCCCAATAATTTCTCTGGCGTGTGCAAAAATGAACATCATAAAGACAGCATTAAAGAGATGGATGATGCTGTGCTCGAAAGCATTCAAATAAGACCCGGAGAATCAATGAAATATAGCGAGATTGCGACCAATATAAAGTTATTTATGACTGAAGATATTATGAATGATATATGCCGTAATTGTACTTGGAAAGGATATGGATATTGTGTGGATGGATTGAAAAATTTGAGATGATTAGAAATGTTGGTATTTTTTTAATTGTGATTTGATGTTAAAATAAAATCAAAAGGAAAAAAGGAGGAAGTGGAAATAATATGACAGTAAGGAGTTTTTTAAAATTAGTTGAGATACAGACGAAGGCTGCCAGCGTGACACCGTTTATGTTGGGAACTGTATATGCACTGTATGCTTTTCATGAATTCAAAGTTGTTAATTTTTTAATTATGTTTATTTCCCTAATATCGTTTGATATGGTTACTACCGCAATTAATAATTATATGGATTATAAAAAGGCAAATAAAACTTACGGGTATAATTATGAGAAGCACAATGCAATTGTAAGGGACAATCTATCCGAGACAACTGTTGTAATAACTATAGTTGTACTTCTTCTTATAGCATCTGTGTCAGGATTTGCACTGTATTTGCGTACAAACTTAGTAGTGCTTCTAATCGGCATGATGTCATTTGCAGTTGGTATTTTGTATTCATTTGGACCTATACCTATATCCAGGATGCCATTAGGGGAGATTTTTTCAGGCTTTTTTATGGGATTTGTGATTGTATTTTTATCTGTTTTTATCCATGTGTACGACAAAAATATAGCTTATGTTACATATAGCGATGGCATTTTGAATGTATGGTTTAATGTGCTTGTTGTACTAAAAATTTTCTTCATGTCGTTACCGGCGGTGATGGGGATTGCCAATATCATGTTGGCAAACAACATATGCGATATTGAGGACGATTTAGAAAACAGGCGCTATACACTGCCTATATACATAGGAAAAGAAAAAGCCCTAAAATTATTTAAGGCTTTATACTATATTTCATACATCGACATAGTGGCTCTTGTGATTTTAAAGGTGCTGCCTTTATTGGGGCTTATTGTATTGTTGACATTTGCGCCTGTAAATAAAAATATAAGAAAATTTTACAAAGCCCAGACAAAGAAAGATACATTTCCACTGTCTGTCAAAAATTTTTTGATTATTAATGTTGTAGAGATAATCGCTATAGGGCTGGGATTACTTCATTGATTCTGCTATTTTTAATAATTGCTCTTCTGAAATGCCTGCTGCTTCCATTTGGTATATAATATCATCTTCTATCCAGACTATTTGGAGATATTTCACGCTTTTTTCTTTGTCTTTATTTAAAGTATTTGCATCTTTTAAATAGTACGACACTATAATACCTTTATTTTTATTAATTGTGGTGTAATCCAGTTTTTCTCTTTTTGCTGATTCTGGTATGTCTAATAAATTTTTTAGATCTATTGTACCCGCGATTTGGCTTTTTAAATAATACGGTAAAAAAGGCAAACTTGATACAGCGTATTTAACTTTGTTTTTATCAACTCCAGCTGGAACGTCTATTTTTGGAATTTTTCTAATTTCAAAGCTAAAATTTATTGAACCCGGAAAATTATATTCATTACTATTATCCATGTGAATATATACTATTTTATAAAAATCTATTCTGAAGTTTTTACCTTTTAAGTTTTCTGGGAATACATTATTGTTTTTATATGATTTTATAAGTTTATTAATAGCATCTATATTTAACTTAAATTCGATTATTTGATTTCCATAAATGCTACTTTCTATCTTATTAAGATTGCTCAGAATGTTATTTTCCTGTGGCAGTTTGAAATTATAATTTACGTCAGATTTGAGCTTGTATAAATCGTTTAGTTCATATTCATATTTTTTTTCTTTATCATCTTTATTTACCTTTAGATACCCTAAGTGTTTGAGATCAATATATTTATTTCCATCTTCAGATAATTGTAACATTATTTTATTAAAATAGTCAGGTGATATGTAATCAGTCTGGTAATCATATGTTCTTAAATTGTTTAAAAAATTCCTAGTATTTGGGAATATGGACAACAATGCTATAACAACAGCAAATCCTATTCCTATTAATGCAGTTCTATGTTTTTTAATCATAAATTAATTTCCTTTCTATGTATTTATGGTATTAAAATAAGGCAGATAAGAAATATCCGTTATTTCTTATCTGCTAGTATTGTTAAAGAACTTTATAAATGATGTAATCAGATGATTATTACAAATCTCTTTTTTCAAATTTCCTTGTTCCGTAATACAGCAAAAAACAGATATAGAAGGCGATATACACAAACATGGCAGGACTTGGCTGTGAAGTACCGCCAAAAGGCCCTTGGGCAAGAAAGCTTAAGCCTGTATTTTGAGTGAGAAGCTCTGCATTCATCTTTCTAAATATCACATCTGTAGGTAAAATTAAGCTTGTGATAATACCAACATTTGAAAGACCTTGACTTGTCGCATCTGTGAAAAATGATCCCATTTGTTCGAGAATGCCACCTATCATTGCGATGCCGTATGTCATGACAGCTAAAACACCTGTATTTACAGTTGACATTATTGAACTTGAGGCGACTACTAATGATAAAAGGACTACTGGACCAAGGTCAAAAAAGAATAATGCACGGAAGACGTTTCCTAATCCTAAGTATACTTTCGTGCCAAAAGCGATATTAAGTCCTATTACTGAAAGAAACAACAATGTGCTATATACAGTGATAATTATGCTAAGCCCTATAAATTTGCCAAGCACGTATTCATGCCTCTTTAGAGGTTTATACAGTAAGGCATATATAGCACCACTTTCAACATCGCCTGACACAGCACCTACAGATGTAAGTACTATCAAAAATGCGATTATAAAATTTGAAAAGTAAAGCCCTGCTGAGAGAAGCTGTGATTCAAGTAATATCTTAGCTATGTTTGGCGTATTGTTTATAACTTGATTGTTGTTATGAAAAGCTAAACTTAATCCATAGCCATAAATAAAAAGATATCCTACTGTAAGTATTGCAATTAGGAGGAATGCACGCTTTTTAATCATCTCTTTGATGGTGTATTTCGTTATTGTCAGCATACATCCTCATCCTTTCCAACTATATTTATAAACAGATCTTCCAATGAACTTGTTTTTGAATCCAATTGATACAGTTTTGCACCGGAATCTACCACAATTTTTGCAATCTCAGGAATACTGTCTTTATCTTTTACTTTAAATGTAAGTTTGTCACCTTTTAATACAATGTCATAGGCTAGATTAGATATCTTTTCGATTAATTGGCTGTCATAATCTGATATAACCATCTCTACATAGGTATTTTTACTTAATAAGTTTTCAAGCTTTCCCTCTGCTATTACATGCCCGTGATTTATAATTGCGACTTCATCGCATACCATTTCCACTTCACTTAATAAGTGACTGTTTAAAAATACCGTCTTGCCGTCGTCTTTTAGTCTTTTTATTATCTCTCTAACATCTATTCTACCAACAGGATCAAGGGCTGATGTGGGTTCATCTAAAAAGATTACTTTTGGATCATTTAAAAGTGCTATTGCAAGTCCTATCCTTTGCTGCATTCCTTTGCTGTAATTTTTTACTTTTTTATTTTCATGTCCTTTAAGCTTGACCAGTTCAAAAAGTTCTTCAATTTTTTTATATGGGTTTTTCATTTTGCATAATTCTGCATGAAATTTCATCAATTCTTTTCCTGTCATCCAATCATGATATTTAAAGTTTTCAGGAAGAAATCCGATTTGCCTTTTTGATTCTATAGTGCCGATGGTAAAGCCATTGATCCAAGCAAAACCAGAGGTGGGGTATAAAAGCCCTACCATAGTTTTTACAAATGTGCTTTTTCCAGCACCGTTCGGACCGAGAAATCCAAAAACCATGCCACTATCGATAGAGATGTTTACATCTTTAAATCCGCCTTTGCCATCAAACTGTTTTGTAAGGTTTTGAGTCTCTAGTATCATTTCATCACCTCATTGATTCTGCTATTTTTATAAGCTCATCTGGTGAAATATTGTTTCCGCTGAACAAATATATTACACCATTATCATTTAATGCAAGATTTGAATATACCTCTAAAATATCGGAACCTTGGAATTTTTTTGATATTACAATTCCTTTGCTGCCGTTTATAGTAACATCTTTTATATCATCTGTATCTGACACAGGAAATGGTATTGTGGTTTTCCAGTCTTTTATGCTGGCTATTTGATTTCTAATGTCGTCTGGAATGAATGGCATATTTATGACAGCATCTCTTACTTTTTCAATATCGACACCATCTGGTACGATTATTTCAGGGGTTTTCATTATATCAAGTCCGTAGCTTATATTTTTTGGAGAATCTGATTCATTTTTATCTATAGAAGATATATGCACACTATTGCCTAAAATTATTTTAAATGTCTTTTCATTTAAGTTCTCTGGCAGCAGCTTATTTCCTCCGAATGTCTTTATTAGATTATTTATCTTATCTACATTTAATTTAAATTCAACAGTTTGGCCTTTCTCTACATAAATGCTGTCTCTTAATTTGAAGTTGTCCACATCTTGAGGGATTTTAAAATTGTAGCCAACATATGATTTTATTTTATCCAAGTTGTTTTTACTAATTTCTTTGGATGAACCATAGTCACCAATTACTTTAATATCGCCGTACTGCTTTAGGTCGATTTCTTTATTTCCTGCTTGATAGAATTTATTTTTTATATCTTGTAAATCATCAGGTGTTATTGCTACAGCTTTAAAATTATTAAGTCTAAACAAGCTTAAAATCTCGGCTTCTGCTTTTTGAACAGGTGGCAATGCTATTGATGCTGCAATTACTGCTGCCGCAGCGGATACTGCTATATATTTTTTGTATTTTCTAAACATATTAAATACACCTCTTTCTTTTTTATTGATCTTTTTATTTAGATTTTCCCACGCTTCATTGAGATCGATGGAACTCGTCTTTAAGGCGTTATCTAAAAAGCTATTTAAATTTTTAAGCTCATTAAGCTTGGCTGAACACTTTTCGCATGTATCAAGATGTTTTTTTAGCTGTTCTTTTAGTGATTCATCTATTTCACCGTCTAAGTATGATTGCAATATTCCTTCATCGAAGCACATGTGCTACACCTCCTTTTCATAAAGCTCTTTAAATTTCTTATGGGCTCTTGCTACAGTTGCTCCAACAGACGATTTTTTTATTCCAAGTGATATGGAAATTTCTTCATAACTGTAACCTGAGTGTTTCAGCACGAGACAAAGCATATCTCGCTTATCCATTTTAGACAAAACTTTTCTAACTTTGTCTATCTCTATTTTTTCAATTGCTATGTCCTCAGGTGATATCAAATCGTCATTAAACTGAGATACTTTTATTTCCCTTGACTTAAGGTTCTTTTCTGAGCGGATGAAGTTTAGTGCTTGATTAATAGCCACTTTCGACAACCAGCCTCCTATATTTTCATCGCTGTGGGGAGGGTTTTTAATTAACTTGATAAAAACTTCCTGTGCAATGTCTTGTGCATTGTCATCATCATTTATGATAAGAGCTATTTGTCGATAGATCTTAAAGTAGTATTTTTCAAAGATATCTTTGAATGAATCAAGTATTTTGAACACCTCCCACATGAAACTTACACTATATAAACACACCAGAGAGGAATTTTGTGACACAAAAAATTAGTACTTTTGGACAGTTGACAAATTTATGTAATAGTCTATTATAGTTATTAAGAGAATTACCGGTAAGCTATCGGGCATCAAAAGTAAAGTCAAACAATGCATTAAAGATTTAAGAAAACCTTCAAAATACAATGATTATAATACTTGCAATTTGATTTTCAAAATGTGTTTTTGCACGATAAGTATAGAGCTTTATAGTCTAAATGCGTGTACCATAAAATTTTGGATGTCAATAAAAATTTAGGAGGTTTTTTTATGAAGCACTTTTTTATAAAACTATTAGCGGTTGATCAAATGAAAGAAAAATATATTTGTGTAAGATGAGGATATGTTGTTTAAATAACTATGGTATATTCCTTTAAAAAATATGGAGGTGAGCGTTTTGAGAGTAGAAGCTTATAATACGTATGCATCAATAATTTACCAAGGCAATAAAGTTAACAAAAGAATGCCTAACTTTGCGCCACAAGACAGTTTATATGCAGAGAGTCTAAACGACGAATCTAAACAGCTTAAAAATGTATATTATGACGTGAGTGAATTTAACCCTTTGAATTTTTTAGGTACAACATACACAAATTCAAAAGCTATTGAATCAGCACAAGTTCAAGAAAATTCTATTAACTTAACACCCGGAACCACAGTAAGCCTTGGTGAATATTCTGGGCAGGATGTTGTATTGCATGTTGGTGATAGTTCTATTAGCATGTTTTGGGGTTCAAATCCGATAGGCAGTGATTATAGCAAAAGAATCACGGATTATATAAATCAGATGATAAATTATGCTGTTGATAAATACGGATTCCCTGACATGTCAAAATTAACGAAAGAACAAGTCGCTCAACTTTGGAAAGTTGAAAAGAATCAACAAAATGTTATATATAAATTAGGGGGACCAGAAGAATATGATTATTTAACCAAAATAGGCGGTGCAGTAGACTGCTTAATACGTGTAGCGAATGGCCAAATGCCAATGGCTTCGTTAAGTCATGACGTGTATGAAAAAATCAAAACAGGTTTGGATAAAATGGGGATAGATACTTCAAGACCATTTTATGTTAATGGACAGAAATTTGTATTTTCAGATGACGGAGTTTTGAGATATGCTTAACATATACTTTGTAGGAAAAGCCTGACGGATGCCGTTGGGCTTTTTTTATCACTACAAACACTATCCCCTACCCAAACATATAATGTATTGTACTTCTATTTGTAATATGTTCTTTTTAAATTTGCCTATATTATATCATTAATTGTTTAAGCTGTGAAGCGGTGCAGGGATTCTTCCGCCTCTTTCTATGAAATCTTTTGGCGAGAAGCTGTTTACTTTCATAACAGGTGCATGGCCTAAAAGACCGCCAAATTCTACGTAGTCGCCTTCTTTTTTGCCGGGAGCTGGAATGATTCTTACAGCAGTCGTCTTCTTGTTTATCATGCCTATTGCCATTTCGTCGGCTATTATGGCTGATATGGTCTCGTAAGGTGTGTCACCTGGAATCGCGATCATGTCAAGCCCAACTGAGCATACGCACGTCATGGCTTCAAGTTTTTCTATTGATAAAGCACCTGCCTCAACAGCTTCTATCATTCCGGCATCTTCGCTTACAGGTATGAATGCACCACTTAGACCACCGACGTACGATGATGCCATGACGCCGCCTTTTTTTACAGCGTCATTTAAAAGTGCCAGTGCCGCTGTGGTACCATGTGAACCGCATTTTGAAAGTCCCATTGACTCAAGTATGTTTGCTATACTATCGCCTATTTCTGGCGTTGGAGCCAAAGATAGATCGAGAATTCCAAATGATGTATTTAACCTTTGCGCTGCAAGACGTCCTATGAGTTCACCGGCACGGGTAATCTTAAATGACGTCTTTTTTATTGTCTCAGATATTTGACCGAAATCGGCGGTTTTTGGAAGTTTTGAAAGAGCTGCTAATACAACACCTGGTCCGCTTACACCTACGTTTATGACGCATTCACCTTCACCGACGCCGTGAAAAGCGCCTGCCATGAATGGGTTGTCTTCTGGCGCGTTGCAAAATACTACAAGCTTTGCAGCACCTATGCCGTCGTTTTCTTTTGTCCGATATGCCGTATCTTTTATGATTTTTCCCATCAATGCTACCGCGTCCATGTTTATGCCTGCTTTAGTCGTTGCTACATTTACAGATGAACAAACTCTTTCTGTTTCACTAAGAACCTGTGGGATTGAATTTATAAGGTTTAGGTCGCCATCTGTAAATCCTTTATGTACTAAAGCAGAATATCCGCCTATAAAGTTTACGCCTACATTTTTTGCAGCTTTATCAAGTGACGAAGCTATTTTAATAAACTCATCTTTTTCAATATTGTCTGCAACGATAGCGATAGGCGTCACAGATATGCGCTTGTTGACAATAGGGATGCCGAATTCAGATTCTAATTCTTCGGCTACCTTTACGAGATTTTCGGCTTTTCTTGTGATTTTATCGTAGATCTTTTTAGCGATTGTGTCTGCATTGTTTCCTGAGCAATCTCTTAAACTTATGCCCATAGTTATTGTCCTTATATCAAGCTTTTCCGATTGAACCATCCTTATAGTTTCTTCTATTTCTTCAAAAGCAAAGCCCATTTTAATCATTCCTTTCAATAAAGCATCTGTCTACAATCTGTGCATTGCTCTAAATATGTCTTCTTTCTGAATGTCGATTTTGACTCCAAGATTTTCGCCTAAATTTTTAAGTTCTTCTTTTAATATGTTAAAGTCATTTGAAGAATTTTTTATATCAACTATCATGATCATCGTAAATATGTCTTTTAATATCGTCTGGCTGATGTCTAAGATATTTATGTTGTTTTCGGCTAATAATTTTGATACATTGTAAATTATTCCTACTCTGTCGACACCGATTACGGATATAATGGCTTTTTGTTCGCTCATGATAAACACTCCCTCCATATTTGTACATAGTATACTATATGATGAATTTTCGCGCAATACATATATGATAATAAAATCTCAAAGAAATAGGACGGGGAATGAAGCATATCCCCGCCTTATATCATTTTTGAATTATGTTTGTGGCACCGCATTGTTCCATTGTCTCTCTTATTTTAGACAGTTCTTTCTTAGGTGCTTCCACTGTAATGAGTATTCCGGATTCGGCGTCATCAGTATAGAAGTCCGTATAAGGTCTTTTTTCACCTAAGCCTTCTCTTTCAGACTTTATATCTATAGCATTGTCAACCATAAAGTCCATATCCTGCACAGATTTTTTCATGTCTGTTATGATCATATCTTTTCGATCGAAACCCATCTTTTTCAAACTGTCAACTAATGCGCTTGCCATATCTTGAGTAGGCAAAACAGCAGTTATTTTCATAAAAACACCTCCACATTCTAATATTCCACACAATAGATGATTTAATTATAAAATGCGTTTTCTTTCTTTTGTTTTGTATTTACTTTGTTAAATTATTGTGGTATACTATCATTTAGTACCACCCCCTATATAGGGGATATGTCTTTGGTAAAAGGTGGTGACGAGATGGAAGCAAAAGAAAACATAATAAATAGATATGAAAAATTAGCCGAAGAAGATGACAATTTAAGCTGTGGTGGCAAAAATATCGTTTTGGCAGATTTAAAAGAAGGGGAAAATGTCCTTGATTTAGGATGCGGCAGAGGGAATGACGTTTTAAATGCCGCGAAGATCATAGGTGAAAGAGGAATTGCAGTAGGTCTCGATCTTACTGAGAAAATGATCGAAGAAGCGGAAAAAAACAGAAAGAAGCTTAACATAAGAAATGCTGAATTTGTCGTAGGGGATGTAGAAAACATACCACTTCAAGGTGAAAAATTTGACGTTGTAATAAGCGATTGCGTGATAAATCATGCAAAAGACAAAGAAAAAGTCTATAAAGAGATTTACAGGGTTCTTAAGACTGGTGGGAGATTTATCGTTTCAGACGTTGTATCAAAGGACAGACTTCCGGATGAGATTGTAAATGACCCTGAAGCTTGGGCTGATTGCTTCGGCGGAGCTATTCCGGAAGAAGAATATATAAAAGCCATAAACAATGCAGGTTTTAAAGAAATAGAATATCTTAAAAAGCGTGAGTACATGAAAAATGGTTATCCTGTTGCAAGTATAACAATCAAAGGCATTAAAAGGTAGGTATCTTGTATTAAAAGGAGGTGATTTAGGTGAAAGCTGTAACAAATAAGAACTCAAATTGCTGCACAACGCAAAACAGCAGTGTTGCACAATGCTGCTCAAAGTCATCGAAGCTTGTTGTAGGCTGCCATGACTAAAAAAATGCGGTAGAATTTCTACCGCATAAATTAAGGAGTGATTTTATTGTACTTTAGTAAGTATAACATGATTCTACCTTTTAGTGAAGAGAAAAATGACTTTATTATTTTAAATTTGCTATCAGGTAGTTCAGATATTGCTTCAAAAGATGAGGTAGATAAGCTTTATGACATAAAATCAGGTAAGGATGTTTACGACATCGATTTTCTGGATTATGTCATTGATAGAGGTTATGTATATGAGGAAAAAGAGCATGAGGATATAAGGACAAAAGAAGCGTACGAAGAATTTAAGGAAATAATGGATGAATCACCAACACAAATATTGCTTGTACCAACATACGGATGCAACTTTTCTTGCATCTATTGTTATGAAAGAGGAATACCGACAAAGAAAGATTTAATAACGAAAGAGGCTGTAGATGCCTTTTTTGATGATATAAACGATAGATTTAAGTTGGAGAAGGTAAAACCGTACATTACGCTCTTTGGCGGAGAGCCTTTTATAGATACAGACGTTCAAAAAGACATTATTAATTACATCGTAGAAAAAAGCAAGCTGTACGGCTATGAGATAGCTGCAGTTACTAATGGTTACAATGTATTAGAGTATATAGACATTCTTAAAAAGGGAAATGTGAAAGAAATACAGGTAACTCTTGATGGACCTAAGGAAATTCACAACAGGCGAAGAAGGTTATTAGGCGGTGGAGACAGTTTTGAAAAGATTCTATTGGGAATTGACAGCCTAATCGAGAATGACATGCCTGTTAACTTAAGGGTTGTGGTGGATAAAGACAATTATTCTCATCTGCCGGAATTAGCTGAAATTCTTGATAAAAAAGGGTATCTCGATCTGGATGGTACTAAATTTAAGACGCAGATAGGCAGAAATTATGAGCTTTTTGAATGTTCTTTAAACCATCAAAGCCTTATGTCACAAGTAGAACAATGGGCTACATTTGTAGAGCTGTCTAAGAAGTATCCTATACTAAGGAAGTTTCACAAGCCAGATTTTAAAGGCATGAGAAATATCCTTGTTTCAGGGACTATGTATTCTCCTACTTTTGATACTTGTCCTGCTGGCAAAAAAGAATGGCTTTACGATTTATATGGCGATATATACGGTTGCACTGCAAGCTGCGGCAGGAAAGATTATCGCTTAGGTACTTTTTATCCTGAGAGAAGAATTTTTGGTGATAAAGTATTGCCGTGGAAAGAGAGAAATGTCTTGAGCATACCGCAGTGCAAAGAATGCCCTGTAAGTTTAGTTTGCGGCGGAGGCTGTGGAGTTGTTGCAAATGAAAGAAATGGCAGTGTACTATCTCCTGATTGTAGAGATATAAAAAAGCTGTACCAATTAGGTGTCGAGTATTATAAAGATGAAGTCTTAATTCAAGATTAAAAATTTTAAGGAGGATGTATTTATGGTAAGAGAAATCAATGCTAATGAATTTGAAGAAGTTGTTTTGAATTCTAAGAAGCCAGTTGTTGTAGACTTTTATTCTACTGATTGTCCACCATGTGCTCAACTAAAACCGATATTTCATAGATTAGCCGATGTATACAAAGATCACATGGAATTTGTTGAGATTTATAGACAAGGCAACAAGGACTTTGCATTAAGCCTTGGCGTAAAAGGAAGCCCTACACTTTTGTTCTTTAAAGACGGCAAAGAAACTGGTGAGAGATTAAATGGATATATTTCAAAGCCAGATCTTCGCAAGGCAGTAGAAAAGGTGATAGGTTTTTCACTTTTAGACAAAGAGCCAGAGAAGGTTGAGTACGATGTACTCATAATGGGTGGAGGCCCTGCAGGCCTTACGGCTGCTTTGTACTCAGCAAGAGCAAACTTAAAGACAGTCGTAATAGATGAAGCAACTACAGGTGGTCAAGCAGCAAACACGTATTATATAGAAAATTACCCTGGAACAGAAGGGCAGATCGAAGGAAAGAAATTGACGGAAAACATGAGAAAACAGGCAGAAAGCTTTGGCGCAATCATTGATGATTTAAAAGAAGTATTTGAGATTAAGCTTACTGACGATGAGAAATTTGTAAGGACAGAAGACAAGATATACTATCCTAAAGCAGTTATAATAGCTATGGGAGCACAGCCAAGAAAACTTCCTGCAGAAGGCGAAGCTGAATTCAGAGGAAAAGGCATTCACTATTGTGCAATATGCGATGGTGCAATGTATGAAGGAAAACACGTGGCTGTAATAGGTGGAGGCAATTCTGCCATTCAGGAAGCATTGTACCTTGCAAACATCGCTGACAAGGTTACGGTTATACACGAATT
This sequence comes from Thermoanaerobacterium sp. R66, assembly GCF_028895185.1. Classification (NCBI taxonomy): domain Bacteria; kingdom Bacillati; phylum Bacillota; class Clostridia; order Thermoanaerobacterales; family Thermoanaerobacteraceae; genus Thermoanaerobacterium; species Thermoanaerobacterium sp. R66. Next base: position 2,335,459 of record NZ_JAEUWW010000001.1, read on the forward strand.
TGATAATTTGCAGGCTTCAAACGTGCTGCAAGAAAAAGCCTTTACAAATCCTAAGATAAACTTTATTTGGGAGTCTCACGTTGTAAAGGCAAATGGGAATGGAATGCTTAAGTCGCTGACGTATAAAAATCTAAAGACAGGTGAGCTTAAAGATATAGAAGTTGATGGTGTATTTGTCTACATTGGCCTTACACCTAAGACAGATCTATTCAAAGGAATGCTTGACTTAAATCAATACGGCTATATCAAAGCAAATGAAGATCTAATGACAAATGTAAAAGGGGTATTTGTCGCTGGTGATATAAGAGATAAAAAGATAAGACAAGTGGTCACCGCGGCTGGTGATGGTGCTACTGCTGCTGTAAGCGCAGAAAGGTATATACAGGAGCTGTGATTTTGCATACTTTTAAAAAGTATGAAAGGAGATAATGATGGAGTGCTGCGAAACAAAGTACATGGAAAATTGCATGATATGCGGGAAGCCGCTCATGTATTTAGAAAAGCCAGTATTGAAAAGATGCGAATACTGTGGTACAGAAGAATTAACTCTTGCCCATTGTACGGATGGGCACTACGTTTGCGACAAATGTCACGCAAAGGACGGCATTGAGGTCATAAAGGATTACTGTCTGTCTACGGATTCTAAAGATCCTATGGAAATCGTGGAAAATATCATGTCAGACAGCAGGATACCAATGCATGGACCAGAACATCATGCATTGGTTCCTGCAGCAATAGTCACGGCTTACAAAAATTTGACAGAAAAAGCTTCTGACGAGGATATCTTAGAGGCAATAAACCGTGGGAAAGAGATTCCTGGAGGAGCGTGTGGCTATTACGGTGCCTGTGGTGCAGGGGTGGGAATCGGTGTTGCCATCTCAGTCATTTACAAAGCGACGCCTCTTACACCTCTTAAAAGGACTAAGGCACATTTAGCTGTTGCAAGTGCCCTTAAAAGCATCGGAGAAGCTGGTGGTGCCAGATGTTGCAAGAAATGCACAAGGATATCAATAGAAGAAGCAGTAGAATTTTTTGAAAAAGAATTGAATGTCAAATTTCCTACAACTTTTGAAAGGACAGATGATTGTAATTACTCAAAGAGAAACAGGGAATGCTATTATATGTGCAAGTACAGAGACGTGGAAAAGTCAGAAAGGAGTGTGAAATATGGATCTTGACATCACTAAAGAAGTGGCATATTCATTTGCTGAAGCTGTGGAAAAGGTTAAAGAAGCTTTAAAAGGCGTAGGATTTGGAATATTAGTAGAGATTGACATGAAAGATACGATAAAAAAGAAAATAGGCAAGGATATGATGAACTACGTCATACTTGGCGCATGCAATCCCACTTATGCTTACGAAGTATTAAACATTGACCCTGAAGTAGGGCTTTTGCTGCCTTGCAATGTGATTGTGTACGAAAAAAGCGATGGCAGTGTAGTTGTATCGTCAATTGATCCTTTAAAGGCATTGCCTTCTAATGATGAAAAATTGTCTAAAATTGCAGAAGAAGTTGCTGATAAGTTGAAAAAAGCCATAGATGTGCTGTAGAATAACATTAGAGGTGATACAATTGGCAATTGATATTGAATCAGATTTGAAACGGGCTTTAGATCTATTGGGTGAAGGACATGTGTTTGCGCTGGACGTGGGTACTGGTAGAGCCCGTATGGCTTACGCATTGGCCAGGTACGGCTATGATGTGGTGTCGTTAGAGTACAATATTGACACGCTAAAAAAAGCTAAAGAAATCATAAGCAATGAAGATGTGGAAGGCAAAATCTTGTTTGTACATGGTGATGCGCATAGGATGCCGTTTATTGATGAATCTTTTGAGGTTGTCGCATCTTACAATGCAATGCACCACATGAGCGACTATAATGTTGCCATTGATGAGATGGTGAGAGTATTGAAAAAAGGCGGCAAGATATTGATAACAGAGCTTAATGATATAGGCAAGGAGAGAGTCGCCGAATCTCACAGGCAAAGAGGAAGCCATCATGAAGCAAAGATAGACATTTACGATGTAGTAAATTACCTTAAAGATAAGCATAATATTGTAGGCGAGATTTCTAAAGGAGAATTTATTGACATATTTTACGGAGTAAGATAGATAAGGATAAATTTGATTGTTGACAAAACTACAAAATATGATAAAATATGATATGTCTTAGGCCCCGTGGTCAAGTGGTTAAGACATCGCCCTTTCACGGCGGTAACATGGGTTCGAATCCCGTCGGGGTCACCAAATTTGAATATTATGAGAGAAGCTACAAAATTGTAGCTTTTTTTATTTTATTTATATAAAATGTCGTTAAAAAAATTTAGGCTACCACCATATATTTACAAATTTTACCTTATATTGGATGCTATAATCATATCAAAAAAATGGTGGTGGTAAATATGCAGAGTGCTGATATTCTTCCTTACTCAAGGATAGGAAGGAAAGAAAGCAATGAAAAATTGCAAAAAGACAATGTAAAATTTATATTCAATGCATTAGTTTTTGCATTAATAGGTTTTGTCATTGGCCGCGCACAAATAATGGACAACCTTATCCCGTTCGGTGTGGCGTATTTTGCATCGCTTATAATGCAAAAGAGAAAGTATTTTTTGTCGGGAATTGGCGTCTACCTTGGAGTATTGTCTTTACCTGGTGTCAATAGCATCAAGTATCTAATCATTTTGGCTTTGATATTGGCTTTTGAGTATTTATTAAAAGCTAAAAGCAAAAACATCTTTAAAGTGGCGTTGATAACATTTTTCTCGCTGCTTTTAGTAGACCTCATCTACAGCAAAGCGTATGGATTTCTGTTGTTTGACGTGATGACGTCTATTTACGAATCTGTTATAGCCATGTTGATGGTATTCATATTTAATCAGGCAATTTTGCTTTTAAATAATTCAAACAGGAAAGTTATATCAAACGAAGAAATCATATCATTGTGCATATTGCTAAGCATTTTTATATTGGGGCTTAATAATATAAAGGTGTGGAGATTTAACTTAAATAGCTCATTTGGCATACTTACCATACTGATGAGCTCGTACATAGGTGGTGTTGGAACGGGTGCCAGCGTAGGAACTACCATTGGTCTTATTGGAAGCCTTGCTCTTACAAATACTCCTACATCTGTAGGCTTATACGGATTTACAGGTCTTTTGTCTGGAAGCATGAAAAAACTTGGCAGGTTGGGAATCGCCTTGGGGTTTTTCGCAGCTGCTGCCATTATGACATTTTATGTCAATGCATTTGCAAATATGATCATCAGTCCTTACGATTTTGCTTTAGCTTCTTTAGTATTTTTATCTGTTCCTAAAAAAAGATTGGATCATCTTGTTTCAATTGTAAAAGGCGATAAAGGTTCATTGCAGCGAAGCTACAGCGTAAAGCTTAAAGAAGTTGTGACTGATAAATTAAAAGAATATGCTGAGGTTTTTGATGAGTTAGGGAAAAGCTTTAAAAAGGCCAATGAGAAGATCTTAGATCACAAGGATATATCATATCTTTTCGAAGAAATAGCTAATAAGACCTGCACTGATTGTGCTATGTACAAAATATGCTGGGATAAAGATTTTTATTTTACGTATAAAAGCATGTTTGATTTGGTAGAAAGTCTTGAGAGTACAGGTAATGTAGAAAACAATAAGCTTTACAAAAAGTGCATAAGATTCCCAGAGCTACTTAATTGTACAAAGCACAACTTAATGCTATATAAGATAAACATGCAGTGGAGGGAAAGGCTTAAAGATGCCAAGAATATTGTCTCAAACCAGTTAAAAGGCATTTCGTCTGTTATATCAAACATGGCTGACGATATAAGCATGGACATCACTTTCAAGGACGATCTTGAACAGTATTTGCTTGTAGAGTTAGATAAAAGAGGCATACCTGTAGACGACGCCATAGTTTACGATGCGGGAGATGGAAATGTGGTGATAAAGATATACAAGAAAGCCTGTTATGCAGCTAAAGAATGCGAGAAAAAAATTATTCCGGCTGTATCAGAGATTATGGGGGAGAAATACGAGCGGAAAAATACTTTGTGTTCTATAAATAATAAAGGGCGGTGCAGTTTGACTCTTACAAGAGCTGAAAGCTATCAAGTATCCACAGGCATTAGCAAAATCAGTAAAAGTGCCAACAAAATATCTGGTGATACGTATTCTTTCATGGAACTGGAAGGCGGAAAGTACATGGCGGCATTAAGCGATGGCATGGGCTTTGGATACAGAGCAGCTTCTGAAAGCAGCACGACAATATCTTTGCTGGAAAGATTCATTGAAGCGGGATTTGACAAAGGCTTGGTTGTACAAACTATAAATTCTATTCTGGCATTAAGGTCAGCAGAGGAGATGTTCTCAACGGTCGATATTTCATTTATAGATTTGTTTACGGGAGATGCGGAGTTTATAAAGATAGGTGCCTCAGCCACATTTATAAAAAGCGGAAAAGATGTGGATGTGATTGAATCCAGTTCACTGCCTATTGGTATTTTGGAAGACGTCGATGCAGACATCCACGATAGGAAGTTAAAAGACGGCGATTTTGTGATTTTGACGACGGACGGAGTATTAGATTGCTTTGATGGTAACAAAGAAGAAAGCATGGCAAGATTTTTAAGAAACCTTGATATGAAAGATCCTCAGGATATGGCTGAAGCTATAATGAAGAAATGCCTTGAGCTTTGTGAAAACAAGCCTAAAGACGACATGACAGTGCTTGTGGTGAAAGTTTGGAAAAAGCGATTGTAAGCTGAATAATCCTTCCATAAGATGGCAAAAATAATAAAAAATCTTATGGAGGGATTTGATTTTGGAGATTTTGATAAATCAGATAATCGTCGTTACAGATGGCAAATCAAATGTTGGTGGGAATCCAGCAGATGCAGCTTTTTTAGCGTTTAGGAAGGGAATTCGAGTAAGCTCTATAGGCATCGTGGACGACGGAAATCTGTCTATAAAAGAGATAAAAGATATTGCAAGTTCTGGTGGCGGCGTGTATGACATAATTTATTCAGATGATTTTATACGGTCTTTATCGGTGGTGACGCAAAAATCAGCCGAAAAAACTTTGTACGATACGTTAGATAGCGAATTGATGAGACTCATAGGGAAAAATATAGAAGGACTCCATCCTGTATTGCGATCTCAAATCGTAGAATACATCGATAGACTTCTGGATATTTCAGATATAAGATGCGCAATTTTGCTGGACTTAAGTGGAAGTATGGCAAGAAAATTAAAAAAAGCGGTGAATGGAATAATCGATCTTCTAAGCACTATGAAAGTGAGAAAGGGCAAAAGCCAATTTTGTCTAATAGGATTTCCAGATGGAAATGATGCTTATGCGAAGATTATATGCCCATTTACATCGAAGATAAATGATATAGAAGTTCATCTTAAGAACTTAAAAGCAGGTGGAAATACCCCTACTTACCATGCGATAAAGCTGGCTACATCGCTTTTTGATACAGAAGTCGAATCTATAAGAGGTATCAGTTAATGAATGTTTTGAAAGGCATACATAATGGACGGAAATACGTAGTCGATAAAAAAATTGGGCATGGCGGTGTGGCCGATGTATACCTTGTTCACGACGATGAAAATTTAAAATATGCGCTTAAGATAAGTGAAGACTTAATAAGCATTACGAGAGAGTACAAAGTGTTGACATCATTGAAAAATTGCGATTTTGCTCCACGTGTATTTGATTTAGATGACGCAATATTGTATAATAAAATGTATCACTATATCGTTTTGGAATACATAGACGGGTATAGCCTTGATAGATTGATTAAATCAGGAATTGATTTGGAGAATGCTTCATACATACTTACTGTGATTTTAGATGCTTTGATTAGATTAAAGCGATTAGGCATTTTTTACACAGATTTAAAACCATCCAATGTTATGATGGATGAGATAAAAAAGCGCATAGTGCTTATTGACTACGGTTCGACATCTGCTAAAGATGATACTGTAAAAGAATTTACTCCTGAGTTTGACAGAGCCAGTTGGAAAGTGGGATTAAGAAAAGCGGATTCCGGGTATCTGTCGTTTGAAGCAGGGATGCTTTTTGTATGCCTTGTAATGGGCAAGACGTTTAGACACGATTACCACACGATAGGAGAAGTCCTAAAGCAATCAAAGAGCAAGCTTGGGAAGTTTCATATTGCCATAATGAAGGCGCTTAATGGTACGTACGATATAAATAAACTGTATGTCAATTTTAAAAATGGCTGCTTTAGTGAAAAGGCGTCAATGTATTTAAATTACATGCTTTTTATAGTGGGTATGATATTCGTTGTACTTTTGATTTTGGCGGTGTAGGGGATATATATGATAGATAGCTTTGAAAAGACGATAAAAGAATACAGAATGATAGAAAAAGGCGATAAAATCGTAATAGGAGTATCTGGAGGCCCTGATTCAATTTGCCTTCTTAACTTGCTTTTAGAGATAAAAGAAAAGTATAAGCTTAAGCTTTTTGTGGTTCATGTGAATCATATGCTGAGGGGAGCCGATGCAGATAGTGATGCGTTGTTCGTTGAGAAGCTCTGCAAGGGAATAAATATCCCATTTTTTTTATTTAAGGAAGACGTGAGAAGATACGCTGAAGAAAAGGGATTGTCTGAGGAGGCTGCCGGAAGGGAAATAAGGTACAGTGCTTTTAATAAAGTGTTTAAAGAAGTTGGTGGAAACAAAATCGCCATTGCCCACAACAAAAATGACGTAGCCGAAACGGTTCTCTTAAACATCTTAAGAGGTGCTGGCACAACTGGACTTGTAGGCATAAAGCCTGTTAATGGATGCATCATAAGACCACTTATAAGGACCACAAGAGATGAAATACTTGACTACTTAACATCAAAAGATCTTAGATATGTGATAGATGCTACAAATAAAGAAGATGTGTATAGAAGAAACCGAATAAGGCTAAAATTGATACCATTTATTGAAGAAAATTTTGATGTAGACATAGTTGAAAATTTGTACAGAACATCACAGATCGTGCTTGATGATGAAGATTATTTAAGCCAAGAATCTGAAAAAATATTTAATGAGATTGCTGACTTTGATAATGGAAATGTTAAACTTGACATTGATGGGATAAAAAAATTGCACAGTTCCATAAGAAGAAGAATCATTAGATTGGCTTATAAGAAATTAAATGGAGATCTTAATCAACTTACATTTAAACACGTGGAAGATGTGTTAGATATCATGGACAAGCAGACATCGTCAAAAATTGATTTACCCTTTGAAATTGAAGTTATAAAAAGTTATAATAATCTTATATTCAGAAAAAGAACATTTTATGAAAAGCGAGATTTTAGCGAAGTTAAGCTTAATATTCCCGGCATAACAGATGGTGGATGTTTAGGTGTATATAAGGCGGAGATAATAGATAGAGAATCAATAGAAAGCCTTAATTTAGGTAGATACCGTAAGCTTTTCGATGCTGATTTGATCGATGGCGATGTGGTCGTAAGGCATAGGAGAATTGGAGATTTCATCTCGCCTCTAAACATGAGAGGGACAAAGACACTTAAAGAGTATTTTATCGATGAGAAAATCCCAAGAGAGGAGAGAGATAAGATACCATTATTAGCTATTGGCAGCACTATTTTGTGGATTGTGGGACATAGAATGTCTGAAAAGTACAAAGTACGCGATGGCACAAAAAAAATATTGTCTATAGAGTATATTAAACAAGATTAAGGAGGAAATTTGATGGAAAATTTATCAAAGGACATCGATGAAATTTTGATCACAGAAGAAGAGCTTAAAGAAAAGATAAAAGAGCTTGGGAGACAGATTACGAAGGACTACGAAGGGAAAAATTTGATGCTGGTAGGAGTCTTAAAAGGTGCTATAATGTTTATGGCTGATTTATCAAGGTGTATTGACTTACCTTTATCACTTGATTTTATGGCTGTTTCCAGCTATGGAAGCTCAACACATTCATCGGGAATAGTAAAGATAATTAAAGACCTTGATATAAGCATAGAAGGCAAAGATGTCCTGATTGTGGAGGACATAATTGACAGCGGTTTAACTCTGTCTTACTTGAGAGAAACTCTGCTTGGAAGAAAGCCAAAAAGCTTGAAAATATGCACAATATTAGACAAACCGGAGAGAAGAGAAGCATCTGTAAAAGTCGATTATGTGGGGTTTAAGATACCTGATAAGTTTGTAGTAGGTTATGGATTGGACTTTGATGAAAAGTACAGGAACCTTCCTTTTATAGGCGTTTTGAAACCTGAAATGTACAGCTAAAATTTGTTTTTTTATATGGTATATGTTATTATAAATTAAGTGATACGGCTTTGAAGGGAGGGCCATATTTGAATAAAACGATCAGAGGTATCGTTATATGGATACTTATAATTATCGCATTATATGCAATGGTACAATTGTATACTGATAATATTAAACAACCTGCGGCTATTGACGTTACTGAACTGTACAGCCAGATTATCAAAAACAATGTTTCAGAGATGACTATTTCTGGCACAAGCATTACAGGTACTTTGAAAGACGGCACACAGTTTAGCAGCAACGTGCCTGATGTGACGTCGTTTATGAATTTCTTGACACCATATATTAAGGACAATAAACTTGTTGTCAAGAGCGAACCGCCTCAAGGTGCTCCTTGGTGGTATTCTCTTTTGCCAACGCTATTTATGGTGGCTGTACTTGTAGTTTTGTGGTATGTGTTTATGCAACAAGCACAAGGCGGTGGTGGCAATAGAGTCATGTCTTTCGGCAAAAGCCGTGCCAAGATGATAACAGATGATAAGAGGAGAGTCACTTTTAATGACGTGGCTGGTGCCGATGAGGAAAAGGAAGAGCTGCAGGAAATAGTAGAGTTTTTGAAATTTCCGAAGAAATTCTTAGATTTAGGCGCTCGTATACCTAAAGGCGTTCTCTTAGTAGGACCTCCTGGAACTGGTAAAACTTTGCTTGCGAAGGCTGTAGCAGGTGAAGCTGGTGTTCCGTTTTTCAGTATAAGTGGTTCTGACTTTGTGGAGATGTTTGTAGGTGTCGGTGCATCGAGAGTTAGGGATCTTTTTGAACAAGCCAAGAAAAATTCTCCTTGTATAATTTTCATAGACGAAATTGACGCTGTTGGTCGCCATAGAGGCGCAGGATTAGGCGGTGGACATGACGAAAGAGAGCAAACATTAAACCAGTTGCTGGTTGAGATGGATGGCTTTAGTGTAAATGAAGGCATCATAGTCATAGCTGCTACGAATAGACCAGACATCCTTGACCCTGCTCTTTTAAGGCCTGGCAGATTTGACAGGCATGTTACTGTAGGTGTTCCAGACATCAAAGGAAGAGAGGAGATCTTAAAAGTACATTCCAGAAACAAGCCTCTCGCACCTGATGTGTCGCTTAAAGTTTTGGCAAGAAGGACGCCGGGCTTTACAGGAGCCGATATTGAAAATCTCATGAATGAAGCTGCGCTTTTGACTGCCAGAAAAGGCATGAAGCAGATAACTATGGTGGAGCTGGAAGAAGCTATTACGAGAGTAATAGCAGGACCAGAAAAGAGAAGCAGGGTAATATCAGAAAGAGACAAAAAGCTTGTATCGTATCATGAAGCAGGTCATGCTGTTGTTGCAAAACTCCTTCCTAATACACCTCCTGTACACGAAGTAACGATCATTCCAAGAGGAAGAGCAGGCGGCTACACAATGCTGCTTCCTGAAGAAGACAAGTACTACATGTCCAAGTCTGAGATGATGGATGAGATTGTCCACCTTTTGGGAGGACGTGTAGCTGAAAGTCTTGTTTTGAATGATATATCTACAGGTGCACAAAATGACATAGAAAGAGCCACAAACATAGCGAGAAAGATGGTTACAGAGTACGGCATGAGCGAGAAATTAGGTCCTATGACTTTTGGCACAGACAATGATGAAATATTTATTGGCAGAGATTTGGGCAGGACCCGCAATTACAGTGAAGAAGTTCAGTACGACATCGACAAAGAGATGAAGAGGATCATCGATGAATGCTACAACAAGGCTGAGACACTGTTGAAAGAGAATATAGATAAGCTTCATAGAATTGCACAGGCTTTGATGACGAAAGAGAAACTTAACGCAGAGGAATTTGAAAAGTATTTTAATGGCGAAAATGTAGATGAGACGAATCAGAGCGAAGAAGCATAACTTAAAAGACATACAATTTACTTTGTATGTCTTTTTTAGTTTCATGAATTGCTTTCAAACTTTTTAAGACATCAGTTAATATTGCTTTTGCGATTAATCTAATTCTCTGTATTCTTTCGGAGACATATTTGTCATCTTTCTGAAGTTTCTGTGAAATGTCCTCAAATTGTTGTACCCACAATTAAATGCAATTTCACTTACAGAAAGGTTGCTGTTTTTTAACATGTAGCATGATTGTGAAATGCGGTAGTTGTTTAGATACTCTGTAAAAGTCATGCCCATTTGCTGGATAAATAGTTTTGATAAATATGGATAATCGTAATTTAGGTATTTTGCAGCCTTTTTTAATGTACAGTCATTTGAATAGTTCTGCTCAATAAAAAGCAGCATCTTGTATAGAACTTTTGTCTTAGTCGATTGTCTTGAAGGAATGAATGAGGTATGGTTTACTAACTTATCGCACAGTGAATATAAAAAACTTTTTTTACCGTAGATGGAACCAAGCTTATTGAAATCTATGATGTTATCCAAGTGCAGTATGTTATCTTCAGGGATCATGCCTTTATAATTCATGTAAAAATCTCCGATAAGTTCTGGGGAAAACAGGATGATTGTTATATCAGAGCGATCGATTGTCTTAAATTCATGCATCTGGTTTGAAAACACAAAGGCTAAATCATTTTTCTTCAGTATGTATTCTTTTTTGTCTATAGAGATAGATAATTGGCCGTCATTTAAGTATATAAGTTCGTACGCTCTATGAAAATGATATGGAAATTGATAATTCTTAAGTGAAAAAAAGCGGAAGAGATCTTTTTCATTTACACCATGCTTTTGAAAAAAGACCATAAAAGTCCCTCCTAAAAAAACACTAATATTGTCTTAAAGTATACTACTTTTTGCATAGATATATCAATAGGCATTTGCTTAAAATAGAATTAATCATTTAAAGAGGAGGGGTTTTAGAAATGGAATACCATGTGGCGAAAAGTGGCTCAGATAAAGGGAAAGGAACGCTTAAAGATCCGTTTTTGACTATAAATAAGGCTGCGTCTGTCGCAATGGCTGGCGACACAATTATAGTCCATGAAGGAGTATACCGGGAATGGGTTAAACCAAAGTATAAAGGGTTAAGCGACAAAAGAAGGATTACCTACAAGGCGGCAGAAGGTGAAAGAGTAATAATAAAAGGTTCAGAGAGGATTCAAAGTTGGCAGCATGTAGATGGAAACGTGTGGAAATGCCAGTTGCCCAATTCTTTCTTTGGGGAATTCAATCCATACAAAGAAGAAATTTTTGGAGATTGGCTGCTTACGGTTGATGAGAAAAAACACTTAGGGGATGTATACTTAAATGGCATGTCGTTTTATGAAGTCACGAGATATGAAGATCTTTTTAATCCACAAGTTAGGACAGAAGTCCTTGATCACTGGACCCAAAAGATTGTACCTGTTCACAATGTAGAACAAACGAAGTACGTTTGGTATGCTGAAGTAGACTCGGAAAAGACTACGATTTACGCTAATTTTCAAGGTGCTGATCCCAACGAAGAATTTGTGGAGATAAACGTCAGAAGATCGTGCTTTTATCCTGTCGAAACAGGCATAGATTATATTACAGTTAAAGGCTTCGAGATGGCACATGCTGCAACACCGTGGGCGCCTCCGACAGCAGATCAGCCTGGGCTTATAGGTCCTAACTGGAGCAAAGGGTGGATAATAGAGGACAATATCATACATGATGCTAAATGCAGCGCAATAAGCATCGGCAAAGAGGCTACAACAGGCAACAATTATCGCTCTATACGGAAAGACAAGCCTGGATACCAGTATCAATTGGAAGCAGTATTTAATGCAAAAAGAAATGGTTGGTCGAAAGAAAAGATAGGTTCACATATCATTAGAAACAATACGATCTACGATTGTGGACAAAATGCCATTGTTGGGCACTTAGGAGGAGTCTTTAGTGAAATTTACAATAACCATATTTACAATATCGCATTGAAAAGGGAATTCTACGGCCATGAGATAGCAGGGATAAAGCTACACGCGGCCATAGATGTGCAGATTCACCATAACCGTATTCACGATTGCTCATTAGGGTTATGGCTGGATTGGGAAGCACAAGGCACAAGAGTCAGCAAAAACTTGTTTTACAATAATAACAGAGATATGTTTGTTGAAGTAAGCCATGGACCGTATGTTGTTGATCACAATATATTAGCTTCTGAGTATGCTATAGACAACATGTCACAAGGTGGAGCGTATATAAACAATCTAATCGCAGGCAAGATGAATCAGAGAAAAGTGCTAAATCGCTCGACTCAATACCATCTTCCACACAGCACTGAAATTGCGGGATTTGCATTTGTATACGGGGGAGATGATCGATTCTACAACAATATCTTCATAGGAAAAGATGGATTAGAAAATGTGGGAACTTCTCATTACAACAACTATACAACGTCTTTAGAAGAATACATTGAAAAGGTAAATGAATTACCTGGCGATTTAGAAAGATTTGAGCGAGTGGAACAACCGGTATACATCAATAAAAATGCATACTTCAATGGTGCAGAGCCATTTGAGAAAGAAAAAGACAATCTTGTTAAAAAGGACTTCGACCCGAAACTTGCCATAATTGATGAAGGAGATGAAGTCTACCTTTCGCTGCAATTGCCAGATGAATTCGAAAATATTGTAGGCGATATCCATTCGACAAAGACATTGGAAAGAGTGCGGATTGTTGATGCGGAGTATGAAACTCCAGATGGCAAAGAGCTGGTTTTGGATACTGACTATTTAGATGCGAAAAAGCGGGGAGATGGTCCAATAGGTCCAATTGTGCTTTTGAAAAAAGGTGATAATTACATAAAGGTTTGGTAATATTGAGTGAGGTCTTATGTCCTGTGATAAAGGCATAAGGCTTATTTTTTTATATATAAAAATTTTTATAAAATATCGAAAAAGTTTGTCAAAATAAGAAGGATTTTTGACAATTATGTCAAAATATATAAGTGTCGCCATAAAACTTATACTAAAGAAAAGAGGAATTATCATGGACAAAATGATAAGGTCATCGAAGGAGCCTAACTACAATTGGATATTTGACTTAGTCGATGGACTAAAAGGATTTACTATTTTAAAAAATTTTGACGGTGAAGTGATATATATAAACAAAGTTCTCTTAAGATTATTGGGATTTAATCACGATGATATAGGGGGAAATTACGATTTCTTTTTTAAAAACTTCTTTCTTAATGAAGCTAAGAAAGTGGATGAAAACATATATGATATTACTTTGAATTCCAGATATGGTTTTACATTGAGATTTAAGATGGTGGATAATTTTTTGAATTCCGATGATGGGAGAAAGCTTTGCATCATTTCCACCCTTAATTTTGTAAAAAGTGAGTTAGATACTATGCGAGACGTAAACGCGTATTTGGATCTTCTGTACAATAGGTTTAAGCTTGTAGACATGGTGGATACGGGTATTTTGCTTATGGATAAGAGAAGGCGCATAGAGTATATAAACAAGGCTGCTTGCCAGCTTATGTGTTTAGACTATAAAAAGGCCTATCGCAAAGACGCAGAAAAAGTGCTGAAATCATTAGATGAAAAGATAAACTTTGACGAAATAGTAAGCAATAAGATCGTCGTTTACAATATAAAAGACAGTGGGCGTTTTTTGTCTATGGAGGTAGCAGACACTTACGACGATAACTTTTTATGCATCATCGTGAAAGACGTTACAGATAAGCTGAAATTCGGAGAGATCATCGAAAGAAGTGAAAAATTCAACTTGATGGGAAGCTTGGCTGTGTCGCTGATTCACGAGATAAAAAATTCCATCACATCTATAAAAGGATTTTTGCAGCTTATGCAGCTTAAAGACAAAGCGAATGCTTCTTTTTTTGACACCATCATAAGCGAATCAGATAGAATAATAGATTTGGTGATGAGTTATTTAGGCGTAGTTAGAAATAGCCCCGATGAAGGCATTGACTTAAACGAGCTTATTGAAAAGTACATGATCTTAATTGAAGCAGAAGCAAAACATAGGCAAATCGAAATAATAAAAAAATTGAGAGAAGTTCCGATGGTGAAGATAGAAAACAACCAACTAAAGCAAGTGCTATTAAATGTTTTTCAGAATTCTTTTCAGGCTATCGGCTCTGGAGGGAAGATATGGATAACGACTAGATTTAATTCTTACACAAATAAGGTTATAATAAAGATAGCAGATAACGGCGGTGGAATCGACAGAGAAACACTTAAAAAAGTGATGGTGCCTTTGTTTACTACAAAAAAAGACGGTACAGGTTTGGGACTATCTATTAGCAAAAACATTCTCAATAAGTACGGTGGTGACTTAAAGATATTCAGCAAAAAAGGCACTGGGACGATTGTGAATATATACTTGGAGCTTAAAAAATAATGACTGGGGGGATTAATTTGAAAACAGACATTGAAATCGCGCAAGAAGCCAAAATGATGCATATAGCTGATATAGGTGAGAAGATAGGAATAGATGAAGATTATCTAGAACTTTACGGAAATTACAAGGCAAAAATCTCACAAAAGCTTTGGGAGAAGATAAAAGACAGAAAAGATGGGAAGCTCATTTTGGTTACGTCTATCAACCCTACACCTGCAGGTGAGGGAAAATCTACTGTAACAGTAGGCTTAGGACAAGCCTTAAATAAGCTTAAAAAGAAGGTTGCAATAGCCTTAAGAGAGCCGTCATTAGGCCCTTGTATGGGAATAAAAGGCGGTGCTGCTGGTGGAGGCTATTCGCAGGTGGTACCTATGGAAGATATAAATTTGCATTTTACAGGTGATATGCATGCAATAGGTTCTGCCCACAATCTGTTATCTGCCATGATTGACAACCACATACATCAAGGAAATGAACTAAATATCGACGTAAGGCGCATTACGTGGAAGCGGGCAATTGATATGAATGACAGGGCCTTAAGAGAAATCGTCGTAGGGCTTGGAGGGAAAGCAAATGGATATCCGAGGCAGGATGGCTTCATAATAACTGTGGCATCAGAGATAATGGCCATCTTGTGCCTTGCAACAGATTTTAAAGATTTGAAAGAAAGATTGGGCAAGATCATAATAGGCTACGACAAGGACGACAATCCTGTCACAGCCAAAGATTTAAAAGCCGATGGTGCAATGGCACTTTTGCTTAAAGATGCTATTAAGCCTAATCTGGTGCAGACTTTGGAAAATGTTCCTGCATTCATACATGGAGGCCCCTTTGCAAATATCGCCCATGGATGTAACAGCATAATAGCGACGCGATATGGATTAAAGCTGGCAGATTACCTTGTGACGGAGGCTGGTTTTGGTGCTGACTTAGGGGCAGAAAAGTTTTTTGATATAAAGTGCCGGTATGGAGGATTAAAGCCAAGCGCTGCTGTAGTTGTGGCGACCATAAGGGCTCTTAAGATGCACGGTGGACTTAAAAAGGAAGAGTTATCAAAAGAAAACATTGATGCACTTGAAAAAGGCATAGAGAACCTTGGGAAGCAGATAGAAAATGTGCAAAAGTATGGAATACCAGTAGTCGTCGCTATCAACAAGTTTACGCACGATACGGATAGGGAAATCCAGTTTGTAAAAAGGTATTGCAGCAATTTAGGCGTAGAGGTGGCTTTGGCAGAAGTTTGGGAAAAAGGTAGCGAAGGTGGCATTGAGTTGGCAGAAAAAGTGATTGATGCATGTGAAAAAGAGTCTGATTTTAAGCCAATATATGAACTGGACACATCTATTGAAGATAAGATTAGAACCATAGCAAGGGAGATTTACGGCGCGGATGACGTGGAGTTCACTAAAGAAGCTGTAAAAGACCTTAAAAACATAGAAAAATTGGGACTTAGCCATCTTCCTGTATGTGTTGCCAAGACTCAGTATTCACTGTCAGATGACCCGAAGCTTTTAGGAAGACCTAAGGGATTTAACATTACTGTAAAAAGATTAAACATATCTGCTGGAGCTGGATTTATAGTTGCAATGACGGGCGATATTATGACGATGCCAGGGCTTCCTAAGTCGCCTGCGGCAGAAAAGATGGATATAGATGAGGAGGGCAACATTAAAGGTCTATTTTGATATGAAAAGTGAGATGCTTAGTATACAAAATTTAAGTCAGGCTAAAGACGAATTGAAAAAGCTTCACATTGAAGACATTTCTGTATCCATGATGGCTCCAAAAGCCGTGTTTTGCGTCGTAAAGCTTTATGACGTCCATCCAGCGGCTGCCAACATCATAAAACAGGAGATGTTAGCTTTAGGCGGAGAAGCGGCAGTGGAGAGAGGCTGCGTAAACATGAGCATCGAAAGCTCTCAGGTGGTCATTATGGGGACTCTAAAACAGTATTTAAGGCTTTTGTCAAAGCTTAAAATGCAAAAAGGATATTTTGGACTTGATGATGTTGTAAAAGAAGTGTCTAAAAGTATTAAAGATTTAATGAAATAGAATTATCTAAAAAGCGGATTTGAGAAAAACTTCTTTCATCCGCTTTTAAATATTTTTAAGAGTAAAAGCTTAAAAGGATATTTATTATTAGGTCATAATATGATATATTAGAAGTTAGTAACATACAAAGGAGGTAAATTGATGTCAATAGATGATAAGATTGAAGACCTTCTTAGAAGAAGAGAGATGGTTTTAGAAGGCGGTGGTTTAGATAAAGTAGAGAAACAACACCAAAAGGGGAAGCTTACTGCAAGAGAGAGGATATACAAGCTTTTAGATGAGGATAGCTTTGTAGAAATAGATGCCTATGTTGAGCACAGGTGTATTGACTTTGGCATGGAAAAGCAAAGGATACCTGGCGAAGGCGTAGTGACAGGGTATGGGACGATAGATGGAAGGCTTGTCTACGTGTATGCACAGGATTTTACGGTTTTAGGAGGATCATTAGGCGAGTATCATGCAAAGAAAATCACAAAGATAATGGATATGGCTTTAAAGATGGGTGCGCCACTCATCGGGTTAAATGATTCTGGAGGCGCCAGAATACAGGAAGGCGTCGATGCTTTATCGGGATATGGCAACATATTTTTCAGAAACACGCTGGCATCAGGCGTAATACCGCAAATATCAGTGATAATGGGGCCCAGCGCTGGAGGTGCAGTTTATTCGCCTGCTCTTACTGACTTTATATTCATGGTAGACAAGACAAGCCAGATGTTTATAACTGGGCCGCAGGTAATAAAAGCTGTGACAGGGGAAGACGTCTCTGCAGAGGAGCTTGGGGGATCGATTACTCACAGCACAAAAAGCGGTGTGGCGCATTTTAGAGCTGAAAACGACGAAGAGTGTTTGGAGATGGTGAGAAAGCTATTAAGTTATCTTCCATCAAACAATTTGGAAGATCCGCCACAGTTGGCGACAGATGATGATATAAACAGATTATCCCATAAGCTTGTGGAGATAATACCAGATAGTCCAAATAAGCCTTATGATATGAAGGAACTCATTTCGGAAATAGTGGATGAAGGCGTGTATTTTGAATCACAGGAAATGTATGCGCAGAACATAATAACAGCATTTGCAAGGCTTAATGGAAGGACAGTAGGGATAATAGCAAATCAGCCTAAAGTTTTGGCTGGATGTCTTGACATCAATGCATCTGACAAGGCATCAAGGTTTATAAGGTTTTGCGATGCTTTTAACATCCCACTTCTCAATATAGTGGATGTCCCTGGATTTTTGCCTGGCACGAATCAAGAGTACGGTGGAATAATACGCCATGGCGCTAAGATGTTGTACGCTTACTCTGAGGCTACAGTGCCAAAAGTGACTCTTATTGTGCGGAAAGCTTATGGCGGTGCTTACCTTGCGATGTGCAGCAAAGACTTAGGGGCTGACTTTGTTTTGGCATGGCCTACTGCCGAGATAGCGGTCATGGGACCTGATGGAGCGGCAAATATTGTTTTTAAGAATGAGATAAAATCATCTGATGATCCAATCGCTGCAAGAAATGAGAAGATAAATGAGTACAGAGAGAATTTTGCAAATCCATACAGGGCTGCAGCGAGAGGATATGTAGATGATGTAGTTCTGCCACAAGAGACGAGACCACGTCTCATCTCAGCGTTTGATATGCTTATGAGCAAAAGGGAATCAAGGCCAAGCAAAAAGCATGGCAATTTTCCTGTATAAAATCGCATTTAAAGGAAGTGGAAGAATGGAAGAGATAAATGAAGAAATAGTCGCTGTCATTGAAGCTGCGATTTATGCGGCGTTTGGTCAGTATGCAAAGAATTTTCGCATAAAATCAATAAAGAGAGCCGATTCAAATATGCCGGAATGGAGAAAAGCTGGCCTTTACAGTCAGATGAGATAGATTAGGAGGATGAAAATGAGAAAATTTATAGTGACTGTCAATGGGAAAAAATACGATGTGGAAGTGGAAGAAGTAAAAGATATTGCAAGCGAGAAAAAATCGCAAGAAGAAACTGCCTCTAAAAGTGAGGTAAAGGTAAATGCAAAAAGTACACCGGTGGAAGTCAAAAATGAAGTCAAAGACGGTTTCCCAATCAATGCACCAATGCCTGGTACTATACTGGATGTCAAAGTAAGCCAAGGACAGGCAGTCAAAAAAGGCGATGTGCTTTTAATACTGGAAGCCATGAAGATGGAAAATGAAATCACATCACCCTACGACGGTACAGTAATATCCATAAATGTTTCAAAGGGCGCTTCTGTAAACACAGGCGATGTGCTTTTGTACGTGAAATGATGCAATGCTTGATATACATCCGCTTTTTTGGTAGAATTATCTTGCCGGCATCTTACGAGCTGGACATATTAAAATATTGCAATAGTTCGACCGGTATCCAAAATGGAACTGGATTGGAGGTGTAAATATGGCTTCAAAGCTTAGTGTGAGGCAGATTACAATTGCTGGTATGTTATCAGCCATATCTATCGTAATGGCTACAACCCCTTTAGGTTATATACCATTAGGCATTGCCAATGCCACAACGATGCACATACCAACTATAATAGGTTCTATATTAGAAGGGCCTTATGTAGGCACTTTTATAGGGCTTATCTTCGGCGTATCCAGTTTTATAAGGCAGAATACCCCGCTTTTTGCAGACCCTCTTGTGGCGATACTGCCGAGGCTGCTTATCGGAATTGTAACGTATTACACGTATAAGTTAACGAAAAGTTCCGGTATTGCAGCGGTTGCAGGAACTCTTACAAATACAGTTGGAGTGCTGGGATTAGCTGTTTTAAAGAAGTATTTGACAGTGCAAGTCGCACTTATGGTGGTGCTTAAAAATACAATATTTGAAGTTGTCATCGCAGTTATTCTAACAACAATCATTGTAAGATCTGTAAAAAGATATATTAAGCAATAAAGCAGGCTATATGCCTGCTTTATAATATAGCATGAAAGGAATGTATCTAAATGCTGTTGGTCTTTGATGTTGGAAACACAAACATCGTCTTAGGTGTATACGATGGGAAAAAGCTTTTGTATTCATTCAGAATCTCAACAGATAAGTCGAAGACGTCTGATGAATATGGAATATTGATAAAACAACTTATTGAGTACAGAAATATGCATTTAAGCGACATAAATGCTGTCATAATATCTTCTGTTGTGCCTCCTATAATGCACACGCTGGAAGCCATGACTATAAAATACTTCAATGTGTATCCATTGGTGGTAGGTCCAGGGATAAAGACAGGTATAAATATAAAATACGACAATCCAAAAGAAGTAGGTGCAGATAGAATCGTAAATGCTGTGGCAGCTTATGAACTGTACGGGGGACCTGTCATAATAATAGATTTTGGCACAGCCACTACTTTTTGCGCCGTTTCTAAAAACTGTGAGTATTTAGGCGGCGCTATAGCACCAGGACTTATCATATCGGCCGATGCTCTTTTTCAGAGGACTGCAAAGCTTCCTAAGATAGAGCTTGTAAAGCCTGAGAAGGTCATATGCAAAAATACCGTTGAAAGCATGCAGGCAGGATTGATTTATGGCCATGCAGGCATGGTGGATTACATCGTCGCTAAGATGAAAAAGGAATTTGCGGAAAACGCCTATGTGGTAGCGACAGGTGGTCTTGCAAAGCTGATTGCACAGGAATCAAAGGTTATAAATACGGTAAATGACATGTTGACTTTGGAAGGGCTTAGGATAATATACGAGCGGAACATAGAAAAATTGTGATTACTTTTTTTGCTGGACATTTGTTTTTTTGTCCAGCTTTCTTATTTTTGCAACAAAAAATATAAACAGAGGCAATATGACTTCAAAAATGACTGTTTCGTAGAAAAATTTGTCTTTCAAAAAATTGTACAATTCATCTACATTTGACGATACGAATACGGACATTGGGATCATTATGGCTGCAATTGGAAGCACAGCAAATCTGTAATCTTCGAAGTTTAACACATCTGAAAATCCCTTCACGATTATGTAAGTAAAAACCGTTATTTTCATGAAAATGCCTTCTACCCAGATAGCCATTATTATAGAGTCAAGCCTTGCGAAGTAGTTGCTAAGCCTTATGGTGCGGGTCATTTCCAGTGCAGTGAATTTAAAGTCTGCAGTGGTTTTAGAACCGAATATTCCTATTGCAAGTACACCCAGCATAAGCGCAAAAGAGATAAATAAAAGAGATATTACGCCGCTTTTTAAGACTTTTTTGCTGTCGGATATGTGTGGAAATATAGCTAATATTATTACGCTTTCCAGCATCCACGATATAAGTGGCAAAGCTCCTTTCATGGGTGGCAATAGTCCGTTTGCCAAGATGGGAAGAAAATTTTCAAGTTTCACATAAGGCATTGAGAAAAAAATGACGAATCCTAAAAGTCCCATCCCAAAAGGAAATACCACTTCATTCATTCTGGCAATTGCTACAAACCCTTTTGTGACAGCGTATGATGCCACAATCATCAATGCAAGTGAAAAGACTATCGGTGGTGTTTTAGGCATAAAAGCACCTCTCATGATTTCAAAAAGCTCTCTAAGCATTATTACAGCTAAGTGGATGAAAAATAAAAGGTAAAGAGAAGCGATTATTTTGCCTATGATTTTTCCAAAAATATCTTCCAAAAAAGAAAATAGGGTTTTGTCTTTAAATATGGTGGATATGCCGTAATATAAGCAGAATACAGGGATGCTGAATGTTGTCGCCATTATTACAGACATCCAAGAATCTTGTTCAGCTTTTGATGCAACAATAGATGGCAAAAATATCGTTGCTGTAGACAGTACAACTGATACTATCAAGTATATGAATTGCTTTGGCGAGATCTTTTTTTCTGTTGTTGCTTCATAACTCAATATATTCCTGAACATGTTCTTCTCCTTAAAATGTTTATACATGAAATATTATTTGATTTATGTGCCAATTATATTCTACATGTGTTTTTGGAATAATAAATTTGGAGATGGTTTTTATGGACAGAACTTATTTGGTGGAAAATTATAAAGAAATGGGGTTGTACGATGATATCGATAAAAATATAGATGTGCTAAAGACGCTATTGGACAAAAGTAGTGATGTGATTTTCAGAGAGTTCAGGATAGGAGAAAAAAAGGTAAAAGGCTTTTTGGTTTGTGTGGATGGACTTGTAGATAAGGCGCTTATAAACAACAATATAATGGAGCCTATCACACTGGAAAGCAGAAAGTTAGACAACAATTATTTAAGCAAAAAAAACGTCTACGAGTCCCTTTTAAATTACTTCATAACAACGGCAGACATAAAGGAAGTAGAAAAATTTGGTGATGTGGTGGAAAGCATTTTAAGCGGCGATACGCCTGTTTTTGTTGATGGCGTAGACAAATCCATTGTGATAAGTACGAGAGGTTGGGAGCAGAGAAGTGTAGCTGAGTCTACCACTGAAGCTGTCGTAAGAGGACCAAAAGAGGCTTTTGTGGAGACACTTAGGGTTAATACTTCTATGCTTAGAAGGAGAATAAAAAACCCTAATTTTGTCATAGAATCTTTAAAAATCGGCAAGTACACCAAGACAGATGTGGCGATAGCTTACATTAAAGATGTGGCGAAAGATGAAGTCGTTGAGGAAGTAAAAAAAAGGCTTAGCAAAATCGACATGGACGGAATCATTGACAGCGGATATCTGGAAGAAATGATAGAGGACAATCCGTTTTCACCATTTCCTCAGATTGAGCATTCAGAGCGGCCAGACAAGATTGCTGCAGAGCTTTTAGAAGGGAGAGTTGCTATCATTTCAGATGGTTCTCCAGAGGTGCTGGTGGTGCCGACGATTTTCGTCCAATTTTTCCAGTCAGCAGAGGACTATTACGAAAGGTACTATATATCGACTCTTTTTAGAGTGTTGAGGCTTGCGGCAATGCTTATGTCGCTTACATTGCCATCTATCTACGTGGCGGCTGTAACGTATCATCAGGAAATGATACCGTCACCTTTGGCTATATCTATCGCAGCCCAAAGAGAAGGAGTGCCATTTACGACTCTAATGGAGGCATTTTTGATGGAATTCTTCTTTGAGATATTGAGAGAGGCAGGAATAAGGCTTCCAATGCAGGTTGGCCAAGCTGTAAGCATCGTCGGCGCTTTGGTCATTGGTCAAGCGGCAGTGCAGGCAGGTCTTGTATCGGCTGCGACGGTAATCGTCGTTGCATTGACAGGAATAGCCTCATTTTCAATACCTGCATTTAATATAGCCATAACATTTAGGCTTTTAAGGTTTGCTATGCTTATTGTCGGAGGTACATTGGGATTTTTTGGCATAATAATGGCACTTATGATGATACTGGCGCATTTAGCATCGTTGGAATCATTCGGAGTTCCGTATTTGTCGCCAATTGCACCTTCCAACACCAGAGAATTAAATGACGTGTTTATAAGGATACCATGGTGGGCAAAGATATTCAGGCCACATAAGGTAGCGGGAAGAAATGTAAAGAGACAGAATTACACAAGAGGTTGAATTTTTCAACATCTGGGGAGGCATTGTTTATGAAAAGAGTTTTGATTTTGTTTGTCATACTATCATTGCTTCTTACAGGCTGCTGGGACAAAAGGGAGATAAATGAGCTGGCATTTGTGCAAGGCATAGGAATGGACATAGACAAAGACAAGATGTGCAATATCACTGTACAAGTTTTGAAGCCGGCAAATTTAGCTACAAGTTCTGGCGGCGGTGGAGGTGGTGCTGCGGCAGGAAAGCCGTATGAGGTGTACAGCTCAAGAGGTGTCGATTTTGCAAAGGCATTTTCGAATTTCAATACAGAACTTTCAAGGACGCTTTTTCTCCAGCACAATGAAATAATATTTATAGGTGAAAACTTGGCAAGATCGGGTATTTACAGCATGCTGGACTTTGTCACCAGGAATCCCGAGTTTAGAAGGACATCTTATCTGGTGGTGGTATCCGGAGGAACTCTCGATGACCTTATGAAATTGTCAAAGAATGTCGAAAAGTACCCGTATCGAGAAATTCTGGGCATGATTCAAAACCAAAAAAACACATCTTCAGCCTATGTATGCGATATAAACCACTTTGTAGAGACTTTAGAGACAGAAAAGGTACAGCCTATAGTAGGCAGATTAGAGATTGTAAAGAAGGATGGTGAGCCGCAGCACGCCAGGTTTGTAGGTGCTGCAGCATTTAAGTACGATAAGATGGTAGGGCTTTTGTCGGAACAAGAGACAAAAGGTATAATGTGGATGGACAACTTGATTAAAAATACATCCCTTGTTGTTGATAAAGGACCAAAGGGAGATAAGACTCACATTTCATTTACTATAATAAAAGCTAATTCTTCTATCACTCCAAAAGTAAATGGCGAAGATGTCTCATTTGATGTAAAGATCAATTTTGACTCAAACATGATAGAACAGAATTCAAGGTACAATCTTACAGACCTTAAGATGATAAAAGGCCTTGAAGATCTGCAGCAAGAGAAGGTAAAAGGCGAAGTCTTGGACGCTTTAAATGCAGTCCAGAAGAAGTACAAGGTTGACTCTGTAGGGTTCGGACAGAAGCTTCAAGAAAAATATCCTAAAGTGTGGGAAAAATTGAAGGGCAGATGGGATGAGATTTATCCAAACGTAAAAGTGAATGTAAGCGTGAAGGCCACACTAAAGAGGTCTGGACTTACTTCAAAGCCAATTGAACCAAGGTAAAAGAGGGTTATGTATGTTAAACGCATTGGGAATAACGTTAATATTTTTGATAGTAATATTTATGGAAGTGCCTGGGCTTATAAAGAAGAAAAAGACAAAAGAAGTGGTAGTGTTTTTTATACTTGTTGCAATAGGATATACTCTTAATTTGTTAGTTGCTTTCGATGTAAAAATTACCGCCACAAATAAGCTCATTGAGATGCTTATGAAGCCTATAGAAAAAATATGGGGCAAATGAAGTAATTTTTCATTTGCCTTAAAACCATCTTGAAATATATGCCAGGAAGTAGTAGAATTATAAATAGCATGAGCACAATTTGTGCACATAAAGGATGGTTAATATGGATTTTGTAAAAATAGGCGAGAAGATAATAAACACCAAAAAGCTTCACAACATCATAGACAAAATGATCGAAATGAGAGTTAATGGTTTTTCACAGCAAGAGACGGCGTCAAAGTTTAAAGTCGATAGAAGCTTTATATCAAGGTTGGAAAACATAGGCGAGGTGAGAAAAGGAGGAAACATTGCGGTAATAGGATTTCCAATTAAAAATAAAGAAGAAATTGAAAAATTATTGAAAGATTATGGCATTGATTTTATCTTGCTTTTGTCTGAAAAAGAGCGCCTTGGCATTGCAGATAATATGACGGGTGCAGAGCTTTTTAATATGGTTATGGACATAATCGCAAAGGTACAGTCTTACGACACGATTATATTTCTTGGCTCTGACAAAAGGACAAATTTGATGGAAGCCATATTTGACAAAGAAGTGATTTGCGTCAACATAGGGCATTCTCCAATAACAGAGGATGTCTTTGTAAAGCCTGAACTCATAATTGAGATTTTGGATACTTTAAGGAGATGATCTTGTGAAAAGAGTAGTGAGCGTAAGCATAGGCTCATCAACAAGGAATAACAGAGTAGAGACGGAGATATTAGGAGAAAAGTTTATAATCGAAAGAATCGGCACAGATGGCGATATGAAAAAAGCCATAGAGCTTATAAAAGAGCTTGACGGGAAAGTCGATGCATTTGGCATGGGCGGCATAGACTTGTACCTGTATGCCGGAGAGAGAAGGTATGTCATAAAAGATGCGGTTCCACTTAAAAATGCTGCTAAGATATCGCCAATCGTAGATGGTTCTGGCCTTAAGAATACGCTTGAAAGAAGGGTAATAAAATACATACATGACAACAACATAGTGGACATAAAAGGCAAGAAAGTTCTCATAGTGAGTGCGATGGATCGGTTCGGCATGACTCAGACATTTCATGAGTATGGGGCTGATTTGACGCTTGGCGATATGATATTTGCCTTAGGTGTGCCGATACCACTTCATTCACTTAAACTTCTTTACGGATTGGCAGCCATTATAGCCCCTATAATAGTGAAGATGCCATTTGAAATGTTGTACCCTACAGGAGATAAGCAGCTTTCAATAGACGGCAGAAAGTACGAAAAATTCTATAAAGAAGCTGACATAATAGCAGGCGATTATTTGTTTGTCAAAAAGTACATGCCTGACGATCTGAAAGACAAAATTATCGTGACAAATACTGTCACAAAAGATGATGTAAAGATGCTTAAAGATAGAGGTGTCAAGCTTCTTATCACAACGACACCAAATCTAAATGGAAGGTCGTTTGGCACCAATGTAATGGAAGCTGTGCTCGTATCGCTATCAGGCAAAAGTCCATCTGAGATGAAACCGGATGATTACAATATGCTTCTCGATAAGATTGGCTTTGAGCCGAGGGTAGAATATCTAAACGGTGAAAAAGCCTCAATAGAAAAGTAAATATTTTGTTGAAAGGATGATTTAACATGCACAAGTTCGCTTTTATCATACATCCAATTGAATACGAAGATGTCAGCAGAAAGTTTAAGATTATGAATAAATTGCCCCGCAGCGTTGTAGAGGGATTTACAAAAATGCTGCCGCCTCTTAAAGTATCGGAGATAACAGGTGTAAAAAGCAAGTATGCTGAAACGAAAGGCTATTTTGTAGCAGTGCCGCTTATCTCTAATCAGATGATGAGCCTTCCGGAAGATTACGTCATGAAAAAAATTATTAAAGCTGGCAAGATAGCAGAAAATTTGGGAGCTGAAATCGTAGGATTAGGTGCTTTGACGTCTGTAGTTGGAGATGCAGGGATTACAGTGGCAAAAAATCTCAATATTGCTGTAACTACAGGCAACAGCTATACAATCGCTACTGCCATAGAAGGCACAAAAAAAGCTGCTGAGCTTATGGGAAAGGATATAAGGGATTCAGAGGTTGTAGTAATAGGCGCTACAGGTTCCATAGGGAAAGTGTGCGCTGAGATACTTTCCAGAGAAGCCAAGTACATGACATTGGTGGCAAGAAACAAGCAAAAATTAGAGGACTTCAGCAAATACCTATTGGAGAAGACAGGCATGGCTGCAAGAGTCACATCTGACGTAAAAGACGCTTTGAAGACCGCAGACATAGTTGTGACAGTCACAAGTGCTGTAGATACCATTATAAAGCCTGAATACCTAAAACCCGGTGCTGTCGTCTGCGATGTGGCAAGGCCAAGAGATGTGTCTAAAGAAGTTGCTGATGCAAGAGACGATGTATTGGTTATAGAAGGTGGTGTCGTAGAAGTGCCAGGCGATGTGGATTTTCACTTCAATTTTGGTTTTCCGCCAAAGACAAGTTATGCGTGTATGGCAGAGACAATGATACTTGCAATGGAAGGCATGATAGAAAATTTCTCATTAGGTAGGGACTTAACGGTGGAGCAAGTTGATACGATAGCAAAGTTGGCAAAAAAACACGGCTTCAAACTTGGAGGATTCAGGAGCTTTGAAAGAGCTGTATCAGAGGAAACCATAGAAAACGTGAGAAAGAATGCGGCAAGGAGATTAAAAGAAAATAGATTTAGTGCTGTATAATACTTGACTTTATTTGTAAACTGTTTTATAATATTCCACATGAAAATATAGACACAAGCACTGCATAAAGCAGTGCTTGTGTATTAATATTATCATAATTGATTTGGCTTAAACATAGAATAAAATACAATATTGTTATAAAGGAGATTGGCAATATGGGTAAGCAAGTGATTTTAACTTATGATGGCTTAAAAAAATTAGAAGAGGAGTTAGACTATCTTAAGTCTGTAAAAAGGCCTGAAGTTGCTGAAAAAATCAAACAAGCTCGTGCATTTGGAGACTTAAGCGAAAACTCTGAATACGATGAGGCGAAAAACGAGCAGGCGTTTATTGAGGGAAGGATAGCTACAATAGAAGCCATGCTTAGAAACGCTCAAGTCATCGATGAAGAGGATATCGCCATTGACAAAGTAAGTGTAGGCTGCACTGTAAAAGTCTACGATGAGGATTTTAAAGAAGAAGCAGAGTACACGATAGTAGGATCGACTGAGGCAGATCCTATGAACAACAAAATATCTGATGAATCACCTATAGGTAAGGCACTTTTAGGCAAAAAAGTAGGTGATACGGTTAGCGTAGAAGTGCCAGCAGGAATAATAAAACTCAAAGTTTTAGAAATACACAAATAAATCTGGAGGAGTATTATGGCAAATACAAATGAAGTAAATAACAATGAAAACTTAAATGAGCTTTTAAAAATTAGAAGAAACAAGTTGGACGAGCTTAGAAGTTTAGGCATTGAACCTTATGGCATTGACAAGTTTGAAAGGACTAATATGACTTCTGACATCAAAAATGACTACGAAAAATTCGAAGGCAAGACAGTCACTATCGCCGGCCGCATAATGTCCAAAAGGGGCCATGGAAAGGCTTCATTTGCTGACATACAGGATAGAGATGGAAGAATACAGCTTTACTTTAAGATGGATGTTTTGGGCGAAAAAAATTACGAAATATTTAAGATACTTGATATCGGTGACATCATAGGTGTGACAGGTGAAGTGTTTAAGTCAAAGACTGGTGAAGTGACAATAAGGGTTCAGGATTTTAAGCTTCTTTCTAAGTCACTACAAATACTCCCGGATAAATGGCATGGGCTTAAAGATCCTGATTTAAGATACAGGCAAAGGTATGTGGATCTCATTATAAATCCAACTGTAAAGGAAACTTTTATCAAAAGGACTGCAATCATAAAAGCTATTAGAGAATTTTTAGATAGTAGAGGATTTATCGAAGTAGAAACACCAATACTTCATACAATAGCAGGCGGCGCGGCAGCAAGGCCGTTTATTACACACCACAATTCCCTTGACATCGATATGTACTTGAGGATCGCATTGGAACTTCACTTAAAGAGGCTTATCGTAGGCGGACTGGAAAAAGTGTACGAGATGGGCAGAGTGTTTAGAAATGAAGGCATGGACATAAGGCACAATCCAGAGTTTACACTTTTGGAATTGTATGAGGCATACACTGATTATCATGGTATGATGGACATAACTGAAAATCTATTTGCTTATGTAGCTGAAAAGGTAAATGGCAGCAAAAAGATAGTATACCAAGGTACTGAGATAGATCTGACGCCGCCGTGGAGAAGACTTACTATGATTGATGCCATAAAAGAATTTTTGGATATCGACTTTGACAAAGTATTGTCTGATGAAGAAGCGATAGAAATTGCAAAAAGGCATCATCTTGAAGTTAAAGAAGGTATGAAGAAGGGTGATGTGATAGCTCTCGTATTTGACGAGCTTTGCGAAAGCCATCTAATACAGCCTACATTTATAATTGATTACCCTGTTGAAATATCTCCATTGGCCAAGAGAAAACACGACAATCCAGCACTTACATCAAGGTTTGAGGCTTTTATATACGGCAGGGAAATCGCAAACGCATTTTCAGAATTAAACGACCCTATCGATCAGAAGGAGAGGTTTATAGAACAGCTTAAGCAGAGAGAAGCTGGGAATGATGAGGCACACATGATGGATGATGACTTCATAAATGCTTTGGAAGTTGGTATGCCTCCTACAGGTGGATTGGGCATTGGAATTGATAGGCTTATAATGTTTATGACGGATGCGTATTCCATAAGGGATGTCATATTATTCCCTACAATGAAGCCAAAGGCAGATCTAGATGAAACAAAAGACGAGAATGAATGAAAATATTCTTAAAGCGAAAAACGGTTCATGAGAGCCGTTTTTTATTTTTATGTCAAAATTGTCGCAATACTTGTACGAGAAGCTAAAAAATGTTATATTGATATAAAAATAAGTTCTTTTAAGGAGCATGGCGATGATAGATAAAGAGAAGATAAAAAAAGCAGTTTACGACATACTTGAGGCTATAGGTGAAGACCCTAAAAGAGAAGGGCTTTTAGAGACACCCGATAGGGTTGCCAGGATGTACGAAGAAATTTTTTCAGGTCTTCATGAAAATGTGATGGATGTCATAAAGACATTTAAAGAAGACGAGCATCAAGAAATAGTCATAGTAAAAGATATTCCAATGTACTCCATGTGTGAACATCATTTGCTGCCGTTTATGGGCGTTGCTCATGTGGCGTATCTTCCAAGAAAAGGCACAATTTTGGGACTTTCTAAGCTTGCCAGAATCGTCGATATTTTAGCCAAAAAGCCTCAACTGCAGGAGAGGCTTACCAGCGAGATCGCTGATACGATTGTAAAAGCCGCAAATCCTTTAGGAGTTGCGGTCGTCGTAGAGGCAGAACACCTTTGCATGACGATGCGTGGCATAAAAAAACCTGGAGCCAAGACTGTAACTTCTGCGCTTAGGGGACTTTTTAAGACAGATCAAAGGTCAAGAGAGGAAGTCATGCTTTTGATAAATGGAAAGCGATGATCACAGGGAAAGGGTGATGTTATGGCTTATATGTTGAAATTAAGGGATAAAGAGTTGGAAATCGGCAAGAGAACGTACATAATGGGCATATTGAATATGACGCCTGATTCTTTTTCTGACGGCGGGAAATACAATACATTGGAAAAAGGCATGGAGAGAGCCTTAAAGATGATGGAAGACGGTGCTGATATAATAGACGTAGGCGGAGAATCTTCAAGGCCTGGATACGAACCTGTGACTGCTGAAGAAGAACTTTCAAGGATAAATGATATAGTTGAGAAGTTGTGTGAAGTAGATACCATAATTTCAATTGATACGATGAAATCAAAAGTGGCTTACGAGTGCCTTAAAAATGGAGCACACATCATAAACGACATCTGGGGTTTGCAAAGAGATCCCGATATGGCAAAAGTCGTCGCCGATTTTGGCGCTGGCGTGGTGATAATGCACAATAAGGAAGTGGCAGAGTACCATGACCTTTTGCGGGAGGTCATAAACTTCTTTGAGAGAAGCATTGATATTGCTTTGAAAGCAGGCATAAAAAAGGAAAGCATAATGATCGATCCAGGAATAGGTTTTGGAAAGACTTTAGAGCATAATCTGACATTGATGAAAAGGCTTGATGAGCTTAAAATATTGGGATTTCCCATATTGCTTGGGACATCAAGAAAATCAATGATAGGGCGCGTCTTAAACCTTGACGTAAATGAAAGAATGGAGGGCACTGCTGCCACAGTTGCGGTTGGAATAGTGAAAGGTGCTGACATCGTCAGAGTGCACGACGTGAAAGAAATGTGGCGTGTAGCCAAGATGACGGATGCGATGGTAAGATGAAAGATGTCTTTTTATCCATTGGCTCTAACATGGGTGATAGGGAAGAATACTTGAGAAACGCTCTTATAAAGCTTTCGGAAAATTCTGTTATCGCAGAAAAGGTGTCGCCTATTTACGAGACAGAGCCTGTAGGTTATAAGGATCAAGGTAAATTTTTAAATGCCGTAGCAAAGGTAAAAACGGAATTTAAACCACATGATCTGTTAAAAGTTGTGAATGGTGTGGAAAAGGAGCTTAAAAGAGAGAGAACTGTAAGATGGGGTCCAAGGACCATTGACATAGACATCCTTCTGTACGGTGATTTGGTTGTAGATGATGACGATTTAAAAATACCTCATGAGCGCATGTGGGAAAGAGCTTTTGTGTTGATTCCACTTAATGATATTGCACCTGACATAACGAAAGATGGGGAGAAATTGTCCAGCATAATTGAAAGGCTGATAGACAAGAAAGGTGTGAAACTTTATAAAAGAGATTGGTACAAGGTGGTGGATGTATGAAAGTAACAAAAGTATTTACATTTGACAGTGCTCACAATTTGACCAATTACAATGGCAAGTGCGAAAATCTTCATGGGCATACGTACAAGCTGGAGATAACTGTAGAAGGCAGCATAGACGATGAAGGAATGGTCATAGATTTTGCTTATCTTAAAGCTATCGTTGATAGTGAAGTGGTAAAAAAATTGGATCATGCGTACTTAAATGAAGTCTTAGGCTTTAACACAACGTGTGAAAATATAGCAGTTTGGATGTGGAGAAAGTTAGATCCTCTTTTGAAAAATGAAAGATTTCATCTTTTCAGCATAAGGTTGTGGGAAACTCCTACGAGTTTTGCTGAAGTAACCATACAGGACTTTACAAAGTAACTGTGGAAGGTCGGCGTTAAATGTTTATAGAAAACCCTATTGTAAGAGGGAGATTTTTAGAGAGAATAAACAGATTTTTAGCTCGTGTAGAGATAGATGGTGAAATTACGACTGTTCATGTGCCTAATACAGGTAGGTGCAAGGAGCTTTTTGTGCCGGGTGCAACTGTTGTCCTTGAAAGGCGGGAAGGAATGGGGAGAAAAACTCCTTACGAATTGGAATTCGTCTATAAAGGGAAAAGGCTTATATCTATCGATTCCCAGATTCCCAACAAAGTAGTTATGGATAACATTTTAAAGGGCAAATTGGATAAGTTTACAGGTTATGATGTAATCGAAAAAGAAAAGACGTATAAAAACAGCAAATTTGATCTTAAGCTATCAAAAAAAGATGAAGTTTTTTTCGTAGAAGTTAAAGGTGTAACACTTGAGGAAAATGGCGTTGTAATGTTCCCTGATGCACCAACCGAAAGAGGAACAAAACACATGTTAGAGCTTAAAAGTGTTAAAGAAGAAGGCATGAGGGCTGCTGTCGTTTTTCTCGTGCAGATGGATGACGTGCTTTACTTTACGCCAAATGTAAAGACAGATGTTAAATTTGCATCTGCTTTGAAAGACGCCATTGAATCAGGTGTTGAAGCATACGCATATTGTTGCGACGTTAAAGAAAACTTTATTGACATTAAAGGTGAAATCGAAATTAAAATTTAACAATGTTTAGGGGGCGAGGTTACTCGTCTTTTGTTTTTTTGATAAAAGTCATATAATATAATTATTAATTAGTTATTGAGGTGAATATATGATTACAAAAGAGATGATAGACAGGATAAATTATCTGTACCGTAAATCAAAAAATGAAGGTTTAACAGATGAAGAGAAGATAGAGCAGTCAAAGTTAAGGATTGAGTACGTTAAGGAGATAAGAGAGAGGGTAAAAAAGCAGCTTGACAGCATAAAATTTGTAGATGAAGATGAGTGTCACGACGATTGCTGCCATCATCACCATCATCATTAAAAGAGGGAGAGACGTGTCTCCCTCATGTGACTTTGTCGTGCATAGGCCTTTTTACATCTTTGCTTATGCCATGGTTGTGGGCTCTGTACTGGACTTTTTGCGATTTTGCTTCTCGCTTAAAATGCCTTGTCTCCCACTTGTAGATGTCAGCAGCGAATTCCACTCGGTTTCCCTTGATGTTGGTCCAGTGGCTCTTTCTGATTGACATCAAAAACACCTCCAATGATTTTTGGTGTTTAATTATATTTTTCATTAATAAAACAAATTTATACTGTTGGTATCATTTTAAATTTAAGGAAAGGATGTTTTTTATGAAAGAGGATCAAAAGTACATAACGTGTGATGATGCGCTTAGACTAAACAGAAGCCAAGTGCGGGAAAATTACAAGGAGTACGTAAATTCTAATTTTGTCTCTATGCTGTCGATGTTGCAGTTTGATAAGCTTTTTGTGAAAGCAAAAGGCGTATCTGTATGGGACAGTGATGGAAATGAGTATTTGGATTTCTTGGGCGGTTATGGTGCATTAAATTTAGGCCACAATCCAGATGAGATTTATGAGGCGATAGAAAAAGTGAAAGATTTTCCAAATATACTTCAAGCTGCAGTAAATGATTTTCCGGGGGCATTGGCGTATAATTTGGCGATGGTTACGCCTGGCGATTTAAAGAAAAGCTTTTTCTGCAACAGCGGCGCTGAAGCAGTGGAAGGTGCACTGAAACTTGCTAAAATTGCCTCAGGCAAGCATAAAATAGTCTACTGCAAAAATTCATTTCATGGAAAATCTGCAGGAGCTCTTTCTGTCACAGGACGTGAAAAATACCAAAAGTACTTTATGCCTCTCCTTCCTGACACAGTGCAGGTGGAATATGGGGATGCCAATGCATTAGAAGATGCTTTAAAGGATAAAGATGTAGCAGCATTTATTGTTGAACCAATACAAGGCGAAGGCGGCGTCATAGTGCCACCGGATGGATATTTAAGAGAAGTGAGAGAGCTTACTGAGAAATACGATGCGTATTTGATATTTGATGAAGTACAGACTGGGTTTGGCAGGACTGGAAAGATGTTTGCCTGTGAGCACGAAGAAGTGGTGCCTGACATAATGTGCTTGGCTAAATCGCTGGGTGGCGGCGTGATGCCTATAGGTGCGTATATAGCAAAGGATGAGATTTGGAAAAAAGGATATGGAACCACTGATAGGTGCCTTTTACATACATCTACGTTTGGTGGCAATACGTTAGCATGTGCTGCTGGCATTACAGCCATAAAACTTATCTTAGACAAAAACCTTCCTGATGCAGCGAGAGAAAAAGGTGAATACTTCTTAAAAAGGCTAAAGGAGCTAAAAGATAAACATAAATTGATAAAAGATGTGAGAGGCAAAGGGCTTATGATAGGTGTTGAATTTAACCAGCCAGAAGGCGGGCTTTTAGACAAATTGTCTGGAGGAGCCGTATCAAAGTTGTCCAACGAATACTTAGGATCATTGGTGGCAGGAGAACTTCAAAACAAACATCGTATCATAACCGCATATACTCTTAACAACCCAAATGTTATAAGGTTTGAACCACCGCTTATTGTTACTAAAGAGCAGATTGATAGAGTTGTAGATGCTTTAGATGAGATAATGACGAGAAGCGGTAGTCTGTTGGGGATGACATTATCCAGTGCAAAGACCGTTTTGGGCTCATTTTTTAATAGATAGGTGATTTTATGGATATTAAGAAATTGTTTGATAGCGGTATAAGCTTTGATGAATTTATTAATAGCGAAGACAACAAAAAACCAGAAATTTTCAAAAATAGATTTGAAACTGTGAATATAGATAGAAGCATAAAGAATATTAAAAATGGCAGCAGGGTTTCAAACGTTTTGGCTTTTGCTGAAAGTTGGTGCCCAGACTGCCAAGTAAGCGTGCCTATAATGGCTAAAATATGTGCTATATTGGGAGTCAATTTTCGCATATTAAAAAGAAAAGGGCACGAGGAAGACATGATGACACTTTGCAAAGACAAAGAGGCAAAGATACCTACATTCGCATTTCTCGACTCTGATTTTAATGTATTGGACATTTGGATAGAAAGGCCTAAAATCATAAAAGAACTTGTGGCGAAAGGCGACAGTAGCTTTAGAATAGGTTATGTAAATGGAGAATACGACAAAGAAATTGTAGATGAGCTTTTAGAAAAAATATCCCGTTCATGATGGCGGGATATTTTTTTATGGCGTATCAAATAAAATTTGCAAATGACGATATAAAAATTTAGAAATTTTAAGATATGAAGAAAAATCACGTCAAATGGACAGAAAAATTCAATGAGAATAGATTTGTCCAAACACACAATAAGATGTATAATTAACTTTATCAGCATACAAAATATTGTAGTTAAATACATATGAGGAGAGGTTTTAAATGAATTTAACTGAAAACTCTAAGAAGGTTCTTGAAAGAAGGTATTTGGCAAAAGATGAGAATGGACGCGTCGTTGAGACCGTTGAGGAGCTTTTTGAGAGAGTTGCTAAAGCAATTTCAGATGTAGACAAAGAGTACGATATAAACGCAGACACTGAAGAAGTCAAAAAAAAGTTTTATGAGATGATGACGAATTTGGACTTTCTGCCTAATTCTCCAACGCTTATGAATGCAGGAAGGCCATTAGGACAGCTTTCAGCGTGTTTTGTGCTTCCTGTGGGAGATTCTATGGAAGAAATATTTGACGCAGTGAAGTACGCTGCCATAATTCACAAAAGTGGTGGTGGTACGGGATTTAGCTTTTCAAGGCTTAGGCCGAAAGGAGCTACAGTGAGATCGACAGGCGGTGTGGCGTCTGGTCCTGTAAGCTTTATGAAGGTGTTTAATTCTGCTACTGAAGCCGTAAAGCAGGGTGGTACACGACGTGGGGCAAATATGGGCATACTTAGGATAGATCATCCAGATATCCTTGAGTTCATACAGTGCAAGCAAGACAACAATGAAATCACCAATTTTAACATAAGCGTCGGAATAACAGAAGATTTTATGGAAGCAGTTGAAAAAGGGCAGGATTATGACTTAATAGATCCGCATACCAATAAAGTTGTGAAAAGCTTAAACGCCAGAGAAGTATTTAAGCTTATCGTGGAAATGGCTTGGAAAAATGGAGAACCTGGAATCGTATTTTTGGATCGCATAAACGAAAAAAATCCAACGCCTCTTGTGGGTGAGATTGAATCGACTAACCCATGTGTCACAGGGGACACGTGGGTGATGACTGCAGAAGGACCAAGACAAGTTAATGATTTAATTGGAAGATCTTTTGATGCTGTAATAGACGGTAGGATTTATAAAACGACAAATGAGGGATTCTTTAAAACAGGGCATAAGCATATCGTTGTGCTTGAAACTGTTGAAGGGTATTATGTCAGATTGACTGATGACCACAAAGTCTTAAAAGTTGTAGATGACAGTTTAAATGAGATTAAGACCGAATGGGTTTCTGCAAAAGATCTAAAACCAGGAGATAATATTCTTCTTAACAATCATAGGAATTTGATAGGATGGTCAGGCGAATTGGATGAACAAGATGGATATTTGTTAGGATTATTGGTTGGTGATGGAGTTCTAAAGAAAGACACTGCCATTATTTCTGTTTGGAAAGAAAGAAAAGTTGTAGGAGACGTTGATGATTATGGTGTAAATAATGTTATGCAATATGCTCTGGATTGCGCAATGAAGTTGCCGCATCGCAAAGATTTTGCAGGATGGATAGAAATAAAAGGGCGAAATGAATACAGGCTAAAGTTAGCGTCATTAAGAGACTTGGCGCTTAAAATGGGAATGCGCAATGGATTTAAAACGATAACTCCTCAGTTGGAAAAAATGTCGTCGAATGCTTACATAGGCTTTATTAGAGGACTTTTTGATTGTGATGCTTCTGTGCAAGGCAGTCCTGAAAAAGGGGCAAGCATAAGACTTTCGCAAAGCAATTTG
This sequence comes from Thermoanaerobacterium sp. R66, assembly GCF_028895185.1. Taxonomy (NCBI): domain Bacteria; kingdom Bacillati; phylum Bacillota; class Clostridia; order Thermoanaerobacterales; family Thermoanaerobacteraceae; genus Thermoanaerobacterium; species Thermoanaerobacterium sp. R66. Next base: position 2,372,293 of record NZ_JAEUWW010000001.1, read on the forward strand.
GAACTTTTAAAAGCAGTTCAAAGAATGCTGTTGCGATTGGGCATTGCAAGTAAAATATATACAAACAGAAGAAAATATGACATAAAGCTAATGCCTGATGGCAAAGGTGGTCTAAAGGAATATAAAATAAAGCCACAGCATGAACTGTGTATTAGTGGCGATAATATGGGAATATATGCAAGACGTATAGGGTTTAAAGATGATAAAAAGATGAATAAATTAAAAGTTATTTTATCATCGTATAAAAATGGTGCTCGAAAAGAACGCTTTATGGCGAGAGTTTTGGATATTAGAGAAGATGGATTTGAAGATGTTTATGATGTACAAGTGCCTGGAATCAATGCATTTGATGCCAATGGGATAATTATACATAATTGTGGCGAACAACCACTTTTGCCATATGAATCCTGCAATTTGGGTTCTATAAATCTTAAAAATATGCTTAAAGAGGAAAACGGCAAATACGAAGTAGATTATGATAAATTGAGAGATACTGTTCATAATGCTGTGCATTTTCTTGACAATGTGATCGATGCGAATAAGTATCCACTGCCACAGATAGACGAAATGACGAAAGGTACAAGGAAAATAGGCTTAGGAGTTATGGGATTTGCTGACATGCTTCTTATGCTGAATATACCTTACAATTCTGAAGAAGCTGTGGAATTTGCTGATAAATTGATGAAGTTCATCGACGAAGAATCTAAAGCGGCATCGATGGAACTTGCAGAAAAGAGAGGCGTTTTTAAATACTACGATAAAAGCATATACAAAGACAAAAACATAAGGTTGAGGAATGCAACAACTACAACTATAGCACCTACTGGCACAATATCTATTATTGCAGGAACATCCAGTGGAATTGAGCCGCTTTTTGCAATAGCTATGACAAGAAATGTAATGGATAATACCCAGCTTGTAGAAGTCAACCCTATATTTAAGGAAGTAGCTTTGAAAAGAGGATTTTATTCAGAAGAATTGATGAAGAAGATAGCACAGCAAGGCACATTAAAAGGAATTGATGGCATACCAGATGATGTAAAAAGGGTTTTTGTTACAGCTCACGACATAGATCCTGTATGGCATATAAGGATGCAAGCGGCTTTTCAAAAGCATGTTGACAATGCAGTTTCAAAGACGGTGAACTTCAGACATGATGCGACGGTAGACGATGTAAGGGAAGTTTACGAGCTGGCTTATAAATTGGGTCTTAAAGGCGTCACCATCTATCGCGATGGAAGTCGTGACTCACAGGTGCTGAATTTGGGGATAAAGAAAGCTGAAAAAGAAAGCGTGAAGGAAGACAAGCAGGAAAGTCGCAATCAAATCGTCCCAAGGCCAAGGCCTTCTGTGACGAAAGGCATAACTGAAAAAGTGAGAATAGGCTGTGGCAACTTGTACATTACCGTTAATTACGATGACAAAGGTATATGCGAGGTGTTCACTAACTTAGGACGAGCCGGAGGCTGTCCGTCTCAGTCAGAGGCTACAAGTAGACTGATATCCATAGCTTTAAGATCAGGTCTTGATGCGAAGTCAATAGTAGAGCAGCTAAAAGGTATAAGGTGCCATTCCACATTAAGGCAAATGGCAAACAATAAGGAAATTAAAGTTCTTTCGTGTCCAGATGCCATTGCCAAAGTCATTGAGAAAGTTATGAAATTAAAAGTTGAAGAAGATGAAAGCTTCGCCCCAATTGATGTGCCTATAAATGGCAGCAACCATAAAAATGATGATGCAGTTTTACAGGCGGCATATACTTATGACACACAAGAAGAACGCTTTTGTCCTGAATGCGGCAGTGAAATAGAACATGAAGGTGGCTGTGTAGTCTGTAAAAATTGCGGTTACTCAAAGTGCGGTTAATGGACTGTTAAAAAAATCTCCCTAAAACAGGGAGATTTTTTAATTCAATCAAAAAACGACAAATTGTGAATAATATATGTGATATAATTTCATTTGTATATAAAATTTTATCTATTAACAATGAAGGATTTTTTTAATTTGTGTCGAATAACACATTAATTAGATTAAGAGGGGTTAAAAATGTTAAAAAAAAGGGAAACATTGTTTGATTTCGTGTTAATTGCGGTGGGGTTTTCGCTTCTTATCTACACATGTTTTAAATACGGCATTAAAATCGATATAAAGTTATTTTCTATACTTTTGTTAGCTATGGTTACTCTCGACAATTTGGGCATAAAGTACACCGATATAAAGCTTTCCATAAGCCCTGTAATCACGATAGCATCTTTCTTGATATATGGCACAGAATCATCAGCTCTTTTGGCTACAACATCTACCATGATTGAAACAATATTTTTTAGAAAAAAAGTAAAGAATGGATTTTTAAATGGAGCAATGTTTTCCATAACATACATAGTAGCGGGGCATCTTTATGAGAGTTTAGGTGGAAAAATCGGACGATTTTCTATTGGGCAGCTAATATATGTAGTAATTTATGTGCTCACAAGTTTTGTGATAAATTACTTTATCTTGTATTATGCGTTGAAAGCACAGGGGAAAATTCTATTTAAGAAATATTGGACGGAAAGCTCGATTTTAGAGTTGGCTTCTTATTTTGTAATGGTACCTGTAGGTATATTTTTAGCTAATATGTATATGAAATTTGGCACTGTTATTTTTATATACCACGTCATACCTTTGATTTTGCTGTCGTTTTTCATAAAGGCTTTTAGGGATCTTTACAAGGCCAACCAGAGGCTAAATGCTTTATATGAAATGGTGAAAATAATCAATTCAAAGTTGGATTTAGACAAAACTTTAGAAGCAATATTGTATGAGACGGAAAAAGTAGTAACCGTATCGGGGATAGCTATTTATTTGAAGGATGACAATGGCTTTTTGATAAATGAAAAGACTAAGTGCAGGGAAGAATCAATAGGTGCTTTTAAGGATGTGTACATGAACAATGAAGGGATTATAGGCAAAGTTGTAAGTGAAGGGAAATCTGTAATAATAGGCAATTTAAAAGCAGATAAGCGCTACTCAGACAAAAATATATCTAATTATTACGATTCTGCAATTGTAGTTCCTATAAAAGGAGCGGAAGGCATAATAGGGTGTATATCTGCATTTCAAAATGAAATCAACGCATTCGATGAAGACTCTTTAAAGATAATGGAGGCATTATCAGAGCAATCTTCGATAGCCATAATGAACGCAAAGAGATATTTTGAAATAAGTAAAAGGTCTATTACTGATCCTCTTACAAAAACTTATAACAGGAGATTTTTTGATCAGATATTGCATGACAGCATAGCAAAATCATCTATTGAAAAGACGCCTGTAAGCCTCATAATGCTGGATGTAGATAGGTTTAAACAGATTAACGATACATACGGGCACATGGTGGGAGATACTGTGCTTAGGGAGATTGCTTCAAGGATAAAAAGCTGTGTTAGAAACAATGATATCGTTGCAAGATACGGTGGGGAGGAGTTTTCTGTTATACTTCCGAACTTGACAGCGGAACAGGCGTGTGTGATCGCTGAAAGGATAAGGTATGAAGTATCGTCTAAACCGATAAAGACTGATGCAGGTGATATAAATATAACTGTCAGCGCTGGCGTTGCTGATTTTCCAAATAAAGCGGAGTCTGCGGAGAAACTCATAAGCCATGCCGATAGGGCTCTTTACGCTGGCTGCAAGACAAAAGGCAGAGACAGAGTCGCTGTGTATGAAATATAAATCTTCATAATATCTTCATTTTGAGTGGATACAATATATGTAAGTGATCTTTCAAGGAGGAATTCAAAATGGAGATATTTAGGTATATATTTGACAGCAAGTACAGAGAAAAAGTTTCAAACGAGTTTACACAGCAAGTCATTACATTAAACGACGAAGCAGAAAAATCTATTAATGATGCTTACAATCAAACTGATCAAAATGTTGCTGATGGCAACAAAGATCAATAAACGCCGGTTCACACCGGCATTTAAAGAAGTGGATGAAGCAAAAGTGAGGAGGTTAACCTCCTCACTTTTGTCATGTTTTGATTTATTTTCACAGCAAGCTTCAATTAATTTGATTTTTATGATATGATAAATTGTGAAGGTGGGATAAGTGAAACATGTTTGAAAAAACAGTCTATAAATGATACACTATTTTTATTGTTTGCCAGTTAATAACTGTTGGCAAAATATTATAAACACTTAAAATTGTACTACTATTATGCTATAATATCTATTAAAGTCAAATGAGGAGGAAAAAAGATGTTAAAAGGCGTTGCGGCATCACCGGGTATTGCAATAGGCAAGGTTTTTTTGTATGAGAAGAAGTTTGCTGAAATCAATACCCAAACTATCGATGAATCAATGGTAAAAGATGAAATAGCAAAATTTGAAAATGCAATCGAATTAACGAAAGCTCAATTGGAAAAGATCAAGGAAAAGACGGAAAGGGAGTTTGGAAAAGACAAGGCTGAGATTTTTGAAGCACATCTTATGCTGGCAAACGACCCGGAGCTTTATGATTCTGTTGTAAATATGATAAAAATTGATTATGTTACGGCTGACAATGCGGTGAACCACGTCATTGAGCAGCATGCATCCGTGATGGAATCCCTTGACGACAAGTATTTAAAAGAAAGAGCGGTTGACTTAAGGGATGTTGGACATAGGATAATAAATAATATACACGGCATAGTGGATGTAAATTTGTCAGAGCTTGATGAAGATGTGATAATAATTGCCAAAGATTTAACACCATCTGATACGGCTACAATGAGAAAAGAAAAAGTCTTAGGATTTGCTACAGATGTAGGCGGCAGGACTTCCCACACTGCTATTATGGCTCGGTCATTAGAAATTCCAGCAGTAGTAGGAACAGGGAATGTCACTAAACAAGTTTCTGATGGCGATATCGCCATTGTAGATGGAAATGAAGGAGTCGTAATTGTAAATCCCACTGAAGACGTCCTTAAGGAATATGAGGAAAAGCGGGATAAATACAAGATTCGAGTTGAAAAGCTGAAAGAATTAAAAGACTTGCCTGCAGTAACCAAAGATGGAAGGCAATCAATGTTGGCGGCAAATATTGGCACACCCAATGACGTAGAAGGTGCTTTGAAAAACGGCGCTGAGGGGATAGGGCTCTTTAGAACAGAGTTTTTGTACATGAATAGGAATGACTTTCCTACAGAAGAAGAACAATTTGAAGCATATAAATACGTAGCAGAGAAGATGAATGGCAAACCAGTCACCATAAGGACATTAGATATTGGCGGTGATAAGAAGCTACCATATCTAAATATGCCAGATGAGATGAATCCATTTTTAGGTTACAGAGCCATAAGGCTTTGCCTTGACGAAAAAGAGATGTTTAAAACACAGCTTAGAGCCAGCGCATATGGAAACATATTGATAATGTATCCGATGATTTCTTCAGTAGTTGAAGTAAGAAAGGCGAATGAGATTTTAAACGAAGTCAAAGAAGAACTGGATCGAAAGGGCGTAAAATACGATAAAAACATAAAAGTTGGCATAATGGTAGAAATACCATCTGCTGCGGTGACTGCGGATCTTCTCGCAAAGGAAGTAGACTTCTTTAGCATCGGTACTAACGATTTGTGCCAATACACGCTTGCTGTTGATAGGATGAATGAAAGGATAAAAGATTACTATAAGCCGTTTAATCCCGCAATATTGAGGCTTATTAAGAATGTCATAGATGCATCACACAAAGAAGGTATATTTACAGCTATGTGCGGTGAAATGGCTGGTGATCCGCTTACAACAGTTATCCTTTTGGGATTAGGCTTAGATGAATTTTCAATGAGTGCGAGTTCGATACCCAATATAAAGAATATCATAAGAAATGTTTCTTATGAAAAGGCTAAAGAGTTTACGGAAATGGTATTAAACATGTCAACACCTGATGAGATAGAAGAAGCAGCAAGAAAAATTTTATATGAAATAATTGGCGAATAAAAAATCTCCGGGCATACCGGAGGTTTTTTATAAAAAATTTTTTAATTTAAGAGGAAATTTAAAATCAATATAGAATAATAATATTAAAGCAATAAGATAGGGGGATATATATGAAAGATTATAAAACGCAACAAATAAGAAATGTTGGATTAGTTTCGCATGGCGGAGCTGGAAAAACTACGCTTGCAGAAGCACTACTGTATAATGCAAAGGCCATAGATAGGATTGGGCGCGTAGAAGATGGAACAACTGTATCTGATTACGATCCTGAGGAAATTTCAAGGCAAATCTCTATATCCACATCTGTAATTCCGATTGAGTGGAAAGACTGCAAAATAAATGTGCTTGATACACCTGGCTACTTTGATTTTTTTGGCGAAGTAATAAGCGGATTGAAGGCTGCCGACAGCGCTGTGCTGGTCGTTTGTGCTGCATCAGGGGTTGAGGTTGGCACTGAAAAGTCATTTCACATATTAGAGATTGAAAAACTTCCTACTGTGGTGTTTATAAACAAGATGGATAGAGAAAATGCAGACTTTTATAAAACTCTTGATCAGTTGAGAAATAAGTTTGGCAATAAAGTTGTGCCTATGACATTGCCTATTGGCAGTGAACACAGTTTTACTGGATATGTAGACCTTATTACGAATAAAGCATACGTTTACACCCAGAAGGGAGTTCAAGAATCAGACATTCCTGCTGAGATGGAAGAAAGTGCATCGCAATATAGAGAGGAGCTTATAGAAGATATTGCTGAAAATGATGAAGCCTTGATGGAGAAATTCTTTGCGGGAGAAGAGCTTTCTAAAGACGAATTGCTTAAAGGTTTAAAGGAAGGTGTGAAAAGTAGGGACATTTTTCCTGTAGTTTGTGGGTCAAGCTTAAAAAATATCGGTATAGATGCATTGTTAAATATTATGACAGATGTTTTGCCATCGCCTATTGAGGCCAACAAATTTAAGGCTGAGGCAGATGAAAATAAACCTTATTCAGCTTTTGTATTTAAGACGATAGCGGATCCTTTTGTAGGGAAATTGTCTATATTTAGAGTTGTTTCTGGCACTGTGTCTTCTGACTCCACTGTGTATAACGGTACAAAGAAGGCAAATGAAAAAATTGGACAGTTGTATGTATTAAGAGGAAAAAAGCAGATACCCGTTTCAAAATTGGTTGCTGGTGATATAGGAGCATGTTCAAAATTGCAATTTACAATGACAGGCGATACACTTTGTGATCAGGCAAAACAAGTAGAATATGGACCCATTGTATTCCCTGAGCCCACATTGGCTTTGGCTATAGAGCCTAAGGCAAAAGGCGACGAAGACAAGATAAGCAATGGACTTCAGAGACTTCAGGAAGAAGATCAGACGTTTAAAGTCGAGAAAAATGTTGAAACAGGGCAAGTCATAGTATACGGCATGGGGGAGCAGCATATAGAAGTCATATCCAAGAAACTTCAAAGCAAATTTGGAGTAGAGTGTGTTCTTACAGAGCCTATAATACCTTACAGAGAGACGATAAAAGGCAAATCGAAAGTGGAAGGTAAGCACAAAAAGCAAACTGGTGGACATGGGCAATACGGCCATGTATGGATAGAATTTGAACCGTATAAAGAAGGAGAGTTCAAATTTGAAGACAAGATATTTGGTGGAGCGGTGCCAAAGCAATACATTCCTGCGGTTGAGAAAGGACTTAGGGAATGCATAAAAGAAGGCGTGCTTGCTAAGTACCCTGTTGTGAATATAAAAGCAACGCTTTTGGATGGCTCTTTTCACCCTGTAGATTCATCTGAGATGGCGTTTAAAGTTGCTGCATCTATAGCTTTTAAGAAAGGCATGGAAGAGGCAAATCCTGTTTTGTTAGAGCCTATAATGCACGTAGAAGTAACAGTGCCTGAAGAGTATATGGGGGATGTAATTGGAGACCTAAACAAAAGGAGAGGGCGCATATTAGGGATGGAGTCAAAAGGAGACATGGAGGTGGTGACTGCGGAAGTTCCTCAAGCTGAAATGGCTAAGTACGCTACAGATTTAAGATCATTGACACAGGCTAGAGGAGAATTCAAAATGTCGTTTGCAAGGTATGAAGAGGCGCCACCTGCTGTTGCAGAAAAAGTAATAGAGGCAAGAAAAAAATCTCAAGAATAATTTCAAAAGGGGCTGTTGCACAACCGACTGTATATGTCATAGTGCATCAGCCTTTTTTATAAGATAAAAACGAAATCACAGGTTCTAAATGACATGCGATTGTGCTTTTTAATGATTTATCAAACTAAAGTAATAGATATTTGCAAGATTATGATATATAATATTCTTAATATACTGTATACTTTAAGGAGGGTAACAATGGATTTAAGAGAAGAAGCATTAAAATTACATAAGGAAAACAGGGGGAAAATCAGCATTTTAAGTAAAGTGCCAGTCAATGATTCAAAAGATTTGTCACTTGCTTATACACCAGGTGTCGCAGAGCCGTGCAAAGAGATACAAAAAAATCCTGATGTTGCTTATGAATACACAAACAAAGGCAACTTTGTAGCAGTTGTCACTGATGGCAGTGCGGTTTTGGGGCTTGGCGATATTGGTGCTATAGCCGGGATGCCTGTAATGGAAGGAAAGGCGGTATTATTTAAGGAATTTGGAGGAATTGATGCATTTCCGATTTGTATTGCTACAAAAGATGTTGATAAAATCGTTGAGACAGTCATAAACATAGCTCCTACTTTTGGAGGCATAAATCTTGAAGACATATCTGCTCCAAGATGCTTTGAGATTGAAGAAAGATTGAAAGAAGCTTTGAATATACCTGTTTTCCACGACGATCAACATGGGACTGCCGTTGTGGTTTTTGCTGGATTGATAAATGCTTTAAAAATTGCCGGTAAGAGTTTGAAAGACATTAAAGTGGTTATAAATGGTGCTGGTGCGGCAGGCATTGCGATAGCCAAGTTACTTATCAATGCTGGAGCTGGAGATGTTGTGTTATGTGATAGAAAAGGCATCATTTACGATGGAAGAAATGATACAGATGTATCAAAAATATCAATTGCTAAGATCACGAATAAAGATAAGATAAAGGGAACGTTAGCTGATGCCTTGATTGGTGCCGATGTTTTTATAGGTGTATCGGCTCCTAATGTGCTTTCAAAAGACATGGTAAAATCCATGAACAAAAATTCGATTGTATTTGCATTGGCAAATCCAATCCCCGAAATATATCCTGATGAGGCGAGAGAAGGCGGAGCACTGGTAGTCGGGACTGGAAGATCTGATTTTCCAAATCAGATAAACAATGTGCTGGCTTTTCCAGGCATATTTAGAGGTGCCCTTGATGTTAGAGCAACTGAGATAAATGAGGAAATGAAGATTCAAGCAGCATACGCAATTGCTGGATTGGTTTCTGATGATGAATTAAATGAAGATTACATAATACCAAAAGCATTTGATAAAAGAGTAGCTAAGGCGGTTGCATTGAATGTTGCAAAAGCAGCTATAGATACAAATGTGGCCGGTTTCGATGTAGATATAGAAAAGATAGAGTCAAAATTGAATAAAATTTTATAGTATGAATTGACCTCCTTTGAAAAAAATAAATATAAATTAAAAAAGGAGGTTTTTTTATGCCGCTACATCACAGACTTTCTAATATTTATTATGGCAATAATGATTTTATAAACATAGATGATGACATTGTAAAGATGTTAAGCATATATGGAAAATCTAATATTAAGAGAAAAGGCCATGAGTTCATAGATGAGTACAATGACTTTTACAGTGATTGTGATTTTTATTTTAGCGAAAATAAAAGTTATGATGAGTAAAAGTTAATAAATATTTGAAATATACGTTTAATCTGCTTTAAATAATGCTTAAATGGAAAAATATAAATTAAATGGTTGTTGACTGTATAGAAAAGAGGAATAAAATAGTAAGTGAAGGTCAAAGAAAGTCAAAGTAAGAAAGAGGTGATGGGATGGCGAGGCTAAGCGATTTAATAGAAGATTTTATAAAAAGCTTGATAGAAGAAGCTGATGAAGAATATATTGAGATAAAGAGAAATGAACTGGCTAATATTTTCAATTGCGCCCCATCACAGATAAACTATGTACTTGAGACGAGATTTAACTTATCAAATGGATACATCATTGAAAGCAGGCGTGGTGGTGGCGGATACATTAAAATAATCAAAAGGCCTGTTTCCAAGGATTGGATGTCAAAATTGATTTCAGATATAGGTGACAACATAACAGAAAGCAAAGGCAGGCTTTACATCGACACTTTATTAGAACATGATCTGATAACTGAAAGGGAAGCTGCATTGATGAAATCTGTGCTTAACGATAAGATTTTACCTGTTGCACAGTACGAAAAGCCTATTTTGAGGGCGATACTTTTAAAAGTGATGTTAGCAGAACTTTCAAATAATTTGATGAAAAGGAGTGATTAAAATGTTGTGCGATAAATGCAAAGAAAGACCAGCGACAGTCCATTATACTCAAATAATAAACGGCGTCAAGACAGAAATGAATTTGTGTGAGCAATGCGCTCAACAGGAAGGACTTTTAAACAGCGAGACATTTTCACCGTTTGTGAATTTTACACCATTTTCTGTGCAGGATTTGTTGGCAGGATTGATGAATTTTCTTCCAAATACAGGAAATACTTATATAGAGGAGCAATTAAAGTGCAGCAATTGCGGCATGACATACGACAGATTTAAAGAAACAGGCAGGCTTGGATGCAGTAGATGCTATGATTCTTTTTCAGATGAATTAAACCCGCTTATAAGGAGAATTCACGGAAGCACTGGACATAGAGGCAAGATTCCAAGAAAGACAGGCGGAGCATTAAGGGCAAAGAGAGAAATAGAGGAGCTTAAGGCGAAACTTGATAAGGCAGTAAAAGAGGAAGCATTTGAGGAAGCTGCAAAATTGAGAGATAAAATCAGAGAATTGGAGAAAAAGTATGGAAAGTAGGTGATGCTGATGTTTGACCATGACAATGATGTTGTGATTTCCAGTAGAATTAGACTTGCCAGAAATTTAAGCAATATTCCATTTCCGCCTGTCATGACGGAAAGTGAGGCAGAAAAAGTCAAAGAATCGGTAAAAAAGGCCATATTTGACAGTAAAACAATACTTTCAACGCAGTTTTCAGAGTACGATATGAAAAAAATAACTCCTCTTGAGAGGCAATCCCTTGTTGAAAGGCACTTGATAAGCCCTGATCTTGCGCAAAACACTAAAAACGGCAGTGCCCTTATAAAAAACGACGGAACTGTAAGCATACTTATAAACGAGGAGGATCACTTAAGGATTCAGACCATATTTAATGGGCTTAATTTAAAAGAAGCTTGGGATCTGGCAGATAAGATTGATGATTTGATTGAGGAAAACATAAGCTATGCTTTTGACGAAAAGTTAGGTTATCTTACAGCATGTCCTACGAATGTGGGAACAGGTATAAGAGCGTCTGTTATGGTACATCTGCCGGCTCTTACTATAACCGGACAGATAGGCAATGTTCTAAATTCTGTATCTAAAATTGGAATAGCAGTAAGAGGCATGTATGGTGAGGGGACTCAATCATTAGGCGATATTTACCAGATATCAAATCAAGTCACATTAGGCCAAAGCGAGGTAGACATAATAGAAAACCTTGAAGGCATTGTAAAGCAGATTATATCCAATGAAAGAAAATCAAGAGAGGATCTTTACAAGAAGAGAAAAGTGCAGATAGAAGACAGAATAGGCAGATCATACGGTCTTTTGACAAATGCAAAGGTAATGTCTACTCAAGAATTCATGAAACTTATTTCAGACGTTAGATTAGGTGCTGTTTTAAACATTGTAAATTTGGACATTCAAAAGATAGATGAGATAACAACACATATTCAGCCTGGAAACCTACAAAAAATAATAGGGAAACAATTAGAGCCATATGAAAGGGATATTAAGAGAGCTGAGTATGTATCAAAATTGATTAAAGGATAAAAATTTAGGAGGTGTTTTTATGGCAATGTTTGGTAGATTTTCGGAAAAAGCACAAAAAGTGCTTTATCAAGCACAGGAGGAAGCTCGCTCACTATACCACAATTACGTGGGAACGGAGCATATTCTTTTAGGTCTTATTAAAGAAGAAGACGGCATAGCATCCCGGGTTTTAAAAAGCCTTGGTGTCACTTACGAAGATATAAGAGCAAAGGTAGAATCACTTATTGGAATGGGAAATGTGCCTGGCGATGTGGTAGGATATACGCCAAGAGCAAAGAGGGTTTTGGAGCTTAGCTTTGCTGAGGCCAGAAGGTTTAATACAAATTACATCGGAACAGAGCACATCTTATTGGGCCTTATTAGAGAAGGTGAAGGCGTAGCAGTAAGGATTTTGATGGAGTTAGGTGTAGACTTCAACAGAGTCAGAGAAGAAATAGTAAAGATGGTAAGCGAAGAACCTTCTGGCACTACAAATAAAGCGCAAAGAGCTAAGAATACAAATACACCTAACTTGAACCAGTTTGGAAGAGATCTTACAGAGCTTGCAAGGGAAGGAAAGTTGGATCCTGTCATTGGACGTGAAAAGGAGATAGAAAGAGTAATACAGATTTTAAGCAGAAGGACTAAAAACAATCCATGCCTTATTGGCGAACCTGGAGTAGGTAAAACTGCAATCGCCGAAGGATTGGCAGAGGCCATCGAAAGTGGTACTATACCGGAGATTTTAAAGGGCAAACGGGTTGTAACATTAGATATGGCTTCAATGGTTGCAGGCACAAAGTACAGAGGAGAATTTGAGGATAGGTTGAAAAATGTATTGAATGAGGTCATCAAGGCAGGAAATGTCATACTTTTTATAGATGAGCTTCACACTATAATAGGTGCTGGTGCGGCAGAAGGTGCAATAGACGCATCTAATATCTTAAAGCCAGCCCTTGCGAGAGGAGAGATACAAGTCATTGGTGCTACTACAATCGATGAATACAGGAAGTACATTGAAAAAGATCCTGCTCTCGAAAGGAGATTTCAACCTATAATGGTTGAGGAGCCGTCTGTTGAAGAAACGATAGAAATATTAAAAGGACTAAGGGACAAGTATGAAGCACATCACAGGATAAAGATTACCGATGAAGCGATTGAAGCAGCAGCAAAACTTTCCCACAGGTATATAACAGATAGATTCCTTCCTGATAAGGCTATAGACCTTATAGACGAAGCTGCGTCGCGAGTCAGACTTAAGACAGTTACAGCACCGCCAGAGATAAAAGAATTGGAAGATAAATTAAATATGCTTAATAAAGATAAAGAAGAGGCTATAAGGACTCAGGAGTACGAAAAAGCTGCTAAGATAAGAGATGAAGAACAAAAAGTTAAAGAGCAACTGGAAAACTTAAAATCAAAATGGCAGCAGAATTCATTAGTTAAAGAAAAAAGCGTTGGAGCTGAAGAAATTTCGCAAATTGTATCCCTTTGGACTGGCATTCCAACACAGAAGCTTGCACAAGAAGAATCTGAAAGGCTTTTGCATTTGGAAGAGATACTGCACAAGCGTGTAATAGGTCAGGATGAAGCAGTGGATGCAGTGGCAAGAGCCATAAGAAGGGCAAGAGTTGGACTTAAAGATCCGAAAAGACCTATTGGATCATTTATATTCTTAGGGCCAACAGGTGTCGGTAAGACAGAGCTTAGCAAAGCGCTAGCAGAAGCCATGTTTGGAGACGAATCAGCGATAGTCAGAATAGATATGTCTGAGTATATGGAAAAATTCTCTGTATCAAGGCTTATCGGCTCTCCTCCAGGATATGTTGGATATGAAGAAGGCGGAGAGCTTACTGAAAAAATAAGAAGAAAGCCGTATTCGGTCATCTTATTTGACGAAATTGAAAAAGCTCATCCAGATGTGTTTAATATACTGTTGCAAATATTAGACGATGGAAGGCTGACAGATTCAAAAGGCAGAACGGTAGATTTCAAAAATACACTCATAATAATGACTTCCAACGTTGGAGCACAGCTTATTAAGAAGCAGACTACTTTAGGTTTTATGCCTGAAAGCAACGCAGAAAAAGAATCGTACGAAAAGATGAAGGAAAACATCTTAGAGGAGCTTAAAAAATCATTTAGGCCTGAATTTTTAAACAGGATTGATGATATCATCGTATTCCGTCAACTGACGCAGGATGACATAAGGAAGATTACCGATTTGATGATCGCTGATTTGAATAAGAGGCTTAAAGATAACAACATAAGCCTTGAATTTACAGATGATGCAAAAGAAGAACTTCTTAAAGAAGGCTATGATGTGACTTATGGCGCAAGGCCATTGAGAAGGGCCATACAGAAAGTTGTTGAAAGTGAGCTTTCTGAGCTTATGCTGAAAGGCGAGATAAAATCTGGCGATAAAGTTTTAGTTAAATTAAAAGACGGTAAATTTGATTTTACGAAAGTTTAAGCATACTTGGATACTCTCTAAGTGAGGGTATCCAATTTTTATATTTCAATGTGATATAATTTTAGTGATAGATATACATGGAAAGTCGGTGGAAATGTGAAAAAAGATAAGACTAAATTTGTCTGCCAACAGTGCGGATTTGAAAGCACAAAGTGGATGGGAAAGTGTCCTAATTGCGATGAATGGAATTCGTTTGTTGAAGAGGTAGTTGAAGACAGCGACAAAAAGTCGCGAGAAAGCGTACTTACATCAAAAGTTGAGCTTTTAAAAGATATAGAGGCAAAGGATGAAGACCGTATAAAAACAGGAATTAGTGAATTTGACAGGGTATTAGGCGGTGGTGTTGTAAAAGGTTCTCTTGTTTTAATTGGGGGAGAACCCGGCATCGGCAAGTCAACTATGCTTTTGCAGATATCGGACGTGATGTCTAATTTCACAAAGGTTTTGTACGTTTCAGGAGAAGAATCATCAAGCCAGATAAAAATGAGAGCAGACAGAATCATAAAAGGCAAGCAGGAGATATACTTCTTGGCCGAAACTAACATAAACAATGTGGAAAGACACGTAGAGAAGATATCGCCTGGTTTTATTATAGTTGATTCAATCCAGACTATGTACGCAGATGAAAGCACAACTATACCAGGCAGTGTGTCGCAAGTAAGACAAGTTACGCAGCATCTTTTAAGGCTATCGAAACAAAACGGGATTACTGTATTCATAATAGGTCATGTAACTAAGGAAGGCTCTATAGCAGGCCCCAGAGTGTTGGAGCATATGGTGGATACTGTATTGTACTTTGAAGGTGATAGGACGCAGTCATTTAGGATATTAAGAGCTTACAAAAACAGATTTGGCTCTACAAATGAAATAGGGGTATTTGAAATGGAATCAGAAGGTTTAAAAGAGGTAAAGAATCCTTCTGAAGTGCTTTTATCTGGGAGAGATTTGAATGCACCGGGTCTTGCTGTAATAAGCTCTATGGAGGGCACGAGGCCAATTTTATTAGAGGTTCAATCGCTTATTTGCCATACCAATTTTGGATTGCCAAGGAGGATGTCAACAGGCATAGATTACAACAAATTTGTCCTTTTATTGGCTGTATTGGAAAAGAAATGTGGGATAAATCTTTCACAATCAGACGTATACTTAAATATAGCTGGTGGATTGAAAGTACAAGAGCCTGCGGCCGATTTAGGAATAGTTGCAGCTTTAATATCAGGGTATTTAAATATTCCCATCTCTAATGACATCTGTTTTTCTGGTGAGGTTGGACTGATAGGCGAAGTAAGACCTGTAAGCAATTTAGAGAGAAGGATAAGTGAAGCCAGAAAGATGGGGTTTAAAACAATAGTAGTGCCACAGATGAAGGTAGAAAATAATTACGATATGAACGTAAAAAAGATTAAAAACATCGTAGAACTTACAGATGTAATTGCAAAATAAAAAGTGGGTCTATCCCCACTAAAATCACAGCATATTGAAAACTCCCAGCGTATTAAGCTCTTTATCCTTTTTAAGCAAGATATCGTAGAAGTTTAAGCCCAGCGTGTTGCAAAGGGCTATTATATAGAATATGTTGTTGCCGATTTCGGTTTCTAAAACTTCACGGCAGTTATCGCACAACTGACCATCCACATGTGTTTTGATGTACTTATGTGCGTCTTCTATCATGGCATCTTCAGGGATTTCTTGCTTTTGTGCATTGATTTTTAGACAACCGCACTCTGTAACAGATTTTGCTACTGCTCTGTTGACTCTGGCACTGCTTTCTTGAATTTTTGTCAAAATATCGAGAATGCTTTTGTGACGTATTAAGTATTCTTCTACTGTGTTTTGTAGATCATCGACTATTATATCCTTCATGGTTATGCCCACTCCCGTTTCTTTAAATCTTAAATCAATTATATACTTGTAAATGTTGTGTTGTCAATATTTACACGAAATAACATTTATAGCATGACTAAATTTTTTGTAAATTGACAATGTTTATCTATAAGTAGTATACTTTTATTAAAGAAGCCCTATACATGTAAAATTTGTTATGTGCCTTTATAAAATTTCCCCATTGACTTATAATTAGTGACATTTTTGATAATAATAGAAGTGGAGGTGAATATATGTTATACAAAATTGTAAGAGGAATTATTTCGATAGTTGGCTTAGGAGTGGGATTTGAAGCGGCTTACCTGTCTTTGGCCGTATTGAAGCTGCAAAAACTGATGGATTTGACATTGACAAGTATTACATCAATCATTGTATACGCTGTTGGGGCTTTGATAGGCGGAATCATATTTTTTATTTTTTCTCCTAAACTTATTAAATGGGGAAAAGATTTCGAAGGTTGGCTTGAGACAGCACTTCAAAAATCACCGATATACGATATCTTAGTTGGCGCTTTTGGATTAATCATTGGATTGATTTTGGCAAACCTTATTAGCGCTCCTATTTATCAGCTTCCATTTGTAGGAAAGGTTATTCCTATAATAATCAGTGTGTTTTTCGGTTATCTTGGAATAAGCATATCATTGAAAAAAAAAGATGAATTTATGAATTTGTTTGCGATAGTGAAAAAGATGGGACAGCAAAAATCGCAAAAAGTAGAGATAAGCGAGATACCAAAAATTCTCGATACCAGTGTCATAATAGATGGCAGGATTTTTGATATATGTAAAACGGGGTTTGTAGAAGGACCACTCATCATACCTAATTTTGTGCTGGAGGAATTGAGGCATATAGCTGATTCATCTGATTCATTAAAGAGGAATAGAGGCAGAAGAGGCCTTGATGTTTTAAACAAAATACAAAAGGAATTGGACATGAAGGTGCAGATTGTAGATAAGGATGTGGACGCATCCGAAGTAGACACGAAACTTTTAAGGCTTGCTAAGATGATGAATGGGAAAGTTATAACAAATGATTATAATTTGAATAAAGTAGCTGAATTTCAAGGTGTACCCGTCCTTAATATAAATGAACTTTCAAATGCGGTAAAGCCTGTGGTGCTTCCTGGAGAAGAGATGGTCGTTCAAGTCATAAAGGATGGGAAGGAATCTGGTCAAGGCATAGCCTACCTTGACGATGGCACTATGATCGTGGTAGACGGTGGCAAAAAACATATAGGCGATACATTGGACGTCCTTGTAACAAGCGTTTTACAGACTGCAGCAGGTAGAATGATATTTGCCAAACCGAAGCAAACAGATCAAGAAAAAGCTATGTGATATTTTAACGAAGGCTTGAAAGAAGTCTCCCATCCTCTATAGGTGGGAGATGAATTTCTATTGTCTGCCATAGAATAATATGCCATAATAGATACAGAAAATTTTATTGTAGAAAGCCAAGGTGAGAAAAGATGATGACATGTCAGCATTTTTTCATAGAACCCACAAAAGAACAAGAAGAAAAGCTTTTTTATACATTGTATTTATGTCGCAAATTATACAACTATTCACTGGATCAAAGAATAAAACATTACAAACAATATGGCAAAGGACTTACATATAAAGAACAGCAGAACATGCTTCCAAAATATAAAAAAGAACATCCAGAATACAAATTAGTACAATCGCAAATATTACAGGATGTGTTGAGAAGATTAGATAGAGCATATAAAAACTTCTTTGACAAAAGAGCCAAATATCCTAAATTCAAAGATAAATATCACTACACATCAATAACACTTCCACAATGCGAAACAAAAAGAAACTTTGGGAAAGAAGGATATGTATACATAAAAAATATAGGGCATATAAAAATCAAAGCACATAGAAACTTTGATCCAACAAAAGTCAAAACAATAAACATAAAATACCATGCAGGAAAGTGGTATATAAATCTGTCAGTTGAAGTAGAAGAAGAAAAAGAAAAAACAGTCATAAGAGAAAAAGCAATAGGAGTAGACAAAGGAATAAACTCAATAGCTGCAACATCAGATGGAGAGTTATACTCAAATCCTAAATGGCTACAAAAATCAGAGAAGAAACTAAAAAGACTGCAAAGACAATTATCAAGAAAAAAGAAAGGAAGCAAAAACAGAGAAAAGCAAAAGAAAAGATTAGCGAAACTTCATGAAAAAATAGCAAATCAGAGAAAGGACTATCTACATAAGATAAGCTATAACATAGTAAAACATAATGACATCATATGCGTTGAAGATTTGCAAGTAAAAAATATGATGAAAAATCATAAACTTGCAAAATCAATAGCAAATGCAGGATGGGGAATGTTAGACAAATATCTCCAGTATAAAGCAGAAAAAGAAGGAAAAATCTTCGTAAAAGTAGATCCAGCATATACATCACAAAGATGTTCAAGATGCGGGAAAATAGTAGAAAAGGACTTATCAGTAAGAATACACAAATGCGAGTGCGGATTAGAGATAGACAGAGATGTAAATGCAGCAATAAATGTACTATATGAAGGATTAAAACAATTAGGCATAGCAGCATAAGAGTAATAATTTTGTAGGGAAGGTTCCTCCCGAAGTTACGCCTATGGAGATTGTGTAAGACCTGCTGTGAATAGCAGTAGGCAACGGTCTATGAAGTAGGAAGCTCCATCCTCTATAGGATGGAGTAGGTTCACGGCATTTTCCTTTCGAAGATGCCTTTTTTATTTTGTCGATGGCGGAAAGATGGTGAATATGATATAATTTTACCAGTATATTTTTTGTAGAGGGTGCATTATGTTTATTAGTGCAATAGTCGTTGCTGCTGGTAAAGGCAGAAGAATGGGAACAAAATTAAACAAGGTTTTTTTGAAATTAAACGGAAAGCCTGTTCTATACTATACTCTAAATGTCTTTGAAAAATTATCGGAACTTAATGAGATAATTTTAGTGGTGTCTAACGAAGACATAGATTACTGCAGACGGGAAATAATCGATAAATATAATTTTAAAAAGGTAAAGCAGATAGTTGCCGGTGGGATGGAGAGACAGGAATCTGTTTTCAATGGGTTAAAGGCTGTGAATAGCAGATGCGACATAGTGATGATACATGATGGAGCAAGACCTTTTATCGACGAGGCCACACTAAAAAAGGGCATAGAAGAGTCTAAACATCACAGTGCTGTAGGTATTGCTGTTCCAGTGAAAGACACTATAAAGGTAGTTGACGATGACAATTTTGTAGTAGATACCCCTGATAGGACAAATCTTATGGCCATCCAAACGCCACAAATTTTTGAATACAGGCTTATATACGAAGCACATTTAAAAGCAATGGAAGATGGTTTTTTAGGTACAGATGATACTGTCCTTGTAGAAAGGCTTGGACATAAAGTAAAACTTGTGGAAGGTAGCTACAGGAATATAAAGATTACTACTCCTGAGGATTTGATAATATCTGAGGCTTTCTTAAAAACAATATATCAATAACATTATTATTTTAACCTCATATAATTATAGCAGGAGAGATGCCTAAATTATATGAGGTGATTGTGATGAGAAGGCCTCTTGTATTTATTCACGGAATATTTGGCTCCATGTATGTTCCTACGCTTGTTGGCAAAGCATGGGGGTTTGGACCTGCAGGTTATATATACGATTCTTTCGTTGAAAATTTGAAATCATTGGGATATACGGAGGGCAAAAATCTTTTTATTTGCTATTATGAATGGTGGAAGGATATACCTGAGTGTGTAAACACACTTATGTCTAAGATAAATGAGGCAAAAATAAAAAATAATTGCGATAAAGTCGACGTTGTATGCCACAGCATGGGTGGTTTACTTCTTAGAAGCTATGTGCAAGGAGATTTTTACAGAAATGATGTAGGCAAAGTGGTTTTTTTATCTTCTCCTCATTATGGAGCTGCTAATGCATATTATGCGTGGGAAGGCGGTGCAGTTCCTCCTGACAACGACGAGGATTTTTTAAATATACTTTTAAGGGGATTTATCTGGGCTATAGGCAAAATAAAAGGGGAGAAAGATGAGCTTATGATAATAAGAAGGTACATTCCATCTATAAAATCTCTCATGCCAAGTGTCGAATATGGAAACTACGTTTTTAAATACCCGATTAAAAACAACAAGATCGTGTTTAAAAATATACTTTACATGAAGGAACAGAATACCTTTTTAAATGAATTAAACAGCTCAATTGATAAATTTTATGAAAGAGCTGATGAAGTGTATGTTTTTTCGGGAAATGGTATATACACGAATAAATTCATTCAAGTTGCCGATAGTAATGATAGCGTATTGTGGCCTGACGGCCGTGCTGTTGGTGTTGTGAGAGATGATAAAGGGGATGGAACCGTATTGATTAAAAGTGCTTTAGGAGTTGAGGGAAATAAATATGTCTTGAATGCAGGCCATGGAGGAATATTAAATGCTTCTATTCCGCATCTAAAAGAAATATTGGGCGTAGAAGAAGCACCTAAGGCAAGCGTTTTGGAAAAGATATTGTCTTTTGTAAATATATTGACAGATAGTAAAGTCCTTGTGCTTGACAGAGGGCAAAAACTTAAAAAGTACAATGTCTTTGGAAAAGTAAATTGGTACATGGCTATTAATGAAGAAGGGGAATACTACTTTTCTTCACCAGACTTTGCAGCAAGGTCTATCATGATTCATACAAATAAAGGTTTTGCTGTTAAAACAATAAAGCAAAAAGACAGATTTAGGAAGTCTGAAACTCGTCTTTTTGTAGATAGAAATGGAAATTTCGAGTTTAAGGGATAGGAGTGTTTTTATGAGAGTCGGTATTGGATACGACGTACACAGATTAGAGGCGGGAAGAAAATTGATATTGGGCGGTGTACAGATTCCGTACGTTAAGGGGCTTTTAGGTCATTCAGATGCCGATGTCCTTATACATGCTGTCATTGACGCAATTCTCGGTGCTGCAGGGTTAGGCGATATAGGAACTCATTTTCCTGACTCCGAGTGGATTTATAAAGATATAGACAGCACTGTGCTCCTTAAGAAGACGTTAGATTTGATAAAAGATAAATACTCTTTAAACAATATTGACTGCATCATTGTAGCTCAGGAACCGAAATTGGCACCGTATAAAGATGCTATATCAAAAAATCTGTCGAAAGTTTTAAATATTGGGATTGACAGAGTTAACATTAAAGCAAAGACCGAAGAAGGTCTTGGATTCACAGGTAGAAAAGAAGGAATTGCTGCGTACGCAATAGCAAGTCTTTCTGAAAAATGTATTGACAGTTAAAATTAAATTAAATAAAATACAAACATGATAAATATTAGGAGGTAGACGATGAGATTATCACAATTGTTTATACCAACGATGAGAGAAGTGCCAGCGGAAGCTGAGATACCAAGCCATATTCTCATGTTAAAAGCTGCCATGATGAGAAAACTTGCATCAGGTGTGTACATTTATTTGCCGCTTGGCAAAAGAGTCCTTAAGAAGATTGAAGAAATCGTGAGGGAAGAGATGGACAGAGCAGGGGCACAGGAAGTGCTTATGTCCGCCATAATACCTGCGGAACTTTTAAAAGAATCCGGCAGATGGGATGTTTTTGGACCTGAAATGTTTAAGCTAAAAGACAGAAATGACAGGGAATTTTGCTTAGGTCCTACCCATGAAGAAGTTTTTACAGACCTTATAAGAAATGATGTAAAGTCATACAGGCAGCTTCCATTGACAATATATCAGATTCAGACGAAGTATAGAGATGAGAGGCGGCCCAGATTTGGAGTCATGAGGTCTCGTGAATTTATAATGAAAGATGCTTACAGCTTTGATGTCGATTGGGATGGACTGGATGTGTCTTTTGATAAGATGTACAATGCTTACTGCAGGATATTTGACAGGTGCGGCTTAAAGTACACTGTCGTTGAAGCTGATACAGGTGCTATGGGTGGAAAGGATTCTAAAGAATTTATGGTGACATCTAATGTTGGAGAAGCAGTAATTGTCTATTGCGACAACTGCGGCTATGCTGCCAATGAAGAAAAGGCAGAATGTACTATTCAGCATGTAAGTGATGAAGAGATGAGGCCATTAGAAAGAATTTATACGCCTGATGTAAAGACGATTGATGAACTTGTGTCGCATTTGGATGTTGAAGCAGAAAGATTTGTAAAGACGTTGATATACAAGTACAAGGATAAGGTAGTTGCAGTTCTTATAAGAGGCGACAGGGAAGTAAACCTTGTAAAACTGGCGAATCTTTTGAATGTAAGCGAAAATGATGTTGAATTGGCTGATGAAGAAACTGTAAAGAAAGTCACATCTGCCAATGTAGGATTTGCTGGTCCTATTGGACTTAAAGGGGATGTAATGATTATAGCAGATGCGGAGATACCTGCCATGAGAAATGTCATCGTCGGCGCTAATGAGACAGACTACCATTTGAAAAACGTCAATTACGGAAGAGACTTTAAAGCGGATGTAGTATCAGATGTTAGAAAAGTTGTAGACGGCGATAAATGCCCGAAATGTGGAAATCCTTTAAAACTGGATAGAGGAATTGAAGTAGGACACATTTTTAAATTAGGCACAAAATATTCTGATGCATTAGGTGCAAATTATATAGATGAAAATGGCAATGAAAAGCCTATAATAATGGGCTGTTACGGCATAGGGTTAAACAGAATTGCGGCTGCTGCAATAGAGCAAAATCACGATGACAAAGGCATCATTTGGCCAATGTCTATAGCACCATATCACGTCATAGTTGTACCTGTAAATGTGTCAAATGATGCGCAGAGAGATCTTGCAGAGAAATTGTACGATGAATTATCTAAAGCTGGCATTGAGGTTTTGATTGACGACAGGGATTTGAGAGCAGGCGTAAAATTTAATGACGCTGATTTGTTAGGTATACCTATTAGAATAACCGTAGGAAAGAAAGCCCAAGACAATATTGTTGAGCTGAAATTAAGAAAAGAAGAAAAGCCGATAGAATTAAAATACGATGAAGTTTTAGGGAAAGTTAAAGAATTAATAAGTGAAAATATATAGGAGCTAAATGCTCCTTTTTTTGCATAATATTTTAAGAACGACAAAAAAATAAAGTAGGAAAGGAGTGGTTTAATGTCCATTTACATAATGGGGATTTCTGTCGATAAAAGATCGGATTTTGCACCAAAGGTGCAAGAAGTATTGACGAAGCATGGACAAAACATATTGGCCAGGTTTGGAATACACGATGACAGCGATGATAATGGGCTTATAACGTTAAATGTCAGAGGTGATGAGAAGTATATAAACGAATTTTCAAAAGAGCTTACAAGCATTCCGTCTGTTAAAGTAAATCACATGACGGTTAAATGATTAAAGGGATAGGAGACTATCCCTTTATTGCTTTAATTAAGTATTAGATTGCCGTTTTTATGAAAACATATTGTAAGTATGAAATAAAATTTGTATAATGGTATATGATGAATACAAAAGATGGAGATGGCTATATGGAAAAAAGAGTTAGGTTTGCACCAAGCCCCACTGGTGCTATTCACATAGGAAATATACGCACTGCGTTATTTAATTATCTATTTTCAAGAAGCGAAGGTGCTAAGCTTATATTGAGGATAGAAGATACGGATTTGACAAGATCTTCGAAGGATTTTGAGAAGTTAATATTCAAAGAGTTAAGCTGGCTTGGCATAGAATGGGATGAAGGGCCTGACAAACCCGGTGAATACGGACCGTACAGGCAAAGCGAAAGGCTTCATATATACAATGAATATGCAGAAAAGCTTATAAAAGAAGGTAAAGCCTATAGATGTTACTGTACTCCTGAAGAGCTGGATAAAGACAGAGAGGAATCTGTTAAAAGAGGAGATATACCGAGGTATTCTGGAAGATGCCGGCATTTGACTAAAGAACAGGAAGAGGAGTATTTGCGGCAAGGCAGGAAACCTTCCATTAGATTCATAATTCCTGATGATGTTACAATATCATTTGATGATATGATAAAGGGAAAGATCGAAATTAAGTCAGACACGCTTGGTGGTGACATGATAATAGTAAAATCTGATGGCATGCCGACTTACAACTTTGCAGTCGTTGTAGATG
The DNA here is from genome assembly GCF_028895185.1 of Thermoanaerobacterium sp. R66. Lineage (NCBI taxonomy): Bacteria > Bacillati > Bacillota > Clostridia > Thermoanaerobacterales > Thermoanaerobacteraceae > Thermoanaerobacterium > Thermoanaerobacterium sp. R66. Next base: position 2,396,685 of record NZ_JAEUWW010000001.1, read on the forward strand.
ATACTCTCATGAAAATAACCCATGTCATAAGAGGTGAAGATCATATTTACAACACTCCCAAACAGCTTCTCATTTATGAGGCACTTGGCTTTAAACCACCTGTATTCGCTCATGCGCCTCTTATCTTAGGACCAGACAGGACTAAGCTTTCCAAAAGGCATGGGAATACTTACATTGGACAATACAGGGAAATGGGGTACCTACCTGAAGCGATGTTTAACTTTTTGTCGCTTTTAAGTTGGTCTCCAGATGACAATGTTGAATTGATGCCTAAAGATGAAATAATTAAAAAATTTAATTTCAATAAGATTCACAGTGCTAATCCTGTTTTTGACATAGAAAAGCTGAATTGGATGAATCAACACTACATTCAGATGAGTCCTATTGAAAGAATTGTAGATTTAAGCTTGCCGCATCTTAAAGAGGCAGGGTACATTGGTGAAAATATAGATGAGGCTACGTACGAATGGCTAAAAAAGGTTGTGTCACTTTTTAAAGATGGCTTGCACTATGTGGCTGAACTGAAAGACAAGGCAAAGATGTTCTTTGTCGATGATTTGGAATACAACAGCGAAGCAAAAGAAACTTTGTTGTCAAGTGACGCTAAAAATGTGCTGGCGGCGTTTAAAGAAGAAATCGAGAATATTGATGAAGTGACAGAAGAAGGCATAAAAGAGCTTCTAAAGATGTTGCAAAAGAAGATAGGAGTCAAAGGAAAAGCGTTTTTCATGCCTATAAGATTTGCTTTAACAGGGCAAGACCATGGACCTGAACTTGTGATGATAATTCCTCTTTTAGGGAAACATAAAATATTGCAAAGGATAGATAAAGCCTTAAAATCAATATCGTAAATGTGATGATTGGGAGAGTAGCATAATAGATTCCAAAAGAGAGGAGCTGTCGTGGGCTGAAAGCAGCTTCTGGATATATTGTGTGAAGTGCACCCATGAGCAATGCGCATTGTCGCACGGGTATCCGTTATAAATACAAGTGGAGTTTACTCAATCAGAGTGGAACCGCGAGCCCCCCCTCGTCTCTGGATGATGGGGGATTTTTTTATCAATTATTTATTGAAAAGGGGATTGGTTATCATGTTTAAAACATTGAAGGAGGACATTAAAGTAGTGTTTGAGAGGGATCCTGCTGCAAAAAGCGTGTTAGAAGTAGTTTTATGCTATCCGGGATTCCATGCTATAATATTTCATAGAATTGCACACTACTTATACAATAAAAAGCTGTTGCTGTTATCAAGGCTTATTTCACAATTTAGCAGGTTTTTAACTGGAATAGAAATACACCCAGGTGCTAAAATAGGAAAGGGATTTTTTATAGATCACGGAATGGGCGTAGTGATAGGGGAAACGACAGAAATAGGGGATAATGTGACGCTGTATCAAGGAGTTACATTAGGCGGTACTGGAAAGGATAAGGGTAAGAGGCATCCTACTATAGGCAATAATGTAGTTGTTGGAAGTGGTGCAAAAGTCTTAGGGCCTATAAAGATAGGCGATAATACGAAAATAGGTGCAGGTGCTGTAGTGCTACATGACGTTCCACCAAATTGCACTGTCGTTGGTGTTCCTGGACATTGTGTAAAAAAAGACAACGTGAGAGTAAGTCCGGCATCTAAAGTAAATGTGGACTTAGAGCATGGAAAGCTACCTGATCCAATTGAAGATGAGTTAAGAAGGTTAAAAGCCAGAATCAAAAGGTTAGAAACATATATAAACAATGTGGAGGATGATAGAGATGAAGATTTATAATACGCTTACCAGAAAAAAAGAAGAATTCGTGCCATTGAAGGATAATGTTGTAAATATGTATGTATGCGGACCTACTGTGTACAATTTTATCCATATAGGCAATGCGAGAGCGTTTATCGTCTTTGATACTGTCAGAAGGTATCTGGAATATAAGGGTTATAAAGTAAACTATGTGCAGAACTTTACAGATATAGACGATAAACTCATAAAAAGATCCCATGAGGAAAACACAACTGTAAAAGAATTAGCTGACAGGTACATTGAGGAGTATTTCAAGGATGCTGACAGCTTAGGAATAAAAAGAGCCACATTCCATCCAAGAGCCACAGAAAACATCGAAGAAATAATTGAGTTTGTGAAAAAGCTTATTGATAAAGGGTTTGCTTATGAAAAAGATGGGAATGTGTACTACGATACGACGAAGTTCAAGGATTATGGGAAGCTTTCACACAAAAATATAGATGAGTTAAAGGCTGGGGCACGAATAGAGGTAAATGAAGACAAGAAAAATCCAACAGACTTCGTCCTTTGGAAGGCTGCGAAGGAAGGAGAACCGTATTGGGATAGCCCGTGGGGTAAAGGCAGACCTGGTTGGCATATTGAGTGCTCAACAATGTCTACAAAGTTCTTAGGCAAAACCCTTGATATACATGCAGGTGGTCCTGATCTCATATTTCCGCATCATGAAAATGAGATTGCACAGAGTGAAGCTGCAAATGATGCAGAGTTTGCAAAGTATTGGATGCACATAGGATACTTAAACATCAATAATGAAAAGATGTCCAAATCAAAAAACAATTTTTTCACCGTAAGAGACGTAATCAGCCAATACGATCCTGAAGTTTTGAGGTTTTTCATGTTGATGTCTCATTACAGAAACCCAATAAATTATAGTCAAGACCTTATAGAGCAGGCAAAAGGAGGATTTTTAAGATTAAGCAACACTGTTTACAATCTGAGGCACCTTTTGGATGTGGTGGAAGACAGGCAATTAAGAGATGAAGAAAAGGCGTACAAAGAGAAATATGAAGAGTACAAAAGAAAGTTTGAAGAAGCGATGGATGACGATTTTAACACTGCTGATGCCATATCAGTCATCTTTGAGATGGTAAGAGATATTAATTCAAATATAGATGGAAATTCTCCAAAAGAATTGATAAAATATATATTAGATGTTTTCTTGAGTTTGTCTTCTGTCCTTGGCATAACTTATAAGAAGAAAGAGCTATTGGATGATGAGATCAAAGAACTGATAGAAAAGCGTCAAGAGGCCAGAAAGGCAAAGAACTGGGCAGAAGCTGATAGAATAAGAGATGAATTGAAAAAACAGGGTATAGTATTGGAAGATACACCTAACGGAGTAAGGTGGAAGAGAGTTTGATGAATCTTTTTTCGAAAGATGGCAAAGTTTTTACAAAAAAAGATGTCATGAATTTATCGCCGCTTATTATGGCATTTATCGGCGATAGCGTCTATGATTTGTTTATAAGGACGAATATTTCAGCAAAGGGAAATAGGCCTATAAACAAAATTCACAGAGAATGTGTTAAGTACGTAAAAGCGTCATCACAGTCTGAGATTTTGAAAAATCTCTATGACATGTTTGATGAAGAAGAAAAGGATATAATAAGAAGAGGAAGGAATGTGAAAAGCGCTACTATTCCAAAGCATGCCGGTATCGAAGAATACCGGCTGGCTACTGCTTTTGAGGCTTTACTTGGCTATCTGTATCTTTTGGGAAGATACGATAGGCTTGATGAAATACTAAATTATGCATTAAACTATAATATAAATGAGGGTTAATTATGAAAGAAAATGAAAACATAATATACGGAAGGAATCCTGTGTTAGAAGCTATTAATAGCGGACGAGAGATTGAAAAAATATATGTTTCAAAAAATGCCAAAGGTAATATTTCTAAAATTATAAAATCTGCAAGGGATAAAAATATAATCATATCAACTGCAGACAATGTGACATTAGACAAGATGTCCGGAAATGGCAATCATCAAGGAGTAGTCGCATTGTGCTCCCTCTACAAGTATTGTGACGTGGAAGACATACTGGAGTATGCCAATGAGAAAGGCGAAAAACCTTTTATTCTGTTATTGGACGGGATAACAGATACACATAACTTTGGAGCCATAATAAGGACTGCAGAAGCTTTTTCAGCACATGGCATCGTAATCCCGAAGAGAAGATCTGCTGTGGTAAACAGTACGGTTGTAAAGACATCAGCAGGTGCAACTGAGTACATGAAAATTGCAAAGGTTTCAAACATAAACAATGCGATAAATAATCTAAAGAAACAAGGCGTATGGATTGTAGGCAGCAGCGTAGATGCAAAAGAGGATTTTAGCAATGTTGATTATGACCAGCCTATAGCCATAGTCATCGGCAGTGAAGGTGAAGGGATATCTGATCTTGTTAAAAAGAACTGTGATTATCTTGTAAAGATACCAATGACGGGCAATATGAATTCGCTGAATGCATCGGTAGCGGCATCTATTTTCATGTACGAGGTTGTACGACAGAGGACGGGTAAGGCGTGATTTGATGTATATGGTGATTGATGGATATAACGTGATAAACAATTGGCAGGATTTAAAGCTTGAGGAGAGAAATAACCTTGAGGACGCCAGACAAAAGTTGATAGACATACTTCAAAATTTTAAAGGGTATACAGGATTTAATATAATACTCGTCTTTGATGCGATGTACGCCAAAGGGAAACAACAAAACAAGGAATATCACAATGGAATTGAAGTCGTATATACAAAGGAAGGTGAGTCTGCTGACAGCTACATTGAAGGATTGATAAAAGAAATAGTCAAAAAAGACAAAGTAGTTGTGGTGACTTCTGATTGGATATTGCAGCAAGTCGTATTGGGTCAAGGCGCCATAAGGATGTCATCAAGGGAATTATACGAAGAATTGAATAATTATTTAGAAGATAAAAAGAAATTTTATACCAAAGACGACAAGAAAGACAGCATTGAATCAAGACTTTCAGAAGAAATTATAGAGAGGCTTAAAAAAATGGCTGAGTAATAAAAATATTCTTTTATTACAATCTTGACTACAATCTCTATTAAAAGTATAATTATTTATGTGAACTTGGCCTATAAGCGGAGGCGATTTTTGTGAAATCGGGGGCACAATTAGATCTATACAATGTTTTTTCGTCAATGGATGAAGGTGATGTTGTAGAAGAGGCTCAGAGGGGCAACGAAGCAGCGCTGGAATTCATCATTGACAAGTACTATTCTTTTGTCAAGGCAAAGGCTCGTTCCTACTTTTTGGTCGGTGCGGATAAGGAAGATATAGTGCAGGAAGGTATGATCGGGTTATACAAGGCTATTCGCGATTTTAAAAGCGATAAGCTGTCATCGTTTAAAGCTTTTGCTGAGCTATGCATAACGAGACAGATGATAACAGCCATCAAAACTGCTACAAGGCAAAAACATATTCCTCTTAATTCTTACGTTTCTTTAAATAAGCCGATCTTCGAGGAGGAGTCAGACAGGACATTGATGGACGTTGTGTCCAGTGAATGCATATCTGATCCTGAAGAGTTAATAATAAACCGAGAGGAATACGTTAACATCGAAAACAAGATCGGTGAGATGTTAAGCGACCTTGAGTGGGAAGTGCTGATATCATACCTTGATGGAAAATCGTATCAGGAGATTGCTGTCGAGCTTAGAAGACATGTAAAATCGATAGATAATGCCCTCCAAAGAGTAAAAAGAAAGCTTGAAAGATATCTTGAGATGAGAAATAGTTAAGTATTGACATTTTAAAGCTTTTATAGTAGAATTTAAAATTGATGCAAAATATGATTGCCCACGTAGCTCAGTCGGCAGAGCGTCGCCTTGGTAAGGCGGAGGTCACCGGTTCAATCCCGGTCATGGGCTCCAATTTTATTTTTTTATACTTAAGTTTTTAAAACATAGAAACGCGTGGATGAGTTTATTAAAGTAGGAGGAAAAGAAATGGCAAAGCAAAAATTCGAAAGAAAGAAACCCCATGCAAACATAGGGACAATAGGACACGTAGACCATGGCAAAACGACATTAACATCAGCAATAACGATAGTATTATCAAAACAAGGAATGGCACAAGCGACAGCATACGATGAAATAGACAAAGCACCAGAAGAAAAAGCAAGAGGAATCACAATAAACACAATGCACGTAGAGTACGAGACAGAGAAAAGGCACTATGCCCATGTTGACTGTCCAGGACACGCAGACTACGTAAAGAACATGATAACAGGAGCAGCGCAGATGGACGGAGCGATACTGGTAGTATCAGCAGCAGACGGTCCAATGCCACAGACAAGAGAGCACATCCTGTTAGCAAGACAGGTAGGCGTACCATACATCGTAGTATTCTTAAACAAAGCAGACATGGTAGACGACCAAGAATTAATCGAATTAGTAGAGATGGAAGTAAGAGAGCTGTTAAATGAATATGAATTCCCAGGAGATGACACACCGATAGTAGTAGGTTCAGCATTAAAAGCAATGGAATGCGGATGCGGACAAAGAGATTGCCAATGGTGTGGCAAGATATGGGACTTAATGGATGCAGTTGACAGCTATATACCGACACCAGAAAGAGATGTAGACAAACCATTCCTGATGCCAGTAGAAGATGTATTCACGATAACAGGAAGAGGAACAGTTGCAACAGGAAGAGTAGAGAGAGGCAAGTTAAAAGTAGGAGACGAAGTAGAGATAATAGGATTATCAGACGAAAGCAAGAAGACAGTAGTAACAGGAGTAGAGATGTTCAGGAAGACGCTGGATGAAGCAGAAGCAGGAGACAACATAGGAGTATTGTTAAGAGGAGTAACAAGAGACGAAGTAGAAAGAGGACAAGTCTTAGCGAAACCAGGGTCAGTAAAACCGCACACGAAATTTGAAGGACAAGTATACGTGTTAACAAAAGAAGAAGGCGGAAGACACACACCATTCTTCAATGGATACAGACCACAGTTCTACTTCAGGACAACAGACGTAACAGGAGTAATAGAATTACCAGAGGGCGTAGAGATGGTAATGCCCGGAGACCACGTAACGATGACAATAGAATTAATAACACCGATAGCGATGGAAGAAGGACTAAAATTTGCTATAAGAGAAGGCGGACACACAGTAGGAGCCGGTGTTGTTTCCAAGATTCTGTCATAAAAAGGGCTGGGTATTTTACCTGGCTTTTTTTGAGTCTATACATTTAGATTGACATAAATTAATATTTATGATAAAGTTTTAAAAGTAGTTTTAAATTCCGGGAGGTGGAATTGTTGCGGGTTAAGATTACATTAGCTTGCACGGAATGTAAGCAGAGAAACTATAATACTACTAAAAACAAGAAGAACGATCCTGATAGGATAGAGCTTATGAAATACTGTAGGTTCTGCAGAAAACATACATTGCATAAAGAGACAAGGTAAAATACAAGTTATAAAGGGATGTGATTCGATGGCTGCCGATGAAAGGAGAAAAGTCGGGAAGTTTTTTAGGGAAATAAAAGCCGAGATGAAGAAAGTTACGTGGCCAACAAGAGACAATTTGATTGCATATACAGAAGTTGTACTGGTTGTGGTAATAGCATTTACATTGTTGATATTCCTTGCAGACTCGGCCTTTAGCTATCTACTGAAATTAATTATAAAAAGTTAAAGGAGGATGGGGTTTATCCCCAAATCGATGATGTCTGAAACAAATTCAGCTAAATGGTATGTAGTCCATACTTATTCCGGATATGAAAATAAGGTTAAGGCGAATCTGGAAAAGTCTGTTGAAAATAGAAATCTTCAAAATTTAATACATCAAGTCGTAGTTCCGACTGAAAAAGTGGTAGAGATAAAAGACGGTAAAAAGAAGTCTGTTGACAGAAAGGTATTTCCAGGATACGTACTGGTGAAGATGGTAATGAATGATGAATCATGGTATGTGGTAAGAAATACCAGAGGTGTAACTGGCTTTGTTGGGCCTGGATCTAAACCTGTACCACTTACTGAAGCGGAAGTGAGAAGCTTAGGCATTAAGGAGATACAGACGTCAGTAGATATAAAAGTAGGCGATAGTGTTAGGGTTATTGCCGGACCACTTGAGAATTTCATCGGTGTTGTTGAAGAGATTTACCTTGACAGACAAAAGGCTAAAGTTTTGATTTCGATGTTTGGCAGAGAAACCCCAGTGGAATTTGACTTTGTCCAGATTCAAAAAATTCAATAGATGACATGAATTAGGAGGTGTAAACATGGCTAAAAAAGTTGCTGCAGTTGTCAAGATACAGTTACCTGCAGGAAAGGCTACACCAGCTCCACCAGTAGGTACAGCTCTTGGACCACATGGTGTCAATATAATGGGTTTTTGCAAGGAGTTTAATGAAAAGACGGCAAAACAAGCTGGTTTGATCATTCCTGTAGTTATTACCATATATGCAGATAGGTCATTTTCATTCATCACAAAGACACCACCTGCGGCTGTGCTTTTAAAGAAGGCTGCTGGCATTGAAAGTGGTTCACCACAGCCTAACAAGCAGAAAGTCGCAAAGATTTCAAAGGATAAAGTAAGAGAAATAGCAGAACTGAAGATGAAAGACTTAAATGCATCAGATATTGAGGCGGCTATGAGAATGATAGCTGGTACTGCAAGAAGCATGGGCATTGAAATTGAGTAGTAGTTGTTAAGTGGGAGGACTTGTGTCCGAAAAATACCACAAGGAGGTAAAAAATAACATGAAACATGGTAAGAAGTATTTAGATAGTGTGAAATTAATAGATAAGACAAGATTGTATGATGCAAATGAAGCTGTCGATTTGGTTTTGAAGACTGCAAAGGCAAAATTTGATGAGACCGTTGATCTTTCGGTAAGGCTTGGTGTTGATCCAAGACATGCAGATCAGCAGGTCAGAGGAACTGTAATACTTCCTCACGGGACAGGCAAGACGGTTCGAGTTTTGGTTTTTGCAAAAGGCGATAAAGCAAAAGAGGCTGAAGCTGCTGGTGCTGAATATGTTGGAGCTGAAGAATTAGTCGCAAAAATTCAAAATGAAAACTGGTTTGACTACGATGTTGTTATAGCTACACCAGACATGATGGGTGTAGTAGGTAGACTTGGTAAGGTCTTAGGACCAAAAGGCTTAATGCCAAACCCAAAGGCTGGTACAGTCACATTTGACATTGAGAAGGCAGTAAAAGACGTGAAAGCTGGTAAAATTGAGTACAGAGTTGACAAAAATTCAATAATCCATGTACCTATTGGAAAAGTTTCTTTCGGACAAGAGAAATTGGTTGAGAATTTCAAGACGATAATGGATGCTATAATAAGATCTAAACCTGCAGCAGCAAAAGGACAATATTTGAGAAGCGTTGTCCTCTCATCGACGATGGGACCTGGAATCAAGGTTAATCCGCAAAGAATCGTGTAATAGCTGTTGACATAAAACCATAATAGTGATATACTCTTAAAGTAAAATTGAAAACTTACCGTAGACAGTAGGTGTGGCAACACATAAATCCTACCGAGGTTTTTGATAAAGCAAAGAAGGATCCTCATGTCTACGGTGGATCCTTTTAATATTTAAGACGGGAGGTGTAAGTTTGAACACAGCGAGGGAAGCTAAGGAAAAAGTCGTTAGTGAGTTTAAGGATAAACTGGAAAGAGCACAATCCGTCATATTTACCAGCTACAGTGGATTGACAGTTGAGGACGATACTGCTTTAAGGAGAAAGTTTAAAGAAGCCAACGCTGAATATAAAGTATACAAAAATACTTTGATGTGGCGTGCGGCACAGGAACTGGGTTACACTGATTTGAAAAAGTACTTAGAAGGACCAACATCAGTTTCTTTCGGGTACGATGACCCTGTTACACCTGCTAAAATTCTGGTGGAATTTTTGAAGAACAGTAAAGGCTTGGAATTAAAAGCAGGTATTGTGGATGGCAAGATAGTAGGACCAGATGAAATAAAAGCGCTGTCCGAATTGCCGTCGAAAGAAGAACTTATCGCAAAAGCACTTGGCAGCATGAAGGCGCCTATAAACAACCTTGTGTACGTATTGTCTGGTACATTGAGAAGTCTTGTAATAGCTTTAAATGCTGTTAAAGAGAAAAAAGAAGCACAATAACACAATAAAATAAAAAAATGGAGGTATATGTAATGAATAAGGAAGAAATCTTAGAAGCCATAAAAAATATGACAGTTTTGGAATTAGCTGATCTAGTAAAAGCTTTGGAAGAAGAGTTTGGAGTTTCAGCAGTAGCACCTGTTGCTGTAGCAGCAGCACCTGCAGCAGGAGCAGCAGCAGCACCTGCTGAGGAGAAGACTGAATTTGATGTTATATTGTCAGATGTAGGTTCAGAAAAAATAAAGGTAATAAAAGTTGTTAGAGAGGTTACAAATCTTGGCTTAAAAGAAGCAAAAGACCTTGTAGAAGGTGCTCCAAAGCCAATTAAAGAAGGCGTAAGCAAAGATGAAGCAAATCAAATAAAGGCAAAATTCGAAGAAGTTGGAGCAAAAGTAGAAATAAAATAATTAAAATAAGTGTATTTTTAGGGGAAAAAGCATTCGTTAAGAGTGCTTTTTTTCTTTTAATTGAATATCTCTTATTGACATGCTTTTGCCATTGTGGTAATATTATATATTGCATTAACAGTGTCATTTATTACATAAATTAAAAGACGACAAGAAAATTTTTTATTACATGTAAATAATAGAATATTTGTATGTATTCTGGTAAATAATAATTATGTCTTTCTGTATATTATCCAAAAGCTTTCTCTTTTGGTTATTTTAAATTTATAAGGGGTGAAGTGGATGTTACATCCTGTTGATGCCGGCTACAAGAAGCGCATGAGCTTTGCAAGGATTGAAGAAGTCTTGGATATGCCTAATTTGATCGAAGTTCAAAAAAATTCCTATAAGTGGTTTTTGGAAGAAGGCTTAAGGGAAGTTTTCCGAGACATTTCTCCAATTGAGAGTTTTACCGGCAATTTGTCTTTAGAATTTTTAGACTACAAGCTTGATGACAATCCTAAGTACTCTGTAGAAGAATGCAAAGATAGGGATACTACTTATGCGGCTCCTATGAAAGTAAAGGTAAGATTGACTAATCGCGATACCGGTGAAATCAAGGAATCAGAGGTTTTTATGGGTGATTTTCCTTTAATGACTGACAAAGGCACTTTCATAATAAATGGAGCAGAGCGTGTCATCGTCAGTCAGTTGGTGAGATCGCCAGGAGTATATTACGAACAACAGTTTGATAAATTAGGGAAAAAGCTATTTTTTGCAACTGTTATACCAAATAGAGGTGCATGGCTGGAGTATGAAGAAGATTCAAATGATATCTTTTCTGTTAGAATTGATAGGACCAGAAAAGTTCCAATTACTGTTTTTCTAAGGGCTTTAGGTTATGGGACGGATGCACAGATATTGGAACTTTTTGGAGAAGATGAAAGGATAAAAGCAACGCTTGATAAAGATACTACGAAATCTGAAGAAGAAGGTTTGCTTGAGGTATATAAAAGATTGAGGCCTGGTGAGCCACCTACAGTTGAAAGCGCTAAAAGTTTGTTGTACTCTTTATTCTTTGATCCAAAAAGATACGATCTGGCGCATGTTGGTCGTTATAAATTTAATAAAAAGCTTGCACTAAGTTCAAGGCTGACAAATCAAAAGGCTGCTACAAAGATAGTTAATCCACTGACGGGTGAAATCATTGTTGAGGAAGGGCAAAGAATATCGAGAGAGACTGCTAAAAAAATCCAGGATTGCGGCATAAATGAAGTTGAAGTGCTTGTTGAAGGAAGACCAGTGAAGATAATTGGCAATAATACTGTTGATATTAATGAATATCCGCTTTCTTTTGATGTTTCAGATCTTAAAATAAAAGAGAAAGTTCATTTGACTGTCTTGAAGGAAATCCTGGATAATTTTTCAAGCGAAGATGAGATAAAAAATGAGATAAGAAGACGACTGGATGAATTAATACCTAAACATATCACTAAAGATGACATAATTGCTTCTGTAAATTACAATTTAAATCTTTCCTATGGCATTGGGTTTGTTGATGATATTGATCACCTTGGGAATAGAAGACTTAGATCAGTTGGCGAATTACTTCAAAACCAGTTTAGAATAGGTCTATCAAGGATGGAAAGAGTAGTTAGGGAAAGAATGACTATACAGGATGTCAGCGAAATTACTGCTCAAAACTTGATAAATATTAGGCCTGTTGTGGCTGCAATTAAGGAGTTTTTTGGAAGTTCACAGCTTTCACAGTTTATGGATCAGACAAACCCCCTTGCAGAGCTGACTCACAAGAGAAGATTAAGCGCATTAGGTCCTGGAGGACTAAGCAGAGAAAGAGCCGGAATGGAAGTTAGGGATGTCCACCACACGCATTACAGCAGGATGTGTCCTATAGAAACTCCTGAAGGACCAAACATAGGACTTATAGGTTCTCTTGCTACATATGCAAGGATTAATGAGTATGGGTTTATTGAAGCTCCTTATAGAAAAGTAGATAAATCGACAGGTAAGGTTCTCAATGAGATTGTGTATATGACTGCAGATGTAGAAGATGAGTATGTGATCGCTCAAGCAGATGAGCCTCTTGATGAAGAAAATAGATTTATAAATGAGAGAGTTACAGTTCGTTCAAAAGACGACATTTTGTCAGTGCCCAGAGAAGAAGTGGATTTTATGGATGTTTCCCCGAAACAGGTGGTTTCTGTCGCTACTGCAATGATTCCTTTTTTGGAAAATGACGATGCAAACAGGGCTCTAATGGGGTCAAACATGCAGAGACAGGCTGTTCCGCTTCTTGTTCCGCAGGCGCCTATCGTTGGAACTGGCATTGAGTACAAAGCTGCCAGGGATTCAGGTGTTGTAAATATTGCAAGAAACAGTGGAATAGTAGAAAGAGTTACAGCAGATAAAATAGTCATAAAAACAGATGATGGAAGACGAGACGAGTATGAACTTCTTAAATTTAAGAGGTCAAACCAAGGGACTTGCATAAATTGTAGACCAATAGTAAATGAAGGTGATCGCGTTGAAAAAGGACAGGTTATAAGCGATGGACCTTCTACAGAGTTGGGTGAAATTGCACTTGGACGCAATGTATTGGTTGGATTTATGCCTTGGGAAGGTTACAATTACGAAGATGCTATTTTAATTAGCGAAGAACTTGTAAAAGAAGATGCTCTTACATCTATCCATATTGAGGAATACGAATCAGAAGCCAGAGACACAAAATTAGGACCTGAAGAAATAACAAGGGATATTCCTAATGTTGGCGAAGAAGCATTAAAGGATTTAGACGAGAGGGGAATCATACGCATCGGTGCAGAGGTTACGGCTGGAGACATTCTCGTCGGAAAAGTGACTCCAAAAGGTGAAACAGAGCTCACTGCAGAAGAAAGACTATTAAGAGCCATATTTGGAGAGAAAGCAAGGGAAGTCAGAGATACTTCTTTAAGAGTTCCACATGGTGAAGGCGGTATAGTTGTAGATGTTAAAGTGTACACGAGAGAAAATGGTGATGAACTGCCTCCAGGAGTAAATGAGATGGTGAGAGTCTTTATCGCACAGAAGAGAAAGATATCTGTTGGCGATAAGATGGCAGGTAGGCACGGAAACAAAGGTGTCGTTTCAAGGATACTTCCCGTTGAGGATATGCCATTTTTACCGGATGGCACACCACTTCAGATTTGTTTGAATCCTCTTGGCGTTCCTTCCCGTATGAATATCGGTCAGGTTTTGGAAGTACACTTGGGACTGGCAGCAAAAGCGTTAGGGTGGTACATGGCTACACCGGTATTTGATGGTGCACATGAGGAAGACATACAAGAGCTGCTTGAAAAAGCGGGATTCTCGCCAGATGGAAAGATACAACTTTACGATGGAAGAACAGGTGAACCTTTTGATCATCCAGTTACTGTTGGATATATGTACATGCTTAAGTTGCATCATCTTGTTGACGATAAAATGCATGCCAGATCTACAGGACCATATTCTCTTGTTACACAGCAGCCACTTGGCGGTAAAGCACAGTTTGGTGGTCAGAGATTTGGTGAGATGGAAGTATGGGCCCTTGAAGCATATGGTGCTGCTCACACATTGCAAGAGATACTTACAGTTAAGTCTGATGATATAACGGGACGTGTGAAAACATACGAATCTATAGTCAAAGGTGAAAATATACCAGAACCAGGTGTTCCAGAGTCATTTAAGGTTCTTGTCAAAGAGCTGCAAAGTCTTTGCCTTGATGTTAAAGTGTTGACGGAGGATAATCAAGAAGTAGCACTGAAAGAATTTGAAGATGACGACGATGATGACATCTCAGAAGATACGATAAACATTAATATTGAAGGCAGAGAAGATGCACCACCAGAAGTAAATTATGGCGAAGAATTTAATGAAGATTTTGATGAAGATAAGGATGCATTTGACGATCTTAACTTTGAACCTAACGATATAGACTTTGGCGATAGTGACAGCTTTGATGATGATTATGATCTATAAAATTATTATGAAGGGAGCGAAACTCCTTGTTTGAGCTTAAAAATTTTGATTCGATGAAAATAGGACTTGCTTCACCTGAAAAGATAAGGGAATGGTCGAGAGGTGAAGTGAAAAAACCTGAGACTATAAATTACAGGACTTTAAAGCCAGAAAGAGAAGGATTGTTTTGTGAAAAGATATTTGGACCTACGAAGGACTGGGAATGCCACTGCGGCAAGTACAAGAGAGTAAGGTACAAAGGTGTTATATGTGATAGATGTGGTGTCGAAGTCACAAGGTCGAAGGTTAGACGTGAAAGAATGGGGCATATTGAACTTGCTGCCCCTGTTTCCCATATATGGTATTTCAAGGGTATACCAAGTCGCATGGGATTGATACTCGACATGTCGCCGAGAGCCCTTGAAAAAGTTTTGTATTTTGCGTCTTACGTTGTAATAGATCCTGGTGAGACTAACCTTTCTAAGAAACAGCTTTTAAGCGAGAAAGAGTACAGAGAATATTTAGATAAATACGGCAACAAGTTTAAAGCAGGCATGGGTGCTGAATCGATAAAAGAGCTTCTACAAGAGATTGACCTTGAGAAGTTGTCAAAAGAGTTAAAGGCTGAAATTAGGGAGTCAACAGGTCAAAAGCGCGTGAGAGCAATAAGAAGATTAGAAGTTGTGCAAGCATTTTTGGATTCAGGAAATAAGCCTGAATGGATGATACTTGACGTCATACCTGTAATTCCACCTGATTTAAGGCCAATGGTTCAATTGGATGGTGGAAGGTTTGCAACATCGGATTTGAACGATCTTTATAGAAGGGTCATAAATAGAAATAATAGATTGAAAAGACTTCTTGACTTAGGCGCTCCTGACATCATAGTCAGAAACGAGAAGAGAATGTTGCAGGAAGCCGTTGATGCCCTTATTGATAATGGAAGAAGAGGAAGACCAGTTACAGGCCCTGGTAACAGACCACTGAAGTCTTTGTCTGATATGTTAAAAGGTAAGCAAGGAAGATTTAGGCAAAACCTGTTAGGTAAGAGGGTAGACTATTCTGGCCGTTCTGTTATAGTGGTTGGTCCGGAATTAAAGCTTTATCAGTGCGGTCTTCCTAAGGAGATGGCTCTTGAGCTTTTCAAGCCTTTTGTGATGAAAAGGCTTGTTGATAAGGGAATAGCACAGCATATAAAGAGCGCTAAAAGAATGGTGGAAAAGGTCCGCCCAGAGGTTTGGGATGTATTAGAAGATGTAATCAAAGAGCATCCAGTTCTTTTAAACAGAGCACCTACACTACACCGTTTAGGCATACAGGCATTTGAACCTGTCTTAGTAGAAGGCAGGGCTATAAAGCTTCATCCTTTGGTATGTACGGCTTACAACGCTGACTTTGATGGAGACCAGATGGCAGTCCACGTTCCTTTGACTGTAGAGGCGCAAGCAGAAGCGAGATTTTTAATGCTGGCTGCTAACAACATATTAAAGCCACAGGATGGAAAGCCTGTCATGACGCCTACTCAGGATATGGTTTTAGGGTGCTACTATCTGACAGGCGATGAAGACGGCGTCTTAGGTGAAGGTAGGTTATTTAAAGATTACGAAGAAGCTCTTATGGCATATCAATTAGGTCAAATAAACATTCATGCTAAGATAAAAGTGAGAATGAAGAGAGAGGTAAATGGCGAGATCAAGACTAAAGTCATCGAGACAACTATAGGAAAGCTTATATTCAATTCAGCTATTCCTCAAGATTTGGGCTTTGTAGACAGGACAAATCCTGATACTATGTTTGACCTGGAGGTATCCACTTTAGTTGATAAGTCGAAATTGGGCAAGATATTGGATAGGGTGTACAGAGTGCATGGGCCTACAAAGACTGCTGAAACCTTAGACAAGATAAAAGCTTTAGGCTATCAATACTCTACTAAAGCTGCATTGACTGTCAGCGTTTCTGATATGGTAATACCTGAAGCAAAGAAGACTCTTTTAAATGAAGCTGACGAAGCAGTTAAGAAAATAGATGCTCAGTTTAGGCGCGGTCTCATTTCAGAAGAAGAAAGGTATGAAAGCGTCATTAGAACGTGGAACATGACGACAGAAAAAGTAAGTGACGCTCTTATGGCTAATCTTGATAGATTCAATCCTATATTCATGATGGCTCATTCAGGTGCAAGAGGTAGTAAAAACCAGATAAAGCAGTTAGCTGGTATGAGAGGATTGATGGCAAACCCTGCAGGTAGGATAATTGAGCTTCCTATAAGGTCTAACTTCAGAGAAGGACTCAATGTGTTGGAATTCTTTATTTCTACTCATGGTGCCAGAAAGGGCTTAGCTGATACAGCTTTAAGAACTGCCGACTCAGGTTATTTAACACGTAGGCTTGTAGATGTAAGCCAGGATGTAATAATAAGGGAAGATGATTGCGGCACAGATGAAGGAATTTATGTAACCGAGATTAAGGAAGGCAATGAAGTAATAGAAAAGCTTGCAGATAGATTGAGCGGAAGAGTATCATTGGAGGACATAAAAGATCCTACTACAGGCCAAATAATAGTAAAGAAAAATACGATGATTTCTGAAGAAGATGCAGAGAAGATTGAAGAATTAGGCATCAAAAAGGTTAAGATA
Organism: Thermoanaerobacterium sp. R66; assembly: GCF_028895185.1. Lineage (NCBI taxonomy): Bacteria > Bacillati > Bacillota > Clostridia > Thermoanaerobacterales > Thermoanaerobacteraceae > Thermoanaerobacterium > Thermoanaerobacterium sp. R66. Next base: position 2,413,610 of record NZ_JAEUWW010000001.1, read on the forward strand.
AGATCGCTTTTGACGTGCAAATCAAAGCATGGCGTCTGCAGGATGTGCTATGGAAGGAACTTGGCTACCGGTTCGCAAGTTGAGATCGGCGAGGCTGTCGGTATAATTGCAGCGCAGGCTATAGGAGAACCAGGTACACAGCTTACAATGAGGACTTTCCATACTGGTGGTGTTGCTGGTGCTGATATAACACAAGGTTTACCGAGGGTTGAAGAGCTGTTTGAAGCGAGAAAGCCAAAAGGATTAGCCGTCATATCTGAGATACCAGGTATTGTTAAGATAAATGAAACCAAAAAGAAGAGAGAAGTTGTAATAACAGACAATGAAAATAATATTTCAAAGACATACCTTATACCTTACGGTTCAAGGCTTAAAGTTCAAGATGGACAGTACATCGAAGCAGGTGACGAGCTTACAGAAGGATCTGTGAATCCGCATGACATATTGAAGATAAAAGGATTATTTGCGGTTCAGACGTATTTATTGCAGGAAGTTCAAAAGGTGTATAGATTGCAAGGCGTTGAAATAAACGACAAACACATTGAGGTAATAATACGTCAAATGATGAGAAAGATTAAGATTGAAGATTCTGGAGATACATCAATGATGCCTGGCGAACTGGTAGACATGTTTGCTTTTGAGGAAGAAAACAGAAAAGCCGTGGAGAAAGGCTTAAGGCCAGCTTCAGGGACGAGAGCTCTTTTGGGAATTACAAAAGCTGCACTTGCTACAGATTCATTCTTATCTGCTGCATCATTCCAGGAGACAACCAGAGTTTTGACTGATGCGGCTATAAAAGGAAAAGTTGATCCTTTGATAGGTCTTAAGGAAAATGTCATAATTGGTAAACTGATTCCGGCAGGAACAGGTTTGTCAAGGTATAGAAACATTGTCGTTAAGACTGCGGGTCAATCAGAAAGTGAAGAAAATGTCGCTGAAAATGATAATGTAGAGGCGAATGTAAAATAATATCTATTGTTGACAGAGATTGACCTTAATGATAAAATATTTAAGTGTGTTAAAAACTACTTCCATGTAGGGAGGAAGAACTTAATGAGTTCAAGTAAAAGCAGTTCTTCTAAAATGGTTATAGGAGCGAAGCAGACATTTAAAGCTGTTACAAATGATAAAGCTGCTAAAGTATATATTGCTCGGGATGCTGAAGAACATGTAACTAAAAAAATCATTGATGCTTGTAATTCAAAGTCTATCGAAATAGTTTATATAGACACAATGAGTGAATTAGGTGATATGTGCGGCATTGATGTTGGAGCAGCTACTGCTGCTGAATTAAAGTAAGAGCAATAAGATTTATCCCCTAAATAGGGGATAAATCTTCTAAAAATTGGAAGGAGGTGGAATGATGCCGACGATCAATCAATTAGTAAGAGAAGGAAGAAAGAAAGTTAAATATAAATCCGCATCCCCGGCATTAAAAGGTAATCCTCAAAAGAGGGGCGTTTGCACTGTTGTTAAAACTACAACACCAAAGAAGCCTAACTCTGCTTTAAGAAAAATAGCAAGGGTAAGACTTGTCAATAACACAGAAGTCACAGCATATATACCAGGTATTGGCCATAATCTTCAAGAGCACTCTGTAGTACTTATAAGAGGTGGAAGGGTAAAAGACTTGCCTGGTGTTAGATACAAAATTATAAGAGGAACACTTGATGCAGCTGGAGTTGCAAACAGGAAACAAGCTCGCTCACAATATGGTGCTAAGAAACCTAAATGATAGGAGGGATAGTGAATGCCTAGAAAAGGCTATGTAGCAAAACGCGATGTGCTACCAGATCCAGTATATAATAGCAAAAAAGTGACAAAGCTAATAAATAAGATAATGTACAGTGGCAAGAGAGGCATAGCACAGAAGATATGCTACGGTGCATTTGATTTAATACGAGAAAAAACTGGTAGAGATCCATTAGAAGTATTTGAAGAGGCATTGAACAATGTCATGCCTGTTCTTGAAGTAAAGCCGAGACGTGTAGGCGGTGCGACTTACCAAGTACCTGTTGAGGTAAGGCCTGAGAGGAGACAAACTCTTGGAATCAGATGGATCATTGACTTTGCAAGAAAAAGAAGCGGAAGGACAATGGTTGAAAAATTAGCAGCCGAAATCATGGATGCTGCAAATAATACAGGTGCTAGCGTAAAGAAAAGAGAAGATACACATAAAATGGCTGAAGCAAATAAAGCATTCGCACATTACAGATGGTAATAATGGTTATGGTAGTGTGTATTATATGGGCAGGAAAGGAGGATATAAATGCCTAGAGATTACAGCTTAGATAAAGTTAGGAATATTGGAATAATGGCGCATATAGATGCTGGCAAAACTACTACTACCGAAAGAATACTGTTTTATACAGGAAAAGTCCATAAAATAGGTGAAGTCCATGAGGGAAATGCTACAATGGACTGGATGGAGCAAGAGCAGGAAAGAGGTATTACGATAACTTCTGCTGCTACAACATGCTATTGGAAAGATCACAAGATAAATATAATAGATACGCCGGGACACGTGGACTTTACAGTTGAGGTAGAGCGCTCTTTAAGAGTATTAGATGGTGCAGTTGCAGTCTTTTGCGCAAAGGGTGGTGTTGAGCCACAATCAGAGACAGTTTGGAGACAGGCTGATAAATACAGAGTTCCAAGATTGGCTTACGTAAATAAGATGGACATAATGGGTGCGGACTTTTTTAATGTAATTAAAATGATGAAAGAAAGATTAAACGCAAATCCTGTAGCAATACAGCTTCCTATTGGAAAAGAGGATACGTTTGTTGGGATCATTGACTTGATTAAGATGCGTGCTATCATATACGAAGATGATTTAGGTACAGTATCAGACGAAGTCGAGATTCCTGCAGATTTAAAGGATTTAGCTGAAGAGTACAGAGAAAAGCTATTAGAAGCTGTTTCAGAGCAAGATGAAGTTTTGATGGAAAAATACTTAGAAGGCGAAGAGATTACAGAAGAGGAAATACACGCTGCTTTAAGAAAGGGAACTATCAACAACGAGCTGGTGTGTGTAACTTGCGGTTCTTCTTACAAGAACAAAGGTGTTCAGCCGATGCTGGATGCTGTCGTAAGGTATCTGCCATCTCCTATAGATATTCCTGCTGTGAAAGGCATGAAGCTTAATAGCGATGAGGAGATAGAGAGAAAGGCAGATGATAACGAACCATTCTCAGCACTTGCTTTTAAGATAATGGCTGATCCTTATGTCGGAAAACTTGCGTTTTTTAGAGTATATTCTGGAACTTTGGAAGCAGGTTCATATGTTTTAAATTCCACAAAAGGAAAGAAAGAGAGAATAGGAAGAATTCTTCAGATGCACGCTAATCACAGGAAGGAAATTGATAAAGTTTATACAGGTGATATAGCTGCAGCAGTTGGACTGAAAGATACAACTACAGGCGATACATTGTGCGATGAAAATCAGCCTATTCTATTAGAGTCGATGGAGTTCCCTGAACCTGTTATAAGAGTTGCGATAGAGCCAAAAACTAAAGCTGCTCAGGATAAAATGGCAGTAGCTCTTCAAAAGTTAGCTGAAGAAGATCCTACATTTAAGACGTACACAGATCAAGAGACAGGCCAGACTATTATAGCCGGTATGGGCGAGTTGCACTTGGAAATCATAGTCGACAGAATGAAGAGAGAATTTAATGTAGAGTGCAACGTCGGTAAACCACAAGTTGCTTATAAAGAGACCATAACAAAACCTGTGCGCGTAGAAGGAAAATTCATAAGGCAGTCAGGTGGACGTGGTCAGTATGGTCATGTATGGCTTGAAATGGAGCCTTTAGAGAGAGGTCAAGGATATCAATTTGAAAATAAGATAGTCGGTGGTGTTATACCAAAGGAATACATTCCTTCAGTAGATGCCGGTGTGCAGGAAGCAATGGAAAATGGCATCCTTGGAGGATACGAAGTTGTTGACGTTAAAGTTTCATTAGTTGACGGTTCATACCATGAAGTTGACTCATCTGATATGGCATTTAAGATAGCAGGTTCAATGGCTTTCAAAGAAGGTATGAAAAAGGGTGGCGCTGTTCTTTTAGAGCCTATAATGGAAGTGGAAGTCGTTGTTCCTGAGGAATATATGGGCGATGTAATGGGTGATATAAACTCAAGGCGTGGAAGAATTGAAGGTATGATGGATAGAGCTGGTGCGAAAGTCATAAGAGGCATGGTTCCACTGGCTGAAATGTTTGGATATGCTACAGACCTTCGTTCGAAAACTCAAGGAAGAGGTACTTATACGATGCAATTTAGCCATTATGAAGAAGTACCTAAAAACATCGCTGATCAAATATTAGAAAAAAAATAAAAAATTAATGTAAGGAGGAAAAGAAATGGCAAAGCAAAAATTCGAAAGAAAGAAACCCCATGCAAACATAGGGACAATAGGACACGTAGACCATGGCAAAACGACATTAACATCAGCAATAACGATAGTATTATCAAAACAAGGAATGGCACAAGCGACAGCATACGATGAAATAGACAAAGCACCAGAAGAAAAAGCAAGAGGAATCACAATAAACACAATGCACGTAGAATATGAGACAGAGAAAAGGCACTATGCCCATGTTGACTGTCCAGGACACGCAGACTACGTAAAGAACATGATAACAGGAGCAGCGCAGATGGACGGAGCGATACTGGTAGTATCAGCAGCAGACGGTCCAATGCCACAGACAAGAGAGCACATCCTGTTAGCAAGACAGGTAGGCGTACCATACATCGTAGTATTCTTAAACAAAGCAGACATGGTAGACGACCAAGAATTAATCGAATTAGTAGAGATGGAAGTAAGAGAGCTGTTAAATGAATATGAATTCCCAGGAGATGACACACCGATAGTAGTAGGTTCAGCATTAAAAGCAATGGAATGCGGATGCGGACAAAGAGATTGCCAATGGTGTGGCAAGATATGGGACTTAATGGATGCAGTTGACAGCTATATACCGACACCAGAAAGAGATGTAGACAAACCATTCCTGATGCCAGTAGAAGATGTATTCACGATAACAGGAAGAGGAACAGTTGCAACAGGAAGAGTAGAGAGAGGCAAGTTAAAAGTAGGAGACGAAGTAGAGATAATAGGATTATCAGACGAAAGCAAGAAGACAGTAGTAACAGGAGTAGAGATGTTCAGGAAGACGCTGGATGAAGCAGAAGCAGGAGACAACATAGGAGTATTGTTAAGAGGAGTAACAAGAGACGAAGTAGAAAGAGGACAAGTCTTAGCGAAACCAGGGTCAGTAAAACCGCACACGAAATTTGAAGGACAAGTATACGTGTTAACAAAAGAAGAAGGCGGAAGACACACACCATTCTTCAATGGATACAGACCACAGTTCTACTTCAGGACAACAGACGTAACAGGAGTAATAGAATTACCAGAGGGCGTAGAGATGGTAATGCCCGGAGACCACGTAACGATGACAATAGAATTAATAACACCGATAGCGATGGAAGAAGGACTAAAATTTGCTATAAGAGAAGGCGGACACACAGTAGGAGCCGGTGTTGTTTCCAAGATTCTTGCTTAAGAAAAAATGTGCTAATAGCATAAGCTATTAGCACATAACTATTGTTTTGTCAAGACTTGAAATAATGCGCTCTTTAAGGTAAACTAATAAAGTTGGACGGATTTTTACAGAGTTGAAAACGCGTGGATGAGTGTATATGGAATTAATGATTGCTTATATAGAAGGAGGGAATAATTATGCCCAAACAGAAAATTCGCATAAGATTAAAAGCTTTTGATCATATGGTGTTAGATCAATCTGCTGAAAAGATTGTTGAGACGGCAAAGAGGACAGGCGCAGAAGTGTCAGGACCTATACCACTTCCGACGGAAAGAGATGTAATCACGATACTAAGAGCGCCACATAAATACAAAGATTCGAGGGAACAGTTTGAGACAAGGACACACAAGAGGCTTATTGATATATTAAGCCCAACACCTAAGACTGTAGATGCATTAATGAGATTGGATTTACCAGCGGGTGTCGATATAGAGATAAAATTATAAAATTAGGAAATTATGACGCGAAAGCGTCCGATGATTTCAGGAGGGTAGAAGATGAAAAAGGCAATACTAGGCAAAAAACATGGAATGACACAGATATTTGTAGGAAACGAAATGATACCAGTTACAGTTGTAGAGGCAGGTCCATGTGTAGTCGTTCAAAAGAAGACTAAAGAAAATGATGGATATGATGCTATACAAGTTGGTTTCGGTGATGTAAAAGAAAAAAGATTGATAAAGCCTTTAAAGGGACATTTTGCAAAAGCAAATGTGCCGTTTAAAAAATATTTAAGAGAGTTTAGGCTAGATGATATATCATCTTATGAAGTTGGCAGTGAAATAAAAGCTGACATCTTTTCTGTTGGCGACAGAGTCGATGTGATTGGAACATCAAAGGGTAAAGGATTTGCAGGTGTAGTAAAAAGGTACAATGCCAACAGAGGACCTATGGCCCATGGTTCTAAATACCATAGAAGACCAGGTTCGATGGGAGCTAGTTCAGATCCTTCAAGGACATTTAAAGGCAAAAAACTGCCAGGTCATATGGGAAATGAAAGAGTTACTATTCAAAACTTAGAAGTAGTAAAAGTAGATCCTGAAAAGAATTTGCTGCTTATTAAAGGTTCAGTGCCAGGAGTCAAGGGTTCGCTCCTTATGATAAGAGACACTGTTAAGAGCAAATAACGAAAGGAGGAAAATAGATGCCGAAGGTAGCGGTTTATAATATAAATGCAGAACAAATTGGTGAAATTGAATTGAGCGACAATGTATTTGGCGTTGAAGTAAATGTACCTGTCATGCATGAAGCAGTTTTAAACTATTTGGCAAACCAAAGACAGGGTACTCATTCAACAAAAAGACGTGGCGAAGTTAGAGGTGGCGGTATTAAGCCTTGGAGACAAAAAGGTACTGGTAGAGCTCGCCAAGGAAGTATAAGAGCACCACAATGGGTAAAAGGTGGTGTTGTTTTTGGGCCGAAACCGAGAGATTACAGTTACAACATTCCAAAGAAGGTTAAGAGGCTTGCATTAAAATCAGCTTTATCTTCAAAAGTAAGAGACAATGAGATAATAGTCATTGATGATATTAATATAGATGAGCCAAAAACTAAAAAAATTGCCGAGATGCTTAAAAAGTTTGATGTAAAGAATGCGCTTATTGTCATTCCTGATGGCAAGGAAAATGTTATTTTGTCATCCAGGAACATACCAAATGTAAAAGCTGTTTTCGCAAATAGCTTGAACACATACGACGTATTAAAATACGACAGATTTATAATTACGAAGGATGCGGTTAATAAAGTTGAGGAGGTGTATGCTTGATGGATGCAAGAGATATAATCTTAAAACCGGTTATTACCGAAAAAAGCATGAATCTAATGAATGAAAGAAAATACACCTTCATCGTCGATAAAAACGCGAATAAGATTCAGATAAAGCAAGCTGTTGAAGAATTATTTGGCGTCGATGTTGAAAAAGTCTATACAATGAATTATATGGGTAAGTTAAAAAGAGTAGGTAGAAATGTCGGCAGGACTAATAGCTACAAAAAGGCTATCGTGAAGCTAAAACCAAACAGCAAAGGAATTGAATTCTTTGAAGGATTGCAAGCGTAAGAGATCTATTTAAGGAGGGAAAACAATGGGTATAAAAAAATACAATCCTACATCACCTGGTAGGAGACAAATGACTGTATTGACATTTGAAGAAATTACAAAAGACAAACCAGAAAAGTCGTTGACAGTCAGTCTCAACAAAACAGGTGGACGCAATGTATACGGCAGGATAACTGTGCGCCATCGTGGCGGCGGTCACAAAAGAAAATACAGGATCATTGATTTTAAAAGAGATAAAGATGGTGTACCAGGAAAAGTAGCTTCTATAGAGTACGATCCAAACAGATCAGCATTTATTGCTCTTATCCACTATCTTGATGGTGAAAAAAGATATATTATAGCACCATATGGCTTAAAAGTTGGTGACATAGTAGAATCTGGTGAAAATGTTGATATTAAAGTAGGTAATGCGCTTCCACTAAGCCGTATTCCGGTTGGTACGTTTATTCACAATATTGAGTTAGTAGCTGGTAAAGGTGGACAGTTGGTCAGGGCAGCTGGTGCTATGGCTCAATTGATAGCAAAAGAAGGAGATTATGTGCAGGTAAGAATGCCGTCTTCAGAAGTAAGGCGCATCAGATCCAATTGTAGAGCTACAATCGGACAAGTATCTAATTTAGATCATGAGAATGTAACGATTGGTAAAGCTGGTAGGTCAAGATGGTTAGGTATAAGGCCTACAGTTAGAGGTTCAGTAATGAATCCTGTTGATCATCCACATGGCGGTGGTGAAGGTAAGGCACCTATAGGACATCCGGGACCAATGACTCCATGGGGCAAACCTGCTCTTGGATATAAGACACGTAAGAAAAACAAGTCTACTAATAAAATGATAGTAAAAAGTCGCAAAGCTTAGTTGGGAAGGGAGGCTGTGATTTTGAGTAGATCCTTAAAAAAAGGCCCTTATGTTGATGAAAAACTCTTGAAAAAGATAGAAGAAATGAATAAGAAGAATGAAAAAAAGGTTTTGAAGACATGGTCAAGGAGTTCCACTATATTCCCACAGATGGTTGGTCATACTATAGCAGTACACGATGGTAGAAAGCATGTACCTATCTATATAACAGAGGATATGGTCGGTCACAAGTTAGGGGAATTTGCTCCAACACGTACGTTCCACGGCCATGCAGATACTGAAAAGTCTTCAAAAGTACAATAGGCAAAGGAGGTAATAGTGTGGAAGCGAAAGCAGTCGCAAAATATGTAAGAATTTCACCTCAAAAAGCAGGCCTTGTTATGAATTTAATACGCGGTAAAGATGTCAATGAAGCGTTAGCGATATTAAAGTTCACTCCGAATAAGGCGGCAGGCATAGTGGAAAAAGTTTTAAAATCAGCTATTGCAAACGCTGAAAACAACTTGGGACTTGATAGAGACAACCTTTATGTTGCTAAAGCTGTTGCTGATCAAGGTCCTATAATGAAGAGAATGATGCCAAGGGCGATGGGTAGATCAAATCTGATGAGAAGAAGAACGAGCCATATAACAGTAGTAGTTGATGAAAAATAAAGGAGGGATAAAATGGGTCAAAAGATTAATCCTCGTGGCTTAAGAGTTGGTGTTTCACAAGATTGGTATGCAAAATGGTTTGCAAAGGATAAAGATTTTAGCGATCTTTTGATTGAAGATATAAAGATAAGAGACTATATAAAGAATAAAATTTATGCATCGGGTGTGCCGAAAATCGAAATAGAAAGAGCAGCTAATAGGATAAAGATTGATGTTTATACTGCAAAGCCTGGCATGGTAATAGGAAAAGGCGGAGCAGGTATAGAAGAATTGAGACAAGAAATCGAAAAAATGACGAATAAAAAAGTCGTCATAAACATCGTTGAGGTAAAAAATCCAGAGTTGGATGCACAGCTAGTGGCTGAAAACATAGCTTCACAATTAGAAAGAAGAATTTCATTCAGACGTGCAATGAAGCAATCTATAGCGAGAGCAATGAAACAAGGTGCTAAGGGTATAAAGATTGCGTGTTCAGGAAGATTGGCTGGAGCTGAAATTGCTCGTACTGAAAGATACCATGAAGGGGTTGTGCCACTACAGACATTAAGAGCTAACATTGATTATGGATTTGCGGAAGCAAATACAACATATGGCAAGATCGGCGTTAAAGTTTGGATTAACAAAGGAGAGATATTGCCACAGCCGAAGAAACAGGTAACAGCGGAAGGAGGCAAATAACCATGTTGATGCCTAAGAGAGTAAAATACAGGAAACAGCAAAGAGGCAGGATAAAAGGCAACGCTACAAGAGGAAATACAGTAACCTATGGAGATTACGGTTTGCAAGCACTTGAGGGTGGCTGGATAACAGCAGTTCAAATAGAGGCTGCCAGGGTTGCTATGACAAGGTATATAAAGAGAGGCGGAAAAGTCTGGATAAAGATTTTCCCAGATAAACCTGTTACAGAAAAACCTGCAGAGACACGTATGGGTTCTGGCAAGGGATCACCTGAATACTGGGTAGCTGTAGTGAAGCCGGGAAGAGTGCTTTTTGAGATAGCTGGTGTAAATGAAGATGTTGCAAGGGAAGCTTTAAGATTAGCTAAGCACAAACTGCCTATAAAAACGAAGTTCGTAAAACGTGAAGAATTGGGTGGTGAAGAGAATGAAGGCTAAAGAGATTAGAGAATTGACAGACGAAGAATTATTGCAGAAGCTTTCCGATTTAAAGGGAGAACTTTTTAACCTTAGGTTTCAACTTGCCACTGGACAATTAGACAATCCTATGAGAGTTAGAGATGTCAGAAAGTCTATAGCAAGAATAAAGACGATCTTAAGAGAAAGAGAACTTGGCAAGTTGAATGCATAGAAAGGAGGATTTAAATTGGAAAGAGGCATGAGAAAGGTTAGAATAGGAAAAGTCGTCAGCAACAAAATGCAGAAGACGATAGTTGTTGCTGTAGAAGATAGAATAAGACATCCACTGTACAACAAGATAGTAAGACGTACGAAGAAGTTTAAGGCACACGATGAAAACAATCAATGCAATATTGGAGATATAGTTAAGATAATGGAAACTAGGCCTTTAAGCAAAGAAAAAAGATGGAGGCTTGTTGAGATAATTAAAAAGGCAGAATGACTGAAAGGAGGTATTTGAGATGATACAGCCTCAAACAATATTAAAAGTTGCAGATAATACTGGTGCTAAAGAGATTATGTGTATACATTTGATGGGTGGTTCAACGAGAAAATTCTCTAATATAGGTGATATAATAGTTGCTTCTGTCAAAAGTGCAACACCCGGAGGTGTTGTAAAAAAAGGCGATGTAGTAAAAGCTGTCATAGTTAGAACAAAGAAAGGCATTGCCAGAAAAGATGGTACGTATATAAGATTTGATGACAACGCTGCTGTTATAATAAAAGACGATTTGCAGCCAAGAGGAACTCGTATATTTGGACCAGTTGCCAGAGAATTAAGGGAAAAAGACTTTATGAAGATAATTTCACTTGCACCGGAAGTTCTATAAGGAGGTGTAACAATTGGAGAGAAAAAAACTTCACGTCAAAACAGGTGATATAGTCACAGTAATATCTGGGAAAGATAAAGGGAAAAAAGGCAAAGTTCTTAAAGCATTGCCAAAAGAAGGCAAGGTTTTAGTTGAAGGTGTAAATGTAGTAACAAAGCATAAAAGAGCAAGAAGTCCACAGGATCAAGGTGGAATAATACATCAAGAAGCACCTATCTTTGCATCTAAAGTTATGTTATACTGCAACAATTGCGGCAAAGGAGTCAGATATGGTGTTAAAATTCTTGCCGATGGTGAGAAGATAAGATACTGCAAAAAGTGTGGAGAGACATTGTAAGTGAAAGGAGGTTTATCATGGCAAGGCTTAGAGATAAATATGTAAATGAAGTAGTACCTGCTCTTATGGAGAAGTATTCTTACAAAAATATAATGCAAGTGCCGAAATTGGAGAAGATAGTTTTAAATATAGGACTTGGTGAAGCAAGAGAAAATCCTAAAGCGATTGAAGCAGCTTCAAATGATTTGGCTGTAATAACAGGACAGAAGCCTGTGGTTACAAGAGCGAAAAAGTCAATAGCTAATTTTAAAATTCGTGCAGGCATGCCAATAGGTGTTAAAGTCACTTTAAGAGGCGAAAGAATGTATGAATTTGCAGATAAGCTGTTTAATGTAGCGCTGCCAAGAGTTAGAGATTTCAGAGGACTTCCTACAAAATCTTTTGATGGTAGAGGAAATTACTCATTCGGAATAAAAGAGCAGCTTATATTCCCTGAGATAGATTATGACAAGATTGATAAGGTTAGAGGAATGGATATAATTTTTGTGACAACAGCAAAGAATGATGAAGAAGCGAGAACACTCTTGGAGCTTATGGGAATGCCGTTTGCTAAGTAAAGGAGGTATATAAATGGCCAGAAAGGCATTGATATTGAAGCAAAAAAAGACCCCTAAATTTAGTACAAGAGCTTACAACAGGTGTAAAATTTGTGGACGTCCACATGCATATATAAGAAAATATGGAATATGCCGTGTTTGCTTTAGAGAATATGCTCATCAAGGCATTATTCCAGGCGTAAAAAAGGCAAGCTGGTAAGAGGGGAGGTATTGAAATGACAGATCCAATCGCAGATATGCTTACACGTATAAGGAATGCAAACACAGTCAGACATGAAACAGTTGAAATACCAGCATCAAACACAAAAAGAGCGATAGCAATGATAATGCTTCGCGAAGGGTTCATTAAAGCAGTTGAGGAAATAGATGATGGTAAACAAGGTATATTAAAGATTACACTTAAATACGGACCAAATAAAGAAAGAGTAATATCAGGGCTTAAAAGGATAAGCAAACCGGGTTTAAGAGTTTATGCAAAAAGCGATGAAATTCCAAGAGTCTTAGGTGGTCTTGGTATGGCTATAATATCAACATCAAAAGGCATAATGACAGATAAAGAAGCTAAAAAAGAGGGTGTCGGAGGAGAAGTTCTCTGCTATATCTGGTAATTCTAAATAGGAGGTGTAAAGCGTGTCTAGAATAGGAAAACAACCAGTTGAAATACCGAAAGATGTAACAGTTACAGTAAACAACAATCACGTTGTGGTGAAAGGACCGAAAGGTACTCTTGAAAGAGATTTTCCGAATTTGGTTAATATAGCTGTCGAAGATAATAAAGTAATAGTAACGAGAAGCAGCGATGATAAAGAAGCAAGAGCTATGCATGGTACGACAAGAGCATTGATTCAGAACATGGTAAAAGGCGTTAGCACAGGTTATGAGAAAAGCCTCGAGATCGTCGGAGTAGGTTATCGTGTTGCAAAGCAAGGGAAAAAGATAGTCTTAACTGTTGGATACTCACATCCTGTGGAAATTGAAGAAGAGCCAGGCATAGAGTTCGTTGTTGATGGAACAAATAAGATAACGGTAAAAGGCATTGATAAACAAAGAGTTGGTGAAGTGGCTGCAAACATAAGAAAGGTAAGACAGCCAGATGCATACAAAGGAAAAGGCATAAGGTATGTTGGCGAATATGTAAGGCTTAAAGAAGGCAAAACAGGTAAGAAGTAAGGGGTGATAAAATGATATCAAAAATTGATAGGCAAATGACACGTAAAAGACGTCATCTTAGAGTCAGAAAGAAAATATCGGGAACGAGTGAAAGACCTAGACTTAGCGTGTACAAAAGTTTAAGCCATATATATGCACAATTAATTGATGATGTAAATGGAGTTACATTGGCCCATGCATCCACATTAGACCCCGAGCTTAAAAGTATTGCGAAGGGAGCTAACAAAGAGTCAGCAAAATTAGTAGGAAAGCTGATTGCTAAAAAGGCGCTTGAAAAAGGGATAAAAGATGTTGTTTTCGATCGCGGCGGATATGTGTATCATGGTGTTGTTAGAGAGTTAGCAGACGCTGCAAGAGAAGGCGGTTTGAATTTTTAATAAGGAGGGAAATCATGGCTCGTATTGATATATCGAATCTTGACTTAAAAGAGAGAGTTGTAAGCTTAAATCGTGTTGCTAAAGTCGTCAAAGGTGGAAGAAATTTTAGATTTAGCGCAACGGTAGTTGTTGGAGATCCTGATAAAGGGTATGTAGGAGTAGGAACTGGAAAATCTGCAGAAATTCCTGAAGCAATCAGAAAAGCTGTAGAGGATGCAAAGAAACACCTGATCAAAGTTCCTATAGTAGGCACAACAATTCCACATGATGCTGTCGGAGTTTTTGGAGCAGGAAAGGTTTTGTTAAAGCCAGCAAAGGAAGGTACAGGAGTTATAGCCGGTGGACCTGTGCGTGCAGTTCTTGAGTCAGCAGGCATTAAAGATATTTTGACAAAATCTTTGGGCTCAGCCAACTCTACAAACATGGTATATGCTACAATTGAAGGTTTGAAATCATTAAAAACTGCTGAAGAAGTTGCTAAATTGCGCGGAATTCCTGTTGAGCAATTGCTTGGATAGGAGGATTGAAATGGCAAAATTAAAAGTGACATTAGTTAGAAGCACAATAGGACGTCAGAAGTCACAAATAGATACAGTTAGAGCTTTGAAATTAGGGAAAATAGGCAGTAGCTCTGTTTTAGATGATATACCACAAGTAAGAGGAATGATAAACAAGATTAGACATCTGGTGAAAGTTGAAGAAGTAAATGAATAGGAGGTGTAGACGTTGAGACTTCATGATTTAAAACCTGCAGAAGGTTCAAGAAAGGAAAGAAAAAGAGTTGGTAGAGGCATAGGTTCAGGTTTAGGAAAAACATCGGGTCGCGGACATAAAGGCCAAAAGGCAAGAAGTGGTGGAAATATTAGACCAGGCTTTGAGGGTGGACAGATGCCTTTGACAAGGCGTTTACCTAAAAGAGGGTTTACTAACATATTTAAAAAGGAATACGCTATTGTCAACTTAAGCCTGCTTGACAATTTTGAAGATGGAACTGTTGTAACTCCAGAACTCTTAATCGAGAGAGGAATTATCAAAAAAGTCAAAGATGGTGTCAAGATTTTGGGTTCGGGCGATCTCAGCAAAAAATTAACTGTAAAAGCACACAAGTTCAGCAAATCTGCTATAGATAAGATAGAATCAATAGGGGGAAAGGCAGAGGTGATATAAATGCTAAACAGCCTTGTCAATGCTTGGAAAGTTGCAGACATTAGAAAGAAGATAATATACACAGTTTTAATGCTTTTGGTTTTTAGACTTGGATCACATATACCAGTTCCTGGTATTGATCCAAATCAAATCAAAAACATACTTGGACAAGGAACGCTTTTCGGGTTTTTTGATATAATTTCAGGCGGTGCATTTCGTGATTTTACAATATTCGCCATGAGTATTATTCCTTACATCAATGCGTCAATCATTATGCAGCTATTGACTATAGCGATACCTTCATTGGAGCAAATGGCGAAGGAAGGCGAAGAAGGCAGAAAGAAGATTGCTCAATACACTCGTTATATGACAGTTGTATTGGCGTTGATTCAGGCTATAGGTATGACTATAGGACTTAGAAGTGCGGTTATTCAACCTAATTTCTTAAATTTGACGATTATCGTATTGACATTGACAGCAGGTACATCATTCTTGATGTGGCTTGGTGAGAGAATAACAGAAAATGGTGTTGGTAATGGCAGCTCACTAATAATCTTCGCTGGTATTCTGGCCAGAATACCAAATATGGTATACACTACTGTGCAATACGTTGGTGCGGGAACTGCAAATATATTTGGTGCAATAGCCTTTTTGATCGTTATACTTGTGATGGTTGTCTCAATCATTTTGATGTCTGAAGGGCAAAGGAGAATACCTGTCCAATATGCAAAGAGAGTAGTAGGTCGTAAAGTATACGGAGGACAATCAACACACATACCGATAAGAATAAACATGGCTGGTGTAATACCTCTAATATTTGCGCTATCACTTCTGCAATTTCCCCAGCAGATAGCTACGTTTTTCCCGAAATCAGCATTTTACGCTTTTACAGAAAAATGGCTTGGAACGAATGGTTGGATATATAATATATTAAATGTTCTCCTTATAATTTTCTTTACCTACTTCTACACTGCGATAATATTTAATCCTATTGAGATTTCTGACAACATGAAAAAATATGGTGGTTTTATTCCGGGAATTAGACCTGGAAAACCGACAACGGATTTTATTACAAGAGTAATGAACAGAGTAACATTTGTGGGATCAATATTCTTAGCATTAGTTGCAGTGCTTCCTGTAATAATGATGAACGCGACTGGTTTACAGTTGTACTTTGGCGGTACGGCATTGCTGATTGCTGTTGGTGTGGCGTTAGAAACAATGAAGCAGATAGAAGGACAGCTCATAATGCGTAACTACCAGGGATTCTTAAGATAGTCAGGGGGAGAATATATGAGAATCATATTATTAGGACCACCTGGAGCTGGAAAAGGAACACAGGCGGAAAGTATAACTAGGGATTATAAAATACCTCATATTTCAACTGGCGATATCTTTAGGTACAACATTAAGAACAACACAGAACTTGGCAAATTAGCGAAACAGTACATTGATAAGGGACTATTGGTGCCAGATGATGTGACAAACAGGATAGTCGAAGATAGATTATCAAAAGACGACTGCAAGGATGGCTTTCTACTTGATGGATATCCAAGAAATGTCTCTCAAGCAGAAGCTCTTAATAGATACTTAGGCGAAAAGAACCTAAAAATTGATCATGTGCTGAATATTGTTGTTGATAGAGATGAATTGGTAAAAAGGCTAAGTGGCAGGAGAGTTTGTCCATCTTGTGGTGCCACATATCACATTTTTACAAAACCGCCTAAAGTTGAGGGGATTTGTGATAACTGCGGTGAAAAACTGATACAAAGGACGGACGATAACATCGATTCTGTTTTAAAGCGATTAGAAGTGTATGAAGATGAAACAAAACCACTTGTTGAATACTACGGCAAATTAAACTTGATAAGGAATATCAATGGAAATAAACCTGTTAATGAAGTTTATAAGGAAATACAGGCATTAATAGGAGACGAAGTTTAATGATATACATTAAATCAGATAGTGAAATTGCTTTGATGCGATATGCTGGTAAGGTCACAGGAGAAGTTCTGAATTTGCTGGAAAAGTATATTAAGCCGGGGATAACGACGAAAGAATTGGATGAAATTGCTGAAGACTACATTCTAAGCAAGGATTGCCAGCCGGCTTTTAAAGGTCTTTATGGATTTCCTGCGACAATATGCGCATCGATTAATGACGAAGTTGTTCACGGAATACCAGGTTTAAGAAAGCTTAAGGAAGGCGATATTATAAGTATAGATACTGGTGCAATTTACCGTGGATTTAATGGTGATGCAGCGAGGACTTTTGCTGTCGGGAAAATCAGTGATAATCTTCAAAAGTTGATAGATGTCACAAAGCAAAGTTTCTTTGAAGGCATAAAGATGGCAACTGAACAGCACAGGTTATCTGATATATCAAATGCTATACAATCATACGTTGAGAAAAATGGGTTTTCGGTTGTTAGGGAATATGTAGGACATGGAATAGGCAAGAAAATGCATGAAGATCCTCAGATACCCAACTATGGTCCTCCTGGAAGGGGGCCAAAGTTGAGGTACGGGATGACCCTGGCAATCGAACCTATGGTCAACGAAGGTAAGTATAATGTAAAGATAAAAGAAAATAATTGGACAGTTGTAACAGTTGATGGAAGTGCTTCTGCACACTATGAAAACACGATAGTCATAACAAAAGGCGAACCCGAAATCTTGACATTAGTGTAAGAGGTGAATTTAATGGATGATACCTCAATAGGCCGAATAGTCAAATCAAAAGCTGGGAGAGATAAGGATAGAGTTTTTATAATTGTTGGAGTTGCCGACGAAAAACATGTGCTAATTTCTGATGGCGAGTTGAGAAAAATTGAAAAGCCTAAGAAAAAGAAATTAATTCATCTTCAGAAGTACAATGAAGTGGACGAAAAAATAAGGGAGAAAATATTGGCTGGGCAGACTGTTACAAATGCTGAGATAATTGAAGCTTTAAAACAGTTTAAGTGTGAAGAATAAGGAGGGTATGATATCCTTGGCAAAGGATGATGTTATCGAAGTAGAAGGTAAAGTAATAGAAGCTTTACCAAATGCAATGTTTCAGGTGGAACTTGATAATGGACATAGAATTTTGGCGCATATCTCTGGCAAACTTAGGATGAATTTTATCAGGATTCTACCAGGTGACAGAGTTACGCTTGAATTATCCCCATATGATTTGACAAGAGGAAGAATTGTATGGCGCGGTAAGTGATAAGGAGGTATAATAATGAAGGTAAGACCATCGGTAAAACCGATTTGCGAAAAATGTAAGGTTATAAAAAGAAAAGGCAAAGTAATGATAATTTGTGAGAATCCTAAACACAAGCAAAAACAAGGTTAGGAGGTGTAAAGATGGCAAGAATTGCTGGCATTGATTTACCTAGAGAAAAACGCGTTGAGATAGGATTGACTTATATTTACGGCATAGGACGTTCTCGTTCAAACGAGATATTGGCTAAAGCTGGCGTTAATCCAGATACAAGAGTAAAAGATCTCACAGAGGATGAAGTGTCGAGATTAAGAGATATAATTGACAAAGAGTATAAAGTCGAAGGTGATTTAAGAAGAGAAGTTTCTTTAAATATAAAGAGACTTATTGATATAGGATGCTATAGAGGGATAAGGCATAGAAAGGGTTTGCCAGTGCGCGGCCAAAGGACAAGGACAAATGCTCGTACCAGAAAAGGTCCTAAAAAGACTGTCGCTAAGAAGAAGAAATAATAAGGAGGGAAATTATGGCAAAAAAAGTTAAAAGAACAGCAAAACGTCGTGAACGCAAAAATGTTGAACGTGGGGCAGCACACATTCATTCAACATTTAATAATACAATAGTTACGTTGACAGATATGGCTGGTAATGCTTTGGCTTGGTCGAGTGCAGGAACATTAGGTTTTAAAGGTTCAAGAAAATCTACACCGTATGCTGCACAAATGGCAGCAGAAACAGCAGCAAAAGCTGCAATGGAACATGGACTCAAGACTGTGGATGTATTTGTCAAAGGACCAGGTGCAGGTAGAGAGGCAGCAATAAGAGCTTTACAGGCTGCTGGTTTAGAAGTAAGTCTTATAAAGGATGTCACACCTATTCCACATAATGGGTGCAGACCACCTAAGAGAAGAAGAGTGTAAGGAGGTGCAATAATGGCAAGATATACAGAATCTACATGTAAATTGTGCCGCAGAGAAGGCATGAAATTATTTTTGAAAGGCGATAAATGCTATACTGAAAAATGTCCTTTTGCAAGAAGACCATATGCTCCTGGGCAACATGGGCAAAACAAGAAGAAGCTCACAAACTATGGTGCACAGTTGAGAGAAAAGCAAAAATTAAGAAGGTATTACGGAGTTCTTGAAAGACAATTTGAAAGATATTTCGAAGAAGCAGAAAGAATGAAAGGCATTACCGGTGATAATCTGTTGCAGCTTCTTGAAAGAAGACTTGACAATGTGGTTTACAGATTGTCAATAGCATCTTCAAGAGCTCAAGCAAGGCAATTTGTATCACACGGTCATATTCTTGTAAACGGCAAGAAGGTGGATATACCTTCATATTTAGTAAAAGCCGGCGATGTAATATCTGTAAAAGACAGCAGCAAATCATTAGATGTCATTAAGAATAATGTAGAAGCTTCTACTAATATACCTGATTGGTTAGATTTCAATAGGGATTCATTAGAGGGTAAAGTTTTATCTCTGCCAACAAGAGAGCATATAGATTTGCCAATTGAAGAGCACTTGATTGTTGAATTGTATTCAAGGTAATAATCGGTTACCCTCGCAAGATTAAAAAAAGGAGGGTTTAAATGGTGATTGAAATAGAAAAACCAAAAATTGAGATAGTGGAGCAATCCAATGATGACACGTATGCAAAGTTTGTCATTGAACCACTTGAACGTGGTTATGGAATAACACTTGGCAATTCTTTGCGCCGTATGCTTTTATCATCGCTTCCAGGTGCTGCAGCAAAGACGATAAAAATAGATGGGGTACTGCATGAATTTTCTACAGTGCCAGGCGTAAAAGAGGATGTTTCTGAGATAATACTTAATTTAAAAGAGTTGGCAGTGAAATTATATACAGACGAACCAAAGATAGTTAGAATTGAAGCAGAAGGCAAAGGAGAAGTCACAGCGGGAGATATAATATCTGACGGCGATGTCGAAATAATGAATCCAGATCTTCATATTGCTACGCTTAGCGATAATGGTAAGTTGAACATGGAGATTGAGTTGGTAAAAGGCAAAGGATATGTTCCATCAGATAAGAATAAAGAACCGAATCAGCCAATAGGTATCATACCGGTTGATTCTATATTTACTCCAGTTAAAAAAGTAAGCTATAACGTAGAAAATACGCGTGTTGGTCAGGTTACAGATTATGACAAGCTTACAATGGAAGTATGGACAAATGGAACTATAAGTCCTAAAGAAGCCATAAGTTTAGCTGCGAAAATACTGATCGATCATTTTAACTTGTTTACTTCATTTGCAGACAATTATAACGACATGGAAGTTTTGGTTGAGAAGTCAGAGAAAAAGACAGATAAACCGCTTGATATGACGATCGAAGAACTTGATCTTTCTGTACGGTCATACAACTGCCTTAAAAGAGCAGGAATTAATACTGTCCAAGATTTAGTTCAAAAGACTGAAGAAGAAATGATGAAAGTCAGAAATCTCGGAAAGAAATCATTAGTTGAAGTCGAACAGAAGCTGAAAGCTTTAGGACTATCATTGCAAAAGAGTGAAGAGTAAGGAGGGCAGATAATGGGTTACAGAAAATTAGGTCGACCACATGACCAAAGAAGAGCTATGTTGAGAAACCTTACAACAAGCTTTTTAAACTATGGAAGAATCCAAACTACAGAAGCCAGAGCCAAAGAAGTAAGAAGCATTGCTGAAAAGATGATTACTCTTGGAAAAAGGGGCGATTTACACGCAAGGAGACAAGCTTTGGCGTATTTAACTGATGAAACAGTAGTGAAAAAGTTATTTGATGAGATTGCTCCAAAATATTCAGAAAGAAATGGCGGGTACACAAGAATATTGAAACTTGGTCCTCGTAGAGGCGATGCGGCTCCGCTGGTTATCTTAGAACTCATTTAGGCTCAAAAGGGGTTAAGTTAGACAAAACTTAACTCCTATTTTAATAGTTTTGCCAATTAGTATTGGTCTTTAAAGAAGGTGGTCATTTGGGAAAAATAATTATGACGAAAGACCTTACATTTGTTTATGAGGCTGAAAGTAATGACAGCAGCAAAAAATTAGTATTGAATAGTTTGAATATAGATATTGATGAAGGAAAGTTTATTGCGATTATTGGCCACAATGGGTCAGGAAAATCAACGCTTGCAAAGCATTTTAATGCGCTTTTGGTTCCGACAGAAGGTGATGTGTATGTCAATGGAATGAACACAAAAGATACATCCCATTTATGGGACATAAGGCAGACAGCGGGTATGGTATTTCAAAATCCAGACAATCAGTTGGTAGCAACGATTGTTGAAGAAGATGTGGCTTTTGGCCCTGAGAACCTTGGAATAGATCCGAAAGAAATTCGAGAAAGAGTGGATTTTGCATTAAACGCAGTTGATATGTATAAATATAGAGAGTTTGCGCCACACATGCTTTCGGGAGGGCAAAAACAGAGGATAGCCATTGCAGGAGTCATAGCAATGAGACCGCAATGCATAATATTAGATGAACCTACGGCCATGTTGGATCCTAAAGGCAGAAAAGAAGTCATAAATACGGTACAGAAGCTTAATAAAGAAAATGGAATCACCATAATATTGATCACACACTTTATGGAAGAAGCTGTACTTGCCGACAGGGTAATTGTGATGGATAATGGTAAAATTGCATTAGATGGAGCACCTAAAGATGTATTTAAAGAAGTAAAAATTCTTAAAGATTTGGGTCTCGATGTCCCTCAAGTTACAGAGTTAGCATACAAGTTAAAGCAAGAGGGTATAGATATTCCTACAGAAATATTAACCGTAGATGAGATGGTGAGGTTTATATGTCAATACAAGTAGAAAATATTTCCTTCGTGTATAATGAAGGCACGCCGTTTGAATCTGTTGCACTAAAAGATGTGAGCTTTACAATCGATGATAACGAATTTGTTGGAATAATAGGGCATACAGGCTCTGGAAAATCTACCCTCATTCAGCACTTGAATGGTCTTTTAAAACCGACTTCAGGCAGGATTATTGTAAATGGTATTGACATAACAACGAAAAAAGATTTAAAAGACATTAGAAAAGAAGTAGGTATTGTGTTTCAATATCCTGAACATCAACTTTTTGAAGAAACAATATACAAGGATATTGCCTTTGGACCATCAAATTTGGGTCTTTCAGACGATGAAATAGAAAAAAGAGTATACGACGCTATGAGGATAGTTGGGCTTGATATAAAAATAAAAGATATGTCCCCATTTGAATTATCAGGTGGAGAAAGAAGAAGAGTAGCCATTGCAGGAGTATTGTCTATGATGCCTAAAATTTTGATATTAGATGAACCAACTGCAGGGCTTGACCCAAAAGGTCGAGATGAAATTCTTCATCAAATAAAGCAGATTCATCAAATGTACAATATGACTACGATACTTGTCTCACATAGTATGGAAGACATAGCAAAATTGGTGAATAAAATCATTGTCATGCATGATGGCAAAGTTTCGTTGATAGGTACTCCTAAAGAAGTTTTTAAACATGTTGAAGAACTTGAGAAGATAGGACTTGGTGTGCCGCAAATTACCTATCTTGTAAGAGAATTGAGGAAAAATGGGATAGATCTTCCTGATGACATTTTGACAGTTGATGAAGCCAAGAAATATATATTGGAGTACCTTAGGGGTGTTGATAATGCTTAAAAATATAACTATTGGTCAGTATATACCTGGCAATACATTCATACACCGTTTAGATCCAAGAGTGAAAATAATATTATCTGTAATATTTATTATTTCGCTATTCATAATCACGAAGTTTTCTGGCTATATTTTTATTCTATTGTTTTTGCTATTAAGCGTATTTGTTTCAAAAATACCATTAAGTTATATCTTTAAAGGGTTAAAGCCAATTCTCGTGATTTTAATATTAACTGTTGGATTGAATATATTTTTTACTCCTGGTGGAACCTACCTTGCGTCAATAGGACCGCTTAAGATAACTTCAAATGGAGTAAGATTAGCTGTATTTATGGGGTTAAGGCTTATATTTCTGATAGTTGGCACATCGCTATTGACATTGACAACATCACCGATTGCCCTTACAGATGGAATAGAAAACCTCTTAACGCCATTTAAATCTATTGGATTACCTGCCCACGAATTAGCAATGATGATGACAATAGCGCTGAGATTCATACCGACACTGCTGGAAGAAACAGATAAAATAATGAAAGCTCAAATGGCCAGAGGTGCTGACTTTGAAAGTGGCAATTTAGTCAAAAGAGCTAAAAATTTGATTCCGCTATTGGTGCCTTTATTTATCAGTGCTTTTAGGAGAGCTGATGAACTCGCAGTGGCAATGGAAGCAAGGTGTTATAGAGGTGGATTCAATAGGACAAAGTTAAAGCAATTAAAAGTAAGCAATAGAGATTATTTAGCAATTTTGTTGACAGCGATTCTCGTGGGAATAATAATATGGAATAGATTTTGGCCATGGTGATAGCTAAATGAGAAACATAGTTTTGGTAATAGAATACGATGGGACAAATTATCATGGGTGGCAGATTCAGAAAAACGCTGTTACAGTTCAAGAAGTCATAACGAAGGCGATAAAAAAAATAACATCAGAAGATGTAAACTTGATTGGTTCCAGCAGAACAGACGCTGGAGTTCATGCCTTAAATCAAGTTGCCAACTTCATATCTAACTGTAATATACCTCTATCAAAAATACCCAACGCATTAAATAGCGTGCTTCCAAAAGACATAGTCATTAGAGATGCTTATGAAGCAGGTATGGATTTTCATTCTCGGTATTCTGCTAAAGGCAAAAGGTATAAATACATCATATACAACAGAAAATTTAATTCGCCTATATGCAGAAATTATAGCTGGCATATAAGTGATGAATTAGATTTAGATAAAATGGTAGAATCATTGACGTATTTAAAAGGAACACATGATTTTTCAGCATTTAAAGCCAGTGGAAGC